>NZ_CAHLAR010000032.1 GCF_903652925.1 Achromobacter anxifer | reverse complement strand
AGCGTTTGTGCCGTTCATAAGTTTCAAAGCAGCCTAGGGTTATTCACCCCAGTCTTGAGAACTTGGAACAAAATTAATGCAATCACAACCCGTACCCATCTTCATCAGCAAAGCTGATTACTCGATGAGCACATTTCGTTGTGCTTCTTCCAGATTGTTAAAGAACGAATATAGCTGTTGGGTAAAACCCAACTCATAACACTGCATGCAGCGCTATGAGTTAGCTTCTACGCGGCGCCAATATGATTGACTCCAGCTACAACAACAACCGATAAGAGTGGACGCTTAACACGAGCACTAAGCTCTGAAAGGAGGTGATCCAGCCGCACCTTCCGATACGGCTACCTTGTTACGACTTCACCCCAGTCATGAATCCTACCGTGGTAATCGCCCCCCTTGCGGTTAGGCTAACTACTTCTGGTAAAACCCACTCCCATGGTGTGACGGGCGGTGTGTACAAGACCCGGGAACGTATTCACCGCGACATGCTGATCCGCGATTACTAGCGAT
>NZ_CAHLAR010000031.1 GCF_903652925.1 Achromobacter anxifer | reverse complement strand
TTCTTAACCCCCGAAAGGGTCGAGTCATACGTCGCTACTCAAAGGAAGTGAGGTATGTGCTTAGACTTGACATCTAAGGTACTTCACTTCTAGTGAGCACTTGATTTCATTATGCTTTGTGACCGAAGCCACTATGCACTCGCATCAAGCGCCCACACTTATCGGTTGTTTAATTGTTAAAGAGCGGTACTGCTAAATTCTGTACTTCTTACTGCATCCTGCCACCAACTTCGCACTTCGTCGCTTTCGCGACGTCGCTGTGTCAGCAGCAGAGAAACGAGATTATGAAGAAGTTTTTATCGCTTGTCAAGTCAGCGTCACATCCATCGTTTCGCCTTCTTGCTTGCGACCTCTTCAGGTCCGCCTCTCCTTAGCAGCTATCGAAATATCAGGGTTAACCCTAATTTTTCGGCAACTGCCAAGCCTGAAACTATAACACAACTTTTGCAGATTATGCAACCGGCTTTTGCCTAATTTGCATCCTATCTTGCAACCCCGCAACCTTCGCTTTCGCTC
>NZ_CAHLAR010000030.1 GCF_903652925.1 Achromobacter anxifer | reverse complement strand
GCCGCCACGACTTCGTTCTGTTCTTCCTCGGCCAGCTCGGCGATGGCGTACACCGCCGCCTTTTCCATCTCGCGGGTGATGGTGGTGGCGCCCACGTCCAGCGCGCCGCGGAAGATATAGGGGAAGCACAGCACGTTGTTGACCTGGTTCGGATAGTCCGAACGGCCGGTCGCCATCACCACGTCGTCGCGCACCGACTGCGCCACTTCCGGCAGGATCTCGGGCGTGGGGTTGGCCAGCGCCAGGATCAGCGGGCGCGGGCCCATGGCCGCGACCATCTCGGGCTTGAGCACGCCGCCCGCCGACAGGCCCAGGAACACATCGGCGTCCTGGATCACTTCGGCCAGCTTGCGCGCGTCGGTCCTCTGCGCGAAGCGCGCCTTGTCCGGATCCATCAGCACGGTGCGGCCTTCGTAGACCACGCCCTCGATGTCGGTGACCCAGATGTTCTCCAGCGGCAGGCCCAGGTCCACCATCAGGTCCAGGCAGGCCAGCGCCGCGGCGCCCGCGCCCGACGTCACCACCTTGACCTGCTTGATGTCCTTGCCCACGACCTTCAGGCCGTTGATGAAGGC
>NZ_CAHLAR010000029.1 GCF_903652925.1 Achromobacter anxifer | reverse complement strand
ATCGCTAGTAATCGCGGATCAGCATGTCGCGGTGAATACGTTCCCGGGTCTTGTACACACCGCCCGTCACACCATGGGAGTGGGTTTTACCAGAAGTAGTTAGCCTAACCGTAAGGGGGGCGATTACCACGGTAGGATTCATGACTGGGGTGAAGTCGTAACAAGGTAGCCGTATCGGAAGGTGCGGCTGGATCACCTCCTTTCAGAGCTTAGCGCTCGTGTTAAGCGTCCACTCTTATCGGTTGTTTGATATAGCTGGGATCAGTTGTAGGCTTGGGTCGAGGGAATCTTCCCTGGGTCTCCAACTACCTGACTGCTGATCCGAAAAGGTTTTGGGTCTGTAGCTCAGTCGGTTAGAGCACCGTCTTGATAAGGCGGGGGTCGTTGGTTCGAATCCAACCAGACCCACCAAGTATTCTGCGCATGCGGGATATGGGGGTGTAGCTCAGCTGGGAGAGCGCCTGCTTTGCAAGCAGGATGTCATCGGTTCGATCCCGTTCACCTCCACCAAGTACCTGATCACCTGGTGGTGTAGAGGCTAACTCATAGCGTTGCTGGCAATGTTATGAGTTAGGTTTTACCTGACAGCTATATTCGCTCTTTAACAATCTGGAAGAAGCACAACGAAATGTACTCATCGAGTAATCAGCTTGCTGATGAAGATGGGTACGGGTTGTGATTGCATTAATTTTGTTCCAAGTTCTCAAGACTGGGGTGAATAACCCTAGGCTGCTTTGAAACTTATGAACGGCACAAACGCT
>NZ_CAHLAR010000028.1 GCF_903652925.1 Achromobacter anxifer | reverse complement strand
GCCGAGGAGTCGAGCTTGCCGGTGATCAGGCCGGTGGCCGGATCGAGGGTCAGGCCCGGCGGCAGGCCGGAGGCGGTGTAGGTCAGCGTGTCGCCCTTATCGACGTCCTGGAACTGCTTGGAGATGTCGACCGGGGTGATGGTGTCGCTGTCGTTGCTGTTCTGGTTGTCCAGCGTGACGCCCGGGGTCAGGATCGGGGCGTCGTTGGTGCCGGTGACGGTGACCGTCAGGGTGGCGGTGGTGCTGGCGCCGTCGGCGTCGGTCACGGTGTAGGTGATCGAGGTGGTGGCGTTGTCCTTGCTGCCCAGGGCCTGGAAGTCCGAGCCGGGGTTGAAGGAGTAGGAACCGTCGGCATTGAGCGTGAAGGTGCCGCCGTGCGTGCCGGCGATCTGCTGGCCCACGCTGGCCGCGTTGCCGTTGACCTCGGAGACGCGGATGGTGTCGCCGTCGGGATCGGCGTCGTTGGCGAGCACGCCATGGGCGGCGTCGACGTTGAGCGACGTATCTTCGTCGGTCGTGCCGGTGTCATCCTTGGCGACCGGGGCGGGGTTCTTCACGTCCCAGGTGAAGGACTGGGTGACGCTCGCGCCGCTGGCGTCGGTGGCGGTGACGACGATGTCGTAGACGCCATGGTTGCCGCCCTGCGAAGCCGAGGAGTCGAGCTTGCCGGTGATCAGGCCGGTGGCCGGATCGAGGGTCAGGCCCGGCGGCAGGCCGGAGGCGGTGTAGGTCAGCGTGTCGCCCTTATCGACGTCCTGGAACTGCTTGGAGATGTCGACCGGGGTGATGGTGTCGCTGTCGTTGCTGTTCTGGTTGTCCAGCGTGACGCCCGGGGTCAGGATCGGGGCGTCGTTGGTGCCGGTGACGGTGACCGTCAGGGTGGCGGTGGTGCTGGCGCC
>NZ_CAHLAR010000026.1 GCF_903652925.1 Achromobacter anxifer | reverse complement strand
TTGCTGATGAAGATGGGTACGGGTTGTGATTGCATTAATTTTGTTCCAAGTTCTCAAGACTGGGGTGAATAACCCTAGGCTGCTTTGAAACTTATGAACGGCACAAACGCTAATACTCAGGTCCTATAGCCTACAGCGTTATAGGATCAAGCGACTAAGTGCATATGGTGGATGCCTTGGCGATCACAGGCGATGAAGGACGTAGTAGCCTGCGAAAAGCTGCGGGGAGCTGGCAAACAAGCTTTGATCCGCAGATATCCGAATGGGGAAACCCACTGCGCAAGCAGTATCCCTGACTGAATACATAGGTCAGTGGAAGCGAACCGGGTGAACTGAAACATCTCAGTAGCTCGAGGAAAAGAAATCAACCGAGATTCCGAAAGTAGTGGCGAGCGAAATCGGAAGAGCCTTTACGTTTTAGCACGCAGGATAGTCGAACGGAATGGAAAGTCCGGCCGTAGCAGGTGATAGCCCTGTAGGCGAAATTCTGTGTGTGGAACTAAGCGTAAGAAAAGTAGGGCGGGACACGTGAAATCCTGTTTGAAGATGGGGGGACCATCCTCCAAGGCTAAATACTCGTGATCGACCGATAGTGAACCAGTACCGTGAGGGAAAGGCGAAAAGAACCCCGGAAGGGGAGTGAAATAGATCCTGAAACCGTATGCATACAAACAGTAGGAGCCTCCTTGTGGGGTGACTGCGTACCTTTTGTATAATGGGTCAGCGACTTACATTCAGTGGCAAGGTTAACCGAATAGGGAAGCCGTAGCGAAAGCGAGTCCGAATAGGGCGATTCAGTCGCTGGGTGTAGACCCGAAACCAGATGATCTATCCATGGCCAGGTTGAAGGCACGGTAACACGTGCTGGAGGACCGAACCCACTAATGTTGAAAAATTAGGGGATGAGCTGTGGATAGGGGTGAAAGGCTAAACAAATCTGGAAATAGCTGGTTCTCTCCGAAAACTATTTAGGTAGTGCCTCAAGTATTACTGCGGGGGGTAGAGCACTGTTATAGCTAGGGGGTCATGGCGACTTACCAAACTATGGCAAACTCCGAATACCCGCAAGTACAGCTTGGGAGACAGAGCACCGGGTGCTAACGTCCGGACTCAAGAGGGAAACAACCCAGACCGCCAGCTAAGGTCCCGAATTATCGCTAAGTGGGAAACGAAGTGGGAAGGCATAGACAGTCAGGAGGTTGGCTTAGAAGCAGCCATCCTTTAAAGAAAGCGTAATAGCTCACTGATCGAGTCGTCCTGCGCGGAAGATGTAACGGGGCTAAGCGATAAACCGAAGCTGCGGGTGTGCACTTTTAGTGCACGCGGTAGGAGAGCGTTCTGTAAGCCTGCGAAGGTGGCTTGTAAAGGCTGCTGGAGGTATCAGAAGTGCGAATGCTGACATGAGTAGCGATAAAGGGGGTGAAAAGCCCCCTCGCCGTAAGTCCAAGGTTTCCTGCGCAACGTTCATCGGCGCAGGGTGAGTCGGCCCCTAAGGCGAGGCAGAGATGCGTAGCTGATGGGAAGCTGGTTAATATTCCAGCACCGTCGTACAGTGCGATGGGGGGACGGATCGCGGAAAATCATCAGGGTGTTGGATGTCCCTGTTGCTGTATCGAAGATGGCGCTTAGGCAAATCCGGGCGCGTAAATCAAGGGTATGGCACGAGTGAGCATTGCTCGCGAAGTGATTGGAAGTGGTTCCAAGAAAAGCCTCTAAGCTTCAGCTGTACGAGACCGTACCGCAAACCGACACAGGTGGACGGGATGAATATTCCAAGGCGCTTGAGAGAACTCAGGAGAAGGAACTCGGCAAATTGATACCGTAACTTCGGGAGAAGGTATACCCCGGTAGTGTGAAGCGCCTGCGCGCTTAGCATGATGGGGTCGCAGAGAATCGGTGGCTGCGACTGTTTATTAAAAACACAGCACTCTGCAAAGACGAAAGTCGACGTATAGGGTGTGACGCCTGCCCGGTGCCGGAAGGTTAAGTGATGGGGTGCAAGCTCTTGATCGAAGCCCCGGTAAACGGCGGCCGTAACTATAACGGTCCTAAGGTAGCGAAATTCCTTGTCGGGTAAGTTCCGACCTGCACGAATGGCGTAACGATGGCCACACTGTCTCCTCCTGAGACTCAGCGAAGTTGAAGTGTTTGTGATGATGCAATCTACCCGCGGCTAGACGGAAAGACCCCATGAACCTTTACTGTAGCTTTGCATTGATCTGTGAACCGGCCTGTGTAGGATAGGTGGGAGGCTTTGAAGCGTAGTCGCTAGATTACGTGGAGCCATCCTTGAAATACCACCCTGGTTTGTTTGCGGTTCTAACCTTGGTCCGTTATCCGGATCGGGGACAGTGCATGGTGGGCAGTTTGACTGGGGCGGTCTCCTCCCAAAGTGTAACGGAGGAGTTCGAAGGTACGCTAGGTACGGTCGGAAATCGTGCTGATAGTGCAATGGCATAAGCGTGCTTGACTGTGAGACTGACAAGTCGAACAGGTGCGAAAGCAGGACATAGTGATCCGGTGGTTCTGAATGGAAGGGCCATCGCTCAACGGATAAAAGGTACTCTGGGGATAACAGGCTGATACCGCCCAAGAGTTCATATCGACGGCGGTGTTTGGCACCTCGATGTCGGCTCATCTCATCCTGGGGCTGTAGCCGGTCCCAAGGGTATGGCTGTTCGCCATTTAAAGAGGTACGTGAGCTGGGTTTAAAACGTCGTGAGACAGTTTGGTCCCTATCTGCCGTGGGCGTTGGATACTTGACGGAGCCTGCTCCTAGTACGAGAGGACCGGAGTGGACGTACCTCTGGTGTACCGGTTGTCATGCCAATGGCATTGCCGGGTAGCTAAGTACGGAAGAGATAACCGCTGAAGGCATCTAAGCGGGAAACTCGTCTGAAGATAAGGTATCCCGGGGACTTGATCCCCCTGAAGGGTCGTTCGAGACCAGGACGTTGATAGGTCGGGTGTGGAAGCGCAGTAATGCGTTAAGCTAACCGATACTAATTGCCCGTGAGGCTTGATCCTATAACACTGATGGTTATGACCTGGTGA
Organism: Achromobacter anxifer; assembly: GCF_903652925.1. Taxonomy (GTDB): domain Bacteria; phylum Pseudomonadota; class Gammaproteobacteria; order Burkholderiales; family Burkholderiaceae_B; genus Achromobacter; species Achromobacter anxifer. Next base: position 262 of record NZ_CAHLAR010000026.1, on the reverse strand, counting down.
TATAGCGTTCCAAGTGTCGTTCAATACAAAATCTGGCTGCACCGTCGGCAGCCAGCCAACACCAATTACACCCCATCGTGCGTGATCATCGAGTCTGACTCTGATCACCACGCGTTGTGTTTCTTCCAAGATTGGAGCTGTTGCGTTTACCCGCAGCCGCTCAACCAGTTACGCTTGACGACCATAGCGAGTTGGTCCCACTCCTTCCCATCCCGAACAGGACAGTGAAACGACTTTGCGCCGATGATAGTGGACGGACGTC
>NZ_CAHLAR010000025.1 GCF_903652925.1 Achromobacter anxifer | reverse complement strand
ATTATTCAAGGCTTGCTTTCAAACGCAAATGCGCCCGTAGCTCAGCTGGATAGAGTACCTGGCTACGAACCAGGGGGTCGTAGGTTCGAATCCTGCCGGGCGCGCCAAGTTGATTTAATCACTTGGCCAATACAGCAAAGAAAATGGAAAGGCCTTTGATCTCTGATCGAAGGCCTTTTTGTTTTGCGCGTCCATGTTCGCGCTTGAGCGTTTCATGCGCGATGCGTGTGCCTGAAGGCGGACGTTCCGGGCATGCGTATCGCATGCATGCGCATCAATCAATGCGCGCACCTGCTTCATACATGCACGCCATGCGCGCGCGTCAATGCGCAGTCATCGCATCCGCGTTCTTGCCCGACGGCGCTTCTTCTTCGCCCAGATCCCAGTTTCCAACCGTGTACCAATCATCGCCCAGCAGTTCGGCCGGGTGCATGGTGCGTCCCGAGCCGTTGCCGCAGGCAAGCGCGTCGGTGGAGCAGTAGCGGTCGCAACCCCAGCAGATGCGTTCGGGGTGCTTGGGATGCAGGGGAAATTTCTTGGCCATGTGCAATACCTAGCTCAGGTTCGCGTCCGCAGCGCTGCGCGCGTGCCGGGCGTACGTTTTCAGCGTACTGCGCGATGCCTGGGGCAAGTCTTGACCTGGCTCAAACAGGACGGCGATGACGCGCGAAACGTGCCATCGCCACCGGGCGATTTGCGCGGCCCATGGATTTCATGCTATAAACACGCCTCTTTCGGAGCGCCCGTAGCTCAGCTGGATAGAGTACCTGGCTACGAACCAGGGGGTCGTAGGTTCGAATCCTGCCGGGCGCGCCAAGTTTCATGACTTGGTCAGATACGTAAAGAGAAAACGGAAAGGCCTTTGATCTTGGATCGAAGGCCTTTTTGTTTTGCGCCGCACCCATGAAGCGATGGCTTGACGCTGTCGTGGGCGCTCAAGCGCGTCGTCGTCGGTCCACCGCCGTCAAGGACGTGCCGCTCTTGAGCAGCTGGTAAGTCTGGCCGCCGAGCCAGGCGACCTTTTCGCCTGTGCTGGTGCGGCATACGCAATGCGTTTTCGGGTCGAAGCGGGACGTGCCCAGCGCGGAGTAGGCATCGGGGTCCGAAACGAATCGTTCAATGCGGTAGAGCGTGCCGTCCGGCGCGGTGGCGAGGACGTCGGTCAATCGTCTTGCGGTGCCGAGCATATGCGATACCTCCATGCGCGGGCCATTGGATATACGGCGCCAAAGTCATTTGGACAATTCAGCGCGCCAGGACGGGAAACTTGCGGTTTCTGCGCCGGGCGCTAGTGAACGTGTCCTCCAAACAATGAATCATCGAGCTGGTCGGGAGAGACGCCCAGGGCTTCGGAAACGCGGTCCAGGATAACCTGCCTGGGCCGCGGGCGCGGCCTTTCCAGTTCGATATAGATGGAGTGGTCCACGCCCAGGCGGGCAGCCATATCAGCGGTGCTGATATTGAGATGCTCGCGCCAGGCGCGTATCAGGCTCCAATCGTTGCCGGTTTTCAGATTGACGACAGCTAATGGTAAGTGCCCCTGGCCCGGCGCATGGGTCTTGCGCGGGTCGGGTTTCCTGCGGGTGTCGCGCAGGCCGCTTTTGGCGGCATGGCCCTTGCGGGATTCGCTGCGAGGTGTGGTGACCGCAGGTTCGGCGGTGTAGATGGCTCCGCCATTCAATTGGCGGTATTGGTCGTCGCCGATCCAGTGCAGGGTCTCGCCGTTGTCGAGCATGCATTCGCAATCCAGGTGATAGTTGCTGGGCATGCTTTCGAGCTGGGCGATGGTTTCGGTGGTCGTGGCGTGACGCACCACACGGTGCAAGACACCGTCTGGCGAACGTACGAACACGTCGGGAAGTCTCCAGGAAAAAGGAATGATGATCTCCGCTGCCGAAACCTGTTTCGCCACTGTAATCCGCGCTACGTGTGGTGGGATTTGGGGGTTTCCCTCGCCTGCCTCCAGTCACTGATTGTGCGCTACATCAGCCCTCCACATCTTCACAAATCTTCACCATGCGCGGGGCTATCATCGCCGCGTTGCCCGCTGTTCCGGGCGTATGGTTCGAATGTGGCAGATGCGTGCATGCGCGGCTGGAATCCAGGATGCGCGGCCGCGCGCGAGAGCGCTGGCATGGTGGGCGGTGCTGGCGTCATGCGCGCTGCATGCGGGAGTGGCTAGCCTGTGGTGGCGTGAGCGGATCGAGCCCGCGAGCGCGCGCGCTTGGCATGAGCCAGAGTCGCCGTTCTTCGTGGATCTGTTGCCTCCCAAAGCGCCGGCGCAGTCGATGCTCCGGACGTCCGATACTCAGCAGGGGAGCTTAGTGCAGGACGCTCCGGCGTCCGAATCCAGTTCCGCGTCAACGCCAGACAGACGGCCGGCGTCTGCCGTCGCGCCGCGCGAGCGCTCAGGTGCGCGCAAAGCGCCTCTGCCGCCTGCGCGGCAGCCGGACAAGGGGATGGGGGAGCCAAGCGCGGCGGCGCCTTCGCGCGACTTCGGCTGGCGCGCCGAAGACGCGGCGGCGGCGGGCATGCCGCATGCGCGTGGCGAGCCCGTCGTGCGCCTGGGACCCAAGGCGCCGGCCGAGCAATCCGACATCGCGCGGGGCATCGCCAAGAGCGCCAGGCCGCCGTGCAAGAACGCGCACGCGGACAAGGGCTTGCTGGCCTTGCCGTTCCTGCTGGCCGACACCGTTACGGACCGGGGGTGCAAGTGGTGACGCCAAAGCCCGCGCTGGCCAGCAGCGCGGGCATAAGGTCCGCGGCCGCGCCGCGCAGGTTGTGATGGGCGCGCGCATCCAGCGGCGTGGCGGATGGATTGATCTGCGCGACGACCGCGCCCGCGGCCAGCGCGCGCTGCGGCAATTCGGCGGCGGGATAGACCAGCGCGGACGTGCCGATGCTCAGCAGCAGGTCGCACGTTTCGGCGGCCTGCAGGGCGGCATTCCAGGCATCGCGCGGCAGGCTTTCGCCAAACCATACGACGCCCGGTCTTACCGGCGCGCCGCAATGCGTGCATACGGGCGGAGCGATGCGGCGTCCTTCCTCGGGCTCGTCGGGTAGGGCATCGGCAAAGGCTTGCGCGGCGCCGCAGGCCGAGCAGCGCGGCGCGTGCAGGCTGCCATGCAGATGCTCGACGCGGGGGCTGCCCGCGCGTTCGTGCAGGTCATCCACGTTCTGCGTGACGACGAGAAGCTCGGGCACATGCCGCGCCAGTTCCGCGATGGCGCGGTGCGCGGCGTTGGGCGCGGCGCGCAAGACCTGCGCGCGCCGCCATTCATACCAGCCCCACACGATGTCGGGATGAGCCTGGAACGCCTCGGGCGTCGCCAGCGCCTGCGCGTCGAAGCGCGACCACAGGCCGGTCAATGCGTCGCGGAAGGTGGCGATGCCGCTTTCCGCGGATACGCCTGCGCCGGTGAAGACGACCGCGCGGCGCGCGTGGCGCAGCGCCTGCGCCAGCGGGGGAGGAATATCGTGATGCGTGTTTTTCATTTTCGATCTTCAAGCCAGGCCTATACGCTGCACGCGCGCGCATGGGCCTGTCAAGAAAAGCCCGGAGCGATTACCCAGGCGCTGTGAGGGGCAAGAAGGCGTATTTTTCCTGAATCGTGGATACTGCTTTTTCAATCTGGGATTTTTAAAGTCATGGAGAGTAGCAATGCCTGAATCTCATGCCGGCCTGGACAGGCTGCGCCATTTCATCGCCACCGCGACCCGCATGGCCACGCCGTCCGGCCTGGCGCAGACGCCGGAACTGCAGGCCGCATTCGCCGACCTGGTGCGCCATGACGACTGGCTGCCCGAGGCCTGTACCGCGCCCCATCCGCAGTACTACCAGCAGTACCTGCTGCATTGCGATCCGCTGGAGCGGTTCTCGCTGGTGAGCTTCGTGTGGGGGCCGGGCCAGTTCACGCCGGTGCACGACCACGAGGTCTGGGGCTATGTGGGCATGCTGCGCGGCGCCGAAGTGAATCAGCGCTATGTCCGGACTCCAGATGGCCGCGTCGAGCCGGCGGGCGCCGCCACCACCTTGCAGCCGGGCGACGTGGAGCGCCTGTCGCCCGCAGAAGGCGATATCCACCGCGTGTCCAACGCCTACCCGGACCGCGCTTCCATCAGCGTGCATCTCTACGGCGGCAACATCGGCGCCGTGTCGCGCCACGTCTATGACCCCGCGACGGGGCAGGCCAAGCCCTTTGTTTCCGGCTATTCGTCGACCAGCCTGCCTAACCTGTGGGACCGTTCCGAAGCCGTGCGCGCCGCCATTGCGCAAGGCAAGGGCTGAGACCTGTTCGCGGGCGGCGTCTCGTGCTATTTTTCTGTCCTAAATATTAGGAAAATAGATAATGGACAAGACGCTGCTCAAAGGTCTGATGGTGCTGGAGGCGGTGACCGACGTGGACAATCCGCCGCGTACCATCGATGCGCTGGCCGCCCGCGTCGGGCTGACCCGCAGCAATACGCACCGCACCTTGCAGACGCTGATACACGCGGGCTATGTGATCAAGGATGACGACGGCGGCGGCTACCGCGGCGCCGTGCGCCTGTTCGAATTGGCGGCGCGGCAACTGGCGCAGCTGGACGTGCGCAAGCTGGCGGCGCCTTTCATGCGCACCCTGGCTGACCAGACCGGCGAAACCGTGCACCTGTCGGTGCTGGACGGCTTCGACGTGGTCTATGTCGACAAGATCGACAGCCCGCAGCCCATACGCGCCTATTCGATGGTGGGCGGCCGCGCGCCGGCCTATGCGGTCGCGACCGGCAAGGCCTTGCTGGCCTATCAGGCCGAAGGCTATGTCGAGCGCTACGCCGACAAGCTGGTGCGCCACACGCCCTCGACCATCGTGTCCATGCCGCTGCTGAAGGATGAATTGCGCAAGATCGCGCGCGCCGGCTATGCGGTCAATCGCGGCGAGTGGCGCGAGGGCGTGGGCGGGCTGGCCGTGACCTTGTTCAACAGCCTGGACCAGCCCGTGGCCGCGGTGGGCATTTCCGGTCCGCTGGACCGGCTGAGCGCGGCTAGGATGAAGCAGCTGGCGCCGGACGTGTCGGCCTGCGCCCAGTCCATTTCGCAAGGGATGGGCTATCGCCGGGGCTATCTGGACCAGTAGCGGAACGCGTCAGGGCCGCGGCGATGCGCCGCGCCTGATCCAGCGCCAGGCGCGCGTTCACGTCCATCGACGTGGTCCAGAAATACGTGCCACCCGCCAGGCTGCCCAGCACCGAAATGTCCGGCTCGATCTCGCCGCGCGCGTTCTTCAGGCAGCCCGTGCCGTAGTCCAGCGCCAGGCCGCCGTGCGGATCGGCCTGCGCATGCCCCTCGCTCAGCAGCGCCGACACCAGCGGGTCCTGCGTGCGCAGCGCGTCCACCGAAAAGCTGGTGGCATTGATCAGGTAGCGGCTGGCGTGCGTGACGACCTGTCCCGCCGCGTCGCGCAGGCGTGTTTGGAACAGGCTGCTGGCGGCGTCGTGGCGGCTGTCGAGATAGCCGCCTTGCACCTGCAATTGGCCGCGCTTGAACAGCGCTTGCAGCTTCAGCGCGTTGCGCATCGGAAAGGTGGCGCGCCGCGCCATCCACAGCGAACGCCATTGCGACTGGAAACGGCCGCGCTCCGCGTCCGGCAGCAGATGCCAGATCCGGTCCACCGCGGCGTTGGTCGCCGCCGCCACCGCCTGCCACGGGCGCGCCGCCTGCTCGGACCGCCGTATCTCCGCGTCCAGCGCAACACGCGCATCACCCGCCATGCCGAACACATCTTCCGCGTCGAGGCTGCCGCCCAGCGCCTGCACTTCTTCCTTGAGCGCCGCGGCGATGGCCTCCAGCGACAGCTTGCCGCCATGTCTTGCGGCCAGCTGCGTGACGCCGTCAGGGCTCAGTTGCCGCAACGTGTCGGGCGCCCGGTTGTGGGGACTGCGCACCGCGGGCAGGCGGCCGTTGCGCGATGCGCACAGAATGGGACCGCGATGGCCGGCCTGTTGCAGGGCGGCAATGGCGTCCACCGCGCTCAGGCTGGTGCCGACCACGCAGACTGGCGCGTCGGCGTCGATGCCGCCGGCCAGCTCATGGACCGGGTAGGGACTGTTGAAATAGCCGGGCGCGTCCTGCAATTGCGCAAAGGCCTGCGAGGGCAGGTTGCCATTGCACAGCACCGCAATGCGCGCATGGCAGGCCGCGCCTTGCTCCGCTTCGACGCTCACGCCGCCGCCGGGCTGTGGCGCCACGCGGCGGACGCGGCTTTGCACATGCGTGAGCGCGATGCCGCGGGCGGACGCGAGCTCGCGCGCCCGCGCATACACCGCGCGCATGTAGGCGCCGAACAGGGGGCGCGGCAGGAAATCTCCTGGCGCTATCGTGTCGGCGCCCTGGGCGCGCAGCCAGGCCGGATCCTGCTCGCACAGCCACTCCACGAAGTCCAGCCTTTGGTCCGCCCGCGCCGACATATTGCCGGCGGGGATGTTGAGCAGGTTGCTGGGCAGGTCGGCCTGGTAGGCGCCGCCGGGGCCGGGTTCGGCCTCTGGCTCGTACAGCGCGATGGACAGCGGCCGTCCGCCCGTGGCGTCCAGCGCGAGCAGGAACTGATAGAGGAAACTGACCGCCACCGAGCCGCCGCCGACGATGGCCAGGTCCGCTGCGAGCGGCGCGGACGCGTCGTGGGGAACCATCAAGCGGGGCGCGCTCATTTGGCGGCCGACAGGCGCACGACGTCGGCCCAGCGGGCGACCTCCTGTTTGAGCACGCGGCTGGTGTCCGCCGGCGTGGTGGCCACCGCGTCGGCGCCCAGCTTTTGCGCGGCCTGCTGCACGGAGGCCATGGCGGCGGCCTTCTGCATGCCGGCCGACAGCTTGTCCACCACGGCAGGCGGCGTGCCGGTGGGCGCCAGCAGCGCGTAGGTGGTGGCGACGGAATAGTCCTTCACGCCCTGTTCGGCCAAGGTGGGCAGGTCGGGCAGCGCCGTGGCGCGCGTGGCGGTGGTGACGCCAAGCAGGCGGATCTTGCCGCTGGCGACTTGCGGCAGCAGCGCCGGCAGCGTTTCGATGACCATGTCGATCTGGCCGCCCAGCAGGTCGGTGATGGCCGGGCCGCTGCCGCGGTACGGCACGTGCATGAGCCGGGTGCCCGTCACGACCTGGAACAGTTCGCCCGCCATGTGCTGGGAAGTGCCGGGGCCGGCCGAGCCGAAGGTGATGGTGCCGGGCTTGCTCTTGGCCAGGGCGATCAGCTCCTGCACGTTCTTGGCGGGGATCTTGCTGCTGTTCACTGCGACGGCCATGGGCATGCTGGTGGCCATGGACACGCCGACGAAGGCGGTGCCGAAGTCATAGCCCGGCTTATCGGGCATGGCCGCATGGATGGCGTGGCTGCCCACTGCGCCCATCAGCAGCGTGTAGCCGTCGGCGGCGGACTTGGCGACGTATTCCGCGCCGATCTCGCCGCCGGCGCCCGCCTTGTTTTCCACCACCACGCTTTGCCCCAGATAGTCGCCCAGGTGCTGCGCGTAGATGCGCGCGGCGGCATCCGTGGCGCCGCCGGGCGGGAAGGGGACCACCATGCGCACGGGCTTGGTCGGCCAGTTGTCGGCCGCGGCCGCGCCGCCCGCCAATGCCAGAACCATGCCTGTCAGGGCAATGCGCCACATCTTCTTCATGGGAGGTCTCCTTGGTGTAGGTGGGGACGGCATGCGCTGACGGCTGCGGTCCTTTTTTATAAATCCTAAAATATAGGATTCATGTATCAATAAATGGTTTACCTAGAATTCCACAGGGTGCTATGCTGGTCAACAATTAAGCGCGTCACCTAGGGATTGCACTAGGATTTGCAACGGAGTCGGCCTTAATCACCGTGGCCAGGGCATGGATGATGCCAGCCTTCGGGGTGCGCACTTATAATGTTTTTTTAGTCCTAAATATTGAATTTTCATAACGAGAGGTCAGACATGACACCCAGTTCGGCGCTGGCCGGCATCACGGTGCTGGAGATTTGCAATGTCGCGGCGGGGCCGTTTTGCGGCATGTTGTTGGCGGATATGGGCGCCGACGTGATCAAGGTCGAAAACCCCGAAGGCGGCGACACGCTGCGCAGCTGGCCGCCGATCTCGGACGGCTACAGCGAGAACTTCGCGTCCCTCAACCGCAACAAGCGCTCGGTGACGCTGAACCTGAAGGATCCCGGCGACCTGACCCTGGCGCGCGAGCTGGCGTTGACCGTCGACGTGCTGATCGAGAACAACCGCCCGGGCGTGATGGATCGCCTGGGGCTGGGCTACGCGCAACTGCGCGAGGCCAACCCCAAGCTCGTCTATTGCTCGATCTCGGCCTACGGCCAGTCGGGACCGCGTTCGCAGGAAGGCGGATTCGACCTGACCATCCAGGCCATGAGCGGCATCATGAGCGTGACCGGCGAGGCCGGCGGCGAACCCGTGAAATGCGGCGTGCCGCTGGCGGACTTTTCGGCGGGCCTGTACGGCGCCTTCGCCATCGCCTCGGCCCTGCGCGCGGCGCAGGCCAGCGGGCAGGGCACGCATATCGACGTGCCCATGCTGGGCGCCACGCTGGGCATCGCCGCCTTGCAGACCTCCGAGTACTTCGGCAGCGGCAAGGATCCGGTCAAGCTGGGCTCGGCGCATCCGCGCAATGCGCCTTACCAGGCCTTCCGCTGCAAGGGCGGCTACTTTGGCATGGCGGCGGGCAACCAGGCCTTGTGGAAGGGCGTCTGCGCCACCGTTGGCCGCGAGGACCTGCTGGCCGATCCGCGCTTTACCGACACCAGCGCGCGCGCCCGCAACCAGGCGGCGCTGCGCGACATCCTGGAAGCGATTTTCGAAGCCGAGGACGCGCAGACCTGGCTGGCGCGTTTCCGCGCCGCCGGCGTGCCTTGCGCGCCGATCAACACCTATTCCGAAGTGCTGGCCGATCCGCAGGTGGAGCACATGGGCTGGGTGCAGCCCGTGGAGCTGCCCAACGGCGTGCGCACGCGCACCTTCGGGCTGCCGGTGCGGTTCGACGGCCAGACCACGGCCCTGCGGCGCCGGCCGCCCGCACTGGGCGAACACAACGACGAAGTGCTGGGCGCGCTGCGCGCCGCCAGGAAGGAGACGGCATGAGCGATGTTCTGCGCATCGACAAGCAAGGCGCGGCGCACGTGCTGACGCTGGCGCGGCCCGACAAGATGAATGCTTTGTCGGCGGAGCTGGTGGAGGCGCTGATCGCCGCGCTGGACCAGGCCGAAGCCGCGGACGCCAGCCTCATCGTGCTCAAGGGCGAAGGCAGGAACTTCAGCGCGGGCTTTGATTTCGGCAACTGGCAGGAACAGAGCGAAGGCGACCTGCTGTTGCGCTTCGTGCGCATCGAGACGCTGCTGCAGCGGCTGGCGGCGTCGCCCTGCCTGACGCTGGGGCTGGCGCATGGCCGCAACTTCGGCGCCGGCGTGGACCTGTTCGGCGCCTGCAAATGGCGCGTCAGCGCGCCTGACGCGACCTTCCGCATGCCCGGACTGAAGTTCGGCCTGGTGCTGGGCACGCGGCGTTACGCGGCCTTGGTGGGGGCGGAGCGGGCGCGCACGGTGCTGGAGCAGGCGGCCACGTTCATTGCCGAAGAGGCCTTGCGCGATGGCTTTGCCAGCCGCGTGGCCGCCGCGCAGGACTGGCCGCAGATCGAACGCGAGGCGCTGGACGCCGCCTCCGCGCTGAGCCGCGCCAGCCGCGTCCAGCTGTATGCGGCGCTGTCGGCCGAAACGCCGGACACCGATCTCGCGCGGCTGGTGCGCTCGGCCGCCGAGCCGGGACTGAAGGACCGCGTGGCGGCATATCTGCAGGCGCGCTGATCACCAAAGAACAAGCAGGCTAGGAGACATCATGGCATCGGGTTTCAATCAGAAGAACAAGCAGTGCACGCTGGCGGAACTGGCGGCGCTGGTGCCCAACGGTGCGTCGATCGCCCTGGGCGGCAGCTTTCTGCACCGGGGGCCGTTCGCCTTCGTGCGCGAACTGATACGCCAGGGACGGCGCGACCTGGAGTTGATCAAGCAGTCGCCGGGCTACGACGTGGACATCCTGTGCCGCGCCGGCGCGCTGCGCCGGGTACGCGCCGGCATCGTCGCCATGGAAGGGAATTTCGGCCTGGCGCCCTGGTACCGCAAGGCGGTCGAGCGCCGCGAGATCGAACTGGAAGAGCATGCCTGCGCCAGCCTCACGGCCGGCCTGCGGGCGGCGGCCTTCGGTGTGCCGTTTCAACCCTGCGGCGGCCTGCATGGCAGCGGCCTGCCCGAGCTCAATGGCTGGAAGTGCCTGGACGATCCTTATGGCAGCGGCCAGAAGACCTGGGTGGTGCCGGCGATCCGCCCGGACTTCGCCGTGATCCACGCGTCGGAAGTGGACGCGCTGGGCAATGTGCGGGTGCATGGCACCGCGCACTGGGACCGCATCATGTCGCGCGCCGCGGGCAGCGTGCTGGTGGTGGCCGAGAAGCTCGTCGACAGCGCGGTGTTCGAGGCCAATCCGGAATCCACGCTGGTGCCGTTCTTCATGGTGCAGGCCTATGCCATCGCGCCGCAAAGCGCATGGCCGGGCTCCTGCTGGCCGGACTACGCCATCGACTATCCGGCGGTGGAGGCATACATGGACAAACATAGTGATCTGCAGGCGCACATGGCTGCGGCGCCCGAAGCGCGGGAGGTGCAGCATGGCTGAGCAATGGTCGGGTTTTTCGTACATCGTGACCAATCTGGCGCGGTTCATCCGGCCGGACGAGATCACCTTCAGTGGCGTGAATTCCACCATGCCGATGCTGGCCTGCCTGCTGGCCAAGCGCGCCTACGATTGGGACTTCGTCTACATCAACGTGGCCGGCGGCGTGAACCCGCGGCCGTCGCAGGTGCCGATTTCCAGTTCCGATCCGGTGCTGGCCGAGCACACGGCGTCGATCTTCTCGAACGAAGATTTCTACGACCTGTGCACGCGCGGCCGCATGGACCTGACCTTCCTGGGCGCGGCGCAGATCGACGGCGAAGGCTGCGCCAACAACTCCTGCATCGGCGACTGGCATGAGCCCAAGGTGCGCCTGCCGGGCGGCGGGGGCGGCGCGGTGATGCTGCCCACCGCCAAGCGCGCCTGCACCTGGCGCACCGAACATTCGCGGCGCACCTTCGTGTCCAAGCTGGACTTTATGACCTCGTGGGGCGGATTCCATGGCGTGGTCACGCCGATAGCCGTGTTCGTCAAGCGCGACGGCCGGCTGGCCCTGCAGTCCTGGCATCCGGAATCCAGCCTGTCGGAAGTGCGCGAGCGCACCGGCTTCGAGTTCGACGCCACTGGCGCCGAACCGTCCGCACTGCCCTCCGCGGCCGAGGCCCGCGCGCTGCGCGAGCTGGACCCGGACGGGCAGTTCGAACGCGACGCCGCCGTCGTCCTGCGCTAGGAGGCCGCCATGACGATAGCCGACGCCACGCTGGTGGCCGCTTTCGCGCGCCTGTGGAACCAGCCCTCGTGGGCTGGCCGCCCCGCCATCGAAACCCCGGACGGCACGCTGACATACGCCGCGCTGCATCTTGCAGTCGGCCGCATCGCGGGCGGGCTGCGAGCCGCCGGCGTCGCGCGCGGCAGCCAGGTGGCCATCGCGATGGAACGGTCGCAGGCGCAGGTGCTGGCGATCCTGGGCGCGATGGCGGCGGGCGCCTGCCCCTGCCCGCTGGAGCCGCGCCTGTCGGACGCGGAAACCGCAAGGCGCGTGGCGGCGGTGGGCCTGGGCTGGGTGCTGCACGATGCGGCCAATGCGGCGACCGCAAGGGCCAGCGGCCTGGCACCGCAGCGCCTGCTGGACGCCGCCGGCGTGGCGCAAGGCCCGCAGGATTGGACGGGCGCAAGCGAGGCCGAACCGGGCGACGCGGGCCTGCTGCTGTTCACCTCCGGCAGCACCGGCAATCCCAAGGGCGTGCTGCTGAGCCATCGCGGGCTTGCCAACAATGCGCGCGGCGTGCTGGCGCACACCGGACTGACGCAGGACGACCGCCTGCTGCACGTGATGCCGCTGCATCACACCAATGCGCTGAACAACCAGATCTTCGCGCCGCTGCTCGCGGGCGCCTGCGTGGCGCTGGCGGGGCGTTTCCGGGCGGAGGACATGCCGGGCCTGCTGCGCGCGTTCAGGCCGTCCATCATCACCGGCGTGCCAACCATGTACGCGCGCATGCTGGAGCTGGAATTCGATGCGGCCAGCCTGGCGGCGCTGCGCTTCGCGCGCTGCGGCTCGGCGCCGATCACCGAAGCGCAGCACCGGCGCATCGAGGCCTTCCTGGGCTGCCCGCTGGTGGTGTCCTACGGCCTGTCGGAAGCCACCTGCACGTCGACCATGAATCCGCCGGCCGCGCGCCGCGTGGGTTCGGTGGGCACGGTGCTGGCCGGACAGAGCGTGACCTTGCGCCTGCCCGACGGCAGCGAGGCCGCGCCGGGCGGCGAGGGCGAGATCTGCATCGCCGGCGACAGCCTGATGCTGGGCTACCTGGGCGTGGACAGCGCCGACGCGGGCGCGCCGAGCCTGCTGCGCACGGGCGACCTGGGTCGTTTCGACGAACAGGGCTATCTGAGCATCACCGGCCGCATCAAGGACGTGATCATCCGCGGCGGCGAGAACATCTCTCCCGCCTTGATCGAGGGCGTGGTGACCGGCATGTCGGGCGTGGCCGCCTGCTGCGTGGTGGGCGCGCCGGACGAAGACCTGGGCGAGGTGCCGGTGGTCTTCGTGCAGCGCGCGGCGGACGCTGCGCCGGATGTGGCGGACATACAGGCCGAGGTGCTGGCGCGCCTGGGCCGGATCTATGTGCCGCGCGACGTGTTGTGGATCGAGCGCCTGCCGGAGAACGCGGTGGGCAAGGTCGACCGCAAGGCGCTGGCGCGCCAGATGGCGCCGTAATCCGCTATTCGACCTTGCCGATCCGGTTGACCGCCGTTTCCAGCGAGGCCGTGTCCGTCTTCCAGTACGTGTCGAACGCCGGCGCGTCCAGGTACTGCACGGGGCTGCCGGTGCCGGCGATGCGCGCCTGGACCTCGGGATTGTTGGCCACGTCCTTGACGGCCTGGCGCAGCTTGTCGATGACGGCCGGCGGCGTGCCGGCCAGCGCGAATACGCCGGACCATTGCACGAAGCTGATGTCGTAGCCCTGCGACTTGAAGGACGGCACGTCGGGCAGGCTGTCGAGCTTGCCGTCGCCCCAATGCGCCAGCGCCCTGAGGCGGCCGCCCTGGATCAGCTGCATCACGCTGGACGGGCCGGTGGCCAGAGCATCCACCTGGCCGCCCACCAGCGCCTGCACCGCGGGACCGGCGCCGGTGAAGGGCACGTGCATCATCTTGATGCCGGCCGCGTTCTGCAGCATTTCCATCGGCACGTGCATGGTGCCGTAGATGCCGGAAGAACCGTAGCTGAACTTGCCGGGCTTGGCGGCGTCGATGAATTCGCGCAGCGTCTTGTAGGGCGCGTCCGCGCGCACCACCAGCACCGTGGGATCGGCGGTGATCCGCGCGATCGGCACGAACTGGTCCAGCTGATAGGCCGGCTTGCGCTCCAGCAGGCGGTCGGCCGCGGGCAGGATGGAAATCGACGACAGGCTCATCAGCAGCGTGTAGCCGTCGGGCTTGGCGCGGCCGGCCTGGCCGATGCCGATGGCGCCGCCCGCGCCGCCCTTGTTTTCGATGACGACGGCCTGGCCCAGCTTGTCGCCCATGGCCTGGGCCAGCGGCCGCGCGATGGTGTCGGCCACGCCGCCGGGCGGGAAGGGCACCACCATGGTCACGGGGCGTTCAGGGTAGCCGGCAGCCAGCGCGTTCGCGGCTCCCAGCCATAGCAAGGCGGCCGCGGCCGCCCGGTAGCAACGCAGATTCATGTCTCACTCCTTGTGCTTTTACCGCCGAGCCGCCCCGTGTTCAGTTCCGGGGCTCTGCGCTCAGATGAAGCGGTTTTCGATGTGACCGATGCCGTCGATTTCCACCCGCACCACGTCGCCGTGCTTGAGGAATTGCGGCGGGGTCAGGCCCTGGCCCACGCCGGCAGGCGTGCCGGTGGCGATGACGTCGCCGGGATACAGCGTGATGCCGCGCGAGCAGGTTTCGATCAGCGTCGGGATGTCGAAGATCAGGTCTTCGGTATTGCCGTCCTGGCGCAATTCGCCGTTGACCCAGCAGCGCACCCGGGTCTTCTGGCCGTCCAGTTCATCGGCCGTCACCAGCCACGGACCCATGGGGCAGAAGGTGTCGAAGGACTTGCCCAGGTCCCATTGCTGATGGCGCATCTGCACGTCGCGCGCGGTGACGTCGTTGACTACCGTGTAGCCGATCACGTGGCTCATGGCTTCGGCGCGCGAAATGTTGCGGCCGCCCTTGCCGATCACCACCGCCAGCTCGGCTTCGTAGTCGATCTTGTCCGAGACGCCCACGGGCAACTGCACGTCGGCCCAGGGACCCACCACCGTCTGCGGCACCTTGGTGAAGACGATGGGCCAGGATTCGGGGTTGGCGTCGTTGTCCTTGAAGACGGAGTCGCGCAATTCCTTGGCGTGGGCGTGGTAGTTGCGGCCCACGCAGAACAGGTTGCGCCGCTGCGCGGGCAGGGGCGCTTCGTGCTCGACCTGATCCCAGCGGTAGGACGAGCCGGTCTTGCCCGGCAGGGCGCGACCTTCGGCCAGCCATTCCACGGCGGTCAGCGCGCCGGCCGCCGCCAGTTCGCGGGGGAAGTCCAGTGCGGTCACGCTGCTGCCGTCGTCGGAAACCACGCCGATGCGGCGCTCGCCCTGGATGCGGAATACTGCAATCTTCATGCTTGCTCCCTGGGCGGATCGGACCGCCCTTGTTTAATACCAATAAATACCAATTGGTAGGATTTAACGAACCAATTTCGGGAGAGGATATACCAAAAGAACCACGTAACCCATCAGTTTTTCATAGGGTGTGGGTTTTTATTGGTATGGTTTGGTATCATTCGACCGCTAGAGACACAGGGAACGTCCATGGACAAAGCTTCCGCCATGCGCGCGGTCATCATCGAGAATCTGCAGTCGGGCGCCTGGCCCGCCGGTCACCGCCTGCCCACGGAACGCGCCTTGAGCGAGCAATTCGGCATCAGCCGCTCAACCGTGCGCCGCACCCTGGCGGAATTGAAGGACGAAGGCCTGATCTCGCAGCGCGTGGGCAGCGGCACCTATGCCAATCCGCCCTCGACCCTGGCGCAGGCGGAGGTGCTGTTGCGCACGGAAGTGCTGTCCACCAGCCCGGCCGAACTGATGGCCGCGCGCCTGGTGCTGGAGCCGGCCATCGCGGCGCTGGTGGTGCAGCACGGCACGCCGGCCGATTTCGCGGCCATGCAGGAGGCTTGCGCGCAGGCCGAAGCCGCGGACAGCTTCGAAGCGTTCGAGATCTGGGACGCCAGGCTGCATGAGCTGATGGCCACGGCCAGCCACAACCTGTTCATCGAAAAGGTGTTCGCGCTGATGACGGCGGCCCGCTCGCAAGCGACCTGGGGCGCGTTGAAGCGCAAAAGCCTGACGCCAGAGCGGCGCCAGGCCTATCAGGTGGAGCATCGCGAGATCGTCGATGCGCTGCATGACCGCGACGCCGAACGGGCCATGGAAGCCGTGCGGCGGCATCTGCTGCACGTCAGGGACAATTTGCTGGGCTAGGGGCCGGCGCCTCCGCGGGTTGCGGGGACCGCGGCGCGGCCGGAGCGATGGACGGGCAAGACCCGAGCGCAACGCCGGCGAGGGCGGGACGTGCCCTCAGGGCTGCGCGCGCAGCCGCGCCAGTTCCGCGGAAAGCTCGGCCACCAGGGCCTGGGCGCGCGCCAGTGGATCGTGGCCCTCGGGCGAGGGCTCCGCGGGCGTGTCGGGCGTCTGCAGCCGGGGCTGCACGCTTTCATGGCCCATGCTGACGTCCACGTCGAACACCAGTTGCTCTGCGCGGTGCCAGGTCGTGAACCATTCCAGCGGCCGGCCGTGCTGGTCCATGCCTTGGCCTTGCAGCATCAGCAACGGCGTGCCCGCTTGCGTGTCCAGCAGTCCGGCCAGCGTCTGGTCGGCGGCGACCGCGCGGATCTGGTTGCGTCCGGCGCCGGGACGCAGGCCGAAGCGCCGCGTCAGCACGCCATGCAGGGACGCGTCGGTCAGGTCGTCGGCGCGCAGGCCGGGCACGGCGCCGGCGGGCAGCCAGGTGCGCACATAGGCCAGCGGCGCGTCGGCCACGTGGCGCAGGCGTTCCAGCATCAGCAACTGGGTGGTGCCGAAGAAGGCCGCCACGTCGGCCGGCGGCTCGGCCCGGACGAAGGCCAGCACGCGGGTCTGCAAGGCCACGCCGGACTGGGCGAACTGTTCGTACAGGCCGGTGGAGCGCTGCACCAGCCGCCGGTGTTCCTGCGGCGCCGCCACGGTGGCGGGGCGTCCGGTTTCACGCTGGATCAGGCCCTCGGTGGCCAGGGCCGCGAGCGCCTGGCGCACCACGCTGCGCGCCACGCCGAAGCGTTCGCACAGCGCCGCCTCGCTGGGCAGCACGGCGCCGGCCGCGAGCTTGTTCGTGCGGATGTATCCGCGCAGCAGGGTCGCCACCTGGGCGTGCAGCGGGATATCGCCGGAGCGATCAAGAACGGGCAATGCGTCGTGCGTGGCGGGCGCCATGGGAATCAACCTCCGGTTTGTGCCCGCGCAGTTTCCCACACATGCGTCCAACCCGGGGCCAGATGCGCGGCGCGCTCGGCGGCCAGGATCAGGCTGTCCTCGCGGGCGATACCGCGGCCGGCGATGTCGAAGGCGGTGCCGTGGTCCACGGACACGCGCACGACCGGCAAGCCCACCGTGATGTTCACGCCGTCGTCGCCGTAGACCGCCTTGAAGGGCGCGTGGCCCTGGTCGTGGTAGCAGGCGATGACGAATTTCCACTTGCCGCGCACGGCCTGCGGGAACAGGGCATCGGCCGGTATCGGGCCGGCGGCCAGGATGCCGGCGGCATTGGCCTCGGCCACCGCGGGCGCCAGGATGTCGGCGTCTTCGGTGCCGAAGATGCCGTTTTCGCCGGCATGCGGGTTCAGGCCCGACACCGCCACGGGCTGGTCGCCGCGGCCCAGCGCCTTGGCGAACGAGCCGGCCAGGCGCAGCACCGCGCGCATGCGGGCCGGCGTCAGGTCTTCGATCGCCTGGCGCAGCGACACGTGGGTGGTGGCGTGGAAGATGTAGAGGTCGCCGGCCGACAGCACCAGCGAGAAGGTCTTGACGCCGAACTCGTGGGCCAGCAGTTCGGTGTGGCCGGGCCACTTGTGGCCGGCCGCGTGCATGGCGGCCTTGTTCAGCGGGGCGGTGACGATGCCGTCGACTTCGCCGGCGCGAGCCAGGGCGCAGGCCGTGGTGACGAAGCGCACCGAGCCGTCGCCGGCGTCCGCGCTGATCTCGCCCAGCTTGACGTGGGCCAGCGACGGGCCGGCCTGCAGCACTTCGATGGTGCCGGGCGTATTGGCACAGTCGCCCGCGCGGTCCAGCTTGCGCACGATGGCGGGGTCGCCGCCCAGGCTGCGCACGGCGTTGGCCATCACGTCGACGTCACCCACCACCAGCAGGCGAGCCTTCTGGCGCAGTTCGTCGTGGCCCATTAGCATTTTGGCCGTGATTTCCGGCCCGATGCCCGCCACGTCGCCCAGGGTTACGGCCAGCAGGGGCAGCTTGTCGGATTGGGGTTGTGTCATCGCTTGAATCTCCTGTCGCGGATCGCGCGGACCGCGCGAACCAGTACGTCTTCGGTGCCAAAGCCGCCGGCCTTGGTCACCACGGGCAGGCCGGCGGCCGTGCCTCCGGTCAGCGTGCCCAGGGGCACGCCGCCCATTACTTCATCCACCAGCGCGATGCCGCGCGCGCCCAGCGCCACCAGCACGCTGCGCGCGCCGTCGCCGCCCGTGGCGACCACGCCGGCGGCTTGGGCGCCGGCGATCAACTGCGCGGCCAGGCTGCCCAGGCGCGCGGCCACGGTTTCGGAATCCAGGCCGTCGAGCTGGCCTTCGGGCGCCAGCAGCAGCACCGTGCCGGCTTGCGCCGGGGCCTGGGCATGCGCCTGCAGCAGCGGCTGGCTCCAAGCCTGCCAGGCGGCGTCGTCGGCCAGCTGCGCCAGCGTGGGCGTCCAGGTCTCGGCGCCGGCGGCCTGCAGGGCGGCGGCTTGCGCCCGCGCCGCGCTGTGCTGCGATGTCACCACGACCACGACGGGCGCGGTCTGGTCGGCGCCAGCCCAGACCCGAGCCAGCGGCGCGGCCAGGCCGCCCGCGCCCACGGGCAGGGCGTGTTCGCCGAGCAGGCCGATGGCGCGCGCCAGGCGCTCCAGGTCGGCTTCGGTGGCGGCGTCGACCACCACGGTATGGCCGGCCTCGCGGATGCGCGCGGCCAGCGCCTGCGGCGTTTCGCCGTCCCGCGCCGCCACGTGGGCGCAGGCCAGCAGGGTGGGAATATGGCTTTCGGTCACGGGCGTGACCGGGTCGGTGGCCGCCGAGGTCTCGGTGACCGGCTTGCCGTTCACGTAGAGCACGCCTTGCTCGACGGTGCGGCCGGTGGCGGGGAAGGCCGGGCAGATCACCGCGATGGTGTCCGGGCCCCAGGCTTCGCGCGCGGCGTCGATCTCGGCCTTGAAGGCGCCGCGCAAGGTGGAATCCACCTTCTTGTACAGGCGCGACACGCCGGCCGCGCGCAGGCGCCGCACGTTCTGCCAGATCAGCTCGGCCGCGTCGGCGGCCGCCAGCGCGCGGCTGTTGGTCGTGACCGCCAGCACTTCCACGCCGGCGGCGCCCGGGCCCGACAGCGCCTCGTCAGCGCCGCCGATGGACAGATGGGTGTTCCAGCCGGCGCGCACGAACTGCACCGCCGTGTCGCCCGAACCGGTCAGGTCGTCGGCGACGATGGCGATGGCGGGATTCAAAGCGCCTCTCCGCGCGCTTCACGCAGGGCGGGCGCGACTGCGGGATCGGCGTCCTCGGACTTGAGTTCGCCGGCGCGCTTGAGGAAGTACGAGGCCAGCATCGGCGCCAGGATCGAGCTGATTAGCACGCAGGCCGCGACCTGCGCGGTGGCGGTCGAGACGTATTGCTGGAAGTTGGGATCGGCAGCCGCCACGACCGCGGGGGTGGCGATGGCGTTGCCAGCGGTGGTGCCGGCCGCGAAGCCCAGGCCGCTCTTGCCGCCGCGGCGCAGGATGTAGCGGTAGCCCAGGTACACCAGGCCGCCGGTGATGGGGCTGATGATCAGGCCCAGGATCAGGCCGCTGACGCCGCCGGAAACCACGGCGCCCAGGTTGATGCCGGTGCCCAGCGCGAAGGCGAAGAACGGGATGACGATGTTGGGCACGGGCTTGAGCACGTCGCGCCACTTGGGGTCCAGGTTGCCGACCACCACGCCTAGCAGGAACGGTACCAGCGCCGCCACCAGGGCGATCATGGGAATGTCGGCCAGGCCCGAGGCGCCCAGGAACAGCAGGCTGAAGAAGGGGCCGTCGTTGACCGCGCTGGCCACGTAGGCGCCGCGGTCGCGGGCATCGCCGTATTGGCCGGTATAGGCCAGCCACAGGCCGCCGTTGCTGTTGTCGAAGGCAGCCAGCATCGCCAGGATGGACACGCCCAGCACGCCATCCAGGCCGACGTAGCTGCCCAGGATGATGATGAGGGTGGCGGGCACCAGGGTCTTCATCAGCAGGATGGTGCCGGCGGTGGCCAGGATGGGGCCGCCGGTGCGCGTGTTGACCTGGGTGCCGGTGGCGAAGATCAACAGCGCGATCAGGGGCAGGGCGCTGTTCTTGAACAGGGCGGTGGTGAAGCCGCCGATCGCCAGGGCGTCGGGAGCGAAGGTGCCGATCAGGGAACCCAGGATCAGCGGCACCAGCATCAATCCACCGGGGATTTTCTGCATCGTGCCAAAAAAGGGCGAGCGGGAAGTTTCGGTCGACACTGTCGGAGTCTCCAGGACGGTTTTTCTGGTTGCAGACGTTCGTGTGCGCGTCTGTCAGACGGTTGAAAGGGGTTGAAAAACCGTAGTGTACACCTGTACGTACAGCATGTACGTACAGGTTGTCCCGACGGCGACCGGACCGGTCCGCTCAGGCGTAGCGGGAACGCCGGGTGCCGCCGTCGCGCCGGCTGGCCTTTTCCGAGACGATGTTGTCCTCGGCCATGCGGCGTCCGCGCTGCTCGATGCGGCCCAGGAAATCGCGCAGCAAGGCGACCTCGCTGTCGCTCAGGTCCTGCACCAACAGGTCGTTCAGGTGCGTGACCTCGGGCAGCAGGGCTTCATAGCGGGCGACGCCTTCGGCCGTTGCCTCGACGCGCACCACGCGGCGGTCGGCGCTGTCGTGCAGGCGGCGCAGCCAGCCCTTCTCGCACAGCGCGCCCAGGGTGCGCGAGGTGCGTGCCAGGTCGAGCTTGGCGACGGCCGCGAGTTCGGCCGAATTCATGATGCCGCCCTCGACCGCACAGGCCAGGACGCGCCATTCGCGGCGCGTGATGCCGAAACGACCCTCGCACAGGCGCAGGAACACCGGATTGGATTGCGACCAGGCCTGGTACAGGCGGTACATCAGCATGTCGGAAAGCTGGCGCGGGCCGGACGCGGCGGTGGTCGCGGGGATGGTCGGCATGGCGTCTCCTCCTGGCGGCGCTGCGGGGCGCCCTGCATATCTTTATGGGAAGTCCTGGATTAGATCAACAAATGTACGCGTTGCTAAATTCAATTTTCCTATTTCGGTATCGGCCATGCAGTGACAACGACAATCGACAGCGGGCCGCTGTCACCAGGAGAAAGCGATGCGTAGATGGATGACAGGCGCCGCGGTCGCGGCGATGCTGGCGGGGGCGGCTGCGCCGGCCGGCGCCCAGCAGACCCAGCAGGCTCCGCTGGAAGGGACGCTGACGGTGGTGGTGGGCTATCCGCCGGGCGGCAGCTCGGACCGCATCGCGCGGCTGGTGGCGGACCGGCTCAAGGACCGCGCCGGCGTGCCCGTGGTGGTCGAGAACAAGACCGGGGCCGGCGGCCGCATCGCCGCGCAGGCGCTGCATGCGGCCCCTGCCACCCAGAACGTGCTGATGCTGGCGAACCCGGCTGTGATGGTGGTGGCGCCGCTGGTCTACACCCAGCCCGGCTACGACGCGCAGCGCGACTTCAAGCCGGTGTCGCTGGTCAGCCGCTACAAGTTCGCGCTGGCCGTGGCGGCCAACTCCCGCATCCAGGACCTGGCCGGCCTGCGCCAGTGGCTGCGGGAAAATCCCAAGGAATTCGCCGTGGGCGTGCCGGCCACCGGCAGCCTGCCGCACTTCTTCGCCTTGATGCTGGGCCGCGAGCTGGGCCAGGAGCCGGAAATGGTGGGCTACCGCGGATCGGCGCCGCTGATTTCCGAATTGATCGGCGGCATCCTGCCGCAAGGCATAGACACGCTGGATACCTTGCTGCCGCAGCACCGCGCCGGCAAGATCCGCATCCTGGCCGTTTCCGGCGAGGCGCGCGATCCCGAACTCAAGGATGTGCCCACCTTCCGCGAAGGCGGGGTGAACCTGGCGGCGGACGGCTGGAACGCCTTCTTCGCGCCGGCGGCGATGTCGCAGGCCAAGGCCGAGCGGCTGGGCGCGGACATCGCGGCGATATTGCGCGAGCCGGCCATGCAGGAAGCCGTGCACGCCGCCTATCTGGAGCCCGTGTCCCTGGATGCGCCGGGCACGGCCGAGGCGTTGGCCGCGTACCGCAAGCAATGGGAACCCGTGGTGCGCGAATCCGGCTTCACGGCCACGCAATAGGAGGACAAGGATGAGCGATGTGCAGAATGTGTTGTTTATCATGGCCGACCAGCTGCGGGCGGACCACCTGAGCTGTTATGGCCATCCCTACCTGCAAACGCCCAGCCTGGATGCGCTGGCGGCGCGCGGCGCGCGCTTCGACAGGGCCTTCGTGAATTCGGGGGTCTGCGGGCCGTCGCGCATGAGCTACTACACCGGCCGCTATCCCTCGCGACACGGCGCCACCTGGAACCGCGTGCCGCTGTCGGTCAACGAGATCACGCTGGGCGAATATCTGGCGGGGCAGGGACGCGAGCTGGCGCTGGCCGGCAAGACCCACATCATTCCCGACAAGGCGGGCATGGAGCGGCTGGCGATCGACGGGGCGTCCGAGCTGGGCGTGCTGCTGAACCGCGGCGGCTTCACCGAACTGGACCGCTACGACGGCCACCATACACCGGGCAAGGAGAGCGGCTATCCGGCCTTTCTGCGCAGCCACGGCTACGACAGCGAAGACCCCTGGACCGACTACGTGATCGCGGCGGTGGACGCGGATGGCCAGGTCGTCAGCGGCTGGAACATGCGCAACGCGCATCTGCCGGCGCGCGTGGCCGAGCCGCATTCCGAGACCGCCTACATGACGGACCAGGCGCTGGATTTCATGAAGCGGCGCGGCAGCCAGCCCTGGGTGCTGCATCTGAGCTACGTGAAGCCGCACTGGCCCTACATGGCGCCGGATCCGTACCACAAGCTCTACACCCCCGACCAATGCCTGCCGGTGCGGCGCAACCGCGCGGAACTGGAGAACGCGCATCCGGTGGTCGCGGCCTACCGGCAGCAGGAAGAGAGCGTCAGCTTTTCCACCGACGAATGCGTGCGCGTGGTGCGCCCGGCCTACCAGGGCCTGATCCGGCAGCTGGACGATCACCTGGGCCGGCTGTTCGACTACATGGAAGGCGCGGGCCTGATGAAGAACACGCTGATCGTGTTCACGGCGGACCACGGCGACTTTCTTGGCGATCACTGGCTGGGCGAAAAGGAGCTGTTCTACGACACCGTGCAGCGCGTGCCCTTCATCGTCATGGACCCCTCGGCCGCGGCCGACGTCACCCGTGGCCGGGCTTTGGACGACATGGTGGAAAGCGTGGACCTGGCGCCCACGGTGCTGCGCGCGCTGGGCGCGTCGGGGCCGGGCCATCGCCTGGAGGGGCGCGAACTGCAGACGCTGCTGCACGGCCGCGACGCGGCCACGCCATGGCGCGACTGCGTCTACTCCGAGCTGGACTACAGCTTCCGCCAGGCGCGCGTGCTTTGCGGCAAGACGCCGCAGAACGCCCGCGCCTGGTCGGTGCGCACCGACCGCTGGCGCTACGTGTACTGGCTGGACGAGCGCGAACAGCTCTTCGACCTGCACGCCGACCCCGACGAATACCAGGACCTGGGCGCCAGCGCCACCCACGCCGAGACCCGGCTGGCCTTGCGGCAGCGCTTGCTTGAATGGATGCTGCGCGGCAAGCGCCGCACCACCATCAGCGACGAGGCCGTGGAAAAGGCGACCAACGCCCACAAGCGGGCAGGGGTGTTTTTCGGCCAGTGGTGAGTAGGGATGGGCCGGGTCAGGCCCGGTCCGCCTGTCGGGCCGGCGCTGCGCTTTCCTGTGCCGCTGGCTTGAGTTCGCGGCGCAGGATCTTGCCGACGTTGGTGCGCGGCAGGTCGTCGCGGAACTCGACGTAGCGCGGCACCTTGTAGCCCGTCAGCTGCTTGCGGCAATGCGCGATCAAGGTCGCGGCGTCCAGCGCGGGGTCCTTGCGGATCACGTACAGCTTGACGGCCTCGCCCGAGCGTTCGTCGGGCACGCCCACGGCGGCCACTTCGCGCACGCCGGGATGCAGGGCGGCCACGTCCTCGACCTCGTTCGGATAGACGTTGAAGCCGGACACCAGGATCATGTCCTTTTTGCGGTCGACCAGGAACACGTAGCCCTTCTCGTCCACGTAGCCGATGTCGCCGGTGCGCAGGAATCCGTCCGGGTACAGGACCAGCGCGGTTTCGTCGGGGCGCTGCCAGTAGCCCTGCGTGACCTGGGGGCCGCGCACGCAGATCTCGCCGCTTTCGCCTATTCCCAGCTCGCGGCCCGCATCGTCGCGGATGGAGATGTCGGTGGAGGGCACGGGCAGGCCGATGGAGCCGGTGAACTCCTTCACGTCCAGCGGGTTGATCGTGACCGCGGGCGAGGTCTCGGTCAGGCCGTAGGCTTGCGCCAGCGACCTGCCGGTGACGGCGCGCCAGCGGTCGGCCACCGAGCGCTGCACCGCCATGCCGCCGCCCATCGTGAGGCGCAGCCGCGAAAAATCCAGGCGCGCGAAGTCCGGGTTGTTGAGCAGGGCGTTGAACAGCGTGTTCACGCCCGTGAAGGCCGAGAACGGCACCTTGCGCATTTCCTTGACCAGTCCGGGGATGTCCCGCGGATTGATGATGAGCAGGTTGCTGGCGCCCATCTTCATGAAGGTCAGGCAGTTCGCCGTCAGCGCGAAGATGTGATACAGCGGCAAGGCCGTCACGATGCATTCCTCGCCCTCGGTTACCAGGGGCCGGACCCAGGCGTAGGCCTGGCTCAGGTTGGCCACCAGGTTGCCGTGGGTCAGCATGGCGGCCTTGGCCACGCCGGTGGTGCCGCCGGTGTACTGCAGGCAGGCCAGGTCGCTCTGGTCCAGCGCCACTTCGGTGAAGGGCGCGCCGCGCCCGATGCGCAGCGCATCGCCCAGGCGGACCGCGTCCGGCAAGGACCAGGCGGGCACCATGCGCTTGACGCGGCGGACCACGAAATCGACCAGGCGGCCCTTGAGCGGCCCCAGCAGTTCACCGATGGACGTCACCGCCACGCGTTCTATCGCGGTGCCGTCCAGGGCCTTCTGCACGGTGGCGGCGAAGTTGTCCGCGACCACGATGACCCGGGCGCCGGAGTCGGCCAGCTGGTGCTGCAGTTCATGCGGGGTATAGAGCGGATTGCAGTTGACCACCACGCAACCGGCGCGCAGGGCGCCGAACAGGCACACCGGGTATTGCAGCAGGTTGGGCATCATGAGCGCGACGCGGTCGCCGCGGCCCAGGCCGCTGGCGTGCAGCCAGGCGGCGAAGTCGCGCGTCAGGCGGTCGAGCTCGGCATAGCTGAGCGACTTGCCCATGCTGATGTACGAGGTCTTGCCGGCGTAGCGTTCGCAGCTTGCACGCACGACCGAAACCAGCGTGGTCGCACCGTCCATCTCGATCTCCGCGGGCACGCCCGCGGGATAGCTTTTCTGCCAGATTCGTTCCATTTACCGGATTTCCGTCTAGGGCCAGCGCGGCAGCGGGAGCCTTGCGCTCTAGCCGCCCAGCAGGGCTTTCTTCAGGGAGGTCTGCGCGGGGTTGTCGCCCAGCCAGACCCGCAGCAGGGCGCGGGCGAAAGCGGGATCGTCGATGCGGCCGCGCAGCTTGCCGTTGTCCGTGACCGAGACGCCGCGGGCGTCGAAGCCCAGGTCGACCACGTCGCCCTCGCGCGCGGAGCCGATTTCCGCCATCAGGGCGGACAGGCGGTCGGCCGGCGCCTTGAGCGCGGCAAGCTCCTGTGCGGGCGTATTGTCGCGCAATCCTTCCTGCAGGGCGCCATCCAGGCTCTTGCTGTCCACGTCGCGCAGCAGTTGCAGGCGCATGCGGCGCGGTTCCGCGCTGTTGACCAGGGCGGCGGCGTCGCCGCTTTTCGCGGTGGCGTACAGCGCCGCCACGTAGACCTTGACGACGAACTTGGTGCGCACGCCGGCGCCGTTCAGCACCAGCGCGCGGCCGCCTTCCGTCAGGCTGTCCGGCACGCGCACGCCGCCCACTTCCAGGTCGGAGGCCAGCGCGGGGGCGCCCGCCAGGCTGGCGGCAAGCATGAGGCTCAGGACGGCGGTCCGTCCTCCGGGGATACGACGCATGATGCTCCTCCAGTGTTCTTCTGCTTGTAGAACTTCTTGTCTGCGATGTAGATCGTGCGTTCCACGACGGCGTACACGACGCCTTCGCGGTCCTTCAGTTCCACCGTGTAGGTGCGGGTGGTTTCATGGTCGCGCGCCAACAGCCTGCGGATCTCCGCGATCTCGCCGGCAGGCAGACGGAAGTCGACGTACAGCGTGACGTAGGCCGGCTTGCGGTAGCGGATGGTCGCCGCCTTGTCCCACACGATGTGGTCCGCGCCCAGCGCGGACATCAGCATCGTGGGGTGGGCGCCGTCGGTCACCGCGAACAGCGAGCCGCCGTACATCGAACCGACGATATTGCGGGTGCGCCGCAGCAGCGGCAGCTTGATGCGGATGTGATGGAAGTCCGCGGACACGTGCACCACTTTCCCGCCCGTGGCGCGGAACGCCGGATGCAGGTTGAAGCCCACCCGCATCAGGCGCGCCCGCCATTGCGGCGACAGGTTCTTGAACCAATAGGGCTTCATGCTCCGCGCCGCTCCGACTACAGGGCCTCGAACAGGCCGGCCGCGCCCATGCCGGTGCCGATGCACATGGTCACCAGCCCGTATTTGCCGCCGGTGCGGCGCAGGCCGTGGGTGAGGGTGGCGGTGCGGATCGCGCCCGTGGCGCCCAACGGGTGGCCCAGCGCGATCGCGCCGCCCAGCGGATTCACCTTGGACGGATCCAGCTTCAGCTCGCGGATCACCGCCAGCGATTGGGCGGCGAAGGCCTCGTTCAGCTCGATCCAGTCCAGCGCGTCCTGGCCGATGCCGGCGCGTTGCAGCACCTTGGGGATCGCCGCGACGGGGCCGATGCCCATGACCTCGGGCGGCACGCCGGCCACCGCGAAACTGACGAAGCGCGCCAGCGGGCTCAGGTTGAACTCGCGCAGGATGCGGTCGGACACCAGGATCACGGCGGCGGCGCCGTCGGACATCTGCGAGCTGTTGCCGGCGGTGACACTGCCGCGCGCGGCGAACACGGGCTTCAACCGGGCCAGCGCCTCGGGGCTGCTGTCCGGGCGCGGGCCCTCGTCCACTTCGACCAGGCGGCGCGTGACGCGCACCGTGCCGCTGGCGTCGCCGGGTTGGCGCGACACCGTTTCATAGGGCGTGATCTCGGCGCGGAAGTGGCCGGCGGCGATGGCCGCGCAGGCCTTCTGGTGCGAGGCCAGGGCGAAGGCGTCCTGGTCCTCGCGCGAGACCTTCCAGCGTTCAGCGACCTTTTCGCCGGTCAGGCCCATGCCGAAGGCCATGCCGATGTTTTCCTGGTGCTCGAAGATGGCGGGGTTCATCGAGACCTTGTTGCCCATGATCTGCGGCATGGCGCTCATGGACTCGGTGCCCGCGCCGATCATGATGTCGGCCTCGCCTATGCGGATGCGGGCGGCGGCGTCCGCCACCGCCTGCAGCCCGGAGGCGCAGAAGCGGTTCACGGTGACTCCGGCCACGCTTTGCGGCAGGCCGGCAAGCAACAGGCCGATGCGGGCCACGTTCATGCCCTGTTCGGCTTCCGGCATGGCGCAGCCGGCGATGACGTCGTCGATGCGGGCGTGGTCAAGGCCCGGCACTTGCGCCAGCGCGCCGTTGAGCGCGGCGGCCAGCATGTCGTCGGGCCGGGTGGTGATGTAGGCGCCGTTGCGCTTGCCCACCGGCAGGCGCGTGGCGGCGACGATGTAGGCGTCTTGAATCTGCTTGCTCATGTCAGTTCCTCAGGGGCTTGCCGGTGTCCAAGGTGTGGCGGATGCGGGCCTGGGTTTCGGGCGTGCGCAGCAGCGCCACGAATTCCTTGCGCTCCACGGCCAGCAGCCACTCTTCGTCCACCCTGGCGCCGGTTTCGACCTCGCCGCCGCACAGGGCGACGGCGGCGCTGCGGGCCACGCGGTAATCGTGGGCGCTGATCAAGCCGCCTTCGCGCATGTTGACCAGCACCATCTCGAAGTTCGCAATGCCGTTGCGGCCCGCGACGGGAATGTCGCGCAGGCGGGGCGGCGGCGTGTAGCCGGCGTCGGCCGCGGCGCGGGCCTGGCCGATGGCCACATACAGCAGCTCGTCGGGATGGAACACCACGATGTCGCGGTCGCGGGCGAAGCCCGTGGCGATGGCTTCCAGCGCGCTCTTGGCGACCTGGGCCGTGGCGATGGTCTGGAACACCGGCTGCAGGTAGGGGAAGACTTCGCCCGGGGTGGCGGTCCGGGCCGCCAGCGCGGCGGCGCGGCCGGCGAATTCCTTGCTGCCGCCGCCGGCCGGAATCAGGCCCACGCCGGCTTCAACCAGCCCGATGTAGCTTTCCAGCGCCAGCACGCGGTGCGAGGCATGCATCAGGAATTCGCAGCCGCCGCCCAGCGCCATGCCCTGCACGGCCGCCACGGTGGGGATCTGCGCGTACTTGAAGGCCTGCGACGCGCGCTGGAATTTCTCGACCGTGGCTTCCAGCATGTCCCACTGGCCCGCGGCGCAGGCTTCCACGACCTGCTGCAGGTTGGCGCCCACGGCGAAGGGCGCGTCGTGCCAGATGACCAGTCCGTCGTATTCCTGTTCCGCCTTGGCCACTGCCTGCAGGACGCCTTCGAGCACTTCGGCGCCCAGGGTGTGGTTCTTGGACGTGACAGACAGAATGGCGATGCCGGCGTCGGCCTGCGGCAGGTGCCACAGGCGCACGCCTTCGTTTTCCCAGAGCGTGACGCCGCGCTCGTTCGAGCCTTCGCCGTACACGCGTTCCGGGAACAGCTGGCGGCGGTACACCGGCAGCGCCGAGCGCGGGCGCAGCTGGCCGGTGCGGGCTGAGTACGAGCCCTCGGGCGTGTGCACGCCCTGGCGGCCGGGCTCCAGCGCCCAGGCGGGCAGGGGGGCGTCGCTCATGGCGCGGCCGGCGGCGATGTCCTCGGCCACGGCGGCGGCGATGGCTTGCCAGCCCGCGGCCTGCCAGGTTTCGAACGGGCCTTGCGACCAGCCGAAGCCCCAGCGCATGGCCAGGTCCAGGTCGCGCGCATTGTCGGCCACGTGTTCAAGCTGCACGGCGCTGTAGTGGAAGATGTCGCGGAACAGGCTCCACAGGAACTGGGCCTGCGGATGGCTGCTGGCGCGCAGCGCGGCGAAGCGCTTGCCCGGGTCGCGTTCCTTGAGCAGGGCGGCGACTTCGTCGGCCAGCTTGCCCGTGCCGGGCGCGTAGTCCTGCGCCTTCAGGTCCAGGACCTGGATCTCCTTGCCTTGCTTGCGGTAGACGCCGGCGCCGCTCTTCTGGCCCAGCGCGCCCTTGGCGATCAGGGCAGACAGCCAGGCGGGCAGCTTGAAGTACCGGTGCCAGGGATCGTCCGGCAGGTTCTTTTCCATGGTGCCGACCACATGGGCCAGCGTGTCCAGGCCGACCACGTCGGCGGTGCGGTAGGTGGCGCTCTTGGGGCGGCCGATCCTGGGGCCGGTCAGCGCGTCGACTTCGTCGAAGGCCAGGCCCAGGCGGGCGGTATGGTGCATGGCCGCCAGGATTGAGAACACGCCGATGCGGTTGGCGACGAAGTTGGGCGTGTCCAGCGCGCGGATAACGCCCTTGCCCAGGGTCGAGGTCAGCCAGGTCTCAAGCTGGTCCAGCACGGCAGGCTGGGTGTGCGAGGTCGCGATGATTTCCACCAGCCGCATGTAGCGCGGCGGGTTGAAGAAGTGGATGCCGCAGAAGCGGTCGCGCAGGCCCGCGGGCAGCGCGTTGGCCAGCGCGTCGATCGACAGGCCGGAGGTATTTGAGGCGATGATGGCGCCGGGGGCCACGTGCGGCGCGATGCGCTCGTACAGCGCGGTCTTCCAGTCCATGCGTTCGGCGATGGCCTCGATGACCAGGTCGCAGCCGCGCAGGCGTTCCAGGTCGTCGTCGTAGTTGGCGGGCGTGATGAACGCCAGGCGCGCCGCGCC
Source organism: Achromobacter anxifer (assembly GCF_903652925.1). GTDB lineage: Bacteria > Pseudomonadota > Gammaproteobacteria > Burkholderiales > Burkholderiaceae_B > Achromobacter > Achromobacter anxifer. Next base: position 3,027 of record NZ_CAHLAR010000025.1, on the reverse strand, counting down.
GGCCAGCGGCGCCGGCTCCAGCTTCTTCAGGCCGGCCAGGGCCTTCTTGACCGTGCCGTTGCGGTCGCCTTCGGGGGCTGCCAGGTCGAACAGCGTGACGGGCACGCCGGCATTGGCCAGGTGGGCGGCGATCTGCGCGCCCATGACGCCGGCCCCCAGGACGGCGACGTGTTTGACGACGAACTTGCTCAAGGCAGTCTCCAGAAAAAAAGCGGAAGGCGGGCGGGCCCGCCGTCCGGGGCTGGGGTTAGAAGCGGGACGACAGCTGCACGCCCAGGATATGGCCGTTGCTGTCGTAGGTGCCCGCCACGCGGCCCTTGGTCAGCTGGTTGCCGGACGTCGTGTCGATGTCCGTCTTGCGCAGGTACAGATAGGTATAGCCCACGTCGAGCGTGGTGTTCTTGGTGGCTTGCCATTGCACGCCGGTGGACAGCCAGTAGCGGTCGTTGTCGGGCAGCGAGGTCGGGCGGTCGGACGCCTTGTAGACCGGCGACTGGTCGAAGGCGATGCCGAACTTCCACTTCCAGTCGGGCGCGAACTTGTAGTTGGCGCCCAGGGCCACGCGCCAGCTGTCGCGGAAGTTCAGCGGCAGGTCGTCGTCGCGCGCGCCCGGACCGGAGTTGCGGATCTTCAGGTCGGGGATGCTGCTCCAGCCGGTCCACGAGATGTCGCCCAGCAGTTCCCAGCGCTCGTTCAGCTGATGCGCGGCGCTCAGGATCAGGGTGTCGGGCAGCGCCACGGACGCTTTGGCGTCGAACGAAACCGAGTTGCGGTTGGGATAGATGCTGGTGATGTCGGTGTCGCCCTTGGCGGTGTGACGGATCTTCGAACGGTACGACAGGCCGATGCGGGTGTCTTCCGTGGGTTGCAGCATGAAGCCCACGTTCCAGCCCCAGGCGTCGCCCTTCAGATTCAGGTCGGCGTCGCCGGTGGTGCCCAGCGGCATGCCGGGCACCGGCAGCACGGCCTTCTTCTTGTAGTTGGCGTCGATGTGCTGCCAGTTCACGCCGAAGCCCATGGAGAACTTCTCGTTGACCTTGTAGGCGATCGACGGGTTGACGTTGATCGTCTTGATCTCGAACTTGTTGGAGTGGTACTGGCCCACCCAGCCGTCGTCGTACTCGGTCATCAGGCCGAAGGGAGCGCCCACGCCCAGGCCGATGAACCACTGCTCGTTCAACTGCCAGGAGGCGTACATGTTGGGCACCACGCCCAGGTTGCCGGCGTCGCCGCCGTTGCCGCCGGTGGGGCGCGAGCCGCCCAGGCCGGTACCCGGCAGGCCGGGAATGCTGGGATTGCGGCTGTCGCCGTTGTCGGAAAACTTGAAGGACGGCTTGATCAGGTTGACGCCGCCGGATATGTTGAAGCCCGGCAGATAGGTCATGCCTGCGGGGTTGTAGTAGATGATGCTGGCGTTCTCCGGATTCGCCGCCGAGCCCGCATACGCGTTGCCCAGGCCGCTGGCGTTCTGCTCCAGGAGCTGAAAGCCGGCCGCGTGTGCCGTGGTGGTTGCGCCCAGGCCGACCACGATGGCCGACAGGGTGCTCAGGGACAATGAACGTCTGCTCATGGTACTGCCTCCTCGATTGGATGGATGTCTCTATGGCACTGCCGGTCTGGTGGTCCCGGTCTATTCGGCGTTAGCCGGTCTGGTACTGCGCACCTCGTTGCTGCTCTGGTAATGCAAGGGCCCGCCCGTGAATGGCGCGAACCCTGTTCCGAAAATCACGCCCGCGTCGGCCAGGTCGGCGTCGGCGACGATGCCGGCGTCCACGCGCTGGCGCGTGGCGTCTATCAGCGGCTGGATCAGGCGCTGCGCCAGTCCGGCGGGCGCGCCGGCCGCGCTGCCCTTTACCGGCTTGCCGTCGCGCCAGGCGTAGAAGCCCTTGCCGCTCTTCTTGCCGAGATCGCCGCGCGCCAGCCGTTCGGCCAGGCAGCGCGGCGGCTCGGCGCCGCCCGCGAGCTCTTCGCCTGCGGCACGGGCAATGTCCAGGCCCACGGTGTCGGCCAGTTCCAGCGGTCCCATCGGCATGCCGAAGGCGACCATGGCCGCGTCCACCGCTTCCGGCGCCAGGCCTTCGTCCACGCTGCGCATGGCCTGCAGCATGTAGGGCGCCAGCACGGCGTTGACCAGGAAGCCGGGGGCGCTCCTGACCGGCAGCGCCAGCTTGTCGATCTGGCCGACGAAGGCGCAGGCGCGGGCCTGCGCGGCATCCGAGCCGCCCTCGGCGTGCACCACCTCGACCAGCGGCATCTTGGCCACGGGATTGAAGAAGTGGATGCCCACCAGCCGCTCCGGGCGCGCCAGGCCGGCGCGCAAGGTTTCCAGTGGCAGGCTGGAGGTATTGGTGGCGAGCAGGGCGTCGGCCTTCATGCGCGGCTCCAGCGTGGCGTAGAGCGCGCGCTTGGCGTCGGGCTGTTCGCTGATGGCTTCGATGACGATGTCGGCCCGCGGCACGCCGCCTCCGGCAGGGTCGGGAATCAGGCGGTCGGACGCGGCCCGCGCCAGGCGCGGGTCCTTGAGGCGGCGCGCGTACAGATCGGAAGCGCGCTTGATCGCGGGCGCGATGCGCGCCATGTCCTGGTCCTGTAGCGTGACCGTCATGCCCTTGAGCGCGCACCAGGCCGCGATGTCGCCGCCCATGACGCCGGCGCCCACCACATGCACGTGGCGCGCGGGCGCGATGCCGGCCTGCTTGCCGTTGGCCTTCAGGCGTTCCTGCAGGCGGAAGACGCGCAGCAGGTTGCGGGCCGTGTCCGAGGAAATGATGCGTTCGATCAGCGCTGGCGCCTGCAAGGCGTTGCCGCCGTGCTTTTCCCAGATATCGACGATGGCGGGCGCGGCCGGGTAATGGCCCTGCGGATCCTTGGCGGCGATCTGCTTGCGGGCGCGGCCGGCGACGATGGCCTTGAGCGGCCAGCGGTTGGCCCAGGCGCCAAAGCCGCGCGCGCGCCGCGGAGGCTTGCGCGACAGCACGGTCTGGCGCGCGGCGGCCAGCAGCAGGCGGGGCGGCACGCGCGCATCGG
>NZ_CAHLAR010000024.1 GCF_903652925.1 Achromobacter anxifer | reverse complement strand
AGCCGCGCCGCTGGCCGGCCGTCCGGCCGCGCGGCGCGTGCCGCACACCGGCATGCGCCGCGCCATCGCCCGCCGCCTGACCGAAAGCAAGCAGAACGTACCGCACTTCTACCTGACGGTGGATTGCCGCATGGACGCGCTGCTGGCGCTGCGCGCCCAGGCCAACCAGGGCGGCGCGGTCAAGCTGTCGGTCAATGACTTCATCGTGCGCGCCGCCGCGCTGGCCCTGCGCGAAGTGCCGGAAGTGAACGCCAGCTGGCAGGAAGACGCGGTCGAGTACCACGCCGGCGCCGACATCTCGGTGGCGGTGGCGACCGACGGCGGCCTGGTCACGCCCATCGTGCGCGACGCCGACGTGAAGTCCCTGTCCGCCATTGCCGGCGAAATCGTCGAGCTGGCCGGTCGCGCCAAGATCAACCGTCTCAAGCCCGAGGAATTCACCGGCGGCTCGCTGACCGTGAGCAACCTGGGCATGTACGGCATCAGCCAGTTCGCGGCCATCATCAACCCGCCGCAGGCCGCCATCCTGGCGGTGGGCGCGGCCGAGAAGCGCCCGGTCGTGGACAGCGACGGCCAGCTGGCCGCCGCCACCGTCATGACGGTGACCCTGTCCGCCGACCACCGCGTGGTCGACGGCGCCGTCGGCGCGCGCTGGCTGGCCGCCTTCCGCACGCTGATCGAAAACCCCGTGCGCATCCTGCTGTGAGCCCCGCCATGACCAAGACTACGTTTGACCTCGTCGTGGTGGGCGGCGGGCCCGGCGGCTACGTCGCCGCCATCCGCGCCGCCCAGCTGGGCATGTCGGTGGCGCTGGTGGAACGCGCCGAGCTGGGCGGCATCTGCCTGAATTGGGGCTGCATTCCCACCAAGGCACTGCTGCACAGCGCCACCGTGCTGCGCGCCTGCCGCGAGGCGGCGCACTACGGCGTGGCGGGCGCGGGCGAAGCCCGTCCGGACCTGGCCGCCATGGTGGCGCGCTCGCGCAAGGTCGCGGGCCGCCTGGGCCAGGGCGTGGCGCACCTGATGAAGAAAAACGGCGTGACCGTGTTCGCCGCCAGCGCCAAGCTGGCCGGCGCCGGCCGCCTGGCGCTGGACAACGGCGCCACGCTGTCCGCCAAGCACATCATCCTGGCCACCGGCGCACGGGCCCGTGAGCTGCCGGCGCTGCCCGTGGGCGAACGCGTCTGGGCCTACCGCCAGGCGCTGGTCCCCGCCGAAATCCCGAAGTCGCTGCTGGTGGTGGGCGCGGGCGCCATCGGCGCCGAGTTCGCCAGCTTCTACCGCGCCGTGGGCGCGGAGGTCACGCTGATCGACATGACCGCCGAGATCCTGCCGCAGGAAGACGCCGAGATTTCGGCGCTGGCCCGCAAGGCCTTCGAGAAGCAAGGCATCCGGGTGCTGACGCAATGCGCCGTGACCTCGTCCTCGCTGACCGCGAACGGCGTGAAGGTGGTATTGGACCAGCAAGGCAAGCGCAGCGAGCTGGAAGTGGACCGCGTCATCGTCGCCGCCGGCATCGTCGGCAACGTCGAGAACCTGGGCCTGGAGCAGAGCCGCGTCAAGGTGGAGAAGACCCATATCGTCACCGACGGCCTGTGCCGCACGGGCGAGCCCGGCGTCTACGCCATCGGCGACGTGGCCGGCGCGCCGTGGCTTGCGCACAAGGCCAGCCACGAGGCCGTGCTGTGCGTGGAAGCCATCGCCGGCAAGTCCGTGCATCCCATCGATCCGCTGCGCATCCCGGCCTGCACCTACTCGTACCCGCAGGTGGCCAGCATCGGCATGAGTGAAGCGCGCGCCCGCGAACACGTCGCCAAGACCGGCGGCGAAATCCGCGTGGGCAAATTCACCTTCGCCGGCAACGGCAAGGCGATCGCCATGGGCGAGGACCAGGGACTGGTGAAGACGGTGTTCGACGCCAGGAGCGGCGAGCTGCTGGGTGCGCACATCATCCACCCCGAAGCGTCCGAGCTGATCACCGGCTACGGTGTGGCGGCATCGCTGGAAGCCACGGAGGAAGACCTCATGCACACCGTGTTCGCGCATCCGACCCTGTCGGAAACGCTGCACGAATCCGTGCTGTCGGCTTTCGGCCGGGCCCTGCACGCCTGAGGCCTGCGCGCCCTGGAAGCGGCCTTGCGCCGGCTCCAGGCGCGCGGCGCGACTCAGATCCGCGCCGCGAAGAAATCCAGGAAGCACGCAATGCGCCGCGACAGCTGCGTATTGCGGTGGTACACCGCGTGCAGGGGCTGCAGATAGTCCGTGTGCGCGGCTTCCATCAGCTTGACCAGCCGCCCCGCCTTGACGTCCTCGCGCACCACGAAATCCGACAGGCAAGCAATGCCGACCCCACGCACCGCCAGCTGCCGCTGCGTCTCGCCGCTGGACGTCGCCAGCGTGGGCACGGCCAGATAGCTGGACCCGCCCGCGTGGCGCAAAGGCCAGACGTTCAGGCTTTCGGGTTGGGTAAAGCCCAGCAGCTCATGTCCCGCCAGATCCTCCACCGACTCCGGCGCGCCGCGCCGGGCTACGTAGTCGGGACTGGCCATCACCCAGCGCGGCGACGGCCGCAGCGGCCGCGCATGCAGCGTGGAATCGGTCAGCGGACCCATGCGCAGCGCCACGTCGGTGCGATGTTCCATCAGGTCCACGACGCGATCGTTGCTGGTGAGTTCCAGCGATATCTCCGGATACTCACGCCGGAATTCGGCCACCAGCGGCACCACGCAATGCAGCATCACCGGCACCGACGCATCCACCCGCAAGCGCCCGGCCGGGCTCTGGTGCACCATGCGCATGCACTCTTCGGCCTCTTCCAGGGACGCGACGATATGCCGGGCCTTGGGTAGGAAGTGCTTGCCCTCTTCCGTCAGTTCCATGCGCCGGGTGGTGCGATTCAACAGGATCACGCCCAGGTCTTCCTCCAGGCGCGACAGGCCGCGGCTGACGCCAGACGCGGTCTGGCCCAGCAGCTCGGCGGCGGCGCTGAGGGATCCGGCATCCACCACGCCCAGGAAGAGGCGTAGCGCGTCGGAGTTCAGGGACATGAGGGGTGGCTCCTTGGGGTTGTCGGTCGATTGTATAGAGCGGGTGGGTTTGGGTTGCGGGTTGTTGGTTGCGGGTTGTTGGTTGCTGGCCGGGGTGGTGTTCTTGAGACGCCCGGCGCGGTCTGGGTCTGGGGGAGGCGGGGCAACGATTGCGGTCCGGAGCCTTCGCTCCGGACTTCCCCCTTGTCATCCTCGTCCTCGCCTTCGGCGACTCCTTCGGATTCCCTCGGGCTTATCGACACCCCGCCTCCCCCAGACCCAGACCGCACCGGACTCCATTGGATTTATCTTCACGGGCGCTGGGGCGGGCTGTGTGCTTGGCGTTCTCGCCAACGGTGGGGGGTGGCGAGGATCTTGCGGGGCCCGCTCCCGGCCGGCCGCGCGGGCGGCCTCTGGGAGCTTACGTGGTGTCTGGCGTCAGAGGATGACGCTGCGCGATGGTGGTGATGTTGCGTGTCGATGGTGACGCTCCACGCTGCTTCTGATGCTGCATGCCGACGGTGATCACGTAGGACGGGTGAAGTGCATCCTGGTCCACTCGCGAGCGTCGACGCAGATCGCACGTAACCCACCACCGCGATGCAAGCAGTCACCAATGGCACAGCCCCCCCACCATCAACACCGCATGACGCAAGACATCGCGTACGCTCCCAGAGGCCGCCCGCGCGGCCGGCCGGGAGCGGGCCCCGCAAGATCCTCGCCACCCCCCGCCGTTAGCAAGAACGCCAAGCACAAAAATCGCCCCAGCCCACGTGAAGTTTCAGCCAGCAGAGCCTGCCGCGTTGGGGGTTCGCGCTACGCGGGGCGTCGATAAGCCCGAGGGAATCCGAAGGCAGTCGCCGGAGGCGACAACGAGGATGACGAAGGGGAAGTCCGGAGCGAAGGCTCCGGACCGCAATCGTTGCCCCGCGCAGCGCGAACCCCCAACGCGGCAGGCGCCTTAAGAACCAGCAACCGCCCCAAGAACCAAGACCCAGAAACCAACATCAAGCCACCCGAACCCCGCCAATAGAAACCACACTCGCACTAAACCCCTTCAACAGCTCCTCCCTACGCAAAGCCACCCTCTCCATCGCCGCCTCCTTAACATGCCCATACCCCCGGATATCCTCCGGCAGGCTAGCCAACGCCACCGCATGCTCCAGGTTCCCGCGGTTCAGCTTGGACAGGATCGCGCTCAGGGTCTCCCGGTACTCGCTGATCAGTTCGCGTTCGGCGCGGCGCTCGGCGCTGTAGCCGAACACGTCCAGCTTCGACCCGCGCAAGCCGCGCATCCGCGCCAGCAGGCGGAAGACGCGCAACATCCCCGGGCCATAGCTGCGCTTGATCAGGTGGCCGTCCTTGTCGCGCCTTGCGAACAGCGGCGGCGCCAGGTGGAAATGCAGTTTCCAGTCGCCTTCGAACTGCGCCTGCACGCGCTTGATGAACTCGCCGTCCGAGTACAGCCGCGCCACCTCGTACTCGTCCTTGTAGGCCATCAGCTTGAAGTAATAGCGCGCCACCGCCAACGCCAGGCGGTTGGTGCCCGTGGCTTCGCGCTCGGCGCGCGCCACCTTGTCCACCAGTTCGGTGTACTGCCGGGCATAGGCCTCGTTCTGGTAGGCGGTAAGGAACGCCTTGCGCACCGACACCAGGCGCTCCAGCTCGCCGGCGGGCTTCTTCAGTTCCACCACCGGGCTGGCCGGGCGCGGGCGCTTGAGTTCGATGATGCCCTCGGGCCGCGACGGCGCGCCGCCGTTGGCGATCAGGCCGTTCACGCCGGCCAGGTCGTGCGCCGCGCGGCGGCCCCAGGCGAAGGCGGCGAGGTTGTTCGGCACCTGCTGGCCGTTGAGTTCGATCGCGCGCTGCAGCGCTTCCTGCGACAGCGGAAGCCAGCCCTTCTGGTAGGCGTAGCCCATCATCAGGGGATTCGAATAGATCGCGTCGCCCAAAAGGCCCACGGCCAACGCGGCCGCGTCCACGCTGGCCAGGTGTTCCTTGCCGCAAGCGGTCTGCAGGTCGGCGGTCAGGTTGGCGCCCGGCAGGGTCCAATCCGGATTGGCGACGAAGGCCGCGGTGGGCGCGGTGTCACTGTTGAGCAGGACCCGCGTGCGGGCGGGGTTGATCCGCGCCATGGACTCCGCGCTGGTGGCCACGACCAGGTCGCCGGCCAGCAGCAGGTCGGCCTCGCCCATCGCGACCCGCGTGTTCAACAAGTGGTCCGGCGTCTGCGCCAGCACCACGTGCGAATACACCGCGCCGCCCTTCTGCGCCAGGCCGGCCATGTCCAGCACTGAACAGCCCTTGCCCTCCAGGTGCGCGGCCATGCCCAGCAGCTGGCCGATGGTGACCACGCCCGTGCCGCCCACGCCCGCGATGAAGACGCCATAGGGCTGGTCCAGCCCGCGCGCGGCCGGATGCGGCACATCCTCGTCGATCGAGCCGTCCTGCGCCATGGCGCCCGGCTTCTTGAGCTTGCCGCCTTCCACCGTCACGAAGCTGGGGCAGAAGCCCTTCAGACAGGAGTAGTCCTTGTTGCAGCTGGACTGGTTGATCGTGCGCTTGCGGCCGAACTCGGTTTCCAGGGGCTCCACCGACAGGCAGTGGGACTTCTGGGAACAGTCGCCGCAACCTTCGCACACGCGCTCGTTGATGAGCACGCGGCGCGCCGGGTCCGGATAGGCGTCACGCTTGCGGCGGCGGCGCTTTTCGGTGGCGCAGGTCTGGTCATAGATCAGCACCGAAACCGCGGGATGTTCCCGCAATTCGCGCATCACCGCATCCAGCTCGTCGCGATGCCTGACCGGCACGCCCGGCGCCAGCCCCTCGATATGCTTGTACTTGTCGGGCTCGTCCGTCACCACGACGATTTTTTCGATGCCCTCGGCGGCCACCTGGCGGCTGATCATCGGCACGCTGAGCGGGCCGTCCACCGGCTGCCCGCCGGTCATGGCCACCGCATCGTTGAACAGGATCTTGTAGGTGATTGGCACCTTAGCCGCCACCGCGGCGCGTATCGCCAACAGGCCAGAATGGAAGTACGTGCCATCGCCCAGATTGGCGAACACGTGCTTTTCCTCGGTGAACGGCGCCTGGCCCACCCAGGGCACGCCTTCGCCGCCCATCTGGGTATAGACATCGGTGCTGCGGCCCATCCACCTGACCATGTAGTGGCAGCCGATGCCGGCCATGCCGCGCGAACCTTCAGGCAGGCGGGTCGAGGTGTTGTGTGGACAGCCTGAACAGAACCAGGGCTTGCGTTCTTCGACCACGCGCGGCCGCGCCAGCGCCTGTTCGCGGCCGCTGATGAAGGCCAGGCGGGCCTCGATGCCGGCGCGCACGTCCTCGGGCAATTCAAAGCGCAAGAGGCGCGACGCGATGGCACGCGCGACCATGGCGGGCGAGAACTCGTAATGCGCCGGCAACAGCCAGTTGCCTTGCGGCACCGACCATTCGCCGCCGTCCTTGTCGTCGAACTTGCCGACCACGCGCGGAATCTTCTTGCCGCTGCCGATCCAGCTGAACAGTTCCTCCTTCAGCTGGTACTCCAGCACCTGGCGCTTTTCCTCGACCACCAGGATCTCGTCCAGGCCTTCGGCAAAGCGCTGCATGCCGGTGGATTCCAGCGGCCACACCATGCCCACCTTGAACAGGCGCAGGCCAATGCGCTGGCATACGGCCTCGGACAAGCCCAGGTCGGACAGCACCTGGCGCGTGTCCAGATAGGCCTTGCCGGAGGTCATGATGCCGAAACGCGCATCGCGCTGCGGCACCTGCCAGATCTCGCGGTTGAGCTGGTTGGCGCGCGCATACGCCAGCGCGGCGTAGAGTTTGTAGTCCAGCAGGCGCGCCTCCTGCTGCAACGGCGTGTCGGCCAGCCGGATGTTCAGGCCATCGGCCGGCAGCTGGAAGTCCTGCGGCAGCAGGATCTCGACGCGATGGGGATCCACGTCCACGGACGCCGACACTTCCACGATGTCGGTGATGCACTTCATGCCCACCCAGACACCGGCATAGCGGCTCATGGCCCAGCCGTGCAGCCCGTAGTCCAGCACTTCCTGCACGCTGGACGGGAACAGCGCCGGAATCATGCAGGCCTTGAGGATGTGGTCGCTCTGGTGCGGCAGCGTGGACGACTTGGCCGGATGGTCGTCGCCCGCCACCACCAGCACGCCGCCATGGCGCGCGGTGCCGGCGGCGTTGGCATGCTTGAAGACGTCGCCGCAGCGGTCCACGCCGGGTCCCTTGCCGTACCACATGCCGAAGACGCCGTCGTACTTGGCGCCCGGGAACAGATTGACCTGCTGCGAACCCCACACCGCGGTGGCGGCCAGGTCCTCGTTGATGCCGGGCTGGAACTCGACGTGGTGGGCCTTCAGGTACTTGGCCGCCTTCCACATGTTCTGGTCCACGCCGCCTAGCGGAGACCCGCGGTAACCGGAGACGAAACCCGCCGTGTTCAGTCCGGCGCGCGCATCGCGCACGCGCTGCATCATGGGCAGGCGGACCAGGGCGTGGATGCCGCTCATCCAGGCGCGCCCGGATTCCAAGGTGTACTTATCGTCCAGCTGGACGGATTCGAGCGCGGCACGCAAGGCGGGCGTAAGAGGAGCGTTCATGTCTACTCCGAGGGATCCAGGAACCCCGGCCGGCTTACGCGACACCCTCTTGAAGCGCACGCGGGCGAGCAAGGGACGTGAATGGCGGGCGCTGGCGCGCTTCTGTTTCCACTGGTTGTAACCCCTGGCCCCACCCCCGGCAATAGGGCGATGCGATAATTGCCGCCATGGACTTCGCCCCTTGTATCGTCGACTGGCAGCGCCGCCACGGCCGCCACGATCTTCCCTGGCAAAACACCCGGGATCCTTACCGCATCTGGCTCTCCGAAATCATGCTGCAGCAGACGCAGGTGGCGACGGTCATCCCGTATTACGAGCGCTTCCTGCAACGCTTCCCGGACGTGGCCGCGCTGGCCGCCGCCGCGCAGGAAGACGTGATGCCTTACTGGGCCGGCCTGGGCTACTACGCCCGCGCGCGCAACCTGCACCGCTGCGCGCAAGAGATCGCGCGCGACTGGGGCGGACGCTTCCCGCCCACGGCCGAAGCCATCGCGACGCTGCCCGGCATCGGCCGCTCCACCGCCGCGGCCATCGCCGCCTTCGCCTACGGCGAACGCTCGCCCATCCTGGACGGCAACGTCAAGCGCGTGTTCACGCGGCACTTCGGCATCGCCGGCGATCCGACCAAGCGCGAAGTCGAACAGAAGCTGTGGGCGCTGGCGGACGCGCAGGTCGAAGCCGCTCCCGCCCTGGACATGGCCGCCTACACCCAAGGGCTGATGGACCTGGGCGCCACGCTCTGCACGCGCGGCAAGCCCGCCTGCAACGCCTGCCCGGTGGCGGACAGCTGCGTCGCCAAGCGCGAAGGCCGCCAGGCCGAACTGCCCACGCCCAAAGCGCGCAAGGCCATCCCGGAACGCGAGACCTGTATGCTGGTCCTGCGGCACCAGGGTGCCTTCCTGTTGCAGCAACGGCCCGAGCCCGGCATCTGGGGCGGACTGTGGAGCCTGCCCGAATTTGACGTGTCGCAAGACCCGGACAGCGCCTCGCGCGCGCTGGGGCTGGAGCCCGAACAGCGCTTCGAGCTGGCCGCCTTCGCCCACACCTTCACGCATTACCGCCTGCACATCCGGCCCTGGCTGGTGCCCGTGCGCGCCGCCGGCCTGCGCGAATCCGCCAGGCCGGAACGCTGGGTCGCGGCGGACGAGCTGGGCTCGGTGGCGCTGCCGGCGCCGGTGAAGAAGCTGTTGCAGGGGCTGGTCGAGGCGGGGCTGCAGGACAGCCTGTTCAAGGGCTAAACCCACGCCCTTCCTCAGGCGCGCCGGCGCGGGCCCCTCGGCCCGCACCGGGTCCTGCCGTTCAGCCTAGTTGCTCATGCGCGGCAGGTTGGCCGCCTTGATGGCCCGGCCCATCTGCTCGTAGGTTGCGTCGACCATCGCGGCGTAGTCCTTGCCCGACAGCCACACCGGATCCACGCCCAGCTGCTTGTAGGTCTGCTGCAGCCGGTCGGAAGCCACCGCTGTCCTGGCCGATTGCTCCAGGCGCGCCCTCACGGGCTCGGGGGTGCCCTTGGGCACTGCCAGGCCCAGCCAGGAATCGATCTCCACGTCGTAGCCCGCCTCTTTCAGCGTGGGCACGTCGGGGAATTCCGGCCAGCGGATCGGGCTCGCCGAGGCCAGCAGGCGCAAGCGGCCCGACTGGATGTAGCCGATGACGTCCGAGGGGTTCTGGACGATGGCCTCGACCTGATTGCCCAACAGCGCCGACACGGTTTCGCTGCCGGACTTGTACGAGACCTGCTCGAACTTCGCGCCGGTGACCCGGCCCAGGTCGAACATGGCCAGATTGTTGGGCGCGGAAGGCGCGCCGAAGAAAATGCCGGGGCCTCGCTTGGCGGCGGCAACCAGGTCAGCCACGCTCTTGTAGGGAGAATCCGCGCGCACCACCACGCCATAGCGATAGCGCCCATAGGCGGCGACGAAATCGAAATCGCGCGCCGTGTAGGGGATGGTCATGAGGTGCGGCATGATGGCGATGGACGACAGCGTCACCACGCCTACGTTGTAGCCATCGGCCGCCTGCTTGGTCACGTAGGCCGGGCCGATGGTGCCCAAGGCGCCTGGGCGGTTGAAGACCACCACGGAACGGCCCAGGTCGATTTCCATCGCGCGCGCCAGTTCGCGGCTGGCGACGTCGGTATTGCCGCCCGCGCCGTAGTTGACCGTCAGCGTGACCTCCTTGTCCGGCCATGCCATGGCTGGCGTGACGGTCGTGCACAGTGCGGTGGCGGCCAGCGCCGCCAGCAGTGATGCTGCTTTCATGCTTGTCTCCTATTGATTATTTTTGTGCGGCCCGCTTGCTCAGGGCATGTAGAAGCCGCCATTGACGTCAAGAATGGCGCCGTTGATGAAGCCGGACTCCTCCGCTGCCAGGAACACCATGGCCGCGGCCACTTCCTCGGACGTGCCCAGCCGGCGCACGGGGATCTGCGCCGCGTAGTTCTCGTTCACCTCGGGCGCGGCCTGCTGCGCCATCTCGGTCAGGATGCGGCCCGGCGTGACGGCGTTGGCCGTGATGCCGGACGGCCCCATCTCCGCGGCGATCGCCCGGGTCAGGCCCAGCACGCCCGCCTTGGACGCCATGTAGCTGCCGCCGGCCACCAGCGATTTGGCGCGTCCCGCCAGCGAGGACACGTTGACGATGCGCCCCCAGCCCTGGTCGCGCATGGCAGGCAGCACCATCTGGCACAGCCGCAGGACGGAGGTCAGGTTCACTTGCAGCACCTGGTCCCATTCCTCGGGCGAGATATCCAGGATGCCGGCGGAATTGCCGTTGGCCTGCTTGGGCGAAATGCCGGCGTTGTTCATCAGCACCGACACTGGCCCCCAGGTCCCGCGCACGCTATCCACCAGCGCCTGCATGGCGGCATGGTCGGTCACGTCGGCGCGCTCGGTGCGCAACTGGTCGGAGGGGCCGCCCAGCTTCTGCGCATCCACGCCTTCGCGGCTGACGGCCACCACCCGGTAGCCCTTGGCCAGCAGCTGGCGCGCGACCTCCAGGCCGATACCCCGCCCCGCGCCGGTCACCAGCGCAATCTTGCTCGGATCCTGTTTCATACTTGGCTCGCCGTAAAGAACGTGATGGGAGGGAAGGCGTTCTCGTCGCAGATGACTTCTATCAGCGTGGTCAGTTCCGCGTTGCGCGCGTCGCGCAAGGCCCCCGCCAGATCGGCGGGCGCTTCGACGCGCACGCCCAGGCAGCCTGCGGCCCGCGCGATGGCGGCATGGTCGACAGGATGGAAATGCACGGCCGACGTGTGGGCGCCGAATTTCACGTTCTCGGCATGCTTCTGGAAACCCAGAATGCCGTTGTTGATCACGACCAGGGTGACCTTGATTCCCATGCGGCGCGCGGTTTCGAGTTCGGCCCACACGTGCGCGAAGCCGCCATCGCCCACGACGCAGACCACGTGCGCATCCGGCCTGGCCACCTTGGCGCCCATGGCCATCGGGAATCCCCAGCCCAGTCCGGCCAGGCCGCGCGGCGTCAGGAATCGCATGCCGGGCGCGAGCGAGGTCAGGTAGTTGGCGATCCAAATGGACGAGTAGCTGGCGTCCGCGACCACGATGGTGTTCTGGTCCACGTCCTGGCGGATCTCTTCCAGCAGGCGCTCGGGGCGAATCGGCTGCTGGTCGGACAGGCGTACCGGACGCGACGCCTCCCACGAAGAGTGGCGGCCGGCCTGGATCGCGGCCTCCAGCCCGGCGCGGCGCGCCTGGGCGGCGGACAGGTCCCTGCCGGCCAGTTCACGCTGCAGGGCCAACAGCGTTTCCCGCGCGTCTCCCGCCAGGCGCAGCGCTTCGTAGTTGCGGCCGATCTCGGCGCCGTCGACGTCGATGTGGATGTAGCGGGCGCCTTCGGGGTAGAGCTTCCACGAATCCGTGGCGTTCTGGTTGGTGCGCGTGCCCACCAGCAACACCACGTCGGCGTCGGCGATGAACGGCCGCAGGTCGCGGCTGGCGCCGTTGGGGCCCATGAAGTAGCCGACCACCCCCAGGGACAGGGGATGGCGCTCGTCGGTGCTGCCCTTGCCCATTACCGTGGTGCCCACGGGCAGGTGTGCCGATTCCTGCAAGGCCGCCAGCGCCGCCACGGCGCCGGACACGTGCACGCCGCCGCCGGCGATCACGACCGGCCGCTGCGCGCCGGCCAGCAGATCCGCCGCGGCCTTCACCGCATCGGCGGCGGCCACGCTGCGGTCCAGCGGGAAATGGCCCAGGTTCGCCTGCCGCTGCGTCGCCGCGGCGGCTTCGTTCAGCAGGTCGGCCGGCAGCATCAGCGCCACCGGTCCGGGGCGGCCGGAGCAGGCCATCGCGAATGCCTGGTCCACGTAGTCCTCGACGCGCGAGGCCTCCGTGACGCGGCGCACCCACTTGGTGCAGGAAGAGAACAGGCCGAGATGATCGAATTCCTGGAAGGCGTTCTTGTCCGTCTGGTCGCGGTTGACGTCCTGCACCAGGGCGATCACCGGAATCGACACCTTCAGGGCTTCGGCCAGCGGCGGCACCAGCAGGGTGGCGGCCGGACCGTTTTGCGCAGTCACCACGGCGGGCTTGCCGGTGATCCGGGCATAGCCGTCCGCCATGTAGCCGCCGGCGTTCTCGCTGCGATACGCCACCTGGGTCATGCCGAGTTCCTCGCAAGCCAGGTGCAGCATGCTGGGCAGGCTTTGGCCGAACACATGCGTCACGCCGTGGCGGATCAGCGCCTTCGCGATCACATGGGCCACCGTGCCATGGTTGGTCAGGCCGGGAGCGGCCAGGGGGTGCAATGTCGACATCTCGTCTCCTGTTTATATTTTATAAAATATAGATGTCGACGATGAGGCCGGTCAATAGTTTTATTTTTTACAAAATATAAATTGCCGCAGAATCGGGGACGGTAAAATCACCCATGCGCGGGTGGTCCCGCGCCGACCCACGCGGCCCGGCCGACCAGGAATACAGAATGACCATCAATTTGGCGCCGATGCAGCGGGAGAACATGACCGCCCGCATCTATCGTGAAATCAAGCAGAAAATCATGATGGGTGAGCTGCGGCCCGGCGACACCATCACCCTGCGCTCGATCACCGATAGCCTGGGCGTGAGCCAGACGCCCGTGCGCGAGGCCCTGTTGCAGCTGGTGTCGGAACGCGCCCTGACGCTCAGCCCGGGCAAATCGGTCAAGGTGCCCGAATTGACGGTGGCCCAGCTGCAGGAACTGCGCAGCATCCGGCTGGAACTGGAATGCTTCGCGGCCCGCCGCGCCCTGCCCCACGCAACGCCGGCGCTGATCGCCGAATTGCGCGCCATCCATGCCAGCCTGATGGATAGCCGCAAGCAGCAGTTGATGGCTCCGGTGCTGGCGCGCAACTTCGATTTCCACTTCGCCCTGTACTCGGCCGCGCAGATGCCGCATCTGCTGTTCATGATCGAGAACCTGTGGGTACAGACGGCCTCGTACCTGTCCTACCTCTACACCCCGCCCTTCCCGGTCCTGCCCGACGGGCATCCGCATGAAGGCATCATCGCGGCCCTGGAGGCCGGCGACGCCGAAGCCCTGGTGCGCGAGATCCGACGCGACATCGAAGGCCACGGCGAATTCCTGATCCGCTATCTCACGGAACACGGCCTGGTGAAGTGAGCGCTAGGCGCCCCAGCTAGACGTCCCCACCCAGCAACATCACCAGCTTCAAATCCGGGTGGGTCGCCAGCCGGAACGTGATCTGCTGATACGCCAGCTTGCCGCGACGCGGATGCTGGAATTCGCGCAGGCCGCCTTCGCGCTCCACCACGGCGTGGCGCGTCCACCAATGCGCGAAGACCGGGCTTTGCCGGTTCAGCGAGTCCAGCAACGCCAGCACCGCCGATTCATCCAGGTGCGCGCCGGCGTCGGCGCGGAACTCCGCCACCACGCGGCGCGCGCGCTGGTCCCAGTCCACCACCAGCTCGCGCGCGGCGGGGTCCAGGAAGATGTAGCGCAGCAGATTGGGTTCGGCGTCGCGCGCCGGCCAGTTGTCGAACAGGTCGCGCAGCGGTTCGTTGCAGGCCAACACGTTCCAGGCGCGGTCCAGCACATAGGCCGGAGCGTTGATGGCGTTCACGCATTCCTGCAAGGGCCCGGGCGCGCCGCCGGCGTCGTCGCGGGCGTGCTGCGGATCGGCGCAATCGGCCAGGTCGAACAGGTAGGCGCGTTCGGCCCGGGCCAGTTGCAGCACCCCGGCAATGCGCGACCAGACCGAGGGCGATACCGACACTTCGCGTCCCTGTTCGATCCAGGTGTACCAGGTGACGCTGATGCCGCAGAGCTGGGCGACCTCTTCGCGCCGCAGCCCCGGGGTGCGGCGGCGCATGCCTTCGGGCAGGCCGGCCATCTGGGGCGTGATGCGGGAACGGGCGCTGCGCACGAATTCGCCCAGCGCCTGGCGGCGCAGGGGGGAGCCTTCGTGGCCGGCGGCCGCGGTCTGGGGGGCAGTATTCATACCAGGATCAGCAATGGGCTTGTACGTGTATGGACAGCCGCCTATCTTAGCGCCTGGGCCGCCCCTTCCACCTTTCCCCCGCATCCGGAGCGGCCCCAGCCACCCAAGGATTCCCATGACTTCCAGCACGCATGACGCAGCCGTCGACCGCCAGTTCAGCCCGCGCGCGACCGCCTATCTGACCAGCGCCGTACACGCCCAGGGTGAAGACCTGCTGCAGATGGCCGGCATCGCCGCGCAGCATCCCGCGGCCCGCTTGCTGGACCTGGGCTGTGGCGGCGGACACGTCAGCTTCCATGTGGCGCCCCACGTCAAGCACGTCACCGCCTACGACTTGTCGCAGCAGATGCTCGACGTGGTGGCGGGCGAAGCCGCCAAGCGCGGGCTGGCCAACCTGACGACCTGTCAGGGCAAGGCCGAATACCTGCCGTTCGGCGACGGCGAGTTCGACCTGGTGATGTCGCGCTATTCCACCCACCATTGGCAGGACGCCGGCCGCGGCCTGCGCGAGGCCTTCCGCGTGCTGAAGCCGGGCGGCATCGCCGTGTTCGCCGACGTGGTCTCGCCGGGCGAGCCGCTGCTGGACACGTGGCTGCAGACCATCGAAGTGCTGCGCGACACCTCGCATGTGCGCGACTACTCGGTCGCCGAGTGGACCCGCATGCTGACCGAGGCTGGCTTCACCTTGCAGGGCCTGTCGCCGCGCCGCCTGCCGCTGGAATTCCAGTCGTGGGTCACGCGCATGCGCACGCCGGACACGCTGGTGGCGGCGCTGCGCCACATGTACGGCATCGCGCCGGACGTGGTGCGCACGCATTTCGAGGTGCAGGAAGACGCCTCCTTCACCAGCGACACGGCCACCATCGTGGTGCGCAAGCCGGGCTGATTCCGCCGGCTTGCCGCGGGGCCTGCTCGACAGCACCCGCTCCTGCCTGTATAGGTACGGCTTCACCAGAATCCGCACAGGTAAGGAAGCGTCATGTCCGATACGTCCAAGCAGCCCCCGTCCGCCAAGTCCCTGCCCGACCTGACCGTCACCGAGGCCGCGGCCCTGATCCGGCAAGGGCGCCTCACCAGCCTGGCGTTGACCGAAGCCTGCCTGGACCGCATCGGCACCCGCGGCGACCTCAACGCTTTCATCACCGTGGACCGCGACGGCGCGCTGGCCCAGGCCCGCGCCAGCGACGCGGCCCGCGGCCAGGCAGGCCAAGCCGCGCTACCGTTGGCCGGCGTGCCCATCGCCATCAAGGACAACATCCACGTCGCCGGCCTGCCCAATACGGCGGGCACGCCCGCACTGAAGCATTTCCGCCCGGCCGAGGATGCGCCGGTGGTGCAACGGCTGCGCGCGGCCGGGGCCGTCATCGTGGGCAAGACCCATATGCACGAATTGGCGTTCGGGGTGTCGGGCTACAACACCGCCTACCCCGGCGCGCGCAGCGTCGGCACGCGCAATGCCTACGACCCCAGCCTGATCGCAGGCGGCTCGTCCTCGGGCAGCGGCGCGGCGGTGGGCGCGCGCCTGACGCCGGCCGCCCTGGGCACGGACACGGGCGCATCGGTGCGCCTGCCCGCCGCGGTGAACGGCGCGGTCGGCTTCCGGCCCTCGGTGGGCCGCTATGACGGCGCCGGCATCACGCCCATCTCGCACACGCGCGACACGCCCGGGCCCATCGCCAACAGCATGGACGACATCGTGCTGCTGGACGCGGTGCTGGCGGACGACCGCGAACCGCTGCGCGCCCTGCCCGCGGCCGGCCTGCGCCTGGGCCTGTGCAGCTATTTCTGGAAGGACCTGGACCCGCAAGTGCAGGACGTCATGGACGCCGCGCTCGACCGGCTGCGCGCAGCTGGCGTGCAACTGGTGGAACTGGACATGCCGGGCCTGGAAGCCAGCAATGCCGCGGTCGGCATGCCGGTCTGCCTGCATGAACAGAAAGGCGACCTGACGGACTACCTGGCCCGCTACGGCACGGGCGTCAGCTTCGACCAGGTGGTGGCACAGATCTCCAGCCCCGACGTCAAGGCGATCTTCGATGGCCTGATCGTGCCGGGCGTGCTGCCCCTGCCCTCGGGCGAGGTGCTGGAACTGCAACCCCTGTACGAACGCGCGATGGCGACGCATCGGGACGAATTGATCGAGGTGTACCGCCGCGCCTTCCGCGACCACACGCTGGATGCCCTGCTGTTCCCCACCACACCCGTCCTGCCCATGGCTGCGACGCCGGACGCCAGCAGCCTGGAGAACTTCAGCCGCCTGGCACGCAACGTCGACCCCGGCAGCAACGCCGGCCTGCCCGGGCTGAGCGTGCCCGCGGGGCTGTCGGCGCAAGGATTGCCGGTGGGCCTGGAAATCGACGGGCTGCCGGACGAAGACCGCAAGATCCTCGCGATCGGGCTGACCCTGGAATCCGTCCTGGGCCGCCTGGCGGGTCCGCGGCGCTAGCACGCAGAAAAAAAGCCGGCCCCAGGGCCGGCTTTTTCATACGCGAGCAACTCAGCCCAGATTGGGCGCCAGCGTCCGCTTCAGATCCTCGATGCTGCGGCCGCTGCGGGCGGCGTAGTCCTGCAGCTGGTCTTCGCCGATCACGCCCACATTGAAATACTGCGACTGCGGGTGGCTGAAGTAGAAGCCGGACACGCTGGAGGCCGGGTACATGGCGTAGCTGTCGGTCAGCATCATGCCGATGTCGGCGCCGTCCAGCACGCGGAACATGTCGGTCTTGATGACGTGTTCCGGGCAGGCCGGATAGCCGGGCGCGGGACGGATGCCCACGTATTTCTCGGCGATCATGTCGTCGTTGGACAGGGCCTCGTCGGGCGCGTAGCCCCACAGGTCCTGGCGCACACGGGCATGCAGGCATTCGGCGAAGCCTTCGGCCAGGCGGTCGGCCAGCGACTTGAGCATGATGCTGGAGTAGTCGTCCAGCGCCTTCTCGAATTCCGCTTCCTTCTTCTCGATGCCCAGGCCCGCCGTGACGGCGAACATGCCGATGTAGTCCAGCTTGCCGCTGGACTTGGGCGCGATGAAGTCGGACAGGCACTTGTTGCTGACGCCTTCGCGCTTGGCGCCCTGCTGGCGCAGGTTGCGGTAGGTGAACAGCACCTCGCTGCGGGTCTCGTCCTTGTAGACCTCGATGTCCTCGTCGTTGATGCTGTTGGCCGGATAGAAGCCCACCACGCCGTTGGCGGTGAGCCAGCGGCCTTCGATGATGCGCTTCATCATGGCCTGGCCGTCGGCGTAGACCTTGCGCGCCTGCTCGCCCACGACCTTGTCGTCCAGGATGGCCGGGAACGGGCCGAACAGGCTCCAGGTCTGGAAGAACGGGCCCCAGTCCACGTACTTGGCGATCTCTGCCAGGTCGTAGCTCTTGAACGTGCGGCGGCCGATGAACTTGGGGCGCGGCGGCGTGTAGTTGTCCCAGTCGATCGCGGGGCGCGAGGCGCGCGCTTCCGCCAGCGGCAGGATGGGCGCGGCCTTGCGGTTGGCGTGGCGGCGGCGCACCTCTTCGTATTCCTCGGCCAGTTCGGCCAGGTAGGCCTCGGACTGGTCGGACATCAGGTTGGTGGCCACGCCCACCGAGCGGCTG
This sequence comes from Achromobacter anxifer, assembly GCF_903652925.1. Lineage (GTDB taxonomy): Bacteria > Pseudomonadota > Gammaproteobacteria > Burkholderiales > Burkholderiaceae_B > Achromobacter > Achromobacter anxifer. The sequence continues at coordinate 14,999 of NZ_CAHLAR010000024.1, read as the reverse complement.
GCGTCCGGCACGTAGATCACCGGACCTTCGTAGTTCGGCGCGATCTTCACGGCGGTGTGCACGCGGCTGGTGGTGGCGCCGCCGATCATCAGCGGCAGCTTGCGGCTGCGGAAGTACTCGTCGCGCTGCATTTCGCTGGCCACGTAGGCCATTTCTTCCAGGCTGGGCGTGATCAGGCCGGACAGGCCGACGATGTCGGCGTTCTCTTCCTTGGCCTTTTCCAGGATCTGGGCGCAGGGCACCATCACGCCCATGTTCACGACTTCGAAGTTATTGCACTGCAGGACCACCGACACGATGTTCTTGCCGATGTCGTGCACGTCGCCCTTGACCGTGGCGATGACGATCTTGCCCTTGGCGCGCACGTCGCCGCCGGCGGCCGCGATCTGGCGCTTTTCTTCCTCGATGAAGGGAACCAGGTGGGCCACGGCCTGCTTCATGACGCGGGCCGACTTCACCACCTGCGGCAGGAACATCTTGCCTTCGCCGAACAGGTCGCCCACCACGTTCATGCCGTCCATCAGCGGGCCTTCGATCACTTCGATCGGACGGCCGCCGCGCGCGGCGATCTTCTGGCGCACTTCCTCGGTGTCCTCGACGATGAAGGCGGTGATGCCATGCACCAGCGCATGCGACAGGCGCGCCTCGACCTCGGCATTACGCCAGGTCAGGTCTTCTTCCTTCTTGGCGCCCGAGCCCTTCACGCTGTCGGCGAACTGCACCAGGCGTTCGGTCGGCGTGCGCTCGTCGTCGGCGTCCGTCTTGCCGACGGGCTCGGCGCGGTCCAGCACCACGTCCTCGACCAGGTCGCGCAGCTTGGGATCCAGGTCGGCGTACACGCCCAGCTGGCCGGCGTTGACGATGCCCATCGTCATGCCTTCCTTGACGGCGTAATAGAGGAACACCGTATGGATGGCCTCGCGCATCGGCTCATTGCCGCGGAACGAGAAGCTGACGTTGGACACGCCACCGGAAATGCGGGCGTAGGGCAGGTTTTCGCGGATCCAGCGCGTGCCTTCGATGAAGTCGACGGCGTAATGGTTGTGCTCGTCGATGCCGGTCGCGACCGCGAAGACGTTGGGATCGAAGATGATGTCCTCGGGCGGGAAGCCTTCTTCCTCGACCAGGATCTTGTAGGCGCGGCCGCAGATTTCCTTGCGGCGCTCCAGCGTGTCGGCCTGGCCCAGCTCGTCGAACGCCATCACCACCACGGCCGCGCCGTAGCGGCGGCACAGGCGCGCATGGTGGCGGAAGGGCTCCAGCCCTTCCTTCATGGAGATCGAGTTCACCACGGGCTTGCCCTGCACGCACTTCAGGCCTTCCTCGATGACTTCCCACTTGGAGCTGTCGATCATGATCGGCACGCGCGCGATGTCGGGCTCGGAGGCGATCAGATTGAGGAAGCGGCGCATGCAGGCCACCGAATCCAGCATCGCCTCGTCCATGTTGATGTCGATGATCTGCGCGCCGTTCTCGACCTGCTGGCGGGCCACGGCCAGCGCCTCGTCGTATTTCTCTTCGCGGATCAGGCGGGCGAACATCTTGCTGCCCGTCACGTTGGTGCGTTCGCCCACGTTGACGTAGAGCGTGTCTTCGTCGATGTTCAGCGGCTCCAGGCCCGACAGGCGGGTCTTCACCGCAATGTCCGGCACGGCGCGCGGGGTCAGCGACATGACCTTGGCCGCGATCTCGCGGATGTGGTCCGGCGTGGTGCCGCAACAGCCGCCCGACATGTTCACCAGGCCGGCCCGCGCGAACTCTTCCAGCAGCGCGGAGGTGTCGGCCGGGGTTTCGTCGAAGCCGGTCTCGGCCATGGGGTTGGGCAGGCCGGCGTTGGGATAGACGCAGACGTAGGTGTCGCAGATGCGGGCCAGTTCGGCCACGTAGGGGCGCATCAGCGCCGCGCCCAGCGCGCAGTTCAGGCCGATGGTGATGGGGCGCGCGTGGCGCACCGAGTTCCAGAAGGCTTCCACGGTCTGGCCGGACAGGATGCGGCCCGACGCGTCGGTCACGGTGCCCGAGATCATGACAGGCAGGCGCACGCCGCGCGCCTCGAACACTTCCTCGGTGGCGAAGATCGCCGCCTTGGCGTTCAGGGTGTCGAAGATGGTTTCGATCAGGACGATGTCGATGCCGCCGTCCAGCAGGCCGTTGAGCTGCTCGACATAGGCGACTCGCAGTTCCTCGAAGGTAACGTTGCGCGCGCCCGGATCGTTCACGTCCGGCGAAATGGACGCCGTCTTCGGCTGCGGGCCCAGCGCGCCGGCCACGAAGCGCGGCCGCTCGGGCGTGCTGTAGGCGTCACAGGCCTCGCGCGCCAGGCGCGCGGACACCAGGTTCAGCTCGTAGGCCAGTTCCGGCAGCTCATAGTCGCCCTGCGCGATGGTGGTGGCGCCGAAGGTATTGGTCTCGATGACGTCGGCGCCCGCTTCCAGGTACTGGCGGTGGATCTCGGAGATCACGTCCGGACGCACCAGCGACAGCAGTTCATTGTTGCCCTTCACGTCCTTGCCGTGGCCAGCGAAACGCTCGCCGCGGAAGTCCGCTTCGCCCAGCTTGTAGCGCTGGATCATGGTGCCCATGGCGCCATCCAGGATCAGGATGCGCTTGCCCAGCAGGCGGGCGAATTCGCCGCCGTGGGTATAGGCTTCGGGCGGGTAAGGCAGGCGGGGATACGACACGGGCAGGTCCGGATGGCGTTGGCGACGGCGGCGCAGTGTGGCTAAAAAGCGAAAAACGCCGCAAAAACAAGCCATGATCGTAACAAAATGGGCCTATCCCCGCCTCGCGGTGATACAGTTCGGCCCCGAATCGGTGCTTTCGGCGCACAGGGCCGGCAAGAACGCAACACTTGCCAGCCGCGCGCGAAAGGTAAACGGGAAACAGGAAGACTCCCCCAGGACTGCCGCCCCACAAGGCGCAGGCACCCCTGGCTCCAGCCTGTGCTGCCCCCGCAACGGTCCCCATGCGCGCGAAACGCCCATGGCAGCCCGATACCGGCCTGTTCGATCGCAAGGAAGTCCGCGCATTGCCGCCTGGCCCTCACCGGCCCGCCGCGGCCGGATCTCCTCCCCATCGTGAATGACCTGCGGGGTCGCGGGTCGCATCGAGGTCACCGTAGATGAAAATCCGCTCCATCCGCCGCTATGCCGGCGCCCTGCTCTGTTCCGCTCCGGCCGTCGCCGCCGCCCAGCAGGCCGACTCCTCCACTCCCCAGCTCGACGCCATTACCGTTACCGCCCAGCGCGTGCCGACCGACGGCCGCACGCTGCCCGTGTCCATCTCGGTCATCACCGCCGAAGACATCGCCGCGGCTAGCGCCCGCACCATGCAGGACCTGCTGTCGACCCAGGCCGGCATCCACCTGATCAACAACAGCAGCTCCAGCGACAACTCCATCGTCGACCTGCGCGGTTTCGGCATCACCGGCGCCAGCAACACGCTGATCCTGATCGACGGCGTCAAGCAGAACACCAACGACCTGTCGGCCCCCAGCCTGGGCGTGGTGCCGCTGGATCAGGTGGAACGCATAGAAATCGTGCGCGGCAGCGGCTCGGTGCAATACGGCGGCGGCACCACCGGCGGCGTGATCAACATCATCACCCGCTCCGATTTCTCCAAGGAGCCGGTGAGCGCGCGCGCCACCGCCACCTTCGGCAGCTACGGCCTGCGCCAGTACGACGCCGCCGTGGCCATGAACAACGAAAAGGTCGGCATCGACGCCTACATGCAGTCGCTGCACAGCGACGGCTACCGCGACCACAGCGGCGAGCGCCGCGAGGGCGGCGGCGGCGGCATCACCTTCCGCCACGACGACGGCTCGATCCGCCTGTACGGCCGCACCACCACCCAGAAGCTGGACCTGCCCGGTCCGCGCACGATCTACCCGGCCACGGGCGTGAACGAGTACGAGGACGATCGGCGCGGCGCGAAGAACGACGTCGACTACATCAAAACCACCACCACCACCTTCGGCCTGCAGGTCGAGCAGGCCATCGGCGCTGGCACCCTGTACGCCGACCTGTCGACCCGCGAAAAGAAGCTGAACGGCCTGTCGTACGACGGCTTCGGCGACACCCTGCGCGACCAGAAGCTGGAAGAGAACATCGCCAGCGTGCGCTACCGCCTGCCGATCAACGGCGGCCACAGCATCGTCTTCGGCGCCGACGGCCAGGAGGCCAAGACCACGGCCAACCAGAACGCCTACTACGACTTCCAGCCGTCGAAGTGGCAATCGCGCCAGCACCAGTACGGCCTGTTCGCCGAAGGCCAGGTGCGCGCCACCGACACCACTTACCTCACGGCCGGCGTGCGCCGCCAGTACGCATCCGACGACCTGGAAGTGATCTCCGGCTCGGGCACGGCCTCCGACCGCAGCAACCATCTGACCGCCTGGCAGCTGGGCGTGCGCCAGGAACTGCCCGCCGGCTTCGGCGTGTACGGCAAGGTCGGCCGCAGCTTCCGCCTGCCCAACGCCGACGAACTGCTGTCGGTGCAGACCCCGCTGGCGCCGCAGACTTCCACCGACAAGGAAATCGGCGTGACCTGGCAGTCGGCCAGCAGCAGCGCCCGCCTGTCGTACTTCCGCTATGACCTGACCAACGAGATCCAGTACAACCCGCTGGCCGACGGCATCTGGGGCCCGGGCACCGGCTCGAACACGAACCTGGATCCGACCCGCCGCCAAGGCATCGAACTGGAAGGCCACACCGCCATCTCCAGCAGCGTGTCGCTGGACGCGAACCTGACCTGGATGCAGGCGCAATTCCGCTCCGGCACCTACGCCGGCGTGGACCTGGCGGGCAAGACCGTGCCGCTGGCGCCCAAGTGGCTGGCCAATGCCGGCGTGACCTGGCGTCCCACCGACGCGTTCCTGTGGAACGTGGCAGCGCAATACGTGGGCAAGTCGCGCATGGACAACGACCAGGCCAACCAGTTCGGCAAGGAGCTGGACGCCTACGTGTTGTTCAACACCAAGCTGGCCTACAAGTTCACGCGCAACATCGAAGGCGCCGTCGGCGTGAACAACATCTTCGACCGCCAGTACGCCAGCTACGGCATCCGCGGCGGCAATGCGTTGGGCCCGGTCGCCAACTACAGCCTGTACCCCGCCCCCGGCCGCAACTTCTACGCGTCGCTCACGCTGCGCTACTGATCGCGGCATTCCGATATAGTCGGCGTTCCCCCCCTGGCTATATCGGCTTCCTGCATGACCCACGCAAGCGCCTACCCTCGCATCGTTCCGGGGCTGTTCCTGGCCCTGGGCGCGCTGCTGGGCGCGGCTTGCGCGGCGGCAGGTCCCGAGGCAAGTTCCCAGGCAAGTTCAGCCGCAAGTCCGGCGCCGGCTGCTACGCCGGCGTCCGCTTCGACCGCGGCCATCCAGGTCCGCGATGACCAGGGCCGCGTGGTTTCGCTGGCCGCGCCCGCCCGGCGCGCCGTCACCCTGGCCCCGCACGCCACCGAGCTGGTCTTTGCCGCGGGCGCGGGCGACCGCCTCGCCGCCACCATCCGCGGCAGCGACTACCCGCCCGCGGCCCGCCAGTTGCCCGTGATCGGCGACGGCATCCAGCCCGACCCCGAGCGCGTGGCCGCCGTCCGTCCCGACCTGCTGATCGCGTGGCAGCCCGCCGCCGCCGCGCCGCTGGCGCGCGTGATGGACAAGCTGGGCGTGCCCGTGTTCTACAGCGATCCGCCGACCCTGGCCGCGATTCCCGACGCGGTCGAGCGCATGGGCGTGCTGTTCGGCACCGAGGCGCAGGCGCGGCCCGCGGCCCAGGCCCTGCGCGCCCGCCTGGACGCCCTGGCGGCGCGCTACGCCGGCCGCCGTCCGGTGCGCGTCTTCGTGCAGGCGGGCCTGGACCCCGTCTACACCCTGAACGACAGCAGCATCGTCAGCGATGCCCTGCGCCTGTGCGGCGGCGTCAACGTCTTCGGCCAGGCGCCCGTGGTGGCGCCGCAAGTCACCGTGGAAAGCGTGCTGGCGGCCCGCCCGGAGGCCGTGCTGGCCGGCATTTCCCGCCCCGAGGACGCCGCCCGCAACCTGGCCGCCTGGCAGGCGCTGGGGCTTCCGGCCGCCCGGCAGGGGCATGTGTACGGCGTCGACGCCGACGCCCTGTACCGCCCGGGTCCGCGCCTGATCGACGCCGCCGAGGCGATCTGCGCGGACCTGGACCGGCTGCGCTGATCCGGGCCGGTTGCGCTGAACCGATAGCGTCGGCCGGGACCGGTTGCCCCGACCAGGGCAGATTGCACAGCCCCTCCCCCCGTGCCCGCACGATCCGCAAATAGTGGAACGCCGCATTTCATCGCATGCTCCTGCCGTGCGGCGCGGTGCTTTATCATTCGTCCAACGTATCGCCAGCCTCCGCGGGCCTCGCATCGTGCGCACCCGCTCTTTGAACCTCCGCCATGACCACTCAAGACACCCTCACCATCGCCGGCCGCGCCTACTCGTCGCGCCTGCTCGTCGGCACCGGCAAGTACAAGGACTTTCAACAGACCCGCGAGGCGCTGGACGCCAGCGGCACCGAGATCGTCACCGTCGCGATCCGCCGCACCAACATCGGCCAGAACGCGGGCGAACCGAACCTGCTGGACTACGTCCCGCCGTCGAAATTCACGCTGCTGCCCAACACCGCCGGCTGCTACAGCGCCGACGACGCCGTGCGCACGCTGCGCCTGGCGCGCGAGCTGCTGGACGGCCACGACCTGGTGAAGCTGGAAGTGCTGGGCGATCCGCACACCCTGTTCCCCAACATGCCCGAGACCCTGAAGGCCACCAAGACGCTGGTGGACGAAGGTTTCAAGGTCATGGTGTATTGCACCGACGATCCCATCCAGTGCCGCATGCTGGAAGACCTGGGCGCCGTCGCGGTGATGCCGCTGGCCTCGCTGATCGGCTCGGGCATGGGCATCCTGAACCCCTGGAACCTGCGCCTGATCATCGAACAGGCCCGCGTGCCCATCGTGGTGGACGCCGGCGTGGGCACCGCGTCCGACGCCGCCATCGCCATGGAACTGGGCTGCGACGCAGTCCTGATGAACACGGCCATCGCCGGCGCGCGCGATCCCATCCTGATGGCCAGCGCCATGAAGAAGGGCGTGGAAGCCGGCCGCGAGGCCTTCCTGGCCGGACGCATGCCCAAGAAGCTGTACAGCGGCGCCCCCAGCTCGCCCACCGAAGGCCTGATCACGGCAGGCGCCCCCAAATGAGCAGCCGCCAGCAGGCCGCCAGCGGCCGCCCCATCCCCAACGCGCTGACCATCGCCGGCGTCGACCCGTCCGGCGGCGCCGGCATCCTGGCCGACGTCAAGGCCATGAGCGCGCTGGGCGCCTACGGCTGCGCCGTGATCGCCGCGCTGACCGCGCAGAACACCCAGGGCGTCACCGGCATTTCGGCGGTTCCGCCGGCCTTTGTCGGCCAGCAGATCGACACCCTGTTCGCGGACGTGCGCATCGACGCGGTCAAGATCGGCATGCTGGGCCAGCAGCCGGTGATCCAGGTGGTGGCCGAAAAACTCGCCAAGTGGGCCCCGGCCCACGTGGTGCTGGACCCGGTCATGGTGGCCAAGAGCGGCGACCTGCTGCTGGAGCGCGACGCCGTGGGCGCCATGCGCGAGGCCATGCTGCCCCAGGCCACCCTGTTGACGCCCAACCTGCCCGAGGCCGGCGTGCTGCTGGAAGAGCGCCCGGTGGAGACCGTCAAGGAAATGCGGCGCGTGGCCGAACGCCTGCGCAACAAGCTGGCGCATTCGGGCGAGCGCTGGGTGCTGGTCAAGGGCGGCCACCTGCCCGGCAACGACACCATCGACCTGCTGCACGACGGCGACCGCATGATCGAGCTGCCCGGCCACCGCATCGAGACCGCCAACACCCACGGCACCGGCTGCACCCTGTCGGCGGCGCTGGCCGCGCTGCTGCCGCAAACCGGGGACGTGCCCGAGGCCGCGCGCCGCGCCAAGGCCTACCTGACGGAAGCCATCCGCCACGCCGAGCGCCTGTCGGTGGGCTCGGGCCACGGCCCGGTGCACCACTTCCACGCCTGGTGGTAGCCGGACACGGCGCCTGAAACATCTGTCGGCGGGGCCGGGCGTCACAGTACGCTACGAATCGGTACAATGGTCAGTTGATTCCTCTGTTTTTTCTGACCGTCATGAACGCTTCGACCCTGCCCGACGTAGAACAAGCCCGCTTCAACATGGTGGAACAGCAGATCCGCCCCTGGGACGTTCTGGACGCCAACGTGCTGCAAGCGCTGTTCGATGTGCGCCGCGAACAATTCGTTCCGCCGGCCCTGCGCGCGCTGGCGTTTTCCGACCTGGAACTGCCGCTTGAAATCAACGCGGTCAACACCCGCCAGAACATGCTGGCGCCCAAGGTGGAAGCCCGCCTGGCGCAAGAGCTGCTGCTGACCAAGTCCGACTGCGTGCTGGAAATCGGCACCGGCTCCGGCTACCAGGCCGCGCTGCTGGGCTACCTGGCGCAACAGGTCACCTCGGTCGAGATCGACAGCCGCCTGGTGACGTTCGCGCAGCAGAACCTGCAGATGAACAACGTCACCAACGTCAAGGTCGAAACCGGCGACGCCCGCAACGGCTGGGGCTCCACCGAATACGACGCCATCCTCGTCACGGGTTCCGTGCCGACCGTCCCCGATGCGCTGAAGTACCAGCTGCGCGTGGGCGGCCGCCTGGTCGTGGTCGTGGGCCAGGCGCCCGTCATGACGGCCTGTCGCATCACCCGCACCACCGCGGCCAGCTTCGAAACGGTGAACCTGTTCGAAACCGTCATCAAGCCGCTGCGCGGCGTCGCGGTCTCCCAGTTCAAGTTCTGATCCCCAACCCTGCCGCCGGGCGCCAGCCCTCCTGACGGGGCCGCCGCGCCCCGGGCGGCCCGGCGTATCGTTGACCACCATGCGTTTCCGATTGCTAACGGCTTTACTGGTTTTTACCTGCGCCGCGAGCGTCGGCCCCGCGCCCGTCCGCGCGCAGAACCTGATCCAGGTCTGGCAATCCGCGCTGGGCAATGACCCCATCTATGCCGCCGCGCGCGCCAACTACCGCGCCGGCCTCGAAAAGGAACCGCAGGCCCGCTCCCTGCTCCTGCCCCTGATCACCGGCCAGGCCGGCGGCGCCTACCAGGAAACCCGCAGCACCCGCGGCCTGGGCGTGGCCTACAGCGGCGGCCGGGGCGTCTGGGATCTGTCCCTGACCCAGCCGCTGTTCGACTGGGGCCGCTGGCAGAACTTCGAGCAATCCAAGCTGATCGTCGCGGACGTCGAGGTGCAGTTGCAGCAGGCCTACCAGGACCTGCTGCTGCGCGTCGCCGACGCCTACTTCAACGTGCTCTATGCCCAGGACACGCTGACCGCCACCGAGGCCGAGAAGGCCGCCGTGGCCGGGCAGCTGGAGTCCGCCAAGCGCAATTTCGAGCTGGGCAACGCCACCATCACCGACACCTACGAGGCGCAGGCGCGCTACGACCTGGTGGTGGCGCAGGAACTGCGCCTGCAGAACGACCTGGACGTGCGCCGCGACGAACTGGCCAAGATCATCGGCTCGCCGCCCGGCGCGCTGGCCGAACTGCCCTACGGCGTGCAACTGCCATCGCCGCAGCCCGCGCGCGTGGCCGACTGGAGCAACCAGGCCGAGGCATCCAGCCTGGACGTGCTGCGCGCGCAGTTGCTGACCCGCATCGCGGGACGCGAGATCCAGATCGCCAAGAGCGGCCACTACCCCACCCTGAACCTGCGCGCCACCAGCGGCAGCGCCAGCGACGCCGTCATGCGCAACGCCGCGCCGGGCAAGCCCATCGACAACACGATCGGCGTGGTGCTGTCGATTCCGCTGTACGCGGGCGGCGGCGTCTCGTCGCAAGTGACGGAAAAGGTCCAGCTGGAACAGAAGGCGCGCCACGACTACGAGGCGGCGCGCCGCCAGGCGGTGCAGTCCGCGCGCCAGTACTACACCGGCGTGACCAGCGGCCTGGCCCGCATCCAGGCGCTGGAGGCCGGCGAAAAATCCAGCCGCGCCGCGGTCGAAGCCAACCGCACCGGCTACGAGGTCGGCGTGCGCATCAACCTGGACGTGCTCAACGCGCAGCAGCAGCTGTATGCGACCCAGCGCGACCTGGCGCTGGCGCGCTACAGCACCGTTCTCGCCAGCCTGCGCCTGAAGGCCACCAGCGGCATCCTGGCCGAAGCGGACCTGGAAGCGATCAACCGCCTGCTGCGCGACGCGCGCTGAAGCGGCGACCGGAGCGCCGGCTAGGCGCTCTGGATCTTCTTCACGAGCGCGGTGGTGGAGCGCTCGAATTCAAATGGAATGGCGACGGCGCGGCCGCCCCAGGTCTTGACCAGGGCGGTCTCGGGCAGCTTTTCCATGTCGTAGTCGCCGCCCTTGACGATCAGGTCGGGCTGCAACTGGCCGATCAGGGCTTCGGGCGTGTCTTCATGGAACGACGTGACCACAGTCACGAAGCCCAGCGCCGCCAGCAGGGCGGCGCGGTCTTCCATGCGGTTCAGCGGGCGCTCCGCGCCCTTGCCCAGGCGGCGCACCGACTCGTCGGTGTTGACCGCCACCACCAGGGTCGCGCCCAGCTGGGCGGCCTGGTCCAGGTAGGTCGCGTGGCCCCGGTGCAGGATGTCGAAGACGCCGTTGGTGAACACCAGCGGCCGCGGATAGCGGCCGGCGGCGACGGCGGCGACGCATTCGTCGCGGGACAGGACCTTGGATTCGAAACGGGCGGCAGGCATGCGGCGATTGTATCGCCCCGCCTCAGGCGCCCGCCAGGACGATCTGCTTTTCCTTGGGCACGATCAGGGCCGTCATTTCCTTGCGGTAGCGGTTCAGGTCCTTCACCGTTTCGAAGCTGCGGTCCATCAGCTTGGACAGGATGTGCAGGATGCGGGTGGCGACCTTCTGTTCCCACACGCCATCGAAGCGGATCTGCGTGTCCAGCCAGTGCTCCAGCCAACCCGGCTCCGGCAGGCGCGACTGCACCGTGTCGTTGGGGAACAGGTCCTTGTTCACGTGCAAGTTGGTCGGGTGCAGGGCCTGCTGCGTGCGGCCGGCCGAGGCCATCAGCACGCCGATCTTGGAGAAAGCCAGGCGGGCCTGCTCGCTCGTGTCCTGGCCGCGGTCGTGCAGCGCGCGGCGCATGTATTGCAGATAAGCGCCGGCGTGGCGCGCCTCGTCCTGCGCCACGGTCTTGTAGATGGCCTTGATGACCGGTTCCGTGTGCCATTCGGCGGCGCGGCGGTACCAGTGGTTCAGGCGGATCTCGCCGCAGAAATGCAGCATCAGGGTTTCCAGCTCGGGCGCGGCGTCGAACTCGAAGCGCACGTTGTGCAGTTCTTCCTCGGTGGGCACCAGGTCCGGACGGAAGCGGCGCAGGTATTCGATCAGCACCAGCGAATGCTTCTGCTCTTCAAAGAACCACACCGACATGAACGCGCAGAAATCGCTGTCGCCGCGATTGTCGCGCAGGAACATCTCGGTGGCCGGCAAGGCGGCCCATTCCGTGATGGCGTTCATCTTGATCGTGTGGGCCTGCTCGTCCGAGAGCTTGCTGCGATCGAAGTCGCCCCAGGGAATGTCATGCGCCATGTTCCAGCGCACGGCTTCCATGGTCTTGAAGAGTTCAGGATAAAGCATGGTTTGCCCTTGTATAGGTCCCGCTAGTGGGGCTATAGATATAGAGATTTATGAATGGCGCGCGCCTTACAGGCGAGGACGCTGCATTCTTCCGCCGCAGCGCTATTTTTCGCCGTGTCCCGCGAAGCTATGATGACCGTTTCATGAATGAAACATGACAGATACCGTCTAGATCATCGCGCCGCCTACCGAGTCAAGGCCCATATCGCGACCCCGATGGCGGCAGCCGCCACCCCAACCAGCGCTGCAACCAGCCGGTTGTTCTGTTCCTGGGCCCGCCGCAACTGGATCATCTCTGTCAGCAAGGCTGGCGAGACATTGGGACGGCTCAGGTGGTCATGGACCAGCCTGGGTAAAGCGGGCAGCATTTGCGACCACTGCGCGGCTTCCTTTTCCAGGCTTTGGCGCAAGCCCTTGAACCCGACGCGCTGGCGCATCCAGCGTTCCAGGTAGGGCTTGGCAGTCTTCCAGAGATCCAGGTTGGGATCGAGCTGGCGGCCCAATCCTTCAACGTTCAGCAGGGTCTTCTGCAACAGGACCAGCTGCGGCTGGATCTCCACGTTGAACCGGCGCGAGGTCTGGAACAGGCGCAACAGCACCTGGCCCAGCGAAATCTCGGACAATGGCCGGTCAAAGTACGGTTCGCAGACGGCGCGCACGGCGCCCTCCAGCTCTTCTTCGCGCGTATCGGCGGGCACCCAGCCCGACTCGATATGCAGCTGCGCCACGCGGCGGTAATCGCGGTGGAAAAAGGCCAGGAAGTTCTGCGCCAGGTAATTCTTGTCGAACTCGGACAGCGAACCCACGATGCCGAAGTCCAGCGCGATGTAGCTGCCCAGCGTTTCGGGGCGGTCCGACACGTAGATGTTGCCCGGGTGCATGTCGGCGTGGAAGAAGCCGTCGGTGAAGACCTGCGTGAAGAAGATCTCCACGCCGGTGCGCGCCAGGGTCGGGATGTCGATGCCCGCCTCGCGCATGCGTTCCACCTGGCCTACCGGCATGCCGTACATGCGCTGCATGGTGAAGACCGTGGACGCCGTGTATTCCCAGATCACTTCGGGCACGATCAGCATGTCGCCGCGGCCGGACTCGGGGCCGAAATTACGGCGCAGCTGGCTGCAGTTGGACGCTTCGCGCACCAGGTCCAGCTCGTCGTGCAGGTACTTGTCGAACTCGGCCACCACCTCGCGCGGCTTCAGGCGCCGGCCATCGGCGCCCAGGCGCTCGATGATGCGCGCCACCACCTTCAGCAGCGACAGGTCCTTCTCGATGATGCTGAGCATGCCCGGACGCAGCACCTTCACCGCGACCTCGCGGCCGTCGTGCAGCACGGCGAAGTGCACCTGCGCGATCGAGGCAGAGGCCACCGGATCCACCTCGAACTGCGCGAACAGCTTCTCGGGCGGCGCGCCCAGCGCCGCTTCGATGCAGGCCGCGGCCTGCGCCGAAGGGAACGGCGGCACGCGGTCCTGCAGCAGCGCCAGTTCGTTGGCGATGTCGGCCGGGATCAGGTCGCGGCGGGTGGATAGCACCTGCCCGAACTTCACGAAGATGGGGCCCAGCGATTCCAATGCCAGGCGCAGCCTCAAGCCGCGCGGCTTGCGCGGCCGCGTGCCCAGGCGGATGACGCGCAGCAGGCAGGTGGCCAGTGGATGGTTCAGGCTGGAGAGCACCAGCTCATCCAGGCCATAGCGCAACGAAACCAGAATGATGCGGAAGAGGCGCAGCAAGGGAAACATGTATCAGGCGCCCCGCTTTGCGCTGGCGGATGCCAGACGGGTTTGCAGCGCGGCCGCCGAACGGGCCAGCGCATCGGCGCGGGCATTCAGTTCGGCCAGGTCCAGGCGCCATTGCTCCAGCGCCGGGCGGCCCGCCAGCATGCCGCTTTCCTCGGACAGGTATTCGGACACGTTCTCGGCCAGGCGCAGGCTGGAGGTGCGCACGCCGCCGGCCGCCGCGCGGGCGCCGCCCACGATGCGCAGCGCTGCGATGTCGCCCACCACGCGGGCCAGCGCGTCTTCCGGGTCCCAGCGCAGCTGCTTGGACAGGTCCGCCACCACTTGCGCCAGCGCCGCGTCGCCCGAGATATGGGTCGCCTCGGCGAAATCGGGCGTCTCGCGCCCCGCGCCCAGGCGCGGCAGCGGCAGCTTTTCAGGCGCGACCGTCAGGGTCACGTCGGGCACCACGGCCGCATCGGCCTGGGCCGCCAGGCCTTCGCTGTCTATGGTCAGCCCCAGGGCGAAGCCGCCCAGCGCGAAACGCACCGTTTTGCCGGCATGCCGGGCAAGGCGGTCGCGCGCCCAATCCTCGCGCCGCAACAGGGCGTTGAGCGCGCTTACAGCCAATCGCGAGGGGGTGGGCAGGAACGGAAAAGGCAGCATGACGGTCTGCAACGGTCCCGGTTGCCGGGGTTGCGGAAGTTAATGGGCAATTCGGGAGTTTAACGGGTTAGATGGAAGGGTGTTTTGCGCAAGCACATGGAAAAACCGGCCCATGTAGGGCCGGTTCAAACGGATGCCTTGCGGCACCCGCAACGGAGGCTGGGCCAACCAGACTCAGCTGGCGAGATCCACCGGGATCTGCTGGATGCCTGCCAGCAGCCAACCGCCGTTGGCCGGCTTGAACAGGTTCCAGACTTCTTCGAAGCGGAACGCCTCGGTGCCCGGCGCTTCGCGCAGCATGCCCGAGAAGCGCACGCTGGCCAGGTGGCCGTCGGACACCGTTTCGATGCCCAGCAGCTCGGCGTTCAACAGCACCACTTCGGTCTTGTTGGGCGCCGCGCCGCGCTCGGCCAGTTGCGGCTTGAGTTCGGTGATCAGGTCATCGGTCAGGAATTCGCGCAGACCGTCGGTGCTGCCGCTATCCCAGACGGCCTGGATGCGCACGAACTGATCCTTGGCCTGCTTCAGGAAGTTGGGCGTGTCGAAGTCGCCCGGCACGAACCAGTTGTTGTCGTCGCCAGCCTTGGGCAACACGGCCGGAGCCGCGGCGGCGGCGACCGGAGCCGCTGCCGGAGCAGCGGGAGCCGGCTTCAGCGCTTCGCGCCACATGGGCTGCTGTTGCTGTTGCGGCTGCTGGCCCGGAGCGTTGTTGCCGCCGAACGCGCCCTGCGTGGCGGTGCGGGGCGCGGCGCCGCGCAGGCGGCGGACGATGAACATGATGGCGAAGACGACCAGGCCGATCAGCAGCGCGGACGACAGGAATTCGGCGAAAGCGCCGGACAGGCCCATGCTGGAGAGCAGCGCGGCGATACCCAGGCCGGCGGCGATGCCGGCGATGGGGCCGAGCCAGCGCGAAGCGCCGCTCTTGGCGGCGGCGCCCGCGGTGGCGGCGCCGGCCGTGGCC
>NZ_CAHLAR010000023.1 GCF_903652925.1 Achromobacter anxifer | reverse complement strand
CATGCCGATGCCTGCGCCCGCGGCGCCGCTCGCGCCCGCCGGCGCTACGGCCGCGGCCGCACCTGCCGGCCCGGCCCGGCAGGCCATAAGCGAGCGCAGCCTGCGCAATGCCACGGTGGAACCAGTGACGGCTCAGGTCAGCGTGAAGGCCATGGTGATCGACGTGGTGATGGTGCTGGCTTGGGGCGCGATCATCCCCGGACTGATGTGGCTGGGCGCCGCTGCCGGCTTCTGAACAGGGAAGGGGGACGACCAGGCCGGGGGCAGATCGGGTTGAGTCAGATCAGGCTGGAGCGGATCGGGCCCGGACAGCAGGCCTCGACGGGCCCGGCCCGGATTGGTCTGGCAGGATCGCATTCGTAAGCCGTCCGCGAAGGTTCGGCAATCGCGAGCCCCGGGGTTGCCCGCCGGAATCGTTCAGGCCAGGGCTCGTCAGCTCGAACCCAGCAGAACGACGCCCGCCAGGATGGACAGACAGCCCGCGAGGCGGCCGATTCCGACCTTTTCGCGCAGCAGGAACATGCCGGCCAGGGTGCCCAGCATCATGGACATTTCCCGGGCAGGGGCCACCAGGCTCAGCGGCGCGCCGTTGCGCAAGGCGTACAGCACCAGGATGTAGCCCAGCGGCGACAGAAAACCCACCGCCAGGGCCAGATGCCAATGACCGCGCATGGCCTGCCAGGCCTGAGGGCGGCGGCGCAGCATATGGGGCGTCATCATGGTCGTGCGGGTCACGCAGGTAAACCAGTCGAACAGCACGGGGCTGATCAGCAGCACCTTCACGCCATAGGCGTCGACGACGGTGTAGGCCGCGATGAACAGGCCGATCACCACGCCCCAGCGCACCCCGACCCAGGCTTGGGCCTGCTTGAAAATAGCCAGGCGGCCCTGGGTCGCGATCAGCAGCACGCCAGCCACCACGCAGAGCATGCCGATGATGCCGGTGCTGGTGGCAGGTTCGCCCAGCAACAGGAAGGCGCCGGTGGTCGACAGCAGCGGCCCAGTGCCCCGGGCGATGGGGTAGACGACCGACAGGTCGGCCACCTGATAGCCGCGCTGCAGACACAGGCTGTAGCCCAGATGCAACAGACTGGAGGTCAGGATGGCGCCGACCACTGGCCAGGTCCAGGTCATGCCGTCATGCAACAGTACCCAGACGACCCACGGCGCATAGAGCACCGAGGCGCACAATCCATAGGCGAAGACGAAGGGGGCGCCCACCATGGCCGCTCGCTTGGCGAGCAGATTCCACGTGGCGTGGGCCATTGCCGCCAGGACGACCAATATCAGGGACGAGTACGACATGAAGGAACAGCGTCAGATGACGTGTTTGTTACAGAAGACGGAAGGGTACTCCAAACCGCAGACCCAGGGGGCATGTTACCTGAGGCTTTGAGCGATTTTTGGTGTAGAATCATTGGCTTGCCAAATCTCATCCTCTGCTTGCGGCACATGCAACGGGGGTAGGCTTTACCGCCATAGCCCGTGCAACACGTGATGGATGTGGGCTGCGCTTAGCGCGCAATCCTGCAAAAACCGCGTGAACAACATCGAACGGCAAAAGTTTTAGTCCGCAAAGACATGATGATCTAGGAGTTCTCATGAACCTCATCGCTATCCTGGAACAGGAAGAAATTGCCCGCCTGACCGGCGGTCAAGCCAAGCCTGAATTTGCTCCTGGTGACACCGTCATCGTGAGCGTGAACGTCGTTGAAGGCACCCGCAAGCGCGTGCAGGCTTTCGAAGGCGTCGTGATCGCCAAGCGCAACCGCGGCCTGAACTCCGCGTTCACCGTGCGCAAGATTTCGTCGGGTGAAGCCGTGGAACGTACGTTCCAGCTGTACTCGCCGCAAATCGCCGGCATCGAAGTCAAGCGCCGCGGCGACGTGCGCCGCGCCAAGCTGTACTACCTGCGCAACCGCTCGGGCAAGTCGGCGCGTATCAAGGAAAAGCTGGTCAGCAAGCAAGCCTCGGCGGCTTGATCGCTTATCGGCACACGGCCCTACCAGTGTCGGACGCTCACGCCATCCAGCGTTTTCGTTCGGCACGGGTTTCCGGGTTAAAAAGGCACCTGCGAGGGTGCCTTTTTCTTTTTGCAGAGCCTTTTGCAGAGCCGTATGTCTGATTCCTCGTCTTCCCCGCGGCCCAGGCGGCCGCTGGCGCGTCCCGGCTTCGATCCCGCGACGCAACCCTGGGTGGTGGCCAACGAGTCCTTGCCGGCCGTGCCCGCCAACCTGCTGACCCCGGACTTGTTGCGGGGCACGCTTAGCCAGCCCTCGACCTGGACGCTGGAGCTGTCCCGCGATACCGATCTGCGCTATCCGGGCCGCGAAGGCGTGCCCGTGCCGGCGGCGGTGTTGATTCCGCTGGTGACGCGCGACAACGGCGTGCACATCATGCTGACGCAGCGGGCCGCGCACCTGCATGACCACGCCGGCCAGATCAGTTTTCCGGGCGGCCGCATCGAAACCAGCGACTCCACGCCAGAGGCCGCCGCACTGCGCGAAGCGCAGGAAGAAACCGGACTGCCGTCGAATCACGTGGAGGTGCTGGGCAGCATGCCGCCGTACCTGACCGCGACCGGCTTCTCCATCATCCCGGTGGTGTCGCTGGTGCGCCCGGGCTTCGACCTGGCGCCCGATGCCTTCGAGGTGGCCGAGGTATTCGAGGTGCCGCTGTCGTTCCTGATGGACCCGGCCAACCACCGCCTGTACGAAGCTCGCCTGGAAGACGGCCGGGTGCGCCAGTATTACGGCATGCCTTATGGCAAGCATTTCATCTGGGGTGCGACGGCTGGCATGCTACGCAACCTCTACCATCTGTTGCGCCACGGCTTCACGCCGCGCTGATTCCGGCCAGCGCTTTGCGGCAATGAATGCGGCCCCGTCGAGGGGCCGTATTCATTGTTGGATTGCGCCTGAGCATCAGGCGTCCGGCTTCTTGTCGCGCATGTCTGTGCAATAGGAAGGCATATCCTTGCGCTACAGGGGGAGCTGCGTCATACAGCGCCCGCATACCCGCACGCCACAAGTCGCCTAGTAGCGCTGTTGCCCCGCCAGGTTTTCTTCCAGGATGCGCTGGTAGAGCGCGTAGCGCGCCGGATCGATCGCGCCGGCCTGCAGGGCCGCCACCACGCCGCAGCCGGGTTCGTGCCGGTGCGTGCAGTTGTAGAAGCGGCATTCCTCGATGGGCTTGGTGAACTCCGGGAAGCCGCGGATGATGTCTTCGCGGCTCAGGTGCTGCAGGCCGAAGGCCTGGAAGCCCGGCGAGTCGATCAGGTCGCCGCCTGGCGCGGGCAGGTGATATAGCCGCGTGCTGGTGGTGGTGTGCTTGCCCATGTCCAACGCGGTGGAGTGTTCGCGGGTGGGGGCGTCGGCGTCGGGCACCAGGGCGTTGAGCAAGGTCGACTTGCCCATGCCGCTCTGACCCAGCAGCAGGTTGGTGCGCCCGGCCAGGCGCGGCGCCAGCAGGGTATGGACTTTCTCGGGTTCCAGCGCGCTGAGTTCGATCACATCCACGCCCAGCGCCGCGATCGGCGCTAGCCGGGCGCGCGCCGCTGGCAGCTCGTCCGTCAGATCGGTCTTGTTCAGGATGATGAGGGGCTCGATGCCGGCGCTCCAGGCGCCCGCCAGGGCGCGTCCTGTCAGGTCGTCCGAAAACGTGGGCTGCACGGCGACGACGATCAGCAGCTGGTCGACGTTGGACGCGAACTGCTTGGAGCGCATTTCGTCCGAGCGGTAGAGCAGGTTGCGCCGCGGCAGGATGGCGTCGATGGCGCCTTCGTCCTTGCCCTGTGGCGTGATGCGGACGTAGTCGCCGACCGCGGCGCCTGTCTTCTTGCCGCGGGGGAAGCACTTGCGCAGGCTGCCGTCGGCGAGCTCCACGGTGTAGTGGCGTCCATGGGCGGCGATGATGCGGCCTTCGTTGGGCCCGGTTGCCTGGGCGCTCATGCAGCGTGCGCCGTCAGGTGGCGGATGCGCACGGCGGCGGGAGGGTGGCTGTCGTAGAAGGCGGAGTGCACGGGATCGGGAGTCAAGGTGGCGGCGTTGTCGTCGTAGAGTTTGACCAGCGCGGACACCAGGCGTTCCGGCGAGCTCTGTTCGGCCGCGTAGCGGTCCGCTTCGAACTCGTCGCGGCGCGAGTACCAGCTGGCCACGGGCGTGAGCATGAAAGTGAAGACGGGGATGACCAGGAAGAACAGCAGCAGCGCCATGGCGTCGTTGCGTCCGCCCAGCTGCGGCATGACGCCCAGCCCCACGTAGAACCAGGGCTGCTGGGAGACCCAGCCCAGGATGGCGAAGAAAGCCAGCGCGGCGGCGAAGCTGAACACGATGCGCTTGATGATGTGGCGCTTGGCGAAATGGCCCAGCTCGTGCGCCAGCACGGCCTCGATTTCGTCGCCGTTCAGGCGCGCCAGCAGGGTGTCGAAGAACACGATGCGGCGCGAACGGCCGAAGCCCGTGAAATAGGCATTGCCATGGGCGGAGCGGCGCGAGCCGTCCATCACGAACAGGCCGTTGAGCGCGAAGCCGCAGCGCTGGGCCAGGCGCTGGATGCGTCCAGCCAGCTCAGGGTCGGACAGCGGCGTGAACTTGTTGAAGAGCGGGGCGATGAACATCGGATAGATGATCAGCAGCGCCAGGTTGAAGGCCGTCCAGAGCGCCCAGGCCCAGACCCACCAATAGGCGCCCGCGCTGCCCATCAGCCAGAGCACGGCCGCCGCCAGCGGCAGGCCCAGCACCGCGGCCACCAGCAGGCCCTTGAAGGCGTCGGCGGCGAACAGGGCGGGCGTCATGCGGTTGAAGCCGAAGCGCGCCTCCAGCTTGAACTGCCGCCACAGCGTGAAGGGCAGGCCCAGCAGGCCCAGCAGCAGCGCCACCACGACCAGCAGCAGCATCTGCCGCAGGAAGTCGTTGCTGGTAAGCTGGCCCACCATCAGGTCGATGAATTGCAGCCCGCCCATCAGGGTCAGGCAGACCAGCAGGATGGCGTCATAGGTGCGTTCCAGCATGCCCAGCTTGACCCGCGCCACGGTGTAATCGGCCGCACGCTGATGGCTTGCCAGTCCGATACGGTGGGAAAATTCGGACGGAACCGCATCGCGGTTGCGCGCGACGTGGCGGATCTGGCGTGTAGCCAGCCACAGGCGCACGGCAATATCGGTCAGCAGGAAGGCAACGAACAGCAGTGTGAACATGGGCGATGCGGCTAGCTCAAATAGGTATGTGCGAAAATCGCGTGTTTTACCGCCGGGCCGCCCCTGGGTAAAAGCGCCCCCCTCGGGAGGCAGCGGGCCAAGGGCGCGACGGTATTCCTTATAGGCAAATTATATGGCTGTGAATGAAAACCGCCTGGTCTGGCTGGACATGGAAATGACCGGCCTGGACCCCGAGAAAGAACGCATCATCGAAGTCGCCGTCGTGGTGACCGAGCCCGACCTGACGGTCGTGGCCGAAGGCCCCGTGCTGGTCGTGCACCAGCCCGACAGCCTGCTCGACGCCATGGACAGCTGGAACAAGTCCACCCACGGCAAGAGCGGCCTGATCGACAAGGTCAAGGCGTCCACGATTTCCGAGGCGCAGGCCGAGGATACGCTGCTGGCCTTCCTGGCGCAGCACGTGCCGGCCGGCAAGTCGCCGCTCTGCGGCAACACCATCAGCCAGGACCGCCGCTTCATGTTTGCTTACATGCCGCGCCTGGAGCAGTTCTTCCATTACCGCAACCTGGACGTGAGCACGCTGAAGGAACTGGCGCGCCGCTGGGCGCCGGCCGTGTACAAGGGCTTCGAGAAGAAGAGCCGCCACGAAGCGCTGGCGGATATCTACGAATCGATCGACGAGCTCAAGTACTACCGCGAGCATTTCCTGAAGGTGTAAGCGGTACGCGCCCATGCCCGCCGCCCCGTCCGCCTGCGAGCCGCTGATCGGCGACCATCCCTCGATGGCGGCGCTGCGCGATCTGGTGGGCCGGGTCGCGCGCAGCAGGGCCAGCATCGTCCTCATCTATGGCGAGACCGGCACCGGCAAGGGGCTGGTCGCCCGCAACCTGCATGCGCAGTCGGCGCGCGCGGCCAAGGGCTACACCGAGATCAATTGCGCCGCCATTCCCGGCAACCTGCTGGAGTCCGAGCTGTTTGGCCACGAGCGCGGCGCGTTCACCGGGGCCGTGGCGCGCAAGACCGGACTGCTGGAAGCCGCCAATGGCGGCAGCGTGTTCCTGGACGAGATCCGCGAGCTGGACCCCGTCATGCAGGCCAAGATCCTGACCCTGCTGGACAGCCGGCGTTTCCGGCGCATCGGCTCCGTGCAGGAAGTCTCGGTCGACGCTCGCTTCATTGCCGCCACCAACAAGATCCTGCTGGGCGAAGTACAGGCCGGGCGTTTCCGCGACGACCTCTACTACCGCCTGCAGGTGGTGTCGATCAACCTGCCGCCGCTGCGCGAGCGCGGCGACGACGTCATCGTGCTGGCGCAGCGCTTCCTGGAACGCTACAACGCCACCCATGGCAGCCGCTTCACGGCCATCGATGACGAGGTCCGGCGCATCTTCAAGTCCTACGCCTGGCCGGGCAATGTGCGCGAACTCAGCAATCTGCTGGAGCGCATCTGCATCCTGGAGGATGGCGACACGGTGCTGGCGCGCCACCTGCCGCAGCGCATCCTGCGCGAAGCGGGCAAGCCTGCCGCCGCGGCCTCGTCCGCGGGGGCGGGCAGCTATGCCGAACAGTCCGCGCAGTTCCAGCGCGGGCTGATCCGTTCGGCGTTGCAGGCCCAGGGCGGCAACCTGGGGCGCGCCGCCGAGTCCCTGGGGCTCACGCGGCACGCCTTGCGCCACCAGATGATCAAGCTGGGGCTCGAAACCTGAAGTCCGGCTGTCCTATTCCGAACTGATGCCGTGCTTGCGGGCGATGCCTTGCCAGAGCGTCAGTTCGTCGCGCACCCGCGCGCCGAACTCGGCGCTGTCCATGCGGGCCGGCACGGTGCCGTCCAGATCGAGCAAGGCTTTCATTTCCGGCGTGGTCGAGATGTCGTTGAGCGCGGCGTTGAGCTTGTCGATGTAGGGCTGCGGCGTGCCAGCGGGCGCGAACAGGCCCACCCAGATCTGCACCGAGTAGCCCGGCAGGGCGCGCGCGGCAGGCTGCAGGTCCGGAAAGGCCGGGGAGGTCTCCTGCGCCGTGGTGGCCAGCAGCTTGACCTTCTTGCCCTGCACCATGGGCGCCAGCGTGCTGTAGTTGGACAGCATGACCTGGATCAGGCCGCCTGCCAGGTCGGAGGCGGCGTTGGCCGCGCCCTTGTAGGGCACGTGGGTCATGTCCGTGCCTGCCGCGTCGTCCATCATGACCGTGGCCAGATGCGCCAGCGAGCCGACGCCGGCGCTGCCGTAGTTGAGCGCGCCGGGCTTGGCGCGGGCCGCTTCCAGCAGTTGCTTCAACGAGGTATAGGGCGTCTGCGCCGAGGCTGCGATGACCAGCGGGCCCTGGCCTATCATCGCCACCGGCGCGAATTGCTTCAGCGGGTCATAGGGCAGGTGCGGCTGGGTGGCGGCGGTGGTCAGGAAGGTCGACGAGGTCAGCAGCAGCACCGAGCCGTCCTTGGGCGATCGCGCGACGTACTCGGAGCCGATCGCGCCGGCCGCGCCGCCGCGGTTTTCCACGATGACGATGTTGCCGAAGCGGGCCGCGAGCTGCGGCGCGATCGCGCGGGCGATCGCATCGTTGCTGGCGCCGGCGGTGAAGGGCACTACGATCTTGACCTGCTTGGGCACTTCCGTCTGGGCCGCTGCCGCGCCGGCCAGCAGGGTTGCCGCCAGGAACAACGTTGTTTGCATAAGCGCTTTCATGATCGATTCTTCTAGTCTGGGAGAGCGTAGGGGAACGGGCGCCGCCATGGCGCCCGCGGCGTTCAGTCCGGCATGGGGACGGCGACGTCCAGGAGCGGCGCGTATTGCTGCGCGCCGAAGATGTCGCCGTCTCCGGCGGATCCGCTGGGCGCCAGCCGGTAGATCGTGAACTTGATGGCCAGGCCGGGATCGTAATGCACGAAGTCGGAAATGCGGCTGTCGTCGATCCGGTACAGGGCCGCCATGGCCGCGCGCGTTACCGCGCCGGAGCGCTTGACCGCCTCGTAGGTCGCCGGCTCGCGGAAGATGATGTCGAAGGTGATCTTGTTGACGCCCGCGTTCTTGCTGCGGATGGTCTTGGCCAGGGTGCTGAGTTTCTGGATGCTCATGGTCTTGCCGGCTCAGGCGCCAGCCTCGGTGAGGTGGGTCGGGAAGAGTTCGCCGGCGTCTTCCACCGGCAGCGTGTGGTTCAAGGTCCAGCGGTAGGCGGCGCTGGTGCGCACTACTTCGTCCAGCGGGAACGACACCGAACCGGCCGTGCCCTTCACGTCGGGCAGGCGGGCGTAGAACATCTGGCGCAGGCCCGTGAGCGTCAGCTCCTCGGCCATTTCGGCGGTCGGCGCCACGCCTTGGACCATGACGCAGAGTTCATGGCCGGGCTGGTCGCGCAGCGGTTCCAGGTCGCCCATGACGCCGTCGCGGCCGTAGACCTTGTAATGCAGCTCATAGCCCGAGTCGCCGAAGCGCTCGCGCACCTTGTCGCGCGCCCAGGCGATGACGCGGTCGACGTTGGCGATGGTGTAGGGGTCGCGTATGCCGCACAGCCCCATGTAGCGCTCGCCGACCTTGCCCGAGCCTTCCAGCTTCACGCGCACCTGGGCGGCGGGCTCGAAGCGCGAGCCGGTGATGCGGGTGGTCTTTTCGCTGAGCTGCTCGTAGCGGCATTCGGCCATGTCCAGCCGGCCGCCCGCGAAGAATTCCTCATAGGGGTTGGAGCGTTCGTACATGGCGTGGCCCGCGACCGAGGCGATGGTGCAGCGCTGGTCGGGATGCATGGCGGTGACGCGCACGTCCTCGGCCGAGATTTCGCCCATCACGGTTTCCTTGCCGCCGTAGGGCTCGGCGCAGAAGGAGGCGCATTCCAGCACCTTGCCCAGGTAATAGGCGCGGTCGGCGTCGTAGCCCCGGTGCAGGGCGGGGGCGGCGAACACGGCCGCGTCGGAGCTGCGACCGCCGATGATCACGTCGGCGCCGGCTTCCAGCAGCTTGATGTAGGGATGCACGCCGGCCACCGCCACGATGCGGTCGCTGGCGTCGAGCTCGGCTTCGGTCAGGTCGGCGTAGCCGTCCAGGCCCGCCACCTGCTGGCCCGAGCGCAGCGCGCGGCGCACGCGCTCCTTATCGACTTCCGAATAGAAATAGCCGATCTTGAACGGCGCCAGCTTGTGCTCCGCGGCGATTTCCTTGATCAGGCGCACGTACAGGTCGACGCGGCTGTTGGAGCCGGTATCGCCCGCAGACCCGATGACCATGGGCACGCCCAGCTTGCGCGCGGCCAGCAGCATCTGCTCCAGATCGTGGCGCTGCCACGCCTGCGGGCTGGTGGACGTGTCGGAACCCAGCGGCACGGGGCCGACGTCGTCGCTGCCCGAGTCGGCGGCGATGCAGTCCGGCCCGGCGGCGACGCCAAGCTGGAAGCTCTCGGTGCGCAGGGGGGCGAATCCTAAGTGCCCGTTCGGGCAGATGATGCTCATGGAACGCATGGGTGTAGTCTCTTCAGTTGAGTCGTCCGGTCTCGCTCGTACCGGCCTGGACTACAACGCAAAATGCGTGCCAGCCGGCAGACAGCCCAAATTCCGCGTATTTGCTGCGCTTTGGACGCGTCTTTGACTGATTTGAGTGTAAATTTTCACGCATTGCGTGAATTCCACGCATAAAGGCAATACCCCATGCCCACTTCCTGCTCCGTAGTCCAGATCCGCGACGCGGAACGCCGGGCCCTCGCCGCCGGCAGGCGGCTGATGCCCTTGGCGGGTGCGGCCGCCGCGCGCTTCGTGGCGGCGCGGATCCGCCCCGGGACGGTCGTGCTGGCGCTGGCGGGTCCCGGCAACAATGGCGGCGACGCGCTGGAAGCGGCGACCGGCCTGCGCGCCATGGGACATGACGTGCGAGTGCTGCTGCCCTCGGGCGCGCAGCAATTGCCCGCGGATGCCGCCCGCGCCTATGCCGGCTGGCTGGAGGCGGGCGGCGAGACCTGGCCGGCGCTGCCGCCCGGTTTCGTGCCGGAGCTGGTCATCGACGGCCTGTTCGGCATCGGCCTGAACCGTCAGTTGGGGGCGGACTGGCAGGCGCTCGTGGACACGGTCAACGCCTGGGGCGTGCCGGTGTTGGCGCTGGATGTGCCCAGCGGCATAGATGCGGATACGGGCGCGGCGCTGGGGCGGCCGATCCAGGCGCGCTGGACCTTGTCGTTCATCGCCCGGGCGCGGGGACTGGAACGTCCGGGCCCGGGGCGCGATGCCTGCGGCGTGTCGGAGGTGGACACGCTGGGCGTGGAGATTGCCCCGGCGGCTTGAACCGGGGGGCTGCCGCCTCAGGCGGGCTTGCCGCCGAAGCGCGAGGCGATGTCGGCTGCCAGCGGCGCGTAGCGCTCGTTGTCGCGGCCGGCCAGGGCGTCCAGGTGCGCTTCCGACGCGTCGAACACTTGCCAGTAGATGCGGCCGCAGATATCCCGGGCCGCATGGCCGGGCCAATCGTCGGGCAGCATGGGGCCGGGCAGTTGCGGATCGTGCAGCACGATCCGGCGCCAGCTGTGCAGCAGCATGACCCGCACGATGAAGGCCTCGGCGGGCGTGGGCGGGGTCTCAAGCAGCTTTTCCAGCGGGCCGAAGTTCTTGGCGAACTGGCGGTACTGCTCGGCCAGCTCGTCCAGGTTCCAGCATTGCGCGGCCAGGCTGGCGATGGGCAGGCCGCCGGCGCCGGCCAGGTCGCGCGCCGACAGCACCAGCGCCCGGTCCGGGATGCCCAGCTTTTCCAGGATGTCGTGCGCGGCGCGCGCCTCGGTGTGCGGATGGGCGAACAGGCCCGGCGCGATCATGCCGAACCCTTCCCAGACCAATTCCCGGCGCAGCTCCGCGCGCTCGGCCAGCCCGTTGCCGGTGCGCGGCAGGGCGACCAGGGTCCATTCGCCATTCCATTCCTGGGGCGGACCGACGTAGATGCGCTGCGAGGCGTGGGCGGTATGTCGCAGTCCCTGGTCGGAGATCAGGTAGAGGCTGCGCCGGCCGTGGCGTTCGGATTGCAGCCAGTTCTGCGCCACCAGCCGGAACACGCTGGTGCGCAGCAGGCGTTCATTGATGCCCAGCGGGGCCAGCAGCTCGATCAGGTCGCCCAGCCAGATGGCGCCGCCGTGCGGCGCCAGGGCGTCCCCGAGCAGGCTGACGCAAAGCGATTTCGCGCGCGGCGGATCGTTCTTGATCAGGCGTGACAGAAAGCGGTCCAGGGGCGACTGAGGGTTTGCCATTAGAGGGGGCCGGGGCGGCCGATATCGGGATCCGCAATATGATACATAAATCCAATGTGATACAGATTTGAGTTTGACAATGAATTTTTTGTATTAAATAATCCGCCTATGACATGACGGCGCTGCGGAACGTTTGCTTTGCGTTTTCGCAAACCGTCTTCAAGGAGACAGACATGTACGCTCAACTCGTCGAAACCGGCGTCAAGCAGGTCAAGACCGCGGACCAGCTCGAAGGCCGGGAACAGACGTTCCAGCGCCGGATCGACGACGGCGTCCGCATCGAGGCCAAGGACTGGATGCCGGAGGCCTACCGCAAGACGCTCGTGCGCCAGATTTCCCAGCACGCGCACTCCGAAATCGTAGGCATGCTGCCGGAAGGCAACTGGATCACCCGCGCGCCTTCGCTCAAGCGCAAGGCCATCCTGCTGGCCAAGGTCCAGGACGAGGCCGGCCACGGGCTCTATCTGTACAGCGCCGCGGAAACCCTGGGCGTGTCGCGCGACGACCTGATCGACGATCTGCACGCCGGCCGCGCCAAGTACTCCAGCATCTTCAATTACCCCACGCTCAGCTGGGCCGACATCGGCATGATCGGCTGGCTGGTCGACGGTTCGGCCATCATCAACCAGATCCCGCTGTGCCGCTGTTCCTACGGCCCCTATGCGCGGGCCATGGTGCGCGTCTGTAAGGAAGAGTCCTTCCACCAGCGCCAGGGCTACGACCTGCTGATGCAGATGTGCCTGCACGGCACGCCGGAGCAGAAGGCCATGGTGCAGGACTCGCTGAACCGCTGGTGGTGGCCGGCGCTGATGATGTTCGGCCCGTCCGACGCCGACTCGCCCAACAGCGCCCAGTCCATGGCCTGGAAGATCAAGCTCTTCTCCAACGACGAACTGCGCCAGAAGATGGTGGACCAGACCGTGCCGCAGGCCGAGTACCTGGGCCTGAAGGTGCCGGATCCCGATCTGAAGTGGAACGCCGAGCGCGGCCACTACGACTTCGGCGAGATCGACTGGTCCGAGTTCTACGCGGTGCTCAAGGGCAACGGCCCCTGCAACCGCGAACGCCTGGCCGCCCGTGTCAAGGCGCACGAAGACGGCGCCTGGGTGCGCGACGCGCTGGTCGCCTACGCGGACAAGCAGGCAGAGCGCAAGGCTGCCTAAGCCACCGTCCGCGCACGAATCTTCTTCACCACCATTGCAAACCGGAGCGCGCGGCGCGCGCCCGGCATTCAAGGACATCCATCATGAGCAAAGACTGGCCCCTGTGGGAAGTATTCATCCGCAGCCAGCACGGCCTGGCGCACAAGCACGTCGGCAGCCTGCACGCGCCCGACGCTGAAATGGCGATCAATCACGCCCGCGACGTCTACACCCGCCGCAACGAAGGCCTGAGCATCTGGGTGGTGCGCGCCTCCGACATTTCGGCCAGCAGCCCCGGCGACAAGGATCCGCTGTTCGAACCGGCCAACAGCAAGGTCTACCGGCATCCCACGTTCTTCCCGATGCCCGAAGAAATCAAGCACATGTAAGACGGCGGGGGAGACATGGACAAGACTCTGTTTGAATACCTGCTGCGCCTGGGCGATTCCTCGCTCATCCTGTCGCAGCGCCTGGGCGCCTGGACCGGTCACGGTCCCATCCTGGAAGAGGATCTGGCGCTGACCAACACCGCGCTCGACCTGCTGGGCCAGGCCCGCATGTGGCTGACGCTGGCCGGCGAAGTCGAAGGCGCGGGCCGCGACGAAGACGCGCTGGCCTATCTGCGCGACGCGCATCAGTTCCACAACGTGCTGCTGGCCGAACGCCCCAACGGCAACTACGCCGATACCATGGCGCGCCAGTTCCTGTTCGACGTCTGGCACTACTTCCTGCTGCAGCGCCTGGAGCAGTCCAGCGACGAGCGGGTCGCCGGCATCGCGGCCAAGGCCATCAAGGAAGTGACCTACCACGTGCGCCGTTCCTCGGACATGGTGGTGCGCCTGGGCGACGGCACGGCGGAAAGCCATGCCAAGATGCAGGCCGCCATCGACGACGCCTGGCGCTTCACCGGCGAACTGTTCGCCGACGACGCGGTGGATCTGGACGTCGCCGCCCGCGGCATCGGCTGCGAGCTGTCGGCCCTGCGCCAGCCCTGGCTGGCCCATGTGCGCGAAGTGCTGGAAGAGGCCACGCTGACCGTGCCCGACGAAGCCGCCGCCAATCATCTGGCGCACCGTGGCGGACGTCAGGGCAAGCACACCGAGGAGCTCGGCTACGTGCTTGCCGAAATGCAGTTCCTGCCGCGCGCCTATCCGGGAGCCACCTGGTGAACGCGCTGGCGCCCGTTTCCGCCGACCAGGTCTACGCCTGGCTGCAGGAGGTCCCCGATCCGGAGATCCCCGTGCTGTCCGTGGTGGATCTGGGCGTGGTGCGCGACGTCTCCTGGGACGGCGAGGCCTGTGTCGTGGTCATCACGCCCACGTATTCCGGCTGTCCGGCCATGCGCGAGATCACGCAGGACATCCAGCAGACGCTGGCCCGCCACGGCATCGCCGAGGTCCGCGTCGAGACCCGGCTGGCGCCGGCCTGGACCACCGACTGGATGAGCGAAAAGGGACGTGAGGCGCTCAAGGGCTACGGCATCGCCGCGCCCGCCGAACGCGCCGTCGACATCTCGGGCATCAGCCGCCGCGCGGCTGGCCCCGCCATCGCCTGCCCGCGCTGCGGCTCGAAAGACACGCGCCTGGTCAGCAACTTCGGCTCCACGTCGTGCAAGGCGCTGTATCGCTGCGTGTCTTGCCGCGAGCCCTTCGATTATTTCAAGACTCACTGAGAGCGGTTTCGCAATGAGCCAGAACCAATTCCATTCCCTGACGGTGGCTTCGGTTGCGCGCAACACGCGCGACGCCGTGGTCGTGACCTTCGACCTGCCCGAGACGCTGGCGCAAGAGTTCGCCTTCCTGCCGGGCCAGTACCTGACGCTGCGCACCGAGCTCAACGGCCAGGAGCAGCGCCGCTCTTATTCCATCTGTTCCGCGCCCGAGGACAAGCTGCTGCGCGTGGCCATCAAGAAGGTGGACGAGGGCGTCTTTTCCAGCTGGGCCAATCATGAGCTCCAGCCCGGCCAAACCCTTGAAGTCATGGCGCCGGCCGGCAACTTCACCGTCGATTTTTCGCCCGAGAACAAGCGCCACTATGTGGCGTTTGCCGTAGGCAGCGGCATCACGCCGGTGTTCTCGCTGGTCAAGACCGCGCTGTCCACCGAGCCCAACAGCAAGTTCACGCTGTTCTTCGGCAACCGCGCCTCGTCCGCGGTGCTGTTCCGCGAAGAGATCGAGGACCTGAAGAACCTCTACATGGAACGCTTCTCGCTGGTCTACATCATGAGCCGCGAGACCCAGGACATCGAACTCTTCAACGGCCGCCTGGACGGCGACAAGGTCGACCAGCTGATGTCGGCCTGGATGAGCCCCGAGGATATCGATTACGCTTTTGTCTGTGGTCCGCAGACCATGACCGAAAGCGTGGTCGAGCGGCTGCAGGCCCGCGGCATTCCGAAGTCGAACATCAAGTTCGAACTATTCGGCGCGCCCAAGGGGCCGCGCGCATTGCGCACCGGCCAGGACGCCCGCCAGGCGCCCGGCAAGGGCCAGTGCGAGGTGACCGTGGTGCAGGACGGCCACAGCCGTATGTTCGTGATTGAAAAGAATAAAGACAGCGTGCTGGATTCGGCGCTGGCGCAAGGCATCGAACTGCCGTATTCGTGCAAGGGCGGGGTGTGCTCCACCTGCCGTTGCAAGGTCATCGAAGGCGAGGTGGACATGGACGCCAACTTCGCCCTGGAAGACTACGAAGTGGCGCGCGGTTTCATCCTGAGCTGCCAGAGCTTCCCGGTCAGCGACCGCCTGGTCATCGACTTCGACCAGGAAACCTGACCCGGCCCGCGCCAGGCAGAAAACCACATTTATCTGGAGAGACGCAGTGTCCCAAAAATTCTTCGAACGCCACCAGCCCCTGCTGGAGCAAGCCATGGCCGCAGCCTCCCTGCGCGGCTACTGGAGTCCCTTTGCCGAATCGCCCAGCCCCCGCAACTACGGCGAGACCGCCAACGACGAGGGCCGCGCCGCTTTTGAAGCGCTGCAAGGCAAGCCGTTCCCGCTGAACCTGCACGACGCTGACGGCACCGTGGGCGGCGAAAAATCGCCGTTCGGCTTCGACTTGGGCATCACCTATCCGCATGTGCCCGCCGACAAGCTGATCGCCGCTTCCAAGCGCGCGTTGGAAGACTGGCGCCGCGCCGGCCCGCAAGCCTGGGTCGGCGTTTCGCTGGAGATCCTGGCTCGCCTGAACAAGCGCAGCTTCGAAATCGCCTACGCCGTGCAGCACACCACCGGCCAGGGCTTCATGATGGCCTTCCAGGCCGGCGGCCCGCACGCGCAGGACCGCGGCTTCGAAGCCGTGACCTACGCCTGGCAGGAAATGTCGCGCATCCCGGGCGTCGCCATCTGGGAAAAGCCGCAAGGCAAGAACGATCCGATCCGCATGGAGAAGCAGTTCACGGTGGTGCCGCGCGGCGTGGCCCTGGTGATCGGCTGCTCGACCTTCCCGACGTGGAACGGCTATCCCGGCCTGTTCGCCAGTCTGGCTACCGGCAACACCGTCATCGTCAAGCCGCACCCCGGCGCGATCCTGCCGCTGGCGATCACCGTCAAGGTGGCGCGCGAAGTGCTGCAGGAAGCGGGCTTCGATCCCGACGTGGTGCAACTGGCCGCGCATGCCGCTGGCGATGACACCGCGCAGAAGCTGGCGCTGGATCCGGCCGTCAAGATCGTCGACTTCACCGGCAGCTCCGCCAACGGCGACTGGCTGGAGAACAACGCGCGCCAGGCGCTGGTCTACACCGAGAAGGCCGGCGTCAACCAGGTCATCATCGACTCCACCGACGACCTGAAGGGCGTGGCCCGCAACCTGGCGTTCTCGCTGGCCCTGTATTCGGGCCAGATGTGCACGGCGCCGCAGAACATCTACGTGCCGCGCGACGGCATCCAGACGCCGGAAGGCCGCGTCAGCTTCGACGAGGTCGCGGCTGCCCTGGGCGCCGCGGTCGAGAAGGTTGGCGCCGACGCGGCCAAGGCCGTCGAACTGACCGGCGCGATCCAGAACGAAGGCATCGTCGAGCGCATCGAGAAAGCCCGCGCGCTGGGCCTGCCCGTGGTGGCCGACAGCAAGGCGCTGACGCATCCGCAGTTCGAGAACGCCCGCGTCCGCACGCCGCTCCTGCTGCGCACGGAAGCCGGCAACGCCGCCATCAGCCAGGAATGGTTCGGTCCGATCGCCTTCGTGGTGGCCACCGATTCCACCACCCACAGCATCCAGCTGGCACGCGATAGCGTGATCAAGCATGGCGCGCTGTCGCTGTCCGCCTACACCACGAACCCGGCCGTGGCCGATCAGGTGCAGGACGCGGCGGAGGTCTCGGGCGTGTCGCTGTCGCTGAACCTGACGGGCGGCGTGTTTGTGAACCAGACGGCCGCATTCAGCGACTTCCACGGCACCGGCGCCAACCCGGCCGCCAACGCGGCGCTGTCCGATTCGGCTTTCGTGTCCAACCGCTTCCGTGTGGTGCAGACCCGCCGGCATGTCTAATCCCACCCCCGAAGCGCTGCGCGCTTCCCCCTCAAGGGGGCGCAACTGCGGACCGGCAAAGCCGGCTCCGCGCTGCCCGGGTTTGGGGAGAGTTCATGATTTTTGACGTGAGTGGCGTGCCCGCCATGGATAACTGATATGACCTATCAAGACATTCAATTTGACCTGTCGGGCGGCGTCGCGCGCCTGACGCTGAACCGTCCGGACAAGCTGAACAGCTTCACGGCCAATATGCACGGCGAAG
Source organism: Achromobacter anxifer (assembly GCF_903652925.1). Taxonomy (GTDB): domain Bacteria; phylum Pseudomonadota; class Gammaproteobacteria; order Burkholderiales; family Burkholderiaceae_B; genus Achromobacter; species Achromobacter anxifer. The sequence goes on along the minus strand of NZ_CAHLAR010000023.1, from coordinate 20,907 downwards.
TGGCTGACGCCCTGACCCGCGTGGAAACCGAAGGCGCGCGCGTGTTGGTGCTGACCGGCGCCGGCCGCGGCTTCTGCGCCGGCCAGGACCTGAGCGAGCGCAAGCCCGCGGCAGACGGCACGCCGCCAGATCTGGGCGAGACCGTCGACAAGTTCTACGGCCCGCTGGTGCGCCGCGTGAACGCCTTGCCCATGCCCGTCGTCGTGGGCGTGAACGGCGTGGCCGCGGGGGCGGGCGCCAACCTGGCGTTCGCTGGCGATATCGTCATCGCCAAGGCTTCGGCCACCTTCATCCAGTCGTTCTGCCGCCTGGGGTTGATTCCCGACACCGGTGGCACCTTCGTGCTGCCGCGCCTGGTCGGCCGCGCCCGCGCCATGGGCCTGGCCATGTTGGGCGACAAGCTCAGCGCCAAGCAGGCTGAAGAGTGGGGCCTGATCTGGCAATGCGTGGCGGACGAGGAGTTCGACGCGACGCTGGAACGCCTGGCGCAGCATTTCGCCAAGGCGCCCACCAAGGGCCTGGCCTTCACCAAGCGCGCCATGCAGGCCAGCCTGGCCAATGACCTGTCCACGCAGCTGGACCTGGAACGCGACATGATGCGCGAACTGGGCCGCAGCGCCGATTACGCGGAAGGCGTGGCCGCCTTCCTGGGCAAGCGCGAACCGCAATTCAAGGGGCAATAAGAATGGACGCACACGTTCCCGCGGCCGAAGTGCCGACCGATCCCCAGGAGCTGGCGCAGGCCGTCGGCACCGTGATGTACGCGGGCGACGCGGCGTCGCAAGGCCTGGACATGAAAGTCGAGGAAATGGCGCCGGGCTACGCGCGCCTGACCATGCGCGTGCGCGCCGATATGCTGAACGGCCACAAGACCTGCCATGGCGGATTCATCTTCGCCCTGGCGGACAGCGCCTTCGCCTTCTCCTGCAATTCGCGCAACGTCAGCACCGTGGCTTCGGGCTGCACCATCGACTACCTGGCCCCGGGCTTCGAAGGCGATCTGCTGACGGCCGTGGCGCAGGAGCGCTCGCTGGCCGGCCGCACCGGCGTCTACGACGTCACCGTCACCAACCAGGAAGGACGCAACGTGGCGCTGTTCCGCGGCCGTTCCTACCGCATCAAGGGCCAGATCGTCGGCGTCCCCGCGGACGCCTGAGCCAGCCATCCAACCAAAGATACGGCCGCGGGCCAGGCCGCGAGCGGGCAGGGCTTCCGCCCGCCGCGCAGCCGGACCCGGGGCAGAGAGAATTTCAGGAGAGAGATAACCATGTCCAACACCATGAGCAAGCCGGGGCTGGACCCCATCGAGCATGCCAGCGAGGATGAGCTGCGCGCGCTGCAGCTGGAGCGGCTGAAGTGGTCGCTCAAGCATGCCTACGAAAACGTTCCGCACTACAAGAAGGCCTTCGATGAAGCCGGGGTGCATCCCGACGATTTGAAGCAGCTGTCCGACATCTCGAAGTTCCCCTTCACCACCAAGAAGGAACTGCGCGAGAACTATCCCTTCGGCATGTTCGCCGTGCCGCGCGAGCGCATCTCGCGCATCCATGCGTCCAGCGGCACCACCGGCAAGCCGACCGTGGTCGGTTACACCAAGAGCGACCTGGACAACTGGGCCAATCTGGTGGCGCGTTCGATCCGCGCGGCCGGCGGCAAGCCCGGCGACACGGTGCACGTGGCCTACGGCTACGGCCTGTTCACGGGCGGCCTGGGCGCGCATTACGGCGCCGAACGCCTGGGCTGCACGGTCATTCCGATGTCCGGCGGGCAGACCGAAAAGCAGGTGCAGCTGATCAACGATTTCCGTCCGGACATCATCATGGTCACGCCCTCCTATTTCTGCAATATTCTGGAGGAGCAGCGCCGCCAGGGGATTGATCCGCGTCAAAGCTCGCTGCGCATCGGCATCTTCGGCGCCGAGCCCTGGACCGGGCAGATGCGCGCCGACATCGAGGCCGAAGCCGGCATCGACGCCGTCGACATCTACGGCCTGTCCGAAGTGATGGGGCCGGGCGTGGCCAGCGAATGCGTTGAGACCAAGGACGGTCCGGTAGTCTGGGAAGACCATTTCTACGCGGAAATCATCAACCCCGACACGGGCGAACCCGTGGCCGACGGCGAGCCGGGCGAACTGGTGTTCACCTCGCTGACCAAGGAAGCGATGCCCATCATCCGCTACCGCACCCGCGACCTGACCCGCCTGCTGCCGCCGACCGCGCGCAGCATGCGCCGCATCGGCAAGATTACCGGCCGCAGCGACGATATGCTGATCGTGCGTGGCGTGAACATGTTCCCGACGCAGGTCGAGGAACTGGTTCTGAAGATCGCGCAACTGGCGCCGCACTACCAGCTGGTGCTGTCGCGCACGGGCAATATGGACGAACTGGAAATCCTGACCGAGCTGCGTGCCGAGTTCTCGACCCTGTCGGACGCGGAACGCGCGAACCTGGGCAAGCAGCTCCAGCACGCGGTCAAGACGCACATCGGCGTCAGCGCCCGCATCCAGGTGTCGGATTCCGGCCATGTGGAACGCACGCTGACCGGCAAGGCGCGGCGAGTGATCGACAAGCGGCCGAAATAGTAAGGGCCCCCACGCCGCGCCCGCTGCGCGGGCTAGCTGCCCCCCGAGGGGGCGGCCTGGCGGCGGGGCGGGATCTTTTGCTTGGAAGTAAAAAGCAGCCGCAAGGCTGCTTTTCTTATTTGACCGTCCCGCGCACGATGCGCCGGTACCAGTAATGCAGCAAGGCCGCCGACAGCCCCAGGCCGACCATGGCCATCAGCCACATGCTGCCCGCGCCCTGGGGCGATCCGGGGACCAGGATCGCGCGCACGCCGTCCAGTCCGCCGCGGCCCGGTCCGAAGCCGAACCACCAGCCGCCGACCAGCCCCACGCCCGCCAGCGCGATCACCTGCAGCAGCAGCGGTACCACGGCCACCTTGTAGGCGCGCAGCAGGTAGGAGTTGATGCATTGCATCGAATCGAACAGATGGAACAGCGGCAGGACGGCCAGCAGCGTGGTCGCGACCGCGGCCACCTCGGGATTGTCCGTGTACGCGGCCAGGATCAGCGGGCGGCCGATCAGCAGCACGGCCGCCGTCAGCAAGGCGCCCAGGATGCCCAGCGTCAGCCCGGCCATGCCGGTGCGGTGCGCGTGGGCGAGATTGCCGGCGCCGATGGCCTGCGCGGTCAGCGCGGCCGTTGCCACCCCCAGCGCCATGGGCATCATGTAGCAGAGCGCCGCCAGGTTGGACATGATCTGGTGGCCGCCGGTCACGAAGGTGCCTTCGCGCGCCACCAGCAGGGCCATGAAGGTGAAGGCCGACACTTCCACCAGATAGGAGCCGCCCATGGGGATGCCCAGGCGCAGCAGTTCCTTGAGCTTCTGCCAGTCGGGCTTGCCGACGTGCAGCTTGAAGCGGCGGTAGTAGCGGTCATGGGTGATGACCCACAGGCCGAGGCCCAGGCTCATCCAGGACACCACGGCCGTTGCCAGTCCGGCGCCGGTGGCGCCCATGGCCGGCAGGCCCAGCTTGCCGTAGATGAACAGCCAGTTGAAAAAGGCCTTGAAGCCGATGGCCGTCAGGTTGATCGCCATGACCAGCTTGGGGCGCGACACCGCGGTGCCCAACGCGTAGATGGTGCGGAAGACTAGCGCAGCGGGCAGGGCCAGCACCAGGGCCTGCAGATAGGAGCCGATGCGTTCACGCACGCCGGGGGCGACTTCGCCCGACATGGACAGCCACATGTTCGGGAACAGCAGCAGCACCGCGCCCACCGCGGACAGTCCCAGCGCCAGCCAGACTCCCTGGCCCCAGCTGCGGCCGACCTCAAGATTGTCGCCGGCGCCGAAGTGCTGGGCCAGGATGGGGATCAGGGCGTGCACCACGCCCATCAGCCCGACGAAGATGGTGATGTAGATGGACGCGGACAGTGCCATCGCCGCCAGGTCGGCGGCGCTGGAATGGCCGGTCATTGCGGTGTCCAGCACGCCGAAGGAGATGCCGGCCCATTGGCTGACCAGCACCGGCCAGGCCTGCTTGACGATGCCGCGCAGGGTGGCGCCGAAGCTGATCGGCGCAGCGGACGCGGGCGTCATCGGTTGGAGCCGACCCTGAGCAGGCGGAACACTTCCTGGCGGTCCGCGCGCCGGCCGCCTTGCCACAGCACTTCGGCGCCATCGCTGTAGGCGGCCGTGTTGTCGCGCAGGCTCTGGTTGCTGGTCTGCTGCAGAACCAGCGTGCACTTCGAGTCGAAAGTGAACGTCAGGTTATTGAAGATCAGGAACGAGGCGCGCTGTCCGCTGCCCAGGCTCAGCCCGCGCACGCATTCGCCGGGACGCATGTTTTGTTGCAGCGCCTGGGCCAGTTCGCCCGACACGGTGCGATAGCTGCGGGCATAGTCCACTGCGGGTTGCCACAGCAGCACCAGCAGGATCCAGGTCACTGTCAAGCCGCCGGCCGACAGCACGGTGCCGCGCCACAGCGCCTGCGGCTTGACCCGCAGCCGCCATACCACCAGGGCAACCCAGCCCACGGTGAAGGCCAGGGCCAGCGCGAAGGCGACCCAGGATATTTCTGGCTGGTAGCCGGTGGTCTGGCGGGCGATGTTGCGCGAAATCTGCGCCGGCCATTGGAAGTGCAGGGCGATCCAGCCTAGCCAGGCGGTGGCTGCCGTCAGCGAAAAACACATGACGGCGAACCAGTCCAGCGTGTTGACCACGCCGCGGCGCAGCGTGGGCAGCGAAAATGCGCCCAGCACCGCGCCCGGAACGGCCAGCAGCACATATTCGGAATCCGTGGCTTCCTCCAGGCCGAACAGCGCCAGCGCCGCGCAGACCAGCAGGGCCAGCGGCAGCCAGATATGGGGCGCATAGATCCAGGCGCGCCAGCGCCAGATGGCCAGCAGGGCCAGCGGCCAGGTCGGCCACAGATACCAGGGCAGATCGCGCAGGGTGCGTCCGATGTCGTGCCAGGACGGCACCGCGAAGGACGCCAGGTTCCAGATCTTCCAGTTGCGGACCCAATATTCGCTGCTATTGCTGGCGGGGATCCACCAGGCCAGGATCAGGGCGGTGGCAAGCAGCGCCGTCCAGGGCAGCCAGCGCCGGCACTTCCACAAGCGGCTGCGGGGGTAGAAGGCGATGACCGCGCCCACCATGATGGGCAGCGCGCCTACCCAGCCGCGGGTCAGGAAGCTGGCGGCCAGGGCGATGCCGAGGGTGGTGGTGCCGGTGAACGGACGGTCGATGCTGCGCGCCAGCGAATAGAAGGCAAGCGCCTGGCACGCCATGATGGCGGGTACGACGGTGGTTTCATGGGTGCGCTGCAGGATGCCGACCGTGGCCAGCAGTAGCAGCAGGGCGGCGTCCGCCAGCATGCGTCCGTAGTCGCGCGGCTCGGGCTCGCCGCCGAAAGGCAGCGCCAGCGGCTGGGCCTCGGCGCGGCGGCCAAGCAGGTAGGTGCCGTACCAGACGCTGGTGGCGGTGATGCCGAACCACAGCAGATTGGGCAGGCGGCCGGCGGTGATGTCGCCGATGAAGGGGCCGAACAGCCAGATGCTGATCGCGCCCACCCAGGTGATCAGCGGACCTTCCTCTGCGTGGGCCAGGTGCCCGACCTGGGGCAGCAGCCAGGTGATGCCGCCTTCGCGGATCGCCGTGATCATGGTCGCCAATCCGACCGCATCGTCGGTTTTCCACGGGTCGCGCATGAACAGGCCGGCCACGATATAGGCCAGCGACAGGCCCAACAGGATCAGCCTGGGCAGTTTTGCGGTGGCCACGGACGTGAGCCGGGCCGGAGTGGAAATCGAGATTGGGGACACGGGCGTTAATGTAACCGAGTGATCTGGTTGCGTTAGCCCCTCAGCGCCAAATCAAGGCGGTCCGGGGAGAAAAAAAAGCAGCCCGGAGGCTGCCTTTTTGCTGTGGCTCCCGCAGGAGCGACAGGATCAGGAAGCGGACTTGACCGTGCCGGTGGTGCGGGCGAAACGGGCGCGGAACTTTTCCACGCGGCCGGTTTCGACGATGCGCGTCTGGGCGCCCGTGTAGAACGGGTGCGATTCGGAGGTCACGTCGCACTTGAAGAGCGGGTACGTCTTGCCATCCAGTTCGATGGATTCGCGCGTTTGCACGGTCGAGCGGGTGATGAACTTGTTGCCCGTTTGCAGGTCGGCGAAGACGACTTCGCGGTATTCGGGGTGAATGCCTTCTTTCATGGTGCTTTCCTAGGGCTCTTTCGAGCCTTTCAAGTTGTTAGGGTCGCCAGCGAGGACGCCATGCATCCGAAAACAAACCCAGCCAAACATCGCGGGTCGTTCTGCCACGTATCCAAAAAGTAACCCCAAATTCTAGCATGGGAAATTTGGCCAGGCCAAGAGGCAGGGACGGCCAAGTTGCCAGGAGCCGCCCTTGCCTAAAATTGGGGCCGGATTACGGTCAAGTGTCAGAGATCGGTGCGCAGCTTCCAGATCTCGGGGAACAGCACCACTTCCAGCATGCGGCGCAGGTAATCCACGCCCGAAGTGCCGCCGGTGCCGCGCTTGAAACCGATGACCCGTTCGACGGTGGTGACGTGGCGGAATCGCCACAGGCGGAACGCGTCTTCCAGGTCGGTCAGCTTTTCGCCCAGCTGGTACAGATCCCAGTACTTGTCGGGCTGCCGGTATACGGTCAGCCAGGCCGCTTCGACGCCCGCCGAGGATTGGTAGGGCTGGGTCCAGTCCCGCTCAAGGTGATCGGCCGGTACGTCCAGGCCGTGGCGCGCCAGCAGTCGCAGCGCTTCGTCGTACAGCGAAGGGGCTTCATAGGCGCTGCGCACCTGGGCCAGCAAGTCTTCGCGGTGCGCGTGCGGCTTGAGCATGGCTGCATTCTTGTTGCCCAGCAGGAACTCGACCTGGCGGTACTGGTAGCTCTGGAATCCGCTGGAGCGGGCCAGGTAGGGGCGCAGGGCGGAGTACTCGGGCGGCGTCATGGTCGCCAGCACGTCCCAGGCATGGACCAGCTGTTCCATGATCTTGCTGACGCGGGCCAGCATCTTGAAGGCGGGCTGCAGCCGGTCGGCGGCCACGTTGGCAATGGCCGCGCGCAACTCGTGCAGCATCAGCTTCATCCAGAGTTCGCTGGTCTGATGCTGGATGATGAAGAGCATCTCGTTGTGCTCGGGCGACAGCGGATGCTGCGCGCCCAGCAGTTCGTCCAGATGCAGGTAATCGCCGTAGGTCATGTCGCGCGTGAAGTCCAGCTGCGCTTTTTCCTGGCGGACGATGTCTTCGGGGCGTTCGGAGTGGCTCATGCGCGGCCTCCTTGGCAGGGCGGGGCGGCGCGGCGGGCGGATGCGGGGAGTGCGCGCCAGTGGGGCGCGTAGGGGCGGGCGCAGGCATGCGCCGCGCGCGGGCAGAGATATTGTTGCATGGTCGTGCTTCCAGAACCGGCGGCTGATCGCGGATCAGCCGCACCATGGTCAGCGGACCAGCCTACAGTTCGCGCAAGACGGCGCGTACCGGGCTGGCATCGGCCTGGACCAGCGCCAACGGCAGTGCGATCAACTCGTAATCGCCTTCCGGCACATTGTCGAGCACCAGGTTCTCCAGTACCCGCATGTCGTGCCGCAAGATCGTGTGGTGGCTGTCCAGGGTCTTGCTGGAGGCGGGGTCGATGCTGGCCGTATCCAGGCCGATCAGCATGACGCCGCGTTCGGCCAGCCATTCGATGGTCTGGGGCGCGTAGGCGGAGAAATCGTCGGTCCACCAGTCTTGCGCGGCATGCTTGGCGGTGCGCACCAGCACGCGGGGCGGGAGGTTCAGGGCCGCATGGGCCAGGTGGTCCACCGTGATGAGCGGACCGCAATCGATGGCATGGATGACGCGGCAGGGGCCCAGGAACGGTTCCAGGGAGACGGCCCCGATGGAGGCGGCGCCATTCTCGTAGTGCAAGGGGGCGTCAGCGTGCGCGCCGATATGCGGGGACAGCGTGATTTCGCTGACATTGACCGGACAGCCGGGCGCGAGCGACCACTTCCATTGCTGGCGGTACGGCGTGTCGCCCGGGAACACAGGCGAAGCCGTGGAGACGGGCGGGGAAATATCCCACAAGCGTTTCATGTCAGGCGGAAAGGGTCGATGGATGCGTTAAGCCTAAAGCAATTGCGGGCGGTAGTCTAACGAATTCGGGCCTGCTGCGCAGCCCCCGGCGCAGTCCTACAGGCTGCCGATTTCCGCCATGGACACCACGGTGCTGGCGGCCACGATCAGGTGGTCCACCAGTCTGATGTCCACCAGGGCGAGCGCCTGTTTCAGGTGCTGGGTGAAACCGCGGTCCGCGGCGCTGGGTTCGGCCAGGCCGGACGGATGGTTGTGGGCGACGATGAGGGCGGCCGCGTGGTGCCGCAAGGCTTCGCGCACGACCTCGCGCGGGTAGACCGAGGCCTGGGACAGGGTGCCGCGCGCCAGTTCGCCCGTGGCGATGAGGCGCAGCCGGTTGTCCAGGTAGAGGGCGATGCAGTGCTCCACCGGGCGATGCCCCAATGCCATCTTGCAGTATTGCTTGACCTGTAGCGGGTGGTTCAGGTTGTCGTTGCGAGTCAGGTCTTCCTCGATGGCCCGGCGGGCCAGTTCCAGCAGCGCGGCCAGCAGGCTGGCCTTGGCCGTGCCCAGGCCGGGAACCGCCATCAGTTCCTCGGGAGCGGTACCCAGCAGGCCGCGCAGGCCGCCAAACCTGATCAGCAGCTGATTGCCGAGTTCCACGACATTGAGGCCGGGAATGCCCGTGCGCAGGGCAATGGCGAGCAGTTCCGCGTCCTGCAGGGCGGCGGCGCCGTGGCGCAGCAAACGCTCCCTGGGGCGCTCGTGTTTGGGCAGCCGGACGGACAATTTCATAAGAGGCTCTAAAATCAAGGTTTATTCAATTGCATATACGGTGGCAGATCTTGAGCATCGCCTCTAACGAAGTGAACGTTTTTGTCCGTCCGGATTCCTACCTAACGCTGCACTACCGGATCACCCTGGCCTCCGGGCCGGGCAAGGATTCCGTGTTCGCCGACACCTTCGACGGACGTCCCGGCACGCTGCAGATGGGCAGCGGCCAGTGGGCGCCCGGCATGGAAGCGGCGCTGGTTGGCCACGCCGAAGGCGAGCGCTTCAGCGTCACGGTCGAGCCGGTCGACGCCTACGGCGAGCGCAACCCGGAACTCATTCAGCGCGTCACGCGCGCCATGCTGGCCGAACACGCCGGCGCCGACGCCACCTTCGAGCCGGGTGACCTGGTGGAATTCGCCGCACCCAACGGCGGCCGCTATTCAGGCGTCCTGAAAGAAATCAACGACGAATCGGCCCTGTTCGATTTCAACCACCCGCTCGCGGGCATCAGCTTGCGGGTCGACGTGGCGCTCTTGGGAGTCCTCTGATGAGCCAGGTTGTCACCGCCGCCGACGCCGAAGTCCTGCTGGCGCAGCCGCGCGGCTTCTGTGCCGGCGTGGATCGCGCCATCGACATCGTCGAGCGCGCGCTCGAACTGCACGGCGCGCCGATCTACGTGCGCCACGAGATCGTCCACAACCGCTACGTGGTGGAAGATCTGCGCGCCAAGGGCGCCATCTTCATCGACGAGCTGGACGATGCGCCTGCCGGCTCCATCGTGGTGTTCTCGGCGCACGGCGTGTCCAAGGCGGTGCGGGCCGAGGCCGAGTCCCGCGGCCTGCGGGTGTTCGACGCCACGTGCCCGCTGGTCACCAAGGTCCACATCGAGGTGGCGCGCATGCGCGCCGCCGGCCGCGAGATCATCATGATCGGCCACAAGGGCCATCCCGAGGTCGAGGGCACGCTGGGCCAGGCCCAGGGCGGCATGTACCTGGTCGAGACGGTGGAAGACGTCGCCGGCCTGCAGGTAACGGATCCGGAAAACCTGGCCTACGTCACGCAGACCACCTTGTCCGTGGACGACGCGGCGGCCGTGTCGCGCGCGCTGAAGGAACGCTTTCCGAATATCGTCGAGCCTAAGAAAAGCGATATCTGCTACGCCACCCAGAACCGCCAGGACGCGGTCAAGGTGATGGCGCCGGATTGCGACCTGGTGCTGGTGGTGGGCAGCCCCAACAGTTCCAACTCGAACCGGCTGCGCGAAGTGGCCGAGCGCAAGGGCGTGGCGTCCTACCTGATCGATGGCGCGCATTCCATCAAGCCCGAGTGGCTGGTGGGCCGCAAGCGCATCGGCGTGACGGCTGGCGCTTCCGCGCCCGAGATCCTGGTGCAGCAGGTGATCGACCGGGTCAAGGAGCTGGGCGCGGTGTCCGTGCGCACCATGCCGGGCCTCGAAGAGAATGTGGCGTTCCCGCTGCCCAAGGGGCTGTCGCGCAAGTCGGCGCAGACGGAATCGCTGGAATGAGACTGGCGGCGCCCGAGACGGCGCCGCGTCACAAGAACACCAAGGAGACTTCATGCAGTTGTACAGCTACTTTCGCAGCTCGGCCGCGTACCGGGTGCGCATCGCCCTGAACCTCAAGGGCCTGCCTTACGAATATCTGCCGGTGCACCTGCTGAAGGATGGCGGCCAGCAGTTGTCGGCGGACTACCGCAAGGTGAACCCGACGGCGCTGGTGCCCACGCTGATCGACGGCGACGCCGTCATCGGACAGTCGCTGGCCATCATCGAATACCTGGAAGAGACGCATCCCGAGGTGCCCTTGCTGCCGGCGGACGCGGTCGGCCGGGCGCGGGTGCGGGATCTGGCCCTGGGCATCGCCTGCGACACGCATCCCCTGAACAATCTGCGCGTGCTGAAGTACCTGAAGCACACCCTGGGCGTGGACGAGGCCGCCAAGACGGCCTGGTACAAGCACTGGGTGCACCAGGGTCTGGAAGCCCTGGAGGCCCAACTGGCGGGTTCTTCCGCCACCGGCCGTTTCTGCCATGGGGATACGCCCACGATCGCCGACCTGTGCCTGGTGCCCCAGGTGGCGAACGCGCAGCGTTTCGATTGCGACCTGTCGGCCATGCCCAACGTGGTGCGCATCGACGCCGCCTGCCGCGCGCTGCCAGCCTTCGACGCGGCCGCGCCGGGCAAGCAGCCCGACGCGGAGTAACGCCAGCCGGACGCGGACCGGCTCAGCCGATCTGCACCGGCACGAAGATCTTGTCTTCGCCGCGCTGTACCAGCAGGGCGACCGTCTTGCCCGCCTTGGACAGCGCTTCCTTGACCTGCGCCACGTTGTGCACCGGCACGCCGTTCAAGGACAGCAGCACGTCGCCCGGCTCGATCCCGGCCTTGGCGGCCGGCCCGATCGAGCGTTCGATCAGCAAGCCTTCGGCGCCAGCCGCCTGCTGTTCCTGCGGGCTCAGCGGGCGCAGCGCCAGACCGAGCTGGCCGCGCTGCACTTCCTGGTCACCCGCGGCAGTCTGCGTCTTGTCCTTGGGCACCCCGCCCAGGGTGGCGACCAGCTCCTTCTGCGAGCCATTGCGCCAGACATCCAGCTTGATCTTCTCGCCCGGCGTGGCCAGCGTGATGGTGGAGGCCAGGTCGCCCGAGGACACGATGGTCTTGCCGTCGATCTTGCGGACCACGTCGCCGGGCTGCAGGCCCGCCTTCTCGGCCGCGCTGCCTTTCTCCACGCTGGACACCAGCGCGCCCGTGGGCGTATCCAGCTTGAACGAGTTGGCCAGGTCCTGATTCACCTCCTGTACCGTCACGCCGAGCCTGGCGTGCTGCACCTTGCCATGCTCCAGGATCTGATCCTTGATCTTGTACGCCACGTCGATCGGGATCGAGAACGACAGGCCCTGGAATCCGCCGGTGCGGCTGTAGATCTGCGAGTTGATGCCCACCACTTCGCCGCGGTCGTTGAACAGCGGGCCGCCCGAATTGCCGGGGTTGACCGCCACATCCGTCTGGATGAAGGGCACCGAGGTGTCGTCGGGCAGGGAGCGGCCCTTGGCGCTGACGATACCCGCGGTGGCGGTGTTTTCCAGGCCGTAGGGCGAGCCGATGGCCAGCACCCATTCGCCCACCTGCAGCTGGTTGACGTCGCCTACCTTCACCACCGGCAGGTTCTTGGCGTCGATCTTGAGCACGGCCACGTCGGTCTGCGGGTCCGAACCCAGCACCTTGGCCTTGTATTCGCGGCGGTCGGTCAGCTTGACCGTGACTTCCTTGGCGTCCTGCACCACGTGCGCATTGGTCAGGATGATGCCGTCGGCGCTGATGATGAAACCAGAGCCTTCGCCACGCATGGGCACCTCGCGCGCAGGCCGCTGGCCGCGTGCGCCGGGGATCTGGCCGAAGAATTGGGCAAAGGGATCGTCGTCATCGGCGGACACCTTGCGGGTGCCGCTGACGCTGATGTTCACCACGGCCGGCCCGAAGTCGCGAGTGATCTGCGCGAAGTTGGGCGGGCTGGACGTGCCAGGCGACTGGAGGGAGGAAATGGCCGGCGCGTCGGCCGCCATCGAAACGCCGCCGGTGAGGGCGGTTGCGCCCGCGCCGCCAATGGCGCCGGCTGCCAGCAGCGCCAGCACCAGGCGCGAGGGTTTCATTTGGGTGGTCTTCATGTCGGCTCCTGCGTTCATGTTGAAGGACATGGCGCTATCTTCGGGCCTGACACTTAGGCGAGTCTTAAAGGCGGGCTTAAGCCGGAAAAACCACCTTCACGCGCAGGCCCGGGCCGTCCGGCGCGTCCTGCAGTTCCATGGTTGCGCGGTGCTGGTCCGCGATGGCGCGCGCGATCGCCAGGCCCAGGCCGCTGCCGTGTTGCGCATTGCCTTCGACGCGGTAGAAGCGGTCGAACACGCGCGCGCGTTCCTCGGGCGCGATGCCGGGGCCTTCGTCGTCGATCAGGAGCGCGGCTTTGCCGGGCTGCTGCTCTAGGTGAAGATGGATGCGTTTGCCGGCGGGCGTGTATTTGATCGCGTTGTCCAGCAGGTTGCGCGCCAGCAGCGTCAGCGCGTCGCGGTTTCCTTGCACCCATGCCTGCGGCGCGCCGTCCAGATCGATGCTGATCGCCTTGGCGTTGGCCTGGGGCAGCATTTCAGAGAGCGCCTGGCGCAGCACGTCGGCCAGGTCCACCGCCACGGGAGCCGTCTGTCCGGCGGCGCTTTCGTGGCGGGCCATGGACAGCAGTTGTTCCACCAGGCGCGTGGCCCGATCGATGCCGGCGGCCAGACGCTGTTCGGCCAGGCGGCGAGCGTCGCCATCGCCGGCGCGTTGCAAGGCCTGCAACTGCAGGCGCAGCGCCGCCAGCGGCGAACGCAGCTCGTGCGCGGCGTCACCGACGAATTGCTTCTGCTGCGCGAAGGCGCCGCGCATGCGCTCCAGGAGCAGATTCAGTTCCAGCACCAGCGGCCGGATCTCGTCGGGTAGCCCCTCCACGCTGACGGGGGAGAGGTCCTCGGGCTGGCGCGCCGCCACCTGCGCGCGCGCCCGCTTCACGGGCCGCAGCGACCAGCTGACCACGCACCAGACGATCAGCATCAGCAGGGGCGCGGCGGCGGCGATGGGGGCGATGGTGCGCAGCGCCAGCGCGCGCGCCATGCTTGTGCGCACGGCCATGTCCTGCGCCACCTGGATAACCTGGAAGGGCGTGGCGAGCGAATACACACGGTAGGTGCTGCCCTCCATCCTGGCATCCGAAAAGCCGAGCACGATCTGGTCCGGCAGCGGGCGGCGCGAGCGCGAATTGAAGACGCGCACGCCGTCGGGCGTCCAGATCTGGATGATGAAATCATCGGCCACGGGCGAGCCCGCGCCGCGCGCGTGCGCCGGGTCGGTGGTGAGCAGGCCGTTGCCGGTGCCCAGCGACAGGGCGGTGCGCTGCAGCAGTGAATCGAAAATGTCGTCGGCCTGCGCCAGCGTGCTGCGGTAGGCGATGGCGCCTTGCACCAGCGCGCCCACCACGATGGCGGCCAACAGGAAGAAAAGCAGCCTGGCTCTCAGTGAGTAGCTAAGCGGAATGCTCATGTTTTGGGGATGACATAGCCGACGCCTCTGACGTTCTGGATCAGGTTCGGACCCAGTTTCTTGCGCAGGCCATGAATATAAACCTCAACCGCGTTGCTGCTGATGCTGTCTTTCCAGCTGTACAGCTTTTCTTCCAGCTGCGCGCGCGAAAAGATCATGCCCGGCCGCGCGATCAGCGGTTCCAGCACGGCCCATTCGCGGGCGGTCAGCGCCACCGGGGCGCCGTCCACCATCGCCGCGTGGGACTGCGGATCGATGGTGATGCCTTCGTGCTCGAACACCGGCTCGGCGCGGCCGGCGCTGCGCCGGATCAGCGCGCGCATGCGGGCCAGCAGTTCATCCACGTCGTAGGGTTTGACGATGTAGTCGTCGGCGCCGGCATCCAGGCCCGCGATGCGGTCGCTGACCGCATCGCGGGCGGTGGCGATCAGCACCGGCGTGCGGTCCTTGCGCGCGCGCAGGTCGCGCAGCAACGACAGGCCGTCGCGCTTGGGCAGACCCAGGTCCAGAAGAATCAGGTCGTAGGCGTCGGTGCGCAGCGCGAGTTCCGCGGCGTTGCCGTCCTTGACCCAGTCGACGGCATAGCGTTCGGCGCGCAGGCAGTCCAGCACGCTCTCGCCTATCATGAGGTCGTCTTCGACAAGAAGAATGCGCATGGTCGTGTCCGCCAGGTTGGTCCAGCAAGTTGGACGCGCGGCGGCGCGACGGAGTTCCCGGGCGCGGAAATGAAAAAAGCAGCCCGAGAGGGCTGCTTTTAGGAATCTGGTGCCGGCAATAGGAGTCGAACCTACGACCTTCGCATTACGAATGCGCTGCTCTACCAACTGAGCTATGCCGGCAAGACCATTTGCCTCGTTCCTGCTGGAACCGCGGGCAAAAACATCTTTGTTTTTTTTCCAGTCCGTGTCCCGATTTATGGGGCCCGATCTGGAAAGACCGAGATCATATCAGAGTTTTTTGGCGATTGGAAACGGGCATCGAAAAAGATCCCAGAAACTTGTCGATTTGCACACCTCGAATTTTTAGTTCATAATCTCGTTTCTTAGCAGTTCCCCGATAGCTCAGTCGGTAGAGCGACGGACTGTTAATCCGCAGGTCGCTGGTTCGAGCCCAGCTCGGGGAGCCAAAGAATTCAGGGTCATTCACGCAAGTGAATGGCCCTTTTGGTTTTCGTCGTGCATATTGTCCGCCGCGCTGCGGACGGCATCGGAGCGGTGGCATGGAAGGCGACAAGCGCATAGGCGTCACGGTGATTTCCGGTTTCCTGGGCAGCGGCAAGACGTCGCTGCTCAACCGGCTGCTGCGCGATCCGGCCTATGCCGATGCGGTCGTCATTGTCAACGAATACGGTGAAGTGGGCGTGGATCATCATCTGGTCCGCCAGGCGCGCGACAGCATTGTGCTGGTCGAGGGCGGTTGTCTGTGCTGCGTCGTCAGCGGCGCGGTGGTCGACGCGTTGCGTGAATTGTTCATGCTGGCGCTCGGCCGCAAGATCAAGCCCTTTCGCCGCGTCATTATCGAAACCAGCGGGCTCGCCGATCCCGCGCCCATCCTGTTCACGCTCAAGCATGACCGCTTCCTGTCCGAACGCTACGCGTACCGGGGGGCGATCGTGTTGGCGGACGCACGCCACGGTCTGGCGCAATTGCGGGATCAGCCCGAGGCGGCGCGACAACTGGCCCTGGCGGACGTCGTGGTGTTCAGTAAGCCGGATCTGGCGGACGCCGGGCAGTTGGAGCAGCTGCAACAGGCGGTCATGGGCATCAATCCCGGCGCGCGGCACTGCGTGCAATGGCCCGATGCGCCGCTGGCCGGGGCGTTGAGCGTGGGTCTCGATATGCAGGCTCGGCGCGACGGCATCGCCCTGGCCGATTGGCTGCGTCCGTTCGCGCAGCAGCGCGTCGCGGGGCATGGGGGTGTGGCCAGTTTTTCGCTGGCCCTGCCGGCGCCCATTGTGCGCGCGGCGTTTCTTGCAGGGATCTCACGTGTCCAGGAGCGCTTCGGCGCTGGCCTGCTGCGGACGAAGGGGTTGGTGTGCTTCGAGGGCGAGGTGCTGCCGTGCGAGGTGCACGGCGTGCATGGCGAGCTTTATCCGATCCGTCAGCTCGACAACTGGCCGGACGATGATCGCCAGTCGCGGCTGGTCTGCATCTTGCGTGGGCTGGACGCTGGCGAGGTCCGTGGCGAGGTGTGTGCCGCTTTGGGGCAGCCGGCGCCTTGATCGCATTTCCTGCTGAGAGTGCGCTTGCGGAGTTTTGATTGCGCTTTCTGTCGAGGCTGCGTTGGCAAGGTCTTGATCGCACTGCCTGTTAGGGGTGCGTTTACAAGAAATTGCAGTTGAAGGGGCCTGATCCGGGTGTCGGCGTTGCACCGAATACGGTATAAACGGAGCGGTCTGGTGCAAGAATCGAGACAATCATGGATCGTTTGAAAGCCATGCAGGTGTTCGTGGAAGTCGCTGACAGGGGAAGCCTGTCGGCGGCGGCGATTCATCTGGATATGTCCCGCGCCATGGTGTCGCGCTATCTGGCTGAGATGGAGCAGTGGGTGGGGGTGCGCTTGCTGCATCGCACGACCCGGCGCCTGAGTCTGACTCCCGCCGGCGCGGAGACGCTGCCGCGCTGCCGGCAGATGCTGGATATGGTGGGAGATCTGCGCAGCGCAGTGTCCACGCCGGATGACACGCCGCGCGGCCTGTTGCGTATTACCACCAGCATGTCGTTCGGCTCGCGCCATCTGGCCAGCGCCATCACCGACTACGTCAAGCTGCATCCGGGCACCTCGGTGGATCTGATGCTGGTCGACCGCGCCGTCAATCTGGTGGAAGAGCGGGTGGATCTGGCGGTGCGCATCACCAATGACCTGGATCCCAACCTGATTGCCCGCAAGCTGGCCGTCTGCCGTTCGGTCGTGTGTGCTTCGCCCGATTATCTTCAGCGCGAGGGCGTTCCGGCGCGCATCGAGGATCTGTCCTTGCGCAACTGCCTGACGCACTCGTACTTCGGCAAGAGCCTTTGGCGCTTCGAGCGCGACGGCGAGCCGGTGGATGTGCCTGTCAGCGGCAACATCAGCGCGAATGAGGTGTCGGTCTTGCTGCGCGCCGCGGTGGAGGGGGCGGGCATCGCCATGCTTCCGACCTACTACGCCGCGGACTATATTGCGTCGGGCCGCTTGCGGGCGATCCTGACGCAGAGCAAGCCTCAGGAATTGGGTATTTACGGGGTTTATGCCTCGCGTCGCCAGATGCCTCTGATCCTGCGGTCCATGCTGGATTTCCTGGTCGATCGCCTCGAATCCACGCCCTGGGACAAGCCGGCTTCGTAGTTTTTGCGCCGCCGGCCGTCGCCCGCGGGCTTGAGGGTGGGGTATATGACGGTATAATCAAACAACTGCTTGAACATGCATTGCGCGGCTGGCCGGGGCTTTTCCCAGCGAACTTGCGGTGTGGCGGGTTGAAAATCCGCCAGCATGTAGTCGTAGAAAACATCTAAGAATCGTAGTTTCGGCTTGGGAATGAGCCGCTGCATCACGGAACCGGTTTCCGTGTGCACCAGGGGAGCGCATCGGGTTTCTGGGTTGTTGGCGGTCTGTCCGCCACTCCGCATGCCTGATGCCTGACGATTCAGGTCCTTGATATCGATTGCCATAGGAAGGCTGCGCCGGATTACCGGCGTGCTCCATAGGCATTCCGCCCAATCCCGGTTGGCGCGGTCGTTTCGGCACACGTCCGGGGAATGCATGCCCGGGGCGCATGGCGGTAAACACAGGAATCCAGTGAGAGCTTCGCAAACCAATGCTGTCTGTTGCTGGCGCGCCGCCGAGGCTGCCGGCGCGGCGGCGGGTGTCTGCGCCTGTTCCGCTTGTGCTTGTTCCGTTGGTACTTGTTCCGTCCGCGCCTGTTCCGAATCCGGTTTTTTGTCGGGATTTTTGTTGTCCGCCGGCGCCGCAAATGAAAAAGGCCCGGCGAATACGCCAGGCCTCGATCAATTTGGTTGCGGGGGCAGGATTTGAACCTACGACCTTCGGGTTATGAGCCCGACGAGCTGCCAGACTGCTCCACCCCGCGTCTGAGAAATGAATAGTAGCCTTATTTTCAACCTAGCGCAAGTTAGCCCTTTTTGAATTTGAATGTCGATGAACGATAGCGAGGCAATACTCGTGTTGGAAACCGCGCTGCTCTGCGCGGCGCAGCCGATGCAACTGTCCGATATGCGCAAGCTGTTCGGGGACGATGAACAATTCGACAACAGCGCGTTGCGCTCGCTGCTTGAGACGTTGCAGGCCAACTGGGCCGACGGCGGCCTGGAGCTGGTGCAATTGGCCACCGGTTGGCGGTTTCAAAGCCGTCCGCGGATGCAGCGCTATCTGGAGCGGCTTAATCCGGAAAAACCGCCGAAGTACTCGCGCGCCGTGATGGAAACGCTGGCCATCGTGGCCTGGCGCCAACCGGTGACGCGTGGCGACATCGAAGACATCCGTGGCGTCACGGTGTCGTCCCAGATTGTCAAGGCGCTTGAGGATCGCGGCTGGATCGAAGTCATCGGCCACCGCGATGCGCCGGGCCGTCCCGCCTTGTTCGGCACCACGCGCCAGTTCCTGGATGACCTGGGCTTGCGCGCGCTGGACGAGCTGCCCGCGCTGGAATCCGCCCAGGCGGCGGCTGCGCTGGCCGGACTGGACCTGGGCGAGGTGCAGCAGGTCCTTGGCGGGGAAGAGGTTGCCGCCGAGGCTGCCGGCGACGAGGGCGAACCTGCCGCCGAGGCAGAGGGGGGCGAACCCGCCGCCGAGGCCGGCGAGGGCGCTGCCCAGTCGTCCGAAATCGCGGCCGAAGGCGAAGCCGGCGCCGAGAGCGTTGCGTCTGCCGCGGCAGGCGAGGAAACGGAATCCGAAATGAGTATTCCGGTTGCGGAATTGTCTGTTTCGGAACAGGATGTACCCATAGCCCCGGTCGATAGCGTAGAATCCGTGCTTTCGCGCACAGAAGAAGGCGCGGATCCCGCCGACGAATCCACCGTCCGGGAGCAAGCCGAAGGCTTGTCCAATACGCCGACCATGTCCGGTTTTCCCGACGACACGGCTGGCAACGACATTTCCGATATGGCCGCCGATGCCCCAGAAGCCGGCGCTGCAAAGGAAAGCGTCGAGAACGCAAAACACGCGGAACCGACCGACCCGATTGACGAGACCGATACTGCGGCGCATGGCGCCGCCGGGCATGAGCCCGCTTCCGGTCTTGGCGATCCTGTTCGGCCTGGCCCGGATGCCGCCTCCCCGGAATCGGACGAGGCAGGCTTCGAGCGGCCCGAGGCTGAACGAGAGCCGGCATCCCCAGATGATGACGAGCCTGCCGCAGGCAGGCCCACCCAAGTTTGAAATTCGGAGCTGTCCCAGTGACAACGAATACAGCAATGCAGGACGACAACCCCCGTTCAGATGATGCCGTTTCCAGCGGCCAGCCGGATGCCTCCGCCGCACCCGCGGCCGAAGGCGAGGCGGGCGCCCGCGGGCGCGGCCGCAAGCTGAGAACGCCGTTCCGCCGCCGTCGCGGCGACGCCGCGGCCGAGCAGGCGCCGGCAGGCGAGGCCCAGGCGCAACCCGTGGCGGATGTCGCCGCTCAGGCCGAGCCGCAGGAGTCGCGCGGCACGGAGCAGGAAGCCGAACAGGCGCTGTCGTACCTGGAAACCGCGGATCGCATGGAGCAGCGCCTGGGCAAGTACCTGAACAGCGATTCGGTCATGCCCAAGCTGCACAAGGTGCTGGCGGACGCCGGCATTGGTTCGCGCCGCGAAATGGAAGAACTGATCGTCGCGGGGCGGGTGTCGGTCAACGGCGAGCCGGCCCATATCGGCCAGCGCGTGGCGCCCAACGACCAGGTGCGCGTGAACGGCAAGCCCATCATGCGCGCCAATACGAAGAAGCCGCCGCGCGTGATCCTGTATCACAAGCCGGCCGGAGAGATCGTCAGCCATGACGACCCGGGCGGTCGCGCCAGCGTCTTCGCCCGCCTGCCCAAGCTGCGCACCGGCAAATGGCTGTCGGTCGGCCGCCTGGACCTGAATACGGAAGGCCTGCTGATCTTCACGACCTCCGGCGACATGGCCAACCGCATCATGCATCCGCGCTACGGCACGGAGCGCGAGTACGCGGTCCGCGTGCTGGGCGAGATGGACGAGGCCCAGCGCCAGTCGCTGGTCGATGGCATCGAACTGGACGACGGCATGGCTGCGTTCGGTTCGCTGGACTACCTGGGCGGCGACGGCAGCAACCGCTGGTACCGGGTCACCCTGCAGGAAGGCCGCAACCGCGAAGTTCGCCGCATGTTCGAAGCCGTGGGCGTCACCGTCAGTCGGCTGATCCGCACCCGCTTCGGTGACGTGGTCCTGCCGCGCACGTTGCGCCGCGGCCGCTGGGAAGAATTGGATCCCTCGCTCGTTACCGCCCTGATGGTCCAGCTGGGACTGTTGCGTGACGACGACGAGTCTGGCGGCAACCGCCGGCGCTCCAAGCAACCGCAGTCCCATGACAGCGCGCTGCCTCCAGGCTTTGGCACCATGGACCGCAACGGCATGAATGGCGCCCGCATCGGCCGCCGCGGCAAGTTGCAGGGCGGCCGGCAGGGCAGCGCCGGCCAGGCGGCCGCGTGTCCGTCGGATCCGTTCGGTACGGGCCTGATGATTGCCGGTGGCTATGCCAATGGCCATCCCCTGTCCGGGGAAGGCGCGGGCGGCAACCGCAAGAGCGGCAAGTCCGCTGGCGGCCGGGCCGCGGCCGGCGGTGGCAGGCCGGGCGCCAAGCAAGGCGGCGGCAAGCCTGGAAACAAATCTGGCGGCAAGCCGCGGGGGCCCCGCGCAGCCGCAGCCGGCGGTCAGCCGGGCAATGTGGCGTCGGTCGATGCCGGCTTCGGTAATGTGGCCGAGGCCCCGGCCGGCGGCGGCCGCAAGCCGGCGGGCGGCAAGCCTGCCGG
>NZ_CAHLAR010000022.1 GCF_903652925.1 Achromobacter anxifer | reverse complement strand
CCCGTCCGCCGGCGCCGCGCCGCAGGCGGCGCCCGCCGACCCCATCGCCAGCCCCCGGCCGGCGATGGACGCGCCCCGGCCCGCCTACGGCGGCAGCGCCGGCGGTTCGTCCTCCTACGGCGGTAGCGGCGGAAGCTCGTCCTCCTATGGCTTGCGTCCCTCGCCCGCCCCGCAGCGCCCGCACACCCAGGTCCCGTTCCGGCTGCACGCCGAGCCCGCCGGAATTCCCGCAGCGGACTGGCAATCGCTCTACCGTCCGCTGGACGACGACTCGGCGGCCAAGACCGCGCCGCTGCGCGAGCCCGCCCCCGCGCCCACCGCGGCCCTGCCCGCGGACGAAGAGCATCCGCTGGGCATGGCGCTGGCGCAGCTGCATGGCATCTACATCCTGGCGCAGACCCGCCGCGGCATCGTGCTGGTGGACATGCACGCCGCCCACGAACGGGTGGTCTACGAACAGCTCAAGCAGGCGCTGGACGCGCGCAGCCTGCCGCGCCAGGACCTGCTGGTGCCGGTGGTGTTCCACGCCCAGGAAAAGGACGTGGCCCTGGTCGAGGAATACGAAGAACAATTGAACGAGCTGGGCTTCGAGATGCGTCCTTCGGGCCCCACCTCGATCGCCGTGCGCTCCGTGCCGGCCATCCTGGCCCGCGGCGACATCGAAACCCTGGCCCGCGCCGTGCTGCGCGACCTCGGCGCGGTGGGTGTGTCGCGCCTGCTGACCGAACAGCGCAACGAACTGCTGTCCACCATGGCCTGCCACGGCTCCGTGCGCGCCAACCGCAAGCTCACCATCGAAGAGATGAACGGCCTGCTGCGCCAGATGGAAGCCACCGAACGCGCCGACCAGTGCAACCACGGCCGGCCCACCTGGATCCAGTGGTCGGTGTCCGACCTGGACAAGCTCTTCCTGCGCGGGCAATAAGCTTGTCGCCGTCCACCTCCCCCAACGCGGCGCCGCTGGTCATCTGCCTGGCCGGCCCCACCGCGGCCGGCAAGAGCGCCTCGACCCTGGCGCTGGCCGAGCGCTGGCCGCTGGAAATCGTCAACGTCGATTCAGCCACCATCTACCGCGGCATGGACATCGGCACCGCCAAGCCTTCGCCCGAGGAACAGGCGCGCGTGCCGCAGCACCTGCTGGACATCCTGGACCCGGTCCAGTCGTACTCCGCCGCCGAATTCGTCGCCGACGCGCTGCGCCTGATCGACGAGATCCGCGCGCGCGGCCGCATTCCGCTGCTGGCGGGCGGCACCATGATGTATTACAAGGCGCTGCGCGACGGCCTGGACGACTTGCCCCAGGCCGACCCGGCGCTGCGCGCCGAACTGGAAGCGCGCGCCGCCGACCAGGGCTGGCCCGCGCTGCATGCCGAACTGGCGCGGCTCGACCCCGTCACCGCCGCGCGCCTGGCGCCCAACGACAGCCAGCGCATCCAGCGCGCGCTGGAAATCTGCATGCTGTCCGGCCAGCCCATGTCGGCCCTGCTGCTGCGCGACCAGCGCCAGCGGGACGACACGGGCAACCGGTACCTCACGATCAGCCTGGAGCCCTCCGACCGCGCCGCGCTGCATGCCCGCATCGAGCAGCGCTTCGACGCCATGCTGGCGCGCGGCTTCCTGGACGAAGTGCGTACCCTGCGCGCCCGCGGCGACCTGCACACCGGCCTGCCTTCCGTGCGCTGCGTGGGCTACCGGCAGCTGTGGGCGCACCTGGACGGCGAGGTCGATCTGGCCACCGCGCGCGAGCAAGGCATCGCTGCCACGCGCCAGCTGGCCAAGCGCCAGATCACCTGGCTGCGCGCGCAGCCCGAACGCGTCATCGTGGACTGCCTGGCGGCGGACGCGGTGGCGCAGACCATAGACGCCATGGCGCTGGCGATGGCGGGACAGGCCCAGGCCTGATGCCGCGCGGCAAGCGCCCGGCACACCACCAATCCGCGCGCCGCAAGCACCAGGCACAACGCCTGCTGCAAACGCTGCGCACAAACGCCAGGCACAAACGCCAGGCACAAAAAAACCGCCCTACAGGGCGGTTTTTTGATTGCGCGGAACGCCAGGCTCAGACCACGAAAGTCTGCGCCATGCCTTCCTTCTGCTCGACGATTTCGCCCAGCGTGCTGACGGTCTCGCCCTGCTCGCGCAGCGTGGCGGCAATGGCTTCGGCCTGGGCCGGATCCACCACCAGCACCATGCCGATGCCGCAGTTGAAGACGCGGTACATCTCGGTGTCCTCGACCTGGCCCTGTTCCTGCAGCCACTGGAACAGCTTGGGCATTTCCCAGTTGGCGCGGTGCAACTTGGCCGACAGGCCGGGTTGCAGGATGCGCGGCACGTTGTCCAGCAGGCCGCCGCCCGTGATGTGGGCCAGGCCCTTGATGCTGGTGCCGTGCTTGGCCAGCGCGGCCAGCACCTGCTTCACGTAGATGCGCGTCGGCGCCATGACCACGTCGACCATGGGCTGGCCATGGAAATCGTCGTCGGGCTTGGCGTTGGCGCGTTCCAGGATCTTGCGCAGCAGCGAGTAGCCGTTGGAGTGCGCGCCGCTGGAAGCCAGGCCCAGCACCACGTCGCCCGTCTTGATCGACTGGCCGGTGATGATGGCGGACTTTTCGACCGCGCCCACGGCGAAACCGGCCAGATCGTATTCGCCGTCCGGGTACATGCCCGGCATTTCGGCGGTTTCACCGCCGATCAGCGCGCAGCCCGACAGCTCGCAGCCCTTCGCGATGCCGCCCACCACCGCCGCCGCCGTATCCACCGAAAGCTTGCCGCAGCCGAAATAATCCAGGAAGAACAGCGGTTCCGCGCCCTGCACCAGGATGTCGTTGACGCTCATGGCGACCAGGTCGATGCCCACGGTGTCGTGGCGGTTCCAGTCGAACGCCAGGCGCAGCTTGGTGCCCACGCCGTCGGTGCCCGAGACCAGCACGGGCTCCTTGTACGACTTCGGCACTTCGAACAGACCGCCAAAGCCGCCGATACCGGCCAGCACCCCGGCACGCATGGTGCGCGCCGCAAGCGGTTTGATACGGTCGACCAGGGCGTCGCCTGCGTCGATATCGACACCGGCATCGCGGTAGGTCATGGGGGCGGTAGGTTGATTCGTCATGAGAAATGCCGTGGGGTATGTAACAATTGCTGGGATTTTGGTGGAACGCCCTGCATTTTACGATGTTGCGGGGACAAGCAGGGATCGGCGCCGCCAAAGCGGTCCGGACGGGGACTGCGCCGGCACGCGCGGCCAGGACGGGCAAGGGGCGCCGGATCGGCGCAAACCCAAGCCAGCCCAGGCCCATCGACGCGACACCCTGGCCCCAGGTGGTTTAAAGTGTAGGGTTGGCCGGTATTGATTTTGTCGGCTCCCGTGGTGCAAACCCCGGGGTCTCGGTGGTGCAAACCCCGGGGCCTGCGCCGTTTTGACCTGTTGTATTGACCTGTTGCTGTATTGACCCGTACTACCCGCCTCGTTTCGGCACCCTGTAAGCTCCCATGAACCGCCAGCTGCTGCTTGACGTTCTCCCCGCGCCAGCGCCATCGCTGAACAACTATATCGCCGGCCCCAACGGGGAAGCGCTGGCGGCAGTGCGCGCGCTGCTTCCTGGCCGCGCCCTGTACATATGGGGCGCCGCGGGCTGCGGCCGCAGCCACTTGCTGCGCGCGCTGACCGCCCGCCCCGACGCCGTCTATATCGACGCCGAAACGGGCGAAAACATGCTGCGCCGCCTGGCCGAAGCCGATTCCAAGTCGCCCATGCCCAAGTTCGTGGCGGTCGACGACGTGCACCGCATGAACGACAGCCGCCAGGCCGCCCTATTCGCGCTCTACAACCGCTGGCGCGAATCCGCCGCCACCGGCCGCGCCTTCGCGCTGGCCCTGGCGGGCGACCGCGCCCCGCTGTCGATGCCGCTGCGCGAAGACCTGCGCACTCGCCTGGGCTGGGACCTGGTGTTCCGCCTGGACCCGCTGTCCGACGCCGACAAGCTGGCCGCCCTGTCGGCCCAGGCGGCCGACCGCGGCATGCACCTGGCGCCCGAAATCATCAACTGGATGCTCACGCACCATGAGCGCGACATCCGCAAGCTGGCGGCGCTGATCGACGCGCTGGACCGATACTCCCTGGCCACCGGCCGTCCCATCACCCTGCCTCTGCTGCGCGCCATGCTCGCAGACCCTGATTCGCAACGCACATGACCTCCCGACGTCTCGCCCTGTTCGACCTGGATCACACCCTGTTGCCGCTGGATAGCGACTACCAATGGGCCGACTATCTGGCACGCACGGGCCGCGCGGGGGATCCCGTCGAGGCCCGCCGCCGGAACGACGACCTGATGGACCGCTACAACCGCGGTGAACTCACCGCCGAACAGGCCGCCGAGTTCATGCTCGGCCTGCTGGCCGCGCACACGCCCTACGACCTGGCGGCCTGGCATGAAGACTTCATGGAAGAAGTGATCCGCCCGTCCATGACGCCCGCCGCCCGCGACCTGGTGCAATCGCACCTCGAAGCCGGCGACCTGTGCGCCGTGGTCACGGCCACCAACAGCTTCGTCACCGCCCCCATCGCGCGCGCCTTCGGCATTCCGCACCTGGTGGCGACCGACGCCGAATACCTGCGCGGCCGCTACACCGGCCGCATCCTGGGCACCCCCAGCTTCAAGGAAGGCAAAGTGGTGCGCGTCAACGATTGGCTGGCCGGCATGGGAATGGGACTTGCGGATTTCCCGGAATCGTTTTTCTATAGCGATTCGGTCAACGATGTTCCCCTGCTGGAGAAAGTGACCCGTCCGATCGCGGCCAACCCCAGCCCCACCCTGCGCGGCATCGCCCAGGAACGCGGCTGGCAAGTGATCGACTTGTTCGACCACATGGAAGATTCGAAGTCCTAAATGATCACTGAAACCATAAAAAAATTCGTCGGCCGCTTGTTCGCGCCGGCAGCCCGGGGGCCGTTGCGCATCGAGCGCGACAAGCACGGCATCGACCGCCGCAACGTATCGCGCCATGCGATCAAGGTCTGCGAGGTGCTGCGCCAGCACGGCTATGACGCCTACATCGTCGGCGGCGCCGTGCGCGACCTGATCGTGGGCCTGGAGCCCAAGGACTTCGACGTGGCCACCAACGCCACGCCCGAGCAGATCCGCCCGCTGTTCCGCCGCGCCCGCATCATCGGCCGCCGCTTCCAGCTGGTGCATGTGGTGTTTGGCCAGGAAATCATCGAAACCTCCACCTTCCGCGCGCCCGCCTCGGAAGACCAGGAAACCGACGAGCACGGCCGCATCCTGCGCGACAACGTGTTCGGCTCGCACGAAGAAGACGCGGCGCGCCGCGACTTCACCATGAACGCGCTCTACTACGACCCGCACAACGAGGAAGTCATCGACTTCCACAATGGCGTGGCCGACCTGAAGAAACGCCAGGTCCGCATCATCGGCGACCCGGCCAGGCGCTACCGTGAAGACCCGGTGCGCATGCTGCGCGCCGTGCGCTTCGCCGCCAAGCTCAACGGCACCATCGACCCGGCCACCCGCCAGCCCATCAGCACCATGGCCGAGCTGATCGAGAACGTGCCGGCTTCGCGCCTGTTCGACGAAATGCTCAAGCTGCTGACCTGCGGCCACGCCATGGACTGCCTGCGCCAACTGCGCGCGGACGGCCTGCACAAGGGCCTCCTGCCCCTGCTGGACGTGGTGCTGGAACAGCCCGGCGGCGAACACTTCGTGGAACTGGCGCTGGAACGCACCGATGCGCGCGTGCGCTCCGGCAAGACCATCAGCCCCAGCTTCCTGTTCGCCGCGCTGCTGTGGCAGCAGGTGGAAGCGCGCTGGAAGCAGCTGCGCGCCCAGGGCGAGCACACCATCCCCGCGCTGTCGCAGGCCGCCGACTCGGTGCTGGACGAGCAGACCGAAAAGCTCGCCATCCAGCGCCGCTTCTCGTCGGACATGCGCGAGATCTGGTTCATGCAGCCGCGCTTCGAGCGCCGCATGGGCAAGACCATCTACCGCATGATCGAACAGCCGCGCTTCCGCGCCGCCTGCGACTTCCTGCAGCTGCGCGCGGCCGCCGGCGAGTTCGACAGCGTGCTGGCGCAATGGTGGATGGACCTGGCCAACGCGGACGACGTCACCCGCAGCGAAATGATCGAAGAAGTGGCGCGCCAGCCGCGCGATGCCGGCGATGCGCCGTCCGCCCCGCGCAAGCGCCGCCGTCCGCGCCGCTCGCCGTCGCGCGGCACGCCCAGCGCCGAATAAGCCATGCTTGCCGCTCCCGTCAGCGCCTACGTCGGCCTGGGCGCCAACCTGGGCGACGGCGCCGCCACGCTGCGCCGCGTCCTGGTTGAACTGCAGGAAACCGATGGCATCCTCGCGGTAACGGCGTCGCCGTTCTATCGCACCGCCCCCGTGGAAGCCTCCGGCCCGGATTTCACCAATGCGGTGGCCGCGCTGGACACGCGCCTGGCGCCGCTGGCCCTGCTGGACGCGCTGCAGGCGCTGGAAAACCGGCATGGCCGCCAGCGCCCCTACAAGAACGCGCCGCGCACCCTGGACCTGGATCTGCTGCTGTATGGCGACACCGCGCTGGCCCATGAACGGCTGGTCCTGCCGCATCCCCGCATGCATCTGCGCGCCTTCGTGCTGATGCCCCTGCGCGACCTGGCTCCCGGGCTGGCGCTGCAAGGCAAGCCCATCGACGACTGGATCGGCGCGATCCGCGACCAGCCGATAGAACGCCTCGCGGACTGAGCGCCCGCTACGCCTTCGGCGCGAAGGCCATCATCGCGCGCTCCACGTCCTCGACCTGCGGCAGGCCCGCTTCATTGCCCAGGTGCTGGATCTTGTGGGCCGAAGCCGCCCGCGCGAACGTGAAGTGCTCCGCCCAGGGCAGGTCCGGCCGGTTCAGGTAGGACCAGACGTAAGCGCCGTGGAACACGTCGCCGGCGCCCGAGGTATCGACGATGCTGGCTGCCGGCACCTCCAGCGCGGGCAGCACGTCCACCGTCCCCGCCTCGTCGTACCAGAGCATGCCGCGTTCGCCCATGGTCACGGCGCCTATGCGGCAGCCGCGAGCCTTCAGCAGGTCCAGCAGGCCCTGCGGCGTCAATCCCAGCTGCTCGCACATGCGCTCGGCGCAGACCGCCACGTCAATGTGGCGCAGCAATTCGTCGGTGTTCTCGCGCACGCCTCCGCCGTCCAGCGAAGTCAGCACGCCCGCCTGCCGGCAGGCCCGCGCGTAATGCAGGGCGGCGTCCGGCTGATGACCATCCAGGTGCAGGGCGCGGTAGCCGCCGATGTCCAGCCGGGGAAAATCGTTCAGGTACTCCACGTCGCGCGCGCGCAGGATGGCGCGCTTGCCATGGTTGGGCATGATGAAGGACAGCGACGAGCGCGCCACCTTGCGCGCATGCAGCGAAACGCCGTGCGCAGCCGCCATGTCCGTGTACATATGGCCAAGCCAGTCCGAGGCCAGCGAGCAGATCAGCTCGGGCGGCGTACCCAGCCGCGCGCAGGCGAACGCGGCGGTGACCGCATTGCCGCCGAAGGACACGGCGTAATCGCGAGCCACGCTCTTCTCGTCGCCGGTGGGCCATTCGTCGGCCAGCACGGTGACGTCGATATAGGTGTGTCCGATGAAGAGCGCTTCGCCCATAGACCTGCCTGAAAGAAGAAATCCGATGACAGCGCCCGGATGACGGGCGCCAGATGGCGTCCGTCTAGGCGCCGGCGGATTCGCCCGCCTGCGCCAGCACCAGCCGCGCGCGCGCGATGACCGGCGCATCGACCATCTTGCCGTCCAGCATGAAGGTGCCGGCGGAGGTGTCGCGGTGCGTGGCGATGACGCGGCGCGCCCAGGCCAGTTCCTGCGGCGCGGGCACGAAGGCCGCGTGGATCACCGGAACCTGCGTGGGATGGATGCACAGCATGCCGCCGAAACCCATCTGCTGCGCGCGGCCGGCGGCCTGCGCCAGCCCGGCCTGCTCCTGGACGCCGGGAAACACGCCGTCCAGCGCGGGCGCCAGGCCGGCGGCGCGGCTATGCAGCAGCACCTGCACGCGGGCCTGGTCCAGCACCGTTTCCGCGCCCGGCGTGTCGGGCGTCAGCCCCATGTCCAGGCCGTAATCCAGGCTGCCGAAGGCCAGGCGTTCCACGCCGGGCGTGGCGGCCACTTCGGCGATGTTGAGGATGCCCTGGGCGGTCTCCAGCAGAGGGATCACGCGCAGGCCCGCCTGGACCACATGGCGCACCTGCGCCAGACTTTCGGCCTTGGGCAGCAGCACGCCGGCGACGCCGGGCTTGCCGCGGCAGGCCTTGAGATCGTCGTCATGCCAGGAAGTGGAGGCATCGTTGATCCGCACCCACAGCCGGACGCCGGGATTCGTCCCCAGGAAGTCGCACAGCGCTTCCCGGGCCGACGCCTTGGCCAGATGCTCGACCGCGTCTTCCAGATCGACGATGACCGCGTCTGCGCCCGCGGCCAGCGCCTTGGGAATGCGCTCGGGGCGCGACGCCGGCACGAACAGCGCGCTACGGACCACGGGATGCGTCACACGACCTCCGATGCATGGAATTGCGCCACCTGATCGGGCGCGTATCCCAACGATGCTAGCACCGCATCCGTGTTTTGGCCCACTGCGGGCACCGCCGCCATGCGCGGCGCGAAGGCGTTGCTGCTGGCCGGAGGCAGCAGCGCGGGCAACTCCCCTGCCGGACTGTCCACCTGGCTCCAGCGGCCACGGGCCTGCAACTGCGGATGCGCCCAGACGCCGGCCATGTCGTTGACCCGGGCGTTGGCGATCTGGGCGTCCTCCAGCCGTTGCGTCACCTGATCGATGGACAGGTCGGCGAACGCGGCCACGATCAACGCGCGCAGATCGTCGCGGTTGGCGGTGCGCAGCGAATTGGAGATGAAGCGCGGATCCTCCGCCAGTTCCGCCTGGCGCAGCACCTGGGCGCAGAACACGCGCCATTCGCGCTCGTTCTGCAGGCCCAGCATGATGGTGGCGCCGTCGCCCACGGGGAACGGGCCGTAGGGGTAGATGGAGGCGTGTGCCGCGCCCGCGCGCACCGGCGGCGTGCCGCCCTCGAACGCGTAGTACATGGGAAAGCCCATCCACTCGACCATGCTTTCCAGCATGGAAACGTCCAGGCGGCTGCCCAGGCCCGTTTTCTGGCGCAGCAGCAAGGCGTTCAGGATGGCGGAATAGGCGTACATGCCGGCGGCGATATCGGCGATGGAACAGCCGGCCTTGACCGGATCGTCCTTGGTGCCGGTCACCGACAGAAAGCCGCTCTCGCTCTGTATCAGCAGATCGTAGGCCTTCTTGTCCTGGTAGGGGCCGCCCTCGCCATAGCCCGAAATGTCGCAGACGATCAGGCGCGGGTACTTCTGGTGCAGGGCCTCGAACGACAGGCCCAGGCGTGCGGCAGCGCCGGGGGCCAGGTTCTGCACCAGCACGTCGGCCGTTTCCAGCAGCCGCTCCATGATGCCACCCGCCTCCTCGCGCTTGAGGTCCAGGGTCAGGCTTTCCTTGGAACGGTTGGTCCAGACGAAATGCGAGGACAGGCCGCGCACGCGCTCGTCGTAGCCGCGGGCGAAGTCGCCGCCGCCGGGACGTTCGATCTTGATGACGCGCGCGCCCATGTCCGCCAGCTGGCGGGTGCAGAAGGGCGCGGCGATGGCGTGTTCCAGGCTGACGACGGTGATGCCGTCCAGGGGACGGGGTGCAGCTGTGCTCATTCGGTAAACCTCAGTTCTGCTTGGTGGGCCAGCGTGCCGTCCTGCTCGGCCCAGAGCTGGGCCACGCCCGGCTCGGTCAAGCGGCCGGCCACCTGGAAAGGCGTGGGCGAAATCAGCGGGCGCAGGCCGCGATACGACAGATGGGTCAGGCGCGCCGCGGGATGGGCGCGGGTAAAGGCGGCGACCATCTCGGTGGCGATGAGAGGACCATGCACCACCAGGCCCGGATAGCCCTCGACGCCGGTCACGTAGGGATGGTCGTAATGGATGCGGTGGCCGTTGAAGGTCACGGCCGAATAGCGGAACAGCAGCACCGGCGACGGCTCGACGGTATCGCGCCACTGCGCCTGCGGCGCGGGCTCGCTGCCGCTGAGCTTGGGCGGGGACGGCTGGCGGTAGACAATGTCCTGCTCTTCGTGGATAGCCACTTCGCCTTCCTGGCGGTATTCGTGGCGCACCGTCACAAACAGCAGCGCGCCGGTGCGGCCGGCCTTCTCCTTGACGTCGATCACGGTGGACTCGCGCTCCGCGGGCACGCCAACCTTCAGCGGCCGGCGGAACTCCACGCGGCCGCCGGCCCACATGCGGTTGCGGTCCTGCGCCGGCGGCAGGAAGCCGCCGCGCGCCGGATGGCCATCCGTCCCCAGCCCGTCCATGTCCACCGTGGAGATGAAGAAGGCCCATTGCCACAGCGGCGGCAAGGCATCGCCCGCGGCTGGCGCCGGGCCGCCCAGGGTGGCCGCGATGCGCGCGGCATGGCCGGGATCCATGGCGTCCGCCTTGCGCTCGCCGCTGCCGATCCACGCGGCCGGATCTGTAGATGTCATGCCCATATCCTCTGGTGGGGTTTTTACAGCCTGAAGCATGCCCGCAAGCCGTCCCCCTTGTGAATTCGTTTTTGCTCAAGGCGGGGTTTGCGGCGCCTGAATCGGCCGCCCACTCCCCCTGCCCGCCGCCTCGCGCCGTAATATATGGCCCATGCACTTCGACCTCGCCGACCTACGCCTGTTCATCCACATCGCCGAATCCCCCAGCCTGACCCAGGCCGCCAAACGCGCGCACCTGTCCCTGGCGGCGGTGAGCGTGCGCATCAAGGCGCTGGAGAACCAGCTCAATACGCGCCTGCTGTACCGCGACAGCCGCGGCGTGGAAATCACGCCCGCGGGCCAGAAGCTGCTGCAGCACGCCCGGGTCATCATGCGCCAGGTGGACCACCTGAAACATGACTTCCAGGAGCAGGCCGACGGCGACGCCGGCCATATCCGCATCTTCGCCAACACCACCGCGGTCACGGAGTTCATGCCGGACATCCTGGCGCAATTCCTGTCCGGCCACCCCGGCGTCACCGTGGACCTGCAGGAACGCCTGACCCGCGACATCGTGCGCGGCGTGCTGGACGGCACCACCGACCTGGGCATCGTGGCCGGCCCGGTGGACGCGCCCGAACTGCAGACCATCCACTTCAGCACCGACAGGCTGGTGCTGGTGGTCCCCAACGGCCATCCGCTGCAAGACCAGGAAAAGATCAAGCTGGCGGAAGCGGTACGCTATCCCTTCATCACCATGCATGAAGGCTCCACCCTGGTCGCCTTCCTGCGCGACCAGCTGGAACAGGTGGGACAGCGCCTGCCCCAGCGCATCCAGCTCTACAGCTTCGACTCGATCTGCCGGATGGTGCAGGCGGGCGTGGGCGTAGGCGTCATCCCCGACTCCGCGGCGCGGCGCTACGGTTCCGACATGAAGCTGCGCGTGGTCGAGCTGGACGAACCCTGGGTGGTGCGCGAACGCAAGCTGCTGGTGCGCGATGTCGACGCCCTGCCGGGCTGCGCGCGCGAACTCATCGAACAGATCCAGGCGACACGGACGCCCTGACGGCCGTCCGCAATTCCTACTTGCCCGTGAAGGCCGGCGCGCGCTTCTGCGCGAACGCCCGCATTCCTTCCAGGTAGTCGTCGGTGTAGCCCAGCTCACGCTGCAGGCGGCATTCCAGGTCGAACTGCTGCGCCAGCGTATTGCCACTGGAAGCGTGCAGAGCAGCCTTGGTCGCGGCATAGGCGCGGGTCGGGCCGGCCGCCAGCGTTTCGGTGACTTCCACCAGCGTGTCCGCCAGCGCGGCATCCGGGACCACGCGCCAGATCAGCCCCCACGCTTCCGCCTGCCTGGCGCTGACGGCCTCGCCGAACAGCGCCGCCCCCATCGCGCGGGCGGATCCCACCAGCCGCGGCAGGAACCAGGTGCCGCCGGCATCGGGCAGCAGGCCGATCTTGCTGAAAGCCTGGATGAAGCGCGCGGACTCCACCGCGAACACCACGTCACAGGCCAGCACCAGGCTGGCGCCCGCGCCGGCCGCGACGCCGTTCATCACACACACCACCGGCACCGGCAAGGCGCGCAGCCGCGTGATCAGGGGCCGGTAGCACTTTTCCAGGATCAGGCTCAGGTCGCGCCGCGAGCCGTCTTCCGAGGGCTTGCGCTCGCCCAGGTCCTGGCCCGCGCAGAAACCGCGTCCCGCCCCCGTGATGATCAGGCCGCGCAAGCCGCCGTCGGCCTCCATCACGTCCAGCGCGCGCGCCAGTTCGGCGTGCATGACTTCCGTGAAGCTGTTGAGCCGGTCGGGCCGGTTCAGCGTGATGACGCCCACGCCGCGCTCCAGCGTGAAGCGGATCTGGGTGTAGTCGCCGCCCGTCTGCGTCGCCGCCGCGTTCATGCCAGCTCCTCCAGCACCGCCAGCTGTTCGGCGGTATCGCCCAGCAGCTGGTCGATGACCGTGAGCCGCTTGAAGTAGTCGCCCACGTCCAGTTCGTCGGTCATGCCCATGCCGCCATGCAGCTGCACCGCCATCTGCGCCACCAGGCGCCCGGCGCGGGCGGCTTCCAGCTTGGCCGACGCGATCATGCGGCGGCGTTGCGCGGCATCGGTTTCGGTCAGCGCCGCCACCGCCACGTAGGCCATGGACAAGGCCAGCTCCTTGGCCACCAGCATCTCCGCCAGGCGATGCTGCAAGGGCTGGAACGAGGCCAGCGGCTGGCCGAACTGCTTGCGCGCCTTCAGGTAGTCAACCGTGATTTCAAGCAGCCGCTCCATCGCTCCCGCCGCATGCGCACACAGCGCGGCCGTGCCCCATTGCAGGGCCTGCGCCAGGGCCTCATCCGCCAGGGCCCCTTGCGCCAGCAAGGCCTCGGGCGGCAGGCTGACCGCGTCCAGCTCCAGCCGGGCGCAACGCGCGCCGTCCAGCGTGGGCGTGTCGATGATCCGCGCGCCCGCCGTATCGGCCGGCACCGCCAGCAGCAGGGTCTGGCCTTCCGCGCCGCGCGCGCTGACCAGCCACGCCGTGGCCGCCGCGCCGTGCCACACCAGATGCTTGACGCCGTCCAGCCGCCAGCCTTCGGCGGTCCTGGCGGCGCGGCAATCCCGCGGATCGGCGTCGTAACGGCGGCCGGGCTCCTGGTAGGCCACGCTGACGATGGCCTCGCCCGAGGCGATGGCCGGCAGCCACAGGCCGCGCGCCTCGCCGCCGCAGGCGTCGATCAGCGCCGCGCCCATGACCGCGCTGGGGATGACCGGCTCGGACACCAGGCCTCGGCCCAGCTCCACATGCACCGGCAGCAGGCTGGCGGGCACTTCGCCAAAGCCGCCGAAATCCTGCGCAATGTTCAGCCCCAGCACGCCCAGTTCGGCCAGCGCCGCCCAGGCGTCGGCGTCCAGCCTGCCCGCGGCCTGGCGCGCGCGCCGGCGCGGATGCGTCCATGCCTGGTCCAGCAGGCGGCGCAGGCTGTCGGCCAGCATGCGCTGTTCTTCGGTATAGATGAAATCCATGCGTCGTCTTCCTGTCGGATTGCGCGTGGCCGGGCCTAAAGGCCCAGCACCAGGCGGGCGATGATGCCCTTTTGCACTTCGGTGGTGCCGCCGTAGATCGAGGTCTTGCGCATGTCGGCGTAGCCCGCGCCGGCCGCTGCCGCCAGCTCCGGTCCGGGTCCGTGGCAGTCGTTGCCGGCCTGCAGCCAATCGGGGTCATACGGCCAGGCGTCCGGCCCCGCCACCTCCATCTGCAGCATGGCCAGGTCCTGCTGGATCTCGGAGCCGCGTATCTTCAGCACCGAGGCCTCCGGACCAGGCGTGCCGTCGTTGCTGGAAGCCACGCGCAGCAGCAGCATTTCCAGCGCCATGATGTCCACCTCGATGCGCGAGATGCGGTCGCGGTACCGGCTGTCCGCCAACAAGGGCTTGCCGCGGGCGCTCGCTTGCGCGGCCATGCTCTTCAATACGCCCAGTTCCCGGTGGCAATGCCCCAGACCGGCGATGCCGGTGCGCTCATGGCCCAGCAGGTACTTGGCGTAGGTCCAGCCCTGGTTCTCCACGCCCACCAGATTGGCCACCGGCACGCGCACGTTCTCCAGCCAGACCTCGTTCACATCGTGCCCGCCATCGAGCGTGCGGATGGGACGCACGGTCACGCCCGGCGAACGCATGTCCAGCAGCAGCATCGAAATGCCGCGCTGCGCGCGCGCCTCGGGGTCGGTGCGCACCAGGCAGAACATCCAGTCGGCGTATTGCGCCAGCGTGGTCCAGGTCTTCTGGCCATTGACGACGTACTCGCCGCCGTCGCACACCGCGCGCGTCGACAGCGACGCCAGGTCGGAGCCGGAGCCCGGTTCGGAATAGCCCTGGCACCACCAGTCCTCCACGCGGATGATGCGGGGCAGGAGCCGCGCCTGCTGCTCGGCGCTGCCGTACTTCATCAGCACCGGGCCGATCATGGACAGGCCGAACGGCAACAGCCGCGGCGCGCCAGCCTTGAAGCATTCGACCTCGAAAATCAGGCGCTGCAGCGCGTTCCAGCCGGTGCCGCCGTGTTCGACGGGCCAGTTGGGCGCGCCCCAGCCCTGGTCGGCCAGGATGTTGTGCCAGCGCACATAGTCATCGCGTTCCAGGCGCTGGTGCCGCAGCACCTTGTCGCGGATGTCCTGCGGCAGCTTGTCCGTGGCGAAGGCGCGGACTTCTTCGCGGAATTGGCGCTCTTGCGGCGTCCAGGTCAGGTTCATGGTCGGGCTCCTTTTCCGGTATCTAGCCACGGCCCGGCCCGCCGGACAATCTGCCTCTTCCGAAGACGGGCTTCGCGCTGGACATAGGGCGCCCCACTACGGACGGGCGGAAGACCTGCTTCGGCAATGAAGAATGGCCGAACCCGGCGCCAGTGCCGACACTTGCAAGCGTCAACCACTGGAACCCCACGCATCATGACTGTTCCCGACATCCAGGAAACCGCGCCGCAAGGCGTCGAGGCGCAATACCGCCAGGCGCTGGACCAAGGCCGTTTCCTCATCCAGCGTTGCGCCGCCTGCGAACGCGCCATCTTTTACCCTCGCATGATCTGCCCGCATTGCGGCGCCAGCGAGCTGGCCTGGAACGCGCCCGACGGCCGCGGCGAGGTCTATTCCACCACCGTGGTGCGGCGCAAGCCCGAGGCCGGCGGCGACTACAACGTGGCCCTGATCGACCTGCGGGAAGGCGTCAGGCTGATGAGCCGCGTGGAAGGCGTGGCGCCGGACGCCGTGCATATCGGCATGGCGGTGCGCGCGCAGGTCGCGCAGCAGGACGGCCGCGGCCTGCTGGTCTTCATCCCCAACAAGGAGGCGCCATGACGCTGAACGATCTGCGCGGCGCCGTGGCGATTGCCGGCGTGGGCCATGCGGGCCTGGGCCAGGCCACGGGCCATACCGAAATGGAAATCCTGGTGCAGGCCGCGCAGCGCGCGGTGGCGGACGCCGGCCTCAGCATGCGCGACATCGACGGCATCTGCACCGCCAGCGTGGCCGCGCCGATGTGGGCCATGCCGGTGATAGAACATCTGGGCATACGCCCGGCCTTCATCGACAGCACCATGCTGGGCGGCTCCAGCTTCGTCGCGCATCTGCTGCCCGCGCTGCATGCGCTGGCCTCCGGACAGTGCAACGCGGTGCTGGTCTGCTACGGCAGCACGCAGCGCACGTCCACGCTCAGCCGCGCCGAGATCGGCCGGGTCCGCAGGCAGTTCGATCCGCAGCCCTACGAAACGCCGTACGAGCCGCTGAGCCCCCTGTCGTCCTATGCGCTGGCGGCCGCGCGCCACATGCACCAGTACGGCACGCGGCGCGAACACCTGGCGCAGGTGGCGCTGGCCGCCAACCAGTGGGCCCAGCTGAATCCGGAGGCTCAGCTGCGCGAACCCGCAACGCTGGAACAGATACTTTCGTCGCGCATGGTGTCCGATCCCCTGAGCGTGCGCGACTGCTGCCTGGTCACCGACGGCGCGGGCGCCTACGTGCTGGTGCGCGCCGAACGCGCCCGCGACCTGCCGCGTCCGCCGGTCTATGTGCTGGGCAACGCCACGGCGGTCTGGAACCGCCAGATCTCGTCCATGGAAGACCTGACCGTGACCGCCGCCGCCGAATCCGGCAAGCGCGCGTTCGACATGGCCGGCGTGACGCCGAAGGACATCGACGTGGTGGAGCTGTACGACGCCTTCACCATCAATACCCTGCTGTTCCTGGAAGACCTGGGCTTTTGCGCCAAGGGTGAAAGCAAGGACTTCATCGCCAACGGCGCCATCGCCCCGGGCGGCAGGCTGCCGGTCAACACCAACGGCGGCGGACTGTGCTGCGTG
Organism: Achromobacter anxifer; assembly: GCF_903652925.1. Classification (GTDB taxonomy): domain Bacteria; phylum Pseudomonadota; class Gammaproteobacteria; order Burkholderiales; family Burkholderiaceae_B; genus Achromobacter; species Achromobacter anxifer. Next base: position 27,554 of record NZ_CAHLAR010000022.1, on the reverse strand, counting down.
CATCCCGGCATGTACGGCGTCTTCATCATGATCGAAGCCGTGCGGCAACTGCGTGGGGAATGCGGCGCGCGCCAGGTCGTGGACGCCAGCCTGGCCCTGGTGCACGGCAACGGCGGCACGCTGTCCAGCCAGTCCACCGCCATCCTCGGCACCCAGGCCATGCTTTGAACGACGCGACCGCAACCATGTCCCAGGCAGAACCGCTTACCCGCATCCATCAACTGCTGGCCTTGCAAGCCAGCCAACGGCCCGACGCCACCTTCCTGTACGAGGAAGGCGGCGGCACCTCGACCTACGCGCAATTCTGGCGGCGCGTGCAGCGCGCCGCCGCCTGGCTCGACAGCCAGGGCGTGCGGCCCGGCCACCGCGTCCTGATCGCCGGCGAGAACTGCGCGGCGATGATCGTGGCGCTGTACGCCTGCAGCATGGCGGGCGCCTGGCCGGTGGGCGTGAACGCGCGTCTGTCGGCGCGCGAGGTCGACGCCATCCGCGACCACGCGCAGCCCCAGCTGCTGCTCTACACCAGCGGCATCTCCGTGGCCGCCGCCGCCCACGCCGAGCGCGCCGGCGCGGCGGATGCCGATCCAGAGGCCTGGGGGCCGGGTGTGCAGGCTGCAAGCGCCAGCACGCCCACGCAACCGGAAACGGACGCATCCGCCGCCGAGGTGGCCACCGTGATCTACACGTCCGGCACCACGGGCGCGCCCAAGGGCGTGCTGGTGCCGCACCGCGGCCTGCTGCATTTCGCGCGCGTGTCCGCGGCGTCGCGCCGCCTGACTCCGCAGGACATCAGCTATGCGGCGCTGCCCATGTCGCACATCTTCGGCATCGCCACGGTGCTGATGGCCACCGTGCACGCCGGCGCCAGCCTGGTGCTGCGCAGCCGCTTCGACGCCGCGGACGCCTTCAAGGCCCTGGCGCACCCCGGCGTCAGCATCCTGCAAGGGGTGCCGACCATGTTCAGCCGCATGATGGCCGTGGCGCTGCCGCGCGCGGAACTGCGCGCGCCGGCCCTGCGCTATCTGTACACCGGCGGAGCCGCGCTGGATCCCACGCTCAAGCGCGACGCCGAACGCTATTTCGGCGTGTCCATGCACCACGGCTACGGCATCACCGAATATGCCGGCTCGATGTTCGTCACCCGCATCGACGCGCCGCGCGAGGACTGCTCGGCCGGCTACGCGGTGGAAGGCGTGGAGATGCGCATCGGCAACCCGGACAACGGCCAACCCGCGCCCGGCGAGCGCGGCGACATCCTGATCCGCGGCCCCGGCGTCATGCTGGGCTACTACCGCAATCCCGAGCAGACCGCGCAGGCGCTGCTGCCCGGCGGCTGGCTCAACACGGGTGACATCGGCTACGTCGACGAGCATGGCGCGCTGTTCATCGCGGGACGCTCGAAGGACCTGATCATCCGCTCCGGCTTCAACGTCTACCCGCTGGAAGTCGAATCGGTCATCAACGCCTTTCCCGGCGTGCGCCTGTCCGCCGTAGTGGGCCGCGCCACCGCCGACCAGAACGAGGAAGTCATCGCCTTCGTGGAGCCGCTGCCCGGCGCCACGGTCGACACCAACCTGCTGATGCTGCACCTGCGCGCGCAGCTGACGCCGTACAAGCGGCCCGCCCGCATCATCCCCATCGACACCATTCCCACCACCGTCAGCGGCAAGATCCTCAAGCAGCCGCTGAAAGAAAGGCTGGCGTAGCCGCGGCCCTGCTGTTCCGCTGCGCGACCCGCCGTTTATCCACAAGGAGACAACAGCGTGAACATCAAGACTCTGCTCGCCGCGGCCGCCGCCGCGGCGGCGCTCGCCACGGCGTCCAGCGCCCGTGCTGACGCCTACCCCGAACGTCCGATCCGGCTGCTGGTGGGCTATGCCCCCGGCGGCCCCGTGGACACCACCGCCCGCGTCTTCGCCAAGTACCTGGGCGACAAGCTGGGCCAGTCCGTGGTGGTGGAAAACCGCGCCGGCGCCAGCGGCATGATCGCCTCGGACGCCACCGCCAAGGCGCCGCCGGACGGCTACATGCTGGGCTTCGCCGCCAGCCCCACCCTCACCATGTCGCCGCTGGTCCAGCGCAGCACGCTGTTCGATCCGCGCAAGGACTTCTCGCTGATAGGGCTGGTGGTCGACTATGCCAATGTGCTGCTGATCGGGCCGCAGATCCCCGCGAAGAACGTCAGCGAACTGGTCAACTACGCGCGCGCCCATCCGGACGCCGTGTCCTTCGGTTCCGCCGGCATCGGCGCCTCCAACCACCTGTCGGCCGAGCTGCTGAAAAAGCAGGCGGACGCGCCCATGCTGCACGTGCCCTACCGCGGCAACTCGCCGGCCATGGTGGACGTGATCAGCGGCAAGATCACCTTCATGTTCGACATCACCAGCACCGCCATCCCCTTCGTCAAGAGCGGCAAGGCGCGCGCCCTGGCCGTCACGTCCAAGACCCGCAACCCGGAATTGCCGGACGTGCCCACCATGATCGAGGCCGGCATGAAGGACTATGAGGTGGTGGGCTGGTACGCGCTGGTGGGCCCGAAAAAGCTACCCGACGCGGTGGCCGCCCGCCTGACCCGCGCGCTGAAGGAAGTCTCCAGCGATCCGGCCTTCCGCCAGGCCATGACCGACGGCGGCTACACCATCAACACAGGCGACTCCAAGGCCCTGCAATCGCGCATCGACCGCGAATACGCCTTGTGGTCCGACGTCATCCAAAGCGCCAACATCCAGGCCAATTGAGACCTCCCGGAGCATCCAGATGAATCCCCCGCTCGCGCTGCACACCCAGACCCGCCTGCCCGTCATAGGCGCCCCCATGTTCCTGGTCTCCGGACCGGCGCTGGTGGTGGCGCAATGCGCGGCGGGGATCATCGGCACCTTTCCCTCGCTCAACGCGCGTCCGCAGGAACAGCTGCATGAGTGGATCAGCAGCATCGAGGCGGGCCTGGACGCCAGACGCCGGGCCGCGCCAGACGCCAAGGTGGCGCCCTACGGCGTCAACCTCATCGTCCATCCCAGCAATCCGCGCTGGCAAGGCGACCTGGCCATCTGCGCCGAACGGCGCGTACCGTTCATCATCACTTCGCTGCACGCGCCGGAGGCCGTGGTGCAAGCCGCGCACCGCTACGGCGGCGTGGTGTTCCACGACGTCACCAACGTGCGGCACGCCAAGCGCGCGCTGGACGCCGGGGTCGACGGCCTGATCCTGGTAGCGGCCGGCGCCGGCGGCCATGCGGGGCAGATCAATCCGATCGCGCTGGTCAACGAAATACGCGCCTTCTACGACGGCCCCTTGGCGCTGTCCGGCTGCATCAGCCACGGCAAGGACATCCTGGCGGCGCAGGTGCTGGGCTGCGATTTCGCCTACATGGGCACGCGCTTCATCGCCACGCAGGAATCGCTGGCCGGCGAAAGCTATCGCGAAATGGTGCTGCAGGCGCAAGCCGCCGACGTCACCTACACGCCATACTTCTCAGGCGTGCCGGCGAACTACCTGTCCGCCAGCATCCAGGCGGCCGGACTGGATCCGCTGGAACTGGCCAGGCACGGCGTGGCGCCGCCGCCCAACATGGACAAGAGTTCGCGGCCCAAGGCCTGGAAGGACGTGTGGAGCGCCGGCCAGGGCGTGGGCGCGGCGCAGGAAGTGCTGCCCACGGCCACGCTGGTGGAACAGCTGGAAGCCGAGTACCGGACGGCGCGTGCGGCCTTGATGGCGGCTTGATGGCGGCGTGGGCAGAGTCCTGTCCATGCGGGCCGGGAGTCCCGCCCCGGCCTCAGTCCAGCTTGATATTGGCCGTCTTGATGACGTCGCGCCATTTCGCGATTTCGTCGCGCACGAACTCGCCGAACTGCTCGGGCGTACCGGGCTTGGGTTCGGCGCCCGCCGCGATCATGCCCTGGGCCGTGGCCGGGTCCGACAGCACCTTCACCAGGTCCGCGTTCACGCGCGCGAGGATGGCCGGCGGCGTGCCCTTGGGCGCCATCACGCCGCTCCAGGAATAGGCCTCGTAGCCCGGCAGGCCGGACTCGGCAATGGTCGGCACGTCCGGCAACATGCTGGAACGCGCGGGATTGCCCACACCCAGCGCCCGCACCTTGCCGCCCTTCAGATGCGGCACGGCCGAAGGGCCGTCCGCGAACATCAGCTGCACCTGTCCGCCCAGCAGGTCCTGCATGGCCGGCGCGCTGCCTCGATAGGGCACGTGCTGGATGCGCACGCCGGCCATGGCGTTGAACAGCTCGCCGGCCAGATGCGTGCCGCCGCCCGTGCCCGAGGAGCTGAACGACAGCTTGCCGGGATTCGCCTTGGCATAGGCGATCAGTTCGCTCACCGAATTCACGGGCAACGACGCGTTCACCACCAGCACGATGGGAAACACCGCCGCCATGCCTACCGGCACGAAGTCCCGCGTGATGTCGTAGCTGAGGTTGCCGCGCAGGCTGGGCAGCACCGCGTGGTGAATGGAGGCGAAGAAATAGTTGTAGCCGTCGGGCTCGGCCTTGGCCGCGAACTGCGCGCCCACGATGCCGCCCGCGCCCGACTTGTTGTCCACCACCGTGGGCACCGACCACAGCTGGCCCAGCGGCTGCGTGGTGAAGCGCGCAGTCGTATCCACCGGCCCGCCGGCGGGGAACGGCACGATGAAGTTCACGGCATGCGCCGGCCAGGCGGCGGCGCGGGCAAGAGAGGGGAACAACACGGGCAGCGCGGCGGCGGCGCACGCGGCGCCCAGCCCCGCGACAGCGCGGCGGCGTAGCAGATCGGTCACGGCAGTCTCCTGGTTCTCGGTTTTATCGGCGGCCAGGCTGGATGACTGCTGCCCAGCGCCCTTATTTATTATTTTCCGAACTCGCGGAACCGCCGCTACATATTTGCAAAAGCCCCTCTTCGGGGCTCGCTACTGGGTTCGCTAAAGAGCTTGCTATGGGGCTTGTGCTACAGGCCGCGCGCCGCGCGCTGCACGTGTTCGATGAAGCATTCCGCGAAACTGGGCAGATCGCGTCCGCGCTGGCGGCACAGCAGGCGGTCGCGCAGCGCCCAGGGGTCTTCCAGCTTGAGCACGTGCAGCGAATCCGGACGGCTGTAGCGTGCGGCGCAAGCGCGCGGCACCACCGCGATGCCCGCCCCGGCCTCGACCATGCGGCATACGGCTTCGAAACTGCCCACGTGCACGCGCTGGCAGATGCGCTTGCCCAGGCCGCTGGCGATGTCTTCCAGAAAGGTCTGGATGGCGCTGTCGGGATGGATGCCGACAAACTGATAGGCATCCAGCAGATCGGCAAAGTGCGCGGACTCGGATGCGGCCAGGGGATGGTCGAGCGAGGTCACCACGGTGAGCTCGTCGCGGAACAGCGGCGTGACGTCCAGGCCCGACACGTCGATATTGCCCGCCACCAGCCCCAGATCGCCCGCGCCTGCGCGTATCGCGATCACGATATCGCCGGATATTTTTTCTTCGAGCTCCACGTCCACGTCCGGGTTTTCCGCAAGAAACGTGGACAGCGCGTCGGCCAGGAAAGAGTTGGTCGCGGTGGTGTTGGCCAGCAGGCGCAAGCGGCCCTTCAGGCCGCTGGCATAGGGCTGCAGGTCCGCGTTCAGGCATTCCAGCTGGCGGAAGACGGCGTTCGCATGCTTGAGCAGCACCTCGCCCGCGGGCGTCAGCGCCACGCCCGTGGCCATGCGCACCAGCAGGCGGGCCTTGAAGGCCTCTTCCATGTTCTTCACCCGCGCGCTCGCTGCCGGCAAGGACAGGAAGGTGCGTTCAGCGGCCCGGGTCAGATTGAGTGTTTCCCCCACGTTCAAGAACAAACGCAGGTCGGTCAAGTCGTGTCTCATGTTCCACCACGCAGAAGGGGGGCATTTCTAATTTTGAATTCTTCGCATGCCTTATCGAATCTACCATGGTGCATCCCCTCGAACCAGAGCGTTTGATGCGGAACTGTTTTCCACCAGGCGCGCGCGCCGCAGCACAGGAGTCCGCAACGATGAGCGGCATGGTTTCCGGAAAAGTGGTGATCGTTACGGGCGCGGGCGGCGGCATCGGCCGCAGCATCGCACTGGCCATGGCGCAGGCCGGCGCCAAGGTGGTCGTGAATGACATCGGCGTGTCGCTCACCGGCGAAGGCGGCGCGGAAGGCCCCGCGCAAGCCGTCGTCAAGGAGATCGTCGCGGCCGGCGGCCAGGCAGTGGCCAACACCGATAGCGTGGCCGCCTACGACAGCGCCAGCCGCTGCGTGCAGACGGCCATCGACGCCTACGGCCGCATCGACGCCGTGGTCAACAACGCCGGCAATCTGCGCGACCGGGTTTTCCACAAGATGAGCGAAGAGGAATGGAGCCAGGTGCTGGGCGTGCACCTGAACGGCTCCTTCTTCATGAGCCGCGCGGCGGCGCCCTACTTCCGCGAACAGGAGTCCGGCGCGTTCGTGCACATGACCTCCACGTCCGGACTGATCGGAAATTTTGGCCAGGCCAACTATGCCGCGGCCAAGCTGGGCATCGTGGCCCTGTCGAAGTCCATCGCGCTGGACATGGCGCGCTACAACGTGCGCTCCAACTGCATCGCGCCGTTCGCCTGGAGCCGCATGACCAGCTCCATTCCCGCGGAAACGGACGAGGAAAAGGCCCGCGTCGAAAAGCTGAAGAAGATGGAAGCGGGCAAGGTCGCGCCCATGGCCGTCTACCTTGCCAGCGACGCCGCCAGCGCGGTCACGGCGCAGATCTTCGCGGTGCGCGCCAACGAGATCATGCTGATGAGCCAGCCGCGGCCGCTGCGCACCGTACACCACGGCGAAGGCTGGACGCCCGAGCGCATCGCCGACATCGCGGTGCCCGCCATGCGCAAGCACTTCTACGCGCTGGAGCGCTCGCCCGACGTGATCGACTGGGACCCCATCTGAGGCCGCCATGCCCCTGGACTACGCAACCGTGAAGAACTGGCGCTTCGACGACGTGCGCCAGCGCTACGACGAAAAAGACACCATGCTGTACGCGCTGGGCATAGGCCTGGGACAGGATCCCGAAGATGCCGGCCAGCTGCGCTACGTGTATGAAAAGGACCTGCAGGCCTTCCCCACCATGAGCGTGGTACTGGGCTACCCCGGCTTCTGGGTGCGCGACGCGCGCGCCGGCATAGACTGGGTGCGCGTGGTCCACGGCGAACAGCGCCTGACCATGCACGCGCCCTTGCCGGCATCCGGCGTCGTCATCGGCAAAAGCCGCAATACGCACGTCATCGACAAGGGCGCGGACAAGGGCGCCATCGTCATCACCGAACGCGCCCTGCACGACGGGACCGGCGCCCGCCTCGCCACCTTGCAGCAAAGCACCTTCTGCCGCGGCGACGGCGGCTTCGGCCAGGGCGACAGCGGCCCCGAGCCCCTGCCCGCCGCGCCCGCAGGCGAACCGGACCTGCGCTGCGAACTCCGCATTCCGCCCGATGCCGCGCTGCTGTACCGCCTGAACGCGGACCGCAATCCGCTGCATGCCGACCCCGAGGTGGCGCGCCAGGCCGGCTACCCCAGGCCCATCCTGCACGGCCTATGCTCCTACGGCGTCGTGGCGCACGCCATCGTCAAAAGCTGCTGCGACTACAACGCCTCGCGCCTGGCCAGCCTGAACACGCGCTTCTCCGCCCCGGTCTATCCCGGCGAAACCTTGCAATGCGACATCTGGCGCATGCCCGGCGGCCAACTCCGCTTCCAGGCCCGCGCGCAGGAACGCAACGTGGTGGTGCTGAGCCACGGCACCGCGGAGCTGCGGCCATGACGCGCCCGCCCGCACTCAACGGCATCCGCGTGCTGGACCTGTCGCGCATCCTGGCCGGCCCCTGGTGCACCCAGAACCTCGCCGACCTGGGCGCCGACGTCATCAAGATCGAACGCCCCGGCGTCGGCGACGACACGCGCGCCTGGGGCCCGCCGTTCCTCAAGGACGGCGACGGCCGCGACACCGAGGAATCCGCCTACTACCTCAGCGCCAACCGCAACAAGCGCTCGGTCGAAGCCGACATGGCCACGGCGGCAGGCGCCGCCCTGATCCGCGAACTGGCGGCCGTCAGCGACATCCTGATCGAAAACTTCAAGGTGGGCGGCCTGGCCAAATACGGCCTGGACTACGACAGCCTCAAGCAGATCAATCCGCGCCTGATCTACTGCTCGATCACCGGCTTCGGCCAGGACGGCCCCTACGCGCAGCGGCCCGGCTACGACTTCATGATCCAGGGCATGGGCGGCCTGATGAGCATCACCGGCGAACGCGACGACCTGCCCGGCGGCGGCCCCCAGAAGGCCGGCGTAGCCGTGACCGACATCGTCACCGGCATGTACGCCACCGTGGCCATCCTGGCGGCCCTGCAGGAACGCCACAACAGCGGCCTGGGCCAGCACCTGGACATCGCCCTGCTCGACAGCCACGTCGCCATGCTGGCCAACCAGAACTCCAACTACTTCAACTCCGGCGTGGCGCCGCAACGCGCCGGCAACGCGCACCAGAACGTAGTGCCCTACCAGGTATTCGCCGCCAGCGACGGCCACCTGATCGTCGCCACCGGCAACGAATCGCAGTACCGCGCCTATTGCCGCGCCATCGGCGCCCCCGAACTGGGCGACGACCCGCGCTTCGCCACCAACCGCATGCGCCTCGCCAACCGCGAACTGCTGGTCGGCCTGCTGACGGAGATCATGCGCCAGGGCAAGCGCGACGACTGGATCGCCAAGCTGGAAGCCGTGGGCGTGCCCTGCGGCCCCATCAACGACATCGCGCAAGCCCAGGCGCATCCGCAGTCACAGGCGCGCCAGCTGCGCCGCGACCTGCCGCATCCGGCGGGCGGGGTCGCGGCGGTGACGGCCAGTCCGTTAAGGCTGTCCGACTCGCCAGTCACGTACCGCCGTGCACCGCCGCTGCTTGGGGAGCATACGGAGGAAGTGTTGCGGGAGGTGTTGGGGAAGACGCCGGAAGAGATCGCCGTGTTTCGCGAGGGATTGAAGACGCGAACTGACAAGGCAACAAGCTGACATGGCGACGCCCACAGCGCAGACTCCAGTCACGAAAGACATGATGACGAGCCCCCACGCGCAACTCACCGCATGCGCGCAAGCGACCACCACAGCAATCAAATAAATCACGTATGTCATTATCGGCCGCCCGGGCGGCCGATAATGACGGGCAAACCAAGACTCTCCCCCGACCACGGCTCCAGCAGCGCGACAGACCGAGACTCTCGTAGCTCGTCGGCGCGGGGGCCTGGGTGGCGAGCAACCTCGATGCGCCCGACGGAATCCGAAGGCAGCCGCCGCAGGCGGCAACGAGGATGAGGCAGGGGAAGTCCGGAGCGAAGGCTCCGGACCGCAATCGTGGGCGCTCGCCACCCAGGCCCCCGCGCCGACGGGCGGCCTACGAAACGACGACCTACGAAACAACCACCTACCCACAAAAAAAAACGGCCACCGTAAACCGGCAGCCGTCTTTCTCAAGGCCCATCAAACCAGGCCAAGCCAACCAACAGAATCAAGCCACAGCAACAGGAATCTTCCCGATCTTGGCCTGCCACTCCTTCGGCCCGGTCGTGTGAACCGAAGTGCCCTGAGCGTCAACCGCCACCGTCACCGGCATGTCCTTCACGTCGAACTCATAGATGGCTTCCATGCCCAGGTCCGCAAAACCCAGCACCTTGGCGCCACGGATAGCCTTGGACACCAGATAGGCAGCCCCACCCACGGCCATCAGATAAGCCGAGTTGTGCTTCTTGATCGACTCGATCGCCACCGGACCGCGCTCCGACTTGCCGATCATCGCGATCAGGCCCGTCTGCTCCAGCATCATGTCCGTGAACTTGTCCATGCGCGTAGCGGTAGTGGGACCCGCCGGGCCGACCACTTCGTCGCGCACCGGATCCACCGGCCCCACGTAATAGATCACCCGATTCTTGAAATCCACCGGCAGCGGCTCGCCCTTGGCCAGCATGTCCTGGATACGCTTGTGCGCCGCATCGCGGCCCGTCAGCATCTTGCCCGACAGCAACAAAGTCTGGCCCGGCTTCCAGCTGGCCACTTCTTCCTTGGTCAGCGTGTTCAGGTCCACCTGCTTGGACTTGTTGTAGTCCGGCGCCCAGTGCACTTCCGGCCACTCCGACAGCGACGGCGGATCCAGGCGCGCCGGGCCCGAGCCGTCCAGCTCGAAATGCGCGTGGCGCGTCGCCGCGCAGTTCGGGATCATCGCCACCGGCTTGGAGGCCGCATGCGTCGGGAACGTGCTGATCTTGACGTCCAGCACCGTCGTCAGGCCGCCCAGGCCCTGCGCGCCGATACCCAGCGCGTTGACCTTTTCGTACAGCTCGATGCGCAGCTCTTCCAGCTTGCTCTGCGGGCCACGGGCCAGCAGCTCGTACATGTCGATGTCTTCCATCAACGACTGTTTAGCCATCAGCATGGCCTTCTCGGCCGTGCCACCGACGCCGATGCCCAGCATGCCCGGCGGGCACCAGCCGGCGCCCATCGTCGGCACCGTCTTCAACACCCAGTCCACCAGCGAATCGCTGGGATTCAGCATCGCGAACTTCGACTTGTTTTCCGAACCGCCGCCCTTCGAAGCGACTTGCACGTCGACCTTGTCGCCCGGGACAAGCTCGACGTGCAGGATACAGGGCGTGTTGTCGCGCGTGTTCTTGCGCGCGAACAGCGGATCGTCCAGCACCGAGGCGCGCAGGGGATTGTCCGGGTTCAGGTAACCGCGGCGCACGCCTTCATCACAGAGTTCCTGCAGGGTGCGCTTGGTCTCGAAACGCACGCCCATGCCGACCTTCAGGAAGACGTTGACGATGCCGGTGTCCTGGCACAGCGGACGCTTGCCCTCGGCGCACATGCGCGAGTTGGTCAGGATCTGGGCCATCGCGTCGCGCGCGGCGGGGCTTTCCTCGCGCTCGTAGGCGCGGGCCAGGTGACGGATGTAGTCGACCGGGTGGTAGTAGCTGATGAACTGGATGCCATCGGCTATCGACTGGATGAAGTCTTCTTCTTTAATGATGACTGACATGGCGATATGCGGGTGTAGATGGGTAACGTGAAAGCGCGGCCGGCATGCCGGCCGCGCGCTGGTGCTTGAAGCTTATTTTATTTGCCTTGCCAGACCGGCTTGCGCTTCTCGGCGAAAGCGGTCGCGCCTTCCTTGGCGTCGGCGGACGAAAAGATGTGCGCGATCAGCGGGCGCTGCTGATCGAACATGCTGGCCTGGTCCCAGTCGCCCGACTGCGCCACGATGCTCTTGGCGGTCTGCACCGCCAGCGGGCCGTTCTCGACGATGGCGCGGGCCAGTTCCAGCGCGCCGGCCAGGGCGGCGCCCGGCTCGGTGATGCGGTTGACCAGCCCGAAGGAGTAAGCGCGCTCGGCGGCCAGCATTTCGCCGGTCAGGATCACTTCCATGGCGATGTGGTACGGCAGGCGGCGCGGCAGGCGCAGCATGCCGCCGGCGCCGGCCACCAGGCCTCGCTTGACTTCCGGCAGGCCGAACTTGGCGTTGCTGGCGGCCACGATCAGGTCGGAAGCCAGCGCCATTTCGCAGCCGCCGGCCAGGGCATAGCCCTCCACCGCCGCGATCAGCGGCTTCTTGGGCGGACGCTCGTTCAGGCCGGCGAAGCCGCGGCCTTCCACGTAGGGACGCTGCCCGGACTTGGCGAAGGCCTTCAGGTCCATGCCCGACGAGAACGTGCCGCCGCCGCCCGTCAGGATGCCGATGCGGATATCGTCGCGGCTGTCCAGCTGGTCCAGCGCCGCGGCCAGGGCCTGCGCGGTTTCCAGGTTGATGGCGTTCTTGGCCTCGGGACGGTTGATCGTGATGATCTGGATGCCGTCGGTGACTTCTACCTTGATCAGGTCTGACATGGGACTGCTCCTTCCGGGAATTCTCGGAATCGGGTTCCGGGTTTTATATAAGACTTGGTGCGCAACCTGGAATCATACGATCATTGGTTTCCAGGCGCAGGGCAGGCCCGGGACAGTGTCCGCCAGCGGCACGCCCGCCCCGGGGAGAACCGCCCGGCGGGGCCAGATGTAACCGTCCGCCGGCCCTCGGGAAGCCGGGCCGCCCCGGGCCAGTTAAAATGCCGGGTTTCCCACGCCCAGGGCAAGCCTTGCCCGGCGGCCGAATTCCAAGAATCCTATGCTCACCTTTCAGCAAATCATCCTTACGCTCCAGGAATACTGGGACAAGCAGGGTTGCGCCCTGCTGCAGCCCTACGACATGGAAGTCGGCGCCGGTACCTCGCATACCGCCACGTTCCTGCGCGCGATCGGCCCGGAACCCTGGCGCGCCGCCTATGTGCAGCCCTCGCGCCGCCCCAAGGACGGCCGCTACGGCGAAAACCCCAACCGCCTGCAGCACTATTACCAATACCAGGTGGTGCTGAAGCCCGCCCCCCCGGAAATCCTGGACCTGTACATCGGTTCGCTCAAGGCGCTGGGCATCGATCCCACCCAGCACGACATCCGCTTCGTCGAGGACGACTGGGAAAACCCCACGCTCGGCGCCTGGGGCCTGGGCTGGGAGGTCTGGCTGAACGGCATGGAAGTCACCCAGTTCACCTACTTCCAGCAAGTGGGCGGCCTGGACTGCACCCCGACCACCGGCGAAATCACCTACGGCCTGGAACGCCTGGCCATGTACCTGCAGGACGTGCAAAGCGTGTACGACCTGGTCTGGACCGAAGGCGCCAACGGCAACCGCGTGCTTTACCGCGACGTGTTCCACCAGAACGAGGTCGAGCAATCCACCTACAACTTCGAGCATTCGTCGGCCGAGATGCTGTTCTCGCACTTCAATGACTACGAAGCCGAGGCCAAGCGCCTGATGGACGTGCCGCTGGCGCTGCCCGCCTACGAGGCCGCGCTGAAGGCCGCGCACACGTTCAACATGCTGGACGCGCGCGGCGCGATCAGCGTCACCGAGCGCGCCGCCTACATCGGCCGCATCCGCAACCTGTCGCGCGCCGTCGCGCAGGCCTATTACGATTCCCGCGAACGACTGGGCTTTCCCATGCTGGGCCGCGACAAGGCCGCCGGGGAGGCAGCATAAATGACGACGAACATCCGCCCGCTGCTGGTCGAACTGCTGACCGAAGAACTTCCGCCCAAGGCCCTGCAGAAGCTGGGCCAGGCCTTTGCCGAAGGCGTGCACGCCACGCTGGAGCGCCACGGCCTGCTGGCCGCCGGCTGCGCCGCGACCGCGTATTCCACGCCGCGCCGCCTGGCCGTGCACCTGTCCGCCGTGCTGGCGCAGGCGCCCGACCAGCCCTACGCCGAAAAGCTGATGCCGGTGAAGATCGGCCTGACCGATGACGGCCAGGCCACGCCCGCGCTGCAGAAGAAGCTGGCCGCCAAGGGCCTGGAAAACATCGACCTGTCCACGCTGGAACGCGAATCCGACGGCAAGCAGGACTACCTGGTCGCGCGCGGCACCGCCCCCGGCGCCCAGCTGGCCGCCGGCCTGCAGGAAGGCATCGACGCCGCCATCAACGGCCTGCCCATTCCCAAGGTCATGCGCTACCAGCTGGCCGACGGCGTCACCACCGTCAAGTTCGTGCGCCCGGCGCACGGGCTGGTCGCGCTGTTCGGCGCAGACGTGGTGCCGGTGTCCGCGCTGGGCCTGGCCGCCGGCCGCGACACGCTGGGCCACCGCTTCATGAGCGCGGGCCCGGTGTCCTTCGCCGACGCCGACGCCTACGCCGCCACCCTGGCCGAAAAGGGCCGCGTGGTGGCCTCGTTCGAGGGCCGCCGCGACGAGATCCAGCGCCAGCTGCTGGACCATGCCGGGCGCCTCAACGCCACCCTGGGCGACGATCCCGAAGTGGCTGCGCTGCTGGACGAAGTCACCGCCCTGGTCGAACACCCCACCGTCTACGTGGGCCAGTTCGAAGAGCAGTTCCTGCAAGTGCCGCAGGAATGCCTGATCCTGACCATGCGGCTGAACCAGAAGTACTTCCCGCTGTTCGATCCGGCCACCGGCCGCCTGACGCACCGCTTCCTGATCGTCAGCAACATGCACACCGACAATCCGGTGAACATCGTCGAAGGGAATCAGCGCGTGGTGCGTCCGCGCCTGGCCGATGCGCAGTTCTTCTTCGAGACCGACCGCAAGGTCCCGCTGGCGGCCCGCGTCGAACAGCTGGGCAGCATCGTCTACCACAACAAGCTGGGCACCCAGCTGGAACGCGTGGAGCGCGTGCGCGCCATCGCCCGCGGCGTGGCCGAACAGCTGGGCGGCGACGTCTCCGCCGCCGACCGCGCGGCCATGCTGGCCAAGGCCGACCTGGGCTCCAACATGGTGGGCGAATTCCCTGAGCTGCAAGGCGTCATGGGCGCCTACTACGCGGCCGGCGACGGCGAGCCCGACAGCGTGGTGCAGGCCCTGCGCACCCAGTACCGCAACCGCTACGACGCGCCGGTCGCCGCCGACACGCTGACCGCCGCCACCCTGTTCATCGCCGAGCGCGTGGAAACCATGGTCGGCATCTGGGCCATCGGCCTGGCGCCCACCGGCGAACGCGATCCCTTCGGCCTGCGCCGCGCCGCGCTGGGCCTGATCAGCGCGTTCGAACAGCTGGCCGCGGGCGGCTGGCTCAAGATCAGCCAGGCCGGCCCCCTGTCCCTGGATGGCCTGCTGGAACTGGCCGCGGGCACCTTCCCCGCCGGCAAGATCCCGGCCGACACGCTGGCCGAGGTCCGCGCCTTCATCTATGAACGCTACCGCAACCAGCTGATCAACGACTTCGACCGCAACGCCATGGAAGCCGTGATCGCGCTGACGCCGCCGCTGCACCAGGTGGCCGAGCGCGTGCGCGCCGCCGCCGCCTTCGCGCAGTTGCCGGAAGCCGCCAGCCTGGCCGCCGCCAACAAGCGCATCGGCAACCTGCTCAAGAAGGCCGAAGGCGAGATCGGCGCCGTGAACGACGCGGCGCTGGTGGAACCGGCCGAAAAGGCCTTGGCCGCCGCCGTGTCCGCGCTGCGCCCGAAGGCCGAGGCGCAACTGGCCGCGGGCGACTTCGCCGGCAGCCTGAGCACCCTGGCCCAGGTGCGCGAACCCGTGGACGCCTTCTTTGCCGACGTCATGGTCATGGCCGAAGACCCGGCCGTGCGCGCCAACCGGCTGGCCCTGCTGGGCCAGTTGCACGGCCTGATGAACCAGGTCGCTGACATTTCCAGGCTGGCACAGTGAAACTCATCATCCTAGACCGCGACGGCGTCATCAACCAGGACAGCGACTCCTTCGTCAAGAATCCGGACGAATGGATCGCCCTGCCCGGCAGCCTGCAGGCCATCGCCCGGCTGACGCAGGCCGGCTGGAAAGTGGTGGTCGCAACCAACCAGTCAGGTTTGGCGCGCGGCCTGTTCGACATGGACACGCTGACCGCCATCCACGCCAAGATGCGGCGCGAGCTGGCCGCCGCGGGTGGCAGCATCGACGCCGTCTTCATGTGCCCGCATGGTCCGGACGACAACTGCACCTGCCGCAAGCCCAAGCCCGGCATGTTCGAGCAGATCGGCCACCGCTACGACGTCGACCTGGCCGGCGTGCCGGCGGTGGGCGATTCGCTGCGCGACCTGCAGGCTTCGTCCTCGGTCGGCTGCTCGCCCTGGCTGGTGCAGACCGGCAACGGCAAGAAGACCCTGGCCAAGGGCGGCCTGCCGGACAACACCCGCGTGTGCGACGACCTGTCGGCCGTGGTCGACGCCCTGCTGCAGGACAACTGATCCGATGGCCCGGCTACGTTCGCTGCTGTACTTCCTGTTCCTGGCCGTCACGGTCATCCCCTACGCGTTCGCCTGCGTCCTGTGGGCGCCGCTGCCGCTGCACTGGCGCTACAAGCTGACCGTGGGCTGGCCGCGCCTGGCCATCTGGGGCGCGCGCTTCTTCTGCGGCATCCGCTGGCAGGTCAAGGGCTGGGAAAATCTGCCCGACGGCCCCGCGGTGCTGCTGTCCAAGCACCAGTCCGCCTGGGAAACGCTGTTCTTCCCGGCCTACATGCCGCGCGAGGTCTGCTTCGTCTACAAGAAGGAACTGCACATGGTGCCGTTCTTCGGCTGGGGCCTGGCGCTGCTGCGCATGATCGCGATCGACCGCTCGAAAGGCCGCGACGCCTTCGAGCAGGTGGTCAAGCAAGGCCAGACCCGCCTGGACGAAGGCCGCTGGCCGCTGCTGTTCCCGGAAGGCACCCGCGTGCCGCCCGGCAAGGCCGGCCGCTTCAAGATGGGCGGCGCGCTGTTGGCATCGCGCACCGGCGCGGTCGTCATCCCGGTGGCGCACAACGCCGGCGAATGCTGGCGGCGCAACGCCTTCGTGAAATATCCGGGCCTGGTCACCGTGTCCATCGGACCCGCGATAGAATCCAAGGGACTCTCCCCCGACGAACTGAACCAGAAGGTTCAGGAATGGATCGAAGGGGAAATGCGGCGTCTCAATCCAGAAAGGTATGGCCAGCACTGATCAGCTCGAACTCCTGTTCGACGAACAGCAGCACGACGCGCCCCCGGGCGCGCCGCTGAGCGCCGCGTCCGAGCCGCAAGCTCAGCCCCGGACAACTCCGCCCCAGGCGGCCCAGCCCAGGGCGGGCGCCCCTGACGCGGCCCCACCCAAGCCGGCCGCGCCTAAGGCGGCCCCGCCCAAGCCGGCCGCGCCTAAGCCCCTCTTCCCCGATCTGCCTCCCGCCGCCGCCCCCGCGGGCGAGCCGCTGCTGACGCTGTCGCCCAACGCGGCGGCGCGCGTCCCCACGCCCTGCCCCGACCCGCTGCCGCCCGGCGCGCGTTGGCGCGAGGTGTCGACCGAGCAGCAGCCCATCGGCTTCGTGCTGCTGCGCTCGCGCCGCCGCAGCATCGGCTTCGTGATCACCGACGACGGCCTGCGCGTCACGGCGCCAAGCTGGGTCACACTGACCCAGGTCGACGACGCCGTGCGCGAGAAGGCGCGTTGGATCCTGGCCAAGCTGCGCGAATGGCACGCCCGCAAGCAGCAGCTGGCCATGTCGCACACGCGCTGGCAGGCCGGTGGCGAACTGCCTTACCTGGGCAAGCGCATCGTCATCGGCGTGGGCGGCGACAGCCGCCAGGCCAACTTGTCCGGCGACGCCGACGCTCCGCAGGACGGCGACACCCTGTGGCTGGCGCTGCCGTCCTCGGCGGACCAGGGCCGCATCCGCGACTCGGCCCAAGCCTGGCTGCAGCAGCGCGCCGGCGCCTGGTTCGGCGCGCGCCTGGCCCACTTCCTGCAAATCAGCGGGCTGAAGATCCAGCGCTGGCGCCTGTCGTCGGCCGCCACGCGCTGGGGCTCCTGCACCAGCGACGGCAACATCATGCTGAACTGGCGCCTGATCCATTTCGCGCCGGCCATCATCGACTACGTCATCGCGCATGAGCTTGCCCATTTGCGCGAAATGAACCACAGTCAGGACTTCTGGCGCGAAGTGGGGCAGATCCTGCCCGACTTCGAAGACGCCAAGAACATCCTGCGGCGTCACGACCCCGCTTCCTTGCCTCAATTCTGAGGCGTCT
Source organism: Achromobacter anxifer (assembly GCF_903652925.1). Taxonomy (GTDB): domain Bacteria; phylum Pseudomonadota; class Gammaproteobacteria; order Burkholderiales; family Burkholderiaceae_B; genus Achromobacter; species Achromobacter anxifer. The sequence goes on along the minus strand of NZ_CAHLAR010000022.1, from coordinate 10,020 downwards.
TGGAGACAAGAAAATGTTGCTGCTGATTCCGGGCCCGGTCACGACCGACGCGCGGGTGAAGGCCGCCATGGCGCAGGACTACGCGCCCTGGGACAACGATTTCCGCCAGACCTACCGGCAGGTCTGCGAAGGCGTGCTGCGCGCGGCGCAGGCATCCCCCGAGGAACATGCCGCCCTGGCGCTGCCGGGCTGCGGACACTTCGCGGTGGAAGCCGCGATCCGCAGCTTCATCCCCGCCGGCGGGCGCCTGCTGGCGCCGTCCACCGGCGCCTACGCCGCCCGCCTGCAGAAGCTGGCCGGCGAAGCCGGGCGGGTCGCCGTGCCGCTGCCCGTGGGGCCGACGGAACGGGTGGACCCGCAGGCCGTCGCCACGGCGCTGGAACAGGACCCCACGCTCACGCATCTGGCGCTGGTCTACAACGAGACCGGCAGCGGCATCTGCCACGACGTGCCCGAACTCGCGCGCATCGCGCACGCGCTGGGCCGCCGCGTCATCGTCGACGCCGTGTCCGCCTTCGGCGCGCTGCCGCTGGACCTGAGCGCCCTGCCCGCCGTGGAAGCGGTGGTGCTGACCGCCAACAAATGCCTGGAAGGCGCGCCCGGCGCGGCCTTCGTGGTGGCCCGGCGCGACAGCCTGGAAGCGGCGCGCGGCGTCGCCGGCAGCTGGTCGCTGGACCTGGCCGACATCTACCAGCAAAGCCTGCAGCCCAACGCCGGCCCGCGCTTCACGCCGCCCGCGCCCACGCTGGCCGCGCTGGCCGTGGCGCTGGAACTGCACCGCCAGGAAGGCCGCGAGGCCCGCCTGGCGCGCTACACGGCGAACATGCGCACGCTTTATGATGGCGTCAGGGAGCTGGGCCTCACGCCCTGCCTGCCGCCCGCGCTGCAAGGCCCCATCGTCGTCAACGTCCAGGCTCCGGACGCGCCGACCTGGAACCTGCAGCTGTTCGTGGACGCCCTCAAGCGCCGCGGCTACGTGCTCAGCAACTTCTACAACACCGAACAACCTTCGTTCCGGGTCGGCTGCATCGGCGCCTTCGGGCCAGACCAGATGCGGCAGGCAGTCGACGCCATGGGCGGCGCGCTGCGCGACATCGGCATCACCCGGGAAGCCGCCGGCAACGGCGGGTTCTTCCCGCTTCCCCTCACCGCTTAAGGAAACCATCCCATGCGTATGCTCCACACCATGCTGCGAGTCGGCAACCTAGACAAGTCCATCGACTTCTACACCAACGTGCTCGGCATGCGCGTCCTGCGCCGCAACGACTATCCCGACGGCAAGTTCACGCTGGCCTTCGTCGGCTACCAGGACGAATCCGAAGGCGCCGTCATCGAACTGACCCACAACTGGGACACGGACAAGTACGACCTGGGCACCGGCTACGGCCACATCGCCCTGGAAGTGGACGACGCCTACGACGCCTGTGCCAAGGTCAAGGAAAAGGGCGGCAAGGTCACGCGCGAGGCCGGCCCGATGAAGCACGGCAAGACGGTCATCGCCTTTGTCGAGGACCCGGACGGCTACAAGATCGAATTCATCCAGAAGAAGGGCCGCCAGGACTGAGTCCAGGCCGCCCGGAACCTCGCGCGGCCACAGGCAGGAAGACACATCCCATGATCCACACCATCCTGAAAATGGGCGATCCCCGGCTGCTGCGCGTGGCGGCGCCCGTGGAACGCTACGACACGCCCGAGCTGCACGCGCTGATCGACGACATGTTCGAGACCATGGCCGCCGCGCAAGGGGTCGGCCTGGCCGCGCCGCAGATCGGCGTGGATCTGCAGCTGGTGATCTTCGGCTTCGACCGCAACGAGCGCTATCCCGACGCGCCGGCCGTGCCGCAAACCATCCTGTGCAATCCCGTCATCACGCCGCTGTCGGACGAGATGGAAGACGGCTGGGAAGGCTGCCTGTCGGTGCCAGGCCTGCGCGGCGTAGTGCCGCGCTACCGCCGCATCCGCTATAGCGGGCGCGACCCCTACGGCCAGCTCATCCAGCGCGAGGCCGAGGGTTTCCACGCCCGCGTGGTGCAGCACGAGTGCGACCACCTGATCGGCCGCCTCTATCCGTCGCGCATCCAGGACTTCACCAAGTTCGGCTACACGGAAATCCTGTTTCCGGGCATGGACCCGAACCAGGACGACTGAAGCCCCCTCGGTCCCGTTTCCAGGGACCTGCCGCGGCCCTGGGCGGCCGCGGAATCCCGTGCGTCCCTAGACCGCTCCTCCGGCATCCGCCGCGCCCGCCTTCGCGGCCTGCGGCGACAATTCCTCCGGCGCGAAATCGTCCACCTGCAACACCCTCGACACCAGGGCCTCGGCCTCTTCCAGTTGCGCCGCCTGGGCGTCGGTGATGGCGCCGCGCTGATGGGCCTCGCGCCAATCGCGCACGCCCGACTGGCGCAGGCGGTCTCGTAGCGGCTGCACGGCGTCCGCGAGCGTGAAGGCGCGGGTCAGGAGACTCACCGGGTCGTCGCCGGCGGCGCCGGCCTCGCGGTGCAGGTCGGCGGCCAGCCGGATGTGCGTGGGCGTGGGCTTGAGTAGCAGCTCCGCGCATTCCCGCGTCAGCGTGTCGTTCGGCCCCTTGGCCAGGCGCAGCGGCAGGATGGCCGCGCGCAGCCCCCAGGACAATACGCGGCCCGGCAGGTTGCGCAGCACCTGGTCCATGCTTTTCTCGATGCTGGCATAGCCCTGCTCCATGCACCAATGCACCAGCGGCAGGTCGTCGTGCTTGCGGCCCTCGTCCTCCCAGCGCTTGAGCACGGCCGACAGCAGATAGAGCTCGGACAGGACGTCTCCCAGCCGCGCGGAAATCATCTCGCGGCGCTTCAGGCCGCCGCCCAGCTGCGCCAGCGTGGCGTCGGCCAGCAGCGCGAATCCCGACGCGTAGCGGCCCAGCCGCCGGTAGTGTCCGGCCACGGGGCCGGACCCGGGCGCGGGCGCCAGCGCGCCGCCCGTCCAGGCGCGGCCGGTGGCGCGCAGCGCATTGATCCCCGTGTGGCGCAGATGGCGCCAGAACACGTCGTGGAAGACTTCCATGCCGCGGTCTTCGTCGGGATTGCCCAGCGCCAGGATTTCCGGCATCAGGTAGGGATGGGCGCGGATCGCGCCCTGCCCGAAGATGATCAGGTTGCGCGTCAGGATGTTGGCGCCCTCGACCGTGATGGCGATGGGCACGGCGCGGTACAGCGCGCCCAGGTAGTTGCTGGGGCCGTCGATGACGGCGCGACCCGCATGGATGTCCATCGCGTCGTTGACCGAGCCGCGCATGCGCTCGGTGGCGTGGTACTTCATGATGCCCGAGACCACGGCCGGCTTGACGCCCTGGTTCAGCGCGGCGCAGGTCAGGCGCCTGGCCGCCTCGACCAGATAGGCATTGCCCGCCAGTCGCGCCAGTCCTTCCTGCACGCCTTCGAACTTGCCGACGGGGATGCCGAATTGTTCGCGCACGCGCGCGTACATGCCCGTGGTGTGCGCGCACATCGCGGCGGCGGCGGCCGACAGCGAAGGCAGGGAAATGCCCCGCCCCGCCGCCAGCGCGCTCATCAGCATCTGCCAGCCATGGCCGGCGCGTTCGGCGCCGCCGATCAGCGCGTCCAGCGGCACGAACACGTCGCGCCCGCGGTTCGGGCCGTTCTGGAACACCTGCATGGCGGGCAGATGGCGGCGCCCGATCTCCACGCCGGGCGCTTCGGTGGGCACCAGCGCAACCGAAATGCCGATGTCCTTGGGGCCGCCCAGGATGCCGTCGGGGTCCGACAGTTTGAAGGCCAGGCCCAGCACCGTCGCCACCGGCCCCAGCGTGATGTAGCGCTTGTGCCAGTTGAGACGGATGCCTATCAGTTCGCGGCCGTCCACCACCTGCCTGCAAACCACGCCCGTATCCACCATGGACGCGGCGTCGGATCCGGCCTCGGGACTCGTCAGGCCGAAGCACGGCACCTCGCGGCCGTCCGCCAGCCGCGGCAGCCAGTAGTCGCGCTGTGCCGGCGTGCCGAACTGCATCAGCAGTTCGCCGGGCCCCAGCGAGTTCGGCACCATCACGGTGACGCCGGCGGTAATCGAATAGGCCGAGATGCGGCGCACCACTTCGGAATGCGCGTAGGGAGAAAAGCCCAGGCCGCCGTAGCGCCGGGGAATGATCATGCCGAAGAAGCGTTCGGCCTTCAGGAAGGCCCAGACTTCCGGCGGCAGGTCGCGCCGGTTCCAGGTGATGTCCCATTCGTCCAGCATGGCGCAGAGCCGCGCCAGCGGACCGTCGATGAAGCGCTGCTCTTCGGCGGTGAGCGTGGCGGGCGGCACGTCCAGCAGCTTGCGCCAATTGGGATTGCCGGTGAACAGGTCCGCGTCCCACCAGGTGTCTCCGGCCTCGATGGCTTCGCGCTCCGTCGCCGACATGGCGGGCAAGGCGTTGCGCGCCCAGCGGTAAGCGGGTTCCGAGATGCGGCGGCGGCGCCAGGCATTGAAGTCCATGAGTGTTCCTCACTGTTATGGCCGATGGACCTGCGGACACCAGCAGACCCCGGGGCGTATCAGGTCAAAGTACCAGAATTGGCGCCCCCGGGCCAAGCTGCGGCCTGCCGACTCTGCGACAATGGGCGTCGGCGCAAAGGCGCGCGAACAATCGCTATCCGGGCAGTTTCCGCATGCTGAACAAACTCTGGCTGGGCTTTTTCCTTACCGCGGCAGCCGCCGCGCTGTACCGGTGGCTGTTCATCGGAGACCCCGAAGTCTTCCGCCTGATGGTGGCCAGCCTGTTCGACATGGCCCGCGTGTCGGTGGAAGTGATGGTGCTGCTGTTCGGCACGCTAACGCTGTGGCTGGGCTTTCTGCGCATCGCCGAAGGCGCGGGCCTGGTGGAAAAGCTGGCGCGCGTGCTGGGCCCGCTGTTCGCGCGCCTGATGCCCGAAGTGCCGCGCAACCATCCGGCCATCGGCCTGATCACGCTGAACTTCGCCGCCAACGGCCTGGGGTTGGACAACGCGGCCACGCCCATCGGGCTGCGCGCCATGCGCGAACTGCAATCGCTGAACCCCACGCCGGAAACCGCCAGCAACGCACAGATCCTGTTCCTGGTGCTGAACGCCTCGTCGCTGACGCTGCTGCCGGTCACCCTGTTCATGTTCCGCGCGCAGCAGGGCGCGGCGGATCCGACGCTGGTGTTCCTGCCCATCCTGCTGGCCACCAGCGCCTCGACCCTGGCGGGCTTCCTGGCCGTGGCGGCCTGCCAGCGTCTGCGCCTGATCGATCCCGTGGTCATGCTGTGGCTGGGCGGCGCCGCGCTGCTGATGGGCGGATTCATGGCGCTGCTGGCCAGCATGTCGGCCGCCGCCATCGCCTCGCTGTCCTCGCTGCTGGGCAACCTGACCCTGTTCGGCATCCTGCTGGCCTTCCTGATCGCGGGCGCCTGGAAGAAGGTGCCGGTCTACGAGGCCTTCATCGAAGGCGCCAAGGAAGGCTTCGACATCGCCAAGAGCCTGCTGCCCTACCTGGTCGCGATGCTGTGCGCGGTGGGCGTGCTGCGCGCATCGGGCGCGCTGGATTTCCTGCTCGACGGCATCCGCTGGCTGGCCGTGCAGGCGGGCTGGGACACGCGCTTCGTGGACGCCCTGCCCACCGCCCTGGTCAAGCCCTTCTCGGGCAGCGCGGCGCGCGCCATGATGCTGGAAACCATGACGCATTTCGGCGTGGACAGTTTCCCCGCGCTGCTGGCGGCGGTGGTGCAAGGCAGCACCGAGACCACCTTCTACGTGCTGGCGGTGTACTTCGGATCGGTAGGTATTCTGCGGGCGCGTCACGCGGTGGGCTGCGCCCTGATCGCCGACCTGGCCGGCGTGCTGGCCGCGATCGGCGTGTGCTACTGGTTCTTCGGCTGAACCGGGCCGGGCGGCAGGGAGCGCCAGCCTGGCGCGGCGCCCCCGCCCCGCCGCATCAATCCACCAGCAGGATCTTCATGCCGTTGGTGCCGCCGCTGTCGCGGTAGAAGTCGCCCTTGGTCAGGATCACCCAATCGCCGGTCTGCACCAGGTTGCGCTTGCGCAATTCGTCGATGGCGGCGTTGCTGAGGTCGGCCGGTTCATATTCCGACGGCGCGAACGGAATGGTGTAGACGCCACGGAACATGGCCACGCGGTTCTGCGTGGCGCTGTGCGGGCTGTAGCAGTAGATCGGCACGCCCGAGCGGATGCGCGACATGATCAGCGGCGTGTGGCCGCTTTCCGTCAGCGAGATGATGGCCTTCACGCCCGGGAAGTGGTTGGCCGCGTACATGGCGGCCAGCGCGATGGTCTCATCGCAGCGTGTGAAGGTCTCGCCCAGGCGGTGATGCGACTTGGTCGAGGTGGGGTGCTTTTCCGCGCCCAGGCAGACGCGGGCCATGGCCTGCACCGTTTCCACCGGATACTGGCCCGAGGCGCTTTCGGCGGACAGCATGACGGCGTCGGTGTAGTCCAGCACCGCGTTGGCCACGTCCGACACTTCGGCGCGCGTGGGCATGGGGCTGGAGATCATCGACTCCATCATCTGCGTGGCGGTGATGACGACCTTGTTCAAGGTGCGCGCGTGCTGGATGATGCGCTTCTGGATGCCCACCAGCTCGGCGTCGCCCACTTCCACGCCCAGGTCGCCGCGCGCCACCATCACGCCGTCGCTGGCGCGGATCAGCGAGTCCAGTGCCTCGTCGTCGGCCACCGCTTCGGCCCGCTCGATCTTGGCGATGATCCAGGCCTGGCTGCCGGCGGCCGTCAGCAGCGTACGCGCCTCGTCGATGTCGCTGCCATAGCGCGGGAACGACACCGCCACATATTCCAGGTTCATTTCCGCGGCGAGCTTGATGTCGACGCGATCCTTGTCGGTGAGGCTGGGCGCGGACAAGCCGCCGCCGCGGCGGTTGATGCCCTTGTTGTTCGACAGCGGGCCGCCCACGGTTACGGTGGTGTGGACCTCGTCGCCTTCGACGCTGTCCACCACCAGCACCACGCGGCCGTCGTCCAGCAGCAGCTCATCGCCGACGCGGCAATCCTGCACCAGCTCGGGATAATCGATGCCGACGATGCTGGCCGTGCCCTCTTCCTTGGGATGCACGCGCGACAGCGTGAAGGGCTGTCCGATCTGCAGCTGGACCAGCTTGTCCTTGAAGCGCGCGATGCGGATCTTGGGGCCTTGCAGATCGCCCATGATGGCGACGAAGCGGCCCTGCTTGGCGGCGATCTCGCGCACCATGCGGGCGCGCTCGCGGTGGTCGTCCGCGCTGCCGTGCGAGAAGTTCAGGCGGGCCACGTCCAGGCCCGCGCGGATCAGCGCTTCAATGCGTTCGGGCGTCGAAGTCGAGGGTCCCAGGGTGGCGACAATTTTGGTGCGGCGCAATACGGGCATGACGATCCACTCTCGCTAAAACAACAAAAACGCTATGGTACGCCGGCCGCGCGCGCGCAGGTATCATGGGCATCACCTCAACCGCAAAACCTATCCAGCCGAACCCGTGAAAATCGTCATCGCCCCCGACTCTTTCAAAGAAAGCGTGTCCGCGCCCGATGCGGCGGCAGCCATTGCGCGCGGCGTGAAGGCCGCCGTTCCCGGCGCCCACACGGTGTGCATTCCGATGGCCGATGGCGGCGAAGGCACGGTCGAGGCCGTGCTCGCCGCGACCGGCGGCAAGGAACGGCAGCTGACGGTGAACGACGCGCTGGGCTACAAGGTCGACGCCGTGTGGGGCCTGCTGGAAGACGGCACCGCGGTGATCGAAATGGCTGCGGCGGCGGGACTGGAACTCATCGCCCCTTCGAAGCGCGATCCGATGCGCGCCAGCAGCCACGGCGTGGGCGAACTGATGCTGGCCGCGCTGAACGCGGGCGCCAAGCGCATCATCCTGGGACTGGGCGGCTCGGCCACCAACGACGCAGGCGCCGGCATGCTGACGGCCCTGGGCGTGCGCCTGCTGGATGCCAGCGGCCAGAGCCTGCCGCCTGGAGGCGGCGCGCTGGGCAAGCTGGCCAGCATTGACACCCGCGGCCTGGATCCGCGCCTGGCGGACATCCGCATCGACATCGCTTCGGATGTGGACAATCCGCTGTGCGGCCCGCAAGGCGCCTCGCACGTGTTCGGCCCGCAAAAGGGCGCCACGCCGGAACAGGTGCTGGCCCTGGACCAGATGCTGACGAACTTCGCCGACGTGTGCGCGAAGCATCTGGGCGCCGACCACCGCGACCAGCCCGGCGCCGGCGCGGCGGGCGGCCTGGGCTTCGCCGCCAAGGCCTTCCTCAACGCCCAATTCCGGCCTGGCGTGGAGATCGTGGCGGAACTGGGCGGCCTGGCCCAGGCGGTCGAAGGCGCGACCCTGGTGTTCACCGGCGAAGGCCGCATGGACGCGCAAACCCTGCGCGGCAAGACCCCGGCCGGCGTGGCCAGGATCGCGCAGCGCGCGGGCGTGCCCGTGGTGGCGCTGGCCGGATCGCTGGGCGAAGGCTACGAAGCGCTGCACGCCTGCGGCATCAGCGCCGCATTCAGCCTGGCGCCCGGCCCCATCACGCTGCAGCAGGCGCTCACCGATGCCGAAAAACTGCTGGCCGACCGCGCGCGCGACGTCATGCAGCTATGGATGGCCGCGCAAAAGCGCATGCTGTAAACCTGAACCCCAATGAAAAAGCCCGCTGACGCGGGCTTTTTTTGCGGGATGCGGCGCTTCAATCAGCCGACAACACGCCCGCCGCCACCAGCGCATCCGCCAGGCGGATGTACCGGTCCACCGAGATATCCTCGGCGCGCGCCGTGGGCGCGATGTCCAGCGCTTCCCAGGGCACCTGCGCGGCCCAGTCGGCCAGCACCCGGCGCAGCATCTTGCGGCGCTGTGAAAACGCGCGCGCCACGACGGTCTCGAAGGCCCGCCCGCTGACCGGACGCAGGCGGTCCGCCGGCAGGGGCACCATGCGCACGATGGCCGACACCACCTTCGGCGGCGGGTCGAAAGCTTCCGGCGGCACGTCGAACAGCTTGTGCATGCGGTAGCGCGATTGCAGCATCACGGACAGGCGGCTGAAGTCGCCGGAGCCCGGCTGCGCGACCATGCGATCGATCACTTCCCGCTGCAGCATGAAATGCTGGTCGCGGACGTGGTCCGCCCAGGTCATCAGGTGGAACAGCAGCGGGCTGGAGATGTTGTAGGGCAGATTGCCCACCACGCGCAGCCCGCCGCCGAACTGCGAAAAATCCACCGTCAAGGCATCCGCCTCGACCACGGTCAGACGGGTGGCGTCGAACTGCTTGCGCAGGCGCGCCGCCAAGTCGCGGTCGATCTCGACCGCAGTCAGGTGATCCAGGCGCTCCAGCAGCGGCCGGGTCAGCGCGGACAAGCCCGGACCGATCTCGACCACGACATCGTCGCGGGCGGGCGCTACCGCCCGGACGATGGATTCGACCACGCTCTCGTCGGTCAGGAAGTTCTGGCCAAAGCGTTTGCGCGCCTGGTGCTGAGACATGTAAAGCCTGTAATGCGTTTAACGGTTGTTCTGCTGAATCTTCTGCTGCTTTTCCAGGCGATTGTCGATGTACGCCTGGGCGCGCAGCTGCTCCAGCCAATCCTCGAAAGCCGGCTGGGCGCGGCGTTCGAACAGGATCTGGCGGGCCTTCATGCGGGCCAGATCGTCCGTGGCGTCGTGCTGGCGGCGCTCTTCCACTTCGATCAGGTGCCAGCCGAAAGGCGACTGGATCGGCGGGCTGATTTCGCCCGGCTTCAAGGCATTCATGGCGGCCTCGAACGGCGGCACGGTTTCACCCGGGTTCAGCCAGCCCAGTTCGCCGCCCTGCGGCGCCGTCGCGTCCTGCGAATACTGACGCGCCATGTCCTCGAATTTGGCGCCGCCGCTCAACAGGCGCTGGCGCACCTGTTCCAGGCGCTGGCGAGCCTGCTCGTCGCTCATGACGGTGGAGGTCTTGATCAGGATGTGACGGGCGCGGGTCTGCATAACCTCGACCGGACCCTGGTGCGATTGCGCGGGCGCGGCGGCTGCGGGCTGCGGCGCCTGG
>NZ_CAHLAR010000021.1 GCF_903652925.1 Achromobacter anxifer | reverse complement strand
CATGACGTGGCGCTGGCGCGCGGCGCGGCGGGCGCGCCCCTGGTGTTGTCCGCCAGCGATGCGCAGCCCCATGCCTTCGACCCGGCGGCCCTGCGCGCCGCCGCGGCGCGGCTGGTCCCCGGCGCCCGGCTCGCCCGTGTCGACACGCTGGATGCCTACGACTTCTATTACTACGCCCGCGACGAGCACGCGATGCTGGGCCACGTCGAAAAGCCGCTGCCCGCGTGGCGGCTGGTCTATGACGATCCGCAAGCGACCTGGGTCTATCTGGATCCGCGCACGGGACAGATCCTGAGCCGGCAGGATCGCGGCCCCCGCGCCAGCCGCTGGCTGTTCGCCTTCCTGCACAGCTGGGACTGGACCGGCCTGCTGTCGCGCCGCCCGCTGTGGGACGCCCTGCTCATCTTCCTGAGCCTGGGCGGCGCGGCGCTGAGCCTGACCGGCGCGGTGATCGGCTGGCGACGCCTGGGCAAAAAGCTGCGGGCCTGAAGCCCGCGGCCGGATGCACTATGCTCACTGCCTTGCATCGCGCCACACCGGAAAGAGGAGCCTCCATGTCCGACGTCACCATCTACCACAACCCCAAGTGCGGCACCTCCCGCAACACCCTGGCCATGATCCGCAACGCCGGCATCGAGCCCGAAGTGGTGCTGTACCTGGAGACGCCGCCCTCGCGCGCCACCCTGAAGGCCTTGTTCAAGAAGGCCGGCATCGGCGTGCGCGACGCGCTGCGCGAGAAAGGCACGCCCTATCAGGAACTGGGCCTGGATGACATCGCCCTGTCGGACGAGGCGCTGCTGGACGCCATCGAGCAGCACCCCATCCTCTTGAACCGCCCCTTTGTCTCGACGCCCCTGGGCGCGCGCCTGTGCCGCCCCTCGGAACTGGTGCTGGACATCCTGCCTGCCCCGCAGCAGGGCGCATTCACCAAGGAAGACGGCGAGGCCGTGATCGACGCGCAAGGCAAACGCATCCAGAAGTAAAAGGGGCGGAATACTCCCCCTTTTGTAAGCGGACTGACGGGAAACCCCATTACCATCGCGGCAATACGTTCATTGCACTTCGATGACCAGTCATGGATTTCCTGGAAAACTTCAACCAGTCCCTTTTTCTTCTGATCAATGCCGACCCGGCCACCCCGGTATGGCGGATCCACGCCGCCATGCTGGTGGCCAACCAGCTGATACTGCTGGTACCAGCGGTCCTCGCCGGCCTCTGGCTATGGGGCGGCCAAGCCCAACGCGACCTGGCGCTGAAAGCGCTGGCCAGCATCGGCGTGGCGCTGTTCCTCAGCTATGTGTGCGGCGCGCTGTGGCCGCACGCGCGGCCCTTCGTCATGGGGCTGGGGCATGCCTATTTCCCGCACAAGGCCACGTCCTCGTTCCCCAGCAACCACACCATCATCATCGCCAGCTTCGCGTTCGCGCTGATCTTCGACCGGCGCTGGGCCGGCTGGGGCTGGCTGGCGCTGGCCGCGGGCGCCATCGTCGGCACCTCGCGCGTGTACCTGGGCGTGCACTTCCCGCTGGACATCCTGGGCGGCCTGGCGCTGGCGCCCATCGCCGCCGCCCTGACCGCGCCGGCGTGGCGCCGCTATGGCGAGCCGCTGACCCTGGGGCTCCAGGGCCTGTACCGCAAGGCGCTGGCCCTGCCAATCGCGCGCGGCTGGATCCGCGCCTGAAATGAAAAACAGCGCCCGCAAAAGGGCGCTGTTTCGTTGGAGGCGCCGGGCGCGCCATCGGCGCCCGCCGCGATCAGCAGCGGCCCAGGTTCAGGCTGGAAATCATGTTGTTGAAATCCTGCCGCAGGCTGTTGCCGTCGGTCTCGATCGTGGGGCGCATCATCTTGAACGCACCGGTGCGCGCCGCGTCTTCCTTGTAGCGGCCGTTGTCCGTGTTCTCCAGGATCTTGCGGCCGCTGGCCAGGAAGCTGTTGACGTTCATCATCAGGCTGCTGCAACCCTTGGGATCCGCTTCGCGGGTCTTCTTGTCGAAGCCCAGCGCCATCTCATTCATCTTGTCCAGTTCCTGCTTGAACGCGCCCTGCTCGGCGCCCAGGCCCTTGCCTTCGAACACGCCCGACGCCAGGTTCATCGTGGACTTGCCGTAATAGACCAGGCCCGCGCGGTAATACGCGACCGAGTCCTTCTCGGCCTTCTCGAAGGCTTGCTTGGTATTGGCCGTATCCTTGATGGAAATGCCGCGATAGAAGCCGTTTTCCGCCTTCACGACCTCGGTCAGCGCGGCAACGTAGGCCGGGCTCTTCTCGCGCGCCAGCGCGCCCTGGTCCGACAGGAAGGTCTTGGCCGCCGAATAGTTCTGCAGTTCATTGCTCAGCGGCGCCAGCTTGCCCAGCGCGTCCGAGAATTCCTTGGCGGGCGCGTCGATCTCGGCGATGGGCGTCTGCATCGCCAGCGCCTTGTCGAGCTTGTCCTTGGTGCGCAGGATGGTGGAATCGTTGCTGATGACGAAATCCTTGAGCGGCTTGCCGTCCTTCAGCGCCGGCACGGCGTGGGTCTCGTAGCGGTCCAGCGCCTCGCCGAAGGTGGTGCTGATGCTGTTGGCGGTGTCGACGTACTGGTTGTACTTGATGATTTCAGCCTGAGCGGTGGTCGGCTCGGAGGCTTTCGCTTCCTTCTTGGCGCTATCGTCGCCGCACGCGGCAAGCGCCAGCGTGACGGCCAAAACTGCGGACATGCGCAAGGGGCGCGGCATAAACATCTTTGATTCCTGTTGCGGGTTGCTCTGAAGGGCACGGATGATATGCCTCTCAGATGCTGAACACGCTACAAAATCATTCTGTGCTGTCACAAGAGTTTTCAAGCCAGCGTTTTTCGTGATCGAGCAGCCAGCGCTTGCGGTGCAATCCGCCGCCATAGCCCGTGAGTGACGCATCGGCCCCCACCACGCGATGGCAAGGCACGACGATGCCTATCGGGTTGGCGCCGTTGGCCAGTCCCACCGCGCGCACCGCCGCGGGCCGCGCGATGCGCTGCGCCAAGCCGCCGTAGGTGAGCTGCTGGCCGCCGCCTATGTTGCGCAGCGCCTGCCAGACCTCGCGCTGGAAGTCGGTGCCGCCCGTGGCCACGGCCACCGCGTCGATGGCGCGCACGTCGCCGTCGAAGTAATCCAGCAAGGCGCGCCGCGCGGGCGAGGCCGCCGTTGCATCGCGCAGGTCGACGGCCTGGTTGCGATACTGCCTGCGCAGCAGCAGATGCATGCGAGACTCGTAGTCTTCCCAGTCGACCGCGCGCAGGCGCTGCTGCTCGTCGCTCAGGACCAGCATCAGGCCGATGGGCGTGGGAACGCGTTCAAGCCAGAACGTCTGGGTACGGGTGGACATGGGGCAGGCTCCTGCGGCTGTGGGCTACGTCCGCAATATAGGCCGGGCGCGAGTCCGGCGCTGGCGGTTTTCGGACAGGAATGCCGCATCCACAACACTGTCCGAAAAGCGCTAGATCCGATGCCCGCCGCGGCGTTAGCATCGTCGCATGGACCTGAACCACGACTCCTGCTACAGCGCCATCCAGGTGCGCGACGCCCGCTACGACGGCCGCTTCTTCACGGCCGTGAAGACCACGCGCATCTACTGCCGTCCGGTCTGCCCGGCGCGCACGCCGCTCTCGAAGAACGTGACGTTCTACGCCACCGCCGCCGCGGCGCAGGAGGCCGGCTACCACCCCTGCCTGCGCTGCCGCCCCGAAACCGCGCCGGAGCTGGGTCCGGGACACGAACTGCCCGAAGGCCTGGCCCGCGCGCTGCAGCTGATCGAGCTGGGCGCGCTGGACGAAGACGGCGTGGACGGGCTGGCGCAACGCCTGGGGCTGGGCGAACGGCAGCTGCGGCGCCAGTTCCGCCAGCACCTGGGCGCCTCGCCCGTGGCCGTCGCCCAGACGCGCCGCGTGCTGCTGGCCAAGCAGCTGATCCACGAAACCCGCATGCCGATGGCGGAGATCGCCTTCGCCTCGGGCTTTGGCAGCATCCGCCGCTTCAACGAGATATTCCACGACCTGTTCGCGCGCGCGCCCGGAGAATTGCGGCGTTCCGGCAAGCCGGAGGTATCGGCGGCGCAGGAAGGCGAGATCAAGCTGCTGCTGCGCTACCGGCCGCCCTATGACTGGACCGCCATGCTGGACTTCCTGCGGCTGCGCGCGATCCCGGGCATCGAACAGGTCACGGGCGACAGCTATGCGCGCACCGTTCTGCTGGATGGGCATCAGGGCACGGTGACCGTGCGTCCCGGCAAGGGCAATGCGCTGGAGGCGACGCTGCGGTTTCCGCGGCTGCAGGCGCTGCCGGCCATCATCGCGCGCCTGCGCCGCGTCTTCGACCTGGCCAGCGATCCGGTCGCGATCGCCGCGCAATTCGCCCGCGATCCCGTCATGACGGACCTGATCCAGGCTCGCCCCGGCCTGCGCGTGCCGGGCGCCTGGGACGGCTTCGAGCTGGCCATGCGCGCCGTGCTGGGACAGCAGATCACGGTGGCCGCTGCAATCCGCTTGGCCGGCAAGCTGGTGGCCGCGCACGGCGCGCCCATGGCGCGCCCCGAAGGCGCCCTGACTCATGTGTTTCCGCTACCCGAGGCCGTGGCGGCCGCGGAGCTGGCGCCATTGGGCATGCCGCGCAGCCGCGCGGCGACCTTGTCGGCGGTGGCCGCGGCGGCGGTGGCGGACAGGCATCTGTTCGACGCCGCCGGCGGCCTGGAGGACGCGGTGCGCCGCCTGCGCCAGATACGCGGCGTGGGGGAATGGACGGCGCAATACATCGCGTTGCGCCAGTTGCGCGAGCCGGACGCGTTTCCGTCGGCCGACATCGGCTTGATACGCGCGCTGGAACGGCTGGAATCGCGGGCCTATACGCCGGCGCAATTGCTGGCCCGCGCCGAAACGTGGCGGCCCTGGCGCGCCTATGCGGCGCAGCACCTGTGGACCGCCTGAACCCGGTCAGTCGCGGAAGTTCTCGAACTGCAGGGGCAGGTCGACGTCGGTCTTCTTCAGCAGCGCGATGGCGGTCTGCAGGTCATCGCGCTTCTTGCCGCTGATGCGCAGCTTGTCGCCGTTGATCTGCGATTCGACCTTGAGCTTGGCGTTCTTGATGGCGGCGATGAGCTTCTTGGCCACCGGCTGCTCGATGCCTTGCTTGATGGTGACCTTCTGGCGCGCGCCGCCCAGGTTTTCAAGAGGATCGGCCACGTCCAGGCAGCGCACGTCGATGCCGCGGGCCGACAAGCGGCCGCGCAGGATGTCCAGCATCTGCTTGAGCTGGAACGCGCTGGAGGCGACCTGGGTCACGACAAATTCGTCCAGTTCGAATTTGGCATCGCTGCCCTTGAAATCGAAGCGGGTGGCCAGTTCGCGGTTGGCCTGGTCGACGGCATTGGAGAGTTCGTGTTTGTCGACTTCGGAGACGACGTCAAAAGTAGGCATGACACGGGGTCCTGTACGGTAATGTTGAAAATGGCGGATACAAACTATCCGCCTATTCTACCGGCCCGGCCGCCCGCGTCATGCCGTCAGCACCAGCAGGCGCCCGGCTTGCAGGGGATGCGGGATCACCTGCGCGTCGATGCCATAGGCCAAGTACAGATTGGCTGGCGTCAGGACCTCCGCCGGCGTCCCCTGCGCGATGGCGCGCCCGCCGCTCAACAGCAGCAGGCGGTCGCACCAGCGCGCCGCCAGGTTCATATCGTGCAGGATCACCAGTACGCCCGTATTGCCGGCATGCGCCAAATCCCAGGCGCGCCGCAGCAGGTCGCCCTGATGCTTGGGGTCCAGGCTGGCGGTAGGCTCGTCCAGCAGCAGATAGCGCGCCTCGTCCTGCCCGCGGGCGGCCTGGCATTGCACCAGCACGCGGGCGAACTGCACGCGCTGCTGTTCGCCGCCTGACAGCTCGGGATAACGCCGGCCCGCAAGATGCGCGGCGTCGGCCTGTTCCAGCGCCTGCGCCGCCAGCGCATCCACCGCCCGCGGCGGCAGCTCCGGAAACGGGTAGGCGCCCATGGCGACCACCTCGCCCACGCTCAGGTCGAAGGTCAGGCCGGGCTTTTGCGGCAGCACGGCGCGGCGGCGCGCCTGCCGGCCTTGCGGCAGGCTGGCGAGCGCGGCATCGCTCAGGCTCAGTTGGCCCGAGTCAGGAAGCAGTTCCGAAGCCAACGCACTCAACAGCGTGGATTTGCCCGCGCCGTTGGCGCCCAGCAGGCCCACCACCTCTCCCGCGCGGATGTCGAGCGATACGTCGGTGAGGATGCGGGCGCTGCCGCGGTTCACGGTCAGGTTGCGTGCGCAGAGCGTCATCCGATTCTCCGTCCGCGCGCCAGCAGCCACAGGAAGAACGGGCCGCCCACCAGGCCGGTCACCAGGCCGATGGGCAGTTCCGCCGGCACCACCACCGTGCGCGCCAGCCAATCCGCGAGTATCAGCGCCAGGCCTCCGGCAAGAATGGTCGCGGGCAGCAGCCAGCGGTGATTGGCGCCCAGCGTCATGCGCACCAGATGCGGCACCACCAGCCCGACGAATACGATGGTGCCGGTGGCGGCGACCAGCGGGCCCACGATCAGCGCGCTGGCCAGCACCAGCCTGGCGCGCACGCGCTTTAGCGGGTAGCCCAGGTGCTGGGCCTCGCGCTCGCCCAGCAGCAAGGCGTTCATGACGCGCCATTGGCTCATCAGCCACAGGCTGACCAGCAGCACCCAGGGCCCCAGGAACGACAGCACTTTCCAGTTCGCGCCGCCCAGGCTGCCCATGTTCCAGAACGTCAGGTCGCGCAGCTGCGCGTCGGTGGCGACGAAGGTGAACAGGCCGATCAGGCTGAACGCCATGGCCGTGATGGCCACGCCCGCCAGCAGCAGGCCCGCCACGCCCGGCACCCGCCGCCCCACGGCATAGGCGCAGAGCGTGGCCAGCAGGCTGCCCGCGAAGGCCGCGGGCGCGGTGATCCAGAAGCCGCCCGAGGTCAGCACGATGGCGGCCACCGCGCCCAGCGCGCCGCCGGCCGAGATGCCGATCAGCCCCGGCTCGGCCAGGGGATTGCGGAACAGCGCCTGCATGGCGGCGCCGGCCACCGCCAGGCCGGCGCCCGTCACCAGGGCGAACAGCACCCGCGGCAGGCGGATGTCGATCAGCACATTGCGCCACAAGGCGTTTTCAGGCGTGGACGGCCCCCACAGCAGGGACGGCAGCTCGCGCAGGGGGATCGCCACCGCGCCGCTGGCCGTGGCCGCCAGCGCCGCCAGCGCCAGGGCCGCGGCCAACAGGCCCAATGCCAGCGGCGCGCTAACGCGCCATGACATGCGCGACCTCCTGCTTGAGCCGGGTCAGCGCCAGCGGCAGGCGCGGTCCCATGCCCAGGATGAGCAGGTCGTCCATCACGACGATCCGCCGTTTCGCGGCCGCCTCGGTGGACGCGATGCCCGGCATGCGCAGGAGCGCTTCCATGCCACCGCCCGCGTCCAGCGAGGCCTGCGTCACCACGATCAGGTCGGGCGCAAGCGCGCCCACCGCTTCAGCCGACAAGGGCTTGTAGCCCTGCTGGTCCTGCAGCACGTTCACCAGGCCCGCCAGGCGCATGACTTCGTTGGCCGCGGTGCCGCGGCCCGCGCCCTGCGGCGAGCCGGTGCGGTTGATCAGCAGCAGCGCGCGGGCCCGCGTCGCGGGCACCGCCTCGGCGCGCGCGAGTTCGCGCGTGACTTCCTCCACCATGCGCTCGCCGGCCGGCGCCGCGTCCAGCGCCTGGGCAACGCTGCGGATGCGCGACTTGAGCGAATCCACCGACGGTGCGTCCGACACCGTGACCACGCGCACGCCGACGTCGGCCATGCGCTTGAGCGCGTCGGGCGGCCCCGCCTGCTCCGAGGCCAGCACCAGATCCGGCTTGAGCGACAGCACCCCTTCGACCGGCACGGCCCGGTAGTAGCCGACGCGCGGCAGCTTCGTCGCCGCCTCGGGGTAGACGCTGGACAGATCGTCACCCACCAGCTTGTCGCCCTGCCCCAGCTGATACACGATTTCGGTCACGCTGCCGCCCAGCGTCACCACCCTTGCGGGCGGCGCCGCCTGCGCGGCGGCGGCCAGCGCCCATCCGACTGCCACTGCCAGCCATTTCTTCATCGCATCGTCCTCAGGCGGCCAGCGGCGCGCTGCACAGGCTGACCATCAGTTCGCGCCATTGCGGCAGCTCCGGCTTGCCGGGCTTGCGTTCGCCGAAGAACTGCGCGATCAGGTCGCCCGTGTCGGAATACAGCTCCAACGACGTGACCCAGCCGTCCGAGGTCGGCTTGTTCACCACCCAGGCCGAGGCGATGGCGGTGGTGTCCAGGTGCAGGTTGAACTTCGGGTCCAGCACGTTGTACCAGGGGCCGGTGCGGCGCAATTGCTGCACCGGGCCGGTATGGATCTGGATCATGCCGCGGTTGCCCACGAAGCACATGATGGACAGGCCGGACTGCGCGGCCGACTCCAGCATGCGTTCGACGGCGTCCGCCGGCACCGGCTGCGCCAGGTCTTCGCCAGCGGCGGCCAGCGCGGCCAGGCGCGATACCTTGAACTTGCGCAGCAGCGGGAAGAACTCGTGGGTGTCCTGCATGCCCAGCCAGGCCTGGCGCCATTGCGCGCTGTCCTCAATCTGGTCCGCGTCGGCGGCGGGGGCATAGGGCAGGGTCTCGGGCCATTGCGCCTCGCCCGCGAACTTCGCGACCAGCGCGTCGTAGGCGGCCGCGTCGGTGGCCTCGGTGCGATAGACCTTGTGCACCGCGACGCCGGCGCCGTCGAAGAACTGCAGGCTGTGGCGGCCGTCCTGCTCGACCGCCCAGGCCGATTTCCAGGCGGTGAAGAACACGCGCAGGTCGATGTCCGGCCCCAGCACCAGGCCTACCGGACCATCGGCCTGGATGTCTTCATACACGCCGTGGCGCTCGTGCACACACCAGTCGTTGCGCGTCAGCGCCATGACCGGGCCCAGCGTGCCCAGTTCGCGGAAGATCTCCTGCGGCGCGCCGTGCAGGGCGGTGGCCTTCAGCCCGCCGCATTCCGCCGCGACCCATTCGGCTTCGGACACTTCCAGCGCCTGGGCCAGGTTGCGGGCGCGCAGCTTGGGCTGCGACGCGGCCAGGGCGTCGTTGCGGGCGCGCAGTTCCTGGGCGCGGGTGGTGAAATCGGTATTGCTCATCGTAGGCCCTCCGGCCGTTGCCATGGTTTGCATAGACCGCCGCCGATCCGGCATAGCCCGGACGGGCGGCGGATCGAGATCAATACTGGTATGTCAGTGAGACGCGCAGGCTGCGTCCCGGTTCCGTGTACCAATCGACCGCGCGCGGAATCACGATGGCGCCCGCGGTCGGCACGTTGATGGCCTCCCAGTACTTCTTGTCGAACACGTTGAAAACGCCTGCCTGCACCTGCAGCCCCTTCACTGCGGCGGGACGCCAGTAGCCCATCAGGTCCAGCACGCCGTAGCCCGGCGCCTGGAAATCGGGACTGGGAGCCGTGGCCGTGGCCTCGGGGTACTCGACCTTGTCGCGCTTCAGGGCGGTGGTCAGCATCGCGTCCACGCCCCACACGTCGCGGCTGTAGCCCACGCCCAGCACCGCCTTCAGGGGCGCCACCGAGTTCAGGTACTGCCCGGTGCCTTCGTCCTTGCCCACGGCCCAGGCCAGCGAGCCCCAGGTGCGCCAGCCCGGCGAGAATTTCCAGTGGGCGCTGGCTTCGGCGCCATAGATGCGCACCTTGGCGCGGTTGACGTTGCCCGTCACGCCAAGCGGGTACTGGCCGGTCCAGCCCGGCTGCCACTGCGGCGACGATGCGTTCAGCGGCACGTCGCCGTCGATGAAGTTCTGATAGCGGTTGTCGAACAACGATAGCGCGCCGCCCAGGGAATCGGAACCGATCTTCGCGCCCAGTTCCCAGCCCTTGCTGGTCTCGGGCTTCAGATAGGGGTTGCCCACGCGTAGGTAGGTGCCCGGGCCGCCGTAGTTGGTGTAGAGCTGCGTGGGGCTGGGCGCCTTGAAGCCGTAGGCGTACTGCGCGTAGACGCTCAGCTCTTCCGCGGCCTTCCAGGTGGCCAGCAGCTTGGGCGAGAAGCGGCTGCCGCTGTTGGACGGCGGCAGCGCGCCCGCGTTCGGGTTGCTTTCGTAGCTGGGCGTGGACTGCGGCTTCTGCTCGTAGCGGTCGTAGCGCAGCGCCGGCATGATGGTGTAGCGGCCGTCGGCGAAACTGAATTCGTCCTGCACCCACAGGGCCCACTGATTGCCCTTGGACTGCGGCACGTCGGCCTGGTTGGTGTGCAGCATGTCGCAGGCGCGCGGGCCGAAGGGCGCGCGCAGGCCTGGCGGGATCGTCGGGCAATTGTCGTAGCCGCTGGAATATTGTTCGGTCTTGTTGCCGTACCACTCGCCGCCCACCGTCCACAGCTGCGACACCGTCGCGCCGGCCAGCCGCTTGGTCAGTTCGGCATTGGCCCCGAACATCGTCTGCCGGATGGAATTGCTGCGGCCGTAGGGACCGCTGGGGAAGCCATAGCGGTAGGGATCCCCGGGAATGATGTAGGCGCGGGAATCGACGCTGCGTATGCCGTTCAGCGAGCTGTCCAGTTGCAGGCGTTGCCAGTAGACGACGGCCGTGGCGGTGTCGATCAGGCTGCCGTCGCTGGGCACCTTGTACGAATAATCGAAGGACACGCGCTCGCGCTCGGTCTCCTTGCGCGTGCTGTTCTCGCCGTACAGATAGCTGGTGCCGGCGCCCTGCTCGAACATGCTGTCGATGTCGGCGTTGCGCTTGAAGTATTCGCCGGTCAGTCCGAAGCGGTGGCCGCCTTCGACGCGCTGCTGCAGCTTCAGCAGGAAGCTGCGCTGGTCGTAGTCCTCGGGGCTGGGCTCGCTGCGCTTTGCGCCGTAGCCGCCCACGTCGCCGCGGTTGTCCAGGGCATGGCCGTTGCGCACCCCGGCCTGCACCAGCCAAAACGTGTTGCTGTGGATCTGTCCCGCCAGCGCGGCGTTGGCGCCCCAGCTGCTGTCGGCGGTGTCGTAGTCGGTCTTGGCCAGCGCGCCGAAGGTCTTGCCGTCGGTCAGCAGATCTGACGGTTGCAGCGTGTGCAGGTCGGCGATGCCCGAGATCGCGCCGGAGCCGCCGCTGCTGGCATCAGCGCCGCGCACGATGTCCAGCCGCGACAGGCTGTTGAAGTCCACCGCCTCCAGCCCGCCCTTCAGGCCGCGCGCGCCGTCGTCCAGCCATGGCAGGCGGATGCCGTCCACGCGCGTCAGCACTCGGTCCTGGTCCAGCCCGCGGATGTTGATGCTGCTGTTCTGGCGGTTGAAGCTGACGCCGGGCTCGGCGCGCTTGCCGAGATCGCTCCAGTTCCTGATCTGCAGGTCGTCCAGGCGCTTGCGGTCGGTGCTGGTCTCCCAGGCCGGCGTGACCACCGCGCCCTCGCCTTCCACCTTGACCGGTTCCAGCTGCGCCACGTCGCCCGGCGTCTGCGCCAGCAGCACGTAGACCCGCGCGCCGCGCTCCTGCACGCCCAGGCCGCTGCCCGCCAGCAGGCGCGAGAAACCCTCACGCACGGAGTAGACCCCGTCGAGTCCCGCCGTGCGGCGCTGTCCCACCAGCGCGGCGTCGAACAGCACGGTCACGCCCGCGCTGTCGGCGAAGCGCGGCAGCGCGTCGGCCAGCGCGCCCGCAGGGATGCGGTAGCTGCGGGCCTGCGCCTGTTCCGCGGCCTGCGCCCGCGCGTTGCCGGCGGGCAGCATGGCGGCGGACAAGGCGGCCAGCGCCAGGGCGGCATGCATGGCGGCGGCCAGGCGGGTCATTCGGCATTGCAGGCCTCGGGCTGGTCGGGAGCCGCTAGCGCGGCCGGCGGGTAGATAAGCCATGGTCGTCCTTTCGATCCAACAGGTATCGGCAATCGTTTGCCTCTACAGACCATGACCCTCGTGAAATCGGAATCGGACAGCTTGCTCTCCGGTTTTTTGTAACAGCACGGATTCAGGCGTCGGCCGCCGCGCGCGGCGTGATCGTCACCCAGTACGGCGTGCGGTAGCGCACCTGCACCGGCAGGGTCGAAGGCAGCGCCGCCAGGACCGCATCGGTGTCTCGCAACTGGAACGCGCCCGAGATCCGCAGGTGCGCGGCCGCGGGGTCGCAGCGCAGGATGCCGGAGCGGTAGCGGCCCAGTTCCTGCGCGAATGCGTCCAGGCGCATGCCGCTGGCGTAAAGCACGCCGCGCTGCCAGTCGCCGGCATGCGGGTCGGCGGGCGACGGCGGCGACGCGCCCTCGTCCGTCAGGCTGCCCTGCTGGCCGGCCGGCAGATCGATCGCGCCGCCCTGGCGCGCGGCGCTGCTGACGCGCACCCTGCCTTCCTGCACGCTGACGCGGCACAGCCCGCCCTCCTGCCGCACGCAGAAGCGCGACGCCTGGGCCTCGATATCTCCCAGGCTGGTGCGCACCACGAAGGGCCGCGGCTGCGGCGCCGTGTCGGCCACCGCGTGCACCGCGATCTCGCCGGCGCGCAGGCGCAGCATGCGGGCCGTGGAGCTGAACATCACATCCACCGCGCTAGCCGTGTTCAGCAGCAGCGTGGAACCGTCGGCCAGCGCCACCTGGCGCTGCTCGCCCCGCGCGCTGCGATAGTCGGCGGTCCAGTCCTGGGGATCGGCGCGCCAGGCGGCCCAGCCGGCCGGCCCGGCCACCACCAGCGCGACCAGCGCCTTCAGCGCGGCGCGGCGGCTCTTGAGCTCGGGACGATTCAGCGTGGCCATGCCCAGCGCCGGCGGAATCAGGCCGAAGCGTTCGTTCACGCGCTGCGCTCGCTGCCAGGCATGCTCGTGTTCGGCCTTGCTGGCGCGCCATCGCTCACAGGCCTGCTGGTCGGCGTCCGTGGCCCGGCCCGAGCTCAGCCGCAGCAGCCAGCGCGCGGCCTCGCGCGCCACGCTGCGCTCGACGGCGGGCAATTCGGGCGCGGCCTCGGCCGCCGCGTTCAGATCGACGCCATGATGCATTGCTCGAACCCCTTGGCGATGTAGCGGTGCACGGTGCGCAGCGACACATTGAGCGCGGCGGCGATCTCGCCATGGCTCAGGCCTTCAAGCTGCGCCATCAGGAAAGCCTGGCGGGCCGGCAGGGACAGTCCCGCCAGCATCTCGTCGATTTCCTGCAGCGTTTCCAGGATGATCAGGCGCTGCTCGGCCGAAGGCGCCAGGGCCTCTGGCATCAGGGCCAGGGCTTCCAGGTAGGCCTGTTCCACCGAACGCCGCCGGTGGTGGTTGAGCAACAGGCGCTTGGCGATGGTGGTGAGATACGCGCGCGGTTCGCGCAGCGCATCGAGTTCATGGCGATGCCGCAGCACCCGCAAGAAGGTGTCCTGCGCCAGGTCGGCCGCGTCGAAGCTGTTGCCCAGCTTGGCGCGCAGCCAGCCATGCAGCCATCCATGATGAGCGCGGTACAACAGATGGACGTTGTCGCCGGCGGCGACCGCGGGATTCGGCACGGGTGGCTCCCTGAACTTTCAATCACAAATAGAAATCAATCTCATTCTAAATGGAAAACCATGATGCCGGTCAAGTCCGCGCGCCGCGCTTGACGGCGATATGATGGGGACAGACCCGGCCGCGCTTCCTGCGGCCCTACTCCCTACAGGCCTGCCCCCATGCTCTACAGCGCGCTCAAATTCATCCACGTGATGGCCGTGATCCTCTGGGTTGGAGGCATGCTGTTCGCCCACTGTTTCCTGCGGCCGGCGGCCGCGCAACTGGAACCGCCGCTGCGGCTGCGGCTGATGGCCTCGGTGCTGGGCCCGTTCCTGAACGCGGTGCTCGCGGCCATCGTGTTGATCCTGCTGTCCGGCGCGGTCATGATCAGCCAGGAAGCCAGCCAGGCCGCGCAGACGGGCGGCGCCTTCTTCATGCCGCGCAGCTGGACCTTCATGGTGTCCGGCGGCCTGGTGATGACGGCCATCTACGCCTACATCCGCTTCGTGCTCTATCCGCAGCTACGGGCGGCGGTCGCCGCATCCGATTGGCCCCAGGGCGGCAAGGCCATGGGCGCGATACGCCGCTGGGTCGGCATCAACCTGCTGCTGGGCATCGCCATCGTGGCCATCGTCTTCCTGGGCTAGGCGGATATCAGCCGGCCCCCGCCAGCTATCGGACATGCGGCGGCTGGTATCGGAATTCTTTTGCTTGGTGCAATACGCAGTACATCCGCGGCCACCACACTGCGGATGACCCTCGCGGGCCCACACAACAAAAGGAATCTCCATGATCAAGCGCGTCTTTCAACTGGCCGCCCTCGGCCTGTTCGCCTCCGCCTCGGCCGCGCACGCCGCGGCCCCCATCGACAACAGCTCCCTGGACAAGCCGGAATTCCGCGAGCACAAGGCCACCTACGGCGTGGTCTACCGCCTGCCCCAGGACGTCAACGCCGTGCTGGACGCCAAGATCAACGGCACGCTGAAGGCCGACCTGCTCAAGCTGGGCCTCAAGACCGAAGCCGAGACGCCCAACATGCCGCACGTGACGGTGGTGCACATCCATAGCGCCGACCCCGAAACGCCCGCCCGCATGCTGAAGGCCCTGCCCAAGCCGCCGGCCCCGCTGCAGATCACGCTGAAGAATTTCTATCCCACCGAAGCCGCCAAGGGCGCGGGCCATCCGTGGTGGCTGGACCTGGGCGTGGTCAAGAGCGGCCAGGGCTTCGAGGACATGATGCGCTACAACACCGTGGCCACCGCCGCCCTGGCGCCGCTGCGCGACGGCCCGCTGCCGCGCGTCACCGGCCCGGTCTACGCCAAGATGGGCGACGCTGGCAAGGACCTGGTCAAGACCATGGGCGTGAGCGGCGTGAACATCATGCAGGACGGCAAGGAAGTGCGCGCACACAACCCGCACACCACGCTGGTCTACAGCATGGCGCTGTACGACGCGCGCCTGCAGGACGCCATGAAGCAGGAGTCCGACAAGTTCAACGCCGTGCTGCCCGAAGGCATCAACACCACGTTCAAGGACGTGTCCATCGTCGAGATCGGCTTCGCCGGCAACGTGGTGCGCGAGATCTACCGCGTCAGCCTGGAAGACGGCTCGGCCATCGACGTGGCCAGCGGCAAGAAGGTCGGCTCCTAAGCCGCGCCGGCTGCGGGAGCGCCCACGCGGTCCCGCAGCACCTCGCGGATCTGCCCGCGCAGCCAGGCCTGCAATGGCGAGGTGTGCAGACGCCGCGGCCAGACCATCACCAGTTCGATCTTGCGCAGGCTGGCGGGCAGCTCCAGCGTGGCCAGCGGGAAATGCTGGCCATGCACCCGCGCCACGCTGGCCGGCATGGTGGTGGCGTAGTCGGTGTCCAGCAGCACATACGGCGTGATGCCGAATCCCGACAGATAGGCCGAGAACTCCAGCCGGCCGGCGTCCGGCTTCAGCGCGCGGTCGAAGTTGGTTTCGCGGCCGTACATGTGCGCGAAGGCGAACCACTTGATGGACGGCAGGTCCGCCAGTGACAGCGCGCCCTTCCCGGCCCAGGGATGCCGCGCCGACACCACGCACACGCGCCGGTCCTTAAGCAGCGTGTCGCGATGAAAGCGCGCCGGCACCTTGCCGAACAGGCCGATGGCCATGTCCAGGCGTTCCGCGTCCAGGTCGTCCGGCACGAAGTCCCCATGCACCGACTGGAAGCGCAGCGTGATGCCCGGCGCGGCGCGATGCAGCCGTTCGATCAGCGGCGCCGCCAGCAGGATCTCGCTGTGCGCGCCGGTGCCGATGTTGACCACGCCGCTGGCCTTGGCCGGATCGAAGGCCTCGGCCGGACGCAGCGCCGCTTCGATCTGCGCCAGCGCGTCATGCACCGCCGAATGCAGTTCCAGCGCGCGCTCCGTCGGAATGAAGCGGCCCTTCACCACTACCAGCAAGGGATCTTCCAGCCGGCGGCGCAGGCGCGCCAGGTCACGGCTGATGGCGGGCTGCGTTTTATGCAGCAGGGCTGAACTGGCGGTGGCGCTGCGCGTGCGCATCAGGACGTCGAAGGTCAGCAGCAGGTTCATGTCCAGCCGGCGCAGATAGGGCAAGGTTTGGGTGTCGCTCATGCCGCCCATACTATGCCTGAAAGACATGCATTGAGAACTCCATATCAATTCCGGCATATGCCTCTTGCGCCGCCGGCATTGGGCAATGCGCCCGGCCTTGGCTACAGTCCGCGGCAGATCGGGGCTTTCCGCACCCGACCCCGACTTTTCCGGAGACTGCCGCAATGTCCTCTTCAGGCCCCATCGCCGCGCGCTGGCGCGCCAACCCCCGCCGCTGGATGGCGGCCGCGCTGACCGGCGCGGCGCTGGTCCTGGGCGCCGCCCAGCCGGCCGCCGCGGCCGGCTTTCCCGAGCGTCCGGTGACGCTGGTGGTGCCCTTCCCCGCCGGCGGCACGCCCGATATCCTGGCCCGCATCCTCAGCGACAGCCTGGCCAAGCGCCTGGGCCAGCCCCTGATCGTGGAAAACCGCGCCGGCGCGGGCGGCAACATCGGCGCGCAGGCCGTGGCCCGCGCCGCGCCCGACGGCTACACGCTGCTGATGTGCGCCTTCGGCTGCACGGTCGCGCCCTCGCTCTACCAACCCGCGCCCTACGACATCGTCAAGGACTTCGCCCCCGTCGCCATGGTCGGCACGGTGCCCAGCGTGCTGGTGGTCAACCCCAAGGTGCCGGCCAAGACCGTGCCCGAACTGCTGGCCTACGCCCGCGCCAATCCGGGCAAGCTGAACTCGGCCTCGTCCGGCGTGGGCGGCTCGGCCCACCTGGCCACGGAGCTGCTCAAGCTGCGCACCGGCATCGACGTGGCGCACATCCCCTACAAGGGCGCGGGACAGGTCGCGGCCGACCTGCTGGGCGGCCAGGTCGACATGTACTTCGACAATCTGCCCGCGTCGCTGGCGAACATCCGCGCCGGCAAGCTGCGGGCGCTGGCCGTGGCCAGCGCGCAGCGCGCGCCGGCCATCCCGGACGTGCCCACCTTCGCGGAGGCCGGCGTGGCCGACTTCCTGATCACGCCCTGGTTCGGCATCATGGCGCCGGCGCGCACCCCGGACGCCACGCTAGCCACGCTGCACGACGCCTTCAACGAGGCGCTGCAGGCGCCCGAGGTCGCCGCCAAGATGCGCGAGCTGGGCGTGGAAACCGCCGCCGGCCCGCGCCAGGCGCTGGGCGATTTCGTGGCCGCCGAGACCGCGCGCTGGAAGGACGTGATCCAGGCCAACCACATCCGCGCCGAATGATGGCGGACGACAAAGAGCACGCGGCGTCCGATGCGCGCGCGCCGATCCAGCTGCGCGACATGGGCGCCTTCCACGTGGGCGGGCGCGAGGTCAGCCTGTCCGGGCTGCCGCGGCGCGAGGTGGTCATGGCCGAAGGCGGCCAGCCCGTCGCGCTGGACCCCAACGGCACCTACCGTGTCGAGCAGATGTACGCGCAGTACTTCCTGGCCGAACCCGCCAGCGGCCGCCCGCCGCTGGCCTTCTGGCACGGCGGCGGCATGACCGGCGCGGCCTGGGAGACCACGCCCGACGGCCGCCAGGGCTGGCTGCACGCCTTCCTGCGCCGCGGCTGGGACGCCTATCTGTGCGATGCCGTGGAACGCGGCCGTTCGGGCTTCGCGCCCACGCCCGAGGTCTGGCCCGAAGGCCCCATCGTGCAGGCGCAGGAAGACTGCTACACGCGCTTTCGCATCGGCCGTCCGGGCACCCGCCCCGGCCCCGGCAGCGCCTATGAAGGCACGCAATTCCCGGTGGCCGAGTTCGGCGAGCTGGCCGCCCAGATGGTGCCGCGCTGGGTGCACACCGATGCCGCCATCCTGCGCGGCTATCTGGCCCTGCTGGAGCGGGTCGGCCGCATGATCGTCATCTGCCATTCGCAGGCGGGCGTGTTCGGCATCCGCGCCGCCGCCGCCCGGCCGGATCTGGTGCGCGCCGTGGTGGCGCTGGAGCCGGCCAGCATTCCCGAGCTGGAGGCGGACGCCGGCTACCGCACGCCCACGCTGATCGTCATGGGCGACAACATGGACACGGACCCGCGCTGGCCCCGCATGCGCGAGCGTGTGCGGGAATTCGCGCAACGCCATGCCTGCGTCACCCTGCTGTCGCTGCCGGAGCTGGGCATCGGCGGCAATTCGCACATGCTGATGATGGACCGCAACAGCCTGGACCTGGCGGCCCGCGTGCACGACTGGCTGATGGCCTTGCCGCCCGCCTGAAATCGCCCGCGGGGCCGCTCCCCAATGCTGCCATTTCGTGGCAGCATTGGGGATTCGCCATCCGCCCGCCCCACCCCATGTCCCGCACCGAACGCCTCCTGGGCCTGATGCAGACCTTGCGCTGCCATCGCCGCCCCGTCAGCGGCCGCCAGCTGGCCGCCGACCTCGGCGTCAGCATCCGCACCCTGTACCGCGACATCGCCACCCTGCAGGCGCAGGGCGCCGAGATCGAGGGCGAGCCGGGCCTGGGCTACGTGCTGCGGCCGGGCTTCATGCTGCCGCCGCTGATGTTCAGCACCGAGGAGATCGAAGCGCTGGTACTGGGCACCCGCTGGGTGGCGGACCGCGCTGACCCGCGCCTGGCGCAGGCCGCGAGCAACGCGCTGGCCAAGATCGGCGCGGTGCTGCCCGCGGAACTGCGCGAGGGCCTGGACGCGATTCCGCTCCTGGTCGGCCCCAGCGCGATGCAGGTGGTGGACCGCGTGGACCTGTCGCTGATCCGCCAGGCCATACGCTGCGAGCAGAAGATCGACATCACCTACCGCGACGACAAGGGCGCCGATTCCGCCCGGGTGATCTGGCCGTTCGCGCTGGGGTTCTTCGACAGCGTGCGCATCGTCATGGCCTGGTGCGAGCTGCGCCAGGACTTCCGCCATTTCCGCACCGACCGCATCGCCACGCTGACGCCCGGCCCGCGCTATCCCAAGCGCCGCCATGCGCTGCTCAAGGAGTGGCGCGCGATCGATCGCTCGCCCAAGGATTGCGGCTAGAAATCCGGCCAGAAACGCGGCTGAAGGCGCAGCTGAAAACGCGGCTGCAAGCTACTGCCAAAAACTGACAGTGCCCCTGTCTAAGATGAGCGCGTCAATCACCTGGAGCACATCATGTCAGACACCAATTTCGTGATTTTCTACGTCGAAAAGCCCGCCGCCAGCGCCGCGTTCTACAGCGCGCTGCTGCAGCGCCCGCCCGTCGAAAGCTCCCCCACCTTCGCGCTGTTCAGGCTGGATTCCGGCCTGATGCTGGGACTGTGGTCGCGCTATACGGTGGAGCCTGCCGCCGCCGGCCGCGGCGGTGCGACCGAGCTCGCCTTCACCGTGCCGGACGCGCAAGCGCTGGACCGCCGCCACCTGGACTGGAGCCTGCGCGGCCTGCCCATCCTGCAAGCGCCCACCGACATGGATTTCGGACGCACCTTCGTGGCGCTGGATCCCGACGGCCACCGCCTGCGCGTGTTCGCGCCGGCGCCCGAGGAAGCGGCAGTTGCGGAACAGCCGGCGCCCGCCATGGCCAACGCTTGAAACATGGGCTGAAGCATGGGCCCGAGGTTCCTTCTTCGGGCCCTTGCCCATGCCGAACGCGGCAGCCTCAGGAACGCTGATCCCGCGGGGTCAGCGCCACGCTTTCGCCGCGCCGACGGAACAGCAGCTGGTACAACAGCGCCAGCACCAGCAGGAACGGCACGCCGAACACCAGCGTCATCTTGAACACGCTGGTGAAGTAGGTGGTGGCCAGGATGGCCAGCATCGCGCCCGCGCCCAACAGCGTCAGCAGCGGAAAGCCCGGCATCCTGAACGACAGCTGCCCGCCGCCTTCGCGCGCCCAGCGGCGGCGAAAGCAATAGTGGGTGACGAAGATCATCATCCACGTGAACAGCGCGCCGAACATCGAGATCGCCATCATCAGCGTGAACGAGGTCTCGGGGTACAGCACGTTCAGCACCGCCGCAATGGCGATGCCGCTGGTCGACAGCAGCAGCGCATTCAGCGGCGTGCCGCCGCGCGTCAGCCGCCCGAATGCGGACGGCGCATGGCCTGCGCGCGACAGGCTGAACATCATGCGGGTGGTGATGTACAGCTGGCTGTTCATGGCGGACAGCGCGGCCACCAGCACGATGAAATTGATGACGCCCGCCGCGCCCGGAATCTCCAGCGCCTGCATCACCTTCACGAAGGGGCTGCCGCCCTTGCCGGCCTCGTCCCAGGGCACGATGGCCAGGATCAGCGCCAAGGTCAGCAGGTAGAACACCACCAGCCGGACGATGGTGGCGCGGAACGCCTTCTTGACCGCGCGCTCCGGGTCCTCGGCCTCGCCCGCCGCCACCGCGATCATCTCGACGCTGAGGTAGCTGAAGATCGAGATCACCACCGCGATCCACATGCCCCAGACGCCGTTCGGGAAGAATCCGCCGTGCGAGGTGTACAGCGCCGCGCCGTATTGCGGATTGCCCCAGACCACGTAGGCGCCCAGGATGATGAAGGCCACGATGGCGGTGATCTTGATGGTGGAGAACCAGTATTCGACGGTGCCGAAAGTCTTGACGCTCATCGCGTTGATGAAGATCAGCGCCGCCGAGAACAGGCAGACCCACTGCCAGCCCGGCACGTCCGGGAACCAGAACTTCATGTATTCCGCCACGGCGGTGACTTCCGTGCCCACCGCCAGCACCACGCAGGACCAGTAGGCGTAGCGCACCAGAAAGCCCGCCAGCGGGCCGACATAGTGCTCGGCGTAGGCGCCGAAGGAACCCGAGGTGGAATGCG
Organism: Achromobacter anxifer; assembly: GCF_903652925.1. Taxonomy (GTDB): domain Bacteria; phylum Pseudomonadota; class Gammaproteobacteria; order Burkholderiales; family Burkholderiaceae_B; genus Achromobacter; species Achromobacter anxifer. Next base: position 25,096 of record NZ_CAHLAR010000021.1, on the reverse strand, counting down.
CCACCGTCATCTCCGCCAGGCAGCCCATCAGCAGCAGCGTGATCACGCCGCCGATGGCATAGCTGATGATCACGCTGGGCCCGGCAAAACCGATGGCGAACTTGCTGCCCAGGAACAGGCCCGTGCCGATGGCCCCTCCGATGGCGATCATGCTCATCTGTCCCGACGTCAGCCGCCGCTTCAGGCCCTGCTCGCGTTCGGCGATCTGGCCGAATCCTTTCTGTTGTTGCATTGTCTCCTCCAGTCCTGCGCTCTCTTTGTGGATGTAGGGCCGGCGAGGCCCGCGCAATACGGTTGCGTCGCGGCGCTCAGGTCACGGCGGCGCGATGCTTGAATTCCGGCTTGTCCCAGCCGCGCGTGTCCAGCACGTCCTTCAGGATGTCGACGGCGTCCCACACGTCGGCGTAGCCGAAGTACAGCGGCGTCAGGCCAAAGCGCAGCACTTCGGGCTCGCGGTAATCGCCGATCACGCCGCGCGCGATCAGCGCCTGCATCACCTCGAAGCCGTGGGGGTGGCGGAAGCTGACATGGCTGCCGCGGTCGGCATGCTTGCGCGGCGTGACCAGGGTCAGGGGGTGGCCGGCGCAGCGCTCTTCGACCAGCGCGATGAACAGGTCGCCCAGCGCCAGCGACTTCTTGCGCACCTCGGCCATGTCGGCGGCGTGCGCCGCGTCCAGGCCGCACTCGACCAGCGACAGCGACACGATGGGCTGGGTGCCGCACAGGTAGCGGCGCACGCCGCCGGCCGGTTCGTAGGCCACGGCCATGTCGAACGGCCGCGTGTGGCCCCACCAGCCGGACAGCGGCTGCCAGAAGTCCTTGGTGTGGCGCGGCGCCACCCAGATGAAGGCGGGCGAACCCGGGCCGCCGTTCAGGTACTTATAGGTGCAACCCACGGCGAAATCGGCATTGGCGCCGTTCAGGTCCACCGGCACCGCGCCCGCGGCGTGCGCCAGGTCCCAGATGGCCAGCGCGCCGCGCTCGTGCGCCAGCGCCGTCACGGCGGCCATGTCGTGCATCTGGCCGCTGCGGTAGTTCACGTGCGACAGCAGCATCACCGCCACGGACTCGTCCAGCGCCTTTTCCAGCGGCAGCTCGTCGTCGATCAGGCGCATTTCGTAGCCCTGCTGCAGCAGGTCGATCATGCCCTGAATCATGTAGAGATCGGTCGGGAAGTTGTCGCGGTCGGACAGGATGACGCGACGCTTCGGGTGCTGGTGCTGCTGGATGCGCAAAGCCGCGGCCAGCGCCTTGAAGATGTTCAGCGAGGTCGTGTCGGTGACCACCAGTTCGCCTTCGCGCGCGCCCAGCAGGCGGCCCAGCTTGTCGCCCAGGCGGGCGGGCAATTCGAACCAGCCCGCGGTGTTCCAGCTGCGGATCAGGCCCGTGCCCCATTCCTGGCCGATCACGGCGGCGGCGCGGGCGGCGGCGTCCTTGGGCATCACGCCCAGGGAATTGCCGTCCATGTAGAGGACGCCGGGCGGCAGGTCGAAACGGTCTTTGAGGGGCGCCAGGGGATCCTGGCGATCGGCGTTCACGCAGGCTTCGCGGGTGTTCATTTTCGGCTCCATGAGGCAATATTCTGGATACATACTATCAGCGCGATCGGGCTGATAAATTGCAAATTCAGGCGCGGATTACCCTAGATTTCCGCATTGGATTGCACGTAATCCGATTTTTTGGAATTTGATTGCATCATGCAGATAGACGCGATAGACCAGCGCATTCTTTACCGGCTGCAGGAAGACGGCCACCTCAGCAACCAGGACCTGGCCGAGCAGGTGGCCCTCTCCCCGTCGGCCTGCCTGAGACGCGTGCGGGCGCTGGAGGAAAGCGGGCTGATCCGCAGCTACCGCGCCGTGCTGGACGCCGAGAAACTGGGCTTCGAGCTGGAAGCCATCGTCCACGTGTCGCTGGACCAGTCGCGCCCGGACTGGCACGAGGAGTTCCTGGCCGGCATCGCGCTGCATGACGAAATCACCGAGGCCAGCATCGTGACCGGCGCGTCCAACTACATCCTGACGGTGCGCACGCGCAATCTGAAGGCGTTCTCGCGGTTCGTCGAGGACAAGCTCAGCAAGATCCCGGGCGTGCGGAACCTGTCCTCGCATATCGTCATGCGCAAAGTGAAGGACCGGGGCGGCATGCTGCCGCTGGCAAACTGGCGCTAGGGCCGGCCGGCGCCGCCTGGCGCAGGCCGGAGCGCATCGTCCCCGCGCCGGGGCTGGCGATCCCTGGAAGCGGCCCCGCTCAGGCCGGACTCAACCTGAGGAAGCCGAACACCGTCACAAAGTGGCAGGCCGTGCCGCCCATGACGAACAGATGCCAGATGCCGTGCGCGTGCGGCCAGCGCTTGTCATTGACGTAGAACAGCGTGCCGGCCGTGTAGACGGCGGCGCCCGCCAGCAGCCAGGCCAGCCCGGTCGAGGACAGCGCGCCCGCGATCGGCGCGGCGAACATCACGCCCAGCCAGCCCATGGCCAGATACAGCGGCAGGGCCGGCGCCGCGCCGCGCGCCCACCACAGCTCGCGGCCGACGCCGAAGGCCGCCAGCAGCCAGATCGCCACGCCCATGGCCGCGCCCCAGCCGTGCTCCACCGGCCCGAAGGCCAGCGGCGTATAGGTTCCCGCGATCAGCAGGTAGATCGCGCAGTGGTCGGCCTTGGCCCACAGCGCCTTGCGGCGGCCGCGGGAACAATGGAACAGGACCGACGAGGCGTAGACGGCGATCATCGACGCCGCGAACACGGCGCAGGCGATGACCTGGCGGGTGTCGGCCTTCAATTCGGCGGCGCGGGCGATCAGGGCGCCCGACGCGGCCACGGCCAGCGCCAGGCCGGCCAGGTGCGTCGCGCCGTTGAATCGTTCGCCCTTGTACATGCACGCCCTCCGCCAGCCGGCCACGCGCCGGCGCCACCCATGATGGCGCCGTTGTGTGACAGCCCGAGGTCAGGGCGCGTGGTCGTCAGGCGACGAAGTCCACCGCCGCGGGATAGCCTTCCAGCGCGCGCGCCGACAGGATGGCGCGCTGCACCGCGATCGCCATGGCCTCGGCCGCCATGACGCCCAGCAGCATCACGTTGCCCGGCTTGCCGGAGGTTCCCGTGCCCAGCGCGAAGATGGTATCGCCGTCCAGCATGGTGTGAATGGGATTGATCGTGCGGGCCAGGCCGTCGTGCGCCATGCCGGCGATCTTCTGCGCCTGCGCCTTGGTCAGCTTGGCGTCGGTGGCGACCACTCCGATGGTGGTGGCGGTGCCTGCGCGCATCGACTTGGGCAGGTCGCCGGCCAGGATGGCGGCGCGGGTGTCCAGCAGCATCTTGCCGTCGGCGGTGCGCGCGCCGGCCAGGATGCGGCCGGTGGCCGGGTCCACCACGTCGCCCACCGCGTTGACCGCGACGATGGCGCCCACCGTCACGCCCGCCACCGTCAGCGAGGCGCTGCCGAGGCCGCCCTTCATCGCGCGCTTGGGTCCGTACAGCTTGCCCACCGTCGCGCCCGCTCCCGCGCCCACGTTGCCCTCTTGCGGCGCGGCGTCCGTGGCCGACTTGCAGGCCTGGTAGCCCGCGGCCGCGTCCGGCCGGATCGACGCGTCGCCCACCCCCAGGTCGAACAGGATGGCCGAGGGCACGATAGGCACGTGCGCCACGCCCACGTCGAAGCCGATCTTCTTTTCTTCCAGATAGCGCATGACGCCCGAGGCGACGTCCAGGCCGAAGGCGCTGCCGCCGGACAGCACGATGGCATGCACTTTTTCCACCATGTTGACGGGGTTGAGCAGGTCCGTCTCGCGCGTGCCCGGCGCCGCGCCGCGCACGTCGACCCCGGCGGTCGCGCCAGCTTCAGCGATGATGACGGTACAGCCCGTCGGGCGGCGAGTATCGGTGTAATGCCCCACCCGCAGGCCCTCCACCTGGGTGATGCTGCCGCCGCCCGGCATCAGCCGCGGGCCGTCCGCGGCCTGGGCCGGCATCGCGCCCGCCGCCGCCGCGCCCGCGGCCGCCATCATGAAAGCCCGCCTGTTCCATTGCTGTTCCACACCGATCTCCATCAAAGTCCCGCCTGGATGAACCCCGGCGGCATCGCGCCGGGGCATGGGTATCGCCATATGACTTGCCGCTATATTTTTACTATTCCTTATGCTTTGTGGAAAAATAGACCCGTTGTTAGAGTGCGGCTACGCCGGAGGGCATTGCAGGCACGGATGCTCTCCACAGTGATACCTGCCATCCCTGGAGCACCGCCATGAAACTCTTCCGTACGCTGTTCGTCGCCGGCCTCGTCCAGGTCGCCGCATTGTCCGCCGCCCACGCCCAGTCGGGCCTGGACCAGATCAAGTCCGCCGGCGTGTTCAAGATCGGCACCGAAGGCACCTACGCCCCCTTCACTTTCCACGACGCATCCGGCCAGCTTACCGGGTTTGACGTGGACATCGGCCGCGCCATCGCCGAACGCCTGGGCGTCAAGGCGCAATTCGTCGAAGGCAAATGGGACGGGCTGATCGCCGGCCTCGACGCCAAGCGCTACGACGCCGTGATCAACCAGGTCGGCATCACCGACGCGCGCCGCGCCAAGTACGACTTCTCCGATCCCTACATCTCGTCGGCCGCCGTGCTGATCGTGCGCGACGACAACACCAGCATCAAGTCCTTCGACGACCTGAAGGGCAAGAAGTCCGCCAACACGCTCACCAGCAACTTCGGCAAGCTAGCGCAGAGCCATGGCGCGGAAGTGGTCGCGGTGCAAGGCTTCAACGAAGCCATCGACCTGCTGACCTCGGGCCGCGTGGAAGCCACGGTCAACGACAACCTGTCGTTCCTGGACTTCAAGAAGCAGAAGCCCAATGCCAAGGTGAAGATCGCCGCCACCGACAAGACCGCCGAGTTCAGCAATTCGGGCGTGCTGATCCGCAAGGGCAACCCCGAGCTGCAGGCCGCCATCAACAAGGCGCTGGCCGACATCAAGGCGGACGGCACCTACAAGACCATCTCGGTCAAGTATTTCGGCACGGACCTGTCGGCGCAATAAGCGAGCGGAGCGCACATGACGCTACCCCCCTGGCTGCAATCCGTCCTGCCCGACTGGCTGCTGGCGCAAATAGGCAACTGGGCGGTGCCGGCCTGGGTGCAGCTGATGGCGGACTCGTTCTGGCCGCTGCTGCACGCGGGGCTGATGTTCACGGTTCCGCTCACGCTGATGTCCTTCGCGCTAGGGCTGGCGCTGGCCTTCGTGGTGGCGCTGATCCGGCTGTTCGGCCCGGCGCCGCTGGTGGCCGTGGTGCGCTTCTACGTCTGGCTGATCCGCGGCACGCCGCTGCTGGTGCAGCTGTTCGTGATCTTCTACGGGCTGCCCAGCGCCGGCATCGTGCTGGACCCGCTGCCCGCCGCGCTGATCGGCTTCACCCTCAACGTCGGCGCCTACAACTCCGAAGTGATACGCGGCGCCATCGAGTCCATCACCAAGGGCCAGTGGGAAGCCGCCTATTCGCTCAGCATGACGCGCGCACAGGCGCTGCGCCGTACCATCCTGCCGCAGGCGGCGCGGGTGGCGGTGCCACCGCTGTCCAATTCCTTCATCGCGCTGGTCAAGGACACCTCGCTGGCGGCGGTGCTGACCGTGCCCGAGATCTTCCAGGCGGCGCAGCGCATCGCCGCCGTCACCTATGAACCGCTGATCCTGTACACCGAGGCCGCGCTGATCTACCTGGTATTCAGCTCCGTCCTGTCCGCCGCGCAGGTGCGCCTGGAACGGCGCTTCGGCCAGCACGCGGTCTTTAACGAGAAGAACCGATGATCCGCCTGGAAAAGATAGAAAAGGCGTTCGGCGGCAATCCCGTGCTCAAGCAGGTCGACGTGAGCATCGCCGAAGGCAGCGTCACCGCCCTGATCGGCCCGTCCGGCAGCGGCAAGAGCACCCTGCTGCGCTGCGTGAACCTGCTGGAAGTGCCCGATCGGGGCACGCTGGAGATCGGCCCGGAAACGGTGCATTTCGAACCCGGCCGCAAGCTCTCGCGCGACCAGGTCCAGCGCGTGCGCAAGCAGACCGGCATGGTGTTCCAGAACTTTCAGCTGTTCCCGCACCAGACCGTCATCGGCAATGTCATGGAAGGCCTGCTGACCGTGCAGAAATGGCCCCTGGACCGCGCCCGCGCGCGCGCCGAGGAACTGCTGCGCAAGGTCGGCATGCTGGAAAAGGCCGACGCCTGGCCCGCCAACCTGTCAGGCGGCCAGCAACAGCGCGTGGCCATCGCCCGCGCGCTGGCGCCCGCGCCGCGCGTGCTGCTATGCGACGAGCCGACCTCGGCGCTGGACCCCGGCCTGGCGGCGGAAGTGGTGGACGTGCTGCGCCAGCTTGCGGCGGAAGGCATGACCATGCTGATGGCCACTCACGACCTGCGCCTGGCGGCCAGCGTATCGCGCGAAGTGGTGTTCCTGCTGGATGGGACCGTGGTCGAATCCGGCGATTCGCGGACCCTGTTCAGCCAACCCAGGGATCCGCGCACGGCGGCGTTCATTTCCACCTTGACGCAGGAAGCGGCGCTGTAGCGTCCATGCCGGCAGCGCCGTTGCGGCAATCGCCTACCTGGGCGGCAAGGATCCCGCCGGGTCCACCGCCTGCCCGTCGTAGCGCAGCTCGAAGTACAAGCCGACCTGCTTGCTGTCGCTGTTGCCCATTTCGGCGATCTTCTGCCCCTGGCTGACGCGCTGCCCTTCCTTGACCAGCAGCTTGCTGTTGTGCGCGTAGATGCTGAGGAAGCTGGCGTTGTGCTTGACGATGACCAGGTGGCCGTAGCCGCGCAGGCCGCTGCCCGAATAGGCCACCGTGCCTTGCGCCGCCGCGACGACCGGCGTGCCGGACGAATTGCTGATGACGATGCCGTTGGAGCCCGATCCGTCGTAGCCGCGGGTGACCTTGCCCTGGGCGGGCCACACCAGCGAGATCGCGCCCGGCGGGGCGGTGCGCCGCTTGGCGGTGGACGTGGATGACTTCGGCGCGGGCGCCGGCTTGCCGCGCGCCTTGCTGGGCGCGGACGACGTGCGCGCCTGTCCGGCGGGCGGCTCGACCCGCAGCATCTGCCCGACCTCGATGGAATTGGAATTCGACAGATTGTTCCAGCGCACCAGGTCGTTCACGCTGGTGCCCTGCTTGCGCGCGATCTGGGTCAGGGTGTCGCCCGACTGCACCCGGTAATAGCCGGGCTGGACCTTGGTGGTGCCGCAGGCGGTCAACAGCGCCAGCAGCGACACCGCCAGGACGCACAGCCAGCGGCGGACGATCGGACTGGTCTGGCTTATGACAGGCGGAACGGAAACGGGCGAGGCCGTGGCGGACAAGGAAAGCACTGAAACCTGGGGCACTGAGTGAGGTGGCGGGATTTGCGTGCGTTCAAGGGTACCAAGATTTTGACGCCCAGGTGTGGCGCGGGAGCTTCGCATGCACGCCCCGGGCGTGTATAACGCGCAGATTGCGGCGCAAGTCTTGCGCCCGGCCATCATGCCCCTGCAAGGACCCCCATGGGAATGAAAGACACATCCGGAAGAAATCCGCTCTGCCTGCTGTGGGCCATCCCGTATCTGCTTTGCGGCTGGTTCTCGCATCTGCTCAACGACCCGGTGAGCCAGGCGTCGTTCGTGTGGCTGCCGCCGGGCGTGGCGGTGGGCGCCTACCTGCTGTCGCGACGCCGCAACTGGCCGCTGCTGCTGGCCGGTTTCTTCTGCGCCCAGCTGGTGCTGACCCTGGCCTGGCGCGGCCAGCCGGCGACGGCGATCGTGTTCGCGGTCGCCGGCAGCCTGTCTTCCATGCTGGCCGCCTGGACCGTGCAGCGGCTGTCGCCGCGCGCGCACGGGCCGGGCTTCGTGGCCGCGCTGCTGGCGGGCGCGGTGGCCGGCGCGGCCGCCAGCGCGCTGCTGGGCGGAGGCTGGCTGTGGCTGACGCACGAGGCCGGCGCCCTGCTTCGGCTGCGCACCTGGGTGGTGGCCTACCTGGCCGGCGTGCTGATCCTGGCGCCGGCGCTGACGGGGTGGGCGCAGTTCCGCCCGCGCCGCTCGGGCGGCCCGCGCACGCGCGATTTCATGCTGGGCGCCGCGGCCTACGCGCTGATGATCGTGTCGACCTTCATGACCTTCGATGGCGACATGATCCGCAATCTGCCCTATGTCGTGTCGTTCGAGCTGACCTACCTGCCCCTGGTGTTCGCCGTGCTGATCGCGCTGGTCTGGGGGCCGCAGGGCGGCACGCTGGCGATGGTCACCCTGATGACGATGGCGCTGTACCAGAGCGCCCAGGGCGAAGGCCCCTTCGTCGAAGTGAACGATCCCGGGCACGTGCTGCTGGCCACCCAGGTCTATCTGGTAGTCACCGCGCTGCTGCTCCTGCTGGTCAACACCCTGCGCAGCGCCCGCGCGCAGGCGCAGGCGGATGCCGAACAATGGCGCAGCCGCTTCGACCTGGCGCTGGCTGGCAGCCATCAGCTCATGTACCGCTACGACCCGCATGACGGCGCGCTGGAACTGGCCGGCGACCTGCAGGAAGCGTTCGGCCTGCCCGCCGGCGCCATCCAGAACCTGGACGCGCTGCTGGCGCTGGCGCACCCGGACGACCGCGCCCGCCTGTCGATGCACTGGGCGGCGCGGCGCGCGGGCGCGCAGGACCGCACGCCGCTGCCGTTCCGGCTGGCACACGCGGACGGCGGCTGGCGCGTCGTCAGCGACCGCGGCTCGCCGCTGGCCGACTTCGACGGCAGCGTCGCGGTCGTGGCGGGCATGTGGCGTCTCGGAGAAATCGAGCGCGAGCCGGCAGATGTCCGTTAGTACACATAGTCCCGCCACGGGCGCCCTGCTGATCCACGGCCTGGGCGGGACCCAGTACGACCTGGGATCCATGCACAAGGTGCTCAAGCGCGTCGGCATCGAAACGCACAGTCTGACCCTGCCCGGGCACGGCACCACGCCGGAAGACCTGGTGCCCGTGCGCGCGGAAGCCTGGCTGGAAGCCGTGACCGCCAAGTACCACGAGATCGCCGGCCGCTACGACACGCTGCACGTGGTCGGCATGTGCCTGGGCGCGCTGCTGGCGGTCGAGCTCTGCAAGCGGGTGGACCACAGGAAGGGCAGCCTGGTGTCGCTTGCCGCGCCGGTGTTCATCGACGGCTGGAGCACGCCGTGGTATCGCGGCCTGCGCAAGCTGGTCTATCGCATTCCCGGCCTGGCCGCGCGCATGCGCGTCGAAGAGGAAGAGCCCTACGGCATCAAGAACGAACTGGTCAGGTCCATCGTCAAGGCCAAGTTCGAGCGTGGCGAGAACTTCCATTACCGCTGGGTGCCGCTGGCCTGCGTGCGCGAAGTCGACCGGCTGCGCGGCTTCGTGCGGCGGGGGCTGGACCGCATCGCCTGCCCCACCCTGATCGTGCACGCCCACGAAGACGAGCTCACCTCGGTGCGCTCGGCGCATCTGCTGCACGAACAGATCGCGGGCAGCCGGATGGTGCTGCTGGACAACAGCTATCACATGATCTGCGTGGACAATGACCGCGACCGGGTCGCCGCCAACGTGCTCGAATTCATGGGCCGCGATCCCGCCGCCGCGCAATCCGCGCGCGCCGCCGGACGCCCCGCCCCCATGGGCGCCGAGGACGTCGAGCGCATCCTGGAGACGTACCGCAGTTCGCTGCAGGCCGGAAAGTTCGAGCTGCTGTTCCCGCTGTTCGCCGAAGACGTGGTCTGGAACGAAGCCGGCGACAACCCCGTCAGCGGCGTCTACCAAGGCCGGGGCGCGCTGATCGACCTGTTCTCGCGCCTGATGGATTATTCGCGCAACACCTTCGCCATCAGCGGCGTGGGCCAGCCCGCCGCGGCGGGCCGCGCCGTCACCCTGCCGCTGAGCTACCAGGTGCAGGACGGCGCGCAGCTGCACCAGGGCACGGCCACGCACACGCTGCGCCTGCGCAACAACGCCATCGCCAAGGTCGACGCCCGCGCCGACGACCCCGGACGCGAGGACGCGCTGTGGCGCAGACTGGCCGCCGCCAGCGGCCGGGAACCCGTGGGCGACAGCATCGACGCGGACACCCTGGCCCTTTCCGCCGGCGAACTGGCCGATGCCTTCGAAGCCGCGCTCATCGAGCGGCGGGCCCTGGCCCAGCAGCCTTCGGCCGCCGTCGCCATCCGGCTGCACGCCTACGAGCAGCAGGCGCGCCACGGCGATGCGCCGGTCGCACCCGAGCCTGGCGCGGCGCCGCTGGACCTGGTGCGGCACGCGGCCTGGCGCCTGCTGGCGGGCCTGCCCGCCGACCAGGCGCAGCGCCGTTACATCGCGCTGGTGCGGCGCTTGGACGCAGCCTGAGCCCGTGTCCGCGCACTAAAATGCCGCCATGTTCCGCCTGACCCGCCTCCAGCACCCCGGCAGCGCCGCGCGCGTCCGGGCCGTGCTGTGGCTGGCGCTCGTGGCCCTGGCGCTGCGCGCGCTGGTGCCCGCGGGCTACATGCCCGACACCCGGGCGCTGCATGACGGCCGCCTGGAAGTCACCTTCTGCTCCGCCTCCGGCGATCTGTCGGCGCTGACGCTGGCGCTGTCGCCCGGCGACCAGGGCAAGTCCGGGCACGACACGGCCGACTCCGGCGCGCTCTGCCCCTTCGGCCTGCTGGCGCATCTGGCGCCCGCGCCCGCCCCTGCGATCTCCCCCTTGCTGCTGGCCGCCGGCCGGCACGCGCAGCCCGCGCCCTTGCGCGAAACCCTGCCCGCGCAAGCCGCGGCCGGGCCGCCGCTGGGCTCCCGCGCCCCGCCATTCCTCGCCTGACTCCGCCTGACCGCGCGGCCCCGCCGCGCCCTTGGACGATACGTCAACCAACGAGGTTTTCATGCACTTCCCCATTCTGCGCGCGCCCGCTGGCGCCGCGCGCTCCCACGCGCCCGATCCGCGGCGCCGCCTGCTGCTGTCCTCCCTCGCCCTGCTGGCCCTGACGGGCTGCGGGCCCGACGCCCCGAAACTGCACGGCATGGATCTTTCCAGCATGCCCGCGGGCGACTTCCAGCTGCAGGACACCGACGGCCGCGTACGCCGGCTGGCCGACTACGCGGGCCAGCCGGTCATGCTGTTCTTCGGCTTCACGCAATGCCCGGACATCTGCCCCACGGCATTGACCCGCGCCGTTGAAATCAAGAGCCTGCTGGGCGCGGACGCGGGCAAGCTGCGCGTCCTGTTCATTACCGTCGACCCCGAGCGCGATACGCCCGAGATCCTGCGCGCCTACACCCAGGCCTTCGATCCGGACTTCGTGGGCCTGCGCGGCAACGCCGAGCAGACGCGCGCCGCCGCCCAGTCGTTCAAGGTCTTCTACCAGAAGGTCGCGACCGGCTCGTCCTACACCATGGATCACACCGCGCTGACCTACGTCATCGACGCCCAGGGCAAGCTGCGCATCGCCCTGCGCCACCAGCAGAGCGCGCAGGAATGCGTGGACGACCTGCGCACCGTGCTCTGAACCGAACCATCGAAGAGGAAACCGACATGAAGAAAACCACGATCAAATCCCTGGCGGCCGCCGCCTTCGCCTTCTGCGCCCTGGCCGGCGCCAGCCCCGCCGCGCTGGCCCAGGACGCCGGCCTGAAGGTCGACGAGGCCTGGGTGCGTTCGACCGTGCCCAACCAGCACGCCACCGGCGTTTTCATGCGCCTGACCTCCGCCGCCGCGGGCCGCCTGGTCGGTGTGGAATCGCAGGCCGCCAAGCACGTGGAAATCCACGAGATGGCCATGCAGGACAACGTCATGAAGATGCGCCAGGTGCCGGGCATCGCCCTGCCCGCCGGCCAGGCGGTGGAACTCAAGCCCGGCGGTTACCACGTCATGCTGATCGACCTGGCCCGCCAGATCGCCCCGGGCGACCACGTGGCCCTGACGCTGATCGTCGAGGACGCCGCGCAGCAGCAGCGCCGGGTCGCGGTCGAGGCGGTGGCGCGTCCGCTGAACGCGGGCGCGGCTCCCGCCGCCGGCCACGGCCACTGAAGCGGGGGCTGGAACCGGCCCCTGAGGCTGGAACTAGCCCCTGATGCTGGAACCGCCCCCCGACAGCGGACTGACAGCTGTGCTGCACCGCTGAAACAGCTTCCTTGCAACAAGCGCGTTTCGGATGCAACGCCGCGCCGCGCGCCGGGTCGAATTGAAAAGACCTGGTGCGCCCTCGCGGCGCGCCTGGTCAGGCATTGCCGCATCCAGGAATCGTCCGCAGGCAGCAGCGCGAACGAAGGCGCGGCCCGCAACGGCCGCAAGCTTTGATTGCCAGGAGCGTTTCATGAAGACCCTTAGCAGGACCTTATTGCTATGCGCCGGCTTGGCCGCCGCCGGGGCCGTCCAGGCCCAAACCACGCAGTACTCGCGCGATCTCTACGGTGATTGGCAGGTCTCCCGCACCGCCCCCGCCGCCAAGACTTCGGCCCAGGTCAGTTCCGAGCTGGCTCAGTCCAAGGCCGACGGCCAGTACTCGTTCGGCCAGGAAGACTATCCTCCCCCCATCGTGTCCCACCAGAGCGAAACGCGCGCCCAGGTGCAGCAGGAGCTGCAGCAGGCGGAGATCCAGGGGCAGATGGCGTCCGACCAGGAAGACTATCCTCCTCCCGCGATGGCCCATAGCGGCACCTCCGATATCCATTGATACAGAGGCCCGGGCGGCGTCAGGCCGAGCCTGCTGGCGAATTTATCAGGGACACATAAAGCGCCGCCCATCCGGCGCGTGCTCCTGATTCGCCATACAATGCCAGCACATCCACCGCCAGCCCCCCTCGGGCGTGGCGGCAGCCGGCCCCCGCCGCCGCGCCCCGGATGCCAGCGTTCCGCGCAGCCGGGCGCCCGTAGCCGCCGGCAGCCTGCCGGCACCTCTGTATCTGGATATGCCCGGTAGTTCCGCCTTTTCATTCCTGCGTACCCTCTGCAGCCTGCGCTGGCTCGCCATCGCGGGCCAGGCCGCCACCATCCTGCTGGCCAGCAGCGTCCTGGGCCTGGCCCTGCCGCTCGAGCCGCTGTGGATCGGCGTCGGCGCGCTGATCGGCTTCAACGTCTACGCCAGCCTGCGCCTGCGCCACCGGCGCGACCTGTCCCACGCCACGGCCTTCGGCCATCTGTTCGTGGACATGGCGGTGCTGGCCTGGATGGTGGGCTGGAGCGGCGGCATCAGCAATCCGTTCGGGATGATGTTCCTGATCCTGACCGCGCTGGCGGCGCTGGCGCTGCCGCGCAACTGGGCGCTGGCCGCGGCCGTGGCGGGCATCTCGGGCTACGCGGCGGCCGCGATCTTCGGCCAGCCCCTGCGCGGCAACGTCGACACCCACACCCTGCTGCTGTGGGGCATGGGCGCCAACTTCCTCATTTCCGTGGTGGTGGTGCTGGTGTTTTCCACCCGCCTGGCCTCGGACCTGCGCGACCGCGAGCGCGAACTGGCGCGGCTGCGCGAACGCTTCACCCGCAACGAAGGCATCGTGGCCCTGGCCACCCACGCGGCGGCGATGGCGCACGAACTGAATACCCCGCTGGCCACCATGACCCTGCTGGCCGACGAGATCGCCGCCGAGGTCAAGGACGAGGACCTGCGCGCCGACGTCTCCACGCTGAGCCAATTGCTGGCCCTGTGCCGGGAACGCATCCGCAATCTGGCTGTCCCAACCGCGGTGGACCTGGTCCGCGTGGTGGGGCAATGGCGACTGATCCGGCCGACCATCGATCTGCAGCGTTCGGGCGCCCTGCCCAGCAGCCTGCGGGTCGATCCGGCCATCGCCCACCTGCTGCAGGCCCTGCTGAACAATGCGGCGGACGCCGGCGAAGCCGCCGACGCGCCCCGCGTGGACCTGCATCTGGAGTACGGTTATGGCGCCTTGCGTGGCGAAGTCAGGGATTACGGACGGGGCTTCGACCCCGACCAGACCCTGCTGCCCGCGACCAGCCTGTTCAATAGCGGCAAGCCCGGAGGGCTGGGCGTGGGCCTGGCGCTGTCCCATGCCACGGTGGAACAGATGGGCGGTGAAATGACCATGACCGCCGCCGAAGAGGGCGGCACGCGCATCCGCTTTTACTTGCCGCTAGGCAACCCCGGAACTTGAGTGCAATGAACCCAACCGATCTTGGCCTGCTGATCGACGACGACGAACTGTATGTGCGCACCCTGCAGCGCAGCCTGTCGCGCCGCGGCCTGGAAACCCGTACCGCCACCGGCATCGCCGAGGCGCTGCGCGTGGCCGAGGAAATCCGCCCCGCCTTCGCCCTGGTGGACCTGCGCCTGGGCGAGGACTCCGGCCTGACCCTGATCCGTCCCCTGCGCGCCCTGCGCGCCGACATGCGCATCCTGCTGGTCACCGGCTACGCCAGCGTGGCCACCGCCGTCGAGGCCATCAAGCGCGGCGCCGACGACTACCTCCCCAAGCCCGCCACCGCGCCGATGATCCTGCGCACCCTGGGGCTGGTGAAGCCGGAAAACGTTACGATCGAAACCACCATGACACCGTTGCACCGCCTAGAATGGGAGCACATTCACCAGGCCCTGCACGAAACCGGCGGCAACGTTTCGGCGGCGGCCCGCCTCCTGGGCATGCACCGGCGCTCCCTGCAGCGCAAACTGGCCAAGAAACCGGGGCCGGAACGCGAAGTGCTCATCGACTGATTTGTGCGGATGCGACAAATCGTCGCAGGGTCCCCGTGTGCGGGTGCGACATATCGTCGCACCCAGGAACCTTGCAGCAAGCCCCTGCTCCCCTAGGAAAACCCTGAATCTGCCCTCCTTGGGGCAGAATCCTCCCAGGCAATGCGACCATTCGTCGCATGCTTGACCCATATCAAGCCGATAGGATGGACGTTGCTGCCTAGCAGCATTCCAGTCTGCTGCTATGCAGCATTTTCCACCTTCCATCCAAGGCTGTACGTGAAACACCCCCTCCTTGCGACCCTTACGCGCATTATTGGCGTCGGCGCGGTCATGCTGCTTGGCGGCTGCAACATGGAAATCCTCTCCCCCAAGGGAGATATTGGCGCCCAGGAAAAGACTTTGCTGTTCACGGCGACCGGGCTGATGCTCATCGTCGTGATTCCGGTCATTGTCATGATCCTGGCTTTCGCCTGGAAATACCGCGCATCCAACACCAAGGCTGACTACCAGCCCAAGTGGGCCCACTCCACCGCGATCGAAGTCGTGGTCTGGACCGTCCCTTGTATCATCGTGGCGATTCTCGCCGTGATCACCTGGCGCTCGACGCACGCGCTGGATCCCTACAAGCCGCTCGTATCCGAACACAAGCCGGTCACCATCGAGGTGGTTTCGCTGGATTGGAAGTGGCTGTTCATCTACCCCGAGTACGACATCGCCACGGTCAACGAGATCGCCTTCCCCGTCGATGTTCCGGTCAACTTCCGGATCACCTCGGCCACGGTCATGAACTCGTTCTTCATCCCCCAGCTGGGTAGCCAGATCTACTCGATGGCCGGCATGGAGACCAAGCTGCACCTGAATGCGACCGAAGCCGGCACCTACGCGGGCATCTCGGCCAACTACAGCGGCGCCGGCTTCTCCGGCATGCGCTTCAAGGCCATCGCCATGTCGCAGGAAGGTTTCGACAACTGGGTCAAGGAAGCCAAGGCTGCCCCCGTGGCGCTGACCCCCGAGGTCTACGCGGAGCTGAGCAAGCGCAGCGAGCGCAACCCGGTCGTCAAGTACTCCTCGGCGCCCCCCGCCATGTTTGATTTCATTCTTGGCAGCACCATGACCAAGATGGCCGGCGTGGACTCCGCCACGTGCACCCCCACGTCGAACAATCTGATCGCAGGAATTAACTAACAATGCTCGGGAAACTCACCCTCGAGGCCATTCCGTACCATGAACCCATCGTCATGGTTACGCTGGCCGCCGTGTGCCTGGGAGGCCTAGCGGTCTTCGGCGCCATCACCTACTTCCAGAAGTGGAAGTACCTCTGGACGGAGTGGCTGACCACGGTCGACCACAAGCGTATCGGCGTGATGTACATCATCGTCGCCCTGATCATGCTGCTGCGCGGCTTCGCCGACGCCATCATGATGCGTACCCAGCTGGCGGTCGCTTCCGCCGACTCGGCCGGCTTCCTGCCGCCGCACCACTACGACCAGATCTTCACCGCCCACGGCGTCATCATGATTTTCTTCATGGCGATGCCCTTCATCACCGGGCTGATGAACCTCGTGGTGCCGCTGCAGATCGGCGCCCGCGACGTGGCCTACCCGTTCCTGAACTCGCTGAGCTTCTGGCTGTTCGGCGCCGGCGTCGCGCTGATGATGATCTCGCTGTTCGTGGGCGAATTCGCCGCGACCGGCTGGCTCGCCTATCCGCCGCTGTCCGGACTGGACTACAGCCCGAGCGTAGGGGTGGACTACTACATCTGGGCGCTGCAGATATCCGGGCTGGGCACCACGCTTAGCGGCATCAACTTCATCGTGACCATCCTGCGCATGCGCGCGCCGGGCATGAGCCTGATGAAGATGCCGATCTTCACCTGGACCTCGCTGGTCACCAACGTCCTGATCGTCGCCGCCTTCCCCGTGCTGGCCGCAACGCTCGCGCTGCTGACGATGGACCGCTACCTGGGCACGCACTTCTTCACGAACGACATGGGCGGCAACGTCATGATGTACGTGAACCTGATCTGGATCTGGGGCCACCCCGAGGTCTACATCCTGGTGCTGCCGGCGTTCGGCGTGTATTCGGAAATCGTCGCCACCTTCGCCCGCAAGACCCTGTTCGGCTACAAGTCCATGGTCTACGCCACGGCCGCCATCGGCGTGCTGTCGTTCCTGGTCTGGCTGCACCACTTCTTCACCATGGGCGCGGGAGCCAACGTCAATGCCTTCTTCGGCATAGCGACAATGATCATCTCGATCCCGACGGGCGCGAAGATCTTCAACTGGCTGTTCACCATCTACCGCGGCCGCCTGCGCATCACGACGCCGGTGCTGTGGACGCTGGGCTTCATGATCGTGTTCGTCATCGGCGGCATGACCGGCGTGATGCTGGCCATCCCCGGCGTGTCCTTCGTGCTGCACAACAGCCTGTTCCTGATCGCCCACTTCCACAACACCATCATCGGTGGCGTGGTGTTCGGCTGCATCGCCGGCATGACCTACTGGTTCCCCAAGGCGTTCGGCTTCACGCTGAACGAGCGCCTGGGCCGCTACTCGTTCTACTGCTGGTTCGTCGGCTTCTTCCTGGCCTTCATGCCCCTGTACATCCTGGGCTTCAAGGGCATGACGCGCCGCCTGAACCACTACGACAACCCCGAATGGCAGCCCTACCTGCTGGTCGCCCTGGCCGGCGCCGCGCTGATCATGCTGGGCATCTGGTTCCTGCTGCAGCAAGTGTTCGTCTCGGTCCGCCAGCGCAAGCAGAACCAGGACGTCACCGGCGATCCCTGGGATGGCCGCACCCTGGAATGGTCGATCTCTTCGCCCGCTCCTTTCTACAACTTCGCCCACGTGCCGAAGGTTGACGAGCTGGACCAGTTCTGGGAAGACAAGCAGAACGGCAAGGCCTACAAGCGCCCGGCCAAGTACGAAGACATCCACATGCCGAAGAACACCGCCGCCGGCGTATTCATCGGCGCCTTTGGCCTGGTCATGTGCTTTGCGCTGATCTGGCACATCTGGTGGCTGTCCATCGTCGGTTTCGTCGGCATGATCGGTTCGTTCATCGTCCGCGCCTATGACCGCGACGTCGACTACTGGGTCCCGGCCGCGGAAGTCGAACGCATCGAAAACGCTCACTTTGACAAAATGCAGAAGGCCGCCTGAGCCATGATTCAAGCCGTAGCCACTCACCCCCACGCGGGTCACGACGATCACGCGCATCACGACGATGGATCCAAGACCGTTTTCGGTTTCTGGGTCTATCTGATGAGCGACTTGCTGATCTTCTCGGTGCTGTTCGCCACGTTCGCGGTGTTGTCCAACGCCACCGCGGGCGGCCCGACGGGCAAGGAACTGTTCGATCTGAAGTTCGTGCTGGTCGAAACGCTGTTGCTGCTGTTCTCCAGCTTCACCTTCGGCATGGCCAACCTGAACGTGCACGCCAACAACAAGAGCCGCGCCATGGGCTGGTTGATGGTGACGTTCCTGTTCGGCGCGGGCTTCATCGCGATGGAAGTCTATGAATTCCATCACCTGATCGCGGAAGGCGCCGGCCCGGGCCGCAGCGCGTACCTGTCGGCGTTCTTCACGCTGATCGGCACGCACGGCCTGCACGTCACG
Organism: Achromobacter anxifer; assembly: GCF_903652925.1. GTDB lineage: Bacteria > Pseudomonadota > Gammaproteobacteria > Burkholderiales > Burkholderiaceae_B > Achromobacter > Achromobacter anxifer. The sequence continues at coordinate 6,852 of NZ_CAHLAR010000021.1, read as the reverse complement.
TTCGGCCTGATCTGGATCATCGTCCTGCTGGACATGATCCGCCGCCATGGCCTGGACTCGATCAACAAGCGTCGCCTGGCGTGCCTGAGCCTGTTCTGGCACTTCCTGGACATCGTCTGGATCTGCGTCTTCACCTTCGTCTATCTCATGGGAGCCATCTGATGTCGCACTCCGCTGCGGCCGCACACGGCCACGACGATCACGCCGCCGACCACGGCAGCCTGAAGTCCTACATCATCGGTTTCGTGCTTTCGCTGCTTCTCACCTTCGGCTCCTTCGGCCTGGTGATGAACGGCGGACTGTCCCACGCCATCACCATCGCCGGCGTGGTTGCGCTGTGCGTGCTCCAGCTGCTGGTGCAGCTGGTGTACTTCCTGCACATGGGCGCATCGAAGTCGGCCCGCGACAACCTTGCCACGTTTGTCTTCACCGTGATGATCATCGCCATCATCGTCGGCGGTTCGGCATGGGTGCTGTACAACATGAACGTCAACATGGGCCACGCCATGTAATGGCAGCCCGCCGTTGAAGCAGAAAACAGGCGTCCCCCGGGGCGCCTGTTTTTTTTGGCTAACAACCCCGTCCGTCACATCATCTGGAGTCGCCTCATGCAAACCGTTGTCGCCGCCCTCACCTGCGCCGTGTTCGCCATCCTGTCCTTGTGGCATGCCTATTGGGCCTGCGGCGGCCAGCTGGCACACGGGGCCGCCCTGCCTCGCAAGGACGGCAAGCCGCTGTTCCAGCCTTCGGCCGCCGGCACGCTGGCGGTGGCGCTGATCCTGATGGCCTTCGCCGCGCTGGCGGCCGCCAATGGCGGCCTGCTGGGCCTGGACGCATCGCCCGCCTGGCTGCGCTGGGCCGGCAGCGCCGTGGCGCTGGCGCTGCTGGGCCGCGCCATTGGCGACTTCCGCTACGTGGGATTCTTCAAGCGCCTGGGCGAAGACCCGTTCGCGCGCCTGGACACGCGGGTGTATTCGCCGTTGTGCCTGCTGCTGGCGGCCGGCATGCTGACCGCGGCCTGGGGCGGCTGACGCGGCCATGCGTTCGGGCAAGGACCCGCCGCGGCTTTCGTTATATATTCAGCGTTATAACGATTTCCTTAACACTTTAATCATTCTGCCAGCGCCGCCCCCAGACCATGCACGCCGCCACGATCGCCCCTGCTGCCACCCCGGCCGACGACGCCGAATCCGCCCAGCGGTTTGCCGGCGCCTTGTTGCGCCATGCGCCCCCGGGACATCCCGACGCGGGCTTCTTCGCCACGGTCATCGGCAAGAGCCTGGCCTGCGGCGACCTGGGCCGCTGCGGCCTGTCGTCCCGGGAACTGGAAGAACTGGCCGCGCGCCTGTTCCCCGGCGCGCTGACCGGCCATGCCCCCGCGCTGGCGCCGCTGCGCGCGCAGGCCGCCATCTACCCGGTACGCGGCCCGGACGCGGCGCAAGCGGAGTTCATGCGCCTGCTGCGCGCGCTGCTGGACGCCTGGCGCGCCCCGGGCACGAGCACTACTCCCTGGGTCAGCAGCGTGCTGGCGCACGCCTGCCTGCGGCCCGACCATCTGTGGCGCGACCTGGGCCTGTCCGGGCGCGAAGACGTGACCTTCCTGCTGGCGCGCCACTATCCCGGCCTGGTGGTGCGCAATGTGCGCAACCTGCGGTGGAAGCAATTCCTGGCCTACTCCGCCTGTGAGCAGGCGGGCCTGCCGCCCGCCGCCGCGCCCGGCTGTCCGGCCTGCGAGGACTACGGCTTCTGCTATCCGGACATGCCGGACTGAGGCCACTGCTCAGAACCGGTAGGTCGCCCCGACGCCCAGCCCCACGCTGCGCCCCGCCGCCGGTTCGTAATAGCGTCCGTTGGTTTCGTTGACGATCACCGAACCCGCGTAGCGGCGGTCGAACAGGTTGTCCACACGCCCATAGGCGTTCAACTCCCAGGCCCCCGTCCTGAGCACATAGCCCGCGCTCAGCGCCGCCACGAAATAGGCGGGCGCGTCGCCGTCGTTGGCGTCGTTGACGTAGACCTTGCCGAGGTAGCGCCCTTCAAGCGTGACCTGCCAGCCTTCCGGCGGCGCCCAGGCCAGCGAGGCATAGGCCGCCTGGCGCGCGATGCCCGGGATCTTGTTGCCCGCGCGGATATCGCCCGGCCCGTCGTCCGCGTAGCGCGCGTTCAGCCAGGTATAGGCCAGCTGCGCGCGCCCATGCCGCGCGAAGTCGCCGGACCAGCCCAGCTCCACGCCGTCGCGCCGCGTGCGGCCGGCATTCTGGTAGGAGGTCCGTCCGCCCGAACTGCCCGCAGCCACGATCTCGTCATCGGTGCGGGTATGGAACACGGCGGCGGTCAGCAGGCCGCCCGCCACCCGCGCTTTCACGCCGGCCTCCAGATTGGCGCTGAGCGCGGGCGCCAGCCCGAAATTCAGGCCGGGCTGGCCACCGGGGCGGTAGGAAATCTCGTTGAGCGTCGGCGTCTCGAAGCCCCGGCCATACGACGCGTAGAGACTCAGGCCAGGATCCGGGGCGTAGCGGACCGCCGCCACCGGCAAGGCCTTGCGGTAGCGCGCCGCGCCGCTGTCGTCGCCATTGCCGGGCGCGATGTAATGGTCGTCGGAATCGAAGCTGACCGTGCTGTAGTGCAGGCCGGCATCCAGCGTCCAGCGCTCCGATACCTTCCAGGAAGCCTGCAGATAAGGGTCGGCGTTGTAGACGGTGTTGGTTTCGTCGCGTCGCAGCGCGCCCTGCACGCCCAGTTGGCGCCCGGCCCCCTCGCCGGTGTAGTTCTGGTAGCCCTTGCGGTCCTCGCGCATGGAATCGTAGGAAAAGCCGCCGATCAGGGTCAGCGGCCTGCCCGCCATCGCCAGCTCGGACGTCCAGCGCAGGTCCGCGCCGCCGTACTGGCGCTTCAAGTCGATGACGCCGCCGGCCTGGGTCGGGGCCATCTGCGCCGCCGGCGGAATCGCCTGGTATTGCGTGGTGTCGCGCTGGCCGTAATAGACCATCACCCGCAAGGTGTTGCGGCTGTCCACCATGCGCTCGTAAACCGCGCCGCCCTGGGTCTGCCTGACCCTCTTGCGGGTGTCGTACTGATCCGCCAGCGGCGCCGCGCGCGGATCATCCTGGAACTGTTGATAGGTCAGGCCCAGCGGATCCTGCGCCTTGAGGTCCACGCTGTTGGCCACGATGGTCAGGTGGCTGGCGTCATCCAGCTGCAGGCCCAGCTTGGCATTGCCGAGATTCTTGCGGGCGGCGCTGTGGTCGCGATAGCCATTGGTGGTGAAACGAGTCAGGTCCAGCACATAGTCCACGCCGCCCCCGGCGCTGGCGCCGTTGGCACGCAAGCCATAGCGCCAGGTGCCGTAGCTGCCGTTCCAGCCGCTGGCCGATAGCGAAGGCGGCGCCGTCCCGTCCTCGGTGTAGGCCTGGATCACGCCGCCCGAGGAATTGCCGTACAGCGCCGAAAACGGCCCGCGCAGCACCTCGACCCGGCCGAGCGAGCCTATATCGATGTTCGAGGTCTGCCCCTGCCCGTCCGGCATGGTGGCCGGTATTCCGTCCACGTACAGGCGCACCCCGCGCACGCCGAAGGTGGAACGCGCGCCGAAGCCGCGGCTGGATATCTGCAGGTCCTGGGCGTAGTTCTGGCGGTTCTGAATCTGCAGGCCAGGCACGCCGGCCAGGCCTTCGGAAAGATTGATGCCCGGCTGCCCCTGGCGCATGGCCGCGCCTTCCACCACGTCCACCGAGGCCGGCGTATCCAGCACCGAGGCGCCCAGCCGCGTGCCCGTCACCACCACCGCCGGCAGCAGTTCGCCGGACGGCTGCGCCCAGGCCGCGATCGCCGGAAACGAGGCCAGCAAGCCGTGCATGGCCCAGCGCCGCAAGCGCGAAAACCACCCATCCTGTTGCGCCAAGCGCGCCTCCTGTAGGGACCGGGGCGGGAATCGGTTCTAATACCCGCCATGGATAAATCGCAAGACATCGAACGCCGCCTGCTGGACCTGGAGGTCAAGGCCAGCTTCGCGGACGATCTGCTGGAACAGCTCAATCAGATCATCGTGCGCCAGCAACAGCAGATAGACCGGCTGATGCGCGAGGTCGCCGACCTGCGCCAGCAGGCGCCCGAGGGCGCCGCCCCCTTCCGCAGCCTGCGCGACGAACTGCCGCCGCACTACTGACCCCGGGCCGCGTCTGGCGCGCCCTCTCCCCCGATTACGCCCAGGAACGGCCTTTGCGCCGGCCGGCGCTCGCCTGCGCGTCGCCTTTGAATTCCATGAGTGGAAATATATCCAAAGAATTTACCTATCTTTCCACTGATGGGAATATCTTTTACCGATATACGGGTTTATCCCTAGTCCGATTCAGCGCAATATTGAGTCATCGGGAAACAGCAACGAACCAGACGGATAGGCCGCCGATTCGCTCCCAAGGCTCTTGAAATCGGAGATTTACCATGAAGACCCTCGCTACCGCATTGATCATGTCCCTGGCTGCGCTGAGCGCCGGCGCCTATGCCGCCTCGCCCAACATCGAACCCAACAACGTTCCGTTCCAGGGCGTCTACGGCACCCCTTATGAAGGCCCGACCCGCGCCCAGGTGCAAGCCGAACTGGCCGCCGCCAAGGCCGCCGGCCAGATGGCGGAAGTGGAACCGAACAACGTGCCCTTCCAAGGCGTCTATGGCACCCCGCACACGGGCAAGACCCGCGCTGAAGTGCGCGCCGAACTGGCCGCCGCCCGCGCCGCCGGCCAGATGGCCGACGTGGAACCCAACAACGTGCCGTTCCAAGGCGTCTACCACGGCAACTGAGCGCACGCGGATTTACCCCTCCCCTTGTTGTACCTTGGCCGCCAGACTCTGGCGGCTTTTTTTCGCCCATGAGGAAGGTAGCTGCCGCACTGCATGAAGCGGCGCTTTCTTCATTGCGATGTGGCCTCAAGGAAAAAACGGCCAGTTTCGGCGCGCCGCGCAAAGCATTGTTCCATCCGTTCGCGTACTATCGCCCCAAGATCAGGCATAACACTACGACTCAACAGGGAGCCCATCTTGAAACACACCCGCGTTCTCGCCTCTTTGCTTGTGGCTTGCGGCATGTCCGCGCCGGCCTTCGCCGCGCCTCCGGTGATGCTGAACAATGCCATCATCACGCAGATCCCCAAGGCCGATCAGCCCTCGTTCCACGAAGCCGTGGCGCAATCGCTGAACAGCTCCGCCGACGGCCAGCGCACCGAATGGACCAGCACCCACCAGCCCAAGCGGGCCGCGCCTATCACCGTGCAACTGACGCCCACGCAAACCAGCAAGATCAAGGACGATCGCGTCTGCCGCTTCCTGGTCGGCGATTTCGCCCGCGGCGCCACCACTGAAAAGTGGCAGTTCTGGTTCTGCAAGCAGCCGGACGGCACCTGGAAGGCCAGCCGCAACTAAGGCCGCGATGCGCCGGAATCCGGCGCATGCAAAAGCGCGCCGCCCATCCAAGGATGGAGCGGCGCGCTTTTTTTGTGCCCGGTCCGCGCGCGCCGCAAGGGCGCGCGCAATGAACGGAATCAGGCCGAGGCTTCGACCCGGTTGGCGTCCAGCACCGTCATTGCGGTCATGTTGATGATGCGGCGCACGGTGGAGCTGGAGGTCAGGATGTGCACGGGTGCATTGGCGCCCAGCAGGAACGGGCCCACCGCCACGTTGCCGCCCGCGGCCGTCTTCAACAGGTTGTAGGCGATGTTGCCCGAGTCCACGTTCGGGCACACCAGCAGGTTGGCCTCGCCCTTGAGCGAAGACGAAGGCAGGATGCGCATGCGCAGCGCCTCGTCCAGCGCGCAGTCGCCATGCATCTCGCCATCGATCTCCAGATCCGGCGCGGCCTCTCGCACCAGTTCCAGCGCGCGGCGCATCTTGGCGCCGGACGCCGAGCTGCCCGAACCGAAGTTCGAACGCGACAGCAGCGCAACCTTGGGCGCCAGGTTCATGCGAGCCATTTCCTGCGCCGCCATCACCGTGAACTCGGCGATCTGCTCGGCCGAGGGCTCGTCGTTGACGTGGGTATCCACCAGCACCACCGTGCGCTCGTTGAGCAGCAGGATGTTCATGGCCGCGTACACGTTGTGGCCCGGACGGCGGCCGATGACCTCGTCCACGAAGCGCAGGTGATCGTGGTACGCGCCAACGGTGCCGCAGACCATGCCGTCGGCATCGCCCAGGTGCACCATCATCGCGCCGATCAGGGTCAGGCGGCGGCGCATTTCGACGCGCGCCATTTCCTTGGTGATGCCGCGGCGGCACATCAGTTCCCAGTACGTGGTCCAGTACTGATGGAAGCGCTCGTCGTATTCCGGGTTGGTGACTTCGACGTCCTCTCCCAGGCGCAGGCGCAGGCCGAATTTCTCGATGCGCGACAGCAGGACCGCGGGACGCCCCACCAGGATGGGACGGGCCAGGCCTTCGTCGACAATCACTTGCACCGCGCGCAGCACGCGCTCGTCCTCGCCTTCCGTGAACACGATGCGGGCCTTGCCGCCTTCGCGCACGATGCGCTTGGCCGCCGAGAACAGCGGCTTCATGAAGGCGCCCGAGTGGTACACGAACTGCTGCAGCTGCTCTTCGTAGGCTTCCAGGTCGGCCAGCGGACGCGTCGCCACGCCGCCTTCCATCGCCGCCTTTGCCACCGCCGGCGCAATGCGCACGATCAGGCGCGGGTCGAAGGGCTTGGGAATCAGATATTCAGGGCCGAACGAGATGTCGTAGGTGCCATAGGCCGCCGCCACGACTTCGTTCTGTTCTTCCTCGGCCAGCTCGGCGATGGCGTACACCGCCGCCTTTTCCATCTCGCGGGTGATGGTGGTGGCGCCCACGTCCAGCGCGCCGCGG
>NZ_CAHLAR010000020.1 GCF_903652925.1 Achromobacter anxifer | reverse complement strand
CTGCGCGGCCGGCAGCCGTTCGCCCGGCGCCGCGGGCGGCGGCGCCAGGTAGCCCAGCTCCGCCTCGGGCGCCAGCGCGTCCAGCACGGTCAGCTCGGGCAGGTTGATGCGCAGCCGGTCCAGCCAGGCCTGGCGCCGCTCGGAATAGGGGTAGTCGGCCAGGCGGGCCATCGCGTCGACGGCGCGGGCAAAACGGTCGTAGAGGTCGGTCATGAGCGGCGCTTTGAATAAGGAATGGCGTGGAGGCCCGCGGGCATGCCGGGGCGTGATGCAGTACGGCGTTATCCTAACCGGTCAGACCAGTTGAGTGTCATAATGCCCAGGCAGTATATGGCTGTCAACGCCAACCGGGGCGGCCGCCCCGCGCCCATGCCTTGAGAATCCCGCGATGAATACCGTCGAACACATAGCCCAGCAATTGCAGGCCCGCATCCGCCAGAGCGAATGGGCGCAGGCGGGCAAGCTGCCGGGGCAGCGCCAGTTGGCCGAGGAACTGGGCGTGAGCCGCGCCTCGCTGCGCGAGGCCATCACCATGCTGGAAGGCCTGGGGCTGCTGCGCAGCGAAGCCGGCCGCGGCGTGTTCATCGCCCGGCCCGGCGAGAAGGGCCTGGGCAGTGCCTATGGCCGCTGGCGCTTCCAGGGCCGCTACGCCTTGCGCGACGTCTACCTGGTGCGCAACCAGCTGGAGGAGCTTGCCGCCGGCCTGGCCGCCGGCGTCGTCACGCAGGCTGGACTGGCCCGCCTGCGCGCCACCATCACGCACATGGAGCAGGCCGCCGATGCCGGCGACCTGGTGGCCATGTCCGAAGGCGACCGCGCCTTCCACGCCTGCCTGTACGAGATCGCCGGCAGCCCCATGCTGCTGGACCTGGCCGAGAACATCGCCGAAGTGGTGGACGGCAGCCGGCAGGTCGCATTCGCGGATCCGGCGCGCGTGCGCGAGCCGATCTACGAACACGCGGCCATCATCGACGCCTTGGCCACGGGTTCGGCCGAAGCCGCGCGCCGCGCCATGCGCGCCCATATTTGCAATGTGGCCGACCGGGCCGGCCTGTCGCTGACGATCCCGGGCGTCTAGGGCCGGTTCACATCAAGAGCCGTTAACACAAGTCTTCAACGAATCTGGAACAGATAACAGCGGCACCCAGGGCAAGGAGCGCGCAATGAATGTCAAGCCGACGCTCGAAGCGGATGCGCAGTTTGCCGGACGCGGCAAAGCATGCATGGGTGCGCTCGACCCACGCAACGATGACGCCCGAACCGTTGCTTGCTCTCGATGCCTTTTCGGGCGATGCGTGCCGCAATGCCACGCTGTTTCAAGTGCCGCCGGCATCGTCGGCAGTACTGGTCCAGAGCAGTGCAATCAGTGCCTGCCAGTCGCTCGTGCATTGCCCAGAAAGCGATACGCTGCCTGCGTCTCGGCCCAACCGTGGCACGCGCCCGGGATGCGCTCAGTGGGCTTGCTTGCCAGACGCTCGGCCAGCAGAACTGCCCGACCGTTCAGACGCTCATCGCCCAGATCCAATGTTCCGAATCGCTCCTGCGCCCAACCCACTTGTCTCCTGCATCGTATGTGTCCAGACGTCTATTGGAGCGTATCGGCGAGATATGTGTAATGGGATGATTCTGTGGGGTCCAATTAAATATTAAATGCTGTCGACAATAAAAATGGTGCTTTGTGATAATTAAATCGGGCCGTATCGGTGGCCTATTTCTTAGATAAATACATGTTTCTTGTGTTGACAATGTTTATCGATAAGTCATATCGTGCACGCTAGCTGTCGGTGATTCTTACTCAAAAAGAGAATTAACAATTCAAGAGGTAAGGGTATGCGAGAGGTGGCGTGGAGAGGAGTCTGCCTGCCAGCGCGGCCGGCTACTGCCGGAGTCGGCGGCACGTTCCCAGCATTTCCGACGGCGCAGAAGGGGCGATTTTGCCGGAGGCGGTGGCTGCTTTCTGGCTTATTGATCGTGTCCGGATTCGTTCTGTCAGGAGCGTCGGTGATGGCGGCAGACAATTTCACTATGACGATCGAACATATTGATGGTGGTTCGACGACATTTTCCATTCCTCCCGGCTTAGGCGAACAGACTGGGCCTCAGACGATGGTGCTGAAAATACCTTTGCCACCCAAAGACGGAGACATCGATAAGACTGTGGAGATGGCTGTCATTGTGCGTCCGGTATATAGCAATGGCAGTTCATATGTTAGTAAAGTTCTTGCCGGGGAACTTCTTAATACTCGCGAAGTTTCCACCAAAAAAGGCATGCGCGTATTTGAACGTGAGGTAAAAGGCATTGGAGTCATGGTGCTTTATGTTTTCCAGGGAGATGACGGAACGCCCGTTCTGGTAGAGGACTCGGGAAGCTTCAATCGTGCATATAGTATCTATCACGACGTACCGGGAAAATATAGGATCCAATCTGCGGTGCCGAAAACGGCGGGTGAAAATTTTCGTTATGCAGACAAGCAGGTGTTGCGCAACGTTAACAACTTGATTGTTGGAAAATAATATGCCTACCGAGAATATCGTCAATTTTAGCGATTCCCAAATAGCCATCATTCAAGGACATCTTCAGAATGACCAGTTTGCCGAGGCCTATAAGGCCGCCGCGAGTGCGGTAAAGGCTGATCCGGGCTATTCGCAAAACGCAGAACTGCAGCGACTGGGAACCTGGTTGGATACTGCGGCCAAGATCAATGGCGAACCGAACAGCATGATTGGCGCGTTTGTGCGCGGAGAACTCAAGGCGGCAGCCGATTTGCAAGGGGCGTCCATTGATGCTGCGCAGTTTCAGGAATTCTCCAACCGACTGGCTTTGCGGTTGATGACCGATACTATCGACAATAAAGGCATGCCGGGCGCGGCAGAGGTGGTGAGTACCGAAGTTTTGTTTTCGGTTGTCACAGAGATGCAACTGCCCGCGTATCAATGGCCGGGTGTGGCTGGAGATTTTCTGCCCCCGCCGTTCGGCCTGGGAAAGGACTATGTCTCCGTCGAGGGTAGCGATATCGTCGACTACCTCAATAATTTTCAGAAAATGAAATTCGCCCAGCTGGAGGGAATGAGGCACAGCTTCCTCGTGCAAGTGGAAGATTTGGCTTCCGAATTCGGAGAGAGCTTTGCGCGCATGGCCGTCAAGGCCGCCGATGGAGCGCTGGACGGAATCTTTGGAAGGCCGAGCCGAAGCTTGGGTGAGTTTATTGGTGATTATGGCGATGCGGAGTTCGCGCGCCTGCTTTCCATGTCCGGGCGACTTCGCTCGGCGTGGTCGTCGTTCAAGCGGTCAGTCCTGCAAATCAGTCCGCTGGTCATCGATCTGACAGGCAATGGCGTGAATCTTACGCAATTGGACGAAAACTCGCCTTACTTTGATCTAAACGGCGATGGTTTCGCCAGAAAAACGGGTTGGATAGGAGCAGGTACAGGTTTGCTTTGTCTGGACCCGGAGGGCATGGGGATCAACGATATCTCTCAATTGTTTGGCAGCAACAATGGGATTGACGGTTTTTCGCAATTGCGCAGGTTCGACTCCAACAACGATGGCGTTATCGACAATCAAGATCCGATCTTCAGCAAGCTGCGCCTGTGGCTGGACACGGATCACAATGGCGTATCGACAGGTTCCGAACTGCGTACCTTGGAGGAGTTGGGGATTGCGGCGATTGGTCTGACCGCGACGGCGGTCGACCTGACAGTCGCCGGTAACAAGATTGATCTCATCGGCTCCGTGGTGATGGCGGACGGATCGACCCGCCAGGTCGCTGATGCATGGTTTACCAACTCTCCCTCGCTTACCCGTCCCGTCGCATCGGTGACCGTAAGCGACCAGGTCAAGCTGTTGCCTCAATTGATAGCCGCCGGTTCGATCCGCGACCTGCACTCCGCAATGATGCTGGACCCCGCCTTGTTGCAGATGGTGAGCGCATTCCAGCAACTCGGGGCAGAGACCTCGGCTGAGGCGGCAGAAGTCGCGTTTACGGCAATCATGTACCGGTGGGGGGCGGTCGACCAAGTCTGGCCGAATGCGCGAGGCGTTGATATCGATGGAAGAAAGCTTGCGTTCATCGAAAAGTATTTGGGCATGCCATTCGAGAGTGCCAGCAATGGCACGACGCCCAGATTTCGCGCCAGTAGCGACCTGAATAGCGCCTGGTCGGCGATCTATGACTCCATGCTGGCTAGGATGGTGCTGCAGAGCGGATTGGCAGAGATCTATGGCAAAGCGTTCGAGTATTCGGTCGAAGCCGATATGATTCTGCCCGCCGGCGGCTTTCGCGGGGCCTTCGCCCAGGTGTTGACGACTTTTGGACAGCCTGGACCGGACAATCAGGACGCCTGGAATCTGGCATTCAAGATAGCCAATGCCGTTCGCATTGATCTTGGTCTGGTTGTCGATTATTACCACGACATCGTCGATCTTGGCGGTAGCAATACGATCGCCAGCCTCGCCACCCTGGTCGCCAACGGCCTGCGCTTTACCATTGAAGCCGACCGCAGCATCGTGGTTTACGGGTCGGCCGTCAACGATGTCATCTATGCCCCAGACGGCGCCAGCGCCTTGTATGGCGGCGGCGGCGGTAACAACTGGGCGCTTGAGTTGCCCTATAACGATGTGTTCGTCATCGGGCGAAATGCAACCCAGGTCGAGATCATTGAACACGAGGGTGATGCGTCGTCGGCGTCCAATCTTCTGAAGTTCATTTCCGGCATTCGCTCGGATCAGGCCATCGTTTCGTCCAACGCCCACGGCGATGTGGTGATCACAATTGCCAACGGACCGGTAGTCGTCATCGATGCCATGCTGCTCAAACCCATATATGGCGTGCAGCAGGTCGAGTTCTCCGACGGCGTGACCTGGACGCGCGAACAGATCATTTCGCACCTGTCGGTGGGCGCTGGTAGCGACTACATCGTGGGAACCTCCGCTGGCGAAGTCCTGGATGGGGGCGGGGGCAACGACTATATCCTGGGCGGCGGCGGGGCCGACACCTATCTGTTCAACGCGGGCTATGGTCTGCTCACGATCAACCAGTCCGAGAGCGCTCCAGGCGTCATCAGCCGTCTGCGTTTCGGGGCTGGCATCGATGCGCAGGACATTACGGTCAAATCCGATGCCACCGGGAATTTGATCCTGCTGCATGCCAACGGCACGGACAAGGTGGTGCTGGAATTGCAGGCGTCCGGGGCAAAGTATGGCGTGGGCCTGGTGGAGTTCGCGGATGGATCGACGTGGACCCGCCAGCAATTGTTGCAGATGTCTTTAACCGGCAGCGGCGCGACGGACAATATCTATGGCACGACCGGCGCCGATTTTATCGATGGCAAAGGCGGTACCGACTATCTGAAGGGACGCGGCGGGAACGATATTTTCTATTACGCCTCCGGGTATGGGCATCTGGTCATCGATGAGGAGGATTTTGCCCTCGATGCGCAGAATGTGCTGCGTTTTGGCGCCGGCATCTCGCTGGCGGATTTGCGCTTTTCCGTTGCCAGCGACGGCAACGTGACCATAACCCACGGCGTTCCGGGCGATGAGATCGTGATTCGCAATATGGCCGGCTGGGATTACAGCGGGGTGCAGCGCCTCGAGTTTGCCAATGGTGAGAGCATATCCAAGCCCGATTTCCTTGCCCGTACCCAGTATGGTTCCAGCGGCTCGGACACGCTGTATGGCAGCCGGTACGTCGACAGCATTGACGGCCTGGGTGGCGACGATACCGTGTACGCGCGCGGCGGAGGCGCGGATGTTTTCGTGTTCAACCAGGGCTATGGGCATCTGACGATAGACAGCTACGATGCCTTGCGCAGCGATATGAGCACGCTGAAGCTGGGGCCGGGCATCCTGGCCGGCAATGTACAGATCCGGCTGTCTGGGCCTGGCGGGCAGGATATTTCCGTGTTGATGGGAACGGATACTGTCACGTTGGTTGGCATGGGTGCGGATCCGGCGCGTTCCGGCGTGGACCGGATACTGTTTGCCGACGGCACGATATGGAATGCGGCCGAGATTGCCGCCAGGGCTCACCAGATCAGCGGCTCAGCAGGAAGCGACACGCTGACGGGAACCTTGGGCGATGACATATTCGACGGCAAGGGTGGTGATGACGTGATATCGGGCAGAGGCGGCAACGACGTCTTCCTGTTTGAGCGTGGTTACGGGCGCTTGACCATCGATCAGCATCGTTGGTCGGATCAGCATCGCAGTACGCTGCGATTCGGCGCGGGAATCGGCGCGGCGGATGTTGCCGTGTCGGCATTGGGTGACCCATTCGGCAGCATTGCGCTGACCATGGGCGCGGATCGCGTCGTGCTCCAGGGCATGGCCCTGCCGGTGCCGGGCTTTGGCGTGCAGCTGATCCAATTTGCGGACGGCACGTCCTGGACGGCCGAGCAGATCATGGCGGCGGCGCGGGACGTGCGTGGCACCGCCAACTCGGAAATCCTTTACGGCACTCCCTGGGACGATGTTTTCCGGGGCAATGGCGGCAATGACGTGCTTTTTGGCAATGGCGGCAACGATGTCTTCCTGTTCGAGAAGGGAGACGGCCAGATCGAAATCGTCGCGCGGTCGTATGTGAAAGTGAACAACGTTGTCCGGCTTGGCGCTGGGATACAGGTCGAAGATGTCGCGGTGACCATGTCGCGGGACGGCGAGTACGACATTTTTCTCAACATCGGGTCTGATCGCATCAAGTTGAAAAAAGCTGGCCAGGTCAGTTTGCCGGATGCGCCAACGGGGTTTGATCTGTCTGTACCCGAGATTGAGTTCGCCGATGGCACCTCCTGGACCCCGGAGCATTTACTGGACCTGGCGCGTCGTTTTGAAGGCAGCTCCGGAGACGACAATTTTGTGGGTACCTACGGTGCGGACCGGTTCGACGGGCATGGAGGCAATGATTACATCGCGGGCCATGGCGGCGGCGATACCTTCATCTTCAACCAGGGATATGGACGGCTGGTGATCGATGAATATGCGAGCACGGCCAGCGAGGTCAATGTGCTGAGATTCGGCGTCGGGATCACGCCGCAGGATGTGTCGATGAAGGTCGACGAGCAGCGCAATGTGGTGATGACCATCGGCGCGGACCAGGTGGTGTTGAGCAATATGGCGGCCGCGCTTGACTGGAATGGCGTGCAGCGCGTGGAATTCGCAGATGGCACGACCTGGACCCGCCAGCAAATCCATGACAGATTGCGCACGATTCACGGCGATACGGGCGGCCAGACTCTCTATGGCACCAACCTGGCGGATCGTATCGATGGCGGCGGCGGTCCGGACGTGTTGTACGGCAGAGAAGGGGACGACACCTACGTGTACAAGCTCGGCTACGGCATCATGACTATTGCCGACGGCGAGTTCGAGGTCGATGCTGCCAATGTGCTGGAGTTCGGAGCCGGGATCGACGCTTCGATGATTACCGCCAGGACGGGCCTCGACGGTTCGCTGACGCTGCTGGTCGGTCCTTCCGGCGGCGCGGTGGTTTTGCAGAACATGCTCAGGGGGCGATATTGGGGCGTGCAGGAGGTGAAGTTCGCCGATGGCGTTCGTTGGAACCGGGACGACGTGCTGGCCTTGATTTCAACCATCGGCTCCTCGGGCAATGACGTACTCACCGGCACATCGGACGCTGACTATTTCGATGGTCAAGGCGGGGATGACACCGTCAATGGCATGGGTGGCGGCGATACGATCATCTTCAACACCGGCTATGGCAAGCTGCGAATTTCGGAGCCGTATTGGCCGGCATTGCCTGAAAATGTGGTGGTGCTCGGTGCGGGCTTATCGGCCGCTGCCGCGCAGATAAAGGCCCTGCGCAACGGCGATATCAGCCTGACATTCGCGGGCACGAGCGACCAGATCATTTTTGCCGCCACGGCCCTCTTCGGAGGCGCCGGGATTCCTGTCATCGCTTTCGCGGATGGTACCCGCTGGAGCGGCGTGGACGTGTTCAACGCGGCCATGCAGCTTACCCCTGGCGACGATGTGCTGTTCGGCAACTCCAGTGCCGAGTACTTCGACGGCTTGGGCGGGAACGACTACATCTTCGGCGGCGGTGGCGGGGACACCTTCATCTACAAGCCGGGCTACGGTCATCTCGAGATCTACGAGAGCGATTATGCCGGCATCAATACGCTGAGGTTTGGCGCCGGCATTGACGCCGGGACGGTCAGGATCAAAGGAAACAGTACCTCGGGCATCGAGATCATAGACCGGATCTCCGGTGGGAAAGTGACGCTGACTAACGCCATGTACGGCGCTGGCTATGGCGTGCAGCGCGTGGAGTTCAACGATGGCACGGTGTGGACCGACGGCCAGCTGCGCTCCGCGGTAAATAACGCCGTGGCCACCACCGAGGACGATGCGCTGTTTGGCACGGAGGCGGCCGAAGTGTTCGACGGGCTGGGTGGCGGCGACTACATACAGGGCGGCGGTGGCGGCGATACGTTCCACTACAAGGCCGGCTACGGGCGCCTGGAAATTCTGGAGGTCGAATCCGCCGGAGCCACGAACGTGCTGAAATTCGGCCCGGGGATCAGCGCCTCATCGGTGCAGGTGGTGGGTGCCGACGATTTGTCCATCACGCTCAAGACGGGAGCGACAGGTGACGCCGTCGTGCTGTCGATGGCTATGTCTCCAGCCGCGGGCGTGCAGCGGGTCGATTTCGATGATGGCACGAGTTGGGCGGGCGAGGATGTGCGCGCGTTGCTGCGGCGGGCCACGACGGGTAACGACGTTATGTTCGGGTCCCTGTTCGGGCCGGACCGGCTGGACGGTCTAGGCGGCGTCGATACGATTTATGGCAATGGCGGCAACGACACCTATGTGCTGGGTGCGGGCTATGGCGGCCAAGTGACCATTTTCAACGGCTATATGTATGGCGGCGCCGACGGCAAGCTTGAATTGGATGTCAGTGCCGATCGCCTCTGGTTCCAGCGCTCCGGCCAGGATCTGAAGGTCAGCATCATGGGCACGGACGCAAGCGCGGTGCTGCGGGATTGGTACAAGGACGATTTCCGCAAGCTTGCCGAGGTCCAGAGCGGCGGGACGGGGTCGGCGACGCAGACCCTGGATGCCAACCTGGATATTCTGGTGCAGGCAATGGCGTCTTTCGAGAGAAGCCACCCGGGGTTCGATCCTACCCTGAGCCAGAACTCGGCCATTACGGATTCCACGGTGCTTGCGGTGGTGGCGAGCAGCTGGCACGCCTGACGTGGTTGCGGAGCATATCGGCAATCAACCATAAACAAGCTGTTGCGCGCGGCCAGACCCGTTGACGGCTGGCGCGCGCGCCAAGAGGCAAAGGCGACGCGTCAACGATGGATCAATCCGAAGTGGTAGCTACCTCCGATTCCGGGGTGGCGGCGCTCATACTGATCGCCCGGTTTCACGGAATTCCGGCAAATGAAAAGCACCTGCGTCATCAGGCGGGTGTCAAGAGCGTTGCATTCAGCGAGGACGAGCTCGTCCTGAGCGGCCGGTCGCTGGGGCTGAAAGTCCGCAAGGTCCGGGTGGCGCGGCAACGCTTGCAGAAAACACCCGTTCCCGCACTGATTCTGGACCAGGGCGACAGGCACGCCGTGCTGCTGCGCTGTGACGGCGACCGCGCCCTGGTCCTCGAAATGGATGCGAAGGCGCCGGTGGAGGTTGCGGCCGCGGAGCTTTTGGCGCGTTGTGATGGCCGCATGCTGCTATTTGCCTCCCGCGCGTCGGTGGCGGGCGAGCTGGCGCGGTTCGATTTCACCTGGTTCATCCCGGCGATCGTCAAGTACCGCCGGTTCTTTCTCGAGGTCTTGCTGGTCTCGGCTTTCATCCAAGTGCTGGGCCTGGTTTCGCCGCTCATGTTCCAGGTGGTCATGGATAAGGTGTTGGTCAACAGGGCCTACAACACGCTCAACGTGGTGTGCATCGCCTTGCTCGTGTGTTCGCTCTTTGAGGTTTTTCTTACCGGCTTGCGCAACTATGTGCTTGCGCACACCACCAGCCGCATCGACGTCGAACTTGGGGCGCGCCTGTTTCGGCATCTGCTGGCGCTGCCCCTGGCGTATTTCGAGTCGCGGCGTGTGGGCGATACGGTGACGCGCGTGCGCGAACTGGAGAACATCAGAAACTTCCTGACAGGCCAGACGCTGACCTCGATCATCGATTTGTTCTTCTCCATCATCATCCTGGGCGTGATGTGTTTTTACAGCGTGTGGCTGACGTTATTCGTCGCGCTGTCCCTGCCCATGTATGTGGTGGTGTCGCTCATCATCACGCCCCAGTTGCGCCATCGGCTCATGCAGAAATTCGCGCGGGGGGCCGACAATCAGTCATTTCTGGTGGAGTCGGTGGCGGGCATAGGCACGGTGAAGGCCATGGCCGTTGAACCGCAGTTCACGCGACGCTGGGACAACCAGTTGGCCGCGTATGTGAGCGCAAGCTTCAAAGCCACCACGTTGGGCAATGTCGGCCAGCAAGCCATCCAGTGGGTTAGCAAGCTGGTCAGTCTGGTTACGCTGTTCTTTGGCGCGAAACTGGTCATCGACGGCAGGCTGACCGTGGGGCAACTGGTAGCCTTCAACATGATGGCCCAGCGGGTCTCCGCGCCCGTGCTGAGGTTGGCTCAGTTATGGCAGGACTTCCAGCAGATTGGCATCTCCATGCAGCGGCTTGGGGACGTGCTCAATGCAAAAACGGAGATTCCGCGCGCTCAGCAGGTGCCTCCGGCGGTGCGCGGCGACATCGGCTTCGAGAAGATCCGGTTCCGCTACCGAGCGGAGTTGCCCTACGTGCTGGATGACGTGTCGTTTCATATCGGAGCAGGCAGGACGGTGGGTATTGTTGGACGGTCGGGGTCCGGCAAGAGCACGTTGACCAAACTGATTCAGCGCCTTTACGTGCCGGAGTATGGCCGCGTGCACGTCGATGGCACTGATCTGGCGCTGGTCGATCCGGCCTGGATACGCCGTCATATCGGCGTGGTGCTGCAGGAGAACTTGCTGTTCAACCTGACCATCCGCGAGAACATCTCGGTGACCGATCCCGGCACAAGCCTGGAAAACGTGATCCAGGCGGCGACGCTGGCCGGTGCGCACGAGTTCATTTCGCAGCTGCCAGAGGGCTACGAGACGGTGGTGGGTGAACACGGTGCGACGCTGTCGGGTGGACAACGCCAGCGCATTGCCATCGCTCGGGCGCTACTGACCAACCCGCGCATCCTGATCTTCGACGAGGCGACTAGCGCACTGGACTTCGAGACCGAGCAGGTGATACAGCGGAACATGCGTGCCATCTCCCGGAATCGCACCGTCATTATCATCGCCCACCGCCTGAGCGCGGTCAGGCACGCGGATGAAATTATGGCGATGGACAACGGAAAAATCGTTGAACGCGGCTCCCATGCTGAGTTAATGGACCTGAAAGGCTATTACTGGAAACTCGTTTCGATTCAGAACGCATCATGATGAGGTTGCCGTTTCATCTACAGATCGGGGCAGCGTGGGATCTGCTGCGGCGCTACGCCACGGTGTTCCACCATGCGTGGTCGAGGCGCCGTCAGGACGATAGCGTGCCGCTGGACCGGCACGAACGGGAATTCCTGCCAGCCAATCTGGAACTAATGGAGACGCCGGCGCATCCAGCGGCGCGCTGGACCATGCGCGCGATTCTGCTGCTGATTGTCACGACCCTGCTGATCGCCGTATTCGGAAGGCTGGACATCGTGGCCGTGGCGAAAGGCAAGCTGATACCCAGTGAGCGGGTGAAGACCATCCAGCCCGCGATCACCGGCGTGGTGAAAGGCATACTGGTGCGCGATGGCGAACGCGTGGCCGCAGGGCAACCGCTGATCGTGCTCGATGCTACGCAGGCCGCGGCCGACGCGGACAAGGCGCGCTCCCTGCGAATCGATGCTTCGCTATCGGCGGCGCGGGCCAAGGCCTTGCTGGAGGCGCAGGCGGGACATCGCCAGCCGCTAGTGCCGCCGGTCGAGGACGCAAGGCCTGAAAAGCAGGGCGAGGTGCAACGCTACGCGGTTGCCGTTTATCAGGAATACATCGACAAACTATCGGTCGCACAGGCTGAGCTCGAGCGGCGCGAAGCGGAGCTGGCCACTACTCGGCGTCTGATCAGGAAACTTGAAATCACCGTGCCAATAGCGCGCCGCGAGGCGGACGACTACAAGGAGTTGGCGCGCGACCGCTATGTGGCGCAACACGATTATCTGAATAGGATGAAGCAGGCAGTCGAGCAGGACCACGAGCTGTCTATGCAGCGCAGCCGGGCGACAGAACTGGGGGCGGCGATAGACCAGCAGCGCGCTGTACTCGCGCAGACCGCGTCACAATTTCAGCGCGAGCAGTTGCGGGACCTCGAGCAGGCTAGCCAGCAGGCATTGCAGAGTCGCAACGATGAAACCAAGGCGACCACTCGTCAGCAGCTGTTGACCCTACATGCGCCAGTCGGCGGCGTGGTGCAGCAGTCGGCGGTTCATACGCTGGGCGGTGTGGTGACTACAGCGCAATCCCTGATGGTGATCGTTCCCGAGGACGTCCTGGAGGTGGAGGCTCATATCGAGAACAAGGATATCGGTTTCGTCAATGAGGGCGATGACGCGACTGTCAAGATCGACGCGTTTCCTTACACCCGCTACGGCTATCTGACGGGCAAGGTGATTTCCGTTTCCAGTGATGCCGTGCAGCACAGAGACAGGCGCGCGGCTTTGACGTTCACCGCGCGTATACGGTTGCCAACCAATCAGATGCTCATCGACGGAAAGTCCATCAATCTGACTCCGGGCATGGAGGTTTCGGCGGAGATCAAGACTGGAAAGCGGGCGGTAGCGGCCTATTTTTTCGACCCCTTGCTACAGGTGGCGCAGGAGAGCATGCGTGAACGATAGCGGCGGGGTCGAGGCAAGGCGGCGAGGAGGAATATGGAGTGGCTGCGTCGTTGCTTGTGTGCTATGGGTATGCTTCACTGTGGCCCAGGCCGCGCCTACCTGGGATGTCTTCAACACCGAGGTCGGCGTGCCACCTGCGCCTGCCAGCCTGATGCTGGCCGGCCAGCCTGGGCGGGATTGCGCCTCGCAGGTCCTGGCAGACCCGCTGCGGCTCGACCAGGCTGTGGTACTTGCGTTGTGCCGCAATCCGGCCACGCGCAAGGCCTGGGCGGATGTCAGGGCACGCGCGGCCGGCGCGGGCGTTGCGACGGCTCAATACCTGCCAACCGTCTCCATCAATACGCAGAACATCCGCCAGAAGTCGGATACGGTGGTCAAAGACTATCCGCCCCTGAGCTCGTCGCGTAGCGGCTGGACGCATAACGAGAGCATCTCGCTGAATTGGCTGCTCTACGATTTCGGAGCGCGCGGGGCGGCGCTGGAGAATGCCGAGGCCTTGCTCGGCGCTGCCCTGGCATCGCAGGAGGTGGCATTGCAGGCCACCTTTGCGACAGTGGCGACCGACTACTACGCGGCCCAGGCGGCCAAGGGCAAGCTGGCAGCGGCGGTCGAGGCGGAAAAAATCGCCAGTGACAGTTTTGCCGCTGCCGTCCGCCGCGTCGAGCACGGTGTGGCGTCGGTGGCCGATCAGTTGCAGGCGGAGACGGCTAAGGTGCAGGCCACCTTACGGCGGGTGAGGGCGGAGGCGGAATTGCGCGCGGCGCAGGGCGTGCTGCTGGCCGGCATGACCTTGTCGCCATCGCAGCAGGTGGTTTTGCCGGACATTGAAGAGGGCGCCATGGCAGGGCCGGCATTCCAGTCGTCGGTGGATGCATTGATGGCCGAGGCAACGGAAAGGCATCCCAGTGTCGTTGCCGCCAAGGCGCAATGGAACGCGGCCAAGGCGAAGGAAGCGCAGGTGGCAGCCGAAGGCCTGCCCAAGCTGAGCTTGACGTCACGCTATGGCCGCAATAATCAGCCGGTGAGTTCGGGGTTCGGAGCCAATTCCTTTCCCGCTCAGGGGCGCGAGTTCTACATAGGCGTGCAGTTGCAGATTCCGCTGTTTGAGGGGTTCAGCCGCAATTACCAGATCCGTGAGGCTGCGGCCGAGAGGCAGCGTCAGGGCGAGGCGCTGGCCGAAGTGCGCCAGGGTGTTGGCCTGGCGGTCTGGAAAAGCTATCAGGCCTTGCAAGCCAGTACGGAAAATGTTCGACACAGCGCGGAACTGCGGAGCATTGCCGAAAAGTCTTTCGAGGCGGCCAAGCGCAGATATGTCATGGGAGTGGGCAGCATGTTGGAACTGCTGAGTGCGCAGAATGCACTGACGGATGCTAATCAGTTGCGGATCGAGGCCGTGGCTGAGTGGCGCAGTGCCCGTTTGCAGTTGGCGGAGAAACTCGGGCAGCTCGGTATGTGGCAATTGGACGGCGGATAGGCGGGACATTATGCCGTGTCAGGCCTGACTGGCCACCATGCAAGAACCCAGGAAAACTGCCCGCCGACCGGGCCTATGACTGCCGGGGATGCCGGCGGTGCGCGCTCCTTACCCCGGCTGCGCAGCGCAACCGCTATCGCTGCCCGTCGTGCACCGACACGGCTTCCTTGGTCAGCCCGCCCAGCCGCGAATGCACGCGGCCGCCCGTGCCCATGACCAGGGCGAACAGGATCTCGTTGGCGCGCGGCGCGTCCTGGACGCCGATCTCGATGCTGTTGAAATGGCTGCGCACGTACGAGGCGTGGATGTAGTGCACCGGCACCATCATGCGGTAGCCGGCCACGGCCACGGCCTTGACGGCGGGCACCATGGCGCGCGGCTCGCCCAGCACGCTGCGCATGGCCCAGCCGCCGGCCTCGTGCCAGACCGCGCCATGTTCCATTTCACCGTCCAGGCCGACGATGGCGGCCTTGCTGTAGACCTCGATCTTGTCCTTGCCGCCCAGCGTGTCGACCAGCTCGGTCGCGAGCAGGGTGCCGAGGCTGCGCAGTTCGGCCATGAAGGGCATGAGGTCCGGCTCGTAGCGGCCGGCGTAGGGATTGCGGATCACGGCGCAGGCGGCGGCCAGCTTGAGGGGCTGCGCGGGCGCGGGGCCGTTCTCGTGGTACGTGGTTTCGACGATGAGGCAGCGTTTGCGGATATCGATCAGCGACATGCGGGGGATTCCTGGTTGCGGTTGTGGAAGGCGGTCATTGCGGCGGGATGCCGGTTTCCTTGACGATGTCCGCCCATTTGTCGATTTCGGCGCGCACGAAGCCGCCGAATTCAGCAGGGGTCTGTTGCTTGACGCTCAGGCCCTGGCACGCATAGGTCTGCTTGAGCTCATCGCTCGCCAGGGCCTTGTCCAGCGACTGCGACAGGCGCGTGACCACGGGCGCGGGCAGGCCGGCCGGGCCCATCAGGCCGAACCACACGGTCAGATCGAAGCCGGCCGCGCCGCTTTCGTTGAGCGTGGGGATGTCGGGCGCCAGCGGAAAGCGTTCGGGCGTGCTGACCCCGTAGGTCTTGACCTTGCCGGCGCGCGCCTGTTGCAGGCCGTTGGCCAGGTCGGTGAAGGTCAGGTCCACGGTGCCGCCGATGACGTCGGTGAGCGCCTGCGGACCGCCGCGATAGGGCACGGGCGTGACGTTGATCTTGCCCATGGCCGCCAGCTTGGCGCCGAATACCTGCGCGCTGCCGGAGCCGTAGGCATAGGTCAGCTTGCCCGGATGCTGCGCGCCATAGGCAAAAAGGTCCGAGACCTTGGCGCCCGGCATGCGCGGCGAACCCACCAGCAGATAGGGCGTCTCGGCCACGGCGCCGATGGGCGTGAGGTCGGTGGCGGGGTTGTAGGGCAGGTCCTTGAACAGGCTCACGCCGCTGGCCGCCGTGGACACGCCCACCACCACCAGGGTGTAGCCGTCGGGCTTGGCGCGGGCCACGTCGTGGGTGCCGATGATGCCGTTGGCGCCCGGCTTGTTTTCCACCACCACGGGTTGGCCCAGGTCGTCGGCCATGGCCTTGCCCAGGCTGCGCGCCACCACGTCGGTGATGCTGCCGGGCGGAAACGGCACGACCATGCGGATGGGGTGATCGGGATAGGCCGCGGCGGCGGGCAATTGGGACGCGCCCAGCGCCAGCGCCAGCGCGGCGGCGGATCGTTTCATGCTTGTCTCCTGTGGATCTCGTTATCGTTGGCGCCGCGCGGCTCAGGCCGGCGCGGGGACTTGCAGGCGTTCCAGGTAGCGGTGGATCTCGGTGTTGTCGACGCCGGCGGGCATGTCCGCGAGCGCGCGCTGCCATAGCGCCGTGCATAGCGACAGCTGCGAGGCCGCAACGCCGGCCAGCGCCTGCAGCGAGTCGGCGGTGCGCAGGTCCTTGGCCATCAGCGCCAGGGCGAAGCCGCCGTTGTAGGTGCCGGGCACGATGAACTGGCACAGCTTGGTCTCGGTCGCCACGTTGCGGCCGCTGGAAGCATTGAGCACGTCGGTGAACACCTCCAGGTCCAGGTCCATGCCTTGCGCGATCAGCAGCGCTTCGCTGGCCGCCAGCAGGCCGGCTGCATAGACGTAGTTGTTCAGCGCCTTCATGGCGTGGGCGGACCCGACTGCGCCGGTGTGAATGAGCGAGGCCCCCATGCGCGACAGCAGCGGACGCACGCGCGCCAGGCCCTCGGCGTCCGCGCCCACCATGATGGCCAGCGTGCCGGCGGCGGCCTTGGCCACCGCGCCCGATACCGGCGCGTCGATGAGCGTCACGCCGGCCGCGCGCAGCAGCGGCGCCAGCCGCAGCGTTTCGGCGGGGTTGGACGAGCCCATGTCCAGCAGCACGGAGCCGGGGCGCATCACGCCGGCCAGTCCGTTTTCGCCTTCGATCACCGCGTTGGTGACATTGCTGTCGGGCAGCATGGTGATGACCACGTCGCAGGCGGCCAGCGCCTGCAGGCCGGCGGCCGGCTTCAGCGTGCGGTTCCAGGCAGGGTGCGCGGCCAGGCGTTCAAGGCGCGCTGGGTCGCGGTCATAGGCCAGGATGTTGAAGCCTTCCTCGCCGCCGGCAAGGTTTTCCAGCATCGGCAGGCCCATCATGCCCAGGCCGACGAATCCTACGTTCAGTGTCATGCATTCCCTTTATCGAATCGTCCTGGAAAGCGCGCCAGGATTCATCCGGAATGCTAATGAAGGCGTGGATTTCGCGGTTATGCTAAGTTGGCCAGGGGATATAACAAACGATTATCGGATCAGCCATGCGTTTCAAGCTCAGGCAGATGGAGGTGTTCCGCGCGGTGATGCTGACCGGCTCCATGAACGGCGCGGCCAAGCTGCTGTTCGTGTCGCAGCCCGCGGTCAGCCGCCTTATTGCCCACACCGAGCAAAGCCTGGGGTTGCAGCTGTTCGAACGCGACAAGGGCAAGCTCACGCCCACCCCCGAAGCGCAGCGCCTGTTCCAGGAGGTGGGGCCGTTGTTCGATGAGGCCCTGCGCATCGACGAGCTGGCGCGCGACCTGGCCGAGCAGCCGGAGGGCGCCTTGACGCTGTGTTCCAGCCCCAGCCTGGCGTTGAACTTCGTGCCGCCCGTCATCGCGCAGTACATGGAGCTCTATCCCAACGTCAGGCTCAAGTTCCACACCACCTTGCTGTCCGACATGGCGCACGAACTGCTGGGGCGCAAGGCCGAGCTGGCCATTTCGGTGCTGCCGATAGACCACCCCAATCTGGTGGTGGAACCGCTGGCGACCGGCGAAATGGTCTGCATCCTGCCGCAAGGGCATCCGCTGGCCGCGCGGCGGGCGCTAAGCCTGGCCGAACTGGCCGAGTGCCGCTTGATCCTCTACAACCGCAACATCCCCTTCGGGCAACTGGTGGCGGCGGCCTTCCAGCGCGCCAACGTCAGCTGGAACGCGGCGGTGGAAATCGTGCGCGCGGAACTGGCCTGTGCGCTGGTGCGCGTGGGCGGGGGCGTGGCCATCGTCGATGAGTTCTCGGTCGGGCAGCAGGGCTGGCCCGGCGTGGTGACGCGGCCGCTGCGCGAGTCCATCCCGCTGTCGTTGAGCCTGGTGCGTTCGCGCTTCGACCGCCCCAGCAGGCAGGTGCAGCGATTCGTGCGCCTCATCAAGGAACATGCGCGCGCCTCGCGCAAGACAGGCCGGCCTTAGGGCCGGCGCATCTGGCGGTTCGCCGCGTCGCGGCGGCAAGCCGGCCGCCTGTGCGCCCGAAGCCCGCCCGCTTGCACGTAGCGGACAGCCGTCGCATTTTCCGGACACGCCGCCTGGACCTGGATCAGCTTTCCATCGAATAAGCGCAGTTTGCGGATAGCGTCGGCCGGATCCGGCTAACGCGGCCGCGCCGCGCGGCGCCAGTATTCGCCTCACTCAATCAGACACGGTGAGGTGATGCGATGAAGGGTCTGGACAACAAGGTGGCCATCGTGACCGGCGGCGCCACGCTGATCGGCGCAGGCGTGGTCGCGGCGCTGCGCGCCCGGGGCGTGCGCGTGGCGCTGTTCGATATCGACGCCGTGGGCGGCGAACGCGTGGCCGCGGCCGATCCGGCCGGCACTCGCTTCTGGCCGCTGGACATCACGGACGACGCGCAGCTGGAACGCGGCGTGGCCGAGGCGGCGGCGCATTTCGGCCGCCTCGATTTCCTGGTCAACCTGGCCGCGACCTATCTGGACGACGGCGCCGCGTCGGGCCGCGCCGATTGGCTGCGGGCGCTGGACGTCAACCTGGTCAGCGCGGTGATTGCCGCGCGCGCGGTTCGTTCCCATCTGGTGGCCGCCGGAGGCGGTGCCATTGTCAATTTCACCAGCATCTCGTCGCGCGTCGCGCAGACCGGGCGCTGGCTCTACCCAGTGTCCAAGGCGGCGCTGCTGCAGGTCACCCGCAACATGGCGATGGACTATGCCGCCGACGGCATCCGCGTCAATTCCGTGTCGCCGGGCTGGACCTGGTCGCGCGTGATGGACGAGCTGACGCAGGGCGACCGCGCCAAGACCGACCGGGTGGCCGCGGACTATCACCTGCTGGGACGCGCCGGCGATCCGGCCGAGGTGGCCGAGGTGGTCGCCTTCCTGCTTTCAGACCATGCCAGCTTCGTCACCGGCGCCGATTACGCGGTGGACGGCGGCTATTCGGCCATGGGCCCCGAACAGGCCAAGCCCGCGATTCCGCGCCTGGCTGCCTAGACATCAGAAAAGGAGTACAGACATGCGTCGAATCGCGATCGTGGGAGGAGGGCAGGCGGGCCTGCCGCTGGCGCTGGGATTGCTGGACAAGGGCTATGAGGTGACCGTGGTCACCAATCGGGAACCGGACGACATCCGCCGCGGCAAGGTGATGTCCAGCCAGTGCATGTTCGATGCCTCGCTGCAGATCGAACGCAACCTGGGCCTGAACCAGTGGGAAGCCGAGTGCCCGACCGTCGACGGCATTGGCCTGGCGATACCGCATCCGGAGCGGCCCGGGCACAAGCTGATCGATTGGGTGGCGCGCCTGGATCGCTCCGCGCAGGCGGTGGACCAGCGCATCAAGATGCCGGCCTGGATGGAGCTGTTCGCGGCGCGCGGCGGCAGGCTGCTGATCCAGGACGGCGGCGTGGCCGAACTGGAACTGCTGGCGGCCTCGCACGACCTGGTGCTGCTGGCCGCGGGCAAGGGCGAGGTGGTCAAGCTGTTCGAGCGCGATGCGCTGCGCTCGCGCTTCGACCGGCCGCAGCGCGCGTTGGCGCTGACCTATGTGCACGGCATGCGTCCCGCGCCGGACTATTCGCGCGTCGCCTTCAACCTGATTCCCGGCGTGGGCGAGTACTTCGTGTTTCCCGCGCTGACCGTAAGCGGTCCCTGCGAGATCATGGTGTTCGAGGGCGTGCCGGGCGGCCCGATGGATTGCTGGCGCGACATCAGGTCGCCGCAGGAGCACCTGGCGCAAAGCCTGCACATCCTGCACACCTATCTGCCCTGGGAGGCCGAGCGTTGCAGCGCGGTGGAGCTGACCGATGCCAATGGCATCCTGGCCGGCAGCTTCGCGCCCACCGTGCGCAAGCCGGTGCTGACCCTGCCGTCCGGCCACCTGGTGTTCGGCCTGGGCGACGCGGTGGTGACCAACGACCCGATCACCGGCCAGGGCTCGAACAATGCCACCAAGGCCTGCGCCGTCTATCTCGACGCCATCCTGGCGCATGGCGACGGCGCCTACACGGCCGATTGGATGCAGCGCACCTTCGAGCGCTTCTGGGACTACGGCGGCGCGGTGGTGGAGTGGACCAATTCCATGCTGCTGCCGCCGGCGCCGCACTTGCTCAAGCTGTTGCAGGCGGCGGACCATACGCCGGCGCTGGCCAGCATCATCGCCAACGGCTTCAACCATCCGCCGTCGCTGTTTCCCTGGTGGGGCGACGCGACGGCCTGCGAAGCCTTCATCGCGGCGCAGCCGGCGCGGGCGGCGGCATGAAGCCGGATTGCGCGGCGGGCTTGCCCCTGGACTGGGGCTGCACCGATCTGCATCCCAAGGTCCTGCGCGGCGTGCTGGGCAGCTATCCGACGGGCGTGGCCATCGTGGCCACGCGCTGTCCGGACGGCCGCCGCGTCGGGCTCACCATCAACTCCTTCGCCTCGCTGTCGCTGGACCCGCCGCTGGTGCTGTGGAGTCTGGTGAACCATTCGCCCAACCTGGCGGCGTTCCGTGATTGCAGCCACTTCACCATCAGCGTGCTGGCCTGCGGCCAGGAAGAGCTGGCGCTGCGTTTCGCCAGTTCCGCGGTGCCGGACAAGTTCGCGGGGGCGCCCGTGCACGACGTGCCGGAAGGCGTGCCCGCCATCGAGGGGGCGGTGGCCACCCTGGTCTGCGCCAACGACCAGCAAAGCCCCGCGGGCGACCACCTGCTGCTGTTCGGCCGGGTGCTGCGCGTGGCCAGCGTGGCGGCGACGCCCCTGGTGTTCCATGCCGGACGCTTCACCGCGTTGAGCGCCGCATAGGGCTCGCGCGCCATTCCTTTCAATGTCCACGGGCCCGTGCGGCCTGTTTCCCATCGGAGCGCATCATGCCCCTGGAGTCAGAGGCGCAGGTCATCATCGTCGGCAGCGGCATGAATTCGCTGGTGTGCGCGGCCTTGCTGGCGCGGCGCGGCAAGTCCGTCCTGGTGCTGGAACGCAACGACAGGCTGGGCGGATGCATCCGCACGGAAGAACTGTTTCCAGGCTACCGCCACGACGTGCTGTCCTGCTGGTATCCGCTGTTCGTCGGCAGTCCCGCCTACGCGGCGCTCAAGCCCGCGCTGAGCGAGGCCGGACTGGAGTTCATGCAGGGCGAATATTCCACCGGGCTGGTGTTGCCGGACGGCACCGGCCTGGCCTTGAAGCAGGACGTGGCGGACAGCGCGCGGCGGCTCGACGCCTGGGCGCCCGGCGACGGCGCGGCCTTCGGCGCCATGGCGCAGCGCCTGTTCGGCGAGGATGCCGCGCTGACCTTCGGCCTGTTGGGCCAGAACCCCTACGGCGCCGGCATGCTCAAGCTGCTGTTCGGCGAATGGCGCAAGCGCGGCATGGACGGCCTGGCGTCGTTCGCCGCAGACTCGATGGAGAGCTTTCGCCGCTGGTCCGAACGCGCGCTGCGCTCGGACGCGGCGCGCGCCCTGATCGCGCCTTGGGTGCTGCACACCGGACTGGGACCGGACGACGCCTGTTCCGCGCTGATCGGCAAGCTGACCTTCGCGGCGGTGGTGGCCGGCGGCATGCCCGTGGTGAAGGGCGGCGGCAGCGGCGTGGTGGACGCGCTGGCCGCCGTCATCGAACGGCATGGCGGCCGGCTGCAGACCGGCGCCGAGGTCGAACGCATCCTGACGCGCGGCGACGGCCGCCGCCGCCGGGCGGTGGGCGTGGTGGCGGCGGGGCGCGAGTATCGCGCCACGGAGGCGGTGGTCTGCAACGTGGCGCCGGGCCAGCTGTACGGGCAGTTGCTGCCCGATGCGCCGCCGGCCATGCGCGAGCGCGCCGCCAACTATCGCTACGGCCGCGGCGGCATGCAGATCCACTTCGCGCTGGACGCGCCGCCGGACTGGCTCACTCCGGAGCTGCGCCACGTGCCGCTGGTGCACCTGACCGAGAGCATGGAGCAGGTCTGCGCCTCCGTCACCGAGGCCAACAACGGCTTGCTGCCCGCGCGCCCCACGCTGGCCATCGGCCAGCCCGTCGCAGCGGATCCCACGCGCGCGCCGCCAGGCGGCTGGATCCTGTGGGTGCAGATGCAAGAGCTGCCGACCCGGATCAAGGGCGACGCCGCAGGCGAGTTGGCCGCACCCGCCGACGGCCGCTGGAACGAGGCCTTGCGCGAGGCGATGGCCGACCGGGTGCAGGCGCGCATGGAGCGCGTGATGCCGGGCCTGTCGCGCCGTATCGTCGGGCGCCGCGCTTATTCGCCGGCGGACCTGGAAGGGCTGAACTGCAACCTGGTGGGAGGCGATCCCTATTCGGGCGTGTGTTCTCCCGACCAGTTCTTCTGGCTGCGGCCCTTTGCTGGCGGCCACGGCGCGCGCGGACATCGCACGCCGCTGAGCAATCTCTTTCACATCGGCGCCGCCACCCACCCGGGCCCCGGGCTTGGGGGCGGATCCGGCTATCTCGTCGCACAACAAATAGGCAGGAGGGGAACATGAGCGGACACCTGAAACTCCGGCGGCTGGCCAGCGTCACGGCATTGGCGCTGGCCAGCGCGGGGGCCCAGGCCACCGAGGGCGGCGGCCTGGGCATCTACCCGGACGGGCTGGAGAACTTCATGTCGGGGGCATTGCCGCCGCCGGGCGTGCACATGCTGGTCTATGGCGGCGGCGCGCGCTACGACACGCTGCGCGGCAACGACGGCGAGCGTGTGCCGGTGCCGGGCTTCAAGGTGGACGTCAACGTGCTGGCGCCGCGCCTGATCTGGGTCACGCAGCAGCAGGTCATGGGCGGGCAGCTGGCCTTCCACGCCATCGCGCCGCTGCTGGACGTGACCGCCAAGGCAGCCGGGCAGCGCAACCGCAGCACCGGCCTGGGCGACATGACGCTGGGCGTGGCGCTGGGCTACCACCCGTCCGAATCCCTGCATTACGTGGTCGGGCTGGACATGTACGCGCCCACCGGCAAGTACGACCGCAAGGACCCCTCCAGCCTGGGCAAGAACTACTGGACCGCGCAGCCCGTGTTCGCGTTGAGCCGCATCAGTCCGGACGGCTTCAACGCCGACCTGAAAGTGATGTACGACTTCAACTTCACCAATTCCGCCACCGACACCCGTTCCGGCCAGGCCCTGCATGCCGACTACGCGCTGGGCTGGGGCGTGGGCAAGGGCTGGGTGCTGGGCGTGGGCGGCTACGCCTTCCAGCAGGTGACCGACGACAGCGGCCCCAACAGCGCCGCCGGCCGCGCCCGCGGGTTCGGCGTCGGCCCGTCGGTGCGCTACATGAATGAAAAGGGCTGGTTGTTCACGGCCAAGTGGCAGCAGGACTTCAAGGTCAAGAACCGGCCCGAAGGGGCGCAGCTGTATGTGAAGCTGGGGATACCGTTCTGATCGGTTCGATCCAGGCGTGGCCGCGGGCGGTCCGCGCCCGCCGTCTCAGCCGAGCCGGCGCAGGCTCTGGCTGGGGCTTTCGCCGTAGCGTTCCTTGTAGCCGGCGCTGAAGCGCCCCATGTGGGCGAAGCCCCAGCGCAGCGCCACGCCGGCGATGTTGCGGCTTTCGCCCGAGACCAGCTCGGCGCGGGCGCGTTCCATGCGCAGGTCGCGCAGGTAGTGCATGGGGCTGACGCCCAGGAACTCCTTGAATCCCGCATACAGGCTGCGCACGCTGACGCCGGCGATGCGCGCCAGCTGTTCGGCGCTGACGGGTTCGTGCGCATGCGCCTGCAGATAGTCCTGCACGCTGCGCACGTGGCGCGGCAGCACCGCGCCGCGGCGGCCGGGCAGCACGCCGGTGTAGTTGTGGGGCTGGGCCGAGAGCAGGGTGGCGGCGGCCAGCTGTTCCATCTGATGCACGATGAGCTTGTGCGTGGCCAGGTCGGCGTGCTGCGTGGAGCAGTCCAGCAGATAGCTCATCAGGCAGCGCCAGGCCGGGCACTCGCGCCAGCGAAAGCCCAGCTGGAAGCGCAGCGGCCGGTCCAGCGCACAGCCCAGGTGACCCACCAGGGTGCGTTCCAGCAGCGAGCGGCCGACGCGCAGCATGAACTGGTCGTTGTCGTCGGCCCAGCGCATCGCCAGGTCGTCGTCCGGGCTGACCACCGAGGCGACCTCGGGCGTCGAATCCAGCTGCTGCGGACCGCTGCTGATGCGGGCGCAGCCCGACAGCGGCATCTGCACCAGGAAGAAGTCCTCCAGCGGGCCGGGCCGGATCTCGACCTGGGCGCCGTAGCGCAGGCGGTTCAACGAGACCTCGCCCAGCGGCTGGTGATGCATGCGCGCATCCAGGCGCTGCAGCGCGCCGACCACGCCCAGGTGATGCGGGCGCATCACCCGGCCGACCATGGAGCGGGCCTCGTCCAGATCGCCGGAGGCGAACAATTGCTGCGCAGGCAGGCCCAGGACCGACTCGATCCGCGGCCCGGCCGGCGGCCAAGAAGTGCTGGTAGCGGACTGCATCGTGTCGAGCATGGCGGGGAACTCCAGTGCCGGGGCCTTGAAGGCTTTGATAGTAAAGCTGCGCCGGCTCTGGGGGACTGGTGGAAAACCCGTCCAGGAACGGGGAGTTCTATCCGCTTTTTGCGCTGGCTGTCCGCCGGGTGCAGGAAACCGGAGGGCAGGCGGCCAGGGCCGGCCGTAACCAGCCGGCCCCGTTGCCTCAGTGCATCTTGCCGTAGCGGCCGGCGTTGAAGTCCTGGATGGCTTCGACGATTTCCGCCTGCGTGTTCATCACGAAGGGGCCGTACCCGACCACCGGTTCGTCGATGGGCTCGCCGCTCAGCACCAGGAACACCGCGTCGTTGTTGGCTTCGACGGTGATGTCCTCGCCCTCCAGGGAGAACAGCGCCAGCTGCGCGTCGCGCGCCACGGTTTCGCCGTTGACCAGCACCGTGCCGCGCAGCACGACCAGCATGCTGTTGCGGCCTTCGGCGACGGGGAAGGTCGCCGACTTGCCTGCGGCGAGCCTGACGTCCCACACGTCCATCGGCGTGAAGGTGCGCGCCGGCCCCGCATGGCCCGCGTAGTTGCCCGCGATCACGCGCAGCGTGCCCGCGCCGTCCGGCAGTTCCACCGCCGGGATGTCCGCGTCGAGGATGCCCTGGTAGCCGGCCGGCGCCATCTTGTCCTTGGCGGGCAGGTTGACCCACAGCTGCACCATCTCCAGCTCGCCACCCTTGCGGGTGAAGGCGTGGGAATGGAACTCTTCGTGCAGGATGCCCGAGGCCGCCGTCATCCATTGCACGTCGCCGGGACCGATGACGCCGCCGTTGCCGGTGGAATCGCGGTGCTCGACTTCGCCGCTGTAGACGATGGTCACGGTCTCAAAGCCGCGGTGCGGATGCTGCCCGACGCCGCGGGGCTGCTCGGCCGGCTCGAATTGGGCCGGGCCGGCGTAGTCCAGCAGCAGGAACGGGCTGGTGTTCTTGCCTTTGTCGTTATAGGAGAACATGGAGCGCACCGGGAAGCCGTCGCCCACCCAGTGGGGACGGGGGCTGGCATGCAATCCGAGAATCTTCTTCATGGTCGTATTTCCTGTTGCGGGGCCCCTACGGGGCCGTTCGTCATACATAAGAAGATAAGGGCGCAAGCCCGCTGGCGGTAGTCCCCCGCATTGATAAGCACCGTTCCATGTATCGGACGATGGGGCGGGAACTCGCGGCTCGCGTATCCTGCGGGAATGGCGGATAGCAAACACATGGCCCCCGCGGGGCAGGAAGACCAGGTCCAGGGCTTTGCCCCGGTGGCGGCGGCGGATGCGCGCGTGCTGGTGCTGGGCTCGATGCCGGGCGTGGCTTCGCTGCGCCAGGCCCGCTATTACGCCCATCCGCGCAACGCCTTCTGGCCCATCGCGGCCAGCATTTTCGGCTTCGATCCCGGCCTGGAATACGGCCAGCGCCTGTTGGCCCTGCAGGCGGCTGGCGTGGCCTTGTGGGACGTGCTGCAGGCCTGCGAACGCCCCGGCAGCCTGGATGCCGACATCCGCGGCGACACCCTGGTCGCCAACGATTTCGCCGCATTCCTGGAACGCCATCCGGCCATCGTCCGGGTCTGCTTCAACGGCGGCAAGGCCGCCGCGCTCTATCGCCGGCATGTACTGCCCGGTCTGGCCGTGCCGCTGGAGTACATCGATCTGCCGTCGACCAGCCCGGCGCATGCGGCGGCGTCCTTCGAGCGCAAGCTGGCTGCCTGGAGCAGGGCGCTCAAGCTCGCGGATTGACGGTTTCCAGGCGAGGACCGGGCCGGGACGCAGGCATTGCGTTCCCGGTTTCGCTCTTATCCGTCCCCGGTTTGATACTTATCAAGCCTCTATATAACTCCAAGTGATAAGTTAATTCCTGTAACAGAATCATCGCTTGGAGAAGCACTATGAGTACCCCCGCCAGCCCCCCGGAACCGCCACTACCGGGTAAACGAGGCTTTCTGAAGGGATTGTTGGGCTTGGGGGCCGCGGCCACCGTCATCCCCATCCGCGCCGAGGCCGTCGGCATCAATGGCCAGCCGCCGCGTCGCCCGGGCATGCCGGGCAAGCGCTATGGCATGGTCGTGGACATGCGCAAATGCATCGGCTGCCAGTCCTGTACGGTCAGCTGTTCCATGGAGAACCTGCCGCCGATCGGGCAGTTCCGCACCACCGTCCTGCAGTACGAAGTCGCGCCGGACAACGGCGATCCGGCGTCCATGGTGATGCTGCCGCGCCTGTGCAACCACTGCGACAACCCGCCTTGCGTGCCGGTCTGTCCGGTGCAGGCCACGTTCCAGCGCGAAGACGGCATTGTGCTGGTCGACAACGAGCGCTGCGTGGGCTGCGCCTATTGCGTGCAGGCCTGTCCCTACGACGCCCGTTTCATCAACCACGAGACGCAGACCGCCGACAAGTGCACCTTCTGCGAGCACCGCCTGGAAGCGGGACTGCTGCCGGCCTGCGTGGAAAGCTGCGTGGGCGGCGCGCGCGTCATCGGCGACCTGAACGATCCCGACAGCGCCATTTCCCAATTGCTGGCCGAGCACAAGCAGGACATCAAGGTGCTCAAGCCCGAAATGAAGACCGATCCCCACGTCTATTACATCGGCCTGCCCGATGCGTTCGTCCATCAGGTCGACGGCCAGGCCGGCGTGCGGCTGGCGGGCGGCCATTGAGCCATCGAAGGGGATAAGCATGCAGATCTCTGAATTGTTGACGCCGGTCTACGACGCCGCCTGGCTGCCTTGGGCCGTGCAGTATTTCTTCCTCATCGGCATCGCCGCCACCACCGCGCTGACCGCCGCCTTCGCGGCCTTCGGCAGCGCGGGCTCGCCCGCGCGCCGCCTGTTGCCCGCGGCCGTGACGGTGCTGCTGGTCAGCGCCATCGCCGCGCCCGTGTCGCTGCTGGCGGACCTGCACCAGCCGGGCCGCTTCTGGCATTTCTACGCGCATATCACGCCCTGGTCGTGGATGTGGCTGGGCGCCTTGCTGCTGCCGGTGTTCGTGACCCTGGCGCTGCTGTTCTGCGCCGCCTGGTGGTGGGGCCGCATCGGCTGGGTGCGCGTGCTGGGCATGGCGCTGGCGGTGTCGGCGTTGTCCATCCTGGTCTACACCGGCGCCGAAGTCATGGTGCTGCGTTCGCGGCCGCTGTGGCACACGGTGTTCCTGCCGGTGAACTTCGCGCTGACCGCCTGGCTGGGCGCGCTGGGAGCCATGTTCCTGGTGGGCCGCTGGCTGCGCGGCGGCACGCAGGCCATGCCGGTGGAGCTGCTGCGCAGCCTCAGCGTGACGGCGGTGGTGATGATGGCGTTGGGCGCGGGCGCCTGGATGCTGCTGGGCCTGCTGGGCATGGACCCTTCGTTCGACGCC
Source organism: Achromobacter anxifer (assembly GCF_903652925.1). Classification (GTDB taxonomy): domain Bacteria; phylum Pseudomonadota; class Gammaproteobacteria; order Burkholderiales; family Burkholderiaceae_B; genus Achromobacter; species Achromobacter anxifer. The sequence continues at coordinate 38,782 of NZ_CAHLAR010000020.1, read as the reverse complement.
GCGCTGCGCCTGTTCGCGGAGTTCCCGATCTGGCGCGTCAGCCTGGCTGGCGCCGTGGCCACGGGTTTTTGCATGATCGCGCTGCTGCAGCGTCCGGCGCGCACGCTGGCCGCGCCGTTGCCCTCGGCCGCGCTGGCGCTGACCATGCTGGCCGCCGCCTGGATCTTCCGCTGGGTGGTCTTCATGAGCGTGCAGGGCGTGCCGAAGTACGGCGCCGGACTCTACCTGTACGACATGCCCTGGGGCAGCGACGGCCTGCTGGGCATGGCGGGCGTGCTGGGCCTGTGCGTGGCGCTGGTCGCCGCCGTGACCTACGCCCTGGAGCTGTTCCCGGCGCGCACGCGGGGCCTGGCGGCCTAGGGCCTGTTGACACTGAAGAAGCCTCGCGCAGGCCGGGAAACGGCTGCCTGGGCAGGCGCTGGCGCCGCTGCCGCGAGGCCAAAGAACCTGGAATAGATCGCAATGGACAAGCAACACGAAGACGACAAGCATGGCGCCCCGCCGGACGGGACGCCGGACCAGCCGCAAGACGAGGCGCGGCGCAAGCTGATGGTGCGCGGCGGCGTGGTCGCCGGCGGCATGGCGGCCTTCGCCGCCGGCTATGGCGAAACCGTGGTCCGGGCCGTGAAGGGCCTGGCGCAAGGCACGGCCGGCGTGCCCACGGCGCATGCCGTGCGCGGCAATTCGCTGACGCCGGAATTCCGCATCGACCCCTTGACGGGCGCGCTCAGCGCGCAGCCGGGCCAGACGGTCAGCCCCTCCAGCTGCCTGGGCTGCTGGACCCAGTGCGGCGTGCGGCTGCGCGTGGACACGAAGGAAAACCGCATCCTGCGCGTGGCCGGCAACCCCTATCATCCGCTGGCCACGACCCGGCCGGCGTCCATGGACGTGCCGGTGCGCGACGTCTACGCGCAGCTGGGCGGCGACAACGGCCTGGAAGGGCGCGCCACCTCCTGCGCCCGCGGCTCGGCCATGCTGGAACAGATGAACAGCCCCTTCCGCGTGTTGCAGCCGCTCAAGCGGGTGGGCAAGCGCGGCGAGGGCAAGTGGCAGACCATTTCCTTCGAGCAGCTGGTGCAGGAAGTGTGCGAAGGCGGCGATCTGTTCGGCGAGGGCCATGTCGATGGGCTGCGCGCCATCTACGACCGGGAGACGCCGCTGGATCCGCAGAACCCGGAGTACGGCGCCAAGGTCAACCAGTTCCTGTTCACCGACGCGTCCAACGAAGGACGCACTCCACTGATCCAGCGCTTCGCCGGGCAGTCGTTCGGCACCGTCAACTTCAGCAACCATGGCTCCTATTGCGGCCAGAGCTTCCGCGTGGGCGCGGGCGCCGCGCTGGGCGACCTCAAGGGCATGCCGCACGGCAAGCCGGATTGGGACAATGCGCGCTTCGGTCTGTTCATTGGCGCCGCGCCGGCGCAGGCCGGCAACCCGTTCCAGCGCCAGGCCCGCCAGCTGGCCGAGGCCCGCGTGCGGCCGCAGGAGCAAGGCTTCACCTACGTGGTCGTGTCGCCCATGCTGCCGGCCTCGTCCAGCCTGTCGGCCGGCTCCGGCAATGAATGGGTGCCCGTCAATCCGGCGGGCGACCTGGGCCTGGCCATGGGCCTGATCCGTTGGATCCTGGACAACGAACGCTACGACGCGCGCGCGCTGGCGCAGCCCGGTCCCAACGCCATGAAGGCCGCGGGCGAGGCGGCCTGGACCAACGCCACCCATCTGGTGGTGGCGGAACCCGGCCATCCGCGCCTGGGCAGCTTCCTGCGCGGCGCCGACCTGGGCTGGCCGCGTCCGGCCGACGCGGACGAGAAATGGGAGGACGTGTACGTGGTGCGCCTGGAGGACGGCACGCTGGCGCCGCACACCTCGGCCGCGCCCGCCGCGCTGTTCGTGGACGAGGCGGTCTCCGCGTCCGGCATGGAAGGCGCGCCGCAAGCGCTGCGCGTGCGCAGTTCGCTGTCGCTGCTGCGCGAGGAAGCGCGCCGCAAGACGCTGGACGAATACGCGGAACTGAGCGGCGTGCCCGCGTCCAAGATCGCGTCGCTTGCCGAGCGCTTCACCAGCTACGGCAAGCGTGCCGTGGCCGACGCGCACGGCGGCACGATGAGCGGCTCGGGCTTCTATACCGCCTATGCCATTGCCATGCTGAACACGTTGGTGGGCAACCTCAACGTGGAAGGCGGCCTGGTGCTGGACGCCGGCCCGTTCCCGCCTTACGGCCAGGGGCCGCGCTACAACATCGCCGGCTTTGCGAACCGCGCCACGCCCAAGGGCGTGGGCCTGTCGCGCAACCGCTTCCCTTATGAGAAGTCCAGCGAGTTCAAGCGCAAGAAGGCGGCTGGCCAGCCGGCCTATCCGGCGGCGGCGCCCTGGTATCCGGCCACCGGCGGGCTCAGCTCGGAAATGCTGGCGTCCGCGCTGGCGGGTTATCCGTACCACGCCAAGGTCTGGTTCAACCATATGAGCAACCCGATCTACGGCATCGCGGGACTCAAGAGCGTCATCATCGACAAGATGAAGGACCCGCGCCTGCTGCCGCTGTCGGTGTCCATCAACCCCTTCATCAACGAGACCAATGCGCTGGCCGACTACATCGTGCCGGACACGGTCACCTATGAAAGCTGGGGCGTGTCGGCGCCGTGGGCGGACGTGGTCGCCAAGGCCTCCACCGTGCGCTGGCCCGCCGTGCAGCCGCGCGTGGCGCGCACGGCCACGGACGAGCCGGTCTGCCTGGAAACCTTCCTGATCGCCTGCGCCAAGCGGCTGGACATGCCGGGCTTTGGCGCCGGCGCCATCTCGGACAAGGACGGCGCCAAGTATGCGCTGGACACGCCCGAGGACTTCTTCCTGCGCGGCATGGCCAACATCGCCTACGCGGCCGGCAAGCCCGTGCCAGAGGCCAGCGACGACGACATGGCGCTCACCGGCGTCGACCGCTACAGCGCGCTGCTGCAACAGAAGCTCAAGCCGGGCGAATGGCGCCAGGTCGCCATGCTGATGAGCCGCGGCGGACGCTTCGACAGGATGGAGGACGCCTGGGTCGGCGACAGCGGGGCGCGGCAGACGCGCGCCGCCCACGCCAAGCCGCTGCAGGTCTGGAGCGAGGAACTGGCGGGCTTCCGCCATTCCATGACGGGCGAACGCTACAGCGGCTGTCCCACCTGGTATCCGACGCGCCTGGCCGACGGCCGCGACATGAGAGCTCAGTACGAACGCAAGGACTGGCCGTTCCTGCTCAGCTCCTTCAAGTCCAACCTGATGAGCTCCATGTCCATCGGCGTGAACCGCCTGCGTCAGGTGCATCCGCACAATCCGGTGTCGATCAACCGGCAGGACGGCGAGCGCCTGGGCATCCGCAATGGCGACGCGGTGCGCATCGTGACGCCTGGCGGCGCGGTGACCGGGCTGGCGCTGCTGCGCGATGGCATCCAGCCGGGCGCGGTGGGCATCGAGCACGGCTACGGCCACACCGAGCTTGGCGCGCGCGCCCACGTGATCGATGGCAAACCCATGCCGCACGATCCGGCGCTGGGCGCGGGCGTGAACTTGAACGATCTGGGATTCGGCGACGCCACCCGCGGCGAGCATGCCAACGTCTGGATCGACTGGGTCTCGGGCGCCGCGGTGCGCCAGGGCCTGCCGGCGCGAATCGAGCGGGTTTGAGCGGATAGCGCTGGAGGCGGCGTTCTGTTCGGCCGATGCCGGACGGAACGCTAGGGCGTCACGGTATCGGCCACCAATTCCAGGCCGTTGGCGTGAATGCCTATACCGGACAGGGAGCCGCCCAGGTCGCCCGGCCGGGCGGCCGCGGTGCCAGAGCGGCTGACCCGGATCTCCACCCGCACCTTGTCGGCGCGCGACAGCGTCGCGTCGGGCGACATGGCGCTGCTGTCGTCCAGCACGAAATCGCGGGGCAGGTCGGAAACCTGCATGCGCAGGATGGCCAGCGGCATGCGCGAACCCTGTTCGGGACGCGCCAGGATGAACACGGTATCGGTGGGTTGGACGCGGTCGCGCAACGCGCCGGCGATGCTGGCGCGGCCGCTGATGCGGGCGGCGGCCGGCGCACTCGCGGCGGGCTGTGTGGAGGCGGAGGCTGGATTCGGGGTTGCGGAAGCAGCGGGTGTTTTAGCGGGCGCGCCTGTCGGCGCATCGATGGATGATCCGGCAGAGGCCGTGGCGGATGAGCCGGCGGAGGCCGTGGCGGATGTCCCGGCCGGCGCCGCCGCCATGGCGCGCGCCTGCGCGATATTGGACTGGATCTGCCGCGCCGCTTCCGAATCGGGCGGCAGCAGGGCCTGCAGCCGTTCCCAATACGCCAGCGCCTCGGCCGCATCGCCGCGGCGCAGCGCCATCATGCCGGCCAGGGCCAGCGCCTTGGGCTGGTCCGGCTGCGCCGCCAGGGACTGTGCCACCGCTGCGATGGAGGCGGCGTCGGGCGCGCCCTGGTTGGCCGACAGCAGCGCGTCGGCCAGATCGGCCAGCACCGCGGGTTGTCCCGGCACCAGGCGCAGCACCTGCTGGTAGGCGGCCACCGCATCGGTGTAGCGGCCCAGGGTTTCATACGAACGCGCCAGCATGTACCAGCCGTCGGCGTCATCGGGCGCCGCCCGCAGCCGCTGAGCCAGCGCGTTGATGGCAAGCGTCATGTCCTGGTTCGTTTCCCCCGCGTGCGGTTCGGCCGGCTGGCCGGCGCTGACGCTGGCCGCCGCGCGCGGATTGCCCAGCTGGCCGTACAGCAGCACGGCCGCCACGGGGATCAGCACGGTCAGCAGGCAGGCCGCCGCCAGGCCCGCGCGCTGTCCGGTCCAGGGCGCGGCTTTTGCGCGGCGCAGGTCCAGGTCCTGCAGCAGGTCGCGCTGCAACTCTTCTTCCGCGCGCGCCAGCGCTTGCGCGCTGAGGCTGCCGTTGTTCATGTCGCGCCGCAGCTGTTCGCGCTGCGCCAGATAGAAGGCGCGCACGTTGGCGTCGCTTGCGGTTTCCGCGGGCGGCGCGCGCCGCAGCAAGGGCGGGATCAGGCACAGCAGGGTCGCCAGCAGCAGTACCACCACGGTGAGCCAGAGCGCGGTCATGAGCCGGTATCCAGGAAGCGGGCCGCGCGCTCGCGTTCGTCGGCCGTCAGGGGCGCGCGCGCGCCGGCGCGGCGCTTGAGCGTGCGCGCCAGCACCAGGAAGCCCAGCGCCAGGAGCGCGAACGGTCCCAGCCACAGCAGCCAGGTGATGGGCTTGAAGGGCGGGTCGTAGCGTACGAAGTCGCCATAGCGGTCTTCAAAGAAACGCATGATCTGCGCGTCGCTGCGGCCCGCAGCCAACTGGTCGCGGATCAGTTTGCGCATGTCCTGGGCCAGCGGCGCGTTTGACTCGGCCAGCGTCTGGTTCTGGCATACCAGGCAACGCAGTCCGTGGGCCAGCTTGTCGGCGCGTTGTTCCAGGACAGGCGGCAATGTGGCGGCCGCGTGCACCTGGGCGCGCGCGGCGCCGGCCAGGGCCAGAGCCATGCCCAGCAGCAGGCCGGCCAGCGCGGTGCGGAACAGGCCAGGCAACTGCCCCCGCGACAAATTCTCAAGCGAGCGGTGAAATCGGCGGCGAGCAAAGGCGAGCAAGGACTTCATCGCAGCGCCTCTATCGTCGGCTGGATCCGGCTGCGCCAGATTTCGGGCGTGATCAGGCCCAGCTGCTTGTAGCGGATGCGGCCGTCGCGGTCGATGACGAAGGTCTCGGGCACGCCGTAGACGCCGTATTCGATGCCGATGCGGCCGTCCACGTCGCTGGCCGACGCGATGTAGGGATTGCCGTTGCGCGCCAGCCAGGCCTCGGCGTCCTCCGGCTTGTCCTTGTAGTTCAGACCGTATAGCGGAATGCCGTGGCGCTGCGCGACCTCGCGCAGCACGGGCAACTCGTCCTTGCAGGGCCCGCACCAGGAGGCCCAGACATTCAGCAGCCAGACCTGGCCGCGCAGTGACTGCACCTCCAGTTTCTGGCCGGGCGCCAGCAGGACGGGCAGGCCAATCGCGGGGGCGGGCTTGTCTATCATGGCCGAGGGCACGGCCCGCGGATCGCGCGACAGGCCCATCGCCAGGAACACGGCCATGGCCAGGAAGGCCGCCAGCGGCGCCAGGTAGCGCAGCATCAGACGCCCTCCTGCGTGGTCCGGGCCGGGGCGGGCATGGCCGCCTGCGGCGCGCGCGCCGGCTCCTGGGCGCGGCGGTAGCGTTTGTCGCCGGCCGCCAGCAGGCCGCCCAGCGCCATCAGGATGCAGCCCGTCCAGATCCAGGTCATGAAGGGCTTGACCTGCAGGCGCACGGTCCAGGCCGTGTCGCCCACCGGTTCGCCCAGCGCCACGAACAGATCGCGGGTGAAGCCGCTGTCTATGTCGGCCTGGCTCAACGCCATGTCTTGCACGGTATAGAGGCGCTTTTCCGGATACAGGGTCAGCACCGGCTTGCCGTTGCGGGTCACCGGGAACACGCCGCGCTGGGCGCTGTAGTTGGGGCCGGCCGCGGGGCCGATGCTGGCGAAGGTGAACGCATAGCCGCCGGCTTCCTGCGTGGCGCCCAACTCCATCCGCAGTTCTTGTTTGACCTCGTAGCCGTTGGCCAGCGTGACGCCCGCGATGAAGATGCCCACGCCCGCGTGGGCCAGCAGCATGCCGTACCAGGAGCGCGGCTGGCGGCCCAGCCGGCGCAGCCACTGGCCGTCGCCGTCCGTCAGGCGCTGCCAGGCGTGCACCGCGGCGCTTGCGACCGACCACGCCGCCAGCCACAGCCCCAGCATCACCATGGGCGAACCCAGCCGCGCCGGACCGGGCATGGCCAGCGGCAGCAGCACGGCCGTGGCCACGCTGACGCCGAAGGCGATGCGCAGCCGGCGCCCCAGGTCGGGCAGTTCCGCCTGTTTCCAGCGCGCCACCGGGCCGATGCCCATCAGGAATATCGCCGGCGTCATCAGCGGCACGAACACGGCTTCGAAGTAGGGCGGGCCGATGGAGATCTTGCCCCACTCCAGCACGTCCAGCGCCACCGGATAGAGCGTGCCCAGCAGCACCGATCCCGCCGCCACGGTCAGCACCACATTGTTGGACAGCAGCAGCGATTCGCGCGAGAGCAGCGAGAATCCGCCGCCCAGGCCCACGCTGGGCGCGCGCCACGCGTACAACGCCAGCGATCCGCCCACGATCACCAGCATGAAACCCAGTATGTAGAGGCCGCGTCCCGGGTCCACCGCGAAGGCATGGACGGAAGTCAGCACGCCGGAGCGCACCAGGAACGTGCCCAGGATGCTGAGCGAGAAGGTGCAGATCGCCAGCAGCACCGTCCAGCTGCGGAAGGCGCCGCGCCTTTCGGTCACGATCAGGGAATGGATCAGCGCGGTGCCCGCCAGCCAGGGCATGAACGAGGCGTTCTCGACCGGATCCCAGAACCACCAGCCGCCCCAGCCCAGCACGTAGTAGGCCCAGGCGCTGCCCAACAGGATGCCTATGGTCAGGAAGGTCCAGGCCGCCAATGTCCAGGGCCGGACCCAGCGCGCCCACATCGCATCCAGTTCGCCCGACAGCAGCGCCGCGATGGCGAAGGCGAAGGCTACCGAGAAGCCCACGTAGCCCATGTACAGCATGGGCGGGTGCACGATCATGCCCGGGTCCTGCAGCAGCGGATTCAGGTCGCGGCCGGCCATGGCCGGCGGCATCAGGCGCTCGAAGGGGTTGGACAGGAACAGCAGGAACAGCAGGAAGCCCACGCTGATCCAGCCCATCACCGCCAATACGCGGCCGACGAAGGGCAGCGGCAGGCGGCGGCTGCACAGCGCCACGGCCAGGGTCCATGCTGTCAGCAGGTACAGCCACAGCAGCAGCGATCCTTCGTGTCCGCCCCAGACCGCGGCGAAGCGATAGGCGGCCGGCAGGTCCGCGTGCGAATTGGCCGCCACGTACAGGACGGAAAAGTCGTTGTCCACGAACGACCAGGCCAGGCAGCCGATGGCTATCGTGGTCAGGCAGAACTGTCCCACGGCGGCGGGCCGGGCTACCCGCAGCCCCGCTTGCCAGCCTGTGGCTGCGCCCAGCAGCGGCAGCACGCCCTGCGCCAGCGCCACCAGCAGCGCCAGTATCAGGCTGAACAGTCCGATCTCGGGAATCATCGCGCCTCCGCGCGCATGCTGCCGGGGTTGGCGCCGGACGCGCGCTTGATCGCGTCGGCGGCCTCGGGCGGCATGTAGTTTTCGTCGTGCTTGGCCAGCACCTCGGTCGCGCGGAACACGCCGTCCGGTCCCAGCTTGCCGGCCACCACCACGCCCTTGCCCTCGCGGAACAGATCGGGCAGCAGGCCCTGGTAGGTCACCGGCACGGTGTGCGCGGTGTCCGTCACCACGAAGCGCAGCGTCAGGCCATCGGCCTCGCGGCGCAGCGATCCTTGCTCCACCAGGCCGCCCACGCGGAAGCTGCCGCTGGCGGGCGCCTCCTTCGCCATCACCTGGGTGGGGCTGAAGAAGAACACCAGATTGGATTGCAGGGCGTTGAGCACCAGCACGGCGGCCGCGGCCAACAGGCCCAGGCCGCCTGCGATAGCCAGCGCGCGGCGCTTGCGCGGGCTCATCGCGCGGTCCTTTCGGGGCGCGCCGCCGGCGCCTGGCCAGGCGCCGCGCGCCGGGCGCGGGCGCGGCGCCACAGCAGCAGCGCCTCCAGGCCGATGAGCGCCAGCGTCACGCCATACGCGCCCAGCAGATAGGGGCTGTGGCCTTCCAGCGAGAACAGCGCTGCCCAGCTCATGGCGCCTCCCGCCGGGGACGAGTCGCGCCCGGTTCGCGTTCCGCGATGATGCCGCGCACGCGCGCCAGCGCCGCAGCCGCGCTGTACAGCCAGAACGCCGCCACCATCAGCAGCATCGCCGTCACCATGATGTGCGCCATGCTGGGCGCGGTGGTGAGATTGATGGACGCGCCCTGGTGCAGGGTGCTCCACCAGCGCACCGAGAAATAGATGATGGGCACGTTGATCACGCCCGCCAGCACCAGGATGGCGCCGCCACGGTCGGCGCGCTGCGCGTCGTCGTCGGCGGCGGCCTGCAAGGCCATGAAGCCCAGGTACAGGAACAGCAGTATCAATTCGGAAGTCAGCCTGGCGTCCCACACCCACCAGGTGCCCCAGGTCGGCTTGCCCCACAGCGCGCCGGTCCACAGGGTCAGGAAGGTGAACAGCGCGCCGGTGGGAGCCAGGGCCCGCATCATCATGAACGACAGGCGGGTGTTGAAGATCAGGCCCAGCGCGGCGTACAGCGCCATGACCAGGTACAGGAACATCGACATCCATGCCGCCGCGACGTGGATGAACAGGATGCGGTAGACCTCGCCCTGCTGGCTGTCGGTGGGCGCCACGGCCAGGCCCACGTAGAGTCCCGCAGCCGCGAACAGCGCGGCGGCCAGCGCCAGCCACGGAATCATCCGGCCGGCCAGGGGATAGAACAGCGCGGGCGAGGCGTAGCGCAGCCAGCCCGCGCCGGAGGCGGCGGGCGGATACGAGTCCAGGGCAGGGTGCTTGTGCATGGCGTCCTCAGTCCAGCGCCACGCGCAGCGCCGCCGAGGCGCTCCAGGGGCACAACAGGATGGCCAGGCACAGGCAGGCGCCTAGCAGCGACAGTTGCGGTCCGGCGCCCAGGCCCGCGTGGGTGGCCGACACCGCGCCGGCGCCGAAGATCAGCACCGGCACGTACAGCGGCAGCACCAGCAGCGGCAGCAGGGCGCCGCCGCGCAGACCCAAGGTCAGCGCCGCGCCCAGTCCGCCCACCAGCGCCAGCGTCGGCGTGCCCAGCAGCAGCGACAGCGCCAGGACGCCGATGGCCTGCGGCGGCAGGCCGAATTGCAGGGCCAGCACCGGGCTGGCCAGGATCAGGGGCAGGCAACTGCTGAACCAGTGCGCCGCCAGCTTGGCACCCACCAGCAGCGGCAGCGAATGCGGCGACACCAGCAGTTGCTCCAGCGCGCCGTTGTCGTAGTCCTGGGCGAAAGGGCGGTTCAGCGTCAGCAGGATGCCCAGCAGGGCGCAGACCCACAGCACGCCGGGTCCTATCGCCAGCAGCAGCGCGGGATCGGGGCCGACCGCCAGCGGGAACAGCGTGCCTGCCACGACGAAGAAGAGGGTGGCGCCCAGCGTGTCCGCGGGCCGTCTCCAGGCCAGCCGGATTTCACGCAACGCCAACTGCGACAGCGTAGCCAGCATCCGCGTAGTCATCCATGTCCAGGGTTTGGGTATGCGCGGGGGCGGTGCCCGGCTCGCGGTGCGACGCGACCACCGCGGCGCCGCCGGCCGCCAGGTGGTTCTCCAGCGCCAGGCGCAGCAATTCCAGGCTGGCCGCGTCCAGGCCTGCGTCCGGCTCGTCCAGCAGCCACAGCGGCTTGCCGCCAAGCACCACCGCCGCCAGCGCCAGCCGCCGTCCCTGGCCCTGGGACAGGCGCAGCGTCGCGACGTCGGCGCAGGATTCCAGGTGCCATGCGCGCAATGCTTCCGCGATGCGCGCCGCCGCCAGCGGCGTGCCCGCGACGTGCAGCGCATAAAGCAGGTTCTCGGCGGCGCTCAGCTCGCGGCACAGGCCATTGCCATGCCCCAGGTACGCCATGCCGGCGCGGTAGCCCGCGGGATCGCGGCGCGCATCGGCGCCGCGCCACAGCACGCTGCCCGCTAGCGGCCGCAACAGGCCCGCCAGCATGCGCAACAGGCTGGTCTTGCCGCTGCCGTTGGCGCCGCGCACGTGCAGCAGCTGGCCGCCATGCAATTCGAAGTCCAGAGGCGCGCCGCAGCCGCGGCGGCCGATAAGTCCGCGCGCGCAAAGCATGGGCGGCGGCGCGTCAGCGGGCCGCATTCGCGACCTCCGTGCCGGCGCCCGGGCGTTCCGGCGCCATGGAGGTCGGGCCCGGGCCCATGTTGGGCAGCTTGTGGGCAATGCCCTTGTGGCAGTCGATGCAGGTCTTGCTCTTGTCCGCCAGGTAGGTGGAATGCATGTTCTGCGCGCGCGGGCTCTGGCGCGTGAAGTCCATGTATTCATAGTTGTGGCAGTTGCGGCATTCCAGCGAATCGTTGGCCTTGAAGCGCGCCCACTCGTGCTGGGCCAGTTCCAGGCGCTTGTCCACGAACTTCTCGCGCGTGTCGATGGTGCCGAAGATCTTGCCCCAGACTTCCTTGGACGCCTGCATCTTGCGCGCGATCTTGTCGGTCCAGTTGTGCGGCACGTGGCAGTCCGAGCACAACGCCCGCACGCCGGAGCGGTTGGTGAAGTGGATGGTGCCCTTGAGCTCGGCATACACGTTGTCGCGCATTTCGTGGCAGCCGGTGCAGAACTTCTCGGTGTTGGTGAGTTCCATGGCGGTGTTGAAGGCGCCCCAGAACAGGATGCCGCCGATGAATCCGCCGACCGTCAGGAAGCCCAGGCTGAAATGCACGCTGGGCCGTCGGATGATGTTCCAGTAGCGCTTGATGAGTGCGAGCATGGCTGCCTCCGGTCGCTTACTTCTTGGCCGGCGCCGGGGCGGTCAGGCGCTTGAGGATCACGTCGATGTCCTGGTAGGTGTTGGACACCAGCGGCTTGGCCTCGGTCTGCGGCACGTGGCATTGCACGCAGAAGTAGCGCCGCGGCGACACTTCCGCCAGCACGTTGCTGTCGCGGTCCATGTAGTGGGTCACGCTCAGCGGCGGCGCCTGGGTTTCCTCGGTGTTGACGCGGGCGTGGCAGGCCAGGCAGCGGTTGAAGTTCTTGTCGATCTGGTAGCCGTCGATCTTGTGGGGAATGGTGGGCGGCTGCATGGAATACGTGCGCATCCGCTTGATGTCCTTGTTCTCCACCGGGCTCATGAGCGGCGGATCGGCTTCCTGTGCGATCGGCGTGGGGCCGCGCATCGGGTCTTCGACCTCCAGCTGCGGCGGCGCCGCCCAGGCGGTGGAACCGAGGATGACGCATGTCGCGAGGGTAAGGGCGCGTAGGTTCATGGCTGTCTCCGGTTCGCCTTCAGACCTTGACGATCTTGACCGCGCACTTCTTGAAGTCGGTCTGGAACGAAATCGGGTCGGTGGCATCCAGCGTGACCTTGTTGATCAGCTGGCCGGCGTCGAACCAGGGCACGAAGACCAGGCCGCGCGGCGGCTTGTCGCGTCCGCGGGTTTCCAGGCGCGTGCGCATCTTGCCGCGCCGTGACACGATTTCCACTTCGACGCCGCGCCGCAGGCCCATCTCCTGGGCGTCGTCGGGGTGCATGAAACAGACCGCGTTGGGAAAGGCCCGGTACAGCTCCGGCACCCGCCGCGTCATCGACCCCGAATGCCAGTGCTCCAGGATGCGGCCGGTGGACAGCCAGAACGGGTATTCCTTGTCCGGCGACTCCGCGGGCGGTTCGTAGGGCAGGGCGTAGATCACCGCGCGGCCGTCCGGGTTGCCGTAGAACTCGAAGCCGGCGCCGGGCTTGACGTAGGGATCGCTGCCTTCACGGTAGCGCCACAACGTTTCCTTGCCCTTGACCACCGGCCAGCGCAGGCCGCGCACCTCGTGGTACGTGTCGAAGGGAGCCAGATCGTGGCCGTGCCCGCGGCCGAATTCGGCGTACTCCTCGAACAGCCCCTTTTGCGCGTAGAAGCCGAAGGCCTCGGCTTCCTGGTTGGCATAGTCCTTGTCGCGCTCGGTGTTCGGATAGCGGTTGACCTTGCCGTTGGCGAACAGCACGTCGAACAGCGTCTTGCCGCGGTACTCGGGCTTCTTGGCCAGCAGGTCTGCGGGCCAGACCTCCTCGATCTTGAAGCGTTTGGAAAATTCCATCAGCTGCCAAAGGTCCGAGCGCGCATCGCCCGGCGCGTTGACCAACTGGTGCCAGAACTGGGTGCGGCGCTCCGCGTTGCCGTAGGCGCCTTCCTTTTCCACCCACATCGCGGTCGGCAGGATCAAGTCGGCCGAAATCGTCGTCACCGTGGGGTAGGCATCCGAGACCACGATGAAGTTCTCGGGGTTGCGGTAGCCGGGCAGTCCTTCGTTCATGAGGTTGGCGGCCGCCTGCATATTGTTGTTGACCATCACCCAGTAGGCGTTGATCTTGCCGTCCTTGAGCATCCGGTTCTGCAATACCGCGTGCGCGCCCACCTTGGCGGGGATGGTGCCGTCGGGCAGTTGCCAGATTTCCTCGGCATGCGCGCGGTGCTGGGGATTGGTCACCACCAGATCGGCCGGCAGGCGGTGCGAGAACGTGCCGACCTCGCGCGCGGTGCCACAGGCCGAGGGCTGGCCGGTCAAGGAGAACGGGCTGTTGCCCGGCGTGGAGATCTTGCCGGTCAGCAGATGGATGTTGTAGGCCATGTTGTTGGCCCACACGCCGCGCGTGTGCTGGTTGAAGCCCATGGTCCAGAACGAGGTCACGCGGACCTTGGGATCTGCGTATAGCTCGGCCAGTTCCTCCAGCTGCTTCTTGGGCACGCCGCTCAGCTTGGCGGTGTAGTCCAGGTCGTACTTGGAGACGAACTTGGCGAATTCGTCGAAGGTAATGGGCTTGGAGCCGCCGGCGTCGCCGGCGTTCTTGGCGGCCTTCTGCAGCGGATTGTCGGGGCGAAGTCCATAGCCGATGTCGGCATTGCCTTCGCGGAAGGTCGTGTGCTTGTCGACGAAATCCCGGTTCACGCGCTTGGTCTGGATGATGTGGTTGGCGATGTAGTTCAGGATCGCCAGGTCCGTCTGCGGCGTGAAGGTCAGCGCCATGTCGGCCAGCTCGTAGGAGCGGTGCTCGAAGGTGGACAGCACGACGACCTTGGTCTTGGGCGCGGACAGCCGGCGGTCGGTCACGCGGGTCCACAGGATCGGATGCATCTCCGCCATGTTGGAGCCCCACAGCACGAAGGCATCGGCATTCTCGATGTCGTCGTAGCAGCCCATGGGTTCGTCGGCGCCGAAGGTGCGCATGAAGCCCACCGCCGCCGAGGCCATGCAGTGGCGCGCGTTGGGATCCAGGTTGTTGGTCCGGAAGCCCGCCTTCATCAGCTTGAGCGCGGCATAGCCTTCCCAGATGGTCCATTGGCCCGAGCCGAACATGCCCACGGCCTCCGGCCCCTTGTCCTTCAGCACCCGCTTGAACTGCTCGGCCATGACGTCGAAGGCCTGGTCCCAGGATACCGGGGCGAACTCGCCGTCCTTGGCGTACTTGCCATCCTTCATGCGCAACAGCGGCGTGGTCAGCCGGTCGTTGCCGTACATGATCTTGGACAGGAAGTAGCCTTTGACGCAGTTCAGGCCCTTGTTCACCTCAGCGTTGAAATCGCCGTGCGTGGCCACGACCTGGTTGTCCTTCACCGCGACGTTGACGCCGCAGCCGGTCCCGCAGAACCTACAGGGCGCCTTGGACCACTTGAGCTTGGCGGCCTCGGATTCGGTGACGATGTTCTGCGTGTAGCCGACGATAGGAATGCCGGCCACGGTGGCGGCGGCTGCGGCGGCGGATTGCTTGATGAAGTCTCTACGAGCCATTGCCATCGTCAATCTCCTCGTTCATCGCGTCCAGCGAGTCGGCGTGCTGGTAGACCAGCGCCGAAGCCAGCACGCCATCCAGGCGCTGGATCTCCGAGATCCTGGCCATCATGTCGTCGGTGGAGGGCGCCTCCAGGGTGACCACCAGTTTCCCGGTGTCGGAGGCGCCATGGATTTCCGCGCCGGCGATCGCGAGGATCGCCAGGCGGACGTCGGGCAAGCGGCGGGGCGCGGCGTGCACCACCATGCTGGCGATATGCAGCTCTGGCGGCGCCGCAGGCGGCGCGGAGTGGGGGAGCGCGGACATGAATGGGGTTCCGTCGCGTCGCATCAGCTGCCGGGAGGGCCGGCGAACAGCTGATAGAACCAGACGATGAAACCGTAGCCCGCCACGATGATTACCGACAGGACGGGCGCCATGACGGCCGTCAGGAACAGGAAACTGCGCAGTTCCTGAGGCTTGGTGTAGCCATCAGACTCGTTTTGCACAAACCACCTCACTACGACAGTTGGGGTATTGCGTTTAACGTGCGGATATCGACGCTTTTAGCAGATGGTTTTGAAAGGCGTCAATGTTGCGCCACGGCGTAACAATCAGCGTTGGCGCTATATGAAGAGGCATATGACGCGCATGAAAATGGCCAGAGAACGCCCAGCGGATCTGCGGCGCTTACTCCGCGCCCGAAGACGCCAGCGATGCCGGTATGTCGAGCGCCGGCTCCAGGCGTTCGGGAATGTCCTGCTTCAGCAGGTCGAGTACTGCCCGCACGCGCGGCGGCAGCGGCCGTAGCGGCGGAACCAAGGCATTGAGCGCGAGGGGCGGAACGCGGTAGCCGTCCAGCAGCTCCACCAGGCGTCCCTGCGCCAGCGCTTGCGCGCATGCGGGGTGCTGCAGGACGCCGATGCCGCCGCCCGCGACGATCAGTTCGTGCATGGGACGCCAGTGGCTGGTGGTCATGGCGGTCTTGATGCGCGCTTCCTCCGTCGGGCCGTTTTCGCGCGCCAAGGGCAGCAAGTCGTTCGCAAATACGGGCTTGAGTCGGATGAAGGGGTGCAGAGCCAGGTCCGCCGGCGTTTCTATCGGGCCGTGCGCCGCCAGATAGGAAGGCGCCGCGACCAGTTTGCGGGCCACCCAGCCCAGCGGGAAAGCGATGTAGCCGCCGTTCTCGTTCAAGCGGCCCAGCCGCAGGGATATGTCGACCCCTTCGGTGACCGGGTCGGCAATTTCGTCGCTCAGATTCAGATCGATCTGCAACTCGGGGTAGGTCGCGCGTGCATGCATCAAGGTTTTGGGAAGAATGACTTCTCCCAGGCATTGCGGCGCAGCCAGGCGCAGGCGTCCTTGTATCTGTTCGATGCTTGATGTAACTGAATTTATTGTTGCTTCGGCGACGTCCAGCAGGTGTTTGCCCTGTTCATAGAACATCCTGCCCTCGGCAGTGCAGATCAGGTTGCGTGAACTGCGTATCAACAGGCGAGTGCTCAGAAATCGTTCCAGTTTGTCGATGCGCTCGCTCACTGACGGCTGGCTCATGTCCAGATCGCGAGCCGCCCCGGAGATGGTGCCGCGTTCGACCACGCGGAGGTAGATGCGTATTGTCGCCAGCAAATCCATGGAACCCCTCCTCATGAAGCCCATGCCCGATCCCGGGACGGATGAGCGGTTTCCCGGTTTGGGGCCGGGCATGTTGAATCTATCAGTTTGTTTCCGTCGTGTGGCATGTCGGTTCAGGGTAGCCAGGCCGATAGGCCCCATAGGCCGGATGCAATGTGAGATTGCAATTACGCGCCGTAGTCTTGGGCTCAATGCATCGCCTTGATGCAGTCGTTGCGGGAGGTTCCGCCGGCACCGGAGGCCTGCCGTGATGAATGAGAGGTTCCATTTGAGTCGTTGAACTGGAGCACCAATTCATGAACAAGATACTCAGGAAGGTAGGGATCGGCGCGGACGAAAACATGGCGGCGCGCGATGGGAACAAGCGGGCCCGCGGGCAGGAGGCGCGGCTGGCGCCCATAGCGGCCGGAATCGCCCTTTGCGCAGGTTTGACCGTCACGGGGTTTGAAGTCCGCGCAGCCACATACAAGCCGGACTCGTGTAACTCTCCGAAGGGAACGGGGCCGGACGGGGTGTCCTATCCCGCAGGGAAAAATCCGGCAGACGGCTCCGGCCTGTGGTCGAACGTTCTCGGTTGCGATGCTGATGGCGGCGGCCACGTTGGCGTACAGGTCCTGGGTTTTAACGCGTCCGCGACAGGCAACGGCGCGACCGCCCTGGGTTTTGCCGCCACCGCGGCAATCCGAAGCACGGCGGTGGGCATGCAGGCCGGGGCGACTGCGGCGGGTTCGACCGCGCTTGGGCAATGGGCTCGCGCCACTGCCGCCGGCAGTGTCGCAATTGGCGGCAACACGTCCTCCAATACCGCGGCGGCTGGCGCACAGGCGTCGGGCCTGAGCGCCGTCGCGATTGCCGGAGAATCGCGGGCGCTCGGGCAGGATTCGGTTGCGCTGGGTACGCGCGCCGAGGCGCGGACGGCGCAGGGCATTGCGCTGGGGGCTGGCGCGGTCGCCGCCCATTCGGGCGACGTTGCGCTTGGGGCCGGGTCCGTGACGGGGGCTGCGATCGCAACCACGGGCGCCACGATAGCCGGGGCGTCCTACGCATACGCGGGCGCCTCGCCTTCGAGCACGGTGAGCGTGGGCGGGAGTGGCGCGGAACGCACCATCACCAACTTGGCGGCAGGGCGGGTCAGCGCGGCCAGCACGGATGCCGTGAACGGCTCGCAACTCCAGGCGACAAATCAGGCCGTCGACGTGCTGGCTGACCGTGCGGTGACCTACGACGGCAAGTCGGGCGATCCCAAGAGTCTGATCACGCTGGCCGGCGTTGCTTCCACGGACGGCGGCGCGACGGGCGGCACACGGCTCAGCAACCTGGCGCGCGGAGCGCTGTCGGCCACGAGCACCGATGCAGTGAACGGTTCGCAGCTGCACGAGACGAACCAGGACGTGCTGAAGGTGGGGGACCGGGTGACGACCATGGGCGACACGGTGACGCGCATGGGCGACAGCGTGACGAATCTGGGGGATACGGTGACTCGGATGGGTGACAACGTGACGAATTTGGGCGACACGGTGACGCGCATGGGCGATGCCGTGACCAATCTTGGCGACACGGTGACCGGCATGGGAGACACCGTGACAACCTTGGGCAACACGCTCACCAGTCTTGGCGGCACCTTGGCCAATCTCACTGGCGATACCAGCGCGGCGTACACGGATGCCAACGGTCTGGGCATCCGCTACGCGCGGACCAATGAGCGTGGGCTGGCGCCAAGCGACGCCTACGCGCAAAGCCCGGGCAGCACGGCGCTGGGCTACAACGCGCGGGCCACGGCCGACAATGCGCTGGCGCTGGGCCGTGATGCGCAGGCAAGCCACGCGGGCAGCGTGGCGCTGGGGGCGAACGCGGTGGCCGACGGCGCGACCCTGGCCGTTGCGGCGTATCGCGCGGGAACGGCGGTGCTGGCTGGCGCGGCGCCAGTGGGCGAGGTCAGCGTGGGGGCGGCCGGGGCCGAGCGGCGCATCACCCACGTGGCGGCGGGCGCTCTGGACACGGACGCGGTCAACGTGAGCCAGCTCAAGTCCGTGGCCGAAAACGTGGGCAGCCTGGGCGACCGTGCGGTGACCTACGACGGCAAGTCGGGCGATCCCAAGAGCCTGATCACGCTGGCTGGCGTTGCCTCCACGGATGGCGGCGCAACGGGTGGCACGCGGCTCGGCAACCTGGCGCGCGGAGCACTGTCAGCCACCAGCACCGATGCGGTGAACGGTTCGCAACTGCACGAGACGAACCAGGATGTGCTGAAGGTGGGCGACAGGGTGACGACCATGGGGAACACGGTCACGACGATGGGCGATACGGTGACGCGCATGGGCGATACCGTGACCAACCTGGGCGACACGGTGACAGGCATGGGCGACATGCTTACGAACCTGGGCGGCTCCTTGACGAGCCTCACCGGCGACACCAGCCTGGTCAACAAGGCCGCCAACGGCCTGGGCATACGCTATGCGCGGACCAATGAGGCGGGATTGGCGGAAGACGACGCGTATGCGCAGGGCGCGGGCAGCACGGCGCTGGGCTACAACGCGCGGGCCATGGCCGACAATGCGCTGGCGCTGGGCCGCGAGGCGCAGGCAAGCCAGGCGGGTGGCGTGGCGCTGGGGGCGGGATCGATCGCCAAGGTCGAGGCCGGAGCCGCCGGGTATGTGCCCCTGGGGGGAGATGACGCGGCCGTGAATGCCACACGCAGCACCCTGGCGGCGGTATCCGTGGGTGACGGGGATACCGGAAAGTACCGCCAGATCACCGGCTTGGCGGCAGGCACGGTGGATTCCGACGCGGTGAACGTCAGCCAGCTGAAGGCGCTGGCCACGAATGTGAGCGGGCTCGACGCGGGTGGAGTGAAGTACGACCGCGATCCGGACGGCGCCATCAACTACGGCATGGTGACGCTGAACCCCGGCGGCTCCGCCACCGTGTTGAGGAACGTGGCGCGCGGCGCGGTGTCGGCGGACAGCACGGACGCGGTCAACGGCTCGCAGCTGTTCGAGACCAATCAGTACGTCAAGTCGATAGGCGACACGGTCAACACCTTCACCCAGGGAGGAGCCGGAATAAAGTACTTCCGCGCCAATGGCGGGGCGTCGGCGGTCCTGCCGGATTCCCAGGCCAACGGTACCGGCAGCATCGCGATGGGGCCGGGCGCGGTGGCCAATGGCGGCAATTCGGTGGCTCTGGGCAACGGCGCAACGGCTGGCAAGGACGGCGATGTTGCGCTGGGGGCTGGCGCGGTGGCTGACCGCGGCGCGGAAACCTATGCCGGCAAGTACTCGGACGTGCAAAACAGGTCGGCGGGCACGGTGTCGGTGGGCACATCGGGCGCGGAACGCACGCTCAGCAACCTGGCCGACGGCCGTGAGGCCACGGATGCCGTGAACCTGCGGCAGCTGGACGGCGCGCTCAAGCAGGCCAACGACTACACCGACAAGCGCATACAGGACGTGGCCGGCAATGTGCTTCAGGTCGGCGATCAGCTCACCAAGATGGACGAGCGCATGACCGGCGTCGAGGACGACGTGGCCAACATCGGCAAGGGCGCCGCCGGCATGTTCCAGACCAGCCAGGAAGCGAAGGCGGCAACCCCGCCCAAGGCCAGCGGCGCCAATTCGGCCGCGGGCGGAGCGGGCGCCGTGGCCGCGGGCAGGAACAGCACCGCGATAGGCAACGGCGCACAGGCCTCCGGCGCAGGCGCAACGGCGCTGGGCAACGGCAGCAAGGCTTCGGCCAACAATGCCGTGGCCTTGGGCGCGGGTTCCATCGCCGACCGCGACAACTCGGTGTCCGTCGGCGCGGCGGGGACTGAGCGCCAGGTGGTGAACGTGGCCCGCGGCACGGCAGGCACGGACGCGGTCAACCTGAACCAGCTGCGGGAAATCGAGAGCGGCATGAATGGCCAGGTCGCCGGTTTGCGCAAGGACGTGCAAGGCCTGGACAACCGCCTGAGCGCGGGCGTCGCGACCGCGATGGCCATGTCCGCGCTGCCCCAGGCCTATCTACCCGGCAGGAGCATGTTCAGCATGGGCGGGGGGGCGTGGCGCGGCGAGAGCGGTTTCGCGATGGGACTGTCCACCGTGTCCGACAGCGGTAGGTGGGTGCTGAAAGGCCTGGCCAGCAGCAGTTCGCGAGGGGACTACGGCGCAAGCGTGGGGGTGGGATACCAATGGTGAGCGAAGGCGCGCGAGCAGCCGCCGCATCCTCAATGACTCAAGAGAGGTACACAGCCATGAAACGTCGCATCATTCTTCCTGCAGTGATGGCATCGAGCGCGTTGCTGGCTGCTTGCCAGCCTATGGCAACGCAGAAGGGCGCCCATGCCGAGCCCCGCGTTTCCCAGCCGGTGACGGCCGCGCGAGATGCCACGGGGCAGGCGCGAAGCACAGCGCCTGCGGTCGAGTTCCGCCTGGCGCAGGACCAGCCTGGGGCCGACCTGCGCGAACTGCGGATGCCCGACAAGACCTACTACTTTCTGCAGGCTCCCGCGCTTACCCGGTTCGATCTGAACGCGGCTACGCCGATGAAGACGCGGGAAGGGCAGCCTTTCGTGAGCCTGCAATTCACGTCGCCGGGTGCGCGCAAGCTGGCGCAGATCGGCCGCCAGTATCCGGGCAAGTGGCTGGTCTTCACCGTCGGCGGCAGGCTGGTCGGCGTGCCGCGCATCGCGGGGGCGATGGAGGAGGGCGTCCTGAACCTGACGATGAACTCCGAAGACCAGGCGATCGAGGTCGCGCAAGCCATCATGGGGGCGCCGTAGCGCCGCCATGATGAGGCTAGCCGATGGCGCCGTAGATGCGGCGCGCGTCGGCGGCCGTGGCCAGGGGGCGGCCCAGCGCCTGCGCGCCCTGGGCCGCCTGCAGCACCAGCGCCGAGTTGCCCGGCGCGGTGCTGCCGTCGCGCAGCTTCAGGTTGTTCTCGAAGCCGACGCGCATATGGCCGCCGAAGGCCGCGGCCGTGGTGACGCAGGCATTTTCCTCGGGACCGAAGGCGCAGACCGCCCAGGGCAGGGACTGGTCGTAGGCCGCCAGGAAGGGCAGCAGGTCATAGGCCGACGAAGTCTGCCCGGCGCTGTAGCGGCCCAGCACAAACAGCACCGACCAGGCGCCCGCCGGCACCAGGCCGCGCTCGCGCAGCGACAGCCAGCGGCGCACGTCGCCTTCGTCGTACAGGATGATCTGCGTCATGATGCGGCGTTCGGCGATCCAGGCCAGGAAGGCCGCCAGCTCGGATTCCGGGATGTCCGGCACGGCGATCTCGCGCAGTCCGATGGAGACGGCTTCAGGCTGCAGTTCGCGCACCAGCGCGATCTGCTCGGCCGCCTTGTAGACGCCGGCGGCTTCGCTGGTCACCTGCACCAGCAGTTCTTCGCCCACGGCGCCGCGCACCGCGGCCAGGGCGTCGCGGTAGGCCTGAGCGTCCAGCAGGTGGCTGCCGTCGGGCTTGCGTACATGCATGTGCATCATGGCGGCGCCCGCGTCCAGGCAGGCGCGCGCCTCGCGCGCCAGGGCCTCGGCCGTGAGCGGCACGGCCGGATGATCGGCCGCCTTCTTGTAGGCGCCGTTGGGCGCCACGGTGATGATGACGGGAGATTCGGCCAGGGCGGCGCGGGGCAGGGCGGCGGTGCTCATGGCTTGATCTCCGGAAGCTCGGGCGCGATCAGGTCCAGGCCCGCGCGCAGCAGGCGGTCATAGCGCGCGCGCTCGGCGGCGATGGTCTCGGGCGTCCAGGCATAAAAGCCCTCGCCCGCCTTCATGCCGTGGCGGCCGTCCTGGGCGCGCTCGGTCAGGCAGCGCGCCGGCTGGCTGGCGTTGCAGAACGTGGGGTACATGGTGGCGCCGGCCGCGGCATGCACGTCGATGCCGGCATGGTCGCGCTGCATCACGGGCCCGGCCGCCAGGAAGCGGAAGCCGAAACCGAAGCGCACCGCCGCGTCCACGTCTTCCGGCGAGGCGATGCCGCGGTCGATCAGGTCGAAGGCCTCGCGCGACAGCGCGTGCTGCAGGCGGTTGGCCAGAAAGCCGGGCAGGTCCTGGCGCACCTTCACCGGCACGCTGCCGCAGCGCCGCATGAATTCGATCAGCGTGTCGGCGCAGGCGTTGTCGCTGGCCTCGCCCAGCACCACTTCCACCAGGGGCACCAGATGCGCGGGCATGAAGAAATGCAGGCCCAGCATGCGGCCGCGGGTGTCCAGGCCCTGGCTGATGGCGCTGATCGGGAAGCTGGAGCTGTTGCTGGCCAGGATGGCGTCGGGCCGGGCGCGCTTGGCCAGATCCGCGAACAGCGTCTGCTTGATGTCCAGGCGTTCGGGGATGCACTCGATGACCAGGTCCACCGCAGACCAATCGACCCCGTCCAGGCTGGCCGCGGTGGATAGCAGGGCGGCATTGGCCTCGCGTCCGATGGTCTTGAGGTTCTCCGTGACCCGGGCGGGCAGGCCCGCCGCGCGCTCGGGGTTCGATTCGATCACCGTCGTGCGGCAGGCCGCGCGGGTCAGCACCACGGCCACGTCGGCTCCCATGGTGCCGCCGCCCACCACCACCGCATGCGCCGCGCCCGGATTGGGCAGCGTTATCGCGTCCGTCTGCATGGTTTGCTCCTTCATCTGAAACTACGCTGGGGGCGAGTGTAGAGAAGCTGGTTTGATTGATGAATCAGATTTTTTGGATAGAATGATCGACAATACTGATCAATAGAAACGACTGGCGGCATGCAGATCAATCTTTCGATGCGCGATATCGACACGACGCTGGTGCTGGGCCGCACGCTCAACTTCCGCCAGGCTGCCGCGCAGCTGCATCTGTCGCAGTCCGCCCTGTCCACGCAGATCCAGCGCATCGAGGACGCGCTGGGCGTGCGGCTGTTCGACCGCACCACGCGCACCGTCCGGCTCACCGCCGCCGGCGAGGTCTTCATGCAGCAGGCCGCGGCCCTGCAGGTGGCCTTCCGCGACGCCATCGCCGCGGTCAGCGGCATCGTCAACGCGGAGCAGGGCCAGGTCTCGGTGGCCGCCTTGCCCTCGATCGCCGCCCGGCTGTTGCCGCGGGTGCTCATGGCCTTCCGCCAGGCTCACCCGCTGGTCGCGCTGAAAGTGCGCGACACCCTGTCGGGACCGGCTTTCGACCTGGTGCGCGCGGGCGAGGTCGACTTCGCCCTGACCGCCGCCGACCCGCAGCACGCCGACCTGCATTACGTGCCGCTGATGTCCGACAGCTTCCTGCTGCTGATCCCCGAACGCCATCCGCTGGCCCGCGCCCGCGGTCCGCTGCGCTGGGCCGACACCGCCGATGCCGCGCACGTGTCCATGGTGCAGCCCAGCAGCGTGCGCCAATATACGGAATGGGCCTTTCTGCAGAACCGCATCCGCTTCACGCCCGCGTTCGAGGCCGAGCACCTGACCACCATCGTCGCCATGGTCGAATGCGGCTTCGGCGTGGCGGCGCTGCCGGAAATCGCCGCCGCGGCAGTGGCCCAGAACGGCATCGTGCAGCGGCCTCTGACCGGTCCGGTGGCGGAGCGCTCGATTGGCCTGGTGACCGCGCGCAACCGCAGCCTGTCGCCGGCCGCGGCGGCGCTGGTGCAGACTTTGAAGGAGTATCTGGCGGAGCAGGCGCGCTAGGTTTCGGACCGGCTTTGCGCAGGCTGCCAGGGCGCGCGGGCGGGCCATCTTGATTTCACGCAAGCGCCCGCGCGACGCCGCTCGACAGGCAGCACCCGATGGTATTATCCTCAGTACACAAACTAAATTGGAGCTGCCTCAACGTGCCGGATGTACAGAAAAAGACGACGTCCCAGAAGCGCGTCGCAACTCATAAGGCTGACACCAAGATTTTCGATCCGGCCAAGCAGGTGCTGTGGTCGCGTCCTGGATATCTGGTGCGGCGCCTGAACCAGATCCACTACGCCATGTTCTACGAAGAATGCAAGACGCAGAACGTGACGCCGGTGCAGTATGGGGTCCTGACCGCGCTGTCGCTCAGCCCCTGGCTGGACCAGACCGCCATCGGCATGGAGCTGGGGCTGGACCGCACCACCACGGCGGACGTGGTCAAGCGCCTGCAGGAGCGCGGCCTGGTGGAACGCCGCATCAATCCCAACGACAAGCGCTCGCGCCAGGCAGTCATTACCCAGGAAGGCTTGCGCATCATGGGCCTGCTGCAGGAAGGCATGGCCCGGGCCCAGCAGCGCCTGCTGGAGCCCCTGTCCACGCGCAACCAGGAAATCTTCATGAAGCTGCTTTCCACCCTGGTGGAAGCCAACAACCAGTACAGCCGCACCACGCTCAAGCCCATGTAGGGCAGGGCGCCGGCCGCCAGTTTCAGCCTTGCAGCGCGCTGGCCTGCGGCGCGCTGCGGGCGGCCTCGCCGTCGCCCAGCGTGTTGCGCACCCAGATCAGTTCGGCCGCGATTGCCACCGCGATCTCGGCCGGCGTCTTGCTGGCGATGCGCAGGCCCACCGGGCCGTGCAGGCGCGCGATCTGGCCGTCGTCCAGGTCGAACAGCCGCAGGCGTTCGCGGCGCTTGTGCTGATTGGCGCGCGAGCCCAGCGCGCCGACATAAAACGCCCGGGACTTCAGCGCTTCCAGCAAGGCCATGTCGTCGAGCTTGGGATCGTGGGTCACCGCCACGATGGCGGTGCGTTCGTCCGTGCCGATCTCCAGCACGGCGTCGTCGGGCATGCTGGTGAGCAACGTGGTCTGGGACAGGTTCCAGTCGCCGAAGAATTCCTCGCGGGGGTCGCAGACCGTGACGTGGAAATCCAGTGTGGCGGCCACGTTGGCCAGCACCTGGGCGGTCTGGTTGGCGCCGATGATGAGCAGCCGCCAGCGCGGACCGTAGACGCTGCGGAAGATGCGGCCGTCGAAATCCGGGCCGTCCGCCGGGCCAGCGGGCGATACCGAACTGCTGCCGTCCTGCAGATCCACCGTGCGCTGGATCAGGCGATGGCCGCGGATGGATTCCAGCACCTGGTCCAGCCACTGCGTGTCGCGCAGCGGCTCGCTGATCAGGCGCAGCGTGCCGCCGCAAGGCAGGCCGAAGCGCGCGGCCTCGTCGCGGGTGACGCCGTAGGTCAGGCGCGCGGGGGCGTCTTCCAGCGTGCCGGCGCGGGCGCGCAGTATCAGGTCGTCCTCGATGCAGCCGCCGGACACCGAGCCCACCATGCGGCCGTCGTCGCGCAGCGCCAGCATGGCGCCGGATTGGCGCGGGGCCGATCCCCAGGTCTGCACCACGGTCACCAGGTGCACGCGGCTGCCCGCGGCCACCCAGTCGCGGGCATGTTGCAATACGTCCAGATCCAGAGCGTTCATCGGCTTCTCACAGGAAAGGCCGCGGCGCTGTCACGGCTTATATTCACTATACTGATCATTATGGCGACTGTCTCTAGTGTCTATCCCTACCCGGGCTCCTTGCGCGCCGGCATTCTGCTGGCGGCGGGGCAGGGCTCGCGCTATGCCGCGCAGCGGCCCGGCGCCGACAAGCTGCTGGCCCCGCTGCCGCAGGGCGCATGCGTGGCCGCGGCCAGCGCGCGGACGTTGCGCGCGGCGGTGGACATGGTCGTCGCCGTGGTGCGTCCGGGCAGCGCGGCCCTTGCCGAATTGCTGCGGGCGGAGGATTGCCTGGTGCTGGAGACGGCCCGGGCAGGCGAGGGGATGGGCGCCAGCCTGGCGGCGGCGGCGCAATACCTGCAGACCTTGCCCGAGGCGCCCGGCGCGGTGCTGGTGGCGCTGGCCGACATGCCCTGGATCGGCCGCGCCAGCCTGGATGCGGTGCTGGACGGCTTGCGTCAGGCCACGATGGCCGCGCCGTCGTACCAGGGGCAGCGCGGCCATCCGGTGGGATTCCGCGCGGAATGGTTGCCGCAGCTGGCGGCCCTGGGCGCCGACGAGGGCGCGCGGCGGCTGCTCAGGCAGCCCGGCCTGCATCTGGTCGAGGTCGACGATCCGGGAGTGTTGCGAGATGTCGACACGCCCGCCGACCTGGACGAGGCCGGCTGATCTCTGTTTAGCCGAACACGACACCGCTGAACCAAGCAACGCAAAACAGGCCGCCGCAGCGGCCTTTTTCTTTGGCTCCGGGATTTCCCTAAATGTCAGTACGCTGACTATAAAGTCAGTATACTGACGTAAATTCGGATGCCTGCGCAGGGCTGTTCCCAATGGGAATGCGGCTGCACGCGATTCCGGTTGTTCCGATTTAATAGTCAGTGTACTGATAAATGGCGCTGGCACGCCGTGGCTGGACAGGGTCCGGGCCATCAAACTGGGAGTAGGGGAATGAGCAAAGTACGCAAGATCGCGTTTGAGGAGCACTACACCGCGGTCGGATTCAAGGACTATTCGAAGAGCTTCGCGCAGCACATCGATCCCGCCGTGCTGGCCGACCTGGCCGCGCGCCTGGTGGATTTCGACGAGGTCCGGCTGGGCGAAATGGACCGCGGCGGCATCGACTACGTCATCCTGTCGCAGACCGGGCCGGGCGTGCAGGCCGAAGCCGACGCCGCCGTGGCGCTGCGCCGCGCCAAGGAAAACAATGACTTCCTGGTCGAGCAGGTGGCGCGGCACCCGACGCGCTACGGCGCCTTCGCCACCGTGCCCATGCACGATCCGCTGGTCGCCGCCGCCGAGCTGGAACGCTGCGTCAAGCAGCTGGGCTTCAAGGGCGCGCTGATCAACGGCCACACCAACGGCGTGTACTACGACGGCCGCGCTTACGATCCCTTCTGGGCAAAGGTGCAGGAACTGGACGTGCCGGTCTACCTGCACCCGTCGGACCCCTATGTCGTTCCGCAGGCCTATTCGGGCCATCCGGAACTGGTGGGCGCATGCTGGGGTTGGGGTGTCGAGACCGCCACGCACGCGCTGCGACTGATATTCGGCGGCGTGTTCGACCGCTTCCCCGCCGTCAAGCTGATCCTGGGGCACATGGGCGAGGGCCTGCCGTTCCTGCGCTGGCGCTTCGACAGCCGCTTCGCCGTCTACTCGCACGGCATCAAGCTGGAGCGCACGCCTTCCGAATACCTGGGCAGCAACATCGTCATCACCACCTCGGGCGTCTGTTCGCCTCCGACGCTGATGGCCGCCATTGCCGAAATGGGCCGCGAGGCGGTGATGTTCTCGATCGACTATCCCTACGAGTCGACTGCGCTGGCCGTGGAGTTCATCGAGCAGACGCCGATGGACGACGCGACCCGCGAACTGATCTGCAACGGCAACGCGCGGCGCCTGTTCAAACTCTGATCCCGGCCACGGAGACCGACATGAGCAATTTCCTGTACGGCGGCAACGTCCATGCCAACGGCATCCGCCAGCACTATCTGCGCTACGGTGGCGAGCGCGGGGCGGGCCGCGATCCGGTGATCATTGTCCCGGGCATCACCAGCCCCGCGATCACCTGGGGCTTCGTGGGCGAGCGCTTCGGCGAGTCCTTCGATACCTATATCCTCGATGTGCGCGGCCGCGGCCTGTCGGAAGCCGGCGCGGACCTGGACTACAGCCTGGACGCGCAAGCCGCCGACGTGCTGGCCTTCGCCCAGGCGCTGGGCCTGGCGCGTTATAGCGTGGTCGGCCATTCCATGGGCGGGCGCATCGGCGTGCGCGCCGGACGCGGCCAGCCTGCGGGCCTCGGTCGCCTTGTGCTGGTGGACCCGCCAGTGTCCGGCCCCGGCCGCAGGCCGTATCCCGCCAAACTACCGTGGTACGTCGATTCCATGGCGCAGGCGCGCCTGGGCATGGACGCCGAAGCCATGCGCGCCTTCTGCCCGACCTGGACAGAGACGCAGCGCCAGCTGCGCGCCGAATGGCTGCACACCTGCGACGAGCGCGCCATCATCCAGAGCTTTGAGGCGTTCCAGAGCGACGACATCCATGCCGACCTGCCGCGGCTGAATGTGCCGGTCCTGCTGATCACGGCCGAAAGGGGAGACGTGGTGCTGGATGCGGACGTGGCGGAGATCCAGCGCCTGGCGCCCGGTGCCCTGCATCACCGGGTGCCCGCCGCCGGCCACATGATTCCGTGGGACAACGAGGAAGGCTTCTATGCGGCTTTCGGCGATTTCCTGGGCGCGCCGCTGGCGCGCGGCTGAAGCGCGCGACCGTCAAGCAAGGAGGGCATCATGCCTATAAGCGACTACGAAATGGTGAAGGCCTGGCAGCAGGTGCTGACCCTGTCCAAGCTGGAGCCCGGGCAGACCGTCACGGTGCTGACCAGCGCGGCGACCCATCCGCAGACATTGGCCACGGCGCTGATAGCGACGCAGGCGATGGGCGCGGTCGTGAACCGCCTGGACCTGCCGCCCATCAACGGCGAACGGGCCCTGAGCCGGGATTCGCTGGCCTACCTGGGCACCACCCCGCTGACCGGAAACAAGGCCGCGATCGCGGCCCTGAAGGAAAGCGATCTGGTGCTGGACCTGATGACGCTGCTGTTCTCGCCCGAGCAGCACGAGATCCTGGCCACGGGGACCAAGATCCTGCTGGCCGTGGAGCCGCCGGAAGTGCTGGCGCGGCTGGTACCGACCGAAGCGGACCGCGCCCGGGTCAAGGCGGCTGCCGCGCGCATCGGCGCGGCGCGCGAAATGAGCGTGGTATCGGAAGCCGGCACGGACCTGCGCTGCCCGCTGGGCGTATTCCCGGCCATCAGCGAGTACGGCTTCGTCGACGAGCCCGGCCGTTGGGACCATTGGCCCAGCGGCTTCGTGCTGACCTGGCCGAACGAGGGCGGCGCCAACGGCAAGATCGTGATCGACGTGGGCGACATCCTGCTGCCGCAGAAGCTCTACGTGCGCTCGGCGATCGAGCTGACGGTGGAAAACGGCTATGCCACGCGCATCGATGGCGGCGTGGACGCCGAACTGCTGCGCGAATACGTGGCGTCGTTCCAGGACCCCGAAGCCTATGCCATCTCGCACATAGGCTGGGGGCTGCAACCGCGCGCGCACTGGACCACGCTGGGCCTGTACGACCGCGAAGCCACCATAGGCATGGACGCGCGGGCCTACGAGGGCAACTTCCTGTTCTCGCTGGGACCCAACAACGAAGCCGGCGGCAATCGCACCACTACCTGCCATATCGACATCCCCTTGCGCGCCTGCACCGTGCGGCTGGACGGGGAGGACGTGGTGCGCCAGGGCAAGGTGCTGGACGGCGCCGCTGGCCAGACCCAGGCCTAGGCAGGCCATCATCGATCAAGGAGTTCACTATATGAATGACGACATCTCGGCCTACGCGCGCCAGGGCTTCGGCGCGGCGATGGCGCCCAAGCCGCCTTATGGCCTGCTGATCGTGGACCTGGTCAACGGCTTCGCCGACCCGGCGGTGTTCGGCGGAGGCAACATTCCCCAGGCCATCGAGCAGACGGCGGGCCTGCTGGCGCATGCGCGCAAACAGGGGTGGCCGGTGGCGCACAGCCGCATCGTGTTCGCCGACGACGATGCCGACCACAACATCTTCACGCTGAAGGTGCCGGGGATGCTGACCCTGAAGGAGGCGGACCACAACAGCGCCATCGTGCCTCAGCTGGCTCCGGCCGCCGGGGAACTGGTGGTGCGCAAGACGGTGCCCTCGGCGTTCTTCGGCACCAGCCTGGCGGCCTGGCTGTCGCAGCGCGGGGTGCAGACGCTGCTGGTCGCGGGCGCGGTCACCAGCGGCTGCGTGCGGGCCAGTGTGGTGGATGCCATGCAGTACGGCTTCCGTCCGCTGGTGGTGTCGGACTGCGTGGGCGACCGTGCCATCGGCCCGCACGACGCCAACCTGTTCGACATGCAGCAGAAGTACGCCACCGTGCTCACGCGCGACGAGGCGGTGCGCGCCACGCAGGGCTGAGCCCAAACAGGGCGCCGGCATGCAAAAAAGGGGTTGCGCCGCGAGGCGCAACCCCTTCTTTCGCTGGAGTCCTGCTTGCTAGACCGGATACACCAGGTCGTTGGCCAGGATGGTGGTGTCATATACCACCTGGCGCTCCTTCAGCTTGAGCACGCCATCCTGCCGGATGTAGCGGTCGTAGTAGTTGCCGGCCAGGTGCAGGGTGGTGGGGCCTTCCACCAGCGTCTGCATCAGCATGAACGCGGCCTGGGCCTCGATCTCGCCGCTGGCGGATTCGCTGATCACGCGGGTGTTGCTGACCAGGTGCAGCATGTAGCGCGGCGCGAACATCTGGGTGCGCGAGATGGCCACGGCGCGGTCATGCATCATGGCGCGGCCTTCGGAATAGACCAGCCCCACGGGCAGGCCCAGGTCGGCGTTCTCGCGCGCGGTGACGCGGTACAGGCCGTCCTCGGTGAAGAAGTCCGGCCAGGCCTCGACCTGGCCCGCGTCCAGGGTCGCGCAGTACTCGGCGTGGAATTCCTCGATCTCCTGCCGCAGCGCGATGGCGCGCGCGGGGTCGATCTTGCGGGGGGAAAATTCGAATCGGGTTCTCATATTTCTAGGTTCCTGCCTCAGAAGCCCATCACGCTGCGGTAATAGCTGTACATGGAGCGGATCGCGGCTTCCGAGATCAGCGTGTTGGACGTGCCTTGCTTGCCGGATTCCAGCTTCAGCACGTTGACGTCGGTGCTGGCGCGGCGCACGCCTTCCTGCACGAACTTCATGGCTTCGTTGTCCTCCAGGCCGAGGAATCCCGCCGGCCCCATCAGGTTGCCCTGGCGCAGGCGGTGGCGTTCCATTTCGGGCGTGTCGTCCTCGTAGCCGAACATGGTCCATTGCATGATCATGCTGTCGGGCCCGTTGGGCACGATCTGGCGCACGCCCAGCGTGTTCATCTCGCGCTGCACGATCAGGTTGGGCCACACCGTCTGCATCGTGACCGACCAGGGCGAATCGAATTCCTTGACGAATTCCAGGAAGCGGTCGTCCTGCAGGTGCAGGCCGTCGTGGAAGGAGCGCATCTCCTTCTTGTTCTCTTCGCTGACGTTGGCGTACTTGTCCTCGCTCTTGGCCGAGGCCATGGTGCCGTGGCGGCCGTGCACCGGGTCGACCAGCATGGCCGACTTGTTGCCGGCCACCAGCAGGCCGAACACCACCAGGAACGAATGCAGCAGGGTCGCGTGGTACGGATCCTTCAGGTTCTCGTGGTACATCTTCCAGTTGCACGGCAGCTCGTTGCGGTAGTAGCCGTGGATCTTGAGCTTCTTGCCGGGGAAGACGGTGTCGAAATCGGCCAGGATCTCGGGCGTCAGGTATTCGTCGATGGGCTCGACCTCGTTGCTGTAGGACGCGAAGATGACGCCGTTGCGCGTGGTGACGTTCAGCTTGCGCAGGCCATGCTCTTCGTTCTTGAAGTCCTTGGGCATGCCGCCCTCGCGGTTCACGCCGCGCTTGAAGGGGATGCCCTGCAGATTGCCCTTCAGGTCATACGACCACTGGTGGTAGGGGCAGACGAATTCCTTGGCGTTGCCCTGGCTGTTGCGGCAGAACTCGGCGCCGCGGTGGGCGCAGCGGTTCTCGAAGACATTGACGGAGCCGTCCTCGGCGCGCGACACCACCACCGGCGTCGGCCCCACATAGGACCGCTTGTAGTCGCCCGGATTCGGCAGCTCCGCTTCCAGCGCCACGTAGTTCCAGGTCTTGCCATGGAAGATCCTTTCCACTTCCTGGTCGTAGACGGCGCGGCTGGTGTAGACCCAGTCGGGAATGTAGTGCAGCGCGTCTTCGGGCCAGACACAGTCGGCCAGCGCGGTGTCCTTGGACGCCATCGTAAGGCCGATGACGGTTTGCGATTGATACATGAAAAGCTCCTGTCTAAGCGGGGGCGGTAATCGGATTCAGGACGCGGCGGCGTTTTGCTGGCTGGCCTTCACCAGCGGCTTGAGCGCCACGCTTTCGTCGGCGTAGCGTTGCGTATCGATGGGTATGCCCTGTTCGAACAGCACGCGCAGCTGGCGCAGGTCGCCGCCGGCATTGATGGCAATGGCGTGCACCGGCACGCCGTCGCGGTGGCCCAGCCAGATGAACTTGGGCGCTTCCACCTGCACCTGCGGCACGCCGCGGCAGGCGTAGACCAGGTCCGGCTGCGGCAGGCCCAGCATTTGCACGTTGCAGCCATATTGATCCGTCCAGAACCAGGGATAGGGTTCGGCGGGGGCCGGCTGGCCCAGCATGCCGGCCGCCGCGGCGCGCGCCTGTTCATTGGCGTTCTGCCAGGATTCCAGCCGCAGCACCATGTTCAGGTGACGCCGGTGCTGGCTGGCGCAATCGCCGGCCGCATATATATAGGGATCGCTGCTGCGGCAGGCTTCGTCCACCACGATGCCGCCGTTGGCGGGATCCAGCGCCAGGCCGGCCTGCGCCGCCAGGGCCACGTCCGGCACCAGGCCGATGGCCACCACCACGACGTCGGCCGCTATCGCGGCCGCGTCCTGCAGTTCGATGGCGAAGCGCGCCTGCTGCGTGACCGAGGCATCGGCATGAGGCTGCCAGTCGCTGCGGACGATGCGCGCGCCCAGGCGCAGGTCCACGCCGGCACGGCGGGCGCGTTCGGCCAGCCAGTCCGACAGGGCAGGGGGCAGCACGCGTTCCAGCAGGCGCGGAGCGCTTTCCAGCACGGTGACTTGGGCACCCAGGGCGCGGGCGGTCGACGCCACCTCCAGGCCCAGGAAGCCGCCGCCGATGACGGCGACGCGGGCTTGCGCGGTGAGGCCGGCGCGCAGCGCGGCGGCGTCGTCCAGCGTCCTGATGTAGTGCACGCCCGGCGTGCCGCGCGGCAGGCTGGGCAATTCGCGCGCGCGGCCGCCGGTGGCGAGCAGGCAGCGGCTGTAGGACAGGGCGCGGCCGTCGGCCAGCCGGACCGTGCGGTCCGCGGCGTTGATCGCCACCGCTTCGGTGCCGGTCAGCAGCGTGATGCGCTGCTGTTCATAGAAGTCGCCGGCGTGCACCGCCGTCTGGCCATGGGCATCGGCCGTCTGCAGCACGGCCTTGGACAGCGGCGGCCGCTCGTAGGGCGCGTGCGCTTCCTGGCCGATCAGCGTGATGGGGCCCGCGTGGCCCAGGTCGCGCAGCGTGGCCGCCGCGACCGCGCCGGTCTGGCCAGCGCCGATGATGAGGATCGGGTCTGCGTCGGCCATGGTCAGCCTTGCAGGTTGGCGTAGATGTCTTCGCCTTCGACCTTGACCGGATAGACGCGGATACCGCTGGTGGCGGGCGCGCACATGGCCTGGCCGGTGCGGATGTCGAACTTCGCCTGGTGCAGCGGGCATTCGATGCAGCCGTCTTCCAGATAGCCGTCGGACAGCAGCGCATAGGCGTGCGTACAGACGTTGTCGGAGGCAAAGAACTCGCCTTCGCTGCGATACAGCGCAAGCTGCTTTTCGCCGGCCGCGACGGGAATCACCTCGTCGTCGTCGGTCAGCTGGTCGGTGGAGGCAATGCGGATCCAGTTCATATCAACTCGCTAGTCAGTATGCTGAGTAATTGTCGTCAGTGTACTGCCTAAAAAAACAAGTCAGGAGCTAGGGATTTCCCCGACATCGGGAGGGTTGGCGGCCGGCGGCGCGCGCTTATTATGCACGCCCCGTCGGACCTGCGGCGGCGGGTGTCCGCTATATGAAAGGAGTACCCGCAAACTGCGCGCGAGCTGCCCCGAAAATATCGCCGGAATCGGTGTAAACCCAGGCGTTTAGCGGGTGCCGGCAGTGGGGATTTACCTTGTTGACACTCAAAATTACTGTCAGTATGCTGATCAACAATTCAGTGTGCTAACGTTTTTTTCGGATGTACGCGAGTGGCGTTGGCATGAGTTGAGGCGGGTCCAAGGGGACTCAATCGAACCAGATCGGGAGCAATGAATGCAACGACGCCGTTTCCTCGCACAAGCCGCCGGCGCAGCCGGCGCGGGCCTCGCCACTGTCGGCATGCCTGCCGTCGCGCAATCCGCGCCATCGGTGCGCTGGCGCATGTCCACCAGCTGGCCCAAGAGCCTGGACACTATTTACGGTTCGGCTGAAGAACTCTGCAAGCGCGTGGCGCAATTGACGGACGGCAAGTTCGAGATCCGCGCCTTTCCTGGCGGCGAACTGGTGCCCGCGGCGCAGAACATGGACGCGGTCAGCAATGGCACGGTCGAATGCAATCACGTGCTGAGCACGGCCTACATCGGCAAGAACACCGCGCTGACGTTCGACACCGGCCTGTCCTTCGGCCTGAGCGCCCGCCAGCACAACGCCTGGATCCACTACGGCGGCGGCATGAAGATGCTGCGCGCGCTCTATAAGAAGTACAACATCGTCAACCACGTCTGTGGCAACGTGGGCGTGCAGATGGGCGGCTGGTACCGCAAGGAAATCAAGTCGGTCGCGGACCTGAAGGGCCTGAACATGCGCATCGGCGGCATCGGCGGCATGGTGCTGTCCAAGCTGGGCGCGGTGCCGCAGCAGATCCCGCCGGGCGACATCTATCCGGCGCTGGAGAAGGGCACCATCGACGCGGCCGAATGGATCGGCCCTTACGATGACGAGAAGCTGGGCTTCAACAAGGTCGCGCCGTACTACTACTCTCCGGGCTGGTTCGAGGGCAGCGCGTCCATCACCAGCATGGTGCACGACAAGGCCTGGGAGGCCTTGCCGCCGGCCTATCAGGCCGCGTTCGAAGCGGCGGCGGGCGAGCAGACCATGCGCATGCTGGCGAACTACGATGCGCGCAACCCGCTGGCGCTGCGCAAGCTGATTGCCGGCGGCGCCAAGGTCAGCTTCTTCCCCAAGGAAGTGATGGACGCGGCGTATAACGCTTCGCAGGAACTGTGGACCGAACTGTCGGCCAAGAACCCGGATTTCGCCGCCATCTTCCCCGACTGGAAGAAATTCCAGGCGGAGCAGGCAGGCTGGTTCCGGGTCGCAGAAAGCCCGCTGGACAACTACACCTTCGCCGCGGTGGCGAAGGCCCAGGCGAAATAACAGGCAGGAGATAGAGGGGAGTCATGACGACAGCAAACGCCGATACGCACGGCCGGCCAGGCAAGCCGCAAGGAGTGGGCGCGCGGGTGCCGCGCAAGGAGGACGCGCGCCATCTGCACGGCAAGGGCAATTTCGTGGCCGACATGGCCATGCCCGGCCTTTGCGAGGTGGCCTTCCTGCGCAGCCCGCTGGCGCATGCGCGCATCGCTTCGGTGCGCGTGGCCGAGCAGATCGCGGACAAGGCGTTTGTGCGTCAGGCCATGGCCGACGCGCGCGACATCGTGGCGG
This sequence comes from Achromobacter anxifer, assembly GCF_903652925.1. Lineage (GTDB taxonomy): Bacteria > Pseudomonadota > Gammaproteobacteria > Burkholderiales > Burkholderiaceae_B > Achromobacter > Achromobacter anxifer. Next base: position 3,518 of record NZ_CAHLAR010000020.1, on the reverse strand, counting down.
ATTCCACCTTGCCCAGCTACCAGGTGTCGGCCCAGCCGCCCCTGGCCTCGGGCAAGGTGCGCTTCGTGGGCGAACCCGTCGCCATGGTGTTCGCGCCGACCCGGGCCGAGGCCGAGGACTACGCCGAACTGATCGAGGTCGACTACGACGACCTGCCGGTCTATCCGGACGTGGTCAGCGCCCAGGCCGCGCAGGGCGATTTCGTGCACGAGGAATGGCGCGACAACGTCTTCGTCACCCTCAATGTCGACAAGCAGTTCGACGAGCTGGCGGCGCAGGCCGACGTGGTCGTGCGCCGCAAGATAGACCTGTCGCGGCAATGCATGGTGCCGATGGAAGGCAAGGCCGTGCTGGCCTACTGGGACCACCAGGCCGACCAGCTGGTGGTGGTCAGCGCCACGCAGGTGCCGCACATGATCCGCAGCGTGCTGGCCCAGTGCCTGGAGCTGGAGCAGGGCCGGGTGCGGGTGGTGTCGCCGGACGTGGGCGGCGCCTTCGGCTACAAGTGCGTGCTGCAACAGGAAGAGCTGTGCGTGGCCTGGCTGGCCAAGACCTTCAAAAAGCCGTTCCGCTTCATCGAGGACCGTCGCGAACACCTGACCGCGGGCGCCAATTCGCGCGAGCACCATTATGAAATGGTGGCTTACGCCGACCGCCGCGGCAAGCTGCTGGCGCTGGACGCCAAGATCACCATCGACGGCGGCGCCTATTCGGTCTGGCCCTTCACCATCGGCCTGGAACCGGGCCAGGCCATCGGCAACCTGCCGGGGCCGTACGCATTCAAGGGCTATCGCTGCGTCACGCGGGCGGTGGCCACCAACAAGCCGGGCTTCGTGCCGTACCGCGGCGTGGCGCGCACCGGCGTGTGCTTCGCCATCGAACTGACGATGGACGCGATAGCCCGCGAAGTCGGGCGCGAACCCTGGGAGATCCGCCAGGAGAACCTCGTGCAGGGCGAGCAGATGCCCTACGTCAACGTCACCGGCAAGCACCTGGACAGCGGCGACTATCCGGCCAGCCTGCAACAGGCCATGGACATGATAGGCGTGGACGCCATACGCGAACGCCAGCGCCAGGGCGAGGCCGACGGCCGCCTCATTGGCGTGGGCCTGGCGACCTACACGGAACAGGCGGCGCACGGCACCTCGGTGTTCGCGGCCTGGGGCACGCCCGTGATTCCGGGCTTCGACCAGGCCACCGCGCGGGTCACGCCGGACGGCGGGCTGGAGCTGCGGGTCGGCGTGCATTCGCACGGGCAGGGCATGGAGACCACGTTCGCCCAGATCGCCAACGAAATCCTGGGAGTGGACGTGGCCAGCATCAAGCTGCTGCATGGCGATACCGGGCAGACCCCGTTCTCCACCGGCACCTATGCTTCGCGTTCGCTAGTGATGTCCGGCGGCGCGGTATCGCAGGCTTGCAAGCGTCTGCTGCCGCGGCTGACGCATATTGGCGCGCACCTGCTGCAGGCCGATCCCGCCAGCGTGGCCTGGAACGGCGACCGCCTGGAGGCGGGCGGCAAATCGGTGTCTGTCAAGGACGTGGCCGACGCCTGGTACCTGCGGCCGCAGCTATTGCCGCCCGACGTGGACCCCAGCGGCCTGGAAGTCACCGTGGGCTACAAGCCCAAGGTCGACACCGGCTGCTTCACCTATGCCACCCATGCGGCGGTGGTGGCGGTGGACCCGGGCACCGGCGGCGTGGAGATACTGGATTACGTGGTGGTGGAGGACTGCGGGACCATGATCAATCCCATGGTGGTCGAGGGGCAGACCATAGGCGGCGTGGCCCAGGGCATAGGCACCGCCTTCTACGAGGAAACGCCGTACGACGAAAACGGCCAGCCCCTGGCGTCGACCCTGGCGGACTATATGCTGCCCGGCGCCACCGAGGTGCCCAATATGCGCCTGCATCACTTCGAGACGCCGTCGCCGCATACCGAGTTCGGCGCCAAGGGCATGGGCGAGGGCGGCGCCATCGCGCCGCCGGCGGTGCTGTTCAACGCGGTCAACGACGCGCTGCGGCCGCTGGGCGCGGCCGAGCTATTGCGCACGCCCTTGTCGCCGACGCGGGTGCTGGCCGCCATTGCGCAGGGCAGCCGCCAGGCGGCTCCCGCCGCCGCGGAGGTGACGGCATGAAGGCCGCCGCATTCGAATACACCCGTCCGGACACGCTGCAGGACGCCTTGCGCGCGCTGCGCGGACACGAGGGCCGCGCCAAGCTGATGGCGGGCGGACAGTCCCTCGGCCCCATGCTGAACCTGAGGCTGGCGCGTCCGCCGGTCGTCATCGACATTTCCGGCCTGTCGGAACTGCGCACGGTCTCGCGCCAGGACGGCAAGCTGCGCGTGGGCGCGGCGGTGACCCATGCCGAGATCGAGGACGGCGTGCATGAACTGCTGCGCGGCACGCCTCTGCAGCAGGTGGCGCCCGGCATCGCCTATCGCGCCATCCGCAACCGCGGCACGCTGGGCGGCAGCCTGGCGCATGCCGATCCGGCGGCCGACTGGGTGCTGACCGTGGTCGGCCTGGGCGCGACGCTGGAGATCGCGGGGCCGGACGGTGTGCGCATGCTGCCGGCGGAAGACTATATGCAGGGCGCCTACACCACCGGGCTGCGCGAGGACGAACTGATCGCCGCCGTGCACATACCCGAAGCCGGACCCCAGGCGCGCTGGGGCTATTACAAGTTCTGCCGCAAGACCGGCGAGTTCGCCGAGGCCAGTTGCGCCGCCTGGTTCGATCCGTCTTCCAAGACGGCCCGCATCGCGGTCGGCGCGTTAGACGGAGCGCCCAGGCTGTTGCCCCAGCTGGCCGCGCGCATCGCGCAGCAAGGGCTGGCCGGACTGGACGAGACGCTGCTGGCCGCCGAGCTGGCCGGGGTCATGCAGGACAAGGATGAACACCACCGCAAGCTGCACGGGACCGCGGTGACGCGCTGCCTGGCGCAGGCGCTGGGCTGACAGGAAGAACCATGGTTCAGGTGACATTGGAAGTAAATGGCAAGCGCGTGTCGCACGAAGCGCCCGCACGCATGCATCTGGGGGATTTCCTGCGCGACCAGGCGCGGCTGACCGGCACCCACCTAGGCTGCGAGCATGGCGTCTGCGGCGCCTGCACGGTGCTGGTCGACGGCGCGCCGGTGCGCTCCTGTATTTCGTTCGCGGTGGCCTGCGAAGGCCGCCAGGTGACCACCATCGAAGGCTATGACGCCGATCCGGTGATGCAGCGGCTGCGCGCCGCCTTCACCCGCCACCACGCCCTGCAATGCGGCTATTGCACCCCGGGCATGCTGGCGACCTCGCGCGATATCGTGCTGCGCCTGCCCGACGCCGACGAAGGCCGGGTGCGGATCGAACTGTCCGGCAACCTGTGCCGCTGCACCGGCTACATGGGCATCGTCGCCGCGGTGATGTCGGTGCTGGCCGAGCTGAAGGAACAGCCCGACCCCGCGGTGGAGGCGCTGCGCGCCGCCCAGGCGCAGGGCCGCGGCGCGGCGCCGGCCGCGGCCAAGCCGGT
>NZ_CAHLAR010000019.1 GCF_903652925.1 Achromobacter anxifer | reverse complement strand
CGCCCCGGCCGCCGAAACACGCGCGGCGGCGCGGCAGGCGCCGCTAGCGCTGGACGGCCGGTCGCTCAGCACGGCCGACGTGGTCGCGGTGGCGCGCGGCGGACAGCCCGTGGCGCCCACCGAAGCCGCATGGCAGCGCGCGGCCCGCTCCCATGAGCTGTTGCTGGAGTACGGCCGCCTGGGACAGCTCGTCTATGGCCTGAACCGCGGCGTGGGCCAGAACAAGGACCAGACCATCTTCTCGGGCGACACGCTGTCGGACGAGGCCCGGGCGCTGTCGGCGGCCTTCAACCACCGCATGCTGCTGTCGCACACCGTGGCCTATGGCGAACCGGCGACGGCCGACACGGTGCGCGCCGCCATGTTGATACGGCTGAACACGGCGCTGGCCGGCGGCACCGGCATGAGCCCGGCCCTGGTCCGCCAGTACGCCGACTTTCTCAACCAGGGCCTGACCCCGGTCGTGCTGGGGCAAGGCTCGGTGGGACAGGCCGACATCACCATCCTGCCGCAGATCGGCCTGGCCATGATGGGCGAAGGCATGGTCGAAACAGGCGGCAAGACCCTGCCCGCCGCCGAGGCCATGCGCCAGGCAGGCCTGGCGCCGGTCCAGCCTTACGCCAAGGACTCCCTGTCGCTGCTGAGCTCCAATGCCTACGGCGCGGCGCTGGCCATCCTGGCCGCCCACGACGTCAGCCGGCTGCTGGACCGTGCCGACGAGGTCGCCGCCCTGTCGCTCGAAGGCCTGAACGGCAACATCGCGCCGCTCCTGCCCGCCACCCAGGCGCAGCGCCCCTATCCGGCCCAGCAGCAGGTGGCCCGCCGCATCCTCGGCCTGCTGGAGGGCAGCGCGCTGTGGCAAACGGACGAGCAGCGGCCGCTGCAGGATCCCCTGAGCTTTCGCACGGTCAGCCAGGTCCATGGCGCGGCCCGCGAAGCGTTGCGCCAGCTGGACGCGCAGCTGCTGGTGCAGATCAACAGTTCCGACGACAACCCGACCGTGGCCCTGGACGTGTCGCCGCCGGCCGGCGCCACGCCGCAGGAAACACGCTACTACGTGACCCAGGGCAAGCTGCGCGGCGCCGTGCTGCCCAGCGCCGGCTTCGATCCCACGGCCTGGGTCGTGCCGCTGCAAGCGGTGGGCGTGGCGCTGTCGCAGGTAGCCCAGTCCTCCGCGCAACGCGTGCTGCGCATGGGCGATCCCGCCTTCACCAAGCTGCCGCGCTTCCTGTCGCCCAACGACACGACGCTGGCCTACACCACCATCCAGAAGCCCGTGTCGCTATTGGCCACGGAGATCCGCGCGCTGTCGCATCCGGTGTCGTCCGACGCGCTGGCGGTGGCCGGGAACATCGAGGACGTGGCTACCAACGGCCCGTTGGCCGCCCAGCGCGTCAGCCAGCAAACCAAGCGGCTGCGCACCTTGCTGGGCATAGAACTGATCCACGCCGCGCAGGCGGTGGACCTGCGGACCCGCGCCGACGCGCAGCGTCCCGTAGGCAAGGGAACGCGCGCGGTGCTGGCGGCGTTCCGCCAGGAAGTGCCGTTTCTCGCGCAAGACAGGAGGCTGGCCGACGACATCGCACGCGCCGACCGGTTTCTGGACAGGGAGCGCGGCGGCGCGCAATAGGCGCGGCGCCTCAGCTGATCCGCAACAAGGGGAAGAACCATGAACAAGTATCTCGCGCTGTGCCTGAGCAGTACCCTGCTGGCCGCCACGCTGTCCGCGCCGGTTTCCGCCGCCGACGGCAAATATCCGGCCCGGCCCGTCACCATCGTCGTGCCGTTCGGCGCCGGCGGCATTGCCGATGCGCTGCCCCGCATCGTCGGCCAGGAACTCAACGGCAAATGGGGCGTGCCGGTCATCATCGAAAACAAGGTCGGCGCGTCCGGCAATATCGGCATGGATTACGTCGCCCGCGCCAATCCGGACGGCTATACGCTGGCCTTGGCGCCGGCGGGCAACCTGACCGTCAACCCGCTGCTCTATACCAAGCTGCCGTTCAACACGGCCAAGGATTTCGCGCCCGTGACCATGCTGGCCACCTCGCCCAATGTGCTGGTGGTCAACGACCGCGTGCCGGTCAAGACCTTCACCGAGCTGGTGGCCTATGCCAAGCAGCATCCCGACAAGCTCAACTATTCCTCGCCCGGCCCCGGCAGCGGCGCCCACCTGGCCGGCGAACTGCTCAACCAATCCGCCGGCATCGTCACGCGCCACATCCCTTACAACGCCATGGCTGCCGCCGTCAACGACGTGGTGGCGGGCAATGTCGACATGATGTTCGCCGGCGTGTCCACCGTGCTGCCGCACATCCAGTCCGGCAAGCTGCGCGCGCTGGCCGTGGCCGGCCCGCAGCGCCTGCCGCAGTTGCAGGACGTGCCCACGGTGGCCGAAAGCGGCTACCCGGGCTTCGACGTGACCTCCTGGTACGGCATCGTCGCTCCGGCCAAGGTGCCGCCCGCGATTCTCGATCAGTTGCAGGCCGACATCGCCGCCGTGCTGCAGAAGGAATCCGTGCGCCAGAAGTACGCCGGCCTGGGCGTGGAGCCCGCCGGCGCCAGCCGCGCCGACTTCACCCGCGCGATCCAGGAAGAAACCGACAAATGGGCCGCCATCGTCAAGAAGGCCGGCATCCAGCCTATCCAGTAACCGAGGAGACATCATGCAATCCATAGACATCACCTACCTGAACGGCCCGGACGTGCGCGCGCTTGCCCTGACCGACGCCGAAATCCTGGCCGCCGTGCAAAGCGCGCTGGACGCGCAGGGGCGCGGCAAGACCGTCATCGAGCCGCGGATGCACCTGGTGCCCGAGTCTTCCGCCAAGGGACACTTCAACGTGCTGCGCGGCTACATCGAGCCGCTGCACGTGGCGGGGGTGAAGGTGGTCAGCGATTTCGTCGACAACTACAAGGTCGACCTGCCTTCCGAAATGGCCCTGCTCAACCTGTTCGATCCGGTCAACGGCAAGCCGCTGGCCGTGGTCGACGCCACCGCCATCACCGACATGCGCACCGGCGCGGTGACGGCGCTGGGCGCCAAGTACCTGGCGCGCAAGAACAGCAAGGTGCTGGGCCACATCGGTTCGCGCGGCACCTCGTACTGGAACGTGCGCCTGCTGGACAGCCTGTACGACTTCGACGAGATCCGCGTGCATTCGCGCCGCCCCGAAAGCCAGCAGGCCTTCGGCGAACGCCTGTCGCGCGACCTGGGCAAGCCGGTGAAGGTCGTCAACGACTGGGAATCCTGCGTGCGCGGCGCCGACATCGTGGTGGAGGCCTCGCGCCTGCCCGAACCCACGCCGCTGCTCAAGACGGAATGGATCAAGCCGGGCGCCCTGGTCATCCCCTATGGCACCATGAGCGCGGTGGAACTGAGCCTGACCGACATCATGAGCAAGGTGGTGGTCGACGACTGGGGCCAATGCCGCAAGGGCCTGCCCTACGGCGCCTTGCGCGCGCACGTCGACAGCGACCGCATCACCCAGGAGAACCTGCACGCCGAGCTGGGCCAGATCGTGGCCGGCCTGAAGCCGGGGCGCGAACGCGACGACGAGACCATCCTGTTCTGGCATCGCGGCCTGTCCACCACCGACATCGCGCTGGGCCACGCCATGCTGGAGAAGGCCCGCAAGATGGGCCTGGGCCAGACCCTCAAGTTCGCCTAGGCGGGGCGCCATGGATCTCATCACCTCGACGCGCATGTACGACGTGGCGCCCGCCGCGCGCGACGCCTGGCATGCCTTGCTGCAGGCCGCCCACGCCCGCGCCGGATTGCGTGTGCGCTTCATCGAGCATGGCTGGCCCACGCCCATAGGCGAACTATGGGACCGGCCCGGCCTGTGCGGCGCCTTCATGTGCGGCTGGCCTTACGTCGCCGCGCTGCGGGCGGGCCGGGCGTTTCGCGCCATCGCCTCGGTGGCGCCGGACTGGCCCGCCTACGAGGGCCTGCCGCGCTACCGCAGCGAATTCCTGGTGCGCGCCGACTGCGGCTGGCAATCGCTGGCCGAGGCCGCCGGCAGCCGCTATGGCTGGATGGTGCGCGACTCGCAATCGGGCTGGAACGCGCCGCGCGCGGCGCTGGCCAGGATGGCGCCGGCCGGCGGCGCCCTGTTCGCTGCGTCCAAGGGACCTTATGGCAACCCGCGGGGCCTGCTGCGCGCCCTGGCCGACGGCGAAATCGACCTGACGGCGGCCGACGGCTGGTACCTGGACCTGCTGCGCGTGCACGACCCGGCCGCGCTGGCCGGCTTGCGCACGCTGGCGTACACGCCCTGGACGCCGAATCCGCTACTGGTAGCCGGGCCCGACGTGGATCCGGCCGCCGCCCAGGCCCTGGCGGACGCGCTGCTGACCATGCACGAAGACCCGTCGCACGCGCCGCTGCTGCGCGCGGCACATGTAGCGCGCTTCACCCGCCCGGACCCGGACTCCTACACCGTCCTGGAGGACATGGCCCAAGCCGCTGCGGCGGCCGGCTATCCCGAGATACGCTGAATGCGGGGGCTGTCCGCCCTTCCCGCCAGGACAGCCCCGCCCGCGCCGCCGGCCCGGCTTTAAAGAATTATTAAAACCCCGTGCCGACAATGCGTTCCTGCAAGGACGGGCTGCGCGCCCGTCCGCGCCAAGCACAGCAAGCAATGATGGCGCTGATCCATCCGGACCGCGCGCGGGAGATGCATATATGAAACGCCTGCATGGCATGGAATTGTTCGCCGAAGTGGCGAAGGCGCACAGCTTCAGCCGGGCCGCCGCGGCGCTCGGCATGCCCACGTCCACGGTGTCGCGCCACGTGGCGGAACTGGAGCGCGCGGTCGGCCTGCGCCTGCTCAGCCGCAACACCCGGCGGGTGGAATTGACCGACGCCGGCCGGCTGTACTTCGAACGCTGCCTGCGCATCGTGGCCGAGGCCGAAATCGCGCACGAGGAACTGCGCGACCAGCTGGAAGTGCCCAGCGGCCCGCTGCGGGTCCAGCTGCCGGCGGCCTACGCGCTGGATGCCCTGATTCCCGCCCTGGTGGCCTTCGGCAGCCGCTACCCGGAAATCCGCCTGCAGATGAGTGTGGCCGGCCCCGAGTACGCCGAGCACCCGCCGGAGATCGGCGATGTCTCCATCCGCCTGGGCGAACTGCCCGATTCCTCGCTGGTGGCCCGCCGCCTGGGCGCGGTCCACGCCAGCCTGTACGCCTCGCCCGCCTATCTGGCCGCCCGCGGCACGCCCATGAGCCCGGCCGAGCTGCAACGCCACGACTGCATCGGCCTGCGCACCGGCGCCGGCCAGCCCGCGCCCTGGCCGCTGCAACGCGGCCGCGACCAGTTGCTGGTGCCGGTCGAACACCGCTACGGCGCCAACGACGCCTGCATGGCCAGGCAGCTCGCCGTGCTGGGCGCCGGCATCGCGGCCCTGGGCGGCGACGAAAGCGGACGGGTGCGCTCGGGCGAGCTGGCGCGCGTGCTGCCCGCCTGGAGCCTGGGGCCGATCGAGGTCCACGCGGTGACCGAAACCCGGCTGCTGCCGGCCAAGACCCGCTGTCTCATCGACTTCCTGGGCGACTATCTGGACAACCCCGGACTGTTCCTGGAACCGGAGCTGCCGGTCCGCCGCGCCGCCTAGCGCTCGGCGTCACAATATTGCATCCCGCGTCGATGCGGCCCCCTTTTTATGGGCGGGCCGCCCTTCCGACCCATCCCGACTCCCTGGCGCCGCCGTCCACCGTGTAAACTCCCCCCTTTTTGACTCTGGTGGTATGTTGCAAGCCCCACAGCGCACAGGTTTAAGCGGCCCGACGCTCATTCGCTTGCTGACTCGCCTGACGGATGTCGATGTCCCGCAATCCAGGCAATCGCTCTCGGACCATCTGAGCCAGTGGCTCGGCTGGACGGACGCGATCGCGCTGTCCGCGGCGTTGAACACCAGTCCGCCGGTGATCGCTCCCGGCGCGCGCATGTTCAGCAGCGCCGAGGAACGCGAATGCGCCCGCGTGCGGACCACGCTGGCCGACGCCATCGCCAGCGACACCGCGGCCACGGCCGCCAAGCGGCCGACTCCGGGACAGGCGCCGGCGCCCGCCAGCGCAAAGAAGCTGGCGGCGCTGGCCGAGGCCGAGGCCGACTATGCGAATTTTCGCCAGCGTTATCTGTCGTTGCAGCACACGATGGAAACCGCCGTGGGCAATCTGCGCAGCCGCCTGCGCGGCATGGTCGCGGCCAGGAATGGCGAAATGACCCGACTTGCCGTGGTCGACGCCATCATGGACCGCGCCCTGCTGCCCAAGGAACGCGCGCTGTTCGGCGCGATTCCGAAGCTGCTCCAGGGGCATTTCAACCGTCTGCGCGAGGCCGAGGCTGCGGCGCTGGCCGAAGCGGCTGCGTTGGCTGAAGCTGCTGCATTGGCCGAGGCCGGCGCGCAAGCCGAGACTGCCGCAACGGCTGAAGCCGAAGCCTGCGCAGAGGCCGGGGCCGACACCACGGCCGAAAGCGCAGGCAATGCCGTGGGCAGGCCCGGCGCCGCGCCCGCTCCAGCGCAAGCATCGGTCACGCCAGGCGCATGGCTGGACACGTTCCGCAAGGACATGCGCAGCGTCCTGCTTGCCGAATTGGATGTTCGTTTACAACCGGTCGAAGGGCTGCTTGCCACCCTTCGCGCCAGCTAACCGGGACACTATGTCCAAATATCTGACTAATTTCGTGGTTTTCCTGGCCGGTCTGGCCGTCGTGGGCTGGATCGGCATGGGCTATGCGGGCAACAACCCGCTGGCGCTGGCCGTGACCCTGCTGATAGGCGTCTGCTACCTGGCGGGCGCGCTTGAATTGCTGCGCTACCAGCAGGCCACCAGCGCGCTGAAGCGCGCCTTGTCGGCCCTGTCTGAAGCGCCCGGCAACCTGGCCACCTGGCTGGACCAGTTGCCCCAGGGCCTGCGCAACGCCGCGCGCCTGCGCATCGAGGGCGAGCGCGCCGGCCTGCCCGGACCGGCGCTGACGCCGTACCTGGTCGGCCTGCTGGTGCTGCTGGGCATGCTGGGCACCTTCCTGGGCATGGTGGTGACGCTGCGCGGCACCGGCCTGGCGCTCGAAAGCGCCACCGACCTGGCCGCCATCCGCGCCTCGCTGGCCGCGCCGGTCAAGGGCCTGGGCTTTGCCTTCGGCACCTCCATCGCCGGCGTGGCAAGCTCCGCCATGCTGGGCCTGCTGGCCGCGCTGTGCCGCCGCGAGCGCGTCCGCGCCGCGCAATTGCTGGACAGCAAGGCCGCGACCACGCTGCGCGTGTACTCGCAGGGCTACCAGCGCGAGGAATCCTTCAAGCTGCTGCAGCGCCAGGCCGAAGTCATGCAACGCCAGGCCGAGGCCATGCCCACCCTGGTCGACAAGCTGCAAGCCATGATGAGCGACATGGCGCGCCAGAACCAGGCCCTGAGCGACCGCCACATGGCCAGCCAGGACGCCTTCCAGGGCAAGGCCGAAGCCGCCTATTCCCGCCTCGCGACGGTCATGGAACAGTCCATGAAGGAAAGCGTGTCGCAAAGCGCGCGCTCCGCCGGCGCCGCCCTGCAACCGGTGGTGGAAGCGACGATGGCCAGCCTGTCGCGCGAAACCGCCACGCTCCAGGACACCGTGACTCAGGCCGTGCAGCGCCAGCTGGAAGGCCTGACCTCCGGCTTCCAGGCCACCACCAGCAATGTCGCCGGCATCTGGAACCAGGCCCTGGCCGGACAGCAGCGCGCCAGCGAAGCCCTGTCCCAGGACCTGCGCGCCTCGCTGGACCACTTCGCCCAGACCTTCGAGCAGCGCTCGGCCGCGCTGCTGGACAGCGTGTCCTCGCGCCTGGAGGAGTCGTCGGGCAGCATGTCGCAAGCCTGGACCCAGGCGCTGTCGCGCCAGGAGCAGGCCAGCGAAAAACTGGCTGGCGACAATCTGCAGGCCCTGACGGCCGCCGCGGCCAGCTTCGAACAGCATTCGGCCTCGCTGCTGCGCACCCTGAATCAATCGCACACCGTCCTGCAAACCGAACTGGCGTCGCGCGACCAGCAACGCCTGGCGGCCTGGACCGAGACCCTGGGCGCCATGGGCGCCACGCTGCGCCAGGAATGGGAACAATCGGGCGCGCAGGCCGCCGAACGCCAGGAAGCCATCAGCGCCACCCTGGCCCAGACCGTGCGCGACATCACCGCCCAGGCCGAAGTGCAGGCCAAGCTGCTGGAAGGCGTGTCGGCCCGCATGGAAGCGGCCGCCAGCGGCGTCTCGCAGCAATGGACCGACGCTCTCGCCCGCCAGGAACAGACCGGCGCCAAGCTGGCCGACGACAATCGCCAGGCCCTGGCCGCCGCGGCCGCCACGTTTGAACAGCATTCCGCCGCTCTGCTGCAGACGCTGGACCAGTCGCATACGCAACTGCAGGCCGCGCTGGCTTCGCGCGACCAGGAACGCCTGGCCGCCTGGACCGGCACGCTGACCGCCATGGCCGCCACGCTGAGCCAGGAATGGCAGCAGGCCGGCGCCGACACCGTGGCCCGCCAGCAGGCGGCCAGCGACACGCTGGCCCAGACCGCGCGCGACATCGCCGCCCAGACCCAGGCCCAGGCCGGCCTGCTGGAAAGCGTCTCGGCCCGCCTGGAAACGGCGGCCACCGGCGTCACGCAGGCCTGGACCGAGGCGCAGGCGCGCCAGGAGCAGGCCAACGCCAAGCTCGCCGGCGACAACCAGCAGGCGCTGGAAACCGCCGCAGCCGCCTTCGAACAACATTCCGCCGCCCTGCTGCAGACGCTGGAGCAATCGCATGCCGGCTTGCAGCAAGCGCTGGCCTCGCGCGACCAGGAACGCCTGGCCGCCTGGACCGGCACGCTGACCGCCATGGCCGCCAAGCTCGGCCAGGAATGGGAACAGGCCGGCACGCAGGCCGCCCTGCGCCAGCTGGAAGTCAACGACACGCTGGCCCAGACCGCGCGCGACCTTACCGCCCAGACCCAGGCCCAGGCGGGGCTGCTGGAAAACGTGTCGGCCCGCCTGGAAACGGCGGCCACGGGCGTCACCCAGGCCTGGACCGAGGCGCAGGCGCGCCAGGAGCAGGCCAACGCCAAGCTCGCCGGCGACAACCAGCAGGCGCTGGAAGCCGCCGCAACCGCCTTCGAACAACATTCCGCCGCCCTGCTGCAAACGCTGGAGCGATCGCATGCCGGCTTGCAGCAAGCGCTGGCCTCGCGCGACCAGGAACGCCTGGCCGCCTGGACCGGCACGCTGACCGCCATGGCCGCCAAGCTCGGCCAGGAATGGGAACAGGCCGGCACGCAGGCCGCCCTGCGCCAGCTGGAAGTCAACGACACGCTGGCCCAGACCGCGCGCGACCTGACCGCCCAGACCCAGGCCCAGGCGGGGCTGCTGGAAAACGTGTCGGCCCGCCTGGAAACGGCGGCCACGGGCGTTACCCAGGCCTGGACCAAGGCGCAGGCGCGCCAGGAACAAGCCAACGCCAAGCTCGCCGGCGACAACCAGCAGGCGCTGGAAACCGCCGCCGCGGCCTTCGAACAGCATGCCACCGCCCTGCTGCAAACGCTGGAACTGTCGCAGACGGCGCTGCAGGATGCGCTGGCGTCCAAGGACGAAGCGCGCCTGGAAGCCTGGGCCGGCAAGCTCGGCGCCATCGCCGACTCGCTGCGCGTCGAGTGGGAACAGACCAGCAACTACACCGCCAACCAGCAGCAGCAGATCTGCGACACGCTGGCCATCACCGCGCAGGACATCAGCGCGCAGACCCAGGCTTCCGCCCACGACACCATCGCCGAGATCGGCCGCCTGGTGCAGGCCGCGTCCGAGGCGCCGCGCGCCGCCGCCGAGGTCATCGGCGAACTGCGCCAGAAGCTCTCCGACAGCATGGAGCGCGACAACGACATGCTGGAAGAACGCAACCGCCTGCTGGAAACCCTGGGCACCTTGCTGGACGCCGTGAACCACACCGCCGCCGAACAGCGCACGGCCGTGGACGCGCTGGTGTCCTCGTCGGCCGAACTGCTGGACCGCGTCGGCACGCAGTTCACCGAGCAGGCCCAGTCCGAGACCGCCAAGCTGGCCGAGGTGGCCGCGCAGGTCGCCAGCGGCGCGGTCGAAGTGGCCAGTCTGGGCGAGTCCTTCGGCGCCGCCGTGCAGCTCTTCGGCGAATCCAACGACAAGCTGGTGGCGCATCTGCAGCGCATCGAAGCGGCGCTGGACAAGTCCATCGCGCGCGGCGACGAACAGCTCGCCTACTACGTGGCGCAGGCCCGTGAGGTGGTGGACCTGAGCATGGTGTCGCAGAAGCAGATCATCGAAAACCTGCAGCAGCTGGCCATCCAGCGCGCGACGGCCGGAGCGGAAGCGGCATGAGCGAGGACATCGACGGCGGCGTGGAGCCGACGGTCCCGGCCTGGGCCGTCTTCGGCGACCTGATGTCGGTGCTGCTGGGCGCCTTCGTCCTGATCCTGGTCAGCGTGGTCGCCGTGCAGTTGCAGCTGTCGACCCAGCTGGAGGAAGAGGTCAAGCAGCGCCAGGCCGAAACCCAGCGCCGCGAGACGCTGGAACAGGCGCTGGCGGGCCCCCTGGCCGCCGGCCGCGTGACCTTGATCGACGGCCGCATCGGCATCAGCGGCAGCGTGCTGTTCGCGCTGAACTCGGACCAGTTGCAGCCCGAGGGCCGCGAGGTCCTGAAGAGCCTGATCGAGCCGCTGTCGGCCTATCTGAAGTCGCACAACGAAATCCTGATGGTCAGCGGCTATACCGACGACCAGCAGGTGCGCGAAGGCAACCGGCGCTTCGCCGACAACTGGGATCTGTCGGCGCAACGCGCCCTGACCGTGACGCGCGCCCTGATCGACGAAGGCGTGCCCTCTTCCGCCGTGTTCGCCGCGGCCTTCGGTTCCGAGCAGCCGGTGGCCTCGAACGCCGACGAGGACGGCCGCGCCAAGAACCGCCGGGTCGAAATCGCGCCCATCCCCAAACCCTCCAGCGATGCCGGAACCGCGCATGGCCAGTGATGGAACCCGCGGCGACATCATCGACGCCAGGGCCATGCTGGACGCCTGGCGCGAGGCCGGCGCCGACCGCCTGGCGCCAGTCCGCTTCCAGTTCATGGACGCGCTGGAACGGCGCGCCGCCGCCCATGGCGGCGAGGTTCGCAAGCGGCTGGACGGCAGGTTGGCGGGGCTGATCCAGGCTTACGAGGCCGAGCTGAGCGGCGAGGCGGAAGTGGCTTCCGAAGCGGCGGTCGAAGTGACTTCCAACGCGGCTGTCGAAACGTCTTGCCAAGCGGCTGTCGAGTTGACCGTCGAGGCGGCTGCCGAAGCAGCTGCCAATGCCGCCAATGAAGACTCCCGCGCCGCTACGCCCGCCGCCTCCGGCCCCGGTCCGCTGGCGGCGCTGACCGCCTACATGGCCGATCCCGGCCCCGACGCGCGCGGCGCCGCGGACCTGCGCGCCTCCTACCCCGAGCTGGAAGTGCTGGAATACTTCCGCGGCGTCTGGTCCCGCGTCAGCGCCGACCGCCAGGTGCGGCAGTCGCAGGAACAGGTCCACAAGAACGCCGGCCCGCTCAACTCGAACCAGCTGGTGCACCGCGCGCTGTCGCTGATGCGCGAAGTGTCGCCGGGCTATCTGCAGCAGTTCCTGTCCTACACCGACGCGCTGATGTGGCTGGAACAGGTCAACATCGCCACCGCGCCCCCGCCCAAGGAGGCTGCGCCCCGCGCCGGCGCCAAGAAGACGGCGCGCGGCAAGGGACGCTGAGGCCTCGGATTTGCGCCCGCCCGCCCATCGGCGGTAAGATACGTTCCATATACAAACCATATATGGATCACTCATCCCATGGGCATCGTCAAGATCTCCGAGCAGATGCATGAGAACCTACGCGTCGCCAGCGGCGCGCTCAGCCGCTCCATCAATTCCCAGGCCGAACACTGGATGCGCATCGGCATGCTGTCCGAGCTCTATCCCGAGCTGCGCCACGCCGACATCTGCCAGCTGCTGATCCGCATCGAACAGGCGGAAGGCTTCACCATCGCCTCACTCTCCCAGGGACTGCCGCAGGCCGCCCAGCAGGAGGCCGCGTAAATGGCGAAGAAGGTTTCCATCAAGTCCGCCGCCGACATCGAAATGGCCCGCAAGGCCGGCGCCATGGCGGCGGAAGTGCTGCACATGATTGCCGAGCACGTCCGCCCCGGCATCACCACCGATGAGCTGGACCGCATCTGCCACGACTACATCGTCAACGTGCAGAAGGCGATCCCGGCCAACGTCGGCTACCACGGCTTTCCCAAGACCATCTGCGCCTCGGCCAACCACGTGATCTGCCACGGCATCCCGTCGGCCAAGGTGCTGAAGAACGGCGACATCCTCAATATCGACGTGGCCGTGATCAAGGACGGCTGGTTCGGCGACACCAGCCGCATGTACTACGTGGGCCAGCCCAGCCCGCTGGCGCGCCGCCTGGTCAACACCACCTACGAAGCCATGCGCGCCGGCATCATGGCCGTCAAGCCCGGCGCCACGCTGGGCGACATCGGCCACGCCATCCAGACGGTGGCGCACCGTGAACACTTCAGCATCGTGCGCGAATACTGCGGCCACGGCATCGGCCAGATCTACCACGACGACCCGCAGGTGCTGCACTACGGCCGTCCTGGCGAAGGCATGGTGCTGCAGCCCGGCATGATGTTCACCATCGAACCCATGATCAACGCCGGCAAGCCCCAGACCAAACAGCTGCCCGACGGCTGGACCGTGGTCACCAAGGACCGCTCGCTGTCGGCGCAGTGGGAGCACATGGTGGTCGTGACCGAAACCGGCTACGAAGTGCTGACGCCCTGGCCGGACGGCTTCGGCGACTATCCGCCCATCCCCTGACCCGCAAGGCGCGACGCCTTGCCAATGATGGCAAGGAACGGAGTGCAGGCAAGCAAGGGCACGATCATGATCGTGCCCTTGCCGTTTCCGCCGTCCGCGCCCCCATGTCTGTCCTGCCCGTCCTGCCCTCCGCGTTCCGCCGCCTGGCCGCCTCCAACCTGGCCGCCCAATTCTCCGAACAGATGGCGCTGGCGGCCGCGCCGCTGGTCGCGGTGCTGGCGCTGGGCGCCAACGCGGCGCAGACCGGCTATCTGCAAACCGCGCAGACCCTGCCCTTCCTGCTGCTGTCCCTGCCCGCCGGCGTGCTGGCCGACCGGATCTCGCGGCGCGCCCTGATGACCGCCGCCGAATGCGTGCGCGCCGCCAGCCTTCTTGGCCTGCTGGCGCTGCTGGCCATGGGCGGCCTCAACCTGGGCTGGCTGGCCTTGCTGGGATTCCTGGGCGCGGTCGGCACCGTCGCCTACAACGTGGCGGCGCCGGCGCTGGTGCCGCGCCTGGTCGCGCCCGGCGAGCTGGCCAGCGCCAACCGCTGGCTGGAACTGGCGCGCAGCGCGGCGTTCTCGGCCGGCCCTGCCGCCGGCGGCGCGCTGGTCGGCTGGATGGGCGCGCCGTCCGCCTACGTGCTGGCCACCGCCCTGTCGCTGCTGGCGGCGCTGCTGCTGGCCGGCCTGCCCCACGACACGCCCGGACCCGCGCGCCGCCGCCGCGTGCTGGAGGAACTGCGCGAGGGCGCGGCCTTCGTCCTCACCCACCCGCTGCTGCGGCCGGTGCTGGTGACCGCCGTGTTCTTCAACACCGCCTGGTTCGTGCTGCAAGCCATCTACGTCGCCTACGCCATCGAACGGCTGGGCCTGTCGGCCGCGGCGGTCGGCGTCACCCTGGGCGTGTACGGCGGCGGCATGGTGGCCGGCGCCCTGCTCGCGCCCTGGCTGGGCCGCCGCCTGAGCTTCGGCGCCATGATCGCGGCCGGCCCGCTGACCGCCCTGATCGCCAGCGCCATCCTGCTGTCGACCCTGGCCTATCCGTCCGGCATCTGGGCCGCAACGGGCTTCTTCCTGTTCGGCGCCGGTCCCATCTTGTGGACCATCACCACCACCACGCTGCGCCAGGCCGTCACGCCCAACGCCCTGCTGGGCCGCGTCTCGGCGGTAATCCTCACCGCCACCTTCGGCGCCCGGCCGGTGGGCGCGCTGATCGGCGCCGCGCTCGCCGCCCGCGTCGGCGTCGAAGCCTGCCTGTGGGTATCGACGGCCGGCTTCGCCGTGCAATTCGTGGTGCTGTACTCCTCGCCCGTGCTGCGGCTGCGCAGCCAGCCCGAGGCCGGCGCATGCTGAAATTGTTGCACCCGCAAAGCTCATCGAAGGCAGACGCCGCTAAAGCTATTGCACCCACGAAGCGAGTCCAAGACAAACGCCAACTCAAGCTGTTGCGCCCGCGAAGCCAGCCCAAGACAAACGCCAACTCAAGCTGTTGCGCCCGCGAAGCCAGCCCAAGACAAACGCCCGCACAAGCTGTTGCGTCCACGAAACCCGTCCAGGACAAACGCCAGCTCAAGCTGTTGCGCCAGCAAAGCCGCCGATCTGTATCTAGCAGCGCCGCAAGCTCCCCGCTAGACTGCCCGCTCTATCCATCGCGGCGCAAGCAACATGCTGAAAATCCTGGGCAAAGCCTCATCCATCAACGTGCGCAAGGTGCTGTGGGCCTGCGCCGAACTGGACCTGCCGTTCGAACGCGAGGACTGGGGCGCGGGCTTCCAGCCCACCAGCGATCCCGGCTTCCTGGCGCTGAACCCGAACGCGATGGTGCCCGTCATCCAGGACGGCGACTTCGTGCTCTGGGAATCCAACAGCATCATCCGCTACCTGGCCTCGCAATACGGCGGCCAGCGCCTGTACCCCGCCGAGCCGCAACTGCGCGCCCGCGTCGACCAATGGATGGATTGGCAAGCCAGCGACCTGAACCGGTCCTGGAGCTACGCCTTCATGGCCCTGGTACGCGAATCCCCCGCGCACCGCGACCGCGCCGCCATCGAAGCATCCTGCCGCGATTGGGCGCGCTTCATGGGCATCCTGGACCGCCGTCTGGAACAGGCCGGCGGCTATGTCGCCGGCCCTGTCTTCTCGCTTGCCGACATTCCCGTCGGCCTGTCCGTCAACCGCTGGTTCAGCACGCCCTTCGACAAGCCGGACCTGCCCGCCGTCGCCGCCTACTACGACCGATTGGCAGAACGCGCAGGCTACCGGCTGTACGGCCGCAACGGCACGGCCTGACGCGACAACGCGGCTACTTCACCACGCCGCAGACCAGCCGCCCGCCCCCGCCGCCCAGCGGCGCCGGCGTATCGCTGTAGTTGTCGCCACCCACGTGCACCATCAGCGCGCGCCCTTTCACGTCGGCCAGCTTCAGATGCGGCGCCACCACGGCCTTCTTGGCCGTGCCATCGGCCGCGACCACGATAAAGGGCAGATCGCCCTGATGGCCATCTGTCGCCACCGGCCCCTTGTGCGCCTTGGTGTCCTTGGGATCGTAGTGCCCACCCGCCGCCCCGCCAGGCGCCATCTGATTGTTCACCATGCCCGGCGCGCAAGAACCCTTCTCGTGCACATGGAAGCCATGCTCGCCGGGCGGCAGCCCCTTGAGGTTGGGCGTGAGCTGCAACCCGCCCTTGGTGTCCTTGAGCGAGATCGTGCCAGCGCTCTTGCCCACGCCGTCCGCCGACAGGAACGACATCGACACATTTTCGGCCAACGCCGCGCCAGAAGCGCCCGCCAGCACAAGCGCCGTGACCAGCAACGAGATTTTCTTCATGGAGTGCCTCCAAGATACGCGCCCGCGGGCCGCGGACGCCCGGTAGTGCATGGAAGGCAAGGCCGCCGTCCACGCCGAAAAAAACAATAGCATTCGCCCAAGGACGCCTGCCAGCAATCTTCGTTCCTGATACAAACGGACGGTGTGGCGGCGGCGGTGCGACGGCGGTGCGACGGCGGTGCGACGGCGGTGCGGCGGGGATGCGGCGGCGGTGCCGTAGCGATGGCGGTACGGTAGCGGTGCGATGGCGATGATGGGTTACGCGCGTTGGGCAGCGGTTTGCTCCGGAAGGGGTGCTCGCGCTTCACCCATCCTACGAGGATCGCGATTCCGCATATGCCCGTCGATCATCGCCAGTGTTCGCGCTAGCGCACACCGCCCCGACGCACCCAAGCGCGTAGGCCAATGACGGCCGCCCGCGCGGCCGCCATTGGCGGGCCCCGCAAGCCTCTCCACCAAGCACACCTCCAGCAGCGCCCCAACGTGCGGCCTACGAAGCCATACCTGCAAAGCCACGCCTACGAAGCCACATCTACAAAGGCACGCCCAAGAAGCCAAGAAGCCAAGCACCAACCCAATCACCCCCGAACCACCAACACCACAGCATGCAACACCACCCCTATCAACCCACCCACAAGAGTCCCATTGAAACGGATGTATTGCAGATCACGCCCCACGCTCAGTTCAAGCTCATCCACCAGATGCCGCTCATCCCAATTCTTCACCGTGCGTGAAATATGCTCCGTCACCCCGCTACGCAAGCGCCCCGTCAGCCGCCGCGCCCCGCCCAGCACGTGATTGTTGATCGCCTCCCGCAACCCCGGATCCTCGCCCAGCTTGCGCCCCAAGGCCAGCAAGGCGCTCTCCAGATGCCGAGCCAGCGCCGAATCCTCCGATGACAGATCCCGCCGCAGCGCCGCATGGATGTCATCCCACAGCCCCTGCACATACTCCTGCACCTTCGGATGATCGATCGCCCGCTGCTTCAGCGCCTCCACCTGCTCAGCCAAGGCGGGATCGTCCTTCAGCCGCCGGATGTAGTCCTGCACCCAGGCCTCGTAATCGCGCCGCACCGGATGGCCGGGTTCGGACAGCACCTCCCGCAGCTCCTCCACCAGAGCCCGCGCCAGCCGGTCCGCCAGGTTGTCGGCAATGCCGTCCACGGACTTCACCACGTCCACCGCCGCGATGATGCGCGGCCATTCCTTCTTCGCGAACTTCACCAGCAAGCTCGACGCCCGCGCCTTCACGTCCTCGTCGCCCAGATAGCCGCCCAGCCGCTCCAGCGCCGCATCCAGCAGCTCCTGGTGCCGCCCGTCGCGCGTCAGCAGGCCCAGCACCTCGCCCGCCGTGTCCGCCGCGTCCCAGCGCCGCAGGTTCTTCACCACGAACTCCTGGATCACCCCGCGCACCGCGTGGTCGTCCAGCAGATCCAGCGTCTGCAAGGCCACGTTGCGCGCCCCCTCGCTCAAGGCGCGCGCCTGGCGCGGCCGCCCCAGCCAACGCGACAGGCGAGCAGCGGGGTCGAACACCCGCAGCTTCTCCATCAGCGTGTCCGGATCCAGGAAATGGTCGCGCACGAACACCGCCAGGTTGTCCCCGATGCGGTCCTTGTTGCTGGGAATGATGGCGGTGTGCGGAATCGGCAAGCCCATCGGCCGGCGGAACAGGGCCACCACCGCGAACCAGTCGGCCAGCGCGCCCACCGTGGCCGCCTCGCAGAACGCCCGCACCCAGGCCCAGGCGCCCTGCCCGCCCATGACGTGACTGGTGATGAAGCCGCTGACCATCGCCACCAGCAAGGCCAGCGCGGCGATCTTCATGCGCCGCAGCTGCGCGCGGCGCGCGTCGGAAGCCAGGGCGGAATGCGTGGCGGCGGAACGGGGCGTGTCTGTCATGGAGTCTCCGGCTTGGGCAGACCCAGCATAACAACAGCGGCGCGCCGCCGCCCCGCGCGCCTTACCCCAGGCGCGGCAGCAGGTTGAACAGCAGGACCATGATCAGCCCCGCCACCGACACGATGGACTGCACCACCGAGATCGTCTTGGTGGCTTCGCCCATGGTCATGCCGAAGGACTCCTTCACCATCCAGAAGCCCGCATGATTGGCGTAGTTGAAGAACAGCGAACCGCAGCCGATGGACAGCGCCAGCAGCGGCAGGTTCAGGCTGGGATCGGCGCCCGCCAGCGGCGCCAGCAGGCCGGCGGCGCCCACGATGCCGACCGTGGCCGACCCCGTCGACACCGACAGCAGCATGGCGATCAGCCAGCCCAGGGCCAGGGGCGGCAGCGAGAACTGATGCGTCAGGTTGACGATGGCGTCGCCCACCTTGGCGCTGGTCAGCACCTGCTGGAACGCCCCGCCGCCCGCGATGATCAGCATGATGCCGGCGATGGGCTTGAGGCTCTTACCCATCGCTTCGCGCAGTTTCTCCGCGTCGCCGCCGCGCAGCAGCACCAGGGCGAAGGCGGCGAACAGCACGCCCAGCAGCATCGCGACCAGCGGGTCGCCCAGGAAGGCGGCAACATGCATCGCCGCGGAATCCTTGGGCAGCAGCATCTCGGCGCCCGCGTGCACCAGCATCAGCAAGGCGGGCAGCAAGGCCGCCAGCACGCCCAGGCCCACGCCGGGCGCGTTGCGGCCGGCGGCTTCCTCGCGGGTGGTGGTGAACTGTTCCAGCAAGGCCTCGTCCGGCCGCGTCGTCATGCGCCGCGAGATGAAGGCGCCGTACAAGGGGCCGCCCAGGATCATCGCCGGCAGCGCCGCGATGAAGCCGTAGATCATGGTCGGCCCGACCGTGGTCTTCAGGGTCGCGATCGCCGTCAGCGGGCCGGGGTGCGGCGGCACCATGCCGTGCATCGCGGCCAGCGCCGAGATCACCGGCACGCCCACGTACACATAGGCCGAGCCCTTGAAGCGTTCCTGGCTTTCCAGCTTGCGCGCCACGCTGAAGATCAGCGGCAGCATCACCACCAGGCCCACTTCGAAAAACATCGGAATGCCGATGACGAAAGCCACCAGGGTCATGGCCCAGGGAATCATGCGGGGGGAAGTATGGCTGAGAATGGCGTTGGCCAGGCGTTCCGTCGTGCCCGAATCCGCCAGGATCTTGCCCAGCATCGCGCCCAGCGCAATCACCACGCCCACCGCGCCCAGTGTCTTGCCGGCGCCGTTGCTCAGGTTCTTGACGATGGCCACCGGTTCCATGCCGGTGGCGAAGCCCACGCCGATCGAGACGATCAGCAGCGCCAGCAAGGGATGCATGCGGATGCGGGAGACGATGAGGGCGACCAGCACCAGCACGCTGGCCAGGGCGGTAAGTAGCAATTGGATGTCGGATGAGGACATAGACGGGCCTGGAAAGAGAGAGGCGCGGCCCTGCGGCCATACGCCGTGAGGAACCCGGATTTTATTCCGGCCAAGCTGAACGCCGAGTCAGGAACGCGGCGCCGCAACCTGCGGTCCGGACCTAGCCCGCAGCCTCCAGCAATCCCGGCCTGCCTTCATGCGCAGCCTGGGCGCGCTCCAGGATGAATTCGATGATCATCGAGATCGCCCGCGGATGATGCCGGTTCGGCATGTACAGCATGTACATGCCGCGCCCGAAAATGCTCAGCCGCCATTGCGGCAACGCGGCCAACAGATCGCCGCGCGCGATATCGTCATGCACCACATAGTCGGGCACCACGCCCACCCCCAGCCCCGCCCGGATCGCGTCGCGCAGGAACGCATAATTGCGCGAGATCACGGTAGGCTCCAGCACCACGTGCTGCCTCGGCCTGCCGCCGTAGTAGGCCGACAGCCGCAAGGGACGGCCGATGACCGCCGCACTGATGACCGGCGTGCGCGACAGCTCTTCCGGGTGCTGCGGCAGCCCGCGGGCCGCGGCATAGGCCTGCGATGCGCAAGCCACGTAGCGCACCTGGCCCAGCTCGCGCGCCACCAGGTTCTGCGGCGGCTCGGACATGATGCGCACCGCGATGTCGACCTCGTCGCGCAGCAGGTCGTCGACGCTGTTCTCGAACAGCACGTCCAGCACGATGTCCGGATAGGCGCGCTTGAACTCCAGCAGCCAGGGCGTCATCACGAACTGGCCATAGCCGCTGGGCACGCTCAGCCGCACCTTGCCCTGCGGCGTCTTGCCCAGGGTCTCGACCGACTCGCGCGCCGCCGCGAGTTCGTCCTGGATGCTGCGGCCATGCTGATAGAGCTTCAGTCCGATTTCCGTGGGTTCCACGTGCCTCGTGGTGCGTCGCACCAGCTGCATCCCCACCGAACGCTCCAGCTGGTTCAGGTGGTAGCTGACATTGGCGCGCGTCATCTTCAAGCGGCGCGCGGCCTCGCTCAGATTGCCGGCGTCCAGTATCTCCACCAGCAGCGTCAGGGATTTGGTGTCCATCCTGGGGCCTCCTCGCCGCGCAATGCACACCCTGATTGTCAAATTTTTTTGACCTCAATGTCAATTCTCGATGCCATTGTCAAGACTTCTTTACTGAGAAAGAATGAAGCCATAAAAGACGGGCCGTTCTGGCCCGCCCAGGCTTTGCCCTCGGCGCCCCTCTGCCACGGCGCCCGCGGCAAGTCCCAACGGAGACACTGTCCATGACAGACCGCGCAAGCACCGGCGCCGCCAGCGCGCGCCGCTATGAAGACATCCTGGTCGTCACCATCGACCATCCTCCCGTCAATGCCCTGAGCGCCTCGGTGCGCGCGGACCTCGCCGCCGCCATCGACGCCGCGCAGGCGGACCCCCAGGTACGCGCCATCCTGCTCATGGGCGCGGGCAGGAATTTCATCGCGGGGGCCGACATCCGCGAATTCGGCAAGCCGCCCCAGCCGCCCATCCTTCCCGACGTGTGCAACCGGATCGAGGCCAGCGCCAAGCCGGTCATCGCCGTGCTGCACGGCGCCGCCCTGGGCGGCGGACTGGAAGTGGCGCTGGCCGCGCATTACCGCGTCGCGCTGGCCGGCGCCAAGCTGGGCCTGCCTGAGGTCTCCCTGGGCCTGCTGCCCGGCGCCGGCGGCACGCAGCGCGCGCCCCGCCTCATGGGCGCGCAGGCCGCGCTGGACCTGATGCTGTCCGGCAAGCACCTGTCCGCCGGGGCCGCCCTGGCGGCAGGATTGGTGGACGCGCTGTCCAACGACACCGATCCGCTGGACGCCGGCCTGGCCTACACCCGGCAACTGCTGGCCGTGGGCGCGGGTCCGCGCCGCACCCGCGATGCCGGGGCGCTGGCCGACAAGGCCGCCGCCCTGGCGCAAGTCGACGCCACCGCCGTGCAGGTGGAGCGGACCACGCGCGGCCTGTATTCGCCCGCCAGGATCG
Organism: Achromobacter anxifer; assembly: GCF_903652925.1. GTDB lineage: Bacteria > Pseudomonadota > Gammaproteobacteria > Burkholderiales > Burkholderiaceae_B > Achromobacter > Achromobacter anxifer. Next base: position 54,118 of record NZ_CAHLAR010000019.1, on the reverse strand, counting down.
TCGAAGCGGTACGCGCCGCCATCGAGCAACCCTTCGACGAAGGGCTGCGCACCGAACGCGCCCTGTTCCTGCAGTGCCTGGACAGCCCGCAGCGCGCGGGCCTGGTACACGCCTTCTTCGCGGAACGCGACACCGCCAAAAGCCCCGCATTGCAACAGGCCCGGCCGCGCAGGCTGGAGCGCATCGGCATTGTCGGCGGCGGCACCATGGGCGCGGGCATCGCGGTGTCGGCGCTGGACGCCGGCTTTCCCGTAACCATGGTCGAGCAGGACGAAGCCGCGCTGGAGCGCGGCCGCGCCCGCGTTGCCCAGGTCTACGACCTGCTGGTCGGCAAGGGCCGGATCAGCGCCGAAGAGCGCGACGCCCGCATGGCGCGCTACACCGGCGCGACCCGCTACGAAGCGCTGGACGACGCCGACCTCATCATCGAGGCCGTGTTCGAGGACCTGGCCGTGAAGCAGGCCGTGTTCGCGCAGCTGGACCGCGTCGCCAAGCCCGACGCGGTGCTGGCCACCAATACCTCCTACCTGGACATAAACCTCATCGCGGCCGCCACGCGCGGCCCCGCCGATGTGCTGGGCCTGCACTTCTTCTCGCCCGCCAACATCATGAAGCTGCTGGAAGTCGTCGTGGGCGAACACACCGCGCCCGACACGGTGGCCACGGGCTTCGAACTGGCGCGGCGCCTGCGCAAGATCCCGGTGCGCGCCGGCGTGTGCGACGGCTTCATCGGCAACCGCATCCTGGCCGTGCACCGCCAGGCGGGGGACATGATGATGGAAGACGGCGCCTCGCCCTACGAGATCGACGCCGCGGTGCGCGCCTTCGGCTACCCCATGGGTCCCTACCAGATGGCGGACCTGGCGGGCGGCGACATCGGCTGGGCCACGCGCAAGCGCCGTGCCCCCACCCGCGATCCGGCCCTGCGCTACGTGCAAATCCCGGACCGGCTGTGCGAACGCGGCTGGTTCGGGCAAAAGACCGGCCGCGGCTTCTATCTGTACCCGGACGGCGCGCGCCAGGGCACGCAGGATCCGGAAGTGCTGGCCATCATCGACGCCGAACGCAAGCGCGCCGGCGTCACGCCGCGCGCCTACACGCAAGAGGACATCCAGCGCCGCTACCTGGCCGCCATGATCAACGAGGCGGCCAACGTGCTGCACCAGGGCATCGCCCAGCGCCCTTCCGACATAGACGTGGTGTTCCTGTCCGGCTATGGCTTCCCGCGCCATCGCGGCGGCCCCATGCACTACGCCGACAGCGTGGGGCTGGACCGCGTGCTGGCGGATATCCGCGGCTACGCGCAGGAAGATCCCGCTTTCTGGAAACCCTCTCCGCTGCTCGTGCAGCTGGCCGAATCCGGCCGCAATTTCGCCAGCCTGAACCAGGCCGCCTGACCCGAACCCCAGACAGGAACACGCCATGCGCGAAGCCGTCATCGTCTCCACCGCCCGCACGCCCATCACCAAGGCCGGACGCGGCGAATTCAACCTCATCGCCGGCCCCACGCTGGCCGCGCACGCCGTGCGCGCCGCCGTCGACCGCGCCGGCATCGACCCCGCGCTGATCGAGGACGCCTTCATCGGCTGCGGCTACCCGGAAGGCGCCACCGGCCGCAACATCGGCCGCCAAGCCGTGATCCGCTCCGGCCTGCCGGTCAGCGTCGGCGGCGCCACCGTCAACCGATATTGCGCGTCCGGCCTGCAGGCCATCGCCTCGGCCGCCAGCCGCATCGTCATGGACGGCGCCCCCGCCATGATCGCGGGCGGCGTCGAACTGGTGTCGCAGATCCGCACCCGCGACGACGGCGTCAGCGGCATGGACCCGTGGATCGTGGCGAACAAGCCCGAACTCTACCTGCCCATGATCGAAACCGCCGACATCGTGGCCGCGCGCTACGGCATCAGCCGCGAAGCCCAGGACCGGTTTGCCGCGCAAAGCCAGGCGCGCACCGAGGCCGCGCAGGCCGCGGGACGCTACCGCGAAGAGATCATCCCCGTCACCGCCACCATGTCCGTCACCGACCGCGCCACGGGCGCCGTCAGCGAACGCGAAGTGACCGTGGACCGCGACACCTGCAACCGCCCCGGCACCACCTATGAAGCCCTGGCCTCACTGGCCCCCGTGCGCGGCGCCGGCCAGTTCGTCACGGCGGGCAACGCCTCGCAGCTGTCCGACGGCGCCGCCGCATGCGTGCTGATGGAAGCCGCCGCAGCCCAACGCGCCGGCATCCAGCCGCTGGGCGCCTTCCGCGGCCTGGCGATCGCCGGCTGCGAGCCCGACGAGATGGGCATAGGCCCGGTCTACGCCGTGCCCAAGCTGCTGGCGCGCCACGGCCTCAAGGTGCAGGACATCGACCTCTGGGAACTGAACGAGGCCTTCGCCTCGCAAGCCCTGTACTGCCAGCAAAAGCTCGGCATCCCCATGGACCGCCTGAACGTGGACGGCGGCGCCATCGCCCTGGGCCACCCCTTCGGCGTCACCGGCGCCCGCCTGGCCGGCCATGTGCTGATCGAAGGCCGCCGCCGCGGCGCCCGCTACGCCGTCGTCACCATGTGCGTGGGCGGCGGCATGGGCGCGGCCGGCCTGTTTGAAATCTACTGAGGATCCCCCATGGACCTGGAATTCACCTCCGAAGAAAACGCCTTCCGCGACGAAGTGCGGGCCTTTCTCGCCGCGCAACTGCCCGAACGCCTGTCCGCCCAGGTCACGCAGGGCAAGCTGCTGACGCGCGCCGACATGGTCGAATGGCACGCCATCCTGAACCGGCAAGGCTGGCTGGCCAGCCACTGGCCCGTGGAATACGGCGGCACCGGCTGGAGCACGGTGCAGAAGTACATCTTCGAAAACGAATGCGCGCTGGCCGGCGCCCCGCGCATCGTGCCCTTCGGCCTCAGCATGCTGGGCCCGGTGCTGATCAAGTACGGCAGCGAAGCGCAGCGCCGCCACTGGCTGCCGCGCATCCTGGACGGATCCGACTGGTGGTGTCAGGGCTATTCCGAACCGGGCGCGGGCTCGGACCTGGCCTCGGTCAAGACCACGGCCGTGCGCGACGGCGACAGCTATATCGTCAACGGCCAGAAGACCTGGACCACGCTGGGCCAGTACGCCAACATGATCTTCTGCCTGGTGCGCACCTCGCAGGAAGGCCGGCGCCAGGAAGGCATCAGCTTCCTGCTGATCGACATGGCCACCCCTGGCGTGGAAGTGCGCCCCATCATCACGCTGGACGGCGAACACGAAGTCAACGAGGTGTTCTTCTCCGACGTGCGGGTGCCGGCCGCCAACCTGGTGGGCGAGGAAAACCGCGGCTGGACCTGCGCCAAGTACCTGCTGACCTATGAACGCACCAACATCGCCGGCGTCGGCCAGTCGACGGCGGCGCTGGCCCGGCTGAAGACCGTCGCGGCCAGCCAGCGCAGGAACGGCCGGCCCCTGATCGAGGATCCGGACTTCGCCGCGCGCCTGGCGCGTGTCGAGATCGAACTGGCCAATATGCGCACCACCAACCTGCGCGTGGTGGCGGCGGCGGCGGGCGGCGGCGCGCCCGGGGCTGAGAGCTCCATGCTGAAGATACGCGGCACCCAGATCCGCCAGGAAATCAGCGCGCTGAACCGCCGCGCCATGGGCCCCTATGCCCGGCCCTTCGTGCCCGAGGCGCTACACGACGGTTACGACGCGCCGCCCATCGGCCCCGAAGGCGCCGAGAGCGCCGCGGCGCAGTACTTCAACAATCGCAAGCTGTCGATCTTCGGCGGCTCCAATGAAATCCAGAAGAACATCATCTCAAAGATGATCCTGGGACTGTGAGGGCCGGCCATGAACTTTGAACACACCGAAGACCGGCGCATGCTTTCCGACATGCTGCGCCGCTTTGTCGCCGAACAGAGCGACTTCGCCACACGCGACCGCAACGCCCACTCGGAGCGGGGCTACAGCCTGGAGCTTTGGCAGCGCTACGCCGAGCTGGGCGCCATCGGCGCGCTGTTTTCCGAAGCCGACGGTGGGCTGGGCGGCAGCGGCTTCGACATCTCCGTCGTCTTCGAGGCGCTGGGCCGCGGGCTGGCGCTGGAACCGCTGCTCGACGCCCTGATGGTCGGCAGCGCCATCGCCGCCGCCGGCACGCCGGCCCAGCGCGAAGCGCTGGAAGGCCTGATCGCGGGATCCATCACCGCCGCGCTGGCCCATGCCGAGCCGGATTCCGGCTACGAGCTGGCGCGCGTCGAAACACGCGCCGAGCGCGGCCAGGACGGTTGGACGCTCAACGGCGCCAAGGCCGTGGTCGCGGCGGGCGAACATGCGGACCTGTTCCTGGTATCAGCGCGCAGCGCGGGCGCGGCCGATGACGAAGCCGGCATCAGCCTATTCCTGGTCAGCGCCGGCACGCCCGGGCTGACGGTGCGCGGCTACGGCCTGATCGATGGCGGCCGCGCCGCGGAGCTCACGTTCGATGGCGTGCAGCTGGCGCCGGAAGCGCTGCTGGGCGAAGCCGGCGCGGGCTACCCGCTGCTGGAGCGCGCCGCTGGCCGCGGCATCCTGGCCCTGTGCGCCGAAGCCGTGGGCGCGATGGACTGCGCGCGCGACGCCACCCTGGAATACCTGCGCACGCGGCGCCAGTTCGGCGCGCCCATCGGCAGCTTCCAGGCGTTGCAGCACCGCATGGCCGACGTGCTGCTGGAGATCGAACAGGCGCGCTCGGCGGTGATCAACGCCGCCGCCGCGCTCGACCATCCCGACCGCGCCACCCGCGAACGCGCGCTGTCCGCCGCCAAATTCACCATCGGCCGCATCGGCACGCTGGTGGCTGAGGAAAGCATCCAGCTGCACGGCGGCATCGGCATGACCTGGGAACTGCCGCTGGCGCACTACGCCAAGCGCCTGGTCATGATCGACCACCAGCTGGGTGACGAAGACCATCACTTGCGGCGCTACATCGCGCTGGGCCAGGCCTGAGCGGAGGACCACGCCATGACCCAGGTCCACGCCACCCCGCCTTTGGCGCCCCCGTTGTCGCCCCCCTTCTCGGCCCCGTTCCCCGTGCGCAACGCCGCGGACGTGCAGCGGCTGCAGGCCCGGCCCTTGGCCGAAGCGCTGACGGTGCAAAGCACCTACGAGATCTTCCGCAACTCGGCCGCGGCGTTCGGCGACAAGACCGCGCTGACCTTTCTGCGCAGCGCCGATCCCGGCGATGCCCCGGTACGCTGGAGCTATCGCGAGCTGCTGGCTGGCATCCACCAAACCGCCAACCTGCTGCATGAACTGGGCGTGGGACCGCGGGACGCGGTGGCCGTGCTGCTGCCCGGCTGCCTGGAATACCACCTGGCGCTATGGGGCGGCGAGGCGGCCGGCATCGTGCAGCCGCTGAACCCCTTGCTGACCGACGACAAGCTGGCGTCGCTCATGACCACGGCGCGCGCCAAGGTGCTGATCGCCTACGGGTCCGACGTGGAATGCGGCTCCTGGTCCAAGGCGCTGCGCCTGCTCGAACGCGTGCCCACGCTGCATACCCTGCTGCGCGTGGCGCCGCTGGACGAGCCGCTCTCGGCCCGCCCGGCCTTGCCCGACCAGGCCCTGGACTTCAACGCCGCGCGCGCGGCGCAGCCGGCCGACCGCCTGCTCAGCGGCCGCGAGATCCTGGGCAGCGACGTAGCCGCGTACTTCCACACCGGCGGCACCACGGGCGCGCCCAAGCTCGCCATCCACACGCATGCCAACCAGGTCTTCAGCGCCTGGGCCGCGGTGCAGCTGCAGAACGCCGGCCCGGACGACGTGGTCATCAACGGCTATCCGCTGTTCCATGTGGCGGGTGTGCTGCCGGCCTCGCTCGCGGCCTTGTCGGCGGGCGTGGAGACCGTCATTCCCACCACCCTGCTGCTGCGCAACCGCGACGTGCTGCGCAATTACTGGCGCCTGGTCGAGCACCACCGAGCGACCTCGCTGCAAGGCGTGCCCACCATCCTCGCGGCGCTGGCCGAGGTGCCGCTGGCCGGCGCCGACATCTCGTCGCTGCGCTACTGCCGCACCGGCGCCGCGCCGCTGCCCGCCGAACTGGCGGCGCGATTCAAGCGCCTGTTCGGGCTGCACGTCAATGAAAGCCTGGGCATGACCGAAATGGCCGGCATCTCGACCATTTCTCCGCCTGGCTGCGAATTCCCGGTGGGTTGCGTCGGTTTTCCGCTGCCCTACGTGCAGGTCCGCGTCGTCGCGCTGGACATGCCCGCGGGCCAGCCGGCGCGCGACCTGCACGCTGGCGCGCCCGGCATGGTGCTGTTCAAGGCGCCCAACGTCATCCCGGGTTTTCTGGATCCCGAAGACACGGCGCGCGCCTTCACCGAGGACGGCTGGCTGATCAGCGGCGACGTCGGCTATCTGGACGAGGCCGGCCGCCTGCATCTGCAAGGCCGCGCCAAGGACCTGATCATCCGCAGCGGCCACAACATCGATCCCAAGACCATCGAGGATGCGCTCGCCGCCCACCCGGCGGTGCAGCTCTGCGCCGCTGTCGGCGCGCCCGACGCCTACGCCGGCGAACTGCCCATCGCCTTCGTCACGCTGGCCGAAGGCGCCCAGGTCGACGAGGCCGAACTGCTGGCCTACGCCGCCGAACACGTGGACGAAAGCCCGGCGCGGCCCAAGCGCGTCATCGTGCTGGACAGCATGCCCATGACCAACGTGGGCAAGATCTACAAACCCGATTTGCGCCGCCTGGCCACCGCCGTATCGGTCCAGGCCGTGGTGGCGCGCACCCTGCAGGAAGCCGGCCTGACCGACGACGGCGCGCTGTTCCGCGTACAGGCCGACGCGCAGCCCGAGATCGCCGTACAGGCCGACGTCCGCGCACCAGAGGCGCTGAAAGCGAGCCTGCGCGACGCGTTGGCCCGCTTGCCCGTCAAGGTCGCCCTGCGCGACTGAGCAGTCCCCCACAGACACAACAACACCACAGGAGACAAACCCATGGACCACCAGCCCCTGCGGCGCGCCTGCCTCGGCGCCCTGCTGATTTCTCTGGGCGCCGCCGCCCTGCCGTTCGCCGCCCACGCGCAAGGCGCCTTCCCCACCAAGCCCATCACGGTCATCGTGCCCTTCCCGGCCGGCGGCTCCACCGACCGCCATATGCGCACCGTGGCGCAGGACGCGTCCAAATACCTAGGCCAGCCGGTCATCGTCGAGAACCGGCCCGGCGCCGGCGGCACGCTCGGTCCCGCCACAATGTCCAAGACCGCCAAGCCCGATGGCTACACCATCGCCCTGTACACCCTGGCCATGCTGCGCATGCCCTACATGCAGAAGGTCAACTGGGATCCGATCAACGATTTCAGCTTCATCCTGGGCTTGTCCGGCTACACCTTCGGCTTCACCGTCCGCGCGGATTCCCCGTACAAGACCTTCAACGAATACCTGGACGCGGCGCGCAAGGCGCCCGGCACCATCGACTACGGCTCAACCGGAATAGGCTCGTCGCCGCACCTGCTGATCGAGGAAGTCGCCATCAACGCCAAGGTGAAGCTGAACCACGTGCCCTACAAGGGCAATGCCGACATGCAGCAGGCCCTGCTGGGCGGCCACGTCATGGCGCAAAGCGACGCCACGGGCTGGGATCAGTTCGTGGATTCCGGCAAGATGCGGCTGCTGGTCACCTTCGGTGAAAAGCGCACCACGCGCTGGCCCGACGTGCCCACCGCCCAGGAGCTGGGCTACAAGGTCGTCTCCACCTCGCCCTACGGCCTGGCGGGCCCCAAGGGCATGGATCCTGCAGTCGTGAAGACGCTGCACGACGCCTTCAAGAAGGCGCTGTTCGACTCCGCCAGCATGGACGTCATGAAACAGCTGAACCAAGAACCCGCCTACCGCAACAGCCAGGACTACAAGGAATGGGCCCAGGCCACCTACGCCAAGGAAAAGAGCCTGATCGAGTACCTGGGATTGATGGCGAAGGACTGAGGCAGCGTGCGGCGCCGCCTTCAGCGCAGCGCCGCCACCTCGATTGATCTGGCGCCGCAGGCTTGCACCAGTTCGGGATCGTGGCTGGCAAACAACACCACCCGATCCTGCGCCCAGATCTTGAACTGTTCGGCCAGCACGCCGCGCGCCTGGGCGTCCAGGCCATTGCTGGCCCCGTCCGCGATGATCACGGCCGGATCCCCCAGCGCGGCGGCCGTCAGATAGACCTTGCGCCGCGTGCCCGTGGACATCTGCTCGAAGCGCTTGTCCAGATGCGGCTCCAGCCCCAGCCGGAACGCCAGGTCCAGCACGCTGTCGTCCAGCGGCACATTCTTCTCGGCCGCCACCTGCTGCAACAATCCGCGCCCCGTCTGCGCGGGCAGCGCCATGCAATTGTCGGGCACATAGGCCAGGCGGGACCGGGCTTGCGCCGGCACCTGGGTAAGCGCATATCCGTCGATCCAGACCTCACCCGCATCCGGCGCAATCACGCCCGCGATGATGCCCAGCAGCGTGGACTTGCCGGTGCTGTCTTCTTCGCACAACGCCACGCATCCAGGCGCGAACGTATGAGTAAGCCCCTGGAAGACGAGATGGTCGCCGTAGCGCTTGCCGAGATTGTCGATTCGTAGCATGGCCGGGAGTGTACGCAGGAACGCCGCGCGCGGCCAAATCCTGGCGTGCGTGCAGCAGGCCGATCACTGAAATCAGTGATTTCCGAACGATCCGATTTGCATTACATTACGCCGCGTAATTAATTGTTAATTTCAAGCAAGAATATTTCACACGCGCGCGTACCGCCGCCGGCTGCCTGACAAATCGCCTTGGCTCGCCGGCGTTACGACAAATTGTTGCAGTACCGCAACAACCAAGTCCGTGTTCGCGCCACCTCCAACCCGGCCCAGTCCAGCATCCGCGCAGGCATCGCAGAGATCAATGAATCACGTCTATCGAGTAGTCTTCAACGCCACCGCCGGCGTGTGGCAGGCAGTCAGCGAAATCGCCCGCGGGCCGGCAAAAAGCAGCAGCCCTGCCCGGCGCCTGCGTCGCGGCGGCGCACAGCTGGCGGGCGCGCTGGGTATTGCGCTGGCCGCCACGGCCGCGCACGCGGTTCCCGCCATCCCGCAACTGTATTGGGACGGCAGCCAATCCGTGGCGAACGGCTCGGTCGATGGCGCCTCGGGCATCTGGGATTACGCCAATACCAACTGGACGTCCGCCGACGGGGCAGTGAATCAATCCTGGACCAGCGGCGACGCCGTGTTCTCGGGCACGGCCGGCACGGTGGCGGTTGGCGGCCAGCACGACATCATGGGCCTGGAGTTCCAGAGCGACGGCTACAGGCTGGTGGGCGGAGCCAATGGCCAGCTGAATACCAGCGGCGCTGCCGTGATTCGAGTCAATCCCGGCGTCACCGCGACCCTGGGCGTCGCCATAGGCGGCGCCGGCAGCCTGGACAAGGTAGACAGCGGCACGCTGGTGCTCAACGGGAACAACACCTATGCCGGCGGCACGACGCTCGCCGCCGGCCGTCTGGTGGTCGGCAGTGATGCGGCCCTGGGCACGGGCAGCCTGACGGCGCTCAGCAACACCGTGCTCGACGCCAACAACAAGGTGGCGCTGAACAACGGCGTGAATCTGCTGGGCGCCGTGGGGATCGGCGGAAGCGCGGACCTGACCCTGAACGGCAACATCTTCGGCACAGGCTCCCTGGTCAAGGACGGCCCGGCCACCCTTACCCTGAACGGCGCCAACGCCTATTTGGGCGGAACCACGCTGAACGGCGGCACCCTGACGGTGGGGAACAACCTGGCTTTGGGTCTCGGCAACCTGACCGTGGGCGGCAGTTCGACTTTGACAGCGGGCACCCCGGTAGCGTTGGCCAACGCCATCGTCCTGAACGCGAACCTGACGGTTGCCGGCGACAATGACCTGAGCCTGAATGCCCCGATCTCGGGTGCTGGCCAATTGGTCAAGACGGGCAACGGCACGCTCAGCCTCCACACCGCCAACGGCAGCCACAGCGGTGGCATCGCCCTCAATGGCGGCACATTGGCGTTCGACAACTCAACTGCCCTGGGGACCGGCGCGCTGGTCGCCAACGGCACGGCCACGCTGAAGAACACCCGTTTCGTGACCGTGCAGAACGCCATCAGCGTCAATGGCGAACTGACCATCGAAACCTCGGATATGCTGATATTGGCCGGCACATCGAGCGGCACATTGAGCGGCAGCGGCAAGCTGATCAAGACTGGCGCGGACGAATTGCTCCTGTTTCCCGGCAACACATACTCCGGCGCTCTCGAAATCGAACGAGGGTCCGTCACGACAGCCGGCAACAATGCTCTGGGCGCGCCCGTCAGCGTAAAGCTGGCCGCAGGCACCGTTCTGAACCTTAATGGCGCCACGCAGATTGGGGCTCTTAGCGGCAGCGGCATCACCAACACCGGCGTGGCCAGCCCGCTGCAAGTGGGCGGCACCAACGCAGACAGTATCTATGCCGGCGCGCTGGTCGGCAGCGGTTCAGTTGAAAAAGTGGGCACGGGCACCCTGGAACTCTCGGGCAACAGCTCCCTGAACGGCCCTGTCACCGTCACAGCCGGCACCCTGAAAGTCAGCGGCGCCTTGAACAACACCGGTGTCGCCGTCCAGGCCGGCGGCACCGTGAGCGGCGGCGGCATGATCAACGGCTTGCTGACCGTAGCCGACAACGGCCACCTGGCCGGCGCCAGCGGCCGCACGCTGACCGCGGGCACGATCACTCTCACGCCGAACGCCAACGTCGATGTCGCGCTGGCTAGTCCGTTCACCGGCAATACTCCGCTGTTCAAAAGCAACGGCAACCTGACCCTGGACGGCAAGCTGAACATCACCGATGCCGGCGGTCTGGGCACAGGCGTCTACCGCCTGTTCGAATACTCCGGCGCCATGACGAACAACCTCCTCAACTACGGCCCGCTGCCGGCCGCCTTGATCGGGTCAACCCTGGGCATCCAGCTCGCCAGCGTAGGTGAGGTCAACCTGGTAGTTTCCTCGCCGAACCGGAACGTGCAATTCTGGAATGGCGCCAGTATGTTCCCCAGCGGCACCGTCCAAGGCGGCAGCGGCGTGTGGGGCAACGCTAGCAGCACCAACTGGAGCAATTACGACGGCACACTCAGCCAGAGCTGGGCCAGCCAGTTCGCCGTCTTCCAAGGCCAGACCGGCACCGTGACCGTAAATGGCGAACGGACCGTCGACGGCATGCAGTTCATGACCGATGGATACAAGTTGGAGAGCGGCGTCGATGGCTCCCTCTATGCGGTCAATCCCTACCAGGGCGGCAGATTCATCGTCCGGGTCGATCCGAACGTCACCGCGACGCTCAACCTGCCCGTCAATGGGACTGGCACCCTCCAGAAGCTGGACCAAGGCACCCTGGTGCTCAACGGCGCCAACGGCTACACCGGCGGCACCGAGCTGGCGGGCGGCACGCTGGTGGCCGGCAGCGACAGCGCGCTGGGCACGGAGATCCTGACGGCTGCCGACGGCACCACGCTGGACAACAACAAGGCCGTTACGCTGACCAACATGATCGTTGCCGAGGGCCAGTTGAACCTGGCCGGCAGCAATGACCTGACCCTGAAGGGCAACATCGTCGGCAGCAGCCTGAACAAGAACGGCGGTGGTACCCTGACCCTGGCCGGCGACAACTACTTTGCTGGCACGATGGCGCTGAACGACGGCAAACTGGTGCTGGCCTCCAACAATCCGCTAGGCCTCAGCACCCTGAACGCCGCTTCCGGCACGCAGTTGGACAGCAGCCTGGCCCTGAGCCTGGGCAACACGGTCAACCTGGCGGGCGACCTGAACCTCCTCGGCAGCCAGGACCTCACCTTGAATGGCCTGGTCAACGGCATAGGCGGCCTGACCAAGCGCGGCGCGGGCAGACTGACGCTCAACGGCAACAACGCCTTCCAGGGCGGCGTCACCCTGTCGGGGGGCAACCTGAACGTGGGCCAGGACACCGCGCTCGGCGAGGGCACGCTGACCGTGCGCAATGCGGCCACCCTGGACTCCAGCCGCGCGGTGACGCTGGCCAACAACGTGCAATTGAGCGCCGCCCTGACCTTGGGCGGCAGCAACGACCTCACCCTGAACGGCACCATCGACGGTTACCAAGAGCTGATCAAGAACGGCGCCGGCCAGCTTACCCTGAATGGCGAAAACCGCCACAGCGGAGGCACCACGATCAATGCCGGCAACTTGAACCTGGGCAACGCCTCGGCGCTGGGCACCGGCATGCTGAACGTCATGGGCAACTCGGCACTGGATACCGCCGGTCCGATGCGCCTGGGCAACGACGTCAATGTCGGCGGCACGCTCACCATGGCGGGCAACAACAGCCTGATCCTGGACGGCCTGATCAGCGGCAACGGCACGCTGCGCAAGAGCGGAGCGGACAACCTCTCGCTCACCGGCGACAGCAACAGCTTCAGCGGCACGATCGATCTGCGCAGCGGCAGCCTGACCACCGTGGGCATCAATGCGCTGGGCCAGAATGCCACCGCGAACGTGGCCGCCGGCGCCAATCTGTTCATCACCAATCTGGCCCGCCTGGGCAGCCTGAACGGCAACGGCGCGGTCACGGTCTCGAACGGAAACATCCTGACCGTCGGCGCCAACGGGGCCAACAGCTACTTCGGCGGCCAGCTCAACGGCAAGGGTTGGCTGAACAAGGCCGGGGCGGGATCGCTGGTTCTTTCCGGCGCCAACGCGCTGAGCGGGGCGACGTCCGTCAACGCCGGCAGCCTGTGGGTCGACGGCTCGCTCGCCAGCAGCAATGTGCAAGTGTTCAGCGGCGCCACTCTGGGCGGAACCGGCAGCATCGCCGGCGACGTGACGATCATGGGCGGCGCCAACCTGAAATTGACGGATGGCTACACCCTGTCGGTCGGCAGCCTGCAGCTGGACGGCAACTCGATCGTGAATGCCAGCCTGGGCGCCCCCGCGCTCGGCGGCGGCACTGCCTTGGTGAACGTGGGCGGCAACCTGACCCTGGGCGGCACGCTCAATGTCAGCGACGCCGGCGGCTTCGGCACCGGCGTGTACCGGCTCATGAACTATGGCGGCAGCCTGACCGACACCGGCATGCGGTTCGGCAACGTCCCCGGCGGCGTGCAAGCGGCCGACCTGACGCTGCAGACCGCCGTCGCCAACCAGATCAACCTGCTGGTTGCCGCCCCTAACGTCACCGTGCAGTTCTGGGACGGCTCGCAATCCGCGGGCAACGGCGTGATTGAAGGCGGCAGCGGCACCTGGAACGGCGCCAACAGCAACTGGACCGGCGTCGACGGCAGCGCGAACCGGTCCTGGGCCGGCAACTTCGCGGTTTTCCAGGGCGCCGCGGGGACGGTCACCGTCGCCGGCGCGCAAAGCGCGACGGGCATGCAGTTCATGACCGACGGCTATGTCCTGGAGCGCGGCTCGCTGGGATCGCTCAACCTGGCCAACGGCGGTCAGGGCTACGCCTCGGTGCGCGTCGACCCGGGCGTGACGGCGACCATCAACGCCCCGCTCACCGGCAGCGCCACATTGGCCAAGCTCGACGCCGGCACGCTGGTGCTCAACTCGTCCAACGGCTATACGGGCGGCACGGCGCTCAACGGCGGCACGCTGGTGCTGGGCAACGACAAGGCCTTGGGCAACGGCCTGCTGACCACTGTCAACGGCACCACGCTGGACAGCAACACGGCAGTCACCGTGCGCAATAACGTCGCGCTGAACGGCGCGCTGTCGATCGCCGGTTCCAATGCCATGAACTTGAACGGCACCGTCAGCGGGGCCGGCGGCCTGATCAAGAATGGCGCGGGCAGCCTGACCCTCAACGGCACCAACACTTACGAGGGGGGTACCCTCCTCAACGCGGGCGGCCTGATCGTCGGCAACAACTCCTCGCTGGGTTACGGCACGCTGACGGTGGGCGGCGCCGCCACGCTGGACGCGACTCAGGCGCTCGCGCTCGCGAACAACATCACCTTGAACTCCGGCCTCACCGTGCAAGGCAGCCACGACCTTAGGCTCAACGGCAACATCTCAGGCGTGGGCAGCCTGACCAAGAACGGCACCAGCACGCTGACACTCAATGGCACCCACACCTACACCGGCGGCACCTACGTCAACGGCGGCACGCTGGCGCTGAGCGCGGCCAGCAGCCTCGCAGCCACCGGCATCGTGACCGTCGCCCGCGGCGCCACCTTCGACCTGTCTGCAGGTCAAGGCGCCCAGGTGTTCGGCACCCTGGCGGGCGCCGGCAACATCAAAATGGGAGCCAACTCCCTGCTGGCGGGCGGCTCGGCCGACGGCGTCTTCGGCGGTTCGGTCATCGGCACGGGCGCCCTGGTCAAGCAAGGCACGGGCACGCAGATCCTGACCGGCGCCAACAGCTATACCGGCGGCACGCTGGTCGCGGACGGCACGCTGCGCGCGGGCTCGGCGACGGCACTGGTCCAAGGCACCGCCTATCAGGTGCTGTCGGGCGCCACGCTGGATCTCAACGGCAACGCGCTGCAAGCCAGCAGCCTGAACGGCGCCGGCACCGTGGCGCTGGGCGGCGCAAACCTGACCACCAACATCGCCGCGGGCCTGCTCTCCAGCTACAGCGGCCTCATCGTGGGCGACGGTACCGTGGTCAAAACCGGCGCTGGCGCACTCGCGCTGACCGGCGCCAGCACCTTCTCCGGCGGCGTGCAGCTCAAGCAAGGCACCATCGGCCTGGGCCATGCGCAAGGCCTGGGCAGCGGCACGCTGTTCATGGACGACGGCACCGTCATCAGCCTGATCGCCAACGGCATGACCATCGCCAACAACCTGGCCATGACGGGCACGAACGACCCGGTCATCGACACCGACGCCAACGCGGCCACCTGGGCCGGCGCCATCACCGGCGGCGGCTTCCTCACCAAGCAGGGTAGCGGCGTCCTGACGCTGACCAGCGCAGGCAACACCTACACCGGCGCGACCGACGTTGCGCAGGGCACGCTCAAGGCCGGCGCCGCCTACACCTTCAGCAGCGCCTCGGCCCACACCGTGGCCAGCGGCTCGGTGCTGGACCTGGCGGGCTACAGCCAGACCGTGGCCAGCCTGAACAACAGCGGCGCGGTCAATCTCGGCGGCAGCACGCCGGGCGCCGTGCTCAAGGTCACCGGCCCCTACGTCGGCAACAATGGCAAGCTCGGCGTTTCCACCGTGCTCGGCGCGGACGGCAGCGCCACCGACAAGCTGCTGCTGAGCGGCACCGGCGCCATCGCCAGCGGCAGCACCAGCGTGCTGATCACCAATGCCGGCGGCCTAGGCGCGCAAACCGGCGCCAAGGGCATCGAAGTCATCGGCACGGAAAACGGAGCAAGCCTGCAGCCCGGCAGCTTCACCCTGGCGGGCGGCCATGTGGACGCCGGCGCCTACGAGTACCGCCTGACCCAGACGGCACAGGGCGCGGCGCTGCACTCCACCAATACGCAGGTGGGTCCCAATCCCGATCCCGGCACTCCGACCGCCCCGGCCTATCGTCAGGAAGTGCCGCTGCTGTCGTCCCTGCCCGCGCAACTGCGCCAGGCCGACATGACGATGCTGGGCGACATGCGCACGCGCATGGGCGATGACGCCGCCGCCGACGCCATCGGCCAGGACCCGAGCCGCCGCGCCTGGGCCCGGGTACTGCGCACCGCGCCCACCATCACGCAGCAAGGCACGGTCAATCCGGAAAGCAGCGGCCACCTGACCGGCTTCCAGGCCGGCGTGGACGTGTACGCCAATCGCAACTTCAAGGCGGGCCTGTACGTGGGCCAACTGAACGGCGACATGGGCGTGCGCGGCTTCTCCAGCGGCATGGAACGCAATTACGCGGGCTACAACAACCTGCGCGGGCGCTATGTCGGCCTGTACGGCACCTGGCAGCACGACTCGGGCCTGTACGCCGACGCCGTGATCCAGGGCGCGGACTACCGCAGCAGCCTGCGCACCGCGGACACCGGCGCCGGCGCCACCACCAAGGGCCACGGTTGGCTGGCCTCGCTGGAAGTGGGCACGCCCTTCGACCTGGCGGGCAGCTGGCAGCTGGAGCCGCAAGCGCAGCTCATCTACCGCAAGCTGAACCTGGACGACACCACGCTCAGCCTGGCCAAGGTGAAGAACGACGCGGACGACGACTGGACCTTGCGTCTGGGCGCGCGCGTCAAGGGCAGCTATAGCATCGGCGGCAGCGTGCTGCAGCCCTTCGCCCGCGTCAACCTCTACACCTCCAGCAGCACGACCGACGTGGCCCGCTTCAGCGCCCCCGCCGGCACCACCGACATCCGCGCCAAGGGCGGCTACACGTCCACCGAACTGGCGGTGGGCGCGATGCTGCAGCTGACCAAAAGCACCAGCCTCTACGGCGACGTGGGCAGGCTCTGGGCCAACAGCGGCGACAGCCGCGTCAAGACCGGGCTGCAGGGTTCGGTGGGCTTGAAGGTGCTTTGGTAAGCGTCATCCCGCGGGCCGGGTAATCCGCCCGCCTGCTCAGCAAAGCCCGCGGCGCCAAGCGCCGCGGGCTTTCTTTTGGCATGGCGTGGTGAATCAGCGCCCGCCCACGATCACCAAACCCGGAACACACGCCCCGTCTGCGCGCCTTCGACGCTGCGGCTGTAGGCCAGCGCCACGCGGCTGGCGGGCGCGGATTCGAAGCCCTGGAAGTACGGGCCGTAGCTTTCCAGCGATTCCGTCAGGACCGTGGGGCTGACGGAATTGATGCGCACGCCACGCAGTTCCACGGCGGCGCCGCGCACGAAACCGTCGATGGCCATGTTGACGGCCGACGCGTTGGCGCCGTAGCGGATCGGCTCGTCGCTGACGATGCCGCTGGTGAGCGTGATGGAGCCGCCTTCGTTGACATGGTGCTGGCCGATAAGCGCCAGGTCCACCTGGCCCAGCAGCTTGTCGTGCAGGCCGATCTTGAACTGCTCGGCCGTCATTTCCGCCAACGGGCCGAAGTGCAGGCTGCCCGTGGTGGAGACGATGGCATCCACCTTGCCCACGCGCTCGAACAGGGCGCGGATGCTGTCGCTGCGGGTCACGTCGACCTGCAGATCGCCGCGGGACTTGCCCACGGCGATGACGTCGTGGCGCTGGCCCAGTTCTTGCGCGACTGCGCGGCCGATGGTGCCCGTGGCGCCGATGAGGATGATTTTCATGAAGTACTCCGATGCGTTCGTGTTGTGGGATGCGCCGGCGGCAACGCCAGCGCTTGCACGCATTCTGACCAAGGGAGCCCGCGCGAAAAATCCTAAAATGGTGGGATCACTTCACACTCAGGGTGCGTAATTCATGGACCGCTTGCTCAGCATGGAAGTCTTTGTGGCGGTCGTGGAACTGGGCAGCCTGACGGCCGCGGCGGCACTGCACGAGATGTCGCCCGCCATGGCGGCCAAGCACATCAAGGGACTGGAGGCGCGGTTGGGGCTGAGGCTGATGAACCGGACGACCCGCCGCCAAAGTCTGACCGAGGCCGGCCAGGCTTATTTCGCGCGCTGCAAGGTGATCCTTTCGGACATACGCGATGCCGAGCAAGGCGCCGAAGCCATGCGCGCGGCGCCGCGCGGCCACCTGCGCATCACCTCCACCGTGACCTTCGGTTCCTTCGCGCTGGCGCCGGCAATCGCGGACTACCTGTCCGAGTATCCCGACGTCAGCGTGGACCTGGCGCTGAGCGACGCCGTCGAGGACGTCGTCGCCTCGCGCTACGACCTGGCGGTGCGCATCGGCGAACCCGCCGATTCGGGCCTGGTCGCACGCAAGATCGGCCGCTATCAGATGATCATCTGCGCCTCGCCGGCCTACCTCGAACGCCATGGCACGCCCGAGACCGCGGGCGACCTTGCGCGTCATCAATGCCTGGATTTTTCATACTGGAACCGCCGCACCGGCTGGCGCCTGAACTCGGAAGAAGGCGGCGGCGCCTACCCCGCCGGCCGCTTCGTGTCAAACAATGGCCAGGCGCTGCGACAGGCCGCCCTGGCCGGGTTCGGCATCGTGCTGCAGCCCGAGCTGCTGTTGGCAGAGGACGTGCGCGCCGGCAGGCTGGTCCCCATCCTGCAGCCCGCGTGGCCGGCCGCCAGGCCGATCACGCTGCTGTATCCCAAGGACCGCAAGGCCCTGCCCAAGCTCACGACCTTCGTGGACTTCATGGTGCACAGGTTCACCCGCCAGGCGAAATAGTCCCGTGCCGAATACCCATACCAACTAGAACCCGCAATCATCGAGGAGACCCTCTTGTCCGCATCAACACCGGCGCCATCGGCGGCGCCCAGCGCTGAACTTTCGCCGCAGACGCAGCGCGGCAACATCGCCAGGCTGACGATCGCCCAGGCGCTGGCCGGCGCCAACGCCGTCGTGGTCTACGCCACGGGCGCAATCGTCGGCGACATGCTGGCGCCGGACAAGACGCTTGCCACGCTGCCGATCTCCATCTTCGTGGTCGGCATGGCCGCCTGCATTCTCCCCGCCGGGGCCATCGCGCGACGCCATGGCCGCCGCGCCGCGTTCCTCACGGGAACGGGCTGCGGCGTGCTGGTGGGCCTGCTGGCCGCAGCTGCCATCGTGCTGAGTTCGTTCTGGCTGTTCTGCCTGGGCACTTTCTTCGGCGGCGCCTATGCCGCAGTGGTGCTGTCGTTCCGCTTCGCGGCCGCCGATGGCGTGACCCCGGCGCGCCGCGCCCGCGCCCTCTCCTTCGTGATGGGCGGCGGCGTGCTGGCCGGCGTGGTCGGCCCGCAGCTCGTCACGTACACCATGTATCTGTGGCCCGCGCACATGTTCGCGGCAACCTACCTGGTGCAGGCCGCCGTTGCCGCGGCGTCGGCGCTGGTCCTGCTGGGTGTACGCCTGCCCATGCCCAGCGCCGCCGAGGCCGCGCGCGGACGCCCGCTGGCGCTGATCGCGCGCCAGCCGCGCTTCGTCACCGCGGTCATCTGCGGCGCGGTCTCCTACATGCTGATGAACTTCCTCATGACGGCCGCGCCGCTCGCCATGCATCTTTGCGGCCACTCCCAGGAAAGCGCCAACCTGGGCCTGCAATGGCACGTCATCGCGATGTACGGCCCCAGCTTCTTCACGGGCCGTCTGATCACGCGCTTCGGCGCGGGACGCATCGTCACGGCCGGGCTGCTGCTCACCGGCCTGTCCGCGGCCATCGGGCTGACCGGCATCGACGTGGCCCATTTCTGGCTGACCCTGATCCTGCTGGGCCTGGGCTGGAACTTCGGCTTCGTGGGCGCGTCGGCGCTGGTGCTGGAATGCCACCGGCCCGAAGAAAAGACCAAGGTGCAGTCCCTGAACGACTTCATCGTCTTCGGCACCATGGCGGTCGGCTCCTTCGCATCGGGCGGCCTGCTGGCGGCCTACGACTGGGCGACGGTGCTGTGGGTATCGTTCATTCCCCTGGCGATCGCGACGATTGCGCTGCTGGCCGGGGCTGCGAGAAGCCGCCAGAGTGCCTGATAACAACTGCCATGGAGCCAAGCCACAACATTAGCCAACGAGGACTGATGAACTTATAGTTTGAGTCGCCATGTCCTCTTTGGTCCTGATGGAGACAAAAATAAAGATGTCGGCTGGATACGTTTACATCCTGATTAATACTTCGATGCCCGGTCTCCTCAAAGTAGGTCGGACGTTTCGCGACGCCAAGGCTCGCGCACGAGAGTTGCAATCCACGGGGGTCCCTACCCCGTTCGAAGTTGCATTTGAACTGTTCGCCGAAGACCATGAAACACTCGAACAGAAACTGCATGAGCGCTTGTCGGACTTCAGGGTAACGGGCAATCGGGAATTCTTCAGATATCCCCTCAGACTTGCCATTCAACATCTTCAAGAACTTTCATCTCCGCCCAAGGAACCAACATCCGTCTATAGCGCGAAGAGCATTTTTCGGGAGCTCTCCGAAAAATATGAAGCATGGCTCGACCCGACAATCGTGGATGTCAGGATTGTTCAAACTCAAGAACGAGTCTGGCTTGAAATCACTCGCGAAGAAGAGATCGGCAGTTTTCTGGTTGATCAAACCATCAAGCGTAGCGATCTTGCCTTCTGTTCAGGGGACACCCACGCGACCAAGTACTTCAGTCCGACTGACCCAGCTTCCACCAACTCGGATAAATTCGTCGAGACATGGGACCCCTATTCGATCATCATGACCACGGATCTCTTTCACGATGCCGCATGTCGCGAGATTAACAATGACCCTGGCCTCAACCCACACAAGCGTGCAGGCCCCTAGATTCATGGGACGGCGTCTGCCCCTTGGGATTTTGCTAGACTGACCGCCCCGGTTCTCCCTTCCCCGTCCCATGCCCCAGGCTGCCCGCCCCGACCCCAGCGCCGACGATATCGCCAAGGAAATCGCCGCGGCCATCGTCGCGCACAAGTTGCCGCCGGGCACGCGGCTGCGCGAGGAAGCGCTGGCGCGGGTCTACCAGGTCAGCCGGACCAAGATCCGCGCCGCGCTGCTGATGCTGTCCAAGGACAAGCTGATCAATATCGTGCCGGACAAGGGCGCCTTCGTCAGCAAACCGGATGCCAACGAAGCCCGCGAGGTCTATGCCGTGCGGCGCATCCTGGAAGCGGCGCTGGCGCGCGAGTTCGTGGCGCGGGCCACGGCGGCGGACTACCGCCGCATCGACGCGCATCTGGCTGCCGAACGCCAGGCGCTGGACGGCAGCGACGTGCAGGAGCGCAACCGCCTGCTGGGGCACTTCCACATCCTGCTGGCCGAGACCGTGGGCAATTCGGTGCTGACCGGCATGCTGCGCGAACTGTCGGCGCGCAGCGCCGTGATCACCATGCTTTACCAGAGCTCGCACGATGCCAGCTGCTCTTCGCAGGAGCACGCGGCGTTCATCGAGGCAGCCCGCAACGGCGACGCGGATCGCGCCTGCGCGCTGATGGATGCGCACCTGGAGCACGTGCAGACCGCGCTGGACTTCAAGGAAGGCGGCCGCGCCGGCGGCGACCTGGTCGCCGCGCTGCTGAGCTGAGCGGACGGCTAGGGCTGCGCGGGCGTGCCCGTGCGCAACAACTGTCCCAGGCGCCGCTGCATCCACTGCTCCGTCTCGCTCAACCTGCCGCCCTGCAGCCATAGGGTGCGCACGGACAGCATCGGCAGGAACAGGTCCGCGCAGCGCACGCTGACCAGCGGATTGCTGAAGCCCTCGTATTCGCCGATGTTCAGCGGCAGGATCGCCCAGCCCACGCCATTGGCCGCCATGGCCGCAATGTTGTAGCTGCTGTCGGCGCGCCACACCGTGGGGCTGAGCACCATCTGCTCCACCTCATCCATCTGCATCAGCAGTTGCCGGTGCCGCGCCAGGTCGTTGCGGCGGACCTCGGGCAGCGCGGCCAGCGGGTGGCCGGGCGCCACGAAGATGCCCTGGGCCACGTTGCCCAGGTGGCGGTGGGCGAAGGCGCTGCCGGGGTCGCCCCGGTCGAAATGAAAGGCCAGGCTGGCGCGGCCCTGCTCCACATAGTCCGCCACCTCCGTCGCGGTGCCGTTGAGCTGGGTGAGCTCCAGCGCCGGATATCTTTCGGCCAGCTCCTTGACCAGTTCGTCCACCGCCAGATAGGGCAGTCCTTCGTCGAACGCGATGGCAAGCCGCGCCTCGCGGCCGCCCGCGAACGACAAGGCGCGCTGCTCCAGCGCGCCGGCCTGGCGCAGCAGCTCGCGGGCCTCCTGCAGCATGACCTCGCCTGCAGCCGTCAGGGTGGCGTTGCGGCGCGACCGGTCAAACAGCTCCAGTCCCAGGTCGGCTTCCAGCAGGGCCACCGCGGTGCTGACCGCCGACTGCGCCCGGCCCAGGCGCCGCGCCGCCGCCGAGAACGAGCCGGACTCCGCCGCGGCGACGAATTGGCGTAGCTGGTCCAGTGTCCATTGCATGTTTCATCCTCCAAACACGATCCATCTATTTTATAGATGGATTCAAACTTTTTTATGCGAATTGCAAGATGGATAATGGCGACCCCCGAGACCCGGCCATCCCGGCCCCGCCCGCCTGCGCGACGCGGCAAGGCGTCCCGGCTTAAGGAGTAGAACCATGCAGCGGACTGAACCGAACGCTGTCGCCACGGCCGCGCCCGGCCGCTGGCTGGTGCTGGCCATCGTGTCCAGCGCCTTGCTGTTGATCGTGGTCGACATGACCGTCCTGTACACCGCCCTGCCCCGGCTGACGCACGAACTGAACGTCAACGCGTCGGAAAAGCTGTGGATCGTGAACATCTACGCGCTGGTCGTGTCCGGCCTGCTGCTGGGCATGGGCACGCTGGGCGACCGCCTGGGCCACAAGCGCCTGTTCATGGCGGGATTGGTCGTTTTCGGCACGGCCTCGCTGGCCGCGGCCTATTCGCCCGGCGCGGCCACGCTGATCGCGGCGCGCGCGCTGCTGGCGGTGGGCGCCGCCATGATGATGCCTGCCACCCTGTCCATTCTGCGGCTGACCTTCGCCGACGAGCGCGAGCGCGCCGTCGCGATCGGCGTCTGGGCCTCGGTGGCCTCGGGCGGCGCGGCGGTCGGCCCCGTCGTGGGCGGCGTGCTGCTGGAGCATTTCTGGTGGGGCTCCGTGTTCCTCATCAACGTGCCCATCGTGCTGCTGGCCCTGCCGTTGGCCTGGCGCTACATCCCGGCCAGCCGCCCGGATGGCTCGCGCCCCTGGGATCTGCTGGGCTCGCTGCAAGTCATGGCCGGGCTGATCCTGTGCGCCTATGCCTTGAAGGAACTGGGCAAGACCGACCCGTCGTGGCTGCATGCCGGCCTGGCCTGCGCGGCAGGCGCCGCCATGCTGGCCGTGTTCGTGCGGCGCCAGCGCGCTCGCCCCTATCCGCTGATCGACTTCGCCATCTTCCGCAACCCCAGCTTCAGCTCGGCCGTGGCCGCCGCGCTGTTCGCCGCGGCGGCCCTGCTGGGCATGGAACTGGTCTTCAGCCAGCGGCTGCAACTGGTCATGGGCATGTCGCCGCTGCAGGCGGCGCTGTTCATCCTGCCGTTGTCGCTGGCCGCCTTCATCTCCGGCCCGCTGGCCGGCTGGCTGCTGGGGCGCGTCAACAGCGGCACCATGGTGTTCCTGTCGCTGCTAGTCTCGGGCCTGGGCATGGCCGGCTACCTGCTGAGCTACGACGCCGCGCTGCTGCCGCAGATGGTCAGCCTGTGCGTGCTGGGCGCCGGCATCGGCGCCACCATGACCGCCGCGTCCAGCACCATCATGCAAAGCGCCTCGCCCGAACGCGCCGGCATGGCGGCCTCCATCGAGGAAGTTTCGTACGAGCTGGGCGGCGCCCTGGGCGTCACGCTGATGGGCTCTATCCTGTCCGGCGTGTATGCGCGCACCCTGTCGGTGCCCGAAGGCCTGCCCCACTCCGCCGACGCGCGCGACAGCCTGGACCAGGCCCTGATCGTCGCCGACGGATTGTCCTCGGACCTGGGCGCGGCCTTGACCCGCCTGGCCAAGACCGCGTTCGACACCGGCTACGCCGCGGTCATCGCCACCGCCGCGGCGATGCTGCTGGTCACGGCGTGCTTCGTGCTGTTCAACCGCAGGCGCATGGCGGGCTGAGCGCCGCGGACCTCAACTCATCGAACTGAAGCCATCGCGGACCCGCGCCAGCGGCGCGAACGCCGTGGCCTTGATCTCCACCAGCCCGCCTTCGGGATTGAGGTCCGCGACCGCCAGTTCGACGCACGCCGGATACGGCGCGGGGAAAAACTCGTCGCGCACGGCGGCAATCACAGCCAGCTGCGCCGCCTTGTCCAGCGCCAGCCTGCCGCCGCCCAGAACGTGGAACATCTGCAGCTCCACCACGTCCTCCATCCGCGCATGGCATGCGCCCAGCAACTGCCCGATCAGGCTGAACACGCGCCGCAGCTCCTGCTGGAACTCCTCGGCGTCCATGGGAGCCGCGTGCGGGTTGCAGGCGACGACTCCGGACAGATAGACGAAATCGCCCGCGCGCCTCGCCGGCGCGTAGTGGAATTGTTCGACGTCGGTCTGCAGCACGGCGGGCACGACGACCGTGCCCGTCGCAGTGGGATGATGCCGGACCGAAACTGCCATGTCATTTGCCATGCTTTTCCTTTGAACTTGCAAAGTGGTGTGCCTGCCTGAGGGTCCTCCGCGGCCGCCGCGGCGGACCGTCAGGTCCGGCTCAGGGCAAGGCGGCCATCGCCGGAGCGATGAGCGCCTCCAATTCCTTTCTCGAAGCGCCATCCCGCGCCTGCATGGAGATCGCCTGCATCACGGCGCCGTAGTAGCGCGCCAACGAGGCGGCATCGATGTCGTCCGGCAACTCGCCCTCGGCGATCCCGCGCTTCAAACGTTCGCGTATGCGCGCGGCAGTACGCCTGCGGATGTTCTTGAGCAGTTCGCACAGGGGCTCGGTATCGGCGTGGCAATTCATCACGCCCAGGATCAGCAGGCAGCCGCCGGATCGCGGCGCGCTCAACGCCACGTCCACGCTGGCCTTGAGCATGGCGCGTATCGCGTCCCTGGCGCTCGCATGTTCCGCCAACGCCCGCAGGGGCCCCGCCCCCGCCGTCGAAACATACAGATCGACGGCCTCTCGAAATGCGGCTTCCTTGGAACCGAAGGCCGCGTAAAAGCTGGGCGGCGTGATGCCGATGGCTGCGGTCAGGTCGCCCAGTTGCGTCCCTTCGTAGCCCTGTGCCCAGAAAACCTGCATCACGCGCTCCAGCGCGTGGTCGCGGTCAAACGTGCGTGGCCGGCCCCGTGTCGACATGCCGCTTCCTCTTTCTCGTCCCAGGTTAATCCGTCACCGCCCGCATTCTCCGGGCGGCAACGAATTATATAGTGACTTTTATATAAATAGGAAAGCAGGCTCGCGGCCGGCCTGGCCGCAGCGGATCAGCAATTGCGAAACGCGTGGTCCATATCCGCGATCAGGTCTTCCTCGTGCTCCAGCCCGATGGACACGCGGACCAGGCCCTCGGACACGCCCGCCGCATCGCGTTCCGCGGCGGGCACGCCGGAATGCGTGGTCGAGGCCGGGTGGCAGATCAGCGATTCGGTGCCGCCCAGGCTGACGGCCGACTTGAACAGGTGCAAGGCGTTGATGAAGCGGAACGCCTTGGCGCGCCCGCCCTCCAGCACGAAGGCGAAGGTCGAACCCGCGCCGGTGCACTGGCGCTTGTAGACCTCCTGGTAGACGCGGTCCGTGATCAGTTCCGGATGGAATATCCGTACCTTTTCATGCGGGTTGCCCGACAGCCATTGGGCCACCTTGGTCGCCGTGCGCGCCGCCTGCTTCATGCGCAGCACCACGGTCTCCATCGAGCGCGTGATCATCCAGCAGGAATGCGGATCCAGCTGCGAACCGAAGGCGCTGCGGATGGCGCGCACTTTCTTGATCAGCGCCTTGCTGCCGGTGACGGCGCCCGCCACCAGATCGCTATGGCCGCCCACGTATTTCGTCAGCGAATACACGCACAGGTCCACGCCGTGCTCGGCCGGCTTCTGGAATATCGGCCCCAGCAGCGTGTTGTCGCACACCGACACGGGACGGTAGCCGTGCCGCGTCTCGAACGCGTCCAGCTCGTTCTTCATGGCCTCGAAGTCGATCAGCGCATTGGTCGGATTGGCGGGCGTCTCGACATAGAAGAGGCGGACCGGCCCTTTGGCCGCCGCGGCTTCCAGCGCGGCGCGCATGCTCTGGGCGGACAGGCCGTCCTCGATGGGCGTCGAGCCTACGCCCCATTCCGGGAATATCTTGGCGATCAGGGTTTCGGTGCCACCGTACAACGGCACCGACTGCACCAGTTGGTCGCCCGGCCGCAGAAAGGCCAGGAACACGGCGCTGATCGCCGACATGCCGCTGGAAGTCACCGCGGCGTCTTCCGAGCCGTCCAGCAAGGCCAGGCGGTCCTCGACGATTTCCAGGTTGGGATGGTTGAAGCGGCTATACACCAGGCCCGCCGATTCCCCCTGGGGCAACGCCTTGCGACCCGACACCAGGTCGAAGAACTCGGCGCCGTCCTCGGCCGAACGGAAGGCGAAGGTGGACGTCAGGAACACCGGCGGCTTGACCGCGCCCTCCGACAGAAAGGGATCGAAACCGTAGGACATCATCTGCGTTTCCGCGTGCAGCGGACGGCCGAAGATGTCCTTCTTGTGATAGCTGGAGTAACTCATGGTGTGCCTCTCTGTCTGGTTTCCGGGCCCGGCCGGGCCGCCGGGCAGGCGCGTCACGCATGCAAAGACGATAGCGCCAGCCGTCCCGGGGTGCATGGAAGTATGGCGGCAGCCGGCCACAAGATTCTTTCCATTTGCATTGCCAGACAGGGATAATGAGAAATAACGTTTCCTATCAGCAGGATTTCATGAAAGACACTGCCTTGTTACATCAACTTGACGCGATCGATTGGAAAATCATGAAAATCCTTCAAGAAGATGGCCGGCTCAGCAACGCCGAACTGGCCGAGCGCGTCTCGCTGTCGGCCTCGCCCTGCTGGAAGCGCCTGAAGCGCCTGGAATCGTCAGGCGTGATCCGCGGCTACCAGGCGATCCTGGACCGCCGCGCGCTGGGCATCGGGGTCGTGGCTTTCGTCAGCATCTCGCTGGAGAACCACACCGAGAAGACTTGCCAAGCCTTCGAGGCCAGCGTGCTGGCCATGCCCGAGGTTCTGGCCTGCCACAACACCACCGGCCAGCACGACTATCTGCTGCACATCGTGGCGCGCGATTTCGACGCCTATTCGGAATTCGTGCGCAGCCGCCTGCGCACCTTGCCCGGCGTCAAGGAACTGCTGAGCACGCTATCGATGCACGAGGTGAAGTCCTCGACCCGGCTGCACCTGTAAGGCGCCCGCGCCTGCCCACCGGCGCGCGGCGTCGGCTGCCGGCTTGCGCGCGGCTACATCACGCCGGGCACGACGCGGTTGCGGCCCTGCCGCTTGGCCTGATAGAGGCTGCGGTCGGCTACCTGGATCAGGTCGGTGCAGGGCTGCTCGCCCTGCGGCACCGCCGTGGCCGTGCCTATGCTGACTGTCAGCCAGGGGCCGTCGCCGGTATCCTTCTGCGGAATCTGCAGCGCCTCGACCGCGCGCCGCAGCTTCTCGGCCGCCAGCCGCGCGCTGCCTGCCGGCGTGCCGGGCAGGACCAGCGCGAACTCCTCGCCGCCAAAGCGGGCCGCCAGATCGGTGGACCGGTCGCAACTGGCGAAGATGGTGTTGGCCACCCGCTTGAGCGCTTCGTCGCCCGCGATGTGGCCATAGGTATCGTTGTAGGCCTTGAAGTGGTCCACGTCGATCATGAGCATGCTGATCTCGCGGCCGTCGCGGCGCGCGCGCTGCCATTCGGCGTTGAGGTACTCGTCGAAATAGCGGCGGTTGCCCAGTCCGGTCAGGCCGTCGGAATTGGTCAGGCGGCGCAGCTCCATATTGCTTTCCAGCAGCTGCTGCTGGCTCTGGCGCAGCGCCTGGTAGGCCTCGTCGCGCTGCACCAGCGCCAGATAGGAGCGCGAGTGGTAGCGGATGCGCGCCACCAGTTCGATCGAGTCCGGCAGCTTCACCAGATAGTCGTTGGCGCCGGCGGCAAAGGCCGCGCTCTTGATCGCCGGATCTTCCTTGGTGGACAGCACGATGATGGGAATGTCGCGCGTGACGGGATGGTTGCGGTATTCCTGCACCAGGCTCAAGCCGTCCACGCCCGGCAGCACCAGGTCCTGCAGGATGACGGTGGGCCGGGTCTGGATCGCCACGGTCAGCGCCTTTTCCGGGTCCGAGCAGTAATGAAAATCGATGTTGCCTTCCGTCGCCAGGGCCCGCCTGATGGCCTCTCCCACCATCACCTGATCGTCGACGAGCAGCACCATGGCCGCGTGCGAATTCAGATTCGCCATGGCCGAGCTGTCAATGGGAGGTTGCATAGTTAGTCCTTGAATTCTTGCGAGGTCGTCCGCTCAGGCAAAGGCCTGGATCAAGCGGGAAGCGATTTGGTCCAATGGTCTGACTTCCACGGCCGCCTGCATAGCCGCCGCGGCCTTGGGCATGCCATAGACGGCGCTGCTGGCCTGGTCTTGCGCGATCGTCAGGTAGCCGCGCTCGCGCAGCGCCTTCAATCCGCGCGCGCCGTCCTGGCCCATGCCCGTCAGCAGCACGCCGGCCGCCATGCCGCGCCAGTGCTGCGCCACGCTATGGAAAAAGACGTCGATGGAAGGCCGGTACAGGCTTTCCTTTGGATTCTCGGTGTAGCGCAGCGTGCCGTCGGCCAGCATGTGCAGGTGGTCGCCGGTGCCGGCCAGCAGCACCTGGCCGGGTTCGGGTCTTTCACCCTCGCGCACCAGCCTGACGGGCAACGCCACCTGATCGTTGAGCCAGTCCGCCATGCCTGCGGCGAACGAGGCGTCGACGTGCTGCACCAGCACGATGCCCGCCGGAAATCCCAGCGGAATGCCGCCCAGCAACTGCGCCAGGGCCGGCGGGCCGCCGGCCGAGGCGCCGATGACCAGCAGGCGCCTGGCGTCCGCCTCGGGCCCGGGCTGGGCCACCGGCGTCAGGGCGGGACGCTTGCCGTAGCGGCCGATCAGCCAGCCGACGTTGCGGATCTTGCGCAACAGCGGCGCCGCCGCCGCCCGCATGTCCGTACTGCCGACCACCGGCGTGTCGGCCGCGTCCAGCGCCCCGTGGCCCATCGCGTCGAACACGCGCGAGGTATGCCGCGCGACGTCGGCCGTGACCACGACGATCGCGCAGGGTGTCTCCGCCATGATGCGGCGCGTGGCCTCGACGCCGTCCATGACGGGCATGATGAGGTCCATCAGCACCACGTCCGGCCGGTCGCGGGCGCACATGTCCACGGCCTCCTGGCCATTGGCCGCGACCCAGGCCAGGTCCAGCCCCGGCTCCAGCGCGATCGCGCGCCGCAGCACTTCGACTGCCATCGGCATGTCATTGACGATCCCGACTCTCACGTTCGCGCCTTTCCGATCAGGTCTTCCACGGCGTCGAGCAGCGCATCATCGTGGAAGCTGCCCTTGGCCAGATAATAGTCAGCACCGGCGTCGAGCCCACGCCGCCTGTCCTCTTCCCTGTCCTTGTACGACACCACCATCACCGGCAGGCCTTGCAGCTTGGGATCGGCCTTGATGCGCGACACGAGCTCGATGCCATCCATGCGCGGCATGTCCACGTCGGTCACGACCAGGTCGAAGGCCTCGTTGCGCAGCATGTTCCAGCCATCCATGCCGTCCACCGCCACGGCCACCTCGAAGCCGCGGTTCAGGAGCAGCTTGCGCTCAAGCTCCCGCACCGTCAACGAATCGTCCACCACCAGCACGCGCTTGCGGCGCCGCGTCTGCTCGGCCGCCCCCGCGCCGTCCACCCGCGTCAGCTGGCCGCCTTCGACCAGCTTCTGCACGGACACCAGCATGTCCTCCACGTCGAGGATCAGCAGCGGCGTGCCGTCATCCATCAGGGCGCCCGCCATTACGTCCTGCACCTTGCCCAGGCGCGGATCCAGCGGCTGCACCACCAGCGTGCGCTCGCCCACGTAGCGGTCCACCGCAATGCCGTAAAGCTGGTCGTGGTCGCCCACCAGCACCACGCAGACCGTCTCGGACGCCGGCGCGGTCCCGCCCTTGCGCAGGATCTGGCGCGCGGACACCAGCCCGATTTGGCGATCCATGAAGCGGAAATGCTGATGGCCTTCAAGCTGTTCGATGTCCTGCGCCCGCACTTGCAACGCATGGTTGACGTAGGCCAGCGGCAATGCGTAGATCTCTTCCTGTACTTCAACCAGCAGGCTGCGCACCACCGACAGCGACAAGGGCATTTCCAGCATGAAGCGCGTGCCCTGCCCGGTGTTCTGCTGGATGCGTACCGCGCCGCGCAACTGGCGCACCATGGTCTGCACCACGTCCAGCCCCACGCCGCGCCCGGAGATCTCCGTGACTTCGCCGCGGGTGCTGAAGCCGGACAGGAACAGGAACTCCAGAAGCTCGGCCTCGGTGAGCCGGGCCGCGGTCTCCGTGCTGGCCAGCTTGCGCTGCATCACTTCCACGCGCAGCCGGTCCAGCGAGATGCCGGCGCCGTCATCGCTCAACTCGATCAGCAGCATGCCGGCCGCGTGGCGCGCGGACAGCCGGATCAGCCCTTCGGCCGGCTTGCCAGCCTGCAGCCGATCCTGCGGCATCTCGATGCCATGGTCCACCGCGTTGCGCAGCAGGTGCATCAGCGGCGCGTCCAGCTTCTCCAGGATGTCGCGGTCCACCTGGGTGGCTTCGCCCTCGATCTCCAGCCGCACCTGCTTGCCCAGCGAGCGGCCGACGTCGCGCACCATGCGCGCCATGCCGCCCACGCCGTCGCCGAAGGGCCGCATGCGGCAGGCCAGCGCGGTGTCGTACAGGCGCTGGGTCAGGTGGCCCATGCGCCAGCCGAACTCATCGACTTCGCTGGTGCGCCGCGACAGTTCCTGCTGGCATTGCTCGACGATGCGGTGGGCGTCGTCCAGCGCGGCCTGCGCGCGCGCGTCCAACGCTTGTCCGGCCAGCGCGGTGCGCACGTTATCCAGCGCCTGCGCCGCGCCCGTCTGCAGGCGTTTCAGGCGCAGCATCGAGGCGCTGAAGGGTGCGATCCAGTGGGACTCCACCAGCGTCTCGCTGGACAGGCCCAGCAATTTGTTGAGCGTGTCCGCCGTCACGCGCAGCACGCGTTCGCCCTCGCCCAGTCCCAGGTCCGAACTGCGCCGCAGCGGCGCACCGGCGGGCGCCTCTTCGATGGCGGGCAGCGGCGGCAGGAAGTCGGAAGGCTTGGGCTCGCGCGCCACCGCGGGCGCGGCAGGCGGCGCATGCGGCGCGCTGCTCAGGCGCGCCACCAGTTCGTCGATCTCTCCGCCCAATTCCGCGCCCGGCGTGGCCACGCGCTGCAACAGGTCGGCGCCCATCAGCAGCGCGTCGATGTCGGCCGCCTGCAGGCGCAGCCGCCCTTCGCGCGCCTCGACCAGGCAGTCCTCCATGGCGTGCGCGATACGCACCGCGGGATGCAGGTCGACGATGCGGGCGGCGCCCTTGAGCGAATGCGCCGCACGCATGCAAGCCTCCAGCTGGGGCGCCGAGGTCGGATCGTGCTCCAGCGCCAGCAGGCCGTTGTTCAGCACCTGCACCTGGGTGCGGGTCTCGAGCTGGAACAATTCCAGGAGCGACGCGTCGCGCATCTGTTCCGGGTTCACGCCAGGCTCCGTTCCAAAGCTTGCATCAGCAAGGTCTCATCCAATACGCCCACGCTGCGGCCGCCGCAGCGGGCCATCCCGCGCGAATACTTCAGGCTGGCGCCTTCCACGGTCGCGGGCAACGGCTCCAGCTTGTCCAGGTTCACGGCATGTATGCCCTCGACCTCCTCCACCGGCGCCACCACCGCCCGGCCCGCCCCGCCCAGGATCAGCATGCGCGCCGTGGCCGGCCGCTCGCGCGGCTCGTCGGCGGCGGCCTCCAGGCCCAGCAGCCGCGCCAGCGACACGCACACGGTCAACGTGCCGCGCACGTTGGCCACGCCCAGCATGGCCGGGTCGCGGCGGTGCGGCAGGCTCAGGATGCCGCGGGTGCTGGCGACCTCGTCCAGCGCCTTCGTCGGCAGGCCCAGCCACTCGCGCTGCACGCGGAACACCAGCAGCGACGACAGGCTGGCGCAACCGCCGAGCGCGGCCTCGGCGTCCCGCTCTTCCATCTGCGGCGGCAGCCGGTCCAGGATGCGCTTGGCCGCCGTGGCGTACACCGGACAGTTGCGGCAATGGACGTGATCCGGCAGTTGGCCGCAGCTCTTGTCGCCGCGTATGCCGATGCGGTTCCAGCAATCGTCCACGTCGGACAGGGAGCCTATCGTCTCAACCACGTCGCGCCTCCCCTCGCGCCGCGCGCGCTTGCAGGCGGCGGGCCGCTTCGTGGTCGCCGTCGGACGCCACCAGCGCGGCCAGGTGCAGCAAGGCTTCGCGATGGGTCGGGTCCAGGTAGAGCGCCTTGCGGTAGGCGGCCTGCGCCTGGCGAGCATCGCCCGCCGCGTCCTGCAGCAGGCCTTGCAGGTACAGGGCCTCGGCGCTGGCGCCATGCGCGTCGATATGCGCCCGGCAGCGCGCCATCGCGTCTTCGACCTGGCCCTGGTCGGCCAGGGCGGCGATGTTGCGCAAGGAGTCCTGCGCATCGCCCTGCCGGTCCACGGAGCCGCTCGCGGCGGCCGGCGCATGCGGCACCGGCAGTCCCGCTACGGGCGCCTGGGGCAGCTGCCGCCGCGGCGGCGTCCAGCTGTGCACGATGGGCCGGGCCGGCTGCGGCGCGGGCGCGATGGCCGGCGGTGGCAACGGTTTGGCCAGGAAGGCGAACGAGTTTGCCATCGGTACCGCCGGCAGCCGGCGCCCGGTCAACAGGCTGGTTTCGGCCGGGCCGATGAAAATCACGCCGTCCTCGCGCGTGAACCGG
Organism: Achromobacter anxifer; assembly: GCF_903652925.1. Classification (GTDB taxonomy): domain Bacteria; phylum Pseudomonadota; class Gammaproteobacteria; order Burkholderiales; family Burkholderiaceae_B; genus Achromobacter; species Achromobacter anxifer. The sequence goes on along the minus strand of NZ_CAHLAR010000019.1, from coordinate 21,703 downwards.
CGCAACACCTGCACGGCGCGTTCCTGCGTGGACGGATCGAAGTAGATCAGCAGGTTGCGGCAGAAAACGAAATCGTAGGGCGCGACGCCTGCCAGCAGATGCGGATCGAACAGATTGCCGGGCAGGAACCGCACCCGGCCGACCACGTGGCCAGCCAGTTGGTGGCCGTCGGCCGTCTCGGAAAAATAGCGGTCGCGATAGCCCAGCTCGTCGCCGCGAAAGGAATTGCGGCCGTACACGGCGCGCTGCGCGAACTCGATCATGCGCACGCTGATGTCGACGGCGTCGATCTGGAAACGCTCGGGCGGCACGCCGGCATCCAGCAGCGCCATGGCGATGGAGTAAGGCTCTTCGCCGCTGGAACACGGCACGCTGAGCACGCGCAGCACCCGGTTCTCGGCGCCCGCCGCGTACAAGCGCGCCCGCGCCAGCGCAGCCATGGCCGACTGCGACTCGGGGTAGCGGAAGAACCACGTCTCCGGCACGATGACCGCTTCGATCAACTGCTGCATTTCCGCCGCCGACGTCTGCACCTGCAGCAGATAGTCGCGTTCGTCACCGATGCCCGCCATGCCCATCCGGCGCCGGACCGCGCGCTCCACGGCCGCCTTGCCGATGGAGCCGCTGTCCAGGCCCATGCGCCGCTTGAGCAAGGCGCTGAAATCGTCGATGAGCATCATGGCTGCGCCTCGCGCGCCGCGTCTTCGGCGGGAAACAACAGGGCCCGCACCGTCGCGGGCAACAGGTCGTCGACATTGACGGCCTGCACCATGCCGCCGGCATCGCTGAGCACCGGCCCCAGATAGCGCGCGTGCGGATGGGCCAGGCCCGCGGACTGGAACGCGGCGGGATCGTAGTGCACGGTCTCGGTCGCCTGCTCCAGGATCAGCCCCAACAGGCGCCCGCCATCCAACTCGCTGGCGCGGTAGCGCACCAGGGCCAGCCGGGTGCTGGTCACCGCCGCCGCCGCGCCGCCGCCCGCCAGCGCGCTCATGTCGATGACCGGCACGGCCACGCCGCGGCGGTCCAGCACTCCGGCCACCCAGACGGGCGCGCCTGGCACCTGCTTCAGCTCGCGCAGGCCCAGCACCTCGGCGATGTCCCTGGCGTCCAGCGCATAGCGGTCGCCGCCGATGCGGAACAGCAGATACAGCCGGCGTCCGGCCGCGGAGGGAGCGCGCTGCGCCATGGCTTCCATCACACCTTGAAGCGCGACACGCCGCTGCGCAGGTCATTGGCGACCAGCGTCAGCTCTTCGATCGCGAGCGAGGACTGGCGCAGGGACTCGACGGTCTGCTGGGCGGCGTCGCTCAGCTGCTGCAAAGCCTGGTTGATCTGCTCGGCGCCAGTCGCCTGGGCCTGCATGCCCTCGTTGACCATCTGCACGCGGGGCGCCAGCGTCTGCACCTGCTGGATGATCTGCGACAGCTGGTCGCCCACCTGCTGCATGTCGGCCATGCCGCGCCGGACTTCCTCGGAAAACTTGTCCATGCCCATGACGCCGGCCGACACCGACGACTGGATCTCGCGCACCATCTGTTCGATGTCGTACGTCGCCACGGCGGTCTGATCGGCCAGGCGGCGGATCTCGGTCGCCACCACCACGAAGCCGCGGCCGTACTCGCCCGCCTTCTCCGCTTCGATCGCCGCGTTCAGCGACAGCAGGTTGGTCTGGTCGGCCACCTTTGTAATCGTCGTAACCACTTGCGTGATATTGCCGGCTTTCTCGTTCAGGATCGCCAGCTTGGCGTTGACCGAGCCCGCCGCGCCCACCACGTTGCGCATGGTGTCCTCCATGCGCGCCAGGCCCACCTGGCCGCTGCCCGCCAGCGCGGCGGTCTGCTCGGCGGCGCCGGAGACTTCGCTCATGGTGCGCACCAGCTCGCGCGAGGTCGCGGAGATTTCGCGCGAGGTGACGCCGATCTCGGTGGTGGTGGCGGCCACTTCGGACGCGGTCGCCTGCTGCTGCTTGGACGTGGCCGCGATCTCGGTGACGGACGTGGCCACCTGCACCGCCGAGCGCTGCGTCTTGCCGACCAGCCCGGTCAGTTCGTCCACCATGCCGTTGAAGCCGGTTTCGATGGCGTTGAATTCGTCCTTGCGCGCCAGCGTCAGGCGCCGGGTCAGGTCGCCGCCGCCGGTGGCCTCAAGGGTCCTGACGATGGCCCGCATCGGATTGGCGATCGCGCGCATCAGCAGAATGCCGCAGATGATGGCGGCGATGATGGCCACGGCCAGCGAGCCCAGCATACGGACTTCGGCGCTGTCCACCGACTGCTTGATGGCAATGGCGGCCTCGTCGGCCTGCTTCTTGTTTTCCAGCACCATCTTGGCCAGGATGTCGCGGCCCTTGTAGAACGCGGGCCGCAGTTCCGACTTGATCATGGACTGGGCGCGCGCCGGATCCGCCAGCATGGCTGGCGCCACAATGTCGGCGCGCATGCGCTTGTACTCCCGCAACTCCTTCTCGAACTCCTCGAACATCTTGCGGTCATCTTCCCGCGTGATGGTGCGGCGGTATTGCGCGATATGGTCTTCCAGCAACTGATCGTCTTGCGGCAACGCCTCCAGCACGCTACGGCGCTCCTGCTCCGTCTCCATGTTGAAGGCGTCCTGCACCACCACGAAGCCTGCGAACCACGACGAGCGTATCGAGGTGCTGTAGTAGATGCCAGGAACCGCATCGTTATTGATCAGCTCGACCTCTGACTCGATGACCAGCAGGCGCCGGTAATCCATCACCACCATCAACGCCATGATGGCCAGGATCGCCAGGAAGCTGGCCAGGATGCGCTGGCGGAGTGTCAGGTTCTTCATGCCGGGAAACCTCTATGCAAGATCAACTCGTCGATTGGGCCGAAATATTCTGGAACGAAACCGGGGACGCTTGGCTGTCCATTTATTACCGGATGTTGTGAGTTGGTTGACAATTATTGCAAAGGCAAAGGCCGGCAGCCACGGAAAACGCGGAATTTGCGGCAAATATGGCGGTTTGCGTCGGGAAAAAGCAAAGCCCTCTTACAAGGGCTTGTCTTTTCCCGCAACAATGCGTACCGGATTCAGCCTAGGCGACGTCGCTCCAGAGCGACGCAGGCGGCCGGGTTTCCACCCAATTCCGCGCCTGCCCGTAGGCATGCGCCAGCTGCAGGACGGCCAGGTCGGCCTGAGGCGGGCCGATCAGCTGCATGCCCATGGGCAGCCCGGCGTCGTTGAAGCCCACCGGCACGCTGATCACCGGGCAACCCGCCAAGGTCCAGGGCGTGACCGTCTCCATCCAGCGGTGGTAGGTGTCCATGGGACGGCCCGCGATCTCCTTGGGCCAGTCCAGCGCCGCGTCGAAGGGAAACACCTGGGCCGAGGGCACGGCCAGGTAATCCACGTCCTCGAACATGCGCAGCACGGTCTGATACCAGGTGCTGCGCTCTTCCGTGGCTTGGTAGACCTGGCGCGCCGTCATGCCTTCCAGTCCCTCCACTTCCCAGATCACGGCCGGCTTGACCAGCTTGCGGGTCTCCGGGTTATGAACCAGGGGATGCAGCTGGCCGCCGACCATCAGATGGCGATGAGCCAGCCAGATCCGCCAGAGGCGTTCCCCCGCAAACGGCACCTGGTAGTCGACGGTCTCGCAGCCGGCCTGCCCCAGATCGGCCAGCGCCCGCTCGCACATTTCCAGGATGCCGGCCTCCATCGGCAGGTAGCCGTTCCAGTCGCCCAGCCAGCCCACGCGCTTGCCGCGCAGGTCGGCGTCCAGCGGCTGCGCGAACTGGGCGGGATCGCCCGTCAGGGACAAGGGCACGCGCTTGTCGGGACCGGCCATCACGGACAGCAGCATGGCGACGTCGCGCGGCGACCGGCCCATCGGCCCCTCATAGGCCAGCTGCTTGATAAACACCTCGTTCGACGGCCCGTAGGGCACGCGGCCGGCGGACGGGCGCATGCCGTAGACGTTGCAGAAGGCGGCGGGGTTGCGCAACGATCCGCCGAAATCGCTGCCGTCCGCTACCGGCAGCATGCGGGCGGCCAGCGCGGCAGCCGCGCCACCGCTGCTGCCGCCGGCGGTCTTGGACGGATCGTAGGGATTGCCCGTGACGCCATAGACCGGGTTGTAGGTGTGCGAACCCAGGCCGAATTCCGGCACGTTGCTGCGGCCGATGAAGATGGCGCCCGCCGCGCGCATGCGTTCGATGATGATGGAATCGTGCGCCGTCACCTGGTCCTTGTAGACCAGCGAGCCCATCGAAGTGACCATGCCGCGCACCGCGGTCAGGTCCTTGGGCGCTTGCGGCATGCCATGCAGCCAGCCCAGCCACTGGCCCGCGGCCAACTGCGCGTCGCGCTCGTCGGCCTCGCGCATCAATTCGTCGCCGTCGCGCCGGGCGACGATGGCGTTGAGCTTGGGATTGACCCTGTCGATGTGCGCCAGGTAGGCCGTCATGACCTCGCGGCACGACACCTTGCGCTGGCGGATCGCCTCGGACAGCGCGTGGGCGGACATGGCCACGATGTCGTTCAACGGGGCGGCGGTGGGCATGCTTGTCTCCTTGTGGCGCCTTGGATGCCGGGCGCCTGATCGTATAGTGTGGCGCGGACCCGGACGCCGGCCGCGCAGGCAGACAATACTACGCAAACCGGCCGCGCCGCGCTCGCCGCCTCAGGGAAACAGATGCCGGGCCAGGTGGTCGATGAACACGCGCAGCTTGGGCGAGGCATGGCGGCTGGCCGGCCATAGCGCCCACATGGTCGCGTTGCCGCGGGTCTGCTCGTCCAGCACGCTTTGCAGCCGCCCTGCCGCCATCTCCTCGCGGATCGTGAAATCCGGCAGGCAGACGATGCCCTGCCCGCCCAGCGCCAGGAAGACCCGCATCTCGACGCTGTTGCACACCAGCGTCTGCGGCAGCTCGGGAGCCTGCGCCTGCGGCGCGAGCTTCAGCGGCCAGCGCTCCAGCCGGCCCGTGCTGGGATAGCGGTAGTGCAGGCAGGCGTGGCGCAGCAGATCGGCTGCGCGCCGGGGCGTGCCGTGCTCCGCCAGATAGCCCGGCGAGGCCGCCAGGATGCGGCGAAAGCGGCCCAGGCGGCGGCGCTTCAGGCCCGAGTCATCCATTTCGCCGCTGCGGACCACGGCGTCGTAGCCCTCGCCGATCACGTCGACCATGCGGTCGGTGAAATCCAGGTCCAGCTCCACTTCGGGGTACTGCCGCATGAAGGCCGCGATGGCGGGTTCGAACAGGCCGCTGTAGCGCGGCAGGCTCACGCGCAGCTTGCCGCGCGGCGCGTCGGCGGTCTCGGATAGCTCCAGCTCCGCCGCCTCGACTTCGCAAAGTATGCGGCGGCAGCGTTCCAGGAACAGCTCGCCCTCGGGCGTCAGCGCCACATGGCGCGTGCTGCGATGGAACAGGCGCACCTTCAGGCGCGCTTCCATACGCGCGATGCTCTTGCCCACGGCGGACGGCGACACGCCCAGCGCCCGCCCCGCCTCGGAAAAACTGCGCGTTTCGGCCACCTGCACGAAGACACCCAAGCCGCTCAAGCTATCCATTTCCGCTTGCTCCAATGCGGACATAAATGTCCGGAATCTTGGGAATCCTAGCCTATTTTTCTTTTATGCAGCCGCCCCTAAGCTTGCCAGCATCGCATGACCGCTGCGCATTTGGCGGTGTTTTCTCCAACACGGACCCACACTTTCCATGCCCAAGCCCGATACCCCGGCCTCCAGCCACCGCTGGCTGCAACTGCTGTCCGCCTGCCTCACGGCCCTGCTGATCCCGCTATGTTTCACCGGCCCCGCCGTGGTCCTGCCGTCCATCAGCCAGACGCTGGGCGGCACGCCGGTGGAACTGAACTGGATCCTGAACGGCTACATCCTGGCCTACGGCAGCGTCATCATGGTGTCGGGCAGCCTGACCGACCTGTACGGCCCGCGCCGCGTCTGGCTGTGCGGCCTGGCCTGGTTCTGCGCGGCCACCTTTCCCATCCCCTGGGCGCCCTCGGCCGCGTGGATCGATTTCCTGCGGCTGATGCAGGGCATGGGCGGCGCGGCCGCATTCGCCGCCGCCATGTCCTCGCTGGCGCCGCTGTTCCACGGCGCGGCGCGCATCCGCGCCTTCAGCCTGCTGGGCACCACCTTCGGCATCGGCCTGTCCTTCGGACCGCTGGCCTCGGGCTGGATGGTGGAAGCGGCGGGCTGGGAATGGGTCTTCCTGGCCACCGGCCTGGTCGGCGTGCTGGGCGGCGTCATGGTCGCCTTCAGCGTGCGGCCCGCGGCTGGCACCGCGCCAGGCAGGCTGGATTGGCCCGGCGCCCTCGGCTTCACGGCTGCCCTGGGCCTGTTCACCTATGGCATGTTGCTGGCGCCCGAAGCCGGCTGGACCGATGGCCGTGTCACAGGTTCGCTGGCGGTCTCTGTGCTACTGGCCCTGGCCTTTGTCCGGTGGGAGCGCCGCGTGGCGCAACCCATGCTGGACCTGAGCCTGTTCCGCGACCCGCGCTTTGTCGGCGTGCAGGCGTTGGCCGCCTCCCCCGCATTCCTGTTCATCGCGCTGATCGCCCTGCTGCCGGGCCGCTTCATCGGCATCGACGGACTGGGCGCGCTGGCCGCCGGGCAGCTGATGACGGGCCTGGCCGCGCCGCTGCTGGTCGTGCCGTTCCTGGCCGCGTTGCTGACGCGCTGGTTCGATCCCGGCCGGCTGTCGGCCGCCGGATTGCTGATTGCCGCGGCGGGGCTGGCTTGGCTGGCCGAGACCCTGGCAGCGGGGACCGCCGGCCTGTGGCTGCCGATGGGCTTGATAGGCATAGGCATCGGCCTGCCCTGGGGCCTGATGGACGGACTGGCCGTCAACGTGGCCGATCCGCGCAAGGTTGGCATGGCCACCGGCATCTTCAATACGGTGCGTGTTTCGGCCGACGGCGTCGCCATCGCGGTGGTCAGCGCGCTGCTGGCCTACCTGATCCAGGCGCAGCTCGCCGCCGCACTGGGCGGGGCGGCCGACAGCCAGGCCATCCTGCTGGCCGCCAACCGCAGCGCGATGGGCCTGCTGGCCGAAGCCGCCGGCCAGCTGCCCGGCGCGGAGGAGCTGCTGCGGCGCGCCTACGTCACGGCCTTCAGCAGCGTGCTGCATGCATTGGCGGGGTTCGCGGTGCTGACCGCCCTGGCCGTCTACGCGCTGCTGCGGCGCGTCCGCCGGCCTGCCGCAAGCGGCCGGGTGCCTGCCTGACCCAGGCCACGAACCTTGCGCCAGATCAAACCGGACGCAGGCTTGCACGCCCTAAGATCGCCTTCCGCCCCAAAGGAGTCGATCTTGAACTCAGCCGACGATATCTGCACGGAAGCCGAAATCCGCGACCTGGTTCATGCCTTCTACGGCAAGGCCCGCGCCGACGCGCAGCTGGGCCCCGTCTTCGACAGCCAGGTGCATGACTGGGACGAGCATCTGGCCACGCTCTCGGACTTCTGGTCGGCCGTGCTGCTGGGCACGCGCCGCTTCACCGGCATGCCCATGCCCAAGCACGTCGCCATGCCGAATCTCAGCGCGGAGCTGTTCGAGCAGTGGCTGGCCCTGTGGCAGGAAACCACCGAGGCTCTGCCCAACCGCGCCCTGACCGACGCCGCCCAGGAAATGGCCAGGCGCATGGCGCGCAGCCTGTGGTACGGCTACCAGCTGAGCCGCGATCCCAACCAGCCGCTGACCGAATTGCGGCCGGCCTGATCACTCCACGCGCCACCAGCCGGGCAGCAAGCCGCGCACCTTGGCGCGGCGGTAGCGGTCGTCGATCAGGTGCACCGTGCCCACGTCCTGTTCGGTGCGGATGACGCGGCCCGCCGCCTGCACCACCTTCTGCATGCCTGGATACAGGTAGGTGTAGTCGTAGCCGTTCTCGACGCCGTAGCGCAGGTCCATGGCGCGCTTCATGTTCTCGTTCACGGGATTGACCTGGGGCAGGCCCAGCGTGGCGATGAAGGCGCCGATCAATCGCTTGCCGGGCAGGTCCACGCCTTCGGAGAAGGCGCCGCCCAGCACCGCGAAGCCCACGCCCTGCCCGCTTTCGGTGAAGCGCGCCAGGAACGCCGCGCGGCCGGCCTCGTCCATGCCCGGGGTCTGCAACCAGATCGGCACCGCCGGATGGCGCGCGCGCATCAGGTCCGACACCTGCCGCAGATAGTCGAAGCTGCTTAAGAAACCCAGGTAGTTGCCCGGCCGTTCCGCATACTGCCGCGCGATCAGGTCGACGATAGGTTCCAGCGAGCGTTCGCGGTCGCGATAGCGCGTGGACACGTTGCCCACCACCCGCACCGCCAGCTGCTCGGCCTGGAACGGCGCGGCGACGTCGATCCAGGGCGTGGCCGCGGGCAGGCCCAGCGTGTCGCGGTAGAACTGCTGCGGGCTCAGCGTGCCGGAGAACAGCACCGTGGCATGCGCCGCCGCGTAGCGCGCCGCCAGGTACGGCGCCGGAATCACGTTGCGCACGCACAGCACGGACGGCGGTGTCTTGGCGCCGGCGGCGGCGGCGTCCGACAAGGTCACGTCGAACAGCGCGTGCGGGCCGAACTGCTCGGCCAGCCGCATGAACTGCAAGGCCTCGAAGTAGAACGCCAGCACGGGATCGTCCTGCGGGAGCGGCGATTCCGCCATGTGCTCCATGATCGCGCCCACCGCCTTCTGCACCGCGGCCAGCACGCCTGCCGCGACCTCGTCATAGGCCTGGTAGCGTTCCGACTGCTTCTTGTTGAGCGCATTCCAGGAACGCTGCAAGCCGTCCAGCGGCTTCTTCAGCGCCTTGGGCGCGGCGTAGCGCACCGCCGCCAGCGAGGCCTGGTCGAGTTCGCCCGTGTACATGCGGCGCGCCCGGTCCACCAGGTTGTGGGCCTCGTCCACCAGCACCGCCACCTTCCACTGGTAGACCTGCGTCATCGCGTACAGCATCGCGGTGGAGTCGTAGTAGTAGTTGTAGTCGCCCACCACCACGTCGCTCCAGCGGATCAGCTCCTGCGACAGGTAGTAAGGACAGACCTGATGTTCGCGGGCCGCGGCGGCAACAGTAGCGGCGTCCAGCCGCACATGCGCCAGGGCGGACTCGCGCGCCTGCGGCAAGCGGTCATAGAAGCCCTGGGCGAGCGGGCAGGACTCGCCGTGGCAGGCCAGGTCTGGATGCACGCAGGTCTTGTCGCGCGCCTGCAGGTCCAGCACCCGCAGGCCGGGCGCGGCCGGCTGCGCGTTGACGGTGTCCAGCGCCTCCAGCGCCAGCGCGCGGCCCGGGCTCTTGGCGGCCAGGAAGAAGATCTTGTCCAGACCCGAGCCCGGGCTGGCCTTGAGCAGCGGGAAGATCGTGCCCAGCGTCTTGCCTATGCCGGTGCTGGCCTGCGCCATCAGGCAACCGCCGTCGCGCGCCGTGCGATACGCCGCCACCGCAAGATCGCGCTGCCCGCTGCGGAATTCGCCGTGGGGAAACGCCAGCGTCTCCAGGGCGCCATCGCGCGACTGGCGGTGCGCCTGCTCCTTCGCGGCCCAGTCCAGAAAGCGCCCGCATTGCTCGCGGAAGAAGGCCTCCAGCGCGGCGGCCTCGTGCGTTTCGACCTGCACTGTCTCTTCCTCGGTGACCACGTTGAAATACACCAGCGCCACGCGCAGGCGTTCAAGCCCGCGCGCCTGGCACAGCAGATGCCCGTACACCCGCGCCTGCGCCCAATGCACCGCGCGGTGGTTCTCGCGCACGCTGTCCAGCTGGCCACGGTAGGTCTTGATCTCTTCGAGCTGCTTGGCGGCAGGGTCGTAGCCGTCGGCGCGGCCGCGCACCAGCAGGTTCTCGTATTGCCCGGACAAGGCCACTTCGGTTTCGTAGGCCGGCCCGCGGCGTCCCGTCACGGCCGCATGGCCCGCCATGCCCTCCAGCCCCGTGGGCGCGGGCGTGAAGCGCAGGTCCAGGTCTCCGGCGCGCGCCGTGAATTCGCACAGCGCGCGCACCGCCACGGCGTAGCTCATGCGTCGACCTCGCGCCAGCTGACGTGGCACACCCGCACCGGCATGCCGTGCAACACGCAGTACTGCAGCCAGCGGATCTGGTTGTCCTGCAGCTTGTCGCCCGGCCCCTTGACCTCGATCAATTCGTAGCGGCGCTCGGACGGCCAGAAGCGGATCAGGTCCGGCAGGCCCGAGCGGTTGGTCTTCACGTCGCGCAGCAGGCGTTCGAAATACAGCTTCAGATGCGCGGCCGGCAGGCATTCCAGCGCCTGCGCCAGCAGGTCCTCCGACAAGGAACCCCAGAACACGAAGGGCGATTGCAGGCCCGCCTTGTCCGCGTAGCGTTGCAGGATCACGTCCCGATAGCCCGGCGTGTCCAGCTGCGCCAGGCATTGCGCGAACAGCGCCGCGCGGCGCTGGTGGAAATCCGGCGCGTCCAGGTCGGCGGGACCGCGCTGGAACGGATGGAAGAAGGCGCCCGGCAAGGGCGCGAACACAGCCGGCCAGCACAGCAGGCCGAACAGCGAATTGATCAGCGCGTTTTCCACGTAGTGCACGGGCGCGTCGTCGCGGTGCAGATGGTCGCGAGTGACGTATTCCACCGCCGTGGGTTCGGCCGGCCGCGCCAGCGTCAGGTCGGTGCGCAGCAACGCCGGATGGGCCGCGCGCGCCGGCGCGGTGTGCCCCGCGCCGCGATACAGCCGCGGCAGCATGCGCGCCAGGCGCTGGCTTTCTTCCTCGCTCTCGGGCTCGGCGTGCGCCTGCAAGGCCAGGGCCAGCGCATCGCCGTGCCGCGCCATGCGTTCGTAGACGCGGATGCGGCGGTGCCTGGCGCCGGGATAGGCGCAGGCCTCGTACACGCGTCGCGCGGTGTCCCAGTCCTGCGCCCGCTCGCAGGCCTGTCCGATGCGCAGCAAGACCTTGGCGCGGCGCTTTTCCAGCCAGGCGTTGCCGCTGGCGCAAGCCTGCACGGCCTGCATCAGCGCATCGGCGTCGGCCCCCTCTTCCAACGCCACGCGGCAGGCGTGCAGCGCCAGATAGCAATCCACGTCCGCCCGTGCCTGGAAGGCGCGCGACGAAGCGTCGAACGGCACGGTTTCGTACTGGAACACGCGCAGGTCGGCCAGCACGAACTCCGACCAGTCCTGGTGCAGGTTGCCGAAGAACATCAGACGGAAACGTTCGCAGATGTCCGTCACCGCCACGCGCCAGACGGGTTCCTGCGCCTGCGGGTGCCAGGCCGTGTAGGGCCGCGGCGCGTCGTCCATGGCGCGCACTGCTTCCAGCAGGTCGCCCTTGCGCGCGGCGGATCCACAGGACGCGCCGACGAACATGCGGTTCAGTTCGGGCTTGGTGTGCAGGCCGAACAGCTCGTCCAGCGTCATCGGCGCCTGCGCGTCCAGCCACCCCAGCGCCAGCAGCGGCGCGGCGGCCGCCTCGGCCTCGCCAATCTCCTCGTAGACCAGCCGGCTGGCTCGGAACCAGGGACCGCGCCGCATCAGCATGCGCACCATCAGCGCCTGCGATGCCTGCGGCAGGCCCGGAAAATCGGCCATGAACCGGCGTTCGCCATCGTCCAGCAGGTCGGCGTAGCGGTCGCCGACCCACGCCAGCGCGCGCTGGAAGTTGTGCAGATAGTAGTAGCGGTAGGCGGGAAACATCGGCCGGGCCGGATGACTGGATATTTATCCAGCAATCATAGCAGGCGCGCCCGGCCGGCGCCTCAGCCAATCCCGTGCCGCACCAGCGTGAATCCCTCGTCGTCTTCCGGCTCGACGAAATACGCGGTGATCGCGTCGTACTGCTCGTCGGTCGTGGTGTAGGGATGCGTGCCCGAGGCATTGCGCGCGCGCAGCCTGGCCTTGCAGACCTCGTCGGGCAGGTCCAGGTAGTGGAGTTGGTGGGCGCAACCGGCCTCTTGCGCCACCTGGCGCAGCCAGTCCCGGCTGCGTCGCGTGTTGGCGGGAAAATCCAGCACCACGGACAAGCCCGATCGCACCAGGGCCGCCACATGGCTGCCCATGGCGTTGCGCAGACGGCTGGCGCAGCGGGCGTAGTCCGTCAGGTCCACGATCTCGCCCGGATACAGCGCCGCCAGCCAGCTGTCCTCGCTGAGCAGGATGGTGGCCGGCCGCGCGGCCAGGGCCTGCGCCAGCGTGGATTTGCCGGCGCCGATCTTGCCGCAAAGAAAGTGCAGCATTGGAGTGGCCGGGGCGGAAGTATCGGTGGACGTCATAGGGTGCTCTCCTGGAAGAAGCTGCGTGCAGGAGGCGGGCCAACAAAAAACCCGCCTCTGGCGGGTTTGTGTGGCGATGTACCGACGCGCGCTAACCCACCAAGGTCCTGATGGGGCTAATAATCAAAACGAGGGAGGCGACGGATCGATGCATGAGCCGTAGCTTGCGCCCGGCGCCGACGCCTGTCAATTCGTTCAATGAAAAAACGGCGCCGGCAAACCCATGAGGCTTGCCGGCGCCGCGTTGACTTCAAGACATCAACGCGCGGGCTGTGGAGCCGCCCCCACGTCCTTGCGCACCTGGGCCACGTCGGCGGCGGTCACGGCCGCCCCCTTGTTGCCCCAGCTGGACCGCACGAAGGTCACCACGTCGGCGACTTCCTTGTCGGTCATGCGCCAGTCGAAGCCCGGCATCGCGTAGGCGGTAGGCGCCGCGGTGGTGCCCGGCATCTGCGCGCCCTTGAGCACGATGTGGATCAGCGACGCAGGATCCGCCGAGTTCACCGTGGAGCTGAGCGCCAGCTGCGGGAAGGTTTCCGCATAGCCCTTGCCCGTGCTGCGGTGGCAGGCCGCGCAGTTGTTGAGGAACGCCATGGCGCCGTCGCCCTTGTCCGTGCCGGTGCGCAGCGCCTGCGCCACGGACGGGTCGTAGGCCAGCGGCTTGGCGTCCTTGTTCACCGGCGGCAGGCTCTTGAGGTAGGCGGCGATGGCGTTCAGATCCGCATCGGACAGATGCTGTGTGCTGTCGCCCACCACCTGCGCCATGCCGCCGAAAGCCGCGGAATGGCCGTTGCGGCCGGACTTCAGGAAGGCGACGATGTCCTCCTGGCTCCAGCTGCCCAGGCCGTCCGTGGCGTCGCCGCGCAGGTTCTTGGCGAGCCAGCCGTCCACCACGCCGCCCGACAGGAATGCCGAGCCGTCGGCCTCGGTCAGCGCCTTTTCCTGCAAGGCGAAACCGCGCGGCGTATGGCAGGTGCTGCAATGGCCCAGGCCTTCGACCAGGTACTGGCCGCGCAGCAGCGCGGCGCGATCGGCGCCCTTCGTATCGACCGACACCGGCGCCGTCGCCACGTCCGGCGCGAACATCCAGCGCCACACGCCCAGCGGCCAGCGCATCGACAAGGGCCAGATGATGTCGGTGTCCTTGTTCTCCTGCTTCACCGGCTCGACGCCGTGCATGAAGTAGGCGTACAAGGCCTTGACGTCCTCGGGCGAGACCTTGGCGTAGGCGGTGTACGGCATGGCCGGATACAGCGAGTGCCCGTCCTTGGCCACGCCGTGGCGCACGGCCCGGTCGAAGTCCTCGTAGGAGTAGCCGCCGATGCCGGTCTCCTTGTCGGGCGTGATGTTGGTGGAATAGATCATGCCCAACGGCGAATCGATGCCCAGGCCGCCGGCGAACGGCTTGCCGTCCTTGGCCGTATGGCAGGCGATGCAGTCGCCGGCGCGCGACAGGTACTCGCCCTGCTTGATCAACTGCGCGTCGGCGGCGGCCGGCGTGCCGTCCGCGGCGAACGCGGCGCTGGCCGCCAGGGCGGAGATGGCCGCAACAATGGTCTGCTTAATCATTGTGCCGTCTCCTTAAGCCTGGACCAGCGGGCCGGGGTTCTTCAGGTACTGGTCGCGAATCGCCTGCGCGGACCAATAGGCCAGCGCGCCAACCAGGCCCGTCGGGTTGTAGCCCATGTTCTGCGGGAACACGCAGGCCCCCATCACGAACAGGTTGGGCACGTCCCAGCTCTGCAGGTACTTGTTGACCACGCTTTCCTTGGGATTGGTGCCCATGATGGCGCCGCCCGTGTTGTGCGTGCTCTGGTAGACCCGGGTGTCGTAGCGCGCGCCCTTCTTGCGCACCCCCACCGCGTACTTTTCGGGCTTCATGGCCTTGGCCACATCTTCCATGCGCTTGCCCATGTAGCCCAGCATGTCGAATTCGTTGTCATGCCAGTCGAAGGTCATGCGCAGTAGCGGCTGGCCAAAGCTGTCCTTGTAGGTCGGGTCCAGCGACAGGTAGGCGTCGCGGTACGACATCACCGAACCGGATATACCTATGGACAGGTGACGCTGATAGGCGTCCTGCACTCCCGCCTTCCAGGCCGTGCCCCAGGTGGGCGTGCCCGGCATGGTGGGCGTCTGCTTGATCGGACGGCCGCCGTAGCGCACGTGGCGGATGCTGGCGCCGCCCAGGAAGCCCAGGGGCCCGTGGTCGAACTGGTCGCCGTTCAGGTCGTCCATGCCCACGCCGCCCGCGCCCGTGCCCACGAAGGGATTGAGCTGGGTGCCCTTGGGCAACAGGACGTTGACCGCGCCGTTCATCTGGTACGCGTAGTTCTTGCCGACCACGCCTTCGTTGGTCTTGGGGTCGTACGGCTTGCCGATGCCGGACAGCAGCAGCAGGCGCACGTTGTGCATCTGGTAGGCCGACAGGATCACCAGGTCGGCGGGTTGCTCCACCTCACGGCCTTGCGCGTCGATGTAGGTCACGCCCACGGCCTTCTTGCCGCTGGAGTCCAGGTTGACCTTGATCACGTGCGAATGCGTGCGCAGTTCGAAGTTGGGCTTCTTCAGCAGCACCGGCAGGATGGTGGTCTGCGGCGAGGCCTTCGAATACATGTAGCAGCCGTAGTTCTCGCAGAAGCCGCAGAAATTACAGGGCCCCAGGCGCACGCCGTACGGATTGGTGTAGGGGCCCGAGGCATTGGCCGCGGGCGCCGGATACGGATGGAAGCCGACCTCGCGCGCCGCCTTGTCGAACAGCTGGGCGCCGTAGGTGGTGGTCAGGGGCGGCAGCGGGAATTCCTTGCTGCGCTTGCCTTCCAGCGGATTGCCGCCTTCGACGATCTGGCCGTTCAGGTTGCCGGCCTTGCCGGACGTTCCGCACACGTATTCGAACTTGCTGAAGTACGGCTCCAGTTCGTCGTAGGTCACGCCGAAATCCTGGATGGTCATGCCTTCCGGGATGAAGTTCTTGCCGTAGCGCGTTTCGTAGCGGGTGCGCAGTTCCAGTTCTTCGGGCAGCACGCGGTAGTGCATGCCGTTCCAGTGGAAGCCCGCGCCGCCCACGCCCGTGCCCAACAGGAACGAGCCATTCTGCCGGTACGGCACGGCCACGTCATCGACGCCGTGGCGGATGGTCACGGTTTCCTTGGACAGGTCCTGGAACAGCTTGCCGCGCACGGAATACGCCAGCTCGTCGATGACCTTGGGGTACTCGGCGTCCTTGGGCGTGTCCTGCATCGCACCGCGCTCCAGCGCCAGCACATGCAAGCCCGCCTCGGTCAGTTCCTGGCCCAGGATTGCGCCGGTCCAGCCGAATCCGACCAGCACCGCATCGACTTTGTCTTTTTTGATCGCCATGGCTTAACCCTTCTCCCCAGAGATCGACACGGGGCCGTAGGGATACTTCGCGTTGGGCTGGTCGGCCCAGTCCGCGAAGTCCGCGCGCGCGCCCGGGAAACCCACCATCTTCCAACCCACCATGTTCTTGTTGCCGCCGTACATCGGATCGGCGAAGAACCCTTCCTTGGCGTTGGAGAGCAGGAAGCTGAAGAACGTCCTGGCGGGCACGCTCTCGAATTCGATCTTGCCGCCTTGCAGGTCCTTGAGGATCTGCTCCTGCAGCGTCTTGTCCAGTTCGGCGTAGGCCTTGCCGTGCGTCTTCACGCACCAGGCGTCACAGGCTTCGATGCCGTGGCGGTAGACCTCGCGGGGATTCTGGTTCAGCTGGTAGCCCAGCTCCGGCACCTGGTCGGTATGGAACGGCCCCTGCATGTACCAGAGCTTGCCATGGCCGTACGGCGTTTCCATCTGGCGGTCGATGAATTCCGGCACGCCGGCCTCGATGGCGCCGGGACCGTACTGGTCGGACGGAATAAGATGATCCACCGCGGCCACGACGAAGGCCCATTCGGCCTTGGTGAAATAGGTGGGTTCGTAGGGCTTGGCCGCGCGCGCCGCGGCGCTGTCCGGTTCGTTGGTACAGCCGGTGGTCATTGCGCCCACCGCCAGCGTCGATGCTGGCACGATGGCCAACGCCTGCAGGAACCGCCTGCGCGGCTTTGCGTCTTCTGTCATAGACATCTCCGTGAATACTCCAAGTTGTCCTAGCTACCGAACATGAACCTGGGAACACGAACCGCCGAGCTAGTGACAACACGCTCTTCGCTTGCAGAAAATCGACCCGATCCCCACGACATGGAGCTTGGGAAAGGGTGCGCACATTATGCGCTTTTTAGGCCATCTGATACGCTCGATTGACCATATCAGTTCGATTTTCTTGACATGAAAATAAGTTTTGCATTAAGGACAAAGTAAGAAACCCGCTTGAGCGGGTTTCGTGGCATTGCGGGTGCGCGGCGGACGCGCTTGCGGGCAGGCCGCCAGTGAAGCCGTCAGGACACGCCGAACAGGCGGCCGTATCCAGGCGCGGCCTGCACCCCTCCTCCCGCCAATCGCACGGCATCCCAGAACCCGGCAGGCGAACTCGACACCACCGGCACGCCCAACCGGCGCTCGACTTCCGGTATCGCGTCCAGCGTCAGCAAGCCGCCGCAGGACAGCAGAATGCCGTCGCTGTCCGGCGCCGCCTCGAAGGCTCGCAGGCACAGATCGACGAGCGTGTCCGTGCCCACCCGGGCCATGGCCTCCACCCCCGTGATGCCCAGGCTGCGGCAACCGGTAGCGACGAAGCCCTCTTCGCCCAGGAACGCCGCCAGGCGCTCGTTCACGTCATCGATGTAGGCCGTCGCCAGCGCGACGCGCCGCAAGCCCAGCGCGCGCAAGCCATTCAGGACCGCCGAGCTCATGGTGGTGCACGGCAGGCCGGTGGCCTCGCGCATCGCCTCGGTCAAGGCCGTGTTGAAGGCCGCCCCGCGATAGAAGCTGAGCGACGTGCCCATCAACGAAATTGCCGAGGCGCCCTGCTGCTGCAAACGGCGCGCATGGTCCACCACCGATTCGATCACGGCGTCGTAGCCGTCCGGCGTCACCGAGCCCAGGCCCAGTCCGCTGGCGATGAAAGGCAGGCCGGGATAGAGCCGCGCCCCGTCCGCCGGCACCAGGCCGGCGGCGGGCGGCACGATCATGCCGATGACGGGGGTGCTTGATTGCTGCATGAAAAACTCTCCTGCTGTGGATACGGGAATCTCAAGGGGCGAACGTCAGCTTGGCGCGCGTGATCAGGTCGACCCAGCGCTGTTCTTGCGCGGGCAGCCAGGCGGCAAGCGCGTCGGCGGGCTGGTAGCGCACCAGCGAGCCCTGCGCGATAAAGGCTTCGCGCAGCTTGGCGTCGGCCAAAACCCGAGGCAGCGCCTGCGTGATCTTCTCCAGCGCCGCGGGCGGCGTCTTGGCCGGAGCCAGCAGGAAGATCGCCGGCGTGGCGTCAAAGCCCGGCAGCGTCTCCGCCACGGTCGGCACGTTGGGCAAGCCCGGGAAGCGCTCGGCGCCCAGCACCGCCAGGATGCGGATGCGCCCGGCGTCCGCCTGCGGAATCACCGCGGGCAGGCTGGAAATGGCCGACGACACCTGATCCGAAGCGACCGCCTGTACCGCGGGGCTGCCGCCCTTGTAGGGCACGTGCACCAGATCCACGTTCGCCATGGACTTGATCAGTTCGCCGCCCAGATGGTGCATGGACCCCACGCCCACCGAGGCATAGGTGTAGCGCCCCGGCTCCTTGCGCGCCATGGCCAGCAGGTCCGCCAGGGAACGCGCCGGGCTGGATGCCGGCACCGCCAGCGCCAGCCCGGCGTCGCCCACCATGGCTACCGGCGTGAAGCTGCTGCCTATCCGGTAATTGACCTTCGGGTAAATGTGCGGCGCCAGCAGCAGCGAGGTATCCGCCAGCAACAGGGTCGCGCCGTCCGGTTCGGCCCGCGCCACCACGTCGGCGGCGATGGTGCCGCCCGCCCCCGCGCGATTCTCGACCACCACCGGCCGGTCGATGGCCTGCGCCAGCCCCTGGGCCAGCAGGCGCGCCAGGGTATCCACGCCTCCGCCGGGCGAGAACCCGACGACGATCTTGACGGGCGTGGTCTGGGCCTGCGCAGCCGGCCCCGCGGCGGCGATGAACAAGGCGGCCGCAAGGCCTGCAACTCGATGGAACACGGCTAGTCTCCTGCTTCTGTTTTTAATGGACGCCACAAAGGCGCCGGGCAGCGCTGCGCCCCGGCACGCGCCGGAAAACGCATTGAAGTAAGGGTTCAGTTGAGCGGGTTGCGACGCCTGTCCGCGGTGCGCGGACCGTACAGCCAGGCCAGCGTGGCCGCCGCCGGCGCGGCCTGTTCCGCGGCGCGCATGCTGCCTACCGGCGCGAACAGGCCCTGCGGAAAGCGCTCGGCGAATTCACGGAACTGCTGTCCGCCCTCGACGATGTGGCGGGTGGCGGCCTGCGAGGCCGCGCGCTCGTCGCCGTCCAGCACCGCCTCCAGCACGCCGGCATGTTCCCGCCATGAACACGCCAGACGGCCTGGCTGGTCGAAGTGGCGCAAGCGGTAAGGATGCGTGCGCTTGCGGATCGCCATGATCTGCTGGATCAGATAACTGTTGCCGCTGGCGCGATACAGGATGTCGTGGAACGCGATGTTGGCGGCGGCGTACCCGCCCGGGCGTTGCGCGGCCAGGCCGGGCTCCGCGTCGCGATGCGCCGCCAGCAGCTCCTTGCGCCCCGCCTTGGTGATGCGCTGGCTGGCAAGGCCCGCGCACAGGCCCTCCAGATAGGCCAGCGTCTCAAACATATTGGCCAGCTCGCCGGGTTCCAGCGCTGCCACGAATATGCCGACGCGGGGCTTGATGTGCACGAAGCCCTGGGCCGACAGTTGCAGCAAGGCATCCCGCACGGGAGTTCGCGAAACACCGCAACGTTGCGCCAGCAGCGCCTCGTCCAGCGCCATGCCCGGCGGCAGTTCGGCGTTGACGATCTGATCCTCCAGCGTCTGGCGTATCCGATCAGCCGCCGTGGCGGGGTAAGCCTTCTGCATCACGATTCCCTTGCTGGCAACAGTGGGACGATTATCGTCAGGCCGATCTGATATATCAACGCGCCGGTCGCGGTGCGATACGCATGCTCCTGCCGGCGCGGCCTTGACATGAAAATGCTTTTTGCATTAATCACAACCCAGGCAAGCTGAACGCGGCGGACCGCGCCGCGCATACCAACGGACTCGCGAATGAACGACAAGACCAAGACCTGGCGCAGCACGACGACCACGCGCAGCTGGACCTCAACCAAGGACCTGACGCCCGAACAGCGCGGCCGCATCGAGGAGCTGCTGGACGGCGGGATGGACGGCGCCACGGTCAGCCAGACCTGGAGCTACGCCGGCACGGAAAACGGCGAGTCCTTCAAGGTCGAGATCAAGGACGGCGCCGTCACGGTCAACGGCCGCCGGTACGACAGCCTGGACGCCGTCCCCCGCGCCGAACGCGCGCGCATCGAAGCCCTGCGCGCCGGCCAGGACGACGGCGGCCTGTGGGACATGCTGCGCAATGCCGGCGTCGACGTGGATCACCTGGCGCAAGGCATGCAGCCGCAAGGCGCCAAGCCGGCCTTCAGCATCGAGACCGATGAAGCGGAACCGGCCCAGGCCCAGGCCCAAGCCCAGCCGCAGACCCAGACCCGAGCCTCGACCCAAGCCACTCAAGCGGACCAGACTGACGCCGGACTCTCCCCTGGCGCCGTGCCGGCCAGCGGCGGCGGCCTGCGCCGGATGCTGCTGATCGGCATCGCGGTCGGCCTGGGCTGGTGGGTGGCGCGGGCGCTGAATCTGTTCTGAGGCGCGTGGCCGCAACGGAACGCCCGTGGGCCGCGCCCGCGAATTGTTTCAAAACTTGGCCGGCGTGACCGCCAATGCCATGCGCGACATGCCTGGAAACATAAGGACAAGACCCGGCCCGAGCGGCGCGCCTACGATCTGGAATTCTCGATGCGCGCCACCCG
The DNA here is from genome assembly GCF_903652925.1 of Achromobacter anxifer. Taxonomy (GTDB): domain Bacteria; phylum Pseudomonadota; class Gammaproteobacteria; order Burkholderiales; family Burkholderiaceae_B; genus Achromobacter; species Achromobacter anxifer. Next base: position 1,578 of record NZ_CAHLAR010000019.1, on the reverse strand, counting down.
CGCGCCAGGAACCCGGATGCGCGTACTGCAGTCGCTCAGAGCACGTGTCGTCGCCAGCCTGGCAGGCATAGGCTCCCTGCTCGCCGCCGGCAGCATCGCGCTGTACGGCGCCTACGGCAAGCTCAACCGCGCATCCGAACCGGTCTACAGCGCCAGCGCCTCGATCCGGACCGGACAATGGCAAGTGGTGCCGCGGCGCGCCTGGACCTCCTCCGATCCCAAGGTCTATGGCGTACCCGTCAAGCCCGGCGACACGGCCCTGGTGGTCGAAGCCGACCTCACCAACCGCACGGCCGAGTCCAGCGCCGACTACCTGGGCGTGTTGCGCTGGAACGCGCCCGCAGGCGTGGCGGCGGGCAAACCCATGGTGGTCGGCCTGCGCGACGTGCAGCAGATGCCCTATCTGCAGCCCGGCCTGCCCGAACGCATGGCCTTCGTCTGGACGCTGCCGGCCTCGGCGCCGGTCCCGGCGCAAGCGGCCTGGTCCGTGCAGAGCAAGACCTACAAGCCGGTCGACAATCTGTACGGCGCCCCCGGCTGGTTCAACCCCGTCTACATCGGCCGGATAGAACTGCCCGTGGCCGCGGGCGGCGCGCCGGAGCCCGCGCCATGAGCGCGCGCCTGGGCTCCCTGCTGCTGATACTGGCCGCGGCGTTGGCGCTATACGCCATGCAGCACAGCACGCCGCGCTACATGGCGCTGACCGGCCCCATCACCGCGCGCGGGAACATGGGCCAGACCGTGAGCGCCAGGCTGTTCGACGTCACCGTGCAACGCGTGCAATTCGCGCGGCAGTTGAGCTACCAGAGCCTGAGCGCAACGCGGACGCGGGACACCGGCGGCGTGTGGGCCATCGTCTGGCTGCGCCTGGCCGCCAGGGACACGTCCGCGACGGTGGGCCAGTCCGCCTGGCTGGGACCCGACGGCCTGGCCTACCACCACACTGACCGCCTCGTGCTCGCGCCGGAGCAGCCGCCCTATGCGCTGGAGCCCGGACTGCCTCGCACCGTGCGCCTGATCTTCGAGATCCGCCCTGACCAGGCGCGCGGCGCCACGCTGCTGCTGTCCGCGCGCTATGACCCGCGCCTGGACTCCCAGGTGCGCATCGCGCTCGACGACGTCCCCTTGGACCCGTCCGGCCAACCCATCGCCGCCGCCCGCTACGATCTGAACAAGGAAACTGCGCCATGAACGACGCGGACTCGCGTGAACGCCGCTGGCGCCGGCGCAGTCTGTGGCTGCTGGCGCCGCTGCTGGTGCTGAGCCTGTACTGGAGCGGCCGCGAGAGCGCGGCCCGCTGGCTCCAGAGCCGCGAGTTGCAGCCGCGTGACGTCGCCGCCGGCACGCAAGCGCCGCTGGGCGGCGCGCAATGGCAGCTGCAGCAGTTCGGCGTCCTGGAGCCGCCGGCCGGCAGGGGTTGGCTACCGGGCTCGCGCGCCGCCCTGGCCGCCTTTTCCGTGCAAGTGCTGGAGGCCGATCTGCCCACCCGCTGGCGCGGCTGCCGCATCGCCCTGCACGATGCACGCGGGCGCACCTGGCTGCCGGCCATCGCGCCCGCGCTGCGCCTGGCGCCCGGCA
>NZ_CAHLAR010000018.1 GCF_903652925.1 Achromobacter anxifer | reverse complement strand
ATCGGTCACAATGGGTCCGGGGCATTGCGCCCCAAGCAAATGAAGCCCCGGCCGAGCGCCGGGGCTTTTTTCATTTGGCGCCTTGCCTTGTTTTCCTCTTCGGCATGAATCCCACTCCATGAGCGCTCAGATAAGCATTACCGAAAGCCAGCTGGTAGAGGACCTCGCCGCATTCTTCAAGACCTTGGTCGATTGCGAAGTGGTCCGCGGCCTGCCCAATCAGGTTCCTGTTCCCTTGCGCGAGTGCATCGTCATTACGCCGATGGCGGCGCTGGGGCTCTCCGTGCCAGTCATGGCCTATGCCGATCCGTCGCCTGCCGCGGGGAAGCGGACCATGACCCAGGCTACGCAATGGTCTGCGCGCGTGGAGGGCTATGGAGCAAGGGCGCTGGATCTGGCGCTGACGCTGTCCATCGCCCTGCGCAGCCCATACGGATGCGAGTTTCTAGGGAACCTGGGGCGGGTCCAGCCGCTGTACGCGGGCGAACTGAAGCAGTTGCCCATCGAGAGCGGAGAGAGCCAGTCCTTCGAACGGTGGTCATTCGACGCCGTCCTGCAGTTCAACCCATCCATCACCGTGCCGCAGCAGTTTGCGGACCAACTCCACGTTGGCCTCATCGAGGTCGACACCACCTATCCTACGGGAGCTTAATTCCATGTCCATTCCCGCCAGTGAAATCGTCCAGGTCGTGCCTGGCGTGATCGCAGCCGGCGGATCAGCGCTCGACTTGAACGGCCTGATCCTGACCCACGACACTGCCGTTCCCATCGGCGCCGTCCAGAGCTTCGCGACCGCGCGCGACGTGCAGCGCTTCTTCGGTCCGACCTCGACCGAGGCCGCCCTGGCCGCGGTCTACTTCAACGGCTTCGACAACTCGACCCGCAAGCCGGGCAATCTGTTGTACGCCCAGTATCCGGCCGCAGCGGTCTCCGCCTATCTGCGCGGCGGCGCCATGGAAGCGGTGACGCTGACCCAGCTGCAGGCGCTGTCCGGCGTCCTGACGGTGAGCGTCGACGGCTCCGCCAAGACTTCCGCCAGCATCGATCTGTCGACGGCGACCAGCTTTTCCAACGCCGCCACGATCATCGAGGCCGCGTTCACCGCCTGGGGCGCGACCTGCGCCTATGACGCGCAGCGCGCCGCCTTCGTGATCACCTCGGCCACCGATGGCGCGGCCAGCACGATCTCCTATGGCAGCGGCACCATCGCGTCGGGCCTGAAGCTGACGCAAGCCACCGCCGCGGTGCTGTCGCAAGGCGCGGCGGCGGGCGTGCCGGCGGAGTACATGGGCCGCATCACCGACCTGACCCAGAACTGGGCGGCGTTCATGACGACGTTCGAACCCGATACCACCGGCAAGGTGGCGTTCTCGGCCTGGACGAACGCCCAGGGCGACCGGTATGCCTACGTCGGCTGGGATACCGATGTCACCGCCACGCAGCAGGGCAACACGTCCAATTGGGCCGCCATCGTCGGCGCCAACGAGTACTCGGGCTCGGTGCCGGTCTACAAGGATGTGCAGCACGCCGCCTTCGTACTGGGCGCGGTCGCATCGCTCGACTTCGAACGCACCAACGGCCGCGCGACCTTGGCGTTCAAGAGCCAGTCCGGCCTTGCGTTCTCGGTGACCGACGCCACGACCGCGCAGACGCTGATCGACAACGGCTACAACTTCTACGGCGACTATGCCACCAGCAACGACCGCTTCCGCTTCCTCTACCCGGGCCAGCTCAGCGGCAACTGGAAGTGGGTCGACACCTACGTCAACCAGATCTGGCTGAATGCCGCGTTCCAGCAGGCGCTGATGACGCTGCTGACCCAGGTGAATTCGGTTCCCTATAACGCCGACGGCTACACGCTGATCGACGCCGCCTGCCTGGATCCCATCAACGCCGCGCTCAACTTCGGCGCCATCCGTGCGGGCGTGACGCTGTCGAGCCAGCAGAAGGCCCATGTCAACAGCCAGGCTGGCGTGGACATCTCCGACACGCTCCAGACCCGCGGCTGGTATCTGCAGATCAAAGACGCGACCCCGCAGGTGCGAGAAGCCCGCGGCACGCCGCCCATGACGTTCTGGTACATGGACGGCGGTTCCGTCCAGAAGATCACCCTGGCCTCTCTGGCCATTCTTTAAGGATTCAACATGGCGACTTTGACCAGTGCCAACTCCGTTCTGATGATCGCGGTTGGCGGCGTTTTTCCGGTGCCGCAGAAGATCGAGGGCTACGCCTCCGAAGGCGCTTTCACCTTCGATGCAGCCAAGCCCGCGCAGGTGACCATGGGCGTGGACGGCCGCATGTCGGCCAGCTATGTGCCGGTGCCTCGCGTCCAGACCATCATGATCCAGCCCGACTCTCCGTCCATGCGCGTCTTCGAGATCTGGATGGCGGCCAGCGAAACGGCCCGGGAAGTGTTCTACGCGAACGGCAGTCTCAGCATCCCGTCGATCGACCGCAAGTACACGTTGACCCGCGGCGTGCTGACGCAGATCCCGCCGGCGCCGGACGCCAAGGCGATGCTCCAACCCATGACGTTCCAGATCACCTGGCAGAACGTCTCGCCGGCGTTGGTGTGACATGGCCAGAAAGCAGATAAGCCTGACCATCGGCGCCGAAGGGCGCGACAAAGGCAAGGTGTTCATCCTGACGGAGCTTTCCGCCTACGACGCCGAGGAATGGGCCGGCCGCGCGCTGTTTTCGCTGATGAACGCCGGAGTGGAGATCCCGGACAACATCGCCGAGGCAGGGCTGGCCGGCGTGGCGGCCATGGGGATGAAGGCCATCGCCAATCTGCCTTTCGACAGCGCCAAGCCGTTGCTGGACAAGATGATGGATTGCGTGCAGATCCAGCCCAGCCCGAATGTGACGCGCGAGCTCATGTCCGGCGACATCGAGGAGGTGGCGACCCTGTTCACGCTGCGCAAGAAAATCCTGGGCCTGCACCTGGATTTTTTTACCGCCGCCGCCCCATCGATTTCGGGCTCCAAGTCCACAGCGGCGGCGCGCGCCTGATCCGCTACGCCAATATTCCCCGGAATGTTGGCGTGGTGATTTCCCGGCATCCGGGCCTGCTGCACGACCTGCAGACGGTCTACGGCGCCGAAGACCTGTACAACCTGCTTGAGGTGATTGCGGTGGACGCACACAACAGGCGCGTCCTAGCTGAACCGAGGTAATTGCATGGCCACCATCATCGATGCCTTGCTCGTCACTGCGGGTTTCGATCCGAAGCGTTTCGCGGCGGACAGCTTCTCCGGCGCGGTCAGTCTGGCCCAAATGGCCCAGAATCTGGATATGAGCACCGAGCGGCTGTCCGCGTGGCAGAAGGCGGCCGAGCGGGCGGGCGGAACTGCCGAAGCCATTTCGGCCCAATTGAGGGAATCCTCCGGCGAGGTAGCCAGATTCAACCGCGGCTCCGCCGCGAGTTCGCTACCCGGGTTCTTTGACAACGGCGGCAATGTCGGCGATCTCAAGGACGGCAACACCTACCTTCTGGCCAGGTCGCGGATCATTGCCGATCTTTACCAGAAGGACAGGGCCCAGGCCGCGGTGGCGGCCCAGGACATGGGCATCAGCGAGGGCTCGTTCGATCTGCTCAAGCGCGGGCCTGACGAAGTCGAACGGCTGCTTCAGATTCAGGAGAAACGCGCTGCCATCTCCATGAACGATGCGCAGGCTGCCTCGCAGCTGCGCGACCGCTACCTGGACCTGCGCGATACCTTTGAATCGGTGGGCGTCAAGGTGCTGCTGGCGCTCACGCCGGCGTTCGAGCGGCTTCTCTCGCTCGCCCAGGGCTGGGGCGATTATCTGCTCGAGAACCGCGACGAGATTGTCCAGTGGGTCGACGGAGCGGTGCAGGCCATCGTGAAGTTCGTTGATGTGGTGGATTCGGCCGCTCAGTCGGTGGGCGGGTGGCAGAACGTCCTGCTCGCGCTGGGGGCGCTCAAGATTCTGTCCTGGGTGAGTTCTCTGCTGGACCTGGCTTCTGCATTGGGGACCGTGGCTAAGGCTCTCGGAACTCTCGGCGGCGCCGGCGCGGCGCGTGGGCTGGCTGCGTTGAGAGGCCTGGGTCCAGTGGCGTTGAGAGCGGCAGGACCTGTCGCGGCCGGCGCCGCGCTGTTGTTCGGTAGCAAGGGCTTGAATGGGGGCGAGGAAGAAACCCTGGCCGCGATGAGAAATCCCGAGCTGAAGAGCAAGGAGGTCATCCATGCGGTCAGGTACTTCGAGTCGAAGGGCTACACCCGGGATGCAGCAGTGGGACTGGCAGCCAACCTGCAGGCCCAAAGCAACCTGGATCCCAGGGCCGTGGGCGCTGATGGCGCTTCCATCGGCATCGGACTATGGAATCCGCGGCGCCAGGCTGACTTCAAGCGCGTATATGGCATGGACATGCGCGAGTCCACGGTTGAACAGCAGCTGGATTTCGTCGCCTGGGAGTTGCAGAACACCAGGCGCAGGGCAGGAGTACATCTGGCCGCCGCCACGACCCCGGCCCAGGCCAGCGCGGCCGTGTACCGCCACTTTGGGCTTAACAAGTCCGAGGGACCCGGATCAAGCGAAGAGCGCAAGCTCGCTGCTGCCGCCGGGGCAATCCACGGGACGCTTTTCTTCGACGACCAGGATCGAGGCGCCGCGGCTGCGGCTACGACGGCCGCGGCAGCGCAGGCCAGCGCTGCCGGCATCTCCAGCAGCACGACGACTACCAACAACACGTCCGAGACCCATATCCACGGCCCCATCACGATCATGACCCAGGCAACGGACGGCCCGGGAATCGCGAGTAGCCTGGGGCAGGCGGGCCGTAGCCAGAATCTCGTCCAGCAAGGCAATACGGGGATCTTCTGATGCCATTCATTCCTTTTCCCGATGTTCCGAGGAGCCAGGGCGTACCCGCGGTTTTTCGCCAGACGACCATCCCTTCCATTCCTCAACTGACCGGCTTCGGACTTGCGGCGCTGACCGATCAAATGTTCGGACCTCCGCGTTGGGGGGTGTACGGCAAGGACGGGAGGCAGGTCCTGGTCTTTGAGACCTTCGTGAGCATCAAATTCAATCAGGGCAGCCAGATATCCAGCTTTCCCGTGGAGCAGGGCGGCTTCTCTTCCTTCAACAAGGTTGATACGCCCTACGAAGCGACCATCAAGCTGGCGCACGCCGGCGACCAGGCTTCGCGCGACGTCATGTTGTCCGCGCTGAAGCGGATCGTGGGCAGTACGGAGCTGTACGCCGTCGCGACGCCTGAGATCGTCTATCCCTCGGCCAATCTGGTGAAGTACGAGTACAGCCGCGGCGACCGGAATGGGTCCAACCTGCTGCTGGTGGACCTGACGCTGCGTGAAGTGCGGGAGACAGCGGTCTTGCGGTCCTTGGCCACGCGCGAGCCCAGCGGCGCGGATGAGCAGAGCAACGGCCAGGTGCAGGCGTTCGAGATCGATGCCTATCCCCGGCGGGACCAGAACATGGTCGGAGAACTGGAGCCTGTCCAATGAAGAGGATTCCGCTAAAGCCCGCGCCGGCGCAAACGCTCAGTGTCGTGCTGTCGGGCCAGAACTGCCAGATCTCCGTCTACCAGAAGTCGACCGGGGTTTATCTGGATCTTCAGCTCGACAATGCGCCGATAGTGACGACGGTGCTGTGCCATGACCGGGTGCGGCTGGTGCGTTCCGACTATCTGGGCTTTGTTGGCGATCTGGCGTTTGTCGATACCCAGGGGCATGCCGATCCGCAGTACCAGGGACTCGGATCGCGTTTCGTCCTGGCCTACATGGAGCCGCTGGAACTATGAGCCTAGTCAAGCGCCGGATAGACGTGACCATCAGCCTGGGGCAGGGGAAGCTCGGCGACGAGAAGGGGCCGGACATTACGCTCAGCGGCTACCGCGTTTCAGTGAACATTCCTGCCCACGTCGCAGGCGAAAGCAGTCGGGTGAAACTGCTGATCTACGGGTTGAATCAGGAAATGATGAACAAGCTGACGGCGATTGGGCTCAAGTCCAAAGAGCGCCGGGGGAAGAACCTGGTCAGCGTCAGTGCTATGGATGATTTCGGTGTCCCTCGGGTGGTTTATGAGGGGGATATCGATACGGCATGGGCTGATTATGAAAAAGCTCCCGAGGGCATGCTCAATGTCATGGCGCAAGTCGCTGGCTCCAAAGAACTGAAGCCCGTGCCTGCCAAGTCATATCCGGGCCCCACGGGAGTCCATGAGATCGCGAGCGAAATTGCGGAATCGATGGGCTATGCCTGCGAAAAAAACGGGGAGGATACCGTCCTTGCCAACCCGTATCTGTCTGGGACCGACATGGATCAGATGCGCAACTGCGCCCAGGCCGCGCGCATCAATTACACGATAGACCGCGGCACGCTGGCCATCTGGCCCCCCGGTGGTTCCAGGAAGGGCGATCCGATCGCCATTTCGCCGCAGACGGGGCTCATCGGCTACCCGGCGTTCACAGGCAGCGGAATTTCGCTCAGAAGTCTCTACAACCCGGATTTCTCGGTGGGAAAGAAGGTGCTGGTGACGAGCGCGATCGAGGTCGCGAATGGCGAGTGGACAATTACGGGCTTGTCACATCATCTGGAAGCAGAGGTCCCCGGCGGTTCCTGGCTGTCGCAGGTCAAGTGCGAAAGGAAGCTCAATGGCTGAACAATACGGATACCCAGGACTGGCGCAAGCCGGCCAGGGCGACAGCGAGTTCGGGGCACTGCAGTTCCTCATCAGCCAGGCCCTGCTCCGGATCAGCACGGCAACGCTAGTCAAGGTGGTGTCGGTGACGAATTCAGGCGGGCTGTCGCCCGTGGGCTTCGTCGACGTGCAGCCGCTGGTCAACCAGCTCGATGGGGCCGGCAACGCCGTGCCGCACGGGGTGCTGCATCGTCTGCCCTATTTCCGCCTTCAGGGCGGAACGGACGCCATTATCCTGGACCCGAAGGTCGGGGATATCGGCATGGCGGCGTTCGCGAATCGGGATATCTCCCTGGTGAAGGCCTCCAAGGCGCAAAACAATCCCGGGTCCTGGCGTTCGCACGATATGGCGGACGGGCTGTACTTCGGCGGCCTGCTGAACGCGGCGCCTGTGCAGTACGTGCAGTTCACCGCAGGCGGCATCAACGTGGTGTCTCCCTCCAAGGTGACGGTCACGGCGCCCGATATTGAATTGAATGCCAGCGGGCAATGCGCGTTGAACTCGCCTCGGATCGTGCTGAACGGCACGGTGCAACAGGGCGGCGGATCCTTCGGCGGCACGTCGACCTGGCAGGGCGATATGAACACGCTGGGCACGCTGCGCAACAACGGCAAGGACGTGGGCAGCACGCATACCCATTCCGGCGTGCAGAGCGGGCCGGCCAACACAGGAGCGCCCAATTGAACACACTACTGCTGGACCGGACCGCGTGGGACCTGGTGCTCGACGCGGCCGGCAATATCGCGATGGCATCCGACCCTTATGCCGTCGCGCAGGACGTGGCTAGCGCCATCAAGCTATTCAAGGGCGAGCTGTTCTACAACACCGCCCCGGGCGTTCCGTATTGGGAAGAGCTGTTGGGCCATCAGCCGCCGCTGGCCCTGGTGCGGGAGCACGTCCAACGGGCGGCGATGACCGTCCCGCAGGTGGCGGGCGCGCTCTGCACCCTGACTTCCTGCACCGATAGGGCCCTGGCGGGCTATGTCGAAATCACCCTGCAAGACGGAACGACGCAAACCGTCAGCTTCTGAGGAAACCATGCCGAATATCTCGCAAGTGCCGCGCGTGCAATTCACGCCGGAAGGGCTGGTGCTGCCCAAAGAATCCGCCATCCTGGCCGGCGTCCAGTCGGACATGGACGCCGCTTTCGGCGGCGGCTTGAATCCCGCCCTGGAAACTCCACAGGGCCAGCTGGCCTCCAGCACCACCGCCATCATCGGCAACAAGAACAACGAGTTCGCGGCCTACGTGAACCAGGTCGATCCGGCCTACGCACAGGGGCGGATGCAGGACGCCATCGGGCGCATCTACTTCCTGGACCGCAAGCCTGGTACGCCCACCGCTGTCATCGCCACCTGCACCGGCCTGGCCGGGGTAAGAATTCCCGTGGGCGCGCGGGCCCAGGCGGTGGATGGAAACCTGTATCTCTGCACCGAGGCGGGCACGATTCCCGCCAGCGGACGCATAGATCTGCCATTTGCCTGCGCCGTTGACGGACCGGTGGAGTGCGCGCCCGGCGCGTTGAACCAGATCTACCAGGCCATCCCCGGTTGGGATTCGGTGCTGAATGCCGACGCCGGAACGGCGGGCAGCGACGTGGAAAGCAGGGCCGAATTCGAAGAGCGCCGGCGGCAGTCGGTGGCGCTGAACGCCCGCGGTTCCTTGCCCGCGATCTACGCCAATGTGGCGAATGTGGAAGGCGTCATCGACGCCTACGTGACGGAGAACAATCTCGCCGTGCCGCAGACGGTCGGCGGCGTGGTCCTGCGTCCGCATTCCATCTGGGTCGCGGTGGCCGGCGGCGAGGCCGCGGACATCGCGGATGCCATCTGGCGCAAGAAGAGCAACGGCGCCGACTACAACGGCAACACCTCGTACAAGATCGAGGACAAGGAGGGGTACTCCTATCCCTATCCGTCCTACGTCGTGACGTGGGAAACGCCCGCGGCGTTGCCGGTGCGTTTCGCGGTGCAGTTGGCGGACAACCCGGCCCTGCCTTCGGACATCGTCGCCTTGACCCGGCAGGCGATCGTGAACGCCTTCAATGGCGTGGACGGCGGGCAGCGCGCGCGCATCGGATCGACCATTTATGCGAGCCGGTTCTACGCCGCCATTTCCGCCCTGAGTCCCGCCGTCTCCATCCTGTCCCTGCTGCTGGGTTCCGCGACGCCATCGGCCGTCAGCCTGACCGTTCCGATCAACCGCCGGCCCACGGTCACGCCGGCCGATATCTCGGTGACATTGACATGAGCGCGGCACCCAAGCCGGGGCTGGCGGCCCGGACCCTCATCAGCCAGTACGCCAACAGCCCCACGCTCGTCCAGTTGATCAACAACATGGACGACTACATCAACCCGGACGTCGATTTCGACGCGTTTTACGACTTCGTCTGGAACGTCGAGACCGCGCAGGGTTTCGGGCTGGACATCTGGGGCAGGATCGTCGACGTCGGCCGGATGCTGACCATTCCGGGAGACGTCACGTATCTGGGGTACGACGAGGCGCTGGACTGGCAGCCCTTCAATCAGGCGCCGTTCTACACGGGCGAGCAGGCTACGCAGACGTACCGGCTAGCAGACGATGCGTATCGCACGCTGATCCTGGTCAAGGCGCTGGCCAATATCTCGGACTGCACTTCCCCCAGTTTGAACCGGCTGCTGTCGAACCTGTTCGCGGGCCGCGGGCGTTGCTACGTGTCGGACACGGGGAAGATGGAATTCCGCTACGTATTCGAGTTTGCGCTGGCGCCGCATGAAATCGCCATCCTGACTCAATCGCGCGCGATACCCAAGCCGGCGGCGGTCCAGGCGCACATCCTGCAGGTCAATCTTTCCACCACCTTCGGATTCAACGAGGCGCTGATGCAGCCGTTTGGCTCGGGCGTCTTCTTTACCTCTTCGGGGCTTATCAATGCAAACCAGTAATGCACCTATCAAATCGGCCGTCCCGTTTGCGGAGAGCGGCACAAAGAACGCCATTCCGGTGGCGTCACAAATTGGCGTCACGCCGGGCGCAGCCTCTTTCGTGGATGGATTTCCGCCGCTGACCATGACGCCGTTGGCGGCAGGCGGCGTGCCGCCTTATGGTGCCGATTTCAATGGCATCCTCAACTTTCTCAGCGCCGCCGCGCGGTGGCAGCAGGCCGGAGGCGCCTATCCCTACGACGCTGCCTTTAGCGCAGCCATCGGCGGGTATCCGCAGGGCGCGATGCTGAAGCAATCGGTCGGAAGGGGCTATTGGCTGAACCTTGCGGAAAACAACACATCTAACCCGGATGCTGGTGGGGAGGGATGGATTGCAATGCCGGCTGGCATTGCAACGTTGATTGATGCAAATGACGCGACCAACGATACGAGGGCGGTCACCCCTGCAGGCCTGAATGCGTTTCTCCGGGGCCGTCCGGGCCGGCTCAAACGCGTTCGCGTCTATGACACTATTGGCTCCGAACTGTACTCCGCAAGCTCGGGTACCCAGGCGGTGTTTGTCGAGGTGCAAGGCGGTGGCGGTAGTGGCGGGTCGACTCTCGCAACCCCGTTGGGCCAGTCAGCCGTAGCAGGCGGCGGTGGTGGTGGTGGCTATTGCTCCTCGTGGCTCACCAGTGGGTTCAATGGCGTGGTCATTACGGTTGGCCAAGGCGGCGCCCCAGTAGCAGGCGGAGGAGCCTCAGGGAACCCTGGTGGCTTAAGTTCCTTCGGCTCCCTGCTTTCCGCTTCGGGCGGCAGTGGTGGCCCAGGTGGACCAACTACTGGGCCTGCACCAATCGTGACTGGCGGCGGGTCAGGAGGAGGGAGTGGCGGAGGTAATGTTCTGAACGCACTAGGCGGTCAGGCGCACTCGAGCTTTGCCCTTAGCAATGGGACCTCCTTAAACGGTGGCGCTGGCGGCGCATCACATCTGGGTGGCGGCGGCGGACAAACTTCTGCAGGAAACCAGCCAGGAAACGCGGGCCTTACATACGGTGCTGGTGGAAGTGGTTGTGCCACTGGACAGAATCAGGCCGCCACGAACGGCGGCAGGGGCTTCAACGGCGCTGTTATTGTCTGGGAGTACGAGTGATGAAGTACTACGTATATGTGGTTAGTGGGGTGGCGGCGGAGCTTATCGACCCATTCGTCGACGTCGATGGAAATGAAGTCAGCATAGAGGACCGATTCCATCCTGATTTTGCAGCGAAGATGATCGAGGTGACGTCGTTCACGGGGATTGCGATCGGTGACGTGTATGACGGCGAGGGATTCAGCAAGCCTTCCCCGGCGGCCCCCCCTGTCCCGGAGGTCGTCTCTCGTTTTCAGGCGCGCGCGGCGCTTTTGCAGGCCGGGGTGCTCGATGATGTGACCATGGCGATGCAGGGTCCAGGTATTGATCCGCTCATGAAAATGGCCTGGGAGGAGGCGCAGGAGTTCCGGCGCGCAAGCCCGACCGTTGCCACGATGGCCGAATCGTTTGGTTGGGACGCGCAGTACGTCGATGCGCTGTTTGTCGCGGCCGCGTCGATCGAGGCCTAGTCAGGCCAATCGCCAACGACCAACAAGCCGCCTTCGGGCGGCTTTTTCGTCTCAAGGGGACGCGATTGAACATCCAAGATTTCGACGCCTTCGCGGCAAAGTTTGCCGGCATCCTTGGCGCCGTGGTGTCCATACGGTACCTGCGAGGCTCGTGGCCTGCGCGTCTGAGTATGGCGGCCAGCGGCTCGTTGGTGGCCTACTACGCATCGCCGTACCTCTCCATGCTGCTGGGAATTCCGGAAGGATTGGCGGGCTTCCTGACCGGCATGTTTGGCATGGCCATCGTGTCGCGTGCCTGGGAAGCGGTCCAGGCCGCACCGATCGCAGCGCTTTGGCAGGCGCTCATCGACCGCGTGCGCGGTAAAGGGGCATGACATGGACAGAACCATCTATTTAACTCTGTGGACGGTTCAGGCGTTCATTTGCTGGTTGGTGGTGGCGGGCGGCGCATCGCTGGCGGTGTTCTCACGAGGAATCAAGGACACGACGCTGGAGCGGATCGGCCTGTCTGCCGCCTTTCTCACGGTGACCGGTGCAGCCTGCCGCATTTTCGTCGCAGGCGGGGCCAGCGCAGGCGATGCCACTCTTGCTGCATCGGCTGCCTTCTACGTCGTCGCGGTGACGCGCAAGCACATTGGAGGTCTGACGCCATGAGCAATTTTCAACTTTCGCAGCGCAGTCTGACTCGGCTGATCGGTGTGCATCCCGATCTGGTCGCCGTCGTGAAGCTGGCGATCCAGCGAACGGCTGTCGACTTCACTGTCGTAGAGGGCGTGCGCACTGTCGAGCAGCAGCGCGAGTACGTAGCCCGAGGAAGTAGCAAGACCATGGCCAGCTACCACTTGCCACAGGCGGGGGGGCTTGGTCACGCCGTCGACTTGGCGCCGCTGGTGGGCGGTGCTATCCCCTGGAACGACTGGCAGGCGTTCGCCGACTTGGCCGCAGTGGTTAAGGCCAGCGCCGCGGAGTTAGACGTCCCGATGGAGTGGGGCGGAGACTGGAAGTCATTCAAGGACGGGCCGCACTTCCAGATTCCGAGGGATTGGAAGGGGCGGTCATGAATACACTGCTGCGCGCCGCGTGGCCATATCTGATTGGCGCGGCGGTGCTGGCCGTTGCTGGCCTAGGCGTGCGCTGGTATGGCGCTAGCCAGTACCAGGCCGGTGTCGAAAAGGCGAACACCGACCACACATTGGCCGAACTCGTCGAATTTAAGGCTCAGGCCATCCGGATCAGCGGCATCTCGGAAACCCTGGAAAGCGCCATGGCCGCGTTGCGCGACGCCAGGCCCAAGACCATCGAGAGGTACAGCCGTGTCGAAGTTCAGAATCCTCTGCCTGCTGGCTGCCGCATTGACGCTGAGCGGCTGCGGCACATCAGCGAAGCCGGCCGTCTGGCCAATCCTGCCGGTCAACCTGGCGCAGCCATGCCCGCCGGTGCCGCAGGTGACGAGCGATAGCTGGGACGATCTGGCGCGCAGCTATATCGTCCTGGCGATGCTGTATGGGGAGTGCGCGGCGCGGCAGCGTGCGCTGGTGAGTGCGTGGGATAAATCCTAGTCCACGCTCTCGGAGTCACTTCGCGTAGAAGGAAAAAATCAAAAGCCCGCAGCTTGCGCTGACGGGCTTTTCATTCCTACCTTTCCAGAAAGTTCTTCTTCTTGCGCCGGTTCACTGGCCGGAGAATTTCACCTGACTTGAGCCGGTATACATCCTTGCCCTCCCAGATCACCGTGCCGCCGGTGGACAGGCGGCATTCCAGCACCATGCCAGGCTCGGGGTTTTCGTCCGTCGCGTGGGGATGAACGAGATGGCGTTCGATCCGGTACTGGACTCCTGCCGCCGAGACTGCAATCACATCCTCCAATCGCCTGCATGAGATTGACATGATGAACCTCCTTCGGTGGCGCCACGTCGAAAGCTGTGGCGCCGAGGTCATCGTCTCGACTGGGTTTGTTGCTGTCAATGCCGTTGCAACCTCTTGCGCAGGGGTTTGCGGGGCGTTCCCTGGGGAGCGTCATTCATACGCATGATGCGATGCATGCATATGATCTAGGCCGTTATCGGAGCCGCCGGGGTGTTGAAATCCGGCGCTCATTTGAGGTACAGGGGAAGCCGCCGCGAACGGCGGGCGGAAGCCTATTCCAGCTTGACGTTGGCGGACTGGATCACGGAGCGCCACTTCTTGTAGTCCGCGTCTATCGTCTGCGCGAACTGCGCGGGCGTGGTGGGCATGGCGGTCGCGCCTTGCGCGGCCAGCGCATCCTGCACGTCCTTCTGCGCCAGGATCTTGTTCAGCTCCGTGTTTAGCGTCTGGATGATGGGCTTGGGCGTTTGCGCGGGCGCGAGCAGCCCGTACCAGACGCGCACGTCGAAGTCGGGATAGCCGGATTCCGCGATGGTGGGCACGTCCGGCATGGCCGGGCTGCGCTTGAGCGAAGTCACGGCCAGCGGGATGGCGCTGCCGGCCTTGATCTGCGGCGCGGCCGAGGGAATGGAGGTGAAGATGACCGGCACCTGACCGCCGAGCAGGTCGGCCATGGCGGGACCGGAGCCCTTGTAGGGCACGTGCACGAGCTTGATGCCGGCTTGCAGCTGCAGCAGTTCGGCGGCCAGGTGGGTGATGGTGCCGGCGCCAGGCGAACCGTAGTTGATGGTGCCTGGCGCCTTCTTGGCGGCGGCGATCAGGTCCTTGAGGGATTTGTAGGGGCCGTTCTTGCCCGCAACGATCACCAGCGGGGCTTCGCCGACGATGCCGATGGGCTCGAAGTCCTTGACCGGGTCGTAGGCCAGCTTGGCGTAGAGCGACGGGGCCACGGCCAGGTTGTCGACCTGGCCCATGACGATCTCGTAGCCGTCGGGCTTGGCGCGCGCGGCGGTGGTGATGCCTATGGTGCCGCCGGCGCCGGGTCGGTTCTCGGCGACGACGTTCCATTTGACCGAGTCGGACAGCTTGGCGGCGACGGTGCGCGACAGGAAGTCGGTGCCGCCGCCCGGCGTGAACGGCACGATGACGCGGATGGGCTGGTTGGGATACTGCTGGGCGGCGGCGGGGGCGCAGGCGGCGAGCGCGCAGGCCGAGAACATTAGGGCACGTAGCATGGTTGTGGTCTCCATTCCTTGGTGGACGCGTCCGGTCGTGATCGCCAGACGTCGGGTGCTGCGGGGATGCTGCTGACGCGTACTGCTGAATCGGTTAAGGGTAGTACAGGCTAGACGGTTCCTTTCTCGCGCAGTTCCCGGATCCGGGCGCCGGACAGGCCCAGCTCCTCCAGGACCGCGTCGGTGTCCGCGCCCAGCGCCGGCGCGGGGCTGCGGGCCTGGCAGGGCGCTTCGGCGAACTTGATCGGAAAGCCCAGCATGCGCACCTGCTGTCCGTCGGGATGCGGCACGTCGATGGCCATTTCCTGGTCCGCCACCTGCGGGTCGTCGAAGACTTCCTGCAGGTTCAACACCTGGCCGCAAGGCACGCCGTACTGGTTCAGCCGCTCGATCCAGTAATGGCTGTCTTGCTGGCGGGTGCGGGCCTCGATGGCGGCCTTGATCGAGGCGCGGTTCAGCATGCGGTCGGCGTTGGCCTGGAATTCCGGATGCGCCCGCAGTTCCGGCAGTTCCAGCGCGTCCAGCAGTTTCTCGTACATGGCGTCGTTGGACGGCGCGATCGCGACTTGGCCGTCGGCGGTCTCGAACAGGCCGTAGGGCGCGACGATGCCGTGGTCGTTGCCGGTGCGCGGCGGCAGTTCGCCGCTGGCGAAGTAGTTCGACGCCTGGAAGCTGAGCAGCCCGATCATGCTGGACAGCAGGCTGACGCTGATGGAGTCGCCGCGGCCGGTGCGTTCGCGGCGCAGCAGCGCGGCCACCACGCCCAGCGCGCCGTTCAGGCCGGCGGCCAGGTCGCTGATGGGCGGGCCGGCGCGCATCGGAGGATCGTCCTCGCCGCCGTTCAGGCTCATGAAACCGCTCATGGCCTGGGCGATGAAGTCGAAGGCGGGCCGGTCGCGATAGGGGCCGGAAGCGCCAAAGCCATTGATGCTGCAGTGGATGATGTCGGGGCGCAGCGCTTTCAGGGCCTCGTCGCCGAAACCCATCTTCTCCATGATGCCGGGCCGGTAGTTCTCGATCACGACGTCGCAACGCGGTATCAGCTGGCGCAGGATCTCCTTGCCCTCCGCGCTGTACAGGTCCAGGGTCACGGAGCGCTTGTTGCGGTTGTAGTTCGCGAAGTACCAGCTCAGGCCGTCCCTGACCACGCCCTGCCGGCGTATCGGGTCGCCTTCGCCGGGCGCTTCGATCTTGATGACCTCGGCGCCCATGTCGGCCAGGATGGAGGTGCAGTACGGGCCCGAAATGATGCGGGTCAGGTCCAGGACGCGGATTCCGGTAAGTGGCATGGTGTGCATCTGTTTGGTTGTCTGGAATTGGTCAGCGGCCCAGCCCCGGCAGCCACAAGGTCAGCGCAGGAAAGGCGCAGATCAGCGCGAGCACGATCAGCGACCAGATGAAGAAGGGAATGATCTCGCGCACGATGGGGCCTATCGGGGTGCGGCCCACGGCGGACGTGACGAACAGCAGGATGCCGACAGGCGGGGTCAGCATGCCCGTCATCAGGTTCAGGATCAGGATCATGGCGTACTGGATGGGATCCATGCCCAGCTGGGCCCCGATGGGCAGCAGCGCCGGCAGCGTGATGATCATGGCGGGCAGCGGCTCCAGGATCTTGCCCACCAGGATCAGGAATACGTTGACCGTGAGCAGCACGATCCAGGGCTGGTCGGAAACGCCCAAGATACCCTTGGCGATCGTGGCGGCGATGCGCGATTCGCTGATCAGCCAGCTGAACGGGCCGGCCGCGGCCAGCAGGAACAGGACGACCGCCATGGTCCGCCCGGCGGCGTAGAAGACCGCGCCCAGCTCGCCCGGCTTCAGTTCGCGATACACGGCCAGGCCCACGAGCAGGGCATACATGGCGACAAAGGCGGCGGCTTCAGTGTCGGTCAGCAGTCCAAAGCGTATGCCGACGATGATCAGGACCGGCATCATCAGGGCCCAGATGGACGCGCGCGTGACCTGGGCCCGTTCGGGCCAGCTGGCCCGCGGGCGCGACTTGTAGCCGTGCCGCCGCGCCTGCCAGGCGCAGATGGCCATGTAGCCGGCCAGCAGCATGAAGCCGGGAATGATGCCCGCCAGGAACAGGCGGATGATGGACAGGTTGGCCAGCACCGCGTAGACGATCATCGGAATGGAGGGCGGCAGGATCGGGCCCAGCATGGCGCCGCAGGCGATGACGGCCTCCGGATAGCCGCGCCGGTAACCTTCCCGCTTCATGGAGGGGATCATCGCGGTGCCGATGGCGCTGGCGTCTGCGACGGCGGAGCCGCTGACGCCGGCCATGACCAGGTTGGTGGTCAGCGACACCTGCGACAGGCTGCCGCGCATGTGTCCCACCATGGCCATGGACCAGTTGATCAGCCGCAGCGTGACGCCGCCGCGGTTCATCAGCTCTCCCGCCAGGATGAAGAGCGGAATGGCGACCAGCGCGGTCTCGTCTATGCCTCCCAGCATCGACAGCGGAGCCTGCGCGATGTCGACGCCGCCGCCGCCCTTGAACAGCATGCCGACCAGGGCGGCGGTGATCATCGCGAAGCCGATGTCCAGGCCGACCAGGATGAGCACGACGAACAGCACTACGGAAAAGAGAATCATGGTGGCATCCCCTGGGTGTCGTGCTCTTCGCGGGCAAAGACGTCATGCGGCGGGGCGGCGTCGGGAATCAGCAGGCGCAGGGCCAGGAACAGCATGAAGAACACCATGCCCACGGTCAGCGACGCATAGCTGACGGCATAAGTGAAGGGCGTGCCGACGATGTCCTGGAAATTCCCCACCTCGACCACGTCCAGGCCCTTGTAGAACAGGGTCGCGGCCAGTACTAGCAGCAGGGCGTCGAACAGGCGGTCGCGCGCGCGCCGCACCCGGTCGGACAGGTGGCGGTCGATCAGGTCTATCACCACGTTGCGGCGCTCGCGCAGCGCCATGGCGGCGCCCACGAAGGCGCACCACAGCATGCCGATGCGCGCGACCTGGTCCCAGGCGTCGAACTGGGTCTTCAGCAGATAGCGGTCCAGGACCTGCGCGAAGCAGAAGACCAGCACCATGGCCAGCGTGAGAGCGACGGCGAGCCGGCCGATCCAGCACAGCCAGCGGTCGGCGCGCAGCACCAGGCCGCGCCAGCGGGATTCGGCGGGGGCGGAGCGGACCGCCGTCGCGGGCAGGGGCGCGCCCATGGCCTACTCCTGCATCTTCTGGATGCGTTCGACCATGCCGGCGGGCCAATCCTTGCCCTCGTACTGCTGATAGACGGTGGCCAGCGCAGCCTTGAATGCGGCCTTGTCGGGCTGGGTGTAGGTGACGCCGGCCTGCTTCAGGATCTTGATCGCGTTGTCGTCCAGTTCCTGGTCCAGTTTCGTGGCTACCTTGCCGCCGGCCTTGGCCGCCTCGGTCAGCGCCTGGCGCTGCTTGGCGTCCAGGCCTTGCCAGACCTTTTCGGAGATGAACCAGCCGGTCAGTTCATAGGCGTGGTCGGTGGCGGCCCAGTATTTGGCTTCTTCGTGGAAGCGCAGCGGAATCGACAGATCGAAGCCGTTGTCCTGGCCGTCTATCATGCCGCGGCCCAGCGCGGTGTAGATTTCGGTCATGCCCAGCGGCACCACCTGCGCGCCGAGCGTCTCGAAGGTCGACTTGAGGATGGGAATGGCGGGTATGCGCAGCTTCAGGCCCTTGACGTCTTCGGGCTTGTTGATCGCGCGCGACACGGTCTGCAGCGCGCGCGGCGAGCGTATGCCGAAGGCCGCGAACACGCGCACGCCGGATTTCTTGGCGACGTCGTCGAAGATCTTGGCGAATTCATCGCTGTTGATGATGCGCTCGGCCTGTTCGCCGCTCTTGAACAGATAGGGCGCGTACAGGATGTTCAGCGGCTGCGCGCCGCGCAGGAACACGACGGAGCCCAGCCCGAAGTAGCCCATGTCCAGGGTGCCCAGCTGCATGGAGGACAGGATCTTGCTGATGTCGCCCAACTGGCCGTCCGTGTAGACGTGCACCTGCAGGTCGTTGCCGGACTGCTTGGCGGCCTCGTCCGCGAAGGCGCGCATGGCGTGGTCCCAGGGGCTGTTGGACGCGGCGATGGTCGCGATCTTCATGTCCCGGGCCTGCGCGTCGCTCGCGGGCATGAGCGCGCCGGCGGCCGTGATCGAGAGCGCGGCCAGGATGGCCGAGGCGCGGGTCAGATGCTGCGATATTTTCTTGTTCATGATGTCTCCTCCGGCATGCGGGGCCGGGCTACCAGTTCCAGTGCACGGGTTTCAGCCCGGCGACCGGCGAATCGAACACCGCCAGGCTGGCGCCGTTGATGCAGCCCATGTAGGCGGTCTTGCGCGCGGGGCCGGCGAAGGCCAGGCTGGTGATGTTCTGCAGCCGCTTGCTGTGGTTGTCGTAGACCATGGGACGGCTCAGGCGGTTGGCCAGGTACTCGGTCTCGAGCCGGTCTATATGCGCGGCGTCGCCGTCTTCCAGCACCAGCTGCTGTTCGCCCTTGGGGCTGACGCGTATCACCCGGTTGGAGACCACGCTGACCACCCAGATGTGGCCTTCCTCGTCGACCGCCATGCCGTCCGGATAGGTGCCCTTGCCGAACTCGGTGACGACTGCGCGTTCGCTAAGCCCGCCATCGGCGCCGATGCGAAAGCGCAGCAGGCGCCGGCCGAAGGTCTCGTTCACGTACAGGTGCGTGCCGCCGGGATCGGTGCGGCATTCGTTGGTCCAGTGCACGTCCCGCGCCACGACGCGGGTGCCGCTTTCGTCGTGCACGGCGATGAAGCCGTCGGCGATGTCGCGGCGGAACTGGTGGTCTCCCTTGCGCACCGTGCTGACGCAGATCCACAGGCGTTCGCGTTCGTCCAGCCAGACGAAGTTGACGCCGGGCAGGCGCACGCCGTCGATTTCCATGATGTAGGGTTCGGCGCTGCCGTCGCGCCGCACACGCCAGACCCCGCCGTCGTCGGCCAGGTTGGCGACGGCGAAGGAGCCGTCGCGCAACAGGGCGAAGCCGTTGGGGATCAGGCCGGGCTGGGCGCCGATCAGACGGGCGTCGCCGTTGGGCAGAATGTGGCGTATGCCGCCGGCCTTGTCCGATACGTAGAGGTCGCCGGCCGCCGTGGCCAACACGCATTCGGGGCGGTTCAGGTTCACGCCGGTTTCGCGCACGGCGGAGAGGTTCAGCAGCGCATTCTGGTTTGATTTGCCGTCCATGCCGTCTCCTCAACCGACGGCGCCGGCGGCGACGTCGTAGTTGTGCAGGTTCAGGCGCGGCCCGGCCTTCATCAGTTGCCCGGGCAGGCCGCGGCCGATGATGCCTTCCAGCCGCTGCGCCACCTTGATCAGGGCGCGCAGGTCGATGCCGCTGTCCACGCCCATCTCGTCCAGCAGGTAGACCAGGTCCTCGGTGCAGATGTTGCCGGTGGCGCCGGGCGCGAAGGGGCAGCCGCCCAGGCCGGCCAGCGAGGATTCGTACGAGGTGACGCCGGCGCGCAGGCCTTCCATTACGTTCACCAGGCCGATGCCGCGCGTGTTGTGGAAGTGCAGCGAAATCTTGATCTCGGGATGGTCGGCGCGCAGCGCTTCCACCGTGTTGCGCACCAGCTTGGGCGTGGCCATGCCGGTGGTGTCGCCCAAGGTCACGGCGTCGAAGCCCTGGCGCGCGAAGTGGTCGAAGATGGTCCGGATGCGGCCCAGGTCCACGTCGCCTTCGAAGGGGCAGCCAAACGCGACGGCGATGGCGCCCTTGCGCCGGATGGGATGGCCCTGCACCAGTTGCGCGATGTCCTCGATGTCGCGCAGCGACAGCTCGACGGGACGGTTCAGGTTCTTGGTGTTGTGGCTTTCGGTGGCGGACAGGAATACGACGATCTCGTCGGCTTGCGATTGCAGGGCGCGTTCCACGCCCTTGGCGTTGGGCGCCAGCGCGCCCAGCACGACGCCCGGGCGCTTGCGCACGCCGGCCAGGACTTCCTGGGCATCGCGCATTTGCGGCACGGCGCGCGGCGAGACGAAGGATGTCGCCTCGAAATGCCGCACGCCGGCATCGATCAGTTGGTTCAGGATCTGGATCTTGGTATCGGTGGGCACGAACTCGGACTCGATCTGCAGTCCGTCGCGCATGCCGACTTCGACGATTTCGACTCGGTCTGGAAGGCTCACGGCTTCGGTCTCCTGGCGCCCGGATCCTGCGCCCGCAAGGGCCTCGCGCGGCGATGTCCGGGACATGGGTTGTCGGCCACTATCTTCAGTGAAGGGCCCAGGCGGGACAAATCGTGAATATTCGGCGGGGTATCGCGAAATGCGATGGCTGGGGCCGCAAGCTTCGCGCGCCGGCAGACCTGGCTGCCTTATTGCTGCGTTGCGGGTTGCGCGATCAGATGGTCCAGCAGAAGCCGGGCAGCTCCGGACAGCGATTCATTGCTGCGCACGCACAATTTCAGCTGTCGCCGGGCCCAGGCGTCCGTCAGAGGAATGATGCGGAGGTCGTCGCAGACGTAGGCCGACAAGGCCTTGGTGGGCACGATGCCTATTCCGAGGTCGGCGCGCACCATGGACACCAGCGCGTCGTAGGAGGTGACCTGGAAGCGCAGCCGCAGGGAGCGGTTCATGGAGGCGGCTTCGCGCGTGAACAGATAGTTCGCGGCGCTGCCCCGATGCATGCCGACGTGGTCATAGTCCAGCGTATCGGCGAACGCCACCTGCTTGTGCCGCGACAGCGGATGGCCCGCAGGCGTCACCAGCGCCATGACGTCGCGGTGGTAGGGAAAGATGTCCAGTCCGTTTTCGTCGTCGGACTGCGTGTACACGCCGATGTCGGCGGCGTTGTCGATCACGGCGCGCGTGACGCCGGAGCTGACGGATTCTTCCAGGTCGATCTGCACATTGGGATGTTGCGCCAGGAAGCGGCGCAGCTCCATCGGCAGGAATTGCGCGATCGAGGACAGGTTGGCGGCCACCCGAACGCGGCCGCGCACCCCGGCGGAGTAGTCGCGGATCTCGGCGGCCAGGTCCTGGGTCTGGTGCAGCAGGGTACGCGCGCGCCGCGCCAATGCGCGGGCGGCGCTGGTGGGTTCCACGCCGCGCGCATGGCGCTGGAACAGCGGCACGTCCAGCACGCGTTCGAGTTCGGACAGCCGTTTCGACAGCGCCGATGGCGCAATGTGTTCACGCGTGGCCGCGGCGGCGATGCTGCCTTCTTCCAGCACTGCCAGGAACACCTGCAAGGTATAGAGATCCAGACGAGGAGTCATGAGGAGTCGCGCATAGACACGTCCGCGAGGATAGCGGCTGTCTTGCGCGGCCGGCCTAGGGGATTACGCTTAGGGCGAATCCCGGGGCGGCACGCCTCATCCGATCTCGACCCATCCCATCGTGGTACCGCGCGCCAGCAGTTCGCCGACGGCGTTCACGGCGATCCTGCCGTCGGCCGTGCCCATGGCCAGCTTGTCGCCTTGCGCGTCCATGGCATGCACCAGGGCCGGCAAGCCGTCCAGCTGCATGTTGGCGCGCAGCCGGATGTCGCCCGAGGCGGCATCCAGCAGCAACAGGCCGCCGTCCAGGAAACTGGCGGCGACGAGTCCGCATGCGGGGATGAAGATCACGGCGCTGGCCGAAGCCGTGGTCGGATGCCGCCAGATTTCCCGGTCCCGGTCCAGCGGCTTGCGGTAGATGAAGCCGGCGCAGGCGACGCGCACGGCGGGCGAATAGTGCCGTCCGCTGATGACCAGGCCCTCGCCCAGGCGGTCGTCGACGTGGCAGCCGCAAAGCTCCATCGCGTGGCTGTCGGGCTTGCCGTTGGCCTTCAGCACCGGCCACAAGGGCTGGACCTCACCATCGGCGGACACCCTGCACAGGCGCTTCGCTTCGTGGGAACTGGCCGGCGTTCCTTGCACGCAGAACAGCGAGTGCGCGCCGTCGATGCGGAGGTAGTGATTGAAGCAATCGTAGTGGCCCAGGTCCACGCGGCGTTCCTCGCGCGAGTCCAGGTCGCGCAGCACATCGCGTGCGTTGCGGGTTGCCGGGACGCGGTTCCTGCGGGCCAGCAACTGGCCCTGCGACGAGGCCGAGAACGTGTACTCGCCCTGGTATTCGCGGACCAGGTTCAAGCCGCCGTCAGACAAGGCGTAAAGCCGGGAGTCCTGCCGGCCCAGCATGCCGGGCTGGTTCGATGACTCCACCACATGCACGTGCACGCCTGCCGAGCGGATGATCTCGGACCCGTGCCCCGTGCCGGCATAAGCCGTGACAGGACCTCCGCCGGTGTCGTGGATTTCCAGCAGGCAGCCGTCATGAACCACGGCGATGCGCCGCTCATCTAGCCAGGCCAGGTCATGGATCGCGCCACGGCGCGCCAGTCGGGGCAGGCCCAGCCATTGCGCGAGCAGGGGTTCGGCCGCGGGGGCGGACGGGTTGCCCTCAGGCGCGATGTCCAGGGACGACAGTTCCAGCTTGCGCGGTTCGTCGGACCAGATGTTTGCGCCGTAGGGCGCGCGCACGATGAACAGCGTGTCGAATGCGGCCTCGGGCCTGTCCTCGGGCAATCCTGCCCATTCCTCGTCCCAGGGCCGGACCCATGCTTCGATCCGGTCGCCGGCAGCATTCCAGGCGCAGCGCACGACTTCGGGGATGTCTTGGAACGGGCGCCGGGACTGGCCGCTGAGCCAGTCCCAGACCTGCAGGTCGCCTTCGAACATATAGCCGCCGTCATAGCTGCCGGAGCTGATTGCGACCACGCTGTGCGCGGGATGGAAGGCAACGTCGTTGACGGGATGGCGCAGGCCGTCGAAGGCCGCGAACGGAACGGGATTGCCGCGGCGGTAAAGCGCGACGCGGTGTCGCAGGACCTGGCCGCCATAGGCCGCGCGGGCCCGCGGATTCGCCAGCAGCGGAAATGCGGACGCCACGGCCGCGATTTCGTCCGTTGGGTTGAAGAACACTCCGGTTATCTTGCCGCTGCCTCGCAGCGGCGGGTCGGCGATCATGGCCATCTGTCGTTGCGCGATGCGCCGTGGGTCATGCTTGCTGGCGCCGGGCCATGGGCGGTCGGGCAGGGCTTATTGCGGGATGGGATTCCGCCGCCCTGCCTGGCTCATGGGCGAGCCCGGCTGGCGGCCGGGATCTCCTTCTTGCCGCGCGGCTTGGGCGCGGATTTGCTGTCTTGGGCAGGAGCGTCGAACTCCTGTTTGTTGCGTTCGCCACGCGGGGTATTTTCCGGGTGGGGTTTGGGAAAAGCCCAGGGCTTGGTTTTCTGATCCATTGCATGTACTCCTTGCACAGGCGGAACAGTAGCATTAGCCGTGGCGATGGGTAAGTGAGGGTTGACGTCAATATTCATCACATCGTGAATTTTGGGAGAAAAACGCGATGGATTCGACCCGCCTCGGCCCGTAATGTTCCGCCCGCGAAGGAAGTGGAAGCTGTCAACGCTGAAAGAAGATGCTTTCCCGCGTTGACAGCGGTTCAACCCGCTTCCGGTCGGTCTTCCTGCCAGATGCGGTCGAACTGTTCGCGCGCATGGCGTGCCCAGTCGTCGATGGCGCTGCGCACGTCGTCCGCGTTGGGCTTGCGGTCGGCCGGCAGATTGCCGCCCGTGACGCTGCCCAGCGAGCTGATGAGCAGCTCGTTGGTATTGGCGTCGCGCAAGGTGGCTTCGAGCAGCAGGCGCGCCGATTGGTCGCGGTAGCCGGCCGCCTTGACGGTCTGGCCGATCACGTAGCCGATGGGGATGTACTCGGAGACGCGCGGATCGCGGTCATTGCGGAAGGTGCCCGTGATCGCCGCGCTCAGGCGCAGCGAGTGCGGCTCGGGCTTGGTCAGCAGCTGGTAGCCGGCCTGGGCGAACTCCCGCCGGATCGCTTCGTTCATGTAGGCCAGCGCGCGTTCGCGCATGACGGTGTCGTCCCGCATGTCCAGTTCGTCGGGGCGGTCGCCCTGGATGTACTGAACCGGTTCCAGGATGAGTTTCTTCGGATACTGGCTGCCGACCGGCGGACCGGGGCGCACCCAGACCATGCCGGCGCTCCAGTCGGGATCCTGCTTGAGCCGGCTTTGGTTTTCGCCGAGCGAGGTGGAGTAGTTCTGCGGTTTGGGCAGATTGGTGCAGCCGGCAAGGCCGATCACGGCACAGGCGGCCAGGGCGAGGTGGATCTTCATGTTCTTCTCTTCCAAAAATGTGGCGCCCGACGCGGCGGTCGGAGGGCCGTAAGCGCGCCGAGGCCTGCTCAATTATTGCTCTATTTCGCTCCGGTTTTCTCGCCTTTCGCTGGATGGAAATTTGGTTTCGCTGGAAAGCAGATTTCCATTTGTGTGAAACGGCGCTGTCCTTTCGAGGATGGACGGGAGGTTCATCCCGGGTCAGCCAAAATAGCCATCGCGCAATGCCGCCGCGGGACTACGATGGATGCGTGAACATAGGGAGACAACTATGGACACCGCCAAGCAGTGGTATGCCGCCGTCAAGGATTGGCAGCGAGCCCGCGACGAACTCACCGCCGCGATCGCAGCGATCAAGTGGCCGAATCCCACGCGGGATTGCCTGGACACCTACGACCGCGCCTACGCCAACGAATCGGAGGCGCGGGACCGCATGAACCAGGCGTACGAGCGCGTGCGACGATAGCCGCGCGCGCCTCTCTCGCGCCGTCTTGGCGGGCATTGCTACACTGCCGCGCATGACGGACCTACAACAGAAATTCCTTATCAGGCCAGCCAGGCCCGAGGACGCTCCCTTGCTGGAAGACGTGCTCATGCGTACCTATGAGGGCACGTGGATGCCCGAGATGACGGCGGAACGGGACCGGCAATTCCGCGCCAGCGGCAAGACGACCCAGTACGTGCGTACCAGAGGCCAGCTCTTTCTGGTCTGCGAAGTCGATGGCGTGCTGGCAGGCATGGCGGACTGGGAAAACGACTTCATCTGGGCTTTGCACGTGCATCCCGCCCGGCAGGGCCTGGGCGTCGGCGGCGCCTTGCTGGCCTGCGCGGAAGCGGCCATCCGCGGCGCCGGATTCGGCCGCGCGCGGCTGGAGACGGATTCCTTCAACCAGCGCAGCCGCCAGTTCTACGGCAAGCACGGCTACGCCGAAATCGATACCTATCCGGACGAGGAATGGGATAGCGGTTTCACCACCATCCTGATGGAAAAGCAGTTCCGGACCTGATCATTCTGGCTCCATGAAAAGAATACTGACTGGTCCTGGAAATAGGGCCACGATGGCGGTATGTTGTGCTTTTCCCCGTCACAACCGATCCCGCCATGTACCTGCCGTCAGCCTTTCGCGAAGACTCGCTCGAAGTCCAGCATGATTTCATCCGCGCCCATCCGCTGGGCGTGCTCATGACCAGCGGGGAGGGCGGGCTGATGGCGAATCACATTCCCTGTCTGCTGTATCCCGACGGGCCCCATGGCGTGCTGCGGCTGCATATGGCGCGCGCCAATCCGCAGCTGGCCGAACTGGCTTCGGGCCGCGAATGCCTGAGCGTCTTCCATGGGCCGCAGGCCTACGTCACCCCCTCGTGGTATCCGAGCAAGGCGGAAACCCACAAGGTGGTGCCGACCTGGAACTTCGTCGCGGTGCACGTTTGGGGCACGCCTGTGATCCAGGACGATCCGGCCTGGCTGCGCGCCCAGCTGGACGCGTTGACCCATAGTCAGGAAAAGGCGCGTGCGCTGCCCTGGCGCGTGGAGGACGCGCCGGAGGATTTCATCGCGGCGCAGATGCGCGTCATCGTCGGGGTCGAGATCGCCATTTCGCGCATCGAAGGCAAGTGGAAAGTCAGCCAGAACCGCACGGTGGCCGACCGCCGCGGCGTCGCCGAGGGCCTGGCCACCGAGAACGGCGATGCCGTCATGGCCGGGCTGGTTGCTCGCCGCGGCGGGCTGGAGTAGCGCGCCCCAGCGCAAGGCTCGCGATGGCGGCCGCTTGCAGGCTGGCGGCCGCAGCCAGAAACCAGAACAGCGGTTGCCCGGCCTGTTCCGACCACGCCCGCAGCATCCCGAAGCAGGCGGGCGCGAAGGCATAGGCGCCTTGCGATAGCGCGACGATCAACGGCACGACGCGTTGCGCGTCCTCGCGCGCGAACTCCGTCTGCGCGATCAGCGGCGGAAGGGAAGTGGCGTTGCCTATGCCCGAGCCGAACAACAGAACGCCCAGCCAGATGGCCCACGCATGTTCGGCGGCCAGCATCAGGACCAGCGAACCGGCGATCTGGATGGCGTAGGCCAGGCAGGCGACCATGCGCCGGTCGGTTCCGGCTGGCATCAGCCAGCCCACCAGGGTGCGTCCGGCGATGGCCGCGGCCGTCGCCAGTCCCATGGCCAGACCGGCGGTCTGAGCGCCCAGCAGCGGCGCCAGCAGGGACAGCAGATGCGCGATCAGGCCGATCTGCGCGAACAGGCCCAGCGCCATGCCCGCGGCCAGCGTGAGGAAGGCCCGGTTGCGCCATGGATTCGCCAATGGCGGCGCGGCGCTGGCCGCAGCCGCACTTGCCTGCGCCGGCGCGGGTGCGCCATCCGGTTCCTGGCCCAGCTGTTGCGGCGTGATCGCGAACACCTTGCGCGAGAGCGCTGCGATCACCGCCACCATCGCCAGGCCTACCCACAAGGCGGCCTGCGCAAAGCCTGCCTGGCCGATCAGGTAGACCCACAAGGGCGAAAACACGATGCCGCCGACGCTGGCGCCGTTGTAGGCCATGCCCAGCGCTGCGGGCCGGCGGCGGACGAACCACGGCGAGATCAAGGCGTTGACGGCCGCGGCCCCCAGCGTCACCCAGCCCATGCCTGAGAACAGCGCGGCCGCGTAAAGCTGCCAGGGCTGCGCGGCCGTGGCCCAGCCGCCCACGCCCAGCGCAAGCAGCGCGGCGCCGGCGGATGTCACGGCCGGCACGCTGAAGCGCCGGTACAGGCGCGGCAGGTTGGCGACGACGAAGGTGCCGCACAGAAAGTGCAGGGTGACCGCGCCGGATACGAGCGCCACGCCCCAGCCGGTGCGTTGCGCCACCGCGTGCAGGAAGACCGGCGGTCCGTAGAAGCCGACGCCCCAGCCGAAGACCGCCAGCACGAAGGTGGCGTAAAGGACTTTCCAGCCGAAGAATTTGCGGGTTGCGGTCATGGGTGTCCGGCGGCGCCGGCTGTCTTGTTTGCCTGAGCCGCAGTATGCTGGAGTCTGCACACAACACTTTGGTCTGCGTCGAATCATGGAATCAGAGTTTGCCGACATCAGTCTTTCCGCGGTGGCGGGCGCCATCGCGGACCCGGCGCGCGCGCGCATGTTGTGCGTGCTGCTGGACGGCCGCGCCCGCACGGCGACCGAGTTGGCCGCCGCCGCCGATATCGGGGCGTCGACGGCCAGCAGCCATTTCCAGCGCCTGCGCGAGCAGGGCCTGGTTGAAATGGCCGTGCAGGGCAAGCATCGCTACTACCGTCTGGCCAACAGCGAGGTGGGACACGCGCTGGAGGCGCTGCTGGTGGTCGCCGGCGCCGAACGCGTGCCGTTCAAGCCCAACACGCCTTCCGCGTTGCGCGAGGCCCGCACCTGCTATGACCACATGGCCGGCACCCTGGCCGTGCGCATCCATGACGCCATGCTGGCGCGCCAGTGGCTGGCGGTGGAAGGCCGCGACTATATCCTGACGCCGCTGGGCGAGGCCGCGCTGGCGCAGATCGGCGTGGACGTCGCGCGGGCGCGGCAGCGCCGGCGGCGCTTCGCTTGTGCCTGCCTGGACTGGAGCGAGCGCCGCTCGCATCTGGGCGGCGCATTGGGCGCGGCCTTGTTGGATGCGCTGGCGCAGCGCGGCTGGGTCAGCAAGGGCCTGGATTCGCGCGCGCTGAGCGTGACGAAAAAGGGCGAACGGCAGTTCCCCGCCTTCTTCGGCAAGGCCGACGACCTGCCTGCGGCGGGCCTGGCGCAACGCGACCGCAATGTCGCTGCATAAGCGCACCTTTCGCGCTTCGCGCAACCCGGCAGCTATTTGAAGCGGCAGACCAGACTCGGCCATTCTCGGCTGCGGTTGTGGCTTTTCGCGTCGCGCGACCGGCATGGACGTGCAACAAGGTGTGCATATGCAACAGGTCTAGGGTAATCCCCGTGACAGGGCGCGGGGACGCATGGTCAAGGCGCTGCGCAATGCGTCGCAAGCCGCATCTGGCTTGACCATGCGGCGCTTGGGCCGGTTGCGCGCCGCGCGTCGAGTAAACGGGGACACTATTCCCGCGATGCAACAATGTTTCTATTTTCTGCCTGCGTTACAAAACATATCCGAACTGTCATGGACAGCCGGGGTATGCTGGGTTGCAGAAAGAGGGCATCCGAAGTGCATCAGAACAACTTGATCTACAAGGGATACCGGCTGACGGCCAAAGTGTCCCGGGGCGCAGGCGCCGAGGTTCAGGCGCAACCCAGCGGCCCCGTATTCATAGCGTCGGTGATGGTGGTCCAGGCAGGCGCCGTTCTTGAAGGCGGCGACGAATATCCGGTTCCGCGCTTTGCCGAAGGCGGCTTTGTCTACAGTCCGCGCGAAGCGGTGCATGCAGCGATCCTGCATGGCCGCGAGATCGTCGACGGCCTGACCAACCTGCCAACCTGACGCTTCCTAGCTGGAGAAGACTTCCCGCCAATCCCGGGTCTTGGCCAGCGTCTGCACGGTCGCGGACTGTTCCAGGATGGTCACGGCCTTCTTGAACTCCTCGGCCGAGGCGCCATCCTCCAGGATGACCATGCGCGAGTTGCGCGCGTCAGCCATCTTCACGTCCGACATCTTGCCGTGGGTCTGGTAGACCTGCGTCCAGTCCATTTTCTTGCCGGCCTTCAGCGCTATCGGCTCGATGTATGTCAGCGCCGTGCTGCCGGCCGCGCGCACCGCGAAGGCGAAGTCCGCCGTGTGGCCGCTGCTGCCCTTGGCGCGGGCGCCCTTGACCATGCGGTTCACGCCCACCCCTGCCGTCAGCGCACGGCCGACCTGCGCGCGGAAGCGCAGCTGGCTGAACTTGGGCATCCACTTGGCGCACTGGAACGACAGCGCCATCGCCAGCTTGACCGCGTCCCACAGGGCTTCCTGCAACTGCTCGTTGGGGCCCGACGCCACGATGGCGCCGTCGCGGTCGAAGTGGGCCAGGCTGACGCCCGGCGTTTCGTTCAGGATGTCGATGCGCTTGGCCGCCAGGTCGATGCCGTAGCTGGACGCGTGCATCGCGGTCTCACAGGCGTCGGTCAGGTAGAACGTGGACTCGTCGGGATGCGCGATGAAGAAGGCCGCGTGCTGTCCGTCCAGGCCCAAGGTCATGGGCGATATGGCGCGGATGGCGTGCTCGCCCGCCGGCAGGACGGTCCAGCCGGAGGCTTCCAGGAAATTGCTCATAGGATCAGTTCGATTTGGCGGCCTTTGAG
This sequence comes from Achromobacter anxifer, assembly GCF_903652925.1. Lineage (GTDB taxonomy): Bacteria > Pseudomonadota > Gammaproteobacteria > Burkholderiales > Burkholderiaceae_B > Achromobacter > Achromobacter anxifer. The sequence continues at coordinate 49,508 of NZ_CAHLAR010000018.1, read as the reverse complement.
CGGATGCGCGAAACCGCCGGTCAAAGTCAGGTTCGCCCGCGGCAGGAAATACTGCATCAGCGCGCCGATATTCTGCAGGGCGGGCACGATGGGCTCGGCATAGCCTTCGCCTTCGTCCACCCAGATGTGTTCATGGCTGCGGTCCGCAAGCGGCTTGCGGTACTGCGGCCGGCCTTCGCCCACCAGGCTGGTGTGGAAGGAGTCGTCGGTGTCCACGCCGAGCACGCGGTGCGGGCCCACGAAGAGGCTGGCGCAGAACGCCTCGGCCAGGAAGATGGTGGCCTGGCCATGCACGGCGGTGCGGGCGCCGCGATAGATCGCGCGGAAGATCACGTCTTCGCGTACTTCACCCTTGACCTTGCAGGCGCAGGCGAATTCCATCCACTGGAGGTTGCTGGCAGCGGGTTTCGGCACCCAGGCGATCGGTTTTACGGTTTCCTTGGGTTCGGCAAGAATCTCTTGCACCTCATCAACTGTGATTAACGGTTCGAACTTGTTGGCCATGGAACTGATCTAGGGTCTTGGGAATGCGCGCGCCGGACAGCGCGCCTGGCATGCGCTGCGCGGCGGCGGGAGCGCGCGCAACACTGCGAGGGGGCGTAATCTTACAAGATGAAGACTGCGCCGCCCCTTATGCTGTACATCCATACAGCATAAGGGGCGGCGCGGCGGCAGGGCATGGCGCGGCTACAGCGAGCTGGCCGCGAAGGTGTCGCACTGCTTGAGGCTGCCGCTTTCCAGGCCGCGCTTGAACCAGCGCACGCGCTGCTCCGACGAGCCGTGCGTGAAGGTGTCCGGCACCACGTAACCCTGACCCTGCTTCTGCAAGCGGTCGTCGCCGATCGCGGTGGCGGCTGCCAGCGCTTCTTCCACGTCGCCGCTTTCAAGGATGTTGCGCGCGGCGTTGGCGCGTTGCGCCCACAGGCCCGCGAAGCAATCGGCCTGCAACTCCATGCGCACCGACAGCGCGTTTGCTTGCGACGGATTGCGGCGGCGCAGGTTGTCCACCTGGTCCGAGATGCCCAGCAGGTGCTGGACATGGTGGCCGACTTCGTGGGCGATCACGTAGGCCTGGGCAAAATCGCCCGGCGCCTTGAAGCGGTTCTGCAGTTCGTCGAAGAAGGCGAGGTCGATGTACACCTTGCTGTCGCCGGGACAGTAGAACGGGCCCATGGCGGACTGGCCGGTGCCGCAGGCCGTGGGCGTGGCGCCGCGGAACAGCACCAGCTTGGGCGGGACGTACTGGCGATTCAGGTCCTTCTGGAATATGGCGCTCCAGGTGTCCTCGGTCTCGCCCAACACCTTCGAGACGAACACTGCCTGCTTGTCGTTGGCCGGCGGACGCGTGGCGGGCGCCTGTTGTTGCTGCACGGGCGGGCCTTCGGCCATCTGCAGGACCACGCTGGGGTCCACGCCGAAGTACATGGCAACCAGGGCCAGCACGATCGTGCCGATGCCGATGGTGCCGCGGCCGCCGATACGTGGGCCGCCCGCGCGGCGGTCTTCCACATTGTCGCTTTCGCGCGAGTCATCAAGGCGCATACTGTTTCTCCGGGCGGGGCGGCGCTCCCGCCATTTTGCATCGCCGCTCTGCACTGAGCGACCTTCAAGAGTGTTAGGATAAACCCATGGCCCTGTATTTCGATATCCATCCCGCGAATCCGCAACCGCGCCTGCTGAAGCAGGCGGCTCAATGGCTGGCCGATGGCGGGCTCGTCGCGGTGCCTACCGATTCGAGCTACGCCGTGGTTGCGCGGCTGGATGACAAGAACGCCGCCGACGGACTGCGCCGGCTGCGGGGCCTGGATGAACGCCATCATCTCACGTTGCTGTGCCGCGACCTGGCCGAGATCGGCCACTTCGCGCGCGTCGACAACCGCCAGTACCGTCTGCTGAAGGCCGCGACGCCCGGCCCCTGGACCTTCATCCTCGAAGCCACCAAGGAAGTGCCGCGCCGCGTTTCGCATCCGTCGCGCAAGACCATCGGCATCCGCGTGCCGGATCATCCCGTCATGCTGGGCCTGCTGGAGCAGGTGGGGGCGCCCTTGCTGTCCACCACGCTCATCCCCAAGGACGAGTCCGAAGCGTTGAACGATGCGGAAGATATCCGCGAGCGCTACGACCATTCCCTGGCGGCCATCATCGACGCGGGTGCCTGCCCGCAATCGCCCACCACTGTGATCGACCTCACCGGCGAAGAGCCGGTGGTGGTGCGCGTGGGACGCGGCGATCCTGCCACCCTGGGCCTCGCCTGAACGCGTGCGCCGCGTCGGTCTGCACGCCGGCCTGCGCCGGCGCGCGGCTCATCTACAATCCGGTTCGCCATGAATGACATCATCCAAACCATTGCGGTCTACGCGATTCCGGTCATCTTTGCCATCACCTTGCACGAAGCCGCGCACGGTTATATCGCGCGCCTATTCGGAGACCCGACGGCCTATCAGGCCGGCCGCATCAGCCTGAATCCGGCGCGCCACATCGATCCGGTCGGCACGCTGCTGGTGCCGGTGGCCATTCTGCTGGCGTCCAAGCTGCTGGGCAGCCCGGGCATGCTGTTCGGCTGGGCCAAGCCGGTGCCGGTGGATTTCGGCCGTTTGCGCCGCCCCAAGCAGGACATGCTCTGGGTGGCGTTGGCCGGGCCCGCCGCCAACCTGCTGATGGCGATCCTGTGGGCGTTTTCCTTGCGCCTGTTTCTGGAATCCGGCCTGCAGGAATCCTTCTGGTTCGAAATGGCCGTGGCCGGCGTGAACGTCAACCTGGTGCTGATGGCCCTGAACCTGCTGCCCATCCTGCCGCTGGACGGGGGACGCATCCTGTTCAGCCTGCTGCCCAACCGCCTGGCCTGGCAATACTCGAAAATCGAGCCCTATGGCCTGGTGATCGTCGTCATTCTGCTGGTGACGGACGTGCTCTGGCTTTTGATGCGCCCCGTGCTCGCCCTGGGGACGACGATCGTCCAGTGGTTTCTGTAGGATTTCAGCCAATATCCGTTAAACTCAGCGGTTTCATTGATTCTGGCCCTGGGGCATCCCGCCGCGGGGTTTTGGAGCCCTACATTTATGGCATCCCCTGCAACCGCCGCAGGCGTTAATTTCCAAGGCAGCATGGTGGCCCTGGTCACCCCTATGCAGCCTGACGGCAGCCTCGACTACGCTGCCTACCGGTCGCTGATCGACTGGCACATCCAGGAAGGAACCGACGCGCTCGTGGTGGTGGGCACCACCGGGGAGTCGCCCACGGTCTCCATGGAAGAACATGCGGAACTGATCCGCGTTGCCGTCGAGCATGCCGCGGGCCGCATTCCGGTCATCGCCGGCGTGGGCGCCAATTCCACCGACGAAGCCATCCACCTGACCCGCCACGCCAAGGCCGTGGGCGCGCAGGCCGGCCTGTCGGTCGTGCCCTACTACAACAAGCCTTCGCAAGAAGGCCTGTACCGCCACTTCCGTACGGTGGCGGAAGCCGTCGATCTGCCCACCATCCTGTACAACGTGCCGGGCCGTACCGTTGCCGACATGAGCAACGAAACGATCCTGCGCCTGGCGCAGGTGCCGGGCATCATCGGCATCAAGGACGCCACGGGCGATATCGCGCGCGGCGGCCTGTTGCTGCGCGAGGCGCCTGCCAGCTTCCAGGTCTTCAGCGGCGACGATCCCACCGCGGCCGCCCTGATCCTGCTGGGCGCGCGCGGTAATATCTCCGTCACGGCCAACGTGGCGCCGAAGCTCATGCGTGAGCTCTGTGCCGCCGCCCTGGCCGGCAATGTGCCGAAGGTGCGTGAACTTAATGCGTACCTGGCGCGTCTGAACAAGGCTTTGTTCGTTGAAGCCAACCCCATTCCCGTCAAATGGGCGTTGGCCGAAATGGGCCGCAGCGCACTGGGTTACCGGTTGCCGCTGGTTGAACTGGGAACGCAGCACCACGCCACCGTGCGCGCCGCGCTCCAGGAAACGGGCCTGCTCTAAATATCGTGAGGATACGTATGAACAAACGTCATGCCGGTTTGTCGGCATTGATGTCTCTGGTGTTGTTGGCCGGTTGCAGCGAGGTCAATCAATTCCTGGGCAATGAAGAGTCCGTCAACTACAAGAGCGCCGTTACCCAGCGCGGAGAACCGCTCAGCATCCCCCCCGATCTGACCCAGGCCAACGCCGATCCGCGTTATCGCGCGCCTGCGTCGGGTTCGACCACCTATTCGCAGTTCCAGCAGCAAGGCCAGGCGCAAGCCAGCCAGCCCAAGACCAGTAACGTGCTGCCGGGCCGCCAGGACATGCGCGTCGAGCGTGACGGCGACCTGCGCTGGCTGGTCGTGGACCGTCCGCCCGAAGACGTGTTCCCGCGTCTGGTCGACTTCTGGACCGAAAACGGCTTTACCGTCGCCAGCAACAATCCTGGCGCCGGCCTGATCGAGACCGACTGGGCGGAAAACCGCGCCAAGATCCCGGAAAGCTGGCTGCGCCAGGCGCTGGGCGCGGTGCTGGAATCGGCCTGGGACAGCGGCGAGCGCGAGAAATTCCGCACCCGCGTCGAGCGCGTGAACGGCCATACCGAGGTCTACGTCAGCCATCGCCAGATGCTTGAAAAGCGCGTGGGCGGCGACGGCATGCAGGTGCAGTGGCAGAACGGCAAGGAAGATCCGGGCCTGAACGCCGCCATGCTGGCGCGCATGATGGTCTACCTGGGCTCCGACGTCGACAACGCCCGCAAGCTGGTGCAGCAGGCCGAGGCCGCGCCGCAGAAGCCTGCCGTGCAGCAGGACGTCCGCGCCCAAGGCGCGTCGCTGGTCGTCGCCGAATCGTACGACCGCGCCTGGCGCCGTGTCGGCGTGGCGCTGGACGGCGGCGGCTTCGCCGTGGACGACCGCGACCGTTCCGCTGGCGATTACTTCGTTCGCTACGTCGATACCGACACGGGCGAGAAGATCGAGCAGCCGGGCTTCTTCAGCCGCATGTTCTCGGGCGACAAGAAGGCCGAGGCGCCGCAGTACCGCATCCACCTGGCCGCCAGCGGCGACCAGACCCTGGTGACGGTGCTGGACGCCAATGGCGCGCGCGACAACAGCGCAACCGCCCAGCGCCTGCTGAGCGTGCTGAAGGACAAGATGTAAGACCAGCGGGTCCGTTGCCACACGGCGCGGACTTGCTCAAGCAAGAGGCCCCGATGGGGCCTCTTTTTTTGCCTGGACAACGGAAGTCCGCAGCGGCCGGCCGGGCATGCCGGTTCCGGCGTCACGGACGCAAAAAAGCCCCGGCTGCAACAGCCGGGGCTTTTTCTTGCGCCCTCAGAGCGGGGGTTCGTCTCTGAGTCTTTATTAGGACGCGGGGGTGGTCGCGCCGCCCGGGGTGGTCGAGCCGCCGCCAGGCGTGGTGTTGGGCGTGGGCGCCGGAGCCGGTTCCGTGGCAGGGGGCGTCGAGGACGGGGCGGGCGTGCTGGCGCCCGGAGCGGGGTTGGTCGCGGGCGCCGAGGCATCTTCCTTCTTGTTGCAGGCGCTCAGCGCGACGGCCAGCACCGAAGCAATAATCAAGGTTTTGCTCATCATTTTTGGACTCCTGTAGATGACGACTCTTGAAACCCCATTAGGGGAAACCAGAAGTCAGGCTACAGGAACATGCGGGCCGATCCAGTATGAAAGTTAAAAAGGTCGCATCCCAACGGCAACAAACCTTTCAGCTTCGTGTTATCTCTTTCCTGATGTGTCCCGCGTATCAGACCTGATTTCTTTCTGTGCAGGACTGATACGCGATGGTGTCCGGATGCTACGCGGCCTCGTAGCGGATCCAGCCGGCGTCCAGCCAATCAGCGAGGCACGAGCGCGCCTCGTCGGACAGGCGGGCGCAGGACGGGTCCGAGCATTCCAGGCTGCGCGCATCGGCCAGGGTGCGCAGCGCGGCGTCGGCGGGCGTCATGGCGGTTTCGCCGTTGATGAACAGCTGCTTGCCCCGGTAGAGCATGCGGCTGCGACGGTCCAGCACCAGCCGGCCCGTGGCGGGCCAGTCTTCTTCCAGATCCACTTCCATGCCCTCGGGCGCGTCGAACACGCTGAGGTTGCTGGGCTCGGTCAGCCAGCAGCCCAGGAAGCGCGAGGCCAGGGCATCATCGAAGCGCAGTTTTTCCACTGTTTCCAGCGTGGCGGCCACCAGCGCGTCGGGCAGGGCCGCGGGCGTGCCGACGGCGGGCTGGCCGGGGTCGCGATAGACGGCGGACAGCTTGGGGCCGGGCAGGGCGGGTTCGCCGTAGGGGCCGCCCAGCAGGCCGACGCGGGCCATGACCTGGTCGGCAGCAGCTTCCAGCAGGCCGCGCGCCAGCGTCGCCTGCGTGGGGGCGCGGAAACCGATGGAGATGGTCATGCAGCCGTCGCCCACGGCGACGCCGTCATGCGCCGCCTGGGGCGGCAGGTACAGCATGTCGCCAGGGGCCAGCACCGCCTTCTCTTCGGGCTCGAAGCGGCTCAGGATCTTCAGCGGCAGGCCCGGTTCCAGCGACAGGTCCTTCTGGCGGCCGTAGCGCCATTCGCGTTCGCCGGCTGCCTGCAGCAGGAATACGTCGTAGCTGTCGAAGTGCGGACCCACGCCGCCGCCATGGCTGGCGATGCTGATCATCACGTCGTCCAGGCGCGCGTCGGGGATGAAGCGGAACAGCTGCATCAGTTCGGACGCGGCATCGCTGTGCAGGTCCACGCTCTGCACCAGCAGGGTCCAGTCGCCCTCGTCGTCCTTGGGCAGGCGCGCGAAGGGGCCGTTCTCCATCTGCCATTCGCCGTTTTCGCGCCAGATCAGGCGCGACTCCACGTCGTCGCGGCGCGCCAGCTTCTTGACGGCGGCGATCGTGACGGGCGGCTTGAAGCCGGGGATGGCCTGGCGGATCAGCAGGGGCTTGCGCTGCCAGTAGCGGCGCATGAAGTCGTTGGGGCTCTGGTTGCCCAGCAGCGGCAAGGCTTGGTCGAGATTCATTGGAGGTGCTTCTTCAGGCGATAGAGGGCGTCCAGCGCTTCGCGCGGGGTCAGGCTGTCGGGGTCGATGGCGGCGAGTTCCTCGCGCAGGGAGTCCAGCGCTTCCAGGGCGTCGGAGCGGTCGGCTTCGGCATAGGCCTGGGCGTCGGCGTCCGCCGCGGCGGAGAACAGGCCCAGCTGCGGCGTGGGCGCGCCCTGCGCTTCCAGGCGCTCCAGTTCGCGCGAGGCCTGGCGGATCACGGCGGCGGGCACGCCCGCGCGCTGCGCCACCTGGATACCATAGCTGCGGCTGGCAGGGCCTTCGCGCACTTCGTGCAGGAACACGATGCCGCCGGCTGATTCCGCGGCGGCCAGGTGCACGTTGGCCGACGCCGGCTGTTCCGCCGGCAGGCGGGTCAGCTCGAAGTAGTGGGTGGCGAACAGCGTCAGCGCGCGGTTGTGCGCCAGCAGGCGGCAAGCGATGGCCCAGGCCAGCGCCAAGCCGTCGTAGGTGGACGTGCCGCGGCCGATCTCGTCCATCAGCACCAGGCTGTTGGGCGTGCTGGCGGACAGGATGGCGGCCGCCTCGGTCATTTCCATCATGAAGGTCGAACGCCCGCCCGCCAGGTCGTCGGCGGCGCCGATGCGGGTGAAGATGCGGTCGATCTTGCCGATGCGGGCGCGCGACGCGGGTACGAAGCTGCCGATGCGCGCCAGCAGCACGATCAGCGCCACCTGCCGCATATAGGTCGATTTACCGCCCATGTTCGGACCGGTGATCAGCAGCATGCGGCGCGCCGGTTCCAGCCGGCAGCCGTTGGGCGTGAAGCGTTCGATGGCGTTTTCCACCACGGGGTGGCGGCCGGCCTCGATGTCGATGTCCGCCTGCTCGGACAATTCGGGCGCGACCCAGTCCTGGCGGCGCGCGTGTTCGGCCAGGGCGGCCAGCGTGTCCAGTTCGGCCAGCGCGGCGGCGCAGTCCGACAGCGGGCGCACGTGTTCGGCCAGCACGTCGAGCAATTGCTCGAACAGCCATTTTTCGCGGGCCAGCGAACGGTCCTGGGCCGACAGCACCTTGTCTTCCCAGGTCTTGAGTTCGGGCGTGATGTAGCGTTCGGCGTTCTTCAGCGTCTGGCGGCGGCGGTAGTCTTCCGGCACCTTGGCGGTCTGGCCCTTGGTGACTTCGATGTAGAAGCCATGCACGCGGTTGAACTCCACGCGCAGGTTGCTGATGCCGGTGCGCTCGCGCTCGCGGGCTTCCAGCTGCACCAGGAAATCGCCGCCGTCGGCCGCCAGGCCGCGCAATTCGTCCAGCTCGGCGTCAAAGCCCGCCGCCAGCACGCCGCCGTCGCGGATCGCGACCGCGGGTTCCGGGGCAATGGCGCGCACCAGCAGCGCGGCCAGCGCCGGATCCACCGACAGGTGCGAGACCAGTTCGCCCAGCCGCGGCGAGTCCGCCATGGGTTCGACTTGGTCGCGCAGCGCGGGCAGGGCTTGCAGCGCATCGCGCAGGCTGGCCAGTTCGCGCGGACGCACCGAGCGCAGCGCCAGGCGGGCAGCGATGCGCTCGATGTCCGGGAAGGCGTTCAGCGCGCCGCGCAGGGACTCCAGCAGGCTGGCCGCGCTGAAGCTGGCCGCGCCAAAGGACTGTTCCATGTCCATGCGGCCCGCCAGCAGCGCCGAGATGGCTTGCTGGCGCGCCAGCGCCTGTTCGTTTTCGCGCAGCGGGTGGTGCAGCCAGCGGCGCAGCAGCCGGCTGCCCATGGGCGTGCGGCAGCCGTCCAGCAGCGAGAACAGCGTCGGCGAATCCTCGCCCGACAACGTCTGCGTCAGTTCCAGGTTGCGGCGCGTGACCGGGTCCAGCAGCACGTATTGGCCCGGGCGTTCCGCCGACAGGCTCTGCACGTGGGCCAGGGCCTGCGACTGGGTGCGCGCCGCGTAGCGCAGCAGGGCGCCCGCCGCGCAGACGCCGGCCGGCATGTCCTCGATGTCGAAGCCCGCCAGCGTATCGGTCTTGAAATGCGCCAGCAGGTGGGCGCGCGCGCTGTCGGCCTCGAAGTGCCAGTCGGGCACGCGCGCGCGGGCGCCTTCGAACGGGAAGTCGAATTCGGCGCTGTCGGCGCAGACGATCTCCGCCGGCGCGATGCGGTGCAATTCGGATTCGAGCTGGCCGGGCGCGCATTCGGTCACGCGGAACTCGCCGCTGGCCAGGTTCAGCCAGGCCAGCCCGGCGCGCGGCGCGCGCGCGGTGCCGCCCACGAATACGGCGGCCAGCGCGCGGTCCGCCTTGGCCGGCAGCAGCGCGTCGTCGGTCAGCGTGCCGGGCGTAACGATGCGCACGATGCGGCGCTCGACGGGTCCCTTGGACGTCGCCGGATCGCCGATCTGTTCGCAGATGGCGATGGACTCGCCCATGGCCACCAGCCGCGCCAGGTACTGCTCCATGGCGTGCACCGGCAGCCCCGCCATCGGGATCGGCGTGCCGTTGGACGAGCCGCGCTTGGTCAGCGTCAGATTGAGCAGACGCGCGCCGCGTTCGGCGTCCTCGTAGAACATTTCATAGAAATCCCCCATGCGATAGAACAGCAGCAAGGGACCAGCCTCCGCCTTCAGGCGGAGGTATTGCTGCATCATGGGAGTGTGGCCCGCGTGGGCCTCGGCGGCGGTGTTTTGCGTTGCGGAATTCATGCCCGTGATTGTATCGGGCGCGAGAACCGCTGCGGGGAGGGACGGATGCTTGTTTTGTCCGAGCCCGTCAGGCCCGCTTGCCCCGGCCCGCCCGCCAACGGCACAATCGCAGCGCGCGGCCCTTGTTCCCGCCGCCGGAGCGAACCATCAATGCAGCATCTCCCCGTCCCCGCCACGCTGGACGCCAGCGAGCGCATCACCATCACCAGCGGTCCGCACCAGGCCGAGTTCGCGCCGGGCGGCGGCGGGCGTCTGACGCGGCTGTCGACGGACGGGCACGACTGGATCGTGCCGTTGACCGAAACGCAGTGGCCCGCAGGGCGCTGGCCAAGGGCGGGCTCCTATCCGCTGGCGCCTTATTCCAACCGCGTCCGCGATGGCGTGTTTACCTTCAACGGCGCGCGGCATGCCTTGCAGTCCGTGCCCGGCCGGCCTCATGCGATCCATGGCGCCGGCCTGCATCAAGCGTGGACCGTGCGCGACGTGAGCGCGGACAGCGTCGACCTGGTGTTGGAGCAGCCCGCCGGCGTGCTCGGCTGGCCCTGGCCCTTCGAATGCGTGCAACGCTACCGGCTGGACGGGCGCGGCCTGAGCGTGGGGTTTGCCATTGTCAATCTCGGCGACACGCCCATGCCCTTCGGCCTGGGGCTGCATCCCTACTTCACGGCCGAGCGCGTCACGCTGAACGCCCGCCGCGAGTGGCTGGCGGATGCGGACGGATTGCCGACGGGCAGCAAGTCCGTCCATGTGCGGGAGCTGCGCCGCTCGGCTGGCGGTTGCGACACCTATCTGTCGCAGTGGGAAGGGCGCGCCGTCCTGCATTGGCCCGACGGCCATCAGCTGACGCTGCACGCGGATCCGGCCTTTGCGCACCTGGTGGTCTACACGGCGGGCGGCTCGGAGTTCCTGTGCGTGGAGCCGGTCACCAATGTGGCGGACGCGTTCAACCTGGCCGCGGGCGGCGAGGCGCGCACCGGCATGCAGGTGCTGGAGCCCGGCGCGCGTTTCAGCGCGACGGCATTGATGGGCTTGCAGCCGCCGCGGGCGGCGCGTTCCTGAAAGGCCTGTGCGGCGCTTGGAAAGCGCTGCCGCCTGGGGTGATAATCCGGGCAAACCAAGACCAGGAGTCCTCAAGTGAAAAAACTCAGCACCGAACAACTGCAGGCCGCGGCCGAGACGCTGCGCCGGGTGCAGGCAAGGCTGGCGCGGGCCGGCAACCTGCCGCTTGAGCCCACCATCTATGCCTGCGCGCAAGGATTCCGCCGCAACGTGCCCGACTACGTCTGGTCGTGGCTGTCGGGCCTGCTGGCGCCGCACAAGAGCCTGGGCGCCTGGCTGGACGCGCACCAGCCGGGTTGGCGCAACGGCAAGACGCCGGCGGCGGTGGTTTATGCCCGTAGCGAAAACGGCTGGTTGGAGTGGCTCATCGCCGAGCTTGAGGCCGAGATCAACGATCCTCATGCGCGTGCCAAGCGGGAAGGGCGCGCCTAGAGCGGGGCGCTGAACAGCGCGTGGCAGGCGCATCCGGCCGGGGTCGGATGCCGGCCAGGAGTTTCAGGCGCGTTCAGCGCGAGCGCGCTGCAACAGATGGATCAGCAGTTCCAGCACGGCGGCCGCGAGCACGGCCGCCAGCACGGAACCCAGCACCAGCGAGTCCCACAGGCGCGGCGGCCCCACGCGGAACTGCACGGTGTCGAAGACCAGGCCGGCCGTGATGCCGGCGACGATGACGGCCTTCCATCCTTGCAGGGGGGCCAGCCTCAGCATCAGCAGGGTAAAGGCCACCATCCCCCAAAGCACGGGTTCAAGCGCCTGATTGAGAATGTGGTCGAGCAGAAGAGACTCCCGGTGGGGTTGCGCATGCGATTGCGCGCAGTCGTGTTTGTACTGCTTTCTGCCCCCAATTGCGAGATGCCCCGCCGGCAATCGCGGCGAGGCATCCGGCGGCTTTCCTAGAAGCCTTCCAGCACGATCTTTCCCTGCGCCTTGCCGCTTTCGATGAAGGCGTGCGCGCGGCGCAGATTTTCGGCATTGATCTTGCCGTAGTGCCCGCCCAGCGTGGTGCGCAGCGTGCCTTCGTCGATCAGGCGGGCGGCCTGGTTCAGCAGCTCGTGTTGCGCGATCAGGTCGGGCGTGCCGTGCAGCGAACGGGCGAACATGAACTCCCAGTGCAGCGATGCCGACTTGGACTTGAGCAGGCGCACGTCGATGGCGGCGGGGTCGTCGATCAGGGCGATCTTGCCTTGCGGCGCGATCGCTTCGGCCATTTGCGCGAAGTGCTGGTCGGTGCGGGTCAGTCCGGCGATATGGCTGACCTGGCCGAAGCCGATGCGCTTGAGTTCCGTGGTCAGCGGCTGGCTGTGATCGATGACGTGATGCGCGCCCAGCTCGCGTACCCAGGCTTGCGTTTCGGGGCGCGAGGCGGTGCCGATCACGGTCAGGCCGGTCAGCTGGCGCGCCAGCTGCACCAGGATGGACCCCACGCCGCCCGCGGCGCCGATGACCAGCAGGCTGCCCTGGCTGGGCGCGGCGTTGTCCAGCACGCGCAGCCGGTCGAACAGCAGCTCCCAGGCGGTGATGGTGGTCAGCGGCAGCGCGGCGGCCTGGGCAAAGTCCAGGCTGGCGGGCATGCGGCCGACGATACGTTCGTCGACGACGTGCAGCTCGCTGTTGGCGCCGGGCCGGTTCAGCGCGCCCGCGTACCAGACACGGTCACCCGGCTTGAACAGGCTGGTCTTGGCGCCCACGGCGCGCACGATGCCGGCGGCGTCCCAGCCGATGATCTCGGCTTGGCCGTCCTTGGGCTTGCGGTTGGTTCGGATCTTCACGTCCACCGGGTTCACCGAGATGGCGCGGACTTCGACCAGCAGGTCGTGGTCGCCGGGCACGGGGTCGGCGACGGTGATGTCCTGCAGCGCCTTGGGATTGTCGGCGGGCAGGTTCTCGAAAAAGGCGATGGCTTTCATGGCTTTGGACAGTGAGGCAGGGATCAGATGATGGAACGGACGACGCCGCCATCCACGCGCAAGGCGGCGCCGTTGGTGGCGGAGGCCTGGGCCGAGCAGGTGTAGACGACCATGTTGGCGACTTCCTCGACGGTGGCCAGGCGCCGCAGCAGCGAAGTGGGGCGGTGCTGGGCAATGAAGTCGCGCTCCATCTCGTCCTGGGTCACGCCTTGCTCCCTGGCCATTTCGGCGAAGAAGTCCGACACGCCTTCCGAGCGCGTGGGGCCGGGCAGCACGGCGTTGACGGTGACGCCGGTGCCGGCGGTCAGTTCGGCCAGCCCGCGCGACACGCCCAGCAAGGCGGTCTTGCTGACGCCGTAGTGGATCATTTCGGCGGGGATCTGCACGGCCGATTCGCTGGAGATGAACACGATGCGGCCCCAGCCCGCCGCCAGCATGCGTGGCAGGTAGTAGCGCGACAGGCGCACGCCGCTCATGACGTTGGTGTCCAGCATGTATTGCCAGTCGTCGTCGGTGATTTCGGTGAAGGACTTGGGCGCGAAGTAGCCGGCGTTGTTGATCAGGATGTCCACGTCGGGATGGGCGGCCGAGATCGAGGCCGCTCCGTCGGCGGTGGCCAGGTCGGCTTCGATGGTGCTTATCCGCGCTGCGGGATATTGGCTGGAGAGGGTGGCGGCGGCCTGCGCCAGCTTGGCGCCGTTGCGGCCGTGCAGCACGACCTCGGCGCCGGCCTCGGCCAGGCCCGCGGCGATGGCCAGGCCGATGCCGCCGGACGACCCGGTGACCAGGGCCTTCTTGCCGTTTAGTTCGATTTTCATGTGGTGACTCCTTGCGTGTCGGGGATGGGTCATCATTACCCAGTCCGGACCAATGAAAAAGCGGCTAGCATCGCAGTCAGTTTCAATAATTTTTTGAAAATGAGGCCGGCATGGTGCGCTTCGAGGACCTGAGGATATTTATGGCCGCCGCGGACCAGGGCAGTTTTTCCGCCGCCGCGCGCGAACTGGACCTGACGCCCGCGGTCGCAAGCGCCGCGCTCAAGCGGTTGGAGCTGGCCCTGGACGCGCGTCTCTTCGTGCGGTCTACGCGCAGCCTCAGGCTGACCAGCGATGGCGAGCGCTACCTGGAGCATGCGCGCTCGGCGCTGTCGGCGCTGGAGGCGGGCAGGAATGCGGTGGCGCGCAACAAGACGGAAATTTCGGGCACCTTGTCCGTCTCCATTCCCTCGGACCTGGGACGCCACGTGCTGCTGCCGTGGCTGGATGAATTCCAGCAACTGCATCCGCGCGTCAACTTCCAGGTGCGCATCAGCGACCGCCTGGCCGACCTGTACCGGCAGCCGGTCGATCTGGCCGTGCGTTATGGCACGCCGAACGATTCAGGGCTGGTGGCCTTGCCGCTGGCCGAGCACAACCGTCGCGTCGTATGCGGCGCGCCCGCCTACTTTGCGCGCCATGGCGTGCCGCTCGCGCCCGCCGACCTGCGGCGCCACAACTGTCTGTCCTTCGTGCTGGGCGAAACCCTGCACGACCGCTGGATTTTCCAGCGCGACGGCGCGATCCTGACGATACCGGTCAAGGGCGACCGCGTCGGCGACGACGGCGAACTGGTGCGGCGCTGGATACTGGCGGGTCATGGCCTGGGCTACAAGTCGCGCTATGACGTCCTGTCGGACCTGCGGGCAGGGCGGCTCATCGAGGTCCTGGCCGACTACGCCACCGAGCCGTCGCCGCTCTATCTGCTGTGCGTGCACCGCATGCTGCTGTCGCCCGCGGTCAAGCGTCTGCGCGAATTCCTGCAAGAGCGCTTCAGGGCCTTCGAGGCGGGTTAGCCGCCTCAATGGGCGTGGCTGGCCCGCTGGTTTGCCGCGCGCGTGCGGGCCGCCTTCTTGGCGGCAGCAGAGCGGCCCGCGGCGCCCTTGGTGGCGGCCGCCTTCTTGGCCGCGGCGGAGCGGGCGGCGGCGGTGCGCGTGGATGCCGCGGCGCTGGCCTGGCGGGACAGCGCCGAGCGCGATACTGGCTTGGCGCTTTCCTTCTTCAATGCGGTCGTGGTCGCCTTGGCGCGCTTGGCGGACTTGGCATGCCCGTCGCCGGCTGCATGGCTGTCCTGCTCGGCCTTGCGCTTGGTGGCCGCGCTGGCCTTCTTCGGGGCGGGCAGGTCGACCCCGGCGCGGCGCGCCTTGGACAGGCCGATGGCGATGGCCTGCTTGGTCGAGCGCACGCCGTGCTTGCCTTCGCGCACGTGCTCGATTTCCTCGCGCACGAATTCTCCGGCCTGGGTGGAAGCGGATTTCCCTTGGCGTTTATCGCGTGCGGCTCGTTCCAGAGTTTTTCGTTCAGGCATGACGGCACCTCCTTGCTTGCGTTGCGGGAACGAGGTCCGCCGCGCCGAGGCCGGTGCGACGGAACTCGTAACACCACTCTAGCGCCGTGGGCGTATGCTGTCTGTTCGAATGGATTGCCGGTCGTAAGCGCCGGAACACCGCCGCCACGCCGACGATTCACGACTCACCCCTCTTAGCGGAGACGAGCTATGTCGAATCATGTCTACAAGCAAATCGAACTGGTGGGCTCATCCACCAAGTCCACCGATGACGCCATCTCTCAAGCCATCGCGCGCGCGTCGGAGACGCTGCGCAATCTGGATTGGTTCGAGGTCACCGAGGTGCGCGGCCACATCAAGGACGGCAAGGTGGCCTACTGGCAGGTCGGTTTGAAGATCGGCATGCGCCTTGAAGGGAACGAGTGAAGCCGCGCGCTGCTCCTTTCTTGAGCACGACTTCCAAGTGATTGTCAGGTAAGGTTTTTTTCTGCTTGTTATGAGACTGTTCAGAGGCTTGTCCACATTCCATGGGGACAAGCCCGTCGGTCTTGTGTCCATGGACAACGGGTCTCGCCGCGGCCTGACTCAAGCGCCGCATGTGAGCGTTTCTTGAGCGGCCCTTCCAAGTGCTTGGCCGGTAAGGGTTTTTGCATGCTGCCCTCATACTGTCCTCAGGCTTATCCACATTTGCCGGGGACAACTGGACAGCCTCGATACGGTGTTTGAGCCATTCTTGACCAGCACTTGCAGGCGCTTGATCTGCAAGGGTATTTTTCACCTGCCCTCATACTGTCCTCATGCTTTTCCACAGAACGCGGGGACAAATTCACATCGCTCAGGCTTGGCGTCGAAAGCGCGCCAGCTCATCCTCGTTTCAGTGGATAAGTGGGCCGGAAATCATCCAAAAGAACGATTGCGCAATTTTTGACCGGCCCTTGCAAGTGCTTGGCGGGACAGGGGATTTTGACTCTGCCCCAAGGCTGTCCTCAACCTTCTCCACAGTAGACGGGGATAAGTGTGGGCCCCCACGCCGCGCATGCTTCGCATGCTTGCTGCCCCCCCGAGGGGGCGCGTTTTGCCTTGGGGCGGCCCGGCGGCAAAACGGGGCCCCCACGCCGCGCATGCTGCGCATGCTTGCTGCCCCCCGAGGGGGCTGGCCCGTCTTGGGGCGGCCCGGCGGCGGGCCGGCCCTCGAGGTGCTCTGAACTTGCGAGCTAGCGGCTGCCCCAAAAAAAAGCCCCCCGACGTATCGGGGGGCTGGATCGCCCGGAGGTAGGCGGGCGATCTCTGCCGGCCGGGAGGAGCCCGCGTCGGCAGTGGCGGCGATCAGGCGTTGAACTTCTTGATCCAGTCCACGTAGCGGTCCACCCAGCCTTGCAGGAACTTGCGGGTGCCTTCGTTGGTGATGTTGTACTGGTCGTCGACCAGGCCTTCCGTGTACTGCAGGAAGACTTCCGGCGTGGTCAGGGCGTTGGCGCCTTCGGCGGCCAGGATGTTGCGCAGGTGCTGCTGCATCAGCGCGGTGCCGGCGGCGCTGGGCGAGGTGCCGACGATGCCGACGGCCTTGCCGGTCCAGGAGTTCTGGCCCCACGGGCGCGAGCCCCAGTCGATGGCGTTCTTGATGGCAGCGGGCACGGAGCGGTTGTGCTCGGGCGAAACGAAAAGAATGCCCTGGGCATCCGCGATCTGCTGCTTGAGCTTGGCGGCGGGGGCGGGCAGATTATTTTCGTTGTCCTGGTTGTAGAGCGGCACGTCGCCCAGGCTGACGTACTCGAACTTGAAGTCCGCGGGCACGAGCTTTTCCAGAGCGCGGGCGAGGCGCAGGTTGAACGAGGCAGCGCGCAGGCTTCCGACGAAAACAGCGATTTTGTAGGTGCTCATGGGGCGCATGCTCCAAGGGGTGAACGGGAATGTCAGTGTAGACCTGTCCGCAGGCCCGCTCAATCACGATGGGGGATATGTTTATTCAGGATCATGACGCCCTGATGTCGCCACTGCGCGGCCTGGCGCGTCAAGCCAGCAGGCTGACATGGGCGGCGACCACGCGCCATCCTTCGGGCGTGCGCATCCAGGTCTGGCTTTGCCGTCCGCTGCGCTCGCTGCCTTCGCGTTGGAACTCCAGGTTGGCGGTCGCGAAGTCGCGGCCATAGGTGGTGACGGCCGTGCGCAGCACGCGGCGTGCCAGGCCCGCTGGGGACCGCGCCGCGCGGAAGGCGCGGATCGCTTCGTAGCCGTAGAGATTCTCGCCCGCGCCATAGCGCAGCGTGTGCGGGCTCTGCCAGAAGAGCTCGTCCAGCACCTCCACCTGGTTGCGCACCAGGGCGGTTTCGTAGCGCTCGAGGACGGCCGTGACTTCAGTCACGACGTCGGGAAGATTGATGTCCATGCATGCTGCTCCGGTTGGCACCGTCATGGTGCGAAATGTCCTGGAAATCACCAAATTGGTGTGTGGTGCGCTGCGGCGCGGCCATTGCGTCAGTCTCTGCGCCAGGGTCTCGCGGCGCAGGCTCCTGGCATGCCGCTTGCTAGGGTAAATACTGTATCGACACTGCATAACAAGCTGCGCGCCGTTTCAGGAGTTCCGCCATGTCCAGTTCCGCCCTTTCCGCCCCGGTCACCATGCTGGTCACCCGGCATATCACCCCCGAACGCTACGGCGATTTCCTGTCCTGGATGCGCCAGGGCGAGATCCTGGCGGCAGGCTTTCCTGGCTTTCTGGGATCGGGCGTGCTGCAGCCGCCGGAGGGCGGCGACCAGTACCAGATCGTGCTGCGTTTCGCCGACGCGGCCAGCCTGAACCGCTGGGAAAAATCCCTGCCGCGCCGCATGTGGCTGGAGCGCGGGGCGGCGCTGGTGCGCGCCAGCCATGAACGGCGCGTCAGCGGCACGGACGACTGGTTCGCGCCCAGGACCAGCGCGCCGCCGCGCTGGAAGCAGGCCGTCAGCATCTGGCTGGCTTACTTCCCGGTGCTGCTCGTGTTCTCCGTCCTGGCCAGCGAACCCCTGGGTCATTTGCCGGTGTTCTGGCGCGTGCTGATCACCAGCGTGGCCCTGACGCCCGTCATGGTGTTTATCTGCATGCCGCTGGTGTCGCGCCTGCTGCATCGCTGGCTGCGCGCGGGCTGAAGCAGGCATGCGCGGCCGTCTCAGGCCGCGCGCGCGCCGCGGGCGGAATACAGCCGGTGCAGCGTGATCTTGCGTACCGCCGCCTGGCTGCCCTGGATATGCGCGTGCAGCAGCGCCACCGCGCGCGGCGTGTCGCCGGCCAGCGTCGCTTCCAGGATGGCTGCGTGCTCTTCATAGGTCTTGCCGATGCGCTCGGGCAGCGTGAAGTCCAGCCGGCGCACGATGCGGATGCGCTCGGTGGCCGCGCGGTGCACGCGCGCGATCTCCGGATTGCCCGCAGCGGCGACCAGATCGACGTGGAAGCGCTCATCCAGGTCCGCCAGGCGATCGCAGTCGCTGGAGCGGCCGCTTTCGTCCACCAGCCAGATGTCGGCCAGCGGACGCAGCGCGCGCTGCCGTTCGGAGGCGTTGGCGCAGGCGCAGAGCGCTTGCACCGCGGCGGCTTCCAGCACGCTGCGCAGTTCGTAGAAGTGGTCCAGCGTGTTGAAGTCCAGCGGCTTGACCAGCCAGCCATTGCGTTGCCGGACTTCCAGATAGCCTTCGCGTTCCAGGCGGAACAGGGCTTCGCGCACCGGCGTGCGGCTGACTTGCAGGCGGTCGGCGATCTCGGTTTCGGTAAACCGGTCGCCTGGCGCCAGCCGGAAGTCCAGGATGTCCCGCTTAAGCGTGCCGTAGGCGGTGTCGGCGAGGGTGCGCGGTATGTCGATGACGGCGAAGGCGGTTCCCATGTGGTGGCCTCGGATCTGTGGTTCAAAGAGGACGGACGTGTGCGGCGCCGGCCAGTTGCAGCGCCTGCGCGGCGCGCAGGCAGTCGGCTTCGCGCCACGGCGCGCCGATCAGCTGCACGCCCAGCGGCAGGTGGCCGTCTTGCCCGTTTTCGGGCCAGATGGGGGCGGTGCACACCGGCAGGCCTATGCAAGAGATCGGCTGCGTGAGGATGCCCATGCTGGCGCGCGCCGGAAGCTGCTGGCCGGCCAGTGTGAGCCAGTTTGCGCCGATGGGCGTGGCGGGGACCGGCGTGGCAGGGGCGATCAGCACGTCGTACTGTTCGAACAGCGCCAGGGCCTGGCGGTAGGCGCGATGGCGGATGCGTTGCGCCTGTTGTACCCAGGCCGCGGGTACCAGGCTACCCGCCACCAGCCGGTCGCGAGACAGCGGTTCGTAGTAGTCGTAGTGCGTGACCAGCTTGCGCCGGTGCAGGGCGCCGCCTTCGGCCGCGGTGATGACGAACGCCGCGGCACGGGCCCGGGCGGTATCGGGCAGTTCAACCACGGCGCTGGCACCCAGCGCCTGCGCCGCGATTTCGACGGCCCGGCGCGCCTGCGGCCCGGCCCAGTCGGAGAAGTAGCCGCCCAGCACCGCGACGCGCAGCCCGTGCGCGCCTTGGGCCAGAGCCGGGAGAGCAGGTTCCGACGGGCGCTGGGCGCAGGCCGCGTCGCTGGCGTCAGGGCCTTGCAGCGCATCGTAGGCGACCGCCAGATCGCCGGCGCTGGCCGCGAACGGGCCCAGGTGGTCGAGACTGCCGACGAATGGGAACGACCCAGCGCGCGGCAGCCGGCCAAAGGTGGGCTTCAAGCCGAACACGCCGCACAAGGAAGAGGGCACGCGGATCGATCCGTTGGTGTCCGAACCTAGCGTCAGCGGTACCAGGCCGCCCGCGACGGCAGCGGCGCTGCCGCCTGACGAACCGCCGGCGATGCGCGACGTGTCGTGCGGGTTGCGGCAGGCGCCGTAGTTGCTGTTTTCCGTGGTGAAACCGTAGGCGTGCTCGTCCATGTTCAGCGCGCCGATCAGTACCGCGCCGGCCTGGCGCATTCGCTCGACCAGCGTGGCGTCGCGCGGCGCGGGCGGGTTGGACGCGTTGACCCGCCCGCCGGCCAGGGTGACTTCGTCGGCGATGTCGAACAGATTCTTGACGGCATAGGGCACGCCCGCCAGCGGCGGCAGCGGCTCGCCGCGGGCCCGGCGGGCGTCGATGGCCGCCGCTTCCTGCCGCGCCCGGCTTTCGGTGAGCGCGGTGAAGCAGTTGTAGCGCGGGTCGCGCTCGCGCACGCGCGCCAGCGTGGCGTCCAGCACCGCGGTAGCGCTGCGCGCGCCCTCGCGGATCTGGCGCGCGATGTCTTGCGCGGGGCCGCTCACGGCCGGAACACCGAGGCCGATTCCAGCTCGATGGCCAGCGGTTCGTCGATGAAGCTCGACGCGATGTCGTGGATGCGCGAGAACTGCTGCGCCACCTCGGCCACCGCCGGTTCGCGCAAGGCATAGCCGGCCAGGGCAAGCGCGCTGCGCACGTATTGGTCGATGGTTTCCTGGGTCATGGCGGACTCTTCGGTACGGGGAGGGATTACTTGCGCACTTCGCGCTGGAAGATTTCCAGGCTCAGCTTCTTCATCTGGATGAAGCCGGGCTCGGACAGAGTTTCCACCGTGCGCGGACGCGCGTCGCGGTAGTCCAGGATTTCCGCGACCCTGGTGGGCCGCTTGGTCAGCAGCAGCACCTGGTCCGCCAGGTACACGGCTTCCTCCAGGTCGTGCGACACCAGCAGCATGGTGGTGCCGGTCTGCATGAAGACCTCCTGCAGCTTTTCGCGGATGAAGAGCGTCATCTCGAAGTCCAGCGCGGAGAAGGGCTCGTCCAGGAACAGCACCTCGGGGCCGGGGGCCAGGGCGCGCATGATGGAGGCGGTCTGCTGCTGGCCGCCGGACAGTTCGTAGGGATAGCGGTTCAGGTCGAACTTTACGTCGAACGAGGCCACCAACTCCTCGACCCGCGCGTCCACCTCGGCCTTGCCGCGGCCTTCCAGGCGCAGCGGATAGGCGATGTTGTCGATGGTGCGCAGCCAGGGGAACATGGCTTCGCGGTAGTTCTGGAAGACGTATCCGATCTTGGTCTGCGCCAGCGATTTTCCGTCGAACAGGATCTCGCCCGAATCGATGGGGATGAGGCCGGCGATCATGTTGATCAGCGTGGACTTGCCGCAGCCGTTGGGGCCGAATACCGACACGATCTTGCCCTTGGGTATGTCCAGGTTGAAGTCTTCGTACAGCGGCCAGCCGGCGAAGTACTTGGTCAGCCCGCGTATCGTGATGTGGGTGCCCAGCGGGCCGGGCGCGAAGGGCGCGGTGGCGGGGCCGGGGGCGATAATGGGATTGATGACGGTGGACATCAGCGGCCGCTCCAGTGGACCACGCGCTTTTCCAGCACGAGAAAAAGAATGTTCAGCACATAGCCCAGCGCGCCGGCCGCGAGGATGGCGGCATACATGTCGCGCACGTTCAGCACCTGCTGCGCGTTGATGATGCGATTGCCCAGGCCGCTGTCGGAGCCGATGAACATCTCGGCCACGATCACGATGACCAGGGCCATCGACACGCCGCTGCGCAGACCCACGAAGGTGGGCTGCAGGCTTTCCCAGATCAGCACGTCCTTGAAGATGCGCCAGCGCGACGCGCCCATTACGCGCGCCGCCATGACGCGCTGCTTGCGGGCGTTGATCACGCCATAGGCGCTGTTGAACAGGATCACCAGCACCGCCGCGAAGGCCGCGATGGCGATCTTGTTCATGTCGGTGACGCCGAAGATCATCAGGAACAGCGGGATCAGGGCGGAAGAGGGCGTGGAGCGGAAGAAGTCGATCAGGAACTCCACGCTGCGATACGCCTTTTCATTGCTGCCCAGCAGCACGCCCAGGGGCACGCCGATCACGCCGGCGATCAGGAACGCCTGCAGCGTGCGGTTCAGGGATGCCAGGAAGTCCGTCAGCAGCGGGCCGCCGGCCATGCCCTTGGCCAGCGCCGCAAGCGCCGCGCCGGGCGTGGGCAACAGGACGGGGCTGACCAGTTGCAGGCGCACTGTCAGGTCCCACACCAGGAAGAGCGCCAGCGGCCCGATCAGCGGCAAGAGGCGGCTCGCGTCGAATTTGCGCGCGGGCGGTGTGGCGCGGGTGGTGCCGGGGGTGCCGGTAGTGCTGGCGGCGCCGGCCGTGGTCGTTGCAGTCGCGGTCATGGTTCAACCCTTGTAGAGCATGGCCGATACGTCGACCTTCTGGGCGAACACGCCCTTGTCGGTGAACAGATCGAAGAATTTCTGGAAGTACTGGATATCGCCGGGCGTGAACTCGTTGTGGAGCGTGTACGCGGCCAGCGGCACTTCCTCGGTCATGGGGCCTTCGATGGCGGTATAGCCCTTCAGATAGGGGCGGGCCTCGTCGGGCTTGCTGCGCACCAGCTCGATGCCGCGCGCGTAGGCGGCGATGAATTTCCTGCTTTCCTCGGGATGTTTCTTCAGAAAGGCGGTGGTCAGGGACGCCGACCCGCCGAACCAGGGCGCCATCGGATCGCCCAGCACGTACTTGGCGATAACGCCGGCTTCCAGCACGCGGGTGGTGCCGTTCAGCCGGCCCACCGTGCCCGTGGGCTCCAGCGTGTAGCAGGCATCCAACTGGCCGGCGGCGACCGCAGCCACGTGCTGGCTGATCGCCAGCTCGACCACGGTCGCCCCGGTTGCGCCGGCGCGCTCCAGCACTGCCTTGGCCAGCGTGGCGTTCTGGATGCCGGGTCCAGATCCGACCTTTTTCCCCTTGAGGTCTGCTATGGATTTGATGGGACTGTCTTTCGCGACGATGAACTCATCCAGCACGTGTTTGGCGTTGCTGGGATTGGACGCGAAAATCTTGAACAGGCCGGGCGAGGCGATTTCGCCGATGGCCAGGTTGGCCGAGCCGGTGCCGTTGGCGCTGCCGTCCGCGCGGCCGGCCAGCATGGCTTCCATGATCTGCTGCGGCCCCGCGAATTTCAGCGGCTCGACGTTCAGGCCGGCCTCCTTGAAATAGCCTTTTTCCAGCGCTGCGTAGAACGGCAGGCCGGCCGCCACCGGCCAGAAGCCGATGCGGATGGCGGGTCCGGATTGCGCCCGCACGAGCGCCGGCGCGGCCAGCGTCGCGGCGCCCAACGCGGCGCCCTGGATCAGGCGGCGGCGAGTGGCGTTGAAGGCATGGGGCGCGTTGCGGTAGATCATGCGGAACTCCTGGTGTGCAAGAAGGGGGGGCGCTTGTAGACAAGCTGGCATACCAGGCATCAAGCAAGAGCCGTGCCAGCTTGCTTGGGGACTGCGGCGCCCGGAGAGCGCGGCTTGGCGGCTTCGCCCTGGTGCGGCGCCGGAACCACTTTGGTGCGCGTCGCACCATTGAAGGGGACGCACCCCGGCCCGCACCGTGCCTGGCCTGATGGCGGTAGCATGTGGGCGGACCGGCGCTCGCCGCTCCACTGTTTTCCTTTGGGTCCTCTTGCGACGTCGCATCTAGATGAATACGCGTTTTGTCGAAGCCTTTCTGTGGTCGGCGCGCCTGGGCAGCTTCCGGGCGGCCAGCGACCGCCTGCACATCACCCAGGCCGCCGTGGCCAACCGCATCGCCTCGCTGGAAGAGGACATCGGCGCCCGCCTGTTCGAGCGCGACGCCAAGGAATTGAGGCTGACCGCCACCGGCACCCGCCTGCTGGACTACGGCGAGCGCCTGCTGGAGATCCGTCAGCAGATCCTGTCGCTGGGCAAGGGGGGCGACGAGGTGTTCGGCCTGGTCCGCATCGGCGCCATCGAAACCGTGGTGCACACCTGGCTGATCGGTTTCCTGACCAATCTGCGGTCCACCTATCCGGGCATCGAGGTGCAGCTCACGTCCGAGACCACGCGGGCCCTGCACCGGGGCTTGCGCGAAGGCGCGCTGGACATCGCGCTGCAGACCGACCTGCTGAACGACAGCGGCATCATCAGCACCGCCTGCCTGCCCATGGAGATGGGCTGGGTGGGGCCGGCAGGCGATGAAGAGGCGCTGACCGCGCAACAGCTGCTGAGCGAGCCTGTGTTGACCATGAGCCCGGGCTCCCAGCCGCACGAGGCGCTCAAGGCCCTGTACCGCGAAGTCGGCATGCCGCAGGGCAAGGTGCATTGCGTCAGCTCGATCTCCGCGCTGGCGCGGCTGGTGCGCAGCGGTTTCGGCCGGGCGCTGGTGCCGCTGCCGCCCATCTACGAGTACGTCGCGCGCGGCGAGGTGCAGATCATCCGTTGCGACATTCCCGTGCCGCCCCAGCTGCTGGTGGTGAGCTACCTGGAAAGCGCCGGCTCGGACGCGATCCGGCTGGTGGCCGAACTTGCCAGCCGCGCTTCGGACCAGTTCACCTCGTCGGTCGTTGCGCCGCGATTGGGTTCGGCGCAATAGTGTTATCCCTAGGGCGGCTTTCAGTAATTCTGTTGCCGCGCAGAAAAATTACTCGTTTGTCCGCGGCCAGCCCGGCGGCTGAAGATGGAGCCTTCCGCAATCGAAGGAATCTTCTGTCTTCCGCCCATGAGCACGCACACCGAATCTTCTGTTCCGCCCCACGGCCTGCTGTTCGTCGCCACTGACGCCGACCCCGCCCACGAGGCCGATTTCAACCGCTGGTACGACCGCGAGCACGTGGAAGAGCGCGTGCGCATTCCCGGCTTCCTGTCCGGCGCGCGCTACCTGTCGCGGGAAGGCGGCCGCAAGTATCTGGGCCTGTACCGCACCGAGTCGCTGGCGGCCTTCACCACGGCCGACTACCGCGCCGCGTTCGAACGCCAGACCGCCTGGTCGGTGACCAACCTGGACCGCATGCGCGATCCGATGCGCCGCGTTTGCGCCGTGCGGGCCGTGACCGGCTTCGGCTCCGGCAGCGAGATCGTGGTCCTGCCCCTGCCGGCGACGCAGGACGGCGAGGCCCTCGTCGCCCGGGCGCAGACGCTGGGCGCCCAGCTGGCGCAGGCTGACGGTTTCGTGCAGTCCTATCTGCTGGTGCCGGACGCGGCGCTCAGCACGCCGCTGCCGCGCGAGTCCACCGACAACCGTGTGCTGGCGCCGCTGTTCGTGGTCGAGGCGAGCAGCGCCGCGGCCGCGCAGGCCTTGCGCGCCCAAGCCTGCGGCGCCTTCGATGCCGATCCTTCCGGCGCCTGGCTGCTGCAGCTGGGCTGGAAATTGGCCGCCGCGGACCTGCGCTGAGCCCGCCGCGGCCTGACGCCAAACACCATATTCAAGGGGAATCCCATGGCTGAAGAAACGCTGTACGGCGCCGGGGTGGTCAAGACCGCTGCAGCGCCCAACAAGATGCGCAGGCTGGCGCTGGCCAGTTCGGTCGGCACCACGCTGGAGTGGTACGACTTCACCATCTACAACCTGATGGCGGCGCTGGTATTCAACGCCATCTTCTTTCCGTCCTTCGACCCGCTGACGGGCACCATCCTGGCCTTCTCCACCTATGCCGTGGGCTATGTCTCGCGGCCGCTGGGCGGCTTTGTCTTCGGCCACCTGGGCGACCGGCTGGGGCGCAAGTTCGTGCTGGTCGCGACCCTGGTCATCATGGGTATTTCCACCGGCCTGATGGGCATGCTGCCGACCTACGCCAGCTGGGGCGTGTGGGCGCCAGTGGCGCTGGTTGCCTTGCGCTTCGTCCAGGGCGTGGCCCTGGGCGGCGAATGGGCCGGCGCGGTGCTGCTGTCGATGGAGCACGGCAAGCCCGACCAGCGCGGCCGCAACGCCTCGTTCACGCAGATCGGCCCGTCCTGCGGCACGCTGATAGGCACCGGCTTCATCGCGGTGGTGTCGGCCTTCCTGAGCCCGGAGGACTTCCAGGCCTGGGGCTGGCGCGTGCCGTTCGTCTCCAGCGTGGCGCTGGTGTTGTTCGGCCTGTGGCTGCGCCGCGGGGTCGAGGAAACGCCAGTGTTCCTGGAAATGGAGCAGAAGCGCGAAACCGCCGCCACGCCCATCAAGGAAGTGCTGGGCCAGTACTGGCGGCAGCTGCTGATCGCTGGCGGCTCGCGCATCGGTTCCGACGTGCTCTACGCCCTGGTGGTCGTGTTTACGCTGACCTATGTGACGACGGTGCTGCACCTGTCGCGGCCCATGGCCCTGACCGCCACCATGCTGGGCGCGGCGCTGAATGCAATCGCGGTGCCGCTGTGCGGACACCTGTCGGACAAGATCGGCCGGCGTCCGGTGTACCTGGCGGGCGCGGTGCTGGGCATGATCTGGGCCTTCGTCTTCTTCGTGCTGATGGACAGCGCGCATCCCATCGCCATCTGCGCCGCGGTGGTGGTGGGCCTGTTGATCCACGCGCTGATGTACGGCCCGCAGGCCGCGTTCGTTACCGAGCAGTTTCCGGGCCGGGTGCGCTATGCCGGTTCCTCGCTGGCCTACACGCTGGCCGGCATCGTGGGTGGCGGCTTCGCGCCGCTGATCATCGCCAGCCTGTTCAAGTCCTGGAACTCGACCTTCGCGATCTCGCTGTACGTGGCGGCGGCGCTGGTGGTGACGGCGGTGGCCGTGCTGGCCGCCAGGGAGACGGCCAAGGCGCCGCTGCAGCGCTGAGCCGCGGCTCGGCGCAAGCATTCGCCGTCCGGACTGAGGTCCGGGCGGCGAATGCCGTTTTCGGGCGGGAATCCGCCGTTGCCCGCTGTTCCGATTTGGAGCAAATTAGTCCGCTTCATTCAAAAAAATGTCAGGTATCTGACTTTTATCTGAATGACAAACGAAAATTGTTTACACTCTCATCCTCAAAATTCAAGCATGAGCGGACCGCCGTGGGGGCGGATGCCGCTCGCGTTACGGGAGAGTGTCGATGCGCAAGTTGCTATTGGGAGCGGTGTTGGCCGCCGCGGTGTTCGGGGGAACGGCCCAGGCCGCGGTTGAACCCAAGGCCGTGGTTGCCACGTATTCGGACCTGGCGCTGGCCGGCTACGAAGATTCGCTGACTTCCGCCAAGGCCCTGCGCGCCGCGATCGACGCGCTCATCGCCAAGCCGAGCGCCGAGACGCTGAAGGCGGCGCGCGAGGCCTGGCTGTCGGCCCGCGTGCCCTACCAGCAGACCGAGGCCTATCGTTTCGGCAACCCCATCGTCGATGACTGGGAAGGCCGCGTGAATGCATGGCCGCTGGACGAGGGCCTGATCGACTACGTGGACGCGTCCTACGGCACCGAGAACGACGAGAACGCCTATTACGCGGTGAACGTCATCGCCAACTCCAAGATCTCGGTGGGCGGCAAGACCGTCGACGTCAGCAAGATCACGCCCCAGCTGCTGTCCGAGGTGCTGCACGAGGCCGACGGCAACGAGGCCAACGTGGCCACGGGCTATCACGCCATCGAATTCCTGCTGTGGGGCCAGGACCTGAACGGCACCGGCCCCGCGCCGGCCGACCGCAAGGGCACGCCGCAGGAGCGCCATGCCGGCAATCGTCCGCATACCGATTTCGATCCCAAGCAATGCACGGGCGGCCACTGCGAGCGCCGCATCGAATTCCTGAAGGCCGTGACCGACCTGCTGGTGACGGACCTGGAAGAAATGGTCGGCAACTGGAAGAAGGACGGCGCCGCGCGCAAGGCCGTCGAGGAAGACCCCAAAGCTGGCCTGATCGCCATGCTGACCGGACTGGGCAGCCTGTCCTATGGCGAACTGGCGGGCGAGCGCATGAAGCTGGGCCTGATGCTGCACGATCCCGAGGAAGAGCATGACTGCTTCTCGGACAATACCCACAACTCGCATTACTACGACCAGATCGGCATCCGCAACGTCTACCTGGGCAGCTACACACGCATCGACGGCAAGACCGTCACGGGCGCCAGCCTGTCGGAACTGGTGAAGGCCCGCGATCCCAAGCTGGATGCCGAAGTGCGCGCCAAGCTGGACTCCACCGTGGCCGCCATGCAGGCCATGAAGACCCGCGCGGAAACGGTCGAGACCTACGACCAGATGATCTCGGACGGCAACAAGGAAGGCAACGCGGTGGTGCAGGCCGCCATCGACCGCCTGGTCGACCAGACCCGCAGTCT
This sequence comes from Achromobacter anxifer, assembly GCF_903652925.1. GTDB lineage: Bacteria > Pseudomonadota > Gammaproteobacteria > Burkholderiales > Burkholderiaceae_B > Achromobacter > Achromobacter anxifer. The sequence goes on along the minus strand of NZ_CAHLAR010000018.1, from coordinate 21,640 downwards.
GGAGCGCGTGATCGCTTTGCTGGACCTGGGCAAGGTCGCCATCGAGGGTTCCGACAGCCTGGACAAACCTGACGCCGTATTCAAGTGAAGCTCGTCTTAGCCGCCGTGCTGGCGGCGTCGGCCCATGCCGGCGCTGCCGCTGCTCCCCCCGGGCGCGATGACCTCACGCCCGAAGATCTCAAGCGCGTGAACGCCATCACCGCGCCCACGCGCGATTTTTCGAAGGCCGAGACCTTCGAGACCATGCAGGCCGGCGCGGCCACCACCAACAAGCTCATCAACGCCGACATCTTTTCGCAGCCCTCGGCCAATATGAGCTTCGAGGGTCGCCAGGAATTCCAGGTCGGCAATGGCCTGTTCCGCAAGGACTGGGTCTCGGCGCCTGCTTCCACACAGGCTTCCGATGGCCTGGGACCTCTGTTCAACGCGCGCTCCTGCCAGGCCTGTCATACCAAGGACGGGCGCGGCACCGTGCCTGGCTTCGATCCCCTGGAGCGTACCGATGCGGTGGCGCTGCTGCTGCGCCTGGCCGTGCCGCAGGGACCCGACCGCGGCCATCCCAGGCTGGCGCCGGGCGAGATCGCGGCCTTGCCCGAACCCGTCTACGGCGTGCAGCTGCAGAATTTCGCGGTGGCGGGCCTGCCGGCCGAAGGCCGCATGGAGATCGAATACCAGCCGGTCGCGGTCGCGCTCAATGGCGGCGAGACCGCAACCCTGATGAAGCCCGCCTACCGCATCGAGAACCTGGGCTACGGCCCGATGCGCGCGGATACGCAGATCTCGCCGCGGCTGGCGCCGCCCATGATCGGGCTGGGACTGCTGGAATCCATCCACGAGGCCGACATCCTGGCCAATGTGGGCGCGGACAAGCGCGATGGCATCGTCGGCAAGGCCAACTGGGTCACCGACGTGCGCACGGGCGCGCGCGTACTGGGCCGCTTCAACCTGAAGGCGGGACAGCCCACGGTGGAGCAGCAGAGCGCCGCCGCCTTCTCCAACGACATGGGGCTGTCGACGCCGCTGTTCCCGCAGCATTCCGGCGACTGCACGCCCGCGCAGAAGCAATGCCTGGAGATGCCGCACGGCGCGCAGCCGCGCTTCGGCCCGGAAGAGGTGCCGGCCAAGCTGATGGACTTCGTCACCATCTATTCCACCAATCTCGCCGTGCCGCAACGCCGTGACGCCGACGACGCGCGCGTGCTGGCCGGCAAGAAGCTGTTCTACGAGGCCAATTGCGTCGCCTGCCACGTGCCCAAGTACGTCACCAGCCGCAACGCCAAACAGCCGGAACACCGCTTCCAGCTGATTTGGCCGTACACCGACATGCTGGTGCACGACATGGGCGACGACCTTGCCGATGGCGTGTCCGACGGCGAGGCCAACGGCCGCGAATGGCGCACGCCGCCGCTGTGGGGCATAGGCCTGACCAAGACCGTGAACCCCAACGCCACCTGGCTGCACGACGGGCGCGCGCGCACCTTGCTGGAAGCCGTGCTGTGGCATGGCGGCGAAGCCAAACCCGCGCGCGGCCGCGTCGTGGCGATGACGCCGGAAGAACGCGCCGATCTGATCCGTTTCCTGGAGTCGCTGTGATGGCTGGAATTGCCCGGCATGTGTTGAAACTGGCCACGGCCGCGGCGCTGGCCTGCGCTGCGCCCTGGGCCGCGCAGGCCGCGCCGCCCGCGGACCTGGGCGAGCGCCTGGCGCGCGATTACGCTCGGCCCGCGGTGGCGAAAATGGCGGACGCGGCCTCGGCGCTGGAAGGCGCATTGGGCGGCTGGTGCGGCCAGCCCGGCGCGGCCAACGCGGCGCGCGTCAAGCAGGCGTTCGAGAACCTGGCGCTGGCCTGGTCCGGCGTCGAGTTCCTGCGCTTTGGACCGCTGGTGCAGGCCAACCGCTACGAGCGCCTGGCCTTCTGGCCCGATACGCGCGGCGTCATGCCCAAGCAGGTGCAGACGCTGATCGCCGCCCAGGATGGCGCCTTGCTCGTGCCCGGCGCCCTGGCGGGACGCAGCGTGGCCGTGCAGGGCCTGCCCGCGTTGGAATACGTGCTGTACGGCGAGCCGGCCTTGCTGCGGCGGGAGGGCGGGCATGTCGACGCCTATGCCTGCGACTACGCCCGGGCGGTGGCCGCCAACGTCACGCAGATCACGCGCGACGTGGCCCAGGCCTGGAGCGCCGAGGGCGACTTCGGCCGGCAGTTCGCGCAACCCAAGGCCGGCAACGACCTGTACCGCGACCAGCAGGAAGTGGCGGCCGAAGCCATGAAGTCGCTGTCCACCGGACTGCAGTTCGCGCGCGACGTGAAGATACTTCCCGTGCTGGGCGATACGCCGGAAGCGGCGCGCCCCAAGCGCGCGGCGTTCTGGCGCAGCCAGCTGTCCACGCGGCTGCTGGCGGCCAACCTGGACGGGCTGCAGGCCTTCTATCAGGCGGGCGGCTATGCGCTGCCTGCAGGCGACGCCTGGATAGATGCGTCGGTGCGCGGCGAACTCTCCAGCGCGGCGAGCACGCTGCAGGCCGTGCCGCTGCCGCTGGAGCAGGCGCTGGCCCAGGAAGAAGGGCGCAGGCTGCTGACGCTGGCCGCGCTGACCTTGAAGAACGCCAAGGCCATCGTCGATCAAGACCTGGCGCCGGCGCTGGGCGTGACGATCGGATTCAATGCGCTCGATGGCGATTGACCGGCGCCGCTTCCTGTCGCTCGCGGCTGCCCTGGGCCTGACGCCCGCGGCGGCGCTCGCGGCCGCGCCCGAAGCGGGCGAGGTCCTGTACCTGAGCGCGCGCAAGCGCGGCGGCCGCGACGAAACCGCGCTGCTGGACGAAGGCGGCCGCGACCGCCTGGTGGTGCCCATGCCCGCGCGCGGACACAGTTTCGCGATCGACGCCGCCGGCCGGCGCGCCGTGGTGTTCGGCCGCCAGCCGGGTTTCTTCGCGCTGGCGTTTTCCTTGGAGGGCGGCGAGCCCCAGCCGCTGCCCATGCACGAGGAACGTCATTTCTTCGGCCATGGCGCGTACCTGGACGGCGGCCGCCTGCTGGCCGCCACGGAAAACGATTTCGAGGCGGGACGCGGCGTGCTGGGGCTGTACGACGCCACGCCTGGCGGCGGCTATCGCCGCATCGGCGAATTCGACAGCGGCGGCATAGGCCCGCACGAGGTCGTGCTGATGCCTGACGGCAAGACGCTGTGCGTCGCCAACGGCGGCATCCTCACGCATCCCGACTACGGCAAGCTGGAACTCAACCTGGACACGATGCGGCCGTCGCTGGCCTATATCGACGCGGCCAGCGGCGAGCTGCTGGAAAGGGTGGAGCTGGAGCCCGCCCTGCATCGACTGTCGATCCGCCATCTGGCGCTGGCCGCCGACGGCTGCGTCTGGTTCGGCTGCCAGTACATGGGGCCGGCGGCCGACCGGCCCGCGCTGGTGGGACGGCACAGGCGCGGCGCGCGCTTGGAACTGTTCGAAGGACCGGCGCAGACGTTGCGGCGGATGCGCAACTATGTCGGTTCGGTGGCGGTGGATGCCGCAGGCGCGGTGGTGGCGACGTCCAGCCCCGTGGGCGGACAGGTGATCTACTGGGACGCGGCCAGCAGCCGCTGCCTGGGCACGACCGAGCTGGCCGACGGCTGCGGCGTGGCGCCGGCGGCCGATGCGGGTTTCCTGATCAGCAGCGGCCTGGGGGCGATGCTGCGCGCCGACGCCGCGGGCGCCGAAAAGCCCGTGCTGGCGCCGTCGCGCGAAGTATCCTGGGACAACCATTTCCGCAGGATCCCGACGCCGGCCTGAGCCGCGGCGCTTACAAAGCTTGACACACCGGGGCCGCAACGCGGCCCTGTTTGCAAGCGCCTTCTGATAAAGTTTTCGGTCGCTTTTTTCCGGGTCGCGATGAGCCTGTTGCCGGGCCGCGCGGCCTTAACTTTTCCGCAGGAGTATCCATGGAAGAAGCCTTGAAAGAATTTAACGCCTGGGCTCCCAAGCTGGTGGACCTGGGCCTGAATCTGGCGATCGCGCTGCTGATCCTCATCATCGGCTGGTGGGTGTCGTCCCTGCTGGGCGGCTGGGTCCGCCGCGCCGCGACGCGCTCGAAGAAGATCGATCCCACCATCGTGCCGATGTTCTACAGCACCGTGGTCTGGACGGTGCGCATCTTCACCGTGATCGCGGTGCTGGCGCGCTTCGGCGTGCAGACGGCCAGCCTGATCGCCGTACTGGGCGCCGCCGGCCTGGCCGTCGGCCTGGCGCTGCAGGGCACGCTGCAGAACATTGCCGCGGGCATCATGCTGCTGATCCTGCGTCCGATACGCGCGGGCGAGTATGTGGCGCTGAGCACGGGCGTGGACGGCACGGTGGAAGAGGTCGGCTTGTTCCTGACGCGCCTGGTGCAGGTCGATGGCATCCATCTGACCCTGCCCAACAGCACGGTGTGGAACGCCACCATCACCAACTTCAGCCGCAACAAGACGCGCCGCCTGGATATCCCGGTGCCGGTGCGCTATGGCGACGACCTGGACGTGGTGATCGCGAAGCTGCGAACCATCGTGGAAGCCCGGCCGGAGGCGCTGAAGGATCCCGAACCGCTGGTCAAGGTGGTCGACTACAAGGAAAACGGCGTCATCGTGAACGTCCGCGTGTGGTCCGAGGCGGCCAAGTACTGGGACCTGCGCTGGGGCCTGTACCAGGACATCCGCAAGTCGCTCGAAGCCGCGGGTTTCCAGCCGCCGATCCCGCTGCGCGAGATCCAGAACGCGAAGACGGGCACCGCGGCCTGATCCGCACGGTCATCGCAGTTAAAGCAAACGGGCGCCGATGGCGCCCGCTTTTCTTGCCGTACGCAGTCTTACGCCGGCATTGAAAGCCGTGCCAGTTCGTTCTTGATCCAGCCGGCGATCTCGCGCTGGCGCTGGGCCGGCATGCGGTCGATGATGGCCGTGACGCTGACCGCCAGGATCGGCGCGCCCTGGGCGTCGAGCAACGCGCAGCCCACGCCCAGCGCGCCGCGCACCGCGTGGTTGCCCACCACCGAGTAGCCGCGGGCGCGGGTGTTTTCGATCAGGCGGAACATTTCCTGTGGCGTCATGCCGCCGTACTCGTCCAGCCGGCCCGAGTTGCGCTCGACGATGCCGCGCGCGACATCGTCGGGCAGGGCGGCCAGCAAGGCCATGCCGCCCGAGCCCACGCCCAGCGGCTGGCGCTTGCCGGCATAGGTCGCCAGGATCTGCACGGGGTAGCTGCCGATCTCGCGGTGCAGGCTGATGGAATCGTCGTCCTCGCGCACCACCAGGAACACCGCGTCGCCGGTGCGGTCGGCCAGGCGCCGCAGCACGGGCAGCAACTGGCGCACGCGCGGATCGCGCGAGCGGGTGTCCGGGTCGACCGCCAGCTGGGCGCGGTACTTCTTGGTTCCCGTCACGGCCAGCACCAGCCCGGCGTCCAGCAGGGCGGCCAGCAGGCGGTAGATGGTGGGGCGCTGGATGCCCGTCAGGCGGGCGATGTCGGTCACGCTGAGGCCGTCGGGGCCTTGGTCCCGCAGGGCGGCCAGGACGGCGAGCCCGCGCCGCAATGTGCGTGGCCCGGCGGCCGCGGCGTCGCTATCTTGCATGAAAATCTCTGAAAACTCGGGTTATTACGGAATATTCAAGGGAAAACCACTGTCCGTGCCGTGGACTCTACCTTGATGCAGTGCATGTGTATAGCTCAGAATGCATCATCCAACAATTCAAATCGTCCATCTAATGGACAGTACCTGCACGGAGACACTATGACTACAGGTCAAAAGCCTGGACTGCGGCGTATCGCCGCCACCCTTCTGGCTACCGCCGCAAGCGCATTCGCAATGGGTTCCGCCCACGCCGCTTATCCCGACAAGCCCGTCCGCATCGTGGTCGGCTTTTCCGCCGGCGGCACCACCGACGTGATCGCCCGCATCATGGCCAAGGAACTGACCGAAAGCCTCGGCCAGTCCTTCGTGGTCGAAAACAAGCCGGGCGCCGGCAGCAACATCGCCACCGACCAGGTGCAGCGCGCCGCGCCGGATGGTTACACGCTGCTGTTCGTGGCCGTGACCAGCGCTATCAACCAGACGCTGTACAAGAACGTCACGTTCGACCTGACCAAGGATTTCACGCCGGTGGCGCTGGGCGCCAAGGTGCCGAACATCCTGGTGGTGAACCCGCAAGTGCCCGTGAAGACGGTGCAGGAACTGGTGGAATACGCCAAGAAGAACCCCGGCAAGCTGGCCTTCGCCTCGTCGGGCAGCGGCACCTCCATCCACATGGCCGGCGAACTCTTCAAGATGCAGACCGGCATCGACGTGCTGCACGTGCCCTACAAGGGCAGCGCCCCGGCCGTGACCGACCTGATCGGCGGCCAGGTGCAGTTCATGTTCGACAACATGCCTTCGTCCTGGCCGCACGTGCAGTCGGGCAAGCTGCGTGCCCTGGCCGTGACGACCACGGAACGCTCCAAGAGCGCGCCTGACGTGCCGACCATGAAGGAATCCGGTTTCGCCAACTTCGACGTGTCGTCGTGGTTCGGCCTGATCGCGCCCAAGGGCACGCCGCCCGAAGTCGTGGACAAGCTGAACGCGGCCATGGTCAAGGCGCTGGACAAGCCCGAAGTGCAGCTCAGCTTCGAGAAGCTGGGCGCCGTGGGCGTGAAGACCACGCCGGCCGAGTTCGGCCAGTTCATCAAGTCGGAAGTGGAAGGCTGGGCGCCGGTGGTCAAGGCCTCGGGCGCCACGGTGGATTGATTTTTGCGTTCCGGGCGGCAATGCCGCCCGGGCATCCACGCATAGGGACGGGCTGACGCCTGTCCCTATTTTTTTGCACCGCCGTTGCGGCGCGCCGTGGCCAGCATCGCGGTGCAGACGCCACGCATCATGTCCACCTCGTCACGGCTCAGCGCGTGGCGCGAGAACAGGTGCCGCATGCGCGGCATCAGCTTTTTGGGATGGGCTGGATCCAGGAACTGCACGCCGACCAGCGCTTCTTCCCAGTGTGCCAGGAAGGCCTGCACTGCCTCGCTGGAGGCGGGCGCCGCGCCGCGCGGCGCTTCCTGCGCGGTCGAGGCTGGCAGGAGCGGTGCGCCCTGGTCCACCAGCAGTGCGTAGCGCAGCTCCCAGGCGGCCAGCTGCAGGGCCTGGGCCACGTTCAGCGAGCTGTACTCGGGATTGGCGGGGATGTGGCAGATGCGCTGGCACAGCGCGATCTGGGCGTTGGTCAGCCCGGCGCGTTCGGTGCCCAGCACCACGGCGGCGATGCCTTCGGCCGTCTCGCCCAGGTGGGCGCGCGCCAGTTCGGCTGCCTGGCGGATGTCGCAGGGCGGGGGGCCCAGGTCGCGCACCCGGGCGGTCAGCGCAAAGGCCATGGTGACCGGCGCCAGCGCTTCTTCCAGCGACCCGTGGATCCGGGCGTTTTCCAGCACGTCCAGCGCGCCGCTGGCCAGCGCCACGGCTTCCGGCTGGCTTGTTACATCTGCGAATTTAGGCTCGACCAGCACCAGTTCGGAGAAGCCCATCGTCTTGATGGCGCGGGCCGCCGAACCCACGTTTCCGGGGTGGCTGGGGTTCACCATAATGAAGCGAACGCGTGAAAATGCTTGAGTCATTTAAAATGGCACGTTTGGCTTAGTGCCTTCCTGGTTTTTTGGGTCGATTTCCCCGGTTGGGGCAACGGCGGACCCGGGGGGCGGCAAGCGGCCTATCATCAAGCCAACTCATCGCATTCGTACGGAATTTTATGCACCCGATGCTCAACATCGCCATCAAGGCGGCCCGGCGTGCCGGCACCATTATCAACCGTGCCAGCATGGATTTGGAACGACTCAGCGTGGCTCGCAAGGGGCCGCGGGATTATGTCACGGAAGTCGATCGCGCCGCCGAGGAGTCGATCGTCGAGACGCTGCGCGCGGCTTACCCTGACCATGCCGTGCTGGGCGAGGAGTTCGGCCTGCAGGGCCCCGACCAGGCCGAATTCCAGTGGATCATCGATCCCCTGGACGGCACCACGAACTTCATCCATGGCCTGCCCAATTACGCCGTGTCCATCGCGCTGACGCAGCGCGGCCAGGTCACGCAAGCGGTCATCTATGACCCGACCCGCAACGAGCTGTTCACGGCCAGCCGCGGCAGCGGCACCTTCCTGAACGACCGCCGCGTGCGCGTCTCGGGCCGCACCCGCTACCACGAAGCCCTGCTGGGCGCGCACTGGCCCAATTCCGGCGACCCGGAACAAGGCTCCGCGCGTTTCCGCCAGATGGCCGAAGGCAGCACCGGCGTGCGCCGCCTGGGCTCCACCGTGCTGGACCTGGCCTACGTGGCCTGCGGCCGCCTGGACGGCTTCTGCGGCGTGGGCCTGAAGGCCTGGGACCTGGCCGCGGGCAGCCTGATGGTGCTGGAAGCCGGCGGCCTGGTCGCCGACTTCGACGGCGAGCAAGGCTGGATGGACACCGGCAACGTGCTGGCCGCCAGCCCCAAGATCTTCACGCAGATGCTGTCCTCGCTGAACCCGCCTTCGGCGGCTTGAGGCAGGGCGCTTGCGCCCGACGCTTGTGCCTGAGTATCGAAGAACCGGCCCGCGGGCCGGTTTTTTCATGGGCGTCCATCATGCGGCGCCATCAGGCGGCGGACGGAACGCGGCGCGCTTGATGTCCATCAAAGGCGCTGATCACGCGCCGCCCTAGACTTGTGCATGGCGGCGGCGCGGGGGCATTTGCCTCGCGCGCGTCTGACGGCCGCCACGTTTACGGAGAAGTCCCATGCTGGCAAAAGCCACCCTAGCCATCGCCCTGTCCGCAGCCAGCCTGCCCGCGTTCGCCGCCCAGTGCGAGGTGACCATCGAAAGCAACGACGCCATGCAGTACAACATGAGCGAAATGGTCGTCGACAAGAGCTGCAAGCAATTCACCGTGCACCTCAAGCACGTCGGCAAGCTGCCCAAGACCGCCATGGGCCACAACTGGGTGCTCACCAAGGACGCCGACAAGACCGCCGTGGCCACCGAGGGCATGAGCGCCGGTCCGGCTCAGGACTACGTGAAGGCGGGTGACGCCCGCGTCATCGCGCATACCAAGGTCATCGGCGGCGGCGAGTCCGATTCCGTGACCTTCGACGTGTCCAAGCTGGCCGCGGGCGAAGCCTATGCCTACTTCTGCTCGTTCCCTGGCCACTGGGCCGTGATGAAGGGCACGCTCAAGCTCGGCGGCTGAACCGGTACCCGCGAGGAAGACCGGCTTCGGCCGGTTTTTTTATGCGCGTGACGGGTTCGAGGGCCAGGAAAACCCCCGGTTTCCAAGGCCTAAACCGTATGCGCATCAGGCATACGGAGGGGCCGTGTCACCGGCGTGTCACGGATTTTCCATGTACGATTACCGGTCGTGTAACTTCTGGAGCTCCTGATGGAGTGGCTGCTGGACCCTACTGCGTGGGTCGGCTTGCTTACCCTGGTCGTCCTTGAGATCGTACTGGGGATCGATAACCTGATTTTCATCGCCATCCTGGCGGACAAGCTGCCCCCTGCGCAACGCGACCGCGCGCGCATCATGGGCTTGAGCCTGGCGCTCATCATGCGTCTGGGCCTTTTGTCGGTCATGTCATGGCTGGTCACGCTGACCACCCCTCTGTTTTCCATCGGGCCGCTATCGCTCTCGGGCCGCGACCTGATCCTGATGATCGGCGGCCTGTTCCTGCTGTTCAAGGGCACCATGGAGCTCCACGAGCGCCTGGAAGGCTCGCAGCACGGTGGCTCGTCGGGGCCGCGCGTGTACGCCAGCTTCTGGGTGATCGTCACGCAGATCGTGGTGCTGGACGCGGTGTTCTCGCTGGACTCCGTCATCACCGCGGTGGGCATGGTGGACCATCTGGCCATCATGATGATCGCCGTGGTCATCGCCATCGGCATCATGCTGCTGGCGTCCAAGCCGCTGACGCGCTTCGTCAACGCCCACCCCACCGTGGTGGTGCTGTGCCTGGGCTTCCTGTTGATGATCGGCTTCTCGCTGCTGGCCGAGGCTTTCGGTTTCAAGGTGCCCAAGGGCTACCTGTACGCCGCCATCGGCTTCTCGGTCGCGATCGAGGCTCTCAACCAGGTGGCGCGCCGCAATCTGCTCAAGCTGGACGCGCGCCGCCCGATGCGCGAGCGCACGGCCTCCGCCGTGCTGCGCATGCTGGGCAAGCGTCCGCCCGCCGACGAACCCGACCTGCCCAGCGCCGCCGGCCCGGCCGTGCCGGCCTTCGGCGTCGAGGAACGCAATATGGTCAGCGGCGTGCTGACGCTGGCCGAGCGCTCCATCCGTTCCATCATGACGCCGCGCACCGACGTGTCCTGGATCAACATCGATGACGATCCCGAAACCATACGCCGCCAGCTGACCGAGGCGCCGCACAGCTTTTTCCCGGTATGCCGGGGTTCGCTGGACGAAGTGGTGGGCATAGGCCGCGCCAAGGACCTGATCGCGGACCTGATCACCGAGGGCAGGGTGCGCCGCAACCGGCTGCGCGACCCCATCATCGTGCACGAGTCCATCGGCATCCTGCGCCTGATGGACACGCTCAAGCGCTCGCGCGGCCAGCTGGTGCTGGTGGCCGACGAGTTCGGCGCGATCGAGGGCCTGGTGACGCCGATCGACGTGTTCGAGGCGATTGCCGGCGAGTTCCCCGACGAGGACGAACTGCCCGACATCGTCGCCGATGGCGACAACACCTGGAAGATCGACGGCGCGGCCGACCTGCATCACGTTGAACAGGTGCTGGAAACCGAAGGCCTGGTCGATGACGCCCAGGACTTTTCAACCCTGGCGGGGTATCTGCTTTCGCGCTTCGGACACCTGCCCAAGCCGGGCGACGTCTGCGAGTACGAAATCCATCATGAGCATTTCCGTTTTGAAGTGCTGGAAATGGATGGCCGCCGCATCGCGCTGGTGCGCGTCGAGAAGCGTCCACAGGAAATGCTTGCCGACGATGCATCCCTAGCCAACGACTAACTAAGACCGACCTGACATCGTGACCGAAAACACCCTATACCTGATCAAAGCTTTCATCCTGGGCATCATCGAGGGCCTGACGGAATTCATCCCCGTATCCAGCACCGGGCACCTCATCCTGGTGGGCGACTGGATCAACTTCGAGTCCAGCCAGGGCAAGGTGTTCGAGGTGGTGATCCAGCTGGGTTCCATCCTGGCGGTGATGTGGGTGTTCCGGGCGCGCCTGCTGACGCTGATCCGCGGCACGCTGACCGGTGTGCCCAGCGAGGTCGCCTTCACCCGCAATCTGATCATCGCCTTCCTGCCCGCCGCCGTGATCGGGGCGATCTTCATCAAGTCCATCAAGAGCGTCTTCTATCACCCCGCGGTGGTGGTCGTGACCCTGGTGCTGGGCGGCCTCATCATGCTGTACGTGGAGCGCAAGACGCACCACACACCGGGCGACCTGCCGGGAGCCGCCGACGATACGGCCTCCGACGAACGCGCCACGGCCCGCACGCTGGAGCAGATCACCTGGAAGCAGGCGCTGGGCGTGGGCGTGGCGCAATGCCTGGCCATGATTCCGGGCACCTCGCGTTCGGGCGCCACCATCATCGGCGGCATGATCGCGGGCATCCAGCGCAAGACGGCCACCGAGTTCTCGTTCTTCCTCGCCATGCCCACCATGCTGGGCGCAGCGGTGTACGACATGTACAAGAACATGGACGTGCTTACCCAGCACGACCTGTCGGGCATCGCCGTGGGCTTCGTGGCCGCGTTCCTGAGCGCGATGGTGGTGGTGCGAGCCGTGCTGCGCTTCGTCGCCAACCATACCTATCGCGTCTTTGCGTGGTACCGGATCATCTTCGGCGGCGTGGTCGCGGCCTGGATCTTCACGCGCTGACGGGCTGGCCGGCGCGCCGCCGGCCGCAGCAATGACAAGGGCCGCTTGCGCGGCCCTTGCTTTTTTGCGTCACGCTGTGCCCGAGGGCTACGCTTCCGTTTCCAGATCGTAGAACTGCAGGCCGTCCTGGTCGATGACCAGCCAGCCGCCGCGGGCGGGCGACGCGTGGTCGCAGTCCCAGTCGGGCAGCACCCAGCGTTCGCGCTTCTTGCCGTCCACTTCCTGCACGTGGCGGGCGGGGCGATGGGTATGGCCATGCACCAGCACGCGCACGCCGGTTTCGTGGAAGACGGATTCAATGGCCGCCGCATTGACGTCCATGATCTCCATGGACTTCATCTGGTTGGCGGCCTGGCTTTCGCCGCGGGCCTGCTGCGCCATCGCCAGCCGCTCGGGAATCGTCTTGGCCAGGAACTCGGCCTGCCAGCGCGGATCCCGGACCATCTTGCGGAACTGCTGGTACGCGGCGTCGTCGGTACAGAACTCGTCGCCGTGGGTCAGCAGGATCTGGCCGTAATCCGTTTCCAGCAGCGCCGGTTCGGGCAGCAGCTTGGCGCCCAGGGCATTGGCAAGTTCTTCCCCGATGAGGAAGTCGCGGTTGCCGCGGCCCAGCCAGACCGGAATCCGGCTGGCAGTGTCGCGCAGCGCCGTCAGCGCCGTGGCCAGCCACGGCGGCGCGGCGCGGATCACATCGTCGCCGATCCAGGCATCGAAGATGTCGCCCGGCAGCAGCAGGGCGGCGGCTTCCTCCCGCGCGGCCTCCAGGAAGGCCAGGAAGGCCTCCGAGGTGGCCGGCGTGGCCGGGCCCAGATGCAGGTCGGACGCCAGCCAGATGGGGCCGGACAGCGTGATCTTATTCAAGAACTTCGGCCTTCTCGATGATCACGTCTTCGTTGGGGACGTTCTGGTGGAAGCCCTTGTTGCCGGTCTTCACGCCCTTGATCTTGTCGACCACGTCCGTGCCTTCGGTCACGGTGCCGAACACGGCATAGCCCCAGCCGTTGGGCGTGGGGGCGGTGAAGTTCAGGAAGTCGTTGTTGGAGACGTTGATGAAGAACTGGGCCGTGGCCGAGTGCGGATCGCTGGTGCGGGCCATGGCCAGGGTGTACTTGTCGTTCTTCAGGCCGTTGTTGGCCTCGTTTTCGATGGGGGCATGGGTCTGCTTCTGCTTCATGCCGGGTTCGAAGCCGCCGCCCTGGATCATGAAGCCATCGATCACGCGATGGAACACCGTGCCGTTGTAGAAGCCTTCCTTGACGTAGGTCAGGAAGTTTTCGACGGTCTTGGGAGCCTTGGCGGCATCCAGGGTGATGACCATGTCGCCTTGGTTCGTGTGGAGCTTGACGCGGGGATTGGTGCTCATGGCTTTTGTGCCTTCAGAGGTGGAGGTGGAGGAATCGGCCGCGGGGGCGGCGCTGACGAGCGCTGGGGCGAATGCGGCCAGCGCGAACGAGCACGCCGTCAGGCGCAGCAGGTGTAGAGGGGAGTAACGGGACATCATTTTCCGTGTTTATCCTTCAGCATGGTTTCGACTTCGCGGACCTTTTCCTGCATGCCGGGCACGCCGTCGCTGGCGGCCTTCTTGTAGGTGCTCAAGGCCTGCAGAAGTTGCAGGTCGCCCATATTGGCGCGGGCGGCGGCGTAATTCGGGTCGGCGCGCAAGGCCATCGAGAGGGCGTCTTGCGCACGGTCGAGTTCGCCGCGGCCAGCATATAGAGCCGCCAGATTGTTCCAAGGTTCCGGGAGTTCCGGAAAACGGTTGGTCATCTCGGTGTAGACGCCAATGGCTTCGTCGGTGCGATTCAGGGCTGCCAGCGCGCGAGCGTGCTGGAACATCAGCTGCACGTCGGTGCTGCTCTGGTTCTTGATCTGTTCCTGGCGCTTTTCGATCATCGCCAGCGCTTCTTCGTTGTCGCCGTGGTTCAGCAGGCGCTCGATGTGGGTCGTGATCTGCGAAGGCGAGGGCGTCAGGCGCGTGTCGACGCCGGGCTTGGCGGCCTCCAGCAGCTTGGCCAGGCTGTCCCAGCCGCCTTCGGGCGGAATGGGGTCCAGGGTAGTGCGGTTTGCGTTGGGGTTCTCTCCGCCACCGCCGGCCATGGACTGGGCCAGAGAGGCTCCAACCGGCACGCCCGCGAGGGCCAGGGCGAGCAGGGCGACGCGAAAGCGCGGCTTGATAGTCACTTGGGCATCCGTTAAAAGTCGTGGCTGGTCAACGCTTACGCGCGCGACCGGGCCGCTTGCTATACTTGACGACCACCATTTTAGCCTCGGTTGTGTTTTGGCTCGATGAGCCGGTCTGGCGGCGGGACAGAGCCAAGGTCAAAGCCACGGCGAAAGCTCGGCCTGGCCCCGGGTCTCGTTCCTGGAAACGTGTTCCGGGGGTGGTCAGCGCCAGTGTGATTATGGCCTGGGGTCGTAATGCGGGATTGCAATCTGCGGGAACGCAATCCGGCCCGGCGGCACTTGCCGGAGGTATTTTCCTTCGGCAGCAACTTTCCGCAACCGCCACGGAAACTTAGACTAAGCCTACAAGCGCCATGCTGCAAATCTACAACACGTTGTCGCGTACCAAAGAACCGTTCAAGCCGGCCCAGGCTGGTCAGGTGCGCATGTACGTGTGTGGCATGACCGTGTATGACTTCTGCCATCTGGGCCACGCCCGCATGCTGGTGTCGTTCGACGTCGTGCAGCGCTGGCTGCGCGCCAGCGGGCTGGCGGTCGATTACGTGCGCAACATCACGGACATCGACGACAAGATCATCCGCCGCGCGGTCGAAACCAACCGCCGCATCGGCGAAGTCACCGAGTTCTATATCGACGCCATGCACGCCGACGAGCGCGCGCTGGGCGTCGAGACCCCCGACCGCGAGCCGCGCGCGACCGAGTACGTGGGCGAGATGCTGGACATCATCGGCAAGCTGGAGCAGAACGGCCTGGCCTACCAGGCCGACGACGGCGACGTGAACTACGCCGTGCGCGGCTTTCCCGGCTACGGCAAGCTGTCCGGCAAGACGCTGGACGACCTGCGCGCGGGCGAGCGCGTGGCCGTGGGTTCGGCCAAGCGCGACCCGCTGGACTTCGTCCTGTGGAAGTCCGCCAAGGCCGAGGAACCGGACGACACCAAATGGGAGTCGCCCTACGGCCTGGGCCGTCCGGGCTGGCACATCGAGTGCTCGGCCATGAGCAAGTCGCTGCTGGGCCTGCCGCTGGACATCCACGGCGGCGGTCCGGACCTGAAGTTCCCGCACCACGAAAACGAAATCGCCCAGACCGAGGGCGCCTTCGGCGGCACGCTGGCCAATATCTGGATGCACTGCGGTCCGCTCATGGTCGATTCGGACAAGATGTCCAAGTCCCTGGGCAATTTCCGCACCATCCGTCAGACCATTGCGCTGGATGATCCGGCGGCTGACCAGGCGGTCTATCGCGTCAATCCGCGCGAAGCGGAAATGGTGCGCTTCTTCATCGTGCGCAACCACTACCGCAGCCCGCAGAACTACACGCCGGACAACCTGATCGACGCCCAGAACGCGCTCGACCGCCTGTACCAGGCGCTGCAGAACGTGCCGGCCGACGACCAGGGCATCGACTGGAACGAGCCGCAGGCCCAGGCCTTCAAGGCGGCCATGGACGACGACTTCAACAGCTCGGGCGCCGTCGCGGCCCTGTTCGAACTGGCCTCCGAGGCCAACCGCGGCAAGAGTGCGCGCAGCGCCGGCCAATTGAAGGCGCTGGCGTCCCTGCTGGGTCTGCTGCAACAGGATCCGGCGGTCTATTTCCAGTCGCCGACCCGCTATTCGGCCGCAGCCATGGAGCAGGGCGGCCGCAGCACGCTGGACGCCGACGCCATCCAGTCCCTGATCGACGCGCGCGCGGCCGCCAAGGCGGCCCGCAACTTCGCCGAAGCCGACCGCATCCGCGCCGAGCTGCGCGACGCCGGCATCGAGCTGGACGACAAGCCGGGCGGCCTGACGCAATGGCGTCGGGCTTGAGCACCCTGGATACGCCCGCCATGTCCACCGTCGACCTCGAAATTCCCAAGCCCGAGTACTGGGAAGCCGCCGTAGCCCACCTGATGCGGCGCGACCGCATCCTGAAGAAGATCATCCCCCAGCACCCGGAGGTCTGGCTGACCTCGCGTGGCACGCCTTTCGTGACGCTGGCGCGGGCGATCATCGGGCAGCAGGTGTCCGCCAAGGCGGCCGACGGCGTCTGGACCCGCTTCATCGACGCCGTGGGCAAGCGCCCCACGCCGGTCGCGGTGCTGCGGGTCGGCCTCGACGGCCTGCGGGCGGCGGGGCTGTCGCAGCGCAAGGCTGAATACGTCCTGGACCTGGCCGTGCATTTCGGCGAGCGCCGGGTCCATCCCGAAAAATGGGCGGCCATGGACGACGAGGCCGTCATTACCGAATTGACCGCCATCCGGGGCATCGGGCGCTGGACGGCGGAGATGTTTTTGATTTTCAATCTGCAGCGGCCTGATGTCCTGCCGCTGGATGATCCTGGGTTGCTCAAGGCAATCTCGCTACACTATTTCAGCGGCGAGCCTGTCTCGCGCTTCGAGGCTCGTGAAGTCTCGCTGGCGTGGCAACCCTGGCGTACCGTGGCGACCTGGTATCTGTGGCGCAGTCTGGAACCGACTCCGGTTCAATACTGACGCACGCCAGGCAGCCCATCTACGGAACCACACTACATGCGCAATACATTTCTGGAATTCGAACAACCGCTAGCCGAGCTTGAGAACAAGATCGAGCAGCTGCGCTACGTGCAGGCCGATTCGGCGGTAGACATCTCCGACGAGATCGGACGTCTGCAGCAGAAGAGCCAGACCTTGGCGAAGGAAATCTACGCCAAGCTCACGCCCTGGCAGACGGCCCTGGTCGCCCGCCACCCCCAGCGCCCCTACACGCTGGACTACGTGCGCGAAATGTTCACCGACTTCCACGAGTTGCACGGCGACCGCATGTACGCCGACGATCAGTCCATCGTGGGCGGCCTGGCGCGCTTCAACGGCACGCCCTGCATGGTCATCGGCCACCAGAAGGGACGCGACACCAAGGAACGCGCCGCGCGCAATTTCGGCATGCCGCGTCCGGAAGGCTATCGCAAGGCCCTGCGCCTGATGCGCCTGGCCGAAAAATTCGGCATTCCCGTCTTCACCTTCGTGGACACGCCGGGCGCCTATCCGGGCATCGGCGCCGAAGAGCGCGGCCAGTCCGAAGCCATCGGCCACAACCTCTATGCCATGGCCGAACTGAAGGTGCCGGTGATCTGCACCATCATCGGCGAAGGCGGCTCGGGCGGCGCCCTGGCCATCGCCGTGGGCAACGCCGTGCTGATGCTCCAGTACGCCACCTATGCCGTGATCTCGCCGGAAGGCTGCGCCTCGATCCTGTGGCGCAGCGCCGAAAAGGCCCCCGAGGCCGCCGAAGCGCTGGCCATCATCGCCCCGCGCCTGAAGGACCTGGGTCTGGTTGACCGCGTGGTCAACGAGCCCGTGGGTGGCGCCCATCGCGACCCGCGCGTCATGGCCCGCCTGCTGCGCCGCGCGCTGGGCGACGCCCTGCGCCAGCTGCAGGGCATGACCCCCGAGCAGCTCGTGGAACAGCGCGTGCAGCGCCTGCTGTCCTACGGCGCCTACCAGGAAGTGCGCGCCTGAAGCAGGCAGGGCGCCGGCTAGACGGCCGGCGCCGCGGCCCAGCGCCACGCGCCATCCCGCCATGAACGCCCGCCCAGCGTCCGATACTCCGCATCGGGCCGCGGCGGGCGTAGTTCATTCCCTTCCCGTCTCGGCCGAGTTGGCCACGGCCTTGCGCGGCGCTTTGCAGGCCTTGCCCGAGCGTCCGGCGCGCATCGCCGTGGCGTTGAGCGGCGGCGCGGATTCGGCCATGTTGTCCGTGCATGCGGCCGGCGTGGCGCGCGAGCTGGGCATGGATCTGGCGCTGTTCCATGTGCATCACGGCTTGCAGGACGCCGCCGACGCCTGGACACAGCATGCGCGCGCGCTGGCGGACATGCTCGCGTTGCCGCTGTCGGTGGCGCGCGTGGAGGTGGCGCAGGCTGCCGGCAAGGGCATCGAAGCGGCCGCACGCGACGCCCGCTACGCCGCGCTGGCGCAATTGGCGCGAGAGCAGGGCGTGACGCATATCCTGTTGGCCCATCATCGCAACGACCAGGCGGAAACCGTCCTGCTGCGGCTGCTGCGCGGCACCGGGCTGGTCGGCATGGCGGCCATGGCGCCGGTCTCGCAGCGCGACGGTGTGAACTATCTGCGCCCCTGGCTGGACATCGGCCGCGACGAGATCCTGCGCGCGGCGGAAGCGGTGGCGGCTGCCAGCGGTTGGCGGCCGGTGCAGGATCCCACCAATGCCGATCCGCACTACACACGAGCCGCCTTGCGCGAACTGCTGGCCCCCGTGCTGGACGCCCGCTGGCCGGGGTGGCGGGCCATCGTCGCCCGCCACGCACGGCACATGGCCGAGGCGGCCGAGATCCTGGACGAGGTGGCGCGGGAGGATTTCGCCAAGCTCGATCCTTCCGAGGACGGCGTCAGCTTTTCCCTGCAGGCCTGGCGTGGACTGTCCGAGGCGCGGCAGGCGCACGTGCTGCGGCACTGGCTGGAACGCAACGGCGCGCGCATGCCGACGGACGCAAGGATGCGCGACCTGCTGCGCCAGCTGCGCGGGCTGCACAGCCTGGGCCACGACCGCCAGCTGCGGGTGGAGCAGGCCGGCCACGTCATCCGCTGCCATCGGGGCAGGGTCTGGGTGGAGCCCAGGGAATAAGTGGGGTACGGCCCCGGATCCCCGAAAAATCGCGGCGTGGACAGAATTTTGCACGGGCTGCGCAAATTTTTACCGTCGCGCTAGAATATACGGCTTTGCCCGTCAACCTTTGCGGCGGGTTCCCAGCCAGAGTACGAGATGTCCCTGATCGTTCACAAATATGGCGGTACTTCGATGGGCTCGGTCGAGCGCATCAAAAACGTGGCGCGTCGCGTCGCGAAGTGGCACGCCGCCGGCCACCAGGTTGTCGTTGTTCCGTCGGCGATGGCAGGCGAGACTAATCGCCTGCTCGGCCTGGCGCGCGAGATTACGCCGCAGCCCGACAGCCGCGAGCTCGACATGATTGCCGCCACCGGCGAACAGGCCAGCAGCGGCCTGTTGGCCATCGCGCTGCAGGCCGAAGGCGTGCCCGCGCGCAGCTATGCCGGCTGGCAAGTGCCCGTGCGTACCGATTCGTCCTTCACCAAGGCTCGCATCACGTCCATCGAGGACGAGCGCATCCGCGCCGACCTGGACGCCGGCCGCGTGGTCATCGTCACGGGCTTCCAGGGCGTCGACCCGGAAGGCCACATCACCACGCTGGGCCGCGGCGGTTCCGACACCTCGGCCGTGGCCGTGGCGGCCGCCATCAAGGCCGACGAATGCCTGATCTACACCGACGTGGACGGCGTCTACACGACCGATCCGCGCGTGGTGCCCGAAGCGCGCCGCATGGCCGTCGTTTCCTTCGAGGAAATGCTGGAAATGGCGTCGCTGGGTTCCAAGGTCCTGCAGATCCGTTCGGTTGAATTCGCCGGCAAATACCGTGTGCCGGTCCGGGTCCTGTCCTCGCTGACCGACCCGCTTATCCCGCTCGCAGAAGAAATGGTCTCGGGCACGCTGATTACTTTTGAGGAAGACGAAAAAATGGAAGCCGCCGTTGTCTCCGGCATCGCCTTCAGCCGCGACGAAGCCAAAATCACCTTGCTGGCCGTTCCGGACAAGCCCGGCATCGCCTTCTCCATCCTGGGTCCTGTCGCCGCCGCCAACATCGACGTCGACATGATCGTGCAGAACCAGTCCGTCGCTGGCACGACCGATTTCTCGTTCACCGTGAATCGCAACGAGTTCGCCCGCGCCGTCGACCTGCTCAAGCGCGAAGTCATCCCCGCCGTGGGCGCGCGTGAACTGTCCACCGACGAGAAGGTCGCCAAGGTCTCGATCGTCGGCATCGGCATGCGCTCGCACGTGGGCGTGGCCAGCCTGATGTTCCAGACGCTTTCGCAAGAAGGCATCAACATCCAGATGATCAGCACCAGCGAGATCAAGACCTCGGTGATCATCGACGACAAGTACATGGAACTGGGCGTGCGCGCGCTGCACAAGGCCTTCGGCCTGGACCAGGCGCCTGCCGAAAAGGCCTGATAAAAGACTCCGGCACGATTTTTTTTGCAGTCAGCGCCCGATAGCGGGCAAGAGTGAAAAAAGTCGTGCTAGAATCTCGTTCTCTTCGGAGATGTGCCCGAGAGGCTGAAGGGGCTCCCCTGCTAAGGGAGTATGTGGCTAAAAACTGCATCGTGGGTTCGAATCCCACCATCTCCGCCAGATTCTCTCCGATCTGGCTCACGCCAGCACCGGAGATAAAAAACCCGCAATCACGCAAGTGATTGCGGGTTTTTTCATGGGCGCCTGGCGCGCTTGCAGATGGGCCCGCCCTGCATGAGAAAATCCTTGATTCCCTTCCAGGCGCGGAACCCTTGAAACACCTGCTCGCCCCATTAGACAGGCTGGATGACTTCGACGAAGTCATCGATGTGCGCACGCCGCTCGAATTTGCCGACGACCACATACCTGGCGCGCTCAACGCGCCGGTGTTGAGCAACGAAGAGCGCGTGGTGGTGGGCACGCTGTACAAGCAGGTGTCGCCGTTCGAGGCCTCGCGCGTGGGCGCCGCGCTGGTGGCACGCAATATCGCCGCGCATCTGGACACCACCTTTGCGGACCGGCGCCAGGGTTGGCGGCCCTTGATCTATTGCTGGCGCGGCGGCACGCGTTCCGGGTCCATGACGACGATGTTCAACATGATAGGGTGGCGCGCGCGGCAACTCGACGGCGGCTACAAGACCTATCGCCAGGCCACGCTGGACGCGCTGGAGAGCCTGCCCGCGGGCTTGCGCTACATCGTGCTGGCAGGGCCCACCGGCAGCGGCAAGACGCGCTTGTTGAATGCGCTGGAGCAGGCCGGCGCGCAGACGCTGGACCTGGAGCGCCTGGCCGCGCATCGCGGCTCGCTGCTGGGCGCCTGGGCCGGCATCGCGCAGCCCACGCAGAAGGGCTTCGACACGCGGCTCGCGCAAAGCCTGCGGGCGTTCGATGCTTCGCGGCCCGTGTTCGTCGAAGCGGAAAGCCGCAAGATCGGCGCCGTCGCCTTGCCCGCCGCGCTGCTGACGGCGGTGCATGCGAGTCCCTGCATCGAGGTCCATTCCAGCCGCGAGGACCGCGCGGCCTTCCTGCTGCAGGATTACGCGCATCTGTTCGACGATCCGGCATCGCTCAAGGCGCAGTTGCAGCGCATGATCGGCCTGCACAGCCGCGAGCGCGTCAATGGCTGGCTGGCATTGGTCGATGGCGGCGCGCGCGCCGAGCTGGCGCGGGAGCTGATAGACCGGCACTACGATCCGGCCTATGCGCGCAGCTGCCACGCGCATTTCACGCAGTTGCCGCACGCGTTGCGGCTGGAATTCCGGCCCAACGACGATGATGTGGTCGAGCAGGCGAGGGTCTTGCTGGCCAGGCTGGATGCGGCCAGCAGTGCCGCATGAGTCGAGCGAGGGCGGTTGGAGGTGGTTGTCGCGTCAAGCAATGTACATAAGCGCTTCACTTGCACGCTTCGCGAAATAACGCTATTATTCAAGGCTTGCTTTCAAACGCAAATGCGCCCGTAGCTCAGCTGGATAGAGTACCTGGCTACGAACCAGGGGGTCGTAGGTTCGAATCCTGCCGGGCGCGCCAAGTT
>NZ_CAHLAR010000017.1 GCF_903652925.1 Achromobacter anxifer | reverse complement strand
CAGGTCCACCATCAGGTCCAGGCAGGCCAGCGCCGCGGCGCCCGCGCCCGACGTCACCACCTTGACCTGCTTGATGTCCTTGCCCACGACCTTCAGGCCGTTGATGAAGGCGGCGGATACGCAAATCGCGGTGCCATGCTGGTCGTCGTGGAAGACGGGAATCTTCATGCGCTCGCGCAGCTTGCGCTCGACGGTGAAGCATTCCGGCGCCTTGATGTCTTCAAGGTTGATGCCGCCGAAGGTGGCTTCCAGGCCGGCGATGATCTCGACCAGCTTGTCCGGGTCGGTCTCGTTGATTTCGATGTCGAAAACATCCAGGCCGGCGAACTTCTTGAACAGCACCGCCTTGCCTTCCATCACCGGCTTGGAGGCCAGCGCGCCGATATTGCCCAGGCCCAGCACGGCGGTGCCGTTGGTGATCACGCCCACCAGGTTGCCGCGCGCCGTGTAGCGATAGACGTTGGCCGGGTCGGCCACGATCTCTTCACAGGCTGCCGCCACGCCGGGCGAATACGCCAGGGCCAGGTCGCGCTGGTTGGTGAGCTGCTTGGTCGGCGTGACCGAGATTTTGCCGGGACGCCCGTGCTCATGATATTCAAGGGCGGCTTTGCGGAGATTGGCATCCATAGGGGCGGCTACTGGCTAGAGTGTGTGACACGAAAGGGGGGAATTCTATTCCGATGGCGTGCGCCGCGATACCTCGGCTATGCCCTCTTGCCCGTTGGATCGGAATGCGCATTCCATGTTAGCGCCAGCTTACAAATTGTCGCGATTCCGCGATGCGGAAATTGTCCCTACCCTTGGGGCGGGCCTCATCCCCCTTCCGCTGGGCGGATCTCACTCTTCTCCCGCGCTACGGAACACGGGAAACCGTCCATCGGGATCGAACTGCGCCTTCACGCGGGAATCCAGGCGGGTCGTGGCCAGTCCGGGCGGCTCCGCAGGCGCAGAGACTGGTGGCGCCGGCTCGGCGTCCGTCAGCGTCACCGCCTGCACCCAGGCCAGCGTGCCGCCATGCCCCAGCAGCAGATGCGCCAGGTTGACGGTGGCGGGCGCCTCGGGCTTCAGGGCATCCAGCCGGTAGCGGCCCAGCCAGCGATCGCCATCGCGGGTGGCGAAGGCGTCCCCGCCCGAAGCCAGCTGGAACAGCGCCGGCACCAGGCGCTGAACGGTGACGGAACGCAAGGGCTGGACGTCGGCCTCGCCGAACGGACCCAGCGTTTCCTCTATGCCGTCGGCCAGCATCACATCCAGCGCCAGCACTCCGGAATCCGCACAGCGCCCGGCGGGCCAGCGGGCTGGCGCGGCCAGCCAGGCTGCCAGCGTCATGTCGCCCGGAAAGCCGGCAAATTGGCGCAGCCCGGCCTGGGTCAGCGTCGCCAGCGTCGTTCCTGGCTGGGCGCGCCACCGCCCGGTGCCGCCCGCCAGGCGGACCAGACCGCTCAAAGCGGACGGATCCACCCTGAGAACAGGACCGGGCGACGATTCGCCGGGCGACGATTCGCCGGGCGACGATTCGCCGGGCGACGCTTCGCCGGGCGACGATTCAAAAGGCCCTTCGGCCCCTTCCAGCACCAGCGTCACGCGATATTCCGCGCACAGGGTGCGCGCGTGCGCCACGTCCGCGTCCCGCGCGGGGACGAGCACGCCTCGTGGGCCTGCCGCCCCCGCCTCGCCCAGATCTCGGACCTGACCCTGGCAAAGCAGGGCCAGCCGCTCGATGAAGGACGCCCACGGGCTGCGGACCGGCCGACGGCCCAGGAGGAAAGCGCGCCGGGATGGCTGCATGACTACAATTCCTTTTTCGCTACGAAACGCCTTCGAGAATCCGATGCCCCGCCTTGCCACTCGCACCAACGACTTCCTGACCTTCCAGGTAATGGAACTATTCAAGCAAGCGCAGGCGCTGCAGGCGGCGGGCAAGGACATTATCAGCCTGGGTATCGGCGAACCGGACTTTACCGCGCCGCCCCAGGTGGTGGAAGCGCTGGAGCGCGCCGCGCGCGCCGGACTCAGCGGCTACAGCCCCTCGGCCGGCCTGACGCCGCTGCGCGAAGCCATCGCCCAGTTCTACCACGAACAATTCGGCGCCCGGATCAATCCGTCCCGCGTCATCGTCACCGCGGGCGCCTCCGGCGCGCTGACGCTGGCCTGCGCGGCGCTGGTCAACCAGGGCGGCGAAGTGCTGATGCCGGACCCGTCCTACCCCGCCAACAGCAATTTCGTGCTGGCCGCGGGCGGCGTGCCGCGCCTGATTCCGAGCACGGCGGCGAAGCGCTTCCAGCTGTCGGCCCAGGATGTGGCCAGCCACTGGACGCCGGCCACCCAGGGCGTGCTGGTCGCCTCGCCTAGCAATCCCACCGGCACTTCCATCGACCACGCCGAACTGGCCGAGCTGCTGGCGCAGGTCCGCGCCCGCGACGGCTTCGCCATCGTCGACGAAATCTACCTGGGCCTGTCCTATGAAGGCCAGCCGCGCTCGGCGCTGACCCTGGACGACGATGTCATCGTCATCAACAGCTTCTCCAAGTACTTCCACATGACCGGCTGGCGCCTGGGCTGGATGATCGTGCCCGAGGACATGGTGGCGCCGGTGGAGAAAATCGCCGCCAGCCTGGCGATCTGCGCGCCCACCCTGGCCCAGCATGCCGCGCTGGCCTGCTTCTCGGCCGGGGCGATGAAGACCTTCGAGCACCGCCGCGAAGCCTTCAAGCAGCGCCGCGACTACCTGCTGCCAGAATTCGAGCGCCTGGGGATCCAGGTGCCGGTCAAGCCCGACGGCGCCTTCTATATTTATGCCGACATCGCCAACCTGGGCATGGACAGCGCCGCCTTCTCCCAGCGCCTGCTGTTGGAGGCCGGCGTGGCCGCGGTGCCGGGGCTGGACTTCGGGCCGGCCCATGGCAAGCACACCATGCGCTTTTCCTACGCCACCGGTCTGGATCGCCTGGAAGAGGCCGTCGCCCGCATCGGCCGGCTGCTGCAGGGCTGAGTCCGGCGGCAAACCCACAAAAACAAAGCGCGTCCCGAGGGACGCGCTTTGCATTCAGGCCAGGACGGGAATCAATCGCGCGCCAGCGCGATCCCGGAGGCCAGCGCCAGGCGGCGGCGTTCCGCCTGCACCTTGGCGCCGTAGCCGTTGTCGTCGGGCCCCGTGGCGCCGACGTAGCAGGCCAGCCCGCCATCGACCGAGCCGCGGCGGTTGATACAGTCGCGCAGGATCGTGGCGCCCACGCCGATGTTGGCGGCGGGGTCCAGCGCGGTCTTGCCGACCGCGTCGAACTTGTCCTGGTGCACGCTGGTCATCACCTGCATCAGTCCCTGGGCGCCCACATGGCTTTCAGCCAGGGGGTTGTAACGGGACTCGATGGCGATGACGGCCAGGACCAGCAGCGGATCCAGCTGTTTCTCGCGGCTGACCTTGTACACGGTGTTCAAGAGCGGGCCGGTGGCGTCATAGGCGACCTTGTACTTGCGCGAAATATAGTTGCGCAAGGCTTCCGCCTGCGGACCGGTGGCGGTCAGCGCGACGGGCTTGGGCGCCGGCGGGGCGACACGGGCGGGCCCCAGCATGCCGGTGGCATTGCTGGCGGGAGCGGTGGGAACGGCCATGGCAATTGCCGACGACATGTCGGAACCCAGTTCGGAACCCGCTTCGGATTCGGAGCTGGCTTGCATGGATGAAGGCGCTAGGGCGGTCAACAAGGCTTTGTGCACTTGCAATGCCTGGTCGCGCAAACCGGGCAGGGCGAATCCCATGCTTACCGTCACAATGACCGCAATGCCCAGATAAACGGAGCAGATGCGCAGGGATTCGGCAAGATATTGGTGCACTCCTTGGGCCAGGCTACGGAACACACTGGCCACTGACGCATCGGGCATAAAACCTCCTGCGTTAAAAAAGAGGGAGTCAATGTTAACCTCTCTGTCTACCCAATATGTAACCAAATAGCTGGGATCTGTAGTGAAATACCGCGACCTTAGAGACTTCCTCGCTCAACTTGAACGCATGGGCGAGCTCAGACGCATCGCTGCGCCGGTGTCCACCCGGCTGGAAATGACTGAAATATCCGACCGCGTCCTGCGTGCGGAAGGCCCCGCCCTGCTGTTTGAAAACGCCCGGCACAACGACCAGCCCGCGCAGATGCCGGTGCTGGCCAACCTGTTCGGCACTCCCTCGCGCGTGGCCCGCGGCATGGGCGCCGACGACGTCAGCGCCCTGCGCGACATCGGCGAGCTGCTCGCCTCGCTGCGCGAGCCCGAAGCGCCCAAGGGCCTGCGCGACGCGTTGGCCAAGGTCTCGATGCTGAAGGCCGCCTTGTGGGACATGAGCCCCAAGAACGTCAAGAGCCCCGCCTGCCAGGAAATCGTCTGGGAAGGCAAGGACGTGGACCTGACGCGCCTGCCGATCCAGACCTGCTGGCCCGGCGACGTGGCGCCGCTGCTGACCTGGGGCCTGGTGATCACGCGCGGCCCCAATGCCCGCCGCCAGAACCTGGGCATCTACCGCCAGCAACTGCTGGGTCCCAACAAGCTGATCATGCGCTGGCTGTCGCACCGCGGCGGCGCGCTGGATTTCCGTGACCACGCGCTGGCCCACCCCGGCACGCCCTTCCCCATCGCCGTCGCCCTGGGCGCCGATCCGGCCACCACGCTGGGCGCCGTCACGCCGGTGCCCGACAGCCTGTCCGAATACCAGTTCGCGGGCCTCTTGCGCGGCTCCCGCACCGAAGTCGCCAAAGCCCTGGGCAGCGACCTGTCGGTGCCCGCCTGGGCCGAGATCGTGCTGGAGGGGCACCTGCTACCGTCGTCCGACCCGCGCGCCATCGCGCCCGTCGTGCCCGAAGGCGTCAACCCGCCGCCGAACACCGACTATGAAATGGCGCTGGAAGGTCCCTACGGCGACCATACCGGCTACTACAACGAGCAGGACTGGTTCCCGGTCTTCACGGTGGAACGGATCACGATGCGGCGCAATCCCATCTACCACTCCACCTATACCGGCAAGCCGCCCGACGAGCCCGCCGTGCTGGGCGTGGCGCTCAACGAGGTCTTCGTCCCGCTGCTGCGCCGCCAGCTGCCCGAGATCGTCGACTTCTACCTGCCGCCGGAAGGCTGCAGCTACCGCCTGGCGGTGGTCTCGATCCGCAAGCAGTACGCCGGCCACGCCAAGCGCGTCATGTTCGGCCTATGGAGCATCCTGCGCCAGTTCATGTACACCAAGTTCATCGTGGTGGTGGACGAGGACATCAACCCGCGCGACTGGAAGGAAGTGGTGTGGGCGATGACCACCCGCATGGACCCTGTGCGCGACACCCTGCTGGTCGAGAACACGCCCATCGACTACCTGGACTTCGCCTCACCGGTGTCCGGCCTGGGCGGCAAGATGGGCCTGGACGCCACCAACAAATGGCCCGGCGAGACCAACCGCGAATGGGGCACTCCCATCACCATGGACGCCGAGGTCAAGAAGCGGGTGGATGAGATGTGGGGGCAGTTGGGGCTTTGACCCACGGCGCTCCGCCATGAAAAAACCCGCCGTACCGGCGGGTTTTTATTTTCGCGATCGGCACCGCGGCGTCAGCGCCCGGCTTCCGCATCGCCGTCATGGCGCGAGCTCTGCCACGCCTTGAACAACTGCCAGCCGATCAGTCCGACGCCGGCGATCTTCAAGAGCTTCGAGCGCTTGCCGCCGCGCATGATCATGGCGGACAGCGACGAGCTGACGATGGGATAGCGCTTCGCCAGACTGATCGCCTGCAAGGCCCAGCGCGATGCGCCGCCCGACGCCATTCCGGGCAGCAAGCTCTTGAGCAGCGCGGCGGGTTCCAGCTTGCGGCCGGTGGACGCGATGCTCTGCGCCAGCGATTCGCGTTCGATGGCGGCGCGGGCGCGCAGCAGCTCGATGCGCACGGCGCGGTCGACGGTGGGAGACCTTTTCGTCATGCTTCAGCCCTCCTCGCGCCGGCGCGCCTGCGCCTCGTCATCGTCTTGCGCGTCGCGCACCCGTTCCAGCAGTTCGGCGTCGCGCCCGAGTTCCTCGAGCGTGGCGGCGAACGGCGGGGCGCCGTAGACCAACCCATGCCGGACCATCGCCAGCAGGATCACGCCGACCAGGCCATAGAAGCCCGCCAGCAGGCCCAAGGCCAGATAGCGGTCTTCGGTAGGCCAGAACGCCACTGCAACGGTGACCGTGAAGACCAGCACAGCCAATGTCAGGAACAGCAGCGCAGCAAACGCCATGCCCAGCAGTTTGAGCAGGCGTGCCTTTTCATCGGCCGCTTCGAGCGCCAGCAGTTCCAGGCGCGTGCGCAACAGCCCGACCACGCTGGAGGCAACGCCGAAAACAGATTTTCGTAGACCCATGGCTGAAAAGGACGCCGGGCGGGAAGCGCGGCCAAACGCCCGCGCCGCCCGCCCGGATGTCCTGCCCTATCAGCGGCGGCTGATCAGCAAACCGAGCAGCAGGCCGGTCACGCCTGCGATGCCGATGGCTTGCCAGGGATTGTCATGCACGTAGTCGTCCGTCGCACGGGCTGCCTTGCGGCCGCGCTCCAGCACGGCGTCCTGCGCTTCGTACAAGGCTTCGCGCGTGCGCTTCAGGGACGTCAGCGCGCGGTCGCGCAATTCATTGGCCTTGTCGCCCGTGCTGCTGGCGGCTTCGCGCAGCAGGCTTTCGGCGTCATTCAGGCTGGACTTGACACTGTCGATGAGTTTTTCTTTTGCGACTTCTTCGGATTTTCTCGTGGCCATTATTTGAGCTCCTGTTGTGTGTCAATGACGGAACCATCATACCAGCCGCCATGCAGGCCGCATGGCGGGCTTGCTACGGTGTGCTACTTGATTTGCGTAATCTCAACCGCGGACTTGACGCCGCCCTGGTCGATGTCCTGCTTCATCACCAGGTTGAGCGCCGGGCAGTACCAGTCCGTCACCTTGGTGTTCATGCCGGGGATGGGAATGGTCAGGCCCTGGAAAGTGGCCATGGTGGGATCCGAATTGCGCGTGTACGAAATCGGATGGCAGGATTGCGCGCCCAAGGCGGTATGCACCGAGGCCTTCTGGCCCACGGTTTTTTCGCCGATGCGCACCGTCGTGCTGGGCTGTCCGCCCACCGGCGCTTCCTTGCCGATCTTCAGCCGGAAGGATGAACCCGGCAGCTTCTGCCCGCTGCTGAGGTTGCCGTCATAGGCGAAGAGCCCCAGCATGCGCAGGTCGAACTGGCCTTCCGACGGTTGCGGCGCCTCGCCCGCGTTGGCGTAGCGCACGAAGGTGGCCTGGCCGCCCTTGACGGTCATGAGGTAGTCCAGCTTGGATTTGCCCGGAGGCAGGCCCGCGTAGCTGAACGTGGCCACGCCCTGCACTCGCGCGCGGCAATTGTCTCCATTGCTTTTTGTAACTTCGGCGAAGGTCAGGTCGGCGCCCAGCGCCAGGTTGCCGGTGCCGGTCAGTTGCACGGCGCCGCCGTCATGCATGAATTGCGCGTCGCACACGCCGGCCTGCGCCGCAGCGGCAGCCCCCAGCGCGCCCGCCGTAAAAATCAGGGATGCCATTTTTCGCATCGTCACAAGCCACTCCATGAATCCGGATAGAAACCGCCCGCGCCTGGCGCAAGGCTGGCTTGATACTACACCGGTTGCGCGGCCCGGCGCGTGTCGGAACGTGTCGGCCACGGCCACGCCAGCAGCGGCTACGCGGGAACGGCGGCGCGCGCGGCTCGGCCGACCAGTGCCTGGATCTCCGGTACGCAGGAGCCGCAACCCGTGCCGCAGCCCAGCGTGGCTTTCAAGGCCGCCAGATCGCAGCCCCGGGCGATACCGGCCAAGATCGCAGCCTCGCTCACGCCACTGCAAACGCAGACCGCGCGCGAGCGGACCGCGCCCGCGATCCGCCCCGTCAGCAGCGCCGCCACGCTGGCTGGCGCCTCGCCGCCGCCGGCCCAGGACAACAGTGCATCCTGCGCCCGCAGATCGCCTGCCAGCAAAAAGCCATGCAACACGCCCTGCTCCAGTCGCACCCTGCGCATCTGGCCACGCGCGGGGTCGTCGAAAGCCACGTCGGGTCGGAGCAGGCCGAGCGCATCCGCCATCGCTTCCAGCATCTCAACCGGCGGCGCGGCGGGGGCCGCCAGACGCATCCGCACCCCGCCCGCGCCCACGGGCAGGACGACCGCGTAATCAAAGCGCCGCAACCACGGCGCCAGGCGCGCGCGCAGCACGGCGCCATCGCCCTGCAACCAGCCCGCGGCCTGCCATGGCAGGCCCGCCGGTACGGCGGACACGGCGCTGTGCTTGAGTTCCGGCTGGCGCGAAATGGGGTCGGCGGCCGGATTGGTCAACGCGTTCACCCCCAACCCGGCCATGTAGGCGCTGCCCCAGTGCATGGGCAGGAACGCCTGTCCCGCTGCCAGCGAATCGTCCGCCTGCACCGGTAGCACCACACTACCCCGGCGCGATGCCAGCCTGACCAGCGCGCCGGGTTCCAGCTTGAGCCGGCGCATGTCCTCGGGATTCATGGACACCCACGGTTCCTCGACATGCTGCGTCAGGGCGCGGGCCAGGGATGTGCGCGCCAGGGTGTGCCAATGGTCGCGCAGGCGGCCTGTGGTGAGCCGTAGCGGGTATTCCGACGTAGCGGCTTCCGCGACGGGACGGTAATCCACGTCGCAGAAGCGGGCGCGTCCGCTGGCCGTGGGAAACATGCCATCGGCATACAGGCGCGCCGTGCCCTGCCCCTGCCGGTACGGCCATTGCTGCGGTCCGTGTGCATGCAGCGTCGCGTAATCCAGGCCGCTGTAGTCCAGGTCCCGGCCCGCCGTCGTGCGGGCATGCTCGGCGAAGACCTCGCTTTCATCCCGGTAGGCGAACAGCGCCGCTTTGTGCGGGGCCATGCGGGCGGCCAGGCGCAGCGCGACCGCCTGCGCCAGACGCCAGTCCGGCTGCGCGTCGCCGGGCGGATCGATGGCTGCGCGCACCCGGCTGATGCAGCGTTCCGAATTGGTCACGGTGCCGGACTTCTCGGGCCAGGTCGCGGCCGGCAGCACCAGGTCTGCGTAGGCCAGGGTCTCGGTGCCCGCGTAGGCCTCCTGCACGATGACGAATTCGGCGCGTTCCAGCGCCGCGCGCACCCGCGCCTGGTCCGGCAGGGACTGCGCCGGGTTGGTGGCCGCGATCCACAGCACCTTGATGCGCCCTTCCAGCGCCGCGTCGAACATCTCCAGCGCGCTGGCGCCCGGCGCCTGCGGCAAGGCATCCACGCCCCACAGCGCGGCGCTTGCCTCGCGGTCGGCGGCCGACGCGGGATCGCGGTGACCCGGCAGCAGCGTGGCCATGCCGCCGGCCTCCCGCCCGCCCATGGCATTGGGCTGACCCGTCAGCGAGAACGGCCCGGCGCCAGGTTTGCCGATCTGTCCGGTCGCCAGATGCAGATGTATCAGCGCGGCGTTCTTGTCGGTGCCGCTGGCCGACTGGTTCAAGCCCATGGTGTAGAGCGAGAGCGCCGCGCCCGACGAGCCGAACCAGCGCGCCGCCCGGACAATGTCCTGCGCCGGCACGCCGCAGATCGCCTGCGCCGCTTGCGGCGTGTACCGCCGCGCGCGCGCCATCAGGGGTTCGAAACCTTCCGTATGCCGCTGGATGTAGCCGTGGTCCAGCAGCCCCTCCTGCTCCAGGACATTGAGCATGGCGTGGAACAAGGCCACATCCGTGCCCGGCGCCAGTTGCAGGTGCAGATCGGCGAATGCCGCGGTGTCGGTACGCCGCGGGTCCGCGACGATGATCTTCATGCCCGGACGCCGCGCCCGCGCGGCCTCCAGCCGCCGGAACAGCACGGGATGCGCATAGGCCATGTTGGAACCGGCGATCAGCACCGTGTCAGCCAGGTCCAGGTCTTCGTAGCAGGCCGGCGGCGCATCCGCGCCCAGCGTGCGCTTGTAGCCCGAGACCGCGCTGGACATGCACAGGCGCGAATTGGTGTCGATGTTGTTGGTGCCGGCCAGCGCGCGGGCCAGCTTGTTGAAGACCGCGTAGTCCTCGGTCAGCAACTGTCCCGACAGGTAGAAGCCCAAGGCGTCCGGACCATGTTGCGCAATGGTGTCGGCCAACCTCGACGCCACGATGTCCAGCGCCTGGTCCAGCGCGATGGCGCGCATGGACTCGGCGCGCGTCTCGCGCCATTGCGCCGATAGCACGCGCGCGCCGTCGCGCCGCACCGTGTCCGCCAGCGCCAGGCCCTTGCTGCAGAGCCTGCCATGGTTGGCTGGGTGGCGCTCGTCGCCGCGCACGCGCACCACGGCGCCGTCGCGCGCTTCCACCCGCACGCCACAGCCGGTGCCGCAATAGCAGCACACCGAAGCCACTTCGCGCACGCCTTGCTGCGTCGCGTCCACGATATCGATCCGGCGGGCCATGGGCGCGTCCATTCCTTAATTTTCCCCCGCCGCTTCGCCGTGCATGAGCCGTTCGCGCAAAGCGCCGATGCGCCGGCCTTCGCGGATCAGGCGCACATACCAGGTGCTGTCCGCCGTATCGCCATACAGGCAGGCGCCCACCAGTCTGTCGTCGCGGATCACCAGCTTCTTGTAGACGCCACCCGGCGTGTCGGCCAGCGTGATCGACTCGGTCTGCTGGCCTCCGGCGAAATCGCCGGCGGAAAACAGGTCGATGCCGGTGACCTTGAGGCGCGTTGAAGCCACGCTGCCTTCGTAGCGGCTGATGCCATGTAGCGCCAGGTGGTTGGCCGCCACCTTCGCCTGTTCGTACAAGGGCGCGACCAGCCCATAGGCGGTGCCGCGATGGCTCACGCATTCGCCCACCGCGTAGATGCGCGGGTCGTAGGTCTGCAAGGTGTCGCTGACCACCACGCCGCGGTTCACATGCAGGCCGCAGCGCTCGGCCAGTTCAGTGTTGGGCCTGACACCCACCGCCATCACCACCAGGTCCGCCAGAATCTCTTCCCCGTCCGCGAAGCGCAGCGCGCGCACCCGCCCGTCGGCACCGGCCAGAATCTCGCGGGTCTGGCGCCCCAGCAGGAACTTCAAGCCGCGCGCCTCCAGGCCGCGGCGCAGCATGGCTGCGGCGCCGCTGTCCAGCTGCCGGTCCAGCAGCGCTTCCCCCAGATGCACCACGGCCACGTCCATGCCGCGCGCGGCCAGGCCGTTGGCAGCCTCCAGACCCAGCAGGCCGCCGCCTATCACCACCGCGTGCCGGTAGCGCGCAGACGCTTCTATCATGCGGTTCACGTCGCGGATATCGCGAAAGGCGACCACGCCATCCAGCTCGCGGCCCGGCACCGGCAGGATGAAGGGATTCGAGCCGGTGGCCAGCAGCAGCCTGTCATAAGGCGTCTCGGAGCCATCGTCCGCCAGCACGGTACGCCGGGCGCGGTTCACGCCCGCGACCTTGCGGTTCAGCAGCAGGCGGATGCCGTGGCGGGCATACCAGTCCTCGTCATTGAGCACGATGTCCCGCAAGCTCTGCTCGCCCGTCAGCACCGGCGACAGCAGGATGCGGTTGTAGTTGGGGTACGGCTCGGCGCCGAACACCGTGATCTCGTACAGATCGGGCGTCAGCTTCAGCAGTTCTTCCAGCGTGCGTATGCCCGCCATGCCATTGCCGACCACCACCAGCTTCTGCTTCGCATCCATGGCTGTCTCTAGGCGACCGCGCGCGATGCGCCGGCCTCGGCCAGCGGCTGCGGCTCCGCATCCAGCGCGGCGTTTGCCTGGATTGCCGTTTGCGAGCGTTCGGGATTGCCATGGCGGCGATGCAGGAAGTCCACCACCGCCGCGCGGCACGCCAGATAGATGGCGTCATTGGCCAGACGCACGCGGTCGCGCGGACGCGGCAGGGGCACGGCCAGGATCTCGCCGATGGTCGCGGCCGGGCCGTTGGTCAGCATCACGATGCGGTCGGACAGCAGCACCGCCTCGTCGACGTCGTGCGTGACCATGACGGTGGTGGTGCGCGTCTTGGCGACGATCTTCAACAGCTCGTCCTGCAGATGCGCCCGGGTCAGCGCATCGAGCGCGCCGAAGGGTTCGTCCATCAGCAGCACGTCCGGCTCGATCGCCAGCGCCCGCGCAATGCCCACCCGCTGCTTCATGCCGCCGGAGATTTCGCGCGGCAGCTTGTGTTGCGCCGGCAAGAGCCCCACCAGGTCCAGCGCGGCGCTTGTGCGCTCGGCCAGCTGCGGCCGTTTTTCGCTAGCGCCGAACACGCGCTCCACCGCCAGGTACACGTTCTGGAAGCAGCTCAACCAGGGCAGCAGCGAATGGTTTTGGAACACCACCGCGCGGTCGGGCCCGGGGCCTGTGATCTCGCGCTCGGCGCACAGCAGCACGCCGCTGGTGGGACGGGTCAGGCCCGCGATGAGATTGAGCAAGGTCGATTTGCCGCAGCCGGAATGGCCGATCAGCGTGATGAACTCGCCCTGCTCCACGGTCAGGTCGATGTCGCGCAGCGCCACGAATGCGCCCTTGCGGGTGTTGAACGTCTGGCCCACGCGCTCGATGCGTACATGTTTCTTCATGGCGCTATTCCTCGGTGTAGGTGTAGCGGCGGGCCAGGGCAACCAATAGGGTTTCCAGCAGCAGCCCGACGATGCCGATCACGAAAATGGCGATGACGATGTGCTCTACCTTCAGGTTGTTCCATTCGTCCCAGAGCCAGAAGCCGATGCCCGTGCCGCCGGTCAGCATTTCAGCCGCCACGATCACCAGCCACGCGGTGCCGATGGACAGGCGCACGCCGGTCAGCATGTAGGGCAGCACGGCGGGCAGCAGCACCTTGGTGGTCACCTTCCATTCGGACAGGTTCAGCACCCGCGCCACGTTCAGGTAGTCCTGCGGCACGCGCGCCACGCCGACCGCGGTATTGATGATCATCGGCCAGATCGAACAGATGAAGATGGCCCATACGGCGGCCGGATTGGCTGCCTTGAACAGCAGCAGCCCCAACGGCAGCCAGGCCAGCGGCGACACCGGCCGCAGCAGGCTGACGATGGGCGAGAACATCGCCCGCACCGCCGCATAGCGGCCGATGGCAAAGCCTGCGGGTATGCCGACCAGCGCGGCCAGGCCGAAACCGATAGCCACGCGCTGCAGCGATGCCAGCAGGTTCCAGCCTATGCCCTTGTCATTGGGACCGTTGTCATAGAACGGATCGGAAAAAAGTTCGACGGCGGCCCGCCAGGTGACGCCCGGCGTGGGAATTTCCGGTATCCGCATCGCCACCACCTGCCATACCAGCACAAACAGCGCGAAGCCCGCCACGGGCCCCACCACGGCCCGCAGCGCGGACTCCAGGCGTTCGCGCCAAAGGGCCATGAGTTCATCGCCGCGGCTCATACTCGTTGCGTTAGACATTGCGTGCCCCTCTTTTTCAGGCCTTGACCTTGAATCCGTCGGCGTAGGCGGCAGGGTTGCTGCCGTCCCAGACCACGCCGTCGATGAGTTTCGAAGTGCGCATCTCGCTGGCCGGCAGCGCCACGCCGGCGGCCTGCGCGGCCTGCTTGTAGAGATCGATCCGGTTGATCTGTTTCGCCATCGCCAGATAATCGGGATGTTCCTTCAGCAGCCCCCAGCGCTTGTGCTGCGTCAGGAACCACATACCGTCGCTCAGGTACGGGAAGTTGGCGGCGCCATCGGCGTAAAAGCGCATGGCGTGCTCGTCCGTCCAGCTTTTCCCCAGCCCGTCGTCGTAGCGGCCTAGCATGCGGTCGACGATGCCGCTGGCGTCCGTATTGACGTAGGACTTGGCCGCAATGGTCTCGGCGGCCTTCTGGCGGTTGGCGGGCGAGGCATCGATCCACTTGCCGGCTTCGAGTATGGCGGCCGTCACCGCACGGGCCGTGTTCGGATGGCGCGACACGAAGTCCGCGCTGGTGCCCAGCACCTTCTCGGGGTGATCCGTCCAGATGCCTTGCGAGGCGACGGCGGTGTAGCCGATCTTGTCCAGGATGGCGCGCGCGCCCCAGGGCTCGCCCACGCAGTAGCCGTCCATATTGCCCACGCGCATGTTGGCGACCATCTGCGGCGGCGGCACGGTGATGACCTTGGCGTCCTTCATGGGATGGATGCCGTAGGTCGCCAGCCAGTAGTACAGCCACATCGCGTGCGTGCCGGTAGGGAAGGTCTGGGCAAAGGTGTACTCGCGCTTGTCGGACGCCATCAGCCTGGCCAACGATTCGCCGTCGCGCACGCCCGCCTCCAGCAGCTTGTTCGACAGTGTGATGGCCTGGCCGTTCTGGTTCAGGCTCATCAGCACGGCCATGTCCTTCTTCGGTCCGCCTATGCCCAGGTGCACGCCGTAGATCAGGCCGTAGAGCACGTGCGCCATGTCCAGTTCGCCGTTCATGAGCTTATCGCGCACGGCGGCCCAGGACGCTTCCTTGGAGGGCGTGATCGTCACGCCGTGCTTCTTGTCCAGGCCCAGCACCGAGGCCATCACGACCGAGGCGCAGTCGGTCAGCGGAATGAAGCCGATCTTGACCTCGGTCTTCTCGGG
The DNA here is from genome assembly GCF_903652925.1 of Achromobacter anxifer. Classification (GTDB taxonomy): domain Bacteria; phylum Pseudomonadota; class Gammaproteobacteria; order Burkholderiales; family Burkholderiaceae_B; genus Achromobacter; species Achromobacter anxifer. Next base: position 100,102 of record NZ_CAHLAR010000017.1, on the reverse strand, counting down.
CGCGTCGGTGCCGGCGGCCCAGGCGCCGGCGCGCACCAGCGGATCGACCAGGGACAGCAGGCTGGCGCCGGCCACCGCGCGCGCCGTGCCGCAGAGCCATTTGCGGCGTGCGGCATTGGCGCTGGGGTCCCCGGCCGTTGCGGCTTCGGTGGAGGGGCTACGGGTCGGTGGCGTCATGCATGGCTCCTGGCAAAAAAAAACGTCCCGCGCGCCCGGGATTCCCATCCGAAGGCGCTGCGGAACGTCGTTGTCCCTTGCCGCAAGTCGCGGCGCGTTGCGTCGGGCAACCTTCGTTGGCAGCCCGATTCCACTGAAGCAAACGCTGTGCCAGAAAGAAAAAAACATGGTCAGAATGCCCGCCAGGCCGCGCCTGCGCTGGCGCTGCTCCGCGAACCCGAGCGTGGCCCTCACGGTCGGAAAACAGGGCGCGAACCAACTTGGTGCGTGACCGGTTGCAGCAGCGCACCATCGGCGTGCGGCCCGAGCGCTGCGGCTGTGCGCGACTGACGGCCCGCGCCGCGAAATGCGATGGCATGGAACTTGCGTGATCGGAAGCATCAGAGGGGAATCTCATGCTCAAGGTCATGCTGCTCAACGATGGCGAAGGACGCGCGGCTTCGCTGCGGCAGACGCTGGCCGCGGCAGGCGTGCACGTCGTGGCCGAAATGGCGCCGGGCATGGACCTGGCCGCCGCCATCGCTCAGGCCGCGCCCGACGTGGTGTTGATAGACAGCGATGCGCCCGGCCGCGACACGCTGGAAAACGTCTGTGTGGCCAGCGAGCACAGTGATCGCCCGGTGGTGATGTTCACCGATAACGGCAATCGAGAAACCATACGCGGCGCCTTGCGCGCCGGAGTCGCGGCCTACGTGGTGGGCGACGTACCTGCCGGACGCATCGAGCCGCTGCTGACGGTGGCGATCGAGCGCTTCGCCATGGAGAAGTCACGGCGCGAGGAACTGCGCGAAGCGCAATTGCGCCTGGCCGACCGCCAGTGGGTGGAAAAAGCCAAGGGCATCCTGATGAAGGCGCGTTCGATTTCCGAGGACGAGGCCCACGGCTTGTTGCGCCAGCGCGCCATGCAAAACCAGAAACGGCTGGGCGAGGTCGCCCGCGAAGTGGTGGAGATGAACGCCTGGCTGGGTAAATCCGCTTAATAAGCTTTGGTTATATGAAACAAAGAAATCAAAAGTTGTGGGGATGAAGCCCCCTTCCTATGATCCAACGACACTATGCCGGGTACGCCCGAGGCGGGCATTCATGAAGCTTTTCCCGATTTTTGCCGATCTGAAAGACAGGCTGGTCCTGGTGGTAGGCGGCGGCGCCGTCGCCGAGCGCAAGACGCTGTCGCTGCTGGAAGCCTCGGCCGATGTGCTTGTGGGCGCGCCGGAACTGACCCCCGCCCTGGCAGCCCTGGTCGCCGAAGGCCGCATCCGCCACCTGGCAGGACGCTTCGACCCCGCCTGGCTCGACGAGGTCTGGCTGGTGGTCGCCGCCACCGACGACCGCGACACGAACGCCGCGGTTTCCGCGGCGGCCGGCAGCCGGCGCATATTCAGCAACGTGGTGGACGACCCGGAACTGTCCTCCTTCCAGGTGCCGTCCATCGTCGACCGCTCACCGGTCATCGTCGCCATTTCCTCGTCCGGCGTGGCGCCGGTGCTGGCGCGGCGCATCCGGGAACGCATCGAATCCCTGTTCGACCACACCCTGGGCCAGCTGGCCGGGCTGGCCGCCAGCTACCGCAAGCGCATCCGCGCCAGCCACCCCGACCTGGGCGCGCGCCGCCGCTTCTATGACTGGCTGCTGGACGGCCCAGTAGCCGGCTTCCTGCGCCAGCAGCAACCGGCCCAGGCCGAGGCCGCGCTGGCGGCCGCCCTGGCCGATCCGGCCGCGCCGGCCGCCGGCAGCGTGGCGCTGGTGGGCGCCGGCCCGGGCGATCCCGGCCTGCTGACGCTGAAGGCGTTGCGCGCGCTGAACGAGGCCGACGTGATACTCCATGACCGGCTGGTCAGCGGCGACGTCATGTCGCTGGCGCGCCGCGATGCCGAGCGCGTGCCGGTCGGCAAGCTGCCCGGCGAAGACCATAACGCCACCCAGGCGCGCATCCACCGGCTGATGGTCGAGCACGCCCGCGCCGGCCGCCGGGTCGTGCGGCTGAAAGGCGGCGACGCCTTCATCTTCGGCCGGGGCGGCGAAGAACTGGAATACCTTCGCGCGCACGGCGTGCGCTATGAAGTGGTGCCGGGCATCACCGCCGCGCTGGCCTGTGCGGCCTACGCCGGAATTCCGCTGACGCACCGGGAACACGCCCAGTCCGTCCGCCTGGTCACCGCGCACTGCCGCGAGGACGAGGACAACCTGGATTGGCCCGCGCTGGCGCGAGAAAAACAGACCCTGGCCTTCTATATGGGCGTGGGCCAGCTGGATTTGCTGACCGCCCGCCTGCTGGACCACGGCCGCTCGCCGCACACGCCCTTCGCGCTGATCGAGAACGGCAGCCGGCCCGAACAACGCGTGCTGTCCGGCACGCTGGAACAGCTGCCGGCCCTGGCCGCCGAGCACGCCATCCGCTCCCCCGCGCTGCTGATCGTGGGCGAGGTGGCGGGGCTGGCGCCGCAGTTGCAATGGTTCGGGGAGCACCTGGACGGCCGGGTGGAAAGAATGGCGGCCTGAAGGTTTGCCCCAGCAGGCCGTGGCCTGCACAAATGAAAAAACGCCAGCCGGAATCCGGGCTGGCGTTTTTTTGTCGGGCGTCCGAAGCGCTATTCGGTCTTCTGCGTGGTGCCGAAAATGCGGTCGCCCGCGTCACCCAGCCCAGGCATGATGTAGCCGTTTTCGTTCAGGCCGTCATCGATGGACGCGGTGTAGATGTGCACGTCCGGGTGCTTGGCCAGCACGGTGTCGATGCCGACCGGCGCCGCGACCAGCACCAGGGCGCGGATTTCCTTGCAGCCGGCGCGCTTGAGCAGGTCGATGGCGGCGACCATGGAGCCGCCGGTGGCCAGCATGGGATCGACGATCAGGGCCAGGCGCTGGTCCAGTTCGCCCACCAGGCGCTCCAGGTAGGTATGGGCTTCCAGGGTCTCTTCGTTGCGGGCCACGCCCACCACGCTGACCTTGGCGCCGGGGATCAGGCTGAGCACGCCGTCCAGCATGCCGATACCGGCGCGCAGGATGGGCACCACGGTGACTTTCTTGCCGGCGATCTTCTCGACCTGCACCGACCCACACCAGCCTTCGACCGTGGCGGGCGCCAGCGGCAGGTCCTTGGACGCCTCGTAAGTGAGCAGCGCGCCCACTTCCTGCGACAGCTCACGGAAGCTCTTGGTGCTGAGGTCGGCGCGGCGCATGATCCCGAGCTTGTGGCGGATCAGCGGATGGCGGATTTCGTGCACGGGCATGTGCGTAACTCTCCAGAATATTGATAGACAGGGTTTTCGCCTCAGGCGGAACCAAGACGGCGGCGCGCTTGCGTCGCCCGTCGTCGAGCCACATCTGAGGATCGTAATCGGTTTGGACGGGAATTGTTATTGACCGCCGGCAGGATCATGGGAAGAAACCTGCCGGCGCGGCGGATGACGGGCCTATTGTTCGGTGAGCCAGGCGATCAGGGCGTCGTCGAAGGCCCGCACGGCGCCCGCCTGTTCATGGTTGACGATGCTGACCACCACGTAGCGCTTGCCGCTGGCGCCCAGCACGTAACCCGCGATGGAACGCACGTCGCGCAGCGAGCCTGTCTTCAGGTGCGCCATGCCCGCCGTGCCGTCGCCCTTCAAGCGGCGGCGGACCGTGCCATCCACCCCGGCGATCGCGAAGGAGGAAATGTACTCGGGCATGACCGGCGAGTTCCAGGCCACCGTCAGCATCGAGGCCAGGCTGTCGGCCGACACCCGGGCCTCGCGGGACAGGCCTGCGCCGTTGTCGATGACCAGTTCGGGCATGTCCAGGCCTTGCCTGGCCAGCAGTTCCTTGGCCACGGCATCGCTGCTGGCCACGGTGGACGGCCGCCGGCCGCGCTCGGCGCCCAGGGTCAGCAAGAGGGTGCGCGCCATGACGTTGTTGCTGCGCTTGTTGATCTGGCGGATCGCCTCGGCCAGCGTGGGCGACTCGTGCGAGGCCAGCACCACCGCGTCGGGCGGAACCATGCCGGAACGGACCTGGCCCTTGAACGTGCCGCCCAGCTCCTTCCAGAGCATACGGAACACTTCGGTGGCGTAGTCGGGCTGCGACAGCGCCAACCGGTACAGGCTGAATTCGCCGCAGGATCCGGCGACCTTGCCGTTCACGCGGATGGTCACGCCCTGCTGGGTGATCACTGGTTCGGTCGTCACCACCGGGGCGCCTGGGCAGCGGGCTTCGCTCCATTCGACGCGGCCTTCGATCTTCAGGCCGGGCAGCGGCGGGTCGATCAGCGGCACCCATTTGTTGGCAGCGGGGTCCGGCGTGAACAGCAGGCGCAGCGCACCAAAGCCCACCATCAGGGCATCCGGGCTGGCGTTGTAGGCCCGGTCGGGTGCACCGTCGAAGGCGCCGGGGTCGGTCGCCACCTGGCCGAAAATGCTGCGGTCGATGACCAGGTCGTTGATCTGCTTGACGCCACGCAAGCGCAGTTCGCGCAGCAGCACCCACAAGTCCTGCAACAGGAATTGCGGATCGCCCCCGGCCCGCAGGTACAGCGGGCCGGCGAGCACGCCCTTGGCGTCGGGCCGCGCGCCCGGCGCCGTCATGAATTCGGTGCGCCAGACGTAGTTGGGGCCCAGCTCGGACAGCGCCGCCCAGGTCGTGACCAGCTTCATCACCGAGGCGGGATTGCGCGCTTCCTTGGCGTTCAGCGTCACCAGGCGCGGACCGCCCACTTCCTGCACCACCAGCGACAGGGCGCTATCGGGCAGCTTGGTGGCCTTCCAGGCGTTCACCACATTGGGCGGCAGGCCGGGAACCTGCGCGCCGGCCGCGCCCGCAACCGCGGCCAGCAGCCCGCCGGCCAGCCATCGCTTCAGCCCGCTCATACGCATCTTCATTCGTCCCGTCATGCCACGCCCACCCGGTTGCTCGTCCAGCAAAACCGAGAGCATACAAAACCTGAGGCGATTGCGGAGTGGAGGTCCCTTTCCCTGCAGGGCCGTACCGAGGGGAAAGGGACCCCTCGGGGCAGCACTCACAGCGTGCGCGGCGTGGGGGCCCCTTTCCCCGCAGGGCCGCCCCAAGGGGAAAGCGCCCCCTCGGGGGGCAGCAAGCACGCGCAGCGTGCGCGGCGTGGGGGCTCCTTCCTTTTTTACTTTTGCAGGCGCCACTTGCCCGACGCCACGGTCGCCATGACCAGCGCCCGCTCGTCCAGCCCGTTGTGATCGGTGGGACTCATATTGACCACCCCGGTCGCGGTAGGCAGGTTCTTGACGTTTTCCAGCGCATCGCGCAGTGCCGCCCTGAATTCGGGCGTGCCGGGCTTGGCCGTCTTCAGCGCCACCGGGATGGCCTGCTGCAGCAGGAGGCCGATGTCCCAGGTATAGGCGGCAAACAGGGACACGGACCCCGCGCCGTTGGCGGCCTCGTACTTCTTGGCGAAAGCCTGGGCGGTGGCCTTGACCGGGTTGTCGTCGGGCAGCAGGTCGGCGACCATCACCGGCCCTACCGGCACCCAGGCGCCATCGCAGGCATCGCCGCACACCCGCAGGAAGTCGTTGTTCGCGACCCCGTGGTTGAAGTAGATCTTGCCCTTGAAGCCGCGCTCGCGCAGCGCGCGGGCCGGCATGGCGGCGGGCGTGCCCGAAGCGCCGACCACCACGGCGTCCGGCGCCGAGCCGATCAGCTTCAGGGTTTGGGCCACGGCGGACGTGTCGGTAGGCGCGAAGCTTTCCTTGCCCACCACTTCGATGCCGTGCTTCTTGGCCGCCTTTTCGATTTCCACCCAGAAGGTCTCGCCCAGCGCGTTGTTGAAGCCGATGAACGCCAGCTTCTTCACGCCGTTGGCCGCGGCGTGGCGCGCGATGCCCTCGGCCATCAGCGAATCGGAGTGCGGCGTCTTGAAGACCCAGCGGCGCTTGTCGTCCACCGGCTCGATCAGCCGCGCCGACGAGGCCAGCGTGATCACCGGCGTGGCGCCGCTGGCCACCGTGTCCAGCATGGCCATGGTGTTGGGCGTGGTGGTGGACCCGACGATCAGGTCCACCTTGTTCTCGGAAATCAGCTTGTGCGAATTGCTGACGGCCCGGGTGGTGTCGGACGCGTCGTCCAGCACCACGTATTCGACCTTGACGCCGCCGATCTCGGTGGGCAGCAGGCTGATGGTGTTGCGTTCGGGTATGCCCAGCGAGGCCTGCGGGCCGGTGGTGGACAGGGTGGCGCCGATTTTCACCTGGGCCAGCGCGGGCGCGGCGCCCGCTGCCAGCAGAGCGGCCAGCGCGGCGGCCATGAGGGTACGACGAGGGGTCATGCGCAGTCTCCTTGGGTATGCGGATGTCTTATGCTTTGCGCCGATCCGCTACGGCGTGGAACTCTGTTTATACGGCGGGCAACCCGCCAGGCGGGCACATCGGGGGCCTGCTGCGGGTTTGTCCGCACAGGTTCGCAGCGCGGCCCGGCTGCGTCGTTGCTTGTCTCCACGTTGCCAGTGGCTGGCAAGCGCTGTATTTTTTAGTGATACACGTATTCTAATAAGAGACAATTTGATGTCAACAGATAACAGTACGGGGATTCAATCGGCGGAAATCGCACTGGACGTGCTGACCCGCTTGGCCGAACTGGGCGGCGCCCTGTCGGTATCGGAACTGGGCCGCAGCCTGGACATGCCGCGCGCCAAGGTGCACCGCTACCTGGTGTCGCTGGAACGGCGCGGCTATGTGGAGCAGGACGCGGCCAGCGCGCGCTACCGGCTGGGGCCCCAGGCTCTGCATACCGGACTCGCGGCCCTGGCCGATGTGGATTTCGTGAAATTGGCGGCCGGCAGCCTGGACGGCCTGAGCGCCGCCATCGGCCAGACCGTGTTCATCTCGGTCTGGGGCCAGCACGGCCCCACCATCGTGCAATGGCGCGACGCGCGGCTGCCGGTGACCGTCAACGTGCGGGTGGGCTCGGTGCTGCCGCTGCTCAACAGCGCCACCGGCCGGGTCTTCGCCGCCTGGCTGCCCGAATCCCTGGCCCTGCCCCGGGCGCTGTCCGAATGGGATGCGCTGCGCGGCCACGATGCCGAGGCCGCCCGGGTACTGGACGAATCCGCGCCGCCGGCCGATCCCGCCGCCGCGCTGCGCCGCCAATGGCAGGCGACCCGCCAGCGCGGCTACGCCAGCGTCAGCGGCCATCTGCTGCATGGCATCGACTCGGCCGCGGTGCCGGTGCTGGACGCGCAAGGCCATCTGGCCGGCGCCATCACCAGTCTGGGGCTGCATGGCGGCTTCGACCTGTCGCCGGACGGCGAACCCGTGCGGGCGCTGAGCGCGGCGGCGGCCGATTGCTCGCGCCGGCTGGGCTGGAACCCGGCGCGCTGACACGCAGCCGGGCAGGCAGCCGAATACCCAACCGCGCCCCCAGCCAGACACGCTGCCAAACACGCTGCCAGACACTCAGCCGGACGTCCGCCAGCCCCGGGACCGCTGGCCTCGTCTTGCGGCCGCTTTACAATGCAGGGTTGTCCCGGGCCGTTCCGGCCCGCTCCCGCCTTCTTTTTTGCCGCCCTCTCCGGACGGATAGCCGCGTGACCCAATCCCTCACCGTTGCCGATTTCAACTACGAACTGCCGCCCGAGCTCATCGCGCAGACGCCCGCCGCCGAACGCACGGGCAGCCGCCTGCTGCACCTGGACGGCGCCAGCCAGCTGCATGACCGGCAATTCGCCGACCTGGCCGCGCTCCTGCGCCCGCATGACCTGCTGGTCTTCAACGACACCCGCGTCATCAAGGCGCGCCTGAACGGCCACAAGATCACCGGCGGCAAGATCGAGGTGCTGGTCGACCGCATCACCGAACCCGACCGCGTCCTGGCCCACGTGCGCGCCAGCAAGTCGCCCGGAGCGGGCATGGTGCTGCGCCTGGCCGATGCCTTCGACGCCACCGTGCTGGGCCGCGAGGGCGAACTCTTCGACATCCGCTTCCCCGGCCCGGTGCTGGACCTGCTGGACGCCCACGGCGCGACGCCGCTGCCGCCCTATATCACGCACGACGCCGACAGCGGCGACGACGAGCGCTACCAGACCGTCTACGCCCGCGAACCCGGCGCCGTGGCGGCCCCGACCGCCGGCCTGCACTTCGACCAGCCCACGCTGGACCGCCTGGCCGCCCTGGGCGTGGAGCGCGCCTTCGTCACGCTGCACGTGGGCGCGGGCACCTTCCAGCCGGTGCGCGTGGACAATCTGGCCGACCACGTCATGCACTCCGAATGGTTCACCGTGCCGCAGGCCACGGTCGACGCGATCGCCACCGCCCGCAGCCGCGGCGGCCGGGTCATCGCCGTCGGCACGACCAGCGTGCGCGCCCTGGAATCCGCCGCCGCCCAGACCGAGGGGCGCACGGCCCCCGGCCTGCCGCTGGCCGCCGCCCAGGGCGACACGCGCCTCTTCATCACCCCCGGTTACCGGTACCGCGTCATCGACGCCCTGGTCACCAACTTCCACCTGCCCCAGTCGACCCTGCTGATGCTGGTGTCGGCGCTGGCCGGCGTCGAACCGATACGCCGCGCCTACGCCCACGCCGTCTCCGAGCGCTACCGCTTCTTCAGCTATGGCGACGCCATGTTTATCGAGTCCCCCGCCCTATGACCGGACTGAATTTCGAACTGCTAGCCACCGACGGCGGCGCCCGCCGCGGCCGCGTCACGCTGAACCATGGCGTGGTCGAGACGCCCATCTTCATGCCTGTCGGCACCTACGGCAGCGTGAAGGCCATGCTGCCCCACGAACTGAAAGAGATCGGCTCGCAGATCGTGCTGGGCAATACCTTCCACCTGTGGCTGCGCCCGGGCACGGAAATCATGGAAAAGCACGGCGGCCTGCATGGCTTCATGCAATGGGACAAGCCCATCCTGACGGACTCCGGCGGCTTCCAGGTGTTCAGCCTGCAAGGCATGCGCAAGATCACCGAGGAAGGCGTGAAGTTCGCCTCCCCCATCGACGGCGCCCGCCTGTTCCTGACGCCGGAAGAATCCATGCGCATCCAGCGCTCGCTGAATTCCGACATCGTGATGGTGTTCGACGAGTGCACGCCCTATGAAATCGACGGCCGGCCCGCCACCGTCGAGGAAGCCGCCCGCTCCATGCGCATGTCCCTGCGCTGGGCGCGCCGCTCGCGCGAGGAATTCGACCGCCTGCAGAACCCAAACGCCCTCTTCGGCATCGTCCAGGGCGGCATGTACGAAGCCCTGCGCGACGAATCCCTGGCCGGGCTGCAGGAGATCGGCTTCCATGGCTACGCCATCGGCGGCCTGTCGGTCGGCGAGCCCAAGGAAGACATGATGCGCATCCTGGCGCACGTGACGCCCAAGCTGCCGGCCCAGGCGCCGCGCTACCTGATGGGCGTGGGCACGCCGGAAGACCTGGTCGAGGGCGTGAGCCGCGGCGTGGACATGTTCGACTGCGTCATGCCGACCCGCAATGCCCGCAACGGCTGGCTGTTCACCCGCTTCGGCGACGTCAAGATCCGCAACGCCAAGTACCGCGACGACACCCGCCCGCTGGATCCCAGCTGCAGCTGCCACACCTGCGCGAATTTCTCGCGGGCGTACCTGCACCACCTGCAGCGCGCCAACGAAATCACCGGCGCGCGCCTGAACACCCTGCACAACCTGCACTTCTACCTGACCATCATGAAGGAAATGCGGGAAGCCATCGCCGCAGGCCGCTTCGACGCCTGGCGCGCGCAGTTCGCGGCCGATCGGGCGCGCGGGGTGGATTAGAATTTCAGGAATCAGAACCTATATACAATAGTCGGCTTGCCCTATCCATGGCTCGCGCGGGGATGGGCGCATAAAAACATAGACACAAACACCCAAACAGATCAAACGCAGGAGAATTCAATGTCCGTTATCGATACCGCCAGCCTCGTCGTGGCTCAGGCTGCCCCCGAGGGCAACGCGCTGATGGGCATGCTGCCCATCATCCTGATGTTCGTGATCCTCTATTTCCTGATGATCCGTCCCCAGATGAAGCGCCAGAAGGAACACCGCAACCTGATCGCCGCCCTGGCCAAGGGCGACGAAGTGGTCACCGCCGGCGGCATGCTCGGCAAGGTCACCAAGGTCAACGACAGCTACGTTACCGTCGAAGTTTCCGAACTGGCCGACAAGCCCGTCGAAGTGATCATGCAGAAGTCGTCGGTCTCGACCGTGCTGCCCAAGGGAACCATCAAGGCCCTGTAAGCGTCCCACAGGAGCCCCATCGGGCTCTTGTGCTTGATGGCCCTGCCGCCGCCCGCCGCGCTCGCCGCCCGGGCGGCCCTTTCATCACTTTTACATGAAGTAGCCGGCAATGAACCGCTATCCCCTCTGGAAGTACATTACGGTCCTGGTCGCGGTCATCATCGGCCTGCTGTACACGCTTCCCAACTTCTACGGCGAATCGCCTGCCGTCCAGGTTTCCAGCGCCAAGGCCACGATCAAGGTCGATCCCGCCCTGCTGAGCCGGGTCGATCAGATCCTGACCGACGCCAAGATCCCCAACGACGGGGCCTACTACGAACTGAACGGCACGCTCGGCACCGTGCGCGCCCGCTTCGCGTCGACCGACCTGCAACTGCAGGCGCGCGACCTCATCGACAAATCCCTTAACACCGTCGCCGGCGACCCCCACTACACGGTCGCGCTGAACCTGCTGCCCGCCTCGCCCCCCTGGATGCGCGCCATGGGCTGGTTCGCGCCCAAGCCGATGTACCTGGGCCTGGACCTGCGCGGCGGCGTGCACTTCCTGCTGCAAGTGGACATGCAGGGCGCCCTGACCGCCCGCTATGACTCCCTGGCCGCCGACGTGCGCTCGGTGCTGCGCGACCAGAAGGTCAACGTGGCCGGCGTCGAACGTTCGGGCATGGCCATCGCCGCCACCTTCGCCAATTCCGACGACCGCGACCGCGCCATCTCCACCCTGCGCAGCCGCCTGCCCGACCTGGAATTCACCGAACGCGAAGAAAACGGCAAGCAGCTGCTGATGGCCTCCCTGAACCCCGCCGCCGTCACCCGCGTGCAGGATTCCGCGCTGAAGCAGAACATCAACACCCTGCACAACCGCATCAACGAGCTGGGCGTGGCCGAACCGGTCATCCAGCAACAGGGCGCCGACCGCATCGTGGTGCAGCTGCCTGGCGTGCAGGACGTGGCCAAGGCCAAGGAACTGCTGGGCCGCACCGCCACGCTGGAAATCCGCATGGTCGACGACTCCCCCGCCGCGCAAGCCGCGCTGCTGGGCGGCAGCGTGCCCTTCGGCCTTGAACGCTACAACGATCGCGACGGCCGTCCCATCCTGGTCCGCCGCCAGGTCATCCTGACCGGCGAAAACCTGCAGGACGCCCAGCCCGGCCGCGACTCGCAGACCCAGCAGGCCGCCGTCCACCTGACGCTGGACTCCAAGGGCGCCCGCATCTTCCGCGACGTCACCCGTGACAACGTCGGCAAGCGCATGGCCATCCTGCTGTTCGAGAACGGCAAGGGCGAAGTAGTCACGGCGCCGGTCATCCGCAGCGAAATCGCCGGCGGCCAGGTGCAGATCTCGGGCAGCATGAGCTCCGAGGAAGCCGCCGACACCGCGCTGCTGCTGCGCGCCGGCGCCCTCGCCGCGCCCATGTCCATCATCGAGGAACGCACCATCGGCCCGAGCCTGGGCGCGGACAACATCGCCAAGGGCTTCTATTCGACGCTGTACGGCTTCCTGGCCATCGCCGCGTTCATCATCCTGTACTACCACCTGTTCGGCGTGTTCTCCACCATCGGCCTGACGTTCAACGTCCTGCTGCTGCTGGCGCTGCTGTCCATGCTGCAGGCCACGCTGACGCTGCCAGGCATCGCGGCCATCGCGCTGACGCTGGGCATGGCCATCGACTCGAACGTGCTGATCAACGAGCGGATACGCGAGGAACTGCGCGCGGGCGCCAGTCCGCAGCAGGCCATCCATCATGGCTTCGAGCGCGCCTGGGGCACCATCCTGGACTCCAACCTGACCACGCTGATCGTGGGCCTGGCGCTGCTGGCCTTCGGCTCCGGTCCGATCCGCGGCTTCGCCGTGGTGCACTGCCTGGGCATCCTGACCTCGATGTTCTCGTCGGTGGTGGGCGTGCGCGCGCTGGCCAACCTCTGGTACGGCCGCAAGAAGAAGCTCACGTCGATCTCCATCGGTGAAGTCTGGAAACCGAAGACCAACTGAACTTGAGCGCGGGCGGCCCGGCCGCCCGCCACAGATAAAGCCTAAGGCGAAAAATGGAATTTTTCCGTATTCACCGCACCATCCCGTTCATGCGCCACGCGCTGGTGCTGAACATCATCAGCCTCGTCACCTTCGTGGCGGCTGTCTTCTTCATCCTCACGCGCGGCTTCCACCTGTCGATCGAATTCACCGGCGGCACGGTCATGGAAGTCAACTACGCCCAGACGGCGCAGCTTGAAAACGTGCGCGGCGTGGTCTCCAAGCTGGGCTACACCGACTTCCAGGTGCAGAACTTCGGCACCTCGCACGACGTCATGATCCGCCTGCCGCTGCAGGAAGGCCAGACCTCGGCCACCCAGAGCGAAACCGTCATGGCCGCGCTCAAGACCGCCGATTCCGGCGTCGAACTGCGCCGCGTGGAATTCGTGGGCCCGCAAGTGGGCCAGGAACTGCTGCACAACGGCCTGATGGCCCTGCTGGTCGTGGTCATCGGCATCATGGTGTACCTGGGCTTCCGCTTCGAATGGAAGTTCGCCGTCGCCGGCGTGATCGCCAACCTGCACGACGTGGTGATCATCCTGGGCTTCTTCGCCTTCTTCCAGTGGGAATTCTCGCTGTCGGTGCTGGCGGGCGTGCTGGCCGTGCTGGGCTACTCCGTGAACGAATCCGTGGTCATCATGGACCGGATCCGCGAGAACTTCCGCAAGTACCGCAAGGCGGATGTGCACGAAGTCATCAACAGCGCCATCACGCAGACCATTTCGCGGACCATCATCACCCACGGTTCCACGCAGATGATGGTGCTGGCCATGCTGTTCTTCGGCGGCCCCACCCTGCACTACTTCGCCATGGCCCTGACCATCGGCATCTGGTTCGGCATCTATTCGTCGGTGTTCGTTGCCGCCGCGCTGGCCATGTGGATGGGCGTCAAGCGCGAAGACCTGATCAAGCCGGTCAAGAAGGAAGGCGAGGAAGGCGAAGCCGCCTGATCGTTGCCCTTCACGTAAAAAACCCGTCGCATCGCGGCGGGTTTTTTTATTCCAGCGCGAGCTTCGTTCAGCTGCCAGGAGAGAGGCAACGCTTGAGGTAAGCGCGCGCTGCGACGAAATCGGCGAATTCCAGTCTGCGTGACGCCGCCCCATCGATTGCCAGGGAGATCGTGAACCGATCTGGCAAGGCATCAAGCGCCTCGACATGGCCTAGAACGGCCTCGTGCAGAACCTTGCCGCCGCTCATCGGCAGGCTATCCACCTCGATGTCGCTCGCGCCCAATCCGGCGATTTCCAGCCTTGCCCTGCGTGGCGTCAGCGTGCGCGTTTCGCCATCGGCCAGAGGAGCCGGGTCGCCCTGGGCACGTTGATCGACGATTCGGAGCCTCAGGTTCGTGGTGTCGCTCGCGACTTCAAAGGTCCACGTGCGGGAATGGTCCGCAGGATCGGACCAGCCGACACCGCAGTGCATCTGCCCCTGCCAGGCATGTCCGCCAGAGCGGTTCGTCTGGGCCAGGACGTGTGACGGAAGCAGGCACGCGGCGGCCAACAAAGCAGAAGGCATGATGCGCAACGCCAGCAGGCCTCTACACCGAGTTGAATTCATCATATTCACTGGCGCAGCGCCGCCATCCCTAGTGCATTTGCTGGCTTGCACGATAGTCGAAGCCTTCCGGATTTGGCAAACCGCAAGAAAGCAGACTTCAAAGCGCAGGATGAAACCATAGGGGCTCGGCCACGCGGCTTCTTCCCGAGGTGATCTCCAGCGCCGGCGCCGTCTTGCTACAAGGTTTCACGCCTGCCATTTCATTGCGCGGCGCTGGCCGCCTTCAGTGCGGCCAGGAACCGCAGCGCCGCGCGCAGTGCGAACCCGCAGGGTACAACGGCGAACTGCAGCAAGCCCGCGTAGATCCAGGCCCATGCCCAGCGGAACCGCCACGGGATGAATTCCGGCAGCCCGTTGTCGTCGAAATACGGGTCATGGCAGATCAGCCCAAGCCCGATCAAGTATGAAAGCAGGACGCAGGCTGTGGCGTAGAGCCAGCGCCTGGTTTCCCTGGCCGCCAGACCCGATCGCAGCCAATACACGGCGCTGGCCGCCAGTACGGCCGTCAAGCTGACTGCGAACAGCGCTGCGAAAAGATAAAAAGCCATGTGACGATATCCCCTGCGTGGGCCGCTCGGGCCGATGCGCCGGCATGCAAGGCCGGGCGCGGGCACTGTACAGCATGCCGCCGTTGCGGTGTACGGGTACGGATCCCCGCGGATTCGCTACCATAGTCCCACCATGAAACTCGCCATCGATCACCTCGTCATCGCCGCCGCCGATCTGGACAGCGGCACTGAGTACGTCGCCAGGATGCTCGGCATCGCGCCCGCGGGCGGCGGCGTCCATCCCCGCATGGGCACGCACAACCGCGTGCTTGGCATGGCCGGCGGCATCTACCTGGAAGTCATCGCCATCGATCCGCAAGCCCCTGCGCCAGCGCGGCCGCGCTGGTTTGGGCTGGATCAGGAAGCGGTGCGCGAGCGGCTGGCCCAAGGGCCCTACCTGGCCCATTGGGCAGCCCGGGTCGAGGCGCCGCTGGACCTTACCCGCATGCAGGCCGAGCATCCTGCCCGCATCCCTCCCGCCATCCCCATGGAGCGCGGCAGCCTGCGCTGGCGGCTGACGGTGCCGGACGACGGCAGCCTGCCCGCCTGGCGCGAGGCCGGCCACGCCGCCGGCGACGGGCTGCTGCCCACGCTGATCCAGTGGGACGTGGCGGACTATCCCGGCGTCAGCCTGCCGCGCCAGGACCTCGTCCTCAAGCAACTGTCGGGCAGCCATTCCCAGGCCGGGCTGCTGCGCCAGGGCCTGGCATGGCTGGGCGCCGACCACCTGATCCAGCTGGAGCAGGCCGACGGTCCGCCGCGCCTGAGCGCGCTGATGGAAACGGCCAACGGCCTGAAGACCCTGGCCTGAGATGGAAACGGCCGGCGGCCTGAAGATCCTGGCCTGCCCCCGCCGTCCTGCCAGAACTGGCCAGGAACAAACCAAGAAAACACCAGAACATCCGGAGACCCTTACATGCCTTCCACCCGCAAGCGCTTCGACGAAGACCCCTACCTGGACCGGTGCGATGCCACCGTGATCGCAGTCGGCCCCGAGGGCGTCGAACTGGACGAGACCGTCTGCTACGCCCGCAGCGGCAGACAGGCGGGCGACAGCGGCACGCTGACGCTGGCCGACGGCCGCCAGTTGGTGCTGGCCGACACCGTCTACGCCGACGACCGCCAACGCATCCTGCACGTGCTGGAAGGCGAGACCGCTCCGCAGGTGGGCGAGCGCGTCTCGGTGGCCATAGACTGGCCGCGCCGTCACCGGCTCATGCGCCTGCACACCTGTCTGCACCTGCTGGGTTCGCTGGTGCCCGCGCCGGTGACGGGTTGCAATATCTCGCCGGACTCCGCCCGCATCGACTTCGACCTGCCCGAGTCCACGCTGGACAAGGCCGACCTGAGCGAACGGCTGAACGCGCTGATCGACGCCCGCACGGATGTCAGCATCAACTGCATCACGCCCGAACAACTGGCGGCGGAACCCGACCTGGTGCGCACCATCGGGGCCGCGCCTCCCGCGGGCACGGCCAGCATACGCATCGTCGAAATCCCGGGCGTGGACCGCCAGCCCTGCGGCGGCACGCATGTGGCCAACACGGGCGAGATCGGCGCGGTGGCCGTCACCAAGATCGAAAAGAAGAGCCGCACCAACCGGCGCGTGGTCGTGAACTTCGCGTAAGGCCCGTGCGGCGGCCGCTCATGCCGGGCGCGGCGCGCGCCCTGCTGGCGGCAAGCCTACTTCTTCCACCAGCGCCACGGGGCGCACAGGGGCCATTGGTAGCCGCTGCCGAGCACGCGCGGCGCCAGCACGTGGCCGACCAGCACCGCGATGCCCGCGGCCGTCATCACGTCGGACAGGTAGTGGTCCAGGTTGACCAGCCGGCTCATGGCCACCAACGCTGCCAGCAGCAGGAAGACGCAGCGCCAGCGCGGCGCCAGGATGCCCAGCACCACCGCCACCGAGAAGGCGGCGTAGGTGTGGCTGGACGGGAACGAGTTGTAGAGCTGCACCCGGGAGAAGCTCTCGCCCAGCCCGTAGATGCCTTTTTCGAAGAACAGTTCGGGACGCGCCCGCGCCACCGAGCGCTTGAGCAGCAGCACCACCAGCCCGCCGACCGCCATGGTCGAGAGCATCAGCAAGCTGCCGCGCGCCATGCTGGCGTAGCTCATGCGCACGGGGTTGCGCCAGCCGCGCGCCAGGCCGACCAGCCCTATCACGTAGAAGGCCAGCGCCACGCCGATATAGGGGCCGCTTTCGCCGAGTTCGCCGATCCATTCAAAGGATTCGTTCACGCCTTCGGACACCGACTGCTTGATCCACACCGCCAGCGGCAGGTCCACCCACAGCGCGCAGGCGCCGGCGGCCAGGGCCAGGGCGCAACCCAGCAGCACCCAGGTCAGCGGCGAAAACGGGTTGCGGAACTGTTCGGTCTCGGCATGGCCCGCCGCGGCGTCATTGACAGGAGCGGCCGCCGAGGGCGTCAGGGGATTGGTGTTCATCGGTACCGCTACGGGGGAATGAGAAGGGTTCCTGGCCTCTGGAAGCAGGCCAGCACGCTATCGTAACGGCCCAGGCGCGCCAGACCAAGAAGCAAATTCGGGCAAGGGTTAAAATTCGGCCTTTCCTACCTTTCTGCCCCCGGGATCTACACCCGTCACGGCGACCATCATGCAAGAAACCACCCTCAAGCGCGCCGACGCCGCGCACGACGGCGCCAGCGCCGCCCTCTCCGCCGAAGCCGGCTCCCCCCGCAAGCTGTACATCCGCACCTTCGGCTGCCAGATGAACGAGTACGACTCGGACAAGATGGCCGACGTGCTACGCGGCGACCAGGGCCTGGAGCTGACCGACAACCCCGAGGACGCCGACGTCATCCTGTTCAACACCTGTTCGGTGCGCGAAAAGGCGCAGGAGAAGGTGTTCTCGGACCTGGGCCGCGTGCAGCACCTGAAGAAGACCAATCCCAACCTGGTGATCGGCGTGGGCGGCTGCGTGGCCAGCCAGGAAGGCGAGGCCATCGTCAAGCGCGCGCCCTACGTGGACGTGGTGTTCGGCCCGCAGACCCTGCACCGCCTGCCGGAACTGATCAAGCGCCGCCGCGACGAAGGCCGTTCGCAGGTGGACATCAGCTTCCCCGAGATCGAAAAGTTCGACAACATGCCGCCGCCGCGCGTGGACGGCGCCACGGCGTTCGTTTCCATCATGGAAGGCTGTAGCAAGTACTGCAGCTTCTGCGTCGTGCCCTACACGCGCGGCGAGGAAGTCTCGCGCCCCTTCGAGGACGTGCTGATCGAAGTCGCCGACCTGGCCGACCAGGGCGTGAAGGAAGTGACGCTGCTGGGCCAGAACGTCAACGCCTACCGCGGCCGCATGACGGACAGCGACGAGATCGCCGACTTCGCCATGCTGCTGGAATACGTGCACGAGATCCCGGGCATCGAGCGCATCCGCTACACCACCTCGCACCCCAAGGAAATGACCCAGCGCATGGTGGACGCCTACGCCCGCCTGCCCAAGCTGGTGTCCTTCCTGCACCTGCCGGTGCAGGCCGGCAGCGACCGCGTGCTGGCCGCCATGAAGCGCGGCTACACCACCCTGGAATTCAAGTCCGTGGTGCGCCGCCTGCGCGCCGCGCGCCCCGACCTGACGCTGTCCTCCGACTTCATCGTGGGCTTCCCCGGCGAGACCGAGGAAGATTTCGAAAAGACCATGAAGCTGATCGAGGACGTCGGCTTCGACACCTCGTTCTCGTTCGTCTATTCGCGCCGCCCGGGCACGCCCGCCGCCGACCTGCACGACGACACGCCGCAGGACGTGAAGCTGCGCCGCCTGCAACGCCTGCAGGCGCTGATCAACGAGCAGGCGGCCACGATCGCCCGCAACATGGTCGGCACGCGCCAGCGCCTGCTGGTGGAAGGCCCCTCGCGCCGCGACCCCAACGAACTGATGGGCCGCACCGAGAACAACCGCATCGTGAACTTCGCCGCGCCCGCGCGGCTCATCGGACAAATGGTCGACGTCATCATCACCGAAGCGCACACCAACTCGCTGCGCGCCCGGGTCGCCGACGTGGACCGCGCACCCCAAGAGGCCGAATGACCACTCCCCGCTCCCGCGCCCGTCGCAGCATGCCCATCGTCGTCACGCTGGACGGCGACAACACCCATCTGGCCAATCTCTGCGGCCCGCTGGACGAAAACCTGCGGCAGCTGGCCGACGGCATGAACGTCAAGCTCTCGCGCCGCGGCAGCCGCATCACCATCGAAGGCGAACTGGCCGAGCTGGCCGGCCGCGCGCTGCGCCGCTTCCATGAACAGGCCGTGCATCGCGCCCTGTCGGTCGACGACATCCAGCTCGGCCTGGTCGAGATCGGCGTCGGCCGGCAGGAACAGGAATTGAAGGAAGAGCAGGCCCGCGAGCCGGACCCGCTGCCGCCCCTGGACGACGAAAGCGACAGCATCGCCCTGCGCACCAAGCGCAGCGACCTGCGCCCGCGCACACCGCGCCAGCGCGACTACCTGAACAACATCCTCAAGCACGACATCACCTTTGGCGTGGGTCCCGCCGGCACCGGCAAGACCTGGCTGGCCGTGGCCTGCGCCATCGACGCGATGGAGCGCGACACTGTGCAGCGCCTGGTGCTGACGCGCCCCGCGGTCGAGGCCGGCGAGCGCCTGGGCTTCCTGCCCGGCGACCTGGCGCAGAAGGTGGACCCGTACCTGCGCCCGCTCTACGACGCGCTGTACGACCTGATGGGCTTCGAGAAGGTGCAGCGCCTGTTCGAAAAGCAGACCATCGAAATCGCGCCGCTGGCCTATATGCGCGGCCGCACGCTCAACCACGCCTTCGTCATCCTGGATGAAGCGCAGAACACCACGCCGGAACAGATGAAGATGTTCCTGACGCGGATCGGCTTCGGCAGCAAGGCCGTCATCACCGGCGACCCGTCGCAGGTGGACCTGCCGCGCGGCCAGGACAGCGGCCTGGCGCATGCGGTGAAGGTGCTGCATGACGTGCAGGGCATCGCCACCACCCGATTCACCAGCCGAGACGTTGTGCGCCATCCCCTGGTGGCCCGCATCGTCGACGCCTACGACCGCGCGGCCGAAGATGAAGCCTGAACTGTCCCTGTCCGTGCAGTACGGCGTCGAGGAAGCCCGCCTCCCCCGCTGGCGCCTGCGCCGCTGGGCAGAACGCGCGCTGGCCGGCGCCGCCGAGGACGGGCTGGTCACGTTCTCGGCCGCGGAACTCAGCCTGCGACTGGTGGGCGCGGCCGAGGGCCGGCGCCTGAACCGCGATTTCCGCGGCCGCGACTACGCCACTAACGTGCTGACCTTCGAATACGGCGTGGATCCGCTGGGCGTGGCGCGCGGCGACATCGTCATGTGCGTGCCGGTGTTGGTGCGCGAGGCCCGCGAACAGCGCAAGGCGCTGCTGGACCACGCCGCCCACCTCACCATCCATGGCGTGCTGCACGCGCTGGGCTACGACCACATCAAGGCCCGCGACGCCAAGCGCATGGAAGCTCTGGAGACCGCCACGCTGGCGGCCATGCGCATCGCCGATCCGTACGTGGCAGCCTGAATTCGCGGCTTGCGCCCCCGGCTCAACCCTGAGAAATAGGCCCCCACGCTGCGCGCCTTAGGCGCTTGCTGCCCCCCGCGGGGGCGCTTTTTTGCCTTGGGGCGGCCCGGCGGCAAAAATTGCCGGAAAATGACGTACAGCAAGGCACAGATGGCGGCGGTTCCCCTCATTTTGGGGGCCGCCGTTACAATTTGCAGGCCAGTATCGGTTATGCTGGCTCCTCCATAACTTGTCCTCCCGGACGATGTCTGACCCTTACCCTGCTCCCGAAGCGACTCCCGCTCGCTCCTCCAAACCCGCCACCAAATCCCTTCTAGACCGCCTGCTTTCCCTCGTGCGCCGCGAGCCCGAGGACCGCGAAGGCATCAAGGCCGTTCTGGAAGCCGCGCACGAACGCCAGCTGCTCGACGCGGAGTCCTACAAGATGATCAAGGGCGCGCTCGCCGTGTCCGAAGGCACCGTGGGCGACATCATGGTCCCGCGTTCGCGCATGGACCTGCTCGACGTCACGCAGCCCATCCCCTACCTGGTCGCTTCCGTCATCGAAACCGCGCACTCGCGCTTTCCCGTCTACGAAGGCGACCGCGACAACATCATCGGCATCCTGCTGGCCAAGGACCTGCTGCGCTGCATGCTGGAACCCGGCATCGAAGTGCGCACCCTGGTGCGGCCCGCCGTCTTCATTCCCGAATCCAAGCGCCTGAACGTGCTGCTGCACGAGTTCCGCGCCAGCCGCAACCACCAGGCCATCGTCATCGATGAGCATGGCGGCATTTCCGGCCTGGTCACGATGGAAGACGTGCTGGAACAGATCGTTGGCGACATCGAAGACGAATTCGACGAAACCGAGGAAGACTCGATCTTCCCCGAGGGCGAGAACCAGTGGCGCGTCCTGGCGGCCACCGACATCTCGCATTTCAATGAAGTGTTCGGCTGCCAACTGCCCGACGACGAGTACGACAGCGTCGGCGGCTGGATGGGCGGACAGCTGGGCCGCATCCCGCGCCGCGGCGACACCGCCGAGTTCGACGGCCTGCGCCTGGAAGTGGCCCGCGGCGACGCGCGCCGCGCCATCTGGCTGCGCGTCAAGCGCAACGCCGCACCCCAAGCCCCCCGCTCCTCCGAAGAAGCATGACCCAGTCCCCGCGCAGCCATAAACTGCGCGGCGCCGCCGGCCTGGTGCTGGCGGGCGCCGTGCACGCCCTGACTTTCTCGCCCGGCCCCTTGCCGGACTGGGCGCTGGCGGCCACCCAGGTCCTGATGCTGGCCATCGCCGCCCGCGTCACCCTGTATGCGCCCTCGGCGAAACAGGCCTGGCTGCGCGGCTGGTTGTTCAGCTTCGCCACCTACGCGCTGGGGCTGTACTGGATCTTCATCAGCCTGCACCGCTATGGCGACCTGGCCGCGCCGCTGGCCGTGGCCGCGGTGCTGGCGCTGTCCGCCTTCCTGGCCCTGTTCCCGGCCACCGCCGGCGCATTGGCGCGCCGTTACGCGCCGCTGGATCCCGGCTCCCCGCCCGCCCGCATCCTGTCCGCGACGCTGGCCTGGGCCGCGATGTGGGCAGCGTTCGAATGGCTGCGGGCCGTGCTGCTGACAGGCTTTCCCTGGCTCAATATCGGCTACGCGCAGATCGACGGCCCCATCTCCGGCTGGGCGCCGCTGCTGGGCGTGCACGGCATGGCCTTCCTGGCCGCCTTCGTCGCGGCGGCCCTCGCCAGCCTGTGGCAGCCCTCGCGCAAGAGCGGAACCGGCTCGCGCCACGCGCTGGCCGCCGGCATCGCCTTGGCCCTGGCGGCCGCCGGCTGGCCGCTGTCCCGCATCGACTGGTCCGCGCCCAGCGGCGATCCGCTGAACGTGCGGCTGGTCCAGGGCAATATCGAACAGTCCCAGAAATTCGACCCGGCCCTGCTCGACCAGAGCCTGGTGCGCCACCTGGACCTGGCGTCCATGCCGCCGGCGCCGGGCGTGCCCGCTCCGCAACTGACCATCCTGCCGGAAACCGTGCTGCCGATCTTCCAGGACCAGCTCGATCCGCGCGTCTGGGAAGTCTGGCGCGGCCTCGCGGCGCAACGCAACACCGTGATCGCGATGGGTGTGCCGCTGCACGACCGCGTCAACGGACGCGACCGCTACACCAACAGCGTCATGGGCTTCGACGGCAACACGCCGGTCGAGCAGCTTGTGGCCGGTTCCACCGCCATGCGCTACGACAAGCGCCATCTGGTGCCCTGGGGCGAATACGTGCCGCCCGGCTTCCACTGGTTCGTCGAGATGCTGAACATTCCGCTGGGCGACTTCGACCGCGGCGCGGAGCGCCAGACGCCCTTCGCGGTCGGCGGCCAGCACATCGCCTTCAACATCTGCTACGAAGACCTGTTCGGACCGGACCTGCTGCCCGCCCTGCTGCCCGGCCCCAACGGCGAACCGGGAGCGACCATACTGGTCAACGTCAGCAACCTGGGCTGGTTCGGCGATTCCTGGGCCTTGCGCCAGCATTTGCAGATCGGCCGCCTGCGCGCCATGGAAACGGCCCGCCCCATGCTGACGGCCACCAATACCGGCATCACCGCCGCCATCGACGCCAAGGGCCACGTCGCGGCGCAACTGGCGCCGTTGCAGGCCGGCGTGCTGCCGGTCGCGGTGCAGGGTATGACGGGGCTCACGCCCTATGCGCGCTTCGGCGACAAGACCGCGCTGGCCCTGATCGGCCTGGCGCTGATCGCCGCGGTTGGCAGCGGCCGCAAGACCCGCCGCGCCTGAGAAGCCGTCAGGCAAACAGGTTGGCGGGCAGCGCGTCGCTCTCTTCCTCGGGCGGGCGCAACGGCCCGGTCCCCGCGCCCGTGCGCTCGATCGCGTCGGCGATGAAATCCATGTCCTCGCCGTCCAGCTCGAGCGCCGCCGCGCCCAGCAAGCCATCCACCTGAGCCGCGTTGCGCGCGCCCACGATGGCGCCCGTCACGCCCGGCCAAGCCAGCGTCCAACCCGCCGCCACGGCCGCCACCGTGGTGCCGTGGCGTTCGGCAATGGGCTTGAATGCATCGGCCAGCGCCAGGTTGCGCTCGATGCCGGGCGAAGTGAATTCGGCATTGCGGGCGCGCCAATCATCGGCCGGCAAGGAACGGGCGCGCGCCACGCTGAAGCCGCCGGTCAGCAGGCCCGACTGCATCGGGCTGTAGACGATCACCCCCGTGCCGTTCCCGGCGCACCACGGAATCAGGTCCGCGCCCGCCCCGCGCTGGATGGCCGAGAAAGGCGGCTGCAGCGTATCCACGTGGCCCAGGGACTCCGCCAGCTGCAATTGCGCGAGGTTGTGGTTGGACAGGCCGACCGCCCTGACCTTGCCTTCCCGTTTCAGGTCCAGCAATTCCTGCCAGTAAGTCTCCAGCGGCGTGCCGTCGCCGGCCGGCCAATGCATCTGGTAGAGATCGATGCGTTCCACGCCCAGGCGCCGCAACGAGTCTTCGAGTTCGCGGCGGATGCTGGCGGGCGCCCCGGTGCGCCGCGGCATCGCTTGCGGCTGTTCCGCCGACCAGGTTAGCCCGCATTTGGTGAAGACATAGGGCCGCGCGTCCGGCGCCATCTGCCCCAGCGCCCGGCGCACGATCTCTTCGGAGTGCCCCAGGCCGTACACCGCCGCGGTATCGATCCAGTTGATGCCGCGCTCCACCGCGCGCCGGATCGCGGCCACCGAATCGGCGTCGTCCTGCGGGCCCCAGCCCACCGCCCAGCCGTTGCCGCCGATGGCCCAGGCGCCCAGCCCGATGCGGGTAATGCGCATGCCGGTCTGGCCGAGCGGGCGCGTCGGGAACGAAGTCTTGCTGTTCATAGCGCTCATGTCCGTGATGCCATGCCCGGCGCAAAAAAATTTCCGGTTTGGCGAAAAAAATTTCCGATCACGATAGTACTCTCACAAGCCTTTGATTTACTTGAATTCTGCATCAATCCCCCACGCAAGCCTTGAGCAAAAAAAGAGCAAAAACTGGCTGAAAAGCCCTTCCAACCCTGTTTTTTTCACAACTTTTTGGGTTTTTACCGCCAAGCGACTTGCACGCCAAATTTAGTTCGTGCATAATCTCGTTTCTTCGCCAACGGCACTAAACAAAACCGGCAACGAACTACGAAAAAGCACGCAGTAAAACGTGTGTTCGATTTCGTAAAACGTTGAACGGGCTGATTAGCAAGACGGGGGTATAGCTCAGCTGGGAGAGCGCTTGCATGGCATGCAAGAGGTCAGCGGTTCGATCCCGCTTACCTCCACCACAGTCAACAGCGAAGATTGCAGTACAGAGTTAGCAAGTCCAAGTCCCCTTCGTCTAGAGGCCTAGGACATCACCCTTTCACGGTGAGTACAGGGGTTCGAATCCCCTAGGGGACGCCAGTTCTTCTGGCAGCAGTAAGTAGTGATGCAGTTGAAGTGACTATGTTTTGAGTACGCCGCTGCGGAGCGGTAGTTCAGTTGGTTAGAATACCGGCCTGTCACGCCGGGGGTCGCGGGTTCGAGCCCCGTCCGCTCCGCCAAAAGCTCTCGCTCAGAGTCTTTCAAGAGCTCCGTCTTCGGAGCTTTTTTGCTTTATATAGTGTAAGACCTAGTTGTCCGCAGTTTGGATAGCCAAGGTTCCTGGGGGGTATAGCTCAGCTGGGAGAGCGCTTGCATGGCATGCAAGAGGTCAGCGGTTCGATCCCGCTTACCTCCACCAGTAAGCAGTACGGTAGTAAAGTTGTTCTGTTTTGTTCAGGTCCCCTTCGTCTAGAGGCCTAGGACATCACCCTTTCACGGTGAGTACAGGGGTTCGAATCCCCTAGGGGACGCCAGTTCTTCTGGCATGTGGTACCAAACTGCCTTGACACCGCAGTGCATCGAGTAGTCAGAGTAAACCGCTGCGGAGCGGTAGTTCAGTTGGTTAGAATACCGGCCTGTCACGCCGGGGGTCGCGGGTTCGAGCCCCGTCCGCTCCGCCAAGCACATCGCGCAGTTCGCAGGCTCTTCAGCCTTGCAGCCATCAAAAGCTCCGGTTTCCGGAGCTTTTTGCATTTCTGCCCGCGCCTTCGGCAGCCATCCTCCCTGCCATCCCCCCTACCCTCAGACTCGTCCATTTCGCCATCTGGACAGCCTTTCAATGCGCCGTCATTCTCTTTGCGTCGTGCCCTGCGAAAAGAAGAGGACTACGTGACCGCGAACGCCGCCGCTCCCCATCCGCACCGCCAACACCTGCAACGCATCATCACGGGTCTGAACGAGGGCATCATCCTGCTCGAATCCGACGGCGCCATTGCCTGGGCCAATGCCAGCGCGCTCAGGCTGCATGGCACCGACACGCTGGACGAGCTGGGCGGCACGCCGTCCGGTTATCGCAAGCGCTACACGCTGACCTACCGCAACCAGCACCGCGTGCCGGCACGCCAATATCCGCTTGACCGGCTGGCCGCGGCCGAACCATTCGACGAGCTGCTGCTGGACCTGGAACGCAAGGACGACGAGGAGTTCCTGCGCAACGTACGCGCCAGCGGCCTGAACCTGGACGGCGGCGACGGCGCGGACTACCGCGTGCTGATCCTGCACGACCAGACCGAGCAGATCAACGCTGAAGCGCACAGGAGCGCCGAGCAGGCCTTGCGCGAAATTGAGGAACGCCGCGCGCAGGCCTTCCGACTGGCGCCCGTGCCCATGGCCGTGTGCGAGGGCGACACGCTGCTGGCGCTGGACCTGAACGACGCTTTCGCGGCGGCCACGGGCGCCTCGGCGCAAGACGGCATTGGCCGCGCGCTGACCGAGCTGGGCCTGCAGCCGTACGAAGACATGGAGGCCAGTCTCAAGCGCGGCGAAAGCGCCCGCAACCGCGAAGTGACGCTGGCGGCAAGGGACGGCGGCCAGCTGGATTGCCTGATGTCGGCGGAGCCCGTCATGATCGGCGGCCAGCAGCGCGTGCTGCTGGCGATACAGGACATCACCGAGCGCAAGCGTTCCGAGACGGAGCTGCTGACGGCGATCGAGGCGGTCATGCAGGACACCTCGTGGTTCAGCCGCAGCGTCATCGAAAAGCTGGCGCAGTTGCGCGCGCCGGCGCCCGCCACGCGCGACGTGGCCGAGCTGGCGCAGCTGACCTCGCGCGAACGCGAAGTGCTGGCGCTGATGTGCCAGGGCCACGACGACGATGGCATCGCCCAGAACCTGAAGCTGTCGCGCAATACGGTGCGCAATCACGTGGCCACGATCTACAGCAAGATCGGCGTGCACCGCCGCAGCGCGGCCATCGTGTGGGCGCGTGACCGGGGCATCACCGGCCATGAGCGCGCACGGATGCGGGACAAGCCGCCCAAGGGCTGAAATCTCGTCAAAATTACAATTTGATGCAAAATAAACGAGACCGGGCCGTCTCCGAAGATGAGCTCCAGTTAGAAGTCAGCGGCTTCTAAAATCATCCATTTCCCGCAAAAATAACCGTAATACGTATTCAATTCCGGCGTCTTGACATGCATTGCGCAAACCCTGCGCAGCTTCTTACGATCCGCCGATCCCGCCCTTGCCCTGCAAGCGGCGCGATCCCGCAAGACCGACAGGAGCCCATCCATGCAGACCGCCTACATCCCCGTCCCGACCGTCGCCAAACCGGCCGCCGCTCCCGCCTGGAGCGCCGCCGACATCATGGCGCTCTACGAGCTGCCCTTCATGGATCTGGTGTTCCGGGCCCAGCAGACGCACCGCGCCCATTTCGATCCGAACGCCATCCAGCTGTCCAGCCTGCTTTCGATCAAGACCGGCGGCTGTCCCGAGGACTGCGCCTACTGCCCGCAGTCCTCGCACTACGACACCGGCCTGGACGCCGACAAGCTGATGCCGCTGGCCGACGTGGTGGCCGCGGCCCGCAAGGCCCAGGAAGGCGGCGCGCAGCGCTTCTGCATGGGCGCCGCCTGGCGCAGCCCCAAGCCGCACCACCTGGACGCCGTGGCCGAAATGGTCAGCGCGGTCAAGGCGCTGGGCCTGGAGACCTGCGTCACCCTGGGCATGCTGCGTGACGGCCAGGCCGAACAGCTCAAAAGCGCCGGCCTGGACTACTACAACCACAACCTGGACACCTCGCCCGAGTTCTACGGCAAGATCATTTCCACCCGCACCTACCAGGACCGCCTGGACACGCTGGACCGGGTGCGCGACGCCGGCATCAACGTATGCTGCGGCGGCATCGTGGGCATGGGCGAATCGCGGCGCGAACGCGCCGGCCTGATCGCCCAGCTGGCCAGCATGGAGCCCTATCCCGAGTCCGTGCCGATCAACAACCTGGTGCAGGTGGAAGGCACGCCGCTGGCCGGTGTGGAAGCCCTGGACCCGTTCGAGTTCGTGCGCACCATCGCGGTCGCGCGCATCGCCATGCCGCGCGCGGCGGTGCGCCTGTCGGCCGGCCGCGAAGCCATGGACGACGCGCTGCAGGCGCTGTGCTTCATGGCCGGCGCCAACTCCATGTTCTATGGCGACGCCTTGCTGACCACCGCCAATCCGCAAATGGAAGCCGACCAGCGCCTGCTGCAGCGCCTGGGCATGCGGATCGACGCCGCGCAACACCAGCACCACGAAGCGCCGGCATGCCGCTGACCCCGGGCCTGCTCTATCTGCTGGCCAGCGTCGCCTGCAGCGTGACCGTGGCCGTGCTGCTGAAGCTGGCGCGGCGCTACCAGGTCGACGTGCGCCAGGCCATCGCCATGAACTACGCGGTGGCCGCCCTGCTCTGCTTCGCCGTGCTGCGCCCCGATCCCGCCGCGCTGCTGACACCGCAGACGCCCTGGCTGGTGCTGGCCGCGCTGGGCGTGCTGCTGCCCAGCGTGTTCCTGGCCATGGCGGCGGCGGTGCGCCACGCCGGCATCGTGCGCAGCGACGCCGCCCTGCGCCTGTCGCTGTTCATTCCGCTGCTGGCGGCCTTCCTGCTGTTCGGCGAACCGGTAAGCGGCCGCAAGCTGGCGGCGACCCTGCTGGCCGCCAGCGCCCTGTACTGCCTGCTGCGCCGTCCGGCGCGAGCGGACGCTGCTGCGCCCGGCGACGGCCGCGCCATGTGGCTGTGGCCGCTGGTGGTCTGGGTCGGTTATGGCGTGATCGACATCCTGTTCAAGCAGATGGCGCGTGCCGGCACGGCCTTCGCCGGTGGGCTGCTGCTGGCCTTCGTCATCGCCGGCCTGCTGATGCTCGCTTATCTGCTGTGGCGCCGGGTGCGTTGCGAGGTCCGCCACCTGGCCGCCGGCGCGGCGCTGGGCCTGGCGAACTTCGGCAACATCATCACCTACATCCGCGCCCACCAGTCGCTGCCCGAGCACCCCGCGCTGGTGTTCGCGTCGATGAACATGGGGGTGATCACCCTGGGCACGCTGGTCGGCGCGCTGGCGTTCCGCGAGCCCCTGACCCGGCTGAACCTGGCGGGCATCGCCCTGGCCCTGGCCGCCATCGTGCTGATGGCGCCCTGGTAGGAGCGCCACCCCGGCCTCAGGTGCCCGTGCGCGCCTGGCGGCCGTCCTCGGCCGAATCTGCCGCGGAGTCTGCGGCCGAGCCCAGGGCGGAATCCGTGGCAGAACCCGCAGTCGAATTCGCAGCTGAATTCGCGGTGGAATCCACGGCGGAATTCGCGCCGGATTGCGCTGCCGGACCTGCGGGATCGGCCGGAGCCGGCTCGACCACCGCGGCCACCGGAACCGCATCGGGCTGCACCATTTCCATGGCGATGTCGTTCGCCGGATCCACCCGCGGATCCAGCACCGCCGCGGCGGGCGAGCTCTGCAGCGTGTCCGGCATGGGCACGAAATGCGTGGGAGCCTCCTGCACCTGATGCGCGCCGGTGACGCGGGTCGGACGCACCTGCCACACCAGGATCAGGGCGCAGGCGGAGATGAACACGTAGTACATGCTGGGGCCAGCCACGGACATCAGCACCCCGGCGATCATCGGACCGACGCAGGCCCCCACCCCATAGGTCATGAGCAGCACGGCCGACAGGCTGACCCGGCGCTCGGACTCCACGTGATCGTTGGCGAAGGCCGCGCCCAGCGGGTACAGGGTGAACTGCAGCACGCCGAAGACACAGGACATGGCCACCAGCGCCCAATACGGCAGGACGATCCAGCCCCACATGACCGCCGGCAGCAGCACCAGCAGCAACGCATTGAAGCGGATCAGGCCCGCGCGATTGATGCGGTCGGACAGCCAGCCCATGGGCCATTGCGACAGCAGGCCCGCCGTCACTGCGGCGGCCACGAAGATGGCTGCCTGCGAAGTGGACAGGCCGTGCTTGGCGCCGTAGACAGCCGCCAGCCCATAGAAGGCGCCGGAAAGATTGCCCGCCACGAACAGCACCGTCATCGACAGCGGCACGCGCCGCATGAAGAAACGGATGTCCAGCGGCGCTGGCAGCGGCGTGGGCGGGTGCGAACGCGCCGTGACGGCGATCGGCACCAGGCACAGCACCAGGCACATGGCCACCAGCGTCAGCGGCCGCAGATCCAGCGTGGCATAGGCTGTCAAGGCCAGTTGTCCCAACACGGTGCCCAGGCCGGATACGACCATATAGACGGAGAAGACCCGTCCGCGCTGGTGATTTTCGGTCTGCTCGTTGAGCCAGCTTTCGATGACCATGAATTCGGTCACCATCACGATGCCCGAAATGACGCGGAACACCAGCCACAGCGGCATGGATTCGACCAGCGTCTGGGCCAGGATCATGCTGGTGGCGATGGCCGCACAGGCCACGAACGCGCGGATGTGGCCCACGCGGATGATGAGTTTGTGCCCCAGGCGGGCGCCGCACACCAGGCCCAGGTAGTAGCCGGCGATCAAGGCGCCGATCCACACCTCGCTGACGGACTGCGCAGTCAGCCTGAGCCCCATGTAGGTATTGAACAGACCCGTGCCGATAAGCATCAGCAAGGTCGCGAAGTAGAGCGACGAGAAAGAGGAGATGGTGGCGAGCATGGCGTCGGCAACCGCTGCTGGCGGCAGCGCGGCGGGCCGTCAAAACGGCCGCCGCGCTAAGCGGTAAAACAGGAACTGCGTTGGATCAGACTTGCGACAGCATCGTGGCGGCGTCGCTGACTTCGAACTTGCCGGCGGCTTCCACGTTCAGCTGCTTGACCACGCCATCGACGATCAGGGCCGAATAGCGCTGCGAGCGCACGCCCATGCCGCGCTGGACCAGGTCCAGCTCCAAGCCGAGTTCCTTGGTCCACAGGGCGGAACCGTCGGCCAGCATGCGGACCTTGCCTTCGGTCTTCTGCTCGCGGCCCCAGGCGCCCATGACGAACGCGTCGTTGACCGACACGCACCAGATTTCATCGACGCCCTTGGCCTTCAGCGCCGCAGCTTGTTCCACATAGCCGGGCAGATGCTTGGCCGAGCAGGTGGGCGTGAACGCGCCGGGCACGGCGAACAGCGCAATGGTCTTGCCGCGGGTCAGATCGGCGACCTGGAACGCGTTGGGGCCCAGCGAGCAGCCGGCGGTTTCGGTTTCGATGAATTCGGTCAGGGTGCCATCCGGCACGCGGTCGCCGACTTTGATCGTCATGTAGATCTCCAGGGATATAGGGGCAATGCACTGGGGCAGGAGCGCCCCACAGCCTCCATCATAGTTCCTGCGCGGCCGCCGTGCTGGCCGGCAGGGGCGCGGGAAAGAAAGACGCACAGTCTGAAACGACTCCATACCGCGCCTACACTGGTCCGAAATGGCTGATTGCCATAATGTGGTGATAGCAATCATCGCCCGCGCGCGCAGTTTTCCTGGCGCTGGCGGGCTCCATATGGAGATAGACCGATGCGCAAGATCTTGACCGGCCTGGCCCTGACGCTGGCCTCGGCCGCCACGGCCTGGGCGGCTCCGGATGCCGCGGAACAGGCCCAATACGATTCCTTCGTCGAGGCCGCTGGCGCCTCCAACGGCGCCGCCCGCGCCTGCGGCGCCTCCGAACCCGACCTGGCCGAACACCAGGCCAACTCCCGCAAGAACCTGCTGAAGTACGCCCAGGAATACGAATTCTCCGCCGCCGGGTATGACGCGCAGTTCCAGAAGGGGCAGGCGCAGGGGAAGACGATGATGGAAGACATGAAGCGCTCGGGGGTGGATGGCTGCCGGGGGGTGCTGGGCAGCTTTCAGAATGAGCGGGTGATGGGGTATGAGGATATGAAGAATGCGTTGGCGGAGGTTAGTGATGGGTTGCCGGGGGAGGCGGCGCAATAGGGGTTTCTGTGGTTTGGGGCAGGTTCGGGTTCTGGGACGTGTCTGATTTGGTTCAGGGACGATTTCAGTTCTTAAGACGCCTGTCGCGGCGGCGGCCGGGGTGGCGCGGGGCAACGATTGCGGTCCGGAGCCTTCGCTCCGGACTTCCCCGTCGTCATCCTCGTTGCCGCCTGCGGCGGCTGCCTTCGGATTCCCTCGGGCTTATCGACGCCCCGCGCCACCCCGGCCGCCGCCGCGACAGGCTCTGATGGTTGAATCTTTTCGGGTGCTGGGGCGAGTCGCGTGCTTAGGGCTCTTGCCGCCGGTTGAGGAGTGGCGAAGGATCTTGCGGGGCCCGCCCCCGGCCGGCCGCGCGGGCGGCCTTTGGGGGCTTACGCTGGGTCTTGCGGTTGGTGATGACGCTGCGCGCGTTTGGCGAGTTGTCGACTTGGGATTCTTGCCGCCGGTGGTGGTGCGGCAGAAGATCTTGCGGGGCCCGCCCCCCGCCGGCCGCGCGGGCGGCCTTTGGGGGCTTACGCGCCGTTTTGCGTCGAATGCTGCGCTCCTATGCTGGATAGGCGAAGCGCGTTCGCGCAATCACATTTTTACTCCAGGCTCCCGCGCTACCTCCATCCCACGCTGGACCGTTCCACTTCCAAACCACCGCCCCTCCCCCCTGAACGGCGACGCCAGAAAACCAATCGATGCGATCGCGCCAGCGACCACCATCACGCTCAAATAAATCACGTATGTACTTTTCGGCCGCCCGCGCGGCCGAAAAGTACGGGCAGCCCAAGCCTCCCCCCCGACCACGGCTCCAGCAGCGCCACAAGCCAAGATAGCGGCAGCCCGTCGTCGCGGGCGGCGTGGCGGTGAGCAACCTCGATGCGCCCGAGGGAATCCGAAGGGAAGGCCGAAGGCCTGGACGAGGATGACGAAGGGGAAGTCCGGCGCCGGCGCGCCGGACCGCAATCGTGGGCGCTCACCGCCACGCCGCCCGCGGCGATGGGCGACCTACGAAGACCCTGGCCCCACGAAGACCAGGGCATGGCCGACGAAGACCTGCACCTACCTACCAACACTCGCTCAGATCAACGAAGCAAAGAATCACCTACGTAGATCAACTACTACCTACGTAATCTAAACCCCCTCAAAGCCCATTCTGCTTGAACCAATCCAACATCCGCGTCCAAGCCTGCTCCGCCTCCGCCTTCCGATAAGACGGCCGGTAATCCGCATGGAACGCATGCGGCGCGTCCGGATACACGTCGATCCGCGAACCCTTTGCCGCCGCCGGCCCCTCGGCCAGCTCCAGTCGCATCTTGTCCACGTCCGTCATCGGTATCCCCGCGTCCTTGCCGCCATAGGCGCCCAGCACCTTCGCCTTCAACTGGTTGACCTGGCTCAGCACGGACTTGGGTTTCAACTCGGACGGCTGCCCTCCCAGTTGGCCGTACCAGGCCGCGCCCGCCCTCAGCTTCGGGTTGTGGGCGGCGTACAGCCAGACCTGGCGGCCGCCCCAGCAGAAGCCCACGATGCCCAGCCGGTCCGGATTGCCGCCGTTGGACGCGGCCCAGGCCGCGGTCGCGTCCAGGTCGGACGTCACCTGCGCATCCGGCACCTTGCCGATGATTTCCGCCTGCAGCTTGGGGATGTCGGTGTACTTGGAGGGATCGCCCTGGCGCGCGAACAGCTCCGGCGCGATGGCCAGGTAGCCCTGGTGGGCCAGCCGGCGGCACACGTCCTGGATGTACTCGTGCACACCGAAAATCTCCGACACCACCAGCACGGTGGGCAAGTCCTTCTTGCCCTGCGGCGCCGCGCGATACGCGGGCATCTTGCCGTCCTGCACCGGAATGCTGATCTTGCCGGCCACGAGGCCATTGGCGTCCGTGGCGATCGCAGTCTGCGCCACGGCCTGGCCGGCCGCCAGCGAAAATCCGGTCGCCACCGTGGTGGCGATGAAGCCCCGCCGGTCCAGCCTCAGGGGCGGAAGCAGGCTGTCGAAGTGCGCGTCCTGGTCATTCATCGAGAATCTCCTGGCAAAAAAGCCGGACCAGGGCGGCCTTGCGCCGCCCCAAAAGGACCAGCCTGGTTTACTTCAGGGAGAAGTCCACGCGCGAGGGCAGCCCCTCATCCTTGATGCCATCCGTGTCCAGTTGCGGCGCAACGATGAACACGCGATCCGCGAGTCCTTCCTGGGCTTGCAGCTTCTCATAAACCGCCTGCGCGCGCGCATCGGCCAGTTGGCGCAATTGCTCATCGCCGACCGGCGCCGCGGCGCGCAGCATCTCCTCCATCTGCTCGGGCGGCACGGACTTGGCCATGCCGATGAAATTGCGCGGCTTGTCCTTGAGGTCCGTGTCGTCGTAGACCTCTTCCAGGTACTTGGCGCGCTCGGCGCCCGATACCTCGACGCCCGCGGGATTCGGCTTCTTGCCGTGCGGCGTGGTGGCGGCAGCCTTGGCGGCGCGGATCTTGGCGTCGACCCAGGCCTGGCGCAGGCCTTCCACGTCGGTCTTGGGATCGGCGCGGCCGCTGATATCCATCTTCAGGGCCGGACGGTCGACCAGCGCCTTGATCAGCGTGTCGATGCGCTGCTGGCTGTCCTCGGTCAGCGCGGCGCTGCCGGGCGCGAACTCCACGTAGGACAGCTCCTCGCCGCCGCCGAAGGCCGAGGCCAGCAGGCTGAAGGGCGAGGTGACGGCCTTGACCACCAGGTTCATCAGCACCCGCACCACGATGCCGCCCACCGAGAACTCCGGATCGTCCAGCGAGCCCGAAATCGGCAGGTTGATGTCGATGTTGCCGCGCGAATCCTTCAGCAGGGCCACGGCCAACAGCACCGGCAGCTTGGTCGCGTCGGGGCTGTTGGTCTTGTCGCCGAAGGTCAGCTGGTTCAGCACCACGTGGTTGGTGGCCTGCAGCGCGCGGTCCTTGATCTTGTATTCCAGGTCCACCGACAGCTTGCCGCGCTTGATGGGATAGCCCACGTACTTGGCGGAATAGGTATTGAAGCGCGGCAGGTCCACGCCCTTGGCCGAGGCCTTCAAGTCCAGTGACAGGTACTTGGCGAAAGGCTGCACCACGCCGCTGATAGACAGCGGCGCAGTGGTGTAGACCCGGCCGGTGACCTTGACCTTGGCGGGCTGCGGGTTGGTGGACGACACCGCCGTGATCGAGCCTTCGACGCTGGACAGCTCGGCCACGTAGTTGGGCTTGACGAAGCGGTCCGTGAAAGTCATGCGGCCGCGCGTCAGGGTGACGCTGTTGACCGAGATGTCCGGCATGGCGGACGCCTTGCCCGGAGCCGCCGCCGGCGCCGGCGCGGCGCTGCGGCCGGGCGTCTGCGTATCCTGGGTGATGGAGCCACCGGCCTGGCCGGGCGCCGCCACAAGGTCCATGACGTTCAGGCGGCCCTGCGCATTGAGCAGCACGCGGCCGTAGAAGTCCTCCAGCGCGATGTCGCCCAGCTTGGCGCCGATCTTGTCGCCCGCCACCGAGATGTCCATGCCGGTGAAGCCCAGGCGCTTCCAGTTGAGGAAGTCGTCGTTGTTGACGCGGTCTTGCAGGTCCACGCCCGTGACTTCGACTCCGCCCTTCCAACTGGCCTTCATCGGCGCCGAACCGGCCGCCGCCGCGAACTCCGCGTTGCCCTTGGCGCCCAGCGTGATGGCGCGCACCGTGGCATTCAGGCTGGAGGCCGCGTACGGCGCGAAGGACGCGACGTTCAGTTCGGACAGATCCACCGAGGTTTTCAGCGTCAGCGGCTGGGGCGTGAAGGCCCCCTTCAGGTCCAGCTTGCCGTTGCCCTGGATGCCGGCCGCCGCCAGGGTGAAGTTGCTCTGGCCGGGTCCCATGGCAAGGCGGTCCGCGGTCACATGCAGGCTTTGCAGCGCGATGTCCAGGGCGGGCTTGAGGGATTCGTCGCGGGCCTTGAATTGCGTCAGGTCGGCCTGCACGGCCGTCGCCGACGCGTCCACCGCGCCATTCTTTTCCTTCACATGGATCTGCGCATCCGCGGCCAGGCGGCCGTCCAGCAGCGTCATCGGCGAGGCATTGCGCACGGCCGGTGCCAGCGGCGCCAGCGCGATATTGCCCAGACGCACGCCCAGTTCCAGCGACAAGGGCTGTATGACCAGCGGCCCCTTGGCGCGCAGCCAGCCGCCGTCGGTGCTGTTGTCCATGGTCAGCCACAGATTGATGGGCTGGTCCGGCACCTGCGGCAGAGCCACGCCCTCTACCGTAGCGGCCAGGCCGGTCATCACATAGTCCAGCTTGCTGACCGCGTCCGTGACGTAGACCTCGCCTTCGTGCAGGTTGAAGGCATCCAGCTCGACCTTCCATTCCGTGGGAGCCGCCTCGGGCTTGGGTGCGGCGTCGGCGGTCGCGGGGGCCGCGGGAGCGGTGCCGGCAGGAGCGGCGCGGGGCGCGGGCGTTGCGGCGGATGACGTGGCCGGCGCGGCGGAGGAAGCCGAAGCGGCAGGAGCGGCGCCCGTTGCAGGGCCTGCGGCCGGCGCGGCGGCCTTGGCGCCGGATTCCGCGCTCGCGCTTGCATTCGCCGCTACGGGCGCAGGCGTAGACGTCTTGTCTGCTGCATCCGCCACTGCGGACGCCGCGGCCTTGCCTGTTGCGTTCGCTGCTGCGGACGCAGACTCGGCAGCTGTTGCCTTGCCTGCCGCGTTCGTCGCCGCAGGCGCAGCCGCCTTGCCCGCTGCTGGCGCCGCCGCCTTGGCCGCAGCCCCCGGCGCCGCCGCAGCCGCAACGGTCTTGTCCCCCGCCTTGGCGGCAGGATCGAGCCCGCTGGCCTTGCGCAGCTTGTCGGCGACGGGCGTGGCGGTCGGTTCGACACCACCCAGGCGCTTCAGCCCGGCCACCACGTCCAGCCAGTTCAGGTGTTCATTGGCGTAGCGCCGCACGTGGATCTGCGGCGCCCACAGGCCGACTTCGCCCACGTAGACGTGGCGCGCGATGGGCTCCAGTTCCAGGCGGGTAACGGTCAGCGCGCTCCAGGCGGCGAGGTTCTCGCCCGTGGTGTCGCGCAGGTCCAGCCGGCGCAGGCCCAGGTCGCCCACCACCCGGATCTTGGGTGGCGCGTCCTTGGGCTGCTCGAACACGACCTGCAGGTTCGAATCCAGCAGCGCGCTCTCGACCTTGAAGGGCAGCGGCATGGGCCAGACGTCCGCCCATTTTTCCAGTTGCAGGCCGTTGAAGGCCACGCGCAGCGTGGACGACGGCACCACGTCGAAGGGCCGGGCCACGCCGTTCAGGTCGAAGGGACTGCCGTTGATGCGCAGGTGCACGCGCGGCTGCACGTCGATGTCGGTGGCATAGCCGAAGGTGGAGATGAACGGCACGCCCACGCCCAGCTCGTCCACCACCTGCTTGCGGCCGGTGACCTTGTCGTCCAGGGTGATGGTGCCGTTCTCGATCACCATGTTGTTCAGCGAGAAGCGCGGCAGCCCCTCGTCGGGCTTCTTGGGCGGTTCCTCGGGCTGGGCAGCCGACAATTCGGCCACTCGTTGCTGAATATCAGAGAAATTGAAGCGCGTGACGTCCTCGCGGACGATGGCGATGTTAGGCTCGCGCAGCGTCAGTCGGTCCACGACCGGCGCAAACCAGAAGAGGGAACTCCAGGCCGCGCTGACGTCCAGCTCGGCCAGCTTCAGCAGCGGCGTCTGCGAATCGGGCTGGGCCACGGCCAAGTCTCGCGCCCGGACGGTCAGCGTGAAGGGATTGAAGCTGATGTCGCCGACGGAGACTTCCCGCCCGATCATCTTGGAGACGTCCTGCACCAGGACGTTGTGCAGCACTTTGGGGACTTGCCAGGCGGCAACCCCGAAAAGGATAAGTACGAATGCCACGATACCCAGAAGAATCTTGCCGACCCGGCGGGTTAACCGAAGCTTGGGCATCCGCAAGGGCATTGCGCGTCTCCTGATACGTGTGAAGGACTTGCGTTTCCGTCCTTCTAATGACTACAGGCGCGATTATCGCGCCCCCTGCACCGCTCGTCTATCATAGGCGTATCAGCGGCCCCAACCCGGCCAGCCGGGACCGCCCTTTTCAATCATTAACAATTATCGCTCCCGATTCCCATGTCCACGCCCGCCCCCACCTTGAGCCACCTGGATGAAGCCGGACAGGTCCGCATGGTCGACGTCATCGCCAAGACGGACACCGAACGCGTGGCCATCGCCACCGCCAGCGTGCGCATGAACGCCGTCGCCTATGGCCTCCTGACCCAGCCGGGCCAGGGCAAGGGCGAGGTCCTCAATACCGCCCGCGTCGCCGCCATCCTGGCAGCCAAGCGCTGCGCCGACACCATCCCGCTGTGCCACAGCCTGCCGCTGGCCTTCGTCGGCGTCGAGTTCGCGCTGGACGACGCCGAGCATCGCATCGACGTGCTGGCCACCTGCCGCACCAGCTACAAGACCGGCGTGGAAATGGAAGCGATGATGGCCTGCAGCGTCGCCGCGCTGACCATCTACGACATGTGCAAGGCTGCCGACAAGGGCATCGTCATCGAGCAAGTTCGCCTTAAGTACAAGGCAGGAGGAAAAAGCGGTGAATGGCGCAACGATTAATCTTCTCTACTTCGCGCGCGTGGCCGAACTGGTCGGCAAGCGCTCCGAAGCCTGGCCCCTGGAAGGCGAGTCCACCGGCGCGCAGCTGCTTGCCGCGCTGGGCGAACGCTATCCCCAGCTGGCGCCCTCCGCGCGCCTGAAGCTGGCCATCAACCAGACCCACTCCAAGCCGTCCGCGCCCATCCGGGCGGGCGACGAGGTCGCGGTATTCGAACCCGTCACCGGAGGTTGAACGCCATGATCAGCGTCCAGGAAGCCGATTTCGACGGCGCCGCGCTCACGGCCGCGCTGCGTGAGAGCGCCGGCCCGGGCGTGGGCGGCATCGTCACCTTCGTGGGCTATGTGCGCGACTACGCGCCCGACACGCCCACCGACACGCTCTTTCTCGAACACTACCCGGGCATGTGCGAACGCGAGCTGGAGGAAATCGCCGCGACCGCCCGCGCCCGCTGGAACCTGGACGGCACGGTCATCGTGCACCGGGTGGGCGCGTTGCCGCGCAATGCCCAGATCGTGTTCGTGGCCGCCGCCAGCGCCCACCGCGGCGACGCCTTCCGCGGCTGCGAATACATCATCGACGCGCTCAAGACCCGCGCGCCCTTCTGGAAGCGCGAAACCCTGGCGGGCGGCAGCAGCTTCTGGGTGGAGCAACGCCAATCCGACCAGGACCGCACGCAGTCCTGGGATGAAGACACCACCGCCTAGAAGAGGAGAATCCATGAGCGACGAAAGCCTTGTTTCGCTGGCCTGCGCCGTACTGACGGTCAGCGACACCCGCAGCGCGGGCGACGACACCTCCGGCAATCTGCTGGCCCACAGCCTGGCGCATGCGGGCCACCAGTGCGTGCGCCGCGACATCGTCAAGGACGACATCTACCAGATCCGCCGCGTCATCAGCGACTGGATCGCCGACCCCGAGGTCCAGATCATCCTGACCACGGGCGGCACGGGCTTCTCGCATCGCGACCACACGCCGGAGGCCATTCGGCCGCTGTTGGACCGCGAGATCCCCGGCTTCGGCGAACTGTTCCGCCAGATTTCGTACACCGAGATCGGCAGCTCCACCATCCAGTCGCGCGCCTTCGCCGGCTCGGCCAACCAGACGCTGATCTTCTGCCTGCCCGGCTCCAACAACGCCTGCGAGACCGCCTGGGCGAAGATCATCCGCGAACAGCTGGACAGCAGCCAGCGTCCCTGCAATTTCGCCACCCAATTCAAGCAACGCGAAGAAGACAACTGACCCATGCTGGATTTTGACCAAGCCCAGACCCTGCTGGCCAATGCCGCGGGTCCGCTGCAACGCAGCGAAGAAGTGAGCCTGGCCGAGGCCGCCGGCCGCGTGCTGGCCGCCGATCTGACCGCCACCGTGGACATCCCGCCCGCCGACAACAGCGCCATGGACGGCTACGCCCTGCGCGTCGCCGACTGGGGCGCCGGCGTGCACCTGCCCGTCCAGCAGCGCTGCTACGCGGGCGAAATGCCCGAACCGCTCAAGCCGGGCCAGGCCATCCGCCTGTTCACCGGCAGCCTGATTCCGGAAGGCGCCGATACGGTGGTGATGCAGGAAGACACCACCGAAGCCGACGGCCACGTGGAGATCTCGCGCGCCCCCGCGCCTGGTCAGCACATCCGCCGCCGCGGCGAGGACACCATGGCCGGCGCGCCGCTGCTAGCCGCCGGCACCGTGCTGGAAGCGGCCCACGTGGCATTGATCGCTTCTCAAGGCCTGGCCAGCGTGCGCGTCGTCGGCCAGCTGCGCGTGGGTATCCTGACCACGGGAGATGAACTGGTCCTGCCCGGCCGGCCGCGCGCCACCGAGCAGATCTACAACTCCAACGGACCGATGCTGGCCGCGCTGGCGCGCGGCATGGGCGCCCTGCCCGTGCACGTGCTGCATGCCCGCGATACCGAGGCCGACCTGCAGGCCGCCTTCAAGACGCTGCTGGCCGATTGCGACCTGGTGCTGAGCGTGGGCGGCGTGTCGGTGGGCGAACGCGACCTGGTCAAGCCCGCGCTGGCCTCACTGGGCGGCGAACTGTCACTATGGAAGGTGCGCATGAAGCCGGGCAAGCCGGTGGCGCTGGCGCAGATCGACGGCAAGCCCGTGGTCGGCCTGCCTGGCAATCCCGTGTCTGCCTACGCCGTGTTCACCCTGCTGGTGACGCCGCTGATCCGCCGCATGCAGGGCCGCGACACGCTGTTCCCGCCGCTCAGCCAACTGCCGCTGCGCACCGAACACCCGCGCCAGGACAGCCGCGAGGAATTCCTGCGCGTGCAGCGCCGCCTGGCGGACGACGGCAGCGCGGAGCTCGTGCCTTACGGCCATCAGGGTTCGGGCGTGATCAGCTCGTTGCCATGGGCTACCGGCCTGGCGCGCCTGCCGGCCGAAGTGCGGGTACAGGACAAGGACCGGGTCGCCTATTACGACCTGCGTCACTGGCTGGCGTAGCGCTCAGCCGCCGCCAGTTCTTCTGGCGTATTGACGTTCATGAAGGCATCGGGCGCGTCGTCGAAGCGGGCTTCGACCGCGCCCGCCCTCGCCTGCCACAACCCGACCTTGCGGTCGCCGCCCCGCAGGTACTCAAGCAGATCGGACAACAGCGAAGTGCGCAAGGCCATGCAGGCCGAATGCCGCTGTCCGCCCGCCACTACATAGGCCAGCGGCGCCCCGGTGGCTTCGGCCGCGCCGATCAGCCTGGCGGCCAGGTCGGCGGGCAGGAATGGCGTGTCGCAAGGCGCCACCACCATCCAGGCATGCCCCCGCGCCGCCGCCAGGCCCGCGGCGATGCCCAGCAGCGGCCCTTGCCAGGCGCCCAGTTCAGTCTCTCCGTCCTGCACCACCTCGCCGTAGCGGGCATAGACATCCAGGTGACGGTTGGCGCTGACGATCAGGCGCGACACCTGCGGCGCCAGGCGGCGCGCGACGTGCGCCACCATGGGTTCGCCGCCCAGCGTCACCAGGCCTTTGTCCTGCTGGTTCATGCGCATGCCCTGGCCGCCGGCCAGGATCAGGCCGGCGATGCCGGCGCGGACGGGCGCTTCAGCCACCGATGTAGCTCATCTCGATCTTGCGTGCCGGATCGGCCATGTTGCGGCCACGCAGTTCGGAATAGTTGTCGCCGCGTCCCGCCCAGATGCCCGCGATGATGCCGGCGAGCTCGGCATCGCTGGCTCCGTCGCGCAGCGGCGCGCGCAGGTCGTAGCCGTCATGCGCGAACAGGCACAGGAAGAGCTTGCCTTCCGGCGACAGGCGCGCGCGCGTACAGCCGCCGCAGAAGGCGTGCGTGACGCTGGAAATGACGCCGACCTCGCCGCCGCCATCCACATAGCGCCAGCGTTCGGCCACGCGGCCCATGTCGCCGCTGGCCACCGGCTCCAGCGGATAGACCGCACTAATACGGTCCAGCACTTCCTGGCTGGGCACCACCTCGGCCAGATTCCAGCCGTTGGTGTTGCCCACGTCCATGTATTCGATGAAGCGCAGGATATGGCCGGAATTCCGGAAGCGCTCGGCCATGGGCAGGATCTGCCCGTCGTTCAGGCCGCGCCGCACCACCATGTTGACCTTGACCGGCGCCAGGCCGGCCTCGGCCGCGGCGTCGACGCCGCGCAGCACGTCGTCGGGCGTGAAACCGCTGTCGCTCATGCCCTGGAACATGGCCGGGTCCAGCGCGTCCAGGCTGACGGTGACGCGCGTGAGCCCGGCGCTCTTGAGGGCCGCGGCCTTGCGCGCCAGCATGCTGCCGTTGGTGGTCAGGGTCAGGTCCAGCGGCCGGCCGGCGGGCGTGCGCAGTTCCGCCAGCTGGGTCACCAGATTTTCGATGTGCTTGCGCAGCAGCGGTTCGCCGCCGGTCAGGCGGATCTTCTCGACGCCCAGCTGCGTGAATATCCCCGCCAGGCGGCTGATTTCCTCGAACGACAGCAGCGCCGAATGCGGCATGAAGGTGTAGCTGCTATCGAAGACTTCGCGCGGCATGCAGTAGGTGCAGCGGAAGTTGCAGCGGTCGGTGACCGAGATCCGCAGGTCGCGCAGGGGCCGCGCGCGCTGGTCCAGCGCGGGCTGTCCGGGCTGCGGCAGTTCGCCAGGCGCCAGCGGGGCCAGCGGGCCGCTGCGGCGATCGGCAAGGAAAATCACTTTGCTCATGGGAGCATCATATCCCGGCGCATCGGCTTTGGCGCTCATGGAAAGGCCTCCGCCAGCGACTGCAGCCGCCCGGTGTCGCGGGTGTCGTAGCCCGCCAGCTGGCTAACGTAGCCGACATAGTCGGGGCTGCGCATGATGGACAGCAGATCGCGCATGGCGGGCGTTTCGAGCGACGACTTGCGGATGGCGAAGAAATAGCGCTCGCGCACCAGCGGAATGAAGTCCAGTCCGAAGCGGGAGGCCGCCGTCTCCACCCCCACACCCGTATCGGCCATGCCGCTGGCGATATGCGCGGCGATGGCCATGTGGGTGAATTCATTGGTTTCGTAGCCTTGCACATCGCCGATCGAGACCCCCGCGCGCTCCAGCATCAGGCCCACCAGGTAGCGTGTGCTGGAACCGATCTGGCGGTTGACGAAGCGCACGTCGGGGCGCGCCAGGTCGGCCATGCCCTGGATCCGCTTGGGATTGCCGGCGGTGACGAACAAGCCGGCGTTGCGCACCGCCAAGTGGATGAGCATGTACTCGTCCGCGTGCAGCCATTGCGCGTAACGTTCCATGATGGGCGCCTCGAAGTCGCCCAGCGGCACTTGAAAGCCCGCCAGGTCGCACTCGTGCCGCTCCAGCGAGGCCAGCGCCTCGATGGCGGTGCGGTAGCGCAGCTCCAGGCCCGGCTTGCGGTTGCCCATGTGCTGCATCAGCGATTCCACCGCGAAACCATGGCTGGCGTGCAGCCGCAGATGCGGGCCGCTTTCGGGCAGCAGACGCTCCAGTTCTTCCTGCAGTTCCGAGGCCATGCTGTCCAGCGTCGGCATCAGGCGCGCCTCGATGCGGCGGTTGGCCCACAGCAGGCGCTGGGCAAAAGGCGCCAGCTGCGTGCCCTGGCGGCGGTTGGTGATGAGCAATTGCGCGCCGAAGATGGCCTCGAAACGGCGCAGCACGCCCCAGGCGTGCCGGTACGACAGCCCGCAGGCGCGGCAGGCACCGGCGATGTTGCCCGTGGCGTCGATGGCGGCAAGCAGAGCCAGCATGTCCTGCAGCGGCACGGGCGCGGGGTCGTCGTCTCCGCCCAGGGTCCATTGCGGCCGCAGGCCGATACGGAACTTATATGTCATTTATTTCTTATTGAAGAGGGTCGCTTACCCCGTTAGAGTACACAAATAACGCCGCCGGCGGGTTTTTATATGCTTTTTAAAACATATAAATCCAGACAAAGACCGGCCCAGCACAACAGCAACACAGGAGGAGACCGACGTGCACCAGCGCGAGGCAACATCCGATCTGGCGTCCAGCGGCGGCGCCCGCGGCGGCCAGATGGCCCTGGACGCGGCCCAGGCGTCCCCCACCCCGGCCATTGCGGCCACCGCCCGCATACTCGCCCGGCTGAAAGACCAGCCCGGCCCGCTGCTGCCTGTGCTGCATGCCGTCCAGCATGAACTGGGCTGTATTCCGGCCCCGGCGGTGCAGACCATCGCCGAGGCCCTGAACCTGTCCCGCGCCGAAGTCCACGGCGTCATCACCTTCTACCCCCATTTCCGCAGCGAACCGGCGGCGCGCCACACCCTGGAGGTCTGCCGCGCCGAAGCCTGCCAGGCCATGGGCGGCGAGCACCTGGCCGCCCATGCGCGCACTGCGCTAGGCTGCGACTTCCATGCCAGCAGCAAGAACGGCGACTTCACCCTGGAGCCGGTCTACTGCCTGGGCCTGTGCGCCCAATCGCCGGCGGTGATGATCGACGGCCGGCCCCATGCCCGCGTCACGCCGGAAAAACTCGACCGGCTGCTGGCCCGCACGGTGGAGGCCCAATCATGAGCGCCCCCATCGTCATCTACGTGCCGCGCGACGCTGCGGCGCTGGCCATGGACGCCGACAGGGTCGCGCGCGACATCGAACTCGCGGCCGAGGCCCGCGGCCTGTCGGTGCAGATCGTGCGCAACGGGTCGCGCGGCCTGCTGTGGCTGGAACCGCTGGTCGAGATCGCTACGCCGGAAGGCCGCATCGCCTACGGTCCGGTGCAGCCCGAGGACGTGGCCGCCCTGTTCGAGGCCGGCTGGCTGACGGGCGGCGAGCACCCGCTGCGCCTGGGCCTGACCGAGGAAATCCCCTACCTGAAGCACCAGGAACGCCTGACCTTCGCCCGCGTCGGCGTGACCGACCCGCTGTCGCTGCAGGACTACGCCGCGCACGGCGGCCTGCAGGGGCTGCAACGCGCCCTG
The DNA here is from genome assembly GCF_903652925.1 of Achromobacter anxifer. Classification (GTDB taxonomy): domain Bacteria; phylum Pseudomonadota; class Gammaproteobacteria; order Burkholderiales; family Burkholderiaceae_B; genus Achromobacter; species Achromobacter anxifer. Next base: position 55,958 of record NZ_CAHLAR010000017.1, on the reverse strand, counting down.
GCCATGGAGCCGGGCCAGATCATCGACGAGATGGTGGCCTCGGGCCTGCGCGGCCGTGGCGGCGCGGCGTTTCCGACCGGAATTAAATGGAAGACAGTGGCCGGCACGCCCGGCGACCAGAAATACATCGTCTGCAACGCCGACGAAGGCGACTCCGGCACCTTCGCCGACCGTCTGCTGATGGAAGGCGACCCCTATGTGCTGATCGAAGGCATGACCATCGCCGGCCTGGCAGTGGGCGCGACCTACGGCTACATCTACGTGCGTTCCGAGTATCCGCAAGCCATCGAGACGCTGGAAGCCGCCATCGCGCGGGCCCGCAGCGTGGGCTGGCTGGGCGACGACGTGCACGGCAGCGGCCGCCGCTTCGACCTGGAAGTGCGCAAGGGCGCGGGCGCCTATATCTGCGGCGAGGAAACCTCGTTGCTGGAAAGCATCGAGGGCAAGCGCGGCGTGGTTCGCGCCAAGCCGCCGCTGCCCGCGATCTCGGGCCTGTTCGGCAAGCCCACGGTGATCAACAACGTGATTTCGCTGGCCACCGTGCCCATCATCCTGGCCAAGGGCGCGGCCTATTACCGCGACTATGGCGTGGGCCGCTCGCACGGCACGCTGCCGTTCCAGCTGGCCGGCAACCTGAAGCACGGCGGGCTGGTCGAGAAAGCCTTCGGCCTGAGCCTGCGCGACCTGCTGTACGGCTTCGGCGGCGGCAGCGCCTCCGGGCGGCCGCTGCGCGCGGTGCAGGTGGGCGGCCCGCTGGGCGCCTACCTGCCCGAATCGCAATGGGACGTGCCGCTCGACTACGAGGCCTACATCCAGATCTCCGCCATGGTCGGCCACGGCGGCCTGGTGGCCTTCGACGACACCGTCGACATGGCGCGCATGGCTCGCTACGCGATGGAATTCTGCGCCATCGAGTCCTGCGGCAAGTGCACGCCTTGCCGCATCGGCTCCACCCGCGGCGTGGAAACCATAGACAAGATTGTCGCGGGCGGCCCTGGCCACGAGCAGCAGGTGCATCTGCTGCGCGACCTGTGCGACACGATGCTGGGCGGTTCGCTGTGTGCCCTGGGGGGCATGGCGCCCTACCCGGTGCTGTCGGCGTTGAACCATTTTCCGCAGGACTTCGGCATCGAGTCCTCCCAGTCTGCCGCGCACGCGGCCTGAACCCGAGACCGACATGCTAGAAACCGTCATCAAGCGCGATCGCGACCTGGGCACGCCGGCGCGCGAGTCCGCCGTAACCGTCACCCTGACCATAGATGGCCAGGAAATCACGGTGCCCGAAGGCACCTCGCTGATGCGCGCGGCCGCCGAGGCCGGCATCAACATCCCCAAGCTCTGCGCCACCGACAGCCTGGAGCCCTTCGGCTCGTGCCGGCTGTGCCTGGTGCAGATCGAAGGCCGCCGCGGCTATCCGGCTTCATGCACCACCCCCGCCGAGAACGGCATGGTGGTCTACACCGAAACGCCCAAGCTGCACGATCTGCGGCGCGGCGTGATGGAGCTGTACATCTCCGACCACCCGCTGGACTGCCTGACCTGCCCTGCCAACGGCGACTGCGAGCTGCAGGACATGGCCGGCGTGGTGGGCCTGCGCAACGTGCGCTATGGCTATGACGGCGCCAACCACCTGAAGAGCGAAAAGGACGAGTCCAATCCGTACTTCACCTACGACGCGTCCAAGTGCATCGTCTGCAACCGCTGCGTGCGCGCCTGCGAGGAAACCCAGGGCACCTTCGCCCTGACGATCTCCGGCAAGGGCTTCGAATCGCGCGTGTCGCCGGGCCAGGACCAGCCCTTCCTGGACAGCGAATGCGTGTCCTGCGGTGCCTGCGTGCAGGCCTGTCCGACCTCCACCCTGCAGGAAAAGACGGTCATCATGATGGGCCAGGCCGAACATTCGGTCGTGACCACCTGCGCCTATTGCGGCGTGGGCTGCGGCTTCAAGGCCGAGATGAAGGGCCAGGAAGTGGTGCGCATGGTGCCCTGGAAGGACGGCCAGGCCAACCGCGGCCATTCCTGCGTCAAGGGCCGCTTCGCCTGGGGCTACGCCACGCACAAGGAGCGCGTGCTCAAGCCCATGATCCGCAAGCACATCACCGACTCCTGGAAGGAAGTGTCCTGGGAAGAGGCGATCAACTACGCGGCCTCCGAATTCCGTCGCATCCAGGGCCAATACGGCCGCGACGCGGTCGGCGGCATCACCTCCTCGCGCTGCACCAACGAAGAGACCTGGCTGGTGCAGAAGCTGGTGCGCGCGGCCTTCGGCACCAACAACGTCGACACCTGCGCGCGGGTCTGCCACTCGCCCACGGGCTACGGCCTGAAGCAGACGCTGGGCGAATCCGCCGGCACCCAGACCTTCGATTCCGTCATGCACACCGACGTGGTCATCGTGATGGGCGCCAACCCCAGCAGCGGCCATCCGGTGTTCGCCTCGCGCCTGAAGCGCCGCCTGCGCCAGGGCGCCCGCCTGATCGTGATCGACCCGCGCCGCATCGAGCTGGTGAGTTCGCCGCACATCAAGGCCGACTTCCACCTGCAGGTGCGCCCCGGCACCAACACCGCGCTGCTGTCCTCGCTGGCGCACGTGATCGCCACCGAAAACCTGATAGACGACGCCTTCGTGGCCGAGCGCTGCGAAGCTAAGGCCTTCAAGGAATGGCGCGACTTCGTCTCGCTGCCGGAAAACTCGCCGGAAGCGATGGAGGAAATCACCGGGGTACCGGCGCAGGCCGTACGCGGCGCGGCGCGCCTGTATGCCACGGGCGGCAACGGCTCCATCTACTACGGCCTGGGCGTGACCGAGCACAGCCAGGGCTCCACCACCGTCATGGCCATCGCCAACCTGGCCATGGCCACCGGCAACATCGGCCGCGAAGGCGTGGGCGTGAATCCGCTGCGCGGGCAGAACAACGTGCAGGGCTCGTGCGACATGGGCTCGTTCCCGCACGAACTGCCGGGCTACCGCCACATTTCCGATGACACGGTGCGCGCCCAGTTCGAAAAGGACTGGGGCGTGACCCTGCATTCCGAACCCGGCCTGCGCATCCCCAACATGTTCGAGGCCGCGCTGGGCGGTTCGTTCAAGGGCCTGTACTGCCAGGGCGAGGACATCGTGCAGTCGGATCCCAACACCCAGCACGTGGCGGCCTCGCTCGCGGCCATGGAGTGCATCGTGGTGCAGGACCTGTTCCTGAACGAAACCGCCAAGTATGCCCACGTGTTCCTGCCCGGCTCCTCGTTCCTGGAAAAGGACGGCACCTTCACCAACGCCGAACGCCGCATCTCGCGCGTGCGCAAGGTGATGGAACCGAAGAACGGCAAGTCCGACTGGGAAGTGACGGTGGCGCTGTCCAATGCGCTGGGCTATCCCATGGACTACAAGCACCCGCGCGAGATCATGGACGAGATCGCGCGCCTGACGCCCACGTTCGCCGGCGTCAGCTACGAAAAGCTGGACAAGCTGGGCAGCCTGCAATGGCCCTGCAACGAAGAAGCGCCCGACGGCACGCCCATCATGCACATCGACGAATTCGTGCGCGGCAAGGGCAAGTTCATGATCACCAAGTACGTGCCCACGGACGAACGCAGCACGCGCCGCTTCCCGCTGCTGCTGACCACGGGCCGCATCCTGTCGCAGTACAACGTGGGCGCGCAAACCCGCCGCACGCCCAACGTCATGTGGCATGGCGAGGACGTGCTGGAACTGCATCCGCAGGACGCCGAGGACCGCGGCGTGAAGGAAGGCGACTGGGTCGGCATCCAGAGCCGCGCCGGCGAGACCGTGCTGCGGGCCACGCTGACCGACAGGGTGCAACCGGGCGTGGTATACACGACCTTCCATTTCCCCGAGTCCGGCGCCAACGTGGTCACCACGGACAGCTCCGACTGGGCCACCAACTGCCCCGAATACAAGGTCACGGCCGTGCAGGTCACGCGCGTGTCCCAGCCTTCGGAATGGCAACGCCAGTGGTCGCGCTTCGCGGACATCCAGCACAAGCTGCTGCGCGAGCGCACGCGCGAAGGCGAGGCGGCGCTGACGGGGAAATGACCCCCAGCCCGAACCGCCAGGACGCAACCATGCCCACGCCACCGCCCTCCCGCCCCGACTGCACGCAGGTCCAGGTCACCCGCGTGCGGGGCGGCGCCCTCGTCCCCGGCGGCGAAGCCGATTCCGTGGCCGAGGAAACGCCGGTGGCGCTGGAGTTCAACGGCATCAGCCACGCCACCATGCTGGCCACCCCGGCCGACCTGGAAGACTTCGCCGTGGGCTTCGCGCTGTCCGAAGGCATCATCGACGGCGTCAGCGACGTGCGCGGCATCGACCTGCTGCCGCAATGCGACGGCATCGTGGTGCAGCTGGAAATCTCCACCGCCTGTGAAGTGCGGCTGAAGTCGCGCCGGCGCGCCATGGCCGGACGCACGGGCTGCGGCCTGTGCGGCGTGGAAACGTTGCCGGAAGTGCTGCGGCCGGTGGCACCCGTCACCAATGGTTCGCCCGTGCGCATCCAGGCGGTACTGGCCGCCATGCGCGACATGCGGACGCGCCAGGCGCTGCACGACATCACCGGCGCCACCCACGCCGCGGGCTGGGCCGGCGCCGACGGCGCCGTGGCGCTGGTGCGCGAGGACGTGGGCCGCCACAACGCCCTGGACAAGCTGGTCGGCGCGCTGGCGCGCCAGGCCATGCATGCGGGCGACGGCATCGTGGTGGTGTCCAGCCGCGCCAGTTTCGAAATGGTGCAGAAAACCGCGGCGGCCGGCGTCGCCGTGCTGGCCTCGGTGTCCGCGCCCACGGCGCTGGCGATCCGCCTGGCCCATGACGCCAACGTCAGCCTGCTGGGCTTTCTGCGCGGCGACGACGCCACGCTGTACACCCATCCATCACGCATCATCCCCTGAACCGGACCTCACCCAAGCATGGAAATCGGCAACCTGATCCGCATGGCCAACCGCATCGGCCAATTCTTTGAAGCCATGCCCGACCGCCAGGAAGCGCTGGAAGGCGTGGCCAACCATATCCACAAGTTCTGGGAACCGCGCATGCGCAACGAGCTCCTGGGCTTCCTGGATCAAAGCCCCGACGGCGACGCCGGAACGGAACGCCTGCACCCGCTGGTGCTGGACGCCGTCACGCAAAACCGCCAGCGCCTCACGCCGATCGCCCGCGTGGCTTAGCGCGGCGGCGCCTGCCAGGCGCCAAGAACACCATAAAAAGAGAGCGGCGGAACCGGCCGGTTGCCGGACTACGCACGCCATAAGGCAGCCCCCCAAGAGGAGACAACATGCAGAGCACTGCGACGCTGGACCTGCCCGGTTCGAAGCCAGGCTTTTTCGACAAGGAACGCACCATAGCCGGCCCGGGATTTTCGCGCTGGCTGGTCCCCCCGGCCGCCCTGGCCATCCACCTGTGCATCGGCATGGCCTACGGCTTCTCGGTGTTCTGGCTGCCGTTGTCCAAGGTGGTGGGCGGCGCCAAGCCGCTGGCCTGCCCCGCGGACATGAGCCTCGCCGCCGAGCTGTTCGCCACCAATTGCGACTGGAAAATCTCGACCATGGGGTGGATGTACACCCTGTTCTTCGTGCTGCTGGGCTGCTCGGCGGCGCTGTGGGGCGGCTGGCTGGAACGAGCCGGTCCGCGCAAGGCGGGCGTGGTATCGGCCCTGTGCTGGTGCGGCGGCCTGGTCATTTCGGCCATCGGCGTGTACCTGCACCAGATGTGGATGCTGTGGCTGGGCTCCGGCGTCATCGGCGGCATCGGCCTGGGGCTGGGCTACATATCGCCCGTCAGCACGCTGATCAAGTGGTTCCCGGACCGCCGCGGCATGGCCACGGGCATGGCCATCATGGGCTTCGGCGGCGGCGCGATGATAGGCGCGCCGCTAGCCGACCTGCTGATGCGCCATTTCGCCACCCCCGACTCGCCGGGCGTCTGGCAGACCTTCCTGACCATGGCGGCGGTGTACTTCGTCTTCATGATGTCGGGCGCGCTGGGCTACCGCGTGCCGCCCACCGGCTGGAAGCCCGAAGGCTGGACCGCCCCGGCCAAGCATGCCGGCAACGCCATGATCACCAAGGGCCACGTCCATGTGCAGCGCGTCTGGGGCGTGCCGCAGTTCTGGCTGGTGTGGTGGGCACTGTGCCTGAACGTCACGGCCGGCATCGGCATCCTGGGCATGGCCTCGCCGCTGCTGCAGGAAGTGTTCGGCGGCGGCCTGATCAACCAGCCCGAGCTGGGCTACGTGCAGCTGGACAAGAACCAGCTGGCGGCTATCGCCGCCATCGCCGCCGGCTTCACCGGCCTGCTGAGCCTGTTCAACATCGGCGGCCGCTTCTTCTGGGCCAGCCTGTCCGACAAGCTGGGCCGCAAGACCACCTACTTCGTGTTCTTCGTGCTGGGCTTCGCGCTGTACTCGGCCATTCCGTGGACCGCGCACATCGGCGCGCTGGCCCTGTTCGTGGCCGCCTTCTGCATCATCCTGTCCATGTACGGCGGCGGCTTTTCCACCGTGCCGGCCTATCTGGCTGACCTGTTCGGCACGCAGATGGTGGGCGCCATCCATGGCCGGCTGCTCACGGCCTGGTCGGCGGCGGGCATCTTCGGACCGGTGCTGGTGAACTACATCCGCGAATACCAGCTGTCCATCGGCGTGCCGCGCGCCCAGGTGTACGACATCACCATGTACATCCTGGCGGGCATGCTGGCGCTGGGTTTCCTGTGCAACCTGGCGATCCGACCCGTGAACCCCAAGTACTTCATGAACGACGAGGAGCTGGCGCGCGAAAAGGCGCTGGCCCATGAGCGCGCGATCTCGACGGAAACGCATGGGGTCGGCACGTCCACGTTCCGCACGCCGGCGGCGCTGGTGCTGTTCGCCTGGGCCTGCGTGGGCATCCCGCTGGCCTGGGGCATCTGGATCACCCTGCAGAAGGCGGTGGTGCTGTTCCACTAAGGCCGTCATCGGACATCGCGGCAGGCGGCGCCTGCCGCCACGGGACGCCGCGACAGGGCGCGAAGCTGCTACATTGGCAGCCCGCGCCCTTTCTTTTTTGCTTCCCCATGATCTCCCTGCCCCGCGCGCCCCGCCTTGCTGGAGCGACACGTTGACCGTCCCTGAAATCCACTGGGAAGAAAACCAGACCCCGCACTCCGCCCGCTGGCGCTCAGAATCCGGCGCCGCGCCGCCCAAGCGCGTGGTGGTCGCGGACGACACCATGACCGCGGACATGGCCTACCGCCAGGCCTGCGAAGGCGTCGGCCTGCTGTGGCGCGGCGATTTCCAGAATGCGCGGCAGTTGCTACAGGCCATCACGCGACGCGTCGACAAGCGGCCGCGCAAACCGGTGGACACCCCGCTGGACGCCTTCAACCAGCATCGCCAGATCCAGTCGCAACGCGCGCGCATCCTGGGCATGCTGCTGATTCCGTTCGACGCCGGCCACGGCATTCCGCTGCGCCGCGCGCCCGACGCGCGGCAAGCCTGCGAGGAAGCCCACGGGCCGGCGGCCGAACCCTACGTCGCCTCGCTGCGCGAATTGCTGGGCCTGATCGGCGCCTTCGAATGGCGCAAGAAAGGCGTGGAGATTCCCGCGCTGAACGCCCGCATCCATCCGCATTACGGCGTGTTCTCGCCGCTGCGCGGCGAATACATCGACCTGGTGGCGCGCACGCCGATGCCGCGCGGCAGCGTGGCCTTCGATATCGGCACCGGCACGGGCGTGCTGGCCGCCGTGCTGGCGCGCCGCGGCGGCAAGCGCGTGATCGCCACCGACATGGATCCCCGCGCCCTGGCCTGCGCGCGCGAAAACCTGGAACGGCTAGGCCTGTCCAAGCAGGTCGACGTCGAGCAGACCGATCTGTTCCCCGAAGGCCGGGTATCGCTGATCGTCTGCAACCCACCGTGGCTGCCGGCGCGTCCCAGCTCGCCCGTCGAGCATGCGGTGTACGACCCCGACAGCCGCATGCTGCGCGGTTTCCTGAACGGGCTGGCGGCGCATCTGACGCCCACCGGCGAAGGCTGGCTGATCCTGTCGGACCTGGCCGAACATCTGGGCCTGCGCAGCCGCGAGCAATTGCTGGAGATGATCAGCGCAGCCGGCTTGCGCGTGGTGGAGCGCATCGACACCCGCCCCACGCACGGCCGCGCCCAGGACCCGAACGACCCGCTGCACGCGGCGCGCTCGAAGGAAACGACCTCGCTGTGGCGGCTGGCGGCGGCCTGAGTCCCGCCCCGCCGTTCAGATCTTGCCGGCCGCCACGTTGACGCTGATCGCGATGATGAAGACGTTGAAGAAGAACGCGATCACGCTGTGCATCAACGCGGTGCGCCGCAGGCGCCGGTTGACGATCTGCACGTCGGACACCTGGAACGTCATGCCCAGCACCAGGGCGAAATAGGCGAAGTCCCAGTAGTCCGGATCCTGGGTGCCGGGAAAATCCAGGCCCTTGTGCATGGCGTTGCGGCGGCTGCAGTAGCCGTGCGCGTAATGCAGGGCAAAAATCATGTTCATGTAGAGCCACGACAGCACGATACTGACGGCGGCGGCCAGCATGTCCACCACGCCCATCGCGCCGCCCGGCCCCGCGCCGGGGCGCAGTTCCACCCACAAGGCCAGCATCACCAGGCAGGACAGCGCCACGCTGCTCCACAGCACGCCGGTGCGCCCCACGTCCTGCTGCTGCGCGCGCACGCGCATGGACGCGGGCGTGGCCTTGCCGAAGGCCCAGACGGTCAGGATCAGGAACACCAGCGCCGCGGCGTCGAAACCCAGCAGCACGGCGCGGCTGGGCGGCAGTCCCGCCTCGTAAAGGCCGCCTGCCACCACCGCGAACAGCAGGCCGCACATCACCAGGCGTCGGTGCGCATGGAAGAACGGCAGGCCGGCAACGTTGTCGGGATCGGCGTCGGGATCCTTGAGCGGATCGGTCATATCGGGCTCCCTTCGAGGCAGGAGCCCTTACGCTAACCGATGCCGAGCAAACCGACCAGCGCGCCGCCGAACAGCAGCCACAGCGGGTGGATGCGGGTGAAGCTGCCCAGCAGCGCCACCGCGGCGGTGATGGCCCCCAGCAGCCAGGTATGCGCCGAGGCTTCGGTGATGAGCGCCGCGCTTGCGGCCACCAGGCCCACCGTCATGGGGAAGATGCCCGCCTGGATCACGCCGCGCCACGGTCGGTCCTTGAACCGTTCCCACAGCCCCAACGCGATCACGGTGATGATGGAGGACGGGCCGAACTTGGCGATGGTGGTGACCAGCATGCCCAGGCCGCCAGCCACGTGCCAGCCGACCAGGGTGACCACCATCAGGTTGGGGCCCGGGGCGGCCTGGCCCAGGGCGAACAGCGCGGAGAAATCCGCCGCCGTCATCCAGCCATGCACTTCCACCACCTGGCGCTGCATCTCGGGCAGGATGGTGTTGCCCCCGCCGAACGCCAGCACGGACAGCTCGGAAAAGATCAGGGCCAGGGCGATCAGCGTGTGGATCATCGACGTTGCCTCCAGACCATCAGGATGCTCAGCGGCGTCAGCACCGCCATGGTGGGCAGCAGCGGAATGCGCAGCACGGCGATGGCGATGAAACAGGCCGTGGCCACCACGCCGGCCAGCCAGTCGCGGCGCTTGATCACCGGCAGCCCGATCTTCACCGCCATCGAGATCAGGAGGCCCGCGGCGGCGGCCGCCAGCCCGGCGAACAGGTGCTGGATGTGCGGGTCGTTCTGGAAGCGGTCGTACACCATGCCCAGCATGACCACGATGGCGGACGGCGCCAGGATCAGGCCCATCAGCGCCGCGAAGGCGCCGCGCGGGCCGCGGAACTTCATGCCCAGCGCCACCGACAGGTTGATGATGTTGCCGCCGGGCAGGAACTGGCACAGGCCCAGCAGGTCGGTGAATTCGGCGCCGCTGAGCCAGCCGTGCTTTTCGACCACCATGCGGCGCGCCAGCGGCAGCGCGCCGCCGAAGGCCGTCAGGCCGAGCATCAGGAAGCCATAGAACAATTGCCCGCAAGTGGGCGCGGGCCGGATTTCGGCCTCGGGGATGGAAGGTGCTGCGTTCATCATTTTTTTTGCCGACGCCACGGAACGGGCGCGGGGTGGAACAGGGGGGAGACAACGAGATTGCAGCCTACTCTTCGCCTTGGATAATGTCTAATATATGACTATCTATATATTCATATCGGCTGAATATGGCATCCGTAGACTTGAGGCTGCTGCGCTACTTCCTGGCCGTGGCCGAGGAATCCCACCTGACCAAGGCCGCCGCCCGGCTGGGCATCCGCCAGCCGCCACTCAGCCAGCAGATCCGCGTGCTGGAACAGGAACTGGGCGTCACCTTGTTCCACCGCCTGCCGCGCGGCATGGAGCTGACCGAAAGCGGCCGCGCGCTGCTGGACGACGCGCGCAACATCGTGGCCCTGGTCGACCAGGCGGTGGAAGGCGTGCGCCGCGTGTCGCAGGGCGAAGCCGGACGCCTGACCGTGGGCTTCACCGGCTCGGCCGCGTTCCATCCCTTCGTGCCGTCCGTCATCCGCCGGTTCCGCGAGGCCGCGCCCCAGGTGCGGCTGGTGCTGGAGGAAAGCAGCACCGGCGAACTGATGGACGCCGTCGGCGCGGGCCGCGTGGACGCGGCCTTCATCCGCGGTCCCTACGGCCTGGACCGCGGCGTGGTGGTGGAAACGGTGCTGGAAGAACCCATGCTGGCCGCGTTCCCCGCCGACCACCCGGCCGTCAAGGGCCGCTCGCGCAAGCGCATCGCGCTGTCGGAGCTGGCCGACGAATCCCTGATCCTCTACCGCCGCCATAGCGGCCCCGGCCTGTACGACGCCATCATCGCGGCCTGCGGCGCGGCCGGCTTCAGTCCGCGCGTCGCCCAGGAAGCGCCGCGCATGCTGTCCACCCTGAGCCTGGTGGCCGCCGGGCTGGGCGTGTCGCTGGTGCCGGCGTCGCTGCGCCGCGTGAACATCGAGGGCGTGGTCTACGTCAACCTGGCCCATCCCGCGGAACTGCGCGCCCCGCTGAACCTGATCTGGCGCGACGATTCCCTGTCCGGCGCGACCCGCAAGCTGATCGACGAGGCGCGGCGCCAGCGCGAGGAATTCCTGGCCTGAGCGCGCGGCGCTACACTGCCGGGCACCCGCATTCCGCATTGCAGCCATGTCCCCAGACTCACCCATAGGCATTTACGACTCCGGCGTCGGCGGCCTGAGCGTGCTGCGCGCCATCCGCGACGCCCTGCCCCACGAGTCCCTGCTTTACGTCGCCGACTCGGCCCACGTCCCCTACGGCGAGAAGTCGCGCGACTACGTCGAGCAGCGCGCCAGCACGATCGCCGATTACTTCGTGTCGCGCCAGGCCAAGGCCATGGTGGTGGCGTGCAACACCGCGACCGCGGCCGCCATCGTCGCGCTGCGCCAGCGCCACCCCGGACTGATCGTCATCGGCGTGGAGCCCGCCATCAAGCCCGCCGCGCACCTGACTGCCAGCGGCGTGGTCGGCGTGTTCGCCACCACCGGCACCCTGGCCAGCGCCAAGTTCGCGGCGCTGATCCAGCGCGAGGCCCCCGAAGTCCGCATCCTGTTCCGGCCCTGCCCGGAATGGGTGCGACTGGTGGAACAGGGCGTGCTCAGCGGCCCCGAGGCCGAGGCCGCCGTGCGCGCGCCGGTGGCCGAGCTGCGCGCAGCCGGCGCCGACGTGCTGGTGCTGGGCTGCACCCACTTCCCCTTCCTGCGCGACGCCATCCAGGCGGCCGCCGGTCCCGGCGTGCCTCTGTTGGAAACGGGCGCGCCCGTGGCACGCCGGCTGCGCCACCAACTGCAGGAACGCGGCCTGCTGCGCACCGACGGCCCCGGCGAACTGCGCCTGGAAACCAGCGGCGCGGTCGAGGCGCTGAGCGCGCTGGCTCCGCGCCTGATCGGGCAGGCTCCTGCTGCGCACACGCTGGAGCCGCGCTGGCGCTGAGCCGCCCCCCCCCCCAGGACGACGGACGACGGGCGTGGAATGCCTGGCGGCAGGCGCTTCACGCCCGGCGCCCGCAGACGCTGATTGCGCCCGGTTTGATCCCGCTCATGTCGCGCCCGTCCGATTCGGCCAATAATTCGGATAAAGTGGACTACACCGCCGCCCGCGGCGCGCACAAGGAGACGCTCATGAAACGCATCCTGATCCCCGTGGACGGCTCGCAGCCCGCCGTCCATGCGGTCCAAGCCCTGCTCGACGCCCGCAGCTACGACCCGGTGGAACGTGTGGAGCTCCTCACGGTCCAGATTCCCCTGAAGGCGGGCAAGATCGGCCGCGGCCTGTCGCAAGCCGAGATCGACGCCTACCACGAGGAAGAAGGCCGCCACGCGCTGGCCGCGGCCAGCGAGCTGCTGACCCGGGCCGGCGTGCCCTTCCAGACGCACATCGAAGTGGGCGCGGCGGCCGAGACCATCGTGCGCGTGGCCGGCGAGTCCGGCGCCGACGAAATCTTCATGGGTTCGCGCGGGCTGGGCTCGGTCTCGTCCTGGTTCCTGGGTTCGGTCGCGACCCGGGTCCTGCATCTGGCGGAATTGCCCGTCACCCTGGTCAAGTAAGCCGTCAAGGAGCATCCATGCTGAACATCCTGGTCCCCGTAGACGGCTCCGACAACGCCAACCGCGCCGTCCTGTACGCCCGCGAGCTCGCCCAGGGCGCGGGCGAGGCGCGCGTCCACCTGCTCAACGTCCAGACGCCCGTGCAAGGCCGCGCCGGCCTTTCGCGCCTGATCACCCAGGACATGATCGACGAGTTCTACCTGCGCGAAGGCCAGGAGGCCACGGACGAGGCCCGCAAGCTGCTGGACGTGACCGGCACCGACTACACAAGTCACGTGGCGTTCGGCCACGCGGCGACGGAAATCGCCGGTTACGCGAAAGACCACGGCTGCGCGCGCATCGTGATGGGCACGCGCGGCAACGGCACGCTGACCAACATCCTGATCGGCTCGGTCGCCAACCAGGTGCTGCAACTGGCCGAAGCGCCGGTCACGCTGGTGAAGTAAGGCGCGGCGCCGGCCTCAGGCGGCCGGCAGCCACAACGACACCCGCAAGCCGCCCAGCGGCGAGCGTTCCGCGCGCACCTGGCCGCCATAGGTGCCGGCCAGGTCGCGCACGATATCCAATCCCAGGCCCGACCCTGGGCGCTGTTCGTCCACCCGCACGCCGCGCAGGAAAATGCGTTCGCGTTCCTCGTCGGCGATGCCTGGGCCGTCATCGTCGATCTGGATGAGCAGCTGGCCGGGGCCGGCGGGCTGCGCGCTGATTTGCACCTGGCGCTCGGCCCACTTGCAGGCGTTGTCCAGCAGGTTCCCGACCATCTCCTGCAGGTCCTGCTCTTCGCCGCGGAACACCAGTCCCTCGGCGAACGAAGGCATTTCCAGCAGCAGCCCGCGCGCCGCGTACAGCTTCTGCATGACGCGCAGCAGGCCTTCGACGGGCTTGCGCAGCGGCGTGCGGCTGTCGGCCGCGCCCGAAGCCGCGGCGGCGCGGGCTCGCGCCAGGTGATAGTCGATCTGCCGCCGCGCCATGCCGACCTGCTCCTGCACCAGCGCCGCCAGCGGACCTTCCTCGCGCGCCGCCGCATTGGCCAGGATCGTCAGCGGCGTCTTCACCGCGTGCGCCAGATTGCCGGCCTGCGTGCGCGCGCGCTGCACCATGTCCGCGTTGACATCGAGGACGCGGTTGAAATCATCGACCAGGGGCTGGATTTCACTGGGAAAGCGGCCCTCGATGCGCACGCTGGGGCCGGCATGCTGCTTGGCCAGCTGCCGTCTCAGCCGGACAAGCGGCCGCAGCCCGACCACCACCTGGACCACGGCCGCCAGCGTCAGGCCGGCCGCCAGCGCGCCCAGCGAGATGAGCAGCATGTGGTTGAAGCGCTCTATCGGCTCGGCCAGCACCTTGCTGTCGGCGGCCACGATCAGGCGCAGCGGCGCGGCCTCCGTCTCGGCAGGCTCCAGCATGCGCGTCATGGCCGTCAGGCGATGCTTCTCCGGTCCCGCGATTTCATAGACCCCGTCGGCGCCATCCGCGGCGGGCAGCGCCAGCACCTGGTCCCACAGCGAACGCGAGCGCGCCACGCCGGCGGCCCCCGGCCGGCCCTGCTCGCCGAGCCGGTCGATCTGCCAGTACAGGCCCGACAAGGGCTGCTCCAGCCGCGGATCGCTCAGCGGCGGCGCGACCACCAGGCGGCCGTCCGGGCCGGTGTTCACCGCAGCCGTCAGCTGGTTCAGGTGCAGGGTCAGTTCGGCGCGCAATTGCTCGGTGATGTGCTGGCGGAACAGGCTGCTCAGGCCCCAGCCCGCCAGCACCACCGTTACCAGGATCCAGGCCAGGGTGCCGGCCAGCAGGCGCCAGCGCAGCGAGCCCGGCGCGCGTGCGGGCATCATGCGGCGCACGCCAGCCGGTAGCCCAGGCCACGCACGGTTTCGATGCTGTCGGGCGGCAGCTTCTTGCGCAGCCGGGCGATGAACACGTCGATGGTATTGGAGTCGCGGTCATGGTCCTGGGCGTAGACATGCTCCGTCAGTTCGCTGCGCGAAATGACTTCGCCCGCGCGCTGCATCAGCACCGCCAGCACCTTGAATTCGTGGCTGGTCAGGGACAGCGCCTGGCCGTCCACCGTGACCTTGGCCAGCCGCGTGTCCAGCATCAACGGCCCGCAGCGCCATTGCGCGCTGGCGTGGCTGCTGGCGCGGCGCAGCAGCGCCCGCACCCGCGCCAGCAGCTCTTCCATGTGGAAGGGCTTGGTCAGGTAATCGTCGGCGCCGGCGTCGATGCCGGCGACCTTCTCGTGCCAGTTGTCGCGCGCCGTCAGGATCAGCACCGGCATGCCCTGGCCGCCCGCGCGCCATTGCTTGAGCACCGTGAGGCCGTCCATGACCGGCAGGCCCAGGTCCAGCACCACCACGTCGTAGGTCTCGACCGCGCCCATGTATTGGGCCGTCCCGCCGTCCGCCGCCGTGTCCACGGTATAGCCCGCCTGGCGCAAGGCATCGGCCAGTTGCGCGGCCAGCGTGGGTTCGTCTTCGACTACGAGTATGCGCATCAGTGCTTGTCCCGGAATTGGATGTCGCGGCCCTTCACGCCCAGCACCTTGCCGTCGCGCGCATCGATCTTCAGCTTGACCAGCCGGCCGCCGCTCTGCAGCAAGCGGATCTCGTAGATGAACTGGCCGTCGTCTTCCTCGAATTCGACCTTGACCACCTGCCCTGGATAGTCGCGTTCGACGATGTCGAGCACCGAGCGCAGCGGCAGCACCTTGCCGGCCTGCAGGGCCTGGCGCGCCTGTTCATGGTCGCTTTCGTCGGCCAGGCCCGCGCCGGGGCCTGCGGCCAGCGCCAGCATCAGCGCGCAGCAGGACAGCCAGATTCGGGTACGGGTTCCTGAGGTCATGGTTCCTTTCGCACAAAGCCCGCAAATAAGGGCGATTTTCCGCTCAGTTATAGCGCCGGGAAAATGAACGGCACGTGAACGGATGCTTCAGAAATGGTTCATCCGCACAATCGAATAATGCGGTCATGGTCGCCACTTCGGCAACCTTCCACAACCTAGGAGCCACTCCATGACCGCAATCCGCAACACCCTGGCCGCCCTGGCGCTTGGCGCCGCAACCCTGACCGGCGCCGCCGCGTACGCCCAGACCGCCGCGCCCGCGCCGGCCCAGCCAGCCGCCGCCGCGCCCGCCGCCGCTGCCACCCTGACCGTGCGCCAGATTTACGACACGCTGACCGCCGCAGGCTACAGCAACATCACCGAGATCGAGCTCGAGCACGGCCGCTACGACGTCAAGGCCGACAACGCCCAAGGCCAGCGCGTCAAGCTGCGCGTCGACGCCCAGACCGGCGCCGTCCTGCGCAGCCGCATCAAGGACTGAAGCCGCACCGGCGCGCACGCGCCAACCCACGTCCGGCCCGCGTCCGGCGGGCCGGACGCCCCCTCACGGATGTCATCATGAAAACCATAGGAACCGGCGCCGCCATCGGCGGCTTCCTGTCAGCTCTCACCCTGGCCTGGGGCCTGGACGTCTTTGTCCTGCAGCCGCCGGCCGCGGGCGCCTGGTACTGGGTGGCGCGGCAGCAGGGCCTGTATCTGACGGGCGTCTGGTCCATCGGGCTGATGGCCCTGATCATGCTGCTTGCGTTGCGGCCCGCGTGGCTGGAAAGTCCGCTGGGCGGCATGGACAAGATCTACCGGCTGCACAAATGGGCCGGCATCCTCGCGGTAGGCGCCGGCGCGGCGCACTGGCTGCTGAAACTGGCCAGCGGCCCGCTGAAGGGCCTGGCCGACGCGGGCAACCGGCCAACGCGGGATATCGTGCTGGCGCTGTTCGAGGGCTCGCGCGGCGTGGCCAAGGACCTGGGCGAATGGTCCATCTACCTGCTGCTGGCGATGCTGGTTCTCACCCTGTGGCGACGCTTTCCCTATCGCGCCTGGCGCCTGCTTCACCGCGCCATGCCCGCGCTGTTCCTGGTTCTTGCGTTCCACACCGTGGCGCTGGCCCCGGCGCGCTACTGGAGCGGTCCCGTGGGCCTGCTGCTGGTTCCGCTGCTGGCGGCGGGCGCCTATGCCGCGCTGGCGGCGCTGCTGGGACGCGTGGGCCGCGGCCGCCGCGCGCAAGGCCGGGTCGTCTCGCTGGCGCAGCAACCCGGCGGCATCATGGAGGTCAGCTGCGAACTGGACGGCAATTGGCAATCGCATCAGGCGGGGCAGTTCGCCTTCGTCACGTTCGACCGCCGCGAAGGCGCGCATCCGTTCACCATCGCCAGCGCCGCCGTGCCCGGTGAGCGCCGCGTGACGTTCCAGATCAAGGCCCTGGGCGACTACACGCGTACCCTGGCCAGCTCGCTGCGCGTCGGCCAGCAGGTAAGCGTCGAAGGCCCCTATGGCCGCTTCCAGCTGGCGCCCGACGAGGCCAGCGCATCGCAGGTCTGGATCGCGGGCGGCATCGGCATCACGCCGTTCCTGGCGTGGCTGGAAGCTTTGCAGGCCGGCCAGGCGCTGGCGCCGCGCGTATGGCTGCACTACTGCGTGCGCGACGCCGCCACGGATCCCTTCGTGCCCCTGCTGCGCGAGCGTTGCGCCGCGCTGCCATCGGTGACGCTGACGGTCCACGGCGCGAGCGACGGCAAGCCGCTGACGGCCGGCTCGCTGGCCCAGGGCGAGGTCGCCGCCGGCCGGGTCTCCGATGTGTGGTTCTGCGGCCCCTCTGGCCTGTCGGACGCGCTCAGGCGCGGCCTGCGCAAGCTGGGCAGCCAGCGCGTGCGCTGGCATCAGGAGGCATTCGAGATGCGTTGATCGCGCGCCCGGGCGGCTGCGGGCGAGGCGTATGATGAAACTCACAGCCCCTGGAGCGGCATCATGTCCACCCCACGCCTCCTGCTGGCGGCGGTACTCGCCGCCGCCACCCTCAACGCCTGCGGCGAAATGGCCACGCTGCCGGTCGAAGCCGGCATGGGCCCCTCGCCCCAGTTGCCGGCACCCAACACCACCCTGATCCCCACTGTGAAGACGGCCAAGGCCGTGGGCTGGCCTGCCGGCGCCCATCCCTTGCCCGCGAGCGGCCTGGCCGTGACCGAGTTCGCCCGCGGCCTGGACCACCCGCGCTGGCTGTACGTGCTGCCCAACGGCGACGTGCTGGTGGCCGAGACCAATGCGCCGCCCAAGCCGGCGGAGGCCTCCGGCGGCTTCAAGGCCTGGGCCGCCGGCCTGGTCATGAAACGCGCCGGCGCCCGCACCGACAGCGCGAACCGCATCACCCTGCTGCGCGACACCCGGCACGCTGGCGTCGCCGATACCCGCAGCGTGCTGCTGGAAGGCCTGAATTCACCGTTCGGCATGGCCTTGATCGGCAATCAGCTGTACGTGGCGAACGCCGACGCCGTGGTCCGGTTCCCCTACGAAACCGGGCAGCTGCGCATCAGCGCCCCCGGCGTGAAGGTCACCGACCTGCCGGCGGGCCTCAACCATCACTGGACCAAGAACCTGCTGGCCAGCCCGGACGGCAGCAAGCTGTACGTTTCCGTCGGCTCCAACAGCAACGTTGGCGAAAACGGCATGGAAATCGAAGCCGGCCGCGCCGCCATCTGGGAGATCGACGTGGCCAGCGGCGCCAAGCGCCTGTATGCGTCGGGACTGCGCAACCCGGTGGGCATGGCCTGGGCGCCGGACGGCAAGACGCTGTGGACCGCGGTGAATGAACGCGACGAGCTGGGCAGCGACCTGGTGCCCGACTACATGACCTCGGTGCGCGACGGCGGCTTCTATGGCTGGCCCTACAGCTACTTCGGCCAGCACGTCGACACCCGGGTCCAGCCGCCGCGTCCGGACCTGGTGGCGAGCGCCATCGCGCCCGACTACGCTCTGGGTCCGCACACCGCCTCGCTGGGCCTGGCCTGGTCCGGCGGCGCGAGGCTACCCGCGCCCTTCATCGACGGCATGTTCGTGGGCCAGCATGGTTCCTGGAACCGCAATCCGCCCAGCGGCTACAAGGTCATCTTCGTGCCCTTCCGCGGCAACATGCCCGACGGGCCGGCGCGCGACGTACTGACAGGATTCCTCAACGAAAGCGGCGAGGCCCAGGGCCGGCCGGTCGGCGTGGCCATAGACCGCCAGGGCGGCCTGCTGGTGGCCGACGACGTGGGAAATGCGGTGTGGCGCGTCGCGCCCGCTTCTACAATGGCCGCTCCCCAATAATTCAAGACCAGGAGTGAGCATGAGCACGGAAAAAGTGGCGATCGTCACCGCCGGCGGCAGCGGCATGGGCGCGGCGGCGGCGCGCAAACTGGCGGCAGATGGCTGGCGCGTGGCCATACTGTCTTCCTCCGGCAAGGGCGAGGCCCTGGCGCAGGAACTGGGCGGCCTGGGCGTCACGGGCTCCAACCGCTCGCCCGAGGACCTGGCAAGACTGGTGGACGCGACCCAGCAGAAATGGGGCAGGATCGATGCGGTGGTCAACAGCGCCGGCCACGGCCCCAAGGGTCCGCTGCTGGAGATCAGCGACGACGACTGGCACCTGGGCATGGAGTTCTACCTGCTGAACGTGGTGCGCATCGCGCGCCTGGTCGCCCCCGTGATGAAGCGCCAGAAATCCGGCGCCATCGTCAATATTTCGACCTACGCCACCTTCGAGCCGGAAGCGCTGTTTCCGACCTCGGGCGTGTTCCGCGCCGGGCTGGCCGCCTTCACCAAGGTCTTCTCCGATGAATACGCCGAGCACAACGTCCGCATGAACAACGTGCTGCCCGGCTTCATCGACAGCCTGCCCGAAAAGGAAGACCGCCGCTCCCGCATTCCCATGGGTCGCTACGGCACCGCCGAGGAAGTCGCGGACCTGATCGCGTTCCTGGCGTCCGACGCGTCCTCCTACATCACGGGCCAGAACATCCGCATCGACGGCGGCATTACCCGTTCGGTCTGAAACTCATGCTTTCGGACTAGTCTCTCGGCCGAATGACGGTATTGAAGCCCGCCCGGGGCTTCAGTACCGTAGGTTTTCGCATTCGACGAGGTGCCGCGCATGTCCGCTACGCCGTCAGCGGCTGCGCCGCAGTCCGCTGTTCCCCCACTGGAAAAGCCCACGCCGGGCCAGGCTTCGCGCTTCCTGGCGCAGGCGACCTTCGGCCCTACCCCAGCCGACATCGACGCGGTAGTGCGCGACGGCTACGCGGCCTGGCTGGACGCGCAACTGGCGCTGCCTCCATCGCAAACCCATTTCGACTGGCTGCTGCAGCAGCGCAAGAACACCGAGGAGTTCAAGGGCAACGGCATCAACGCGCCCCTGGAGTCCACGCTGTGGCGCAAGTTCATCTCGGCCCCCGACCAGGTGCGCACGCGGGTGGCGTTCGCGCTGTCCGAGATCTTCGTGGTGGGCGTGTCGTCCATCACCGCGTCCTGGCCGCTATTCGGCGCCGCGGGCTTCATGGACCTGCTGGCGCAGCACGCCCTGGGCAATTACCAGCAGCTGCTGACGGCCGTCACCCAGAACCTGTCGATGGGCTGCATGCTGACCTATCGCGGCAACCGCAAGGAAGATCCCAAGACCGGCCGCCATCCGGACGAGAACTACGCCCGCGAGGTCATGCAATTGTTCAGCATCGGCCTGCTGGAACTGGAAGCGGACGGCTCCGTCCGGATGGTCAACGGCGCGCCCGTCGAAACCTACACCAACGCCGACGTGCAGGGACTGGCCAAGGTGTTCACCGGCTGGGACATCAACGGGCCGGAGACCGACGTGGAGTTCCACCGCCGCCCCATGGCCCTGAACAACGCGCTGCACTCCCTGGCCGAAAAGCGCTTCCTGGGCGCGGTGGTGCCCGCCGGCACCGACGGCCACCTGTCGCTCAAGCGCGCCATGGAGGTCATCAGCGCCCATCCCAACGTGGGACCCTTCATCGGCACCCAGCTGATCCAGCGGCTGGTGACCAGCAACCCCAGCCACGCCTACATTGCGCGGGTGTCCGCCGCCTTCGACGATGACGGCACGGGCGCGCGCGGCAACCTGAAGGCCGTGGTGCGCGCCATCCTGCTCGACCCCGAGGCGCGCCAGCCGGACCTGGCTGCGCCCGGCTGGGGCAAGGTGCGCGAACCCATCCTGCGCTTTTCGGCATGGGCGCGCGCCTTCGGCGCCACCTCCACCAATGGCGCCTGGGCCATGCCCGACACCACCGACAACACGATCCGGCTGGCGCAGAGCCCGATGCGCTCGGCCACCGTGTTCAATTTCTTCCGGCCGCGCTACGTGCCGCCGGTCACGGAACTGGCGCGCCAGCACCTGGTGGCGCCGGAGCTGCAGATCACCGACGAAACCAGCATCGCCGGCTACCTGAATTTCCTGGCCATCTACGTGGACCGCGGCTGGGAAGACCTGCAAACGCCCTACACCGCGGAGATCGCGCTGGCTCCCGACCCGGCCGCGCTGGTGGCGCGGGTGGTGCTGCTGCTGGCCGGCGACGCCTATTCCGCCGCGACCGCCAACGCCATCACGACCGCGGTGGCGACGATACCCGCCGGCCGGCCGCGCGACCGTGTGCGCGCCGCCATCACGCTGGTGGCCGCCAGCCCCGAATACCTGGTGCAGAAATGAAGAAGCTACGCCACGACGCGCAGGCCAGCCGCCGCGAATTCCTGCTGCGCGCCTGCGCGCTGGGGGCCACCGGCGCGGCGGCGCCCATGGCCTTGAACCTGGCGGCCCTGGGCGCGGCGGCGGCGCAGTCGGCGCCGGCCAGCTCCTACAAGGCGCTGGTCTGCGTGTTCCTGTATGGCGGCAACGATCCCTACAACTCGCTGGTCCCGTATGACGCCGCCGCATACAAGGCCTATGCCCAGGCGCGCAGCGACATCGCCCTGCCGCGCGACGCGCTGCAGGCCACCGCGCTGCGCGGCAAGGAGTCCGCGCCCGGCGGCGCGCAGTTCGCGCTGGCGCCGTCGCTGGCGCCGCTCAAGCCTCTGTACGAAAGCGGCGACATGGCGGTGCTGCTGAACATAGGTCCGCTGGTCGTGCCCACCTCCAAGCAGGACTACATCGGCGCGCGCGTGCCGCTGCCGCCCAAGCTGTTCTCGCACAACGACCAGCAATCCTACTGGCAGGCGCTGGCGCCCGAAGGCGCCGCATCGGGCTGGGCCGGCAGGCTGACGGACCTGTTTGCCGACGACAACGCGCAGCGCACCTTCACGGGCATTACCGCGGGCGGCACCAATGTGCTGCTGGCCGGACGCAAGATCGCCGGCTACCGCGTCGGCATCCACGGGTCGACGCGCATGGACCTGCTGACCCGCGACATGTATGGCTCCAGCGCCTGCACCGCCCTGTTGCGGCAGCTGATCACGCAGCCGCGCGAGCACCTGATGGAACGCGAGATGTCGCGCATCGCCGCGCAGTCCATCGACGCCGACGCGCGCCTGCGCGCCGCGCTGGCCGACGTGGCGGTGCCGGGCGATTTTTCATCGCCCCTGGCGCAGCAGCTGAAGATCGTGGCCCGCATCATCGCCGCCAGGCAGACGCTGGGCGCGCGCCGCCAGGTCTTCTTCGTGTCGCAGAACGGCTACGACAACCATTCCGGGCTGAACGACACCCATCCGGCCTTGCTGAAGGAGCTGGGCCAGGCCCTGGCCGCATTCCAGCAGGCCCTGTCGGCAATAGGCGTGGCGGACCAGGTGACCACCTTCACCGCGTCCGAGTTCGGCCGCACCCTGGGCTCCAACGGCAACGGCTCCGACCACGGCTGGGGCTCGCACCATTTCGTGCTGGGCGGCGCGGTCAAGGGCGGACGCTACTACGGCAGCCACCCGGAAATCGCCCTGGACGGCCCCGGCTTCGTCGACAACGGCCGCCTGCTGCCGACTTTGGCGGTGGACCAGCTCGGCGCCTCGCTAGGCAGCTGGTTCGGCGCCAGCCGCCAGGACCTGGGACTGGTGTTCCCGAATCTGCGGCGCTTTGACGCCCACGCGCTGGATCTGCTGGCCTGAGCCTGGCGGATGGCGATGACGGCGCCACGCCGCCATCGCATTCATAGCCTGCGGGCCTGTTCGCGCAGCAGGTATTTCTGGATCTTGCCCGTGGCGGTCTTGGGCAGCGGTCCGAACACGAAGCTGCGCGGCACCTTGTAGCCTGCCAGCCGGCCCCTGCAAAAATCGGTCAGCTCCTCCGCGCTGGCGCCGCAGCCGTCCTTCAACGCGACAAAGGCGCAAGGCGTCTCGCCCCATTTCGCATCTGGCCGCGCCACCACCGCCGCTTCCAGCACCGCGGGATGCGCGTACAGCGCCTCCTCCACCTCCACCGTGGATATGTTCTCGCCGCCGGAAATGACGATGTCCTTGGCGCGGTCCTTGATCTGTATGTAGCCGTCGGGATGCACCACGCCCAGGTCGCCGGTGTGGAACCAGCCGCCGGCAAAGGCCTCCGCCGTGGCCTCGGGATTCTTCAGATAGCCCTTCATGAGCGTATTGCCGCGCATCATGATTTCGCCCATGGTGACGCCGTCCGGTGGCACGGGGGCCAGGGTGGCGGGGTCCAGCACCCTGACCTGTTCCATCGTGTGCTTGCGCACGCCGATGCGGGCCTTCAGCGCGGCCTGCTCCGCCAGCGGCAGATCGCTCCAGGCCTCGTGCCAGGCGCAGCTGATCGACGGGCCATAGGTCTCGGTCAGGCCATACAGGTGCGCGACTTCAATGCCCAGTTCGTCCATTGCGGCGATGACTGCGGCCGGCGGCGGCGAGCCGCCCGTCAGCGCCTGCACCTGGCTTGCGGCGCGCCGCCGGACCTCGGGCGCGCTGTTGATGAGCATGCCCAGCACCACCGGCGCGGCGCAGAAATAATCCACGCCGTGCTCCTGGATGGCATCGAAAATGGCGCCGGCCTCGACCCGCCGCAGGCAGATGTTGGTACCCGCCAGCAGCGCGATGGTCCAGGGAAAGCTCCAGCCATTGCAGTGGAACATCGGCAAGGTCCAGAGATAGACGGCATGCTGGCGCATGTCGCAGGCCAGGACGTTGCCCATGGCGTTCAGATAGGCGCCGCGATGGTGGTACAGCACGCCCTTGGGCCGGCCGGTGGTGCCGGACGTGTAGTTCAGGCACAGCGATTGCCACTCGTCCCCGGGCCATTCAACCGCGGCCCTGGCGTCGCCCAGTTCCAGCAGCGCCTCGTAGTTCATCTCCCCTATCGGATCTCCCGGCCCGCCGTACTCGGGATCGTCGATGTCCACCACGCGGATCCGGCGGCCGGTCCTGGCCAGCGCCTGCGCCATGACGCAAGCGTATTCGCGGTCCACCAGCAGCACGGCGGCCTCGCCGTGCTCCAGGATGAAGGCCAGCGTATCCGCGTCCAGCCGCGTGTTCAGGGCATTGAGCACCGCGCCGGCCATGGCCACGCCGAAGTGCGCCTCGTAGAGCGCCGGAATGTTGGGCGCCATCACCGCCACCGTGTCGCCCGGACGCACGCCCAGGCGCGCCAGTCCGCTCGCCAGCTGGCGGCAACGCGCGTAGGTCTGCCGCCAGGTCTGGCGCAGCGCGCCATGGACGATGGCGATGCGCTCCGGATAGACCTTGGCCGCGCGTTCTATGAACGTCAGCGGCGAAAGCGCCAGATGGTTGGCGGAATTGCGTTCGATATCCGGGGCATGATGGTCAGGAGTGTCGGCGGGCATCGGAGTCTCGCAGAGGCGGAACGCTAGCCGCGCCGATCAGGCGGCGGCTAGCGGGGACAGGCCGCGCAGCGTGGCGCGCAGCAGGGAATCGCGCAGGCCGTCATCGGCCTGCATCAGGCGCTGCAACAGGCGGGCAGGACTGTCGCCTCGGGTTTCCAGATGCCAGCCGTACAGGTGCAGGCCGCTCAGCACATAGGCGTCCTCCAGCTCTCCCAGTGCGGCGGGCGGACGCTGGTCCCGTTCGGCGGGCGGCAAGGCGTTGTCGGCGCAGTCCACCAACAGTATGCGCGTGGGCCGGGAAAAATAATCGGCCACCCGCAAGCGGGCGTCTTCCAGGCGGCGCAGGGCCGCGGCGTCCAGCGCCTCGCCGGCCAGGCGCGCCTTGAGCAGCACGTTGCGCTGGTCGAGTTCGACGATGTGCAGGTCTTTCTCCACCCAGTCCGCATGGACCGGCGCGCCCTTGCGGCGGAAGACTTCCGCTGCGGCCACGCCGGCGCCCGGACCTTCGCCGGCAAGCAGCTGCTTGAAGAAGTCCCGCTCCGCCATGGCGCGGTCGAGCTCCTGCAGCTCCAGGTCCAGCGCATGGCGTTCGCGCAGGCATTGCGCGCGGCGGGCATGCAGTTGTTCGTCGACCGGGCTGCGCTGCACGTCCAGCCATGGCGCAAGGCGCACGCCGCTGCGCTGGCCCAGGCGGTCTATGCAGCGCCGCAACTCGCGCAGGAACAGCGCCGCGCCCGCGCCGTCCTGCGCCAGTCCCGGCGCCAGCGCCGGCAGCAGCAGCAGGCGACCCGGCGGCTCGCTGGCGTAGCTTGCCAAGGTCAGGCCGCCGCCGCTCTCCAGGATGCTGGCGCCGGGCGCCGGATCCAGCGCGGCGCAAGGCTGGAAGCACGCCGCGGCTTCGGTGAACAGCGTGCGGAAAGGCTCGCCCGCGAGCCGCGGCCGGGCGTCGCCCGCCAGCGGCTGGCTGCGCGCCATCCGCGGCAGCAACGGCTCAGACCAATCGTAGGGCAGGATGTCCTGCAGGGTATGCACGCCCACCGTGCGCGGCGCCGGCACCAGCACGACGAGCGTGCCGCCCGCGGCCAGCAACCGCTTGAATTGTTCGCGCCAGTGGCGGCTGGTGGCCAGCAGCCATTCCGACGCGCCCACGCCCAGCACCGGCGGATCCGCGCGTTCGCACGCCGCTTCCAGCAAGGGGTACAGGCCGGCGGGATTCCATATGAGCACGTCCGCCCGGTCCAGCGAGGCGGGCCGGTCGAAGGACAGAACGGCATCCAGGCTGTCGGGCGGAAGGGCCAACGGCAGGTCGAGCGTAGAAATATTCATATCGCTTATCCGTACTTGACTTTCGAAATCAATATATCATAAAGTCTAGTTAACTAGACAAATATACAAATCCTATATACATATCCCGGAAGCCAGCAGTCATGTCCACCCTTACGAACGTACGCAGCGAGCCCCCCGTCGCCACCAGCCCCGTGGCGCTGGACCGGGATTCCCCCCTGCCGCTGTATGTGCAGATCAAGCGGCGCGTGCTGATGATGATCCTGAACTGGCAGCAGGAAAGCGACCGCTTCCACACCGACCACGAGCTCAGCGAACAATTCGACGTCAGCCGCATGACGGTCCGCCAGGCCATCCAGGAACTGGTGGACGAGGGCTATCTGCGGCGGGTCCGCGGCTCCGGAACCTTCGTCTGCGCCCCCAAGATCGACGAACAGTTCAGCCCGGCGATGGACTTCATCGACCAATGGTCCGCCCACGGCCGCCCGCTGAGCCTGCGCGTGCTGCATTGCGCGCAGGAGCCCGCCTCCCCCGCGGTGGCGCGCCAGCTGGACGTCGCGCCGGGCACGCCCGTCTGGAGCATCCTGCGCCTGCGCACGGTCCAGCAGGTGCCGATCTCTATCGACTACCGCTACGTCCGCGTCGACCGCATCCCCAGCATGGACGCCAGCCAGGCCGAAGCCGGCTCGCTGCTGGAGCTGATCGGCCGCCAGGTCGAACTGGCTTACGGCAATCTCAAGATCGAGGGCGGCGCGGTGCAGGCCGAACACGCCGACTACCTCAGCCTGCTGCCCGGCGATCCGATCCTGACGCGCCACCTGGTGTATTTCGACAAGCAGGACCAGCCGGTGATGTCCGGCTATTCCCACTATCGCGCGGACCAGGTCCGGTATTCGGTCCGCGTGCCCCTGCAGAACGGCGCCAGCAAGGCGGACCAGGTCTCGGACTCGCTGGAGTTCCGCAACCCGCCAGCCGCGACGGAGGACTAAACACCGTCCATCCCAAGGGCCTCCGGGCCCGCCTGCGTTTTCGCTGTTCGTGGAAGTTGCTGCACCCCTCAATCCCGCATCAGGCACAGGAGTAGCACCATGATTTGCATAAAGACGTTTCTGGATTTCCCGCGCCGTGCAGCCATGGCGCTGCCGGCCGCCGCGCTGATGCTGGGCATGCACGCCGCCTATGCCCAGGACGCGCTGCGGATAGGCTCGATCCTGTCCGTGACCGGTCCCGCCGCCTTCCTCGGCGAAGACATGAAGGCCGGCATGGAAATGGCGATCGACGACATCAACGCCGCCGGCGGCATCGGCGGCAAGAAGGTCGAATGGGTGTTCTATGACGCCGAGAGCCAGACGGCCAAGGCGATCAACGCCACCAAGCGCCTGCTGTCGCAGGACAAGGTGGACATCATCGTCGGCGGCGGCAACATGAGCGGCATCGCCATGGCCATGGTGCCGATGGTCGACAAGGCCGCGACGCCCTTCATTTCCACCGAAGGCTCGATGCAGATCGTGATGCCCGTGGCCGAACGCAAGTACGTGTTCAAGAGCACCGTGGACGACGACCAGGTGATCGACCGGGTGCTGGACTACTTCGACAAGAAGGGCATCAAGCGCGCCGCCCTGCTGGCGGACAACAGCGGCTTCGGCCAGAGCGCCGTCGAACAGATGAAGCGGCTCGCCGCCAAGCGCGGGATCGACATCACGTACGAATCCTTCAACCCCGCCGACACCGACCTGACCCCGCAGCTCACGCGCATCAAGAATGCCTCCGTGCAGGCCATCATCTGCTGGACGGTCACGCCGGCCGGCGTGGTGTTCATCAAGCAGGCGCAGCAACTCGGCCTGGACAAGCTCACGCTGGTGCACAGCTACGGCTTCGTCGACCAGCGCTACATGAAGCTGGCCGGCGATTCGGTCAAGGACCTGCTGCTGGTCAGCGTCAAGTTCCCGGTGGGCCAGGACCTGCCCGACGCCGACCCCATCAAGGCACGCATCGTGGATCTCAGCAAGCGCTTCGAGGCCCGCTACAAGCGCAAGCCCAACCAGTTCGTGGCCCAGACCTACGACGCCATGATGCTGGCGCGCGCCGCCCTGGAAAAGAGCGGCGGCGACAAGGAAAAGACACGCGAACAGCTGACCGCCATCAGCGGCTACCAGGGCGTGGGCGGCGTGTTCAATTTCTCGCCCCAGCGCCACTCCGGCCTGGCCAAGGACGACATCGTCATGCTCGGCTACCGGGACGGCGAGTTCCGCCTGGCCGACTACAAGTAAGCAGTCCACCTCCGCAACCTCCATTCGCGCGCGCCGCCGCGCCGCAAACCAGGGAGTGCAGTCATGAACGTAGCAAGCGCCGAGCCGCGTACGATCCTCGACGATCCGGAAAGCATCTTCCCCCTGGATCTGGACACCCGGATCCCGAAGATCCGCGATCTCTACCACCTGGCGACGGTCAAGCAGTGGGACCCGCGCACCGATATCGACTGGCATCTGTTCGATGCCTCGCTGTACACGCCCGAACAGCGCTACGCGGCCCGCCAGTACTGGAGCCGCCGCGCCTGGAGCGAGTACGGCGCCATCTCGGAAAGCCCGGCCCTGCAGATCCGCTTCTGCCACGACAAGTGCGAACCCGACCTGCGCCTGTTCTTCACCATCCGCTCGCAGGAAGAAAGCCGCCACGCCGAAGCCTGCTACCGCATGGCCGAGGCGCTGGGCGGCTACATGGAACAGCCGGCCCAGGCCGCCTACCAAGGCTCCGTCGCCACGCACGGCGTGCGCAAGATGGCGCTGGACCCCGAGGTCTCGGTCGAGGCTATCCTCGCGGCGCTGGTCTGCGCCGCCGAGGAAATCGCATTCGACGTCTTCCGCCACCTGGTGGAGATCACGCGCGACCCCGTGGCCAAGCAGATCTGCGCCCGCATCATGCGCGACGAAGTGCGGCACTGCGCGTTCGGCTGGCGCTTTCTCGACCACCGCATCCCGCAGATGTCGCCCGCCGAAGTGAAGGTGGTGGAAAACGCCGTGATCAACATGATGGAGAAGGTCGAGCTCAACGGCTACCACAGCGCCTGGCTGGCGCCAGACAACCCGGCCTCGCGCGCCGAGATGGACGTGGACCGGATCACCTGGGAGGCCGGACTGGGCTCCACGGTCGAGGAACTGGAAAAGCCCCTGTTCGTTGAAACCGTGCAGCGCGTGCGGCGCCAGATGGAGCCCTGGGGCGTGCACCTGCCCCTGCTGCACCACCCGAAGATCGGCGAATTCTGAACCCGAGGACCCGCCATGAACGCAGCCACCACCAGAATCCCCGTTGAACGCCGCTTCCCGCTGACGCTCAAGCAATCCATCACCTCGATCCGCGAACTCTACGAAACCGGCAAGCAGAAGCGCTGGGCCCCCGAAACGGACATCCCCTGGAGCAGCTTCGATGGCGCCGGGCTCGATGCCCGGGTCCGCGACGCCGCGCGCCTGACCTGGAGCCGCCGCGCCTGGGTGGAGTACGCCGGCCTGAGCGAAACCCCGGCATTGCTGGTGCGTCTGTGCCTGGAAAGCGGGCGGGAATCCGATCCCAAGTATTTCCTCACCGTGCGCAATACCGAGGAAGCCTGGCAGATCGAATGCTTCCACCGCTACGCGGCGCTGCTGGGCGGCTACCTGAACCGTCCGCCCAGCCCGCGGCAGGAAGCCATCTTCAACCAATGCCGGCACCGCCAGGTGCTGGACGCCGCCTGCAATGCCGATGCCTTCTTCACCGCGCACGCCGCGGTCGAGGACGGCCTGGAGCTGGAGCTGTTCCGCGCCTACCTCGACAACGCCAGGGAGCCCGTGGCGCGCCGCATCCTGGAACAGTGCGTGCAGGCCAAGGAGCGCCATGCCACCTTCGGCTGGCTCTACGTCGCGGAGCGCGCCGCCGTCTGGTCCGATGCCGACCGCGCCGCCGTGGCGCAAGCCGTGTCGGGCTACCTGAACGAGGTCGAATTGCGGGGCTACCACTGCCCGTGGCTGGCCGAGCCCGATGGCGCCGAAGCCCAGGCCAATGCCCTGACGGCCGAAGCCGGCCTGGGCGCCGTATCCGCGGACCGGGAACACGAGATCCTGTGGTCCTACCTGGAGACCGTGACGCGGCGCCTGGCCGAGTTCGGCGTCGAGCTACCCGGCATCGCGCTGCCCACGCGCCGCCCCAACTGAGCCGGTACCGGGGGCCCGCCATGGATATGTCCGCGCAGATCGTTCAACTGCTAGTCGCCGGGATCACCACCGGCAGCATCTACGCCATCGTGGCGGTAGGCTTCAACGTCATTTTCAAGAGCACCGACGCCATCAACTTCGCCCAGGGCGAATGGGTCATGATGGGCGGCATGGTTGCGGCGGCCTGCTACGCGGTCGCGGCGCTGCCGCTATGGCTGTCCTGTCTGGCGGCGGTGGCCCTGGTGGCCGTGGCGGGCGGCGTGTCCGAACGCCTGGTCATCCATCCGCTGAAGAAACCCGCGCCGCTGCTGGTGACGCTGCTGAGCATCGGCCTGGCCATCTGCACCAAGAGCCTGGTCATGCTGGGGCTGGGCAAGACGCCGATGGGCTATCCCGCGTTCTCGGGCGATGCGCCCGTGGCGCTGGCGGGCGCGCAGATTCCGCCGCAGAGCTTCTGGGTGATGGGCGTGGCCCTGGTCTTCATGCTGGGGACCCACTTCTTCTTCGAGCGCACGCTGCTGGGCAAGACCCTGCGCGCCACCGCCATCGACCGCGACGCCGCGGCCCTGGTCGGCATCAACGTGCGGCGTTCGGTGACGGTGGCCTTCGTGCTGGCGGCGCTGGCCGGCGGCATTGCCGGCGTGATCATCGCGCCGCTGACCTTCACCTCCTACGACCACGGCACCATGCTGGGGTTCAAGGGCTTCAGCGCGGCCATGCTGGGCGGGCTGGGCAGCCTGCAAGGCGCCCTGCTCGGCGGCCTGCTGCTGGGCGTGATCGAGGCGCTGGGCGGCGGCCTGATTTCCTCGCAGTACAAGGACGCGCTGTCCTTCATCCTGCTGCTGCTCGTGCTGTTCTACCGTCCCCAGGGCTTGCTGGGCAAAGCCGAAATCAACAAGGTCTGAAGGATGTGGCGATGAAATCAGATATCCACCCGTCCGGCGACGGCAGACAGCTCGACCTGCGCATCCTGCTGGCGCTATGGGGCCTCTTCCTCCTGTTTCCGTTCGTGGCGCCAAACAGCTATGCCGTGGGCCTGGCGGTGACGTTCAGCATCAACCTGATGCTGATCGCCAGCCTCAATCTGCTGATGGGCTATTGCGGACAGATCTCGATGTGCCAGGCCGGCTTCTTCGGCCTGGGCGCCTATGTCAGCGGCGCGCTGTCGGCCAAATACGGGATTCCGGCGCTCGTTGGCATTCCGGCGGCGCTGGCCGTCGCGAGCACGGCGGCCCTGCTGATCGCCCTGCCCGTGCTGCGGCTGCGCGGCCACTACCTGGCGATGGCCACGCTCGGCTTCAACGCCATCCTGTCGGTGCTGTTCGTCGAGCTGGTGGACTTTACCGGAGGCCCCAACGGCTTGTCCGGCGTCGAGCCCATCACGGTGGCAGGTTATGCCTTCGATACCGACCGGCGCTTCTTCTACCTGGCCTGGGCCGCCGGCCTGCTGCTGATGTGGGGCTTCCTGAACCTGAGCCGCTCGCGCATCGGCCGCGCCATGATCAGCGTGGCCGGCAGCGAAGTCGGCGCGTCCAGCCTGGGCATCAACACCTACGCGCTGAAGGTGGCGATCTTCGTGCTGTGCGCCGCGGTCGCGGCCCTGGCGGGCACGTTCTACGTCCACTTCAACCAGTTCGCCTCGCCCGAGACCTTCAGCTTCTCGGCCTCGGTGCTGCTGCTGGTCATGGTCGCGGTCGGCGGCTGGGGCAAGTACTGGGGACCGCTGTTCGGCGCGCTGGTCTACACCGCGGTGCCGGAGCTGCTGCGTGCCTTCCATGACGTCGAGCTGCTGCTGTTCGGGCTGGGCATGATCCTGGTCCTGATGTTCTTCCCGGGCGGGCTGGCGGGACTGGCGCAGCGGCTGTGCCGGCGCTCGCCACGCCTGCCCGCAGTCCCGGTGGCGGCAACGAAGGGAAAGGTGCGCCATGGCTGATCACGATTTCCTGTCGGTGCGGGACCTGGGCATCAATTTCGGCGGATTGGCCGCGCTTGCCGACCTGTCCTTCGACCTGAAGCAGGGGCAGATCAAGGGGCTGATCGGCCCCAACGGCGCCGGCAAGAGCACCTTGTTCAACATCGTTGCGGGCCTGCTGCTTCCGGGTAGCGGCGACGTGCGCTTTCGCGGCCGTTCGGTGCGCGGCCTGCCGCCGCACCAGCGCGTCCGCCTGGGCATCGCCCGCACCTTCCAGAACCTGCAGATCTTCAAGGACCTGACGGTGCTGGAGAATGTCATGGTGGGCTGCCACGCGCGCTTCGGCTCCGGCCTGTGGGCCTGCATGCTGCGCACCCCCCGGCAACGGCGCGACGAGCGGCAGATGCGCGACGTCGCGATGCAGCGGCTGGAACAACTGCATCTGGCCCGCCAGGCCGACGTGCTGGCCGCGGACCTGAGCTTCGGCCAGGCCAAGATCCTGGAAATCGCGCGCGCCCTGGCCGCCGACCCCGCCCTGCTGCTGCTGGACGAACCCGTCGCGGGCGTGCCCCACGCCGAGGTGGCGCAGGTGGCTCAGGTCATACGCGAAGTGAACGCCAGCGGCGTGACCGTGCTGCTGGTGGAGCACAACATGAGCTTCGTCATGCAGCTGTGCGACGACATCCTGGTCCTGAACTACGGCCGCAAGATCGCCGAGGGCCGGGCCGACGCGGTGCGCGCCGATCCCCTGGTCCTGAAAGCCTATCTCGGGGAGGACATGGCCGATGCTTGAGATCACCAATCTGTGCGCCTCCTACGGCGCCGGCGACGTGCTGCGCGAAACCTGCCTGGAGATCCCGGCCGGACAGATAGGCTGCCTGCTCGGCGCGAACGGCGCCGGCAAGACCACGGTCATGCGCAGCCTGAGCGGCCTGCTGCGGCCGCTGCGCGGCAGCATCCGCTTCGAGGGAGAAGCGCTGGAAACGCTGTCCGCCGACCGCATCGTCGACCGCGGCATCGTCCTGGTGCCGGAAGGCCGGCGCGTGTTCGCGCCGCTGTCGGTCAGCGAAAACCTGGAGATGGGCGGCTACAAGCTGCTGAAGCAGCGCCGCCAGACGGAATTCCGCCGCAACCTCGATTTCGTGCTGGACCTGTTCCCGCGCCTGTCCGAGCGCGCCCGCCAGCCCGCGGGCACGCTGTCCGGCGGCGAACAGCAGATGGTCGCGATAGGCCGCGCGCTGATGAGCAGCCCGCGCCTGCTGATGCTGGACGAGCCCTCCATGGGCCTGGCGCCGCTGGTGGTGAAGGACATCTTCATGTCGCTGCGCCGGCTCAAGCAGGAAGGCCTGACGCTGTTCATCGCGGAGCAGAACGCCAGGCTGACCTTGAGCGCCGCGGACTACGGCTACGTGCTGCAGGAAGGCCGGGTGGCGTACTCGGGCAGCGCCCAGGCGCTGCGCGACGATACACGGGTACAGGCGGCCTACCTGGGCGCCTGACAGGAGACAGGTGAAGCGATGACGTTTTCTTCCCAGGAGCAGGCGATCGATCCGGAGCAGGAAGCGCAGTACAACCTGCGCGCCAGGCATCCCGAACGCGAGGAAATCTACTTTACCTACGCGCGCCGCAGCGCCGACACGCGCGGCCGGCGCGAGGCGCGCCTGGACCTGCGCTTCGGCGAGCGGCCTTCCAGCGTGCTGGACCTGTTCGTGCCCGACCACGTGCCGGCGCCGCCGCTGCTGGTCTTCATCCATGGCGGCTACTGGCGCGCCCTGGACAAGCACGGCTTCTCCTTCATCGCCGACGAGTACCTGGCGCGCGGCGTGGCGGTGGCGCTGCCCAACTACACGCTGGCGCCGCACGCAAGCGTGTCCGACATCGTGGACGAGGCCTGTGGCGCCGTCTCCTGGCTTACCGCGCAGGGCGAGCGCCATGGCTACGACGCCAGCCGCATCGTGCTGTCCGGGCATTCCGCGGGCGGGCACATGGCGGCCAGGGCGCTGTGCCGCGACCTGGTTCCGGCGCTGGCCGGCAGGATACGGGGCTACGTCGGGCTGAGCGGCCTGTTCGACCTGGAACCGCTGCTGCGCACCTCGATCAACCGCGATCTCCACATGAGCGCCGCGGAAGCGCGCAGCCTGGGGCTGTACCGGCCCGCCGCGCTCTACGAAGTCCCCCTGGTGTTCGCCGCCGGCGCGCTGGAAACCGACGGCTTTCGCGGGCAGAGCCTGGACTTCTCGCGCCATTGCGCCAGCCATGGCTACCAGGTCGAGAACCTGGTGGTGCCGCGGCGCAACCATTTCGATCTGCTGACCGATTTCTCCAGCGGCGACTATCCGCTGTTCAACAAGACGCTCGATCTGCTGCTGCCCGGCGCGGGCCGGGCCTGATCTTTCACAAGGAGTCCCCATGGCAGGCCATCCACTCAATCCCGCCGGCGTCTGCGCGCCGCTGGGCCCCTACAGCCAGGGCGTGCTGACCGAAGGCGCCGGACGCTGGCTGCACATCGCGGGCCAGGTGGGAGTATCGTCCGAAGGTGCGCTCGCCCAGGGCTTCGAGGCCCAGGCCCACGCCGCCTGGCGCAATATCCAGGCCATGCTGGAGGCCGCCGGAATGGACGCGGGCGACCTGGTCAAGGTCGTGACCTACATCACGGACGAAAGCCAGCTGCCGTTGCTGGGTCCGGTCAGGCTGGCCTATCTGGGCGAGGCCCGCCCCGCCGCGACGCTGGTCGTGGTGCGGGCGCTGGCCCGGCCTGAATGGCTGATCGAAGTGGAAGCGTCGGCGTACAAGCCTGCATGACCCCCGCGGCGCAAGCGCCCGAAGGAGAGTGAGCATGTTCGAGGACCTACGCAACAAGCGGGCCCTGGTGACCGGCGCCTTCGGCGGACTGGGCGCGGAGTTCGCGCGCACCCTGGCCGCCGCGGGCGCGCACGTCGCCCTGGCCGGACGCAGGCTGCAGGCCGGCGAGCAGCTGGCCGCCGAGCTGGCCGCCGCGGATCGGCGCGCCTGCGCCATCGCGCTGGACGTGACCCGCCCCGACAGCGTCGCGGGCCTGTTCGATGCGGCGGCCGAGCGCCTGGACGGCGCCCTCGACATCCTGGTCAACAATGCCGGCATCACCGCCACCCGGCCGGCGCTGGAACACACCGAGGCCGACTGGATGGACGTGATCGACGTCAATCTCAACGGCACCTGGCGGGTGGCGCAGGCCGCCGGCCGCCACATGCAGGCGCATGGCGGCGGCAGCATCATCAACATCGCCTCCATCCTGGGGCTGCGGGTGGCGCAGCAGGTGCCCGCCTACACCGCGTCCAAGGCCGCGCTGATCCAGCTGACCCAGGCCCTGGCGCTGGAATGGGCGCGCCATGGCATCCGCGTCAATGCGCTTGCGCCCGGCTACATCGAAACCGACCTGAACCGCGAATTCTTCGCCAGCGACGCGGGCCAGGCGCTGATCCGGCGCGTGCCGCAACGCCGCCTCGGCCAGGCCCGGGAGCTGTCGGCTCCCCTGCTGCTGCTGGCCTCCGACGCCTCTTCCTTCATGACCGGATCCGTCCTGGTCGTGGATGGCGGACATCTCATTTCCACGCTCTGACCCAGGGAAGCAACATGGACTTCAGCCTCACGCCAGAAATCGAAAGCTATCGCCTGCGCATCAAGGATTTCGTCGAGACCCACATCCTGCCGGCGGAAGCGGATCCGGCCTCCTACGACGAACACGAGAACATCCGCGAGGAAGTCCTGCAGCCGCTGCGCCGCCGTGCGCGCGAAGCCGGCTTGTGGGCGTTGCAGATGCCGCGCGACCGCGGCGGCCAGGGCCTGTCCCGCGTCGGCATGGCGGCCTGCTACGAGGAAATGAACGTGTCGATCTTCGGGCCCGTCGTGTTCAACAGCGCGGCGCCCGACGACGGCAACATGATGGTGCTGGAGAAGGTCGCCACCGAGGCGCAGAAGGCCCGCTGGCTGCAACCCATCGTGGACGGCAAGGTGCGTTCCTCGTTCGCCATGACGGAACCGCATCCGGGCAGCGGATCTGATCCTTCGATGATGCGCACCACCGCCACGCTGAAGGACGGCAAATGGCGGGTGCATGGCAAGAAGTGGTTCATCACCGGCGCGGGCGTGGCGCAGCACTTCATCCTGATGGCCAAGACCTCGGACGATCCGCGCAAGGGCCTGACCGCCTTTCTTTTCGACGCGGACCAGCCCGGCTGGCGCATCGAACGCCGCATCCCCATCATGGGGCCGGAAGAACACGGCGGCCACTGCGAACTGCTGTTCGACGGGCTGGAGATTCCCGATGAGAACCGGCTGCTGGGGGTAGGCGATGGCCTGAAGGTCACGCAGATCCGCCTGGGGCCCGCGCGGCTGACGCACTGCATGCGCTGGCTGGGGCTGGCCCGCCGTTCCCTGGCCATCGCGCGCGATTACGTGGCGACGCGGCAGAGCTTCGGCACCGCGCTGGCCGAGCGCGAAGGCGTGCAGTGGATGCTGGGCGAATGCGCCATGGCGATCGAGATCGGCCGCCTGCTGACGATGCGCGCCGCGGTCGCGCTGGACCAGGGCAGCTACGCGCGCAAGGAAGTCTCGATGGCGAAGATCGTCGTCTCCGAAACGCTGCACAAGGCGGTCGACACCGCCATCCAGCTGACCGGCGCGCGCGGCTACTCGCGCGACACGGCCCTGGCCTGGATCTACCGCTATGCGCGCCAGGCGCG
Source organism: Achromobacter anxifer (assembly GCF_903652925.1). Taxonomy (GTDB): domain Bacteria; phylum Pseudomonadota; class Gammaproteobacteria; order Burkholderiales; family Burkholderiaceae_B; genus Achromobacter; species Achromobacter anxifer. The sequence continues at coordinate 19,693 of NZ_CAHLAR010000017.1, read as the reverse complement.
CCTAGTCGACGGCGCCTCCGAGGTGCACAAGATGGTGCTGGCCCGGTTCCTGATGGACGAGGGCGACGCCTTCTGGCATTGGCAGGAGCAGGAGCATGCCGGGGCGCAATCGTGACCGGCGCGCAGCCGGACCGGCTGGCCGGCCAGGAGGCGCTGGCCGCCTATCTGGTGCGCGGCGGCTACGCGCAAGAGGCCGGCGAGGTGAGCTTGCGCCGCCTGGCCGGCGGCCAGTCGAACCCGACCTACATCGTGGCCACGGCTGGCGGCCAATACGTGCTGCGCAAGCAGCCCGCGGGCAAGCTGCTGCCCTCGGCGCACGCCATCGACCGTGAATTCCGGGTCATGCGGGCGCTGCAAGGCAGCGCGGTGCCCGTGCCGCGCATGCTGGACTATTGCACCGACGACAGCCTGCTTGGCACGCCGTTCTATCTGATGGATTACGTGCAGGGGCGCTGCTTCGTCGACCCGGCGCTGCCTGGCATGAGCCCTGACGAGCGCGGCGCGATCTACGCCGAAACCAGCCGCGTGCTGGCGGCCCTGCATGAGCTGGACTATGCGGCGCTGGGCCTGGAAAACTATGGCCGCCCCGGCAACTACTACGCGCGCCAGATCTCGCGCTGGACGCGGCAATACCGGGAAAGCCGGCCGTCGGCCGACCTGCCCGCCATGGAGTCGCTGATCGACTGGCTGCCCGGCAACATTCCCGCCGGCGACGAAACCCGGCTGGTGCACGGCGACTTCCGCCTGGACAACCTGATCTTCCATCCGACCGAGCCCAGGGCCCTGGCCCTGCTGGATTGGGAGCTGTCGACGCTGGGGCACCCGCTGGCGGACCTGGCCTACTACTGCATGTGCTGGCGCGTGTCGCCGGAACTGTGGCGCGGCGTGGCCGGACGCGACCTCGCGGCCCTGGGCATTCCCGCCGAAGAGGAGGTCGTGGCGGCGTACTGCCGGGCCCGGGGGCTGGCGGGCGTGTCCGATTGGGGCTTCTACCTGGCCTACAGCTTCTTCCGCATGGCGGCCATCCTGCAGGGCGTCGCCGCGCGCGCGTCGGGCGGCAACGCCGCCGCCGACGACGCCCAGGCCATGGGCGCCAAGGTGGAGCCGCTGGCCGAGCTGGGATGGGCCTGCGCGCGCAACGCCTAGCCGGCCACAAGCCGGCGGCGCGCTGGCGCCCGGGGCGCAACCGCTCTATAACCTGATAATCAGGCCGGCAAGCCCGCCGGGCGTCCCCACCCACCTTCCCGCCCCATGACCCTGACCTGCTCCCTGGCGCTGCAACCCGCCACCGAAGACGACCTGCCCTTCCTGCTTGCCCTGCGCAAATCCACCATGCAGGAACATCTGCAACGCGCAGGCGCGCCGCTGGACGACGAGCACCATCTGGCCCGCATCCATTACCGCTTCGAGGACGCCCGAATCGTCTGGCTGGACGGCCGGCCCGCCGGCCTGTTCAAGCATGGCCGCGACGCGGCCGGCTGGCGCGTCGTTCAGATCCAGATCGACCCCGCGTTCCAGGGCCGCGGCCTGGGCCGCCGCCTGCTGGCAGACCTGCTGGACGAGGCCGACGCCCAAGGCATTCCCGTCACCCTGAGCGTGCTGAAAGGCAACCCCGCCCGCCGCCTCTATGAAGCGCTGGGCTTCACCCCCGTGGAGGAGACCGAACTGGAATACGAAATGCGTTACGAACCCGGCGCGGTCCGGCCGGCTGGCTGACCCTTGCAACTTCTTTCCGCCCGACGGGAATAAATCCGCAACCGCCGGCGTCTGTAGAGGGCAGTCCCCCACTTTCCCTATCTACGCACGAGGCAAACCATGCGCAAACACATCGCCGCAACCCTGGCGCTCAGCGCCGCCGCCCTGTTTTCGGCCGGCGCCCAGGCCCAGGCCGTCAAGACCCAGGACGGCGTTCTGGTCAACAGCGCCGGCATGACGCTTTACACCTTTGACAAGGATGCCGGCGGCAAGAGCGCCTGCAACGACCAGTGCGCCAAGCTGTGGCCGCCGGTCACGGCCAGCGCCGACGCCAAGCCGATGGGCGACCTGACCGTCATCACCCGCGACGACGGCAGCAAGCAATGGGCCAGCAAGGGCAAGCCGCTGTACACCTTCTCCAAGGACGCCAAGGCCGGCGACAAGAGCGGCGACAACTTCAAGGACGTCTGGCACGCCGCCAAGCCCTGAGCCGCCCCGGCAACCCATTGCAGCAACCCATGCGCGCCGAAGACGAAGCCCTGATCCTGGCCTGCATCCCCAGCCTGCGGCGCTACGCCCGCGGGCTGACGGGCGACCCCCACCGGGCCGACGACCTGGTCCAGGACACGCTGGAGCGCGCATGGAGCCGCTATTCGCGATGGCAGCGACGAGGCGAACTGCGCGCCTGGATGTTCGGCATCATGCACAACCATTTCATCGACGGCGTGCGCGCCAGCAGCCGGCGGGCCGAGCAGAATGCCGTGGGCGACCTGCCCGACGCCCCGGTGCGCGCCACCCAGACGGACCACCTGGAGGTGCGCGACCTGGACCGCTGCCTGCAAGCCCTGCCCGCGGAGCAGCGCGAAGTGCTGCTGCTGATCTGCGTGGAGGACCTGTCCTATCAGGAAACCGCCCGGATACTGGACGTGCCGATGGGCACGGTCATGTCGCGCCTGTCGCGCGCCCGCGAGAAGCTGGGCGCGCTGATGCAGGCGCGCGACACCGTCAGCAGGCTCCATCGCGTGAAATGACATGAACGAGAACCGCCTCCATGCGGTGCCCGGCAAGGGCACCCCGATTACCGAAGCCGATCTGCACGCCTATGCGGACGGCCAGTTGCCGCCGGCGCGCCGCGCCGAGGTCGAGACCTTCCTGGCCGCGCACCCGCAGGACCAGGCCCGGGTCGAGGAATGGCGGGAACAGCGGCGCCAGCTGCATGCCCTGCTGGACCCGGTGCTGGACGAACCCCTGCCGCTACGCCTGCCCCTGGCGCGTCCGGCCAACCCCTGGCCCTGGCGGGCCCTGGCCGCGGGCGTGGCGATCGCCGCCGTCAGCGCCAGCGCCGCCTGGATCACGCGCGGCGCGATGGACGCCCACCAGTTGCAGGCGGCATTGGCCACCGCTGCGCCGGAGCGCGTGGCGGGAGGCTATGCCCAGCGCGCCGCCATCGCCCACGCGGTCTACGCGCCCGACATGGGCCGGCCCGTGGAAGTCGGCGCGGACAACGAAAAAGGCCTGGTGACCTGGCTGACCAAGCGCATGGGCGCCACCATGCGGCCGCCGTCCCTGTCGCAGGCCGGCTATGAGCTGGTGGGCGGCCGCCTGCTGCCGGGCGGCGCGGGTCCGGTAGCGCTGTTCATGTACGGCGCGGCCGACGGACAGCGGCTGACGCTGTACGTCACCCGCGAGGCGGCGGGCGGACAGACGGCCTTCCAGTTCACCCAGGAAGGCCCGGTGCGGGTGTTCTATTGGGTCGAAGGACAATTCGGCTATGCGCTGTCCGGCGCGGTCAGCCGCGACGAGCTGCTGCGGGTGTCGCAAGAGGTCTACCGGCAGTTGCAGGGCTAGCGGACAGTTGCAGGGCTGGCTGGCAGCTACAGGGCTAGCCAACAGCTGCAGGGCTGGCCGGCACCTACAGGACTAGCCCGCAGGCCCGGCAGCTCCTCCGCCCGCGTTCTCGCGCGCCTCATGCAGCATGTGCAGCGTGATCTTGCGGACTTCGGCGCGGCTCATGCCGATATGCGAACGCAGCATGCGCGCCGCCTCGTCGGCGCGCCGCGCCAGCACCGCCCGCAGAATGGCCGCGTGTTCCTCGTAGGTGGCGTCCACGCGGAAGTCCTTGGTGAAATCCAGGCGCCGCACGATGCGTATCTTCTCGGTCACGTCGCGGTGGATCTGCGCCATCTCCGGATTGCCGGCGGCCGCCACCAACGCACAATGGAAGGCCTCGTCCAGCTGCGCCACCAGCCGGCCGTCCAGGATGCGCTGCCGCGGCGGCGCCAGCCACACGTCCTTCAAGGCGCCCAGGATGCCGGCCTCGTCCATCTGCTCGCGCGCGCACAGCCGTTCGACCGCGGCCTGCTCCAGCACCACGCGCACGTCGTACAGCGCCTCGAAACGCTCGAAGTCATAGGGCCGCACCTGCCAGCCGCTGCGCGGCCGCGGCAGCACGTAGCCCTCGCGCTCCAGCCGCGCCAGGCCCAGCCGCACCGGTGTGCGGCTGACGCCCAGGCGCGCCGCCAGTTCCGCCTCAGTGAAGCGTTCGCCCGGCAACATGCGGAAATCAAACAGGTCGTCCTTCAGGCGCTGGTAGACCTGGTCGGCCAGCGAACCGGCCAGGGCCGGCGCCTGGCGCATGGCGGGGCCGGCCCGCAAGGCGTCCATGCCCATCGCCTCAGGCCACCGGGCAGGTGGCGTCCTCGGCCAGCACGATGAGCGGATCGCCCGCGTTCACGGGCTTGCCGGGCACGCAGCGGATCGCGGCGATGGTTCCGGACGCGGGCGCGATGACGGACAGCTCCATCTTCATGGCCTCGACCACCACCAGCGTGTCGCCGGCCGACACGCTCTGCCCCACCTGCACCGGGATCTTCCAGATATTGCCGCACATATCGGCGCTGACCAGGCGTTCGCCTTCGCGCAGCGCCGGCTCCGCATCCGGCCCGGGTGCGGCGGCGTCCGGCTCCGCCACGGCATCCTCGCTTTTCCACAGGGCCACCTCGGCGTCGAAGGCGCTCTTCTGCCGCGTCTGGAACGCGGCGATGCTGTCCGCGTGTTCCGCCAGAAAGCGCTGGTGCTCGGCAAAGTCGAACACCTCTTCCTCGATGCGCACCGTGGCCCGGCCTTCGCGGAAGTCCTCGCGCAACACGTCGAGCTCGGCCTCGGTCACGGGATAGAAGCGCACCTGGTCGAAGAAGCGCAGCAGCCAGGGCTTGCCGTCCTGGAACACAGGGTTCTTCAGGAACTTGTTCCAGATGGGCAAGGTGCGGCCGACCAGCTGATATCCGCCCGGCGAGTCCATGCCGTAGATGCACATGTACACCCCGCCTATGCCCACCGTGCCTTCGGCCGTGTAGGTGCGCGCCGGGTTGTACTTGGACGTCAGCAGGCGATGGCGCGGGTCTATCGGCACCGCGCAGGGCGCGCCCAGATACACGTCGCCCAGGCCCATGATCAGGTAGCTGGCGTCGAACACGATGTCGCGGACGTCATCGCGGCTGGCCAGGCCGTTGATGCGCCGGATGAAATCCACATTGTTCGGCAGCCAGGGCGCGCTGGCGCGCACGGTCTCCTGGTAGCGCTGCACCGCGCCCAGCGTGGCCGTATCCTCGAACGCCATCGGCAGATGAACCACCCGGGTCGGCACCTTGAGCGTGGCCACGTCCGCCAGCCCGGCCTCGATCCGCAACAGGCGCTGGATCAGCGCGCCTTGCAGGATGATACGGCTGTCATAGCGGATCTGCAGCGAGCGCACGCCGGGCGACAGTTCCAGCACGCCGGCGACGGGGTCGGCGGCCAGCGCCTCCATCAGCAGGTGGATGCGCATGCGCAGGGCCAGGTCCAGCACGTTGTCGCCGTACTCCAGCAGCAGATAGCCGTCGCCCGCCTGGCGGTAGGACACGGAGGGACGCGCCCCCTGCGCCGGCAGCAGCGCCACGATGGGTTCCGTCACGTCGAGCGGCGAGGCGGTCCGAGTCAGCGCAGGCGCTGCGGCCTGCGCCAGCGCGGGTGCGGCCAGTTCCGCCACGCAGCGGTCCTGCGCCGCCTCCAGCGCCACTGCCCGCTCGTAATCGATGCGCACGAAGCGGATGCGGTCGCCCGGCTTGACCTGGCCGACCTTCCACAGTTCGGCGCGGGCGATGGTCACGGGGCAGACGAAGCCGCCCAGGCTGGGGCCGTCGCGCGTCAGGATCACGGGGCTGTCGCCGGTGAAGTTGATGCTGCCGATGGCGTACTCGCAATCATGGATGTTGGACGGATGCAGGCCGGCTTCGCCGCCGTCCTCGCGCGCCCACGTCGGCTTGGGTCCGATCAGGCGCACGCCCAGACGGTTGGAGTTGTAGTGCACCTCCCAGTCCGCGGCGAAGAAGGCGTCGATGGCTTCGGGCCGGAAGAAGTCGGGCGCGCCGTGCGGGCCGTAGAGCACGCCGATTTCCCAGGTATTGCCGTAGGCCGGAATCAGCTCGGCGGGCGCGGCCTGCGGCTCGGACTCGGGCGGCGTGGCCGCGGCCAGCCCGGGCCGCACCAGCGGCAGCATGTCGCCCACGCGCAAGGTGCGGCCGGCATGGCCGCCGAACTGGCCCAGCGCAAAAGTCGAACGGCTGCCCAGATAGACCGGCACGTCCAGGCCGTTGCGCACGGCCAGGTAGCTGCGGCAGCCCGACAGCGCGCGGCCGGTCTCCAGCACCTGGCCGGACCGCACGGCCACCGGCGTCCACATGGGCATGGGTTCGCCGTCCAGGGTGGCGGCGCAGGCCGCGCCGGTCAGCGCGACGATGGCATCGCCATGGAAGCGCAGGCTGGGACCGACCAGGGTGGTCTCGATGCCGGCCGCGTCGGGCGCGTTGCCGACGATGCGGTTGGCCAGGCGGAAGGCGTAGTCGTCCATCGGCCCCGACGGCGGCACGCCGATGTCCCAGTAGCCCACCCGCCCCGGATAGTCCTGCACGCTGGTGTAGGTGCCCGCCGCCAGCACCTCGATCGCCGCGGGCCGGTAGACGAAGCCCTCCAGGAAGCGCGTGGACAATTCGCCGGCGCGAAAGCGCGCGTCATCGACGATCTGCCGCAAGTAATCCAGATTGGTGGCGATGCCATGCAGCCGGGTCCGCGCCAAGGCGTCGGCCAGCTTGTCCAGCGCGGCCTCGCGCGTATCCGCATGCACGATCAGCTTGGCCAGCATGGGGTCGTAATAGGCCGGCACCTCGGTGCCGGTCTCGACCCAGCCGTCCACCCGCACGCCCTGCGGAAAGAGCACCTCGGTCAACACGCCCGGCGCGGGCTGGAACTGGCGCAGCGGGTCCTCGGCGTACAGCCGGACCTCGATGGACGCGCCTTGCGGCGCGCGCGACATGGCGGCGTAGTCCAACGGCTCGCCCGCGGCCACGCGCAGCATGCACTCCACCAGGTCCAGCCCCGTGACCGCTTCCGTCACTGGGTGTTCGACCTGCAAACGGGTGTTCACTTCCAGGAAGTAGAAGCTGTCGCGCGCCGGATCGTAGATGAATTCCACCGTGCCCGCGGAGCGGTAGCCGACCGACTCGCCCAGCCGCACGGCGGCGGCGTGCAGCGCTTCGCGCGTGGCGGCCGGCAGCAGCGGCGCGGGGGTTTCCTCGATGACCTTCTGGTTGCGGCGCTGCACCGAGCAATCGCGCTCGCCCAGCGCCAGCACACGGCCCGCGCCGTCGCCGAAGATCTGCACCTCGACGTGGCGGGCGTTGTCCACATAGCGCTCGATGAAGGCGCCGCCGTCGCTGAAGAAATGCTGGCCCATGCGCTGCACGCTGTCATAGGCCGCAGTCAGTTCGGCCTCGTTGTCGCAGCGCGACAGGCCTATGCCGCCGCCGCCCGCCGTGCTCTTGAGCATCACCGGATAGCCGATGCGCTCGGCCTGCGACAGCGCCTCGCCCAGGCTGCCCAGCAGGCCGGTGCCCGGCGTCATCGGCACGCCGGCCGCGGCCGCCAGTTCGCGTGAGCGGTGCTTCAGGCCGAACTCGCGGATCTGCAAAGGCGTGGGGCCGACGAATGCGATGCCCGCGTCCTCGCAGGCCTGCGCGAACTCCGCGCTCTCGGACAGGAAGCCATAGCCCGGATAGATCGCCTGCGCGCCGTGTTCGCGCGCGGCGGCCAGCAACAGGTCCATGCGCAGGTAGCTGTCGGCGGCCTTGGCGCCGCCCAGGGCCACGGCCACGTCGGCCTCGCGCACGTGCGCGGCATTGCGGTCCGGGTCGGAGTAAACGGCCACGCTGCGTATGCCCAGCCGCTTCAGGGTGCGGATGGCGCGGACGGCGATTTCGCCGCGGTTGGCAATCAGAACGGTATCGAACACGGTGCGACTCCCTGGTGTCTTGCGGGGTTATCGGAAACTGGGGATCAGGCCTGCGCGGCCAGGCTGGCCAGATAGGCGCGCCAGCCGCCGAAGACGGTGATGTCGCGCGCGCCCTCCAGGCCGCGCGGCTCGCAGATGAAGCCCTTGACCAGGCGGCCGTCCTCCAGCTCCAGCGTGCCTATGCCCAGCGGCGCCGGGATCTCGGCCACGAAGGCGCCGAAGGCCGCCAGCGGCACGTCCCAGAGCTCGACCTCGATGGGCGCGCCGTCCGCGGACTTCACCAGGCCGGGCTTGGGCGGCGTGGTGTTGGCCAGCGCATACAGGCGGTAGTCGCCCGCCGTGCGCGCCTGTTCGACGAAGACGGCGCGGCGCGAGATCAGCTGATGGTTCAGCGGCATGCCGCGCAGGTGCGCGCCCACCACGGACACGCGCACCGTGTCGCGCGCCGGGGCGCGGGACTGGCTGGCGGCAGGAAGCGGCGCGCCAGTGGCACCCAAGGGGAGGCCCAAGCGCGCCTGCCACTGCCGCCCGAACTGCGCCAGCGCATGGTCCTGCCAGGCCAGTCCGATGACCGTGATGCCGGCGGGCAGCCCATCGCCGCGCATGCCGGCGGGCAACGCCAGCGCCGACAGGTCCGCCAGGTTGGCGAAGTTGGTGTAGACGCCCAGCTGCGAATTCAGCGTTACCGGGTCGGCCTCCAGCTGCGCGATGGTGTAGATCGACGGCGCGGTCGGCACGAACAGCGCGTCGAAGCCTTGCAGCGACTGATGGATGCGCCGCGCCAGTTCCGCGCGCCGGTATTCGGCCTTGAAGGCGTCCAGCGCGCTGTAACCCGCGGCCTGCTCGACGATGCCGCGCACCACCGGATGGATGGCGTCGGGATGCTGTTTCCACAACGCTTCCACGGCGGCAAAGCGTTCGGCCACCCAAGGCCCCTGGTAGAGCAGCGCCGCCAGTTCGTTGAACGGCGTGAAGTCTATGGTTTCGACCACCGCGCCCGAGGCTTTCAGGACCCACAGCGCCTCGTCGAACGCGGCCGCCGCTTGCGCGTCGCCGAAGAATTCCAGCTGCGCGGGGACCGCCAGCCTGGGCTGCGCCGGCCAGGGATGGCCGCTGCCCGCAGGCTGCGCGCGCGAATAAGGATCGCGCTCGTCGAAGCCAGCCGCGATGTCGGCCACGAGCTCGGCATCGTCCACCGTCAGCGCAAACACCGACACGCAATCCTGCGTGCGGCAGGCCGGCACCACGCCGGCCGCGCTGAGCCGGCCCTTGGTCGGCTTCAGGCCGACGATGTTGTTGAAGCCCGCGGGCACGCGGCCCGATCCCGCGGTGTCCGTGCCCAGGGAGAATGCGGCCAGGCCGCGCGCCACCACGGATGCGGAGCCCGAACTGGAACCGCCGCTGACGTACTCCGGGTTGAAGGTGTTGACCACGGCGCCCAGCGGCGAACGCGTGCCCACCAGGCCGGTGGCGAACTGGTCCAGGTTGGTCTTGCCCACCAGGATGGCCCCCGCCGCGCGCAGGCGGCCGACGACGGTGGCGTCCTGGTCCGGCGTGTAGGCGAACTCCGGGCAGGCCGCGGTGGTAGGCCAGCCGGCGGCATCGATGTTGTCCTTGATGGCGAAGGGCACGCCATACAGCGGCAGCCGCGCCAGATCGCCGCCCGCTTGCTCCAGCAGTCCGCGCAGCGCCTGGAGCTGGCTGGCGAGCCCCGCGCCGTCCACCCGCTTGATCCAGGCGTTGTCCGGCGGACCGCCGCGTTCGGCCCATGCGGCCAGCAAGGTTTCAGGCGTCGCGCCCTCATCGCGGTAGGCGGCCTGCCATTGCGCGATCGTCCAACCGATGGGGCCCTTCTGGGTTGCTGCGGCGTTCATGCTGGAATCCTTTCTTGTATACAAGTACGGATTCCCAAGCAATCGGCGTGCCATGTCGGCCGTCAGCCTCTTGCGCCTCTGGCGGCGCGGCGCAAACCATCGGCCAGGCGTCGCACGGCCTGCCCCGCGCGCACCGCCAGCGGGCAGTGCGCGCACCCATGTTGTGCACGCGGCACCAGATCGGTCACCGCGCCCGCCGCGCCTCGCACCGCCCTGCGCGCCTCTCCTTTCCCCCTTCATATAGCGGCCCGCGCCCGCATCCGCGGCTGGCACGGCTTTTGCTTTGAGGATCTCGTTGTCGGGTGTTTTTCAGAACGTTCTCGCCGGCGCGGCCGGCACATTCCATTCAGGAGTCACCATGAAACGCAGACTAGCCCTCAAGCAACTGACCGCACTGAGCCTGTTGGCCATGTCCGGCTGGATGCCGCAGGTGTACGCCGCCGAAGACACCATCAAGGTCGGCATCCTGCATTCGCTGTCGGGCACGATGGCGATCTCGGAAACGTCGCTCAAGGACGTGGCCCTGATGACCATCGACGAAATCAACGCCAACGGCGGCGTGATGGGCAAGAAGCTCGAAGCCGTGGTGGTGGACCCCGCGTCGAACTGGCCGCTGTTCGCGGAGAAGTCGCGCCAGCTGCTGTCCCAGGACAAGGTGGCGGTGGTGTTCGGCTGCTGGACCTCGGTGTCGCGCAAGTCCGTGCTGCCGGTGTTCAAGGAACTGAACGGCCTGCTCTTCTACCCCGTGCAATACGAAGGCGAGGAACTGGAGAAGAACGTCTTCTACACCGGCGCCGCGCCCAACCAGCAGGCCATACCCGCGGTCGAATACCTGATGAGCGAGGACGGCGGCGGCGCCAAGCGCTTCGTGCTGCTGGGCACCGACTACGTCTATCCGCGCACCACCAACAAGATCCTGCGCGCCTTCCTGCACTCCAAGGGCGTCAAGGACAGCGACATCGACGAGGTCTACACGCCCTTCGGCCATTCCGACTACCAGACCATCGTGGCCAACATCAAGAAGTTCGCCACCGGCGGCAAGACGGCCGTCATATCCACCATCAACGGGGATTCCAACGTGCCCTTCTACAAGGAGCTGGGCAATGCCGGCCTGAAGGCCACCGACGTTCCGGTGGTGGCGTTCTCCGTCGGCGAAGAGGAACTGCGCGGCGTGGACACCAAGCCGCTGGTGGGTCATCTGGCCGCGTGGAACTACTTCGAGTCGGTCAAGAACCCGGTCAACGCAGAATTCATCAAGAAGTGGCAGGCCTATGCCAAGGCCAAGAACCTGCCCAACGCCAACACCGTCGTGACCAACGATCCGATGGAGGCCACCTACATCGGCATCCATATGTGGAAGCAGGCGGTCGAACAGGCCAAGACCACGGACGTGGACAAGGTGATCGCGGCGATGGGCGGCCAGAAGTTCAACGCGCCCAACGGCTACACCATCGAAATGGACCCGACCAACCACCACCTGCACAAGCCGGTCTACATCGGCGAGATCAAGGCGGACGGCCAGTTCAACGTGGTGTGGAAGAGCAAGGGTCCGATCCGCGCCCAGCCCTGGAGCCCGTACATCCCGGGCAATGAAGGCAAGCAAGGCCTCTAACGCTCTCGGGACAAGCAGCCATGCGCATCGCGGCAATCGCACTCTACTTGCGTCGTTTCCTTCTGGCCTGGCTGGTCGCCATGCCGCTCGCGGCCGCCCCGGCGGCGGCCAGCGGCGTGGACCCGGCCCTGCTCGCGCCGCTGGCCGGCGACGACACGGACGCCAGGCTGCAGGCGATTGCCGCGCTGGGCCAACTGCCCGACCCGGCCGCTGCGGCGGTGCTGCAGGCGCTGGGCGAGGACCGGCTCTACGCTACCGACGATGGCCGCGTGCTCATCGGCGGCAAGGGCGCGAGCGCCACCGACGCGGCGACGGGCGCCGCGGCCGAATTGCCCGCGGGCGCGGGCACGATAGCCATCAACAACCGCCTGCGCCGCGCCATCGAGACAGCGCTGGCCGGCTCGCGCCTGTATTCCGAACAGCCCGCCGAGCGCCTGGCCGCCGCCCGCCGCCTGCAACAGACCGGCGACCCGGCGCGCCTGCCCATGCTGGAAAAGGCATTGGCGGCCGAAAAGGACGACGCCGTCCGCGATGCGCTGCTGATCGCGCAGGCCAATCTGGAATTGAAGAGCGGCGATCCCGCCAAGCGGCGCCACGCGGTCGAGCTGCTGGGCGGCACCCGCAACGCCGCCTTCCGCCCGACGCTGGCCGCGCTGACCCAGCAGCGCGACGGCGTGTATGCGGAACCCGACCCCGAAGTGCGCGAAGCCGCCGAGCGCGCGCTCAAGCAGATCGACCGCCATCTGGCCACCATCGAGTGGGCCGGCAACCTGTTCTACGGCATCAGCCTGGGCAGCGTGCTGCTGCTGGCGGCGCTGGGCCTGGCCATCACCTTCGGCCTGATGGGCGTCATCAACATGGCGCACGGCGAACTGCTGATGATCGGCGCCTACGTGACCTATGTGGTGCAGACGCTGTTCCGCGCCTGGCTGCCGGGATGGCTGGACTGGTATGTGCTGGCCGCGCTGCCGCTGGCCTTCGCGGTGACGGCGCTGGTCGGCATGGCGCTGGAACGCACCGTCATCCGCTGGCTTTACGGCAGGCCGCTGGAAACGCTGCTGGCGACCTGGGGCATCAGCCTGATCCTGATGCAGGGCGTGCGCACGCTGTTCGGCGCGCAGAACGTGGAGGTGGGCAATCCCGGCTGGATGTCCGGCGGCGTCACGGTGCTGGGCGGCCTGGTGCTGAGCTACAACCGCCTGGTGATCATCGGCTTCGCCTTCTTCGTGGTGTTCCTGGTGTGGGCGCTGCTGAACCATACCCGCCTGGGCCTGTTCGTGCGCGCCATCACGCAGAACCGCCGCATGGCCGACTGCGTGGGCGTGCCCACCGGCCGCGTCGACATGCTGGCCTTCGGCCTGGGGTCCGGCATCGCCGGGCTGGCGGGCGTGGCCTTGTCCCAGCTGGGCAATGTGGGGCCCGACCTGGGCCGCGGCTACATCGTCGATTCCTTCATGGTGGTGGTGCTGGGCGGCGTGGGCCAGCTGGCCGGCACCGTCATCGCCGCGCTGGGCCTGGGCGGCGTCAACAAATTCCTGGAACCCTACGCCGGAGCCGTCATGGCCAAGATCACCATCCTGGCGCTCATCGTGCTGTTCGTGCAGAAGCGGCCGCAAGGCCTGTTCGCCCCGCGCGGCCGGAGCGTCGAATGAAACAGAACGCGCTGACCGACCTGAACCTGCTGACCCGCCGCCCGCTGTACTCGGGCCGGACCTGGGCTGTCCTGGCCGCGGCCGTGGCGCTGCTGGCGCTGTTGCCCTTGCTGAACCTGGTCTTTCCGCCGGGCCATGCCCTGCACGTGTCCGCCTATGCGGTGGCGTTGCTGGGCAAGTTTATGTGCTACGCCATGGCCGCGCTGGCGCTGGACCTGGTGTGGGGCTATGCCGGCATCCTGTCGCTGGGCCATGGCCTGTTCTTCGCGCTGGGCGGCTATGCGCACGGCATGTACCTGATGCGCGCCATCGGCCGCGACGGCGTCTACCAGAGCGACCTGCCCGACTTCATGGTGTTCCTGGACTGGAAGAGCTACCCCTGGTACTGGTCCTACACCGAACATTTCTGGTACGCCATGCTGCTGGTCGTGCTGGTGCCGGGCGTACTGGCCTTCGTGTTCGGCTACTTCGCGTTCCGTTCGCGCATCAAGGGCGTGTACTTCTCCATCATCACGCAGGCGCTGACCTTCGCCGCCATGCTGCTGTTCTTCCGCAACGACACGGGTTTCGGCGGCAACAACGGCTTCACCGACTTCAAGCGCATCCTGGGCTTCGACATCACCGCGCCCGGCACGCGCGCCGCGCTGTACTGGGTCACGCTGGCCGCGCTGGCGGGCGCGCTGGTGCTGGCGCGTGCGGTCACGCAAAGCAAGCTGGGCCGCGTGCTGACCGCGGTGCGCGACGCCGAAAGCCGCCTGCGCTTCATCGGCTACGAGCCGTTGGGTTTCAAGCTGTTCGTCTGGACCCTGTCGGCCGTGCTCTGCGGCATCGCCGGCGCGCTCTACGTGCCGCAGGTCGGCATCATCAACCCCAGCGAGATGTCGACCGAGACCTCCATCGAAATGGTGATCTGGGTCGCCACCGGCGGACGCGGCACGCTGATCGGCCCCATCATCGGCGCGGGCGCCGTCAACGGCCTGAAGACCTGGTTCACCAGCGTGCTGCCGGAGTTCTGGCTGTACGCGCTGGGCCTCATCTTCGTGCTGGTGACGCTGTTCCTGCCCACCGGCATCGTCGGCCTGGCGCGCCGCATTTCCGCACGCTTCCAGGGGAAAAAGACATGACCAGCACGCACATCGAATCCTCTGCGCTGGACGGCGGCCCCAGCGGCGATGCCGGCTACGGCCGCGTCAGCCCCAAGGGCCTGGACACCAGCCACGGCGCCATCCTCTACCTGGAAGGCATCACCGTCAGCTTCGACGGCTTCAAGGCCCTGAACGACCTGACGCTGGACATAGGCGTGGGCGAACTGCGCTGCATCATCGGCCCCAACGGCGCGGGCAAGACCACGATGATGGACGTGATCACCGGCAAGACCCGGCCCACGGCGGGAACCGCCTACTTCGGCCAGAGCATAGACCTGACCACGCTGAACGAAGCCCAGATCGCGCATGCGGGCATCGGCCGCAAGTTCCAGCGGCCCACCGTGTTCGAGCAGCACAGCGTCTTCGAAAACCTGGAGCTGGCGATGAAGACCGACAAGCGCGTGCGGCCCACGCTGTTCGCCCGGCTGAGCGGCGAGCAGGCCGACAAGATAGGCGAGACGCTGGACCTGATCCGGCTGCGGCCCGAGGCGGCGTTGCCCGCCGGGCTTCTGTCCCACGGCCAGAAGCAATGGCTGGAAATCGGCATGCTGCTGATGCAGGAGCCGCAATTGCTGCTGCTGGACGAGCCCGTGGCGGGCATGACCGACGCCGAGACCGAGCGCACCGGCGAGCTGCTGAACGAATTGCGCGGACGCCATTCGCTGATGGTGGTGGAGCACGACATGGACTTCGTCAACCAGATCGCGGGCGACGGCAAGGTCACGGTGCTGCACGAAGGCTCGGTGCTGGCCGAGGGGCCGATGAGCAAGGTACAGGCCGATCCGCGGGTCATCGAAGTCTATCTGGGGCGCTGAAATGCTGGACGTGAACGCAATCGACCAATACTACGGCGGCAGCCACACCCTGCGCGGAGTGTCGTTGTCCGTGCGCCAGGGCGAATGCCTGGCGCTGCTGGGCCGCAACGGCGTGGGCAAGACCACCCTGCTCAAGTGCGTGATGGGCGTGCTGCCGGTGGCGCGCGGCGGCATCGCCTTCGACGGCGCCGACGTCACGCGCCTGGCGCCGCACCAGCGCGCCGCGCGCGGCATGGCCTATGTGCCGCAGGGCCGCGACATCTTCGCCCGGCTGACAGTAGAAGAGAACATCCTGATGGGCATGGCGGCCAAGCCGGCGGCCCGCGCCCGGCGCATCAAGGAAGAGGTGTACGAACTGTTCCCGGTGCTGCGGACCATGCTGTCGCGCCGCGGAGGCGACCTGTCCGGCGGGCAGCAGCAACAGCTGGCCATCGCCCGCGCCCTGGTCGCCGAACCCAAGCTCATCATCCTGGACGAACCCACCGAGGGCATACAGCCGTCCATCATCAAGGACATCGCCCGCGTCATCCACATGTTGCGCCAGCGCGGCGACATCGCCATCCTGCTGTGCGAGCAGTACTTCGACTTCGCCCGCGAACTGGCGGACCAGTTCGTGGTGCTGTCGCGCGGCGCGGTGGCGGCCAGCGGCGGCCGCGCCGAAATCGACGGCGAGGACGTGCGTCGGCACTTGTCCGTATAGACGGCGGGCGGATCTGCTCCGATATAATCGGGCGCCATGTGCTCCGCCGCCTACCTGACCCGCCCCGCCATATGGATCGCGCTCGTCGCGATCCTGTGGGCGTCGTTGGCGCCGTCGCTGGCCCATGCGCTGAGCCTGTCTCCCACCAGCCACAACGCCCACCGCATCAGCGTGGACTTCTGCACCAGCGAAGGCGCGGGACGGGCCTCCCTGACGCTGGAAGTGCCAGGCAACGGCGATGACAGCTCGCAGGCCGACGCCCATGGCGACAGCCATCACTGCCCGCTGTGCCGCAACCCCAACGCCGACGTGGGCATCCTGCCCGCGCCCGTTCCCGTGGTGCCCGCCCCCGTCGGGCGCGCCATCACCTATCCGCCGCTGTTCTTCCTGGCGGCGCATCCTCTTCATGCCTGGAGCGCGGCCCAGCCGCGCGCGCCGCCAGCCGTCTGAGCCGCCGCGCCCCGCCGCCTGAAGACGGCCCAAGCGCGTCCGCCCCCTGCCACCTCGCCGCCACGTTCCGTCCGCGCCCGCCGCGCGTGCGGCTGCGTGCCGTCATTCAGGCTTGCGCGTCCCGGCCAGCTGCCTCCCGTCCCGCGGGAGGCCTGCCGGACGCGCGGGCCGGACCACCGGTTCCAGACATGAAGAAAACCACGACCTACACCCTGCTGCTGGGCGCGCTCGCCAGCGGTTCCGCCCAGGCCCTGACCACCGAACCCGCGGTGCAAACCCTGGCGCCCACCACCGTGCACGGCGCCGCCGCCGAAGACCCCGCGCCCAACGGCCCCATCAACCTGGACGCGCGCGACAGCACCGGCAGCCGCCTGGGGCTGACCCTGCGCGAAACCCCGGCCAGCGTCACCGTGATCTCGCGCGAGCAGATTGAAGCGCGCGGTTCGCTGAACACGCAGGAGATCGCCCGCGGCATCCCGGGCGTGGACAATGCCTCGCCCCCGGGCAATGCCGGCGCGGTCAGCTACCGCGGCTTCTCCGGCGGCCAGGTCTCGCAGCTGTTCAACGGCATTTCGGTGCAGTACGACTCCATCGCCGCCCGCCCCGTGGACAGCTGGATCTATGACCGGGTCGAGGCGATAGGCGGCCCCTCCACCTTCCTGTTCGGCGCGGGCGCGGTGGGCGGCGCCATCAACTACGTGACCAAGCTGCCCCAACGCGACACCTTCTACGAGGGCCAGCTGCGGCTGGGCTCGTTCGACAGCCGGCAGGTTTCGGTCGGCCTGAACCAGCAGCTGGCGGGCGAGCCCGGCGGCAGCGGCCACTACCTGCGCATCGACGCCAACACTGGCGCCAGCAGCGGCTGGGTCGACGACAACCATTCCCGCGCCAGCCAGATTGCCGCCTCGCTGCTGTCCGACCTGGGCAGCGACGTGACCCAGACCTTCGCCTTCGAATACCAGCGCGAGCAGGTGGACCGCCCTTACTGGGGCACGCCGCTGAAGACCGACGCCAACGGCGTGGTGCAGGGCGCCGGCCGCATCCTGGATGGCACGCGCTTCAAGAACTACAACGTGAGCGACGGCCTGTACGAGCAGTCCGTGCTGTGGGCGCGGTCGCTGACGGAATGGCGCGCCGGCTCCAACCTGACCTTCAAGAACACGCTGTACTACTACCGCGCCGAACGCGATTACCGCAACCTGGAGAATTACCGCCTGAACACGGGCAACAGCCTGGTGCTGCGGTCCGGCGCGCTGCTGCAGCGCCACGAGCAAAGCCTGATCGGCAACCGGGTGGAGGGCCTGTACCGCTCGACTCTGGCCGGCCTGCCCAGCGACTGGTCCTTCGGCGTGGACATCAGCCAGAACAAGATCACGCGCTATCCCACCAGCCTGCCTGCCCAGGTGGACGCGGTGGATCCCTACGATTTCTCGCCCGGCAATTTCTACGACATTCCCGGCATGAAGCGCGGCCACGTCGCCGACCGCGACAACCGCATCCGCACGCTGGCGCTGACGCTGGAAAACCGCAGGACGGTGCTGCCCGGCGTGGCCATCGTGTCGGCGCTGCGCAAGGACTTCATCGACGTGGACCTGACCAACCGCCGCGCCGTCACGCCCTCTTCGCCCGCCAGCGCGCAGCGCAGCTACTCCCCCCTGACCGGACGGCTGGGCCTGAACTGGGAGCTGAGCCCGGAAGCCTCGTTGTACGCGCAGTACGCCACCGCGGCGGATCCTCCGTCCGGGCTGCTGGCCACCGCCTCGTTCGCCGACGTGCTGAACAACGACAAGCTCACCACCGGCACCCAGGCCGAAGTGGGCGGCAAGTTCAACTTCTGGGACGGGCGCGGCTCGGCGACCGTGGCGCTGTACGAGATCAAGCGCAAGAACATGGCGACCCCCGACCCGAACAACCCAGGCGTGAGCCTGCCGGTGGGCGCGCAGTCGGCGCGCGGCATCGAACTGGCGGGCGGCCTGCAGCTGACCTCCCAGCTGTCCCTGCAGGGCAACGTCGCCTTTGTCGATCCGCGCTACGACGACTTCTCGCAATCCGTAGGCGGGGTGGCGGTCTCGCGCAACGGCAACGTGCCGACCAACACGCCGCGCCGGCTGGCCAACGTCTGGCTGGACTATGCCTTCCTGCCCGACTGGACCGCCAGCGTGGCGGCGCGCTACGTGGGCCGCATGTACGCGGACGCCGCCAACACGGTCTGGACGCCGTCCTACACCGTGTTCGACGCGGCCCTGTCGCACCGGGTCAACCGCAACCTCAGCGTGACGGCGCGCGTGCGCAACCTGGCCGACAAGGTCTACGCCGCGAACGCGACCCCGACCATGTACTACCTGGGCGCGCCGCGCTCGGTGGAACTGAGCCTGCAGGCCCGCTTCTGACAGGACTTGTCATGAACACGAGCGCTCTTCCTTCATCGCGGCGTCCAGCCGCAACGCCGCTGTCCTCCCGCGCCAAGCGCTGGCTGTATCTGATCCACCGCTGGGCGGGCATCGTGCTGTGCCTGTTCTTCGCCATGTGGTTCATTTCCGGCATGGTGATGATGTACGTGGGCTATCCCAAGCTCACGCCGCAGGAACGGCTGGCGCATCTGCCGCCGCTGGATGCCGCGGCCATCGCCGTGACGCCGTCGCAGGCGCTGGCCGCGGCCGGCGCCACGGACCCCGCCGGCATGGCGCTGGCCGCCGCCCGCGGCGGCGCGCCGGTGTATCTGGTGCCCGGCGCGCCGCGCAGCGCGCCCAAGGTGGTGGACGCCGCCAGCGGCGTCCTGCTGCCCGCCGCCGACGCCGCGACCGCGCTGGCGACCGCGCATGCCTGGAGCGGCGGTCAGTACGCCGCCCGTTACCAGGGCACGGTGGACGAGGACGCCTTTACCCATTCCCGCGCGCTGACCCCGGACCGGCCGCTGCACCGGGTGGACCTGGACGACCCCGCAGGCACCCGGCTGTACATCTCGTCGGCCACCGGCATGGTGGTGCTGGATGCCACGCGCACCGAGCGCGGCTGGAACTACCTGGGCGCCTGGATCCACTGGCTGTATCCGTTCCGCGGCAATGCGCTGGACGGCTGGTGGCACGACATCGTGGTCTGGCTGTCCGTGGCCGGCGTGCTGCTGGCGCTGACCGGCACCGTCGTCGGCGTCCTGCGCTGGCGCTTTTCTCGGCCCTACGCCAGCGGCAGCCGCTCGCCCTACCGTGAAAAGATGATGCGCTGGCATCACCTCAGCGGCCTGCTGTTCGCCGCCATCACCATCACCTGGATCTTCAGCGGGCTGATGTCGATGAATCCGTGGAAGCTGTTCAGCAGCGGCGCGCCGCCGCTGGCCCAGGCAGCCTACGCCGGGCCGCCGGGGACCGCGCTGGCCGCGCCCCAGGCGCTGATCGCCGCCCTGCCAGCCGCGCCGCGCGAACTGCGCT
>NZ_CAHLAR010000016.1 GCF_903652925.1 Achromobacter anxifer | reverse complement strand
GCGGCGGGCTGCGCGGCAGCAGGCGCCGCGGCCGCCTTGGCCGGCTGCGCGTCCGCGCCGGACTTCAGGTTGCCCTCGCCCTCGACTTCCAGGCGGATCAGCTCGCCGCCCACGGCCATGACCTGGCCCACTTCCCCGCCCAGCGCGACCACGCGGCCGACCACCGGCGCGGGAATCTCGACCGTGGCCTTGTCCGTCATGACGTCGGCCAGCGGCTGGTCCTCGGCCACCATGTCGCCGATCTTCACGTGCCAGGCGACCAGTTCAACTTCCGCGATGCCTTCGCCGATGTCGGGCATCTTGATGACATGAATACCCATCTCTCAACCCTCCATCGCGCGCTTGAACGCTTCGCCAACCCGGCGCGGGCCGGGGAAGTACGCCCATTCCTGCGCGTGGGGATATGGCGTATCCCAGCCGGTCACGCGCTCCACGGGCGCCTCCAGGTGATGGAAGCAGTGTTCCTGCACCAGCGCGATCAGCTCCGCGCCGAAGCCGCAGGTGCGCGTGGCTTCGTGCACGACCACGCAACGGCCGGTCTTCTTGACCGAGTTGACGATGGCGTCCAGGTCCAGCGGCCACAGGCTGCGCAGGTCGATGACCTCGGCGTCGATGCCGGTTTCCTCGGCGGCGGTCAGCGACACATGCACCGTGGTGCCG
Source organism: Achromobacter anxifer (assembly GCF_903652925.1). Classification (GTDB taxonomy): domain Bacteria; phylum Pseudomonadota; class Gammaproteobacteria; order Burkholderiales; family Burkholderiaceae_B; genus Achromobacter; species Achromobacter anxifer. The sequence goes on along the minus strand of NZ_CAHLAR010000016.1, from coordinate 119,965 downwards.
TAGGTCAGCACGGTCAGCGCGTTGCCGGGCCGCACGATGGCGGCGCTATCCAGCGGCACGGTGTAGTAGCCGGTGGGCACCACGCTGCCCGGGTGCCCGGTCCAGGGCGTGACCGGCCGGTCGTGGTGGCCGTCGAACGGGCCGTTGTAGAGCCGCTTGGGCTCCAGGAAGATCACCGGGTCGTCGTTTTCGATGGAGGCGATCAAGAGGCCCTTGGCGTCATACGGATTGGACGGCATCACCGTGCGCAGTCCGCAGACCTGCGTGAACATGGCCTCGGGGCTCTGGCTGTGCGTCTGGCCGCCGTAGATCCCGCCGCCGCAAGGCATGCGGATGGTCATAGGCGCGACGAACTCGTTGACCGAGCGGTAGCGCAGGCGCGCGGCCTCGGACACGATCTGGTCCGAAGCCGGATAGAAATAGTCGGCGAACTGGATTTCGCACACGGGGCGCAGGCCGTAGGCGCCCATGCCCACCGCCACGCCAACGATGCCGCCTTCGGAAATGGGCGTGTCGAACACGCGCGAGCTGCCGTACTTGGCCTGCAGGCCCTCGGTGCAGCGGAACACGCCGCCGAAATAGCCCACGTCCTGCCCGAACACCACGACGTTGTTGTCACGCTCCAGCATCACATCCATGGCCGAGCGCAAAGCCTGGATCATGGTCATCGGCGCGGAGGCCGGACCAGCGTTGTTATCGATAGCCATGGTCAGACTCCGAGCTGCTGACGCTGCCGGCGCAGATGCTCCGGCATGTCCTTGTACACGTCTTCAAAGATGCTGGCGGCGCTGGGGACGTGGCCGTCCACCAGGGTGCCGTAGCTTTCCGCTTCCTTCTGGGCCGCCAGGATCTCGGCGTCGAGCTCGGCCTTGACGGCTTCATGCTCTTCGTCGGACCAGATGCCGCGCAGGATCAGGTGCTTCTTGAAGCGCGCTATGGGATCGCCCAGCGGGAAGTGGCTCCAGTCGTCGCCGGGACGGTACTTGGAGGGATCGTCGGAGGTGGAGTGCGGGCCGGCGCGATAGGTCACCCATTCGATCAGGGTCGGGCCCAGATTGCTGCGGGCGCGCTCCGCGGCCCAGCGCGAAGCGGAATAGACCGCCAGGAAATCGTTACCGTCCACCCGCAGCGAAGCGATGCCGCAGCCCACGCCGCGGCCCGCGAAGGTCGCGCCTTCGCCGCCGGCGATGGCCTGGAAGGTGGAAATGGCCCACTGGTTGTTGACCACGTTCAGGATGACCGGGGCGCGGTAGACGTGGGCGAAGGTCAGCGCGGTATGGAAGTCGGCCTCGGCGGTGGCGCCGTCGCCGATCCAGCCGGAGGCGATGCGCGTGTCGCCCTTGATGGCCGAGGCCATGCCCCAGCCCACCGCCTGGATGAATTGGGTGGCCAGGTTGCCCGAGATGCTGAAGAAGCCGCGTTCACGGTCGGAATACATGACCGGCAGCTGGCGCCCCTTGAGCGGATCGCGCTCGTTGGACATCAGCTGGCACATCATGGTGACCAGCGAGGCGTCGCGCGCCAGCAGGATGCTCTGCTGGCGGTAAGTCGGGAAGCACATGTCGCCCTGCTCCAGCGCCATGGCGTGGGCCGTGCCGATGGCTTCCTCGCCCAGGCTCTGCATGTAGAACGAGATCTTCTTCTTGCGCTGCGCCGTCAGCATGCGCGCATCGAACAGGCGCGTCTTCAGCATGTTGCGCATGCCGGCGCGCAGCATGTCGTCGCTGAGCTCCGGCGCCCACGGCCCGACGGCGCTGCCGTCGTCGGCGATCACCCGGACCAGGCTGTAGGCCAGTCCGCCGGTATCGACCGCGGCAACATCAATGGGGGGTTTGGGCACATCGCCGGGCGGCGACAGGTGCAGATAGGAAAAGTCGGTCTTGCAACCCGGGCGCCCTGTAGGCTCCGGGACGTGCAACTTCAACGGCCCATATTGGCTCATGTATTGTCTCCACGCTTGATCGTGTCATGCGCATTCTTCTTACCAAGACACTGCCCAAGGGGGTGACCGAGGACATTGCCATCGTCGGCCGTGCAAAGGGATGAACATGCAAGGCCGGGAGCCAGAGTAGCACAGGGCGAGGGGTGCTTGCGATGGCCCCGAAGGCTGAAGGGCCAAAGACAAAAACCCGGCGCGCGGCCGGGTTTTTCATGCGGAGGAAAATCCTCGTGGCGGCGCCTCTGGCCGCCTGGCGCCGGCGCTTACGCGGCCGGGCCGGTCCACTCCGAAACGAATTCGCGGTAGTCCGGACGGTTGGCCGGCGGCACGGCGCAAGCCGGCGTGCCGATGGCGAGAAAGCCCAGGAAGCGGTAATCCAGCGCGTCCAGGCCCAGCGCGTTCTGCACGTCTTCCACGTAGGTGCCGATGCCGGTGCTCCAGAACGCGCCATAGCCCAGCATGTGCACGGCGTTCAGCAGGTTCATGGTGGCGGCGCCGGTGGCCAGCAGCTGTTCCTGTTCCGGGATCTTGGTGTTGTCGTGCGCGATCTTCTGCGCCACGGCGATGAACAGGGGCACGCCCGCCATCCATTCGCGCACCGACTTTTCCTTTTCGGGCGTCATGCGCGGATCGCCGCTGCGCTTGACCGCGTCCAGCGCCAGATCGGCCAGCTTGCCGATGGCCTCGCCGCGGATCACCACGAAACGCCAGGGACGCAAGGCGCCGTGGTCCGGCGCCGACATGGCCGCCTGCAGGATCTGTTCGAGTTCCTCGGGCTTGGGCGCCGGGGCGCGGAGGAACTTGAAGGAACGGCGCGTATTCAAGGCGTGCAGCGGGGTGGCGGTCTGGGTCGGGGTCGTGGTCATCGGATCTGGCGTCAATGAGAAAGAAACACAATTCATATTACGCCACTCCGCCGCCCCGGGCCGTCATCCCCCCGGACCGCCAGAGGTCATTCGATCTGGATGCCGACTTCCTGGATGACGCCGGCCCAGCGCGCCAGCTCCGCATTGACGAACTGGCCCAGCTCGGCCGGACTGCTCGCGCCCGGCGTCGCGCCTTCGCCCTTGAAACGGGTTTGAAGCGCGGGCACGGCCAGGGAACGCGCCACCGCCTTGTTCAGCACCTCCACCACCGCGTCGGGCGTGCCCTTGGGCGCCATCAGCGCGTTCCAGGTGTTGATCTCGTAGCCCTTGAACATGGGGTCCTCGGCCACCGTGGGCACGTCGGGCAATTCGGCCGAACGGTCACGGGTGGTCACGGCCAGGGCGCGCAGCGCGCCTGCGCGAACCTGCGGCAGGGCCGCGGGCAAGGTCGCGAAGCTGAACTGGGTCTCGCCGCTCATCACCGAGGAATTGGCCAGCGACCCGCCGCGGTAAGGCACGTGCTGGATCTGCACCTTGGCTTCGGAAGCGAACATGGCCCCGGCCACATGCACCGGCGAACCGTTGCCGCTGGAGGAATAGTTCAGGTCGCCCGGCTTCTCGCGCGCCAGCTTGACCAGGTCCGCCACCGAGGCGACCGGCAGCTTGGGATTGGCGACCAGCACCAGCGGAATCGAGGCGATCATGCTGACCGGCGTAAAGCCGCCCACCGGATCGTAGCCCAGCGACTTCTTGTACACGACCGGGTTGATGCCATGGCTGGAAACGGTGGCCATGAACAGGGTGTAGCCGTCGGGCGCGGCCTGCTGCACGGCCGCCGCCGCGATGTTGCCGGCGGCGCCGGCCTTGTTCTCGATGATGACGGGCTGCTTGAGCTCCTTGCTCAGCTGCTCGCCCAGGGCGCGCGCCAGGATGTCGGTGGTGCCGCCCGCGGCGTAGCCCACCACGATGCGCACCGGCTGGCTCGGATACGCGCCCTGCGCCTGCAACGGCGCCGCGCACAGCCACGCCGCCAGCCCCGCCAGGCCTGCCTTCAGATGAACCGCTTTCATGTCTGTCTCCTCGTCGCCGCGCTTACTGCGCGGTCTATGGCCTGGCCGTCCGGCATGGGATCGGTGGCCGGGTTGATCCGGTCCGCGCGCGGATTCAGGACGCAAGCCTCCCCCGGCCGCGCCGGGAAAGGCGCGGACCTGCAAGCCGCGTAGGGAATCCGGCCCGCGGCCGGAGATCAGGTGCCGGTGAACACCGGCGCTCTCTTTTCCGCGAACGCCTCGCGGCCCTCGCGGTAGTCATTGCTCTCGAAGCACTCCAGCACCAGGCGGCGCATGCCTTCCACGTCGACCTCCGGCCCCAGCTGCTGCAGCTGGCGGATCATCTTCTTGCCGGCGCGCAGCGTCAGGGGCGCATTGGCCTGGATCTGCGACAGCATCGTGTCCAGCACCTGCGGCAGTTCTTCGGCCGGCGCCACCCTGCGGATCAGACCCAGCTCCTTGGCCTGGTGCGCGTCGTAGCGCGCCGCCGTCAGGAAGATCTCCAGCGCGTTGGCGGGACCGACCGCCGTCACCAGGTTGCGGATCGCGGTCAGGCGGTAGCCCAGGCCCAGCTTGCCGGCGGGAATCGCGAAGCTGCTGTTATCGGACGCAATGCGGATGTCGCAGCACAGGGCGATGTTCAGGCCGCCGCCGATGCAATAGCCCTGGATGTACGCAATGGTGGGTTTGTCGTAGTCGTACAGCGCCAGCTGCGCGGCCTCGGCCACGCGCTCGTACTCGACCACCGCGTCTTCGCCGCTGCGCAGCTTGTCGAACTGCGAGATGTTGGCGCCGCTGACGAAGGCCTTGCCGCCCGCGCCCTGCAATACCACCGCCCGGATCTCCGGATCCTGGCGGAAGGCTTCCAGCACCACCGGCACCGCCTCCCACATCGCGAACGACACTGCGTTGTGCCGCTGCGGATCGTTGAATGTCAGCCAGCCCACCGCGCCGCGCTTTTCGGCCACGATGTTGTCGGTGATCTCGCCCTGCAGGATGCGTAGTGTGGTCACGGTTGCTTTCCTTGTATGACTGTCTGGTGCCGTTGGATGCCATTGGTCAGGTGCACGCGCATGGCGAGGCGCGCGGCCTCGCTGTCGCCGGCGACGATGGCATCGAAAATGCGGTGGTGTTCGCGCTCGATTTCCGGCACGCGCTCGGTGCCCGCGCTGGTATAGCGCAGCGTGCGCACGGCGCCGCGGAACACGTGGCGCAGGTGCGCCAGGAGGCGCACGAAGTAAGGGTTGTTGGTGGCTTCGCCCACGGCCATGTGGAAGTCCAGCGCGTGGTCGGCGCCGGCCTGCCAGTCGTTGCCGGCCGCGTCGACCCGTTGCAGGGCCTGGCGCAGGGTTTCGATCTGCTCGGGGCTGCGGTGCAGCGCCGCCTGCGCCGCGGCGCCGGATTCCAGTTCCACCCGCAGCCAGAATATGTGCAGCAGAGGCTCGGGCTGGAGCAGGTCCTCGGGCGCGATCTCGAAATTGCGCGTGCCCACGTCCAGCGCCACGAAGGAACCCACGCCGCGCCGCGTGTCGACATAGCCCGACAGCTTCAGCCGCGCGATCGCCTCGCGCACCACGTTGCGGCTGACGGCGAACATCTGCGCCAATTCGAATTCCGTGGGCAGGCGCTGGCCCGGCTCGAATTCGCGCAGGACGATCTTCTGGCGGATCTGCGAAGCGATCTCGTCCGGCAGGTTGTCAGGGCGTCCCAGGCTGGAAAAGACCTGATCGGCGGCGGTGGTGGATGGGGCGTTCATGTGGGGCTGTCTCCGTCTGGGCCGCCGGATGCGCGGGCGACCTTGGCGGCGATATTATGCGCGGAGCCTGGACCTGGCCTTAAATGACGCCCTCGCGGGCCAGTTGCCGCAGCGCGTCGGGCGCCAGGCCCAGCATGCCGCCGTACACGTCGTCATTGTGCTGGCCACGCTCGGGCGCGGGCGCCATCTCTCCGGCCGCCGAGCGGCTCAGGATCATGGGCTGCCCCACCACCGAAATCGGCCCCAGCGCGGGATGCCGGATCTCGCGGCTCAGTCCCAGGTGCCGCACCTGCGGATCCTCGAAAGTCTGGTCCATGCCCAGGATCGGGCCGCAAGGCACGCCCTCCTTGTTCATCAGCGCGATCCACTCGGCGGTGCGGCGGGTGGCCGTACGCGCGGCGATGGCGGCGTTCAGCGCGGGGCGGTTGCGCGCCCGCAGCGGCACGGTCAGGAAACGTTCATCCTCGATCAGTTCCGGCAGTTCCAGCACTCGGCACAGGCGCGCATAGATATCGTTGCCCATGGCCGCGATATTCATATAGCCGTCGCTGGTGGGAAACACGCCCGTCGGGCTGCTGGTGGGGTGGTCGTTGCCGCTCTGGCCAGGCACTTCGCCGTTCATCAGCCAGCGCATGGCCTGGAAATCCATCATCCAGACCTGCGACTGCAGCAGCGAGGTCTGCACCCACTGGCCCTGCCCCGACACCTCGCGCTCCAGCAGCGCGATGAAGATGCCGATGGCGCAGAACAGGCCGGACGTCAGGTCCGCCACCGGAATCCCGGCACGCATGGGGCCGCGGCCGGGCTCGCCCGTCACCGACATCAGCCCGCCTATGCCCTGCGCGATCTGGTCCAGCCCCGGGCGTCCGGCGTAGGGGCCGTCCTGCCCGAATCCCGAGACGCTGGCGTAGACGATGCGCGGATTCACCTGGCGCAGCGTCTCGTAGTCGATGCCGAGCTTGAACTTGACGTTGGGCCGGTAGTTTTCCACCACCACGTCGGCCTGGCGCACCAGGTCCAGGAACAGCTCGCGGCCCTGCGGATGCTTGAGGTTCAGCGTCACGCTGCGCTTGTTGCGATGGGTGTTCTGGTAGTCGGCGAACTGGGCCGAGCCGCCCGGCTTGTCGTCCTGCTGGTCGCCCGGCTCCTCGATCTTGATGACGGTGGCGCCCCAATCGGCGAACTGGCGCACGGCGGCGGGGCCGGAACGCACCCGCGTCAGGTCCAGGACGGTGAATCGGGCCAGCGGCTTGGAATCCATGCTTGTCTGCCTCTCTGCTGTTGGCGCCGCGGCCTCGGTGATGAAGCCTGGCGTCTTGTCATTATTTGTCGGATGTTGGACATCTTACATGCTGATTTTGGGCGCAACAAGACACCGCCGCGCTTTTTGCGCGGCGGGTTTTCCCTAGGCTCTCAGGCCGGAATTGGTTGGCTGGCCCCTCTCGGGGCCGCGATCAGCCCAGGTGCGTGTGGCGTTCCTGGCGCTCTTCGACCTGCATTTCGCTCAGGCCATGCAGGATGCCGCAATCTTCCGTGTCGGGCCGGGCCGACAGGCAGCGCTGACGCAGCTCGGTCAGCTGGGACTTGAGCTGGGTCAGTTCGGCAATGCGCTCGTCGACGTGGGAGATGTGCTCGTCGAACAGCTCATTGATGGGGCCGCAACCGCTCTGGTGGTTGTCCGCCAGCGACAAAATGGCGCGGATCTCGTCCTGCGTCATATCCAGCGCCCGGCAATTGCGGATCAGCCGCAGCCGCTCCAGATGGGGCTGCCCATAGCTGCGGTAGTTGTTCAGTCCCCGTTCCGGGGCCGGCAACAGCCCTTCTTTCTCGTAATACCTGACGGTTTCGACCGTGGTTCCGGCCGCCGTGGCCAATTCGCCGATACGCATCGCTGCCTCCCGGATCGCATCCGATTGATTTAGGGGGTTGACCCTATAGTAACTCCAAGGTGTGGAATAGCGTCACCAGCTTATTTCAAGGCAGAGGACGATGTCTTTACCTCCGGTCAAAAAACACCAACATGCGCCCGCCGGGCAAGACGGCTGCTGCGCGGGCGGCGCCTGCGGCGCTGCGGCCACGAACGCGCGCGCGGATGCCGGACGCGATCATTCGGGGCACGATCATTCCAGCCATGCACATGCCGGGCACGACCATGCCAGCCACGACCATGCCGCGCATGGCCACGCGGGACACGATCATGCCGGACACGGCCATGATCACAACCACCCTCATGATCACGACCACGGCCACGATCACAAGGCCGCGCAGGGCCACGATCATTCCGGCGGCGCCTGCTGCGGCGCCGGCTCCCAGTCGATCAACGTTTCGGGCTCCGGCGCGGCCACGCTCAGCGCCGGCCCGGGCCAGTCGCTGGCGCGGCTGCGCATCGGCCAGATGGACTGCCCCACCGAGGAAACGCTGATCCGCAAGAAGCTGGACAACCTGGACGGCGTGCATGCGCTGGACTTCAACCTGATGCAGCGCGTGCTGACGGTGGTGCACGCCGAAGGCGCGCTGGACCGCATCATGGCCGCCATCAAGTCGCTGGACATGACGCCGGAACCGCTGGCCGACAACGCCCCCGGCACGCCCGCCCCCGCCGCCAAGCCCGTGAACTGGTGGCTGATCGGCGGCGCCGGCGTCCTGGCGGCGCTGTCCGAGCTGTCGCACTTCGCCGGCTGGCCGCTGGGCGCCACCGCGGCGCTGGCCGTGGCCGCCATCCTGGCCTGCGGCGTCAGCACCTACCGCAAGGGCTGGATCGCCGTGCGCAACGGCAACCTCAACATCAACGCCCTGATGAGCATCGCCGTCACCGGCGCGGTGCTGATCGGCCAATGGCCCGAGGCGGCCATGGTGATGTTCCTGTTCAACGTGGCCGAACTGATCGAGGCCCGTTCCCTGGACCGGGCGCGCAACGCCATCCGCGGCCTGCTCGACCTGGCGCCGGAAACGGCGACGGTGCGCCAGGCCGATGGCCAGTGGCTGGAAGTGCCCGCCGCCAGCCTGCAATTGGGCGACATCGTGCGCGTGCGGCCCGGCGAGCGCATCGCGGCCGACGGCATCCTCGTCAACGGCAGCTCGGCGGTGGACCAGTCGCCCATCACCGGCGAAAGCCTGCCCGTGGAAAAGACGCTGGACGATCCGGTCTACGCGGCCACGGTCAACGCGGCCGGCTCCTTCGAATACCGCGTCACCGCCGCAGCCGGCAACACCACGCTGGCGCGCATCATCCACGCGGTCGAACAGGCGCAAGGCGCGCGCGCGCCGACGCAGCGCTTCATCGACCGCTTCTCGCGCATCTACACGCCCGCAGTAGTAGGCATAGCCGTGCTGGTGGCGGTGCTGCCGCCTCTGCTGTGGAGCCAGCCCTGGTTCGACGCGATCTACCGCGCCCTGGCGTTGCTGATCATCGCCTGCCCCTGCGCGCTGGTCATTTCCACGCCGGTCAGCATCGTCAGCGGCCTGACCGCCGCCTCGCGCCGCGGCATCCTGGTCAAGGGCGGCGTATATCTCGAAGAAGGCCGCAACCTGAAGTGGCTGGCGCTGGACAAGACCGGCACGCTGACCCACGGCAAGCCGGTGCAGACCGACATCCAGGAATGGGACGTGTCCGACCTGAGCCGCCAGCCCGCCACGCTGGTCGCGGCCAGCCTGGCCGCGCGCTCTGACCACCCGGTGTCGCTGGCCGTGGCCAATGCCGCGCGCGAAGCCGGCACGGCCCTGCTGGACGTGCAGGACTTCACCGCCCTGCCCGGCCGCGGCGTCAGCGCCACGCTGGACGGCGTGACCTTTCAGCTGGGCAACCGCCGCCTGATGCGCGAACTGGGCGTTTCCAGCCCCAAGCTGGAAGCGCGCCTGGACGAACTGGAACGCCAGGGCAAGAGCGCCATCGCGCTGACCGACGGCAGCCGCGTGCTGGCCGTCGCCGCCGTGGCCGACACGGTCAAGCCGACCAGCGCCACCGCCATCGCGGACCTGCACGCCCTGGGCGTGCGCACCCTGATGCTGACGGGCGACAACACGCCCACCGCCCAGGCCATCGCTCGGCAAGTCGGCATCGACGAGGCGCGCGGCGACCAGTTGCCCGAAGACAAGCTCGGCGCCATCGAAAGCAAGCTGGCGTCAGGCGGCCGCGTGGGCATGGTGGGCGACGGCATCAACGACGCCCCCGCCCTGGCCCGCGCCGACATCGGCTTCGCCATGGGCGCGGCCGGCACCGGCACCGCCATCGAAACCGCGGACGTGGCCCTGATGGACGACGACCTGCGCAAAATCGGCACCTTCCTGCGCCTGTCGCACGCCACGCATCGCGTGCTGGTGCAGAACATCGTGCTGGCGCTGGGCATCAAGGCCGTGTTCCTGGCCCTGGCCATGACCGGCAATGCAACACTGTGGATGGCGGTGTTCGCCGACGTGGGCGCCAGCCTGCTGGTGGTGGCCAACGGCCTGCGGCTGTTGCGGGCGGCGCCTGCCGCCCATTGACTCGGGAGCCCGACCCGGCGGCGCATGCCTCGCATGGCCGCCGGCGCAAGGCCTCAGCCCGCCTGCTCTTCCTGCGGCCAGTCGCGCAGCACCGGCGCATCCGGGGCGCCAGGACCCACGTCGCGCAGATGGTCGTGCTGCAGCAAGGCCATGCGGTAGGCGTCGCGATAGGCGCCGTTGGAAAAGAACTCTTCCTTCAGCACGCCCTCGATCTGGAAGCCGCAGCGCTCGTAGATGTGCACGGCGGCGGTGTTGTCCTTGTCCACCACCAGATAGACCTTGTGCAGGTTCAGCACGCGGAAGGCGTAGCCCACCGCGATGCGGGTCGCCGCCTTGGCGTAGCCCCGGCCCTGGTAGCTGGGCGCGATGATGATCTGGAATTCGGCGCGGCGGTGGATGTAGTCGATTTCCACCAGTTCGACCAGGCCAGCGGGCTGCCCGGTGTCGTGCTCGATGATGAAACGCCGCTCGTTCTGGTCATGCAAGTGGCGGTCATACAGGGCGACCAGTTCGTCGTAGGCCTCGTAGGGCTCTTCAAACCAATAACGCATGATGACGTCGTTATTGTTGATCTTGTGCACGAAGTGCAGGTCGCCACGCTCCAGGGGGCGTATTTTGATATCGGTTGTGACCGACATGGTGATACCTCCGAAAGTGCGGCCATTGTAAGCGGGCGCGGCCCGACGCGCTGGCGCTCAGCTTCCCGAGAACGCCGGCAGGCGTTGTTCGATGCGCCGCATGACCTCATTGGCGGCGGACGACAGCGGCCGCCCCAGCCGCAGTAGCGCCTGGCATTCGGGCGCGCTCAGGATGGGGTGCGCGATGGGAATCGCGACCAGTTCGCCGCTGGCCAGCTCATGGTGCACGCCCAGGTTGGGCATCAGCGTCACGCCCGCGCCGCTGATCGCATACTGCTTCAGCACGCGCAGGGAATTGGTGGTGAGGCTGGGCGTCAGGTGAATGCGCTCGGTGAATTCCAGCAGGTCCACCGCCTGGCGCAGCCCATAGGGCGCGGACATCAGCGCGAAGGGATACGGCAGGATGTCGGCGATGGTCAGCGGCCCTCGCCGCGCGGCCAGGGCATGGCCGCGGCCGGCCAGCAGGCAGACCGGATGCTTGCGGCTGGCGCGGCAGCGCAGCCGCGGATCCACGGGCGGGTTGTAGGCCAGGCCGATATGAGCCGCGTCGGCAGCCACCGCCTCGACCACTTCATTCACCGACCCCACGTTGACGCTGATGTTGATCTGCGGATATTCGATGCAGAACGGCCCCACCACGTGCTCCATCAGGCCGTCGATAAAGCCCTCGCTGATCATCAGCTGCACGTTGCCGCGCTGCATGCCGCGCAGTTCCTGCAGGCGCGCATTCAGGTGTTCCTGCTGGGCGCGGCAGCCGCGGTGATACTCCAGCAGCATGTCGGCCGCCTCGGTGGGCGTCAGCCCGCGCGAGCGCCGCTCGAACAGCTGCACGCCCAATTCCTTTTCCAGCAGCTGTATCTGCCGGCTGATGACGGAGGCCGCCGTATCCAGCTTGTCCGCCGCGCCCCGTATCGAGCCGCAGGCCATGACCTCGTTGAAGTATTTCAGGCGGACCTGGCTGATTTCCTGCATGTCCCGCGTTCCCCGGGCGCCCGATGGCGCCGCTTGATGTCGTTTCTAGTGTTGCCCGTAGGGCAACGATAATTTATCACCCTGGTCATTGTTCGGAACGCCGCTGTCTTCCAATAATGGCGGCCCCGGGCGCCTTGCGCGTCCCGCCACACCCAGCCACACCGCGGGCGACAGACCCGCGCGAGGAGACAAGCAATGCCCCATCCGACCACGCCGGGCGCGGACCCGCGCCTGGCCCCGCTGTACCGCAAGATCACGTGGCGCCTGCTGCCCTTCTTGCTGCTCTGTTATGTCTTTGCCTACCTGGACCGCATCAACATCGGCTTCGCCAAGCTGCAGATGCAGCAGGACATCGGCATCTCGGACGCCGTCTACGGCCTGGGCGCCGGCATCTTCTTCCTGGGCTACGTGCTGTTCGAAGTGCCCAGCAACCTGCTGCTGACCCGCATCGGCGCGCGCCGCACGATCAGCCGCATCATGGTGCTGTGGGGCCTGACCTCGGCCTCGATGCTGTTCGTGCAGGGCGAATGGAGCTTCTACGTCCTGCGCTTCATGCTGGGGGTGTTCGAAGCCGGCTTCGCGCCGGGCATGATCTTCTACCTGACCTACTGGTACTCGCAGTCGCGCATGGCCGGCGTCATGGCGGTGGTGATGCTGGCCGGCCCCATCGGCGGCATCGTCGGCGGCCCGGTCTCGGCCTGGATCATGACCGCCTTCTCGGGCGCGCATGGCCTGGACGGCTGGCAATGGATGTTCCTGCTGGAAGGCCTGCCCTGCGTGCTGCTGGGCGTGGTGGCCTACCGCTACCTGGACGACAAGCCCGCCGAGGCGAGCTGGCTCAGCGCCGAGGAAAAGGCCTTGCTGGCGGCCGATCTGGACACGCGCGGCGCGCAGCAGAAGCACGCCTTCAAGCAGGTGCTGCGCGATCCGGCCATCTACGGCATGGCCCTGACGTACTTCTGCCTGATCTGCGGCATCTATGCGGTCAGCTTCTGGCTGCCCACGCTGCTCAAGCTGGCGGGCGTGCAGGACACCATGGAGATCGGCCTGTACTCCGCCATCCCGTACATCGCCGCGGCCATCTTCATGCTGTGGTTCGCGCGCAGTTCCGACCGCATGCAGGAACGGCGCTGGCACACCCTGGTGCCCGCGCTGCTGGCGGGCGTGTCGCTGTGCGTGGCCACCGCCGCGCCGACGCAATTCGCGCTATCCCTGAGCGCCATCACGCTGGCCACCGGCTTCATGTGGGCCTCCTACACGGTATTCTGGGCGATTCCTTCCCAGTACCTCAAAGGAGAGGCAGCGGCCGGCGGCATCGCCCTCATCAACAGCATCGGCCTGCTCGGCGGCTTTCTCAGCCCGTCGATCATCGGCTGGTCCAAGCAGGCCACCGGCACGCTGGCGGGCGGCCTGTACGTGATCTCCGCCCTGCTGGTGGCAGGCGCCCTGCTGCTGCTGGTGAACCGTCCGCCCCGCTCCGCGCCCGTCCGCGCCTGAAGTCCAACCCACAGGAAACGAACATGCACATTCTGGTTGCTGGCTTCCAGCACGAAACCAACACCTTCGCGCCGTCCCAGGCCGCCTACGACAACTTCGTGCGCGGCGAAGGCTTCCCGGCCATGGTGCGCGGCAAGGACATGCTGGCGCTGCGCGAGGTCAACATCCCCGCCGGCGGTTTCATCAATGCGATGATCGCCCAGGGCCACACCGTGGAAACCGTGATCTGGGCGGGCGCCAGCCCCTCGGCCCACGTGACGCGCGACGCCTACGAACGGATCGCCGGCGAGATCCTGGACGCCGCCCGCAACGGCTCCTATGACGCCGTCTACCTGGACCTGCACGGCGCCATGGTGGCCGAACACCTCGACGACGGCGAAGGCGAGCTGCTGGCGCGCATGCGCCAGATCGTCGGCCCCAACATTCCGGTGATCGCCAGCCTGGACCTGCACGCCAACGTCACCGCGCAGATGCTGCAGGAAGCCGACGGCCTGGCCGCGTTCCGCACCTATCCCCACGTGGACATGGCCGATACCGGCGAACACGCCGCCCGCCTGCTGCAAGCCCGCAACGCGGCCGGCGGCAATTGGCACCGCAGCCAGCGCCGCCTGCCCTTCCTGATTCCGATCAACGGCATGTGCACCATGCTGCAGCCATCGCAAGGTGTCTACCAGCTGCTGGAAAGCCTGGAGCAGACGCCGGGCGTGGCCTCGATCTCGTTCGCGCCGGGCTTTCCGGCGGCGGATTTCCCCGAATGCGGCCCGGTGGTCTGGGCCTACGGCACCGATGCCGCGGCGGTCGAACGCGTGACCGAAGCGCTGTACCAACGCGTGCTGGAGCTGGAACCGCAATGGTCGCCCGACTTTCTCGAACCGGCCGAGGCCGTGCGCCGCGCGCAGGCGCTGGCGGCGGGCGCGTCGCGCCCGGTGGTGATCGCGGACACGCAGGACAATCCGGGCGCGGGCGGCGACGCCAACACCACCGGCATGCTGCGCGCGCTGGTGGAAGCCAACGCCCAGAACGCCGCCCTGGGGCTGTTCTATGACCCGGAAGCCGTACGCCAGGCCACCGCGGCCGGCCTCGGCAACAAGGTGCGGCTGAGCCTGGGCGGCCAATCGGGCGTGGCCGGCGATTCGGCCTTCGAAGGCGAGTTCCTGGTCGAAACCCTGTCGCCCGGCAAGCTGCGCTTCGACGGTCCGATGATGAACGGCATGGATGTGGACCTGGAGGCCGTGGCCGGCCTGCGGATCGGCGGCGTGCGGGTGGTGGTCAGCGCCACCAAGTCGCAGATGCTGGACCGCAACCTGTTCCGCGTCGGCGGCGTGCAGCCCGAGGAAATGGCGATACTGGTGGTGAAAAGCTCGGTGCATTTCCGCGCGGACTTCCAGCCCATCGCCCACGAGGTGCTGGTGGCCAAGGCCCCCGGCCCCATGCAGGCCGACCCGGCCGACCTGCCCTGGACCCGGCTGCAGCCCGGCATCCGCGTGCGGCCGCAAGGCAAGGCGTTCTCGTACTGAGCATGACCCGCCCCGCCGCGCACCGGCGGGGTTTGGCTTTATCGCGCGGCGATGGCAGACTGGGGGCATGAAGAAACTCTTCACGCTCGCCTATCCCGCGCTGTCCGTGGCGGACTCCGAGTTCATCGAAGTCTTCCGGCGTCAGCATGACGGCCAGCATCCGCTGGTGAAGGCGCATTTCACGCTGGCGTTCGGCTGCGCCGGCATCGACGAGCTGGCTTATCAGCAACACCTCGAAGAGGTTGCCCGCGCACACGCCCCGATCGGCTTCACGTGCCGCTACGCGATGCTCGGCGCCGACGCGGCGCACGCGTACGCCTACCTGGTTCCCGACGAGGGCCACAGCGGCCTGTCGCGCCTGCATGACGCCCTCTACCGCCAGGTGCTGGCGCCGACCTTGCGCCTGGACTTGCCCTATGTGCCGCACATCACCATCGGTTCATCCACCAACAGGGCCTTGATGAAATCCTTGTGCGATGAACTGAATCAGGGCGGGCTCGACATCCGCGGCACGGTCGACCGCTTGACGATGGCCGCCCTGGAGAATGGCGTGCTCACCGACCTGACCTCGGCCCGGCTGGCCGGCTGACGGGCAGCCGCCCTCCCCGCGCGGCAGGCTACTTGAGCTTGGCCTGAGGGCTGACGAAGTCTTCCAGCGTCAGCCCTTTTTCCTTCAGGATGGCTTCCAGCAGCGGTTGCAGCTTGCCCAGGCTTTCCTGCACAGTCTCGCGCACGGTGTCGACCACCACCTGGGTGCTGCGCTCGATTTCGATATTGACGAAATCGCCGACCTGCTTGTCCTCGAACACCGTCATGCGGCGGGTTTCGGGAATCAGCCAGACCTCGAACCAGCCTTCGGCGCGGTTGACCTCGGACACGGTCAGGCTGGCGCCGTTGATGGCGATGTAGCCCTTGGCGAAGACGTACTTGCGGAAAGCCTCGGGGATGTTGAAGCGCATCAGGCGGTTGGTGTCCGACGACTTCACCATCACCACTTCGGAGGTGAAATCGACATGGCCGGACAAGGGGTGGCCGCCGATCTCCGCGCCATCCTTGGCGGCCCGCTCGACGTTGGCCCGGTCGCCTTCCTGGTAGCTGCCCAGCGTGGTGATGGCCAGGCTTTGCAGCATGACGTCGAAGGTGGCCTGGGTCTCGGACAGGATTTCCGTGACGGTCAGACAGACGCCATCCGTCGACACGCTGGCGCCGATGGCCAGGTCAACGCAGAAACCAGGGGGGAAATCCAGCGTGAAAGTGCGCAGGCCTTCGCGATCCGCGATCTTGGCGATCTTCGCGGTGCCTTGAACAATACCGGTGAACATACGGATCCTGAATGCGGGGCGACGCGCCCCTGAAGCAAAACATCAACGTTAACCGATATTTTGCCAGGGGCCGCGCCGCCTGCGCGCCGGGATCAGTGGCGGATGGCGATGGTCTTCAGGGTGGTGAAGCCGTACAGCGCTTCAAAGCCCTTCTCGCGGCCATAGCCCGACTGGCGCGAACCGCCGAAGGGCAGTTCCACGCCGCCGCCGGCGCCGTAGTTGTTGATGAACACCTGGCCTGCGCGCAGCTTGCGCGCCAGGCGCAACTGGCGGCCGCCGTCACGGGTCCAGACGCCGGCGACCAGGCCGTACAAGGTGCCGTTGGCGATGGCCAGCGCTTCTTCCTCGGTGTCGAACACCATGGCGGCCAGCACCGGGCCGAAGACTTCTTCCTGCGCCAGGCGGCTGTTGGGCGGCACGTCGCGGAACAGCACGGGCGGCTGGTAATAGCCGGCCTCGGGCGTGCCTTCCTTGAGCTTGCCGCGGGCGGCGACCTTCATGCCTTCGGCCTCGGCTTCGGCCAGAAAGCCGCGCACGCGGTCCTGCTGGCGCGCGTTGATCAGCGGACCCACGTCCAGGTCGGCGGAAGCCGGACCGGTGACGGTCGCCGAGAACGCGTCCGACAGGCGCTTGAGCACGGTTTCGTACACGCCGCGCTGGATCAGCACGCGGCTGCCGGCGGAGCAGGTCTGGCCCGCGTTCTGGATGATGGCGGCCAGCAGCACCGGCATGGCGGCGTCCAGGTCGGCGTCGTCGAACACGATCTGGGGCGACTTGCCGCCCAGTTCCAGCGTGACCGGCACGTGGTTCTCGGCGGCGGCATGCGCCACCATCTTGCCCGTCTGCGGCGAACCCGTGAACGAGATATGGTCGATGCCCGGATGCGCGGACAGCGCCGCGCCGGCCTCATGGCCGTAGCCGGTGCAGATGTTCAGGGCGCCGGCGGGCAGGCCGACTTCGGCGGCGATTTCCGCCAGCTTCAGGAGCGACAGGCAGGCGTCCTCGGCCGGCTTGACCACGCAGGCGTTGCCGGCGGCCAGGGCCGCGCCCACACTGCGGCCAAAGATCTGCAGCGGATAGTTCCACGGCACGATGTGGCCGGTAACGCCGTGCGGCTCGCGCACCGTCAGCACGGTAAAGCCCGGGGTGTAGGGAATGGTCTCGCCGTGCAGCTTGTCGACCGCGCCGGCATAGAACTCGAAGTAGCGGGCCACGGCCGCGGCATCGGCGCGCGCCTGCTTGATGGGCTTGCCGGTGTCGGCCGATTCCAGCTGCGCCAGCTCTTCCTGGCGGTCCAGCAGCGCGAAGGCGATGCGCATCAGCAGGCGGCTGCGCGCGGCGGGCGCCATCTGGCCCCACTCGCCTTCATAAGCCTCGCGCGCCGCGGTCACGGCGCGGTCCACGTCCTCGGCGGTCGAGCGCGCGATCGCGTCGAAAGGCGCGCCATCGGACGGGTTCAGGACGGGAATGGTTGCGCCGGTGGAGGCTTCCACCCATTGGTTGGCGATAAAGTTCTTCTGAGTCACGATGTGCGGAGTAAAGTAGCGGCCGGACGGCCGGTTGCGGGATGGTTTGGTCTCCAGGCGTGGCCGGCAAAGACGCCGGAGCCGCGCCGCTCGCAGCCTTGCGAGTCGCGTTCTGGTTTCGGACCAAGGTACGGGAGCGCCCCGCAACTTGTCAATTGAATTGACAGCTTTTGTCCCAAGAGTCAGGATATTTTCTGAACACCTGGGGTAATCCCTAATAATTCAGCGGTTTAACGCCGCCCCGGACTTGTCATGGCAACTGACAAGGCCGGCAACACATTGGACGAGGAGCGCCGATGAGCAATGTGCGTGACCCACAGCTGGAATCGCTGCTGGAGGCCGTGAACCGCCCCCGCCCCGAGCTGGACGTGCTGGCGGAAGTGGCATCGGGCCTGGGCTACGTGCGCGCCGAACGCTTCGCCGAACGTGTCTACGAAAGCCTGTTCTACGCCATCGCCACCGGCAAGATCGCGCCGGGCAGCAAGCTGCCCACGGAACTGGAACTGGCCGCGCTGTTCGAGGTGTCGAGGCCGGTCGTGCGGCAGGCGCTGGACCGCCTGCGCGAGGACCAGCTGGTGGATTCCATCCGCGGTTCCGGCAGCTATGTCCGCGCCAAGCCCGACCTGATGGGCGGCATGCCCGCCGTCGACCCGGCGCGGCGCGTCGGCCACATCCTGGAAGGCCTGGAGCTGCGCATGGTGATCGAGCCCGAGTGCGCCTACCTGGCCGCCCTGCGCCGCACCGATGACGACCTGCGCGAAATGGACCGCATGCTTACCGGCTACGAAGAGGCCGACGCCTCCGGCGCCATTGCCCATCATCACGACTACGGCTTTCACCGCGCCATTGCCGCGGCCACCAGCAACCAGCGCTTCGTGCAGGTGCTGAAATCGCTGGAATACGACGTGAGCCATGCCGTGAACGTCATGCGCCATCTGGTCCACAGCGAACCCTGGAAGCGCACCCGCGCCGCCATCGAGGAGCATCGCCAGATCTATCGGCTGATCCAGGAACAGGACGCCGAAGGCGCGCGCAACGTCATGCGCGCCCATATTGAAAAAGCCCGCAGCCGCATGCTGAACAGCGGTTCGGAACACTAAGCAGGAAGTCTCCAAACAATGTCATCGCAACGCCCGTCCCTGAACCTGGACCAGCAACTCGTCATCGTCACCGGCGCCAGCCGCGGCCTGGGCGCCGCCATCGCGCGCGCCTTCCTGCGCGAAGGCGCCAAGGTGGTCGTCAACTATCTGAACAGCGCCGAACGTGCGCAGGCCCTGGCGGCCAGCGCGCCGGACCGGGCCATCGCGATACAGGCCGACGTGCGCGACCCGGCCGCGGTCGCCGCCATGTTCGCGCAGGCCAGCGCGCACTTCGGCCAGACCGTGGACACGGTAGTCAACAATGCCCTGCCCGCCTTCCAGTTCAATGGCGACGCCCGTCCCCACGCTGACGCCCTGGATTGGGCGCAGATGAACGCGCAGCTGGAAGGCAGCGTACGCGCCGCGCTCAACACCACGCAGGCAGCCCTGCCAGGCATGCGCGCCGCGGGCGGCGGACGCATCGTCAACGTGGGCACCAACCTGGTCCAGAATCCGGTGGTGCCGTACCACGACTACACCACCGCCAAGGCTGCGCTGCTGGCCTTCACCCGCACCCTGTCGCATGAACTGGGCGCGGACGGCATCACCGTCAATATGGTGTCGGGCGGCCTGCTGCGCACCACCGATGCCTCGGCGGCCACGCCCGATGCGGTATTCGACATGATCGCCGCCGGCACGCCGCTGCGCGAAGTCACCACGCCCGAGCAGTTCGCCGATGCGGTGCTGTTCTTCGCCAGCCCCTGGTCGCGCGCGGTGACGGGCCAGAACCTGATCGTGGATGGCGGACTGGTGAAGGGCTGATCGATGGGGCGCCTGCCCGGCGCGCCATTGATCAACGCTATCTATGCCTGCAAGCGCCTTGCGCTGATTTCAACGGCGGCGTACTTGATGCCCTTGAGCGCCGCGTCCTCGCTCGCGAAGGCGGCATCGCCCACGCCTATGCGCGTCCATTCGCGCCCGGGCGCGGTGCGCACCCATGCTTCGTAGCCTTGCTGCGCCGCCAACGGCCTGAGTTCGTATTCGAGCTGGTGGCCGTTCAGCCTGATCACTCCGGTTCTCATGTGCAGCTCCCCCTGTCTGTTATCAGCGCCGGCCCGCGATGGCCCGCGCGCGCAACACGGAGCATCCTGGTCCCATGGTAGGCCTTGCCCCACAGTCCTCGGCGCGCACCACCTCGGATACGGATTGCCCATCCACCATCCATTGCCTGGCCACGCTGACGACATCGGTGAATTCGGGCTGCGGTCCGTCCAGCAGCCAACCGACAATGGGGACTCCCGGCCTACCCGCAACACCAGGAGAAATCGGATCTAGATCCAAAGGCTTCATTGCGCCTCTCCGTTCAGGAAACTGTTAGCGAGCGTAGACGTGCCTTCGATTCTTAGTCATTAGGAAACCGCAAGAAATCGAACATTTTGTATGCGGGCCGCGTTGTTCCAGGCGACAGGCTCGCTCCCGGCAAACCGCCGCGGGCGGACCGGACATACTCGCTCACACATCAACGAATTCCTGCGCCCCCCGCCTCGCGCGTCACCTGCCGCCTGTTTCGGGGGCAGCCTCGGCCCGCATGAACGCGCGCTATTGCGTTTCCGATGCGCCCGCCAAAGCGCGACAGTCATCTATCATCAAGGTCCGATCCACCCACCCTGCCCTCGCCCAATGATCACGGTCAAAAGACTATTGCCTTCCGAATGGCCCACCGCCTATCCCATGATTGCGCAACTGCGAGCACTGGACGAAGCGGAATTCCTGTCCCGCGTCCGGCGCCAATCCCACGGCGGCTATGAATTGGCCGGCGCCTATCTGGACGGCCGGCTGGTGGGAGTGCTGGGCATGCGCCCCGTCCATACGCTGGCGCGCGGCCCCCATCTGCATGTCGATGACCTGGTGGTCGACGAAACCGTCCGCAGCAAGGGCGTCGGCCAAGCCTTGATGAAGTACGCCGAAGCGGACGCCGCGGCGCGCGAAATGAACGCCGTCTTCCTGGACGCGCGGGCGCAGGCCATACCGTTCTATGAACGCGAGGGCTACACCATGCATCCCGCTCCTTCCATGAAGAAGGTCCTGCAGCGCTAGGAATGGGCTGGACTGCGCCGCGGCGGCCCGGCAGGGCGCGGCGGCGCAAGCAGGTATCATCTGGCCTTGTCCCCGGCGCCCGCCAACCACGCCCCGGATGAGTAGCCAGATAAGTAGCTAGAACGGGTTTTTGGAAGGCAGCACCCTCAAGCGCCGCATAAATATACGGTCTACGCGAAACATGAAATTAGCCACCTGGAACGTGAACTCCCTGAACGTGCGCCTGCCGCAGGTGCTGGACTGGCTGGCCGCCAATCCGGTCGACGTGCTGTGCATCCAGGAACTCAAGCTCACGGACGACAAGTTCCCCGAGGCCGCCTTCACCGAGGCCGGCTACCACGCCGTCTGGGCGGGCCAGAAAACCTACAACGGCGTAGCCATCGTGTCGCGTGTGCCGGGCACGTCCAAGGAACGCAACATCCCCGGCTACGAAGACCCGCAGCAGCGCGTCCTGGCGCTGACCTTCCCCAGCCCGGACGGCGACGTGCGCGTCGTTTGCGCCTACTGCCCCAACGGCCAGGCCGTGGGCTCGGACAAGTACGCCTACAAGCTGGACTGGTTCGAAGCCATGCGCGCCTGGCTGGCCGAGGAAATCAAGCAGTACCCCAGGCTGGCGGTGCTGGGGGACTACAACGTCGCCCCGGCCGACGAAGACGTGCACAACCCCGAAAAATGGGAAGGCCAGGTGCTGGTGTCGGAGCCGGAACGCAAGGCCTTCACCGACCTGCTCGACCTGGGCCTGGCCGACTCCTTCCGCCTGTTCGAGCAGCCGGAAAAGTCCTTCAGCTGGTGGGACTACCGCCAGTTCGCGTTCCGCCGCAACGCCGGCCTGCGCATCGACCACGTCCTGCTGTCGCCGCCGCTGGTCAAGCGCTGCGTCGCCTGCGTCATCGACAAGGAACCGCGCCGCAACGAACAGCCGTCCGACCACGCGCCGGTCGTCGCCACGCTGGAATTCGCCTAGAAATTTTTGTTGTAGGGCTTGTTGCGCGGCGCCAGAATATTCCTGTATAGTTGCGGTCTTGCTTTGGGGCGGTAGCTCAGCTGGGAGAGCGTCGCGTTCGCAATGCGAAGGTCGGGAGTTCGATCCTCCTCCGCTCCACCAAACACCAGACGGAAAAGCCTTGGAACCATCATGTGTTCCAGGGCTTTTTTGTTTCTGAGGATTTTTCCGCGATTTTTTTCGTCGATTCGGCGACCGCTGATTGCCTGTCCTTCATCTTGATACTCTTCACATGCCGATCCAAAAAGTTGTCCATGCAAGCGTTGCGCGCGTGAAAACGAAGGCCTGTTTCATCGCCATGCTGGCAATGATGCTGATGCCGCCATCGTCCTTCGCGGACGGCATCAACGGGAAGAACATTTTTCTGCAGCGATGCGCCATGTGCCATGGAGCCGACATCAAGGGCACGGGGCCGTTGGCCAACAAAAGCACCCCTCCCACGCCCGACCTGACGACCCCTGCCTTCAAGAAGCGCCTGGTCGATTATCCGGGCGTGATCGTATCGTCCGTGATACTCCGCCCAAACGGAGATCTGATCCCGAGAACGTTGCGGGAAAACGGCGTGAAACTGCCTGCCTTTGCATGGACCGTCAAGGACTTTCGCGACCTGAACGAGTACATGACCGGCGTGATCAAGAAAACCAAGTAAGCGCACCATCGGCGCGCCAGCCGATGAGCGCTATCCCGGTCCCGTCAAGCCTTGACCGGCGCATCCGTCCTCAGGCATTTGCGTCGGCGCGCACCGTCGTAGCCGCGGTGCGCAAGGCATGCAGGAATAGCGAGACCGCGGCCGCGGCGCGCGCGTCGCGCCGGGTCATGATGCCCACGGGATGCAGCCGCGCCTGCAGCGCCAGCGGCAGGATCGCCAGCTGGCCCTGCGCCGCCAGCGAGCGGGCCACGCGCAGCGGAATGGCCGACAAGAGCGAGGTCCGCTGCAACAGCGACACGATGGTCAGGATGGCGCTGGACTCGATGGCGACCTGCGGAAAGCCCGCGCCGCGCGCCGAAACGGCGGCGGCGACCAGGCTGTAGAGCGCGGCATTGCGCGACGGCAGCACCCAGCGGCAGCCGTCCAGGGCCGCGCCGCTCAAGCGGCTGCGCGCGGCGAGCGGATGCGCCGGACCGCAGACCACGGCAGTGGCCTCGTCGTACAGGATCTCGCACTGCAGGTCCGCATCCGCGCCGTCCACGCCCAGCCGCCCCACCACGCAATCCAGCTCGCCTGCGCGCAAGGCGGGCAACAACTGCTTTTCCAATCCCTCGGACAATTCGATGCGCAAGGCGGGATGGGCCTCCTGCAGGCTCTGCACCGCCAGCGGCACCAGCAAATGCGCCACCACCGGGAAGATGCCCGCCCGCACCTTGCCCGTCGCGCCGTTGGCGGCCGCCGCAAGTTCCGCGTGAGTCGCATCCAGCTCGTTGAGCAGCAGGCGCGCGCGGTCGATCATCAGGAGCCCCAGCAAGGTCGGCGCGACGCCCTGGTGCGAACGCTCGAACAAAGGCTGGCCGACCAGCGCCTCGGCCTCGCCCAGCAGCTTGCTCAGCGCGGGCTGGCTGAGGTGCATGGCTTCGGCCGCGCGATGCAGATTGCCCACCCGGCCCAGTTCGTCCAGCAAGACCAGATGGCGGATGCGCAAGCGCGAGCGCAACTGCTGCAAAGTGGGGGTGTCCGCCATGGAGCAAGTTGGTTATCGATCGATAAGGAATCGCAATTATCCAGTTATCGCCTGTGCGCCCATACTAGGGTCATCCCGCTAGCCGGGCCATATCCAGAAAAAGGGGAATTAGCCATGTATCGTCGTCTTGCCGCGCTGGCGCTGGCCTGCGCCCTGGCGCCCTGCGCCGCCCTCGCGGACATCCGCATCGGCGTGATCGCCAGCAGCACCGGACCTGGAGCCTCGATGGGCTCGCTGTACCGCAGCACCGTGCCGCTGCTGCCCAAGACCCTGGGCGGCCGGGCCGTGGAGTACATCGCGCTGGATGACGCGACCGACCCCTCGTCGGCGGTCAAGACGGCGCGCAAGCTAGTCACCGAGAACAAGGTGGACGCCATCATCGGGCCGAGCAACGTGCCGACCTCGATGGCGGTCACCGAAGTCGCCCGCGAATCGCACACGCCGCAGCTGTCGCTGGCGCCCATCACCGTCAGTCCAGACCGCGCCGAGTGGATCTTCGTGGTGGCCCACGGCATCGACCTGATGGTCGACTCCCTGACCGCCGACATGGCCAGGCGGGGCGTCAAGACGGTGGCCTATATCGGCTTCTCGGACGCCTGGGGGGACGCCGTCTACCGCGCGCTGCAGAACTCCGCCGCCAAACGCGGCATCAAGGTGCTCAGCAACGAACGCTACGCCCGCACCGACAACTCGGTCACGGCGCAAGTGCTGAAGATCGTGTCGCTCAACCCCGGCGCCGTGCTGGTCGGCGGCTCCGGCACGCCCGGCGCGCTGCCGCACCTGTCGCTGCGCGAACGCGGCTACCAGGGCGTGCAGTACAACACCCACGGCGTCATCAACAAGGATTTCCTCAAGCTCGGCGGCAAGGGGGTGGACGGCGTGATCGTGCCCAGCGGCCCGGTGCAGGTGGTGGAGCAACTGCCCTCGGACAGCCCGATCAAGCCGGTGGCCAGCCGCTATGCCCAGCAGTACGAATCGACCTACGGCGCGGACTCGCGCAACGCCTTCGCGCCCTATACCTACGACGCCTATCTGCTGCTGGACGCTGCCGTGGCCAAGATTCCCGCCGACACCCAGCCCGGCACCCCGGCCTTCCGCCAGGCGCTGCGCGACTCGCTGGAAAGCCTGCAAGGCACCGTCGGCACGCAGGGCATCTACATGATGTCGCCCACCAACCACAACGGCCTGGACGAGCGCGGCGTCGTGCTGATGCAGGCCCGTTCCGGCGCCTGGCAGTTCCTGCCCTGAGCCGCCCGCAATCAGCAGGAGTCCGCATGACCGGCGTACACATCCCCTATGGCGTGTATTGGAGCACCCCTTTTTCGCGTTGGCAGGGCAGCCTGTCGCGCCTGCACAGCCTGCGCTTCGCCGCCTGGACCGCGCGCCGCGAACTGGAGCGCCGCGGCGTCGATCCCGCCGCGCTGCAAAGCGCGGTGCTGGGCTGCTCGGTGCCACAGCAAGGCTCGTTCTATGGCCTGCCCTGGGTAACGGGCATGCTGGGCGCGCCCCACCTCGCGGGACCGGTGGTTTCGCAGGCCTGCGCCACCTCGATACGCGGCCTGGCCACGGCCGCGGCGGAGCTCATGCTTGGCAATGCCGAGACCTCGCTGGTCCTCATGGCCGACCGCGTGTCCAACGGCCCGCAGCTCTACCACCCCGATCCCGCGGGTCCCGGCGGCTCCGGCGCGCATGAGAACTGGGTGCTGGACAACTTCTCGCACGATCCCTGGAGCGGCCTGTCCATGCTCCAGACCGGCGAACGCGTGGCCGAGCGCCACGGCATTTCCACGGACGAGCAGAACGCGGTCACGCTGCGCCGCTATGAGCAGTACGCGCAGGCCTGCGCCGACGGCCGCCGCTTCCAGCAACGCTACATGACCCTGCCCTTCGAGGTCCCCGACGCCCGCTACGCCAGGATCGCGTCGGTGCTGGATGGCGACGAGGGCATCCATGCCACCACCGCTGAAGGCCTGACGCGGCTGTCGCCGGTGCTGTCCGGCGGCACCATCACCTATGGCGGCCAGACCCATCCGGCCGACGGCAACGCGGGCATGATCCTGGCGACCGCCGAACGCGCCCGCGAGCTGTCGCGCCGACCGGAAATCGGCATCGAAATCCTGGCCTTCGGCCAATCGCGGACCGAAAAAGGCTACATGCCGCAAGCCCCCATCGAAGCCGCCGGCCACGCGCTGCAGCGCGCCGGCCTGGCGGTGTCGGACCTGCACGCGGTGAAGACGCACAACCCCTTCGTCGTCTCCGACATCGCCCTGGCGCGAGCCACGGGCTTGGACGTCATGGCGATGAACAACTACGGCTGCTCGCTGGTCTGGGGCCATCCCCAGAGTCCGACCGGATTGCGCTCTACCATCGAACTAATCGAGGAACTTGCCGAACGCGGCGGCGGCCTGGGCCTGTTCACCGGCTGCGCGGCCGGCGACAGCGCCATGGCCGTGGTGCTGCGCGTGGACGCGGCGGGAGCCGCGCGATGAACGGCGGCGTCCTCGAAGGCGCGCTGCGGATTCCGGCGCTGCTGGCCCGGGCGGCGCGCCTGTGCCCTGAACGCACCGCCCTGGTCTTTGGCGACCGCCGCCTCGACTACCGGCGCTATGCCGCGCAAACCTGGGCGACGGCGCGCAGCCTGCGCGGCTGCGCCAGCCCCGGCGCCCGGGTCGCAACCCTGCTGGGCAACTCGGACCTGGCATGCGTGATGACGCTGGCGCTGCAATGCGCCGGCAACCAGCACGTGCCCCTCAATCCGCTCTACACCGCGCGCGAACTGGAGTTCATCCTGCGCGATGCCCAGCCCGCCCTGCTGGTTGCCGACGCCCCATCCAGCGCCGTCGCCGCGCCGCTGGCCGCCGCGCTGGGCATACGGCTCGTCATGGAGGACGAGGCCCGCGCCTGGATGGAGTCGCAGCCCGGCCAACAGGAAGCGCCGGCGGACGACAGCGACGTGCAGGCGCCGGCCTTGTTGCAGTACACCGGCGGCACCACCGGACACCCCAAGGGCGTCATCCTGGGGCGCGATGCCATCGCCACCAACGTGCTGCAGCGAGAGCTCGCGCTGCCCACCCGCTACGGCGCCGACAGCGTACTTTGCGCCATGCCGCTGTTCCATTCCTATGGCATGGCCATGGGCCTGTTCCTGGCCGCCAGCGCCGCCGCCACGCTGGTGGTGCTGCCGCGCTACCGGCCCGACGACGTCTGCGACGCGGTGGAGCGCGAGCGCATCACCCTCTTCCCTGGCAGCCCGACCATCTACACCGGCTTGCTATCGCATCCGCGTTTCGCCAGCACGGACTGGTCCAGCGTGCGTGCCTGCTATTCCGGATCGGCCCCGCTGGCCGAGGAAGTGCACCGCCGCTGGGAAGCCGCGGTCGGCGCGCCGATCTACGAGGGCTACGGCCAGACCGAAGCGGGCCCCATCCTTACCTACAACGGCCCGACCGGCACCCGCCACGGCTCCGTGGGCACGCCGGTCGCGCGGACCGAGGTGCAGGTGGTGGATCTGGAAACCGGCGCCATCGTGCTGCCGGCCGGCCAGCGCGGCGAGATCCGCGCGCGCGGCCCTCAGATCATGCAAGGTTATCTGGCCCGGCCGGACGCCACCGCCGAGGCCTTGCGCGACGGCTGGCTGTACACGGGCGACATCGGAGAGTTCGCGGAGGACGGCTTTCTGTACATCCGCGACCGCAAGAAGGACCTGGTGATATCGGGCGGCTACAACATCTACCCGCGCGAAGTCGACGAAGTGCTGTACCTGCACCCCGACGTGGCCGAAGCCGCCGCGGTGGGCTGGCCGGACAGTTACCGGGGCGAGGTCATCCGCGCCTTCGTGGTCCTGCGGCCCGGCGCGGCGGTCGACGAAGCCGGGTTGATCGCGCATTGCCAATCCAACCTGGCCCGTTACAAGGTGCCCGCGGTCATCAGCATCCTCGATGCCCTGCCCTACACGGGCGCCAACAAGGTGGACAAGAAGGCGTTGCGCGCGCCGTAGCGGCTATGGCGCGCGTCGGATGAGGAAACCTCCCCTCAAACCGGATCCTGATCCAGCCTGCGCACCGCCGCGCTCAGCGTCGAAAAATCGAATTCCTTGCGGCCGCGCAGCAGGCAGCGCATCAGCACCGTGGTCAGCACCGGCACAACCGCGGCCAGCAGGAACGACTCCAGCAGGAACGTGGGCTTGTCGCCCGGCGCCGGGAAGAAGAACAGGCCCGCGGCCAGGCCCGACAGGGTCGCCACGGTGGCGGTCAGGCCGTCGTGCTTGCGGCTGAAGAGACCGTAGAAGACCGGGAACGCGGCGGCGGAGCACAGCAGGTCGGCCAGCAGGAACAGGTACAGCACGCTATACCCTTGCGACGCCACGATCATGACCGGAATGGCCATCAGCAACACCAGCCAGCGCGCCAGGCGCTTCATGGTCATGGCGCGGGCATTGGGCATCAGTCGGCGCAGGTCGACCGCGATGATGCTGGAGACGGCGCTGATCGCGGTGTCGGCGGTGCTCATGACCAGCGACAGCCCCAGCGGAATCAGGGCGATCACGAACCATGCGGGCGCGTGCGGCATGATGACGCTGAAGAGCGCGATGGAACTGTCGCCCTGGGGCGCGAGGCCGACGAAGGCCAGGCCGAACAGTCCCATGAGGAAGATGAACGGCGCGACCAGCACGCCGCCCAGCAGAAAGCCGTTGCGCATGGAACGCGCGTCGCGCGCCGCGTAGATGCGCTGCCAGTTGCCCTGGTGGAATACGCCGGTCAGCAGGATCGCCACGAAGAAGGTCAACCCGGCCTTGATGCCCACCGGATCGGTCAGGTCCAGCAGCTGCGGCGCCTTGGCCTGCAGCGCCTCGATAGTGGGCATGGCGCCGCCAGCGGCCTGCCACCCGACCACGCACAGGATCACCAGCAAGGGCACGATGACCATCATCTGCACCTGGTCCGTGAAAATCGACGAGCGCAGGCCGCCATAGGTGGTGTAGAGCAAGGTCGTGCCCATCACGATGGCGGCGGTGGCCCACAGCGGCACCGGCGCCAGCATCGTCACCAGCTTGGCGATCGCCGTGACTTCCGCCGACAGGGCGATGAAGAGATAGAACAGCATGATGAACAACGCCAGACCGTACATGGGCCGGCCGTAGCGCGCCATCAGGAATTCGGTCAGGGTATGGCCGTGCGGAATCAGTTCGCGCATGCGCCGGCCCAGCGGAATCATCACCAGCCGCGGCGACATCGATCCCAGCGCGTAGCCGATCACCGCCGCCAGCCCGCCCCAGGTCGCGGCCTGCGCGGGCGAGAACAGGATCCAGGCGCCCAGCGTGGACGCCATCAGGGTCAGGATGGTGCCGAAGGCGCCCTGGCTGTTGCGGGCGACGATGTAGTCCTCCAGCGTGCCGCGCTTGCGCCGCGTGTACAGGACGCTTGCCAGGGCGAAGCCGCCTGAAAACAGCAACAGCCACATCAGGGCGGCAGATTGGGTCAGCATGGGTATTGGTCCTCCCGCAGCCGGCGGGCAGCCGGACGCGCAACGCGGCGGCCCGCCACGCTGCGTGGCCAGGGCCGCAAGATGATTGAAAGTCTAGGGAGGGCGCGCGGACTGCGCGATGTCCTTCCCTTCGCCGGCATTACCCGGATCAGGTTCAAAGGGTTACCGCGTTGGCGCGGAATCTCAGCCCTTGCAGGGCTCCCCCAGGAATTGCCGCAAGATTAGGAGAGCGGCACGCCAATGTCAACGCGCCTGGCGCGGACGCCGGCCGCGGCTTTTGTGCTAAGTTCGCCCGCTTGCGGCACCCGTTCGCGTGTCCGCCGATGGAATCGAAGAGCCTGACCATGCCTATCGCGCCTCCCGCCACCACCGCCAGGAACGGATCGCCATGCTGCATCTGAACCTGTTCATCTTCGGCTGCGGCCACCATCGCGCCGCCTGGCGCCACCCTGATTCCGCCGCCGAACGGCTGGGCGACATCGCCTATTACGAGGAACTGGCGCGCACCGCCGAACGCGGCAAGCTGGACGCCATCTTCTTCGCCGACGGCCAATCGGTCGACAACATCGGCGACGGCCCGCGCTGGTACCTGGAGCCGCTGACCGCCATGGCCGCAATCGCGCGCGCCACCACCCGCATCGGCCTGATCAGCACCGTCTCCAGCACCTTCTTCACGCCCTTCCACGCGGCCCGCATGGTTGCCTCGCTGGACCATATTTCCGGCGGCCGCATGGGCTGGAACGTGGTCACGTCCATGTTCGACGCGGAAGCGCGCAACCATGGCTACGAATCCATGCCGGGGCATGACTGGCGCTACGCGCGCGCCGAGGAGTTCGTCGACGTGGCGCTGAAGCTGTTCGCCTCCTGGGAGGCGGACGCGCTGGCCATCGACCGCCAGGGCGACTATGGCGTGCCGTCGCGCGTGCGCAAGATCGGGCACCACGGCGAGCATTTCCTGGTGGACGGCCCGCTGACGGTGCCGCGTCCGCCGCAGGGCCGTCCGGTGCTGTTCCAGGCCGGAGCGTCGGACCAGGGCCGCGACCTGGCCGCCAGGCGGGCCGAAGCGATCTACGCGGTCGCCTACGACCTGCCCGCGGCGCAAGCCTATTACCGCGACATCAAGCGGCGCGTGCTGGCGGCCGGCCGCCAGGACTTCGTGCCCATCATGCCGGGCCTGGTCACCTATGTGGGCTCGACCGAGGCCGAGGCCCGCGCCAAGCAGCGCGAACTGGACGTCCTGCTGCCCAGCGACGCCTCCTTGCGCCAGCTGGGCACCTTCGTGTTGCAGGATTGCTCCG
Organism: Achromobacter anxifer; assembly: GCF_903652925.1. GTDB lineage: Bacteria > Pseudomonadota > Gammaproteobacteria > Burkholderiales > Burkholderiaceae_B > Achromobacter > Achromobacter anxifer. The sequence goes on along the minus strand of NZ_CAHLAR010000016.1, from coordinate 89,764 downwards.
GCTGGGAGCTGGACGCGCCCGTGCCCGCCCTGCCGCCCCTGTCCGAATTCACGGGCCCCAAGGGCCGCTACGCGACCATTCTGCGCATCATCGAGACCGAACAGCCCACCGTGCGCCAGCTGCTCGGACGGCTGGCCGCCGGCGGCGGCCATTGCACGATGGTGGGCACGCCCGAACAGATCGCCGACCGCATGGAGCACTGGTACCGGAACGAAGGCGCCGACGGCTTCAACCTGATGCCGCCGTCCCTGCCCGGAGGCATCGACAATTTCGTCGAGCACGTGATTCCGGTACTGCAACGCCGCGGCCTGTTCCGCACCGAATACGAACACCGCACGCTGCGCGGGCACCTGGGCCTGGATATCGGGTAAAACAGGCTTACGTCCCGGCCCTCCAGGCCGACCGGAGCCCGCCCGTGCCCTCTCCCACGCCCCTGACCGACGACCGTCTGCCGCTGCTCATGAGCCTGAACGGCGGCTATGTGGATACCCTGGGCTTCATCGCCCTGCATGGCCTGTTCTCCGCCCACGTGACCGGCAACTTCGTCACCATAGGCTATGCCCTCGCGAACGGCGCGTCCGGCGCCTGGACCAAGCTGGCGGCGCTGCCGGTCTTCTGCCTGGGCGTGTTCGCCGCGCGTCTGTACGGCCAGGCCCGGCGCGAAGCCAACAAGCCGGTCTTCATGCAGCTGCTCAGCGCCAAGACGCTGTTGCTCTGCCTGGCCGCCGCGCTGGCGCTGACGCTGGGCCCCTTCCCAGCCGCCGACAGCTGGGGGCTGTTCGCCACCGGCATGGCGCTGGTGCTGGCGATGTCCATACAGAATGCGGTGCACCGGGTGCACCTGGGATCGGCGCCGCCGTCCACGCTCATGACCGGCACGACGACGCAGATCATGCTGGATCTGGCGGACGCGGCGCGCGGCGAAGCGGATGAGGCCAGCCGCAAGCGCATGGCCCGAATGGGGCGAGCTGTACTGGCCTTTGCCGCCGGCTGCGCGGCGGCGGCCCTGGTCTACATGGCCTGCGGAATGTGGGGCTTCATCGTGCCGCCCCTGGTTTCATTGGCGGGACAGGGCCTGGCTGGACGCTATCCGGCCTGAACGGGCGGGCTGCACCGCTGCTGCGCGGCTGCCCTGCCGGGAAACCGCCGGCGATTTGGCGGCGCGCGTCGCGATCCAGTCGTAGAGCATCACTCCCGGTTTGCGCAACAACACCAGGGCGAACATGCAGGCAATGGCGAAGGCGCCCAGCATGCAGAGCAACAGCGCGTTCATCATCGCGCCCCCTGATCCAGCTGCAGCCGGAGGATGCGCCTGAGCTCCAGGATCGCTTCGGGCGTTTCCTGCACGCTGTGCGAGAAGTTGACGATCTTCTCGGATTCCGCGCCTTCCAGATGCGCGCTGCGGTACGGCACCAGCCCGTCGTCCGAATCCGCCAGCGGGACGCCGGGGGTATTGTTCGCAATGATGCTGTGGTAACGCACCGCCGGCGAAATCGGCATCAATGCGGTCAATTGCACAAAACGGTCCTTTTCACTCAGATTGTCCACGCCATTGGCCACCCGGATCGAGGCTACGGACCGGGACGGTCCGTCGGCCTCGGCCAGCCGGTTGAGCTTGGCGAACTGCCGGACCACTTTGGCGGGCAGCGTTATCAAGTTGGACAGCCAACGTGACAAAGTGTTCTCGGCGAACGGCGTTCCGCGGTGCGGAGCGGCGATAAATACGGCTCTCGTAACGCCCTGAAACGACTGAAAACTCAACACCGGATCAAATTCGGCGTGGGCCTCCTCCAGCCGGGCATCGTCCAGCCCCGCATGGTCGCGCAGCGCGTCCCACAACACGTCGCCGGATGAGGACACCAATAGGCGGCTCAGCACGCCGCCCATGCTGTGTCCGATGACCACGGTGTCACGCGAGGCCTGCGCCACGCCCATGGGATCGAAATGTCCGATGGTCTGGCGCAGCGCTTCGCGGATGTCCCGGTTGTTCAGCGCCAAGGGCGTGTTGGTCGGGTAATAGACTTGCCAGATCTGGTAGCGCTGGCGCAGCGTTTCATCGCCGAGCACCTCGTTGGCGACGTTGATCCAGGCTTCCGGGCTGCTGGCCAGGCCGTGCAGCATGATGACGGTGCGCCGGTCCGGATCATAGGGTTGCAGCAGGTAGACGTGCGGCGCGTCGATGCCCTCTTCCTTGCCCAGCACGTTGCGCAACGCCTGGGTCGCGAAGCCCGAACGCGCCAGCCACAGCCCGTAGCCCGACGTGAAATTGGCGGCCAGCGGCACCCTGGCGCCCGCCAGGTCCACCGTGTCGCGCTTGTACGGGTCGTAGGCGGCCAGGGTCGCGTCGCGCGTGGCCATGACCTGTTCCAGGGTCTTGCCTGGAAAGCTCATGATCACCGTCACCGCGGGAAATGGCGTTTCGCTGTACGGCGTCTTGAAGGTGTCGGCATCGTTCACGCGGCGCGCCGTCACCGCCACCAGCTCGGCGCCGAAGCCGTCGCGCCGGTACATGCTGCGCAAGCCCTGGAAGGTCAAGGTCGACGCCGGCACCAGCTCGTGCGGAAACTGTTTGCCGCCGGGCAGCTTGACGTCCGACATCTCGCCCAGCACCTGCCAGGGGCCCGCCGTCATCTTCGTCCCCGGCTGCGGCGGACGGCCGCGGTACTGCTCGAACAGGCGCGTGACGGCCTGCTGCACGGCGTAGTTGTAGTAGTCGCGGACCTGGGCCTGGCGGTCCTCGAACGCGCGCTCGCTGGGCGAGCGCGGTGTGAAGAACAGATAGGCGTAGGCGGCCCGCGCCGTCTGCAGATAGGCGTCCAGCAGCCGGTCTTCGTCGTCCTGGCTGGCCGGACGCCGCTTTTCCGCCGCCACAGCTTCCATCAGCCAGACTTCGGACAGCGTGGCCAGGCGCCGTTCGCTGTCCAGCCCTTCCATGGTCGCCAACGTGCTGGTACAGGCATCGCGGTCCTTGCGGCAGTCCTGGGCGCTCAGGCCCAGCACGGCCATGGCCTCGCGCGCGGACGCGCTGAGCTGGCCGGTGGTGAGCACATCGCCGCGGCGCTGCGCAATGTAGTCCTGCGTGCTGACGGAAGACACCTTGACGCCCGCGCATCCCGCGCACGCGAGCAGGGCCAGGATCGCAAGGCCCTTCGCGCCTGCCGTCCAGGCGCCTGTCATGGCGCGGTCCGGGCCGCGGCGGGCTGGCGGATGGCGCGCGAGAACTCGACCGGATCCGGACCGGGCAAGGCGGGCGAGCCGATATAGGCCTGCTCCCGCAATTCGGACAGGGGCTTGCTGCTATCCAGCCCGCCTTGCTCGTACAGGTATTCCGGCAGATAGCCGGACAGCAGGATGCGGTAATCCATGGGCAGGCCCGGCACGATCGCCCGCACCATGCTGTAGACCAGCGTGGTGCAGTTGGCCGTCACCGTGTGATAGAAGCGCGGCTTGTCGGCCAGTTCATTGGCGGTGCGCACATAGGACAGGAACAGCTCGCGCATGGCGGGCACGGGCATGCCGACGGGGTACAGGTAGACGCGCTCGGCGCGCGGCCCGGCGCGCACGTAGAGGATGTCGCGCTCCTGCGCCGCGATCACGCTGAGTTCGAACTGCTTGAAGAAGCCGCCGATCTCCGAGAACTGCTCGCCGCGCTCCTTGCGGATCTCGACCGAAAACACCACGTGGCGGCCGTCGGTGAAACCGAAGGAGACCAGCGTGTGGGCGATGGCCGGGCTGCCCCAGTACGACAGCGCCATGTCCACCGAGGCCAGATCGTTCAGGTTGTATTGCTGGCTTTCCCAGCGCGGCGTGTAGCGCGTGTCGGTGTCCGCCTGCCAGTCGAAATTGCGCACGCTGTCCAGCGTGACGATGGAGCCGGAGACGCTGCCGCGCAGCGTGCGCGCCACGTCGTCCGCCCAGATGCGGTCGTTGGAAGGCGCCAGCGTCTGCCACCAGCCGCCCAGCGCGATCACGCCGACCAGCCAGACGCCCAGGGCTCGCCGCGCGCGCCCGCGCCACAACGCCACGGCCGCGTACAGGCACAGCGCGGCCCAGGCCAGCGCCGCCGCGCCCTGCGCCAGTTCGCCGCCGGGCACGCGATAGGCCAGGGCCAGGCAGCCCCACAGCGCGGTCAGGACGAGAACCAGGCTGAAAATGACGCGCCCGGCGATCGCCAGGCAGCCGCGCCGGGCTCGATTACAGGCTGCCATACTGCTGCACGATTTCCAGGACGCCGTTGATCACGAACTGCACCGCCATGCAGACCAGCAGGAAGCCCATGATGCGGGAGATGGCCTCCACCCCGCCCTGGCCGATCACCGCCACGATGCGGCCGGCCGAGCGCAGGCAGATCCAGAACAGCAGGCCCAGCAGCGAGAACACCACGATGGGGGTCGCCGCCAGCACCCAGGGCGCATAGGTCTGGGTCAGCGTCGAGTCCAGGGTGGCCGCGCCGCTGATGATCATGGCGATGGTGCCCGGCCCCGCCGTGCCCGGCATGGCCAGCGGCACGAACGCGATATTGGGCACTTGCCGGTTGGCTTGGGCATCGGCCACGTCGGCTTCGGACGCGGTCGACGGCGTGGACGGAAACACCATGCTGAAGCCGATGCTGGCCACGATCAGGCCGCCGGCGATGCGCAGGCCCGGAATCGAAATGCCGAAGGTATGCATGATCCAGGCGCCGGCGTAGTACGTCACCACCATGATGCCGACCACGTAGAAAGCCGCCTGCTTGACCTGGCGTTCGCGTTCCTTATAGGGAATCTGCTGGCCCAGGGACAGCAGCAGCGTCATGGAAGTCAGGGGATTGGCCAGCGGCAGCATCAGGGCCAGCCCGAGGCTGACCAGTTTTCCCAATTGAACCAGGTCGTCGATCATGGTGGATTGCGCTGGCGCGGCTACGGCGCGTCACAGCTGCTTGGATCGTGTTGCAATGGTGTAATGTACTATACATTACACATTTTCAGCCAGGCATGGCCGCGGGGCGCGGGGAGCTTGCACCGCTGCCCGGCCATGAGGACGAAGTGAGCACGATTTCCACCGACACGGCGCCGCGCGCGCTGACCAGCAAGGGCGAGGCGCGGCGCGAACGCCTGCTCGAAGCCGCCACCCGGTCGCTGCTGGAGCACGGCTACGCGCAAACGTCCATCCAGCATGTCGTGCGCCAGGCGGGCGGCTCGGCAGCCACCGCCTACCAGCTGTTCGGCAACAAGGAAGGCCTGCTGGTGGCGGTACTGGAACACGAATTGGACAACATGCGCGCGGCGGTCTTCCCTGGCGCCATGCAGGACCAGCCCGTCGGCCAGGCCTTGCACGAGCTGGCCCAGCGCCTGCTGAGCTATGCCCTGCAGCCCGACTCGGTTGCCCTGTACCGATTGATGGTGTCCGAAGCCCATCGCCTGCCGCAGCTGGCCGCATCGCTGCGGCTGACGGTGGAAAAGCAGCTGCACTCGCCACTGGAGCAGTGCCTGCGCAAAGCCTGCGAGCGCGGCGAACTGCGTATCGACGATCCCCGCCTGGCCGCGCGCACGCTGGGCAACCTGATCAACGGCATCGCCTCGCACGCTCGCCTGACGGGCGGCTGGGCCGAGGGCCCGGACGCCGAATGCCTGGCCACCTGCCGTTACGGCGTCGACACGCTGTTGCGCGCCTTCCGGCCGTAGCGCTCTTACACCTTTGGGTCCAGCAGGCCTTAGCCGTTACACCATTCGCCCCCCTAGCCCTTACGCCATTCGGCCCAGCCGGCCCGCGCCAGCAGCGCCGCCGGCCACAGCATGCAGGCGGCCGCCAGCCACAGGTTGGCCCGCACCCCCAACGCATCCACGCTGGGCACGCCCAGCAGCGAACCCGCCGCGATGCCCAGGTTGAACACCGCCACGAACAGCGCGGTCGCGGCCTCCACCGCATCCGGCGCCGCTTTCATCATCCAAGTCTGCAACGACACCGAGACCGCGCCGTAGGCCAACCCCCAGCACAGCAGCAAGGCGATGGCCGCCGGCTGGAACCGTCCCAAACCGCCGAGCAGCAGCAGGATCAGCGACAGACTGGCCGCAATCGTCAGCAGGGTTGCCGCGGGGCGTCTGGCGGCCGCGCCCCCGCCCAGGAAATTACCGGCCACGCCGGCCGCGCCGTAGGCGAACAGCAGCGGCCCGATCCAGCCATCGCCAAACGCCGCATGGATCTGCAGCAGCGGGCGCACGAAGGCATAGGCCATGAAATGGCCCGCCACCAGGAACAGCGTGACCGTCAGCCCCAGCCGCAAGCCCGGATTGGCCAGTTGCGACAGCAGCTGGCGCGGCCGCAGCGAACGCGCCGCGGGCAAGGCCGGCAGGCTGCACAGATTCAACAGCAGCACGCCGGCGCATAGGGCCGCCATGGCGCCGAAGGCCGCGCGCCAGCCGGCCAGTTCGCCGATGAATGCGCCCAGCGGCACGCCGGCCACCGACGCCACCGCGACTCCGCCGAAAATGATGGACGTGGCCAGCCCCACCCCGCCCGGCGCGACCAGCCTGCCCGCCAGTCCGCCCGCGATCGCCCAGACGCCGCCGATGCAGAAACCCACCAGGATCCGTGCCGCCAGGAACCAGGGCATGCTAGGCGCCCAGGCGCTGGCCGCGTTGGCGCCCGCCAGCAGCGCCAGCAGCCCGCAGAGAATGAGGCGCCGGTCGGCGCCCCGCGCGCCAAGCACGACCAGCGGCGCGAACAGCGCCGCCAGGATCGCGGGCACGAACAGCATGAAGCCGCCCATGCCCACCGATACGTCCAGCTCGCCGGTGATGGGAACGAAAAGACCCACCGGCAGCATTTCCGTCGTCACGACGCAAAAAGTCGCCATGCCCGCGGCGGTCACGCCCAGCCAGGCGCGCCATCCGGCGCGGCCGGCGGCGGGTTCGGGAACAGGCAGGCCGGCGCTGGCCTGGTCTTGCAGGGAGGTACCGCGAGTCATGAGGGGTGATTCCAGGAAAGGCCCCGACGGAGCCAACCCCTAGGCAGTCTACTGTTTCCATTTCACTGATAAAGTGGCAAAACCAATAAACAAAAGGGACAAATCGTGCGCAATTCCGCCTCCCCTGCGGCGCACCTGGACCACATCGGCGACCTGCTCGCCTTCGTGCGCGTGGCCGACACGCAGAGCTTTACCGCCGCCGCCGAAAAGCTGGGCCTGTCGCGCTCGGCCATGGGCAAATGCATCGCGCGCCTGGAGCAAGGGCTGGGCGCGCGGCTGCTCCACCGCAGCACCCGCAGCGTCAGCCTCAGCGACGAGGGCCGCGTCTTCTACGAATACGCGCAGCGCATCCTGTCCGAGGTCGACAACGCCACCGACGCCATGGCCAGCCGCAAGCAGGCGCCGCGGGGACGGCTGCGCATCGACCTGCCGGTGTCCCTGGGCCGGCTGCACATCATGCCGCTGCTGCGCGACTACCTGCGGGAATGGCCCGAGGTGGACGCCGATGTCAGCTTCTCCGACGACTACACGGACCTGGTGCGTCACGGCGTGGACGTAGCCATCCGCATCGGCGGCGAAACCGACAGCCGGCTGGTGCGGCGGGTGCTGGCGCCGCACCGCCTGATCACCTGCGCCTCGCCCGAATACCTGGACCGCCACGGCATCCCCGCCACCCCGGACGACCTGACCGCCCACCAGACCCTGGCCTACACCCACGCCGGCGCGCTGGTGCCCTGGCGCTACGCCGTCAACGGGCGCGAGCGCAACGTGCAGGTGGCCGGACGCCTGCGGCTGGGCAATACCGAAGCCCTGCGCGACGCGGCGCTGGCAGGCGCGGGCATCGCGCAGTTGGGCGCGTTCCTGGTCGGAGAGGACCTGCGCGCCGGCCGGCTGACGCCCCTACTGGAATCCGCCGCGCCGCCGGGCGCCCCGGTCTGCGCGGTCTATCCGCACCGGCGCCACCTGGCCCCCAAGGTGCGCGTCCTGATCGACGCCATCGCCGGCCGCTGGAGCGCCGGCGCGCCCTGGGCGGCCGACGCCTTGCCGCGCCGGCCGCCAGCCAGCGATCCACTATGATTGCGGGCATTGCCCCGCCAGGCGCAATACCGGATACCCAGGGACGCCGCCCGGCATGCCCATGCCCGCGCCCCGCCATTTCCCCCGGAGTCTTACTTGAGCGATATCTACCAATTCAGCCGCGGCACGGCGCCCCTGCTGATCTCCATTCCCCATCTGGGCAGCATGATCCCCGACGCCCAGCGCGCGCAGATGACGCCGCTGGGCCTGCAGTCCGGCGACACCGACTGGCACCTGGACACGCTGTACAACTTTGCCGAAGCGCTGGGCGCCTCGGTCCTGGGCGCGCGCTATTCGCGCTACGTGGTGGACCTGAACCGCCCGCCCAACGACGAAAGCCTGTATCCCGGCCAGACCAAGACCGGCCTGTGCCCGGCCCAGACCTTCCGTGGCGACGACCTCTACCGCAATGAAGCCGTCCTGACCGATGCCGAACGCGCGCACCGCCTGCAAACCTACTGGCAGCCCTACCACGCCAAGCTGTGCGAAGAGCTGGACCGCATCAAGGCCGAACACGGCACCGTGCTGCTGTGGGAAGCGCACTCCATCGCCAGCGTGCTGCCGCGCCTGTTCGAAGGCAAGCTGCCCGACCTGAACATCGGCACCGCCGACGGCGCGGCCTGCGCGCCCGACATCCTGGCGCAAGTCGAAGGCCAACTGCGCGACAACACCGCCTACACCTGGGCCGTCAACGGCCGCTTCAAGGGCGGCTACATCACGCGCCACTACGGCAAGCCTGCTGACAACATCCACGCCATCCAGCTGGAAATGTGCCAGTCCACCTACATGGACGAAACCCACCCCTACGCCTATCGCCCCGAACTGGCCGACCGCGTCATCCCGCTGGTCGAAGGCATGGTGCAGGCCGCCCTGCGTCAAACCCAGGCGCGCCAGCGCTGATTCCGCGGCTGGCGCAACGCGCCAACGGCCGCCGCCCCCAAAACCGCCTCAGGCGCCGTCCGGCCCTGGGGCGGTTTTCATTTGCGCCGGGTCACGGGTATACCCCAATTATTCACTTCACAGTCTCAGACGTAGTATTTCAATTGAGCTACGTAAAACATTACGAGCCATAATGAAAAATACGTGGAGACAAAAAATGAAGACATGGAGTCCCGCCGCCTGCGGCGCGCTGGCGCTGTGCGCCCTGTTCACGACGGGTGCGCACGCCGCCGATCCCGACACGTTCAAGATCGGCGGCGTGGTATCGCTGTCGGGCACCTACGGCATCTTTGGCGAAGACATGCGCAAGGGCGTCACCATCGCCATCGAGCAGCGCGGCGGGAAGGTCCTGGGCAAGCCCATCCAGGTCACCTGGGAAGACGACGAAACCAAGCCGCAGCCGGCGGTGCAGAAGACCACCCGCCTGATCTCCGACGGTTCGCAGATGATCTTCGGCGCGGTCAGCTCGGCCAGCACGCTGGCCATCATGAACATCGCCAAGCAACGCAAGGTCCCGCACCTGGTCACCATGTCGGCCGACGACAAGATCACCGTGCCGGGGGGCTCGCGCTATACCTTCCGCACCTCCAACACGCTGGGCATGGAGCAGCGCATGGCGCTGGCCTACACCAAGGAACAGAAGCTCAAGCGCATCTACGGCGTCACGGCCGACTACCAGGCCACGCGCGACAGCTGGGACTGGTACCGTCGCGAGGCCGAAAAGGCCGGCGTCGAGATCGTCGGCGCCGACTTCCCGCCGCTGGGCAACCGCGACTATTCGTCCATCGCCGACAAGATCGCGCGCTCCAACGCCGATGGCGTGGCGCTGTTCATGACGGGTTCCGACGCCGTCACCATGGTCAAGCAGGCCGGCCAGATCGAACTGGGCAAGACGCGCAAGATCTTCGGCCCCGTCATCGCCGACGAGACCATGGCGGCCGGCGTGGGCCCCACCGCGGTCGGCGTGCAATCGGGCGTGAGATATCACTTCACCGTCGAGAACGACGCCAACAAGGCTTTCGTCGCGGCTTTCCGCAAGAAATACAACGAGTTCCCTTCCGCCGCCGCGGGCGAAGCCTATGACGGCATGAGCTGGTGGCTGGACGTGGTCGACAAGACCGGCACCTGGGACAAGGAGAAGTGGGTCGAGGCATTCGCGGCCAGCGAGCGCGACAACTCCGTGGAAGGCAAGAAAACCATGCGCGCCTGCGACCACCAGGCCATGCAGAACGGCCTGTGGGGCGTCGTCAGCAACGGCACGCCGCCGCAGCCCGCCTACGTCATGGATATCGTCCGCGTGTTCCCGCCAGACCAGGTCTTCGAGCCCTGCGCGGGCTGAACCCGCCGCGCGACGCAGCAGGCCGGCTCCGCTCACGGTCCGGCCTGCCCCCGGCGCGCCCGCGCGCCGCCTGACGGATTTCTGCCATGTCCACCGTGATCATCGGCCTGAGCCTGGGAATGCTGCTGTTCCTGCTGGCGTCCGGCCTTACGCTTATCTTCGGCATGCTGGGCGTCATCAACTTCGCCCATGGCGCCCTGTACATGCTGGGCGCCTACCTCGCCTACGATATTCAACTGCGCACCGGCTCGTTCATCGCCGCCCTGCTGGCGGCGACTGTGGGCGTCGGCCTGGTCGGCGTGGCGATGGAACGGCTGGCCCTGCGGCCGCTGTACAACCGCCCGCACTTCTATCAGCTGATCCTGACCTTCGGCTTCATCCTCGTCATCAGCGAAGCGGTGAAGTTCGTCTGGGGCCTGGGCTACCAGGAAACGCCCATGCCGGCGCTGCTGGCGGGCACGGTCGAGCTGGCCGGCAGCACCATTCCCGTCTACCGCCTGTTCGTCATCGCCTTCGGCCTGCTGGTGTCGGCGGCGCTGTTCTTCGTGCTGGAAAAAAGCACCTTCGGCATGCTGGTGCGCGCCGCCAGCAGCGACGGCGAGATGGTGCGCATCCTGGGCCTGCCGGCGGCCCATATCCGCAGTGCGGTGTTCGGCGTGGGCGCGGCGCTGGCCGGACTGGCGGGCGCCATCTCGGCCCCGCTGTTCCCCATCGAACTGGGCATGGCCACCAACACCATCATCGACTGCTTCATCGTGGTGATCCTGGGAGGGCTCGGCAACATCCGCGGCGTAGTCGCGGCGTCGCTGCTGATCGGCATGGTGCGCGCGGTGGGCTACACCTTCATGCCCAGCTGGGTCGACATCCTGACGTTCGCCATGCTGATCGGCACCCTGCTCACCCGTCCGCAAGGACTGTTTTCCCGCCAAGCGAGGCTGGCATGACGACTTCCCGCCAAGACGCCGCCATCGCGGCCGGCGTGGCCGCCGCGGTGATCGCGGTGCCCTTCTGCACGCAAAACGATTTCCTGCTGAACCTCAGCATCCTGATCATGGTGTGGTCGATCTTCGCCGTGGGCTTCGACCTGGTGTTCGGCCTGCTGGGCATGGTGTCCTTCGGCCACGCCGCCTTCCTGGGCACGGGCGGCTACGCGCTGGCGCTGGCCACGCAACGCTACGGCCTGCCGTTCGAAGCCGGCCTGGCGCTCGCCATCATGGCCGGCGCGGCCTGCGCCTGGATCTTCAGCGTGTTCGCGCTGAGGGTCTCGGGGATCTTCTTCGCGCTGGTCACGCTGGCGCTGTCTCAGCTCATGTACATCCTGGCCGACAGCAAGCTGCGCGAATGGACGGGCGGCGCCGACGGCCTGCCGGGCATCGGCCGGCCCGAACTCGCCGGCATCGATTTCTTCGATACAGTGAACTTCTATTGGTACGTGGCCGCCGTGTTCGCGCTGGTCATGGCGCTGATGGCGATGCTGCGCGCCTCGCCCTTCGGCCGCGCGGTGGCGGGCCTGCGCCAGAACGAGATCCGCGCCGCCCAGCTGGGCTACAACGTGCAGCGCCTCAAGCAGATCACCTTCCTGGTTTCGGGCGCCGTCGGCGGCCTGGCGGGTGGGCTGCTGGCCGCGGTGCTGATGTACATGAACCCGCAGATGCTGCACTGGACCACCTCGGGCGACGTCATCATCATGACCCTGCTGGGCGGCGCGGGCACGCTGTGGGGACCGGTGGCCGGCGTGCTGCTGTTCGAGGCCCTGAAGGAATGGCTCAGCGGCTGGACGCCCTACTGGTACGGCATCCTGGGCCTGGTCTTCATCCTGGCCACGCTGTATTTCCCGCAAGGCGTGCTGGGCGCCCTGCAGGCGCGCTGGGGCCGTAGCCGCCCCCCCGCCCCCGCGAACCCATCCGCGCCCCACGTGCCGCTGGCGCCGCGCGAAGGGAGCCCGTCATGAGCGACATCGCCCTGCAATGCGAACAGGTCAGCGTCACCTTCGGCGCGCTGCGCGCCATCGAGGACTTCAGCTACGCCTTCGAAACCGGCCGCGTCTACGGCCTGATCGGCCCCAACGGCGCAGGCAAGACCACCCTGCTCAACGTGCTGTCGGGCAACCTGCCCGGACACGGCGGCCGCATCCTGTGCCACGGCGCGGACATTTCCCGCCTGCGGGCCTACGAACGCGCCAGGCACGGCATCGGCCGCAGCTTCCAGATCACCAAGATCTTTCCCGAGATGACGGTGCTGGAGAACCTGCGCATCGCCGCGCAGATCAGCCATTCGCGCCTGCTGCCCTTCTGGCTGGCGCCGCGCTATGACCGCCGGCTGGCCTCCACCATCGACGCCATGCTGGAACTGACCGATCTCGCGCCCTGGCGCGACACCGTCGCGGGCACCTTGTCCTACGGGCTGCAACGCGCGCTGGAATTGGGCCTGACCCTGCTGCCCGACCCGCGCATCCTGTTGCTGGACGAACCGCTGGCGGGCGTCGGCCACCATGAAGTCGGCGCGGCCACCCGCCTGATCCGCCATGCCGCCGCCGGCCGCACGGTGCTGCTGATCGAACACAACATGGACGTGATCATGACCCTGTCGGAACACATCGTGGTGCTGTCCAACGGCCGCAAGGTGGCCGAAGGGCCGCCCGCAGCCATCCGCGACGACGCCACCGTGCGCGCGGTCTACCTGGGCGAAGAGGTGGCGGCATGATCGAACTGCGGCACGCCAGCGTGCATTACGGCCAGGCGCTGGCGCTCAAGAACATTGCCTTGCGCGCGGCGCAGGACGAGATCGTCGCCATCGTGGGACGCAACGGCGCAGGCAAGTCCACCACGCTCAAGACGCTGATCGGACTGCTGCCCTTGTCGTCGGGCAGCCGCCTGATCGCGGGACAGGACGCCACGCGCCGCGCTGTCGAACAGATCAGCCGCGACGGCATCGCGCTGGTGCCCGACACCCGCCGCATCTTCCCCAACCTGACCGTGCGAGAAAACCTGCGCATGGGCGCGCTGGCGCACCAGCCCGGCTACTGGACGCAGGACCGCGTGCTGCAGGTATTCCCGCGGCTGGGGGAACGCATCGGCTTTCACGGCGACCAGCTGTCCGGCGGCGAACAGCAAATGCTGGCGATCGCGCGCGCCCTGCTGGGGAATCCGCGCATCCTGCTGCTGGACGAGCCGACCGAGGGCCTGGCGCCGCGCATCGTCAACGAACTGATCGAGGTCTTCGCCGAAGTCCACCGCCAGGGCACCGGCATCGTGCTGGTCGAACAGAACCTCAAGGTACCCGGCCGCCTGGCGCATCGCCAGTACGTGCTGGACCACGGCGAAATCGCCTGGAGCGGATCGGCCGCGGACGTCGAGGCCAACCGCCACATCATCGAATCCATCCTCACCACGGGCATCCAAGCATGAGCAACGACACTACCTACATCGCGGGCGTGGGCATCACCCGCTTCGACAAGCAACCCGCCAAAAGCGTCAAGGACCTGGTGCGCGACGCGGTCACGCAAGCCCTGGCGGACGCGGGCTGCGACGCGGCCGACCTCCAGGCGGCTTACTTCGCCTCCGCCGGCCAGGGCTCCATCGAAGGCCAGTACATGGTGGCCGGCCAGGTCGCGCTGAAGGCCATGGGCGTCGCCGGCATACCCGTCACCAACGTGGAGAATGCCTGCGCCAGCTCCAGCACCGCGCTGAACGCCGCGCACCTGTACGTGGCCTCGGACGCGGGCGACATCTGCCTGGCCGTGGGCGTGGACAAGCTGTTCTCCGAGGACAAGGCCAAGAGCTTCGCGGTGTTCGACGGCGCCTGGGACGTGCATAACGCGCCGGCGCAAATGGCCCAGCTGATGGCGCTGGCGCCCGACGTGACGCCCCCGCCTGGCTTCGAGGAACCGGGCAAGCGCAGCGTGTTCATGGACATCTACGCCAGCCTGGCGCGGCTGCACATGAAGACCTTCGGCACCACCCAGCGCCAGCTTGCCGCCGTGGCCGCCAAGAACCACATGCATTCCACGCGCAATCCGCTGGCCCAGTTCCAGTACCCGATGACGATCGACGAGGCCCTGGCCGCGCGGCCGGTGTCCTGGCCCCTGACCTTGCCGATGTGCGCGCCCATCAGCGACGGCGCGGCCGCCGCCATCGTCTGCAACGCCCGGGGCCTGAAGCGCCTGCAACGGGCGCGCGCCGTGCGCCTGTACGCCAGCGTGCTGCGCACCGCCACCGACCGCCCCGCCGACCGCTACGACCGCCACCTGTGCCACCTGGCCGCGCTGGAAGCCTACGAACGCGCCGGCGTCGGCCCGCAGGACATGTCGCTGGCCGAAGTCCACGACGCCACCGCCTTCGCCGAGATCCAGCAGACCGAGGCGCTGGGCTTCTGCGCCTTCGGCGAGGGCGGGCCGATGGCCGAATCCGGCGCCACCAGCCTGGGCGGCCGCATCCCCATCAACGTGTCCGGCGGCCTGCTTTCGCGCGGCCACCCCATCGGCGCCACCGGGCTGGCGCAGGTCCATGAAATGGTGATCCAGCTGCGCGGCGAGGCCGGCGCGCGCCAGGTCCAGGGCGCACGCTTCGCCATCGCCGAGAACGGCGGCGGCTTCAACGGCGTGGAAGAGGCGGTGACCTGCATCACCCTGCTTGGCCACTGATCCCGCGCCCCCATCCACCCAGAGACCGCCATGCATCTCAGCTCTCTCTTTCACCGCAGCGCCACCACCCATGCCGACCAGCCCGCGCTTGCCGCCGGCGCCCGCGAACCCCTCAGCTACGCCCAGCTCCAGGCCCGGGTGCAGGCGCTGGCCGGCTGGCTGCGCGGCCCGCTGGGCCTGGCACCCGGCCAGCGCGTCATGCTGGCGCTGCGCAACCACCCCAGCTACATCGAATCGATGCTCGCCATCTGGCATGCCGGCCTGTGCGCCGTGCCCGTCAACGCCAAGCTGCATCCCAACGAACTCGAATACATCCTGCGCGACAGCGACGCCCGCCTGTGCCTGTCGCAAGGCGAATTGCTCGCCGCGCTGGAGCCGGTCGCCCGCGGCCTGGACGCGGTACGCATGGAGGACGTGGAATCCGCCGGCTACGCGGCCGGCGCCCTGGGCCCGCCGCTGGCGCTGGAAACCCGTCCGCCCGAAGAGCTGGCCTGGCTGTTCTACACCAGCGGCACCACCGGCAAGCCCAAGGGCGTCATGCTCAGCCACACCAACCTGGTCGGCATGTGCCTGAACTTCTATGCCGATGTGCAGTCGGTGCAACCCGGCGACGCCATGGTCCACGTGGCGCCGCTATCGCACGGCGGCGGCCTCTACAGCATTCCGTACTGGCTGCACGGCGCCGTGCAGATCGTGCCCGACAGCGGCGGCCTGGACGAAGACGAGTTGTCCGGACTGCTGACGCGCTACCGCAACGTCAGCCTGTTCGCCTCGCCCACCATCGTGCAGCGCATGGTGCGTCACGCCCGCCTGAACGGCGGCCCGCAAGCGGGCCTGCGCGCCCTGATCGTGGGCGGCGCGCCGTTCTACGTGGAAGACATCAAGGACGCGGTCGCCTGCTACGGCCCGCGCGTGGCGCAGATCTACGGCCAGGGCGAAAGCCCCATGTCGATCTCGGCGCTGTCGGCGGCCCAGATCGGCGCCGCCGTCGCCCGCAACGACGATGCGCTGCTGGGATCGGTCGGCTACGTCCAGTCGTCCATGGAAGTGGAATTGCGCAACCCCGCCGGCCAGCCGGTCGCCCCGGGGGAGCTGGGCGAAGTCGCGGTCCGCGGGCCGACGGTGATGCTGGGCTACTGGAACAATCCGCAAGCCACCGCCGACACCCTGGCGGACGGTTGGCTCCATACCGGAGATATCGGCGTCCTGGACGAGCGCGGCCTGCTGCACCTGAAGGACCGATCCAAGGACGTCATCATCAGCGGCGGCACCAACATCTACCCGCGCGAGGTGGAAGAGGCGCTGATGCGCCACGACGCCGTGCAGGAAGTTTCCGTGATCGGCAGTCCGGACCCGGAATGGGGCGAGTCGGTGCTGGCCTTCGTGGTGCTCAAACCGGGCGCCCAGGCCTCGGACCAGGACCTGGACCGCCTTTGCCTGGAATCGATCGCGCGCTTCAAGCGCCCCAAGCGCTACGTCTTCCTGGAGGAACTGCCGAAAAACAGCACCGGCAAAGTGTTAAAACGCGAACTCCAACAACGCAAGCTGCCGACTCCATGACCCAAGCTTTCCCCCTCTTTGGCCGCACGGCTGTCAGCCAGACTGAAAAGGCCTATTGCGCCCTGGAGGAAATGATCGTCACCGGCGAGCTGCCCCCGGGCAGCCAATGGTCGGAAACCACCCTGAGCGAGCGCGTCGGCATCGGCCGCTCGCCGGTGCGCGACGCCCTGCAGAAGCTGGCGTTCCAGCGGCTGGTGGAAATCGCCCCGCGCCAGGGCATCTTCATCTCCGAGATCGACTACCAGGGACAGCTGAAGATCATCCAGGCGCGGCGCGAGATCGAGCGGCTGATCGTGGCGCAGGCGGCGCAATGGGCCGACGACGCCGAGCGCGCCGAACTGGCGCGCCTGGCCCGCGAACTGGAAGAGCTGAAGGCCATCAACGACATGCGCATGTACATGCGCCTGCATTTCGCGCTGACCAGCCAGATTGGCGCCGCCGCGCGCAACAGCTACGCGGCCGAATTCCACGCCATGCTGCAGACGCTGGCGCGGCGTTTCCTGTACTTCCACCAGAAACGCCATCCGGACCTGGTCCAGATCTGCGAGCTCCACATCCAGCAGATCAACGCCATCGTGGAAGGCTCGGTGGAGCGCGCCATCGCCACGGCGGAAGCGCGCAACGACTATGCCGAGAACCTGGCCCGCAACATCCTGATGGAGCTGATCGTGACCTCGGCGGTCACCATCAGCAAGCCGCCGCGCGGCAAGAGCGGCGCGGACTGAGGCGGCGCCGGCCCGACCTCCCTTTTTACCGGGCGCCCGGCAAGGGGCGCCCGGCTAGGGGCGCCTAGATTTCCTCGGTATACAGTTCGACCCGCAGATGGAAGCTGCCGATCAGGTTCCACTGCGCGCGATCCGAGTACAGCGTTTCCTCGGATGCGAAGGCGATCATGTATTCGCGTCCCGTGCGCGGATCGCGCCAGGACTTCATGGGGGCTTCCCAGCCGCAGCAGCGAAAGCGCAGCGGCCCCATGCCGAAACGCTGACGCAGGTATTCCTGGGCCTCGGCGGCATGCGCGCCGTCCAGGCGGTAGCGCGCCACCAGCGGCTTGCCCTGCGCCCGGAATTCCGGACGGCATCCCTGGAACTCGATGTACTCGGGCTTGCCGCCCAGGGCCAGCAGAAAATCCTCGCATCCCGGCGTCGGCGCGGCCTGCGCGCGCGCCGCGCCCGAGGCCGCCGCCAGCAGCAGCGCGACGCACAGCAGGCGGATCGCCAGTGTCATGCCGGCCAGGGGATTCATGATGCTTGCCTCGACATCGATACGCGCGTTGGAAATGGCTTGGCGTCAGCGCGCCCGGTCGGCCAGATTCTGCCACGCGCCCGTACTGCGGCCCTCTTCCGCCAGGAATTCCACCAGGGTCGGCAGGGCCGCGTCCATCGGCCGATTGGCCTGTATCCGCATGACGTAGCCCCAGGAGCCCGGCATGCGCAGATGCGGCACCAGGGGCACCAGCCGGCCGCTGGCCAGTTCCTCGTCGATGAGCGGCGCGCGTCCCAACGCGATGCCGACGCCGGCCGCGGCCGCGGCGGCCACCGTGCTCAGGCCGCTCAGCACCATGGGCTCCTGCCAGTCGGATTCGGCCAGGCCCAGGCGCGGACTCCAGGTGCGCCAGTCGGTCTCCGGACTGTCCACGTGCTTTTCCTCCAGCCAGCGGTGGCGCAGAAACACTTGCGGATCGGCGCGCTCGGCCGGGTCGACCAGCGCCGGGCTGCAAACAGGCACCACGGTTTCGGTCATGAGCGGGATATCGCCCGGTTCCGCGATGTGCGGTCCCATGGCGCGCACGTGCAGGAACGCCAGATCGATGTCCTGGCTCTTCCAGGCGGGATCCTGGCTGGCGTGCAGATAGACCTGGATGTCGATGCCCGGATGCAGTTCGATGAAACGTCCGATGCGCGGCGCCAGCCACATGGCGGCCAGCGAAGGGTTGGCGGAAACGTTCAGGGTATCGCGCCGCTTGCCCCTGGCGGAGGCCCGCACATTGCGGCAGGCGGTCTCCAGCAGGGTCAAGGCCTGTTGCACGGAAACCAGCAGGTCGGCGCCCGCCGCAGTGGTCTCCGCGCGCCTCACCGTGCCGCCGCGGCGCAGCAGGGCCACGCCCAGATCGGCCTCCAGCGCCCGTAGCTGATGGCTGACGGCGCTCTTGGTGACATGGAGTTCCGCGGCGGCGCGGCTCAGGCTGCCCAGGCGGGCGACGGCCTCGAAGGCGCGCAGGGCCGCCAGCGGCGGCGTGTGGTTGGGTAGATCGGCCATGGGTCAAGTCTAGCTCAACCCTAGATTGAAAAACTATCGCTTTCGCCCGTGCACGGGATCGGGGACCATGCAAGCACTCAAAGGAGTTTGCTATGTATTTCGATTCGCGCCTCTGGCAGTTGACGGCGGGACTGCGCGCCGGCATGGCGGGCGGCATTTTCCTGGGCTTGCTGGCCCTGGCGGCCGGCATCGCCCGCTATGTGTTCCTGGGCCAGTTGCTGGCCCGCGTGTTCGATGGCGCCCCCTGGCAGGACTGGCTCACGCCCGCGCTGTGCGCCGCTGCCATGGTGCTGCTGCGCGCCTTCCTGGATCACTGGCGCACCGTGCAGGCCAACCGCTGCGCCGCGACTGTCCAGCATGCGCTGCGCGCCCGCCTCTATGACCGCATCGTGACGCTGGGCCCAGCCTGGTTCGCCAACCAGCGCACCGGCGGAGTCATGCTGACGGTGGTGGACGGCGTCGAGCAGTTGCAGGCGTTCTTCGGCCAGTACCTGCCCCAGGTCGCGATCGCCGCCGCGGCGCCCTTCGCCATCTTCGCCGTGATCGCGTTCTGGGACGTGCCCACCGCGCTGGTGTTCCTGGCGGCGGCGCTGTTTGCGCTGTTCGGGCCGATGGCGGTGCATATGCTGGACCGCCGCGCCAGCCTGGCGCGCAGCAAGTCCCTGAACGATTTCGGCGAGGACTTCCTGGACGCGATGCAGGGCCTGCCCACCCTGAAGTCCTATGGCCAGGGCAAGGCCTGGGGCCAGCGCCTGGCCGCCCGCGCCCGCAGCCTGTCGAACAATACCTTCTGGGTGCTGTCGGTCAGCCTGCTGACGCGCGGCATCAGCGACCTGGGCGTGGCGCTGGGCGCGGCGCTGGCGCTGACGCTGGGCGCCTGGCGCGTGGCCCACGGCGACATGAGCGTGGAAGCGCTGCTGATCGTGCTGATGGCCGGCACCGAGATCTTCCGCCCGCTGCGCGACCTGCGTTCGGTGCTGCACCGGGGCATGCTGGGCCAGTCGGCCGCCGCCAGCATCCATGCGCTGACCGACGCCCGGCCGCTGACGCCCGCGCCCGAGGCCGGCGGCAAGACGCCCGGCCGCCTGGCGCCCACCATCGAATTCGACCAGGTGGCGTTCTCCTACACGCCCGAACGCCGCGCCCACCAGGGCCTGAGCTTCCACATCGCCGCCGGCGAACGCGTCGGCGTGGTCGGCCCCAGCGGCGCGGGCAAGTCCACCATCGTGCGCCTGCTGCTGCGCGAATGCGTGCCGCAGTCGGGCAGCATCCGCATCGGCGGCCACGACATGAACGAGCTCGACACGCAGGCGCTGCTGTCGCACATCGCGCTGGTGAGCCAGGACATCACGCTGTTCCACGGCACCATCGACGACAACCTGCGGCTGGGCCGCCCCGAAGCCACCCACGAGCAGGTGCGCGCCGCGGCCCGCGCCGCCAACATCGACGACTTCATCATGGCGCTGCCCGACGGCTACGCCACCCGCATCGGAGAACGCGGCCTGCAACTGTCCGGCGGCCAGCGCCAGCGCGTGGCGATCGCCCGCGCCCTGCTGCGCGACGCGCCCATCCTGATCCTGGATGAGGCGCTGTCGTCGGTCGACACCGAGAACGAGGCGCTGATCCAGCAGGCGCTGGATCGCCTGATGGCCGGCCGCACCACGCTGATCCTGGCGCACCGCCTGGCCAGCGTCATCGGCGCCGACCGCTGCCTGGTGCTGGACCAGGGCCGGGTGGCGGAAGAAGGACCGCACGCGGAACTGATGCGGCAAGGCGGCCTGTACTACCGCCTGATGCACGAACAGGCGGCCGCGCACCGCAATCCGTCGGCGGGATCCGCCTCCCTTGCCGCGTCCGCCCCCGCCCAGGCGCAGCGCGAGGACTCGGCCCAGGAGTCCGGCGGACCAGGCCCTGCCCTGCGCTCGATCGACGAGGACGCCGCGCAAATCGGCTGGCGCGCCACCCTGAGCACGCTGCTGTCGGTGGTGCGGCCATGGCGCGGCACGCTCACGGCCACCATCCTGCTGGGCGTGGCGCGGGTCGCCGCCTACATCGGCGTGGGCGTGTTCAGCGCCCTGATCGTGGCCGCCATCCGCGACGGCCGCGACTATTCGGCCTTGATCGCCGGCCTGCTGATCGCCGCGCCGCTGGCCGCGCTGTTCCACTGGCTGGAGTCCTGGCTGGCCCACGCCATGGCGTACCAGCTATTGGCCGACATGCGCGTCAAGCTCTACGACAAGCTGGAGCGCCTGGCGCCGGCCTATCTGCTGCAACGCCGCTCCGGCGACCTGGTCGCGCTGGCCACGCAGGACGTGGAAATGGTCGAGTACTTCTACGCGCACACCATCGCGCCGGCCATTGTCTCGGTGCTGGTGCCGCTGTCGGTGCTGGGTTTCCTGGGCGTCTACAGCTGGCCCGTGGCGCTGGCGCTGCTGCCCTTCCTGGCCTACGCGCTGGTGTCCCCGGTGCGCGGACGGCGCAAGGTCGACGCCCTGGGCGACAAGGCGCGCGAGGCGCTGGGCGAGATGAGCGCCCACACCACCGACACCATCCAAGGCCTGGCCGACCTGACCGCCTTCCAGGCCACCGGCCGCCGCCGCGACGAATTCCTGCGCGTGGCCGACCACTACCGCACACGCCGCCTCGACATCCTGGACGATCTGTCGCGCCAGACCGCGGGCTTTGAAATCGCGATGGGGCTGGGCGGACTGGCCGTCGCGGTGGTGGGCGCGCTGCAGGTCGCCGCCGGCGCGCTGTCGGCCGGCATACTGCCCCTCCTGGTGCTGATCGCACTGGCGACCTTCCTGCCCGTGTCGGAGATCTCGCAGGTCAGCCGGCAACTGGCGGACACCATCGCCGCCACGCGCCGCCTGCACGTGGTCGCCAACGAGCCCGAACCCGTGGTCGACGGCCCGCTGCCGGCGCCCGTTTCCGCGCACGGCCTGTCGCTGGCCTTCGAACACGTCAGCTTCGCCTATCCCGGCAAGAACGCCGACACCTTGCGCGACCTGAGCTTCAAGGTGCCGGCCGGCGCCACCGTGGCGGTGGTGGGCGCGTCCGGCGCGGGCAAGAGCACGGTGGCCAGCCTGCTGCTGCGCTTCTGGGATCCGCGCCAGGGCCAGGTCAAGCTGGACGGCGTGGACCTGCGCCAGCTGCAGCTGGACGGCCTGCGCGAGCGCGTGGCGCTGGTGACGCAGGACACCTATCTGTTCAACGACACGCTGGAAGGCAATATCCGGCTGGCGCGGCCCGAGGCCAGCCCCGCGGACCTGGCGCGCGCGCTGGAGCAGGCGGCGCTGGCGGACTTCGTGCGCAGCCTGCCCGACGGCCTGGCAACGCGCGTGGGCGAACGCGGCATGCAGCTGTCGGGCGGCCAGCGCCAGCGCATCTCCATCGCCCGCGCCTTCCTGAAGAACGCGCCCGTGCTGATCCTGGACGAAGCCACCTCGCACCTGGACACCTTGTCGGAAATGCAGGTGCGCGGCGCCCTGGACGTGCTGATGCGGCACCGGACCACGCTGGTCATCGCGCACCGCCTGTCGACGATCCGCGATGCCGACCTGATCCTGGTGCTGGAGCGCGGCGCGCTGGCGGAGGCCGGCACGCACGACCAGTTGCTCAAGCGGCAAGGGGTCTATGCGCGCCTGGCCAGCCACCAGGGCGGCTACGCCGTCAATAGCGCAAGGTCTCTACCGACTTAGCGTTGGCGCGCACTTCCGCATCCGTGAACCAGACCCGCTTGTTGCCGAAGCTGGTGTACAGGTCGAACTGGTCGCGGATGTGGGGCGACGGCGTGCCGTCAGGCGCGACGAAGCCGCTCTGCCCCGGCGCCACCACGTCCACCGCGTGCACGCCCTGGGCGTCGAACACCGTCATGTTGTTCTCGGTGCCGCGGTTCTGCGTGGCCGGGAAGCTCAGCACTGCCTTGCCGTCCGCCTGCGGCACGCCCAGGAAGTTCTTGGGCGCGAACACCATGGGCGGCGCGGGTATGCGCCAGCTGGCGGGATCCTCGCCATAGGCCTGGCGCAAGGCCGCCAGCGCGTCGTCCAGCGCGGCCAGGGTCACATCCCGCGGCCGCTGGCCGTTGAAGAAGTCATACTTCTGCGGCACGCCGGAATCACGGCCGGCCAGCGCGTTGTACAGGACCTTCACGCCCACCGTCAGGTTGACCGAACCCGTGGCGGGCGCGGCCTGCGTCGGATAGCCGGTGGCGCTGTACCACTTGAAGAAGTCGGCAGGCATTTCGTCGGCCAGCGTGCGCTTGAGCATGGCGCGCAGCCAGGCGTCCATCACCGCCGGGCCGGCGTTGTCGTAGTAGCCGGCCTGCTTGTCGCTGGTGCCCATGCCGTCCCAGGACGCCAGCCCCGCCACCAGCCTGGCCCGCGCGTCGTCGGCCGGCAACCCTTGCACCGCCTGCTGCAGGAACGGCAGGAAATGGCGCCGGTTGACGTCGGCATAGCTGGTGGTGCGGATCAGGTCCCACATCTGCTGCGCGCTGACCTTGCCGCCATTGGCCGTCATGGCTTTCAGGCGGGTCTCGATCTCGGCGTAGCGGTCGGCCTGGCCCCACACGATGGCGAACAGGTCGGTCGAGGGATAGCCGCGCATGGGCTGGTTGTTCCAGTTGGCGATGAAGCCCTGGCGCGGGTTGTAGACCTGCGGGTTGGTCGAGAACGGCAGGATGCCCTGCCAGTCCATCTCGCCGGTGCCGGGCGCGGGCAGGCGCGGATCGTGGCCGGGGTGGCGCTTGGGATAGAAGCCCGTATGCGCGTAGCCGATGTTGCCCTTGTCGTCCGCGTAGTACCAGTTGATGGTCAGCGCATGGCGCGCGGCCTGCTGCTTCCACTCGTTCCAGTCGCGCGACTGCGCCTTGTGGGTCCAGGCCATCAGCGATTGCAGCTCGTAGCCTTCCCAGGCGCGCGCCTTGGCATAGGCCACGTGCTGCTTGTCGTCGAACTTGGTGACGATGCCGTGCACGGTCCGGTACACGTCCATCGCGACCGGCTGTCCGTCCTTGACCTCGATGAGCTCGGTGCGCTTTTCCATCTTCTTCCACACGCCGTCGTGGAAGTAGCGGGTGCGGTCGTTCGGGTCGAGCTTTTCCGCGAAGATGTCCACGTCGTCGCCAAAGCCCGCGGTCGAGCCCCAGGTCACGTGCGCGTTGTGGCCGAACAGGATGCTGGGATAGGCGAACGGCGTATTGCCGACCACGTCGAAGCCCGCTCCGTGCAGGCCAATGCCATAGGTATAGGCCGGATTCCACCAGCCGAACTGCGGCCCGTTCAGCAGGATGGAGCGGGCGTCCTTGGCGTGCTCCCGCCCCACGATCCACATATTGCTGGTGGTCGGAAAGCCGGCGATGCCGGGCTGCCCCGATTCGGCGAACTGCGCCAGCAGGCGCGCCGACGTGGCCGCGGGCGTCTCGTCCAGCACGCCGCGCGTCTGCGGATCGCGCGCCACGCGCTCCAGCATGGGCGGCGTGCCGTCGTAACGCGGCAGCGCATAGGACAACTTGGCGGGCGGCTTGGCGCCTTCCGGCCGGTACACGCCCTCTTCCTCGGGCACGGTGGTGGGCGCGCGGCTGTCGGTCATCCAGCGCAACTGGTTGAAGATCTGCATGGCGCGCTCGTCGCCATGCTTGTCCTGCAGCGCGGTCAACAACGCCAGGTTGTCGATCTCGCTATTGGCGTCGGAGAAGCGGTTGGCCATGGTGCCCACGAACACCATCGCCACGTCATATGCCGTCCAGTCCGTTGGCTGGAAATGCAGGTCGTTGAATTCCTTGGGCATCAAGCTGCCGGGCTCGGCGCGCACCCGCGCAATCCAGGCGTTCATGCCCGCGGCGTAGCCGTCCAGGATCTGGCGCTCGGACGCCGGCAGCGCGGCCAGCTGGAGCTGGATGCGCTCGGGCGAGAAATTGCCGCGGATGGACTTGTCGAACGCCACCATGGACTGGCCCAGCACCTCGGCCACGCGGCCCTGGGTACTGCGCCGCGCCATCTCCATCTGGAACAGGCGGTCCTGCGCCACGGCATAGCCGTAGCCGTAGAAAATGCCGTACACGCTGTTGGCGTACACATGCGGCATGCCATAGCCGTCGCGCCGTATCGTGACCTGGCCGCTGGCGGCCTGCGCCGGACGCGCCGGGGTGGCGGATTGCTGCTTGGCGTTTTGCTGGACATCCTGGGCCTGGGCATGGGCGCCCACGGCCGCGCAGGCCGCCAGGATGGCGGCCGGCAACAAGTGCTGCTTCATTGAATCTGTCTCCGTATTTGACGAGCCGCGCCGCGGTGCGAGTCCCGGGCAAGGTTTGCGGCGCCTCTTGCGGGCGCCGTCTGCGGACCATCATACGAACAGCCAATTTATAATTCCAATGCATTTATTTCATAGTATTTATGCGGTTGGAACATGGATTTCCAGAAACTCAAACACCTGCTGGCGGTGGTGGAACACGGCACCTATTCGCGCGCGGCCGACGCGGTCAATCTGTCGCAGCCCGCGCTCAGCCGCAGCATCCAGGCGCTGGAGGCCGAACTCGGCCTGCCGCTGCTGGACCGCGGCACGCGCCGCGTGCGCTTGACGCCCTACGGCGCCTGCGTGGCCGAACGCGCGCGCCGCATGCGCTTCGAGGAAGCGGAGCTGCAGCGCGAACTCAAGACCCTGCACAGCGGCGAGTCCGGCGCGCTGAGCATCGGGCTGAGCCCCGCCCCGGCGTCCCTGCTGCTCTCGCCCTTCCTGGCCCACATGGCCGAACGCCATCCGCAAGTCCGCATCGGCGTCGAACTCGGCTCCACCGCGGCGCTGCTGGAAATGCTGCGAGCCGAACGCGTGGACGCCATGGTCTGCGACGCCCGCATGCTGTACGACGCCGCCGACCTGGAAACCCGGCCCCTGCCCCCGTTGCGCGCCGGCCTGGTCTGCCGCAAGGGCCATCCCATCCTGGCCCACAAGCGCCCAGGCATCGACCAGATCCGGCAGTATCCCGTTGCCTCCACCACGCTCAGCCCCGAAGTCTCGCTACGGCTGGCCGAAACGCTGGGGCCGGGCGGCGCGCCCGAACTGTTGGTCACCCACCGCTGCGAAAACCTGGACGCGCTGGTCGAGTTGGCGCTGCGCACGGACGCCCTGCTGCTGGGCGTGATCTGCGTCACCCGCCGGCAGCAGGAAGCCGGACTGCTGGTCGAGGTGCCTATCCCGCCCGATCCGCAGCGCCAGGGACACTACGCGCTGGCGCGGTTGGCGGGGCGCACGCCGCTGACGGCGCAAGACGCCCTGTATGAGTTCACGCGGGGATGCTGGCAGGACTTCGCGGCGTTCAGGGAGAAGGGGTAGGCCTGGAGCCTTCGGATCCCGCCTGCGTGCTCAGCCAGTGCGCCACGGCCTGGACCGCGGCCGACGGCGGCCGGCCGGCATACATGGCCAGATGATAGGTATGCCCGTCGATCACTGGACCGAAAGGCTGCGCCAGATGGCCGGCCTCCAGTTCCTCGGAGATCAAGGCCAGGCTGACCAGCGCAACGCCATGGCCGGCAACCGCCGCCTGGATGGCGTGCCCCTCGTCGGAAAAACGCAGCTGGCTCGCCTGGCTCGGCTGAGTCCGCCGCGCGACCGCGAACCAACGTTCCCAGGTAGGGTTCTCGGGCTGGGGCCGCTTCCAGTCGAAACGAATCAGGGGCACACGGGCCAGATCGTCCGGCGATTCGACGTCCAGGCGCGGATTCGCCACTGGCGCGAAGCGGTCGGTGAACAGGGGCTGCGTCACCAGCCCGGGATAAGGCCCGCGGCCATAGCGGATCGCGATATCGACCGCCGTCGACCGCAGATCGACCACGTCATCGCTGGCCTGCAACTGCAGGTCGATGCCGGGATGCCGGCCGCGGAAATCCGCCATGCGCGGCACCAGCCATTTCACGGTGAATGCGTTGGTCGCGGATATGGTCACCTGGGCCCGCGCGCGCTGCTGCGTCAGCCGCGCCAGCGCCGCCTCGAAGGCATCGAACCCGTCGCGCAGCACGGGATACAGCTGAGCGCCCGTTTCGGTCAGCGACACCCTGCGCACGTGGCGGTCGAACAGCGCCAGTCCGGTCTGCGCTTCCAGCGCGCGGATCTGGTGGCTGACGGCGGTGGGCGTGACGGCCAGTTCCTGGGCGGCCGCCTTGAAACTGCCCAGGCGCGCGGCGGCTTCGAACACACGCAGTCCGGAAAGCGGAAGAGATCGGCGTTGCATGATTTCAGATGAGTTTTTCTCATCTTATAGCTGACAAATGAACCTTTGTCACCACCGCTGTACATCCCTACATTTACGGCATGGATCAGCGATTTTCGGGCTGATCCACCACTCAACCATAAATGAAGGAAATCGCATCATGCTACAGCGCGTCATCACCCAGCCCGACAACTACGAACCCTTCCTGCTGTCGCAGGGCATCCAGTTCGGCAACCTGCTGTTCATCTCCGGCCAGGCGGGCGCCGGCGACGACGGCAAGATCGTCGACGGCGGCTTTCTTGCGCAGGGCGAGCAAGCCTTCCTGAACTTGCGCCGCGCGCTGGAAGCAGGCGGCTCCAGCCTGAAGGACGTCATCAAGGTCACCATCTTCGTCACCGACATGGGCCATTTCCAGGACGTCGTGACGCTGCGCCGCCGCCACTTCTCGGCCCCCTATCCGGCCGACACCATCGCCGAGATCAAGGCGCTCTACGACCCCGCCGCCATGATCGAGATCGAGGCCATCGCCGCCGTGCGTCCGCAGGAGGGCCGCTGACATGGGCGCGCCCGACCATCGTCTCGACGACGCCGCGCACGCCGGGCTGTTCACCCCCCTGCGGCTGGACAGGGGCTTGAACCTGGCCAATCGCCTCGCCGTCGCGCCCATGACCCGGGTCAGCGCGACGGCGGACGGCCGCGCCACGCCGCAAATGGCCGACTACTACGCCGCCTACGCCGCCGGCGGCTTCGGCCTGGTGATCACCGAAGGCATCTACACCGACAAGGCGCATGCGCAGGGCTATCTGTTCCAGCCCGGCCTGGCCGACGACGCCCAGCGCGACGCCTGGCGCGCCGTGGTCGACCGCGTGCATGCGCAAGGCGGCCGCATCATCGCGCAACTCATGCATGCGGGCGCGCTGTCACAGGGCAATCCCCATTGCGGTACGACCAAGGGCCCGTCGGCCGTACAGCCCAAGGGACAGCAGATGGCGTTCTATCGCGGCGACGGGCCGTACCGGATGCCTGAAGCCATGTCGGACGAGGACATCGCAGGGGCCATAGACGGCTTCGCGCAGGCGGCGCGCAGGGCTCGGGAAGCCGGCTTCGACGGCGTCGAGATACATGGGGCCAACGGCTACCTGCTCGACCAGTTCCTCACTTCGCACACCAACCTGCGCGAGGACCGCTACGGCGGCAGCCTGGACAATCGCCTGCGCCTGACCGTGGAGGTCATCCAGGCTGTTCGCCAGTCCACGGGACAGCGCTTTGTCGTGGGCGTGCGCAGTTCGCAAGGCAAGGTCAATGACTTCACGCACAAGTGGGAAGGCGGCGCGGCGGATGCGGCGCAGATCTTCGGCACGCTGGGCGCGCAACCCATCGATTATCTGCACACCACGGAATTCGAGGCCTGGCGCCCGGCTTTTGGAGAACAAGGCCCCAGCCTGGCCGCCCTGGCGCGGCAACACGTTCCGGTCCCGGTGCTGGCCAACGGCTCGCTGCATGATCCGGCGCAGGCCGATGGGATGATGGCCAGAAGCGAGGCGGACTTCGTTTCCCTGGGCCGCGGCGCGCTTACCCACTCCGACTGGCCGGCACGGCTGCGCGCCGGCGAAACACTTGAAGCCTTCGACCGCGGGCTGCTTGCGCCGATAGCCGACCTGGCCAACGCGGCGCGGCATCGCGAGGAACGCAGTCGGGCTGTCGAGGGCGTTTCGGCGGCGGGCGGTTGATGCGGCTTTGTCTTGCGGCGGGCGCGTCAGGCTGCACGGTCGTGCGTCCTTGGCTGCGCACGCCGCGACCTGACTTCTGCCGCCGAATCGGAAACGCCTGCCGCTGAATTGCGCTCAGTTGTTGTTGATCCATTCCTGCGTATCTCGGACGAACCAGGGAAGGTTCAATCGTTCCCCTTCGCCGGACTGTATGGTCAGGCGCTCATCCGAGGAACCGCCGACGGGCCGCGCTTCCTGCCCGGTGGAAGGCGGGCGGCTGCGGTATTCGAGGTCGGTCCGCTGGGGCGGATTGTTTGCGCAGGCGGCAAGCGACGCGCATGCGACGGCGAGGAGTATGGGTCGCAGTGTCCGGTTGAAGGGATTCATCATGTTGTGGTTCCCGCTGGCGGCACGGGCCGATGTGCCGGAAAACCTGGGCCTCTACCCTATACGTTACACGCAATGCGATGCCCCGGATGGCGGGTTCGGGCTAAAGTGGCTGGTTCGTTCGGATCGAGGAGAGACCGGGCATGCCCAGCGAAAACAAGCTTTTTGATGACAACGCGGTGTACCGAACCCTACTGGAATCGACCAAGGCGATTCCCTGGAAGATCGATTGGGCCACCATGAAGTTCGCCTACATCGGGCCCCAGATCGAGACGTTGCTGGGCTGGAACGTTGAAAGCTGGGTGAGCGTGGAGGACTGGGCCATGCGCATGCATCCGGAAGACCGCGAATACGTGGTGAATTTCTGCGTCACCCAATCCCAGGCCGGCGTCGATCACGAGGCGGACTACCGCGCGCTGACCAAGGACAACGGCTATGTCTGGATTCGCGACGTCGTGCACGTCATGCGCAACGACAAGGGCGAAGTCGAAGCGCTGATCGGCTTCATGTTCGACATCACCGAACGCAAGAAGACCGAGGAAAAGCTGCTGAGCCTGCAGAAAGAGCTGGAGGTGCTCTCTTTCAAGGATGGCCTGACGAATATTGCCAACCGCCGCCGCTTCGACAGCAGTTTTGAATTGGAGTGGGAGCGCGCGCGCGACGCGCGCCTGCCGCTGTCCGTGTTGCTGTTCGACGTCGATTTTTTCAAGCAATACAACGATTTGTATGGCCACACTCAAGGCGACAATTGCCTGGTGGAAATCGCCCAGACGCTGAGCCTGGCGCTGGACGGCCCTCGCGATCTGGTAGCCCGCTACGGCGGGGAGGAATTTGTCGTGCTGCTGCCCGACGCCGACGCCGCGGTGGCGCGAAAAGTCGCGGAACGCTGCCAGCGCTTGCTGCAGAAGAAGTCCATCGTGCACGCACTGTCGCCCCACGGCCGGCGCATTACCGTCAGCATAGGAGCGGGCACGGTGATGCCTGACGGACAGGCAGACCGCGCCGGCTTCATCAAGGCCGTGGATCGGCAGCTGTATGCGGCCAAGAACAACGGACGAGACCGCGTCGAGCATGTCCAGTGGCACCCGTGAGCGCCGGCGCATCCTGCAAAACGGTGAAGTAAGATTCCCAACTCTCGCCAAACCATGAATTCTGATCATTGATCATGCTTGATCGCATCCATTTGTCCATCGTGCAGGAAGTCGAAAAACAAGGCTCGCTGACCGCGGCCGCAGGCGTCCTGCACGTGACGCAGTCGGCGCTCAGCCACAGCATGAAGAAGCTGGAACAGCAGCTGGGCACCGACATCTGGCTACGAGAAGGCCGCAGCCTGAGACTCACGCAAGCCGGCCAATACCTGTTGGCGGTAGCCAACCGGGTATTGCCGCAACTGAACCTGGCTGAAGAACGTCTGCGCCAGTTCGCCCAGGGAGAGCGCGGGTCGCTGCGCATCGGCATGGAATG
The DNA here is from genome assembly GCF_903652925.1 of Achromobacter anxifer. GTDB lineage: Bacteria > Pseudomonadota > Gammaproteobacteria > Burkholderiales > Burkholderiaceae_B > Achromobacter > Achromobacter anxifer. Next base: position 59,236 of record NZ_CAHLAR010000016.1, on the reverse strand, counting down.
TCATCCCTGCTACCAGTGGCTGCTGAAGATCGTCTCCCCGTATCTGGCGGCCTGGCCGGACGTGGATGTGGACGTGAAGCAGAAATTCCAGTTCGGGGGCATCGGGGCGCTGTTCGGCTACGAAATCGACCTGCTGGTCACGCCCGATCCGCTGAACAAGCCCGGCCTCGTGTTCGAGCCTGTTTTCGACTACGAGCAAGTGCTGGTGGTCGCCGGCAACCACCCGCTTGCCAAGGCGGAGTACGTCACCCCCAAGCAGCTCGGCAACGAAGTGCTGGTGGCCTATCCGGTGCCTGTCGACAGGCTCGACATCTACAACATGTTCCTGACGCCGGCCGGCATCACGCCCAAGCGCCACAAGGCCATCGAAACCACGGACATCATGATGCAGATGGTCGCCAGCGGCCGCGGGGTGGCGGCGTTGCCGCGCTGGCTGGTGCTGGAGTACGCGGACACGATGGATGTCGTGCCGGTCCGGCTGGGCAAGAAAGGCATAGCCAAGCACATCTACCTGGGCGCTCGCGAGGCGGACGTCGGCATCGACTACATGCGCGCATTTTTCGAGCAAGCGAAAAGGCCTGCCGCGGCTTGATGCCACGCGGAGACAGCCGCTCCGCACTCCAATCCTGATCCCTTCAGCAGAACCCCGGCCGGCCAGACTGGCGGCGCGGTTTGCTCCCCCGTGCCCGGCCGAAACGCAGCTCGGACTGCGCGCCACGGCAGGCATATCCCCTCTCCCTCGCCTTATGAGTGAATCTAATGATTTTATGAAATCAATTCACTTTTATTCATGGATAACCCAACATAAACTACGCCCCCTGTACCGCCAATGCCAAGGCTGCTGAATAGAACAAGAAAAAGAGCAGCACTGAAAAAAGCAAGAAACAGACGCGGGTTTTATTTTGGGAATTAGGGCAGCAGATCACCATGAGTAAAGAGTTCACATTTGCCATCAAGAGCATTTGCTTCGATGAGGACTACCGTCCTTCGGACAATACGCGGATCACCACCAACTTTGCCAATCTCGCGAGGGGAACGAGTCGCCAGGAGAACCTGCGCAACACCCTCAAGATGATAGACAACCGTTTCAATGCCCTGGCGCATTGGGACAACCCCAAAGGCGACCGCTACACGGTCAACCTCGAAATCATTTCGGTCGAAATGAGCATCGACGGCGCAAGCGGCGGCAATGCCCTGCCTTTGATTGAAGTCTTGAAGACGAGCATCCTCGATCGCAAAACCAATGAGCGCATCGAAGGCATCGTGGGGAATAATTTTTCCTCTTACGTGCGGGACTATGACTTCAGCGTGCTGCTGCTGGAACACACCAAGAATCAGCAGGGATTCAGCACGCCGGAGAATTTTGGCGACCTGCACGGGAAGCTGTTCAAGTGCTTTGTGAATTCAAGCACCTACAAGGAAAACTTCAGCAAGCCGCCCGTCATCTGCCTGAGCGTATCGAGCAGCAAGACCTATCTGCGGACGGAAAACCAACACCCCGTATTGGGCATTGAATACCTGCAGGATGAGTATTCCCTGACCGACGAATACTTCAAGAAAATGGGGATGAAGGTTCGCTACTTCATGCCCCCGAACAGCGCCGCGCCTTTGGCCTTCTATTTTTCGGGCGACTTGCTGAGCGATTACACCAATCTGGAGCTCATCAGCACCATCAGCACGATGGACACCTTCCAGAAGATCTACCGGCCGGAGATCTACAACGCGAATTCCGCGGCAGGAAAGTCCTACCAGCCCAGCTTGAAGCATCAGGACTATTCATTGACCCGGATTGTCTACGACCGCGAGGAGCGTAGCCAGCTGGCCATTGAGCAGGGACGGTTTGTCGAAGAACACTTCATCAAGCCATACCAGGCGATTCTTGAACAGTGGTCCGCCACCTACCCTCTTTGACCAATCAAAACACCAAGGCATTAATTGTGAAGAAATTGCTCCCCACCTCGACCGCCGGCAGCCTGCCCAAACCCTCCTGGCTTGCTGAACCCGAGAAACTCTGGTCGCCCTGGAAATTGCAGGATGAGGGCCTGGCCGAGGGCAAGCACGATGCCCTGCGCCTGTCGCTGCAGGAACAGCAGCACGCCGGTATCGATATCGTCAGCGATGGCGAACAGACGCGCCAGCATTTCGTGACGACGTTCATCGAACACCTGGACGGCGTGGATTTCGAGAACCGCAAGACCGTCAGGATTCGCGATCGCTATGACGCGAGCGTGCCGACCGTCGTGGGCGCCGTGGCTCGCCGCAAGCCCGTGTTTGTCGAAGACGCCAAGTTCCTGCGCCAGCAGACCAAGCAGCCGATCAAATGGGCCTTGCCCGGCCCCATGACGATGATCGACACGCTTTATGACAGCCACTACCAAAGCCGCGAAAAACTGGCCTGGGAATTCGCCAAGATCCTCAATCAGGAAGCCAGGGAGCTGGAAGCCGCTGGCGTCGACATCATCCAGTTCGACGAGCCCGCATTCAACGTGTTCTTTGACGAAGTGAATGATTGGGGCGTTGCCACGCTGGAACGGGCCATTGAAGGGCTCAAGTGCGAAACCGCCGTCCACATCTGCTACGGCTACGGAATCAAAGCCAATACGGATTGGAAAAAGACGCTGGGATCGGAGTGGCGCCAATACGAAGAGGCATTCCCCAAGCTGCAGAAATCCAGCATCGATATCGTTTCGCTGGAATGCCAGAACTCGCGCGTTCCGATGGACCTGATCGAACTCATCCGCGGCAAGAAAGTGATGGTGGGCGCCATCGATGTGGCAACCAACACCATCGAGACGCCCGAGGAAGTTGCCGACACCCTGCGCAAGGCGCTTCAGTTTGTCGATGCCGACAAGCTCTATCCTTGCACCAACTGCGGCATGGCTCCCTTGTCCCGCGCTGTCGCCAGAGGCAAGCTGAGCGCCTTGAGCGCCGGCGCTGAAATCGTCCGCAAGGAACTCTCGAACTGATTCCGAGGCCGGAAATGGCCGTCGCGGGATGCTCGCGGCGGCCATATCAAGTTGCACCCAGTATTCAAGCCCCACTATGTCACTTTCCAGTACCGCGATCGAACCCAGGCGCTTTCGCGAAGCTCTCGGGCACTACGCGTCCGGCATCACGGTGATTACGTCGCACATCGAAGGCGAGCCCATAGGCTTCACCTGCCAGTCATTCCATAGCGTGTCCATGAGTCCGCCGCTGGTATCGTTCAGCGTGATGACCAGCTCGGCCAGCTACCCCAAGATTCGCCGGGCAGGCCGATTCACGGTCAATATCCTGTCGGACGAGCAAGTCAGGATTTCCAACCAATTCGCCCAACGCGGCGCGGACAAGTGGCATGACGTCGAGTGGCAGAAATCGCCGCTGGGCAATCCGATCATTGCCGGCAGCCTGCATTGGCTGGATTGCGAAATTCACGCCGAACACCCCGCGGGTGATCACCTGATCGTGATTGGCGAGGTAAAAGCGCTGAACCTGCAGGAAGGCGCTTCCACGCAGCCGTTGCTGTATTTCAAAGGGCAGTATCGCAACATCGCCGCGCACGGCGCGGTTTGAGGACTTCAGGGCCTTGGCGCCGAATATATCCGGCCATGGCCGACGGCAGAGGCGACTCGAGGGAGATCAGATCCCTGCCATATGGCGTCTTTCTCCAAATGTGGATTGCCCGCCATGCTCGCCATTCGGAATAATGGTTTTCCCTAATAATTAAGGCTCTCATTAAGCCTGAATGGCGCGCCGACGTCGTCGGCAAGAAGGCGGCCGCGCTTCGAACCGTAGCCCGACAGCACTCGGAATATCCCCCCTCAGGGCCGGTTCCGTTAAGGCCTGAATATCAAAATCGCCTCTCAGGCGTGCCGGCCAATCGGCAAATGCAACAGTGCATCGAACATTTGCACTAGACAAAAAGTAGTAGTAGGGTTTCAGGGCGTTCATGTTGTGTCTGCTCGAAAAGACGGCGCATCAATGTTCCTGCGGCGTCCAGATTGACTTCAGGTCACATTTCCTCTGGCAGGAGCCGCTCGTGAAATGCGCAGAACATGAAAATATCCCCCAGGTTTTTCAATCGCCGAATCTCGCGGCACGTATCGCGCTAGGGCTTGCCGCGACTCTCGGCGGCTCGGCGGCGTTTGCAGACGTAGTTCCGGAAGGCACCTACACGACCCCCTTTCGAGTCGTCACCGGCGAAGAAAAGACGTTTGTCGGCGGTACTGTCATCACGCCCAAGCCGCCCTACCCCCCGCAAATGGGCGGTACGGGTATTCAGGTCCAGGGCGGTTTAGCCATTCTGGACCCCTCGCTCGGCGCTGGCACGCCCATCCGCATAAGCGTCAGCGGCAACGCCATCGACGGCTTGTATGTCAAAAGCGGCGGCAAGATGGTGATCAGGCCCGGAGGCGTCTATGTGTATGCCACCGGCGGCAACGTGCGCGGCATCTACAACGTCGGGGCCACGGGCCTGCCGGCAGAGTTTGATGGCTCGAACGTGTATGTCACGACCGACTTCGTCGACTCCCATGCCCTGCGCACCTATGGCGCCGACGCGACGACCATACTGCGGAACTCGACGCTGACCACCTTGCAAAATGGCTCCAAGGGGGCCGAGGTGTGGCAAGGCGCCAAAGCCGACTTGCGCGACACCGCCATCTTGACCAAGGGCACGACCGCATACGGCGTCCACGTCTTCCATGACGGCAGCGAAGTCACGACCACCAACGGGTCGATCACCACCGAAGGCACAAGCGCCTACGGCATTCTGGTGCAGGACTACGGCAAATTCATGGGCAACGGCACCTCGGTTCGTGCGCAAGCCGCGATCGGCGTCTATGTCTTCAACAATGGCGTATTCGTGTCCGACGGGATGAACATCCAGTCCGACCGCACTTACGGGATGTACGTCAACGGCGGCAGCATTGCGTTGAAAGACACGCAGGTGAGCACGCTGGGCACCGGCACGTTTGCACTGTTCATCAACGGCGGGGCGCCCGCGACCATAACCGGCGGGCAGATTCAAACCTCCGGCGACCGCTCTGTGGCCGTGCGCACTCAGTCCGGCGCCGTGGCGAACATCAACGGTACCCAGGTGAGCACGCTGGGACAGGCGGCGTATGGCATCCATGTCGAGGGCTGGGGCACGGTCAATCTGGGCCGCGATGGCGCGACCGGAAGCCAGGTCAGTACCCAGGGCGCGGACGCCGATGCGGTGCGCGTGTCGGTCAATGCCACGCGTTTCAGCGCCACCGGCGCGACGCTGCAAACCACGGGCGCAAACGCCCAGGGATTGCACCTGACCGGAACGGCGGGCGGCGCGGCCAAGACGTACACCCTTGTGGATTCCACCGTCACCTCAGCCCAAGCCGATGCCATACACCTGTCGGAGGGGCCCGCGATCGTGTCTCTGACCGGCTCGTCCATCACTGGCGGCAACGCCGCCATCAACATAGGCGCCACGTCGGCCGCGACGGCGGATATCGCCGCCAGCCAGACCTTGATCCAGGGGCGCGTGCTGACGCAACCCGGCAGCACGACCAACCTCTCCCTGAGCAATGACAGCAATTGGGTAATGACGGGGGACTCCAACGTCACGAACCTGGCCAATACCGACAGCCTCATCGACTTCACGCCGCCGCAGGCAGGCAGATACAAGACCGTCACGACGCGGAATTACAGCGGCAACGGCACCATCGCGCTCAATACCTACCTGGGCGACGACAGTTCCCCGTCGGACAAGCTCATCATCAATGGAGGGAACGCCACGGGCGCATCGCAGCTGCGCATCAAGAACGCTGGCGGCCCCGGCGCGTTGACGACGGCCGGCGGAATTCAAGTGGTGGAAGTGGTCAACGGCGGGGTATCCGGTTCGGGTGCGTTCGCGCTGTCCGGTCGCGCCGTGGCTGGCCCCTACGAATATCGACTCTACCAGGGGACCGCTGCGGCGCCGAACGATCAAAGCTGGTACTTGAGGTCTGAAAAACAACCTGATCCGCCGCCTCCGCCGCCCCCTCCACCACCTCCGCCTCCTCCTCCGCCTCCTCCGCCTCCCCCGCCGCCTCCGCCACCTCCGCCACCTCCTCCGCCGCCGCCACCGCCGCCTCCGCCGCCGCCAGACCCCGAGCCTCTATATCGGCCCGAAGTCGCCGCTTACCTGGCCAATCAACGCCTGGTGGGTCAGATGTTCGTGCAGAGCATGCACGACCGTTTGGGCGAACCGCAGTTCATTGAATCGCAACAATTCGAAGATGACGGCAGCAAGCGCAAAGCGATCTGGCTGCGCACGTCGGGAAAATGGGAAGGCACCCACAGCCGCGACGGCAACTTTGACGTGAGCACCGACCTATTCCTGATACAGGGAGGCGGCGATCTCGCGCAATGGAAGCTCTTTTCGGAAACCGATCGCTTGCACCTCGGCGCCATGCTCGGATACGGCACGGCTGACAGCACCGCCCGCGCCGACGGCAACCCCTACAAGGCAAAAGGCCGCGTCAACGGGTACAGCGCTGGCGTGTACGGCACATGGTTTCAGAACGACGAGACCAAACTGGGCGCCTACGTGGACACCTGGTTCCAGTACGGCTGGTTCAACAACCGGGTTCAAGGAAACGAACTGCCGCGCGTGGATTACGACTCTCAGGCTTGGGCGATATCGGCGGAGACCGGCTACGCATTCAAGCTGCGGGAGAACTGGACGCTGGAACCGCAGGCCCAGGTGATCTATGTCAGCTCCAACACCGACAGCATCACGGAACAGAACGGCACCCGGGTAGACCGCGCCGATTCGAATGGGACCATTACCCGTCTTGGCGTACGTACCTTCACCACATTTGACTTGGGCAATAACCGCAAGGTCCAGCCTTTCGCGACGGCGAACTGGTGGCGCAGCAACGTCGACAGTTCCGTGTCTTTCAATCAACTGCCCATCGGGGACCTGTATCCCAAGGACCGGTATGAATTGAAGGTGGGCGTAAATGCCGACTTCAGAAAGGGCTGGACTGGATGGGTCAATGCGTCCGGCAGCTGGGGCGCGCAGGACTACCATCAGTATGTGGGGCGAATCGGCGTGAAGTACACATGGTGATGCGCGACGTGCCATCCTGCTCTGCCACCTCTGCGCCGAATCTGCTCTACGTTCTTGATCTGCATCTGCGCTCTTTTTTGGCAGCGTCCGATCACGGACGGCGTGGAGATTGGGCGACACCAAGAGCCCGGGCCTGCGACATAGGGTCGCACTTAAGACATATTTGCCTCTTTCGCAAGCCAAAAGCGACATACAAATTGAACAATTCGACAATTTGCCTGGGCCTTGGCGGTAGAATTTGGCCGCCTACTTGCCTGGCTCACGAGTAATACATGCAGCTGCTGAAGCAGCGTTGAGGAAATGATGAATTTTTGGTTCCCAGTCGTCTTCGGTACGTTCAAGCTCCTCGTGTTGGGCACGGGCATGTTTCTCGCCATCAAGTCTCACCGCGATGGCGCAAGAAAGGAAAGAGAGCAGAGGGAAAAGGAAAAGGAGATGAAAGCAACATAGTGGAAACTTTGTTGCTGTCCTGCCCCAAACCATCACCACACTCAATCCAACGTCATATTGAAGTAGACAACCCTCTCCGTCTCCTTGAACCCAAGACGTGTATGAGCCGCCTGGCTCACCAGATTTTCCAGCCCGGTGTCCGAAGCCAGCTCCCTGCAGCCCTTGCCCGCGGCCCACACGCGAACAGCAGTAATCAAGGCCCTGGCCGCGCCCCGCCGCCTGGCCTCGGGCACGACGTATAGACCTTCCAGGAACGCCACGGGACTGGAGTCCGTGCCATTGACGTAGTCCGTCCTGATGGACGCTTCGGCAAGGCCTATCGCCTGGCCGTTGTCGGCGCGCACCAGGAACTGAACGTACCTGTCCGGCGAGCAAACCTGATCGTCCATGTCTTGCTGATGTTCGACAGCGGACGCGTCAGGCCAGAGTGACATGCGCAGTTGCAGCCAGGCGGCATCCCGCGAGGACGTGATAGCGGCGGTTTTCATGGCAGGGTTCGTTTTCCGGGTGACGCGCAAAAATTTATCACCTGGCCCCGCCCGCTGTCGAAGCGCATCCGACTGCGGCGTGCGCCGCCCTACTCCCGCACCGGCACCGTGTAGTTCAGCGCCAGCCGGCCGCCATCCGCATAAACCGTCTGCCCGGTCACATAGCTGGCGTCATCGCTGGCCAGGAACAACGCGACCTTGGCGACTTCGTCAGTCGACCCCAGCCGCTGCATTGGAATCCGCGAAAGCACGGTCCTGCGGGCTTCCGGGTTGCTGGTAATGGTGGCGAGGATCTCGGTGTCGATGCTGCCGGGGCCGATGGCGTTGACCCGTATGCCATGCGGCGCCAGGGACAGCGCCATCGACTTGGTCATCTGGCGCACCGCGCCCTTGCTGGCGCCGTAGGCCAACTGGTCCGGCATCGCCAACTCGGCCGTCATCGACGACAGGGTCACGATGGCGCCGTTGCCGCGTGCGCCTGCCACCATGGCGCGCGCAGCCGCCTGCGCGACCAGGAAGGTGCCGCGCACGTTGACGTTCATGACCGCGTCCAGGTCTTCCAGTTTCAGGTCCAGGAAGTCCGCCGCGCGGATCACGCCGGCATTGCAGACGCAGATGTCCAGGCCGCCCCAGCGCCGCACGCATTCATCGGCCAGCTTCTGGGCGTCGGCCGCGTCGGTCACGTCGGCCAGCATGACGGCGGCGCGGTCTCCCAGCGAACGGGCCGCGACCATCAGCTCGGCCTCCTTGCGATCGGCCAGCAGCACATATGCGCCTTCGGCCACGAAACGCCGCGCGATCGCCAGCCCGATGCCGCCGGCCGCGCCGGTCACCAGCGCCACTTTGTCCTGCAATCTCATCTCAGACTCCCACGTAGGCGGCCACCAGGTCGGGCCGCTCGGATAGTTCGGCCGAGCTGCCGCGCCACACCGTCACGCCCTTATCGAGGATGACGTTGCGGTCGGACAAGCGCAGCAAGGCCGTGGTGTTCTTGTCCACCACGATCATCGACAAGCCTTCCGCCTTCAGTTGCGCCAGCACGCGCCAGATCTCGGCGCGCACCACCGGCGCCAGGCCTTCGGTGGCCTCGTCCAGCACCAGCAGGCTGGGGTTGGTCATCAACGCCCGACCCAGCGCCAGCATCTGCTGTTCGCCGCCGGACAGCTGGGTGCCCAGGTTGGCGCGCCGTTCGCGCAGGCGCGGGAACAGTTCGTAGACGCGCTCCAGCGTCCAGCCGCGGGAACCAGCGCGGCCGATGGCGGTGGCGATCAGGTTCTCTTCCACGGTCAGGGTGGGGAAGATCTGGCGCCCTTCGGGCACCAGCGACAGGCCCAGACGGCCGATGCGATACGGCGCCAGCCCGCGCAGCGAGCGCTCGCCGTAGCGGATGCTGCCCTGGCTGGCCGGCAGCAGGCCGAACAGGCATTTGATGACGGTGCTGCGGCCCATGCCGTTGCGGCCGATCAGGCCCACGACCTCGCCCTGGCCCACGTCCAGGTCTACGCCGAACAGCGCCTGGCAATGCCCGTAGGCCGCCGTCAATCCGCTGATGCTCAACATGGCGGCTCCTTATGCGTCGGCGTCGTCGCCCAGGTAGGCGCGGCGCACGTCGGGATGGTTGCGTATCTGGTCCGCGCTGCCGGTGGCGATGATCTTGCCGTAGACCAGCACGCTGATGCGGTCGGCCAGCGCGAACACGGCGTTCATGTCGTGTTCGACCAGCACGATGGTGTAGCGGCCTTTCAGGCTTTGCAGCAAGGCGATCACGCCGGCGCTTTCGGCCGCGCTCATGCCGGCCATGGGCTCGTCCAGCAGCAGCACCGACGGTTCGCCCGCCAGCGCCATGGCGATCTCCAGCTGGCGGCGCTGGCCGTAGGCCAGGCTGGCCACCTCGGCCTCGGCCACGTCCTCCAGCTGGCAGGCGCGCAGCGCCTGGGTGGCGGCGTCCACCACATCCGCGCAATCGCGCAAGGCGGTCCAGGCCGACAGCCGCCGGCGGCGCTTGCGCAGCGCCGCCAGGCAGGCGTTGTCCAGCACCGTGTAGCTGTCGAATACCGACGTCACCTGGTAGGAGCGCAGCATGCCCAGCCCCACGCGCTCCTGCACGGTGGCGCGGGACACGTCGGCGGCGCCCAGGCGCACGGCACCACCATCGGGACGCAGTTCGCCGGACAGCAGGTTGATCAGGGTGGTCTTACCGGCGCCGTTGGGGCCGATCAGGGCGTGCAGCTCGCCCGGCGCCACGTCCAGCGACACGCCGTCGGTGGCCCTGAGGCCGCCGAAGCGGCGCACCAGGTCCTGGGTGGACAGGCCCACGGGCGCGGCGGCAGTTTTCAGGTTCATGCCGAGGCCTCCTTGGCGATCGCGTCGGGCGGACGGCGGTCCTTTTGTTCACCGGCTGCCGGCGGCTGGGCCGTGGGCGCCGCGGGCGGCGGACGCCGCAGCCAGGCCAGGGAATTGGCGTAGCCGCCCTTGGCTACCATGGCGATGATCACCACTGCCGGCCCCATCAGCAGCATCCAGTGCTGCGTCATGCCCTTAAAGGCTTCTTCCATCAGCAGGTAGGCGACGGCGCCGAAGATCGGGCCCAGCACATTGCCCAGGCCGCCGATCACCACCATGACGATGAGTTCGCCCGACACCGGCCAGGACATGTAGCTGGGCGAGGCGAAGGCGGTCAGGTTGGCCAGCAGCAGTCCCGCCACGCCGGTCAGCACGCCGGAGGCCACGTAGGCCGTCAGGCGCACGCCGAACACCGAATAGCCCAGCGCGTCCACGCGCCGCGGGTTGGCATGGGTAGCGCGCAGAATCATGCCGAAGGGCGAGCGGCGCAGGCGCAGCATCGCCAGGCTGGAGGCCAGCAGCAGGCCCCAGGCCGCCCAGTACACCGGCTGGCTGCCGCCCAGGTCGAACAGGCCGAAGGAACTGGCTTCGTAGATGTTCAGGCCGTCGTCGCCGCCGTACTCGCGCAGGCTCACCGCCAGGAAATAGAACATCTGCGCGAAGGCCAGCGTGATCATGATGAAGCCTATGCCCGAGGTGCGCAGGCAGACGGTGCCGACGATCAGCGCCACCAGCGCGCACACCGCGATGCAGACGGCCAGCTGCAGCCAGCCGTTGCCGAAGCCGTGGTAGCTCAGGATGCCCACGGCATAACAGCCCAGGCCCAAGAACATGGCGTGGCCGAAGCTCACCAGCCCGGCGAAGCCCAGCACCAGGTTCAGCGCCAGCGCCGCCAGCGCGTAGATCAGGATGCGCGCGCCCAGCGTCACGTAGAAAGGTTCGCCCAGCCATTGCGCCACGAAGGGCACGCCGGCCAGGACCAGGAACAGCAAGGGCAGCACCCAGCGCCGGTTGTTGTGTTCTTGCATGATGATCCAACCTCAGGACAGGCGCGCGTCAACGCCGCGCCGAGAAGACCAGGCCTTGCGGCCGGAACGCCAGCACCACGGCCATCAGCACATAGATGAGCATGGAGGCCAGGGCGGGCCCGACCGCGTTCGCGACCGAAGCATCGAACACGGCGCGCAGCATGTCGGGCAGGAAGGCGCGGCCCAGCGTGTCTATCATGGCGATGAGCAGCGCCGCCACCAGCGTGCCGCGCACCGAGCCGATGCCGCCGACCACGATCACCACCAGCGCCAGGATCAGCACGGGCTCGCCCATGCCGGACTGCACCGACAGTATTGGCCCCGCCAGCGCCCCCGCCACGCCGGCCAGCACCGCGCCCAGCAGGAACAGCAGCGTCTTCTGCAGGTCCACGTTGGCGCCCAGCACGCTGGCCATGGGCGCGTTGCTGGCGCCGGCGCGGATCAGCATGCCGAAGCGCGTGCGCTGGATCAGGAACCAGGCGCCCACGGCCACCAGCGCGCCCACGCCGATGATCATCAGCCGGTACACGGGATAGTCGTTGCCGAACAGGCTGACGGCACCCTCCAGCCCTTGCGGCACGGCGGCGTAATACGGCCGGCTGCCCCAGATGACGGAAGCCAGTTCGTTGAAGAACATCATCAGCCCGAAGGTGGCCAGCACCTGGTACAGGTGGTCGTGCTTGTACAGCGGCCGCGCGATCAGGCGTTCCAGCGCCACGCCCACCAGGCCGCTGCCGGTCACCGCCGCCAGGATGGCGAAGGCGAACGAGCCGCTGGCGTTGTAGGCGGTGGCGCCCAGGAAGGCGCCGATCATGTACAGCGACCCGTGCGCCAGGTTGATGAAGTTCATGATGCCGAAGATCAGGGTCAGCCCCGAGGACAGCAGGAACAGCAATGCGCCCAGCTGCAGGCCATTGAGCATCTGCGACAACAGCAAGGATCCGTTCATGGGGCGTCTCCCGGGACGGTTACTTCAGCGGGCAGTCCGCCACGTAGGCGTCCTGGTGGTCGGTGAACACCTTGGCCAGCTGCTTCAGGCCCACGCCGTCGCCCTCCTTCACGACCTGATAGGCGTACAGGTCCTGCACCGGCATGTTGTTGCTGTTGAAGCGGAACTTGCCGCGCACCGTGGGGAAGTTGGCGCCGGCCTCCTTCACCGCCGCGGCCAGGGCCTTGCTGTCGCCGACCTTGCCGCCCTGCTGCTTGATGGCCGCGTCCAGCAGGAAGGCCGAGTCATAGCCGCCCACCGCATACTCCGAGGGCAGGCGTCCGTACTTGGCCTTGAAGGCTTCAACGAACTTGCGGTTCTGCGGGTTGTCCAGCGTGGTGGCCCAGGGCGTGCCGTAGATCGCGCCCACCGCCTGCTCCTTCAGCGCGGTCAGCGTGTTGGAGTCGATCAGGCTTTCCGAAAAGAACGGCAGCTTTTCCATCAGGCCGGCCTGGCGCAGCTGGCGCACGAAGTTCACGCCGACCCCTCCGGTGTAGAACACGAACAGCGCGTCGGGCGAGGCCGACTGCATGCGCGAGATCTCGGCCGAGTAGTCCAGCTGCCCCAGCTGGGTATAGATCTCGTCGGCTGGCGCGGCGCCATAGAAGCGCTTGAAGCCCGCCAGCTTGTCCTTGCCGGCCTGGTAGTTGGACGACATCAGGTAGGCGCGCTTGTAGCCCTGGTCCTTGACGTACTTGCCCATGGCCTCGGACATGCTGTCGTTCTGCCAGCCCAGCACGAACAAGTTGGGCAGGCACATGCGGCCGGCGATCGGCGCGGGCCCGGCATTGGTGGACAGCGCCACCACGCCCGATTCCTTGATGCGCCGCAGTTCGGCCATCAGCACGTTGGAGAAGCCCAGGCCGATGATCACGTCGACCTTGTCCTTCTCGATGAACTTCTGCACGATCTGCGCGCCCACGTCGGGCTTGAGCTGGTCGTCGTCGCGGATCACCACGGCCTTCTGGCCGCCCAGGCTGCCGCCCAGCTGCTCGATGCCCAGCATCAGGCCGTCGTACTGGTCCTGGCCCAACGCTGCCTGGGGTCCGGACAGCACACCTGTGAAGCCGATGCGGATGTCCGCCATTGCGGCGCTGGCCGCGGTCAAGGCCGCGACCGCGGCCAGCGCGGACAAACCGCGTGCGTATGCTTGCATGCTATGTCTCCTTGGGGGATGGGCGGCGGCGCCGTTCTACGCGGCGCCTGCCGTATTGAGGTCAGAGCTTCACGCAGACATTGCGCAGCTCCGTGTAGAACTCCAGCGAATGCACGCCGCCCTCGCGGCCGATGCCGGACTGCTTGGCGCCGCCGAAGGCCGTGCGCAGGTCGCGCAGGAACCAGGAATTGATCCAGCAGATGCCCACTTCCAGGGCCTGCCCCATGCGATGGGCCGTGCCCACGTTGCTGGTCCAGACCGAGGCCGCCAGGCCGTAGGGCGTGGCGTTGGCCAGGGCGACGGCTTCTTCTTCCGTGTCGAAGGGCGCGATGTGGCAGCAGGGGCCGAAGATTTCCTGCTGGATCACGGCCGAGCTTTCCGGCAGGCCGGTCCAGACGGTGGGCTGGATCCAGGCGCCGGCCGCCAGGCCGTCCGGCATGTCCGGCACGCCGCCGCCCGCCACCACCGTGGCGCCGTCTTCGCGGGCGCGGGCGTAGTAGCCCAGCACCTTGTCGCGGTGGCGCTGCGAGATCAGCGGACCCAGGTTGACGCCGGGATCCTTCGGACGGCCCAGCTTGAAGCCGCGGGCGCGTTCGCCCAGCGCCGCCACGAACCGGTCGAAGATCGGCCGCTGCACGTAGACGCGCTCGGTGCCCAGGCAGACCTGCCCGGTGTTGTCGAAGGCGGCGCGCGCGATGCCGGCCACCGCCTTGTCGAAGTCCGCGTCGGCGAACACGATGCCGGCGTTCTTGCCGCCCAGCTCGAAGGACACCGGGCGCACGCCCACCGCCGCCGCCTGCATGATGGCTTCGCCGGTGCGGGTTTCGCCGGTAAAGGTGATGCCGTCGACCAGCGGATGGCGCGTGAGCTTTTCGCCCGCCGAACCGGGGCCGCGGCCATGCACCACGTTATAGACGCCGGGCGGCACGCCGACCTCGTTCATGACTTCGCCCAGCAACGTGGCCGTGGCCGGGGTGTCCTCGGAAGGCTTGACCACCACGGTGTTGCCGCAGGCCAGCGCCGGCCCCACCTTCCAGGTCATCAGCAGCAGCGGCAGGTTCCACGGGCAGATCACGCCGATTACGCCGCGCGGCACGCGCACGCCGTAGTTCAGGGCATGGCCGCCATCCGGCGTTTCCAGGTCGAAGGTCTCGTTGGGGATGTTGCGCACCAGGTCGGCGAAGATCTTGAAGTTCGCCGCGCCGCGCGGAATGTCCAGATGGCTGGCCAGGTCATAGGGCTTGCCGGTGTCCGCGATCTCGGCATCGACGAATTCGTCGAAGCGCCGGATGATGCCGTCGGCCACCGCGTGCAGCAGCTCCACGCGCTGCTGCGTCTTGAGCTTGCCCCAGGGGCCGCGCAACGCCGCCTTGGCGGCCCGCACGGCGGCGTCGACCTCGGCGTCGCCGGCCTCGTGGATGCGGCCGATCAGGCGGTTGTCCACCGGGTCGCGATTGTCGAACGTCTGGTTCGTGGCGACCCATTCGCCGTTGATGAAGTTGCGGAAATCGGTCATTGCGTCCTCGGTTGTGACAGGTCTGCCAGCGCCGCTTCAGGGTCGCCGGCGGTCAGGTATTCCCACATGCGTTCGTAGATGCGGCCCGTGCCCACGGCGCGGGTCGCCGCCTCTTCGGGCGAGAACGTGGGCGCGCCTTCGGCCAGGCCGGCCGAGCGCAGTTGCCATTCGATGCGCGCGGCATCCTCCAGATACCAGGTCAGCACCACGGCATGCATCAGCGATTCCGCCGCCACCACGGCGCCGTTGCCGCGCATGGCCACGGCTCGCGCGGCGCCCAGGGCCTGCGCCACGCCGCGGGCCTGGGCATCGCTGCGCACCAGCTGCGGATCGTCCCAGAGCGGCACGGCGGGGGAAAAATACGAACCCATGCCATGGCGCGGCTGCGGCGTCACGCGCGCCGAGGACAGAGTCATGACCGTGGGTGGCATCGAGCGCACCACGCCGCCCACTTCGGGACGCATGCGGTAGATGTGCTGGTGGATGCGGACCTCGCCCAGCACGCCCTCGGGCAGCTCGCCGTGCACCGGCACCACCGTGCCTACCTCGCCCGGCTCGATCAGGCCCATGGGACGCGCCGCGCACACCAGGAAGTGCTCGGCGTCGAGCCGGCTGCTGCAGTGGCCATAGGCGTGGACCAGTCCGGCCCGGGCCAGGCCGCGCGCCGCCACCCGCACCAGGGCTTCCTGGCCGGCATCGGCCTTCATCGTCGCGCCGCTCACGTCTTGAACTCCGGGATGTCCGGCTTGGCGCCCCACATGCAGAACGAGGACGGCACCGCGGGGAAGGTGCGCGGCCGGTAGTTCTTTTCGTCCTCGGCGGTGATCAGGCGCACGCCGGTGGAGTATTCGTAGATCATCCCGTCGGGGCCGTCGAAGTACAGGAACATCGCCCCCGAGGTCGGATGCCGCCCCGGACCGAAGCGGATCGGCACGTTCCATTCCTTCAGCTGGTACCAGGCCCGCATGATGTCGTCGATGCTCTCGACCTGGTGATTGATGTGCTGCACGCCCGGATAGCTGGACGGGAACAGCGCGATCTTGTGGTGCACTTCGTCGATGCGCAGCAGCGGCGCTTCGCCGATGCGGTCGCTGACGCGGGCCGACAGCAGGTCGGTCCAGAAGGCCTCGTCGCGGCGCGCGTCCAGCGTGCGCAGGCCGATATGCGAAAAGCCCGTCACGCCGGCGTCGCGGCCGGGGAAATAGCGGCGGCCGCTGTGATGCGGCGCGTGCACCAGCTCGATGCGGTTGCCGGACGGATCGATGAAGGCAAGGAATTCACGCACGTAGCGCTGCTCGGCGTCCTCGCGCTTGCCCGCCTCGACCCGGTAGCCGCTGCGCTCCAGCACCGCGCCGGCGCGCTCCAGTTCCTCGGGGGTGTCGACCTCGAACGCCGCGGTGTGATCGCGCGGATCGCCTTCGAAGTAGCACAGGGTGTGGTCGCGGGTGTCGGACTTGAAATAGACCGCGCCATGCTCCTTGCGGGCCACTTCCAGGCCCAGCACGGTGGTCGCATAGCGGACCGCCCCTTCCAGGTCGCGGGTACCCAGCCGGACGTACCGGATGTCGTGTAGCCGTATCACTGCTTGTCTCCTGGTTGCGCCTGCCGCCGGCTGCATGCCGGTCGTAGTCTCGACGCTTTTTTCTACGATAAGCAGCATAAATATCGGCGTCAATAATTTTTATCGAGATTTTTTAAAGCCAGTGATAAAGTAGCTCCCATGTCAGACGGCGCCACCCTCCCCCCGCTCGCTCATTCCGCCTCGGCCAACACCCTGGTCGGCGCGGCCTATGTCAACCTGCGGCGCGACATCATCCAGGGCGTGCATCCGCCGGGCTCCCGCTTGCGGGTCGAGCACCTGAAGGATGACTACGGCGTGGGCGCGGGCACCTTGCGCGAAGCGCTGGCGCTGCTGGTGTCGGACGCGCTGGTCATCGCGCAAGGCCAGCGCGGCTTCCACGTCACGCCGATCTCGCTCGAAGACTTCCGCGACATCACCGAGAACCGTGTGCTGCTGGAAACCCAGGCCCTGCGCCAGTCCATCGCCCTGGGCGACGACGACTGGGAAAGCGCCGTGCTCGCCGCCTTTCACCGCCTGAGCAAGGCCGAGCAGCGCCTGGCCGCCGACCCCGACACCCGTTTCGAGGAATGGGAGCAGCGCAATCGCGAGTTCCACCGTGAACTGATCCGCGCCTGTCCCTCGCGCTGGCTGCATCATTTCCTGGGCATCCTGTACCAGCAGGCCGAGCGCTACCGCCGCCTGACCGTCACGCGCAAGCCCATCGCGCGCGACCTGGACGACGAACACAAGGGCATTCTGGACGCCACGCTGGCGCGCGACGCGGACCGCGCCTGTGCGCTGCTGGCGGCGCACATCCGCCTGACCTACGACGCCGTGGCGCGCCTGCCGCCGGACCTGTTCACGCCGGACTGAATCCGCCTCAGTTGAAAAAAACCCACACTGGCGGACGCCTACCCGTTGATTCGCCTACACCACTTCTATAGAATCTTCAATTCGGGCCTCTGCCCATTCCATTTCCCCCACTTCACACACCACTGGGAGGCGCAAGATGATGAATCCGCATACCGCCATCCCGCGCGTGTCTCCGCGACGCCATTAAGTCGTCGCCCGCGCGGACCCATCGCTGGATGCCTATCTAGCGACTGGTCCTCCGTGCCCGCCCCAAGAACCTAAACGCAATCGCCCGCGCTCGCAGCGCAGGCCGTTCCTTCCTCTTTCCACACAAGGACTCCCGGCGTCCTGGTGACGCCGGGCCATTGCAATGGCCAGAAAAAAGATTGATCTACGAGGACAAGCCTTCAGGGATGTCCTGGGCTTTACCTTCCGCTATTGGCGCGAGCAACCGCTGCGCACCGCGCTCATCGTCGCGCTGGCGCTGCTGTCGGCGCTGGCCGACGTGCTGACTCCGCTGTACGCCGGCAAGCTGGTCGACGCCGTGGCCTCGGGCGCGGCGGGCGACGAGCTGATCTGGAGCGCGGCCGTGTCCGCGTTCTGGCTGCTGATCGCGCTGGGCATCGGCAGCACGCTGCTGCGCCAGGCCGTGTTCCAGAACATCATCACCTTCACCCTGAAGATGATGAACGGCATGGTGTCGAACGCGTTCTACCGCGTGCAGCGCTTTTCCACCGACTGGCACGCCAACAGCTTCGCCGGCTCGACCGTGCGCAAGATCACCCGCGGCATGTGGGCGGTCGACCTGTTGAACGACACGCTGCTGGTTGCGCTGCTGCCTTCGGTCGTCATGCTGGTGGGCGCCACCGCCCTGCTGGGCGTGCACTGGCCCGTGATGGGCCTGGTGGTAGGCCTGGGCTCGGTGCTGTATATCGCCGTCACTGCGGCGCTGTCGCTGGGCTATGTGGCTCCGGCGGCGCGCTTGGGCAACGCCTGGGACACCCGCATGGGCGGCGCCCTGGCTGACGCCGTCAGCTGCAATGCCGTGGTCAAGGCCTTCGGCGCCGAAGCGCGCGAGGAAGTCCGGCTGGACCGCGTCGTCGACAAATGGCGCCGCCGCACCCGCCGCACCTGGATCCGCGCCACGTTGAACGGCGGGGTACAGGGCGCGATGCTGGTCGCCATGCAAGCCGGCATCCTGGGCGCGTCGCTGCTGCTGTGGGCGCGCGGCCAGGCCAGCGTGGGCGACATCACCTTCGCGCTGACGATGTTCTTCATGCTGCAGGGCCACCTGCGCGACGTGGGCATGCACATCCGCAACCTGCAGCGCTCGGTCAACGACATGGAAGAGCTGGTCGCGCTGGAGAAGCAGCCGCTGGGCGTGGACGACAGGCCCGGCGCGGGCGAGCTGCGCGTCACGGCCGGCGAGATCCGCTTCGAGGGCGTGACGTTCCGCTATGGCGCGCACGACAAGGCGCTGTACGACCAGTTCTCGGTGCGCATCGCGCCGGGCGAACGGGTCGGCCTGGTCGGCCATTCCGGCTCGGGCAAGACCACGTTCATCAAGCTGATCCAGCGCCTGTATGACGTGAACGAAGGCCGCATCACGATCGACGGGCAGGACATCGCCCAGGCGCGGCAGGCGTCCTTGCGCAGCCAGATCGCCATCGTGCAGCAGGAGCCGGTGCTGTTCCACCGCACGCTGGCGGAGAACATCGCCTATGCCCGTCCCGGCGCCACGCAGGCCGAGATCGAGCAGGCGGCGCGGCTGGCCAGCGCCCATGACTTCATCATGGCGCTGCCCAAGGGCTACGACACGCTGGTCGGCGAACGCGGCGTCAAGCTGTCGGGCGGCGAGCGCCAGCGCGTCGCCCTGGCCCGCGCCTTCCTGGCCGATGCGCCCATCCTGATCCTGGACGAAGCCACGTCCAGCCTGGACAGCGAAAGCGAGGTGCTGATCCAGCAGGCGATGGACCGCCTGATGGTGGGCCGCACCACGCTGGTGGTGGCGCACCGACTGTCCACCGTGCGCGCGCTGGACCGCCTGCTGGTGATGGACCGCGGCCGCGTCATCGAGGAAGGCAGCCACGATGCGCTGATCCGCCTGAAGGGCGGCCTGTACCGGCGCCTGTTCGAGCGCCAGGCGCTGGAACTGACCAAGGGCCTGGCGCCCTCGGAACTGCTGGAAGACGGCGCCGTCGCGCCGCAGGCCAAGGACGAGGACGAAGCGGCGGACGAATCCTCGTACGCCTACGCCAAGTAGGCCTGGCCGCCGGCCCTGCGGCGCAAGCCGCGGGGCCCGCGTTTCAGGCCGGACGCTGGGCGAAGGTCAGGCGCAGGCCGAAGCCGATCAGCGCCAGTCCGAACACCCGGCTCTGGATCTTCTGCGCCCGGGGGCTGGCCGACATCCAGCGCCCCACCGCTCCGCCCGCCAGCGCGCACAGCGCGTCCAGGGCCAAGCCCAGGCTGACGAGGATCACGCCCAGCACGGCGAACTGCTGGCCTATCGGGCCATGGGCGGGCGAAACGAATTGCGGCAACAGGACCGAGCAGAACAGCAAGGCCTTGGGATTGAGCACGTTGGTCAGCACGCCGCTCAGGAACGCAGGCCCCAGGCCCGCACGGCTCCGCGCCGCCTGCTGCGGTCCGGTCTGACGCAGTTCAGCCTGACGCAGTTCGGCCTGCCGTGGCTCGACCTGACGCGGCCCGACCTGCCCGCCTGCGTCATACGCCACCGGCCCCGCCCGCCACAGTTTCACGCCCAACCAAACCAGATAGCAGCCGCCCACGGTGCGCGCGACTTCGAATGCCCAGGGATGGGTCTTGAACAACGCCGCCAATCCCAGCGCAGCCAAGGTCACGTGCGCGGCCCGCGCGATGGCCAACCCCACGGCCACCGCCAGCGCCTGTCCCCTGCCGCGCAGCACGCCGGTCTCCAGCAACAGGATCATGTCGGGTCCGGGCACCACGTAGACAATCAGCAAAGCCCCTAGAAACATCGCCATATCCGCCATCGCCGCGCTCCTGTTCGTCCTGTCGCAGGCGACCATTCTAGGAAAACCGGGCTGGCATGTGCTTGCTATTTATGCTACTGGACTTATGATAATTGGCATATTTCACCAATCATCCAATACTGGTTTCAATTTCATGCCAAAGCGCGAACTCGACGCCTATGACCGCCGCATTCTGGAGGCCCTGCAGCAGAACGCGCGGCTGACCAATGTGGAGCTTGCCGAGCAGATCGGCCTGTCGCCCTCGCCCTGCCTGCGGCGGGTGCGCCTGCTGGAAGAGGCCGGCGTCATCCAGGGCTACGAAGCCCGCCTGGCGCCGGACGAGGTCGGCCTGGGCCTGACCATCTTCGTCGGCATCAAGGTGGAACGGCACCACGAGCGGGACGCCGCCCAGTTCCGCAAGGAAGTCAGCGCGCTGCCGGAAGTCATCTCCGCCCACCTGGTGTCGGGCGAATCCGACTTCCTGCTGCACGTCGTGGTGCCCGACCTGCGGGCCTATGAACGTTTCCTGCTCGACACCCTGCTCAAGCTGCCCGGTGTGAAGGACATCCGCAGCAATTTCGCCATCCAGACCGTCAAGCCGCAAAGCCCGCTGCCGCTGGATCATCTGGCAAAGTGAAGGCGCCGCGCCGGCGCGAGCGAACGCGCTCAGGCCATCGCCGCCGCGGCCCGGTCCACCGCCTGCGAGCGGCGCTCGAACCGGGCCTGCGACATTTCCAGATAGCGCTGCACCACGGCCGGCTCCGAGGTCTTGGGTGTCCCGCCAGGAAACGGCGGCTTGGGGTCGTACTCGATCTGCAACTGGATGAGCTTGGCCACGTCCTCGCCGCACAGCTGCGCCACCACCAGCAGCGCCATGTCTATGCCCGAGGTCACGCCGCCCGCCGTGAACAGATTGCCGTCCACGCACATGCGTTCATCGCTCGGAATCGCGCCGAAGCGCGACAGCAATTCACGTGCACGCCAATGGCTGGATGCGCGCCTGCCTCGCAGCAGCCCCGCCGCGCCCAGCAGCAGCGAACCCGTGCAAATGCCAAACACATGGCGCGCCGCCAGCCCCTGGGCGCGCGCGAACGCTACCCAGTCGGGGTCGACAATGGCATCATCCGTGCCCGGCCCGCCGGGCACCACCAGCAGATCGCAGGCCGGCGCGGACGCGAGGGTCTGCGTGGGCACGAAACACAGCCCGCGATCGGACCGCACCGGGTCCCGCGTTTTTGCGACAAAATCCACGGTAAAGCCCGGCGCGCCCGCCAGTACTTCGTACGGTCCGGTCATGTCCAGCTGGGTCAGCCCTTCGAACAAGAGAAAATTCACATGCATGACGATGCTCCGTTGGAAACGACAAATCCCAGCATAGGCGGACGCGCCCAGCCGCGCGCGCCAATTCCAGCGCCGGATGCGCCAAAGCGCGTGATGTTCGTCCTGTATGACGGCTTCCAGCCGCTGGACCTGGCGGGGCCCTGGCAGGCCTTCAGCTCGGCCAACGAGGAAGCCGGCCGCAAGCTCTACCGGCTAAGCACCATCGCCGCCGCGCAGCAGGTGTCCACCTGGGAACAGGGGCTGCGCATGCAGGTGGATGGCACCTTCGCCGACGACGGCGACGAGCCCTTCGACATGGTGTTCGTGCCCGGCGGCCCCGGCGCGGATTTCGCCGGCGCGCACGGCGAGACCCGTGCCTGGCTGCGTCGCCGCGACGCCAGCGCCGCGCGCACCTGCAGCGTATGCACCGGCGCCTTCGTGCTGGCCGCGGCCGGCCTGCTGGACGGCCGCGCCGTCACCACCCACTGGCGTTCAGCCGACCGGCTGCGCCAGCTCTACCCTGCCCTGCGCGTGCAGGACGACCGCATCTACATCGAAAGCGGCAAGTACTGGACTTCGGCGGGCGTCACCGCGGGCATCGACCTGGCGCTGGCGCTGATCGAGCGCGATTTCGGCGCCGACCTGTCGCAGCGCGTCGCGCGCAGGCTGGTGGTCTTCATGCGGCGCAACGGCGACCAGCGCCAATACAGCCAGGCGCTGCGGCTGCAGGACCGCGTGGCCGCGCCGTTCCGCGACCTGGTGGAAAAGATCGAGGCGCGGCTGTCGGCGCGCTGGTCCGTCGACGACATGGCCGACGCCTGCCAGATGTCGCGCCGCACCTTCCAGCGCAAGTTCGCCGCCCATTTCGGCGTGGCCCCCACCGAGGTGCTGAAGCGGCTGCGGCTGGAACGGGCGCAAGCGCTGGCGGCGTCCGGCAAGGTATCCAGGAAGGAGATGGAGCGCGAATTCGCGCTCCATTCCTCGCCGCAAAGACCGGATGCAGGCAACTAGCTCGCCAGCCCCACCGACACGCCCCCGCACACGTACAGCATCTGTCCCGTCATGAACCCCGCCCGCCGGTCCATGAACATGGATACCGCGTGCGCGACCTCTTCGGGCTGACCCACGCGCCGTACCGGGATCGACGCTTCCAGCGCCAGCGTCTGCGGCGCGCCTGCGGGATTGGACTGGTTGAACAGTTCGGTGGCGATGGGCCCGGGCGCCACGGTGTTCACCGTGATGCCGCTGCCCGCCAGCTCCAGCGCCCAGGTCCGGGTCATGCCCGCCAGCGCCGCCTTGGAAGCGCCATAGACGGTGCGCCCGTCCTTGCCCAAGGCGGCGCGGCTGCCGATGTTCACCACGCGCCCATAGCCCGCCGCCCGCATCCCGGGCAGCAAGGCTTGCATCAGCAGGACGGGCGCCGTGACGTTCAGCGCCATGATCCGCGCCATCTGCTCCTGGGTCACGTCATCGATGCGCGCGACCTGGATCATGCCGGCGTTGTTGACCAGGTGCAGCACCTCGCGCTCGGCCGCCAGCGCCTGCGCCGCGGCGATGGTGGCCGGCGCATCGCCCAGGTCGACCGAACGGAAGGTCTCGCCGCGCAAGAGCGCTTCGGGCGCGCCGCGGCTGAAGTTGACGACCTCGAAGCCGTCGTCGATCAGGCGCGCGATGATGGCGCGGCCTATGCCCCGGCTGCCGCCGGTGACCAGTGCGGTGGGTTTGTTCATTGCGCGGTGATTCCCTTGTCCTTGATGAGTCCGCCCCATTTCTTGCGTTCCGCGCTCTCGAAGGCGGCCAGGTCCGCGCCGAACAGCGTGCCCGGCTTGGCGCCCATGCCGGCGAAGTTGGTCGCGATGGCCGGGCTTTGCAGGCCGGTGCGCGCGGCTTCGATCAATTGCTTGACCACGGCATCCGGCGTGTTGCGCGGCGCGTACAGCGCGAACCAGGCGGTGACGTCGAAGCCTGGCAGGCCGGATTCTGCGACGGTGGGCAAGTCAGGCACCGAGGGGTCGCGCGTGGCGGACGTGACCGCCACGCCGCGCACCAGGTTGCCGTCCTTGATCTGCGCCAGGGCGCCCGGCAGGTTGTCGAACAGCAGGTCGACCTGGCCGCCCGCCACCGCGGGCAGGGACGCGGACGTGCCCTTGAACGGCACATGCAGCATGGTCACCCCCGCCATGGCTTCGAAATAGGCGCCGGTCAGGTGCACCGAGGAACCGATGCCGGGCGAGGCATAGGTCAGCTTCTTGTCCTTGGACTGCTTGGCCGCCTTGATCACGTCGGCCACCGTCTTGTAGGGCGACTTGGCGCTGACGGCGATGACGTTGGGCGTGGTGGACACCAGCGCGATGGGCACCAGGTCGCGCTCGGGATCGAACGCCATGTTGCTGTACAGGAACTGGTTGATGGTCTGGGTGCCGATGGTGCCCAGGCCCAGCGTGTAGCCATCGGGCTTGGCCCGCGCCACATAGGCCATGCCGATGTTACCGCCCGCGCCGGGCTTGTTCTCGACCAGCACGGTCTGCTTCAGGCCCGGCTCCAGCGCATGGGCGATGGCGCGGCCGAAGAGGTCCGCGCCGCCGCCCGGCGGATAAGGCACGACGACGGTGACGGGATGGTCGGGGTAGCCGGCCGCTTGCGCGGCGGGCAGGGTCAGGAAGGCCAGCGCGGCCAGGGCCGGCGCAGTGATCGCCAACCCGCGTTGCAGGAATTGCGTCATGGGCTTGTCTCCTATCGAACCCGCTGATTGCGGATTTCTTTTTAAAGTACGTAAATACGTACTATATTCATAAGAACATGGAAAACCTCCAGGAGACAAGCAGATGAAACGCTGGACCCAACGCCCCGAAGGCTCCACCTGGGGCGATTTCGGCCCGGACGACGAGATCGGCCGGCTCAACCTGCTGACCGAGGAAAAGGTGCTGCAGGCGGTCCGCGAGGTGCGCGCGGGCAAGGTGTTCTGCCTGTCGCTGCCGCTGGACCTGCCGGGCGGCAACGTGCTGAACCCGCGCCGCCACGCGCCGGTGCTCAAGCCCACCTTCCGCGAAGGCACGCCCTATCTGAACTTCCAGATGTCCCAGGTCCAGCCCGAGGCCGTGGACGTGCTGTCCGACGACCAGGTCAC
The DNA here is from genome assembly GCF_903652925.1 of Achromobacter anxifer. Classification (GTDB taxonomy): domain Bacteria; phylum Pseudomonadota; class Gammaproteobacteria; order Burkholderiales; family Burkholderiaceae_B; genus Achromobacter; species Achromobacter anxifer. The sequence goes on along the minus strand of NZ_CAHLAR010000016.1, from coordinate 34,345 downwards.
GTTGTCCATGCAGTACTCCACGCAATGGGACGGCCTGTGCCACGTGGGCGCGCTGTTCGACATCCAGGGCGACGGCGAGGCGCGCCGCGTCTACTACAACGGCTACGCGGCCGGCGTGGACGTGTTCGGCGGCGCCGATCCCGACAACTCCGCCGATGCCTGCTGCCCGCCCGGCGGTTCGTACGCGCGCAAGCTCAGCGTCAGCCGCTACGCCGAAAAAGGCATGCAGGGCCGCGGCGTGCTGGTGGACCTGGCGCGCGCATTCGGTCCCGGCCGTAAGATCGTCGGCCTGGCGGACCTGCAAGCCGCCATGCAGGCGCAGAACGTCACGGTCGAGACCGGCGACATGCTGGTGCTGCGCACCGGCTTTGCGGAAGCCATCGTGGCCATGGACGGCCAGCCCGATCCGCACAAGCTGGAACAGACGGGCGCCGTGCTGGACGGATCCGACCCGGCGCTGCTGGACTGGATCACGCAGTCGGGCATCGCCGCCATCTGCGCCGACAACTATGCGGTCGAGGCCTATCCGGCGCGCACGTCCGGCCCCGGCCATTCCATCCTGCCGCTGCACCACCACTGCCTGTTCAAGCTGGGCGTGCCGCTGGCCGAACTCTGGTACCTGAAGGACCTGGCCGACTGGCTGCACGCGCAGGGCCGCAACCGCTTCCTGCTGACCGCCCCGCCCTTGCGCATGCCCGGCGCCGTGGGTTCGCCCGTGACGCCCATCGCCACCGTCTGAACCATGCACATGCCGTACTCGACTTTCTCCGAACACCTGGATGCGCTGGCCGCGGGCCGGCCCGACGCGCCCCTCCTGATCGACCAGGACCGGCCCGTCAGCGCGGCGCAGCTGCGCGCGCGCAGCCGCAAGCTGGCCGCCGGCCTGGCGCGCCTGGGCGTGCAGCCGGGGCAGCGCGTGGCGGTCTGGCTGCCCAATTGCGCCGCCTGGGTCGAATCCTTCCTGGCCTGCGCGCACCTGGGCGCGCTGGTGCTGGCCGTCAACACGCGCTTTCGCGCGCTGGAACTCGCGGACATCCTCGGCCGCGGCAAGGCCGACTGGCTGGTGTTCTGGCCGGGATTCAAGGGCATCGATTTCCAGGGCATCCTGGGCGAGGTCGCGCCAGAGCACCTGCCGCGCCTGCAAGGCGTGATCGCGCTGGCGGGCGCGCACGAAACGCTGCCCGCCACTCTCCACGGCAAGCCCGCGCACCGCTACCAGGACCTGCTGTCCTGCCCGGACCCCGCCCCTGCCGCGCAGCCCAACGCGGGCGTGCTGTGCTTCACCACGTCAGGCACCACCTCCAAGCCCAAGTTCGTGCTGCACGACCAGCGCACCCTGCTCAACCATGGCGCGACCGTGGCGCAAGCCTATGGCTACGACGCGACCGCCTGCGTGCTGGCCAGCGCTCCGTTCTGCGGCGCCTTCGGCTTCGCGACCCTGGCGGGCGGCCTGGCACAAGGCGTGCCCGTGGTCTGCGCGCCGGTGTTCGACGCCGCCCAATCCGCCGTGGCGGTGCGCCGCCACGCGGTGACGCATACCTATGCCAACAACGAAGCGCTGGTCGGCATGATGCAGGCCGGCGCCCCGGGCGACTTCGCCTCGGCCCGGCTGTTCGGCTTCGCCAGCTTCACGCCGGCGCTGGACAATATGCTGGACCTGGCCCGCGAGGCCAGCGTGCCGCTCACCGGCCTGTACGGATCCAGCGAGCTGGTGGCCCTGGTCGCCGCCCAGCCGCGCGATCCGGCCGACGGCGACGTATCGGTCCGCTACCAACCCGGCGGCACCCTCATCTATCCCGACGCCCGGGTGCGCGCGCGCGATCCGGCCACCGGCGAGATCGTGCCGCAGGGCCAGTCGGGCGAACTCGAAATCCTCTCGCCCAGCCTGATGCAAGGCTATCTGGACAATCCCGAAGCCACCCGCGGCGCGCTGACCGACGACGGCTACTTCAAGACGGGCGATCTCGGCTACACGCTGGGCCCGCGCCAGTTCGTGTTCCAGACCCGCATGGGCGATTCGCTGCGCCTGTCCGGCTTCCTGGTGAATCCCGTGGAAATCGAACAGGTGGTCGAAACCCTGCCCGGCGTGCGCGCCTGCCAGGTGGTCGGCGCCACCCAGAAGGGCAAGACCGTGCCCTACGCCTTCGTGCTGCTGCAAGCAGGCGCTGCGGCCGACCCCGCAGGCTGGGCCGCCGCGTGCAAGGCCGCGATGGCGGGTTTCAAGACGCCGGCGGGCTTTACCGTGCTGGATGCATTCCCCTCGGTGGAAAGCGCCAACTCGGTCAAGATCCAGAAGCACCGGCTGCGCGAAATGGCCGATGCCATGCTCGCCGCTCCGGCCACGACACCCTCTGCCTGAACATGCCCGATCCCAAGCTTTTTTCGCGCAGCCCCCAGCCGCTGTATCTGCAGGCGGCCGCGCTGTTCCGCAGCAACATCCAGAACCGCACCTGGCGGCCGGGGCAGCAGATCCCGCCGCTGGAAGCGCTGATGGAAACCTACGGCATCTCGCGGGCCACCATCCGGCAGGCGTTCGGCTTGCTGGAAGAAGACGGCCTGATCCGCCGCTCGCGCGGCTCGGGCACCTTCGTCAACGCCGAACTGCCCGAGACGCCCACCCTGCTGATCCCCAAGACCTGGGCCGAAACCGTGGAACTATCCAACCAGCTGGGCACGGTGTCCCTGGTGGAATCCAGCGCCGACTCGCCGCTGCCCGACACGCTGGGCATGCCTTGCAATGCCGATCGCAGCGGCAGCTTCCAGTACCTGCGGCGGGTGCACACCACGGATGGCGCCCCCTTCTGCTATAGCGAAGTGTTCCTGGACAGCGTTCTGTTCCGCAAGCACCGCGCCCGCATCCGCAAGAGCACCGTGGCGCCGGTACTGGACCAGTTCTACGGCGCGCGCATCAGCGAGGCGCGCCAGGTGCTGAACGTGATCGAGGCCGGCCAGGAGTCCGCCGAATCCCTGCAGATCCCCGTATCGTCGCCCGTGGCCGAACTGCGCCGCTACGCCTGCATCGACGGCCGCGTGGTGTATTTCGCGCGGCTGGAATTCCCGTTCCGCAAGGTACGGATGGAGTTCGACCTGCTGTCCAACCGCTAGACCCGCCACAAGCCAGGAGCCCCGACCCGCAATCCGACAAGACAGAGCGCCGCAGCACATCACCAAGCGCCAGCAGTATCCGAACCAGATCCGGCATAAAGGAGACAAGCCATGAAATGCCGCAGAACCCCCCGGATTTCCTTGAAGTTGCGCAGCACGCTAGCCCTGTTTACCGCCTTTGCCGCGGCGCCCTGCGCCATGGCAAAGGCCATCTCCGACGACGTGGTCCGCCTGGGCCTGATCCTGGACATGAGTGGCGTCTACGCCGACGTCACCGGCAAAGGCAGCGCGACCGCGGCCGAAATGGCCATTGCCGATTTCGGCGGCACGGTACTGGGCAAGAAGATCGACCTGCTGGTGGTGGACCACCAGAACAAGGCCGACATCGCCGCCGCCAAGGCGCGCGAGTGGTACGACACGCAAAAGGTCGACGCCATCATGGACGTGGCCGGATCCGCCCCGGCGCTGGCCGTGCTGGAAGTGGCCCGCGAGAAAAAGAAGATCGTGGTCTTCAGCGGGCCCGGCACCGAACGCATCACCAACGACCTGTGCTCGCCCTATTCCGTGCACTACACCTACGACACCTGGTCGCTGGCCAACACCACGGCGCGCGCCACCGTCGAGCAAGGCGGCAAGAGCTGGTACTTCCTGACGGCCGACTATGCCTTCGGCCACACCTTGCAGGCGTCCGCCACCGAAGTCGTCAAGGCCAACGGCGGCACCGTGCTGGGCGCGTCGCGCCACCCCCTGGGTTCCAGCGACTTCGCGTCCTACCTGCTGCAAGCCCAGGCCAGCCGGGCGCAGATCGTGGGCCTGGCCAACGCGGGCGGCGACACGGTCAACGCCATCAAGGCCGCCAGCGAGTTCGGCCTGACCAAGGGCGGCCAGAAGATGGCCGGGCTGCTGCTGTACATCAACGACATCCACGCCATCGGCCTGGAAGCCGCGGCCGGCCTGACGCTGACGGAAGCCTTCTACTGGGACATGAACGACCAGACCCGGGCCTGGTCCCAGCGCTACTACGACAAGCTCAAGAAGATGCCGAACATGAGCCAGGCCGGCACCTACTCGTCCGTGATGCACTATCTGAAGGCGGTGCAGGCCGCCGGCACCGACGAGCCCGCGGCGGTCATGAAGCAGATGAAGTCCATGCCCATCAACGACTTCTTCGCCACCAACGGCCGCATCCGCGAGGATGGGCGCATGGTGCACGACATGTACCTGTTCGAAGTGAAGAAGCCGTCCGAGTCCAAGCGGCCCTGGGACTACTACAAGCTCGTGGCCACCCTGCCCGGCGACCAGGCCTTCATGCCGTTGTCGCGCTCGTCCTGCCCGCTGGTGAAGAAGTAGCTGGTAAAGAAATGGCGACAAGGCGGGCGCCGCGACGGCGCCCGCGCCGCTAGGCGCGCAGCGCCCGGTCCAGCTCCAGCACCGTCTGGTACAGCACGCGCGTGCCGTCCAGCAGTTGCGCCGGCTCGATCGACTCCTCCGGACAATGGCTGCGGCCGTTCAGGCACGGAATGAAGATCATGCCGATGGGGCCGGTGGGCGCCATGTAGACCGCGTCATGGCCCGCACCGCTGGGCAGGCGCATGGATGCATACCCCAGGTCCTTTGCGGCGGCCTCCACCGCGTCCATCACCAGCGGCGAACAATCGGTGGGCAACGCCCGGCTTACCGGCGCCACGCTGGCTTGCAGGCGCAGGGCCTTCAAGCCTTCCGCCACCTCCGCCATCAGCGATTCCGGAAAACCCTCCAGCACGGCGTCGCTGTCGCTGCGCACCTCCAGCATCATTTCCACACGCCCGGGCACCGCATTGGCCGCGTTGGGCGTAAGCGTCAGGCGGCCGACAGTCGCCACCACATAATGCGGCCTTCCGCTAAGCGCGCTGGCCTGGCGGTTGGCCGCGTCGATGATGCGGGCCGCGCCCACCAGGGCGTCGCGGCGGATGTCCATGGGCGTGGTGCCGGCATGGTCGGGCTGGCCTTCGACCGTGATCAGCACGCGGCGGATGCCGACGATGTTGGTGACCACGCCGATGGGCAGGCCGCGGCTTTCCAGCACCGGTCCCTGTTCAATGTGCAGCTCGACGAAGGCGGCGGTGCCGCCCGGTCCGCGCAGCGGCTGGCCCAGCGCGTCCGGATCCCCGCCTATGCGGCGCAGGCCTTCGGCCAGGGTTTCGCCCTGGGGGTTGCGCGCCGCCAGCATGGCTGCATCCAGCTTGCCGCTCAACGCCCGGCTGCCTATGCAGGACGGGCCGTAGTCGCTGGGCTCTTCCGACAGGAAGTCGATCACCTCGAAGGGATGCTCCAGTTCGACGCCGTGCTCGCGCATGGCGTGCGCGACCTCGATGCCGGCCAGCACGCCGATGATGCCGTCGTAGCGGCCGCCGCTCATCACGGTGTCGCAATGCGAGCCGGTCGCGATCGGCTTGCGCGACGGATCGCGGCCCGGGCGGCTGCCTATCAGGTTGCCGCCCGCGTCGAGCCGGACGGTGAGCCCGGCGGCTTCAAACTCCGAACGCAGCCAGTCGCGCGCGTCGGCAAACAGCGGCGAAAAGGCGCGGCGGGTCCAGGGCACATCGGGCAAGGTGAAGCCGGCCAGGGTCTGGGTGCGGGCCCAGAGGCGTTCGGCGTTCAGAGGCGGAAACGGGACGGTCATGGCGCTTCCCCTCAAGCCTGGCGCAGACGCAGGAAGCGGCCGTCGCCCTTCTGGTTGACGATGCGCTGACCGTCATAGACCTGCTGGCCGCGGCACCAGGTGGCCGCGACGCGCACGGTGAATTCACGGCCTTCGAACGAACTCCACTGCACCGCCGACAGGCTGTTCGATGGATTGAAGGCATAACGTTCCGGCGTGAGGATGACGATGTCGGCGTCCTTGCCCACGTCCAGCGTGCCCTTGCGGTCATCCAGCAGGAAGTGCTGCGCGGGGTTGCGGCTCAGCTGGCGCACCACCATGGATGGCGCAATGCCATGCTCTTCGCAGCCCGTCCAGAAGGCAGGCAACAGCGTTTCCAGGCCGGGGCCGCCGGACGAGTTCTTGAAGACGTTGGGATTCTGCTTGCGCTCCAGGCCCCAGCTGACGTGATCCGACGACACGAAGGTGCATTCGTCGTTGGCGATGTGGGTCCAGAGCAGGTCGACCTCGGCCTTGGGCCGGATCGGCGGATAGTGCTTGGTCTTCGCGCCGAAGCGGCGGGTATGTTCTTCATGGTTCAGCATCAAGTACTGCACGCAGGTTTCGATGCTGGCGCGATGGCCGCTGCGGCGGTACATGTTGCAGATCTCGAAGCCGCGCGAGGTCGACACGTGCACCGCATGGGCGCGGGCGCCGGTTTCGGCGCCGATCTCATAGATCAGCGCGGTCGCCAGGTTCTCGATCAACGGCGTGTGGGCCCGCATGAAGGCGTCCCAGCCCGTATCGTCGGCCTCGATCAGGCGCGCGATGTTCTTGCGGGTCAGCTCCTGCATCTGGTTGTGCACGCCGCAGGCCAGGCCCGAAGGCGCGATCAGGCGGAAGGCTTCGTACAGATCGTCTTCCTCGATGCGGGGAAAGCGGCCCGGAGTGGCTTCGAAGGTGGAAAACTTGAACGCGCAGACCCCGCCCTCGATCAGGCCGGCGGCGGCCGCCAGTCCATGCTCCTTGTTCAGGGTGCCGAACAACGCCACGTCCACATGGCAATCGCGCTCGACCTCGGCGATCTTGGCGTCCAGGTGCGGACGCGAAGCCACGGGCTCCGGATCGTCGTAGGGCATGTCCACCATGACCGTGACGCCGCCGGCGGCCGCGGCGCGCGAGGCCCAGCCCAGTCCTTCCTGATTCGCCTGGCTGCCCGAATGCACCTGGCCGTCCACCACGCCGGGCACGATCCACTGGCCGCGCGCATCCACGCTGCCGCGCGCCGCGGGAGGCTGGCCCAGGCCGCGCGCCGCGATCCTGCCGTCCCGCACCGCCAGCCAGCCGTCCATCGCCACGCCATCCGGGTCGACGATGTTGCCGCGCACCACCAATTCGAAATCGCTCATGACCGCATTCCATCCTGTGTTGAATGCAGGCAGTGTAGGAGCGCGATTCCAAAACGTCTTATGCTTATATGTGCGTAAGAATTAACATCAGGTTAATCATATGAAATTGAATCTGCGGCAGATCGAAGTTTTCCGGGCGATCATGCTCAGCGGCTCCATCAGCGGCGCGTCCAAGCTGCTGTTCGTCTCCCAGCCCGCGGTCAGCCGGCTGATCGCCTATACGGAGCAACGCCTGGGCCTGATGCTGTTCCAGCGCATCAAGGGCCGCCTCTACCCCACCCCTGAAGCCCACCGCCTGTTCGTGGAGGTCACGGCGCTGTACCAGAACGTGCAACGCGTGAACGAGGTTGCCGACAACCTTGCCGAGAACCGCGAGGGGCAATTGCGGCTGTCCTGCAGTCCCAGCCTGGGCCAGTCGCTGCTGCCCCGGGCGATCGCGCAGTTCCGCAAGCGCTATCCCCAGATGCGCATCGTGTTGCAGACGCAGATCCCGGCAACGCTGCAGCAGGCGCTGCTGACGCAGCAGGTCGAATTGGGCGTGGCCTACATGCCCGTGGAACACCCCAGCCTGGCCTCGCAGCCGCTCTACGAAAACAAGATCGTCGCGGTCCTGCCCAAGGGTCATCCGCTGGCCGGCCAGGGCCAGGTGGAGGTGCGCGATCTGGTCAAGGAGCCCCTGATCGGCTACAGCGCCGACATCCCTTTCGGCATGCTGATCAACCGCCTGTTCGGCAACGAGGACTCGCGTCCGGAGCCGCTCATCGAAGTGCAGCAGGCCCACGTCGCCTGCGCCCTGGTGCAGGCGGGCGCGGGCGTGGCGCTGGTGGACGAAATCACGGTCGCGGGCCCCACCTGGTCGAACGTGGTGGCGGTGCCCATCCGCGGCACGGTCAACGCGCCAGTGAACGTCTTCCACGTGCAGCTGCAGCCCTTGTCGCGCCCGGCGCTGGCGTTCATCAATGTGCTGCATGGCCTGGAGCGACACAATTAAGTCCTGCCGCGCCCTGTAAACTTCCTGGGGTTATCCCTTAGCCTGGCCTCAACCGTCCCCCACACCCCGCTATGGCGCGGGCGAGTGATTAATTTGATGTTATGGACCAGGAACAAAAGGTAATACGACATTATCGGGATTGATTCCTATGATGCGCTCGTCTGTCCAGGGGACCTCGTAATCGCCGCGCCAAGCGCGCCCGCCCCCGGACGCTCACGATCAGAACTGGGAAACAATGAAGGACATCTCGATGAACCTGGGAGCCGAAGCCGTGCCGGCCCGGAAGGCGACCCAACCCGTGCGGGATCACAGCGGACGCAAGGCCGTCATTGCCGCTTCGGCCGGCAATGCCCTCGAATGGTATGACTTCACCGTCTATGCCCTGTTCGCGGTCTACATCGGGCAGAACTTCTTTCAGAACGCCAACCCGACCGTGCAATTGATGACGTCGTTCCTGGCTTTCGGCCTGGGCTTCGTGGTCCGCCCGCTGGGCGCGCTGGTGCTGGGCTCCTACGGCGACCGGGCCGGCCGCAAGGCGACCCTGACGCTCACCATCATGCTGATGGCGCTGGGCACGCTGCTGATCGCCGCCGCCCCGCCCTATGCCGCCATCGGCGTGGGCGCTCCGCTGCTGATCGTCTGCGGCCGCGTGCTGCAAGGATTTTCCGCCGGCGGCGAAGTCGGCGGGGCCACCGCCTTCCTGGTGGAGCATGCGCCCGCAGGCAAGCGCGGCCAGTATGCCTCCTGGCTGCAAGCAAGCATGGGGATCTCCAACTTGCTGGGCGCACTCGTGGCGACCCTTGTCACGACCCTGCTTACCGAAGCGCAAGTGGGCGAATGGGGCTGGCGCATTCCCTTCATCCTGGGCCTGGCCATCGCGCCGGTCGGCCTGTGGATGCGCGCCGCGCTGGACGAAACGCCGCACTTCCGCGAGGAACAGGAACGCCAGGCGCGCCAGAATGCCCGCATCAAGGCGCCGCTGCTGGCCGTCATCCGCGACTATCCCAAGGAACTGCTGACCGGCCTTTGCATGTCGGTGCTCTGGGCGGTCGGACCTTATGCGCTCATTATCTTCATGCCGATCTACGTGCAGAAATCGATGGGCTTCACGAGTTCGCAAGCCTTCATTGCCGCGCTGGTGGGCAATCTGTTCCTGACCGGCGGCTGTGTGTTCTCCGGCACCCTGTCGGACCGCTACGGACGCCGCAACATGCTGCGCGCAGCCGCCGCGGTACTGCTGGTCGCCGTCTACCCGCTGATGATGTGGCTGCAGGCATCGCACACGCAAATGACGCTGATCGTGGTGCAGTCGCTGTTCTGCCTGATGGTGGCGATGTACGTGGGCGTAGCGCCCGCCGCGCTGTCCGAGGTATTCCCGACCGCTGTGCGCTCCTCGGGCATGTCCCTGACGTACAACACCGCCGTCACCCTGCTGGGCGGCTTCGCCCCGGCCATCCTGACCTGGATCACTTACTCCACGGGCGTGTCCTTCGCCCCGGCCCTGTATGTCATGGCCGCCAGTGTCGTTGCGCTGCTGGCCCTGACCGTGCTGCCGCAGGGCAAGCACATCTGAGCCTGCATTGACGGCCGCCGCGCAACGCTGCGCGGCGGCCGTCAGCCCCTCTGCTTCATTCAGGCCGCCACGGCCTCCTCCAGCATCTCCAGCCGGTCCTGCCCCCAGAACACCTCGCCCCGGTACACATAAGCGGGCGATCCGAACACTCCGGCGGCAACGGCGTCATTGGTGTTGCGGCGGTAGACGGCCTCGATGCCGGGCTCGGCCGCCGCGGCCAGCAGCGCCGCGGCATCCAACCCCTGCCGGTCCACGATGCCGCGCAAGGTGGCTTCATCGGAGATGTCCTGCTCATCGCACCACTCCGCCTTCAGGATGGCCTTGTACAGCGCCGCCACCGGCAGGCCGGCGCGATCCGCGGCGATGACGATGCGCGAAGCCAGTCCCGCGTCCGGGCACATATGGGCCGGCTGCGGATTGACGTGGATGCCCAGCTTGCGGCACCAGCGCGCCAGCTCCGTTACCCGGTAGGCCTGGCGTTCCGGCGAGCGCAGGCCCAGCAGTATGCCGCCGGTGCGGGCGTAGACCTCGGGCAGGTCCACCGGCAGGTAGCGGATCCGCGCCTGCTGTCTTGCGGCCAGCGCTTCCAGCCTGTCGGCGCCCAGGTAGGCCCAGTCGGAGTTCATCCAGAAGTAATAGTCGATGGTCTTCATGGCGTCTTCAATCATGGCGTCCTCAGGTTTGCGCGGGCAGGCACTCGCAAGGCGGCAGGCGCGGCGGCCCCGCTGCGCATCAGCCAGGCGCTGACCAAGGCGATCACTCCCAGGATGCTCAAGTACCACACCACATACCTGGGATCGCCGCCGCCCTTGGCCAGCAGCCAGGTCGCCACGATGGGCGCCAGGCCGCCGCCAATGGCGCCGGACACCTGCACCGCCAGCGAAATGCCCGTGTAGCGCACTTCGGCCGGGAACTGGCTGGAGAACAAGGTGCCTTCCGGCCCGTACAGGCAAGCGTAGACCAGGCCGACTGCCAGGCAAACCGCAAGAATGATCCACCCGGTGTCGCGCGTGCCCAGCAGGTGGAAGAACACCGGCGCGCAGGCCAGGATGCCGAGGGTGCCGGCCATGAACACCCACTTGTGGCCGATCTTGTCGCCCAGCATGCCGAACAGCGGCATGGTGAACAGCGCGACGGCCGCGCCCCAGATGGTGGCGTCCAGCATCACCGAGCGCGCGATGCCCAGCGTGCCCGTGGCGTAGGCCAGCGAAAAGGTCACGACGGTGTAGAACCAGGTCACTTCCGCCAACCTCGCGCCCACCACCACCAGCAGCGCGCGGCGATGGTGCTTGAGGACCTCCGCCACCGGCACCTCGACCTTGGCGCCCTTCTCCTTCATCTGCTCGAAGTCGGGCGACTCGGCCACCTTGACCCGGATGAACCAGCCCACCAGCAGCAGCACCACGCTGGCGAGGAACGGCAGGCGCCAGCCCCAGGCCAGCATGTCGGCTTCGGGCAAGGCCGCGACCGCGCCCATCGCCAGCGAAGACAGGATCAGGCCCGGCGCCACGCCGGCCTGCGGCAGGCTGCCGAAGAAGCCCTTCTTGCCTTCCGGCGCATGCTCCACCGCCATCAGCACCGCCCCGCCCCATTCGCCGCCCACCGCGATCCCTTGCAGGAAGCGCATCAGCACCAGCAACACCGCGGCCCAGTAGCCGATCTGTTCATAGGAAGGAATCAAGCCGATCAGGATGGTCGGCACGCCCATCAGCAGCAAGGTGATCAGCAGCATGGACTTGCGGCCGATCTTGTCGCCGTAGTGGCCGAAGATCACGCCGCCCAGCGGCCGCGCGAAAAAGCCCACCGAGTAGGTGGCGAAGGCCGCCAGCGTGCCCGTCAACGGGTCGAAGGACGGAAAGAAGATCTTGTTGAAGATCAGCGCGGCAGCGGTGCCGTACAGGAAAAAGTCGTACCACTCGATGGTGGTGCCCATCATGCTGGCCAGTCCGGCCGTCACGTAATCGCGGCGCGAGCGCGCAGCCGCAGGCTTGGTCGTCATCATCATGACTCCCCGAAAAAGGTCTGGAAGGAAGAGGCTGCGCGGTATCAGGCGGCGGGCAACGGCAAGGGCGCAATGCCATGCGTCTGCCGCGCCCAGTAGTTGAACGTCGCGTTGACGATCGAGGGCTTGAGCAGGTAGTCGTGCGCCTCGCGCGCCAGCGCGTCGTCCACCGGCGTCAGCGGGCCGAAGGCCTGGGCGCGGATCTGCATGCGCGCCGCGCGCTCCAGGTACACCGACAGATAGGTCGCCTCTTCGCAGTTGACGCCGGCCGTCAGGTAGCCGTGATGCGCCAGGATGATGGCACGCTTGTTGCCCAGCGCGCCGGAGATAATCACCCCTTCCTGGTCGGCGATCGGCACGCCGGGCCACTCGCCCAGGAATGCGCAGTCGTCATGCAGCGGCGTCATGTCCATCTGCGAGATCACCAGCGGCTGGCGCGCCGCGGCCAGCGCCGAGGCCCAGGGCGAATGCGTGTGGATGATGGACTGCACGTCGGGCCGCGCCTCGTACACCCACAGGTGGAAGCGCGTGGCCGGGTTGGCCATGCCCTCGCCCGTCAGCGTGTGCAGGTCGCGGTCCACTTCGATGAAGTCGGCCGGCGTGGCCTCGTCGAAACCCAGGCCGAAGCGCAAGGTCCAGTAGGCGCCCGGCCGCTGCGAGCGCACGCTGATCTGCCCGGCCAGTCCGGCCTCCTGCCCGGTCATGGCCAGGATGCGACAGGCATAGGCCATGGTGTCCTGGATGCTGCGCGACACGGGGCGCAGATGGCGCGCCATTTCCTGCGTGGCGCGGGTATCGAAATAGGATTTCTCTCGTAATGCGGTGCTCATGTCTTCCCCTGTGTAATGCCCGCGCCATCGGCGCCACCGGACGCCATGCGAGGTATGCACAGTATGGAAAGCCAGCCGCGATACAGCCATGCAGCCAGGGTCATAGCAGCTATTCAGGCGCACCCGGGCGCGGCGCTACTGCAAGGCGATGCGATGCGCGACGGCCAGAAGCTCGCCCACCAGCGGCAGCGGCTGGCGGTTGGCCAGGGTGATGGCGACCACCCGGCGTCGCAGGATCGGGCTGCGGACCCGGACCTTGCGCAGCCCGTACTCGGTCAGCAACTTGTCGGGAATGCGGGACGGCAGGATGCAGGCGCCCACGCCCGAGGACACCAGCTTGAGCATGGCGTCTATGGTTTCGGCCTCGGCCACGAACTCGGGCTCCAGCCCGGCGCTGTGGATCATCTTGCGCAACGCGTAATGCGGCGGAAAGCCCACCAGCCGCAGCGCCATGCCGGCCAGGTCCACGTCGTCCCGCAGCGGCACGTCGCCGCGCACGATCAGGCACATGTCGTCGTCGAACAGCGTGGCCGAGGCCAGGTTGTCCGACGCCACCGCCGCGTCGTAGACGAAGCCCACGTCGGCCTTGCCGCTTTCCACCAGCGCCACCACCTCGGGCGAACTGCGGCCCATCACGGACAGGTTGACGTGTTCATGGCTGCTGACGAAACTGGCCACCACCTCGGCCATGAAGTAGTAGCTGAGCGTATGCACGGTGGCGAGCCTGACGGTGCCCTGCGTCACGCCCTCGCGCTGGCGCACCGCTTCCAGTACCTGGTCGATGTTGCGGTAGGCGGGCTGGATGCCATCGAGCAGGCGGGCGCCCGCCTCGGTCAGCTCCACGCCGCGGCCGGTGCGGATGAACAGCGGCTTGCCGACGTGGGCTTCCAGCGCCGCCAGCTGGCGGCTCAGCCCGGACTGCGTCTGGTCCAGGTCCTCTGCCGCCCGCGATAGCGATTTGAGTTCCGCGATGCGCAAGAAATAGCGCAACTGCCGGTCCGGTGTGTCCATGCTGCCCTCCCGCCCCCTATGCGATGCGCCCATGCCGGCGCGGCTGACAGTGTGCACCAGCGGCCGGCCGGACACTACGGGGATTTGCGCTAGGACCGGGTTGGCGTACCCTGGATGGCCTGGCCGCCGCCACATGAAAGGAAACCTGAATGACCGCGCCCCTGCCCCAGCGCCCCATCGCCGCCACCATAGCCGCCGTCGTCCGGGACGGCCGCGTGCTGCTGGTGCGCCGCGCCAATCCGCCCGATCAGGGCCGCTGGGCCTTCCCCGGCGGCAAGATCGACGCTGGCGAAAGCGTCCATGCCGCCGCGGCGCGCGAATTGCAGGAAGAGACCGGCGTGCGCGCGGAACCGCTGCACGTGTTCGATGCGGTGGACGTCTACGACCGCGACGACGCGGGCGCGCTGCGCCGCCACTTCATCCTGATCGCCGTACTGTGCCGCTGGCAGTCCGGCGAGCCGGTGGCGGGCGACGATGCTGCCGACGCCCGCTGGGTGCCGCTGGAAGAATTGGACGATCATTCGCTTGCCACCAGCTTCGGCGTGGCCGAACTGGCGCGCAAGGCGGCGACCCTGTCGGCTGCGCTGTAGATCCGCCGCATCTCGTCCGACGCATCTCGTCCGCGGCAGACCCGCCGCGATCCGCACCCCGCCCCGCTCAGTCCGCCCCGCTTTCCAGCAGCCAATCCCGGAACGCCCGCGCCTTGTCCGGCATGGCGCCCCTGCCTGGCCACACCAGGTAATAGCCGAAGTCCTCCAGCATGGCGTCGTCGCGCGGTGGTCATGGACTACTTCGGCGGCCGCCATGTCAGCGGCATCATCGGCGCGCTGTACACCAGCGTCGCGTTCGGCACCCTGATCGGCCCGGTGGCCGCGGGCCATGCCTATGATCTGAGCGGCTCTCACCTGCTGCCCATCATCGCCAGCGCGGCGGGCAATGCGGTGGCGGCCGCGGTCACGGTCCTGTTGCCGCGCAGGCCGGATTTGCAGGGCACGGCATCCGGCGCGCCACAGGCTCTACCATAGGCGTCCGCAATCCTTTTCCTGGCCGGGCATGTTCGACCCCTACCTCTCCCGCTGGCAACTGACGCCCGACGGCGCCCCCATCGTCACCCGCGCGGCGCAGCTGCTGCCGGTGCGGCATCGCGGCCTGCCCGCCATGCTCAAGGTCTCGCATGAAGAAGACGAGAAACAGGGCGGCGTGCTGATGCGCTGGTGGGACGGCCAGGGCGCCGCGCGCGTGCTGGCGCATGCGGATGACGCCATTCTGCTGGAACGGGCCACCGGCGCGCGTTCGCTGGCCGAGTACGCCCGCAACGGCCGCGACGACGAGGCCACCCTCATTATCTGCGGCGTGCTGAAGGACCTGCACGCGCCGCGCGCCCGGCCCCTGCCCGCGCTGCGTCCGCTGGAGGAATGGTTCCAGGAACTGTGGCCCATGGCGCGGGCACAAGGCGGACTGCTGGCGCACAGCGCCCGCCACGCCCGCGCGTTGCTGGACAGTCCGCGCGACCTGACGGTGCTGCACGGCGACGTGCACCACGACAATATCCTGGACTTCGGCGAGCGCGGCTGGCTGGTCATCGACCCCAAGCGCCTGCATGGCGAGCGCGCCTTCGACTACGCCAACATCTTCTGCAACCCCGACCTGGCGGATCCGGTGCCGCCCGTGGCCATCACGCCCGGACGCTTCGAGCGGCGGCTGGACCTCATCGCCGCGCAGTCCGGACTGGAGCGCCGCCGCCTGCTGCAATGGATCCTGGCCTGGTGCGGGCTGTCGGCCGCCTGGTTCATGGGCGGCGGCGAGGACGCCGCGATCGACCTGGACATCGCCCGCCAGGCGCAGGCGCTGCTGGAGCCCTGAAGTCCGGCGCACGCGCGCAAGCATGACAGTCCGATGCGGTAAGGTGTAGCCCCACACCCCTTATCTCTTCATTCCTGGAGTACCGAATGACCGGATTGTTCATCGTGGTGGCGGCGCTGGCGTTCCTGATGCTGGCGGCGTATCGAGGCTATAGCGTGATCCTGTGCGCGCCCATTGCGGCCATGGGCGCGGTGCTGCTGACGGACCCGTCGGCGCTGGCGCCCGTGTTCTCGGGCATTTTCATGGAGCGCATGGCGGGCTTCGCCAAGCTCTATTTCCCCGTGTTCCTGCTGGGCGCCGTGTTCGGCAAGCTGATCGAGCTCTCGGGCTTCTCGCGCGCCATCGTGCAGGCGGTGCTGCGGCTGATCGGCGCCGAACGCGCCATCCTGGCCATCGTGCTGGTCTGCGCGGTGCTGACCTACGGCGGCGTGTCGCTGTTCGTGGTGGTGTTCGCGGTGTATCCGTTCGCGGCCGAGATGTTCCGCCAGGGCGGCATTCCGAAGCGGCTCATGCCGGGCGCGATCGCGCTGGGCGCGTTCACCTTCACCATGACCGCCCTGCCCGGCACGCCGCAGATCCAGAACATCATTCCCACCACCTTCTTCGAAACCACCACCTGGGCCGCGCCCTGGCTGGGCCTGATCGGCGCCTGCTTCACCCTGACCGCCGGCATCGCCTACCTGGAATGGCGGCGCAAGCGCGCGGCCGCCGCCGGCGAGACCTACGGCACCGACCTGCGCAACGAGCCGGTCACGCCGCCCAGCGAACGCGAGCACCATCCGCTGATCGCGCTGCTGCCGCTGGTGGTGGTGGGCGTGGCCAACTACCTGCTGACGCGCTGGATTCCCGGCTGGTATCCGGCGGGCTCCGAAGTCGCGCTGCCGGGCCTGCCCCAGCCCATGCCCGTCAATGCCGAGGACCAGGTGGCGCTGTGGGCGGTGATGGGCGCGCTGATCGCGGGCATCGTCACCATCCTGCTGTTCTCGTTTCGTTCCATCAAGGCGCACTTCGCCGAAGGCAGCAAAAGCGCGGTGTCGGGCGCGCTGCTGGCCTCGATGAACACGGCGGCCGAATATGGCTTTGGCGGCGTCATCGCCGCCTTGCCCGGCTTCCTGCTGGTTGCCGAAGCGCTCAAGGCCATTCCCGATCCGCTGGTGGGCGAAGCGGTGGCGGTGACCTCGCTGGCCGGCATCACCGGTTCGGCCTCGGGCGGCATGAGCATCGCGCTGGCAGCCATGGCCCAGACCTTCATCGACAGCGCCCATGCGGCCGGCATCCCCATGGAGGTGCTGCACCGGATTGCCGCCATGGCCAGCGGCGGCATGGACACGCTGCCGCACAACGGCGCGGTCATCACGCTGCTGGCGGTGACGGGCCTGACGCACCGCCAGTCCTATGGCGACATCTTCGCCATCACCCTGATATCGACCACGTCGGTGTTCCTGGCGATCGCGGTGTATTACCTGACTGGCATCGTCTGAGCCAGGCCGGCGGCGATGACCTCCGCCAGCCATTGCGTAAAGACGCGCACCCGCGCCGATACCTGGCGGTTCTGCGGGTACAGCACCGACACGGGCATAGGCGCGGGCGGTGCGTCGGGCAGCACGATCTTCAACTGGCCCGCCGCCAATTCGCGTTCGACACGGTAGCGCGGCACCTGAACCAGACCCAGCCCCGCCAGCGCCGCGCCCGTGTAGAGTTCAGCGCCCGTGACGCTGACCACGGCCCTGGGCCGCACCTGCACGTTCTTGCCGTCGACCGTGAAATCCAGCGGCAGGCTGCGGCCGGTCGCACTGGACAGATAGTCCACCGCGCGATGGCCTTCCAGATCCTCCAGGCGGCGGGGTTCGCCATAGCGCTCCAGATAGGCCGGGCTGGCCACCGTCACCTGCGGCATCAGCGCGATCTGGCGCCCGGCCAGCGACGAGTCCTGCAGCGCCCCCGTGCGCAGCACGCAATCCACGCCTTCGCGCACCAGGTCCACCAGGCGGTCGTCCTCGCCCAGCTGCAGCACGATGTCCGGGTAGCGCTCCAGGAAGGCGGGCAGGCCCGGCATGACGAAGAACCTGGCCAGCGTGCCCTGCGCGTTGACCCGCAGCAGGCCCTTGGGCGCCGTGTTGAGGAAGGCGCCGTCGGCCTCTTCCAGATCCGCCAGCAGCCGCACGCAGCGCTGGTAGTGGGCCTCGCCGTCGTGCGTCAACCGCACCTGGCGCGTGGTGCGTTCCAGCAGCCGCGCGCCCAGGCGCGTCTCCATGCGCTTGACCAGGTTGGTGACCGTGGGCCGCGGAATCTGCAGGTCCTCGGCCGCCTTGGAAAAGCTGCGTCTCTCGGCGATCCGCACGAACACCTGCATTTCCTGGAAGCGGTCCATCGCCGTGCGTCCATTATTAATGTGAATGAAATTATGTTAGCGAATATAGAGTAATTATCTTCCGTCTGGAATAGTCCATGATACGTCTCATCCCAAACCCGACCGGAGATACGACATGAACACCCAGGCCCCGCAACGCATCGCGCTCGTCACTGGCGGATCGCGCGGCATAGGCGCCGCCATCGTCCGCCGCCTGGCGCGAGACGGCTATGCCGTCGCCATCAACTACGCCTCCAGCGCCGCCGAGGCCGAGGCCCTGGCCGGCGAGATCGGCGCCGCCGGCGGCCGCGCCATGGCCGTGCGCGCCGACGTGTCCAAGGCCGCCGAGGTGCGCGCCATGTTCGACCAGGTCGAGGCCGGGCTGGGCCGCATCGACGTGCTGGTCAACAGCGCCGGCATCCTGAAGATGGTGCCGCTGGCCGAGACCAGCGACGAGCTCTACGAACAGACCTTCGGCATCAACACCCGCGGCACCTTCAACACCTTGCGCGAAGCCGCCACGCGGCTGGCCGATGGCGGCGGCATCGTCAACGTGTCCAGCACCACCATCGCGCTCAACCTGCCCAACTATTCCGTCTACATCGCGAGCAAGGCGGCGGTGGAAAGCCTGACGCAGGTCTTCGCCAAGGAATTGCGCGGACGCCGCATCACCGTCAATGCCGTGGCGCCCGGCCCTGTCGCCACCGAACTGTTCCTGACCGGCAAGAGCCCCGAGCTGATCGAGCACTACGCCAAGATGCCGCCGCTGGAACGACTGGGTCAGCCCGAGGACATCTCGGGCGTGGTGTCGTTCCTGGTCAGCCCCGACGCGGGCTGGGTCAACGGCCAGATCCTGCGCGCCAACGGCGGCGTGGCCTGAAGCTACGCAATCCGCCGCCGCAAGACTCATCTCCGCGCGCGGCGCCTTCCTCATCCCTACGCATGAGCGCGCCGGCTTCGGCGCGCTCGCCGCGCATCGCCCGGATCGCCGCGAATTTGCGTGTGTCCTCATCCGTATTACCCATGCCCGCCTCGCCTGATGGGTTGAGCGGGCGCGCGCATTCATCTCCTTTCTCCATTGATCACTCGGGCCTTTGACTTACGGACAAGTCTGGCCAGCTGGACGAGGTTTGCATGAGACGAGAGCCGGAAGGTCTGTATTAGGCTGATCCCGTAGTACTCCGACTCACCTTGATCAATTGGACGAAAGTAAATGAATCAACTCATTCATCCGGATTGCCACCCCTTCACCGCCGCAGGCAACCTGAAGCAGCTCTCGGCGTTCTACGAGGAGGGACGCCGGGTCATGTGGATGATGCTTCGCGCTCAACCGCGTCCGTGCTTCAACCATGAACTGATCGACGAGATCATGACCCTGGCGCGCGCCGCCAAGGACTCCGGCCTGCCCATCGATTTCTGGGTCACCGGCTCGCTCGTCCCTCAGATCTACAACGTGGGCGGCGATTTGAATTTCTTTGCGGAAGCCATACGCACCGGCAAGCGCGAGGCGCTGCGGGCGTACGCCCGGGCTTGCGTGGACTGCGTGCATGCCGCCACCCGCGGCTTCGACACCGGCGCGATCTCGCTGGCGATGATCGAAGGCACGGCATTGGGCGGCGGCTTCGAGGCCGCGCTGGCGCACCACTTCGTCCTGGCGCAGAACACCGCCCGCATGGGCTTCCCCGAAATGGCGTTCAACCTCTTCCCGGGCATGGGCGGCTACTCGCTGGTGGCGCGGCGCTCGGGCATGAGGCTGGCCGAGGAGCTGATAGGTTCGGGCGAATCGCACACGGCCGAATGGTTCCATGGCAAGGGCCTGGTCGACGTGCTGTTCGAGCCGGGCGATGCCTACAAGGCCACGCGCACCTTCATCGACGTGATGCGGCCCAAGCTCAACGGCATGCGCGCCATGCTGCGCGCGCGCCAGCGCGTGCTGAGCCTGTCGCGCTCGGAGCTGATGGACATTACCGAGGATTGGGTCGAAGCCGCGTTCTCGATCGACCCGAAGGACCGCGCCTACATGGAGCGCCTGGTGATGGCGCAGAACCGCCGCAGTTCTTCCAGCGCGGAGTCCGCGCTGGAAGCCACCATGCATTGAGCTTTTGACGTGAAGCCGGCTGCCTCAGGCGATGAGATGCAGCCGGCGGCGCTGGGCCAGCCAGGCGGTGAACTCCGCCGCCGGCATGGGCTTGGCGTACAGGTAGCCCTGTTTGGCGTCCACGCCCAGGGTGTCCACGAAAACGGCCTCTTCGGTCGTCTCCACGCCTTCGGCGATCACCTTCAATTCCAGCGTGCGCGCCACAGCGACGATGGCGCGCGCCAACGCCTGCGACACCGGGTTCTCGTTCACCCCGCGCACGAAGCTGGCGTCCAGCTTGATGGCGTCCAGCGGAATGCGGGCCAGCTGCGACAGCGAGGAATAGCCGGTGCCGAAGTCGTCCAGGTGGACACGCGCGCCCAGCTGCCGGAACTGCTTGATCAATTCGATGGCGGCGCCTTCGTCCTCGATCAGGCAGCTCTCGGTGAGTTCGATATCCAGCATGCAGGGATCCAGGCTGGCATCGCTGATGGCGCGCATGAACTCGCTGACCACGCCCTTGTCGTTCAGCTGCCGCGCCGACATGTTGATGGCGACGCGGATGTTCAGGCCGTCGCGCTTCCAGGCCGCGGCCTGCCGGGCCGCCTCGCGCATGACCCACACGCCCAGCGGCGAGATCAGGCCCGATTCCTCGGCGTAGGGAATGAAGACGCTGGGGCCGACCATGCCGCGCTCCGGCGAGCGCCAACGCACCAGGGCTTCCACCCCGTCGACCTCGCCGTTGCGTCCGGCCAGCTTGGGCTGGTAGTACAGCATCAGGTGGTCTTCGGCCAGCGCCTTGCGCAGATTGGTGTCCAGCCAGACGTAGTCCGCGTTGCGGCGGTCCATCTCGGGCTGGAACACGCGATAGGTGTGGCGCCCCGCTTCCTTGGCCACGTACATGGCGATGTCGGCGCTGCGCACCACGCTGTCCAGGTCCGCGCCGTGCTCGGGATACATGGCGATGCCGATGGAGCAGCTGGTGTAGACCTCGATCAGTTCCTGGCGGAACGGCTCGCGCAGGCGCTCGATGATGCGCTGCGCGGTGGCCTCCAACTCCCAGGCCTGGGCGGATTCGTGCAGCACGATGAACTCGTCGCCGCCCAGCCGCGCCAACGTCTGGCCTTCGGCCAGGCAGGAGGAAATCGCCACCGCCACCGACTTGAGCAGGCGGTCGCCGAAGCCGTGGCCGTAGTGGTCGTTGATGCGCTTGAAATTATCCAGGTCCAGAAACAGCACGCCGCCACGTCCGTCTTGGCCCGCCGCCAGCGCCGCCTTCAGCCGCGTCGTGATCGCGTGGCGGTTGGGCAGGTTGGTGAGCATGTCGGTATTGGCCAGCACCCGCAGGCGCTCCTGCGCCTGGCGTTCCTCGGTGATGTCGGTGCCCGAACAGATCAGGTAGACGCGCTTCTCGCCGCTGCCGCTGGTGACGAACTTGTTGCGGAACAAGAACAGCCGCGGGCCCTTGACCGTATTGATCAGGCGCTCGGCCTCATAGGACTGGCCGCGCTTGTAGAACTCGGCGATGTTGCGGCGCGAGGCCACGGCCTCTTCACGCGTCATGAACATGTCGAAGACGCTGCGCCCGATGATGTCCTGCTCGCGCTTGCCGGTGTATTCCTCGCTCAGCTTGTTGAAACGCTGCACGCGGCCGTTCTGGTCGACGATGACAATGACGGAATTGGCCTCGGACACCACGGTCTCGGCGAAGGACAGCCCTTCGACCAGGTCCTTGGCCACGGATTCGGTATCCGAATGGGCGGACGCGGTGCCGGCCCATTCGTTGGGATTGATCTTGCGGCCCACCAGATGGAGCCGGAGCACGTCGCCGTACAGCGAGATGTCTATGCGCACACTGGACGTGATGCCCGTCAGGCTGCGTATCGTCTCGGCCTGATCCGGGCGCAACGCCATCGCGATATTGGCGGCGCCCTTGACTGCTGCGAGTTCGAACGCATCGCTATCGGCGGCCAGCCGCCAATATGGACTGTGCGTACCGAAATGCGTGTACAGAATCGACTTTTCGTCCTGGTCGTCTGTCATTGTTATCCCCCTTCTGCCGTCCTGGGAAGGCCCGCAAACTACATTACGGCCTAGTCTATTCGGGGTCAACCACTGTATACAATCTCGCGAAGGTTTTATTGCGGTTTATTGCGTCCCCATTGGCGTTTCATAGCGCAAATCTTTGCATACGCCATTTTTTTAATGCGTCTTCCCCAGTTTATGCGCAAGCCTTGTTGCGTCTTTTACGCCGCCGCGCGCAAAGAAAATCGCCGGGAGTTCCTGACGGAACTTCCGGCGTGTGACGTAAAGCCGCAACCTTGGGAGTATTAATCCCCTTTCACGCCGGCCTCGTCGATGACTTTGGTCCAGCGGGCCAGCTCGGCCGACACGCGCGCGCCGGCGTCGGCCGGCGTGGTCCAAGTGGCAATCGCGCCCTGGTTCAGCAGCGAAGCCTTGACCTCGGGCTTGGCCATGATTTTCTTCAGCTCACCGTTCAGGCGCTCGATCACCGGCGCCGGGGTATTGGCGGGGGCCACGATGCCGAACATCGAGCTCACCTCGAAGTCCTTCAGGCCGGCTTCCGCCGCGGTCGGCACGTCCGGCAACGCCTCCACGCGCTGCGCGGAAGTGACCGCCAAGGCGCGCAGCTTGCCGGCCTTGATGCTGCCCTGGGCCGCGGGCACGGTTTCGATCATGCTCAGCACCTGGCCGCCCATCAGGTCGGTCATGGCTGGGCCGCTGCCCTTGTAGGGCACGTGCAGCACGTCCACGCCCGCGGTGCGCTTGAACATTTCGGCGGCCAGATGCTGGGGCGAACCGTTGCCCGCCGAACCCATGGTGATGTAGCCAGGCTTGGACTTGGCCAGCGCGATGAACTCGGCCAGCGTTTTCGCCTGCACCGAAGGATTCACCACGAACACCAACGGCACCGTGCCCACGATGGACACCGGCGCGAAGCTCTTCTCCACGTCATACGTGACGCGGCCTCGGTACAGGGCGGCGTTGATGGAATGGCTGGTCAGCGCGCCCATCAGCAGCGTGTAGCCGTCGGGCTGGGCCTTGGCGACCTGGTCCGCGCCGATGTTGCCGGCGGCGCCCGCGCGGTTCTCCACGATCACCGACTGGCCGAGCGCGCCGGTCAGTTCCTGCGCCAGCACGCGGCCGATCACGTCGGTCGCGCCTCCGGGCGGATACGGCACGATCATGCGGATGGGCTTGTCGGGATAGGCATCGGCGGCCAGGGCCGGAGCGGAAACGCCAGCGCACAGGGCCAGCAGGGAAAGCAACACGGCGCGGCGCGGCCGCAGACGCAGATCTGACATGTAGGTCTCCTGCCGGGATGGGTATAGGAATAAAAGGGACGCCCGGTTCGTCAACCGCGCCAGTGTAGGACCCTCAACTTGATTGAAGAATCAGAATTTTTCTATCGACTGATCTATAAAGAAGATCAATTAGCAGCCTCGGATAAACCGCCTGCCGCCGCCGTCAAGGGCTGGCTATGATGCTGCCGTCAGATTATCAATAATATTATCGAGATACAGATGAAGGACGAGACCAAGAACGGCAAGCCCGCCCCGGGCCCATTCGAGAGCGCGGGCAGCGCCGCGCGCGGCGTGGCCCGCGGCCTCACCAATTACGGCGACACGGGCTTTTCGCTGTTCCTGCGCAAGGCCTTCATCAAGGGCGCGGGCTACACCGACGACGCCCTGTCCCGCCCCATCATCGGCATCGTCAACACCGGCAGCAGCTACAACCCCTGCCACGGCAACGCGCCGCAGCTGATCGAGGCAGTCAAGCGCGGCGTGATGCTGGCGGGCGGCCTGCCCATGGACTTCCCCACCATTTCGGTGCATGAGAGCTTCTCGCAGCCCACCAGCATGTACCTGCGCAACCTCATGTCCATGGACACCGAGGAAATGATCCGCGCCCAGCCCATGGATGCCGTTGTGCTGATCGGCGGCTGCGACAAGACCGTGCCCGCCCAACTGATGGGCGCGGCGTCCGCCGGCGTGCCCGCCATCCAGCTGGTCACGGGGTCGATGCTGACCGGCTCGCACCGCGGCGAGCGCGTCGGCGCCTGCACCGATTGCCGCCGCTACTGGGGCCGCTACCGCGCCGAGGAAATCGACGCGGTCGAGATCGCCGACGTGAACAACCAGCTGGTCGCCAGCGTGGGCACCTGTTCCGTGATGGGCACGGCCAGCACCATGGCCTGCATCACGGAGGCGCTGGGCATGATGGTGGCCGGCGGCGCATCGGCCCCTGCCGTCACCGCCGACCGTGTGCGCGTCGCCGAACAGACCGGCGCCACGGCGGTGGCCATGGCCGCCTCGCGCCTGACGCCGGACCGCATCCTGACCGGCAAGTCCATCGAGAACGCCCTGCGCGTGCTGCTGGCGATCGGCGGGTCCACCAACGGCATCGTGCACCTGACGGCCATCGCCGGCCGCCTGGGCATAGACATCGACCTGGCCGGCCTGGACCGCATCAGCCGCGAGACGCCCGTGCTGGTGGACCTGAAGCCTTCCGGCCAGCACTACATGGAAGACTTCCACCACGCCGGCGGCATGCCGGCGCTGCTGCGCGAGCTGCGCCCCTACCTGCACCTGGACGCGCTGACCGTGTCCGGCCGCACGCTGGGCGAGGAACTGGACGATGCGCCCCCCGCCTTCGCCCAGGACGTGATCCGCACGGCGGCCTCGCCCATCTATCCGGTGGGCGGCCTGGCCGTGCTGCGCGGCAACCTGGCGCCCGGCGGCGCCATCATCAAGCAGTCCGCCGCCAACCCCAAGCTGATGGAACACGAAGGCCGCGCGGTAGTGTTCGAGGATGCCGAGGACATGGCCAGGCGCATCGATGACGACGCGCTCGACGTCACCGCCGACGATATCCTGGTGCTCAAGCGCATCGGCCCGACCGGCGCGCCCGGCATGCCCGAAGCCGGCTACATGCCCATCCCCAAGAAGCTGGCGCGCGCCGGCGTGAAGGACATGGTGCGCATCTCCGACGGCCGCATGAGCGGCACCGCCGCCGGCACCATCGTGCTGCACGTCACGCCCGAAGCCGCCATCGGCGGCCCGCTGGCCTACGTCCAGAACGGCGACCGCATCCGCCTGTCCGTGGCCAACCGCGAAATCGCGCTGCTGGTGGACGACGCCGAACTGGCGCGCCGCGCCGCGGCCCAGCCCATCACCCGGCCCGCCGCCGACCGCGGCTACCGCAAACTGTTCCTGCAGACCGTGACCCAGGCCGACCAGGGCGTGGACTTCGACTTCCTGCGCGCCGGCGTCACCCGCGACACCGTGCCGAAGAAGTAAGCGCCCCGCCATGAACGCCGACACGACCGCAGCCCTGCAAACGCCAGCCCCGGACGCCGCGCAAGCCGCGGTCGCCACCCTGGAGGAAGACATCGTCTTCGGCCGGCTGCACCCGCGCCAGCGCCTGACCGAAGACGAGCTGATGGCGCGCTTCGCGCTCAAGCGCCACGTGGTGCGGCAGGTGCTGGCCGAGCTGGAACTGCTGGGCGTGGTGGAGAAAAAGCGCAACATCGGCGCGGTGGTGCGCGCCTACTCCGCGCGCGAGGTCATGGAGCTGTATGCGCTGCGCCAGGTGCTGGAAGTGCATGCCGCCAGCCAGATGCCCTTGCCCGTGCCGCAGGCGCGGCTGGCGGCGCTGGTGGCCGTGCAGCGCGAACACGACGCAGCGGTGGCCGACGGCGACGCGCGCCGCGTATTCCGCAGCAACCAGCGCTTCCACCGCGAATTCTTCAGCCTGCTGGACAACGCGGTGCTGGGCCAGGCCATCGAGGAATACGCCCGCCGCACCCACCCCATCCGCTTCGGCTCGCTGGCGGCCGCCGGCTACCGCGAGCGCGCCCGCCAGGAACACTGGGCCATGATCCACGCCCTGCGCGACGGCAACCGCGAGGCCCTGATGACCGTATGCCGGGAGCACCTGCTGCCGTCGCGGGATGCGTATCTGGCGGCGGAGCAGGCGCGGTTGGGAAGCCAGTAGCGTCCGCTGCGCCACTCAGCGCGCAGCCAGGATTCCCATTGCCTGCCGCATGAATCCCAGCGTCGCCTCGTCAGCCCATGAACCGGCGGCAAGCTCGGGCTCGGTCATCAGCGCCTGGCGGAATTTCGCCTGCGTGACCGGGTTGTCGCCGGCGTAGCTGCGGAACAGATCCAGCCAGCGCCGGGCAAGCGCCTGCGCTTCGGGCGAGTCAGGCGCCGCGCCGGCGTCGATCGCGTCGCGCACGTCGGCCATCAGTTGCGGCCATTCGCCCATGCGATCGCCGTAGTGTTCCCGCAGGTACCGGGCTTCATCCGGCGCCAGGTATTTCTCGTAGAGCCGCAACTTGCTTTCCGAGAACGCGCGCAGCACGTAGTCGCGCATCGCGGGGGAAATGCCGATGTGCTCCTGCATGGCGGACTCTCGCTCATGCATCAGGTTCAGCTTCACCAGCAGGCGCGGATCGCCGTTGGTGTCCCGCACCAGCAGCGTCATCCAGCGCAAGGCCAGCTCCCGCGGCCGCGCCGCTTCGGGCGCGACGCCTGCTTCCATCTGCTCCCGCACCTTCCCGATGAGCGCGATCCAATCCGCGTCGCCGTCCCGGGCGCTGCGGTACAGAGGCAGGCGCGCCAGCTCTTCCTGCGAAAAATACTTGTCGTACATGGTCATCAACTCCAGAGTGGTCAGCCAATCGGCCAGCTCCGGCTCCCTGCCTTGCGCCAGCTGGTCTTGCAGCTGCGCGAGGCGATCGCGCAGCCGGTTGGCCTGCTGGATCTGGCGGTCGAGCATCGCGATCTGCTTCGCGATGATCTCGTCCAAGGGAGTGCCGGGCTGGTCGAGGTAGGCGCCGATTTCCGCCAGCGGCAGTCCGAAACGACGCAGCGCCTGAATCTGGTGCAGGCGAGCAATGTCGTCACGGCCATACAGCCGGTAGCCGTTGTCGGCGCGCGCCGAAGGCGTGAGCAGGCCGATCGCGTGATAGTGGTGCAGCGTGCGGACCGTCAGTCCGCAGCGCCTGGCCAGTTCTCCTACTTTCAGTCTCACTGCATTCCTCCGTTGATTGCGCAAACCGGACTCTGGGACATGACGTTACGTGAGGGTCAAGCGTTGCCGCAAGCCTCACGAAGAGGCCTAAAATAGACGTCTGCCTTGGAGTCGAACATCATGAACACTTCGGCTGGCGATCGTATCTTCTCCGGATCCATCCCGCAGTTCTATCAGCGGTATATGGTCCCCCTTATTTTCCAATCCTATGCCGCCGACCTGGCTAGGCGCACAGCGGCGTTACGTCCCTCATCCGTCCTGGAGCTCGCCGCGGGAACCGGCGCCGTGACGCGCCAGTTGGCGGACCAACTGCCCGCCGCCTCGTCCATTACCGCAACCGATCTCAATCCCGCCATGCTCCAACAGGCCGGGAACCTGGGCGCCAGCCGCCCCATCACCTGGAGCCAGGCCGACGCGATGCGGCTGCCGTTCGAAGATCAGTCTTTCGATGCCGTCGTGTGCCAGTTCGGCTACATGTTCCTGGCGGACAAGGCGGCAGGCTATGCCGAGGCGCGCCGCGTCCTGCGCCCGGGCGGCGCGCTCCTGTTCAACGTCTGGGACCGCATCGAGGACAACGCATTCGCCGCTACCGTCGAGCAGGCCCTGGCGCGGCTGTTTCCGGATGACCCGCCAAAATTCATGAGCCGCGTGCCCCATGGCTATCATGACCTCGCGCTGATCGCGGGCGATCTTGCCCGAGGCGGATTCACCGGGCAGCAGGCGATTGAAACCGTGGCCTTTGAAAGCCGCGCGGACACGCCGCGGACCGCCGCGATCGCCTACTGCCAAGGCACGCCGCTGCGCAACGAAATCGAGGCTCGCGACGCAAGCATGCTGGACAAGGCCGTAGAAATGGCGACGGACGCGCTGCGCCAGCGCTATGGCACGGGCCCCATCACTGGCAAAATCCAGGCGCATGTCGTCACGGCGCCCCGTGACGCCTAGCCGGCGGCCCTGCCACCCGCAACGCGCGTTCCGCTGCCGCGCCGGTTCCGGCAGCGGCTTGTTCCCGGTCGGCTGCCCGGGTTAACCTTGAGGCCTTCTCCTATCCTCACCGGAGCCCACAGAGTGAACAAGTAAATGCCGGGATGCCCATGCGCATCTTGCCTCCCCTCGCTGCCTGGCGCGCGAGCCGCATTGCTTGTTCCATTCTGATCTCTGGCAGGACCCGGCCCCTATCGGCGCGCCGCGGTCCGCCGCCACAAGGCTCAGGCTTGCGGATGCCGCGTCCCCCCTCACGGCCGTGCAGGGCGACATGCGCGATCTTTCGGCCTTCCCCGACGCGTCCTTCGACTGCATCGTGCACCCGATCTCGAACCTCTACGTGCCTGACGTGCGGCCCGTGTGGCGCGAGTGCTTCAGGGTACTGAAGCATGGCGGCAGACTGCTCAGCAGCTTCTACAACCCGGTCGTGTTCGTCGGCGACCGCGCGCCGGAGCTGGCGGAACAAGGCCTGATCCGGCCGCGCTTCAAGCTGCCCTACTCGGACGTGCGCGACCTCTCGCCGGACGAGCTGGCGGCGAAGCAGGCCCGCGGCGACGCGCTGGTTTTCGGCCACAACCTCGACGAGCAGATCGGCGGCCAGCTGGAGGCCGGCTTCCTGCTCAAGGGCTTCTATGAGGACGAGCAGCCACAACCGCGCTTCCTGATCGATCGCTTCCTGCCGACCTTCCTGGCGACGTACGCGGTCAAGCCTTGAGCCGGGCTGCCCGGGAAGACGCCTGCAGACGACAGGCGGGCGCCTGCCGGCGCCGCGCCCTGACCGCCTTACTTGAACGGATTGGAGTCCGCGCCGTAGGCGCTGCCCCCGTAGCCGCTGCCACCGACCTCCAGCGAGACCGAACTCGGATCGACGGTGGCGGCCGTTCCCTTGTAGTGCATCACCATGCCCGGGAACGCCATCACGGCCGCGACCATCAGCAGCTGAATCACGATGAACGGCACCGATCCCCAATAGATCTGTCCGGTCGTGACGGGCTCGATCATCTTGCCCGTGACCCTGTCCTTGTAGCGGTCCCGTGGCGCCACGGACCTCAGGTAGAACAGCGCAAAGCCGAAGGGCGGATGCATGAACGAGGTCTGCATGTTGACCGCCAGGATCACGCCGAACCAGATCAGGTCTATGCCCAGCTTGTCCGCCACCGGCCCCAACAGCGGCACGATGATGAACGCCAGTTCGAAGAAGTCCAGGAAGAAGGCCAGCACGAAGGTCAGGATGCTGACCACGATCAGGAAGCCCCACTGCCCGCCCGGCAGGCCGGTCAGCAGGTGCTCGACCCACAGGTCGCCGTTGACGGCGCGGAAGGTCAGGCCGAACACGGTGGAACCCACCAGGATGAACACCACGAAGCAGGACAGCTTGGTGGTCGTGTCCATGGCCTGCTTGAGCAGGTCCAGCGACAGGCGGCGACGCGCCACCGCCATCAGGATGGCGCCCACCGCGCCCATGGCGCCGCCCTCGGTCGGCGTGGCCACGCCGATGAAGATGGTACCCAGCACCAGGAAGATCAGCGCCAGCGGCGGAATCATCACGAAGGTCACGCGCTCGGCCAGTGCCGACAGGAGGCCCAGGCCCAGGGCCTTGTTGACCAGCGCGATGACGAAGGCGGTGGCGCCCCAGAACAGCAGCGCCACGACGATGCGCTCGTCCATGGGCGCCGTGTTGTTCTCGACCCAGAGGCCCAGGAAATAGGCCGACACGGCGGAAATCACCATCAGCACCAGCAGCGAACGTCCGCCGCGGCCGCCGTTGGGCTCCTGGAACCGGCGCGCCTCTTCGGGCAGCGCGGGCGCTGAAGCCGGCTTCAGCACGCTCATGATGACGATGTAGAGGATGTACAGCCCGGCCAGCACGAAACCCGGCACCATGGCCGCCCGGTAGATGTCGCCGATGGAACGCCCCAGCTGGTCGGCCAGGATGATCAGCACCAGCGAAGGCGGGATGATCTGCGACAGCGTGCCGGACGCGGCGATCACGCCGCTGGCCAGTTTGCGGTCATAGCCGTTGCGCAGCATGATGGGCAGCGAGATCAGCCCCATCGAGATCACCGAGGCCGACACCACGCCCGTGGTCGCGGCCAGCATCGCGCCGACGAAGACCACCGCGATGGCCAAGCCGCCGCGGACCGAGCCGAACAGCTGGCCGATGGTCTCCAGCAGGTCCTCGGCCATGCCGGATCGCTCCAGCACCAAGCCCATCAGTGTGAAGAACGGCACCGCCAGCAACGTGTCGTTCGAAATGATGCCGAACACCCGTTGCGGCAACGCCTGGAACAGCGAGGAATTGAGCAGGCCCAGTTCCATCCCGACCAGGCCGAACAGAATGCCGTTGGCCGCGAGCGCGAAGGCCACCGGAAAGCCCAGCAGCAGGAAGACGATCAGCGTCGCGAACATGATCGGCGCCAGATTGGCAATAAGAAACTCCATGATCAGCGACCCTTGTTATCCAGTTCATTCTGCGCGACCGCTTCGCGCGCCTGCGCTTCGCGGGCGATTTCCTCGGCCAGTTCTTCCTCGGCGCTCTTGGCGCCCTCGCGCTCGCGCGGATCGCGGCATCGCCCCTGCAGAAAGCCCACGCACTTGATCAGGTGCGACAGCCCGGCCAGCACCAGCAGCCCGAAGCCCACCGGGATCAGCAGCTTGACCGGCCAGCGGATCAGGCCGCCCGAGTTGGAGGAGTGTTCATTGCTGAGGTACGAATCCATGAACACCGGCCAGGACAGATAGGTGATCAGCAGGCAGGCCGGCATCAGGAAGAACAGCACGCCGAATATCTCTATCCAGATCTGCGCCGGCCGCGACAGGCGCGAGGCAATGATGTCCACCCGGACGTGGTCGTTCTTCAGCAGGGTGTAGCCCGCCGTCAGCAGGAACATGGCGCCGAACATGTACCACTGCAGTTCCAGCCAGGCGTTGGAGCTGTCGTGGAATATCTTGCGCATGATGGCGTTGCCGGCGCTGACCAGGACCACCAGCAGCGTGACCCAGGACACGGCCCGTCCCATCCTCAGGTTGATCGCGTCTATGCCGCGCGACAAGGCGAGTAGTGCTTGCATCTGTTTTCCCCAGAATTGTTTCTAATCACGCACCTGCCCTACACGAAGCCCGTGGTGCCCCAGGCCGAACCTGTCTCAGCCGTCTTCGCGCTGATGCCGCAGCCATGGCGTCAGCCGCCGTTCCAGCCAACCCAGCAAGGCGAACAGCAGCATGCCCATCAGGGCCAGCACGAAGATCGCGGCAAATACCCGCACCGTGTCGAAGGTGCCTTGCGCGCTCATGATCACGTAGCCCAGGCCCCGTTGCGAGGACACGAACTCTCCGACGATGGCGCCCACCAGCGCCAGCGAAATCGAGACCTTCATGCCCGCCAGGATCGAAGGCAGCGCGCTGGGCAGCCGCACCTTGAAGAAGAAGTCACGACGCGAACCCTTCAACACGCGTCCCAGGTCCAGCACGTCCTGCGGCACCGAGCGCAGGCCATGGACGGTATCCACGATCATGGCGAACACGGCGATCAGGAAGGCGATGGCGATCTTCGGTTCGGCGCCCGTGCCCAGCCAGATCACGAACAGGGGCGCGATGGCGACCTTGGGCACGCTGTTCAGCGCCACGATCAGGGGATAGATGAAGCGTTCGAACCAGCGCGAGCCGACCAGCATCACGGCGATCGCCACGCCGAACACCACCGCCAGCGTGAAACCCGCCAACGTGGTCATCAGCGTGTAGGCGGCGTGGCCGGCATACCAGCTCCATTCGGCCGCGAGTTCCAGCGCCACCTGGCCCGGCAGCGGCAACATGATGGCGCGCACGTGAAATATCCGGGCGGCGGCTTCCCACAGCAACAGGAACACCAGCACCGACACCAGCCCGGCCATGCGGCGGCCAGCCCCTTTCAAGAGCGCGATCATCGGGCGGCCTCCATGCCGGACGCGGCGCGCGCGCCCTCGTCTATCAGGCCCATGCCCTGGAACATGCCGCGGATGTGCCGCACGTACTCGCCGAATTGCGGGGTTTCGCGCAGCGCCAGCGGCCTGGGCCGCGGCAGGTCGATCGGTATGGTTTCCAGGATGCGGCCCGGACGCGGCGAGAACACCATCACCACATCGCCCAGGAACACCGCCTCCGCGATGCCGTGGGTCACGAACAGCACCGTGTTGCGCGTTTCCATCCAGATCCGCTGCAGTTCGACGTTCATCTGGTCGCGCGTCAGCGCGTCCAGCGCGCCGAAGGGCTCATCCATCAGCAGCAGCTTGGGGTCGTCCACCAGCGCGCGGCAGATCGCGGCGCGCTGGCGCATGCCGCCCGACAGCTCGCGCGGATAGCTGTCCGCGAACTTGTCCAGCCCGGTCAGGGCCAGCAACGCGCGCACCTTGGCCTCGTAGGCCGCCACCGGCTTGTGCGCGAACTCGACCGGCAGCAGGATGTTGCGGCGGACGCTGCGCCACTCCAGCAGCGCGTCGCGCTGGAACACCATGCCCATGCCGTCCGGCGGCCCCTGCACCGGCACGCCCTCCACCCGCAGGTCGCCGCTGGAGACGGTCTCCAGCCCGGCCACGCAACGCAGGAACGTGCTCTTGCCGCAGCCGCTGGGCCCCAGGATGCTGACGAAGCGGCCGCGTGGCACCTCGACTGACACCGAGGCCAGCGCCTCCACGCCCGCCGCGCCCGGATAGCGCTTGCGCACGTCCTTGGCGGACACGGCCCATTGCGTCATGGTTGCACCAGGCTGTCGTAGCGTTCCGGATGCACCAGGTCGGGCACATAGAACGAGGCAGCCTGGGCGCTGGCGCTGATCAGCCCGACCGTCGACAAGGTGGCGACGGCCTGCGTCCAGTCCTGCGGCACGATGGCGCCCAGGCGCGCGCCCGCCACCGGCTGGCCGAAATACGGCTGCAAGGCGTCGATCTGGCCGCGCAGTACCTTCTTGTCCAGCCGCGCCTGCGGCCGCTGCGCCAGGATGGCGGCGACGGCCTCGTCCTGGTGGCCGGCGTAGATGTATTCCCAGGCCCGCGCGCTGACGCTGGCGAAGCGCGCGATGGCGTCGCGCCGCTGCGCCAGCTTGGACTCGTTGGCAAACAGGCCGAAGCTGGGCATGTTCAGGCCGAAGTCGGCGAACCGCACCGCGCTGGACGGCCGGTTCTGCGACACCACCGGCAGGAAAAACGGAATGGTGGAAAACGCCGCGTCGGCCCGTCCCACCGCATAGGTGGAAGCCTTGCTGGCGGCATCCACGTTGATCAGTTCCAGATCGCTCTTCTTGAGCTTGCCCGCGGCCAGGAAGGCGTCGATGAACGGCGCTTCCAGCGAACCCGCGGTATAGGCGACCTTCTTGCCCTTGAGCTGCGCCGGGCCGGTGATGCCGGCGTCGGACGGGACCAGCAGGCCGATGTCGCTTTGCCTGGCGAACACGGCCACCGCCTTGACCGGCATGCCTTTTTCGCGGGCGATCATGGCCGAGGCCAGGGCCGCGTGCCCCAGGTCGAAGCTGTCGCCGGCGCCGACGATCTGCACCGTCGTCACCGAGCCGTTGCCATCCTCCAGCGTCACGTCCAGGCCGGCCTGCTTGTACCAGCCCTTCTGCTGCGCCAGGTGAAAGGCGCCGTGCACGCCCCAGGGGGTCCAGTCCAGCCGCACCTTCAGCGGCTCCAGGGCCTGGGACCAGGCAGGCGCGCTCAGCGCGACAGCAGCCAGGCCCAACAATGCGTTGCGCCAATTCCTTGCGAATACCGCGAGCATGATATTCCCCGTTATGAGTCGACATGAGCGGCCGCGCCCGCGGCCGCCGGCACTACCCGGGTCCGTTCAGCCGCCGAGGCCGAACCACCGCTTGATGCGCGCCCACAGCACGCTGAAGAACATGGCCGTGGGATTGAAGCTGGCCTGCACCGGCGCTTCGCCCACGCCGGCGGGCTGACGCAGCCGGGCGGTGACGTTGTTGCCGAAATCCGCGATCATGCGGCGCACGAAGTCCTGCACCAGTCCGGACCGGGAGAATTGCGCCAAGGGTCCCTGCAGCGAATACAGCAAGTTCACGTGGACCTGCGTTTCGGTGGGCGACAGCGCTTCCAACCGATAGGTGATGTCGCCATTGGCGCGCGACTGGCTGAGCGAGTCCTGCCCCGCTCCGCGGAACACCGCCCGCATGGCGGCGTCGTCGCGTTCCAGGCGGGCCGCGCCGTTGAAGGCGGCGGCCATGGGGCCGAACTTGATGGCGATCTTGCCCTTGACGCGGTCACCCTCGTGCTCCTCGATCGAGGCGCCCGGCAGGCAGCTGGCCAGGGCCGGCAGGTCGACCATGAAGGCCCACACTTCCGCGGCCGGGAACGGCACCTTGAAGCCGCCGTCGATCTGGCTGCCGCGGCCTTCCTTCTTGCCCGCCGGGGCGGCGGGCGCCGCTGCCGCTGCCGGAGCGGCGGCTGCCGCCGGCGCCGCCGGCGTGAAGCCCGCGAACGCCAC
>NZ_CAHLAR010000015.1 GCF_903652925.1 Achromobacter anxifer | reverse complement strand
CGCAGCCGCTCAACCAGTTACGCTTGACGACCATAGCGAGTTGGTCCCACTCCTTCCCATCCCGAACAGGACAGTGAAACGACTTTGCGCCGATGATAGTGGACGGACGTCCGTGAAAGTAGGTCATCGTCAGGCTTTGATTCCAAGAACCCCGCAGCTTGCGCTGCGGGGTTTTTTCTTGTGGCGTTGATGCGCAGCGAGCCGAGCCGGCTGCCTGCGTAGGATGGACGCACGTCGCGCTGCGAGAGGTTTCCGCAGGACGTTTGCGAGCCGTCAATCAGGCTGCAAGCCGCGCCAGCATTGATTGTGCCCAAATAACAACGGCCGTGGGCGGGGTGGCTTTGTGCGGTAAGATTGACCGAGTCAATTCGTTGGAGCGTTATCGTGAGTGATCCCCAGACCCCCGTGCCCGGAACGACGTTAGACCTGCGCACGCTGACCCACGTTGCCTACGGCTTGTACGCCCTGGGCTTCCTGACGAGTGGATTCCTGGGCATCGCCACGCTGGCCGCAGTCGTGCTGATGTATCTGAAGCGCTCCGACGCCGCAGGCACTGTCTATGCCGCTCATTTCGACTGGCTGCTGCGCACCTTCTGGTGGGCCCTGCTGTGGCTGGCCATCAGCGGCATCGCCACACTCATCTTCATCGGCTGGATCGGCTTGGCCGCGACCGTGATCTGGGTGCTGTACCGCCTGATCAAGGGCTGGCTGGCGCTGCTGGAAGGCGCTGCCCCGACCACGTACGCTTGATAGGTACGCACTTAGCAAAAGGCCGGTATATGCCGGCCTTTTTCATTGCTGCGCGATGAGTGCGCCGTCCGGACTCCAGCAAGCGAGGCCACGCGCAAGCGTGTAATTCCAGCTAGTGTGGCCGGGCGCAAGCGAGCAACTCATGTCATGAGTCCTGAGCGTGTGGACAAGCGCAACGCCTGCGCCGCGCCTCACGGTTTCAGCGTGTGCTTGACGTTCATCATGCTTCAGCAGATGCGAGCTGGCGCAAGTGCCCGCTGGTCGTCGCGCTTCTGCAAGCATGCTTGAACCCGTGCCCAGCGCGGGCGAACGGGCAGAGAAAAGCGTGCGATGCGCACTGAAGCGCGTGTACTCGGCGATGCAGAAATGCAGCGGCCGGCATGGCTTGGAACTGTGTTTGCACAAGCCTCATCGAAATCGAGGACAGCCCGGAGAGGCGCGCCAGGCTTGGCGATCAGGGGTGCGGGTATGGAAAGCAGGCCTTGCCGGCAGAGCTGCGGCGTGGCGGTCGCGGTTGTGGAAAGCTGCGCGGGAGATGCGAGCTCGCCCAGGAATGAACCGGGGCGTCGCGACGATATGAAGGCAGGGACGTACGAGGTACGCCCTTTGCCTGCTTACTTCAGATGTGCGTTGACCAGTTTGGTCAGTTCGAACATCGTGACCTGATCCTTGCCGAAGATCGGGCGCAGCTTGGCATCGGCGTTGATGTTGCGCTTGTTGCTGGCATCTTGCAGGTTGTGCTTCTTGATGTATTCCCAGATCTTTTTGGTGACCTCGGTACGCGGCACGGCTTCCGAGCCGATGACAGCGGCCAGTTCGGCGCTGGGGGTCAGGGGCTTCATGAATGCAGCGTTCGGCTTGCGCGCGGTCGCGGGTTTGGAGGTTGTGGCCATAATGCGGCGCTCCTTCTCTGGCTGTTGGAAAAATTGTCCTGCGGCCGGAGCATAACGTGTCTCTCCCGTAAAGACAAAGGCATTTATCCTCTGTAGCAACTAAAATGCACAGACTGTCCCCCCTACATCATCATTCTGTAACCTCCTATGTACGCACGTTCTCCTTTGGAATCAATTCGCCTCTTTCATGACGAATTGACGGCGCTGCGGCGCGATTTGCACGCGCATCCCGAACTGGGCTTCGAGGAGGTCCGGACCTCCGGGATCGTGGCGGGTGCGCTGGAAGCGCTGGGGATCGAGGTGCACCGTGGCATCGGCAAAACCGGCGTGGTGGGCGTGATCCGCGGCAAGCGCTGCGATAGCGGGCGCATGATAGGCCTGCGCGCCGACATGGACGCCTTGCCCATGACGGAAGACAACGACTTCGGACACAAGTCGACCAAGCCTGGCCTGATGCACGGCTGCGGCCACGACGGCCATACCGCGGTGCTCATCGGAGCCGCCAAGTATCTGTCGCAGACGCGCAATTTCGATGGCACCGCCGTGCTGATCTTCCAGCCCGCCGAAGAGGGGCGAGGCGGCGCGCGCGCCATGCTTGAGGACGGGCTGTTCGATACCTTCCCGTGCGATGCGATCTATGCCTTGCACAACTGGCCCGGCCTGAAGCCGGGCACGATAGGCATCAATCCCGGTCCGATGATGGCCGCGGCGGATCGCTTCGAGATCCTCATCACCGGCCGCGGCGGCCATGGCGCGCATCCTTATCAGACCATCGATCCGGTTACGATCGCCGGGCAGATCATCACGGCCTTGCAGACCATCGTGTCGCGCAACGTGAATCCGCTGGATTCGGCGGTGGTGTCGATCGGCTCGCTGCAAGCCGGGCATCCCGGCGCGATGAGCGTGATTCCGCGCGAAGCCAGGATGGTGGGCACGGTGCGCACGTTCCGCAAGTCCGTCCAGGAAATGGTGGAGACCCGCATGCGCGAACTGGTTTCCGCCATCGCGGGCGCGTTCGGCGGTACCGCCGAGGTGATCTACGAACGGATCTATCCCGCAACCTTGAACACGCCGCAACACGCCAATCTGGTGGCAGACATCGCCACCGAGATGATAGGCAAGGAGAACGTCGTGCGCGACCTGACGCCGTCGATGGGCTCCGAGGATTTCTCTTTCATGTTGCAGAGCAAGCCCGGCGCATACTTCAGGCTGGGCCAGGGCGGAGCCGATTCCGGCTGCGTGCTGCACAACTCGCATTTCGATTTCAACGATGCCGTCATCCCCTTGGGCAGCGCAATGTTCTGCGCGCTGGCCGAACGGGGCATGCCGCTGGCAGATTAAGAAGCCTAACCATGTCCACTCAAAACACGACTCAGCTCACCATCACCCGGCCGGACGACTGGCATTTGCACCTGCGCGACGGCGCCGCCCTGGAAGCCGTGGTGGCGGACACGGCGCGCCAGTTCGCGCGCGCCATCATCATGCCCAACCTGAAGCCGCCGGTGACCACGACCGAGCAGGCGCTGGCCTATCGCGGCCGCATCCTGGAAGCCTTGAAGAAGGCGGGCGGCAATGTCGACGCCTTCACGCCGCTGATGACGCTCTACCTGACCGACAACACCACGTCGGAAGAGATCTTCCGCGCGCACGAGTCGGGCCAGGTCTACGCGGTGAAGCTCTACCCCGCGGGCGCGACGACCAATTCCGACGCCGGCGTGACCGATCTGCTGGGCAAGTGCACGAAGGCGCTGGAAGCGCTGGAGAAATGCGGCATGCCCCTGCTGGTGCATGGCGAAGTGACCGATCCCTCGATCGACCTGTTCGACCGCGAAGCGATCTTCGTCGAGCGCGTGATGAAGCCGCTGCGCCGCGCCTTCCCTGCGCTGAAAGTGGTGTTCGAGCACATCACGACCAAAGAGGGCGCGGAGTATGTGCGGGATGCCGAAGGGCCCATCGCCGCCACCATCACGCCGCAGCACATGCTGTACAACCGCAATGCGATTTTCCAGGGCGGCGTGCGGCCGCATTACTACTGCCTGCCGGTCCTGAAGCGCGAAACCCACCGCCTGGCGCTGGTCGAAGCCGCCACCAGCGGCAGCCCGCGCTTTTTCCTGGGCACCGACAGCGCGCCGCATGCGCGTGGCCTGAAGGAACATGCTTGCGGCTGCGCCGGTTGCTATACGGCCTTGCACGCCATGGAGCTGTACGCGACCGCTTTCGACGCCGTCGGCAAGCTGGACAAGCTGGAAGGTTTCGCCAGCTTCCATGGCCCGGACTTCTACGCCCTGCCGCGCAACACCGGCACGCTGACGCTGGTGCGCGAGGCTTACCAGGTCCCCGAGGAAGTGGCGTTCGGCAACACCACGCTGGTGCCGCTGGCCGCGGGCGAAGCGCTGGAGTGGCGCGCGCGCGCCTAAACGGCCGCCGCAAGGCGCGGCGGCCAATGCCGCGCGACAAAAAAATGCCCCCGATTCCGGGGGCATTTTTCATGCGCCTCTATATGTATATAGAGACAGCCTGATTACAGCGTGCCTTCGCGCCGCGCTTCCAGCAGTTCCCAGCGCGCAAACCGCTCTTCCAGCTCGCTTTCCAACTTGGCCAGTTCGGCGTTGATGCGTTCGACTTCGGCGGGCGCGTCGCGGTAGAGGCTGCCGTCGGCCAGCTTGCCGGCAAGCTCGGCCTGCTGCGCTTCCAGGGCGGCGATGGCGTCGGGCAGGCCCTCCAGTTCGCGCAGTTCCCAGGAGTTCATCTTGGCGGACTTGGCCGGCTTGGGACGCGCGGCCTTGGCGCGCGCGGCGGCATCGTCGGCAGGGCGGGCGACAGGCGCGGCATCTTCGGCGGGGGCTGCCGGCGCGGGCCGTTGAGCGACCCATTCGTCGTAGCCGCCCACGTAGTCGCGCCAGCGGCCGTCGCCTTCATAGGCGATGGTCTGCGTGACGACGTTATTCAGGAAGGCGCGGTCGTGGCTGACCAGCAGCACCGTGCCCTGGTATTCCTGCAGCAGCTCTTCCAGCAGTTCCAGCGTTTCGATGTCGAGGTCGTTGGTAGGCTCGTCCAGCACCAGCACGTTGGCGGGCCGGGCGAACAGGCGCGCCAGCAGCAGGCGCGCGCGTTCGCCGCCCGACAGGCTGCGCACCGGCGAGCCGGCGCGGGCGGGCGAGAACAGGAAGTCGCCCAGGTAGCTCATGACGTGCTTGCGGGCGCCGCCGATTTCGACCCATTCGCTGCCCGGGCTGATGATGTCGACCAGCGTGGCGTTTTCGTCCAGCTGCGCGCGCATCTGGTCGAAATACGCGACCGCGACGTTGGTGCCCAGGCGCGTCGTGCCGCTGTCGGGCTGCATCTCGCCCAGGATCAGCTTGAGCAGGGTGGTCTTGCCGGCGCCGTTGGGGCCGATGATGCCGATGCGGTCCCCGCGCAGGATGGTGGTGGAGTAGTCGTCGACGACGATCTTGTCGCCGAAGGCCTTGTTCACGTGCTCGAGTTCGGCGACCAGCTTGCCGGAGCGTTGGCCTTCGGCCAGCGCCAGTGAAACGTCGCCGACGCGTTCGCGGCGTTCGGCGCGTTCGACGCGCAGGCGCTCCAGGCGGCGCACGCGGCCTTCATTGCGGGTGCGGCGCGCTTCGACGCCCTTGCGGATCCAGACTTCCTCCTGGGCCAGCAGCTTGTCGAAGCGGGCTTGCTCCAGGCGCTCGGATTCGAGCCACTGGGCCTTGCGCTCCTGCCACTGCGAGAAGTTGCCGGGAAAACTCAGCAGGCGACCGCGGTCGAGTTCGACGATGCGGGTGGCGACGGCGTCCAGGAAGCGGCGGTCGTGGGTGATGATGACCGCGGCGCCTTTCCAGCCGCGCAGCATTTCTTCCAGCCAGGCGATGCCTTCGAAGTCGAGATGGTTGGTGGGTTCGTCCAGCAGCAGCAGGTCCGGCTCGTCGACCAGGGCGCGGGCCAGCGCGACCCGCTTGCGGGTACCGCCGGACAGGCCTGCGATCTGCACGTCGGCCGGCAGGCCGAGCTTTTCCAGCACGGCGCGCACGCGCGACGGGCGCTGCCAGTCTTCGTGATCGCCTTCGGCATTGCAGACCACGTCGAAGACGGTGGCGTTCTCGTCGAGTTCGGGTTCCTGTTCCACCGTGGCCACGCGCAGTCCCGAAGTGCGCGCGATGTCGCCGTCGTCGGGCTGGGTCCTGCCGTCCAGCAGTCTCAGCAGCGAGGACTTGCCGGCGCCATTGCGCCCGATGAGGCCGATGCGCTCGCCGGCCTGGATGGCGAAATCGGCGTGATCCAGCAATGGGTGGTGGCCGTAGGCCAGCTGGATGTCGGTAAGGGTGATGAGAGTAGCAAGGGCCATGTGATGGGTATTGTCTGCGGCGTCTGAGCGAATCAAGCCGTATTGTCGCAGGAACCCCGTGACGTCGTTTGAGCAGCGGGGGGCTGGAGGCCGTCTGGGGGACGGAGCCGCCGTGTGTAATAGAATACGGACCGCAAGACGGGTCGGACGATCGCGGTGGGTGCGAATCCATCGAGGAAGGTCCGGACTCCACAGGGCAGGGTAACGGCTAACGGCCGTCCGGCCGCGTCCTTGGGCGCGGTTGAGGAATAGGGCCACAGAGACGAGTCTGCGGGGCGGGCGCGCTTGGCGCGCACCGATACGGCCATCTCCGTATCGCGCCGTCCGGCAACGGGCGGCGGCATCGCAGGGTGAAACGCGGCAACCTCTATCCGGAGCAACATCAAATAGGCATGCGTGCGGTCTTCGGACCGCGTAGGGCGGCCCGTCCAAGCATGCGGGTAGATGGCTAGAGCGGCTCAGCAATGATCCGCGTAGAGGAATGATCGTCCGCCAGGGAAACCTGGTGTACAGAATCCGGCCTATAGACCCGTCTTGCAACTCATTCTCAAAGAGAGCGATGCCTGGACGCGAGTCCGGCATCGCGCTGACCGGGGCGCGCCATTTTTTCGATTGCCCGAAGCGCCGGGTTCGGCGGGAAGCCTCGCCAACTCGAGCCATGAGCCGATCGTAAAACAATGCAAAGCCATCGTTAGCCGCCACTTCTGAAGAAGGACTTTTAGATAGTGCCGCAACCTCCTGATTTATTGGGAGGTTTTTCTTTTTGCGGTTTTACATATTGATCTAAGTCCTTGTTGTGATTGAAAAAATTGCAACCACGCGCTTGACCGCCCTGATCCCATACCGTAGAGTGGGAAATAGTAGGAAATTGTGCAATTAAGTGGGGTAAAAGTGGTGTTTCAGGGAAGCAGCGCACTCACGCTGGATGCCAAGGGACGGATCTCGATTCCGACCCGGCACCGTGACGCGCTCATGTCGCAGGCCGATGGCCGGCTGACCCTGACTCGCCACCCTGACGGCTGCTTGCTGGTCTACCCGCGGCCGGAGTGGGAAAAGAAGCGCGAGCAGATTGCCGCCTTTCCCATGACGGCGCGCGCGTTGCAGCGGCTGTTGCTGGGCAACGCTCAGGACGTGGAACTGGACGGCTCCGGCCGGGTCCTGATCGCTCCTGAACTGCGCAACGCTTCCGGTATGACGCGCGATGTGATGCTGCTCGGTCTGGGCGCGCACTTCGAGCTGTGGGACGCCGCTACTCTGGCCAGCCGCGAGGCTGAGGACCTGGCCAAGGGTATGCCGGATGTGTTGAATCAGTTTTCGTTCTGAAAAAGTTATGGAATTCGAACATCGGCCCGTACTGCTGGAGCCGACGGTGGACGCGTTATTGCTGCCCGACTTCGGCGGCAAGGGCGCGACACGGTCGCATCAGCAGGCCGGGCCGGCTACGGCTACGCGAGCGGAAGGCGGCGTCTTCGTCGACGGCACCTTCGGACGTGGCGGGCACAGCCGCGAACTGCTTGGCCGCTTGGGCAAGGCGGCGCGGCTGGTGGTGTTCGATAAGGATCCGGAGGCGATCGCCGTAGCCAGGCAACTGGCGGCAGCGGACCCGAGGGTCACCGTGGTGCATGGCGGCTTTGCCACCATGGCCGAAGAGTTGGAGCAGCTCGGCATCGGCAAGGTCGATGGCGTGATGCTGGATCTGGGCGTTTCCTCGCCTCAGATCGACGATGCCGAGCGCGGTTTCTCGTTCATGCGAGACGGCCCGCTCGACATGCGGATGGACACCACTCGTGGTCCCACGGTGGCGGATTGGCTGGCGCAAGCCAGTGTGGATGAGATGCGGGAGGTCATAGCGGATTATGGCGAAGAACGGTTTGCTTTTCAGGTTGCAAAGGCGATTGCTGCTCGCCGCGCAACAAGGCCGCTGCGCACCACGCTCGAACTTGCCGAGTGCGTCGCCAGCGCCGTCCGCACGCGCGAAAAGGGGCAGCATCCGGCCACACGCACCTTTCAAGCTCTACGGATTTACATCAATCGGGAACTCGAAGAACTCGCGCGCACCCTCGCGTCAGCTCTAGACCTGCTCGCCCCGGGAGGGAGGTTGGCGGTGATCAGCTTTCATTCGCTTGAAGACCGCATGGTCAAGCAATGCATCGCGGCGGCGGCTCGTCCGGCTGCCGCGCATGCACGCCTGCCCCTGCGCGAAAGCGAAATGCCCCAGCCGGTCCTGCGCTCCCTCGGGCGCGTGCTGGCCGAAGACGATGAAGTCTCGGCCAACGCCCGCGCCCGTTCCGCCGTCCTGCGCGTCGCCGAACGCACCGAAACGCCGCTGCCCGCCGAGGGCGGTTTCGCGTTCGTGAAGATCGGCTCGCTGCCGGGCAGCGACCTGGCCCCCCCGCCGCGCCGCGGCAAGGGAGGGCGCCGCTAATGGGTCGCGTCAACCTGATCGTTGCGGCTTTGCTGATGCTGTCGGCCATTTCCCTGGTCACCAGCCGGTATCAGTCGCGCCAGCTCTTCATCGAGCTGGGCCGCGATCAGGCGCACGCGCGCGACCTCGAAACCAGCTGGCGGCGCCTGCAGCTGGATCGCGCCGAACTCGCCCGCAATGCGCGGGTGGATGCTATTGCGCGTGACGGCCTGAAGATGATTTCCATCGTTCCGGACCGCACGCTGTATTTGAACCAGCCGCCTGTCTCCGCCAGCGGAGGTGCGCAATGAAGCGGGTTCCCTTCTTCGACAACCCCGTGCTGCGCGGGCAATTGCCCACGTGGCGCGCGCGCCTGGTGCTGATCCTGCTGTTCGGCGGGTTTGCCGTGCTGGCCGGCCGCGCGCTGTTCCTGCAGG
Source organism: Achromobacter anxifer (assembly GCF_903652925.1). Taxonomy (GTDB): domain Bacteria; phylum Pseudomonadota; class Gammaproteobacteria; order Burkholderiales; family Burkholderiaceae_B; genus Achromobacter; species Achromobacter anxifer. Next base: position 116,440 of record NZ_CAHLAR010000015.1, on the reverse strand, counting down.
GGCTGTCCACCGAATTCCTGCAGCAGCAGGGCGAGCGGCGCTATGAGCGCACGCTGACCCTGGCCGCCACGCGCGGCAAGATCATGGACCGCAACGGCGCGGTGCTGGCCTCCAGCGTGCCGGCGCGCGCCATCTGGGCGATTCCGGAGGACGCCAAGCAGGCCACGCCGGCCCAGCTGGACACGCTGGCCAAGTTGCTCGAAACGCCCGTGGCCGACCTGCGCCACCGCCTCGTCGACGAAGACAAGAACTTTGTCTACCTGAAGCGCCAGGTCTCCATGGACGTGGCCGACAAGATCAAGCAATTGGGCATGCCGGGCGTGCATCAACAGCCCGAGACCCGCCGCTATTATCCGGACGGCGACGTGATGGCCCACGTGGTGGGCTTCAACAGCGTCGAGGACCAGGGGCAGGAGGGCGTCGAACTGACGTTCAACCAGCAGCTGTCCGGCCGTCCGGGCAGCCGCCGCGTCATCAAAGACCGGCTGGGCCGCGTGATCGAAGACGTGCAGGCCGTGACCTTGCCGGTGGACGGCCGCGACCTGCGCCTGTCGATCGACACGCGCCTGCAGTACCTGGTGTTCAAGGCCCTGAAGGACGCCATGGACAAGCACCAGGCCAAGGGCGCCACGGCCGTGGTCGTGGACGTGCATACCGGCGAAATCCTGGCCCTGGCCAACGTGCCGACCTTCGACCCGAACAAGCGCGAGACCTTCCACGGCTCCAAGCTGCGCAACCAGGCCATCACCGACACCTTCGAGCCCGGCTCGATCATGAAGCCGTTTACCGCCGCGCTGGCGCTGGACCTGGGCCGCATCACCACCAAGACCCTGTTCGAAACCGGCAACGGCCGCTTTCAGTACCAGGGCAGCACGATCAGCGACGTGAGCCGCAACGGCACACTGGACGTGGCCGGCGTGCTGCGCAAGTCCAGCAACATCGGCATGACGATGATCTCCGAGAAGCTCGAATCCCGCGAAATGTGGGATCGCTTCACGGAACTGGGCCTGGGCCAGGCGCCTCAGGTGGGATTTCCCGGTGCGGCGCCCGGCCGCCTGCGCCCCTGGGACCGCTGGCGCCTGATCGAAAAGGCCACCATGGCCTACGGCTACGGCCTGTCGGTGTCGCTGTTGCAGGTGGCGCGCGCCTATACCGTCTTCGCCCGCAACGGCGACATGGTGTCGCTGACCCTGGTCAAGCGCGACAGCGATCCGACCAGCGTCAAGATCTACACGCCCAAGACCACCGAAATGGTGCGCGGCATGCTTGAGGCCGCCGCTGGCCCCGAAGGCACCAAGGCCGCACAGGTGCAGGGCTACCGCGTGGCCGGCAAGAGCGGCACGGCGCGCAAGATCGTCGACGGCAAGTACAGCACGCAGCGCTATCGCAGTTCGTACGTGGGTTTTGCTCCGGTCTCGGATCCCAAGATCGTGGTGGCCGTGTCCATCGACGAACCGACGGTCGGCGGTTATTACGGCGGCGCCATTGCCGCGCCCGTGTTCTCCCAGATCGTGGGGGGGAGCCTGCGGCTGATGGGGGTGCGTCCGGACGCGCCCTTCGAATCCACAATTGTTGCTGGTCTCAAGGAGCCAGGCAGATGAGCGCCAAAGGCTTCCTCTCCAACCCTGTCGCCACGGTTGCCGAAACCGTGGCGTGGTTGCATTCGCGCGTGTCGTTGACCGCGCACCTCAAGCTGGACTCCCGCGATATCGAGCCGGGCGACGTGTTCGTCGCCTGCCCGGGGCTGTCCAGCGACGGACGCCTCTATATAGAGAAGGCGCTGGCGCTGGGCGCCAGCGCGGTGCTGTTCGAAGCGCCCGCAAGCGATGCCGTGCAGGCTGCGGCGGACCAGGCCCCGATGCTGCCGGTGACCGGCCTGCGCGCCCTGTTGGGCGAGCTGGCCGACACCTGGTACGGCCGGCCGTCGGCCGCGCTGGCGGTCGTGGCGGTGACGGGCACCAACGGCAAGACTTCGTCGGTGCAATGGATCGCCCATGCGCTGAGCCGCAATGACAAGCCCTGCGGCACCATCGGCACGCTGGGCGCCGTACTGCCCGACGGCCGCACGCTGGGCGGTGACCTGACCACGCCCGACGTGCTGACCGTGCACCGCACGCTGGCCGCGATGCGCGACGCCGGCGCCAAGGCCGTGGCCATGGAAGCCTCTTCCATCGGCATCGAACAGGGCCGGATGGACGGCGTGCGCGTCGCGCTGGCCGCCTTCACCAATCTGACGCGCGACCACCTCGACTACCACGGCACGATGGAGCGGTACGAAGCCGCCAAGGCGCGCCTGTTCCGCTGGCCGGGCCTGACCGCCGCCGTGATCAATGCGGACGACGAAGCCGGGCGCCGCCTGATCGCCGATCTGCCCGCCGGCATGGCGATGGGCTACAGCCTGGACGAAGCGCCGGAGATTCCCGCCGGCATGCGCGCGCGCGATCTCCAGGCGACGGCCCAGGGCCAGATCTTCACGCTGGTGTCGCCGCATGGCGAGGCCCAGATCGTGACCCGCCTGCTGGGCGCGCACAACGTGTCGAACCTGCTGCTGGTGGCAGGCGTGCTGTATCAGCTGGGCCTGCCGTTTGCGCAGATCGCGCGCGAGCTGGCCGCCACGGATCCCGTGGACGGCCGCCTGCAGACGGTCGAGCCGGTGGCGCACAGCACCCAGGCCGGAACCGGCCGCGGTCCGCTGGTGGTGGTCGACTATGCGCATACTCCCGACGCGCTGTCGCGGGCGCTGTCCGCCCTGCGCGCCGTTGCGACCGCGCGGTCGGGCCGCCTGGTCTGCCTGTTTGGCTGCGGCGGCGAGCGCGATCCGGGCAAGCGTCCGGTGATGGGCCGCATCGCCGCGGACCTGGCCGACCACGTGGTCGTGTCCAGCGACAACCCGCGCACCGAGTCCCCCGAAGCCATTGTCGAACAGATCCTGACGGGCATTCCCGAAACCGTGCACCCCGACGTCATGGTGGACCGCGCGCGCGCCATCATGCAGACCATCTGGGCGGCTTCGCCCGACGACGTGGTGCTGCTGGCCGGCAAGGGGCACGAAACCTATCAGGACATCGGGGGCGAGAAGCTGCCCTTCGATGACCGTGAATGGGCGCGGCTGGCGCTGCTGCTGCCGCTGGTCAAGGGCGTGTCCACCGACACCCGCCGCATCGGCCAGGGCGAATTGTTCGTGGCGTTGGTGGGCGATAACTTCGATGCGCACAACTATCTGGACCAGGCCGAGGCGCGTGGCGCGTGCGCGGCCGTCGTGGCGCACGCCGTGCCCGGCGCCAAGCTGCCGCAGCTGGTGCTGGGCGACACCCGCGTCGCGCTGATGCGCATCGGCGCCGCCTGGCGCGCGCGGTTCACGCTGCCCGTGGTGGCGGTGACCGGCAGCAACGGCAAGACCACGACCAAGGAAATGATCTCGGCCATGCTGGCCGAGTGGCAGGGCGAGGCGAGCCGTCTGGCGACCGCCGGCAACCTGAACAACGACATCGGCGTGCCGCTGACCTTGCTGCGCCTGCGGCCGGAACATCGCGCGGCTGTTTTCGAACTGGGCATGAACCATCCCGGCGAGATCGCGCAGCTGGCCGCCATTGCGGCGCCGACGGTGGCGCTGGTGACCAACGCCCAGCGCGAACACCAGGAATTCATGCACAGCGTGGAAGCGGTGGCGCATGAAAACGGCGCGGCGATCGCCGCGCTGCCCGACGATGGCATCGCGGTCTATCCCGGCGACGAACCGTATGCGGCCATCTGGGATGCTCTGGCCGAGCCGCGCCGCGTGCTGCGCTTTGGCCTGCAGCCGGGCCTGGACGTGTATGCCGAACAGATCATTGCGGATGTGGACGCCACGCGTTGCCGCGTGGTGACGCCCGTCGGCGTCGCCGACCTGGCGTTGCCGGTGCCTGGCCTGCATAACCTGCGCAACGCCCTGGCGGCCATCGCCAGCGCGATTGCCGCGGGGGCGCCGCTGGACGCCGCGGTGCGCGCCTTGGCCGGTTTCAGCCCGGTCGCGGGCCGCATGCAGCATAAGAGAATGAGTGGCGGAACGTTGCTCATCGATGACACCTACAATGCCAACCCCGACTCGGTTCGCGTGGCTGTGGACGTGCTGGCCCGCATGGCCGGCAAGCGCGTCCTGGTGCTGGGCGACATGGGCGAGGTCGGGGACAACGGCCCCGCCATGCATGTCGAGGTGGGCAATTACGCGCGCGAGCATGGGCTCGACGCGCTCATCACGCTAGGCGAAGCCAGCCGGGCGGCCGCGGCCGCATTCGGCATGGGGGCGCACGCCTGCGCATCGGTAGACGAAGTCGTTGCCGCGTTGCGCGGCTTGCGCCCGTCCTGCGTATTGATAAAGGGATCGCGCTTTATGCGCATGGAGCGGGTAGTGACGGCTTTTTCTGTGAATGAAGAATCGGCAGCCAAGGGGCAGGGAGAGCAGCATGCTGCTTGAAATCGCCCGGATGCTGTCTGACGATGTGCGCGCGCTGGGCGTGTTCGAATACATCACCTTGCGCGCCGTGCTGGCGTGCGCGACGGCGCTGCTGATCGGCCTGGTGGCCGGCCCGCGCGTGATCCGCAAACTGACCGAGATGAAGATCGGCCAGGCCGTGCGTTCCTACGGCCCGGAAACCCATCTGGTCAAGACCGGCACCCCGACCATGGGCGGCGTGCTGATCCTGATTTCCATCGCCATCAGCACCCTGCTGTGGGCGGACTGGACCAACCGTTTCGTGTGGGTGGTGCTGCTGGTGACCTTCGGCTTTGGCTGGATCGGCTGGATGGACGACTACCGCAAGGTCGTCTACCGCGATCCCGAAGGCATGCCCGCGCGGCAGAAGTTTTTCTGGCAGGCCACCATCGGCATCGTGGCCGCGGTGTATCTGGCGTTCGCGGTGTCCGCGCCCGCCAACACCGAACTGTGGCCCCTTTTCAAGGCCTGGGTGGGCAGCGGTTTCACGATGCCGCTGCCGACGCGCGCCGACCTGATCGTTCCGTTCTTCAAGAGCGTGAGCTATCCGCTGGGCGTGCTCGGTTTCGTGGCGCTGACCTGGGCGGTCATCGTCGGCACCAGCAATGCCGTGAACCTGACCGACGGCCTGGATGGCCTGGCCATCATGCCCACCGTCATGGTGGGCAGCGCGCTGGGCATCTTCGCCTACGTGGTCGGCCGCGTGGACTATTCCAAGTACCTGCTGTTCCCCTACATACCCGGCGCGTCGGAATTGATGGTGCTGTGCGCCGCCATCGGCGGCGCCGGCCTGGCATTTTTGTGGTTCAACGCGTATCCGGCGCAGGTCTTCATGGGCGACGTCGGCGCGTTGGCCCTGGGCGGCGCGCTGGGCACCATCGCGGTCATCGTGCGCCAGGAAATCGTGCTGTTCATCATGGGCGGCGTGTTCGTGGTCGAGACCCTTTCCGTGATGATGCAAGTGACTTGGTTCAAGTACACGAAGCGACGTTATGGAACAGGTCGACGCATTTTCCGCATGGCCCCGTTGCATCATCACTTTGAAGTGGGTGGCTGGAAAGAAACCCAGGTGGTCGTGCGTTTCTGGATCATCAGCATGATGCTGGTGCTGATCGGCCTCTCTACCTTGAAGTTGCGATGAATACGATGGAAACCTCCCGCGCAGACGCGCCGCTCGTCCTGATCCTCGGATTGGGCGAGACGGGTGTCGCTGCCGCTCGCTGGTGCGCCCGCCAGGGTGCCCGCTTGCGCGTGGCCGACACGCGCGCCGAACCGGGCGGACTGGCTGCGCTGCGCGAGTCGCTGGCGCAGAGCGAAGTGGAATACCACCTGGGCTGCGACGAGTCCTTTGATACCGCGCTGCTCGACGGCGTGAGCCAACTGGTGTTGAGCCCCGGCCTGGCGCCGGCGCAGCCCCCCGCCGCGGATCTGCTGCGCGAGGCCGAGGCCCGCGGCATCGAGATCGTCGGCGAAATCGAATTGTTTGCGCGCGCCCTGGCCGACCTGGCCGAGACACGCGAGTACCGGCCGCGCTTGCTGACCGTGACCGGTACCAACGGCAAGACCACCGTCACCGCGCTGACCCGCCAGCTGGTCGAAGCCAGCGGCCTGTCGGTGGTGGCGGCGGGCAACATCAGCCCCGCGGCGCTGGCCGCGCTGATGGACGCGCTGGACGCCGAAGCGCTGCCGCAGGTCTGGGTGCTGGAGCTGTCCAGCTTCCAGCTGGAAACCACGCGCACACTGATGGCCGACGCGGCCGTGGTGCTGAACGTTACCCAGGATCACCTGGACTGGCATGGCAGCATGGAAGCCTATGCGCAGGCCAAGGCGCGCCTGCTGAAGATGGCCCGCGTGGCCATTGTGAACCGCGACGATCCTTACACTGTCGACATGGTCGCGACCCTGAGTGCGCTGAACGTGCGCAGCTTCGGCCGCGACGTGCCGGAACTGGTCGGCGACATGGGCCTGGAGCTGGGGCAGGGCGTGGCTTGGCTCGTGGCCTGCGAACCCAACGATTTCGATGAGCCCGCGCCGCCGGTGCGCCGCAAGAAGGACGCGCCGGAACCGACGCGCGCCAAGGGCCGCATGAGCCGTCTGATGCCGGTGGACGCCCTGCGCATCCGCGGCATCCACAATGCCTTGAACGCACTGGCCGCGCTGCAGCTGGCCCGTTGCCTGGACCTGGGCTGGGGCGCCATGCTGCGTGCGCTGCGCGAATACACCGGCGAACCGCATCGCGCGGCCTTCGTGCGCACGATCGGCGGCGTCGACTATATCAATGACAGCAAGGGCACCAACGTGGGTGCAACCGTGGCCGCGCTGGAAGGCCTGGGCCAGCCGGTTGTGCTGATCGCCGGTGGCTTGGGCAAGGGCCAAGATTTCTCGCCGCTGATTCCCGGCGTGGCGCAGCATGCGCGCGCCGTGATGCTGATCGGCCAGGACGGTCCCGAGATCGGCCGCGTGCTGGAGCCTACCGGCGTGAAATGCATCATGGCTGAAACGCTGCGCGACGCGGTGCGCGGCGCCGCTGAGCTGGCCCAGCCCGGCGACGCCGTGCTGCTGTCGCCCGCCTGCGCCAGCATGGACATGTTCCGCAACTATCCGCATCGCGGACAGGTGTTCGTGGAAGAGGTCGAAGACCTGGCCCGCGACCGTGGAGAGATCGCATGAGCCTGATCGCCGATCTCACCGCCAGCGTCAACGCCGTACGGCCCGGCCGTACCCGCATGCGCAACTTCGATCTGCCGCTGGTCATCGCGGCTTCGACGTTGCTGCTGCTCGGCCTGCTGATGGTGTATTCGGCGTCGATCGCGCTGGCCGATGGCCCGCGCTACGCGTCGTATGGCCGCTATTACTTTGTGATCCGCCACGGCCTGTTCATCAGCGCCGGCCTGCTGGGCGCCGCCGTGGTGCTGGCGGTGCCGATCCGCGTGTGGCAGCGCCTGGCCGTGCCGCTGTTCGTGGTGGCGATGGTGCTGCTGGTCGCCGTGCTGATTCCCGGCATCGGCCGCGAAGTCAACGGTGCACACCGCTGGATTCCGCTGGGCCCGCTCAACTTCCAGCCTTCCGAATTGATGAAGCTGGCCGCGCTGCTCTACGCCGCCGACTACACCGTGCGCAAGCAGGAACACATGCAGGCTTTCGCCCGCGGCTTCCTGCCGATGGCGTTCGCGCTGGCCGGCGTCGGCATGCTGCTGCTGCTGGAGCCCGACCTCGGCGCCTTCATGGTGATCGTGGCGATCGCGATTGGCATCCTGTTCCTGGGCGGCATCAACGGCAAGTACTTCAGCAGCCTGCTGGCGGTGCTCGTCAGCACCTTCCTGATGCTGATCTGGCTGTCGCCGTGGCGCCGCGCGCGCCTGTTCGCCTATCTGGATCCCTGGAACGAAGACAACGCCTACGGCAGCGCCTACCAGCTGTCGCATTCGCTGATCGCGCTGGGCCGCGGCGAATGGCTGGGCGTGGGCCTGGGCGCCAGCGTCGAGAAACTGCATTACCTGCCCGAAGCGCACACCGACTTCCTGATGGCGGTGGTGGGAGAGGAACTGGGCTTTGCCGGCGTGATGCTGGTCATCACCCTGTTCGCCATCATCGTCTACCGCGGTTTCGACATCGGCCGCCAGGCCATCGCCATGGAACGCACCTTTGCGGGCCTGGTGGCGCATGGCGTGGCGATGTGGTTCGGCGTGCAAGCGTTCATCAACATGGGCGTCTGCCTGGGGCTGCTGCCCACTAAAGGCCTGACCCTGCCCCTGATGAGCTACGGCGGTTCCGGCGTGGTGATGAACCTGTGCGCGCTGGCGATGCTGATCCGGGTCGACGTGGAAAACCGCGTCATGATGCGCGGGGGGCGGGTATGACGGCTTCCCGTACCATCCTGATCATGGCCGGCGGCACCGGCGGGCACATCATGCCGGGCCTGGCCGTGGCCGACGTGCTGCGCGAGCGCGGTTGGCGCGTGCTGTGGCTGGGCAATCCCGAAAAGATGGAAGGCCGGCTGGTGCCGCCGCGCGGCATCGAGCTGGTGCCGCTGCGCTTCCAGGGCGTGCGCGGCAAGGGCGTTTCGGCGCTCTTGAAGCTGCCGTTCCTGCTGCTGCGCGCGTTCGGCCAAGCCTGGTCGCGCCTGTCGGACGTGCGGCCGGACGTGGTGCTGGGCATGGGCGGCTACGTGGCGTTCCCGGGCGGCGTCATCGCGGCGCTGCGCGGCACGCCGCTGGTCGTGCACGAACAGAATGCCGTGGCCGGAACCGCCAACAAGTGGTTGGCCAGGATGGCCCGCCGCGTGCTCAGCGGCTTCCCCGGCGTGCTGCCCAAGGGCGAGGCCATGGGCAACCCGGTGCGGGCGGACCTGTGCGCGCTGCCGGATCCGGCGCAGCGCTATGCCGGCCGCAGCGGTCCGCTGCGCCTGCTGGTCGTGGGCGGCAGCCTGGGCGCCCAGGCGCTGAACACCACCTTGCCGCAGGCGCTGGCGCGCCTGCCGCAGGAAAGCCGGCCGGAGGTCGTGCACCAGGCCGGCGAACAACATTTGCCCGCGCTGCAGCAGGCCTACGCCCAGGCGGGCGTGGAAGCCGACTGCCGCGCATTCATCGATGACATGGCGGGCGCCATGGGCAATGCGGACCTGCTGATCTGCCGCGCAGGCGCCATGACGGTGTCCGAAGTGGCCGCGGCGGGCGTTGCAGCCCTGTTCGTGCCGTTCCCGCACGCCATCGATGACCACCAGACCGCCAACGCGCGCTTCCTGAGCGACGCGCAGGCTGCCTGGCTGCAGCCGCAAACCGGCCTCACGCCCGAATGGCTGGCGCAGTGGCTGGGCCAGCGCTCCCGACAAGAACTTCAAGCCGTGGCCGAACGGGCCCGCGCGCATGCGCACCCCGAAGCGGCGGCCCATATCGCCGACGTCTGTGAACAAGCAGCGGGGCGTTCATCATGAAACACAGAATTCAACATATCCATTTCGTAGGCATCGGCGGCTCGGGCATGAGCGGCATTGCCGAAGTGCTGCTCAACCTGGGCTACACCATCAGCGGCTCCGACCTGAACGAGTCTGCCGTGACGCGCCGCCTGGCCGGCCTGGGCATGAAGATCGCGATCGGCCATGTGGCCAGCAACGTCACCGGCGCCGCCGCCATCGTCACGTCCACGGCGGTCGCGGGCGACAACCCCGAGGTGATCGCCGCGCGCGCCGCCCGCATTCCGGTGGTGCCGCGCGCCATCATGCTGGCCGAACTGATGCGCCTGAAGCGCGGCATCGCCGTCGCCGGCACGCACGGCAAGACCACCACCACCAGCCTGGTGGCCAGCGTGCTGGCCGCGGGCGACCTGGATCCCACCTTCGTGATCGGCGGCCGCCTGAATTCCGCCGGCGCCAATGCGCGCCTGGGGCAGGGCGACTACATCGTGGTCGAGGCCGACGAATCCGACGCTTCGTTCCTGAACCTGCTGCCGGTGATGGCCATCGTCACGAACATCGATGCCGATCACATGGACACCTATGGGCACGACGTGGCGCGCCTGAAGAGCGCCTTCATCGAGTTCACGCAGCGCCTGCCGTTCTATGGCAGCGCCGTGCTGTGCTCGGACGACGCCAACGTGCGCGAAATCATGCCCTTCGTGTCGCGGCCCATCACGACCTACGGCTTGAACGAAGAGGCGCAAGTGCGCGCCTATGAAGTGCAGCCGGAAGGCACGCGCATGCGCTTCAACGTGCAGCGCACGCACCGCGACACCTTGCTGCCGCCGCTGCAGGTCGAATTGAACCTGCCCGGCCTGCACAACGTGCGCAACGCGCTGGCCGCGATTGCCGTGGCGACCGAGCTGGGCGTGGCCGACGGGGCCATCTGCGAGGCGCTGTCCTCGTTCCGCGGCGTGGGCCGCCGGTTCACGCAGACGGGCGAATTCCCCGTGCCGGCCAGTCACGGCGGCGGCACCTTCACGGTGATCGACGATTACGGCCATCACCCGGTGGAAATGGCCGCCACGCTGGCCGCCGCACGCGGCGCCTGGCCCGACCGCCGCATCGTGCTGGCGTTCCAGCCGCACCGCTATACGCGCACCCGCGATTGCTTCGAGGATTTCGTGCGCGTTCTGGGCACGGCCGACGCCGTGCTGCTGACCGAGGTTTACGCGGCGGGCGAGCCGCCGCTGGTTGCAGCGGATGGCCGCGCCCTGTCGCGCGCCCTGCGCGTGGCCGGCAAGGTGGAACCCGTGTTCGTCGAGGACGTGGCGGAACTGCCGCAGGCCATTGTGGATTTCGTGCGCGACGGCGACGTGGTGATTTGTATGGGAGCGGGTTCGATCAGCAAGGTCCCCGCCCAAGTTGGAGAACTGGCATGAGCACGCAATTCGGCAAGGTGGGTGTGTTGTACGGCGGTCGCTCCGCCGAGCGCGAAGTGTCCCTGATGTCGGGCGCGGGCGTGCACCAGGCGCTGCTCAGCGCCGGCGTGGACGCGCACTTGTTCGACACGGGCGAGCGCAGCCTGTCCGAGCTGGCCGCCCAAGGCTTCGACCGCGTGTTCATCGCCCTGCACGGACGCTATGGCGAAGACGGCTCCATCCAGGGCGCCCTGGAACTGCTGGGCATCCCTTACACCGGCAGCGGCCCGCTGGCCTCGGCGCTGGCCATGGACAAGACCATGACCAAGCGCGTCTGGCTGCAGCACGGCCTGCCCACGCCTGAATTTGAACTGCTGGACGCCGATACCGAGCTGCGCCTGGTGCCGGACCGCCTGAGCCTGCCGCTGATCATCAAGCCGCCGCACGAAGGTTCGACGGTGGGCATCACCAAGGTGGTCGGGTATTCCGACATGAAGGAAGCCTACGCGGCGGCGGCTCGTTTCGACGCCGAAGTGCTGGCCGAACAATTCATCACCGGCCGCGAGCTGACCGTGGCGCTGCTGGGCGCGGGCAAGACCGCGCGCGCGCTGCCCGTCATCGAGATCGCCGCGCCTGGCGGCAACTACGACTACGAGCACAAGTACTTCTCCGACGATACGCAGTACTTCTGCCCGGCCACGCTGCCGCCCGAAGTGGCCGCGGAAGTCGCCGAGATCGCGGTCAAGGCCTACCAGGCGCTGGGCTGCGAAGGCTGGGGCCGCGCCGATTTCATCCTCGACCGCGACAACCGGCCGTGGCTGCTTGAAATGAACACTTCGCCTGGCATGACCAGCCATTCACTCGTTCCCATGGCCGCCAAGGCGGTGGGAATCAGCTACGCCGATCTGTGCGTGGCGATCCTGTCCGAGGCCGCGTGCAAAGTGCGCAGCCCGGCCCGCAACGCTTGACCCGGATATTCTGTGTGGAACGACGCTCGCACCACCAACCTGATCGCCAACACGCTGGCCGTGCTGGCGGTTTGCGCCATGCTCGTCGCGGGCGTGGTGTGGGTGGCGCAGCGCCCGTTCTTCACGCTGTCGGCCATCGAGCTGGAATCGATGCCGGACACCGAGCTGCACTATGTGTCGCCGGGCGCGGTGCGCTCCGCCATCGCGGGGCGCTTCAAGGGCAATTTCTTCACGGTGGACCTGGACGACGCGCGCGAGATCTTCGAATCCGTGCCCTGGGTCCGGCATGCCACCGTGCGGCGGATCTGGCCCAATGTGCTGCGCGTGCGGATCGAGGAACAGCAGCCCCTGGCGCTCTGGAACGAGAACCAGATGATCAACACCTGGGGCGAGGCGTTCACGGCCAACACAGGCGAGGTGGACGACGAGACGGTGCTGCCGCAGTTCTCCGGTCCGGAGGGCACGGAATCGCTGGTCGTGCAGCGCTACGCCGAGCTGGCGCGCTGGTTCGCCCCGCTGGACATGCACGTCAAGCAGCTGGAACTGAGTCCGCGCTATGCCTGGCGCGTGGTGCTGTCCAACGGCATGTCGCTGGACCTGGGCCGCGATCCGGGCGCCGATGCGCCGGATCCGCATGGCCTGCCGGGCGCCTTGCCGTTCGCGGCCCGCATTCAACGTTTTGTGCAGGCGTGGCCCGCCGTTGCCGGACGCCTGGAAGGGCGCACCGTGACGCAGGCCGATTTGCGCTATCCCAATGGTTTCGCCCTGGCGCTGGCCCCGTTGCCGCCGTCGGAAACCAAATCCAAATCCATACCGAAACCTCCCAAGAAACGCTAACGCCATGACCCGTGACATCAAGGACCTTATCGTCGCCCTCGATATCGGCACCAGCAAGGTGGTGGCTGTGGTGGCTGAAATTTTGCCTGAAGGGCGATTCGAAGTGCTCGGCCTGGGCCAGCACGAATCGCGCGGCATGCGCAAGGGCGTGGTCGTCAACATCGAGACCACTGTGAATTCCATTCAGCGCGCGCTTGAAGAAGCCGAGCTGATGGCAGATTGCAAGATTCGCGACGTCTACACCGGCATTGCCGGCAGCCATATCCGCAGCTTCAATTCCAGCGGCATGGTCGCCGTGAAGGACAAGGAAGTCACCGCCACCGACGTTGCCCGCGTCATCGAGACCGCCAAGGCGGTGAACATCCCGACTGACCAGCAGGTGCTGCATGTGCTGACGCAGGAGTTCATCGTCGACGGCCAGGAAGACATCCGCGAGCCCATCGGCATGAGCGGCTTGCGCCTGGAAGTGCGCGTGCACATCGTGACGGGCGCGGTCAGCGCCGCCCAGAACATCGTGAAGTGCGTGCGCCGCTGCGGCCTGGAAGTGCAGGACCTGATCCTGCAGCCCCTGGCCTCCAGCCTGGCCGTGCTGACCGCCGACGAGAAGGAACTCGGCGTGGTGCTGGTCGACATCGGCGGCGGCACCACCGACGTGGCCATCTTCACCGGCGGCGCAATCCGCCATACCGCCGTGCTGCCCATCGCCGGCGACCAGATCACCAACGACATCGCGGCCATGTTGCGCACGCCGACGCCCGATGCCGAGGAAATCAAGCTGCGCTATGGCGTGGCCAAGCAGGTCCTGGCCAGCCCGGACGAGTCCGTGGAAGTGCCGGGCCTGGGCGACCGCGGCCCGCGCCAGGTCAAGCGCCAGGCGCTGGGCGCGGTGATCGAACCGCGCGTGGAAGAGCTGTTCACGCTGGTGCAGCAGGTCGTGCGCGACTCCGGCTACGAGGACCTGCTGGCCTCGGGCGTGGTCCTGACCGGCGGCTCGGCGCAATTGCCCGGCATGATCGAACTGGCCGAGGACGTGTTCCTCAAGCCGGTGCGCGTGGCGGTACCCGAATACGAAGGCAGCCTGGCCGATGTGATGCGCAATCCGCGCTTCTCGACGGTGATGGGTCTGCTGCAGGAAGCGCGCATGCAGCGCGTGCGCGGCCGCAAGGTCGCCGCCCAGACCGGCAATTTCAAGAGCCTGCTGGCGCGCATGAAGGAATGGTTCATGAACTGAGTTGTAAGGGCAGGTTGGGGCCTGTCCTTGGTGCGGTTCGCAGCGGTAACGCGGACCGGGCCAGAAGAGGGGAGGCGCTTCAAACCCGTTGCGGGCCCGTCCGGCGACGAGTTTGAGGCGATTCACAAAACATAGGTTGGTTGGGGAATTTTTGTGATTTGCGAAATCGGACTTGTGAGGGAGTCATCATGATGAACTTTGAGATGCTTGAGAACAACACCAAAGGGACCGTTATCAAGGTCGTTGGTGTGGGCGGTGCGGGCGGCAATGCCGTGGCGCACATGATTCGCAGCGGTGTGCACGGCGTGGATTTCATCTGCGCCAACACCGATGCGCAGGCACTGGCGGCGACCAACGCCCCGGTGCAGATCCGTCTGGGCCGCACCGGCCTGGGCGCGGGCGCCAAGCCCGAGCAGGGACGCGCGTCGGCTGAAACCGCGCGCGAGGAGATCCGTGCCGCGCTGAATGGCGCGCACATGGTCTTCATCACCGCTGGCATGGGCGGCGGCACCGGCACCGGCGCAGGTCCGGTCGTGGCCGAAGTCGCCAAGGAGCTGGGCATTCTGACCGTGGGCGTGGTCACCAAGCCTTTCACCTTCGAAGGCAACAAGCGCCTGAAGATGGCCGAGGACGGTATCTCGGAACTGGCCAAGCACGTGCATTCGCTCATCGTGGTGCTCAACGAGAACCTCTATGAACTGATGGACGAGGACGCGACGCAGGAAGACTGCTTCCGTTCGGCCGACGACATCCTGCACAACGCTTGCGCGGGCATCGCCGAAATCATCAACGTCGAAGGCAACGTCAACGTCGACTTCGAAGACGTCAAGACGATCATGGGCGAGCAGGGCCAGGCCATGATGGGCACGGCATCGGCTTCGGGCGCGGACCGCGCCCGCGTCGCCGCCGAGCACGCCATCGCCTGCCCGCTGCTGGAAGGCGTGGACCTGAACGGCGCTCGCGGCGTGCTGGTCAACATCACCGCCAGCCGCTCGCTGAAGATGCGCGAAACGCGCGAAATCATGGAAACGATCCGCAGCTACGCTTCGGACGACGCGACCGTGATCTTCGGCACCGCCTACGACGAGTCCATGGGTGAAAACCTGCGCGTGACCGTGGTTGCGACCGGCCTGGGCCGTGCGCAAGCGCGTCCGCAACTGGTGCAGAACACCGCTGAAGTGCTGCGTACCGGCACCGACAACATGCCCATGGGCACGATGCCGGCTGGCGGTCAAGGCGATTACCGCAATCTGGACATGCCGTCTGTCATGCGCAACCCGCGCAGCCAGGCGTCGGCCCAGGTGCGTGCTCTGGAAAGCTCGGGCATGGATCATTTCGACATCCCGGCATTCCTGCGCAAGCAGGCGGATTGAACCTAAGAGCCTGTTTCAGGCTCTAAACGCACTCCCTCATCTCCGGCTTGCCTGTCCCCACAGGCGAGCCGGAGGCGGAGCGGTCCGTGTTTCCCTTGCACGGCTTCAATAAGGGACGGAGGTATCGGTCGATCCGGACGCCAAATGGCGCCAGGGATCGGACAGAGTTACAATACGTCAGTTACGCCGGCAATCTGTTTGTCATCTTGCCGGCTTCCTGGCTCAAAACACCCAAGTCTCATGTTCCGACAGCGCAGCATTCAGAATCTCGTCCGCACGACAGGCGTCGGCGTCCACTCCGGACGGCGGGTCGAGCTCACCTTGCGCCCGGCACAACCGAATACGGGCATCGTTTTCCACCGCGTCGATCTGCCGCAGGTCGTGGATCTGCCCGCGCAGGCCACCGGCGTGGGCGACACGCGCATGGCATCGGTGCTGCAGCAGGGCAATGTCCGCGTTTCCACCGTGGAACACCTCATGTCGGCGCTGGCCGGCCTGGGCATCGACAACCTGCACATTGATCTTACTGCCGAAGAAGTCCCCATCATGGACGGCAGCGCGGCCACGTTCGTCTACCTGCTGCGCTCTGCAGGCATCGTCGAACAGAACGCGCCCAAGCAATTCATCCGCGTCCTGAAGCCGGTGGAAGTGCGCGAAGGCGAAGGCCGCAACGAGAAGTGGGCCCGCCTGGAACCCCATGAGGGCTACGCGCTGGCGTTCTCCATCGATTTCCGCCACCCCGCCATCGATTCCACGGCCAATTTCGCCGAGATCGATTTCGCCACGCACTCGTATGTGCGTGAAATCGCCCGCGCGCGCACCTTCGGTTTCGTCAACGAAGTCGAAGCCTTGCGCTCCATGGGCCTGGCCCGCGGCGGCAGCCTGGACAACGCCATCGTCATGGACGAGTACCGCGTGCTGAACAGCGACGGACTGCGTTACGACGACGAATTTGTAAAACACAAGATCCTGGACGCCATCGGCGACCTGTATCTGCTGGGCAAGCCCCTGGTGGCGCGCTACGTTGCGTGCAAGTCGGGCCACGGCCTGAACAACCAGCTGGCCCGCGCGTTGCTGGAGCAACGCGATGCCTGGGAACTGATCACCTACGAATCCCAGGCGGAAGCGCCGCAGGCGTTCCGCCACGAGTGGAAGCTGGCCTAGAGCCAAAGCTAGGCCCACCCCCTACCCGCTGACGCGGGCCCCCTCTAGGGGGCGACGTCTGCGGACCGGCAAAGCCGGCTCCGCGACGTCCGCGCTGTCATCGTGCGCGGCCCGGTTCCCGCTTGATTCCTGATCGTTCGCGGTAATGTCCCTGGGCGGCTCCCCGTGGATGGCTGCGGTCGCCATCCTCTAGCGCTTTAGGCGCAAACCGGCGGCAAACCATGGTAGCGATCCGTCCTAGAACTTGGTTTCCCTTCGTTTCCGGGGGCGCCGGATCGAGGACAGCCGGGCGGGCTTCAGCTACTCTTGTGGTGCTTCAGGAGCTTGGCGACCGCGTCGGCCAGAGGGCCCGGCCGCAGGCTGCCGTGCAGAGATTCAAACGCGCCCAGGGCGGTATCGCCCAGCGGCTGCGCCTCTTTGGGAGGGCGCGGCTGGCGGGAACCGGGCTTGGGCAAACCCGCTTGTACCTTGACGGCGATTTCGTTAAGGTTCCAGCCTTGGTCTGCCAGGGACCGCGCGATGCGCGGTGCCAATTGACGCATCTTGGCCGCATGCGCGGCACTCGGCACCACCAGGTGGAGGCACTGGTTTTCCAGCTTGCCCACCTGGCACACGGCGCCCAGCGGGGCGGGCAGAACCGCCGCCACCGCGTACTGGATTTGCAAGTGCTTGCGGGCGGTCGCCAGAACGCCGGCGCCCCGCATGTCATGACCCAGCCATCCCAGGGCGGTATTTTCCCGCTTCCGGCTGGAACTGGAACGTTGACGGTATGAAGTAGGTCTATTCATCCCGGCTTTAAAGAATTAGGAAGCAAACCTTGAAAATCGTGATTATGCACGCCCGCGACGGGCAGGACGGGCATTTCACCCTGGGCGGCGCGCGTCTCGCGCTGTTTCTGGGGGGGGCCTTGGTCACGGCGGCCATCTTCGGCGCTGCGCTACAGCGATACCTTACTCCGATCCTGCCGGCCGTACATACGGTGGGCTGGCCGCTGGCCGGCCAGCAGCCTGGGCGCGACGCCGATTTCCTGCGCGGCAACATGAATCTGCTGGCGGCCAAGGTGGGGGCGCTGCAGGCCAAGCTGGTCAGCATCGACGGCCTGGGCCAGCGGGTGGCCAAGGTGGCCGGCGTGGCCTATACCGACCCTGAACTGGCCAAGCAGCTGGCCATGGCGCAGCCCGAGGCGCTGACCCAGCCCGAAGCCACCCAGGTCATGGACGATCTGTTCACCGACCACCCGCCGCCCAGCGCGGCTTCGGCCGAGGCCCTGGGCCGCCAGCTCGACGAGATCCAGGCCAGGCTGGCCCAGCAGACCGACAACCTGAAGCTGCTGGATGCGGCCCTGACCAAGCGGTCGGCGGACCAGGCGCGCATGCCGACGGCCATGCCCATCACCGATTACCCTTATCTGAGCTCGTCCTACGGCTGGCGCCGCAATCCGGTGACTGGCCGCAGCGCCATGCACGAAGGGCTGGACTTCGCCGCGCCTCCGGGCACGCCGATCCTGGCGGCTTCCGGGGGCGTGGTGCTGGAATCCAAGTTCCAGCCGGGCTACGGCAATATGGTCGAGATCGACCATGGCGACGGCCTGATCACCCGCTACGCCCATGCTTCGTCCCTGCTGGTCAAGCAGGGCCAGCTCGTCGAACGCGGCCAGCAAGTGGCCCGCGTGGGCAGTTCGGGCCGTTCCACCGGCCCGCACCTGCATTTCGAGGTCCGTCTGGCGGGGCAGCCGCTGGACCCGCGCTTGTTCCTGGGCCCGCAGCAGAACGCGCCGCCTTCCACGGTGGCTCACGCCGCGCAGTGAACCTGGACGGCCCGCGCCGGTCCAACCGGCCCGGGTAGTGCTACCCTGGTCATAGTTCCAGGCTATTGCGCTCCAGGTGCGTTAAACTGGTTCGTTTCCCAGCGGACCCCCGCTCAACCAATAACATCAAGTCACGGGTGACGCTGCTCCGGCCTTTCGTGGGCGCGGCGTGGCTCGTGCGGCCGACATACGCATGGTTTCTCTGCTCAAAAAACTCATAGGCAGCCGCAACGACCGGCTGCTTAAGCAGTATCGCAAGCTGGTAACCCAGATCAATGGACTCGAATCCAAGATCTCCGCGCTCTCCGACGCGGAGCTGGCGGCCAAAACCGAGGAATTCCGTTCCCGCCACGGCCAGGGCACTTCCCTGGACGATCTGCTGCCCGAGGCCTTCGCGGTTGTGCGCGAAGCAGGCAAGCGGGTGTTTGGCATGCGCCACTTCGATGTGCAGATGCTGGGCGGGATCGCCCTGCACAGCGGCAAGATCGCCGAAATGCGCACGGGCGAAGGCAAGACGCTCATGGCGACGCTGCCGGTCTACCTGAACGCGATCGCCGGCAAGGGCGTGCACGTGGTCACGGTGAACGACTACCTGGCTCGCCGCGACGCCGAATGGATGGGACGCCTGTACCACTTCCTGGGTCTGAGCACCGGCGTGGTCGTGCCGCAGCAGCCCAACGAGGAAAAGAAGGCGGCCTACCAGGCCGACATCACCTACGGCACCAACAACGAGTTCGGCTTCGACTACCTGCGCGACAACATGGAATACCGTGTTGAAGACCGTCGTCAGCGCGGGCTGTTCTACGCCATCGTCGACGAAGTGGACTCGATCCTGATCGACGAGGCCCGCACGCCGCTGATCATTTCCGGCCAGGCCGAAGACCATACCGAACTCTACGTCCGCATGAACGCGGTGCCGCCGCTGCTCAAGCGCATGGCGCACGAGCCCAAGCCGCAGGAGCCGGAACCCGAAGGCGACTACTGGGTCGACGAAAAGAGCCAGCAGGTCTACCTGTCCGAAGCCGGGCACGTAAACGCCGAAGGCATCCTGTCGCGCCTGGGCATTCTGCCCGAGGGCGAATCGCTGTACGACCCGCGCCATATTGCGCTGATGCACCACCTGATGGTGGCGCTGCGCGCCAACACGCTGTTCTTCCGCGACCAGCAGTACGTGGTGCAGGACGGCGAAGTGGTCATCGTCGACGAATTCACCGGCCGCCTGATGGTGGGCCGCCGCTGGTCCGACGGCCTGCACCAGGCGGTCGAGGCCAAGGAAGGCGTGAAGATCCAGCACGAGAACCAGACGCTGGCGTCGATCACGTTCCAGAACTACTTCCGCATGTACGAGAAGCTGTCCGGCATGACCGGCACGGCCGACACGGAAGCCTACGAGTTCCAGGAAATCTACGGGCTCGAAACGGTCATCATCCCGACCAACAAGCCCATGGTCCGCAAGGACCAGAACGACCAGGTCTTCAAGACCGACGGCGAAAAGTACAACGCCATCCTCGAAGACATCCGCGACTGCCACGAGCGCGGCCAGCCGGTGCTGGTGGGCACCACCAGCATCGAAAACTCCGAGCTGCTGTCGGGCCTGCTGAAGAAGGCCAAGCTGCCGCACGAAGTGCTGAACGCCAAGCAGCACGCCCGCGAAGCCGAGATCGTCGCCGAAGCCGGCAAGCCGGGCCACATCACCATCGCCACCAACATGGCGGGCCGCGGCACCGACATCGTGCTGGGCGGCAGCGTCGACAAGCAGGTCGACCTGATCCGCGCCGACGAATCGCTGTCCGAGGCCGAAAAGGAAGCCCGCATCGCGAAGGTGCGCGCCGACTGGAAGCCGCTCAACGAGCAGGTCAAGGCCGCCGGCGGCCTGCGCATCATCGGCACCGAACGCCACGAATCGCGCCGTATCGACAACCAGTTGCGCGGCCGCGCCGGCCGCCAGGGCGATCCGGGCTCGTCGCGCTTCTACCTGTCGCTGGAAGACTCGCTGATGCGCATCTTCGCGGGCGACCGCGTGCGCGCCATCATGGAACGCCTGAAGCTGCCCGAGGGCGAGCCCATCGAGGCCGGCATGGTGACGCGCTCGATCGAGACCGCGCAGCGCAAGGTGGAAGGCCGCAACTTCGACATCCGCAAGCAGTTGCTGGAATACGACGACGTCGCCAACGACCAGCGCAAGGTGCTGTATTCGCAGCGCAACGACGTGCTGGAAGCCGCCAGCGTGGGCGTCACCGTGGAGAACCTGCGCGACGCCGCCGTGACCGAGATGTTCAACACCTACGTGCCGCCGGAATCGGTGGAAGAACAGTGGGACGTGCCGGCGCTGCAAAAGGCGCTGGAAGCCGACTGGCACGTGCAGCTGCCGCTGACGGAATTGCTGGAAAAGGAAACCAGCCTGACCGACGACGACCTGCGCGAGCGCGTGGTGAGCGCCGCGCGCGACGCCTACCAGGCCAAGGTCGACCAGGTGGGCACGGAATCGTGGTCGCAGTTCGAGCGTTCGATCATGCTGCAGGCGATCGACACGCACTGGCGCGAACACCTGTCGGCGCTGGACTACCTGCGCCAGGGCATCCATCTGCGCGGTTACGCGCAGAAGAACCCCAAGCAGGAATACAAGCGCGAAGCCTTCGAACTGTTCTCGGGCATGCTGGACCGCATCCGCGACGACGTGGTGCGCGTGCTGATGACGGTGCGCGTGCAGTCGCAGGAACAGGTGGACCAGGCCGAGGCCGAAGCGGCGCAGTCGCACGTGCAGAACGTCCAGTACCACCATTCCGACTACGACGAGGCGCTGGCCCAGTCCGAACCGGAAAGCGGCGCGCAGCCGGTGCGCAATGCGCTGCCCAAGGTCGGCCGCAACGATCCGTGCCCCTGCGGCAGCGGCAAGAAGTACAAGCAGTGCCACGGCAAGCTCGTCTGATCCCCTAGGAGCCACCATGCTGCATTCCGTCGGCCGCACTGAATTCGACCATGCCGTGGTCATGGTGCGCGACCGGCTGGATGCGCTGGCCCCGCACTTCGAGCGCCAGGGCTTTCACCTGAGCGACAAGGCGGTGCACAACCTGGGTTCGTGCAACCGCCTGATCGTGCTGGAAGGCACCTACGTCGAACTGCTGGGCTGGCCGCCGGGCGCGCCGCCCGCGCGCAAGGAAATCGCCGATTCGCCATTCGGCCTGGAAGCGCTGGTGTTCCGCACCTATGACGCCGAGGCCACCCGCGAGCGCCTGCTGGCGGCGGGGTTCGCCGTCAACCCGATGCAGGAACTGAGCCGCCCGGCCATGCTGGACGGCCAGGAAGTCCAGGCCCGTTTCCATACCGTGCGTTTCGCCGAGCAGCCCTTGCCCGGCATCCGCATGTATTTCTGCCGCCATCTGACGCCCGAGTGCGTATGGTCGCCCGAACTCATGGCGCATCCCAACGGCGCGCGCAGCCTGCAGCGCATCGACGCCCGGGCGCCTGACGCCCGCGCGGTAGCCGAGCGCCTGGCGCTGGTGGCCGGCGTGACCGCCGAAGCTTCCGCCGACGGCTGGGATGTGCCCTTGGCGAACCTGCGCATCCATGTGCGCCAGGATCCGACGGCCGTGGCTGCCGAGCTTTTGACGCTGAGCCTGGAAAACCGGGACGGCGCTCACTACACGCTGGATACCGGGCTGTAGCCGCTACCGGCGGCTGGCGAGGCCGCTGCCCGGGAGCCGCAGCCAACCGTCGCTCAGCGGCGCGCAATCGTCGCATGGCCGACGGCATAGACGCACAGCCGACGCACAGCCGACGCACAGCCGATACACAGCCGATACACAGCCGTCGCGCAGTGGCGCCGTACAAGCCACCGCACAAACCCGCCCACAGCGCCCGCATGGCGGCTTTTTTTCGCCCACGCAGCCGTCCTGTAGCCGACCCGGCAAGGGGCCGTAGCCGGCCCGCGTCCGGGCAAACCCGGGTTGCCGCTCAAAGTGTATGCACTTTAGTATGCACTTCAATCCCGACGTTCAACCCGACCGCAGGCGATCCGGCATGACACTATCCGCAAGCGCAATCCGACCCGCCGCCCGCACCAAGGAGGCGCAGGCCGAGCTGTATGGCGCGGTCAAGGCCATGGCCGTGCGCTTCGAATTCAAGCCCGGCGAACGCATCAACGAGGTGGAATTGGCCCGCAGGCTGAACGTCAGCCGCACTCCGCTGCGCGAAGTGCTGAACCAGCTGATGGTCGAGGGCTTCCTGACCCGCTCGGTCAATCGCGGTTTCATCGCCCGCCTGCTCGACGCCAAACAGATCCATAGCCTCTACGAGTACCGCGCCGTGCTGGAAGCCGGCATCGTGCGCGCGGCCTGCGAGCGCGCCAGCGATGAAGAGCTGTCCAGCCTGCGGCAATTCGTCGAACGTTCACGGGACGTGCCCGAGGACAGCGACGCGACCCGCCTGCTGGAACTGGATGAGGCGTTCCATCTGACGCTGGCCCGCTATACGCGCAACGAGGAGTTCGTGCGGGCGCTGGAAAGCGTCAACGCCCGCATCCATTTCGTGCGCTGGATCGACATGCAGCAGGGCCGCCGCGGCCACACGCAAGGCGAGCACCTGCGCATCGTCGAGGCGCTGGAACGGCGAGACGCCGACGCCTTGCCCGGCCTGATGAGCGCCCACATCGGCCGCCGGCTGGACCAGATCACCGACGTCATACGGACAGGTTTTTCCACGATCTACATGCGGGACCAGGCCGAACCCGCCACGGCAGCGCCGGCCAACACCATACAAGCAGGGGAAAAGCTATGAATTACAGGGTCAAGCGCGGATTGGCTGCGCTATGCATGTTGTCCGCCGCAGGCGGCGCCTTCTTCGCCGCGCCGAGCGCGATGGCGGAAGAGCGGCCGCTGGTGCTGGTGGTGCCGTATCCGCCGGGAGGCAGCACCGACATCCTGGCGCGCATCCTGCAGCCGCGTTTGTCGCAGCAACTGGGCGGCCGCGCGGTCGTGGTCGAAAACCGCCCGGGCGCGGCCAGCCAGATCGCCACCGCCTTCGTGGCCCGGGCCGAGCCGGACGGCAACACGCTGCTGGTCAGCTTCGACAACCACGGCATCAACCCCGCGGTGAAGCCCAAGCTGCCCTACGACACCTTCAAGGACTTCGTCGCCATTTCGCAGACCGTGCGCTTTCCGCTGGTGCTGGGCGCCAACCCCAGTGTGCCCGGCGACAACCTGAAGGAGTTCCTGGCCGCGGCCGCCAAGCAGCCGCCCAACAAGTTCAACTACGCCTCGACCGGCGTGGGCTCGTTGAACCACCTGGCGCCGGAAGAGCTCAAGCGCCTGTCGAAGGTCGAACTGCTGCACGTGCCGTATGGCGGCGGCGGCCCGGCCATCCAGGCGGTGGTGGGCGGACAGGCCAGCATGACCTGGCTGAGCTTTGCCGCGCTGCGCGGCCAGATCCAGGGCGGCAAGATCAAGCCGCTGGCGGTGGCGGGCGACAAGCGCCTGCCCGACCTGCCCAATGTGCCGACGGTGGCGGAGTCCGGCTTCCCGGGCTTCGTGGCTTATTCCTGGAGCGGCATGTTCGCGCCCAAGGGCACGCCGGCTGCGACGGTGAAAAAGCTGACCGCGGATTTCCAGGCCGTGCTGGCCGATCCGGAAATCCGCAAGAAGGTGACGGACGCGGGCTTCGAGATCGTGGCCTCCGACGGCCCGGCGCTGGACGCCTACGTCAAGTCGGAATACGAGCGCTGGAGCGCCTTCATCAAGAGCAGCAACATCAATCTGGATAACTGAACGGTGCGCGGCCAGGGCGGAAACGACTGGCCGCGACCGCCAAACACGTGGAGATGACATGGAAAACATGACCGGCGCCGAAGCCATGGTGCGCATGCTGCAGCACAACGGGGTCAAGCATATTTTTGGCCTGTGCGGCGATACCAGCCTGCCGTTCTATGACGCGCTGTACCGGCTGGACCACGGCATGCAGCACATCCTGACGCGCGACGAGCGCAGCGCCGGCTACATGGCGGACGCCTATGCCCGCGTGACCGGCAAGGTCGGCGTGTGCGAAGGCCCCAGCGGCGGCGGCGCGACCTATCTGCTGCCCGGCCTGGTGGAGGCCAATGAATCGTCGATCCCGGTGCTGGGCATCACTTCGGACGTGGCGGTGGGGTCGCGCGGCAAGTACCCGCTGACCGAACTGGACCAGGAAGCCCTGTACCGTCCGCTGACCAAGTGGAACCGCACTATCGACCGCGCGGACCAGATTCCCGGCATGGTGCGCGCCGCGTTCCGCGCCATGACCACCGGCAAGCCCGGCGCGGCGCATCTGTGCTTTCCCTATGACGTGATGAAGCAGCAGGTGGACGCGTCCGACGTTTGGGCCCAGCCCGAGCATGGCCGTTTCCCGTCGATGCGCTTTGCGCCGGATCCCACCGACGTGGCGCGCGCCGCCGAGCGGCTGGTCGGGGCCCGCGCGCCCGTGATCATCTGCGGCGGCGGCGTGGTCATCGCCGGCGCCAGCGGCGCCTTGCAGGCGCTGGCGGAATCGCTCAAGGCCGCGGTCTGCGTGACCGTGAGCGGGCAGGGCAGCCTGGCCGACACCCATCCGCTGAATGCGGGCGTGGTCGGCTCCAACGGCGGCGTGATGGCGACCCGCGACGTGGTGGCCGCGGCGGACGTGGTGCTGTTCGTCGGCTGCCGCGCCGGATCGACCTCGACCGAGCACTGGCGCTTTCCCAACCGCAACGTGCCGATCCTGCACATCGACATCGACCCGATGGTGATCGGCGCCAACTACCTGACCGATGTCGGCATGGTGGGCGATGCCAAGCTGGCGCTGGAGGCCCTGGGCGCCGAAGTGTCGGCGCGCCTGGCCCATCGTCCCTCGGACGCGGCCGACGGCGCGGTGCTGGCGGGCCGCGCCAAGGAAGCGCGCCGCGCGCAGCTGGAGCCGCTGGCTCACAGCCTGGACGCGCCCATCCGCCCCGAGCGCGTGGTGCAGTCCTTGAACCGCCTGCTGCCCGATGACGCGGTGGTGTGCGCCGATCCCGGCACGCCTTGCCCGTACTTTTCGGCCTATTACGACGTGTCGCGCCCTGGCCGCCACTTCATCACCAACCGCGCACACGGCGCGCTGGGCTTTTCCATGTCGGCGGCCCTGGGCGCCTGGGTCGGCCGGCCGCAGTCCAAGTGCGTGTCGGTGATGGGCGACGGCAGCTTCGGCTTCACGGTGGGCGAGCTGGAAACCATCGTGCGGCACAAGGCGCCGCTGCTGATGGTGGTGTTCTCGAACTCGGTCTACGGCTGGATCAAGGCCAGCCAGAAGGCGGGCTACGACAAGCGCTACTACAGCGTGGATTTCAACCGCACCGACCATGCCCGCATTGCCGAAGCCTATGGCGTGAAGGCCTGGCGCGTGGAGGATCCTGCCAAGCTGGACGCCGCGTTCAAGGCTGCCATGGAACACGATGGCCCGGCGCTGATCGACGTGGTGGCGCAGCCCCTGCAGGACGCGGCGGCGCCGGTCAGCCAGTGGATGGGCTGATACGGTCGACCAGATGGTTGACGCCGGTGCAGAGGTCGGCCTGGGCGACGCCGTAAATGTGCAGCGACACGGCGATCTCCGGGCCGGCATTGCCCAGGCGATGGATCTGGCGCAGGCCCTGCGTGGCCGTGACAATGTCGCCTGGACGGCGGACCACCGTGCCGCCTTCCACCGCCGAGCCGGATTCCTGGTTCCAGCGGTAATGGGTTTCCGAGAGTTCGCCTTGCAGGACCTGGTAGGTGCACCAGGTCTTATGGCCATGCACCGGGCTGAATTGGCCCGGGCGCCAGATCAGGTAGGCCATCGTGAACGCGCCATGCGGATCGGCATAGGCGATATGGCGGGTGTAGGACTCGGCGCGGCCCGCGCGCAGCTCGGCGGGCAGGTTCTGCAGCATGTCGCCCGCGTTGGCGACGCTGGCGGCGAGGTTCCGCAGCAGGACGCGGGCCGCGTGCATCTGGGCCGCCTGCACCGATGCGCCCAGCGATTGCAGGCCGCCGCAAGCAAGTTGGATGGAAGACATGGGATAGCCCTCCAGGCTGAACCCCCATGGTAGGAGCTTGCGCTGGAATGCCTTTGCCAATTTCGGCGGAGCCGGGCCGCGGATTAGAAAAATTTTCCATTCCGCCGGGGCGCCGGGCGCTCCTATACTGGTCCGCTTCGGCGGAGCGCCCCTCCGGGCGACGCAACGACACGGGAGTCAGGCATGGATCTGGGGATCAGCGGCAAGACGGCACTGGTATTCGGCGGCAGCCGCGGCATGGGCCGGGCCTGCGCTCTGCAGCTGGCGCGGGAAGGCGTGGCGGTCACGATTGCCGCCCGCAACCCTGTGACGCTGGAGCAGGCCGCGGCCGAGATATCGCGCGAAACCGGCGTGGGCGTGGGCTGGGTGTCGGCCGACCTGACCCAGGTGGCAGGCCGGGACGCGGCCATGGCCGCCTGTCCGCATCCCGACATCCTGATCAACAACGCCGACGGTCCCTTGCCAGGCGACTTCCGCAACTGGAGCCACGATGAGTGGATCGCGGCGCTGGACGCCATGATGCTGGGACCCATCGACATGATCCGGCGCGTCGTGGACGGCATGATCGACCGGCGCTTCGGGCGCATCGTCAACATCGTGTCGCGCAGCGTGAAGGCGCCGCACGCGGAACTTGGCCTGTCCAACGGCGCGCGCTCGGGCCTGGTCGGCTTCGTCGGCGGACTGGCCCGGCAGACCGTGCGCCATAACGTCACCATCAACAATCTGCTGCCCGGCGCCTTCGCCACGGACGCGCAGGTCAGGCACATACAGGGCATGCTGGATCAGTCCGGCGGCAAGAGTTTTGACCAGCTCTGGGACGAGCGCGGCCGCGCGAATCCTGCGGGCCGCTACGGCCAGCCCGAAGAACTGGGCGCGCTTTGCGCCTACGTCTGTTCCGCGCAGGCCGGTTATATGACGGCGCAGAACATCCTGATCGACGGCGGCGGCTACCCCGGCACGTTCTGACGCGCGGGTTTCTGGCGCAGGGCAGAGGGCTTCCGGACGGCGAGGCGCAGGCTGGACGTGGGCAGGCGGAACGGGCAAGATTGGGGCCGTTCCAGCCGAGGAAACCCATGGACCAGACGGACATCAAGATACTGGGCTTGCTGCAGAAGGACGCCACCTGTTCGGTCGCCGAGATCGCCGAGCAGGTGCACCTGTCCGTCACGCCCTGCTGGCGCCGCATCCAGAAGCTGAAGGATGACGGGGTCATCGCGCGCAACGCCATCCTGCTGGACCCCTGCGCGCTGGGCCTGAACCTGACCGTCTTCGTTTCCATCAAGACCAGCCAGCACAACGAGAAATGGACGCAGAGCCTGATCAACGCGGTGATGGCCCTGCCCAACGTGGTGGAGTTCCACCGCATGGCGGGCGACATCGATTACCTGCTCAAGGTCGTGGTCGAGGACATGGCAGCCTATGACCGCTTCTACCGCCGCCTGATCGCGGCCGTGGACCTGCTGGACGTCAGCGCCAGCTTCTCGATGGAAGTCATCAAAAGCACCACCGAATTGCCGCTGGACGCGGTGTAGGCGGGCGCGCGCAATTTTTTTCCATGGCAGGGGGGTGCAGGGGATGCAAATTCCATTCGGCTTGCCGCCGACCCCCCATCACGCAATTCTTTTGCTCAGGCTGCGGCGTAGGATAAGCACCATTCCCGTCATGGGATGAATCGGGAAATCAGAGGACCCTATGTCGTTGGCAGTGCCCGCCGGCTGCGCCGGTACGGAACAAGCGTCGCGCGCGCTTTCAGTGGATGACCTGTTGGCCGGCTGGAATGGCGTCGACGATTTATGGGTATTCGCCTACGGATCCCTGATCTGGCATCCCGGCTTCACCTGGCGCGAGCGCCGGCTGGCGACGGTGCGCGGCTACCACCGCTCTTTATGCCTGTGGTCGCATGACCATCGCGGGTCGCCCGACAATCCCGGCCTGGTGTTCGGCCTGGACCGCGGCGGCTGCTGCCGCGGCGTGGTTTTCCAGATTGCCGCCTGCGACGTGCCCGCGGTGTTCCAGGCCCTGTGGCGCCGCGAAATGGTCACCGGCGCCTATTCGCCCCGCTGGCTTACCTGCCATACCGAAGCCGCGCCGGTGCGCGGACTGGTGTTCCTCTTGAACCGGGCCTGCCAGGAGTACGCGGCCGGTCTCAGCGACGACCGCCTGCTGGCGTCGGTGCGCAATGCCGTCGGGCATTCGGGACCTTGCCTGGATTACGTCGTCGAGACCGAGCGCGCCTTGCGCGCTCACGGCATCGACGATTGGCGCCTGGGCGATCTGGTGCGCAGGCTGGGCCAGGCCTTCTGAGGCCTGGGGGCGCGTCAGAAGCGCCAGCGGCCGAACATGAACAGCACGTTGCCCGCGCCCGCGGACCCCGGGATGTAGGTCGCGTAGAGCATCGTGTCCTTGTAGCTGGCGCTCACCAGCGGCAGGATGCCCGGGAAGGGCACGTAGCTCATGATGTCGTGGCGCGCCGTCAGGAAGACGGTATAGCCCGCGCCCAGCCGGAAGTTCTCGCTGACCCGCCCGATCTTCAGGAAGCCATAGCCGGCGATGGGTTCGACCTTGCTGTGGGAATCCAGGAAGGCCATGGCGTACAGGCCCTGCCAGTCGCCGTCCTCGTCATAGATGCTGCGGCCGTAGCCGCCGCCCCAGGCCAGCTCGTTGAAGCTGTCGATCTTCTCTTTGCTGTAGGTGGCGCGGTTGTGCCACGAGTAGCCCGTGATGTAGAGGTCGTTGCCGCCCTCGGTCCAGATCTGGTCCAGGCGGTTACAGGCCGACTTCGCCCAGGAGGGCATGCTGTCACAGGCTTGGGCGGTGGCGGCGAAGGTGGCGAGCAGCAGGCAAAGAATCGCTGCCCGGAATCTTGCGGTCATTGTGGGCGCTGGATGTGGTGAGGATGACAATCCCATTACTGTAATGGAATGGTCGTAAACCTCCCTGTCAAACAGCTGTCATATCCCCCTGGCACAGGCGCGCAAGGGGGAAAGCCCGCTTTTCGCTGTTGCGCCCGGGCTACAGCAGGAAAATCGTCGCCAGGCCCAGAAAGATGAAAAAGCCCAGCGAGTCGGTGGCGAAGGTCAGCAGCACCGAGGAGCCCATCGCCGGATCCTTGCCGAAACGGGCGCGCACCATCGGCACCAGCACGCCCACCGACGCGCCGACCAGCATGTTGCAGATCATGGCGGCCATCATCACCAGCGCGATCGACAGCGAATGCGAGATCGCCCAGGCGAACAGGGCGGCGACCAGGCTGCCGCAAAGCCCGACCATCAGGGTGACGAAGAGCTCGCGCTTGACCAGCTGCCACAGGTTGCGGCCGGTGATCCGGCCCATGGCCAGGGCCCGGATGATCAGGGTCATGGTCTGGTTGCCGGAGTTGCCGCCGATGCCGGCCACGATGGACATCAGGAACGCCAGGATGACGATCTGGCTGACCGTGCCTTCGAACTGGGAGGCCACGAAGGATGCCGTGGCGGCGGTACAGAGGTTGAACAGCAGCCAGGGAGCGCGGTTGCGCAGCGCCGTGGCGACGGGGGCGAAGATGTCTTCTTCCTGCAGACCCGCGCGGGACAGCGCCTGTTCCTGGGAGTCCTCGCGCATCACGTCGACCACGTCGGCGATGGTGACGCGGCCGATCAGGCGGCCCTGGTCGTCCATGACCGGCGCGGACACCAGGTCGTAGCGTTCAAACGCGCCGGCGGCGTCGGCGTCGGAATCCAGCGGGTTGAGCGCCAGGAAGTCCGAATTCATGACGGCGCTCACCTCGGTCTCGGGCTCGCTGACCAGCAGCTTGGCCAGCGGCAGGATGCCTTGCAGCTTGTCCTGGCGGTCCACCACGAAGATCTGGTCGGTGTGGTCGGGCAGTTCATGCAGGCGGCGCAGGTAGCGCAGCACCACTTCCAGCGTCACGTCCTCGCGCACCCGGACCATTTCGAAGTCCATGATGGCGCCCACGCTGTCTTCCGGATAGCCCATGGCCTCCAGCAACTGCGCGCGCTCTTCTTCGGTCAGGCCCTTCTGGACTTCGGCCACCACGTCGGGCGGCAGGTCGGGCGCCAGGTCGGCCAGCTCGTCCGCGTCCATGCTTTCGGTGGCGGCGACCAGGTCCTGGCGGTCCATCGCCTCGATCAGCGATTCCCGCACCCAGTCTTCGACTTCCAGCAGCACGTCGGCGTCGTGCTCGGGGCTGACCAGCTTCCAGATAGCTTGCCGTTCGTCCTTGGGCAGCGACTCCAGGATGAAAGCGATGTCGGCCGGATGCAGGCCGTCCAGCAGGGTCTTGAGTTCGGCCTCGTGCTGGCGGTGCACCAGGTCTTCGACCAGCGAGGCCTTGGAGTCGCCTTCTTCCTGGCGATGCACCAGGTCGGCGACCAGTTGCTGGCGGCGCAGGCGTTCCTGCACTTCCGCCAGGGCGTGTTGGGCGTCTTCCGGGTCGAGGCGGCGGGGCGTCGCGGGCGGTTTCTGCGCGGCGGCGGACTGCGTCATGCGTTACGGCTCAAAGAGTGGGTAGGGGACGACGGCGGCGCGCTTCGTCGGTGGCGACGTAGGTCAGCGTGGCCTCGGTAACCTTGACGATCTCGGCGTCCAGGCGCTGGCGCTCCGCGTAGACCTCGACGGAAACCGTGACCGACGTCGTGCCCGTCTTGATGATGGATGCGTAGAAACTGAGCAGGTCGCCCACGAACACCGGTTCCTTGAACTGGAAGGCGTTGACCGCCACCGTGGCTACCCGTCCGGCCGCGCGGCGCGCGGCGGGGATCGATCCGGCGATGTCGACCTGGGACATGATCCAGCCGCCAAACACGTCCCCGTGGATATTCGCGTCCGCCGGCATCGGCATGACGCGCAACACCGCGTCGCGATCGGCGGGCAAGGTCGTGAAAGGGGTTTTGGTGCTGGAGGTCATGCGGCCGACTCCACTGCTAGGGAACCAGCCGATTATGCAGGAAAAACGCGACAGCGGCGTACGCGCTCAAAGCCCGCCGCGGCGCTGGAGCCGCGGCGGGCGGGGGATCAGGTCGCCAGCTTGACGATGCCGTAGCCGCCGACCAGCAGCCAGGCGTACAGGATCAGGCCCAGCGCCATCACCCGGGGGCCGGCCTTGCGGATCTGGGCGAAGCGGGTTTCGATGCCCAGCGCCGTCATGGCCATGGTCAGGGCGAACACGTCCAGGCGGCGGATGGCGGCCACGGCATCGGCCGGGATGATGTTCAGCGAGTTGATGATGGCCAGCACCAGGAAGCCCACCGCGAACCAGGGGATCGGCAGCTTGGCGCCCTTGCCTTGGCCGCCGGCGTGGGAGGCGGCGCTGCGCAGATACATGCCCAGGATCAGCAGGACCGGCACCAGCAGCGCTACACGGGTCATCTTCACGATGGTGGCGACCTCGGTGGTGGCGGGGTCGATATTGCTGGCCGCGCCGACGACCTGGGCCACTTCATGGATGGTGCCGCCGATATAGATGCCCAGCGCCTGGGTGTCGAAATTCAGCCAGCCGGCGTGGTAGATCACCGGGTAGAGGAACATGGACAGGGTGCCGAACAGCACCACGGTCGCCACGGCCACGGCGCTCTTGTGAGGAGCGGCCCGCAGCGTCGGTTCGAAGGCCAGCACGGCGGCGGCGCCGCAAATAGCGCTGCCGGCGGCGGTGAGCATGGCGGTGTCGCGGTCCAGGCCCAGCAGGCGCTGGCCCACCACGGTGCCGATCAGCAGGGTGCCGACCACCACCGCCACGGACACGGCCAGGCCGGGCAGGCCGACGGCGGCGATCTGCTGGATGCTGATGTTCAGCCCGTAGAAGGCCACGGCGATGCGCAGCAGGCGCCGCGCCGTGAAGTTCACGCCCACGCCCCAGTCGGCCGGCATGGTGCCGCGCAGGAAGTTGCCGTAGAGCATGCCGCAGACGATGCCCACCACCAGGGGCGAGAAACCCAGCTGGCGGATGGCGGGCAGGTCAGCCAACTGCATCACGGCGGCGGCCATCAGGCCGACGAACAGCACGCCGTTGAGCTTGTCGCGCCAGGGCGTGGCGGCAGGGGCAGGGGCGGCGGGAGCGGAGGAGAGGGGAACGGCGGTGCTGGTGGAGGTACTCATGGGCTGGCCTTTTGGGAGAGGCATATCCAAATAACTTCACGAAATATTAAATTCCCGCCTACTATTTGAAAAATCTTTATTTCGGATATGTAATATCAGAAATTCTGATAATTTATCCTCATGACTCCAGATCAGCTGCTCACCTTCGCCACCGTGGCCGACGCCGGCAACATCAGCCGCGCCGCGCAGCTGCTGCACCTGTCGCAGCCCGCCGTGTCCGGCCAACTGCGGATGCTGCAGGAGTGGTTCGGCGAACCCCTATACCGCCGCAGCGGCCATGGCATCGCGCTGACCGAAGCCGGCGAGCGCCTGGCCGAGCAGGCGCGCCAATTGCGCCAGGTGTACCGGCAGGCGCAGGCGGTGCGCGAATCGTGGCGCGGGCTGGAAACGGGCGACCTGCGCCTGGGGGCCAGCACCACCCCCGCCAGTTATCTGCTGCCCGGCCTGGTGGCCGATTTCCGCCAGGCGTTTCCCGCGGTCAGCCTGCACTTGTCCGATGGCAACACGCGCGAAATCGTCGAACGCCTGCCGGCCCTGGACCTCGCTTTCATCGAGGGTGACGTGCCCGCCGGCCTGCCCGCGGATACCGCCGTGCACGCGTGGCGGCAGGATGAGGTGGTGGCGGTGGTGCGCGCCGATCACGCGCTGGCGGGCAAGGGCGCAGTGACCTTGCGCGACCTGGCGGCGTCGCCGCTGATCATGCGCGAACCCGGCTCGGGCGTGCGGCGCCTGGTGGAGCGCGCCTTCGCGGACGCGGGGCTGGCGCCGTCGGTGGGCCTGGAGCTGGCGGGCGTGGAAGGCGTGAAGCAGGCGGTGCGGGCCGGCCTGGGCGTGGGCTTCGTGTCGGTCATGTCGATGCGGCACGAGGATGGGGCGCTGGCGGCGTTGCGCCTGTTGCCCAGGCCGCTGACGCGGACCCTGAGCATCCTGGTGCCGCATGCGGACGCCGCCGCGCGCGCCGCCGGACGCTTCCTGGCGATGTGCCTGGCGGTCGGGGCGGCGGAAGGCGTCTAGGGATCAGGCCTTGGCCAGGCGCTTGAGCGCCAGCTGGACCCAGTAAGTGCCGCCCAGCGGCAGCAGTTCGTCGTTGAAGTCGTAGCTGCCGTTGTGCAGCATGCAGGGGCCCAGGCCGTGGCCGCTGTCGCGGTGTTCGCCGGTGCCGTTGCCGATCCAGACATAACAGCCGGGCAGTTCCTGCAGCATGAAGGCGAAGTCTTCCGCGCCCATGGTGGGCTGCACGTGGTCGTTGACATTGGCCTCGCCGACCATGTCGCGCAGCACGTCGGCGCAGAACGCGGCTTCCTCGGCGTGGTTGATGGTGGGCGGATAGTTGCGCTGGAAGTTGAACTCCACTTCGCAATCCATGGCCGCGCAGGTGTGGCGCGCGATCTCTTCCATACGGCGTTCGATCAGGTCCAGCACGTCGAGCGTGAAGGTGCGCACGGTGCCGCGCAATTCGGCGTGGTTGGGCACGACGTTGTCGGCGCTGCCGGCATGGATCTGCGTGATGCTGAGCACCGCCGCATCCAGCGGATTGCGGTTGCGCGTGATGATGGTCTGCAGCGACTGCGCCAGCTGCACGGCCGCCATGACGGGATCGATGCCCAGGTTGGGCATGCCGGCGTGCGTGCCCTTGCCCTTCACGATGATGGAGAACTCGTTGCTGGACGCCATGATGGGGCCGGCGGTCAGGCCGAACTGGCCGGGCTTCATGCCGGGCCAGTTGTGCATGCCGAACACCGCTTCCATGGGGAAGCGCGTGAACAGGCCGTCTTCGATCATGCGCTTGGCACCGCCGCCGCCTTCTTCGGCGGGCTGGAAGATCACATAGACCGTGCCGGCGTAATCGCGGTGCTGGGACAGGTATTGCGCGGCGGCCAGCAGCATGGCGGTGTGGCCGTCGTGGCCGCAGGCGTGCATCTTGCCGGCATTCGTGCTGGCGTGCGCGAAGGTGTTGACCTCCTGCATGGGCAGCGCGTCCATGTCGGCGCGCAGGCCCACGGCGCGGTCGCCCGGCAGCTTGCCGCGGATGATGCCGACCACGCCCGTGCCGCCCAGGCCGCGGTGGATTTCGATGCCCCATTCCTCGAGTTTCGCCGCGACCACGTCGGCGGTGCGGAACTCTTCGAAAGCCAGTTCAGGATGCGCGTGGATATCGCGTCGGATCTTGGAAATGTCGTGTTGCCACGCGACGATGGGTTCGAGCAGTTTCATGGAGCTCTCGGGCGAAATAAGGGAACGCAACAAGGGTATCATCAATCAAAAATCAATTTAATGGAGACAACTACCATGACGCGTCCGTGGCTTGCCCATTATCCGCAGGGGGTACCGGCGGAGATCTCGACCGAGGGTTATGCCTCCCTGACTGACTTGCTGGACCGGGCCTGCAAGCAGTACGCCTCGCGCATCGCCATTACCGCGATGGGCAGCAACATCACCTACGCGCAGCTGGACGCCCATGCGCGCGCATTCGCGGGCTGGCTGCAAAGCCTGGGCCTGCCCAAGGGCGAGCGGGTGGCATTGATGATGCCGAACGTGCCCGCCTACCTGGTCAGCATGCTGGGCACGCTGCGCGCGGGCCTCGTCGTGGTCAACGTGAATCCTCTCTATACCGCCGAAGAGCTGCAGCGGCAGCTGCTGGACAGCGGCGCGTCGGTCATCGTCATCCTGGAGAACTTCGCGCATACGCTGCAAGGCGTGGCGGACCGCGGACAGCTCAAGCACATCGTCGTGACCGGCCCCGGCGACCTGCTGGGCGGCTTGAAGGCGCCGCTGGTCAACCTGGCTGCCCGCTATGTGAAGAAGATCGTGCCCGCGTGGCGGATCGACGGCGCGCGCATGCTGCCCGACGTGCTGCGCGACGGCGCGCGCCAGTCCTTCACGCCACCGGCCTTGTCGATGGACGATGTGGCGGTGCTGCAATACACCGGAGGCACCACCGGCGTGCCCAAGGGCGCGATGCTGTCGCACCGCAACCTGACCGCCAACGTGCTGCAGACGGAAGCGGTGGCGCAGCCCGTGGTGCACGACCTGGCGGGGCAGCAGCTCACCATCATCAGCGCGTTGCCGCTGTATCATGTGTTCGCCATGACGGTGTGTGGGCTGTATGGCCTGCATGCGGGCATGCGCAATGTGCTCATCATCAATCCGCGCGACCAGCCCTCGCTGATCAACGCGTGGCGCAAGGTGCCCATCAATGTGTTTCCCGGCGTCAATACGCTGTTTAACGCGCTGGCGCACAACGACGATTTCGCGCGCCTGGATTTTTCCGGCCTGCGGCTGACCCTGGGCGGCGGCATGGCGGTGCAGCAGCAGGTCGCCGAACGCTGGCTGAAGATCACGGGCCGGCCCCTTATCGAAGGCTATGGCCTGTCGGAAACCTCGCCAGTGGCGACCGTGAATCCCACCAATGCCACGGCCTACTCCGGGTCCATTGGCCTGCCGCTGCCGTCGACCGACGTGGCCATCCTGGACGACGAAGGCCGCGAAGTGCCGCTGGGCGAGCGCGGCGAGGTGGGCATCCGCGGGCCGCAGGTCATGCTGGGATACTGGCAGAAGCCTGAGGAAACGCGGAATTCCATGACGGCCGACGGCTATTTCCGCACCGGCGACATTGGCATCATGGACGAGCAGGGCTACACCCGCATCGTCGACCGCAAGAAGGACATGATCGCCGTGTCCGGCTTCAAGGTTTATCCGAACGAGGTCGAGGCGGCGGTGGCGCAGCATCCGGGCGTGCTGGAATGCGCGGCCATCGGCGTGCCGGACGAGCACTCGGGCGAGGCGGTGAAGGTGTTCGTGGTGCGGCGCGATCCCACGCTGACCGAAGCGCAGATCCAGGACTGGTGCCGGGAAAAGCTCACGGGCTACAAGCGTCCGCGCTACGTGGAATTCCGTGATGAACTGCCCAAGAGCAACGTGGGCAAGATCTTGCGCCGCGAACTGCGTCCCGACGCGGTCGCCGCCGCGCCCACGGGCACGGCGGCCTAGCGGCCGTCAGCCCTGCTTGTCCAGGTGCGGCGCGATCATTTCGTGCAAGGCGCGTTCGATGGCTTTGTTGCCCGCCACGACGCGCCCGCCGATGGGCCAGGGGTCCGTCTGGTGCATGTCTGAGCAGGCGCCGCCCGCTTCGCGCAGGATCAGCGTGCCGGCGGCCACGTCCCACGGCGCCAGGCCCATTTCCCAATAGCCGTCGTAGCGGCCACAGGCGGTCCACGCCAGGTCCAGCGCGGCCGCGCCCATGCGGCGCACGCCGCGGGCGCGATTGATGGCGTCGTGCAGCATGGGCATGTACTGCGCCGCGAACGAAAAATCGCGGAACGGGAAGCCGGTGGCCAGGACCGCGTCCTCGATGGTCGGCGTGCGCGAGCACTTGATGCGCCGGCCGTTGAGCCAGGCGCCGAGCCCGTAGACCGCGGTGAAGAGCTCCTCGCGGCTGGGGTCGTAGACCACGCCCACCACCGGGGTGTCTTCCGCCAGCGTTTCGGTGGCGGATATGGCGGTGCCGGCATGGGCGATCAGCGCGATCGATACCGCGTAGTGCGGAATGTCGTGCAGGAAATTGGTGGTGCCGTCCAGCGGATCGATGTACCAGGTGGCGCTGCCCTGAGGCTTGCCGCCGGTCTCTTCGGCGACGATGCCGAACTTGGGCGTGCGCGCTTGCAGCTCCTGGATAATGGCGGCCTCCGCCTCGCGGTCGGCCTGGGACACGAGATCGTTGCGCGCCTTGCGGTCGATCACGAGATCCACGCGGTGATGCGCGTAGGATTGCAGGATGGCTGCGCCAGCATGGGCCGCTGTGACGGCTGCGTCGATCGCGGCGCACAGGTCGATGGGCGAGGCTTGCGAGCGGGGCTGATCGTAAGTATCCATGAAATCAGTGTAAGCCCATGTATGCGTCAAACCCGTGGCCCAGGCGCGAAACCGCCGGTTTGCGTGGTGTACAGCCAACGTACCGCCGTCGCCAGCCGATAATCCGCGCTGGTTTCCATTCTGTTTGTTGCAGCCGTTTCCATGTCTGTTACCTATGTTCCGCTGACTCCCGCCCAGGCTGAATTCGATGTCGAGGGCAGGCTTTACAGTCCCGCTTATGGCGATGTCTATCACTCGCCATCGGGCGCCCTGGGACAGGCGGAGCACGTCTTCCTGCGCGGCAACGGCCTGCCGGAGCGCTGGCGCGGACGCAGCGCATTCACTGTCTGCGAAACGGGTTTCGGCCTGGGCTTGAATTTCCTGGCGCTGTGGAAGGCGTGGCGGGACGATCCGCAGCGCAGCGCCGCGCTGCACATGGTGTCGATGGAAGGGCATCCCTTCGCGCGCGAGGACCTGGCGTTGCTGCTGGAACGCTACGCGCCCGCGCCGCTGGCCGGCCTCGGGCGACAACTGGCGGCGCAATGGCCGGTGCTGTTGCCTGGCCTGCATCGGCTGGAATTCGACGGCGGCGCCGTCACGCTGACCCTGGGTTTTGGCGACGCGCAGATCCTGGCGCCGCGCCTGGACGTGCGGGCGGACGCGTTTTTCCTGGACGGCTTCGCACCCGAGCGTAATCCGCGCATGTGGGAGCTGCCCCTGTTGCGCGATCTGGCGAAGCTGGCGGCGCCGGGCGCCACGCTGGCCACCTGGGCTTGCACTGGCGAGCTGCGCGCGGCCTTGCGCGAGGCCGGTTTCGACGCCCGGCGCGCGCCAGGCTATGGCGGCAAATGGCATATGACGGTGGCCATGGCGGTTGTGGCGGGCGGCGAGGCTGCGGCCAGCCCGGACGCCGGCTCACGCCATGCCGTGGTGGTGGGCGCGGGGCTGGCCGGAGCGGGCCTGGCCCAGGCGCTGGCGCTGCGCGGCTGGCGCGTGACGGTGGTGGACGGGGGCCGGGCGCAAGGGGCCCCGGCGCATGCGGGGCACGTCGCCGCGGCGCTGACGCCCGTGGTGGCGCGCGATGACAACGGGCGGGCTCGCCTGTCGCGCGCTGGCAGCCAGCGGGCGCTGGCGCGCTGGCAAGGCCTGCCGGCCGGCGCGGCTCCCACGGTCTGCGGCACGGTCCAGCTGGAGCGGGACGCGGGCCGGTCCGCGGCCCTGGAGGGCACCCTGGAGGCGCTGGCGTTTCCCGAGCAGTGGGTGCGCCAGGTCAACCGTGACGAAGCCAGCGCCTTGGCCGGCTTGGCGCTGGCCCGGGGCGGCGTGTTTTTCGGCCAGGGCATGTTGGTGCGTCCGGACCTGCTGATCGAGGCCCTGCTGGCCGCGGATGGGGTGACGGTCTTGCCTGGCAAGGTGGCGCGGGTCGACAGGGCCGGGGCGGGCTGGAGCGTCCGGGACGCGGCCGGGGCAGAGCTGGCGCGGGCCGATACGGTCATCCTGGCCAACGCCGCCTGCGCGCGAGCCGTGCTGGCCGAGAGCGGCCTGCTGGATCCTCTGCCACGCGTGGCCCAGATGCACGCGCTGGCTGGCGAGGTGACGCTGGTGCCCGCGGCGGCGCTGGGCGGAGGCCCCCGCTGCATCGTCGGCGGGGAGGGCTATCTGTTGCCCGACGTGGGCGTGGGCTGCGTGGCGGGCAGCACCT
The DNA here is from genome assembly GCF_903652925.1 of Achromobacter anxifer. Classification (GTDB taxonomy): domain Bacteria; phylum Pseudomonadota; class Gammaproteobacteria; order Burkholderiales; family Burkholderiaceae_B; genus Achromobacter; species Achromobacter anxifer. Next base: position 77,590 of record NZ_CAHLAR010000015.1, on the reverse strand, counting down.
ATGTGCATGGCGCGACCGAAGCGCGGATCGGCGCCGAAGGCCAACGCGTCACCCTGGACAAGGCGGCGGGCCTGCTGGGCGGCGGTTTTCCAGACTTCGAGGCCCTGGAGCCGGGCAGTCTGCAGGGCTGGGCGGGGTGGCGGGCCGTGCTGCCGGGGCGTCTGCCGGCGGTGGGCGAACTGCCGCATGCGTCCGGCCTGTGGCTGGCCATCGGCTACGCGTCGCGGGGACTGTCGTGGTCGGCGCTGATGGGCGACCTGATCGCCGCGCGTCTTGCCGGCGAACCGTCGCCTCTGGAAACGGACCTGGCGCAACTTATTTCGCCACGATGAAAAAAAGCGGGAAGGATCCCCGGAGGCTTGTTTCAGGTGGCGTAGAATGGCAGGAATTGCCAGGATTTGGCGCCAAATTGGCCTGAGTTGGCCCCAGACTTGGCATTTTGGCGGCTCTTGGGCCACTACGCCCGCGGGGCGCTGGCCGAAGGCTTTAGACCCCTTTTATGGATGAGATTGATGTCCAAAAGAGGGACCGAGTTTATTTCAAAGCCCAAATCCGTCAAAATAGCGTCTTTTGATGGTTTTTGGCTTAAGCCGGGGGATGCTCTGTGCCGCCCAAGTTCGACTTTGCCCATACTACCCAGCTCGAAAACGTCGAGCTGCTGACGTCCCGCCCCAGTCGCATCGATTTCGACGCGGGCGATGGGCTGCACCTGGTAGTCGAGGCGCATGCGCCTGGCGTCTTTCGCCTGCGCTGCGGCGAGGCTAATCAGCTTAACGATGACAAGCCCGGCGCGCGTGCCCGCGCCGTGGCGGAAATGCTGCTCGCGCGCCAAGAGGCCGTGGGCGAAGCCACCATCGCTCCCAGCGAGGGCGGCGACGGCTGGCGGATCTCCCAGGGCGACGTTGTCCTGGAAATCCAGTCCAACCCCGTGCGCGTCGCGATTTACCGCAACGACGAGCGGGTGTTCGAGTCCGAGGTATCCGCGCATACGCCTGCATTCGGGCACAACGCGCTGGACCAGGCCGACGACGCCGTCTGGACGGCCGGCTTCACCTTGCAGGCGGACGAACGCGTGTTCGGCCTGGGTGAAACCCCGGGCGACCTGAACCGCCGCGAGGAATCCGTGGTTTCCGACGATCCCGAGCACCGCGCCCTGCCGTTGGCATGGAGCCCGCGCGGCTGGGGCGTCTACGTCAACACGATGCGCCGCGTCGAGCATTCGGTGGGCGTGGCCCCCGCGGATGCCGCCTACGTGCTGACGGTGGACGACGCCGTGCTGGACCTGTTCCTGTTCGCCGGCGAACCCGCGGAAATCCTCAACCAGTACACCGCGCTGACCGGCCGTGCCGGCCAGCCGTCCTTGTGGGCGATGGGCGCGTGGCTGCAGCAGGCGCCGGGCGAGATGCCCACGCAGACCGTGGCCCTGGTGGCCCGCATGCGCGAAAACCAGATCCCGGTGGACGCCGTGACGCTGGCGCAGCCGGTAGCCTGGGGCTTCCAGTCGGACAAGACGGTTTTCGAATGGGACGCCCAGCGCTTCCCGGACGCCAAGCAGATGCTGGCGCTCTTCCATAAGCATCACGTGCACGTGGCCGCCTCCGGCTTCCCGGGCGTGCTGAAGACCAGCCCGCTGTTCGAGGAACTGGAAGACCGCGGCTGGCTGCTGACCAAGGACGACGGTTCGGCCCAGGTGTTCGACGGCAACGCTGCCACCTCGGGGCAGCCCTATGGCCTGCTGGACCTGACCTACCGCGACATTTACAACCTGTGGGTGGAACGCCACCGCCAACTGGTCGAAGACGGCCTGGACGCGCCCGCGTGCGACGCCCAGATCGCGATCCCCGACGGCGTGACGGCGCGCAACGGCGAAACCGGCCCCGCGCTGCGCAGCATGTATCCGCTGCTGGTGCGCCGCGCGCTGTTCGACGCGGTCGCCGGCCTGAAGGTCCCGCCGGAAGGCGTGGTGCCCAGTTCCGACCTGTTCCCCGCCGCGCAGCGCTTGCCGTGGCAGGTGGGCCCGCAGGTCGACAACACCTGGGAAGGCCTGCGCCATACCCTGCGCACCGCCTTGTCGATCGGCGCCAGTGGCTTGCCCGTGCAGGTGCACGGCATCGGGTCGGCCACGCATGACCGCGCCGGCATGACGCCCGAGCTGTATCTGCGCTGGCTGACCGCCGGCGTGTTCTCGTCGAACTTCGCCTTCCAGGGCGTGGACGGCCTGATGCCCTGGGACTTCGGCGAAGAAACCCTGGCGCACGCCAAGACCTGGATGCAATGGCGCTACCGCCTGGTGCCCTATGTGCTGGGCGCCATCGAAGACTCGGCGCGCACCGGCCTGCCGGTGCAGCGTTCCATGGCCATGTCGTTCCCGAACGACCCCCATGCGCATGACTGGGACCTGCAATACCTGTTGGGCCCGGCCCTGCTGGTGGCGCCGGTGACGGAACCCGGCAAGCAGGTGCGCGTGTACCTGCCCAAGGGCGAAGCCTGGTGGGACCTGAATACGGGGCACCGCTACGAAGGCGGCACCACCTGGACCATCGATTGCGAACTGGGCCAGTTCCCGGTGTTTGGCCGCGAAGGACATATGCTCTGTCTCGGACCGGCGGCGCAGCACACGGGCGAGTTCAACTCCGCCCGCATCCTGGACGAAGTCTGGATGTTCGGCATGCCGGTGCACAACCCGGTCGTCATGCGCAACAAGATCCGCGTGATGCAGATGCAGGGCTCCAGCTACATCAAGGGACTGGAAGGCCTGCGCATTTCGCCGTCCGAGGGTCTGGAGGTCAAGCGCCGCGGCGCGGAAGTCCGTATCTCGCGCGCGCGCTGAAAACCGGCTGCGGCCGGTCCGCCTGTAAAAATGGGCAGTCAGGGAGGCTCCGCTTCCTGACTGCCCTTTCCGCGTTTTGACAGGCATCCCGCGTGGAAGCCCATCGGGCGCGGATTCGGGCTTTTATATTACTTGTAGTTATTAAAAATGAAAGAAACTGTCGTTCTCTATAGAAGAGAAAAGATACAAAATCGCTTGCCATGATTCACATCGAGAACCTATCCAAGACCTATGCCACGCCGCACGGACAATTCCAGGCGCTGCGGGGCATCAACCTGCATATCGAGCAGGGCGAGGTCTTCGGCATCATCGGTCCCAGCGGGGCCGGTAAAAGCACGCTGGTCCAGTGCATCAACCTGCTGGAGCGGCCCAACGAAGGCTCGATCGCCATAGGCGGCCAGTCCCTGACCGGCCTGAACGAAGCGCAACTGCGGGAGCAGCGCCGCCGCATCGGCATGGTGTTCCAGGGATTCAACCTGCTGTCGCGCCGCACGGTGTACGGCAACGTCGCGCTGCCGCTGGAAATCGCCGGCGTGGCCAAGGCCGAGATTCCGGCCCGCGTCGAACGCCTGCTGGCGCTGGTGGGCCTGGAGCATCTGCGCGACCGCTATCCCAGCCAGATCAGCGGCGGGCAGAAGCAGCGCGTCGGCATCGCTCGCGCCCTGGCCAACAATCCGGACGTGCTGCTCAGCGACGAAGCCACATCCGCGCTGGACCCGGAAACCACGCACAACATCCTGGCCTTGCTGCGCGACATCAACCGCAAGACCGGCGTGACCGTAGTCATGATCACGCACCAGATGGAAGTCGTGCGCGAGGTCTGCGACCGCGTCGCCGTGCTGTCGCAAGGCGAAGTCGTTGAAATTGGCAGCACGCGCGAAGTGTTCGCGCAGCCGCGCCACGAAGTGACCCGCGCCATGGTGTCGGCCGCGACCGCGTCCGACCTGACCGACGCCACGCTGGCGGCAGTCAAGGAGCGCATCCAGGCGCTGGCGGCCGCCAAGCCAGGCCAGGCCGTGCGCCTGTTGCGCCTGCAGCTGACTGGCACCGACGCGTCGGGTTCGTTCCTGTCCGACCTGTACAAGCAATATTCGCTGGACGTAGGCCTGATCCAGGCGCGCGTGGAAGACATCCAGGGCGTGGCCGTCGGCACGATGTTCGTGCTGGCCCAAGGCGCGCCCGCCGCGATCAAGGACGCGATCGCGGCCTTGGCCGCCCGTGACATTACCGTTGAAGAAATAGCTCATGAGTCCGCAACTGATCGACCTGCTTATTACGTCGCTGCTTGACACCCTGCTGATGGTCGGCGTGGCCAGCGCCATCGCAGTCGTCATCGGCATTCCGCTGGGTGTGATCCTGACGGTGACGGCGCGCGGCAACATGCTCGAGAACCAGTCCGTCAATCACGTGCTCGGCGCGGTGATCAATGCCACGCGTTCGGTGCCGTTCGTCATCCTGATGGTCGCCATCATCCCGTTCACGCGGCTGGTTGCGCAGACCTCCATCGGCACTACCGCCGCCATCGTGCCCCTGTCGGTCGCTGCGATTCCATTCATGGCCCGCATTGCGGAAAACGCCATGCGCGAAGTCGACCCGGGCCTGATCACCGCCGCGCGCGCCATGGGCGCATCGCCGATGCAGATCATCATGAAGGTGCTGTTGCCCGAGTCCTTGCCCGGCCTCATCGCCGCCACGGTTGTCACCGTCGTCAGCCTGATCGGCTACTCGGCCATGGCCGGCGCCATCGGCGGCGGCGGCCTGGGCGACCTGGCCATCCGCTACGGCTACCAGCGCTTCCAGTCCGACGTGATGGCCGCCGTGGTCATCGTGCTGATCGTGCTGGTCCAGGTGATCCAGAGCCTGGGCGACCGCTACGTGCGCCGCATTTCGCACCGCTGATCCTGCCGGCGTCGCCACGTTTTTTCCTCACTTTCCGACATTCGGGATATCGCAACATGAGCATCAAGGTTTTGAAGTCGCTGGCCGCGTTCGCACTCGGCGCCGCCGTATTCGCCCAGCCCGCGCTGGCCCAGGACAAGCCGCTGAAGATCGGCGTGACCGCCGGCCCGCACGCCCAGATCTTTGATGTGGTGAAGCAGGAAGCCGCCAAGCAGGGCCTGAACATCCAGGTCATCGAATTCACCGACTACGTGCAGCCCAACGTGGCGCTGTCCTCGGGCGACCTCGACGCCAACAGCTATCAGCACCAGCCCTACCTGGACAATGCCAACGCCGACCGCGGCTACAAGCTGGTCAGTATCGCCAAAACCGTGATCTTCCCCATCGGCATCTACAGCAAGAAGATCAAGTCGCTGTCCGAACTGAAGGAAGGCGCCCGCATCGCCCTGCCGAACGATCCGACCAACGGCGGCCGCGCCCTGTTGCTGTTGCAAGCCAATGGCCTGATCAAACTGCGTCCCGACGTCGGCCTGAAGGCAACCCCGATCGACGTGGTCGAGAACCCCAAGAAGCTGCGCTTCATCGAACTGGACGCTGCCCAGCTGCCGCGCTCGCTCGACGACACCGACGCATCGGCGGTGAACACCAACTTTGCGCTGGAAGCGGGCCTGAACCCGGCCAAGGACGCCATCGCCCAGGAGTCGCCGGACTCGCCGTACGCCAACGTGCTGGTCGTGCGTGAAAAGGACAAGGACCGCCCCGAATTCGCCAAGCTGATCAGCATCTATCACAGCCCGGCCGTGAAGCAGTTCATCGAAACCAAGTACAAGGGCGCCGTGGTGGCCGCCTGGTAATCCCGGGGCCGCCTCAGCCTCAGGAACGGCCGCCGCGAGCGGCCGTTTTCCATGGAGTGTGGCGGTGTGGATAAAGTTGTCGCATCAATTTTTGACAACCGGCGTCAAATAAGCCATAATTTCTGGCTTCGGTCGGGTTGTTAGCTCAGTCGGTAGAGCAGCGGACTTTTAATCCGTTGGTCGCGAGTTCGAGTCTCGCACAACCCACCACCCCAATTTCTCGGTGCTGCTCATGCAGTATTGGATAAAAAACGCCGCTTATTAGCGGCGTTTTTTATTTGGCGGCGGGCTTTGTGTTGGTCCCTTTGGTCCCGCCACGTTCCAACGGTATCACCACGTTCCAAGGGGAGGGCGGTCCAAAGGAAGGGCCGGGCCCTAAGTGGACGCCGCGAATTGGATACGCGCCGGTTCCGGCATCGGCACATGCCGCAAGCCAGCGGATGAGGCCGTCTTGAACACTTCAATCGCCCGCAGCAGATCACGCGCCTGTTCCGCCATTGAATGCGCCGCCGCGGCCGATTCCTCGACCAACGCCGCGTTTTGCTGCGTGACGGAGTCCAGCTGGGCGATGGCAACATTGACCTGTTCGATGCCGATGGCTTGCTCGCGCGAAGCGGTGGCGATTTCCCCGGTGATCGTCTTCATGCGCATCACCGCCGTCACCACTTCATCCATGTCGCGCCCCGCGCGCTCGGCGAGTTGCCTGCCGGACTGGACCACGGAAGTGGAAGTCTCGATCAGATCCTTGATCTCTCTGGCAGACGTGGCGCTGCGTTGAGCCAGCGCGCGGACCTCGCCGGCCACCACGGCAAAGCCTCGGCCCTGGTCTCCGGCTCTCGCGGCTTCCACCGCCGCATTGAGCGCGAGTATGTTTGTCTGGAATGCAATGCTCTCGATCAGGGAAACGATGTTCCCGACCTTCTCGGAGTTGGTGGAAATTTCCGTCATGGCTGCCAACATCTCCGACACGACGCCACCAGCCTTTTCTGCCGCTTTGGCGCCTTCGGAAGCCAGGTCGTCGCCGCTCGCCGCATTTTCCTGATTCAGCTGCACGGTGGATGTCAGCTGTTCAATGCTGGCCGCGGTTTCCTCGAGGGATGCCGCCTGCTCCTCGGTGCGATGCGACAGGTCCGCATTGCCCTGCGCAATCTGACTCGCCGCGGTCGAGATGGACTCGGCCGACGATTTGATCGCGTCCACGATTCTTGAAAGACGCGAGCGCATGCCTTCCAGCGAGTGCATCAAGCTGTGGTCATAGCGCGGATCGAGTTGCAGCCGGTTGGTCAGGTCGCCATCGGCGATGGTGACCGCAAGAAGCTGCGCCTCGCCCGGGTCGCCGCCCAATTGGCGCAAGACGCTGCGCGCCGTGAGATAGGCGGCGAACACGCCAAGCAGCAGCGCGACCGCGATGGTCGATGCCATTGCCCATTGCAGCCGGTCAGCAAGGGCTCGGGTGGAGGTTGCCCGCTCCTCGTTGAGTTGGGCCGCGAGCGAAGCGAGCTTCGACAGGGTTTCCTGCAAGATCCGCTGCTTGGGCCGCAATTCTTCTTCCAGCATGTGTTGCGCATCCTGGCGATTTCCGTACATGCCTTCCGCCAGCACTTTTTCGAACATCGAGCGCACGGCTTGCTGGGCGGCGCTGGCTGCGCTGAAGAGACGTTTTTCATCGCCGGTGGTGGTCGGACTGCTTGCGAACATGCTTCCCAGCTGGTCACGCGATTCGTTGTATAGCCTTTCTGCCTCGGCCGCCCGACTTACCTCGGCCTTCAGCACGTTCGGATCCGTAAGAAGCAGAATGTTCCGAATGGCGATGGCCTGTTCTTGAACTTCGAAGCGCATCTCGGTTGCCAGACGGCTCTCCTCGTTGTTGATGGCGGTGATCTCGTAGACCTCCTGTTCAAGCGTCTGGATTCCGTACATGCCCAGAGCGCCGGCCAGCAACAAGGCCGCCATGATCAGTGCAAAGCCCATGGCGAGGCGAGTACGCATCTTCAGGTTTGAAGGTTTCATTTCATTTTCGCTTTCAAGATGGAACTGCCGAGTTCGGCTCGGCTGTCTTGGACTATACGGAGACCATGCCCGTGTAAAAAGACAGGAATTTTTTTCTAGTGAGTACTTTTCTTGATGTTGATAGCGACCGCAGTGCGCGCTCTGAGATAGCGTCCGCGCGCTCGACGTCAGCGCAGGACTACGCCACGTCGTCAGCTTGCGCCACGACGCAGTTGCGGCCCGCGGCCTTGGCGCGATAGAGCAGTTCGTCTGCTTTCTTCAATAGCGTTTCGATATTGCCGGCGTCCGAGGCTGGCGCGCAGACCACGCCAAAGCTGCCGGTAATGGATGCGATGATGTTGCCATCCAGCGGCACGGCCAGATGCTCGATGCGGCGGCGCATGCCATGCGCCATCGCGCTGGCCTGCGCCGCGCTGCGCACGGTGCACAGCACGGCGAATTCCTCGCCGCCGATGCGCGCGACGATATCGGACCGGCGCCAGTTCTGGTGGCACGCCTGCGCCACGGCTACCAGCACGGTGTCGCCACCGGCGTGGCCGTAGGAGTCGTTGATGCGCTTGAAGTGGTCTATGTCGAAGACGATCAGGGTCAGCAACTGTTCCGTTTCGTCCAGGCTTGCGCACAAGGACTCGGCGCGCGCATGAAATGCGCGCCGGTTCAGCAAGCCGGTGAGGAAGTCTGTTTCAGCCATGGCCGCGAGGTCCGCGATGAGCCGTTCGCGCTCATGCTCAGTGCGCGACTTTGCGACGGCGTTTTCCTTCAGCTTCTGGATGGCGTCAAACAGACCGCGGACTTCCTTGCGATAGCCGGTTGCGGAGATCGGCGCGAAGACGCCGTCCGCGGTGATGGAGTTGATGATGTCGGTGGCCACGACAAAAGGACGTATCAGGCGCCAGCGGAATTTGGTGAATCCCCAGGTGGCGGCAAACAGCAGCACGATGGCGACTGCTGTGGTCGTGAGCAGCTCGGTCAGGGCCCAGTTGCTCTGGCGCCGCAACTGCCTATCGAGCTGATGCAATACTTCGTCGCGGAAGTCGACAATGGACTGCATCAGCGGGACATACTGCTCTTGCAGTCCCTCCGAGGACTCCGACGCGCCGGCGCTTGAAAGCAGCATGTGGCGCAACCGGGCGATGTACTCCAGGCCCGAGCCAAAGTACTCATTCTGAACCCGTGGATAGGCGCGGGTTTCAAGGTCCGGATGGGTGGTGAGCTGCACTTCGAGCAAAGCGCGCAGTTGAGCGATGCGGCCAAGTTGCTGTTCGATGCGCTGCGCTTCCGCTTCGCTGAGAGACCTGCGCTGGGCCTGGGCCGGCATGAAGCCGGACCCCAGCAAGCCGGCTTGCTCGCGCAGGCCCGCCGCTAGCATGGCAATGGTCATCAGGCCGGGACTTTCCACTTCGTTGCTGATCACAACGGCAGAATTGTCGAGAGCGGTCTCTTCCAGGGCAGGAATCAGTCCCGCCATGATTACCACCACATCGTTGAGATCCCTGGCAGTGATCAGGGCGCGGGGCGTGGCGATGAGTTGATCGGCTCGGGCTCGATGCTGGGTCAGATTTTGCGCGATATGCCGGATGGCGGGACGCGCGTCCCGGCAGCTGTTGCAGTTGCGCGTGCGGTGCAGTTCCAGCAGATCAGCGATCTTGCCGTCGCTGGCATTGCGTGCGAGCAACAGTTCATGTTGCCTGTCGGAAGGCACGGGCTGTCCTTCTATCAGCGCGGCGTTCATGGATCCGCGCTCTATCAGGACGGCCGCCATTGCGTCCAGCGTGCCATGGACGACACGCAGGCTCGTCGTGGCATCGCGGGCGGCGGCGTGGGCGTGCCAGCTGTGATTGAGTTGGATGACGATCAGCGCACTGACGGGAATCAGTACGCCGACGACATACGCCAGCGTGTAGCGGTTGAGGGATTTCAAGCGGGACGTTTGAACCAGGGAGATTTCAACGCACGTGTGGCGTTGCGGGGCGTGCCTCGCGCAGAGGAATCTTTATTCCTTTGCGCCGAGCGAGTCTTGCAGGATTACCTTGTTGAGCGCCAGGATCGCGATCAGGCGTTCAAGCCGGTTGCATTCGTCTTCGAGCCTGTTCAACAACTTCAACTCGTAATGGGCTAAGCCCTCGTAATGCACTTTCCAGGAGTGGAAAACTGCCGCGCCTATCCCCATTTTTCCGCAGATCTCCGAAATCGGCGTGCCTTGGGCCGCCTGCTTCAGTGCCTGCCTGATCTGCTCTTCCGTGAAGCCTGATCGATCCATGTTGTATACCCCTCTGAATCTCGTTGCAATTCTTGTCCCTTCCTGTCCGCGGGCGGGGGAGACTGACGCGAGCCAAGTTGCTCGCGGGTTCAAGCGGCTTGCAATCCTCGCAACGCCTGCAGCACCGCTACCCGAGTCTGTCCCAGCACCATGCCCTGCCAGCTTGCCTCGTCGCAATAGAACGCGTCCAGCGTGGCCTGCAGAATGCTTCGCCGTAATTCATCGGACGCCTCGGGGTGTGCATTCAGCCAGTTTCTGCCGCATAGCGCATGCACCATGGAATCGAAGGGGACGGCGCCGAAAACGATGGCCATCGTTGTCGGTATGGACAAAGGGCAGGCCTGGTAAATCAGGTCGGCGAGCTGTCCGGAAATGTCGACCGATACTGAATTTCCCTGATAGGGGACGGTGACGTCGCTGCCCCACCACTGGCGAGCGCGGGCAATTTCGGCGTCATCGTGGCGGCCCGCGTAGAGCTTCTCGCCATGCCCGCGGGGTCCCCAACCCGTGTGGACGTCGATCCAGCCGATATGGGTGCGCGTGCGTGCGTGCTCGTGCAGGATGCGGCGCAGATTCAGGAGCGAAGCCGCCGGGCGATCGCCGCCATAGAACAGCCCGTCGGCGTGCGTGTACTGTCCGCGCGAGACGGCCTGCGCGAAGGTGGGCTGGCCGTGTTCGGCGATGTATTGGGCGATCAGCTGCAGATTGGTTGGCGTGGGCGGCCATTCCTGGGGCAGCAGAAAGTCATGTATCCGCGCGTATTCCGTATTTTTCGGCAGCGGTCGTCCGTCGAAGGGCAGGCCGTTGCGGTTCAGGTCTATGTTGCATTCGTCGGTGCGCGCAATCCACGAATAGCCGTAAGGATTGACCGCGTGCACCAGCAGCAGGGCCACGCCGGCTTCGCGGGCGCGGGCCAGCATGGCGGCGTCATCCAGCAGCGCCAGTTGGCAACCCGAGCCGCAAAACCCTTCCACTCCCAGCACGGCAGAGGTAATGATCAGAAGACGGTCGGCGTCGGGGTCGCCGATGTAGGCGACATCGGTGGCCAGCGCTTCACCTTCGCTGCCAATCTGTTCGATGCCATAGGAGCGGAACACGTTCGCCTGGGGCCTGGCCGCCAGGGCGAAACGCTCGCGCGCCTGGGCGTAGCTGCGAGAAAAATAGCTTGTGCTGTTTCGCATCAGGCCTCCTGCAGGCCGGTGAGGGCTTGCAGCACGGCAACCCGGCTTTGTCCCAGGATCATGCCGTGCCAATCGGCCGCGTCGCAGTAGAACGCCTTCAATGTCGCGTCCAGTATTGCGTCGCGGACAGCGTCTTCCGCCTCGGGATGCGCATGCAGCCAGTTGCGGCCGCGCAGCGCTTCAATCATGGAGGCAAAGGGCAGGGTGCCAAACTCCAGCGCCATCGGCGTATGCAGGGCATCGGGGCAGGTCTGGTAGATCAGGCCCGCCAATTGACCCGTAATGTCCGCAGATGCCGAACTGCCTTCATAGGGAATGGCAATGTCGCTGCCCCACCATTGTCGCGCGCGGGCGACTGCGGCCGCATCGCGGCGTCCGGCATAGATTTTTTCTCCGTGTCCGCGCGGTCCCAGGCCTGTGTGCACGTCGATCCAGCCTATATGCTTGCTGCGGTTGCCATGTTGCTGCAGGGCGTGGCGCAGATGCGTCAGCGATGCCGTCAAATGGTTCCCGCCATAGAACAGGCCGTCGGCGTGGGTGTACTGTCCGCGAGTCACGACTTGCGCGAAGGCCGCAGGTCCGTGCTCCGCAATGTAGGCTTCGATGCGCGCGGCATTCGAGGCGGATGGGGGCCATTCCGCGGGGAGGAGCAGCTCGTGTATTTCCGCGTATCCTGGATTCAGGGGCAAGGTCCGCCCGTCGAAGGATTGGTCATTGCGGTTCAGGTCGACGTTGTCCTCGTTGGTGCGCGCAAGCCAGGAGAATCCGTATGGATTGACCGCGTGTACCAGCAGCAGGGCCACGCCGGCTTTGCGCGCGCGCTCCAGCATGGCGGCGTCGTCCAGCAGCGCCAGTTGGCAGCCCGATCCACAGAAGCCTTCCACGCCATGCGTGGCGGAGGTCATGATCAGAAGCCGTTCCGCATCGGGAGCCCCAATCAGCGCGACATCGGTGGCCAGCGCTTCGCCCGAACGGCCAGTGGGTTCGATCACGTAGGACTGAAAGCGCGTGGCAAGCGGCTTGGCTGCCAGCACGAAACGATGGCGCGCTTCTTCGTAGCTGCGGGAAAAATAGCTGGAGCTGGACTGCATTTGGCCTCCTGGCCGTCGATGTCATCATGGGTGCGGTCTTCTATCCAGAACAGCACCACCGTTGAAAGTGCGATTGCTACAGCATCAGGGTCGTCAAAGATCAATGACCAGAAGTTCCGTCTTCGCCCGAGAGCAGCACGGAAGAAATTGATCATTGCTGGCCTTCTCTTCGTCGCTGAGATAAATGTCACGGTGATCCGGTACGCCTTCGACCACTCGCGTCAGGCAGGTGCCGCAAATGCCTTGCTCGCAGGCGGTAGGAATGTCTATCCCTGCGGATCGCAGCGCGGCCAAGGTGGTCTGGCCGGATCCGACCGAAACGTGCAGGCCGGAACGCGCTAGCACAAGTTGGAATGGCGGCGAGTTTTCCTGCTGAGGTTCGGCGGGGGAGAAGAACTCGCGGTGCAGGCATTCTTCCCGCCAACCCAGGCTTCTTGCACTATCGAGCACCCATTCGATGAAGCCGCCAGGCCCGCATACGTAGAGGTGGACGTCGTTTGCTGCGTGGCTCAAGAGCTTTTTCAGGTCAAGCTTGGACTTGGCGGGCTCATTGTCCACATGGATGAAAACCTTGGTTTCCAGCCAGGAGGATGCGAGACGCTCCGGGAAAGCAATCTGGCTACGATCGCGCACGCAGTAGTGCAGCGTAAACGAAGCGTTCTCGGCGGATAGCGCTTCTGCCATTGAGAGAATCGGCGTGATACCGATCCCTCCTGCAATCAATATGGAATCCCGGGCATGGGGCACAAGTGCGAACTGATTGCGTGGCGTGCCAATCTGGATGATGTCGCCCTGCCTTAGTGCGTGGATTGCCAGAGACCCGCCTCGGGATTCCGGGGCTTTGAGCACTCCTATTACGTAGCGCGAACGATCCTGCGGCGAATTGCAGATCGAGTATTGCCGCGCGAGTCCTCCTGGCAACTGCACGTCGATGTGCGCGCCGGCGTCGAAAGCCGGCATATCAGCGCCCTCAGGGGACACGAGTTCGACTGCGACGATGTCGCGTGCCGTGTGACGGATGGATTGGACCTGGACCTGCATTGCATTTGCCTCGTGCTGCATGGTTTGGTGCGCATCTGTGGATGCCACGGCTTATCTCTGGCTTTCAAGCGTCCACTGACGTTGCAATTTGTCTTCGCGCAGGTGATCCCGAGGGCGGGTTTCAGGCATGGACATGAATGTCTCGGAGGTGACGGTGCCCATGTCCTGGAGTGCCCTGTATGCCTGTGTTTCTTGCCAGGCGCTGGCGACCTGGGGGGTTGGCCAATGGGTAATCAACAAATAGGAGACGCCACCCGTTTCCGGCGAGGTTTCGCCGGGGCCGACAAGCTGATAGGGCTGCGCTTCATACTCGCCGGTCAGCGTTTCGAAGGGGGATGCGCCGCTATCCGCCAGGCCTGCCAGGATTTCCTTCAGGTTTCGAAGATTCGCGTCGGACAATGGGGCGGGAACGGCCAAGCGGGTTTCGGTCATGACCTTGCCCTCCATGACCTCACCGGGAGCAGGTTCGCGCCATTTGCGCATGTAAACCGCTGTCCACCAACGGTCGTAGGCGGCCTTCTGGGCAGCCTTGTGGCGCGGGTGGTTATGCCAGGCGTCCATTTGCTCGGCGCTGGCAAAACGAGCTCCCACGTATCGCCAGGCCGAATCCAGGATTTCGCCGCCGTATACCGATTCAAAGCCATCCTGGCTTATCGCGACGGGGTGTAGCGCATCATTGAAAAGGGCGAAGCCGTTCTCTTTACCGGGGGTGATCTTGAAGCCGCTTTCAAGCACGGTTCGCGTTGACTGCATTGCCGGAATTTTCATTTGATCCTCTGCGTTGGACAGCGCTTCAATCCGTGCTGCAATCACACGGTCTGTGCGTCGATGTCGTCGTGGGTGCGGTCATCTATCCAGAACAACACCAGCGTGGATAGTGCTGTTGCAACCATCAGGAACCACGCGGGGGACATAGGGTTGGCAGTGACATGCAGCAGCCAGGTCACGAAGAATTGCGCGAAGCCCCCGAATACGGATATGCCCAGTCCGTACACCACTGACATTCCCGTCGTGCGCACATGCTTGGGAAAGAGTTCAGGCAGCATCGTGAACGCCGGCGCCGACTGGAGGGCGACCAGCAGCGCGAATGCAATGGTGAGCAACATCAGCCGTTCGGAGCTGGGAGCCGCCATCAGCCATTGGAAACCGGGCAGCAGGATGGCAAGCGTTGCGATGCGAGACCAGAAGATCACGCGTTTGCGCCCATAGCGATCAGCCAGCATTCCGATGAACGGAGCGCCCACAAAGCCGATGGCGCCGAATATGACGCTGGCCGATAGTGTGGAGGAGGCCGGCAGGCCGAGTTCCCGATTGGCGTATGTAGGGATGTAGAAATTGAGTATCTGTGTGCTTACCATGCCGCCTATCACCAGCAGGATGCCTTTGAGGACAGTGGCCTTGTGTTCGGCGAACACTCTGCGCAAGGGCTGGTGCGCGGCGGAGCGGGGCAGTCCGGCGGAGTGCGACTGCCTGGAGGCGGGAGGGGTGACCGTCAGTGTTTCTTCGAGATTCCGGCGAATGTATGCGCCAATGGGCACGGTCAGGATGCCGATGACGAACGGCACTCGCCAGCCCCAGGCCTGCATTTGTTCAGTGCTGAGTCCAACGGTCAGCAACGTCACGACCAGCGCGCCCAGCATGACGCCGAGAGCCTGGCTGCCGTATTGCCAGCTGGCATAGAAGCCGCGCTTGCCGCGGGGCGCGTGCTCGACCAGCAGCGTGGTCGAGGCGCCCACTTCCCCGCCTGCGGCGAAGCCCTGGATCAGGCGAGCCAGCACCATCATCACCGGGCCGACCATGCCCATCTGGGCGTAGGTGGGGGCGATGGCGATCAGGCCGCAGCCCAGGCCCATCATCCACAACGTCAGCGTCATGGCCGCGCGCCGGCCGTGGCGGTCGGCATAGGAGCCGATCAGCATGCCGCCCACGGGGCGCATCAGGAACCCCACGCCGAAGGTGGCGGTGGTCAGCAGCAATTGGCCGTAGCCGGAGGCGGCGGGGAAAAACAGGGGCCCGAGCACCAGCATCAAGAAAGTGAAAACGGTGAAGTCGAAGAATTCGAGCGCGTTGCCGATGGTGGTGCCGGCGATGACCCGCCGGCGCATGGAGGGTGTGTGCAGCGCGTCGGGCGCTGCCGCTGCGATTGCGATAGACATGGTTTCCCCTTGTGTCTGTTGAAAGGGGGGGCGGTCCGTGGTTCCGGGCCTTGGGCTCCCCCTTCGCGGGCACTATACGGATGCCATAGAATAAGAAAAAGACAGAATTTGTGTTGCGGTGAAAACATTTCCTTATATAGCTGAATCGCCGGAGCCGACTCGATGAACCTACGCCAATTGCGCGCGTTTGCGCTGATTGCCGAGCACGGCAGCATCCGCGCCGCGGCACGCGCGCTGTCCGTGACACAGCCTGCGGCAACCCGCAGCCTGCGTGAGCTGGAACAGAGCGTCGGGGTCGATTTGGTGCGGCGAAGCGTAAAGGGCGTGGAGCTGACCACCTATGGCGAGGCGCTATACAAGCGGGCCATCGTCATCTTGCAGGAGACTCGCCGGGCCCGAGAAGAAATCGGACAGATGCGCGATGGCGAAGGCGGCACGCTGAACTTGGCGGTGAGTTCGGCTGCGCTGGTCGTCGTGCCGACGGCGTTGGTGGCCTTCAGGGCGCGCATGCCGCGAGTGGCGGTCTCGTTCAATGAGGTGGCTCCGCCCCATAGCCATGAGCAGCTGGAGTCCGGGCGCTACGACCTGCTCGTGCAGACCGAATACGACGGAGAGATCAACGACAGTTTCGAGCGCCGCCCGCTGTTCACGCTGCCGCTGGCGATCGGCGCGCGTCTTGGCCACCCGTTGCGGGGCGCTCGCAGCCTGGCCGAATTGCGCGAGTCGCTCTGGCTGGTTCCGGGAAATTCAGGCGCGCCCGCGAACCTTGTGCGGCGGGCTTTCGCCGCCCAGGGCCTGCCGCCGCCGCTGGACGTCATCGCGTGCCAATCGATCGCCGTTGCCCTGTCCATTATGGCGGACAGCGACGCGCTGGGGATTTTCGTGCGCCCGCTGTTCGAGCACAGGCTCCTGCCGCCGCACATGCGCATGGTGCCGCTGGATCACGAGTTGCCCGATGCGCGGGTTTCGATTGTGACCCGGGCGGATTCTCCCCCCACGCCTGCCGCGCAGTGCTTCATCGAGTGCATGATTGAGGCGCGCGACGCCATGCTGGCCCGTGTCTCAAGCCGATCCGAGCAAGGAAATGTCCGTGTCAGGCCGCATAAGCGGACCTAGGCGCTCTGGCGGGGCTATTTGGGTGAAGCAGCGGCCGGGCCGCAGTCCAGGATGTACACATGGGCCGGCGCGCCTCAACGCGCTTGTCGGCTTTTCCTTGGAACGCTGGCCCCCAGCAGCACCATGAGTTCGCGATGGTTGCGCACGCCCAGATGCTGGAAGGCCCGGTAGCGATACGTCAGCGCGGTGGTCTCGGACACGCCCATTTCCAGCGCCGCTTCCCTGGTGGTCATGCCGTCCAGTACGTGCGTGACCAATTGCCGTTCCCGCCCCGACAGCTTCGTCATGAGTTGAACCTGCAGCGGCTGGTCCGCCGGCGCGCGCCGGGTCACCTGGACATGGCGCATGACCGCCGTCGCGATCAGGGACGCGTGTTGCGCCATGCGTTCGAAATCCTTGGGACCGTAGTCCGGGTAGGAAAAGTTGCGGTGCAGGCTCACCGCCACCCGGTAGCCGTCGGGGAACACCGCCAGCAGCGACATGCGTTCGCGGATGCCGGGATCGTCGTAGCAGACGCGGCGGTAATGCGCATCGGGGACTTCTTCGGCGAACTGGTGTCCGATCCAGAGCTGCAGCGATTTGGCGGGCTTGCGCCGGGATAGCCAGAGCATGTTGGTGTCCTGCTTGTCGAAGCCGAGGCGCATGTATTCGTTTGCGGTGAGCGTCGCCACCTCGCCGATGGCGCTGGCGCTGGAAACGGCTTCGACGCGGCCGCTGCTGCGCAGCGCAAATACCGTGCAGTGGCTGGCCGGCAGCAGCGCGCCGAGCGCGTCCAGCACATGGGCCGCGAAGTCGTCGGCGCCGATGGCGTTGATCAGTGCGGCGCTCAGCGCCATGCCGGGGGGAGGGGCGCGCGACGGCAACGGCAGCAGTTTCATAGCGGGTTAGCCTGTCCTGATTAATTAGGACATATTAACGAGTCCGGGCCGGGAGAATGTGACGCAAGCCAATACGGCGGTTTCATGACACGTTCAGGACTTGCGCATGCCCTTAGAGAGAATCGGCCCCTTCGAATACCGGCGCTTTGCGCCGTCGCTGCCCCCGCTGAATCCGCAAGGCGAGGAGGCCCGCGGTCATCGCGTGCTGATCGCCGGCGGTGGTCCGGTAGGGCTGGCGGCGGCGCTGGGCCTGGCCAGGCTGGGCGTGGACAGTGTGGTGATCGAGGCCGACGATTCGGTCTGCGAAGGCAGCCGCGCGGCCTGTATTTCGCGTCGCAGCTTGGAAATCCTGGACCGCTTGGGCGTGGCGCCGGCCTTCATGGCCAAGGGCCTGGCCTGGACCCGGGGCCGCAGCTACTACGGCACCGACGAGGTGCTGGTGTTCGACATGCCGTCGGCGCGGGGCGACAAGTACCCGCCGATGATCAATCTGCAGCAGTACTACATCGAACAATTCCTGCTGGATGCCATCGATGAGCTCAACGGCCGCCATCCGGGACGGGTGGATATCCGCTGGGCCAGCAAGGTGATCGCATGCAAGCCCGACGCGGCCGGCGTGACCGTGCGCATCGAGAATCCCCTGGGCAGCTACGAGACGCGCGCGGACTGGCTGCTGGCCTGCGATGGCGGCCAGAGCTACATCCGTTCCAGCCTTGGCCTGGAGCTGAAGGGCACGGGCTACCAGGGCCGCTATGCGATCGTCGACATCGAACTGGCCAGCGAGCATCCGGCCGAGCGCCGCGCCTGGTTCGATCCGCCCTGGGCGCGCGGCACCACCATCCTGATGCACCGCCAGCCGGACAACATCTGGCGCGTGGACTACCAGCTTGCCGCAGGCGCGGACGCAGCCCAAGCCTTGCAGCCCGAACAGGTGAGCGCGTTCGTGCAGACGCATCTGGATGCCATTGGAGAAGGGCATCTGCCTTGGACGCCGGTATGGACGTCGGTCTACCGCGCGGGCGCGATGACGCTGGATGCCTATCGCCATGGCCGCATCCTGTTCGCCGGCAATGCCGCGCACGCCATGCCAATCTTCGGCGTGCGCGGATTGAATTCGGGCTTCGACGACGCCGACAACCTGGTCTGGAAGCTCGCCGCCGTGCTTCAGGGCAAGGGCGCGGAAGCCTTGCTGGACAGCTATTGCAGCGAACGCCGGCAGGCTTTTCACATCAATGCCGAGAACGCCATGCGCAGCACCGAGTTCATGTCGCCGCCGCATCGGGGCTTCGACCTGATGCGCGAGGCCAGCCTGTCCCTGGCGGGCCGGCACCCGGGCATCGGGCGCCTGGTCAATCCGCGCCAGACGCAAGCGATCGCCTATGCGCATTCGCCCTTGTCGACGGACGACGATGCGCAGAGCGGCTGGGCGCCGGGAGCGGCGCTGGCGGATCGCGCGACCGCGGACGGCAGGCATCTGACGGACCTGTTGACGCCCGGCGGGTTCACCTTGCTGTCGTTCGGGGATTGGCCGGAGCAGGGCGCGCTGGACGCCGCGACGTCTTCGCCCGCATGGCGCTTCCTGCCTTGCCGCTGCGCGCAAACGGAACCGGAGGTCGCAGGTTCCGCTCAGGCCGGCATGGCCTATCTCTTGCGGCCCGACGGCCATGTCTGCGGCCGGTGGCGCTCGCCATCGCTGGACACCGTGCTGGCCGCCATTCAACGCGCCTGTGGCGTTCAAGGAGCCAACGATGATTGACGACGCCGCGGTCCAGGACCGCATCTATGCCTGCTGCAGCAATGCCATCGCCACCGCCGGACGCGGACGCGAATCCCTGTTCTTGGCGCGCCTGGCTCTGCTCCTGTTCGAGCAGGTCGAGGACGAGCAGCGTTGCCTGGACGCGATCGAGCATGCCCTGCGCGATCTGCCCGACCCCTCGCTTTCAGCCGATTGATCGGCGACGACGATTTCAAAGGAGACAACCTTGAACAGACGACACTTTCTCGCAGCCCTGACGGCCAGCGCGCTGGCCACGGCCATCCCGCCGGCCAGCGCGCAAGGCAGCTATCCCGCACAACTCATCAAGTGGGTCGTGCCCTATCCCGCAGGCGGCGGCACCGACAACCTGGCGCGCACGCTGGCCGAATCCATGCGCGCCACGCTGGGTCAGCAGATCATCATCGACAACCGGCCGGGAGCCGCGACCAACATCGGCGCGGAGTACGTGGCGAACGCCAAGCCCGACGGCTATACCGTCATGTCGGCCGACAACGGTGTCTTGGCCTTCAACGAACACCTGTTCCGCAAGCTGGCCTTCAGTCCGGAAAAGGACTTCAGCTACATCGGCGCCATCGGCAAGTTTCCGCTGGCGCTGGTGGTGAATCCGGCGTTTCCTGCCGCCGATTTCAAGGCGTTCATGGAGCGCGTGCGGGCTGAGCCTGGCAAGGTGGACTACGCCTCGGTCGGCAACGGCTCGCCGCATCATCTGGCCATGGAACTGTTCCAGGGCCGTACGGGCGTGCGCCTGACGCACGTGCCATACCGTGGCGCCGCGCCGGCGATGCAGGACGTGATGGGAGGGCAGGTACCGGTGATGTTCCTGGACCTGGCTTCGGGCGCGTCCATCATCAAGGCCGGCAAGGTCAGGCCGCTGGCGATCGGATCGCAGACCCGTTCGCCGTTGCTGCCGGATGTGCCGACGCTGGCGGAGCTAGGCGTACCCGATGCCGAGGTGTTCGCCTTCCAGGGCATGCTCGGCCCCGCCGGATTGCCTGCTCCGGTGGTCGCGCGATTGAACCAGGAACTGAACGCCGCGCTTGGAAATCCCGCAGTGCTCAAGCGCTTCGCCGAATTCGGCTTCGAACCCTTGCCCGGCACGCCCGAGGAATTCAGGACGCTGGCGCGCGCCGAGTCGGCGCGCTGGGGCGAAGTCATCCGCGCCAACAAGATCTCGCTCGATTGAGGAATCCCATGGACCATACCGCTGCCCGTCCCGTCGAGGGACTGCACCATTTCGCCTGGCGTTGCCGGGATGCCGAGGAGACCCGGCGCTTTTATGAAGACCTGCTGGGCCTGCCGCTGGTGCACGTCATCAAGAAGGACTCCGTGCCCAGCACCGGGGAATTCTGCCCTTACGTGCACATCTTCTTTCGCATGCGCGACGGCTCCTGCATCGCGTTCTTCGACCTGGGCGACCAGACCGCGGCGCTGCCGTCGCCGAACACGCCCGGATGGGTCAATCACATCGCCCTGCGGGTGCCGCAAGTCGAGGACCTGCTGGCCATGAAGGTCAGGCTCGAAGCGCACGGCGTGGAGGTGGTGGGCGTGACCGACCACGACAGCTACATCGAGTCCATTTACTTCTTCGATCCCAATGGTCTGCGGCTGGAACTGACGGTGGAAGTGGCCGCGCCGGAAGTGGTGGAGGGCTACGCGCGCGAGGCGCGCGCAGAGCTGGACCGCTGGACCGCGGACAAGCGCGTCTTGGCGGCGCAGGGGAGCCTGGCATGACGGGAGCCTCTTTGTCACTGCGCCTGGCGACGCGCAGGAACGGCACGCGCGACGGAGAGTTGATGCTGGTCAGCGCGTCGGGCCAGCGCTGGACGCCCGCGGGGAGCGATGCGCCGACGCTGCAGTCCTTGCTGGACGAATGGGATGCGCTGGCGCCGCAGCTGGCCGACCGCAGCCGGGAGCTGGATGCCGCGGAGTGGACCGGGGCCGACGCGTTCGACGCGGGGCTGTGCATGGCGCCGCTGCCGCGGGCCTATCAATGGGCGGACGCGTCGGTCTACCGCAACCATGCGCGGCTGATCTACCAGTGGCGCAAGGAGCCCATACCGCCGCGCTACGAGGACGAGCCGCTGGTGTATCAGGGCGGTTCGGACGTGATGCTGGGGCCAGAGGAGCCCGTCGTGGCGGTGGACGAGGCTCATCTGATCGATCTGGAAGCCGAAGTCGCCGTGATTACGAAGGACGTGCCCATGGGCACCGACGCGGCGCAGGCCGCCGGGCTGATCGCCCTGGTGGTGCTGCTGAACGACGTTTCGCTGCGGGGTTTGATTCCGGGCGAACTGGCAAAGGGTTTCGGCTTCTACCAGAGCAAGCCGGCCACCAGCTTCGCGCCCATCGCGGTGACGCCGGACGCGTTGGGGAGCGCCTGGAAGAACAGCATGCTGGGTCTGCCCGTGCGCATCGAGATCAACGGCGAGCGCTTCGGCGAGCCTCATGCCAATAGCGAAGTGGTCTTCAATTTTGCGCAGATCCTCGCGCACCTGGCCAGGACGCGCAGCCTGGCGGCGGGCAGCATCGTGGGGGCGGGGACCATCAGCAACGCCGACCCGGCCTCGGGCAGCGCCTGCATCACCGAGGCCCGGGTCCGCGCCCAGCTCGACGGTATGCCCGAAGCACGGCTGCCGCCTTATCTCCGCCACGGCGACCGGGTTCGCATCTGCGCGCGGGAGGCGGATGGCAGCCTGCCTTTCGGCGCCATCGACCAGCGCGTGGAGATCGCGGGAAGAGACCGCAGCGCGGAGTGAGCGTCTGGTCAGGACAGGGTGCGGCCCGGCATGGCCGAAAGGTCATGCAGGCTCAGACCGCAGCTGCGGGCGCGTTCGGACAGCGTTTCGCTGTGCGCCAGGGCGCGCTGGCTTTCCTCCAGCAGCACGTCCAGCTGTTCCTGCAGGGTTGCCGCCATGGTCCAGGCGCGTTCGGCGAACAGGACCGAGAAGCTGTCGACACAGGCCTTGCAGATGGTCGAGCCGTTCTTTTCGAGCAGCGGGGCGCCTTGCGCAAGCGTCGATTGGCAAAACAGGCAGGCGTATGCGCGGTTCATGCAGGGCGGCTCGTCCAGGGGTAGGCGGGAACGCGGACACCGGAAGTGTCCGCGCCATGCCATGGACAACGGCGCAGCCGCCCCAACTCTTAAGCCGGCCGCAAGGATGGGCCCCCTGGTTCTAGTCCACGACGAAGCCTCCCGGGCCGGACTGGCCCAGCAGCTCGCGGGCGCACTGCGCCGCCTGGCCGGCGGTGGCCACGGCCAGGAAAGGCATGCCGAACGCGCGCGTCATCTTTTCGCCGCGCTTGCGGATCTTGTCCAGCGCGTCGGCATTGCCCTCCACGGCGATGAAGGCCCGGCAACGGGCCTTCAGGCGCGGCATGTTGGCGGTCTGCCATTCGATCATCGCCTTGCGGTCCGCCTGGCCGGCCTCCTGCCGCATGTCGGGTACCACCATGACGAAGGTCTGGGGGTTGTCCACCAGCATTTCCATTTCGCGTATCCAGCTGGCCGCGTAGCCGTCCGGCGCGCCGCCATGCCGGGCGGTGACGATGGGAAACTGGGAAAGGTCGTGGAAGAAAAATTGGTCGTGGTTCATTCGAATTCTCCGTGAGGAAGGGCGGGGGTGGCCCGGGTGCAGCCGCAGTGGCCGTAAAGCACCAGGCTGTAGGAGTCCAGCAGGAAGCCGCTGCGCTTGGCGATCTTCCGGACCAGCTGGCCCACGGCGGGGTCGCTGGATTCCAGGATCCGTCCGCAGTCGGTGCAGACCAGGTGATCGTGGTGTCCTTTGTCGTTGAGCTCATACACCGTGGTGTGGGCGTCGAGCTGAGTACGTTTGAGCAGGCCGGCGCCTTCAAGTTGCGTGATGACGCGATAAACCGTGGCCAGGCCGATATTGCTGCTGTCCGAGACCAGGTTGCGGTAGATGTCCGCCGCGCTCATGTGCAGTCCTGCATGCTGGTAGAAGAGGTCCAGGATCTTCATGCGCGGAAAGGTGGCCTTGATGCCGGCATGGCGCAGCCTTGAGTGGTCCATGTGGGTTTCTCCATTCGGGGGGCTGATGTCCAAGTGAGAATGATGTACATTTCCAACTGGAGCCGCTCTCCTGAAACCGTCAACCTGTAGCTCAAACCTGCCAACCATGCTTCACGTGGCCGTTGCGCCCGCCTCGCCGGATGTCCTGCTGACCCCGTTCAGCGTCCAGGGGCGGCGCGAATCCAAAGGTATTGCCGTGCCCTCGCATGTCCATGACGAGGGCATGCTGGTGCTGGTGCACGCGGGGCTGGTGGTGGTGCAGGCGGGCGCGCAGGTCTGGACCGTGATGCCGGGTAGCCTGGGCTGGATTCCGCCCGGCGTGCAGCATGGCGCGCGCTGGTTCGGCGAGGCGCGCGGGTCGTTCCTGTACGTGCGCCGCGATGCCTGCGCACGCCTGCCCGACCGTTGCCGCTCCTGGCCCGCGTCCAGGCTGGTCGAGGCGCTGATGGACCGTTTCACCTCGGTCCAGCCGAATACCGTCCTGTCTCCCGCCTACCAGGAGCAGCTGTTCGACGTGTTGCTGGAAGAGCTCAAGCAGCGCGAGCATGAGCCCGTGCCGTTGCCCATGCCTGCCGATCCGCGCCTGCAGGACCTGGCGAATACGCTGCTGGACCGGCCCGACGATACCGCCGGCATCGACGAGTGGGCGCAGCGCCTGAACATGTCCTCGCGCACGCTGATGCGCCGATTCCGCCAGGAGACCGGCGTCACGCTGGGGCAGTGGCGCCAGCAGGCCCGCTTGCTGCGGGCCCTGGAACTGCTGTGCCGCGGGGGTTCCGTCACCGAGGCCAGCCTGTCGGTGGGCTACGAAAGCACCAGTGCCTTCATCGGCAGCTTCCGCGCCGCGTTCGGCGTGACGCCCACCCGCTACCTGGCGGAACGCGAGTAGCGCCGCCCGCGCGGCGGGCTTTACGGATCTTCACGGTTCTCCGACAGTTTTGCCGATCTTCCCGGACACCTCTTGCCTAGTATGACGGCAAGGTCGGGCAGGCTTTGTCGTCCTGCCCGCCATGCTTCAGGGGTGTTTCATGAATGACCAGCTTTTCTCTGCGTTGCCGCCGGCCAGGAGTGCGCCGTGAGCCAGCAACGCGTCGGCGCCTTGCTCATCCACGGGCTGGGCGGCACTGAATTCGACATGGGCTCCATGCACAAGGTGCTGGCGCGCGCCGGGATCGAACCCCACGGCGTGACCTTGCCTGGCCATGCCGGATGTCCCGAAGACCTGCTGGACGTGCGGGTCGAGGACTGGATGGCGGTGGTCACGCAGCGCTATCGCGAGCTTTGCGCGCAGTACGAGGTGCTGCACGTCATCGGCATGTGCCTGGGCGCCTTGCTGGCGGTGGAACTGTGCAAGCGCGAATCGCACACGCGCGGCGCGCTGGTGTCGCTGTCCGCGCCGGTTTTCCTGGATGGCTGGAGCATGCCCTGGTATCGCGCCCTGCGCTATCTGGCGTACCGCCTGCCGGGCGTGCCGCGGCGCATACGGGTGCGGGAAGAGGACCCCTACGGCGTCAAGAGCGAGCTGGTGCGCGCCTTCATCAAGGCGGGTTTCGCGCGGGGCGATGGCTTCCACTACCAGTGGGTGCCGCTGGCTTGCGTGCGGCAGGTGGACCGGCTGCGCGGCATGATCCGGCGCGGGCTGGAGCGCATGCGCTGCCCCACGCTGATCATGCACGCGGAGGAAGACGAGCTGACCAGTCCGCGTTCCGCCCGGTACCTGGAGCGGCATATCCCGGGGGCGACGCTCGTGATGCTGCAGGACAGCTATCACATGATTTGCGTGGATCACGAACGCGAGCGGGTCATGCGCAACGTGCTGGGCTTTCTGGGCAAGGATCCGGAAACCGTGCGCATGCGCGTGCGCAAACGCGTTCCGGCGGCTGCCGGCGACGCCAGCCCCGCGCCGGCAATGCTGGCGCAGGCCGGGCACTCCTGCGCGGGCTGATTCCGCCCGCGCTTCAGGCCGCGGCGGGCTGGTTGGGGTGCATCGGGCCTTGCGGGTCGTTCTCGGCGTCCGGCCGGGGCGGCACCGGGGCCAGGCCCAGCGCCAGCCGCAGACGCTGGCAATCCGGATTCGGCGAGCCGTCGGGCATCCAGATGTCGAACTCCCGACAGGGCGTGGGGCGGTTTTCGTAGATGGCGCAATGGATGCCGGGCTGGCCGAGCTCGCCGCGCAGCGAGATGCAGCGGCCGCCGCCGGTTTCCGTGCCCTTCATGCAGGCGCGCAGCGGGCTCATCTGCGTGACCAGCTCCACGGGCACGTGGCCGCCGTTTTCGCCGGCCAGCTCGCCGCAATAGAACGACACCCGGAAATGCGCGCAGCATGCCCCGCAGTCCAGACAGGGATTGGAGGCCGGGTCATCGCCTGCCAGGACGGCGGGCGACACGAAGGAGATGAGAGAGGACTCTAGCAGGGACATGGGGCGCGGAAGGCTGAAAACCTGTCCGGGCCCCGGCAAACTCGTAGAACGGGCCGCGTGACGCGAGCCCCCGGTACGGCGCTGGGACACGCGCGGACAGGGCCGGCGCGGGATCAGGGGTGGAAATATTAGCTGGATATGATCGGCCGCCGCCATGATTTTTTTGTCCATGCATGGCCTTTTATCGGGGACGTTGCTGCGGTAGCATCGGTAGCCCGATAGCGGCCAGGAGCCTGCCTTGAACGCCAAAACCGAATCCCCCGACGGCCTGGTCCGCTGCGGCTGGGTGGACACTTCCGCCGAGTACATGGCCTACCACGACAACGAGTGGGGCTACCCCGAAGGCGACGACCGCGCGCTGTTCGAACAGCTGTGCCTGGAAGGCTTCCAGTCGGGATTGAGCTGGCGCACCATCCTGTCCAAGCGCGAGGCCTTCCGCCTCGGCTTCGCCAACTTCGAGCCCGCCAAGGTGGCGCGCTTTGGCGAAAAGCAGGTGCAGGCGCTGCTGGCCGACGCCGGCATCGTGCGCCATCGCGGCAAGATCGAGGCCGTGATCAACAATGCCGCCCGCGCGCTGGAAATGATCGAGCGCGAGGGCTCGCTGGGTGCATTCCTGTGGCGCTTCGAAGCGCCGGCGGGGGCGCCGTCGACCCGCGGCGCGTCCACCTCGGCGCAATCCGAGGCGCTGTCCAAGGCCTTGAAGAAGCTGGGCTGGAAGTTCGTCGGGCCGACCACCGTGTATGCCTTCATGCAGTCGGTGGGCATGGTCAACGACCACAGCCCCGATTGCCATTGCCACGGCGCCAGCGAGAAGGCCCGCAAGGCGTTCAAGCGGCCTGCGTAGCGGCCGCGGGCGGGTCTTCAGGCAGCGGTTTTTTCGCCCGCCACGGGCTGTTCGGCGGCTTGTCCCGGCAGGCTGTAGCGGCCTTCGCGGTAAGCCCAGCTGGGCCACAGCGCGTGCGCCAGCGCTTCGGCGGCCAGTTCCGGGTTCAGCGGCACTGGCGCGTATTCCTCGGGGGCCGTGTAGCGGTATTGCACCGGCGTCTTGTTCGGCGCCATCACCAGCAGTTCATCTTCCTTCAGATAGCCGTAGGTGTTGTCGTATTGCATGATGGCCCGGCCCGGCGTGCTGCGGGTCAAGTCATGGCCCAGCATCGGGTGTTCGGTGTCCACGCCGATCAGCGACAGCAGGGTCGGCGCCAGGTCGATCTGGCTGATCAGGCGGTCATCGCGCCGCGGCTCGATGCCGGCGCCGAGGATCACGGCCGGAATGTGGAAGTGGCGCACCGGCACCAGGCTGGCGCCGAAGACGCGCGAATCGTGGTCCGCCGCGATCAGGAAGACCGTGTTTTCCCAGTAGGGCGAGGCCTTGGCGCGTTCGAAGAAGCGGCCCAGCGCCCAGTCGGCGTAGCGCACGGTGTTCTCCACGGTGGCCGGGTTGCCGTCGGTCTGGATGCGGCCCGCCGGGTACTCCCAGGGCGAATGGTTGGACACGCTGAAGGCCAGCGTGAAGGTGGGCTGGTCGCCGTCTTCGCGCAGCAGCCGGTCCAGCTGATTGAACATGTCCTCGTCTGAGGCGCCCCAGGTGCCGACGAAGGCGGGGTCGACGAAGTCGGGGCGGTCCACGATCTGCTTGAAGCCGTTGCCCAGGAAGAAGCCCTTCATGTTGTCGAAGTGCGATTCACCGCCATAGATGAAGCGCGAATGGTAGCCATGGCGTCCGAGCAGGTCGGCCAGCGAGAAGAAGCCGCGCTGCGAACGCGGCAGCTTCAGCACGGCCTGGGCCGGCGTGGGCAGGAATCCGGTGGTCACCGCTTCCAGCCCGCGCACCGAGCGCGTGCCGGTGGCGTAGGCGCGGGTGAAGGTCCAGGCGTCGCGCGACAGGGCGTCCAGTTCCGGGGTCAGGTCGGCGCCGCCCAGGCCGGCGCAATACTGCGCGCCCAGGCTTTCTTCCAGGATGATCACCAGGTTCAGCGGCCGCTTGGTCTTGCGGGTGGCCGGCTGGCGGTGCAGGCTGGGATAGTCGGCGTTGGCCGGCGGGTTGGGCAGGCCGGCCTGCGCCAGGACCCGGCTGTGCATTTCGTCCTCGTCCATGCCGCCGTACACCGCCGAGGCGGACTTTTCGTTCTTCATGCTGTAGACGGCATAGAAGACGTTGTAGAGCGAGTTCAGCGCCAGCGTGTTGAGCATGCCGTCCGAGCTGTAGGCGACCGAGGACGGGTTGATCGGGCGGTGGCCCAGCGTGCCGCGTATGGCCAGGATGACGACGGCCAGGATCGCGAGGCTGGCCAGCGGCATCTGCCACCAGCTCAGCTGCGCGTCGGGCTGGGCGTGGCCGAACAGGCCATAGGCGCCCCAGCCGATGAGCGCCACCACGGCCAGGCCGCCCACCAGCGCGCCTTTGTAGCCGCGCCAGAGCATGCCGGAGACTTCGCGCGGGTGCTTCAGGTATTCGACGAACAGCCGGTTGGGGCGGGAGTCGTATTCCAGGATGAAGGGCGGGGTGGCGACTTCCAGGAAGGCCAGCAGGATGAAAGAGACCAGGTACCAGTAGCCGGCCAGCGTCGCGGCCCACTGGAAGTGTCCCAGCAGGGGCGACAGCACGGCGGGCAGCGCGGCCAGCACGGCGATCTGGTGCGCGTCGATGCGCAGGCCGCCGAGCAGCAGGGGGATCAGCCCCCCGGCATCGCGCACCCGCTTGGACTGCCAGGCCGCCAGTATCAGGCGGCTGAGCGTCAGCAGCGCAAATGCCGCCACCACGAAAATCAAGGTCGAATGCCGCATCGGGCCTCCAGGTTGTTCTGCTGCCCGGTCCGGTGGGACCGGGGTCTATCGTCCCGGCATTTGA
Source organism: Achromobacter anxifer (assembly GCF_903652925.1). GTDB lineage: Bacteria > Pseudomonadota > Gammaproteobacteria > Burkholderiales > Burkholderiaceae_B > Achromobacter > Achromobacter anxifer. The sequence continues at coordinate 49,199 of NZ_CAHLAR010000015.1, read as the reverse complement.
GCAGCGCCAGCGTCGAAAATTCAGTAAGCGCCCGCCAGCGGGTCACATTTCGGACTCCGCAGCCATTTCGTTTTGTAACGAACTGGCGCGGGGCCGGGCACGCGCCATGCTGCGCAAACGCCGGGCGGCACGCGCCTCGCGGTGCCTCCGGGACAGCCAGACCAGGAAAAATCCGCACACATTATGGGGCCGGAAAGCCTGGCCGGCGGCGCGGGCCGCGATACCCTTGGAGGTAACGAAGGCCGGCAGCGGTGCGCCGGCTGCATTGCCAAGGATAATAACCATGACGCGCACAAGAAAAATAGCGATCGGGATTGTAGGGGGACTGGCGCTCCTCGTGGCGATACTGATAGTGGTGATCGCCACCTTCGACTGGAACCGCGTCAAGCCCCTGATCAATGAACGGGCCAGCGCCGCCATCGGACGCCCCTTCGCCATCAATGGCGATCTCAGCATCAAATGGGAGCGCGAGCCCGACGAGGGCGGCTGGCGCGCCTGGGTGCCATGGCCGCACGTCATCGCCAACGACATCTCGGTGGGCAATGCGCCCTGGGCCAAGGCCCCTCAGTTCGCGACGCTCAAGCGCGGCGAATTCAGCCTCGCGCCCCTGCCGCTGCTGCGCCAGCGCGTCGTCATCCGCCGCATCCAGCTGACCGAACCCGCCGCCGACCTGGAGCGGCTGGCCGACGGCCGCGCCAACTGGGAGTTCACCTTGCCCGAGACCGGCGAGCCTTCTCCCTGGGTGCTGGACATCAACGAAATCGGCTTCGACAAGGGGCGGGTGGGACTGGTCGATGAAATCCTGAAGGCGGACCTGACCGTGCTGGTGGATCCGCTGGGCAAGCCGGTGCCGTTCGCGGACGTGGCGGGCGCCGCCTTCGCGGAGGAAGAGGATGGCACGGCGCAGGACGGCGCCGCGCCCGCGCCGCGCGACTACGTGTTCGGCTGGAAGGTGGACGGCAAGTACAAGGGCCTGGCCACCAAGGGCGAAGGCAAGGTCGGCGGCATGCTGGCCTTGCAGGACGCCAAGCAGCCATTCCCGGTGCAGGCGGACGTGACCATAGGCGGCACGCGCGCCGCGATCGCCGGCACCCTGACCGATCCCGTCAATCTGGGCGCCCTGGACCTGCGGCTGAAGCTGTCCGGCGCGTCCATGGCGCAGCTGTATCCGCTGACCGGCGTGACGCTGCCGGACACGCCGCCGTACTCCACCGACGGCCACCTGGTGGCCAAGCTGCGCAATCCCGGCGGGGCGGTGTTCGAATACAAGAACTTCAACGGCAAGGTGGGCAGCAGCGACCTGCACGGCGATATCGCCTTCGCCCTGGGCATGCCCCGGCCCAAGCTGACGGGCAAGCTGTCGTCCAAGCAACTGCGCATGGCGGATCTGGGGCCGCTGATCGGCGTGCCTTCGGGCAAGGCCGCCGGCGCCGAGGCGGACAAGTCCAAGGACGCGCCGGCCAAGCCCAAGGGCGGCAAGGTGCTACCCACGCAGGCTTTCCGCACGGACCGCTGGCGCGACATGGACGCCGACGTTTCGCTGGACGCGGGCCGCATCGTGCACGACAGCAAGCTGCCGCTGTCGGACCTGTCGGTGCATCTGGTGCTGCAGGATGGCAAGCTGGGTCTGGAGCCGCTGCGCTTCGGCATGGCTGGAGGCAGCATCAATTCCAAGATCCATCTGGATGGCTCCGGCGAGGCCCTGACCGGACGCGTCGACCTGAGCGCGCGGCGCCTGCGGCTCAAGCAGCTGTTTCCCGCGACCCCTTCCATGCAGAAGACGCTGGGTGAACTGAATGGCGACCTGGCCATCAGCGGCACGGGGAATTCGGTCGCGGCGCTGCTGGGCAGCGCCACGGGCGATGTGAAGATGCTGGTCAATGACGGCGTGATCAGCCGCGGCCTGATGGAAATCGCGGGGCTCAACGTCGGCAATTACGTCATGTCCAAGCTGTTCGGCGACGACGAGGTGAAGATCAATTGCGGCGCGGCCGACCTGGGCATGAAGAGCGGCGTCATGACGCCGCGCGTGTTCGTGTTCGATACCGAGAATGCGCTGATCAGCATCACCGGCACGGCCGACTTCAAGAACGAGAAGCTGGACATGGACATCACCCCCAGCAGCAAGGGCTTCCGCATCTTCTCGCTGCGGTCGCCCTTATACGTGCGCGGCACCTTCGGCTCGCCGGACGTGGGTGTGCATGTGCTGCCGCTGGCGGCGCGCGGCGCCGGCATGGTGGCCCTGGGCGTGCTGTTGACGCCGGCGGCGGGCTTGCTGGCGCTGATCGCGCCCAGCACCACCGACGACAATGCCTGCGGTCCTTTGCTCAAGCAGATGCGGGTGCCGCCCAAGGCGCCGCCGCCCGCTTCGGCGAAAGGCAAGTAGGGCTCAGGCCGGCGACGCCCGGCGCGCTCCGCCCTGGGCGTCGTCGTCCGCGACGCAGACGGCATTGCGGCCGTGGTTCTTGGCGTAATAGAGCGCCTGGTCGGCGCGTTGCAGGACGGCGTCCAGCGTCGCGCCATGCGCGGGGTAGGCTGCCACGCCCGCCGAAATGGTGAGGGGCGTGGCAACGGTGCCCGGCTCCGTGGCAATGCGCTGGCGCAGCCGCTCCACCAGCGCGATGGCCGCTTCCAGGGGCGCGCCGGGCAGCAGCATGACGAACTCCTCGCCGCCGGCGCGCGCCACGGTGTCGCCGTTGCGCGAACCCTCGCTCATCAGCTTTGCCAGGGACTGCAGCGCGCGGTCTCCTTCCGCGTGGCCGTAGCGGTCATTGATGTGCTTGAAGTGGTCGATGTCGATGACCACCGCTGCCACCGGCTGTTTCTCGGCTTGCAGCAGCCCCAGCGCCTCGTCCAGTCCCCGCCGGTTCAAGAGGCCCGTCAAGGTGTCCGTAGTGGTTTCGCGGCGCAGGTCGCGGATCTTGTGGTGAATCGAGGACAGGCCCGCCAGCAGCGCGCGTTTGAGTTGCGCGGCTTCAAAGTACCAGGAGCGCACGCCACGGATGCGGTCCGCCGAATCCGCGTCCTGCATGTGCTTGGCGATGCCGGCCAGTTCGCCCAGCGGCCGGGCGATCCAGCGCGACAGCAGCCAGATGGAGGCGACTGAAAGCAGCAGCAGTGGCAAGGTATGGAGAACCGTGGTCAGAAGCAGATCGCCCAGGGGCTGCAAGGCAGCGTCGACGTGGCGTTGCGCGATGATGCTCCAGCCCATGCTGGGCACAGGCGCATAGCCCGTCAGCAACTCGTGGCCGTCGTCGTCGGAGAAGCGCATTTCACCGGTTTCGCCTCGCAGCGCGGGGGCGAATACGCCGGATTTGGAGACGGGCTGTCCCAGCCGGGCGGGGTCCGGGTGATAGATCAGGATGCCGTTGCGATCGACGACGTAGAGGGATGAGTCGCCGCGGTAGAAGTGCTGGCTCAGCAGATGATCCAGCATGTTGTGCTCATGCAGGTAGAGCGTGCCGCCGAGAAATCCCAGATAGCGGGCGTCGGCCGAGAAAATGGGGTGGGTGTACAGGATCAGCCAGCGGCTCTTGAGGTCCATGAACGGGGCGCTGACCGTCGGGCGCAAGGTCGTCTGTGCCCGCGTGACGGCCTCGCTGTCCAACTGCTGGCCCAGCAGTGCGCGATCCGATGTCGATGCCGCCAATACCTTGCCTTGCGGCGACACGACAAACGTGGAATTGAACTGGCCGAGCTGCCGTTCCTGCCGCTGCGTCTCGGCCACCATGTGTTCGGGATGCACGTCCATGTCGGCCAGCATTTCCGCGCTGTACGACAGATAGTTTCTCAGGTCTGTCAGGAATACGTCGGTCACGGAAGCCAGCTTGGAAGCATAGGCCTGGTTGAGTTCCAGGGCGGTGCGCAGCAGAAGGTCTCGTTGCACCAAGTAGCTGGCATGCAGGCTGCCAAGCAGCGCGAGCAGGACCGACAGCAGGCTGATCCACAGGATGAGACGCCGCAGATCGAGTCGGAACATGGCGGTATCCGTCAGGCGCGGGCCCGGCTTGCCGGCTGGCCGGAGGGAGGCGGACTCCCGGTCAGCGCATCCCAGGCGCACATCGCCTGCCTGGCCACGGCCTGCAGGGTCTTGCGGCTGGCGCCGTCGCGCGCCTGGATCGACATGCCGTGCAGCACGGTGGTGTAGAAGGCGGCCAGGCTCTTGAGGTCGGCGCCCGCCGGCAGTTCGCCGTGCGAGGCGCCGGCGTTGAGGCGGGCCAGGATGCGGCTCTGCATTTCGCGCCGGTTGTCGCCCAGGAAGTCGCCTACGCCGGCCTGGTTTGAGCAGCCTGCCGGCGCGCCCAGCACGATCATGCAGCCAGACGGCGTGCCGGGGGCGGTGAAGCGTTCCGCGGATGCCAGCAGCATGGATTGGATGGCCTCGCGGGCGGTGGGTGCATCCTGCAGCGCGCGCCGCGCCGATCCGCCCTCGGTTTCGCGATAGAGCTCGACCGCTTCGCGGAATAGTCCTTCCTTTGAGCCGAACGCGCCGTAGAGGCTGGGCGAATTGATACCCATCGCCGCCGTGAGGTCGGTCAGCGATGCTCCGTCATATCCCTTCGACCAGAAGACGTCCATGGCCTTGCGCAATGCCTGGGCCCGGTCGAAGTTCCTGGGGCGACCACGTTCTGCCATGGACGTGATTTTACCCGCCAGCAATTTTTGTGGTGATTGATAAAAAAATAGTTGACGAGGCGCTTGAGGCTCGGCGAATATATTTGTACTGATCACTACAAATATGGGTGTGGCAATGCAGAATCTGACTGGAAAAGTGGCCTTCGTGACCGGCGGCAGCCGCGGCATCGGAGCCGCCATCGTGCGCCGCCTGGCGGCCGACGGCGCCGACGTGGCCTTCACCTACGTGAGCGCCTCGTCCGAGGCCGCGGCGCAGGCGCTTGCGCGCGAACTATCCGAGGACGGCCGCCGCGCGCGCGCCATCCAGGCCGATGCCGCGGACGCGGCAGCCGTCCGGCGCGCGGTCGAACAGGCCGTCGGGGAACTGGGACCGATCGACGTGCTGGTCAACAACGCCGGCATTTTCCTGACCGGCGCGATCGGCGAGACCAGCCTCGACGACTACGAGCGCACCATGGACATCAACGTGCGCGCGCCTTTCGTCGCCATCCAGGCGGCGCAGGCCGCCATGCCCGACGGCGGCCGCATCATCAATATCGGCAGCTGCCTGGCCGGCCGTGCCGGCCGGGCCGGCGTCGCGCTGTACGCCGCCAGCAAGTCCGCGCTGATCGGCCTGACGCAGGGCCTGGCGCGCGACCTGGGCGCGCGCGGCATCACCGCCAACGTGGTTCATCCGGGGCCGATCGACACCGACATGAATCCCGCCGATGGCGCGCATGCCGCGGACCTGGTGGCCGTGCTGTCCCTGCCGCACTATGGCGCACCCCAAGACATCGCGGGCATGGTGGCCTTCCTGGCCGGGCCGGAAGGGCGCTACGTCACGGGCGCGAACCTGTCGGTGGATGGGGGCTACGCGGCCTGATGAAGGCGGGCTCAGAACTTTTTTTCGAGTCGACTTGCACAAACCAAAAAAGCTACATATAATCTTGTTTCTTCGCACTACACACATAACGAAACGCAGCGGCGGCGGTCTAAGAAACGCGCAGCAAAGCGGTCCGAAGTGAGTGAAGTCGCAGGGCTGTTAGCTCAGTTGGTAGAGCAGCGGACTCTTAATCCGTAGGTCGAGTGTTCGAGCCACTCACAGCCCACCAGAATTCTCTAGTAGTATCAAGCGCTTAGCCCACCGGAAACGGTGGGCTTTTTGCTTTCTGGGAATTTTGACCGCACTTCTAACGCACTTCGGTGTTTTGGCGGACTAAGGCAGCTATCTTCGAGCGCTGTTACAGAAAAAATTTCTACCTCCATTTGCTGGTAGTTTTCGGCGAAACGGAGCCCCGCGAAGCAAGGGCCCTCCCGCGTTGGCGCTTATACCTCAATCCTCAAATTGTGAGATAAGCAGCATGGCTAACATTCAAAAGCGCGGTGACTACCAGTACCAGGCAGACATTCGTCGTAAAGGCTTCCCGCGGCAAACCCAGACGTTCTTGACCAAAGACGACGCCGAACGGTGGGTGCGAAAGCACGAGGGGCAAATGGACGAGGGGAAATTCAGAGACCTGCGCCCCGTCGCGAAACTGACCCTCGGCGACGCCTTGGACCGCTACATGGAAGAAGTCGTCCCGACCAAGGCCGTGGGCGGGCAGCGCAACGAACGCAATCGAATTCGACTTCTGAAGAAGCATCCGCTGGCCAAGCGTGAGCTGAGCACTCTTCAGTCCTCTGACTTTGCCAAGTACCGCAATGAGCGAACCGCACAAGTAGGCAGTGCTAACACGGTGCGGCTCGAGCTGGCGCTGCTCTCGCATCTGTACACGATTGGCAAGAAGGAGTGGAACTGGCCACTCGACAATCCTTTGAAGGACGTGAGGCGGCCATCGGCGCCCGAAGGCCGTGAGCGTAGGCTTCGTGGGGATGAAGAGGCCCGGCTCCTCTCGAGGGTAAGCGACAAGCGCGTTCGGCAACCAGTCTGGCTGGAAGCATGCATTCGACTCTCGCTGGCCACGGGTTTGCGTGCCGGTGAGCTTCTGACTCTTGAGTGGTCACAGGTTGATCTGAAAGGCGGCGTCATGAACCTGACAAAGGCCCGCAATGGCAGCAAGCGGTCAGTGGGCTTGAATCTCGAGGCTGTACGCGTCCTTGAGAGTCTTCCTCGTTCGACAGAGAAGGTCCTCAAGGGCTATCACGAGACCGGCAAGCTCGATTGCGATTTCAAGGCAGCTTGCGTGGCTGCTGGCCTGGTCGACTTGCACTTTCACGACCTTCGTCACGAAGCCGCGACTCGCTTGGCCCCGCACATGATGCCTCAGGAGCTGGCCAAGATCATGGGTTGGAAGACCTTGCAGATGGCCATGCGCTATTACAACCCTTCGCCTAGCGAATTGGCCGCAAGGGTGAGGGCTGTGGAGGCTGCGCGCAGTGGAGGGAGTTACGAGCCAGAAGCCTCGTCGGGCAAACATGTCATGGTCGCCGCTCCTTCCTCCGACTCCTACGACGGTTCGTCCGAACTGCTCGACCATGTTGCCGTCGCGACATGCGGCAACGTAATCCGGGTCGAGTTTGCTCGACGGGGCACGGTGTCAACGCGGACAGTGCAAGCCGCCTGACCGACTGTTTGGCGATGATCAAAGCCCAGGCAGATCTAGCTTGGGCTTTGATCGCGGAATTGAGAGCTGTCTACCGCGCCATTAGAGAGCTCCCAGCGTTATCGGCCCTCGCCTAGAGGGCAACACAGCCGCCGCGATGGCGATTCAGATCTCTTCGTAGAGAGGGCGTTGCCGGTCTCGTTTCGACACGAAGGCCGGCCTTTCAACGTGGATCATCGTGCCCTTAGATAGATCAAACTGGCATTTCCAACCAGTGGCATCTGTCAAAGCTTCCAAAGCGAGTTTCAGCTTATGCGCCCAGGCAGCGGCTCTCATGTTCTCGCACCCCGAAAGCCGTTGCAGTGTGGCTGAGGCGAGCGGTAGCGGAATTCTATGTGTCGAGTAGAACGTGTGTAGCCAAAGCCCCAGCGCTGAATCTCTCAGCTTGCGTCGTTGATCCAAATTGACGAGCGTATAACCTGCTGTGTACGCAGAGAGCAGGTTGATATCAACGCTCAAAACGATGCGTGTGGATGACCCATTGACCGCTTCATCAAGGTTGACCAGATTGCTCTCCCATCTGAATCCGCTGTCGTGCACGACGCTCACACGCGCAGCGGCCAAACCTTGCAAACTCGTCCGCAGGGCCTGACGGTTCTTTCTGTCGCAGGCCTTATCCAGCCGCTTCAGCAGGCCGTTGGCAGAAATGTCAATCGGAATGCGAGATGCATTTGGTTCTTGGGTGGCCAGCAAGGCAATTCTGAGCAGTTCCATCCACAAGGTCGCTTCAGCTTGAGTTAGCTGCATGCCGCCTTGCTGAAAGATTTGATAGCCTCGGACCGATTGCAGGAGTGAGTTCTCAGTGAACGCTCGCCGATTCTTCAAATTCGCAGGCTGGCCTGCAAATATCGCTGAACGGGCCAGAACGTTTGGGATCGCAGCCCGAACATTTCCTGGTCTCAAGTGTGGAGTTAGCCAAACATCCTGCGCCCGGGGGTGATCGGGTTTATTACTCATGACTCGCGCACTAAGAGTTTCATTGAGTATGTATAGCTTCGCAAGGGGGGCATGCCGCTTGCCTGACCTACAGAAATCCGGGTTTTTTGACTGGGAGTGGCAACAGAGATGCCGCCGGGGGAATCGGATTGGCTCAGAGGCGGGTCAGCACGCAAACGAGCAGAGGTAATGGGAGGGAGGGCAGAGTGCCTAAGCAGGGGGGGCAGATTGCGTCAGGCGGGCGGGGCTGCCCGATCTGCATGGAAAATCTCCTTGTGATTCAGGCCTGTTTTTGAGAGTCAGCCGCCTTCCTTGGAGCTCCTAACTAAAAGAGTTCTTTAACTAAAAGATCCATCTCCCCTGAATGGAAGATTCGCGTCATGCGAGCTCTGTCCTGTCGTGCAAGGTACGTTGCTAGGCTTCGAGATGGGATGCTCGCACCCCTGGTTAGCTGTGCGAAAACACTGGCTTACCAGATGGGTGGGGTGGTAGCGCAGTCTATTGAGATTGGGCGTCGCTGACTATGCGGCTTGGCGCGTGTTTGATAAACTTTCCTATCGCTGAATTCGACGATAAGTCCGGCCGGGGTGACATTACGGGCGAGGCTTGGGAGCAGAACTGGAGTCACTCAGCATCGCTGTCCAGTTGAGCGGGGTGCCTCAAAGTGAGGCGCAATTTGCAGATCGCATTTTGCGGGCGCCGTTCCGATGACTTTCCTTGGGCCCACGCAATGCGTGGGCTTTGCTTTTGGATCCCATGTCTCTCGGGGCACCTGTGCAGTCATGCGATCCATTTCGGTATTCATACGGGGCTTTGAGTAACGTAGTCTATCCCCGATGCTGCTCCGGCGCGGATGTCTTAGCTGTTTCCCCGCCTAGTCGTTCTGGGAACGAGCTGAGCATTCGAGAATGGATCAGGAGCCACTCCCACGAACCCACTGGAAGTCGTCCAGTTTGAAGTTGGAGCCGCGGGCATTCGGCATTTGCGTCGAGTATCTTTCATCGAGCGTGACGCCCGTCCCAGCTCCCGGCCCCTCCCCACATATCCAGTTCAACCCAACGAAAGCAAGTTCCGGGCTGGAGCCCCTCAGGTGCGGTATCGTCTTAGCTGAAAAGCACTCATGGAGCTACCAGACTAGCTATGAAATGGAAGAGCCGAAACCTGCGTGCCCTAGCCGACCTCATCTGCGGCAATGGCGAGCCAGAAAAAGTCAATTTCTTCAGGTATCGCTCAAGCATGTACCTGACCGAATTCTTCCAAGACTGTGACCTTGACTATGCGCACGATGGCTCCTCTAGATCTCCCTGGGTCGCCAGTCGATTAGAGGAGGTCTTAGCACTGCCCCAACCTGGGCCGACGGTGCCGCCAGACGCGTTCATTAAGATCATCCGCTCCTTGCTTGATAAGGACGATGCGCAGAGCGGAGATCCGGAGCGGAAGAATGCACTCGTGACGCTTAACGTTGTCCTTGCGCGTGAGGGGTGGGAGGCATTCTTTGATGAGCAGGGCACTGCGCAGCTTCGTCACACGGCTACCAACACTATCGCGCAATTAGCCAATCCGCACCGTCCGATGACGCCCATTGAGCTGGAGCGTCGGGCGCAGTTGACCGCTTACCTTGATAAGTGCTCTGAGGACGAGCTAATCGAAGAGATATTGCTGCCGCTATTCCGTCAGCTCGGCTTTCATCGAATCACAGCAGCTGGTCATCAGGACAAGGCGCTTGAGTACGGTAAAGATATATGGATGAAGTACACGCTGCCGACACTACACGTCTTGTACTTCGGCATACAGGCAAAAAAGGGAAAACTGGATTCAGCAGGAGTGGGGAAGGATGGGTCGGCTAACGTAGCCGAGATCCTGAACCAAGTCTCGATGATGTTGGGCCACGAAATTTTTGACTCAGAGCTAAGTAGGCGTGTACTGGTCGATCACGCCTTTATTGTTGCTGGCGGGACGATCACCAAGGCAGCGCGAAACTGGCTCGGCAACAAACTGGACGCCAGTAAGCGGTCGCAAGTGATGTTCATGGATCGAGATGACATCCTCAACCTGTTCATCGTAGCGAATTTGCCTTTGCCAAAAGACGCTCTGCCCTTGCCCAAGACTGTGGATCCATTTTCCGATGAGATCCCGTTCTGAAGCCGCGGCATGTTCTTGGAAGGGCTCTTTTCCAACGAGCGGTGGGTTGGGATTCCCGCCTGACACGAGACGTCCTTCTGGCAGCAGGCGGAAGAGCGAATCTCCTGTTTCAGTGCGGCAGCTCTACCCCGTAGTTGACCATTTAGAAGGCTCAACCCAGTCGCTGGCGTAGATCCAGTAGTGTACGTGCGAGCCCCTGGTCAGCCGGCTCATAGGGATGTTCGAAACAGTCGATTCTCACCCACTGAAATTGCTGCCCGGAATGGACATATCCTTCGAAGTCATCGACTAGAAGGCACTGTTGAACCGTTGCACCACGGATCCTTGCCAAGTCCTTGGTGGCCCCTTTCCACCGCACGTATTCAATTTGTGCAAACTAGCCGGGTGCCAGGCCTTCATCAACGAGAAGTTCTGCGATTGGGCGAAACCTCCATTCGCTTACCGTCGTGTACATCACGATCCTCGGGAACATCTCACGGCAATGAATCAGGAACTCGTTGAGCCCAGGTCGAGGGATTTGGCTGGCGGCGTTAGAAATTAATGTGCCTTCTAAGTCGAGGGCAAGGATGTTGGGGCGAGGCATAGGGTAAGCCCGTGTCGAAGAGTGAGGGGGAGCAATACTGACGACATGCTCCCGCACTTGAAGCGGAGGCAGGCCATTCGGGGGAAGCTGCGGAGATCATTCGTGCCCGCCATCCGTGCGGCCAGCCGGCACTTCGCTGTTTCCTCCGGCAACACGAGCTTCCAACGAGCCATTTACACGTAGTTCGAATTGGAGTCTGTCGCCAGGCCTGAGAGACAGCTTCTCGCGGATGGCGCCGGGGATCGTCACCCTGCCTTTGGTGCTCAGCTTCGCTGAGGTCTGCTCATCCGTCATGCCTTAGATGCATTCTCACGTCGCCGAAGCTCCAGCAGTTCCGAGCGCATGGAGTTTGCTGATCTGAGGAGGTTAATGACTGAGTTCCAGTATTCCGCGCCTAAGTCCCCATCCTCGTGAGCGAGTCGCCAGAGCGTTCGAACTACCTCGTTCAGGTCGATAGGTTGATCAGAGTTATCGCCTCCTGCGTTTGCCAGGGATATAGGTCTGGAGTTTGAGGTCTTGATCATCTCCTTGCTGCCTGGCCAGCCTTGGGCGGATTCGGCATGAGAGTTGAATGACACACTTTCGTTTGCTACACGTGTCGGAAGAAGCGGAACAAACTTGTGCGGATGTAGAGGAAGCAGGCGTTGCAGTTCTGACGCCGACAGTCCATAGATGGGCCGACACATTCGGTAGATCACTTCATTATGGTCTTGGGCGACATATTGGAAGACAGGGCAGCTTGCCTCTAGCGCGTCGTCGTCGCTGTCGTCATCCGGCTCAAGCAAACCCAAGGCTTTCGTGCATTCGATGAGCAGGTCCCGCATTAGCGATCGACTTTCTCGTGGCAGATCTGCTCGTCGCAGAAGTTCCTCAGCCTCCACGCGATGATGGTCGCTCTCGCCTAGCTCGATTCCGATGGCCATCATTGTGTGAAGGAGTCGCTTTGCCGGGTCACCTAGGTCAGAGGTGTCAAGAGCGTTGGGGTGAAAGTAGATCATCTGGGGGCCGAGAAAATATGCTCCAGCCTACTGGTCTCTACTTGGCATGGGGTCTTTATTGCTGGGGGCAATGGGATTGCGCTGACGGCAATGCCTCATCGTGCGCCACATCTAGCTATACGCCTGTGGGCATGTGCCCGTTCTATTAGGCAAGAATTATGGAGAAAGGAAATAAGGGCCTTCGGCTCCGACACGCTTTGCGAGTTGCCATGCGCGAACGTTCGCATACTGTTTCGCAGCTGGCCGCTCACGTCGGGGTCAGTCAGAGCTACCTGTCTCAGTTGTTGAACGGTGACAAGGCGATGGATGCAGTTAGCGATCAGCATTTGCGGCGGTTCGCGACGTATCTCGGTATGCCGCCGATCGGGGCCTTCGTGCTCGCAGGTCGGCTGGAGTTGGCCGACTTCATCGAGGACATCCCGACCTTCGAAGAGGGGATTTCGAGAGGGCTGGCTTCGATTAGCAGCAGTCCATCAGCGGCAGAGGCAGGGGTTGATCTCACGGACCTCGAACGCCTGCCTGTTCCAATGAAGGTACTTATTGTTCTGCTGCATCAGCGCGCTCAGCTTGAGGACTTCCTCCGGCCGATGGGAGATTGGTGGTTGACGCGGAGGATCAAGCTTCAGGATTGATTTGCGTTGAACTTGGCCCCCACGCTATGTAGCAGTGGGGGTTTTTGCATGACTATCGGTTCAGGCCCGTCTTGCTCCTCTGTGTCTCAGCTAACTATCATGAGGCTGCCGGGGATACTGGCGCATCAATCTTTGGCAAAGAAGGGCTTCATATGCTCCTCATTCAGATCGAATGCCGATTCGCTCTTACGGTGGGCATAGTGTTTCAGCAGCGTTTCCAGCTTGTCGTGCAACATGCTGCCACGACCGTGAATGCCCTGGGTTCCCTTGGGCCTATTGCTTTGGGTAGCGGGGCGTCGTAGTCCTCATCTTTAAACCCATCGTTCTTGAAGCCTACCCTCCAAAAGCGAAGACGCCACGTGCCGTCCTCGGTCTGATACAGAATTGAGGCGATAGGTGTTGAAAGAGCCGACAATGTAGTGGTTGATATCGGTGACGGCCTCAGCGGGATTGGCGTAGTTCCGTTGCCAGATCCGCTCCAACTTCAAGTTTAGGAAGAAACCTCCCATCCCGGCGTTATCCCGGCAGTTCCCTTGCGACTCATGCTGGTGAGCAGGCCGGGGCGAGCCAGCAGATCGCGGTGAGCCTGGCTGGCGTACCGGCGGCCACGGTCGGCATGCCCAATCAAGCTGGGCGCGGGTTGGCGCAGCGCGATGGTGATGCGTAAGGCCGCGTAGACTAGCTCCGCATGCATGGTGGGCGCCATCACCCAGCCGACGACCTTGCGCAAGTACAGGTCCATCACGGCGGCCAGATAAAGCCAGCGACGTTTCGTGCGCATGTAGGTCATGTCGGCCACCCAGGCCCGAACAGTTGGTCTCAGCTCCAGGTTTGCCTTGAGCTACCCCTACGATCGCCTACGTTGCTCATCGCAGGTCCCGCTCCAACAAAAGAGCAGAGGGTTCTGATCGGCGCCTCCAAAGGTACTTCGACCGCAGAGGTGGGTACGCCCTGATGTCTGAAAACCACTCGATCACCCTGCGAAACCGGGTAAACACGTCTGAAAAGTAGTCACTTACTGCTTGTTTTGTCTGAAAAGTGCGCGATTACTGTCCAATATGTCTGAAAACTACCGCCTAGCAGACCTTCTGTGAGCGTCCTTGTTTGCATAGCAATCATTACTTCAAGTCAGGAGCTGGTTCTCGATATGCTGGGAACTTGGCCACCTTCATCTGATAGGCAATAGATCGCACCTTCCGCTCGGTAAGCTCGGCCCGTAGAAGCTGGCTCAAGATGGGAGAGCCGCTCTGGTATGCCGGAGAGTCTTGCTGCACGAGGTCGGTGAGCGCTTCAGCCATACCGTGCAGCTTGAGCGCCTTCAAGCGCTCGTTTAGGCCCAAGCTTAGCGTGGGCCCTTTTAATTGACGGTCGATGCTGTGCCAACAGTGTGCCATTCTGCCGACGTAGCGTGAGGGTGGACGCATAGGAAAATTTGGTATCAATCCTCAACGAAGAAGGACCTCATATGTTCTTCGTGTAGGTTGAATGCTGATTCGCTCTTGCGATGCGCGTAGTGCTTCAGCACGGTTTCCAGCTTGTCATGCAACAGGGCTGCGACCACCGTGTAATGCCCGGGGTTCCTATTCAGGAAGTCAGTCGCTACGATGTGTCGCACAGCGTGCATCCGCAGGCGTGAGACCTCCGGGATGTAATTCTGAGCCACGCCAGCCATCAACTGTCCGACGTCCTTGTGCATATTGCCGTGGAGGTTGGGAAACACCCAAGGGGCGCCTAGATTGCGCCGAATCAAAACGGGTCGGTATACGTCCAGGTACTCCTCGATCCGGGAGGCCAGGGCTTTGGGAAGTGGCGCGTCGTAGTCATCATCTTTTGATCCGTCGTTCTTGAAGTCCCCTTTCCAGAAGCGCAGGCGCCACGTGCTGTCCTCAGCTTGATAAAGGTTCGAGGCATATGCGGAGAACTCTCCCGGCTTGATGTACTTCATGATGGTCAGCGTACGGTGCCGAAGCGGGTTGGACAGGGAAATAGCAACGAGCAGAGCATCTCGCTTGTACGTAGCCTGAAACGCCGAACCCGGTGCGCAGTTCGCGGCAGCGATGTCCAGTTGCTTGATTGCCCGTTTGAACGGCACCAACGGATCGTCAAGGCTGAGCAAGTGAAGCAAGGGTGCTTTGGGGTCGCGCGATTTTTTGCCTTTCCCGGCTTGTTGCCATGATTTGCACAGGCTGTGCGTCTCATCGCACAGTTGCTGCCATGTCCGGTCGCGAGCGAATTCCTGCACCTTCTCCAGAAGCTGAGGGTGCTGCCACAGGTATCCGTCTCCCGGGTTCGTCAGGTTGCAGACGGCGCCAGCCACATTGATGTGCCCGTTGTGTATGGTGTGGCCAGAGCGTGCCTTCATGAACTGGAGGTATGCCTCTAGGTTCTCAGGGATCACCAAGTGGGCAAGTGTTTGCACCTTGTCCACGGGCAGTCCCAGCCCTGCTACGGCGGTGTTTCCTTCTTTCGGTTTGCTCAGAAACCCGAGGAACGCGCGAACGATCTGAAAGTTGCGGGAAGCGCTGGGGCTGTAGTACCCCTCCGTGACGCAGCAGAACTGCTCACTCGAGATCTCCCGCCCCACTTGATCCTTGGCAAGCACGCGCCAGCGTCCGCGAGGTGACCGACGCAGGCCAACCGGGTGCTCGGCGGTCTTGTAGCGCAAAAGCGCGAACCACTCAGCCTTCAGTTCGCAGCTGAATTCGCTGCGGGGCAGATAGAAGGGGTCTTTGACCAAGGAGCGCATGCGTTCGATGTACCGGTCGCCAGCCACCACCATTGCGACGCGTGTCTCCTTGCGGGGGTATTCCAGCTTACTTTCGAGGAAACCGCGTTCGAGCCCCAGGTGACGCTCCAGGCGACGTAGTGTCGGCATCCCCTTCTTCACGGGGTTCGCGCCACCCATCCAACGTGGCAGCGTCAGGGGTGCGGCACCGATCGCCTTCGCGATCTCTTCCGGCGCTTGTCCGCTGCTGGCGACGGCCAGGCGCAGCTCTTTGTGGAACATCGAAATGCCTGACACGGGTGCCAACTGGGCCTTGCGATGCAGGGTGTCCACGGTCTTCTTAATGGCCCTGAGCATGCTTAGCTTATCGGCAGCCGTCTTGCGATTGCCGCCGGAAATCAGCTGAGCGAACTCTTGCATGCGCTTGAGGAAGTCGGCGGTGAACTCGCGGCTGACGCGCTGACTCAGGTCCTTGCCGCAGAACACCAGGTAGGCCTTCAGGGCGGAGGTGTGGTTGCGCAGTACCTGCTCGGAAAAGGATTCTCGTTCTTGGGTCAGGCGGGTTTTATGGTGTTCGAGGAGTTGGTTGTATGTGAGGTCCATTTCGTCTTCGGATAAAGGCGAAACGGGAGGAGCGAAACTCGGTGTGACGCGCGAGGCGAGCTGGGTTTGGTAGCTCACTGCGTACGACGAATAGTTGCCTAATTGAAAAATGCCCTGTGCTCTATGCTGTTTTTCTTCCATCGCGTCGCAGTAGTTATCTGAGAACGATGGGTACAATAACATGCTGAATATAAAATGATTCTTTTATGCCAAATAGACTTGTAGTCAAAACGACTACTATATTTGATTCGTTATTTTGACCTATTTTCCGGGATTTCAGTTCTTCCGTTTCAGGTGGTTGATAGGGGACGTGACGGGTGGCTTGAAGCCACATTCACTCGCCGAGATTAGGTATAGCGCGTGGCCAGTGGGATGTCGTAGGGAGTCGTCTTCGGCGGCCCTCCTTTAAAGTTGGTGGGAGGTCAGGATGCAGGTTCGTTCCGGTCCGAGGAAGGGCGGGCAGCAATGCCTCGCCGTGTGTATAGCGCGAACACAGGGCATGCCTGTCGAGTTCGGGAGATTAGGAGCAAGTCTGCTGCGACGCCAGAGTTGGAGGCGGGGCAGCAGATCGATAGCAAGATCCGGTTTCCTCATCACTGCCGGATTGGTCAGCCATAGAGTTGGATACCGCCTGTGGCACCAACATCGCATCGGTTTTCAATCTACTTCTATGCGAGGCGGCCCCATGGCTGCCGGCAGCCTGCAATCGTCGCCTCGTTGCCTAGCAGCGCGGTGGGGGTAAACGCGTGTCGTCTCGGGCGCAGGAGTTCCCCCTCGTGCGCTTGTGGTGGCTATTCTGGGTGCGCCGTCCACGCGCCACCTCCATAGGTGTGTGGAGGGGCGATGGCTGCGGATTGGCCGATTCCGCCTGAAGTGCAGATGCAACACTCGTGAAGCAGTTGTCGTTCACGAGGTTGTTTACCTCGTCGGCGAATACACGAGATCAAATAGAAGTTAAAATCCTACAATTCCCTACCAAAAGTTATTGGATCGGTGTTAAAGCGGATCGGCGCGTTGGACACCGTGATGGAGAGTAGGCGTGACTGATACTACCCCTAAAGTTCGTGCAGAAAGGGATGCATTTCCTTCAAGCTCTTGGGTCCGCTTTCTGCGTAGCTATGGTCCCACTCCAAACAATCTGACGATGTTTGATGAGTATGTTTCCGGCGCACTCAAGAAGGCTAAGGTTCAGCCAATTCAGTTGGCAACCCCCCTGCTCGAAGCAATGGTCTCGCATATCGAGTCTATGGCCGGCGGCTCAATGTTGATCGCTGGAACTGCTGGTGATGGAAAGACCTATCATTGTCGGTCGCTTTGGATGCACGTCGGAGGTGACGCCAAAGTTTGGTCAGAAAAAGGCAATGTCAAAGAGCATCGGTTAGCCGATGGGCGTCTAGCCGTCTTCATCAAGGATCTCTCCGAGTTTAACGGGGCTGAAAGCGATCTTCCTCTCTTGCGATTGGAGAGATCAGTGCTCGGCGAGGACAACTCTGAAGTTGTGATCCTGGCGGCTAACCACGGTCAACTTTTAGACCGTTTGCGCGATCTAGAGAGACGACAGGATCGCGTACACCCTCTTCGAAAACCTCTTCAAGAATGCTTTTTGCAATCGGGGCTTCCTCCCGACCGACTCGCAGTATTTGACCTTAGTCGCGCGACTAGCCGTAAGACGCTGGACGAGGTTGCCAAAGCGGTAGCCGGTCATTCGGAATGGGCCAATTGCTCAGGTTGTGCCTTGAACCATGCCGGGAAGATCTGTCCGATCGATGAGAATCGTCGCCGTTTGCTAGGCGAGTCTGACGGAGGGCAGCTTGCGGGGCGCCTCGGAGACTTGCTAGAGATTGCGCGATTCAACGGTTTTCATTTGCCAGTTAGAGATCTGTTGGCCTTGTGCTCGAACATGATTTTGGGTTACTCCGACGCCAAGATAGCCAAAGAGAATTTGATGACATGTGCTGACGTGCCGAACATCCAAGAACGAGGCGGCATGGGCAAGGCAAGTATCTATGCAAACGCATTTGGAGCGAATCTTCCCAGACGTCGGGTGTCTGGCCGCCCTGTGTTTAAAGCCATGGCGAGTTTTGGCGTTGGCGAGGAAACGACGAATGCTGCTGATGGGTTGTTGGTCTATGGTCGGGATGATCCGAAGCTGCTCGATGATTTTGAGCGGCTTGTGGCTATCGATCCGATTTACGGGGCAACAATCGAATTCCTTGCTGCTCAAGACTCGTATTTAGAAGGCTACGAAACCACGCGGATTGAAGACGGGGCAGCCGAGTTTGTAGAGCTCTTGGAAGCACAGCGGCGTAGGCTGTATTTCACTCTGCCTGAGGAGGAGCCTGGCTATGCTCGGTGGTCCATGACGGCCTTCCGCTTTGCCGGAGACTATCTGAGTATCATCCACTCGATCAAAGCTAAATCCGCTATCAGCGAGACAACACGAGGGCGCATTGCTAAAGGGCTTAACCGCGTACTTACTGGACTGCTTTTGGAAAATGTCGATCGTATCTTCATTGCGAGTTCTGGAGGCTTTACTCAGAGCCGTGTAAGCGTTCTATGTGACCACGAGACTCCCTCTCGGCGTCAAGGCGGGGTTGGCATGGCTATCAGGCTTGACGAAGAGACTGGACGCCCACAGCTTGACGTATCTCTTTTGCCCGGATCAGGTCATGCCGTGACTTTCGATCTCACGCCTATCCGGCATGAGTTTCTCTCGCGCGTTGCGGAAGGTGCGCTACCGGCTAGCTTTTCCAACGAATGTCTTGAAGACCTCTTAGCATTCAAGGCAAAGCTGTTGCGCAAAGCTGAAGTCGTGCGCAAGACGAAGTTTGATGGCGATGACGATGAGATAGGCGGAACGGCTACAGCCTTGACGTTGAATTTCATCGATATTGATGCGTTTGGACGGGGTTCAGCCCACCCAGTGATTGTAAAGGCCGTGGTATGAGTGAAATCTACAAGCGACCAGAAATCCGTAGTGTCGACTTTTGTGTTGACGAAAATATATGGGGGCATCGTCTTTATGATGAACAGCTTCCACATTTAACGGTTCTCGAGTTTCTTGGTGCCTTGGGATCCAACTTGGACAAACCACTTCGCCCACATGATGGGTTGGATGGCACATTCAAGTTTCGGCCGCAACGGCAGATTCGTCTACGCGGACTGCTGTTCAATAATCCTTACGTGGAATCCATTTCTGATAGCGCTCTCCCTGACGATGAAAAATGGCGGCAGTGGTTCGAAAAATTTGATCAGGGGAAAACGGACAATGGCGACGACGACATGGTTTACTTGCGCCAATCGTTTTCCAGTTTCGATGATCTTGCGAAGGCCATTGAGCTTCTGAGGGCATCTTCGTTTGAGTCACGGAGCAATAAGCGTTGGAGTTCAAAGTTCGTCTTCCCCTTCGGTCCAGACGCTCTGTATGAAGATTTGCAGATCGACTCCAAGAGAAAGATGAGTAATGACCGGCGCTTTTTCGCGCGTACTGGTGAGCTTCTTTACCTTATGCTGACACGTGCCAAGCGTGGCGCGGAACTTGGGGATATCCTTTCCAAGCGTCTCTTCGATCGTGAGGCGCCGTTGAACCGGCTGGTTAAGGCTCTTCAAGGGCCTGAACAGCGTGCAGATGATGCCAGGCAGTCAGGCTACCTTCCCGAAGTTTCTAACGCTCGCTTCGATCTGATATGTGAAGACTGGTTGGCTGTCCTTGACAGGGATATGCCGATCTATGACGCGCTGGAGCATCTGATTACGATCTCGGGCTTAAATATGCTGCTCTACTTTCTTGAAAGGGCTAAGCGTATTTCGGGTGATGACGAGCCTGTCGAATTTGTTTGCGAGATTGTCTCTAAGGAGCGCACCAAGGTCCGTGCTCTTTCAGGTGACAGCTACCAGTACAACCAAGGTCTACCTGCCAAGGCGGTGCGCGCTCACGTCGAGTCTATCCGGCTGGAGGATGCTTGGGTGGCAGCCACATCAAGCGACTTTCCTGACGCCGAGCGTGTAAAGCTCATGCGTGATCGCTTCCAATGGCCTGCGGTCGACAGTGATGACGAGCATAGTTCAGGGAAGAGCCCAGACGCTCTTGTGGATACCCTAGTCGAGCGGGCACTTGCTCGTCATGAGCAACACGTGGGCAGAATTCATGCAGCATGGTCACGGGCAATCGGCCTAGGTTCGCGTCGGCTTTCTCGGCGTACGCGTTATGCACCCAATGATCGCCTGTTGAAATCGATAGTCGTGACCATCGTCGACGACAGTATGCAGTTTGACGAGTTTTTGGCAAAGGCTAAGCAGCGCTATGGCTTGGTGATCGGGGATGCTGAGGGCGGACGCCTCATCAATGCGAAGCAAGTCGATCAGGAGGAGCTGAGTGAGAACCGAGACAATCTGGAGGCAAGGCTCGAAGGTCTAGGTTTAGTTAGACGGTTGTCTGACTCTTGTTCGTTTGTTGAAAATCCGTTTGCGTTTAAGGGAAATGCCTGATGTTGACCGATCGCATTATCGGACGTGTCGGTGCAGACATTCTCGCCGAACGCACTTCGAACCCTGGCCAGCCAGGAGATTCCGCAGCACTTTTTCGGCTCTATAAGCTCTCGCCTAGTCAAATCGCGGCAGTGGTAAGAGCAGTCCTCGCGAATCCAGATACCTTGGCTCGTGTGGATATGATGATTCCTGAGGCATTGGTCGAAGGTCAGGGGCTGCCGGCCGAGTTTCTCGTCTCGGAAAACGCCGGCTACGTGCGCAACCATGCTATCACTGAAAAGGACGCCATCCTTACCGCTAGTGGTAGCGAGCATAATCTTTCTGACACTCTTACGCATGTCACGACAATCGGTGCAAAGGAGATGCGAGCCGACCCACAGTCTTGGGTGGATGCTGCCTTGCAGGTTGGCGGCCTTTCACCTGTGGTGGACGATCGCACGATTTTTAGTGCTGCACTCGGTGGCTTGCTCAATTCTTCGGAACTGTCACTTGTTCAATTGGGCGAGTTTTGTTCAGAGATTGTCGAAGCTATCGCTACTCGAGGTCTTCCGATCCGAGATGCGGTTGGTTATGCGCTGTGCAAGGTGGAGTTGCCCAGGGATAGCGGGTATTTCTCAAACGCACGGACGTTCGGGACGACACGCGGCCCATGGCAAAAGGCCTTCGCAAAACTTTTCACACAGCGTGCGCCGCTACTCAAGAAGCTACGTCAGAATGGTCAGCCGCTTGACGCCGAGGAACTGCGCGAACGCATTGAAGCTAATGCTGCTGAGATATTCGATGGTGCCCGCCAAGCATTGGAGGCTTTCGTCTCGGCGCCGGCAGGTGACCAAGAGGCTGCGGCATCCTTGGCTCAATTCGAATGGGAGTCCGATGGGGTTTATTTGGCCTTTGACAAGCCAAAGGAGAAGCAGCAAGGCTTGGCCGAGACGACGCTACGTTTTTTCGATCACGATTGTGATGAAGAAGATGCCCTGGAGCCAGAGGGCCGAAAGCTTCTTGATGATTTGAAGTCGCGCGAGCGGCGTGCTGAGTTTACGCCGGAAGACGAAGAGTTCTTCGCTACGCATCGTCGACACTTGGAGCGCGACACTAAACTACTTGCCCGCTGGGAAAAGGCGCTGTTCGGCAAGCCTATCGAGTGCACCGATTTCTTCGATGGATTTGCGCGGGTTGTGAATAACTTGCATGCGGGCTTGGAGGAAGTTGATGGTGAGCGGATACTCCGATTTACAGTCAACAAGGGGAGGACAGAGTGGCGTGAACGCTTCAACCACGACGCCGGCTGCTTCTTCTCTGCAATGTATCGTGGGCTGCGGGATCTAATGGGGTCGAAGGTGGACTGGAAGGTTACACGCATGACTGCGGCCGATCTTCCTGATCCTCTGTTTGACTTCGAGAAATTTATCGCTAAAGAGCGAGAGATCGCTGAGAGTCGCAACAAGAAATTCAAAACTAACGCCTCGCTCTCGCGCCAGGCCTTGCAGATCAAGTTCGATGTTGAGCTGCTGAAAGTGGTCAGTGGCAATGAGACCAAGATCAGTAAGACGCAACTCCTGTGGAGCTACAAGCCAACGTCGATAGGACTATCGATGGTTGCGGATATGCACCGCCTATTAGAGAAAGGAGCGGTAGGTTGCACGGAAGTTCCGCGTCGGTTGGTAAGCAAGAAGGGGGGCGTACAAAGTGTGTCGCTGCTCGATACGGGGACATTAGAAGCTACGTACTCCACCGATGCTGGCTCTCTGGTTCCTGCGGTCAATAAGCTCCGTAGCTTCCGCCAAGACATCAAGACCCGTATCAAAGATCTTGCGGAAGAAGGCCGGCTAACACCTGCGCAACGGAATGAAATCCGGGGGGCATGGGACACCTTCGAGGAGGATTACATCAAAGCGATGGAGGACTTCGTATTCACTGGGTTGCATGGCGAGGCCGTCATGCGTCAAGCTGAGTCCTTCAGTGTGTTGCTGAACACGCTTATGGCTCAGGCCCGTGGCGATGTTTGCCGTTCGCGATTGGTGTCCGAAATCTTGTCAATTGGCACGGCTCGAGTGGTTGGGGATAACCCAGCGCTGATTGTTCCGCCTTGGCACCCCGAGCGTATGAAGGCGCTGGCGGTGAAATCCCGTCGCGTGGCGGGATTTGCCACCCATTTGCTCTCCAGCGGTAGCATTCTCTATGGTGACCGCGAGATCTTCATGCGTGAGCTGTCCGATGAGATTGCGCATCCGTTCTATCCGGAAATAGCCGTTCTCACTAATGGTGGCGCCCCTAAGTTGGTCAGCGCGAGCAGCACGGTCAATGGCTACAGTCTCCTGGAAACCCCGATCCGGGGCGACGAAGATGTCATGACCGATGTGGATCCGACGGCTGCGGCTAAGCAAGCGCGGGAGCTCTTGGAGAGATACGTCGGTCTGCAACCACACGAGGCATCTAACCTTAGTGTCGTCCTCTATAACGCCGATGCTGCCGAGTTACCACTGGCCACGGTGCGCGAGCTTTCTTCGATTCAGGAGGATAGGAAGCTCCAATGCAGCGTGTCCGTTCGGCACACTGATCAAGCTAAACTCCGTAGTGTCTACGGCGAGCTCGTGAATAAAGCCGGTGATGATCCTGATCTTCCGGTCGTCAGCGAAACTAGCGATAACTTTATCTCGAAGTTGCGCATCTCCGTTACGCCGATCGCTGCTACTCCCAGCGAAAGCGCTCTGGGATTTAAGGCCTTCGACGTTGCCTTCTTGCACGATGTCGTTGCCCGCTCGGCCAAGGAGGAGTGGTTGTCGGTTGCTTGGACTAACGATCGCCCGAGCTTGGAGCATGCGCCTTCGCGGTGGTCCTATCGAAGCGTATCGGGTGAAGATGAGCTGAAGTCGACTACATTTTTGACCTGCCCCTGGCAAACGGCGTCGGGTTGGGCTTATGTGACCGCCGTGGCGGCCGTGTGCAACCAGACCGATGCCGTTCCCGACAAGCGCTTTTTGCCTGCCAGACGCATTTCACTGCAAAGCCCGAATCTAACCGCGCTGATCAAGGATGCGCACGATCTCGCAGAATGGGTCGCGACATATGACGAGCTTCTAGACAAGCGCCAACTCCAGCACAACAATATTACCGTCGTTAGGTATCGCCGCGGCTCGACCAATGGCCGCAATATGATTGTGAGTTCCACGTCAGAGTTGCGTTTGCTTGGTGTGCTGGTACGGCGTCGGCTTGACGAACTCAAGCTCCAACTTACGGCAGACGAGGTCAGCGAGGTCGCGGATAAAGCAAAGCGAGACGCCCTGTCGGTCTCTGGTGATATCGTGCTGCGTGCGGCCAAACGAGGTGTGTCAGCAGGCGAGATGATTGGCTTGGTGCTCAGCCGCCATCTGTTGTCAGAGGAATTCAAGGCGCTCGCTGGCGGAGGCCCTGCTTTAACCGCCTATTTCTTACTTGACGACTACGCGAGCTGGCTTTCGCAGCCAGAGAGTCGGATTGCGGACATCCTTGCTCTCAATGTTGAGGAGAAGGACGAAGGGGTTCGGGTTGTCATCTCGATCGTGGAGTCCAAATATGTTGGAGCTGATGGGCTAGCAGTGGCACGACGCAGCTCAAGGGACCAATTGCTGACGACTCTGGGCTTGTTTCGAGAGGCGCTTTTTGGCGATCCGGGACGTCTTGATCGTGATGTCTGGCTCGCGCGCTTGGCTGACATGCTGATTGATGCCGATATCCCTCCGGGGATGACTGGTTTGATGGAGCGTGCGCGTTCGAAGTTGCGTGAAGGCGACGTGGAGATTTCGTTACGCGGTTATTCTCAGGTTTACGTTCACACATCTGACGCAGGTGCGGGATCGGCCTCCGAGCAAGAACTCCTCTTGGACGAGAATGGAGTTAGAGCTTGGCAGGAGGTTTTTGACAGAGCCGAGCTCAAGAGGCTCGTTGAAGCTTATGCCAAAGGTTCGGGTAGCCTGGATGCGAGATTAATTCTGGGTGCTCACGAGCCATGGTCAGACCATACGTTCAAGAGGCCCGCAGCACGAGTTCCATGGCTTGCGGCCATGGGGCAGCTTGCCAGTAGCGCAGGTGAGGAGCCTGTTGCAAAAGAGGGTGGTTCTCAGGCTTCAGAGGATGTCGTTACTTCGGCGCAAGAGCTTTTGGCTCCTGAGCCGATCTCATCCACAGCTGAAACTGCCCCTGCCGTTCAAAGTCCAGCGCCCGCCTCGATCGTAAAGGTCGATTCCGCTTTTGCTGCACTGGTTGCCTCCAAGGCGGTTGGCGTTGGTCAGTCCGATTCGGAGCGGGATGAGTGGGCTCAGGAAACTACCAAGAAACTCAAGGCTGCGCTCAACAGCTACGGACTCCAAGCGGCGGTATTGGGGACGCGGCTGACGCCCAATGGCTGTCTAGTGCGGTTGGCTGGCTCTGATCGGCTGCGAGTCGAGGACATCGAGAACAAGCGCACCCAGCTCCTGACCACACATGCGATCAATCTCGTGACCGTCCAACCCAAACCCGGTGAGATTGTAGTGACAGTCGCCGGTTCCAAACGCCAGGCTGTGTCACTCTGGGAACTGTGGGCGCGTCGTGAGCTCAACCGCAACGTTGCAGGCGTCAACACGTCCTTTCTTTTGGGTGTTCAGGAGATCAATGGGGCGCTGTTGTATTTGAACCTCGGCGCCGAGTTCGGGGGGCTTTCATCCCACGAGCCCCATTCTCTGGTGGCTGGTGCGACGGGTAGTGGCAAGTCAGTGCTGATACAGGCCTTGCTGTTGGACATCGCTGCTACAAACTCCAAAGATCTGGCGCAGCTCATCCTGATCGATCCCAAGATGGGCGTCGACTATGCCCCATTGGCGGACTTACCGCACATGCGTGACGAGATTGTCACGACTAAGGAAAAGGCTGGCGAGGTACTGGAGGCATTGGTCCAGGAGATGGAGGGTCGCTACCGTGCGTTCGCGAAAGCAAGAGCTCGTGACTTGCCGACTTTCAACTCCAAGGTGTCAGCCGAAGAGCGGTTGCCGATGGTCTTCCTGGTTCATGACGAGTTCGCGGATTGGATGCTAGATGACGCCTATAAGAGCGCGGTTGGAGCGGCAGTGCAGCGCTTGGGCGTGAAGGCCCGCGCGGCCGGCATCCATCTGATCTTCGCGGCTCAGCGCCCTGACAAGGACGTGATGCCGATGCAGCTTCGCGAGAACCTAGGAAATCGGCTGATCTTGAAAGTTTCCAGCGAAGCGACATCCAAGATCGCGCTGGATCGACCGGGTGCCGAGCTGCTGCTGGGCAGAGGGCATCTGGCCGCGAAACTCAATGGCGAGCAAGGTCTTGTCTTCGCGCAAGCTCCGTTCCTGTCAGATCAGGAGATCGAGGCCGCTGTGGCAGCCATCGCGGTTGACAACGGGGCAAGGGAGGCGCCGAATGAAGGTCGAGGCAGTAATTGACACGATCTCCAAGTTCTTCAACGATCTGATCGGGGCGTGGGTGCCCGGCGCAGTATTGGCCTTCGGCTTGGCGCTTGTACACGTTGGTCCGGTCCAGCTCCAATCGATCTTCAAGCTGGGCGACACGACCTCGGCGGCTTTGACCTTCGCAGGCATCCTGTTCGCGCTCGGGCATGCGCTGCTTGCCCTTTACGAGCAGGTCTTGAAGATGCCGCTCACCAAACTCGGACTGGTCAAGGCATTCGACGAAGCCGAAGCGAAGAAGCGGCAGTCCTACGAGTGGTTCGCGGAATTGGTAAAAGCTCAGCAGGCTGGAGGCGGCGAGAAGGAGTGGGACTACAACGACCTTTGCAGCGTCGCGCTTTCGGTTTCTTCAGAGGCAGGTTCAATGGGGCGGCGGTTCATGTTCATTGCTCTTCTGTGCAATGGCGTTGGCATGGCTTTGACGATCATCGCGCTCGACTTCGCTGTTTGCTCAGTGTTCTGGCCCAATCTGCTGTTTGCTTACGACTACCCGCCGCCTTGGGGCGTTCAGGTAGCCCTCATGCTTGGCCTGGCCTGGGCTCTGCTCAAGCGTGGAGAGGTATTTTTTTCGAGAGCAAAAGTCACCCCGTTTGCAATCGCCGCAGCCGAACTGAAAGTCAAGAAGGACGTCAATGCTGGCAAAGCAACCGCTTAGAAAAATCTACCTTGCCGGCGGCTTTCGATCGCACTGGCAAGTTCTGGTGGCTGCTCGTTTGACTAATTCGTTTGAGCTGCTCGACCCGAGCGCGCACAACATTCAAGACCCCGTCGAGTACACGCGATGGGACCTGGAAGCTGTGCGTGAGTCCGACATCGTGTTGGCTAACATGGAGGCCTCCAATCCAGGGGGCTATTCCCTGGCATTAGAAGTCGGATTCGCGAAGGCCTTGGGCAAGCGGATTTTTGTGGTCGACCAGGTGGAAGATCCGTCTGTGAGCCGCTACTTCGAGATGGTTCGCCAGTGCTCAGAGCGCGTTTTTCCGACGCTGGACGAAGCTCTTGATCACCTGTTGTCGATCGACTGAGGAGAATGCCGATGCCTTACTACAACGCGTGGAGTGAACACTTGAATCCAGGGATGGCCGTCTGCGCTCAGGGCTCGATGCCGTCGCCGGTTCGTCATTTGTGGCAAACGGCGCAGGAGCCGTTGCCCTCGTCGACTCCGTAGATGTCGTCGATATCGTCCGGGCTGGCCTTCACAGGTCGCAGCGGATTGATGGGAATGGCTTTGAGCATGCGCGCGCGGCGGATGCCGTATTCGGCTTGAATTTCCGCGACGCGTTCTGGCTGTTCCATGTCGGAGAGCGATTCGCCCTTGGACCAGGTGAAGGGAGATCCGTGCTCCAAGGCGTCCTTTTCAAGGGCCTTGGCGGCCTCATATGTTTCGGGATGCCGCTCTCGCAGGCGTACCCATTCGATCTTCTGCTGGAAGAAGCAGAAGGTGCATCCGCTGCGCGATCTCCATTCGTAATACTTGGGGTAGCCGACGCCGGAATTCTCCAAGATGTCGATGACTCCGGCCTTGTCGATGCCGGCCTCGCGGAAGGGAAGCTTTACGAATAGGTTGTCAGCTTTCGCTGAGTATCCCTCCCGGTAGTCCTCATCGGCACGGATGGCCACATAGGACGTTACAGTGTCACCAGCAGCTAGCATCGGCCTTACCCAGTTCTCAAATGGAGCGAGCTTTAGTTTCCGGGTGCACCACCGAGTGTTTGGATTTGGAAGGAAATGGTTGTATTGGCGTAGCCAGAAACGAAAGTCTCGGCCTGGATTCAGGCGAAGGATCGGCTTGCCAAGTCGGCCTTCAAGTTTTCCAAGAAACTCGTAGACTTCTGGTAGCTCTTCGCCGGTATCGGTGAAGAAGTAGTCGATGTCGAGTTCCGGGTGGTGCTCGCGCATATAGATCGCCAGTGCTGCGCTATCCTTTCCACCAGAAATTCCTAAAACGTGTTTTTCAGCCATTGGCGTCCCCGCTATTCACCGAAGCCAGTTTCATACCGACTTTTGCAAGAATGGCTAGCAAAACGTCGGCTTCTAGGCCTTCGCCTTCGAGCATTGAAGTAATCTCGCCGGCCTTTCTCTCCACGGTTTCACGATACCGGTCCGAGATCGCGAATGAACGAGACACCGCCCGAGTGCTAGCGCCAGTTCCGATGACGACAGCAATGGCTTCGCTGTGTGCCTTGCGTCCCTGGACAGCCACGAATGCCTCTGCTTCTCGGAAGCGGCGAGCAAGCTTAGTCAGTTCCAGAATTGCTGCGTCAATGTGCCGATCTACCCAGTCACGAGGGGGCCGTTCGGCTGCGAGGCTAAGGATTCCTTCCAACGAAGCTCTCGATCCGTCGAAGTTGGCCAGGCGGGTCGCAAATCCGTCCAATTGCAGATCGCCTGAGATGCCCGCAACAGATTGTGCTCGTTCTCTCAGTGCTTTCAGGTCATCTCGGCTGGCGTCGAGAGCATCGAACATCTTTGTCGCGACTTCTGCCAACATCTTGCCGTACGCATGTGAGAGCTCTTGCAAGGGCGCGCGTAGGGCGGCTACGTAGGTGTCGCCATCAGTAGCACCCAATAATGATGCAAGATCAACGAACAAGACCTTGTGGGGATCGCTAGCCTTCAAGAGCATGTCGCGCAGGTCTTTAGCGGTTTGCCCCAACCTGGAGGTCCGTCGAGCCCATTCAGGCAGATTGAAGACCATAGCAACAAGGCCCCGAGCAGCTTCAAGCGGGTCGGCGGCGCCAGCTGTTTCACCAATCTCAGCCAAAAGGGTCGAGATGCCATTGAGGATTCGGTTCTTGTCTTCGTCGATGGCCACCCAGCGCAGCGAAAAACGGTCAGGATCTTGCAGGCATTCGTCGATTTCGAAGTCGGTAAGCCTCGGTACAAACATTCCGTCTTTGTAGACGGCGATGTTGGCTTTGTGTGCCAGCAGAAATGCTGTGAGTATTACGGGCTGGATGCCCCGCTTCATGCCGAATGGAGGCCCACTCCACAACGTATAGATCTCGTGAGCGCCGACACGCATATCAGCGTTAGAGAAAAGAGCGCGTGTGGCGTCCCATAGTGGTTCGAACTTTGTGGCAAATCCATCGCCGGGCGGCAGACATCTCCACGCGCCAGAACTGTCTAGGCGATGTAGCTCTGTGTGCCGGAGTAACGTCTCGTAGAGGCCACGCTCAGCAGGAAAACCTTCAAACCCCAATGCTTCCTGACCCTCCGCGCTAATCATCGCGTGTAGCAGATCCCGCCGAGCCTTCACGCTGTTGCTGGAAATGCTGTCGCGGTTGACCAGCTCGCTCCAAACCGGGGCAGAACGGCAGAACAATTCATCGGCCAGCATGGAGGCTTCTGGAGAGAGCTTTTCTCCAGGTTCAACAATCTGATGCTCACCTTTATGCCACTTTGCACGAGACACCGCAGCCTGTAGTTGATCCTCTAGATCAGCCCGAGTTGCGGCGAGACGTGCGTGGACCTCTCGGCGAGCGACAGGATCTCCAGAAAGCTCGTCGCGATCCTTAACCTGCTCGAGAGCCACTAGCTCCGCTGAAAGATCAGCAATGCGAACATTATTGGTGGGGATGCCTACAATCACCGGCCACGGTCGGACCGTCGAGCATGCCGCCGCTCGAAGGCTGGCAGCCCTAAGGCTCATGCCCTTGTCAGGAAGTGCCAGGATGAAGGTTCCAAACTCACCTTTCTTTGGCTGAAAGCTTGCGGCTATCTTCTCGGCGTGTTCGATGCTGCACAGTGATAGCTCCATCCAGCGCATCGAGCCCGTTTCGTGATAATGACGTTTGGCCACGACGGGATGAAGCCCCATGAGTTGGGACAGTCGTGAGTAATCTATGCCAGGCGATGCCGCCAGTGCTTGGGCTATGGCGGCATCAATGTCGAAGTCGCTGCCTTCGAACACCGACCAGGCGCCAGTATAGCTCTTGAAGAGCGCCACCTTGAGCGTACTGAGCTTTTTCAGCGCCGCTTGGATCTCGGAAAGCGGTCGGGGGTAGAAGAGCGACTGGATTACAGCTTCCTCGGCCGCTAAACCGGACCCATTACGGAATAGATCTATTACCGCGATGCTCTTGAGCATCGCAACAAGCAAGGCGTCGCCAGTTTTTGCTTCGGCACGTTCTACTGCCTCGACGGCTTGCGACCATCGGTGCCCATCGGGCGAGGCAAGAATCGCCGGCTCCAGGTTGGAGCGGAGGTAGTCCCAGTAATCGCTCGGGCGATACCAGGTTGCTTCACTTTTGAGCGTCGAGTTCAGATAGGATCGGAAGCCATGCGGCTCTACCGACGAGAGGAAACCAAAGGTACTGCGCTCGTTCTGACCGAACTGTCGCTTGGAGATCGGACCTAACAGGGCGGCCATGGCAGGGTGCAGCGGCCAGCAGAGTTCTAGGCTGGCAGCAAAGTTTTTCCCGACGGCAGGGCGACGTGAGCGAATGGCTTCGGCTATTTTCTCTGATGCTTCTCGCATCCAAGGCGGGCGATTTTCTGATTCGATTGCACGACCGATTAGCTCGACAACTTCGTCGCTTGCGGCTACGAATGGCAAGTCGACGTATCGACCTTGAACTTTGGCCCAGTCGTCACGGGTATCGATCCCCAAGCGAGTCGCATATTGGGCAAAGGATTGGTGGAGTACCCCAATCACTACGAGTCTTCCTTCGGATCGCGCGGCTGCTTCAGCGAGTTCTTGGAAGAAGTACACATCGTCTCCGGAGCCCAGAGCAGATGCTTCCAAGAACTTACCCATCTCGTCAATAATTACCAGAGTGCCATCATGCGGACGGCTCTTGGCTTCCTCAAGGAGATCAGTGATCAGCGTTTGAGCGTTAGGCTTGCTGCGACTATCGACGTTCTTGCCTTGTGCGCGGCGAAGGGACGCATGAAGCTCCGTGATGATGCTTCCACGGCGACCAACGGCCGGAACGATTAACCACCCTTTCCGGACGGGGAACGCTTGATCGAAAGAGGGGTGCGAACCGAGTTGAAGCGCCCGACGGGCTTTGTCGCGGAGGCTCTTGTCGGGGTGTAGGGCGCTTGCCAGCGTGACTGCTAGAGAGCTTTTGCCGCCTCCAAAAGGTCCCGTCCAAGTGAAGCAGCGCTGATTGGTATTGGTGATTTGCTTGGACATGCCATCCAGTACCGCTGCTGCGGTTGCATGGCAGATATATCCGGAGAATGCGTCCGCGCGGCCGATGTCAGCATCGACGCGAATCGATCGCTGATATTGACGGGAAATCTGGACGATGTCTGAAAGAGCCTGTTGTTTTTCGTTAGTCATAGGCCCGCCTAATCAAATCTTTAATATCGTTCTTCGAAAGTTCCTTGCGATGGACTTGGCGTAGGCCAGCTGAGTCCGTCCATTCGAGCTTTCGTTTTGTAAAGTCCGAGAGAGAAATCAAACGTTGAGCGATCGATTCCTCGTCAAGTTTAAAAACGCGCCCAGGCGCCCCTTCTCCATAGGCAATCGTTTCGAAGGCTAATGAGCTTTGCCCTGCTGCGGTGCGATTCCAATAGTCAACAAGCGCATAGGCAAAAACTCCGTCGTGCAAAGAGGTTTTGGGGCCACGACGGAAAGCGTATTGCCCCTTGTGAACCTCTTGCAGCAGCCCCAACTCGCCTAAGAGGGGCTCGGCGAAATCTTCAGGGGACCCTCCGGCGACGCGCGGCGCGTAGCTTCGAAGACAAGTCTCCAAATCGCGTGAGATAGTGGAGCTTGACAGCCTATGCTTCGGGTCGCGTTGGCGCGCATAGAGAGCTAACGGCTCTTCAAGCTCGATGCGGGTGAAAGTCGGTGCTGTTACGCGGTTAAACAGCCAATACCAAGTTGTGGACCGAGCTCCATAACCGGCCAATTGCCAGTGAGCGAGCCACGATGTCGACGGGCTTTCTGCATAGGGGTCTAGTCCCCCATCCATCAATATTTCCTTTGCTATATTTCGAATCCGAAAGCTGTCCCCGTCCTCGACCATAACGCCGCAAGCCAAGGCCCAATGGCGGATCGATGCCACCATGTTTTTTCCAACCCCGAATTCTGCGATCGCCTTAGCGTCTGTTAATGCAGATTTCTTAATTCGACCCCCGTCGGCCTGCTCGAATAGTTTTTTCAGCCACATTTGCCGCAAAGGAAACGTTTCGTGGCCTGAGAAATGAACGGATGTCCCGCGCGGGGGAAGAGACGTGGAATTTGTCATGGTTCTTACAAGTCTACCTTGAACTGGTGGTTTCCACCAGTTCGTCCATGATAGCTAGACTGTATATAACCACAGTAGGTTGTCGGTGGCAATCTTCGACCTTGTGCACTGCCTGAGTGGGGATTCCTGGCAAGCCACTGAGTGCTGCCCTGCTGCCGGTAACCCACCAAAAGAGCGCAGATATTTAGCAGGCAGGGGAGCCGAACTCGTCAGGGATGGAGTTGTCGTTGGTCGCCACGGCGAGATTAGGAGCGGCATCGACATTACGAGGTGCAAATTGGCGGGTGGAAGAACTATTAGCGATCTTTTCGCGAAGCCAGCTTGGTTGCGGCTGGTAAAAAGGGGCAGATTGGCGGCGTCGCATAGCCGGGACACCCCTCGATCAGGTGCGGACGGCCCCAGATCAAAACTAGTAAGGCGGCGTCCCCAACTCGGTCGGCCGCAGGGAGAGGGGGCCTTTCAATGGGTAAACACGCGTAGCCCAATGACTGACTAGTTCGGAGAACGAGGACAGAGCTGTAACTACTTGGCAGCGAGACGTCTAGTCGTGCTATGCCAGCTGCCGTCGTCGAATTTGTTCAGCCTTGGTCGGCCGTCCACGTCGGCGTGCAACCTGTGGCGGGGCTGTTTGCTCAGGTGTGGCGAGTACCACTTTTCGGACATGCTGCGCTTCGCGCTGAGATGCCAGCCAAGCATGCACCTCCGCTTGTTCATAGCGCAGAAGTCTGCCCACTTTAACGCAGGGCGGTAGCGGTTCTCCGCGAGTACGCCGGTTGTACAAGGTCTGCACAGACAAGCCCAGGACGGCGGCCAGCTGATCGGAGGTTAAAAGCTTTTCCATCTTTACTTTCGCGAAGGCACTGGCACATGCCAGCAAAAAGTATAGACAGGGAAGGGTAGTCATGGCCGCCTATCAGTACCCTCCGCTAAGTCGTACAATCCGCGTCGGCGCCATCGAGGTTGACCGCACTTTTAACGCACTGACCGCAGTAAAGTGCGTTAGGTCGCGGTAAGCTCTGGTAAGCTAAGCTCATGATTTTTCTAGATATTCATGTTGGTCTGCCCCTGGCAAAACACCCTTAAAACGGACTCTTAATCCGTAGGTCGAGTGTTCGAGCCACTCACAGCCCACCAGAATTTCAAAGGCCGTTGACGATGATCGTCAACGGCCTTTTGTTTTTCCGGTCGGCGGGAACACATTTCGCAGAAAACATGGACCCGTCCGGGACATGAACCCGTAACGCCGACAACCTCGCCAGTTTGCTTAAGCCGCGCCTTAACACTGGGTAAACGTCCGCTGAATCACAGCGGCCTCGATGGTCTCTATAGTGGACTCGTTTCCAACCGAGAGAGCCACGCATGTCCAGTCCCGCTGCCATACCCGCCTATCCCCAGGCCGTGCTGTTCGACCTGCTTACCGCCTTGCTCGATTCCTGGACGGTATGGAATCGCGCCGCCGGTTCCGAGGCCGCCGGGCGGGCGTGGCGCGCGGAATACTTGCGGCGCACCTATGGTTGCGGCGCCTATCAACCGTATGAGCGCCTGGTGCAGGAGGCCGCGTCCGCGGTCGGTTTGCCCGCGTCGGCGCCGGACGCGCTGGAGGCGGGCTGGGACGAGCTGCCCGCGTGGGATGGCGCTCGCGAATTGCTGCAGGCCCTGCGGCCGCATTGCCGTCTGGCCGTGGTCACCAACTGTTCTGCCCGCCTGGGGCGGCGTGCCGCCAATCTGCTGGGCGTGGATTGGGATGTGGTGGTGACGTCGGAGGAGGCGGGTTTCTACAAACCCGACCCGCGGCCCTATGAGCTGGCATTGGCGCAGTTGCAGGTGCTGCCTTCGCAGGCCGCGTTCATCGCAGGCTCGGGCTACGACATGTTCGGCACCAGCAAGGTGGGCCTGCGCACGTATTGGCACAACCGGGTGGGACTGGTTCTGCCGGAAGGCGCGGCGCGGCCGGAGCTGGAGTCCCCGCGGCTGGAAGCGGCGTTGCCGTGGCTGGAGCGATTCAACGCCGCCTGACGGCAAGCCCCGCCGCGCAACCCGCCAGTCCCCGCCTCAAGCGGCTGGCAAGGAAATCGCATCCCCCAGCCCCTTGACCTCCTTCAGCACGAACGAGGTGTAGACCTCCTTCACGCCCGGCAGCGCGCCCAGCACGTAGCGCGCCAGATCGCCGAAGGCGTCGAGGTCGCGGGCGATGACCGTCAACTGGTGGTCGTAGCGGCCCGAGACGCAGTGGCAGGAGAGCACTTCCGGTACCTGCCTGACGGCGTCCTCGAACGCCTTGACGTGTTCAGCGCCCTTCATGTCCAGGGAAATCCAGACGAACGCCGTCACGCCGAAGCCGAGCTTCTTGACGTCGACCTCGGCCCGGTAACCCCGGATTACGCCTTCGTCTTCCAGGCGCTTGACGCGCCGCCAGCAGGGGGAGGGCGTGAGCGATACGCGCTCGGCCAGGTCGGCGCTGGACAGGCGTCCGTCGGCCTGCAGGGCGGCCAGGATTTGCAGGTCGGTGGGGTCGAAATTCTTGCTTTGCACGATTCTTCCAATGAGTAGAGAGTTTCGCTAATTTCAATCCAAAATATTACACATTCGCGTCGAAAAATCGGAAATCTTCGCCGATCCGCTCCGGTATCTTTGTTTGGCTGTTAGAGGGGGCGTCGGCACCAGGAATGCTCCCCGTTTGATCACATATGGAGCAGACATGAGAGATTCGAATCCGGTACGCAAGGCGCTGCTGGCCCTGGAGCCTACCGAGGGGTGCTGGCTGACCCTGGCGAGCCCGGCAGTGGCCGAGGCGATTGCGCATTGCGGCTTCGACTGGCTGGTCGTGGACATGGAGCATGCGCCCAATGATGTGGCGAGCCTGACGGCGCAACTGCAAGCGATCGACTCGGCGCGCGCGCATGGCGCCACCGCGTATCCGGTCGTGCGGGTGACGGTGAACGATGCGGCGCTGGTCAAGCGCGCCATGGATTGCGGCGCCCGGACGGTCATCTTCCCGAACATCGACACGGCCGAGGACGCTCGCCGCGCCATCGCCTCGATGCGTTTCCCGTCGGAAGGTAACGGCGGCGTGCGCGGCGTGGCCGGCCTGGTGCGGGCGGGCATGTACGGACAGGACCCCACCTACGTCAAGCTGGCCAATGAACAGGCCTGCGCGATCCTGCAGATCGAGTCGGCGCAGGCGGTGCGCAACGTCGAAGCCATCGCCGCGCTGCCGGGAGCGGACTGCCTGTTCGTGGGCACGGCCGACTTGGCGGCCAGTCTCGGCCGTTTGGGCGACATGACTCACGTCGAAGTCCGCGAGGCCGTCGACCGCGTGATCGCGGCCGGCAAGGCGGCGGGCAAGGCGGTCGGCATCTTCGCCAACGATCCCGAGGAAGCGGCGCGCTACCGCAAGCTGGGCGTGCAATTCATTGCCCTGCATTCCGATGTGGCCTGGCTGGCCCGGGGCGCGCGCCAGGCGCGCGCGCAGTTCGACGCGGCATGCCGCTGAGCCGGCGGCGCGATCACTTTCATCTGGTACGACAGGAACAGGCATGAATACAGCAGTATCTTCCGGCGGCTTCAGCTCGACGGCGCGCGCCAGCGTGCAGACTTTGCGTTCGTCGCAGATCCGCGAGGTCGCCAATGCAGGCATGGGCCGCGCCGATGTGCTGCCGTTCTGGTTCGGCGAGCCCGACGAGCAGACCCCGCCCGCGTTCCGCGACGCGGCCATCGCCCACATCGCCTCGGGGCAGACGTTCTATGTGCAGACCCTGGGCGTGCCCGCGCTGCGCGAGCGCCTGGCGGCCTACGTCAGCGGCCTGCATGACCGGCGCGAGGTGGACAACATCGCGGTGACCAGTTCGGGCACGTCGGCGCTGATGACCGCGGTGCAGGCCATCGTGGGCGCGGGCGATCACGTGGTGGCTGTGACACCCCTGTGGCCCAACCTGGTGGAAATGCCCAAGGTGCTGGGGGCGAGCGTGACGACCGTGCCGCTGTCGTTCTCGGAGAGCGGCTGGCGCCTGGACCTGGATGCCTTGCTGGCGGCGCTGACGCCGGACGTGCGGGCGCTGCTGGTGAACTCGCCGAACAATCCGACGGGCTGGGTGATGAGCGCGGAACAGCAGCGCATCGTGCTGGAGCACTGCCGCAAGCACGGCATCTGGATCATCGCCGACGATGTCTACGAACGCTATTACTACGAAGGCGCCGTGGCCCCCACCTTCCTGGACATCGCCGCTCCGGACGACCGCGTGGTCAGCTGCAATTCGTTTTCCAAGGCCTGGCTGATGACGGGCTGGCGCGTCGGCTGGGTGGTGGTGCCGCGCGGCCTGCTGCCGGAAATCGGCAAGCTGATCGAGTACAGCAACACCTGCACGCCAGGCTTCGTGCAATCCGCCGCGCTGTGCGCGCTGGAGCAGGGCGAGCCGGTCATCGCGCGCACCGTGGCGCGGCTGCGGCTGGCGCGAGACCACCTGGCGTCGCGGCTGGAGCAGGTGCCGGGCGTCGAACTGGCCGGCGCGGCGCCGGGGGCGATGTACACCTTTTTCCGCATCGACGGCGTGTCCGACAGCCTGGCCTTCTGCAAGGACCTGGTCGTGCGCGGCGGGCTGGGCCTGGCGCCGGGAACGGCTTTCGGGCCCGAGGGCGAGGGCTATCTGCGCTGGTGCTACGCCAGCGCGCACGACCGTCTGGATGAGGGAGTGGATAGACTGGCGCGTTTTCTGGCGGCGAGCCGGGGCAAGACCGCCTGAACGGCCGCGCCAAACCTGACCACTGGGGTACGACCCATGAACACATCCGAGCTTCCCCGCTCCCTGGAATGGATAGAACGGCTGGTGCGCTTTGACACCACCAGCCGCCTGTCCAACCTGGGCCTGATCGAAACGGTGCGCGACCACCTGGCCGCGGCCGGGCTGGCGCCCAGGCTCATCTACAACGCCGACGGCAAGAAGGCCAATCTCTTCGTGACCGTGCCTGCCTATGACGGCGGCACGCAGGGCGGGGTGGTGCTGTCCGGCCATACCGACGTCGTGCCGGTGGATGGCCAGGCCTGGAGCAGCGATCCGTTCGCGCCCGAAGTGCGCGACGGCCGCCTGTACGGCCGCGGCACCTGTGACATGAAGGGCTTCATCGGCGTGGCGCTGGCGATGCTGCCGTCGTTCACGTCGCGGCGGCTGCGCGTGCCGCTGCATCTGGCGCTGAGCTATGACGAGGAGGTCGGCTGCCTGGGCGCGGATGCCATGCTGCGCGAGCTGGCGAAGCTGGACATCCGGCCCGACAGCTGCATCGTGGGCGAACCCACCGAGATGCGCGTCATCTCCGCGCACAAGAGCAGCAATCTGTACCGTTGCACCGTGCACGGCCATGCCGCGCATTCATCGTTGACGCCGCGCGGCGTCAACGCGATCGAGTATGCGGCGCGGGCGATCTGCCATATCCGCGACATGGCGGACGGCCATCGCCAGGACGGGCCCTTCGATCACGATTTCGAGGTGCCGTACACCACCGCGAACACCGGCACGATCTCGGGCGGCCTGTCCGTCAACACGATTCCGGACCGCTGCCAGTTCGAGTTCGAATTCCGCACCATCCCGGGCGTGCTGGCGCCAGACGTGATCGGCGGCCTGCGCCGCTACATCACCGGCGAACTGCGCGACCGCATCAAGGCAGAGAATCCACAAGCCGATATCGAACTAGAAGCGCTGGCCGAGGTGCCGGGTTTCGATACCGCGGCGACCGCCGAGATCGCGCGGCTGGCGCAGGCGCTGAC
Organism: Achromobacter anxifer; assembly: GCF_903652925.1. Classification (GTDB taxonomy): domain Bacteria; phylum Pseudomonadota; class Gammaproteobacteria; order Burkholderiales; family Burkholderiaceae_B; genus Achromobacter; species Achromobacter anxifer. The sequence continues at coordinate 11,464 of NZ_CAHLAR010000015.1, read as the reverse complement.
CGGCGCGCGCGGCACCGAGAAGGTGGCCTACTGCACCGAGGCTGGCCTGTTCCAGCGCGCCGGCATGACCGCCGTCATCTGCGGCCCGGGCAACCTGCAGCAGGCGCACCGGCCGGACGAGTACGTCGCGCTGTCGCAGATCAGCCTGTGCGAACAGTTCATGGAAAAGCTGTCGGGCCATCTTGCGATGGCCTGACTGACGATGCGTTGATCGATAGTTAATTTTTAAAAAAACAGAGGGAAAAATGGCTTATTCGGAGAAGACATGGAATGGGGCGGCCGCCGCCCGCAACAAGGCGTCGCCAGCCGGCGACCGGCGCGCCCAGGCGCGGCGCGCGGTGATCGCGGCTTCCATTGGCAATGCGCTTGAATGGTTCGACATGATCGCGTACGGCACGTTCGCGCTGATCATCGCCAAACTCTACTTTCCGTCCGCCAGCGAGAGCTCCTCGCTGCTGCTGGCGCTGGCTACGTTCGGCGTGTCCTTCCTGATGCGGCCGCTGGGCGCGATCGTGCTGGGCAGCTATGCCGACCGCGCCGGACGCAAGGCGGCGTTGACGGTGTCCATCTTCCTGATGATGCTGGGCACGCTGATCATCGTGCTGGTGCCCACGCACGCGCAGATCGGCGTCGCGGCGTCGGTCATCATCCTGCTGGCGCGGCTGATCCAGGGCTTTTCGGCCGGCGGCGAGTTCGGCAGCGCGACGGCGTTCCTGATCGAGTATGCGCCGGACCGCCGCGCCTATTACGCGAGCTGGCAGGTCGCCAGCCAGGGCGCGGCGATCCTGCTCGCGGCGCTGTTCGGTGCGGTGCTCAATGCCTCGCTGACCGAGGCGCAGCTGGAGAGCTGGGGCTGGCGCATTCCCTTCGTCTTCGGCCTGCTGATCGCGCCGGTGGGCTACTACATCCGCCATCACATGGATGAAACACCCGAGTTCAGCGCGGCGGAAGCGTCGGCCTCGCCGCTGAGCGACATGTTCGCGGGCCAGAAGCTGCGCCTGCTGGTGACCGTGGGCTTCGTGGCGCTGGGTTCGGTGGGCAACTACCTGGCCCTGTACATGCCCACGTATTCGATCCGCCAGCTGGGCCTGCCGCCGACCATCGGCTTTCTGGCGACGCTGGTCACGGGCGTCATCATGACGGTGGGCTCGCCCTTCATCGGTTCGCTGGCGGACCGCATCGGTCCGGCACGCATCATGACGGCGGCGGCGCTGTTGACCGCGGTGCTGTGCTATCCGCTGTTCTACCTGCTGGTGTCGTATCCGAGCGTGGGCGTCCTGATGATCGTGCAGGTCATCCTGGGCGTGTTGGCGACCGCCTATTTCGCGCCCATGCCGGCGCTGATGTCCGCCATCTTCCCGGTGCAGGTGCGCACCACCGGCCTGTCACTGGGCTACAACATCGCGGTGACGATCTTCGGCGGCTTCGCGCCGTTCATCCTGACCTGGCTGATCGCGACCACCGATTCCAAGCTGTCGCCCAGCTACTACCTGCTGGCCATCGCGCTCATGGCCCTGGTGTCGCTGAACGTCGCGCGGCGCACGTTCCAGCAGCGCTAGCCTCAGGGCGCCGGCCTCCGTGACGGGGGCCGGCGGCTGGAATATTGCCCATTGTTGCGCCGCGGCCGGACTGCCGGTCCGGCGCAAATATGGCGCTATCCCCGCGGTTTTGCCGATAGTACAAAATGTTGCCAGCCTCCCGTCCCGCGCTTGCTAGCATGGTTTGGCCGGAATCATCCGGCGCACCGACGGGATTAGTGGAGGTTTCCATGAACTCAAGAACAATACTCAACCGGATCGCCGTGGTCGCGGCATCGGGAGCTTTGCTGGCGGGTTGCGCCACGCAGCAGCAGACCAATACCGCCGTGGGCACGGGCGCCGGCGCCGCGATCGGCGCAGGCCTGGGCGCCTTGATCGGCAACGGCAAGGGCGCCGCCATAGGCGCGGGTATCGGCGCGGTGGCGGGCGGCCTGGTCGGCTACAACTGGAAGGTCGTCAAGGAAGACGTGCAGAAATCGGGCGCGTCGTCGCTCGGCATCGACGTGGTCGAAATGCCGGACGGCAGCCTGAAGGTCAACATTCCCAGCGGCGTTTCCTTCGACACCGACAAGACGCAGCTCAAGCCCGCTTTGCTGCCGGTGTTGGACAGCGTGGCGCGTTCGCTCAACCAGCATCCCGAGCTGCGGGCCAAGGTCGTTGGCCACACGGACAGCACGGGCGCGCTGGCGCACAACCAGACGCTATCGGTCAACCGGGCCAAGAGCGTGACCGACTACCTCGGCAAGCAGGGCGTCGCCGCCAACCGGCTGACGGTCGAGGGCCGCGGGCCGAACGATCCCATCGGCGACAATGCGACCCCCGAAGGCCGCGCGCTGAACCGCCGGGTGGAGATCTACCTGTACGCGGTGCAGCAGCAGTAAGCCTGGGCCAGCCCAGTATCCGAAGCGGCTGGCGCGACGCGCCGCCGCTTCTTTTTTTTGGAGTCCGTCATGAGCATGTTTCCTCCCGCCCGCGTCGGCACCGATACCGCCGTGGCCGCCTTGTCAGGCTGGCAGGCGGTGGCGATGCGCGACGCCATCGAGAAGCGCTTCCGCTTTCCCAATTTCAATGCGGCGTTCGGCTTCATGGCGCGCGTGGCCATGTTCGCGGAAAAGCTGAACCATCATCCCGAATGGACCAACGTCTACAACCGCGTGGACGTGACGCTGACCACCCATGACGCCGGCGGCGTGACCGAGCTGGACGTGCGCATGGCGCAGTTCATGGACGAGGCCGCGGCGCAGCTGGGCGCCACCGCGCCCAAAGCCTGAGGCGGGCCAGCGCCAGGGTTAGGGCTGCGCGTTTTGCAGCCCGACCCGGCGCTAGTCTTCCGCGCCGTCCGCGTCCGGCTGCAGATGGCCGATGACGCGGTCCAGCATGTCGCCCAGCAGGCGCTGCTCATCGGCGTCCAGGCAGCCGAAGATTTCCTCGTTGCGGCGGGCGATCAGGTCGATGACGCGCTGGTATTGCTCCAGGCCCGCCGGGGTGGGGGCCAGCACCACGCCGCGGCCATCAGACGCGGACAGGGTTTTCGCGACCAGGCCGCGTTCCACCAGCGCCTGCGCCGAGCGGCTGGCCTGGCCCTTGTTCAGATTGGCGGCGCGCGCCAGGTCGTTGACGGACAAGGGCGCGTAGCGGCCGATGGCCGCCAGGCAGCGCGCTTCGCCCAACGGAATGCCGCAGTCCGCCAGATAGGCGCGATTCGTGTCCCTGTCCGTGATCTTGTTGAGCACGTGCAGGCGGTAGGTCAGGAATCGTTCGAGGGCGGGCGGGTTCACGTCGGCTGGGCGGGAGCGGGGGCGGGATAGTGTGCCAGAGGGCCTCCTGCGCGACAGGCGGTTTCCGCCTGCGCCAGCAGCGCGGCCGCATCGCGCGCGTCCGTCAGCCGGGCCAATAGCGACAGGCTCAGGATCGACAGGAACAGCGGCGCCTGTTGTTCGCCGACGCGCGTCAGGGCCTGCGCCATGGCGGCATAGGCCTGGTCCAGTTCATCGTTGTTCATGCTTGGCCTTCCTTCCGGACGCTCCGGGATATCAAGGGGTAATAGGGCGTGAGGGCGGCGATCAGGGTGGTGGCAGCGGGCGTGCTCCAGCGGCCCAGCACGTAGCCGTCCGGCCGCAGCAGGTAGACGGTGCCGGGTTCGGCTCCGTAGCGCTGGCGCAGTTGTCCGTGTGTGTCCTCCAGCGCACCGGCGCCGGTTCGCAGCAGGCGCAGCGGATGGGGCGAATCATGGGTGGCGGCGGCCAGCGCCTCCAGTTCCGCGGCCAGTCGGGCGCCGGGTTCGAGCGCCAGCGCCACGAAGCCGGCGCCGAAGCAGGCGCTGAGGTGCAGCGGCGCATCGCCATCCTGCAGCAGCGCTTCGGGCGCGGGCTGGCCGGGCGCGGCGGCGGCGCCGGCCCGCGGCGCGCCGTCCTCCAGGTTCAGCGCGGAGGCGTCGTACGAAATGGGCGCGGACTGCCGCGGGTTGATCAGCGGGCGCACTCGCTCGTCGGACAGGGCCAGGCGCAGCGCGGCTTCGCGCATCAGGCGGAAACCGAAGTCCGGCGGGGCCATGAATTCGGTGCTCTTGGCGCCATAGGCGAGGTTCTGCCGGGTGGCGTGGACGCGCTCGAAGCTGTAGCTGTCCAGCAGGCTGTCGGGAGCCTGGCCCTTCAGCACCCAGGCCAGTTTCCAGGCCAGGTTGCCGGCGTCGTCCAGGCCCGAGTTCAGGCCGCGCACGCCGAAGATCGGCACCAGGTGGGCGGCGTCGCCGGCGAACAGCACGCGGCCGTGGCGGTAGCTGTCCAGCGTCAGGCATTTGGCGTTGTAGATGGAGATCCACAGCGCCTTCCAGGGCGCGGTCTCGCCGATCATGTCCAGATGGCTTTGCACGCGCGGCAGCACGTTCTCCGGCTTGACGGCCTCTTCGGGGTCTTCGTCGTCGCGGATCTGGTAGTCCACCCGCCATACATTGCCGGGCTGCCGGTGCATGAGCAGGGTGGAGCCGGGGTTGGATGGCGGATCGAACCAGGCCAGGCGTTCCACCGGGCGGCTGGATTCCTGTTCGATGTCGACGATGACGTAGCGCCCTTCGTATTGCATGCCTTCCAGCTTCAGGCCCATGGCTTCGCGCACGGCGCTGCGGCCGCCGTCGCAGGCGATCAGCCAGTCGGCGCGCACGGTCTGGCGGCCGCCGTCGGCATCCACCTCGACCGTGACGCCGCCGGCGTCCGCGCGCAGGCCGGCAAGCCGCGCCGACCAGCGCAACGCAGCCAGGTCCGGATGCCGCTGCATGGCCTGATGGGCGTATTCCTCGACCGCGTACTGCTGGATGTTGACCATGGGCGCATAGCGTTGCAGCGGGTCTTGCGGCATCTCGAAGTGCAGGACTTCGCGGTCCCGGAAGTAGCTGCGGCCGCCGCTCCAGGCCAGGCCGGTGGCGGTCAGCGGGCGGTCGGCGCCGACCCAGCCCATGATTTCCTGCGAGCGCCGCGAAATGCAGATGGCGCGGCTGCCGCTGCAATAGTCGTCGTCGGCTTCCAGCGTCAGGGAGGCGATGCCGTATTCGGCCAGCAGGGCGGCCAGCGTCAGGCCGACGGGGCCGCCGCCGGCTATGAGGACGGGAACGTGCGCGGGGAGAGGCATGCTGTCTCCTTGTATATTGGTTGTGTACGCAACTATATTCCCGGAAGGTTGTGTGCGCAACCATATTCGCAGGGCGAAAAAAAACCCGCCGGATCGGGGCGGGTTTTCTCGGCTGCGTGCCTGTCAGTTGCGCACGTAGTAGATGCGCATGGCTTGCTGCTTTTGCGCGCCGTCCAGCACGCGCAGGACCACGACCTTGGCGGTGAAGCCGTCGGGCAGTTTCAGCTGGCCCAGCGCGTAGTCGTAGCGGTCCACGTTCAGGGCTGGGCCTTCGGGCGTGACGGTGGCGGCGCGGCCATTCGGGTAGGTACCGTCGATGGAGAAGGTCAGCGTGCCCTTGAACGGCGCGCCCTGGCGGTCCTCGCGCATGACCAGCACCTGATAGTCCAGCAGGCCGGGCGCGCGCTTGAAGGTGGCGGAGCGGATGCCCAGGTTGCCGCCGCGCGGGTCGGCGGGCATGGCGTCCTGGAACAGCACCAGTTCCTTGTTCAGCGTGTCGATCTTGCTGCGGGCATCGGCCAGGTCGGTGGTCAGCTTTTCATGGCCGGACTTGTTGGCGTCGCGCTGCTGGGTGGCTTCTTCCAGCTGGCTTTGCAGGCGCTGGCGTTCCAGGTTGGCCGTGCTGAGCTCGCTGTGCAGTTGCTCGGACTGCTCCACCGTCAGGCGCTGCGGGCCGTAGTTGGTCTGCAGGAAGAGCACGCCGCCGGCGCCCAGGGCGATGCCCACCAGCAGCAGGACCAGCCAGCGCGGCATGCGGCGCGTGCGTTGGCCGGGCTGGTACACGGAGGGCTTGAACACAGCCCGTTGCGATCTTCCGAACATCCCCATTCCTAGAAAACTTCCTGTATGTTTGCCTGCCCGCGCGCGGGCCAAAGCGCTAGAGAATACCCCGTTAGCCGGGGCCGTTGGGTGCGCGGAAAATCCTGGTTGCGCACCTTGATATTGTGAAATATGTGGACTTCAGCGGGCCATGCCGTTGAGTTCGGCGTCCAGGTCCGCCAGCCGCTGCGGCGTGCCGACATCCGTCCATTTGCCCATGTGGCGCGCGCCGCGCACCAGGCCGCGGGCCATGGCCTGCCGCAGCAAGGGCGCCAGGGGCGCCGCCGCGCCCCGGGGGACGTCGGCGAACAACGAGGGATGGTAGACGCCGATGCCCGCAAAGGTCAAACGCGGTTCGCCCTGGGCGTGGATGCCGCCGTCGGCCTCCAGGCGGAAATCGCCGGCCGGATGCTGGGGCGGATTGTCGACCAGCAGCAGCCAGGCGCCGCCGCCGGCCAGGCCGCGAGCCAGATCGGGGGCCGCGGCTGGGTCCCAGTCGCACCAGACGTCGCCATTGACGACCAGGAAGGGTTCGTCGCCCAGCAGGGGCAGCGCCTGGGCGATGCCGCCGGCGGTCTCCAGCGCGGTTTCTTCCGCCGAATAACGGATCCGCACGCCGAACGCGCCGCCGTCGCCCAGCGCGCGCACGATCTCGTGGCCCAGCCAGGCATGGTTGATGACGATGTCGCGGATGCCGGCGGCCGCCAGCCGCCGCAGATGCCAGACGATCAGCGGCTGGCCGCCCACGGACAGCAGGGGCTTGGGCAGGCGGTCGGTCAGGGGGCGCATGCGTTCGCCGCGGCCCGCCGCGAGGATCATGGCCCGCATCAGAACGTGTACCCGACGCTGACCTGGCGGTTCTCGAGCTTGTCCAGCAGGCGCAGCAGGGGCGCGAAAACGCCGTAGCGCTGGGCCACCTGGCGGACGTAGCCGCTGACGCGCGGCATGTGGGCCTGATAGTGGGCCTTGCCGTCGCGGTGGTGGAGGCGGGCGAACACGCCCAGGATGCGCAGGTTGCGCTGCAGCCCCATCCATTCATAGGCGCGGTGGAACTCGGCGAAATCCGCGTCCACCGGCAGGCCGGCGGCGCGCGCCATTTCCCAGTAGCGGATGGCCCAGTCCAGCTGCTGCGGCTCTTCCCAGGTGGTGCGGGCGTCGGTCACCAGCGAGGCCAGGTCGTAGGTGATGGGGCCGGCCAGCGCGTCCTGGAAGTCGATGATGCCGGGATTGGGGCCGTACTGCGGCCGGTCGCAGACCATCAGGTTGGGCGAGTGGTAATCACGGTGCACCAGCACCTGGGCCTGGCCGCCGTTGCTTGCCGACAGCAGCGCGAAGATCTTGTCCAGGGCGTTCGCGGTCTTGCCGTCCAGCTCGACGCCGTGGTGCTTGCGCACGAACCATTCGGGGAACAGCTTGAGCTCGTCGGCCAGGCGGGCCGTGTCGTAGGTGCCCAGGCCGGCGGTGGACGCCGTTTGCAGGCGGACCAGCGCGGCCAGCGCCTCGCGGTACAGCGTCTGCAGTTCGCCGTCGGACAAGCCGGCCTGGATGCGCTGGTAATAGGTCTGTTCGCCCAGGTCGGACAGCAGCAGCAGGCCTTGCTCCAGATCCTGCGCCAGCACGGCCGGCACGTTCAGGCCGACATCCGCCAGCAGGCGGTCCACATGGAGAAACGGGCGGCAGTCTTCGTGGGCGGGCGGGGCGTCCATGACTATCAGGGTACGCTCGCCGGCATCCAGCCTGAAGTAGCGGCGGAAACTGGCATCGGCGGACGCCGGGCGCAGCGTGTCAACGGCCAGATTCAGGGCGGCGGGCAGGCCGCCCAACCAGTTGCGGATCTGCTCCAGGCGGGGGTCGTGATCGTTTTTCAAGGAAGATCCGTGTCAGAAAGGCAAAATTGCTGAAATTTGTATTCCGAGCACATAAGTCTGGGCCTATGGCGCGGCTTCTCTATAATACCGGCTCGTTTCCGTTAGCATTGGCCCTTCGTGGGTGCCGGTGTCGCGTTCCCACCATCGTCATAAAGGGCTGTTTTCACTCGTGCGCAAGGTTCGATGGTTGATCCTCTCTGCTGTCAGTGTCGCCGCCGGAGCCGTGCAGGCCCAAGGTAGCCAGGGCAGCGTCCCCGCCGCGTCGTCGACCTCGGCGACTCCCGTGTTGCGCACGTCGCCGGGCCTGCGGATCCACCGCCTGCCGGACGACAGCATTCCCGCCTTCATGGAGGCGGACACCATAGACGGCGATCCCGATTCCGACCTGACCCTGACGGGCAACGCGCAGGTGCGCCGCATTGACAGCGTAATCAAGGGCGATCGCATCAACTACCGCAAGGACACGGGCGCAGTCGACGTCCAGGGCAGCGCGCGCATGATGCGCGACGGCACCCTGGTGGTTGGGCCTAGCGCCAAGTTCAACGTCGACAAGTCTTCGGGCGAGATCGAAAAACCCAATTTCTGGATGGGCGCCAATGGCGGCTTCGCGGTCGCCGAGCACGCGGACATCTTCAGCCGGTCGCAGATGCGGCTGCAAACGGTGACATATAGCGGCTGCTCGTGCGAGACGCCGTCCTGGTACATCAAGGCCAAGACCGTCGACATCGACTTCGACGAGAACGAAGGCGTGGCGCGCAGCGGCGTGCTGTACTTCAAGGACGTGCCCATCCTGGCGTCGCCCTACATGACCTTCCCGGTCAAGAAGGAACGCAAGTCGGGCTTCCTGATGCCGACTTACGGCACGACCAGTCAGGGCGGTTTCGATTTTTCGATTCCGTATTACCTGAACCTGGCGCCGAACTACGACATGACCATACAGCCGCGCTATTTTTCCAAGCGCGGTCTGCAGCTGGGTGGCGAGTTCCGTTATCTCGGCAATGGCTACGCGGGTGACATGAATGGCACCTACCTGCCCAACGACAACATTACCGGCACTGATCGCTGGTTGTACTGGTGGCGCCACCAGCAGACGTTTTCCCATGGGTTCTACGCGGATTGGGATTTCGCCAAGGTTTCGGACGATAACTATTTCCGCGATATTTCCCAGCTGGGGTTGAATCAGGCTTCCACGACCTATTTGCCGCAACGCGCGCGAGTGGGCTGGGCTTCCAACTACTGGAGCGCTTACGCCCAGGTCTATAAGTACCAGACGCTGCAGGATCCAGACGCGCCGTTGTCGCCGCCATACGACAAGGAACCTGAACTGTTCCTGCGTGGCGCGCGCTACGACTGGGGCGGATTCGACGTCGATTGGACATCGACCGCGGTGCGCTTCAAAAAACCCTTGATGGAGGGCGTGCGCACCGGCCCGCAAGGCGATCGCCTGCAGACGTACCCGACGGTTTCCTATCCGATCGTCCGTCCCGGCTGGTTCATCGTTCCGAAGGCTGGGGTGAACTACACCCAGTACCAGACCAACTGGTATGGCGCCGACTGGCTGGGCCTCAACGCGGGCACCCCGAATGCGGGCACTTCCTACGGTTATCCGCAGTCGCAATCGCGTACGGTGCCGATCATGTCGCTGGATTCCGGCCTGATCTTCGAACGTGACACGACGTTGTTCGGCAAGGCTTCCACGCAGACCCTGGAGCCGCGCCTGTATTACCTGTACGTGCCGTACCGCAATCAGTCCAAGCTGCCGGTCTACGACACATCCCTGGCCGATTTCAGCTTTTCGCAGGCGTTCGAGGAAAACATCTATAGCGGCGGCTGGGATCGAATCGCGAACGCCAACCAGCTGACTGCGGCGTTGACGACGCGTTGGCTGGACGCCAATACCGGCTTCGAGCGCTTGTCGCTGGCTGTGGCACAGCGGCTGTATTTCGAGGACCAGAAGGTCACGCTGCCCGGCGAAACGCCGCGAGAGAACGTGCGTTCTGATTTCCTGGTGGGCGCCAGTGCGGCCCTGACCGACACGCTCAGCACCGAGGTCGCCGCACAGTACAACCCCTATGACAACAACTGGTCGCGCGGCCTGGTCAGCGCGCGCTGGTCTCCGCAACGTTTGACCACGGTGGCCCTGTCCTATCGCTATCAGCGCGACCCTCAGCCTGGCGTCTACTACCAGCCGCAAGGCCAGAACCAGGTCAGCTTGGCCGTCCAATGGCCGTTCAGCAAGCGCTGGTACGGCGTCGGGCGGGTGGACTACTCTTTGCGTTCCGGTCCCTCCAGCACGATTGCCAACACGATGGATGGTCCGCGCGTGACCCAGGCCATCGCCGGCCTGGAATACAAGGGCGATTGTTGCTGGGTGGGCCGCATGGTCTACCAGCGCTACGCGGTTTCGGCCACGGACGCCAACTCGGCACTGTTCTTCCAGCTTGAGCTGACCGGTCTGGGCGCCCTGGGCACGGATCCGATGAACCTGCTGAACAGAAGTATCCCCGGCTACTCGCGCATCACGCCGCCTGTACCGACCGGGACCACATTTGAAAGGTATGAATGATGCGTAGGTTGCACTCTTTGCGCCGCCTCTCCGGCAATGCGCTGCTGTTGGCCGTTTGCGCCGGCTTGCCCGTCGCCCACGCGGCCGAGCAGGGCGGCAAGGGCGCGAATACGGGCGCCAAGGCCAACACCCCCGCGCAGAAGAGCGCCGCGCCCGCGCCGCAGCGCGAACAGTTCGTCGACGGCATCGCCGCGATCGTGGACAAGGACGTGATCACGCTGCGCGAGCTGCGCGAGGCGACCCAGCGCATTACGGGCGAACTGAAGTCGCGCGGCATCCAGGTGCCGGACGACCAGACTCTGCAGCATCAGGTGCTGCAACGCCTGATCATGGAGCGCGTGCAGCGCCACGAAGCCGACCGGATGGGCATCCGCGTGGACGACGCGCAAGTCGACCAGGCCATCCAGACCATCGCCAGCCGCAACAAGATCACCGTGGCGCAGTTGCGCCAGGAAATCGAAAAATCCGGCACGCACTGGGACGCCTACCGCAAGTCGCTGCGCGAAGAGATCCGCACGGATCGCCTGCGCCAGCGCGCGGTGGACTCGACCATCGTCATCTCGGACGCGGAAGTCGACGCCTTCCTGAAGGACCAGCGCCGCAACCCGGCGTTCGGCGCCGCGCCGCAAGCGGCCCCGCAGCCGCAGGCCCAGCCGGAACCCGCGCCGGAGCAGGCCGCCGCGCCCTCCGGCCCCATGCTTTACGCCCTGGCCCAGATCCTGGTGCGCGTGCCGGAAGGCGCGTCGCCCGACCAGTTGGCCGCGCTGCGCAAGAAGGCCGAAGGCCTGCTGGCGCAAGCCAAGCGCGGCGACGATTTCGCCAGCCTGGCCGCCGCGGCGTCCGATGGCCCGGAAGCGCTGCAGGGCGGCGTCATGGGTGTGCGTCCGCTGGACGGCTGGCCCGACCTGTTCGTGCAGGCCGTCAGCAATCTGCAGAAGGGCCAGGTCAGCGGCCTGATCCAGAGCGGCAACGGCTTCCACATCATCAAGGTGATGGATCGCGGCACGGCCCAGCCCGCGCCCGCCCGCACGGCCCGCGCGCCGGCGCCT
>NZ_CAHLAR010000014.1 GCF_903652925.1 Achromobacter anxifer | reverse complement strand
AATGCACGACCCGCTTAGCGTGCAATATCGCAAGCCGCAGCCCCAATGAAAAACCCCTCGCAGGAATATCCTGCGAGGGGTTTTGCTTTTACGGCTGGCAATGCAAGAGCGCCAGACGGTTTATCGCTGAGCGTATTGGCAAGCGCCAGAGATTTACTGCTGCGTGTATTGTTGCCGATCGATGCCGTGGCGCTGCAGCTTGTCGTAGAAGGTTTTGCGCGGAATGCCCAGCGACTCCAGGGTGGCCTTGATGTCGCCCTGATGCGCCTGGAGCGTCTCGCGAATGAGCTGCGCTTCGAAGCGTTCCATCCGTTCCGGCAGGCTTGCCTCGGCGTGGGCCGCCATGGCGCTTGGGGGCTCTGGAGTATTCAGCACGCCCAGGACGACGCGTTCGGCGAAATGCGCGAGTTCGCGCACGTTGCCGGGCCAGTCGTGCGTCATGACATGTTGCTTGATGGACGCCGGCATTTCCGGAATGTCGCGCTGGAAGCGGCGCGATGCGTGGCCGAGGTAGTGGGCGAACAGCAGGGGAATGTCCTCGCGGCGTTCCCGCAGGGGCGGAATCCGGATGGTGACGACATTGAGGCGGTAGAACAGGTCTTCGCGAAACTTGGCGCGTATGGCGGGGTTGCCCAGGTCTTCCTTGGTGGCCGCCACGACACGCAGGTCCAGATTGCGCACTTCGTTGCTGCCCAGGGGGGTGATCTGGCGGGACTCGAGCACGCGCAGCAGCTTCACCTGCAGCGCCAGCGGCATGCTTTCGATCTCGTCCAGGAATAGGGTGCCGCCGCTGGCATGCTCGATCCGGCCGATGCGTTTCTTTTGGGCGCCGGTGAAGGCGCCGGGCTCGTGGCCGAACAGTTCGCTTTCGATGACGCTTTCGGGCAACGCGCCGCAGTTGATCGCGACCAGTGCGCGATGCCTGCGGCGGCTCAGCCGATGCAAGGCGGTCGCCACGACTTCCTTGCCGGTCCCTGTTTCGCCTTCGACCAGCACGTCCACGTCCGCATCGGCGATGTGCCGCAGCGTCTGCTTGATGCGCTGCATGGCGGGCGTGGCGCCGATGAAGGGCACTTCGTCTGCTTCGACGGCAAACGCCGCTTCGCGCAGGCGGCGGTTCTCCAGCACCAGGTGGCGCTTTTCCGCCGCGTGCATGATGGCGGTGATCAGCCTGTCGGCGGCATAGGGTTTGGCCAGGAAGTCGTAGGCGCCGTCCCGCATGCATTGCACGGCGGTGGCGATGTCACCATGGCCGGTGATAAGAATGACCGGGATGTCGGGGTCGATCTCGCGCAGGCGCTGGAAGAGCTGTAGGCCGTCCATGTCGGGCATGCGGATGTCGCTCACGACCACACCGTCGAAATCGCGCGTCAGCGCCGGCAAGGCAGAGCGCGCGCTGGCATGCGCGTCCACGGCGATGCCGTGTAGCTTCAGCGTTTGCGCATTGGCGCGCAGCAGCTCGTCGTCGTCGTCGATGAATACTGCACGGGGCGAAAACGGTTGGCGCAAGCTGTCGTCGATGGATGCTGGCGCGGCGGGAGGGAGTTCAGGAGCGCGGTTCATGATGTAGCTCGGTAGCGTTTTGCTGGCCAGGCGCCTTGCGCAACGTCAGGATGAACATGGCTCCGCGGCCAGGAGCATGCGGAGCGGGAAAGACGGGATCGCCCGGGCCAGCGGCGACCAAGTCGCCACCGAATTCGGTGACGATGTCGCGGCAGATGACCAGCCCCAGTCCCAGTCCTTCGGTCTTGGTCGTGTAGAAGGGAGTGAACAGGTGCGCTCGCGCCTCAGCCGAGAGGCCTGGACCGTTGTCGCTGACATAGACCTGCACTGTCGCACCCAGATCTTGCAGCGCCACGACGATACGGCCGTCTGGCAGGCCTTCCAGGGCTTCCATCGCGTTCTGCAGCAGATTTACCAGAACCTGTTCCAGCCGTATGCGATTGCCGAGCACGTGGTAGTTCTGGCCCGCGGGCGGACGTTGCAGGACGATGCCCTGGCGCCGCGCGCGCGGGGCGACCAGCAACAGCGCGCCCTCCAGGCAATCCTTCAGGCTGGCGGGCGCTATGGAGGTGTCAGCCTTGCGCGAAAAAGCGCGCAATTCCCCGGTGATGTGGCCGATCCGTTCCGTCAGCGCGGCGATGGTGCCCAGGTTCTCTTGAGCCGAGCCTTCATCCCGCCGACGCAGGAATTCGGAGGCGTTGTCCGCATAGGCGCGTATGGCCGCGACAGGCTGGTTGATCTCATGCGCTACGCCGGCTGCCACCTGTCCCAACAGGGCGAGCTTGCTGGCCTGGACCAGTTCCTCTTGCATGGTGTGCAGGCGCCCGGCGGTGCGCTGGCGTTCGTCCATTTCATCGACCAGCTGTTCGTTGACTTGCAGCAATTGAGCCGTGCGTTCGTCGACCAGGGAGGCCAGCTGTTCGTGGATGGCGGCCTGCTGCTCGGCGCGCTCGCGGCTGCGATGGCGGCGGAAGAGGACGATGCTGACCATGGCGGCCAGCGCGCACTGCGCCAGCAGCGCACCCAGTTGGGCGTTGGCGGTAGCCTGGCTGATGGCCGCCTGCACGGGTGATAGCAGATGCAGCGTCCAACCCGGGGATTCGACGATGGGTAGCGTCGTGTGCACCATCGGCGCGCCCGCCGGGATCTGCGGCAGGCTTATGTCAGCACGGACCAACTGGCCGTTGCTGACGGGCTGAAGCTGTGGCCGCAGGGGCAGCGGCAGGAAGGGCGCGTCGCCGAATTGCAGGCTGGTGCGCAAGGCCCGGGCCAAGTCCGGGGTAAGCGGAGCCAGCACATCGAAACGCCAGTCGGAGACATTGCCCAACAGCACCACTCCATGTTCGTCGGTGACGAAAATGGGCGAGGTCGACTGGCGCCAGTCGGCCTCCAGGTCCCGGAAATCCACTTTCAGCACGACCACGCCCAGCATGGCGCCGTTGACGTCGTCCACGCGGCGCGACAAGTACAGGCCGGCCTCGTGGCTGATCGTGCCCAGGGCGAAATGTTCGGCCGAGCCATGAGCTACCGATCCCTGGAAATAGGGCCGGAACTGGTAGTCCACGCCGACAAACGTGGCGGGTTCGCGCCAGTTGCTTGCGGCAATCGCAAGCCCTTTCTTGTCCAGCACGTAGATGGCGGATGCGCCCACGCCGCGGCTCAGCGTATCGAGCTTGTCGTCCAGGGATTCGATCTGCGCGGGGGAGCCTTCCTGCAGCGCCGCGCGCACGTCGACATCGCGCGTCAGGACAAAGGGCAGCGCCCTGAACTTGTCCAGGTTATTGCGCAGCAGCGCCGCGTTCAGCTGGGCAGCCACGCGCGCCTGGTCTCCCGCATTCTTCAGGGCGCCTTCGCGCGCCCAGAGCGTGGCGGCGTGCAGCACGGCGTAGACGATGGCGACGCCCAGCAGGATGGCGATGGTCTTCCAGGGCCAAGGCCAAGCGGGCGTGGTCCGCGGGCGGCGCGGCTTGCTGGGCTGGTCCGGGTCGGGCCAGGCATCACGGGGAGAGGGGCGGGTCGACATGTGGTGTGCGGTTTTTCGCACATTCTATATCCATTCTGTGTGAATTTCCGCCAGAAAATCCGAGGCATGCACTGTCGAAGAAGATAAATTTCTTTTCTGATCAAGGGCTTGGAGCGCAACCGCGATGCCAGTCGAGGTTGGCACGCCTCTTGCATTAGTAATGCCAAGCCTGGCGGCGTCGTCCGCGGGGTGAAATCGGCTTGCGGCGAGACGCTCAGGCCAGAAAACAGATAACGCCCCGTCGCCCGCGCTGAACCGCTCGGAGCAAGGGGCCTTGGTGGGGACAATCCCAATGATCGACGTGGATCAAGTCGCGCCCGCGCGCAAGCTCAAGTTCTATCAAATCCTCTATGTGCAGGTGATTTTCGCCATCGTGGTGGGTGTGCTCCTGGGCGCGTTCAAGCCCGAGTTGGGGCAACAGATGCAGCCGTTCGGCGACGCCTTCATCAAACTGGTGAAGATGATCATCGCGCCGGTGATCTTCCTGACCGTGGCCACCGGCATTGCGGCCATGAGCGACCTGAAGAAGGTGGGGCGCGTGGCGGGCAAGGCCATGTTGTACTTCCTGGTGTTCTCGACGCTTGCGCTGATCGTGGGCATGATCGTCAGCCACATCGTCCAGCCGGGCGCCGGCATGCACATCGACCCCAAGACCCTGGACATGAAGGCGGTGTCGGGCTACGTGGCCAAGGCGCATGACTCGACCATCACGGGCTTTCTGATGAACGTGATTCCCACGACGATCTTCAGTCCCTTCGTCGGCGGCGACATCCTGCAGGTGCTGTTCGTGGCGGTCCTGTTCGGCATCTCGCTGGCCATGGTGGGCGAGCGCGGCAAGCCGATACTGAACTTCATGACCGCGCTGGCTCAGCCGGTTTTCAAGCTGGTCGCCATCCTGATGAAGGCCGCGCCCATCGGCGCGTTTGGCGCCATGGCTTTCACCATCGGCAAGTACGGCATCAAGTCCGTCGTCAATCTGGCCATGCTGGTGGGCACGTTCTACGCCACCTCGGTGCTGTTCGTGGTCGTGGTGCTGGGCCTGGTGGCGCGCTACAACGGCTTTTCCATCCTGAAGTTGGTACGTTACATTCGTGAAGAGCTGCTGCTGGTGCTGGGCACCAGTTCGTCTGAGGCCGCGCTGCCCACGCTGATGCAGAAGATGGAGCGGGCTGGATGCTCGAAGTCGGTGGTCGGCCTGGTCGTGCCCACCGGCTACTCCTTCAACCTGGACGGCACCAACATCTACATGACGATGGCCGCTCTGTTCATCGCCCAGGCTTGCGACATTCCGCTGTCGCTGGGCGACCAGATCCTGCTGCTGTTGGTGGCGATGCTGAGCTCCAAGGGCGCCGCGGGCGTGACGGGTGCGGGCTTTATTACCCTGGCCGCCACGCTGTCGGTGGTGCCGTCGGTGCCGGTCGCCGGCATGGCGCTGATCCTGGGCGTGGACCGCTTCATGTCGGAATGCCGCGCGCTGACCAATCTGGTCGGCAACGCGACCGCCGCCGTGGTGGTGGCGCGCTGGGAAGGCGAGCTGGACCGGGAGCAGCTGCATGCCGCCCTCGAGGGCACGGCCCAGCCCGCGCCCGCACCGGTCGCAGTTCCGGCGCCGGAAGCGCCGCGAGGCGGCGGCGTGGCTATCGGCCAACCGCTGCAGCACGGCTGAGCACAATCCGTCCTGACGTCTTTGCCCCACGCCAGGGCGGGGCGGCAGCGATAAAAAATCCCCCGGGCCGCAAGGCTTTCGGGGGATTTTTTTCGGACGGGATCCGCGCCTGTCAGGGGATCTGGATGCCCGCCGCGCGCAGCAGGTTCGCGGTTTCGAATAGGGGCAAGCCCATCACGCCGGTATAGCTGCCGGCGATATGGGAAATGAAGGTGCCGGCCAGGCCCTGGATGCCGTAGGCGCCGGCCTTGCCGAAAGGCTCGCCGCTGTCGCAGTAGCGGCCGATTTCCTCGTCCGTCAGCTCGCGCATGCGGACTTCGGTAATGGAGACGGCTTCCAGCAATTGCTCGCCGGTCCAGACGGCGACCGCGGTATGCACCTGGTGGGTCGAGCCGGACAGGGCGCGCAGGATCCTCATGGCATCGTCGCGGTCGGCCGGCTTGCCCAGGACCTCGCCGGACAGGATGACCGTGGTGTCGGCGGCCAGCAGCGGCAGTCGCGGCAGGTTTTGGTCCTGCATCCAGTCGCGGCCGCGCAGCGCCTTGTCGCGCGCGGTGCGCTGGACGTAGTCGGCGGCGCTTTCGCCTGGATGTTGGGGTTCGTCCTCTCCGGGAGGGGCCGGCACCAGCAGGACTTCGTGGGCCAGGCCGATCTGGGTCAGCAGTTCGCGCCGCCTGGGACTGGCGGAGGCAAGATAGAGGCGCGGGGCGGAGACGGTGTCGGTCATGTGTCAGCGGAGTGGGCGCCGGCCTGGATAGCGGTCAGGCGCGGCCGGCGGTAGGGCACGGCCAGAGCAGTCAGGCGCGGCCGGCAGTCAGGCGCGGCCGGCAGTCAGGCGCGGCCGGCAGTCAGGCGCGATGATAGGGGTGATTGGTCATGATGGCCCAGGCGCGATAGAGCTGCTCGGCCAGCACCACGCGCACCATGGGATGCGGCAGCGTCAGCGAGGATAGCCGCAGCTGCCCGGCGCAGGACGCTTTCAGGCCCGCATCCAGGCCGTCCGGGCCGCCGACGAGAAAGGCGACATCCTGGCCGCCGGCCCGCCATTGCTCCAGCTTCTGCGACAAGGCCATGGTGGTCAGGTCGCGTCCGCGCTCATCCAGCGCCAGGCGCAGGGCGCTGGCGGGCAGGGCGGCCTCGATCCGCTTGGCTTCGGCGGCCATCATCTGGGCGGGTGTCTTGCCCGTGGTCCGGGGTTCAGGCTTGATTTCGCGCAGTTCCAGCGCGCAGTCGGCCGGCAGGCGCTTGGCGTAGTCGTCCCAGGCAGTCTGCACCCAGTCCGGCATCCGAGTGCCCACGGCCACGACGATCAGCTTCACGGCGCGCTCAGTACTCGGCGTCGTGGACGCCGTCGCCGGGGATCGGCGCGACGCGGGTGGATTCGGGCAGGAGCTTCACGCGCACCGGCTTGCCGCCCCAGATTTCTTCCAGGTTGTAGTACTGGCGGATGGCGGGCTGCATGATGTGCACGACCACGTCGCCGAGGTCGACGACCACCCATTCGCCCGTGTCCTCGCCTTCGATGGTGATGCCGGAGAGGTCGAGGGCGCGGCCGCGGTCCGCCACGCTGGAAGCGAGGGCGCGGGTCTGGCGGTTGGAGGTGGCGCTTGCAATCACGACGCGATCGAACAGGCTGGTCAGATGCGTGGTGTTGTAGACCTTGATGTCTTGCGCTTTGACGTCTTCGAGGGCGTCGATGACGGCGCGTTGGAGTTTTTGTATATCCATAGTCAGTAAATATAACCCGCGCGCGGACAGCGGATGCTGGCCCCGTGGCGCTTTTGGCGCACGGCGGGTGTGGGTTTATCGGTAAAGATGGTGCGCCGCAATATAGGCGGCCACGGGCGCGGCCAGCAGGCCATCGGTGGATTCGCCCTGCGCCAGACGCTGGCGGATCTGCGAGGCCGACACCGGCATGGGGGCAAACGGCAACTCCAGCAATTCGCGTCCCTGGCCGCGCAGATGCTCGGCCAGCGCCGGTGGCGCGTTGAGCGCGGTGCCGGGGCGAGTGGCGACGGCCAGGTCCACCAGGCTGGCGATGTCCTGCCAGTTGCGCCAGGTGCAGAAATTCGCCAGCTGGTCGGTGCCCAGCAACCAGACATAGCGCGCGTCCTGTGGCAGGGCGCGCAGTGTGTCTATGGTGTAGGTCGCGCCGCCGCGTTCGATTTCAATGGGATTGACCACCAGGCCGGCATGGCCGGCGATGGCCAGTTGCAGCATGTCGCGGCGCTGTTCGGCCGTGGCGTGCAGCGCCGCGCGCTGCCAGGGATTGGCTGCGGGGATGAGCTGCACTTCGGCCAGGCCCAACGTTTGCAGGGCATTCTGCGCCAAGGCGATATGCGCGACGTGGACAGGGTCGAAACTGCCGCCCAGGAGCCCGATACGTTTCAAACCCAGTCCCGCGGTTTCAGGTAGGCGGCCAATTCCGCCTCGGGCGTGCCGGCTTCGGGCTGCCAGTCGTAGCGCCACTGGGCCAACGGCGGCATGGACAGCAGAATGGACTCCGTGCGTCCGCCGGACTGCAGGCCGAACAGCGTGCCGCGGTCGAAGACCAGGTTGAATTCGACGTAGCGGCCGCGGCGGTAGGCCTGGAAGTCGCGCTCGCGCTCGCCATAGGGGAGGCCGCGGCGGCGTTCCACGATGGGCATGTAGGACGGTAGGAAGGCGTCGCCCACCGACCGGGTCAGGGCGAACGAGGCCTCGAAGCCCGGGGCGTTCAGATCGTCGAAGAAGATGCCGCCGATGCCGCGCGTTTCATTGCGGTGCTTCAGGAAGAAGTACTCGTCGCACCAGCGCTTGTAGCGCGGGTAGTAGTCGGCGCCATGGCCGGCCAGCGCGTCGCGGCAGGTGGCGTGGAAGTGGCGGGCGTCTTCCTCGTACGGATAGTAGGGCGTCAGGTCGATGCCGCCGCCGAACCAGAACACGTCGGCCTCGTCGTGGCCGGGCCGGGCGGCCGCCAGGAACATGCGCACGTTCATATGCGTGGTGGGCACGTGAGGATTGCGCGGATGCAGCACCATGGATACGCCCATGGCTTCCCAGGAGCGTCCTGCCAGTTCGGGACGGTGCGCGCTGGCGGAGGGCGGCAGTTTGCTGCCCTTGACGTGGCTGAACAGCACTCCGGCCCGTTCGAACAGCGAGCCGCCTTCCAGCAGCCGCGACAGCCCGCCGCCGCCTTCGGGGCGCACCCATTCGTCGGCGCGGAAGGCCACGCCCTCCGCGTCTTCCAGGGCGCCGACGATGCGGGCCTGCAAGCCGGTGAGGTAGTCCCGGACGGAGGAAACGGGCAAGGCGTTCATCGGCGTTTCCGGCTAGGCGTTGGGCTTGGTCTTCTGCTGCGAGGGCTTGAGCGCGCGCCAGCCGATGTCGCTGCGGTACTGGCGGCCGTCGAAGTGGATGCCGTCGATCGCTTCGTACACGCGGTCGCGGGCCATCTTGACCGAGTCGCCTAGCGCCGTGACGCACAGCACGCGGCCGCCGGTGGTCTTGACTTCGTCGCCTTCCAGCTTGGTGGCGGCGTGGAAGACCATGCAGTCCTCGGCGTCGGCGGGCAGGCCGCGGATGACGTCGCCGGTGCGCGGCGTGTTCGGGTAGTTGTGCGCGGCCAGCACGGCGCCTAGCGCGGTGCGGCGGTCCCAGACGATGTCGGCCTGGTCCAGCGTGCCGTCGACGGCGTGTTCCAGGGCGTCCAGCAGGTCGCTCTTGACGCGCATCATGATGGGCTGCGTTTCCGGGTCGCCCATGCGGCAGTTGAATTCCAGGGTCTTGATCTCGCGGTCGGGATCATCGCCCGGGGCGATCATCAGGCCGGCGTACAGGAAGCCCGTGTACGGGATGCCGTCGCGCGTCATGCCTTGCACGGTCGGCAGGATGATTTCGCGCATGATGCGGTGGTGCAGTTCCGGGGTGACGATGGGCGCGGGCGAATACGCGCCCATGCCGCCCGTGTTGGGGCCCTGGTCGCCGTCCTGCAGGCGCTTGTGGTCCTGGCTGGTGGCCAGGGCCAGCACGTTGCGGCCATCGCACATGACGATGAAGCTGGCTTCCTCGCCCACCAGGCATTCCTCGATCACGACGCGCGCGCCGGCGGCGCCCATGGAACCGTCGCCCAGCATGGCGTCGACGGCGGCGTGCGCTTCTTCGAGCGTGGCGGCGACCACCACGCCCTTGCCCGCGGCCAGGCCGTCGGCCTTGATCACGATGGGGGCGCCTTCCTGGTCGATGTAGGCATGGGCCTTGGCCGGATCGGTGAAGGTTTCGTAGCGGGCGGTCGGGATGTTGTGCCGGACCATGAAGGCCTTGGCGTAGTCCTTCGAGCTTTCCAGCTGCGCGGCAGCCTTGGTCGGTCCGAAGATCTTCAGGCCGCGGGCGCGGAACACGTCCACGACGCCGGCGGCCAGGGGGGCCTCGGGGCCCACGACCGTCAGGGCGACGCCTTCGCGCTGGACGAAATCGGCCAGTTCCTCGGCATTGGTGAACGGAATGTTCTCGATCTGCTCGGCGCGTTGCGTGCCGCCATTGCCCGGCGCGACGTACACCTTGTGTACGCGCGGGGAGCGGGCCAGCCGCCAGGCGAGGGCATGTTCGCGGCCGCCAGAGCCAATTACCAGGAGTTTCATGTTGCGTGGTTCTTAAGGTTGCCAGTCGAGCGCCGCAAGGCGCCAGCCCGAGGAGTAGGCGAGGGATCCGGGCGGACCCGGATCCGATGACAGCGTGGCGCCGGGCAGGCAGGACCTGCCCGGCGCCGGGGTAATGGGATTTTTACTGCGCTTCGTCGAAAATGACGGTCGTATAGACTTCCTGCACGTCGTCCAGGCCTTCCAGGGCGTCGAGCAGCTTTTGCATCTTGATGGCGTCTTCGCCGGCCAGTTCGGTTTCGTTCAGGGCCTTCATGACGATGCCGTCGACTTCGGCCTTCAGGCCCGCGGCGTCGAAGGCGCTGCGCACGGCGGCGTAGTCGGCCGGCGCGCAGACGACTTCAATCACGCCTTCCTCGTCGGTGGTAACGTCTTCGGCGCCGGCTTCGAGCGCGGTTTCCATGACCTTGTCTTCCGAGGTGCCGGGCGCGAACACGAATTGGCCGCAGTGCTTGAACATGAAGGCGACCGAGCCTTCCTGGCCCAGGTTGCCGCCGTTCTTGGCGAAGGCGTGGCGCACTTCGGCGACGGTGCGGGTGCGATTGTCGGTCATGCAGTCGACGATCACGGCCGCGCCGCCGATGCCGTAGCCTTCGTAGCGGACTTCCTCGTAGGCGTCGCCGTCCGCGCCGCCCGCGCCGCGCTGGATGGCGCGCTGGATGTTGTCCTTGGGCATGTTGGCGTCGGTGGCCTTGTCCCAGGCCATGCGCAGGCGCGGGTTGCTGTCCGGGTCAGGGCCGCCGGCGCGCGCCGCCACGGTGATTTCACGAATGATCTTGGTCCAGAGCTTTCCGCGCTTGGCGTCTTGGCGCCCTTTGCGGTGCTGAATATTGGCCCATTTGCTGTGTCCGGCCATGGCTTCCCAGGGTAATTTGTCTGCAAAAATGGCATTTTACCGTGACGGAGCCCGGCGCGCCCGGGGGCTGCCCGCATGTGTCCTTATTGCCACGCGCACAACCGGGGCGGCAGGCTCTACACTTGGGCATCCATTTGATTCCCTGGTCCGGAGAGCTGCACATGCCCAACCCCATTGTCATCGCCAAGAATGCACAGACCGAGTTGGCGCTGCTGCCTGCCCTGGCCAATCGCCATGGCTGCATCACGGGGGCCACCGGCACCGGCAAGACCGTCACCCTGCAGGTCCTGGCGGAGTCCTTTTCCCGCATCGGCACGCCGGTGTTCATGGCCGACGTCAAGGGCGACCTGACCGGCATTTCCCAGGCGGGCGCGGCCACTCCCAAGCTGCTGGAACGCCTGAAGAACCTGGGCCTCGCCGAACCGGCCTGGGCAGCCAGCCCGGTCACGCTGTGGGACGTGTTCGGCGAGCAGGGGCTGCCGGTGCGCGCCACCATTTCGGATATGGGGCCGCTGCTGCTGTCTCGCATCCTGGAATTGAACGACACCCAGGAAGGAGTGCTGACGCTGGTGTTCAAGGTCGCCGACGACGAAGGGCAACTGCTGCTGGACCTGAAGGACCTGCGCGCCATGCTCCAGAACGTCGCCGACCGGGCGGCCGAACTGAAGACCCGTTACGGCAATGTTTCATCCGCCAGCGTCGGCGCGATCCAGCGCGGCTTGCTGGCCCTGGAATCGCAGGGCGCGGAGAAATTCTTCGGCGAGCCCATGCTCGATGTGGCCGACCTGATGCGCACGGACGCCCAGGGCCGCGGCATGGTCAACGTGCTGGCCGCCGACAAGCTCATGCAGGCGCCGCGCCTGTACGCGATCTTCCTGCTCTGGCTGCTGGCGGATCTATACGAGAAGCTGCCCGAAGTGGGCGACATGGACCAGCCCAAGCTGGTGTTCTTCTTCGACGAAGCCCACCTGCTGTTCAACGATGCCCCGCCGGCGCTTCTGAACAAGATCGAGCAGGTGGTGCGCCTGGTCCGCTCCAAGGGCGTGGGCGTCTATTTCGTGACCCAGAATCCCTTGGACATTCCGGACACCGTGCTGGGGCAGCTGGGCAACCGCGTGCAGCATGCCTTGCGCGCCTTCACGCCGCGCGATCAGAAAGCCGTGAAGACGGCGGCGCAGACGATGCGTCCCAATCCGGGGCTGGACATCGAGGCGGCCATTACCGAACTGGGCGTCGGCGAGGCGCTGGTGTCGCTGCTGGACGCCAAGGGCCGGCCCATGCCGACCGAACGCGCCTACATCGTGCCGCCGGCGAGCCGCATCGGCCCCGCGACCGACGCGGAGCGGCAGTCGCTGCGCCAGGGCAGTCCGCTGGCCGCCAAGTACGAGACGGCCATCGACCGGGAATCGGCCTACGAAGTCCTGGCTGGGCGCGCGGCCAAGCCGGCGGATCAGGCCGGAACCGCGAAGGATGCTCCGGCCCAGCCCGCGGGCAAGGGCGCCGAGCAGGAATCGGGGGGCGGGTTGATGGACAGCCTGAACGACGTGCTGTTCGGGTCCACCGGCCCGCGCGGCGGCAAGCGCGATGGCGTGGTGCAGACCATGGCCAAGAGCACCGTCCGGTCGATCGCGCGTGAGCTGACCCGAGGCATTCTGGGCTCGTTGCTGGGGTCCAAGGGCCGGCGCTAAACCTGGGAGGCGCGCCCGCGGACCAAAATCCCGGCTGTGCGCTCCCGTCAAGAAAAGTATCGAGTAACATCCTCGTGTAATCAAAAGGATGCTGCGCGGTGGCCGTTTGCGCTTATGAATCCGTGGAGCGAATCCAGAAAACAAAGGAAGACGTGGTGGCAAAGAAACACAAAATTGCGGTGATTCCTGGAGACGGAATTGGCAAGGAAGTCGTGCCCGAGGGCCTGAAGGTCCTGGACGCGGTCGCGAAGCGGTTCGGCATTGATTTCCAATGGGACCATTTCGACTGGAGCTGCGACTATTACGCCAAGCACGGCAAGATGATGCCGGACGACTGGCAGCAGCAGATCGGCCAGCACGAAGCGATTTTCTTCGGCTCCATCGGCTGGCCCGCCACGGTGCCCGACCATGAGGCGCTGTGGGGATCCCTGTTCAAGTTCCGCCGCGAGTTCGACCAGTACATCAACCTGCGCCCCGTGCGCCTGATGCCTGGCGTGCCGTCGCCGCTGAAGGACCGCCAGCCCGGCGAGATCGACTTCTTCATCGTGCGCGAGAACACGGAAGGCGAATACTCCAACAGCGGCGGCCGCCTGTTCGCGGGCACAGAGCGCGAAGTGGTCATCCAGGAAAGCGTCTTCACGCGCATCGGCGCCGATCGCGTCCTCAAGTTCGCTTTCGAACTGGCGCAGAAGCGCGGCAAGCACCTGACCGCGGCCACCAAGTCCAACGGCATTTCCATTTCGATGCCCTGGTGGGACGAGCGCGTGGCCGAGATGGCAGAGAAGTACCCCGACGTGCGCTGGGATAAGTACCACATCGATATCCTGTGCGCGCACTTCGTGCAGCATCCGGATTGGTTCGACGTGGTGGTCGCCTCCAACCTGTTCGGCGACATCCTGTCCGACCTGGGCCCGGCCTGCACGGGAACCATCGGCATCGCGCCGTCGGCGAACCTGAACCCGGAACGCAAGTTTCCGTCGCTGTTCGAGCCCGTGCATGGCTCGGCGCCGGACATCTACGGCAAGGGCATCGCCAACCCGATCGGCCAGATCTGGAGCGGCGCGCTGATGCTGGACTTCCTGGGCTATCCCGATGCTTCGGCCGCCGTCGTCAAAGCCATCGAAACCGTCCTGGCGGAAGGGCCGCGTACGCGGGACATGAAAGGCAACGCCTCCACCGTTGACGTCGGCAACGCGATTGCATCGCTGATCGCGGCAGGTTGAGGCGTTTGCGGGTTAAGGCCTTCAGGCTAGTAAATGGAAGATCCTGCTTATCCTCCTTCCGCCACCCATGTGGGTGGCGGACGGGCCGACCGTTTTGTGCGCAAGCTGTTCCGCGTGCTGCGATCGCGCACGCAGCGACATAACCAGCATCTGTGGCCATTCGTCCGGATCTGGAGGGATCAGTCCGGAGCGATCTGTCGCTTCCGCGCGTTTGGGCGGTCCTTGCCGGTCACCCCGCTGGCCGAAGGATATGACCCGGCCGATACCGAGGTGCACCTGATCCTGAGCGGTCCGTCCGTCGCCCAGATACCGTATGACCGGCTGGACATACGCGCGGCGATGGGGGTGAACGGCGCGATTGCGCTTGCAGGCAAATTCAACCTGCCGTTCAAGTATTACTGCATCATCGACCAGAACTTCGTCCGGGACCGCATCGACCTGGTGCGCGAGATCGTGTCTCGCGACCTGACCCTGTACGTCTTTCCCGAAGTGCTGCGCTACATCATGCAAGGCATTCCGCAGGACATGATCCGCTGCCGCATCTGCATCATTGAACTGATAGCTGAGCGCGCCTACGAACGCCGCGCCGCGCCAGCGGTGCTCAAGCGCATTGCGGCGGCTTCGCCCGACGTGCAGCTGCTGGACGCGAAGCTGGGGATGGGGTTCAGCTTCAACGCTGGATTGGGTGTATTCGACGCCGACACCGTGGCTTATGCCGCATTGCAGGTGCTGGTCTCCAGCGGCGCGCGCAAGGTCTATGCGCACGGCCTGGACCTGACGGTGCAAAATGGCCTGCGCTTCTACGATGAAGGCCAGACGCCTCAATCCAGCAGGCTGGCGCGCAAGTTCTCGCAACTGATCGAGCCGTCGTTCCGCTTTGCGGCCGCCCAATGGCGCGCGCGCGGCATCTCGGTCTTCAACCTGTCGCCCGTCAGTGCGCTGTCGGCCGACATCATCGAACGCGCCGACTGGCAGGTCTTGCTGAAGGAGTAACGTTGTTCGCGGCCCGGCCCCGGACGTAGTCCAGGACCGGGTGCGTCGCGCCCTAGTGCGCGCCGGCGGCCGCTTCGGCGGCGCCGCCACCGCCCGACTTGGCCGACCGCGGGCGGGCGAACCACACCAGCCCCGTCAGGGCCAGGAAGATGACGGCGGAGGCATAGAACACATCCACCGCCGACATGGTGAACGCTTGCGCGTTGATCAGCCCGTCCACCATGGTCAAGGCTTGCTGGTGGCTCACGCCCAGGCCGTTCTGCAGCGCATTCATGGTCTGGTCGAACGCCTGTTGGCCGGGCTTGGCGACTTCGGTCAGCTGCGCGTGGTGCATGGTCGCGCGGTTTTCCCAGAGCGTCGTCGCGATCGACGTGCCGAACGCGCCTGCCGTCAGGCGCAGGAAATTCGACAGGCCCGAGGCGGCGGGAATGCGCCACGGTTCGATGCTGGACAGCGTGATCGAGGTGAGCGGCACGAAGAAGGTCGCCATCGCCGCGCCCTGGATGATGGTCGGCACCATCAGCGTGCGGACATCGGTCTGGGTGTTGAAGCCCGAGCGCATGAAGCACACCAGCGCGAAGATCAGGAACGCCACCGTCGCGATCTGCCGCGGGTCGCGCGTGGCCAGCATCTTGCCCACGATGGGGGTCAGCAGGATTGCCAGCAGGCCCACCGGCGCGGTCACCATCCCCGCGTAAGTGGCCGTGTAGCCCATATTGCTCTGCAGCCACAAGGGCAGCAGCACCACGTTGCCGAAGAAGACGCCGTAGGCGACCGCCAGCGTCAGCGCGCCGACCGTGAAATTGCGGATCTTGAACAGGCGCAGGTCCACCACGGGGTGGGCGTCGGTCAGCTCCCAGATCAGGAAGAAGACGAAGGCCACGAACGCGATGGCGGCCAGCGCCACGATGGTGGAACTGGCGAACCAGTCCAGTTCCTTGCCCTTGTCGAGCATGATCTGCAGCGCGCCGACCCACACCACCAGCAGCGCCAGCCCGACCTTGTCGATCGGCAGCTTGCGCGTCACCGATTCCCGGTCGCCATAGATGCGCCAGCTGATCCAGGCGGCCAGCAGGCCCACCGGCACGTTGATGTAGAAGATCCAGGGCCAGGTGTAGTTGTCGGAAATCCAACCGCCCAGCAAAGGCCCGGCAACGGGCGCGACCAGCGTGGTCATGGACCAGACAGCCAGCGCCATGCCCGCCTTGGACTTGGGGAAGCTGGCCAGCATCAGCGCCTGCGACAACGGAATCATGGGGCCGGCGACCGCGCCCTGCAGCACGCGGAAGGCGATCAATGCCTCCAGCGAGGGCGCGAAGCCGCAAAGCCAGGACGCCAGCACGAACAGCAGCGTGGAGATCAGGAACAGCCGCACTTGGCCGAAGCGTTGCGTGAGCCAGCCGGTGAGCGGCACCGTGATCGCGTTGGCGACGGCGAACGAGGTGATGACCCAGGTGCCCTGGCTGGTGCTGACGCCGAGGTCGCCCGAGATGGTGGGGATGGACACGTTCGCGATCGAAGTGTCCAGCACGTTCATGAACACCGCCGTGGACAGCGCGATGGACCCGATGATGCGGGTCGCGCCTTCCAGCGGCGGGTAGGTGCCCGGCGCTTGGCCGCCCCGCGGAGGCGCCGGCGAGGCGGCGGGCTGTTGGGCTGCGCTCATGATGCGAGGTTGGCTTCGATGATCTTGTTGATCATGGCGTCGACCTCATCGTGGGCCGGCTCGAACGCGCGCGTCGACCAGACCGGTTCCTTGCGTTCGGCCTGCGTCAGGGGTTCGCCTTCCTGCTTGCCCACGTCCACCTCCACGTCCATCGACAGGCCCACGCGCAGCGGGTGCTTCTTCAGGTCCTCGGGGTCCAGCGCGATGCGCACCGGCACTCGCTGCACCACCTTGATCCAGTTGCCGGTGGCGTTCTGGGCGGGCAGCAGGGCGAAGGCGCTGCCCGTGCCGGCGTCCAGTCCGGCGATGGTGCCGTGATAGATGACCGAGCTGCCATACAGATCGGCAACCATCTTGGCCGGCTGGCCGATGCGCATCTTGCGCAGCTGGCCTTCCTTGAAATTCGCCTCGACCCACACCTGGTCCAGCGGCACGACGGTCATCAGGGCGGCGCCGGGGGCGACGCGTTGGCCCACTTGCACGCTGCGCCGGGCCACCACGCCGCCCACGGGAGCGGGCAGCAGGGTGCGCGATTGCGCCAGCCAGGCGTTGCGCAGGCCGGCCGCGGCTTGCTGCACATCGGGGTGGTTGGCGACCGTGGTGCTCTGGGTCAGGGCCTGGTTGGTCGCCAGCTTGGCGCGCGAGGCGGCCAGCGCGGCGCGGGCCTGCGCCAGGCCGGATTGGGCGGATTTCAGCGCGGCTTCGGCATGCAGGATTTCTTCGCCGCTGACGCCGCCGGACTTGGCCAGTTGCTGGCGGCGGTTGACGTCGCTCTGCGCGCGGGTCAGCTCAGCCTGGGCGCGCAGGATGTCGGCGTTGCGCAGGTCGACGTCGGCGGCCAGGGCGTCGTTCTGGACGTAGATGGTGCGCACCTGGCGCACGGTCTGCGCCAGCTTGGCCTGGGCCTGCTGCAAGGCTACGTCGGTATCGGCAGGGTCCAGTCGCACCAGCGGCTGGCCGGCAGTGACGGTTTCCGTGTCGTCGGCCTCGATGGCCACGACCGTGCCGGGCACCTGGGGCGTGATCTGCACCAGGTTGCCGTGCACGTAGGCGTCGTCGGTGCTTTCGAAGTGGGCGCCGAACAGCGCCCACCAGATGCCGTACGCGATCGCGATGAGGATGAAGGCCCCGGTGGCCAGCAACAGCAGGCGTTTGCGGGCGGGGTTGGCGGCGGGAGTGGCTGCGGTCATGACGTCTGAGTCCGGGGAGCGTTCAATGGATGGGATTCGTTGCGGGGGCGGGCTCGGCCGCGGGCGCGGGTGCATACCCGCCGCCCAGCGCACTGGCGAGGCTGGCGTCCAACTGGTAGGCGCGGATGCGCAGATCGGTGTCCAGGCGCGCCTGGGTCAGCACGCCGGTCTGGGCGATGAGCACCGAGATGTAGTTGCCCATGCCGGCCTTGTAGCGCTTGACCGCCAGGTCGTAGGCGGCGTCGATGGCTTCGCGTGCCTGGCGCTGCTGGGCCTTTTCCTGGTCCAGCAGACGCAGGCCGTCGAGCGCGTCGGCCACCTGGTGCACGGCGTCCAGCACGGTCTGGTTGTAGTCCGACACGGCGATGTCGGCATCGGCGCGGCGTCCGGCCAGATTCGCGTTCAGTTCGCCCCCATGGAAGATCGGCAGGGTGATCGCCGGGCCGAATCCGGCCATGCGGGCGTCCGCGCCCAGCAGATTGCCGGTGCCCATGGCCTGGAAGCCGGCGAACGCCACCAGGTTCACGTTGGGGTAGAACTCGGCCTTGGCGCTGTCGATGGCATGGCGGGCGGCTTCGGCACGCCATTTCGCGGCGACGACATCCGGACGGTGGCCCAGCAGGTCCAGCGGCACGCTGGCGGGCACGCCGCCGGCCGGGGCCGTCAGCGCCACCGGCTGCAGGGATTGCCCGCGCTGCGGGCCGGCGCCGGCCAGCGCCGCGACCTGATTGCGCAACTGTGCCAGGGTGGTGTCGGTCTGGGTCAGCTCGACCTTGCCGGCGGCCAGCGACGACTCCGCCTGCTTGACCTCGACCTGGGTGTCCAGTCCGGCCTTGTAGCGGCCTTCGGTCAGCGACAGCACATCGGCGCGCTGGGCCAGCACACGGTTGAGCACGTCGCGCTGGGCAAAGGCATTCTGCAGGTTCAGGTAGGCGCGGACCGTGGCGCTGGCCAGCAGATTGCGAGCTGCCTGCGCGTCGGCCGCGGCGGCTGCCTGTTGCGACACGGCCGCTTGCAGGCGCGAGCGGTTCTTGCCCCAGAAATCCAGCTCGTAGCTGAAGTCCAAGGCCAGCCGGTTGTCGCTGACCACCGAACCGCCCAGCGGCGCCGGGTAGATGTAGTCCTTGGACAGGTGTTCGCGGGTCAGCGCATAGTTGGCGTCCACGCGCGGCAAGAGCGGCGCGCGTGCCAGGCCGACGGCGGCATTGGCCTTGGCCAGGCGGGCCTGCGCGGCGCTCATCGACGGGCTGTTGGCCAGGGCCTCGTCCAGCAGCGCGTTGAGCTGCGGGTCGCCGTAGCGCTGCCACCATTGGGTTTCGGGCCAGGCGGTGTCCTGGCTGGTCAGTCCCAGCTTGGCCGCGTCCAGCGCCGCCACGGGTTCAGGTCCGGACTCCATCAATGCGCAACCGCTCAGGGCCAGCACCAATACGGTAGAAAGAAGGCGTTTCATCCTGACTGTTTGCTGAAAGTAATTGATTAATCTGTATTTGCCTAGGCAAATATTATGCCAAATAAAGCCCCGGCTATCCGGGGCGTGCGGACCGGCTCGTCAGCGCTCGGGCTGGGCGCTGGAAACAGAGCCGTTGGCAATCATGCGGCGCAGGAAGTGCATCAGCTGCGCGACCTCGTCGGTGGAGAATCCGCGCAGATGGTAATTCAGCACCCGCGCGATATTGGGCGGGATTTCGCGCGCCTTGGCCTCGCCGAGCTCGGTAAGCTCGATCTTGACGACGCGGCGGTCTTCCTGGCAGCGCGTGCGGCGCAGCAGGCCCTTGGCTTCCAGCCGGTCCAGCGCGCGGGTCATGGCGCCCGTGTCCATGCCGGTAAGCCGCGCCAGCTCGGCGGGCGTATCGGCGCGGCCCTTGAAGAGCAGGATGATGGGGCGCCATTGCATGGCGGTGAGGTCCAGCGGGGCCATTTCCTGGTCCAGCATCCGGTTCATGGAGTTGGAGACCTGCTTGATCAGGAAACCGGCATTGTCTTCCATGACGCAGCGGGCATCGCCGCGGTAATGGACGGGAGTATCGGAGGAGGAAGGGGGAGGCGCGGCAGTCATATGCGCCAAATTTTACTGCCTAGTCAGATATTGTCAAGGCTGCGACTTCGCCGGGGAGCCTGGCTGCGCGGGCGCAGGCGGCTGCTTGCGCAGGCCGGACCAGACGATGGCCGCCACGATCAGGGCGGCGCCCGCCATCATGCGGGGCGTGGGCTCCTGGCTGAACAGGATCCAGGCGAAGGCGATGGCGTAGACCGGCTCCAGTGCGATGACCAGCCCGGCGCTGCGGGCGTTCAGTCGCGTCAGGCTGGACACGAACAGATAGTGCGACAGGCCGGTGCAGAAGATCCCCAGCAGCGCCAGCCACAGCCAGTCCAGGGCGGGCAGGGCAGGCAGCTGGCCGACGGCGAAGGGCAGCAGCACCAGCGCCACCACCAGGTTCTGCCAGCACGCCACCTGCATCGGGTCCATGCCCGAGGCCGAACGGCGGTTGCTCAGCGCCAGCAGCGCGAAGCTCAGGCCCGACAGCAGGCCCCAGGCCAGGCCGATGGTGCCCTGGTCGGCCAGGTCGAACGAAGGCGTGACCAGCACCAGCCCGGCGGTCACCAGGCCCAGCAGCAGCCATTCCGCAGGGCGGATGCGTTCGCGGAACAGCAGGCCTTCGAACAGCGTGATGAAGGCCGGGAAGCTGGCGAAGCCCAGCGTGGCGATGGCGATGCCGCCGACCTTCACCGCAATGAAGAAGGTGACCCAGTGGCCCGCCAGCAGGGCCCCCGACACCACCAGCACGAACAGTTGCGCGGGCGTCAGCGCGCCCAGCAGCGGCTTGCGGCGCGCGCGGGCGAACAGGCCCAGCGCAATGACCGCGAAGACCGCCCGGCCCAGCGTGATGACCGCCGCGCTGGCCTGGATCAGCTCGCCGAACACGCCGGTCAGGCCGAAAAGCACGGCGGCAATATGGATATAGGTCAGGGCGCGGTGTCGGGTCATGCGGCGGATACGGTCGAAAAAGCGGAGGGAGATGCGTGCGAGGGCTGCGCGCAGAACATAAAATCATCGCATGAATCGCCTTGCCAAGTTTCCGTCGTCCCTCCGTTCTTCCAGCCGCGCGGCCGGCTTCTTCCTGGCGACCCTGGGCGCGGTGCTGTTTTCGGCCAAGGCCATCGTGGTGAAGTTCACGTACCGCTACGGCATCGACGCGGTCACCCTCATTGCCTTCCGCATGCTGTTCGCCATGCCGTTCTTCGCGGCGGTCGCCTGGTATCAGTCGCGCCGCGCGGCGCGCGGCGAGATCCCCATGATGACCCTGAAGGAGCGCGCGCAGGTCTGCGTGCTGGGCCTGCTGGGCTACTACCTGTCCAGCTTCCTGGACTTCCTGGGGCTGCGCTACGTCACCGCCAGCCTTGAACGCCTGATCCTGTTCCTGTCGCCTTCGCTGGTGGTGCTGCTGTCGGCCCTTTGGTTCAAGCGCCCGGTCGAGCGCCGCCAATGGATGGCCATGGTGTTGTCCTACGCCGGCGTGGTGCTGGTGTTCGCGCACGACCTGTCCTTCGGCGGCAGCGAGGTGCTGTTAGGGTCTTTGTTCGTTTTCGGGTCCGCGACCAGCTATTCTGTGTACCTGATCTGTTCCGGGGAGCTGGTCAAGCGGGTAGGGGCGACGCGCCTGGTGGCTTATGCCATGCTGGTGTCCTGCGTGGCCTGCATCATCCAGTTCTTTGCCGTGCATCCGCCGTCCATGCTGATCCAGCCTGCCGGGGTCTACGGGTATTCGGTGATCCACGCCACGCTGAATACCGTGGTGCCCGTGTTCATGCTGATGTGGGCGGTGGCGCTGATCGGCGCGCCTACCGCATCGCTGCTGGGCATGGTGGGGCCGATTTCGGTGCTGTTTCTGGCGGCGTGGTTCCTGCAGGAGCCCATCACGGTGTGGCAGATGGCGGGGACCGCGTTGGTGCTGGCAGGCGTGTTCGTGCTGATGGGGGGCGGGGCCGGCAAGCTGTCGTCCGCCGCGCCGCGCGAGGCCCGGCCATCGCGTTGAATCTGGTTTTCTCGTTCAGGGGCCGCAGACAGGCTCTCGTTAGCATTTTTTCCAATGAAAGGAGGCCAGCATGGCCAGCAATCTCGTCAAGGCAATTCGTATCGAGCAGCACGGTGGTCCTGAAGTCCTGAAGCTGGTCGAGGTGGAAGTGCCTCCGCCCGCCGCCAATGAAGTCACGATCCAGCAGCACGCCGCCGGCCTGAACTTCATCGATATCTATTTCCGCACGGGCTTGTATCCCCATGCGCTGCCGCACGGCCTGGGCTTTGAGGGCGCGGGCGTCGTCACCGCGGTCGGCGCCGACGTCAAGCACCTGAAGAAAGGCGACCGCGTCGCCTATGGCCAGAGCCCCATCGGCGCCTATGCCCAGGCGCGCAACGTGCCGGCCGCCCAGGTCGTCAAGGTGCCCAAGGGCATCGGCTTCGACGAGGCCGCGGCCCTGATGCTCAAGGGCCTGACGGTGCAGTACCTGTTCCGCCAGACCTACCGCCTGCAAGGCGGCGAGACCATCCTGTTCCACGCGGCCGCCGGCGGCGTGGGCCTGATCGCTTGCCAGTGGGCCAAGGCCCTGGGCGTGAAGCTGATCGGCACCGTTTCCAGCCCCGAGAAGGCCGAACTGGCCCGCGCCAACGGCGCCTGGGAAACCATCGACTACTCGCGCGAGAACGTGGCCGAGCGCGTGCTGGAACTGACCGGCGGCAAGAAGGTGCCGGTGGTGTATGACGGCGTGGGCAAGGACACCTGGGAAACCTCGCTGGACTGCATCGAGCCGCGCGGCCTGATGGTGAGTTTCGGCAACGCCTCCGGCCCCGTGTCGGGCGTCAACCTGGCGACGCTGAACCAGAAGGGCTGCCTGTACGTGACGCGTCCGTCGCTGGGCCTGCACGTGAACACGCTGGAAAAGCTGCAGGCGGCGTCCGAGGAACTGTTCGACCTGGTCCAGAAAAAGAAGATCAAGGTCCGCATCGACCAGCGCTACTCCCTGGAGCAGGCCGGCGAAGCGCAGACCGCGCTGGCCGGCCGCAAGACCACCGGCGCCACGGTGCTGATGCTGGACTGATCCGACCTCTGCGACGCGCGGGGCCCGCAACGGGCGCCGCGCCTGGCCCGGCATGGCGCAACGTGTCCTGCCGGGCTTTTTATTGTCTTCATGCTCATGGAGACAAGCGTTCCCGCCTAGGGTAGCGGCAAGCTCGAGCGCAGGCGCACTCTTCGCCATGCGCAAAATGACAAATCGCCATGCACGGCCCGACAAGCCAGCCGGAAACGCCGTTGCTATCCTGCCTCCAACCTATTCGTTGGAGCTACACATGCCTTCAGCAAGCGCGAGCACAGCCGGCCCGGCCGGGTCCGACCGCCCGGAACTGGGCGCCATCCGGGAAGCCATGTTCATCGACGGCAAGCCGGTGCGTGAAGGGCAGGGCGCGCCCATCGCCGTGCATGACCCCGCCACTGGCGAAGTCATTGCCCATCAGCCCGACGCCGGCCCCGCGCAGGTGAACCTGGCGGTGCAGTCCGCCAGGCGCGCCTTCGAGGCCGGGCCGTGGCGCGACATGCTGCCTGCGGGGCGCGAGCGCCTGCTGCTGAAGCTGGCCGACCTGGTCGAGCAGCATGGCACCGAGCTGGCCCGTCTGGAAACCCTGAACAACGGCAAGCTGCTGGGCGTGGCGCAAGGGCTGGAAGTCGGCTCGGGCGCGCAGTGGCTGCGCTATATGGCAGGCTGGGCCACCAAGATCACCGGCGACACGCTGTCGCTGTCGATTCCTTTTCCACCCGGCGTGCGCTACAGCGCCTATACCTTGCCGCAGGCCGTAGGCGTGGTGGCGGCCATCATTCCCTGGAACTTCCCGCTGCTGATGGCGATCTGGAAGATCGCGCCAGCCCTGGCCGCGGGCTGCACCGTGGTGCTCAAGCCCGCCGAGGAAACACCGCTGACCGCGCTGCGCCTGGCCGAGCTGGTGCTGGAAGCAGGCTTCCCGCCGGGCGTGGTCAACGTGGTCACCGGCCGGGGCGAGACCGCCGGCGCCGCGCTGGTCGCGCATCCCGGCGTGGACAAGATCGCGTTCACCGGCTCGACCGAAGTCGGCAAACTGATAGGACGCGCGGCGATGGACGACATGAAGCGCGTCTCGCTGGAGCTGGGCGGCAAGTCCCCCGTGATCGTGCTGGACGATTGCGACGCGGACCTGGCCGTGCAGGGTGCCGCGGCCGCCATTTTCTTCAACCAAGGGCAGGTCTGCACGGCGGGCTCGCGCCTGTATGTGCAGAAAAGCCTGTATCCCAAGGTGGTGCAGGGGCTGGCCGATCTGGCCGCCGGCATGAAGCTGGGCTCCGGTTTCGACCCGGCCACCCAGGTCGGTCCGCTGGTCTCGGCGCGCCACCAGCAGCGTGTCATGGACTACATCGACATCGGACGCGGCGAGGGCGGGCGGCTGCTGACGGGAGGCGTCCGCGGCGACGGCGCGGGCTACTTCGTGCAGCCCACCGTGTTTGCCGACCTGCCGCAGGACGCCCGCATCGCGCGCGAGGAGATCTTCGGGCCGGTCGTGGTGGCGCAGCCTTTCGACACGCTGGACGATGCCGTGCGGCTGGCCAACGATAGCGCCTATGGCTTGGGCGCCAGCCTCTGGAGCAACGACCTGCGCCGGGTGCAAAGCCTGATCCCACGCATCGACGCTGGCACGCTCTGGGTGAACACGCACAACATGCTGGATCCCAATATGCCGTTCGGCGGATTCAAGCAATCCGGCATCGGCCGCGAGCACGGCCGCGCCGTGCTGGAGATGTACCTGGAGCGGAAATCCGTTTGCATCGCTTACTAGAACGATGATGGCGCGGCCCAAGCCGGGAGATACCGGCGGCCGCGCCCTCGCGAAACCAAAGGGGAAGACATGGCAGGCAAGACAGGTTGCCGGGCCCGCAGACGCGCGGCGCTGTTGCTGGCGTGTGCCGGGGCCTCGCAGGCGGCATGGGCGGGAGACCCCAGCGCGCGCGACTGGATACCCGCGCCCGTGGGCACCAACATCGTCGCCGGGTATCTGGCGGGATTGCGCTCCTCGGGCCTGTACGCCGAAGGCAAGCGCGTGGACGGCGCGTCCATCGACGTGAACGCGCTGGTGTATCGCCAGATGCACTATCGCGATTTCTACGGCAAGACGGTGCAGCTCGAATTCATCGTGCCGATGTACCGGACGTCGCTGGATCTGCCGGGCGCGCCCGGCGACCATCAGACGGGCATAGGCGACGTGACCCTGGGTTCGGCCATCTGGCTGTACAACAACGAGCAGACCAAGACCTGGTTTGCCTGGGAGCCGTTCATCGTTGCGCCCGTGGGCCGCTACGACGGTTCGCGCCCCGACGTGTCGCCCGGCAAGAACCGCTGGTCCACCATCCAGGACTTTTCCTTCGTGCAGGGCGTCGGCGAATCAACCTTTCTGGAAGCCATCGCCGAAGTCGAAATCTACGGCCGCAACACCGACTGGTATGGACAGACGCTGAAGAAGGATCCGTCGTTCCGCTTCTTCGCGCTGGCCTCGACCAACCTGACGCCGGACACCTATACCGGCATCCGCTACCGCTATGAGACGGGCGGGAAGGAAACCGCTTCGGGCGAGACCGTCGCCACGCGGGCGCGCAACCACCAGCTGGCCGTCGAGCTGACGCACCAGATCAACGACGCCAACCAGATACAGATGCAGTACATCCACGACCTGAAGGTCGAGAACGGGCCGCGGATGCGTGGCGTGCAGTTGCGCTACGTCTATGCGTTCTAGGGGAACCGGATCATGAGACCAGGAGAATATCGATGAATGCGCTACGCGCCAGATCACGCGCATCGCGGGCCGTACGGTGGGCATTGTGCGCCGCCCTGGCGGCGTCGGCGGGCCTAGCCCGGGCCGACCTGCCCGTGGAGGAGCTCAAGGGCGGCACCCGATTGCCTCCCGCCACGCCGCACCGGCTGTACGTGATGGATGCCGTCTTCAATCACCTGGTCGACAGCCGGGTCAACATCTATGACGGCGACAGCATGAAGTTCCTGGGCATGGTACCCGCGTCGTTCAACGGACACATGACCGTGTCCGCGGACGGCAAGGACATCTATGTGATGACGACCTACTACGAGCGGCTGAATCGCGGCAAGCGCACCGATGTGGTCGAGGCCTGGGACGCCGAAACGCTCACGCCCAAGTACGAGGTGCCGATTCCACAGAAGCGCGCGCAGGCGTTGAACTACCGCAACTATCTGCAGCAGAGCACGGATGGAGAACTGCTGTTCGTGCAGAACGCCACGCCCGCGTCCTCGGTCACGGTGGTCAAC
Source organism: Achromobacter anxifer (assembly GCF_903652925.1). Taxonomy (GTDB): domain Bacteria; phylum Pseudomonadota; class Gammaproteobacteria; order Burkholderiales; family Burkholderiaceae_B; genus Achromobacter; species Achromobacter anxifer. Next base: position 114,425 of record NZ_CAHLAR010000014.1, on the reverse strand, counting down.
CTGAAGACGCGCGAGTTCGCGGACGAGGTCACCGCGGCCGCTGGCTGCTGGAGCATCATCGTGCTGCCCTCGCGTCCGCGCAGCTTCGCCAGCATCTGCGGCGATGGCGCGCTGGTGACGGTGGACCTGGACCAGGCCGGCAAGCCGGCGGGGCAACAGCGCAGCCAGCCCATGTTCGATCCGGAGAAGGATCCCATCTTCACGCACACCGAGAACCTGGGCGACACCTACTACTTCGTGTCCTACAACGGCAATGTCTACAGCGCCGACTTCAGTGGCAAGGACGCGGCTTTCGGCAAGCCCTGGTCGTTGCTGGACGCCTCGGGCAAGGACCAGGGCTGGCGCCCCGGCGGCTACAACCTGCTGGCCATCAACAAGGCTGCCAAGCGGCTGTACGTGGGCATGCATCCCAACGGAGCGGAGGGTTCGCACAAGACGCCGGCCGCCGAGATCTGGGTCTACGACCTGGCCACGCACAAGCGGGTGGCGCGGGTGCCGGGCCAGAACGCCTTGTCCATGTCGGTGTCGCAGGATGACCAGCCGCGCCTGTACACCATCGACGGCGGCAACGTGAACGTCTATGACGCCGCGCCCGCCGCACCGGTCCTCAAGGGCACGATCCAGGCCGCGGGCGAGACCTCGCTGCAGGTCGAGCCGCAACCTCGAGGTGCGCGATGAACGATCCCGTGCTGCTGTATGCCGCGAGCGCGGCGCTGGCCTGCGTACTGCTTCTGGGCGCGCTGGAAAAGCTGAGGGACATGGCCGGCTTCGCCGCCATCGTGTCGGCCTATCGGATCCTGCCGGCGGCGGCGAGCGGCGTGTTCGCATGGGCCTATGTGCTGACCGAAGCGCTGGCCGGCGCCTTGCTGCTGGCGCCCGCAGGGCAGGCGGCGGGCGCGCAGCTGGCGCTGCTGGCGCTGGCCGTGGCCACGTCGGCGCTGGCCTTCAACCTGCTGCGGGGGCATCGCGACATCGATTGCGGTTGCGGCGGACCCGCGTCCCGCGGACCGGGGCGCGGCGCGCAGCGGGCCGGACTGTCGTGGTGGCTGGTGCTGCGCAACGCGGTGCTGGCGCTGTGGACCGCGCCGGCGCTGGTCGCCGCGGCGGGCCAGTCGCGCGGCCTGCAATGGGCCGACTCGGCCGCCGTCTTCGGCCTGGCCATGGCCGCCGTGGGCCTGTACTACACCGCCAATCACCTGTTGGCCTCCCATCTCAAGTTGCGCAATCTCTGAAGGAAACTCACATGGATGCCTTGATCATTTCCAATTTCCTGCTGTGGGGCGTGGTGCTCTGCCTGGTGCTGGTCATCCTGGCGCTGTCCAGGCAGATCGGCGTGCTGTACGAGCGCGTGGCGCCGATGGGGGCGCTGACGATGGACAAGGGCCCCGGCGTGGGCGAGCCCGCGCCGCGCTTCGAACTGGCGGATCTGCTGGGCCGCCGCATCGTCATCGGCGAACGCGGACAGCACAGCCAGCTGCTGTTCTTTCTTTCCCCCACCTGCCCGGTCTGCAAGAAGCTCTTGCCGATCCTGAAGTCGGTGGCCAGCAGTGAAAGCGCCTGGCTGCGCATCGTCCTGGCCAGCGACGGCGAAATGCCCGAGCACCTGGCGTTCTACAAGCAGGCGGGCCTGGAGCGCTTTCCGTACCTGCTGTCGACCGAGCTGGGCATGAAGTTCCAGATCAGCAAGCTGCCCTATGCCGTGCTGATCGACGAAACCGGAACCTTGCGCGCCAAGGGCCTGATCAACTCGCGCGAACAGCTCGAAAGCCTGTTCACCGCGAAGGAGCTGGGCGTGGCCTCGGTGCAGGAATTCCTGGCCGCCGGCACGCTGGAAGAAACCCGGATTTCCCGCAAGGAGAGCGGCAATGCATTGGCTGGATAAACTCGGAGAGCGCGCCGCGCGCTCGGTCGCGCACACCACTTCGCGGCGCAGCGTGCTCAACCGCATCGGCCGGGCGCTGGTCGGCACCGCCTTCCTGATGCCGGTGCTGCCGGTGGCGCGCTCGGCACCCGCGGACCCCAAGAAACCGCAGATGGACGACACGGCCTGCGACTACTGGCGCTATTGCGCGGTGGACGGCTTCCTGTGTTCATGCTGCGGCGGCAGCATGACGTCCTGCCCGCCCGGCACGTCGCCCTCGGCGGTCTCGTGGGTCGGCACCTGCCACAATCCGCTGGACGGCAAGGACTATCTGATCAGCTATAACGACTGCTGCGGCAAGGCTGCTTGCGGCAAATGCATGTGCGCATCCGCCGAGCGCGAGCGTCCGGGCTATCAGATGTTCCTGCACAACGACGTGAACTGGTGCATGTCCAACGAGTCCTCCATCTTCCACTGCACGACGTCCGTGATCGTGGGCCTGGCCAAGCCGAAGCCGAAATGATCAGGCCAGGGGCGCGACCGCGGTGGCAGGGATGGCGCGGGCTGTGCGCCGCCGCCATCCTGCTCTGCGCGGCCCGGGCGGCCGCCGGAGAGCTTGCGGCCGGCGCGCCGGTGGCGGACCGCGCCGCGGCCGACAGGCTGCGGCAGTCCGTCCGCGCCGACTATGTGCTGCAATGCGCGGGCTGCCATCGGGTGGACGGCCGCGGCAGCAGCCGCCACGGCATTCCCGACTTCCGCAACTCCGTGGGCGCATTCGTGCATCTGCCCGAGGGCCGCGAGTATCTGGTCCGGGTGCCGGGCGCGGCGCAATCGCAGCTCAGCAATGCCGAGCTCGCGGCCGTGCTGAACTGGGTGCTGGAGGAATTCAGCCCGGCACAGTTGCCGGGCGATTTCCGGCCCTATACGGAACAGGAAGTCGCCCAGGTCCGGCCACGCCGCTACGAGGACGTGGTGCCGGTGCGCCACGGGCTGGCGCAGGCGTTGTCGGGGCTGGGCTTCCCGCTGGCCGACTATTCCTATGGCAGCGACAGAAAACCCTAGCGGAACAGGCACTTAGGGGTTGTCACCGATACTCCCTGGCGCCGACCGATGCTAGAAAGAGGCAGCATTCCATTCAACGCTGTAGCTGTGTCGCCAGGCAGGCCGCCCCAGGCAAAAAGGCACGCCGTTTCGAGACGCCGGAGTCGCCATGTCCCCATCCCTTTTGCGCAGCGCGCCCACGCATTTCCTGGACTGCGCAAGCTGGCAGGAAAGTGTCAGCGATACCTTCGTACCCCTGGAAGTGTCCGCGGTGTTTCCCGCGCGTTTCCGCAACAGCGTGGCGGTGGATTCGTTGGGCTGGATGCAGGTCTGCGAATTGCGCAGCAGCGCCCAGCGCGTGCGCCGCAGCAAGCTGCTGGCCGACCGCTCCGAAGCGCCGGGCTACAAGGTGACGCTGCAGCTGTCGGGCCGCAGCGAGATCCGCCAGTCCGGCCGCAGCGCCTTGCTGGTGCCTGGCGAATGGAGCATCTACGACACCACCCGGCCCTACGAGGTCGAAGTCGATGACGGCGCGCACTTCCTGGTCATGCAGGTGCCAGGCAAGCATTTCGATGCCTGGCAATCCTTCATGCAGAACGCGGTGGCGCGCAGCTTCAGCGCGCGCCAGGGCTGCGGCCGCATGGCCATGGACCTGCTGCGCGTGGCGCTGACCGAACATGGCCGCTTGTCCGAGAGCGCGTCGCGCGACGCGGCCAACGCCGTGCTGCAGATGATGGGGCTGGATATCAGCGAGCGGGCAGGGGCGCAGGCTGAGCAGGATCAGGCCGAACTGCGCCAGGCGCAATTGCGCCGGGTGCAGCAGCACATATTCGAAAACCTGCATGATCCGGCGCTGTCGCCCGCCGCCGCGGCCGCGGCCTTCAGGATGTCGCGGCGCTATCTCTACAACCTGTTTGCGCTGGCTTCCACGACGCCGGCCGATTTCATTCTCAGCGCGCGCCTGGAGCGTTGCCGGGACACGCTGTGCGATGCCGCGCAAGCGGCGCGGCCCATAGGCGACATCGCCTACAGATTCGGTTTTTCAGATGCGGCGCGCTTCAGCCACGCGTTCCGCAAGCGCTTCGGCGTGTCGCCGTCGGAGTACCGGCGCCAGGGGCGTTCGGCCTGATCAGAGCTGTTCCTCGTTGATCAGGTCTTCCTTGCCGTAGAACTTCACGCCGATGTGGATGCGTTCGCGGCCTTGCGAGCGGCGGTGGCGGTTGGTGTCGCGCAGCGAATAGACGCAGCCGCAGTATTCCTGCTGATAGAAGTTTTCGCGCTTGCTGATTTCGATCATGCGGGCGGAGCCGCCGCCCTTGCGCCAGTTGTAGGTCCAGTAGATCAGATCATCGTAGCGCGCCGCGGCGCGTTCGCCGCAGCCGTTGATCTGGTTCATGTCCTTCCAGCGCGAGATGCCCAGCGAACTGGTGATGGTGTCGAAACCATGTTCGTGTGCGTAGAGCGCGGTGCGTTCGAAGCGCATGTCGAAGCAGGCCGTGCAGCGCTCGCCGCGTTCGGGGGCGTTTTCCATGCCCTTGACGCGTTCGAACCAGTTGTCCATGTCGTAGTCGGCGTCGATGAACTCGATGCCGTGCTGCTCGGCGAAGCGGATGTTCTCCTGCTTGCGGATCTCGTACTCTTTGACCGGATGGATGTTCGGGTTGTAGAAGTAGATGGCATAGTCGATGCCCGAGGCGGTCATCGCTTCCATGACTTCGCCGGAACAGGGCGCGCAGCACGAGTGCATCAGCACCTTGCGGCGGCCGGCGGGCAGGTCGAGTTTGGGGCGCACGAGTTCAGACATGGCTTGCAGGCAACAATAGCGGAAAACTCCTTATTTTACGCTGAGTTGCCGCAAGCAGGGGGACGCCCGGTCCCCCTATGCGTTCAGCCCAGCACCGCTGCCCACAGCTCGCGCACGGCGGCGCGTTCCTCTTGCAGCTGGTCCTGCGGCACGCGGGCCTTTTCCACGCCCTGCAGGCGCATCTGGTGCTGCACCCGGCGCAGCGTGCGATAGGCGTCGCCGGCGCGGGCCGCCAGTTCGGGCGAAATCAGGCCGGCTTCGCCCGACAGGCGCAGCAGCGCGATATTGCCCAGGTTGCGCACCAGCACCGGATGCGTGCCCGAGTGGCACAGCACCAGGTACTGCGTGACGAATTCCACGTCGACCATGCCGCCCCGGTCGTGCTTCAGGTCGAACAGCGGGCTGGTGTTGGGATGGCCCGCGTTGATCTTCTCGCGCATCTCCAGCACTTCCTCGCGCAGCTTGGCGGCGTCGCGCGGCAGCACCAGGATGTCCTCGCGGATTTTTTCGAAGCGCGCGCCGACGCTGGCGTCGCCCGAGGCATGGCGCGCGCGGGTCAGGGCCTGGTGTTCCCAGGCCCAGGCGTGCTTGTGCTGGTATTGCTCGAAGGCTTCGACCGACACCGCCAGCAGGCCGGCGTCGCCGTCCGGCCGCAGGCGCAGGTCGACTTCATACAGCCGGCCGGAAGACGTCATGGTCGACAGCCAGGAGGTCATGCGCCGGCCCAGCTTGGCGTAGACCTCGGCGGCATCCTCGCGCGGATCGTCGAACAGGAACACCAGGTCCAGGTCCGAGGCGTAGCCCAGTTCCTTGCCGCCGAGCTTGCCGTAGGCGATGACCGCGAAGCGCGGTTCGGCGCCTTCGGCCTTGTTCACCAGCGGCCAGGCGCGGCGGATGGTCTCGGTCAGCAGCAGGTCGGCCAGCGCGGACAACTGGTCGGCCAGCTTCTCCACGGTGAGCTCGCCTTCCAGGTCCTGCGCCAGCAGTTGGAAGCTGGCCTGGCGCTGCACGTCGCGCATCAGGTTCATCTGGCGTTCGATGTCCGGATCGCCGTCGGGCAGGCGGCAGGCGTCCAGGTCGGCGGTCAGCTGCCGCGCGATCTGGGCGAAGTCCAGCGGTTCGAACAGGGTGCGCCAGTCGATCAGGCTGTCCAGCAGCAAGGGGTGCTGCGTCAGGTATTGCGCGGCCCAGGGGCTGGCGGCAACCATGCGCGCCACCCGCGCCAGAGTATCCGGGTATTCGGCCAGCAGGGCCAGGTAGGCGCTGCGCTGGGCGATTTTCTCGATCAGGTCGAACAGCCGGACCGTGGCTTGCAGCGGAGCAGGGGTCTGCAAGGCGGCGCGCAGGGCGGCGGGCAGCAGGGCGTCCATGCGCTTGCGGCTGCTCTCGGGCAGGCTGCGCACGCGATGGCTGCCCAGCAGGGTTTCGGTGCGGCGCAGCAGGTCCTGCGCATCGTCGCCGAAGGCCTGGCTGATCTGTTCAGCGAGTTCGCAGCTGCTGTCCGGCTCGTCCTGGCCGGTTCCGGGATCGATCGAGCCGGGGGCGGGCGTCTGCTCCTCGGCGTCGCCCATGCCCACCAGGCGGAAGACGTTGCGGAACGTGCGCGAGACGAATTGGCGGTGCGCGGCCAGGGTGCTTTCGAATTCGTCGTGACTAAGGCCCAGCGCCGCGGCCAGCTCGGCGCGCTGGGCCGGGTCGCCCGGCAGCAGGTGCGTCTGGGCGTCCTCGCGGTACTGCAAGACGTGTTCGGTGCGGCGCAGGTAGCGGTAGGCCTCTTCCAGCCGGCGCGCGTCTTCCTCGGGCACCAGGCCCGCCACGCATTCGGCGTGCAGCGCTTCCAGCAGGCCGCGCTTCTGCAGCGCGGGCATGCGGCCGCCGCGGATCAACTGCGCCAGCTGCACCACGAATTCGATTTCGCGAATGCCGCCATCGCCCAGCTTGATGTTGTTGGCGCTGTCGATGCCGTTGCGCGCGCTGGCGCGGCGTTGCCAGTCCTGCCGGATGCGCTCGCGCAGGGCGCGCAGAGCCGACAGCGCGTCGAAGTCGAAGTACTTGCGGTAGACGAAGGGCACGCGCAGGCTTTCCAGTTGCCGCGCCTGCACGGCGCTGTCGCTGCCTTCGAAGGCCTGGGCCGGGATCAGTCGCGCCTTGAGCCAGGCGTAGCGCTCCCATTCGCGGCCCTGGCCGATCAGGTAATGCTCCAGCGCGTCCAGACTCCAGGCCAGGGGGCCGGCGTCACCGTCGGGACGCAGGCGCAGGTCCGTGCGGAACACCTGTCCGTTGGCGTCCACTTCCGACAGCACAGGCATCATGCGCCGCGTCAGGCGGCCATAGAACTCATGGTGGCTGATGCGGCGCGGGCCATCGGTTTCGCCTTCCTCGCCGTACAGCATGATCAGGTCGATGTCGGACGACACGTTCAGTTCGCAGCCGCCCAGCTTGCCCATGCCCACGATCAGCATTTCCTGCGGCTTGCCCGTGGCCGGATCGCGCGGCACGCCATGCACGGCCGCGAGGTCCGCCGCGACGCTGCGATAGGCCGCGGCCACGGCGGTGTCCGCCAGCGTGGTCATGGCGCCGACGACTTCTTCCAGGTCTGCCTGGCCAGTCAGGTCGCGCACGATGAGCGCGTTGAAGACGCGTTCGCGCAGTTTGCGCAGCACCATGCGGCAGACATCCACCGGCATCGCGCCGCCGGCCTGCGGCCCGGCCAGTTCGGACTGCCATTGCGCGATCCGCGCCGGAGTGAGGGGTTCGCGCACGGCCTCGGCCAGCCAGGCGGCCAGATCAGGATGGGCATCCAGCCGGCGACGCAGATGGCCGGACCAGGCGATGGCGGGGGCGAACGTAGGGGACGTGGACATGGCGAAAGGGGCGGCGGAATGGGCGCGTTTCAGGTATAAGTGGGGACGATACCGCAAGACCTTCTTTCCTGCCCGCCTATCCGTGTCTGTTTCAAAAAAAGTGCTCTGCTGGATGTTCTGGGCCGTGCTGACGATCTATGCCGTCGTGGCCCTCGGCCTGCTGGGCGTCCGCTATTGGGTCTTGCCCCGCGTGGACGAATGGCGTCCCCAGATCGAGGCCTACGTCAGCCGGGCGCTGGGCTCCCGCGTAACCATTGGCTCCATCCGCGCGGACTGGCAAGGCCTCAATCCCAAGCTGGATCTGGCCTCCGTCCAAGTCTACGACGACGAGGCCGCTCCCGTGCTGTCTTTGCCATCCGTGTCGGCCGTGCTGGGCTGGCGCAGCATCCTGGTCTTGTCGCCCAAGCTGCTGCGGCTGCAGGTGGAGCGGCCCGAACTGAGCCTGCGGCGCGACACGGCAAACCATTTGTGGGTGGCGGGCCAGGACATCGACCTCAATGCCCGCGACCAGAGTTCCGACCTGGACCATCCCGCCTTGCGTTGGCTGGCCGCGCAACGCGAGCTGCGGATCCGCGACGCCACCATCCGCTGGCAGGATGATCTGCGCGGGGCGCCCGAGCTGACGCTGACCGGCGTCGACTTGCTGGCCCGCAACGGTAGCCTGTCGCACCGCTTCGTCCTCAAGGCCGCGGCCGGCGCCGCGCTGGCGCGCAATGTCGAGCTGCGCGGCGAATTCAACCGCAGCCTGTTCGCGGTGGATTCGTCGAATCCCGGCAACTGGAGCGGCCAGCTGTACGCGCAGCTGGACGACGTGGAGCCGTTGGCATGGAAGTCCTGGTTCGAGGTGCCCGACGTGGCGGGCCGCCTGAGCGGACGCGCGTGGCTGCAGCTGGAACGCGGCAAGTTCACGGACCTGACGGCGGATACCGCGCTGCGAGGCCTGCAATGGACGGCGGCCTCGCAAGGCGCGGCAGCCCCCGGCTTCAAGGCCGGCTACGTCCAGGCGCGCATCCAGGGTTTGCCGGGCGACTTCCTCAAGCTGGACGGCGTACCCCTGGCGCGCAGTCCGGGCGCGCCGGCCGTATCGGTCAGCGGCAAGGCGGAGCAACTGGGCGTGGTCTTGCCCGGGGTCTTCGAACAACCCTCGCTGGCTGCGCACGAGGTGGCGCTGGACGCCAGCATCAAGGGGCCCGACGCGGAGCACTGGTTCGTGGACGTCGGCAAGCTGCATCTGGTCAACGACGACCTCGACGTGCGCCTGCAGGGCCAGTGGCAACGCGAGGGCAAGACGCCCGCGGGCAGCGTCGACATGCGCGGCGTGATGGCGCGCGGCTCCATGCCCGCGATCCACCGCTACCTGCCCCTGGAGGTCAATGCCGACGCCCGTGAATGGCTGGCCATCGGCCTGCCGGCGGGCGAGATGCAGTCCGCGTCCATCACCCTCAAGGGCGATCTCGACGAGTTCCCCTTTGGCGCTGCGGGTTCCCAGGGCGAATTCGTCATCGCGGGCGCATTCAGCGGCGCCAAGGTCGACTACGCGCCGGCGCACGGCCAGCGCAAGGGCTGGCCGATGCTGGAGAACCTGTCCGGCAATTTCCGTATCGACAAGGTCAGCCTGGCGCTGGATAGCGCCGGCGGCGCGGTCGCCCAGACCGGCCCGGGGCAGACGGTCACGCTGGGGGCGGTCTCCGCAAGCATTCCGAACATGGAGGAGAACTCCGAACTGTTGCTGACCGGCCAGACCTCTGGCACGGTGCCGGCCTACCTGGCGCTGGCGGCCAATTCACCCCTGGGCGGCCTACTGGACGGGGCCTTGGACGAAGCCCGCGGCACCGGCGATTGGCGCGTGGGCCTCAAGCTCAAGGTGCCCCTGCTGAATGCCGACGATACCCAGGTCCAGGGCAACATCCTGTTCGCGGGCAACACCTTCACCTTCATGCCGGAAATGCCGCTGCTCAGCCAGATGCACGGCGACCTGGACTTCTCGGAGAAGGGGGTCGAGGCCAAGGATTTGAAAGCGCAGTTCCTGGGCGGCCCGGCGCGGATCTACGGGCGCCTGGCGCAGAGTTCGGACGCGCTGCGCTTCGAGGGCACGCTGGCCGGGCCGGCGCTGACCCAGTTGAGCAACACGCCCTCCATGTCGCGCTTTTCCGGCAAGGCCGCCTACAAGGGCAAGGTGGGCTATCAGCGCGGCGGGGCGGTGGATATCTCCGTCGAATCCGATCTGGTGGGCATGGCGATCGACATGCCCGCCCCGGTGGGCAAGGCGGCCTCCGCGTCGCAGTTGCTGAAGGTGCAGTGGTCGCCCGCGCAGGACCGCGGCGCACAGAACCGGCGCTGGCTCACCGCCAGCCTGGGCGACGGCGTCAACGCGTTGTTCGAGCGGGCGCCGTCGGAAGGGGGCGCTTCCTATTTCGCGCGCGGAGCGCTGGGCATCAACCGCCCGGCCAGCCTGCCGGAACGCGGGCTGAGCCTGAACGCCAGCCTGCCGGAACTGGATCTGGATGCCTGGGAAAAGGTGTCCGACGGCTTCAGTCCGCCCGCCGGCAAGGGCAAGGCCGCTCCCCGGCCGATGCTGCCCGCGGCTGAACGCGTCAGCCTGGCGGCCGGCGTGCTGCGCTCGGGCGGCTACACCCTGAACGACCTGACGCTGTACGCGACGCGGCCTGGGCCGGCGCAATGGCGCGTCGATCTGCAATCGAAGCAGGCCGCGGGTTCGCTGGAGTGGCGCGAGGCTTCGGGCGCCATCGCCGGCCAGATCACCGCGCGCCTGAAGCACCTGTCGCTGGGCGGCGAGGGCGACACCAACAAGGCGGACGAGGCGCTGTCTTCCGGCAATGACCTGTCCGATATCCCCGCGATCGACCTTCAGGCCAAGGAATTCCTGCTGTATGGCAAGAACGTGGGCGAACTCCAGGTCCTGGGCACGAACCTGGAGCGCGGCCGCCAATGGCGGCTGGACAAGCTGTCCATCGTCAACGAGGCGGCCTCGCTGAACGCCACCGGCAACTGGCGGCTGGAAGGCGAGACCCGGGGGCTGTCGGTGGACGCCTCGGTCAAGTTCGAGGACGTGGGCAAGTTCATGGACCGCATCGGCTTCGAGAAGGTGGTTTCGGGCGGGAAGGGCACGATGCAGGGCAAGGCCACCTGGCGCAATCTGCCCTGGACCCACAAGATCGAAGACCTGACCGGGCAGGTCGACGTGAGCCTGGACAAGGGCCGCTTCATGCACGTCAATTCGCGCACGGCCCGGCTGCTGGAACTGCTGTCCCTGCAATCGCTGCAGCGGCTGGCGCGGCTGGACGTGAATCCCACCAATCTGCTGCGCGACGGCTTCCCCTTCGACACCATCCGGGGCAACGTCAAGCTGGAAGGGGGCGTGGCATCGGCCGACGGCTACAAGATCAATGGGCCGGTCGCCGCGATCGTGCTGGCGGGCGGCGTCAACATCATCCGCGAGCGCTGGGACCTGAAGGCGGTGGTGATCCCGAACCTGGACGCCAGCGGCGCGGCGATGGTGACGGCGCTCGCAGTCAATCCGCTGATCGGCCTGGGCGCGTTCGTGACGCAGTGGCTGCTGAAGCAACCCTTGTCGCGGGCCATGACCATGGAATACGCCGTGACCGGTAGCTGGGACGATCCGCAGATCGAACCCATAGACGCTTCCGGCAAGCCGGCGGGCGCCAAGCAGACCCCGCGTCCCGCCCCTAAGCCGGGCACGCTGGAGGAGTTCATGGGGCATTGAGCCGCGCTGCCAGGCGGGCCCGGCCGCCCAAGAAAAACGCCCTGGGCGCATCGCGCTGCAGGGCGTTTTTCATGGGCCGGTCCGCGGCGCGTGCGCCGCGGAACATGGCGCGGCTTACTTCTTCTTCATCATGTCGAAGAATTCGGCGTTGGTCTTGGTGGCGCGCATCTTGTCCAGGATGAATTCCATGGATTGGACTTCGTCCATGTCGTGGATGAACTTGCGCAGCACCCAGACCTTCTGCAGCAGGTCCGGAGCGATCAGCAGCTCTTCGCGGCGGGTGCCGGACTTGTTCAGGTTGATCGACGGGTAGACGCGCTTTTCAGCCAGGCGGCGTTCAAGGTGGACTTCGGAGTTGCCGGTGCCCTTGAACTCTTCGTAGATGACTTCGTCCATGCGGCTGCCGGTTTCGATCAGCGCCGTGCCCAGGATGGTCAGCGAACCGCCTTCTTCCAGGTTGCGGGCAGCGCCGAAGAAGCGCTTGGGACGTTGCAGGGCGTTGGCGTCCACGCCGCCGGTCAGCACCTTGCCGGAGGCCGGCACCACGGTGTTGTAGGCGCGGGCCAGGCGGGTGATCGAGTCCAGCAGGATGACCACGTCCTTCTTCATTTCGACCAGGCGCTTGGCCTTTTCGATGACCATTTCCGCGACCTGCACGTGGCGGGTGGCGGGTTCGTCGAAGGTCGAGGCGACCACTTCGCCGCGCACGGTGCGCTGCATTTCGGTCACTTCCTCGGGGCGCTCGTCCACCAGCAGGACGATCATGACCGCGTCGGGGTAGTTGGTGGTGATGGCATGCGCGATGTGCTGCATCATCACCGTCTTGCCGGACTTGGGGCTGGCGACGATCAGGCCGCGCTGGCCCATGCCGATGGGGGCGAAGACGTCAAGAATGCGGCCCGTGAGGTTTTCTTCGCTCTTGATGTCGCGTTCCAGCCGCATGGTGCGGTTCGGGTGCAGCGGCGTCAGGTTCTCGAACATGATGCGATGCTTGATCGCTTCCGGCGCCACGCCGTTGACCTTGTCCACCTTCACCAGGGCGAAATAGCGCTCGCCGTCCTTGGGCGTGCGCACTTCGCCTTCGATCGAGTCGCCGGTGTGCAGGTTGAAGCGGCGGATCTGCGAGGGCGAGATGTAGATGTCGTCCGTGCTGGCCAGATACGAGGTCTCGGGCGAGCGCAGGAAGCCGAAGCCGTCAGGCAGGACTTCCAGGACGCCGTCGCCGAAGATCTGCTCGCCCTGCTTGGCGCGCCGTTTCATGATGGCGAACATCAATTCCTGCTTGCGCAGGCGGTTGGCGTTCTCGATTTCCAGGCCGGCGGCCATTTCCAGCAGCTGCGAGACGTGCAGCGCCTTCAGTTCGTTGAGGTGCATCGCGGTGGATTTTTGGGGGAAAGTGAAGGAGAGTTCTGGCGGCGCGCCACGGACGGGCACACGCGGTATTGAATGAGCGCCGCCCCGAGGGCGGCGCCTTCGTTCACGGCACGCGGATTACAGCGCGCCGTCCAGGAATGCGGTCAGTTGCGACTTCGACAGCGCGCCAACCTTGGTGGCGGCAGCCTGGCCGTCTTTAAAGAGCATGAGGGTAGGAATGCCGCGGATGCCGTACTTGGTGGCAGTGCCCTGGTTTTCGTCGACGTTCAGCTTCGCGATCGTCAGGCGACCGGCGTACTCCGTGGCGACTTCTTCCAGGATCGGGGCAATCATCTTGCAGGGGCCACACCAGGCGGCCCAGTAGTCCACCAGCACCGGCTGGCCGGATTTCAACACATCGGCATCGAAGCTCGCGTCACTGACGTTCTTGATTTGGTCGCTCATGATGGTGTTTCTCGGTTCGGCAGCAAAAGGCGCGTAAAAAAGGGACGCGCCTTGCCGTTGTTCTTGTTTGTGGAATGGACTCAAGCATACCACTGTCAATAACAACAGGCATACCACTGTTAATAACAACAGGAGTTGCTGGATTTGTGTAGGATGTTGCGGCGCAGTTGTCGCGATCCGGGCCCAGCGGCCCCGATGCGCTGGCTGTGACTGTCATCATCCTACCGAATTCGGAGCTGCTCAGGTCGTGCTCATCCCACTGGGAGCCGCGCAGAATCTAGGCTTATCCGTAAAATGTCGGTTTTTTTCCACAGATGTTGGGGATAACTTGGCCACTCCACGTTACACCGAGGCGTCCATTCGCGTCCTGAAGGGACTGGAGCCCGTGCGCCAGCGCCCGGGCATGTACACCCGAACCGAAAACCCCCTGCACGTCGTGCAGGAGGTCATTGATAACGCCGCAGACGAGGCATTGGCCGGCTACGGCAAGCAGATCCAGGTCACGCTGCACGCGGACGGCAGCGTTTCCGTCGAGGACGACGGCCGCGGCATTCCCGTCGGCCTGCATCCCGAAGAGAACGCTCCCGTGGTGGAGCTGGTCTTCACCCGCCTGCACGCCGGCGGCAAGTTCGACAAGGCCGGCGGCGGCGCCTATGCCTTCTCCGGCGGCCTGCACGGCGTGGGCGTGTCCGTCACCAACGCCCTGGCCACGCGCCTGGAAGTGGTGGTGTGGCGCGACGGCGCCGTCAACCGCCTGGTCTTCAAGGGCGGCGACGTGGCCGAGCCCCTGGCGCCCTACGACCAGGGAGGCCGCAAGAAGTCCGGCACCCGCGTGCGCGTCTGGCCGGACGCCAAGTATTTCGACAGCCCCAACATTCCCTTGGGCGAGCTGACGCACCTCTTGCGCAGCAAGGCCGTGCTGCTGCCCGGCGTCAAGGTCTCCCTGGTCAACGAAAAGACCGGCGACACCAAGACCTGGCAGTACCAGGACGGCCTGCGCGGCTATCTGTCCGAGGCGCTGGCGGGAGCGGAACTGATGGTGCCGTTCTTTGAAGGCGAACAGTACGCGGGCGCCGACCACGAGAACTTCGCCGAAGGCGAGGGCGCGCAGTGGGTGGTGGCCTGGACCGAGGACGGCAACGCCGTGCGCGAGTCCTACGTCAACCTGATCCCCACGCCCGCCGGCGGCACCCATGAATCGGGCCTGCGCGAAGGCCTGTTCGGCGCGGTCAAGGGTTTTGCCGAACTGCACAGCCTGCTGCCCAAGGGCGTCAAGCTGCTGCCCGAAGACGTGTTCGCCCGCGCCAGCTTCGTGCTGTCGGCCAAGGTGCTGGACCCGCAGTTCCAGGGGCAGATCAAGGAACGCCTGAACAGCCGTGACGCGGTGCGCCTGGTGGGCGGCTTTTCCAAGAGCGCGTTGGACCTGTGGCTGCACAGCAACGTCGAGTACGGCAAGAAGCTGGCCGAACTGGCCATCCGCCAGGCCCAGGCGCGCCAGCGCTCGGCCCAGAAGGTGGAAAAGCGCAAGAGCTCGGGCGTGGCCGTGCTGCCGGGCAAGCTGACCGATTGCGAATCCAGCGATTCGACCCGCACCGAGGTCTTCCTGGTCGAGGGCGACTCCGCCGGCGGTTCCGCCAAGATGGGCCGCGACAAGGAATTCCAGGCCATCCTGCCGCTGCGCGGCAAGGTGCTCAACTCCTGGGAGGTGGATCGCGACCGGCTTTTCGCCAACAACGAGATCCATGACATTTCCGTCGCCATCGGCGTCGACCCCCACGGCCCCGGCGATACGCCGGACCTGTCGGGCCTGCGCTATGGCCGCATCTGCATCCTGTCGGACGCGGACGTCGACGGCTCGCACATCCAGGTGCTGCTGCTGACGCTGTTCTACAAGCACTTCCCCAAGCTGGTCGAGGCCGGCAACGTCTTCGTGGCCAAGCCGCCGCTGTTCCGCCTGGACGTGCCGGCGCAGGGCAAGCGCCCGGCCCGCAAGATCTACTGCCTGGACGAAGGCGAGCTCGAAGCCGCGCAGGACAAGCTGCGCAAGGAAGGCGTGCGTGAAGGCGCCTGGTCCGTCAGCCGCTTCAAGGGCCTGGGCGAAATGAACCCCGAGCAGCTGTGGGAAACCACCATGAATCCGGACACGCGCCGCCTGCTGCCCGTGGGCTACGGCGACCAGACCCCCGAAGACACCACCCGTATGTTCGACATGCTGATGGGCAAGGGCGAGTCCTCGCAGCGCCGCGCCTGGATCGAAGAGAAGGGCAACCTGGCGGAGCTGGATATCTGATGACCGAATCCGCGCCTGGCACCGCCCGCATGGACGTCGAAATGACGGCCGACGATTACGCCGACTTCGCCGCCTACGTGTACAAGCGGCCGGAGCTGCGCCGCCGCCGCTACCGCTCGCACCTGCGCTTCGCGATCCTGATGGTCGTGGCCCTGCTGGCCTACCTGATCTGGCAGACCTGGGACGGCAAGGGGCCGAACTGGGGGCAGATCCTGCCCGTGTATTTCCAGGGGCTGGCCGTCGGCCTGGGTATCCTGGCGCTGCTGGCGCTGGCCTACGAGTTCATCCTGCCGGCGCTGGTGAAGATGAACACGCGCCGCATGCTGAAACGGCAGCCCGACGAGCTTTTCCTGGGCCGCCACCAGCTGGATTTCGGTCCCGACGGCATCACGGACTCCACCGCCAGCGCCTCCGGGCGCATGGACTGGTCCGATGTGCGGCGGGTCGAGGAAACCCCGGAACATCTCTATGTCATTCTCGGCACCCTGCAAGGCGTGATCATTCCCAAGCGCGGCCAGGACGCCGCCACGCTGGATGCGGTGCGGACCCAGCTGCGCGCGCATGTCGCTGACACGCAGCTGATGTCGTCCGCGCAGGCGCTTTGACGCCGTTTCGATGAAATTGTCTACCTGAATACATCATGACCGACAGCAATCAACCCGGCTTGTTCGATTCCAACCCGCCTGGCGGCGATGGCGACGGCGACGCCGCCATCACCCTGGCGCGCTACGCGGAGCAGGCCTACCTGGACTACGCGGTTTCCGTGGTGCGGGGCCGCGCCCTGCCGGACGTCGGCGACGGGCAGAAGCCCGTGCAGCGCCGCATCCTCTACGCCATGCAGGCGATGGGCCTGGGCTCCGGCGCCAAGCCCGTGAAGTCCGCGCGCGTCGTGGGCGACGTGCTGGGCAAATACCACCCGCACGGCGACCAGGCGGCCTATGACGCCATGGTGCGCATGGCGCAGGATTTCTCGCTGCGCTACCCGCTGATCGACGGCCAGGGCAACTTCGGCTCGCGCGACGGCGACAACGCCGCCGCCATGCGATACACCGAAGCGCGCCTCACGCCCATCGCCAAGCTGCTGCTGGACGAGCTGGACGAGGGCACCGTGGATTTCGTGCCCAACTACGACGGCAGCCAACAAGAGCCGCAGATGCTGCCGGCGCGGCTGCCCGTCATGCTGCTCAACGGCGCCTCGGGCATCGCGGTCGGCATGGCCACCGAGATCCCGCCGCACAACCTGCGCGAAGTGGCGCAGGCCTGCGTGGCGCTGATCAAGCAGCCGCAGCTGCCGGACGCCGAGCTGCACGCCCTGATCCCGGGCCCGGACTTCGCGGGCGGCGGGCAGATCATCACCCCGGCCGAGGACATCGCCCAGATCTACGCGGGCGGCCGCGGCTCGCTCAAGGTGCGCGCGCGCTGGCAGTTCGAGGAAATGGCGCGCGGCCAGTGGCAGCTGGTGGTCCATGAGCTGCCGCCCGGCACCTCTTGCCAGAAGGTGCTGGAAGAGATCGAGGAAATCACCAACCCCAAGGTCAAGACCGGCAAGAAGAGCCTGACGCCCGAGCAGACGCAGGCCAAGGCCGTGATGCTGAACCTGTTGGACGCGGTGCGGGACGAATCGGGCAAGGACGCCGCCGTGCGCCTGGTCTTCGAACCCAAGACCTCGCGCGTGGACCGCGACGAATTCGTCAACACGCTGCTGGCGCAGACCAGCATGGAAAGCAGCTCGTCGATCAACCTGGTGTGCATCGGCACCGACGGTCGTCCGCGCCAGAAGGGCCTGCGCGACATCCTGGTCGAGTGGGTGGCGTTCCGCACCAACACCGTGGTGCGCCGCACGCGCTTCCGCCTGGACAAGGTCATCGACCGCATCCACGTGCTGGAAGGCCGCATGGTCGTCTACCTGAACGTGGACGAAGTGATCCAGACGATCCGCGAATCCGACGAGCCGCGCGCCGCGCTGATGGAACGCTTCAAGCTGTCCGAGCGGCAGGCCGAAGACATCCTGGAAATGCGCCTGCGCCAGCTGGCCCGCCTGGAAGGCTTCAAGATCGAACAGGAACTGGCCGACAAACGCGACGAACAGGTGCGCCTGCAGGAATTGCTGGACAACCCCGCCGCGCTCAAGCGCCTGCTGGTCAAGGAAATCGAGGCCGACGCCAAGCAATACGGCGACGATCGCCGCACCCTGATCGAAACCGCCGAGCGCGCCGTGCTCGAAACCAAGGTGCTGGACGAGCCCGTCACCGTGGTCGTGTCGCAAAAGGGCTGGCTGCGCGCCCGCCAGGGCCACGGCCATGACGCCTCGCAATTCGGCTTCAAGCAGGGCGATGACCTGTACGGCGCCTTTGAATGCCGCACCACCGACACGCTGATCGCGGTGGGCGACAACGGCCGCGTCTATTCGGTGCCGGTCGCCGGGCTGCCCTCGGCCCGCGGCGACGGCCAGCCGGTCACCACCATGATCGACCTGGGCAGCGGCACGCGCATCGTCCACACCATCGCGGCCGCGGCCGACAGCCGCTGGCTGCTGGCCACGCGCGGCGGCTACGGCTTTGCCGCCAAACTGTCCGACATGGTCAGCCGCCAGCGCGCCGGCAAGCAGTTCATCACCCTGGAAGAGGGCGACGAACTGTTGCGCCCGGTGCCGCTGTTCGACGGCGCCAAGCAATTGGCCCTGCTGTCGCACAAGGGCAAGTTCCTGGTGTTCGGGCTGGACGAGGTCAAGACCTTGTCCGGCGGAGGCCGCGGCACCATCCTGATGGGGCTGGACGGGACCGACAAGCTGGACCAGACCGTGCCCATCGGCGCGGGCGGCCTGCGCGCTTCCGGCATCTACCGCAACAAGCACACCGAGGACATCCTGGCTGGCGACGCGCTGGCGCCGTACGTCGGCAAGCGCGCCCGCAAGGGCCGGGCGCTGGACGTGCGGCCCAAGCAGCCGGTGCTGTCGCCGGTACTGGGCTAGGCGTCCAGCGGGCAGGAAGGGAAGGCGGCGGGCTGTGGCCCGCCGCCTTTTTTTCGCCTGTTGACCTGCGCCGCGCTCCCGGTATTTAATAGATAGACCATTCAGTCTATTAATAAGATGCGCAAGATCGACCCCATCAAGCAGCAGGAACGGCGGACCCAGATATTGGCCGCGGCGGCTGACTGTTTCGCCGAGCAAGGCTTCCATTCGACCTCCACGGCGCAGATCTGCGCCCGCGCCGGCATGAGCCCGGGCAACCTGTTCCATTACTACGGCAGCAAGGCCGAGATCATCGAAGCGTTGATCGCGTCGGACACGGAATCCGCGCGCGAGCTCATGCGGCGGGCATGCGCCGCGCCGGACGCGAGGGGGGCGCTGGCGGACTGGGTCGCCGCGCAGTTGGCGCTGCACCAGGACTCCGGTTATGTCCGGCTGGGCATGGAGATTTTGGCCGAGGCCGTGCGCAATCCGCGCGTGCATGCGCTGGTGATGGAAAACGAGGCCGTGCGCAAGGCTGGACTGATGGCTTTGCTGGAAACGGTGTGGGCGCAACGCGCGCCGCCGCAGCCCCCAGCCGAAATGGCCGACACGCTGTTGCTGTTGCTGGACGGCGTCTACAGCCGTTCGGTGGTCGATCCCGCCTTCGGCGCGGCGGCGGGCAGCCGCTTGTTGGATCAGGCCTTGCTGCGTTGCCTGCCCGGTACGGGCGGGCAGGGCGCGGCCGGACTGGACATCGCCGGGCAGGACGCAGCCGTGCAGAATGCGGCCGGACCAGGCATGGCCGAACAGGACGCAGCCAGTCAGGGCGCAGCCGCCGGGAGGCAGGCATGAACGCGCCGGCAACCCACGCGCGGCTGGCGCAGGTCGACGCGCTGCGCGGCTTCGCGCTGTTCGGCATCCTGGTGGTCAACATCGGCGTGTTCTCCTCGCCGTTCTATGGCGCCGGCGTGCCGGATCCGGCCTACTCGCAACCGCTGGACCTGACCGTGCGCTGGCTGATCGCCTGGCTGTTCGAGACCAAGTTCTACCTGCTGTTCTCGTTCCTGTTCGGCTACAGCTTCACCTTGCAGATGAGCGCCGCCGAGCGCAGCCAGGCGGCCTTCGCGCCGCGCTTCCTGCGGCGGCTGGCGGGCCTGGCGTTGCTGGGATTGGCGCACGCGGTGCTGTTCTACCAGGGCGACATCCTGCTTACCTATGCGCTGCTGGGGTTGGCGCTGCTGCTGTGCCGGCGCATGGATCCCAGGCGGGCGCTGCGCATTTCGCTGTGGCTCGTCGTGCTGACCGCGTCGCTGTGGGCCTTGATGGGCGCGCTGAGCTACCTCGACCCGGTGTCGCCGGAGTACAAGGCGCAGTACTACGCGGATGCGCTGGCCTCGATCGAGGCGTACCGGGGCACCATCGCCACGACCATCGCGCAGCATGTGAAGGAGCTGACCGGCGGCGTCTGGTTCACGGTCCTGTTCGTGCAAGGGCCGTTCGCGTTCGCCATGTTCCTGGCAGGCTACGCGCTGGGCCGCGGCAACGCGCTGGCCGATCCCTGGCGTCAGCCGCGGGCGCTGTGGCTGCTGTGCGCGCTGGGCCTGGCGCCTGGCTTGGCCGGGTCCGCAGCCTATGCCTTCAGTGCGATGCCGTCGGCGGGCGCGGCCTGGGAATTGCCGGGCCTGGCGGCGGATCTGCTGACCGCGCCCTTGCTCAGCATGTCGTATGCGGCAGCCTTGCTGCTCGCCATGCGCACCCGGCCCGGCGCGCGGCTGGCGGGCTGGCTTGCGCCCGCCGGGCGCATGGCGCTGAGCAACTACTTGATGCAATCGGTGGTCTGCGCGTTTCTCTTCACCGGCTGGGGCTTGCGCCTGTTCGGCTCGGTGTCGCCGCTGGCGGCGTTCGCCATCGCCGTGGCGATCTTCGCGGCGCAGTTGCCGCTGTCGGCCTGGTGGCTGCGGCGCCACGCCTATGGCCCGGTGGAGTGGTTCCTGCGCGCGCTTACCATCGGCGCCTGGCCGGCCTGGCCGGCCTGGCGGCGCGCGCGGGCGGACTGACCAGTCCGCCCGAGTCTCCAGTCCGATCAGGCCGGCTTGGCGTGCAGCCGGCCGACGGCCGCGCCGCCGTCGCGCCGGCCCTGGCGCATCCACATGCCCGCCAGCAGCAGCAACGCGGGTACGTACACCCAGAAGTCGGACCAGCGCTGCGGGTTGGGCGACTTCACTTCCAGCACGTCCCAGCCTTGCTCCCAGCCCGCGCGCTGGGCGCGGCTGCCGAAACGCACGCCGCCGATCTGGGTCTGGTCGCCCAGGCTCATCAGGGTCAGGCCGGCTTCGGCCAGCCGCTTGCGGCCCGCATCCTGTCCGGCCGTGCCGTCCGCCAGTTCGGGCAGGGCGACGGCGACGGTCTTGGTCAGTTCGTCGCCTTCCAGGTTGATGCCGCGCAGCACCACGGTGAGCCGTCCGTTGTCGGGCAGCGCGGCGGCGATGGCCTGCATCTCGGACGCCGGCCGGCTTTCGTGGCGCGGCGCGAAATGGTCCATGAACCAGTCGGGGCGGAACAGCATGAAGGTCACCAGCAGCAGCACGCCGACCTCGGCCATCGTGCAGCGCACGCGGAACCAGCGCATGGTGGCCGCGGCGAAGGTCAGCGAGGCCAGGGTGGCGCCGCCCACGACCAGGGCCAGTTCCCAGCCATAGCTGACGTCGATCAGCAGCAGCATGGGGTTGAACACGAACATGAACGGCAGGATGGCCGTGCGCGCCGCGTAGGTGACGCCCTGGATGCCGGTCTTGATCGGATCCTCGCCCGAGATGGCGGCGGCCGCGAAGGTGGCCAGGCCCACGGGCGGCGTGATGTCCGCCATGATGCCGTAGTAGAAAACGAACATGTGCACCGCAATCAGTGGAATCACCAGGCCGTTCTGCGCGCCCAGTTCCACCACCACCGGCGCCATCAGCGTCGCCATCAGGATGTAGTTGGCCGTGGTCGGCATGCCCAGGCCCAGGATCAGGCACACCACGGCCGTGAAGATCAGCATCAGCAGCACATTGCCCATCGACACCAGTTCGACGAAGGCGGTCATGCGCAGGCCCAGGCCGGTCAGGGTGATGGCGCCCACGATCAGTCCGGCGGTGCCGCAGGCGATGGCGATGCCTATCATGTTGCGGGCGCCTTCCTCCAGGCCGCCGATGGCGTCGCGCCAGCCTTGGCGCCAGGGCGCGGACACCGGCTGCTGGCGGAACCAGGCGATCAGCGGGCGCTGCGTCACCATCTGGAACAGCATTGCCATTGCCGCCCAGAAGGCCGACAGCCCGGCCGACAGCTCTTCCACGCTCAGGCACCAGACCAGGATGCCGATGGGGATCAGGAAGTACAGCCCGGCGCGCACCGTGGGCCAGGGCTGCGGCCGCACGGGGTGATTGATGTCGATGTCCTGCGGCAGGTCAGGGTGCCTGGCCGCTACCCGCAGCAGCCACAGATAGAGTGCCGCCAGGATGGCCAGCAATATCCAGATGGCCGCGCCGCCGGCCACGGCCTGTACGCCGGTGCCTATCCAGTAGGCCGCGCCCATCACCAGCAAGGTGCCGCTGATGCCCATGCCCCAGCCCGCCAGCTTCTGCAGCGGCGTGCGCGCAGGGCCCGAGGCCATCATGGGCTGGATGCCCAGTTTCAGGGCTTCCAGGTGGACGATGTAGAAGAGCGCAATGTAAGAGATCGCGGCTGGCAGGATCGCATGGCGGATGATGTCGGTGTAGGGGATGCCGACATACTCGATCATCAGGAAGGCGGCCGCGCCCATCACGGGCGGCATGATCTGGCCGTTGACGGACGAGGCGGTCTCGATCGCACCCGCGCGCACGCCGCCGTAGCCGGCCTTCTTCATGAGGGGAATGGTGAAGATGCCGCCCGTCACCACGTTGGCCACCGATGACGCCGACACCAGTCCGTTCACGGCTGAGGACACCACGGCCACCTTGGCCGGCCCGCCGCGCAGATGGCCCAGCAGCGCGAACGACACCTGCATCATGTAGTTGCCCGCGCCGCACTTGTCCAGCATGGAGCCCAGCAGCACGAAGATGAAGATGTACGACACCGATACGCCCAGCGCCACGCCGTACACGCCCTCGGTGGTCAGCCACATGTGCGACATCAGGCGCTCCAGCGAAGCGCCGCGATGCGCCAGCACGTCCGGCAGCCAGGGGCCGGCCAGGGCGTAGGCGACGAACACCAGGCCCAGCACCGTCATGGGCAGGCCCAGCGCACGGCGCGTGACTTCCAGCAGCAGCGCCAGGCCGATGACGGCGGTGGCCACGTCCATCGTCGTGGGCTGGCCGGGACGGCCCGCCAGTTCGTTATAGAAGACATACAGATAGCTGCCGCAGAAGCCCGCCATCAGCGCCAGCGCCCAGTCGTACCAGGGCATGCGGTCGCGCGCGGAACGCTTGCTGGCAGGGTAGGCCAGGTAGCCCAGGAACATGGCGATGCCCAGGTGCAGGGCGCGCGCCTCGGTGTCGTTGAAAATGCCCCAGTTCAGCGAAAACGGCAGCGGCGACGCATACCAGAGCTGGAAGATGGACCAGATCAGCGCGCCGGCCGCCAGAGTCGCGCCCGCGAGGCCGCGCACATTGCGGCCTCCACGGTCGGCGTCGGCGACCAGCTGTTCCAGGTCCGGGGCCGGCTTGTGCGGCTCTTTAGTCATGAAATTCCCCTACGTGTCATGGCGCGCGCCGGCGGCGCGGCGCGCGTTGTGTCCTTGCGCGCGGCCATGCAGCGCAAGGTCCGGCAGCCCGTGCGCGGCCGGACCCCAGGGTCCGGGCCGCGCAGGCTGGCCGTTACGGCGGCCCCGAGGGCCCGAGCCTCAGAGCAGGCCCTTTTCCTTGAAGTACTTCTCGGCACCCGGATGCAGCGGCGCCGACAGTCCGTTCTTCACCATGTCCGCGGCCTTCAGGTTGGCGAAGGCGGGGTGCAGCTTCTTGAAGTCGTCGAAGTTGTCGAACACGGCCTTGACCACGGTGTAGACCGTGGCCTCGGGCACGTCGGCCGAGGTGACGAAGGTCGCCGTCACGCCGTAGGTCTTGGTTTCCGCCGGGTTGTTCGGATACAGTCCGGCCGGAATCGTGGCATGGGCGTAGTAGGGGTACTTCTCGACCAGCTTGTCCACCGCCGGGCCGGTCAGCGACACGAGCTTGGCGCCGCAGCTGGTGGTGGGGTCCTGGATGTTGGCGGAGGGGTGGCCCACGCCGTAGAAGAAGCCGTCGATCTTGCCGTCGCACAGCGCCGAACCGTGCTCGTCGGGGCGCAGCTCGGATGCCAGCGAAAAATCCTTCAGCGTCCAACCCATGGTGCCGAGCAACTCTTCCATGGACGCGCGCGTGCCGGAGCCGGGGTTGCCGACGTTGAAGCGCTTGCCCTTCAGGTCTTCGAAGCTCTTGACGTTCGCCTCCTTGCGGGTGACGACGGTGAAGGGCTCGGGGTGGATCGAGAACACGGAGCGCAGCTTGGAGAAGGGGCCCGCCTGCTTGAACTGGCCCTCGCCGTTGTAGGCATTGAAGCCCACGTCGGATTGCACCACGCCCAGGTCGAGCTCGCCGGCCTTGATGGTGTTGGCGTTGAAGACCGAGCCGCCGGTAGATTCGACCGAGCAGCGGATGCCGTGGCTGGAACGGTCCTTGTTGACGAGGCGGCAGATGGCGCCGCCAGCGGCATAGTAGACGCCGGTGACGCCGCCCGTGCCGATACTGACGAACTTCTGTTGGGCGGCGGCGGGAGCCGGCGCCGTGGACAGCAATGCCGTGGCGAGGCCCGCGGCTGCGAGCGTCAAGGCGTTGCGGTGGCCCAAGGGGTGTTTGACGGACGTGGTCATGCAAACTCCTTTTGGGGTTTTTCCCCGTGATATTGCCGGTCTTTGCCGGCGGTTGGCGCGCCCCGCGAGCCGCGGAGCGCCCTGTGCGTATCATCACGAGCCCGCGAGAGGCGGGCGGCGCGGCGCAATCCCCTGCGCCGCGCTTGCAGGCGGCGGCTAGGCGCTCGCCTGCGCGATGGCGGCGTCGATGGCGCCGCTCAGAAGTTCGGTCAACTGGTCCAGTTCATCGTCGGAGATGATGAAGGGCGGAGCGAGCAGCACATGGTCGCCGTGGCGGCCGTCGATGGTGCCGCCCATCGGGTAGACCATCAGGCCGCGGGCCATGGCTTCGCGCTTGATGCGCGCATGCAGCGACAGCGCGGGGTCGAAGGTATGCTTGCTGGCGCGGTCCTGCACCAGTTCGATGCCCATGAAGAGGCCGCGGCCGCGGATGTCGCCGACATGCGGATGCGCGCCCAGCGCGCTTTCCAGGCGCTGGCGCAAGCCCTCGCCCTGGGCGCGCACGCGCGCCAGCAGGCCGTCGCGCCGGATCACGTTCTGCACGGCCAGCGAGGCCGCGCAGGCGATCGCATGGCCCAGGTAGGTGTGGCCGTGCTGGAAGAAGCCGCTGCCTTGCTGCATGGCGTCCACGATGCGTTGCTGCACCATCACCGCGCCGATGGGCTGGTAGCCGCCGCCCAGGCCCTTGGCGATGGTGATCAGGTCGGGGGTGATGCCTTCCTGTTCCACTGCGTACAGCGTGCCGGTGCGGCCCATGCCGCACATGACCTCGTCGGCGATCAGCAGCACGCCGTGGCGGTCGCAGACTTCGCGGATGCGGCGGAAATAGCCCGGCACCGCGGTGACGGCGCCGGCAGTGGCGCCCACCACGGGCTCGGCCACGAAGGCCATCACCGTGTCCGGGCCCAGGCGTTCGAAGGTCTGCTCCAGCTCCTGCGCCAGGCGCTCGCCGTACTGCTCGGGGCTTTCGCCTTCGCGCTGGTCGCGGTAGGCGTAGCAGGGCGAAACGTGTTCGACCTCGATCAGCAGCGGCGCGAACTGCGCGCGGCGCCAGGCGTTGCCGCCCACCGCCAGCGCGCCCAGCGTGTTGCCGTGATAGCTCTGGCGCCGCGCGACGATGTGGCGGCGTTGCGGCTGGCCGGTTTCCACGAAATACTGCCGCGCCATCTTCAGCGCGGCTTCCACGGCTTCAGAGCCCCCCGAAACGAAGTAGGCGTGGGAGATGCCTTCAGGGGCGTCGGCCACCAGCCGGTCCGCCAGCTGTTCGGCGACTTCGGTGGTGAAGAAGCTGGTGTGGGCATAGGACAGCGCATCGATCTGCGCATGCATGGCGGCCTGGACGTCGGGATGGTTGTGGCCCAGGCAGGAGACCGCGGCGCCGCCCGAGCCGTCGATATAGGAGCGGCCGGCGCTGTCGTAGACCCATACGCCCTGGCCGCGTACCGCGACGGGAGGCGTCTGGCGCAAGGAGCGATGCATGACGTGGGTAGGGTTCATGGGGCAATTCCGCAAGGCAGTAGGTTGAAGGCGAATCCGGGGCCGGGCATCAGCCCGGGCGGCGCGGCTGGGCGCCGTTCCAGTAGACGTTGTCGTTGAGCAGGCGTTGTTCGACTTCGGTCAGGCGGCTCAGCACTTCGTCGCCGCCGCGCGCGGTCAGGCGCGCGATCAGGTGCTCGGCCAGGCCCAGCAGGCCCGCGGTGGTGTGGAAGAAGGAGCCCGGGCCCTGCCGCGCCGGCCGCGCCCGCACGCCTTCGCGGTCCGGCGGCGCGAAGCGCAGGGTATGGCGCGCTTCCACGGCCAGTGGCGACAAGGGGTCGTCGGTCAGCGCGATGAGCGTCACGCCGCGCTGCGCGGCCTGGCGCGCCAGCTGCACGGTGGCGGTGGGATAGGGCGCCTGCGAAATGACGATCAGCGCGTCGCCCGCGCCCAGGTTGTCGGCCTGTTCGGCGGGCGCGCCGCCCAGGCCGTCGATCAGGACGCTGTTGCGGCGCACCAGCTGGTAGGCGTAACGCATCTGGAAAGCGATGCCGAAGGCCGAACGCGTGCCCAGGAAGCCGACCTGGCGGGCTTGCAGCAAGGTCTGCACCGCCGCGTCGAAGGCGGAGGGCGGATTCAGCGCGCAGACTGAGCTCATGGCCTGGATCTGGTAGTCGGTCAACACGTCGTGGCCGGGTTCGGCGGGTTCGCCCGCCGCGGCCTGCAGGGCGGCCGCGCGATCGCGCAAGCCGGGGGAAGCCTGTCCCGCCAAGGCCTGCTGGAACGGTTGGCGGAAATCCTCGTAGCTGGAAAATCCGACCGCGCGCGCCAGTCGCAGCATCGTTGCCGGCGCCACGCCCAGGGTCTGGGCCTGGCGTCGCATCGACCACAGCCCCACCTCGGCGGGATGCGCCACGACCCAGTGCGCCGCCCGCTGCAATTCAGGCGGCAGCTGTTCCAGTTTTTCCTGGAGGGTGTGAAGGAGCTTGGACGGCAAGGACATGTCTGCGGGGAATGCCATAAAAAACATATGATAAATCTATGGCTTATAAAAAAACATATGTTTTTATAAGGATTACCCCTAGAACCCATGTGAGGAAAGGAGGAGCCTTTCGCCGGTAAGTCCTTGAAATTCGCCGCGATCCTCTGCAAATCGGCGCTCATTTGCTTACAGCATGCAACGGGATTTTTGTTTGACGGGAATGAATCGTGCGCATATCATTCGTGTAGAAATGAATTTCACCAAACCTTGTTTTCCCCATGACTGACGCCGCGAAATCCGATCCTTCACAGCAATACGATTTGCGCATTCTGCGGGCCTTGCGTCGCATCACGCGTTCCATCGCCTTGCACTCGCGGCAACTGTCGGCGGTCAGCCATATCACCGCGCCGCAACTGATGTGCCTGCGCACCGTGATCGCCAATGGCCCGATGACGGCCACCGCCATCAGCCGCGAAATGCACGTCAGTCCCAGCACCGTGGTCGGAATCCTGGATCGCCTTGAAGACAAGGGCTTGATCCGCCGCGAACGCGGCCGCGAAGACCGCCGCATCGTATTCGTCACGGCCACGGACGCGGGGCGCGAACTGGCGCAGGGCGCGCCGTCGCCGTTGCAAAAGCATCTGGCGGACGCGCTCAATGCCTTGCCGGAACTTGAACAGGCCACCATCACGCTGTCCCTGGAGCGCATCGTGGCGCTCATGGAACAGGACGGCCAGGCCGCCGTCGACACGCATGGCGATGTGTCGTCGCCCATCCTTGAAGTGCCCACGGGCGGGGCACCCCCTGAATCGGGAATCGTTGCATGAAGAAAGCCGAACTGGACAACCCAACCCTCTCAAGTGCCGTGGCGCCGGCGGTCAGCGCGCAGACCCATAACATGCGTCTGCCCGACCGCAAAGACGGCGCCGCCATCCACCGCCTCATTTCCGAGTGCCCGCCGCTCGACCTGAATTCCCTCTACGCGTACCTGCTCCAGGCTGAGCACTTTCGCGACACCTGCGTCCTGGCCGAAAGCGCCGGCGGACGCATCGACGGTTTTATCTCCGCATACGTGATCCCGGACCGGCCCGACACCTTGTTTGTCTGGCAGGTCGCGGTGCACACCCGCGCACGCGGCCATCGACTGGGCCGCGCCATGCTACGCGAGCTCTTGCGCCGCAAGGGTCTCGAGCATGTCCGCTATCTCGAAACCACGGTGGGGCCTGACAACCAGGCATCGCGTCGCAGCTTTGCCGGCCTGGCCGGCGAACTGGGCGCCCACGTCTCCGAACAGCCGTTCTTCGACCGGCAACTGTTCGGCGGCGCGGACCACGACGACGAGATGTTGTTGAGGATAGGTCCGTTCGCCTTGCCTGCCCCCTAGGGGCGGCGCAAGCCCAGCGGTCTTATCGAATACCGGGATGGTTGGCCGATCCGGAAGCGCAAGCGCTCCCGGAGGGGTTCTGGCCGTCCGTCCACTTATGAGATGAAAAGGGAGGATTAATCATGGACTTGAAAATCTTTGACCGGATGGAGTCGGAGGTACGGGGCTACATCCGGTCGTTCCCCGTGATATTCAGCCAGGCCAGGGGCTCGACCCTGATCGATGAGGACGGCACCGAATACATCGATTTCTTCAGCGGCGCCGGCACGCTGAACTATGGCCACAACAATCCTGTTCTCAAGGAAAAGCTGCTGGAGTACGTCCAGTCGGACGGCGTGGTGCACGGCCTGGATATGGCCACCAGCGCGAAGAAGCGTTTCCTGGAGACGGTGGACCGCGTGCTGCTCAAGCCGCGCAACTGGCAATACACCTTGCAGTTCACCGGCCCGACGGGCACCAACGCCGTTGAAGCCGCGCTGAAGATCGCGCGCCAGGTGAAGGGGCGTCCCAACGTCATCTCGTTCACCCACGGCTTTCATGGCGTGAGCGGCGGCTCGCTGGCGGTGACCGCCAACATGAAGTTCCGCGACGCTTCCGGCTATGCGCTGGGCAACACCACCTTCATGCCCTACGACGGATACTTTGGTCCGGACGTGGACACCATGGCCTACCTGGAACGCATGCTGGAGGATCCCAGCAGCGGCATGGACAAGCCTGCCGCCGTCATCGTGGAAACGGTGCAGGGCGAGGGCGGTGTCAACGTGGCGACGCTGCGCTGGCTGAAGGAACTGGAAAAGCTGTGCAAGCGTCACGACATGCTGCTGATCGTGGACGACATCCAGGTCGGCTGCGGCCGCACCGGCACCTTCTTCAGCTTCGAAGCCGCCGGCATCCGCCCCGACATCATCACCCTGTCGAAATCGCTGTCCGGCTTCGGCCTGCCGATGTCGCTGGTGCTGATGAAGCCGGAACTGGACATCTGGAAACCCGGCGCCCACAGCGGCACCTTCCGCGGCAACAACCTGGCTTTCGTCACGGCGGCCCAGGCCCTGGAAACCTATTGGGCCAACACGGCCTTCACCGCCGAGATCCAGCGCAAGGAACGCCAGGTGCGCGACTGGCTGGAAAACCTGGTGCACAGCTATCCCAACGCCGGCCTGTCGGTGCGCGGCCGCGGCCTGATCCAGGGGCTGGTCTGCAATGCCACGCCGGCCCTGGCCAACCGCATCGCGCAGAGCGCCTTCAAGAAGGGCGTGGTGATCGAGACTTCCGGCGCGCACGATGAGGTGCTGAAGCTGCTGCCCGCCCTGACCATCGAGGAAGAGCTGCTGGGCAAGGGCCTGGAAGTGATCGAGGCCAGCGTCGCGGAAGCGCTCGCTGAAGAGGGGCAGTCCGCCCGCATCCTGAAATTTGGAGGAAAACGTCAATGATCGTACGCAATGTCAAAGATGTGATCGGCACTGCCGACGAAGTCCGCACCGACACCTGGGTCAGCCGCCGCGTGCTGCTGAAGAAGGACGGCATGGGCTTCTCCTTTCACGAGACCACCATCTTTCCGGGCGGCCGCACCCACATCCACTACAAGAACCATCTTGAGGCGGTGTGGTGCATCGAAGGCGACGGTTCCATCGAGACCATCGCCGACGGCAAGAAGTACGAACTGGGACCCGGCGTGGTCTACGCCCTGAACGAACACGACGAGCATTGGTTGTGCGGCGGCAAGGAGCCGCTGCGCGTCATCTGCGTCTTCAACCCGCCGCTGACCGGCCAGGAAGTGCATGACAAAGAAGGCGTCTACGCCTTGCCTGAGACCGAGGCCCAGGCGGCCTGAGAGACAAACCTGAGATACAAGGAGGTTCGCATGATCTCACCTGCACAGGATCCGTACGCCTCCCGTACGGATCGAAGTTCCGCCATCATTGCCCGCCAGGATCCGGTGGTCTATGAAAATGGCCAGTACGCCAGCGCGCTGGATGCCGGTCAGGTCGAGCAATACGAGCGCGACGGCTTCATCCTGCTGGAAAACCTGTTCTCGGATGACGAGATCCGCGCGCTGTCCGGCGAGGTCGAGCGCATGACGCGCGACCCGTCGATCGTTCGCCGCGAAGAAGCCATCACCGAGCCGGGCAGCAATGCGGTGCGCTCCATCTTCATGGTGCACGTGCTCAATCCCGTCCTGGCGCGCCTGATGCGCGATCCCCGCCTGGTCAACGTGGCGCGGCAGATCCTCGGGTCCGAGGTGTACATCCACCAGTCGCGCGCCAACATGAAGCCTGGCTTCAAGGGCAAGGAGTTCTACTGGCACTCCGACTTCGAGACCTGGCATGTCGAAGACGGCATGCCGGCGATGCGCGCGCTCAGCTGCTCGGTGCTGCTGACCGACAACAACGAGTGCAACGGCCCCTTGATGCTGGTGCCCGGATCGCATCGCCAGTTCATCTCGTGCGTGGGCGAAACGCCCAATGACCACTACAAGCAGTCGCTGAAGAAACAGGAATACGGCGTGCCGGATCCGGTCAGCTTGCAGCTGCTGGTGGAGCAGGGCGGCATCCGCACCATGACGGCCAAGGCCGGTTCCGTGGTGTTCTTCGACTGCAACACGATGCACGGTTCCAACAGCAATATCTCGCCGTGGCCGCGCGCCAATGTGTTTACCGTCTACAACAGCATGGAGAACACCTTGAACCCGCCCAAGTACGGGCTGACGCCGCGTCCCGAGCACATCGCGACGCGCAAGGGGTTCAAGGCGGTGACGCCGCTGGACGCCCTGAAGCTGGTCGGCGGCTGAGCCCGCCGCGCCCATGCAAAAGCCCAGGCATCGCCTGGGCTTTTTTTCGCGGGTCTCTGCTGGGTCTCTGCTATCCTCTGCGCACTTCGCCATGTTGAAACCCAGGTTGCCATGTCCGCCCGCATACTCAGCTTGCATATCTATCCGATCAAATCCTGCGCGGGCATAGACCTGGGCGAATCGCCCATCGACCGCGCGGGCCTGGCCCATGACCGCCGCTGGATGCTGATCGACGCCGACGGCAAGTTCATGACGCAGCGGCAATGGCCCGCCATGGCCCTGATCCGCACCGCGCTCACCGCGGACACGCTGCGCCTGTCCGCGCCCGGCATGCCCGATCTTGATATTGAGCTGGACGGCTCGGGACTGGAACCGGGGGCCGAGTCCGTGGCCGTCTGGAGCGACACCACCTCCGGCCAGCGCGAAAGCGCGGCGGCCGGGCAGTGGTTCTCCGATTTCCTGAAGACGCCGTGCCGCCTGTACAAGGTGGATGCGTCCGCGCAACGCAACGCCAAGCCCGACTGGGTGTCGCGCTGGGTGGATGCGCATCCCGACCTGGCGGAGCCGTTCGCCGGACAGCACTGCTTCGGTTTTGCCGACGGCTTTCCGCTGCTGGTGGCCAACCAGGCCTCGCTGGACGATCTGAATGCCCGGCTGCAGGCCAAGGGCGTGGCGCCGGTGCCGATGGACCGCTTCCGGCCCAATATCGTGGTCGAGGGCGAATGGGAGGCCTTCGAGGAAGACCATACCGCCATGATCACGGCGGCGGGCGTCAGGATGGCGTTCGTCAAGCCCTGTACCCGCTGCTCGATCCCCGACATCGATCAGCGCACCGCCCGGCGGTACGACGAGCCCGGCCGCACGCTGGCGGGCTACCGCAATCTGGAGATCGGCGTGGTGTTTGGCCAGAACGCCATCCTGGATGCGCCCGCAGGGGCGCGCCTGAAGGTTGGCGACGAGGTCGAGATAGAACTGGACTTCTGATCCGCGGGCCCCGCCGCCGGGGCCTCAGGCCGAGGACAGCTTCAGGCCGACCAGGCCGAGCACGATGAGGGCCACGCTGGCGATGCGCATCCAGCTGGTCGATTCACCGAACAGCACGATGCCGGCCACGAAGGCGCCGATCGTGCCGATGCCCACCCAGACCGCATAGGCCGTGCCCAGAGGCAGCGATTTCATCGCCACCGCCAGCAGCCAGACGCTGATGGCCATGCCGCCGGCGGTGATCGCCGATGGCCAGAAGCGGGTGAATCCGTGGGTGTATTTCAGGCCTACGGCCCAGACGATTTCGAACAGGCCTGCGAGAACCAGGATGATCCAGGTCATGACGGCTCCTATGCTTGCGTTGCCGGCCAGTCGCCGGCAATAGGGGCCGTCCCCGGAAAAAGCACGACGGCCCCGTGGCCGCGCGCGGCAGCGGGCCGTCCCGCTGCGGCAAAAATTATAGAATACCGGCTTCTGACGGCAAAACCGGGTGCCGGGCATCAACTCTAGCAACACTTCGCGTTCCGGGCCGCGAAACCAGGATATTCATCATGCAACGCATCATGCTGCGGGCAAAGCTCCACCGCGTCACGGTCACCGAAGCCGACCTTCATTACGAAGGATCTTGTGGCATCGACGAGGACCTGCTGGACGCTGCCGGCATGCGCGAGTTCGAACGCATCGAACTCTACAACGTCACCAACGGCGAACGCTTCGACACCTACATCATCAAGGCGGCCCGCGGCAGCGGCGCCATTTCCTTGAACGGCGCCGCCGCGCGCCGCGCCCAGGTCGGCGATCTGCTGATCATCTGCACTTACGGTCCCATGTCCGAAGCCGACTCGGCCGCGCACAAGCCGCAGGTGGTCCTGGTGGACGACGCCAACCGCGTCAAGGAAATCCGCAAGTTCCCGGCCTGAGGCCGGGCCGGGCGGGGCGCTTCCCCGGCCACGCCGGCCGGCGCGGCGCTCCGTCAACCCTGAACCGTTTCATCCCATGAGCTTCCAGGTCATCATCCAACCCAGCCAGCACCAATTTCCGGCCGAACCCGGCCAGACGGTGCTTGACGCCGCGCTGGCCGCGGGCATCGTCCTGCCTTACAGCTGCCGCAATGGCGCCTGCTCCACCTGCAAGGGCCGGGTGGTGTCCGGGGAGTTCAACGCGGGGCAATACCCCGCGCAGATTCTCTCGCCCGAGGAACTGGCAAACGGCTACACGCTGTTCTGCCAGGCCCGGCCCGAATCCGACATGGTGGTCGAATCCACCGAAGTCCGGCTCGCCAGCGACATCCAGATCCGCAAGCTGCCGTCGCGCGTGCAGGCGCTGGAGCGCGTGGCGCCTGACGTCACCGTGATCAAGCTGCAATTGCCCGCGTCCGAGCAGTTCCGCTACTACGCCGGCCAGTACATCGAAGTCATCCTGAAGGACGGCCGCCGGCGCAGCTATTCGATGGCCGGAGCGCCGCACACCGGCAGCCCGCTGGAACTGCATATCCGTCATATGCCGGGCGGCGTGTTCACCGACCACGTGTTCGGCGCCGGCGACACGCAGATGAAAGAGCGCGAGATCCTGCGCCTGGAAGGGCCGTTCGGCTCCTTCTTCCTGCGCGAAGACAGCGACAAGCCAGTCGTGCTGCTGGCCAGCGGCACCGGCTTCGCGCCGGTCAAGGCCATCGTCGAGCACATGATCCACAAGGGCATCAACCGTCCCGTCGCGCTGTACTGGGGCGGCCGCCGCCCGCGCGACCTCTACATGGACTCGCTGGCGCAATCGTGGGCGGGCCAGTTGCCCGATTTCCGCTACGTGCCCGTGATTTCCAACGCTCTGCAGGAAGACGGCTGGAGCGGGCGCACCGGCTTCGTCCATGAAGCCGTGATGCAGGACATCGCGGATATGTCGGGCCATCAGGTCTATGCCTGTGGCACGCCGCTGATGGTGGATGCCGCCAGGCGCGAATTCAGCGCCCAGAACGGGCTGCCGCCGGAAGAATTCTATGCGGACGCCTTCACGTCCGAGGCCGACCTGGCCAAGGCCGCGCCTTAGCCTTGAGTAACAGGGCATGAACGCAATGGGGGGGAAGGCGCGGGCCTGGAAAGGTTTGTGACTTCCGCCCCTTTTTTACCCGTAGGCGCGGGCAAATCGCCGGGGTAAACTGCCGTGGCAGCAGCTTGCCATGGCGCGCGGACATCGGGTCCGCGAACCGAGCTGGCACGCAAGGAGCAATGCGGGCATGAAAGTAGCGGTATTGGGTAGCGGCATCATTGGAATCTCCAGCGCCTGGTGGCTGAACCAGGCCGGCCATGACGTCGTGGTCATAGATCGCTGCACCGGTCCCGCCCAGGAAACCAGCCTGGCCAACGGCGCCCAGATATCGGTGTCCTACGCCGAACCCTGGGCCAATCCGCAAGCGCCGCTCAAGCTGCTCAAATGGATGTTCCAGGACAACGCTCCGCTGCTGTTCCGGCCGCAACTGGATTGGCGGCAATGGATGTGGGGCCTGGCCTTCCTGCGCGAATGCATGCCCGGCCGCCTTGCTCCCAATATCCGCGCCATGGTCCGCATGGCCGAATACAGCCGCGCCACCCTGCGCGGCATGCGCGCCGAGCTCGGCATCGAATACGACCACCTCGAGCGCGGCATCCTGAATTTCTACCGTGACCCGCACGAATTCGAGAATTCGCAGCGGGCCGCGGGCCTCATGCGCGATTTCGGCGTGGAACGCCGCGTGGTTTCCGCGGACGAGGTCATCACGATCGAGCCCGCCCTGGCGCCGCACCGCCAGACCATCGTCGGAGGCGACTACACGCCCGAGGACGAAAGCGGCGACGTGCACCTGTTCACCGCGGCCCTGGCCGAGCGCTGCGCCCGGGCCGGCGTCGAATTCCGCTACAGCACCCGCGCCACGCGCCTGCTGACCGCGGGCGGCACGGTGCAGGGCGTGGAAATCATCGAACCCGACGGCCGCTACGGCACGGTGTCGGCGGACGCCTACGTCGTGGCGATGGGCAGTTTCAGTCCCTACCTGCTGCGTCCGCTGGGCATTCCCTGCAATGTCTATCCGGCCAAGGGCTATTCGGCCACGTTCCCGGTGATCAATCCGCAGGCCACGCCCACGGTCAGCCTGACCGACAGCAGCCACAAGGTCGTTTTCTCGCGTCTGGGAGACCGCCTGCGCATGGCGGGGACCGCGGAGCTGTCGGGCTATTCGCGCAGCTTGAACACCGGACGTTGCGAAGCCATGACCCGCCTGGCGCGCGAACTTTTCCCCGATGCGCTCGATTTCGAGCGCGTCAGCTACTGGTCGGGCCTGCGCCCGTCCACTCCTTCTAACGTGCCCATCATCGGCCGCAGCCGTATCCCCAACCTGTACATCAACACAGGACACGGTACGCTGGGCTGGACGATGGGCGTTGGCTCGGGCCGGGCACTGGCCGATCTGCTCAGCGGCAGACGGCCGGAACCGGAATTCCCTTTTCTTGGTCTGTGAACCTATGAAGAATCTGCAATTGACGGGCATTGCCCGCGCGATGTTCGCCAGCCGGCGCGCATGGTTGTTCGGCGCCGCCATGGCGATGGCCGGTGCGGCGAATGCCGCCGCGGTCGAGATCCAGGTCTGGCACACGCTGACCGACGCAAACAAGGCCGAGTTCGAAAAGCTCGCCAAGCAATACAACAAGGAGCAGGACCAGGTCAGCGTGACGCTGCGCGCCTTCCCTACGTCCAGCGCGCTGGAACAGGAAGCCGTTGCGGCGGTCAAGGCCAAGAAGGCCCCGAACCTGCTGCAGCTGACGGACAACCATTCGCCTGAAGTCGTCGCCCAGCACAAGGCTGTGCTGCCGATGTACGAACTGCTGGCCAAGTATCCGATCAAGGACCTGAACTGGTTCGTGCCGGCAACCAGCAGCTTCACGCGCGACAGCAAGGGCCGCCTGCTGGCCTTCCCCTGGATGGCCGAAGTGCCGGTGATGTTCTACAACACCGCCGCCTACAAGAAGGCCGGCCTCGATCCCAACAAGCCCGCCCGCACCTGGACCGGCCTGCAGGCCGAGCTGCTGAAGCTGCGCGACGTGGCCGACATCGATTGCCCGTACGCTTCCAGCGACCAGGTCACCGTCCACCTGGAAAACCTGGCGCCGATCAACAACCAGCAATTCACCAGCAACAACAACGGGCTGGACGCGGTCACCAAGAAGTCGGCCGCCGCGGCCATGCAGTTCGACACGCTCTACATGCGCCACATCTCGCTGATGGTGAGCTGGAAGCGTTCGCTGCTGTTCACGGCGCATTCGGCCGACAACGCCAGCGACAAGCTGTTCGCCAAGGGTGAATGTTCGGTGCTGACCGCCAATAGCGGTGCGTTCGGCCAGTTCATCAACACCAAGTCCTTGTCCTTCGGCGTGGCGCCGCTGCCTTACTACGACCAGGTCACCAACGATGGCGGCAAGCCGTTCGTGAGCGGCTCGGCGCTGTGGGCGCTGGGCGGCCATCCCCAGGCCGAGGATAAGGCTACCGCGCAGTTCCTGGCCTGGCTGTCCAAGCCGGTCATCGCGGCGGAATGGCACCAGCGCACCGGTTACCTGCCGTTGACGGAAGCGGCGTTCCGCGCCTCGGACGTGTCGTTCTATAACCGCATCCCGGGCATCCAGGCGCTGATCACCTCCATGCGCGCCCAGCCCAACGCGAACAGCCGCGGTTTCCGCATGGCCAACTACGACCGCATCGAGCCGGTGCTGAACCAGCAGCTCAACGATGCCTTCGAAGGCAAGGTGCCGCCGGTCGCAGCGCTGAACAACGCTGCCTCGCAGGCGCGCAGCATCGCCGCACAACGCTGATAGGCCAGGGCGCAGACGCGCTCCAGCCTGCAAAACCCGGTCCGCGGACCGGGTTTTTTTTTGTCCCGTCGCGGCAGGATCAAACCATCCCTGCGTACATGCCAGTCTGGCGACGCGCTGGCCGCTCAGCCACCATGCCTCTCACGCGTATCGCTTCCGGTGCGCCTTTTGCTTGCGGTGAGGCATGGTTCGATTCTTCTTCCTGGCGGCAGGGCTGTCCTGCCTGGGGGCCTGCTCCGGGCCTGGCAAAGGCTCGGCCCAGTCTGCGTGGTCGGCCTCGCGGCAGGCTTCGCCAAGCTTCCGCTTCGACTGGCAATTGTCGGGCGATCCCGCAGTGGCGCCCATGCAGGTGTTCGACGACGGCAAGGAGACCTGGTTGCAGTTCGCGCCAGGCCAGATGCTGCCCGCGATTTTCGGCGTGGGCAGCGATGGCGAACGCGCCTTGCCATATGTCAGGCGGGACCCCTATGTCGTGCTGGCTGGCGGATGGAACGGGCTGCTGTTCCGCGGCGGGCGGCTGACGGCAAGGGCGCAGCGCTTGCAGGCAGTGGCGGAGGCGGACGGCGCGCAGGCGCTCGACGCGCGCTCCAAGCCCGCGCGGGCAATCGGTGCGGGATCCCTGTCCGGCGCGGCAATCGACGCCGGTTCCCAGTCCGAGCCGGCCATTCTCGCCGCTTCCAGATCTGGCGCGGCGTCAGGCACGGTCCTGCGGCAGACGGCGGATTCCGCCGAGGTTGCGACGTCGTCCAGGGGCGGCGGCGCGTCTGCCAGCATGGCAGCGTCCACGGCTGCGCCGCCGCAGCCCGCATCGCAGCCCGTCTATCGGGCTGCTCCCCCGGATGCCACGCTGCGCGCGGTCCTGGCGCGCTGGGCGGGCCTGGCGGGCTGGACCTTCCAGCCGCAACATTGGGCCGTGGACGTGGACATCCCCCTGTCGGCAACGGCCGAGTTCGGCGGGGATTTCAAGGCGGCCGTGCGCGGATTGCTGGGCGCCACCGAGCTCGCCGAAAAGCCCTTGCAACCATGCTTCTACGGCAACCGGGTGCTGCGCGTCGTGCCGCTGGCGCAATCCTGCATGCGCGCGGCGCCATCGGGAGGGACCGCGGCATGACGCGCCATCTGTTCATCTGCGTCGCGGTCTCCGGGGTGCTGGGCGGTTGCGCCGTATCGCAGCAGGTCACTGACCAGCGCCGCGCCGCGGGCGAACGCCATGCGAAGGTTGCAGCCAGCCACCAGGCGTTCGCCGATGGCTTGTCAGACCGCGCCGCGCGCGTGGCGGCGCAGGAGGTCGCCGCGCCATGGCTCGCCGGCAAGCCCCAGCCCCTGGCGCGCGAAGTCCTGCTGCCGCCGGCCTTGCGCGAGAACCTGCGAACCACCTTGATGCTGGCGGACGACGCCGACCTGCCCGCCGTGGCGCAGCGCCTGACGGCCGCGACCGGCATCGCGGTGCGGGTACAGCCCGACGCCTTGCTGCCGCTGGAACTGTTTCTGCCCCGGCTGGCGGCCAACGGCGCCTTGTCCGTGCCGGCGCCGGCCAGCCTGGAGATCCGCGCCGACGGCCAGCCTCTGGCGGATCTGCTGGACGCGCTTGCGGCCCGCTTTTCGGTGCATTGGCGCTATGAGCACAATGCGCTCGAGTTCTACCGCACCGAAACCCGTGTGTTCGATTTGCGGGCGCTATCGCTTGCCAGCAAGGTGGATGTTCGCCTCGGACGCCAGGGCAACGCAGAGGGCGAGGGTTTTGAAAGCACGTCCAGCACGTCGCTGTCGGCGGGGCAGCACGACGCGCTGGCGATCCTGCGCGCCAATATCGCGCCGTTCCTGACCCGTTCCGGCGTGGTGGCCGACGCAGTGGAGGGCGCCACCTCGATCGTCATCACGGATACGCCCGAGGCGCTGGAGCGCGTTGCCCGCTATCTCGAACGCGAAAACAGGGCGCTGACCCGCCGGGTCCGGCTGGTGGTCGAGGAAATCACGGTCGTCGCGCACGACGCCTCGTCCGGCGGCATAGACTGGAACATCGTCTACGCCGCCGCCGGAGCGACGGCCCGGCTGGCGCTGCCTGGCGCCGCGGCAGGCGGCAGCAGCCTGGAAACTGCCATGGGACGGGGGCCATTCCAGGGCACGCAAGCCATCGTCTCCGCGCTCAGCACCATGGGGGCCGTCGTGCGGCACAACAAGGTCCCAGTCCTGACCTTGAACCGCCGCCCCGTCACCCACGCGGTCAGAACCACATTCACCTACATCGACCGGGTGCAGAGCACCGCGGTCCCCGGCGTCACGGCGGGAGGCGCCAACGGCTCGCTGCCCGCGGTATCCATCAGCCAGAAGGAAGAAACCGTCGGCTCGTTCCTGACGCTGCTGCCGGATATCCAGGAGGACGGCCAGATCCTGTTGTCTCTCGCCTATGACAACGCTGTGGCGCAACCTTTGAAGACCATCACGTTCGGGGAACGCGGCAATCAGGTCCAGGTCCAGCAAGTCACCATCGACGGCAACGGCACGGTGCAGCAGTTAGAACTGCGTCCCGGCCAGCCCATCATCGTTTCCGGTTTCGACCGCATCCAGGACCAGCATGACCGCCAGCGGCTCGCGCCCGGATTGCCGCTGCTCACGGGCGGCCAGGACAGTGTCGCGTCGGAGCGCACGACGACCCTGATGCTGGTGACGGCGCAGGTCGAGGAAGGGTACTAGGCATGGAACGGCTGCCGCAGGCCTTGCTGCTCGAACTGCCCGGCGCCGGGCGCACGCTGGCATTCGGCTTGCGCTGGTTCGCGCTGATCGGCTCCAACGTGCCGGCCTTGGCGCGCTCGCGCGGACGCCGATTGCGGGCCAGCCACTATGTCGTCGGCGGGGCGCCGGCGGCGGTGGCCGGCTTTGGCCGCTTGCGCTCCTCGTGGCGCCGCGCGCCGCGCGCGGGCCGCAGGCAGACGCACTTCCTGGCTGCCGCCCAGTTGTACGCCTTGCTGTATCCGGAAGGCGGCCACAGCCTGATCCGGCTGCCGGATGGCGGTCACTGGCTGGTGGCCGCGCAGCGCGGTACCGTGCTGTCGCAAACGGACCGCGTGTTCGCGTCGCTGGATGACGCCCTGCGAGAACAGGCGCATTTGCGCGCGCAATGGCCGGCATTGCCTGCGCAAGATGCCGACGAAGCCTGGGCCGCCCTGTTGCAGGGCGCGGAATCCGCAGCCCGGCTGGTCGCGCTGCCTACGCGTTGGGGCGAGCTGCCGCTGGCATTCCGGCTGTTCCTGGTCTGCTTGGGGTTGGCCGCGGTTGCGCCAACGCTGTGGAACACCGTGGTGACATCGCTGTCAGGACGCCAAGCGCCGGCGCAGGCCGGCGACGCGGACCTGCCGCAACAGCAGGATCCCTATCTGGTCTTGCTGCGAAACACCGCGACGCATGCGCCGTCCGAGTTGACGCGCCTGCTCGCAAGCCTGGGCATGCTGCCCATACAGGTGCGTGGATGGGCGCTCGGCCGTGCACGCTGCCTGGCCGGGGATCAGGCTTGGACTTGCTCCGCGTCCTACGTCAGGGCGCACCCTCTTGCGGCCAACGACGTGTTGCATGCGTTGCTGCCGCCAGGTTGGCAGCTGTCGTTCCAGCCTCTTGAGGAAGCCACCTTGTCCTGGCGCGTGGAGTCCAGGCAGGAGCGGTTGGCCGATGTGTCGCTGCCCGCTGCCTTGCAGGTCGATACCGTGCAGGTCGCGGCTTTGCAGCGCATGCGTCCCGCGTTCGCTTCCATCTCGCTCGCGGCGGCCGTGCCGCTGACGTTGCCTCCCCCTCCGTTGCCTTCCGCGCCGGTCCCGCCCGTGGCCAATCAGGCCGCGGTCGCGTATCCCGCGCGCCCGGCCATACGCCGCCGGTCCATCATCCTGCGCGGACCGCTGCGTTCGTTCGCGCTATTGCCCGGCGCGATCCATGCGGCCAGATGGGCCCGCCTGTCGCTGGACATCCAACCGCAACCGCGGCCCAGCCTCGCGGCAAGCACGCTGGTCGCCGAATTACAGGGAGAACTCTATGAGCACGAATAGGCCCGGCGCCGTACGCCGGGAATCCTCGGGCAGGCTCGTCCTGGGCCTGGCCTTATGCGCGGCGCTGATTCCGGCGGCCCGCAGCCAGCTTGCCGCGCAGTCCTCCGTGGAGCCGCCGCTTGCCCCGCCACCCACCGCGGAGCCCCGGGCATGGCCTGAGGCCGAAACCGTCCGCACCTTGCTGCGCGCGGATGCCGCAGCCGCCCTGGCGGACTGCCGCGTTCCGGGCCTGTGCCAGCCGGCAACCGAGGCCGGAGTTGCCAAGCAGCCTTCCGCGCGGGCTTCGGACGATATCCGCGTAGTGGCCATATTCGGCTCGACCCGGCGCCTGAGCGTCGACCTCGCCGTCAATGGCGCGGTGCTGCGCTACCGGGCTGGGCGCGGCGAACCCGTGGCGGGGACCGTGGCGGCGCACTCCTATCAGCTGCTGGCCATCGACGACGCTTGCGTGCGCCTGCGCCGGGACGACGTCGAGCGCACGGCCTGCCTCGACGC
This sequence comes from Achromobacter anxifer, assembly GCF_903652925.1. Classification (GTDB taxonomy): domain Bacteria; phylum Pseudomonadota; class Gammaproteobacteria; order Burkholderiales; family Burkholderiaceae_B; genus Achromobacter; species Achromobacter anxifer. The sequence continues at coordinate 73,211 of NZ_CAHLAR010000014.1, read as the reverse complement.
AGGGAAGGCGCAGCCATGACCAAGCCTGTCTTGTTGCCCGTCCCGGCGGCGTGGCGCGCGCCCGAACTGCGCACGCCCGAAGACGTCGCCCACCTGCAACCCGCCGTCGCCCGGGCCTTGGGGCGCGACTTCGACCTCGCCGCGCTGGCGGGCAGGCTGTGTCCCGTGCTGCTCGAAAGCGGCGAGGTCGCCGTGTTCGCGGTGCAGGACTACACGCTGGGGGACCAGATCGACGAGGTCGAACGCATGGTGAAGGCGCAGGGATACCGCTTGGCGCAGGTGCCGCGCTATCAGTTGCCGGCGCCCTTGCTGCTGATGATCGCGCGAGGCCAATGGGTCGCGCCCCGGCTGGAGCGGCGCGGCCGCGAGCGCCAGGAAGAGCGCGCCTCGGCCCTGGCCGCGTTGTTCCTGGACATCGTGCGCTGGGGCGTGGCGCAGGGGGCGAGCGACGTGCACATCAACGTCAACCGGCGGCGCGCAGCCTGCGACATCCGCTACACCATAGGCGGCGAATATGTTGGCGCCGGACGCTTCACCGGTCTGTCCAACGCAACATTGCTGGAAGTCCTGGCGGTGGCCTGGATGGATGTCAGGGGCGGCAACGGCGCGGTGTTCGACCCGGCGCTGGAACAGCAGGGGCGCATCGCGCTAGACGTAGACGGCGCGCCCATCGTGCTGCGCTGGGCGTCCTTGGCGACCGACGCCGGGCCTTCCGTCTGCCTGCGCATCTTGCGGCTGGACGCAAGCGCCGATGCCGACCTGATCGCGCTGGGCTATCTGCCCGCGCAGGTTGAAACGCTGATGCGGGCGCGTGAACGCGAGGGCGGCGCCATCGTGCTGGCGGGGGTGGTCGGTTCCGGCAAGTCGACCACCATCGCGACGCTGATGCGCGGCATCGCGCCCAGCCGCAAGATCATCACGCTGGAGGACCCGGTCGAATACGTCATCGACAATGCCTTGCAGAACACGCTGGGCGGTGCGCTGGCCGAGTCGGCCTGGCCGGCGTTCGACGCCAAGCTCAAGACCATCAAGCGCTCCGCGATGAACGATCTGCTCATCGGCGAAATCCGGGACGTCGATACCGGACGCGCGTTCATGGACCTGGCCGGCTCGGGCGTCAGCCTGTACACCACGACCCACGCCGCCAGCGCCGTGTTGATTCCCGAACGCCTGGCGTCCGACGCGATCGGCGTGTCGCGCGATTTCCTGGCGACGCCCGGCGTCCTCAAGCTGCTCGTCTACCAGACCCTGTTGCCGCGCCTGTGCCCGCATTGCGCCTTGCCTGCCGACAGTCTGTGGTCCGGACGAGCAAAGGCCCAGACGGAGGTCGATTGGCAAGCCTGGTTGCGGCGGATGGAGCAGGAGTACCTGCTGGAAACTGCCACGCTCAAGGTCAGGAATGCGGCTGGGTGCCCCGCTTGCCGGCGGCCGCAACTGCCGGAACTGAATGGAACGGCGGGCCGCAGTGTCGCGGCCGAGATGGTGGAGCCTGAAAGCGCGGACGGCTTCCTGGAGCGGGTGCGCGCGCGTGACAACGTCATGCTGAAGCAGCAGTCCCAGGCGGCTGGTCCGGGGGGCTGGCGCAGCGAGGCCGCGCGCGGCGCGCAGGCGCTGGATTGCGCGCTGTACAAGGTCAGCCGCGGAGAGATCGATCCGCGCTCCTTGCTGCGCCGCTTCGATCTGCCGGCGGCGTTGCCAGGGCGGGGCGCCGGGCTAGGCGAGGGCACTCATGGCTGAGCCGGCTTTGTGGGAGTCGTCCTGGCGCGGATCCGGCGGCCGTGCGCTGCTGCGCCTGGATGCTTGGCGCTTTCGCCGGGGGCGCGCTGACTATTACGAATATCTGGCGGATTTGGTCGAAGGGACCCAAGGGCGCAAGAACCTGCGCGACGTCTTTGAGGACGACGCGCGGCGCTACGGACCCGATACCGTTCGCGGCCGCTTGTCCAGGCACTGGGCGGATGCCTATCTGGAGGCCGGCGGCGATCTGGGCGCGGCCTGGTCGGACACCTTGCCATCCAGCGAATGCCTGCTGTTGGTCTGCGTGCAGGAAGAGGGCGGCGATTTGCCGGCGGCGCTGCGCGACCTGGCGCGCGCCGTGCGCCTGGCCGGGGACGCGTGGCTGGCGCTGGTTTCGGCGGCCGCCGCGGGCGTGGCCGCCGCCGCCGTGGCCTTTGCCTTGCTGTGCGCGATTCCCTATTTCAGCGTGCCGCGTTTGCAGCAGGTGTTCCAGGCGGTACCCGCGGAAGACTATGGCCGGTTGACCCGCGCCCTGTTTGCGCTGGCGCAGGGGCTGCGGCAGTGGCTTGTCTTATGGCTGGTGCTGTTGCTGGGGCTGGCCTGGCTGAGCCTGTGGTCGCTGCCGCAGTACACCGGTGCGCTGCGGGCGCGGCTCGACCGCTGGCTGCTGTGGCGGCTCCACCGGGATTTCCAGGCCATCCGATTTCTTGCCCTGCTGGCTGTGCTGGTCAGGCAGCACGGCGCGGCCGATACCCGCTTGCGGCGCGCCCTGGCCGTGCAGGCGCGGCATGCCGCTCCATGGCTGCACGGGCATCTGCTGGACATGCTGGGCCGGATCGACGCTGGCCAGACAGGGCCCGATATCTTCGGCACCGGCCTGCTCGACCAGGATACCTGGTGGTACATGGCCGACATGATGGACGCCCTGGGCATGGAGGCGGGACTTGCGCAGGTGCGCCAGCGCATCGAGCTGAGCCTGCTGGCGCGGGTGCGGCGTCAGGCGTCCGCATTGCGCTGGTCCCTGTTGCTTGCGTCCGTGGCGGCCGTGCTGGGCATAACGCTGTGGCATTACGGCGCGATCGACGAATTGCGCCAGGGCCTGACCAATTTCTATGCCAGCCAATAGGGTGGCGCCGTGCGTGCGGCGCAACTCCGCGCGCACGCTTCATTTCACGAGGAAAGCAATCATGCTCCATGTCCACGCATACCCATCCCGCGCAGCCTGGCAGCGGGGTTTTTCGTTGATGGAAGTGTCCATCGTCACCGCCATCGTCTTGCTGATCGCGATCGTCGGCATACCGGCGATAGGCGCTTACGTGATCGAAAACAAAGTGCCCAAGGTGGGCGAGGAATTGCAGCGCTTCATCGCCAGCATGAAGACCAATGCGCAGGGCGGCGGGGTTACGCCCTATGCCGGCCTGGACACAGGCGCCATGGCCAACGCCTTGCGCGAGTCCAGCGTCCTGGCCATCCAGGGTTCAGGAAACGCGGCCAGCGTCGCCCATGGGTTGGGCGGCAGCGGCGTGGGCGGCAATGGCGTGGTGCAGGTGGCCGCGACGTCGTTCGGCAGCGCGGGGCAGGGCTCGGCGTTTTCCATCACGCTGACCAACGTCAGCCATGCCGCCTGCCCGGCGCTGGCTTCGGTGCTGCAACGGATGTCCGAAACCATTTCGATCGGGGGAGGGGGAGGCGGCCTCAGGGTCGTGAAGGATGCGTTCGCGACGCCCAGCGTGCCTTATCGGGCGGCCCAGGCCCAGGCCCAATGCAACTCGGGCGACGTCAATACCTTCGTGTTCGTCGCAAAATGAACCGGCCGGGGCGTTTCATGATGGCATCGCTGCGAACATTTCTTGCTCGACCAGGGCAGCACGGGTACACCTTGCCGGGCCTGACGGTGGCGCTGGCCTTGAGCGCCATGACCGCGATCTGGGCATCCGGCCAGATGGTGCAGCGGATCGAAGACGCCGCGGCGCGTTCGACGGGGGTGTGGCTGACCCAGATCCGCCTGGCGGTGGTTGAGGTGCTGGCGCGCCATTCCGCCATCCTCGCCACGGGGGAGGCGCCGCGCGGCGAGGACGGCGTTCTGCTGTTCGCGGACCCTCTTGCGCCCGCCGTGGGCGAGTTGCGTGGCCTGGGGCTGCTGCCCGCCGATTTTCCCGATCGTTCCGCCATGGGCTTCTCCGCGCAGATCCGGATCGTCCGCTCGCCTGCATGTCCGGGCGAACGCTGTCGCATGGACGGGCTGGTGTATAGCTCCACGCCGCTGATGAAAAAAGGGACGCAATCTGTAGACCTGACCGGGATCGCAGCCGTCATCGATGCCGCTGGCGGCTATGGCGGAGCGGTATGGCCGACGGCGCCAAGCCTGGCGCGCGGCGCGGCGTTCAGTTTCACCAATCCCCTTGCGCCGGGCGGGACAGCCTATGCGCCGGGTACGCTCGCCTTGTGGGCCGGAGCCGGCGCCGCGGCGCCGGACATGGACCGCTACGTCAAGATCCGGGACACGCGGGATCCGCAACTGCAGGGCGAGCTGACAGTCGCGTCTTCGGCGCAGGTCGGTTCATATCTCAGCGTGGGCGCCCGCGCAGGCGCGGGGCAGCCCTGCGGCCTGGCCAACGGCGCCATGGCTACTTCGGAGCAGGGAGAACTGTTGACATGCCAGTCCCAGGTCTGGGGGCCGGCAAGCGGCGGCTTCGGCGGGGCATATAGCCTGAACTCTCCCCTGGGTTGTTACCATTACAGCGGAATATCCACGGCGAATCCCCGTACTGGCGCTTGCTCGTGCCCCGCCGGATACGCGGCCGTGATCGTCTCGGCAGGCGGTAAATGGACCGAGACGGAAGGCTGGACAACCGGCTACGTCTGCGTCCGCTGAAGCCGCGGCGGGGTCTCCTTCCCCGGGGGGGGCGCCAACCCTCTATAATCAAAAATTCGCCTAAATTCTGCTTCATCCACGATGAAATCCTCCGAGATTCGCCAGCAGTTTCTGCAATTCTTCAAGTCCAAGGGACACACCATTGTTCCTTCGTCGTCGCTCGTCCCCGGCAACGACCCGACCCTGCTCTTCACCAATTCGGGCATGGTCCAGTTCAAGGACGTCTTCACGGGCAAGGAATCGCGGTCCTATACGCGTGCCACTTCGTCGCAGCGCAGCGTGCGCGCCGGCGGCAAGCACAACGACCTGGAGAACGTGGGCTACACCGCCCGTCACCACACGTTCTTCGAAATGCTGGGCAACTTCAGCTTCGGCGACTATTTCAAGCGCGACGCCATCCAGTACGCCTGGGAACTGCTGACGCAGGTCTATAAGCTGCCCGCCGAGAAGCTCTGGGTCACGGTGTACCAGGAAGACGACGAGGCCTACGACATCTGGGCCAAGGAAGTCGGGGTGCCGGCCGAGCGCATCATCCGCATCGGCGACAACAAGGGCGCGCGCTACGCCTCGGACAACTTCTGGCAGATGGCAGACACCGGTCCTTGCGGCCCGTGCTCGGAAATCTTCTATGACCACGGTCCCGAAATCTGGGGCGGCCCCCCGGGATCGCCGGAAGAAGACGGCGACCGCTACATCGAGATCTGGAACCTGGTGTTCATGCAGTTCGAGCGCGACGCCGCCGGCAACATGCCGCGCCTGCCGCGTCCCTGTGTCGATACCGGCATGGGCCTGGAACGCATCGCCGCCGTGCTGCAGGGCGTGCATTCCAACTACGAAATCGATCTGTTCCAGCACCTGATCGCCGCCGCCGCGCGCGAGACCGGCATCAAGAACCTGGAAGACAACTCGCTCAAGGTCATCGCCGACCACATCCGCGCCTGCTCGTTCCTGATTGTGGACGGCGTGATTCCCAGCAACGAAGGCCGTGGCTATGTGCTGCGCCGCATCGTGCGCCGCGCCTTGCGTCATGGCTACAAGCTGGGCCAGACCAAGCCGTTCTTCCACCGCCTGGTGCCGGACCTGGTCGCCGAAATGGGCGAAGCCTATCCGGAACTGGCGGCCACGGCCGAGCGCGTCGCCCAGGTGCTCAAGCAGGAAGAAGAGCGCTTCGGCGAAACGCTGGAACACGGCATGCGCATCCTGGACTCCGCCTTGGCCAATGTGCCCAAGGGCGGCCAGCTGGACGGCACGACCCTGTTCACTCTGTACGACACATACGGCTTCCCCGTGGACCTCACGGCCGACATCTGCCGCGAACGCGAAGTGGACGTGGACATGGCCGGCTTCGAAGTCGCCATGGAGCGCCAGCGCGACCAGGCGCGTGCCGCCGGCAAGTTCAAGATGGCGGAAGGCCTGAGCTACGAAGGCGCCGACACGCGCTTTGAAGGTTACGAAAAGCTGGAGCTGGATGGCGTCAAGGTCACGGCTCTGTACGTCGATGGCACGCAGGTCCAGCAGGTCAAGGCTGGCCAGAGCGCGGTCGTCGTGCTGGACGCTACCCCGTTTTACGCGGAGTCGGGCGGCCAGGTCGGCGATACCGGCCTGCTGGAAGCCGATGGCGTGCGTTTCGCCGTGGCCGACACCCTGAAGATCCAGGCCGGCGTTTTCGGCCACCACGGCGAGCTGGAATCCGGCACGCTGTCCGTCGGCGATACGCTGTTGGCGCGCGTGGACGCGGTCCGCCGCGCCCGCACGGTGCGCAACCACTCCGCCACCCACCTCATGCACAAGGCCCTGCGCCAGGTGCTGGGCGCGCACGTGCAGCAGCGCGGCTCGCTGGTGGATCCCGACAAGACCCGCTTCGACTTCGCCCAGGATGCGCCGCTGACGGCCGAGCAGATCGCTCGCGTCGAGGCCATCGTCAATGCAGAGATCCTGGCCAACCAGCCCACGGTGGCGCAGGTCATGGGCTATGACGATGCGGTCAAGGGCGGCGCCATGGCGCTGTTCGGCGAAAAATACGGCGATACGGTCCGCGTGCTCGACATCGGCTTCTCGCGCGAACTCTGCGGCGGCACGCACGTCAGCCGCACGGGTGACATCGGTCTGTTCAAGATCGTGTCCGAAGGCGGCGTGGCCGCGGGCGTGCGCCGCGTCGAAGCCATTACCGGCGACAACGCGCTGGCCTGGGTGCAGAACCAGAACGCCTTGCTGACCCAGGTCGCGGGCATGCTGCGCACCACGCCGGCGGACCTGCCGGCGCGTATCGCGCAGGTGCAGGAGCAGGTCAAGATCCTCGAGAAGGATCTGGAGCAGTCACGCAACAAGCTTGCCGCCAGCGCCGGCAATGACCTGGCGACCAGCGCCGCGGTCGAGGTCAAGGGCATCAAGGTCCTGGCCGCCAGCATTGGCGACGTGGATCCCAAGGCCTTGCGCGGCATGGTCGACAACCTGAAGGACCGCCTGAAGCCTGCAGTCGTGCTGCTGGCCACGGGTTCGGCCGACGGCAAGATCAGCGTGGTGGGCGGCGTCACCGCCGACCTGACCGGCCGCGTCAAGGCCGGCGACCTGGTCGGTTTCGTCGCTGCCCAGGTGGGCGGCAAGGGCGGCGGCCGTCCCGACATGGCCATGGGGGGCGGCACCGACCTGGCAGCCTTGCCTGCGGCGATTGCCAGCGTGCAGAAGTGGGTGGACGAGCGTCTGTGATGAGTGGCGCGGATACCAGCCTTGAGGGTGGCGCCCAGGCGCCGTCCTTCGAGCAGGAGGTCGATGCCAGCGGCCTGACCTGCCCCTTGCCTATCCTGCGCGCCAAGAAGGCATTGGCGCAGATGGCCAGCGGCGAGGTGCTACGCGTCATCACCACGGATCGCAACGCGATCCGCGACTTCCAGGCTTTCTCCCGCCAGACCGGCAACGTGCTGGTCGCGCAACAAGAAGTCGACGGCCGCGGGGTGCATTTCCTGCGGCGGCGCTGACCGGTCCACCGGCCGCGCCGAAATGCAAAAGGCCCGCCTATGGCGGGCCTTTTGCATTGCCGGGCCGTCGCTTATTTGTGGATGGCGGCTGCGACTGCCTGGGTGATGGTGAAATCCACCAGATCGCCTTCCTTCAGTTGCTGGAGCCGGGCCTGCAGCGCCGGATCCTGTACCTGGATGGTGCGCATGCCGCCTTGCGGACCCTTCAAGGTAACCAGGTTGGCGCTCTTGTTGATGTGCCAGATCTCGGCGGTGATCGTGGTCTGGCGCCCGGCAGCACCGGCAGGCATGGCGCCCTTGGCGCTGCGGGTGGCGGTGGATTCGGTCTTGACTTCGGGAGCGCCGGATCCGGCCGGGCGCACATCGATCGCCACCGACTCGTAATAGTCCAGCGTCAGCGTGTCGCCGGGCTTGATCTGCTGGAAGTTGCGGATATCGGGGCCGGCCTGGACGTTCACCGTATTGCCGTTTTCACCCTGCAACGTGATGGTCCGGGTGGCCGGATCCACAGCGGTGACCTTGCCGGTGGCGGTCGTCAGCGCGGCGCCGACGACGCGGGCCGATGCCGCAAGTGGCATGGCCAGTGTGCCCGCCAGCAAGCCTGCCAGGGCCAGGCGCGCAACAGGGGCGAAGACTGATTTCTGGTTCTTCATGGTGGTACACCCTCCGGTTAGAGGAAGTTGGGGGAAATACGCAGGAAAAAGGGGGCTGCAACGAGCGGTGTGGCCGCCGTCAGGGAGATGGCTTGAAACGGGCTGGGTGACGGCGCCGTGGGAAGGCGGTCGGGAGGATCGAAGCGCGGGGTCTTGCGTAGGTCGACATAAAACCGATCTCCTCAATCGGGTTTTTTCTTCACACGCACTGAGTTCTGACGCACTAAGACGGGCACAAGAACGGCTGGGCGGCTACACTTTGGGGTGCGGCGGGCCCCGGCCCGGATTTGTAGAATACCCGGATGTGGTGTTTTAGGATACAAATCACGCCGCTACGCATGATTCAGCACTCCGATTTGCCAGCAGGCTCGTTTAAGTGCTAGAATTTCCCGTTTTTCACAACTAATTCAAGGGATTACCTATGGTGGTGATTCGCCTGGCCCGCGGTGGGTCCAAGAAGCGTCCGTTTTACAACCTGGTGGCCACCGATTCGCGTAACCGTCGCGACGGCCGTTTCATCGAGCGCGTGGGTTTCTACAACCCCGTAGCTACCGAGGGCACGGAAAGCCTGCGCATTGCGCTGGATCGCGTGCAACACTGGACCAGCAACGGCGCCCAACTGTCGCCCGCTGTCGAGCGTCTGGTCAAAGACTACTCGGCCAAGGTTTCCGCCGCGGCTTAATTGCCCGCGTCGTAGCCTGGCCCTGAGCTTTACTGCGCTCAAGAGCTACCATTCATAGCTGCTTCATAGCTACCAAGAGCACGATACATGTCTGATGCCGCAACCTCCAACGCGGCGCCGACGGATTTGATCGAGCTGGGCCGCATCAGTGCAGCCTACGGTGTGAAAGGCTGGGTTAAGGTGCAGCCACATTCGGCCAATGCCGAAGTGCTGCTCTCAGCGTCTCAATGGTGGTTGACTCGCCCTGTGCCTGAATTGGCGCGGGGCGTTGTCGCGTCTGCGCCTGTTTCGTACAAGGTCGTGCAAGCCCGTTCGCAAGGCGCCACCGTGGTGGCCCAGCTGGCGGGCATTGCAGACCGCGATCAGGCCGAAGCCCTGCGCGGTTGTTCCGTGCAGGCGCCGCGGGGATCGTTCCCCGCGCCCGAGGAAGACGAATACTACTGGGTCGATCTCATCGGTTGCGCGTTGTACTCCAGCGCCAACGGTGAGCCTGCGCTGCTGGGCGTGGTCGACGAGGTCCTCGATAACGGCGCTCATGCCGTCTTGAGGGTCTTGCGCCAACGGGTTGGGGCTGAAGGTCCCGAGCCCGTCCTGAACGCCAAGGGCCGGCCCGCCGAAATGCTTGTTCCGTTCGTGCGCGCGCACATACACGCCGTCGATCTGGCCGCTCGCCGCATAGACAGCGACTGGCCGACGGATCTTTGATGCGAATCGACGTCGTTACGCTCTTTCCCGAAATGTTCGGGGTGGTGCGGGACCTGGGTGTCACCGGCCGGGCGCATGCCCAGGGCCGGTGGTCCCTGCATGCATGGAATCCTCGTGATTTCACGCAGGACGTGCATCGCACGGTCGACGACCGCCCCTATGGCGGCGGTCCCGGCATGGTGATGATGGCGGGGCCTCTGGAAGCCGCCGTCAATGCCGCCCAGCAAGCGCGCGCCGCGCTTGGCCTGGGCCGCGCCCCTGTCGCGCTGCTGGCTCCGGTCGGCCGGCGCTACGATCAGGCGGGCGCCGAATCCTTGGCTGCAAGCGAGGGAATCATCCTCATTTGCGGCCGCTACGAAGGCGTGGACCAGCGCTTTATCGCGCGCTGCGTCACGCAGGAAATCTCGCTGGGCGACTTTGTGTTGTCGGGCGGTGAAATCGCCGCGTTGGCCGTGATCGACGCCGCCGTCCGGCTGTTGCCCGGCGTGCTCAATGATGGCGAGTCGGCCTTGCAGGACTCGTTCAACGATGCCCTGTCCGGCCTGCTGGACAGCCCGCATTACACGCGTCCCGAAGTCTACGAAGGCGAGCCCGTGCCGGCGCCCCTGCTTAGCGGGCACCACGCGAACATCGCCCGCTGGCGGCGCGAGCGTTCGCTGGAGCTCACCACTGCGCGGCGGCCCGAGCTGATCGAGGCGGCCCGCGCCAGAGGGGCGTTGACCCAGGCCGACGAGCGCTTCCTGGCCGAACTGGCCGGCACGCCCTTGCCCGAGCCGGTCAAGCGGCGCAGGCCGTCCCGGCCCAAGCCGCCCAAGGCCTCCTGAAGCCTCGGCTCGGCATTCCTTCCGCATCCGTTTGATGTGTCCGCAGGCGGGGCCAGCGCCGTCGAGGCGGACAAAGAAAAACCCCGGAACCAAGTCCGGGGTTTTTTTGCTTTCAGCCTGGCTGGATGGCTCAGTTGCCCAGCTTGGCGCGCTGTTCACGCACCTTTTGCAGGGTTTCGCCGAACTGCGCCATGCGCGCCTTTTCCTGTTCGACCACGGCGGCCGGCGCGCGCTCGACGAAGCTGGCGTTCGACAGCTTGCCGTTGGCCTTGGCGATCTCGCCTTCCAGGCGCGCGATTTCCTTGTCCAGGCGCACGCGTTCCGCCGCCACGTCGATTTCGACGTGCAGCATCAGGCGGCTGTTGCCCACGACCTGTACCGGCGCGCCGGCATCGGGCAGGGCGTCGAGCACATCGACCTGGCTGAGCTTGGCCAGCGCGGCCAGGTAGGGCGCGTTGCGGCTGAGGGTGGGGGCGTCGCCCTGGGCGCACAGCGGCACCTTCTGAGCCGGCGACAGGTTCATTTCGCCGCGCAACGCGCGCACGGCTTCGACTTGGGCCTTCAGTTCGGCCACGTCGGCTTCGGCGGCGGTGTCGACCGCGGCCGGGTTGGCTTGCGGGTAGGGCTGGACGCTGACACTGTCCGCGACGCCTTCCTTGCGCTTGCCGGCCGCCACGGACACCTTCTGCCACAGCTCTTCCGTAATGAACGGAATGATCGGGTGCGCCAGGCGCAGCACGCCTTCGAGTACGCGGATCAGCGTGCGGCGCGTGCCTAGCTGTTGGGCCGGCGTGCCGGTCTGGATCTGGACCTTGGCCAGTTCCAGGTACCAGTCGCAGTACTCGTCCCATACGTAGCGGTAGAGCGAATTGGCGATGTTGTCGAAGCGGTAGTCGGCAAAGCCGCGAGCGACGTCGGCTTCCAGTGCCTGCAGCTGGCTGACGATCCAGCGGTCCACGAAGGACGTTTCGCCAGTTTCCGGGCCGGTCAGGTCGTGGCCTTCGGTGTTCATCAGCACGAAGCGCGTGGCGTTCCACAGCTTGTTGCAGAAGTTGCGGTAGCCCTCGCAGCGCTTCAGGTCGAAGTTGATGTTGCGGCCCAGCGTGGCGTAGGCGGCCATTGTGAAGCGCAGCGCATCCGTGCCGAAGGCGGGGATGCCGTCCGGGTACTGGCGGCGCGTGGCTTTTTCGATGGCGCCGGCCTGCTTCGGATTCATCAGGCCATAGGTGCGCTTGGTCACCAGGCCGTCCAGGTCGATGCCGTCGATCAAATCCACCGGGTCCAGGGTGTTGCCCTTGGACTTGCTCATCTTCTGGCCGTCGGCGTCGCGGATCAGGCCGTGCACGTACACGTGCTTGAACGGGATCTGGCCGGTCAGGTGCGTGGTCAGCATGACCATGCGGGCGACCCAGAAGAAGATGATGTCAAAGCCCGTGACCAGCACGCTGGACGGCAGATAGCGCTGCAGGTCCGGGGTGTTTTCCGGCCAGCCCAGCGTCGTGAAGGGCACCAGGCCCGACGAGAACCAGGTGTCCAGCACGTCCGGGTCGCGCTTCAGTTCGCCCGTCACGCCGGCCGCGCGGGCCTGGGCCGTGGCGTCGGCTTCGTCGTGCGCCACGAAAACCTGGCCGTCTTCCGAGTACCAGGCCGGGATCTGGTGGCCCCACCAGAGCTGGCGCGAAATGCACCAATCCTGGATGTTGTTCAGCCACTGGTTGTAGATGGTGGTCCAGTTGTCCGGGTAGAACTGGATACGGCCGTCGGCCACGACTTCCAGCGCGACTTCCGTGATGCTCTTGCCCGGATTCAGCGTGCCTTCGGGTGCGGGCTTGCTCATTGCCACGAACCACTGGTCGGTCAGCATCGGCTCCAGCACGACGCCGGTGCGGTCGCCCTTGGGCTGCATCATCTTGTGCGCTTCGACCTTGACCAGATAGCCCTCGGTCTCCAGCTGCGCCACCACGGCCTTGCGGGCCTCGTAGCGCTCCATGCCCTGGAACTGCTTGGGGCCGTTTTCGTTGATGTGCGCATCCAGCGTGAAGATCACGATCATGGGCAGATCGTGGCGCATCGCGCAGGCGTAGTCGTTGAAGTCGTGGGCGCCGGTGATCTTGACGCAGCCCGTGCCGAATTCAGGATCGACGAAGTCGTCGGCGATGATGGGAATGTTGCGGTCGCACAGCGGCAGTTCGACCAGCTTGCCGACCAGGTGCTTGTAGCGCGGATCTTCAGGGTGCACGCAGAGGGCGCCGTCGGCCAGCATGGTCTCGGGGCGCGTGGTGGCGATGGTCAGGCCGCGCAGCGTGACGGTCTGGCCGTCCTTGTCGGTGATGGTCTGGGGGCCGTCGACGAAGGGGTAGAGGATGTGCCACATGTGGCCGTCGGTTTCCTCGGACACCACTTCCAGGTCGGATACGGCCGTCAGCAGCTTCGGGTCCCAGTTGACCAAGCGCTTGCCGCGGTAGATCAGGCCCTGTTTATGCAGGCGCACGAAGGTTTCCACCACGCCGCGCGACATGCGGTCGTCCATGGTGAAGTACTCTCGCGGCCAGTCGGCCGAGGCGCCCAGGCGGCGCACCTGCCCGGTAATGGCGTTGCCCGACTTTTCCTTCCATTCCCAGACTTTCTCGACGAACTTCTCGCGGCCCAGGTCGTGGCGCGAAACCTTTTGCGCGTCCAGTTGTCTCTCAACCACGATCTGCGTGGCGATGCCGGCGTGGTCGGTGCCGGGGATGAACACGGTGTCGTCGCCGCGCATCCGGTGGTAGCGGACCAGGCCGTCCATGATGGTCTGGTTGAAGGCGTGGCCCATGTGCAGCGTGCCTGTCACGTTGGGCGGCGGAAACTGGATGACGTAGGGCTGGCTTTCGGTCCCCGTTTTTACGTGCTGGCCCGCCTTGAAATACCCGCGCTTGTCCCACTCGGCGTACCAGCGGGATTCCAGCTCGGAAGGTTCGAAGCTCTTGGAGAGTTCCTGGGTGTCGCTCGCGGCATTCGCGGCGTTCGGGGGAGCAGCTTGGGTCATTGCAGGGTTCCGGCAAACAGGGATGCCCGCGCCAGGGAGGCGGGCGGCAAACCGCATATTTTAAGATGTAATACGGTCTTCTCAGCGTGTTAGAATACCGGGTTACTGTAAACCTTTTAGAAGTCCCTGAATTCATTGAGGATTCCGGGCTAGTCCGACAGGTAGGCAGTGTCGAATCCCTGCCTTGGACCAGTGGTTCGGGACGGCCCGAAACATGCATTCGTTTCGGACCGCCCGTGCGCCAACAGCGCGATGACGTTTCAAGGGTGACACCGACAAGCGCAGAGCCACGCCAGGCAATTCATCAAAAACCAGTCAGAAATCAGTTTTCGGAGTTCTTATGTCCATTCAACGCACCCTCTCGATCATCAAGCCCGACGCCGTCGCCAAGAACGTCATCGGCCAGATCGTCGGCCGTTTCGAACAAGCCGGCCTGAAGGTCATCGCCGCCCGCCTGGCTCAGCTGTCGCGCGCCGACGCCGAGCGTTTCTACGCCGTGCACAAGGAACGCCCCTTCTTCAAGGACCTGGTCGATTTCATGATCTCGGGCCCGGTGTTCGTGCAAGTGCTGGAAGGTGAAGACGCCATCCTGAAGAACCGCGACCTGATGGGCGCCACGGACCCCAAGAAGGCTGCTCCCGGCACCATCCGCGCCGACTTCGCCGACAGCATCGACGCCAACGCCGTGCACGGCTCGGACGCTCCGGAAACGGCCGCTGTCGAAGTCGCCTTCTTCTTCCCCGAAATCAACATCCACAGCCGTTGATTTTCGCGGAACTATTGTTCTAGCTTTTTAGTTTTACCCAGGTCATGGAATCCGTCGAACGAATCAATCTGCTGGGGCTTGACGGCTCCGCCCTGTCCGAACTGGTCGGAAAGTGGGGCGGCAAGCCGTTTCGGGCTCGCCAGCTGCAACGCTGGATACATCAGCGTGGCGCCGATTCGTTCGACGCCATGACCGACCTGGCCCGCGATTTCCGCAGCCAGCTTGCAACGCAGTGCCGCATCGAGGCATTGCCCGTCAACATCGAGCAGCGCTCGACCGACGGCACCCGCAAGTGGCTGTTCGACGTGGGGCAGGGCAATGCCATCGAAACCGTCTTCATTCCCGAGGACGATCGCGGCACGCTGTGCATTTCCAGCCAGGCTGGATGCGTGGTGAACTGCCGCTTCTGCTCGACCGGGCATCAGGGCTTCAACCGCAACCTGAAGACCAGCGAGATCATCGGCCAGCTGTGGTGGGCCAAGCGCGTGCTGGAGGCCGACATCGGCACCGCCCGCCTGGAAAGCGCCCGCGCCACCGAAGATACCCGGGTCATCAGCAACGTGGTCATGATGGGCATGGGCGAACCCCTGCTCAACTACGACCAGGTCGTGCCCGCCTTGCGTCTGATGCTGGACGACAACGCCTACGGCCTGTCGCGCCGTCGCGTCACGGTGTCCACCTCCGGTGTGGTCCCCATGATGGACCGCCTGTCGCAGGACTGTCCCGTGGCGCTGGCCGTTTCGCTGCACGCGCCCAACGACGCGCTGCGCGACGAGCTGGTGCCGCTGAACAAGAAGTACCCGTTGAAGGAGCTGCTGGCTGCTTGCGAACGCTATCTGGCGTACGCCCCGCGCGACTTCATCACTTTTGAGTATTGCATGCTGGACGGCATCAACGACACCGACCAGCACGCCAAGGAATTGATCCAAATTGCACGCCAGCTGCGCTGCAAGCTCAATCTGATCCCGTTCAACCCCTTTCCCGAGTCTGGCCTGAAGCGCTCGAACTCGGCGCGGGTGAAGGTGTTTGCCCAGCGTCTGATGGACGCCGGCATCATCACCACCGTCCGCAAGACCCGGGGCGACGATATCGATGCGGCCTGTGGCCAACTGGCCGGAGAAGTGCGCGACCGTACCCGGATCACGGAACGGAACGCCGCACAGCGCCAGACCATACCAATTAAACAGGTGCACGCATGACGCAGGATTTCGCTTCTGCAGTTTCAGAAACGCCCGCAGGCGCTGCGGGTAGCGTCGGTTCGGCACTGCGCGCGCTGCGCCAGTCCAAGGGCTGGTCGCTCGACGAAGTGTCCAGCCGCATCAAGTTTTCCACGAAGCAGATCGAAGCCCTAGAAAACGAGCAATGGGCCAACCTGCCCACGGGCGTCTCGCTGCGCGGCCTGGTCCGCAACTACGCACGCCTGCTGGGCGCGGATTCGCAGGCCATCGTCGATTCGCTCGACCCCAAGGCGCGAGTCACCGGCCCGGTGAAACTCAGTCCGGGCGCCCTGCATTCCGCCCATTCCATTCCCCAGTCCAGCGCCGACGACGAACGTTCGTCCTCGACCTCCTGGGGCTGGCTCATCGCCATCGTGCTGGTGCTGGCTGCCGGCGTGGCGTATGCCTTCTGGCAAGGCTGGTTGCCGCAGCACTGGCTGCCGTCCGACTGGCTGCCGAAATCGACCAAGTAACCCGGTTCCACCGATGCAAGAATCCTCTCTGCCTTGCCAGGATGCCCCGCCTCCCTCCGTGGGGGCGGCTGAGCGCCGCGCCACGCGTTCGGTGGCGGTGAAGTGGGGCGATCGTGTCGTGAACATAGGCGGCGACGCCCCGGTCGTGGTCCAGTCCATGACCAACACCGACACGGCGGACGCGATCGCCACCGCGATTCAGGTCAAGGAGCTGGCGCAGGCCGGCTCCGAGCTTGTGCGGATCACGGTGAATACGCCCGAAGCCGCGCGCGAAGTCGTGGCCATCCGCGAACAGCTCGACCGCATGGGCGTGAACGTGCCGCTGGTGGGCGATTTCCACTACAACGGCCATAAGCTGCTGACGCAGTTTCCCGAGTGCGCGCAAGCGCTGTCCAAGTACCGCATCAATCCCGGCAACATGGGCGGGGGCAAGCGCCGCGACGACAACTTCGCGCAAATGATCGAAGTGGCTTGCCGCTACGACAAGCCAGTGCGCATCGGCGTGAACTGGGGCAGCCTGGATCACGAGCTGATGGCGCGCAAGATGGACGAGAACAATCTGCGCGCCCAGCCCTGGGAAGCGCAGGCCGTGATGCGCGATGCCCTGGTCGTGTCGGCCATCAGCAATGCGCAGCGCGCCGAGGAACTCGGTCTGCGGCGCGATGCCATCATCCTGTCCTGCAAGGTCAGCCACGTGCAGGACCTGATCGCGGTCTATCGCGACCTGTCCGCGCGTTGCGACTATCCGCTGCATCTGGGCCTGACCGAGGCCGGCATGGGCAGCAAGGGCATCGTGGCGTCCACCGCCGCGCTGGCGGTGCTGCTGCAGCAGGGCATCGGCGACACCATCCGCATTTCGCTCACGCCCGAACCCGGCGGCGATCGCAGCCGCGAGGCCGTGGTGGCGCAGGAAATCCTGCAAACCATGGGCCTGCGCGCCTTCACGCCCATGGTCGTCGCGTGCCCCGGCTGCGGCCGCACCAGCAGCACGTTCTTCCAGGAGCTGGCTGACAGCATCCAGACCTATCTGCGCCGCCAGATGCCTGTGTGGCGCGCCCAGTATCCCGGCGTCGAAAGCATGAACGTCGCGGTCATGGGCTGTGTGGTCAACGGGCCGGGCGAAAGCCGCCACGCCGACATCGGCATCAGCCTGCCGGGCACCGGCGAAGTGCCGGCCGCGCCGGTGTTCGTCGACGGCGAGCGCACGGTCACGCTCAAGGGCGACCATATCGCCGAAGAGTTCCAGGCCATCGTCGAAGACTACGTCGCGCGCCGCTATGGCGCGCCCGCCTCTCATTAAAGTAAGGGTGTGGCCGCTAGCGCGCTTGTCCGCGCGCGATGCGGCATGATCAAGATGACTCAAGCTTTCCAGAAAGTCGCCGCCATCCGCGGCATGAATGATCTGTTGCCGGGGGCAAGCGCCCGCTGGGAGCAATTCGAGGAAATCGTGCGCGGCTGGCTGCGCGGCTACGGCTATCGCAATGTGCGTACGCCCGTGCTTGAGCATACGCGCCTGTTCGCGCGCGGCATCGGCGAAGTGACGGACATCGTCGAAAAAGAGATGTACACGTTCACCGACGCGCTCAACGGCGAATCGCTGACCATGCGGCCTGAAATGACGGCCGGCATCGTGCGCGCGTCGATCGAGCACAACCTGCTCTACGATCGCCCGCAGCGCGTCTATTCCATCGGCCCGGTGTTCCGCCACGAGCGTCCGCAGCGCGGCCGCTACCGCCAGTTCCACCAGATCGACGTCGAGGCCCTGGGCTTCGCCGGTCCCGACGTGGATGCCGAACTCATCGTCATGCTGGCGCGCCTGTGGAAGCTGCTGGGCCTGACCGACGTGCGCCTGGAACTGAACTCGCTGGGCCAGCCGGCCGAGCGCGCCGCCCACCGCGCCGCCCTGATCGAGCACCTGGAAAAGCACCGCGACATCCTGGACGAAGACGGCCAGCGCCGCATGTACAGCAATCCGCTGCGCGTGCTGGACACCAAGAATCCCGCCATGCAGGAAATGGCCGACAGCGCGCCGCGCCTGTTCGACTTCCTGGGCGAGGAATCGCGCGCGCACTTTGACGGCGTGTGCCAACTCCTGGCCGACGCCGGCATCGAATACCGCTTGAATCCGCGCCTTGTGCGCGGGCTGGACTACTACAACCTCACCGTGTTCGAGTGGGTCACCGACCGCCTCGGTTCCCAGGGCACCGTGTGCGGCGGCGGCCGCTACGACGGGCTGATCGAACTGCTGGGCGGCAAGCCCGCGCCCGCCGTGGGCTTTGCGATCGGCATGGAGCGCCTGCTGGACCTCTGGGAACAGAGCGTGCAGGTCGAGCAGCCGGCCGAATGCGACGTCTACGTCGTGCACCAGGGCGAAGAGGCGCAGCGCCTGGCAGCCCGGGTCGGCGAAGACCTGCGCGATGCGGGCCTGTCGGTCATCGTGCATGCGGGTTCCGCCAGCTTCAAGTCGCAATTCAAGCGCGCCGACGCCAGCGGCGCCCGGGTTGCGGTTATTCTTGGCGCCGACGAAGTGGCTGCGCAGACCGCCAGCGTCAAATTCCTGCGCGCCGACGCGCAGGGCGAAGCCGCGCAACAGCAAGTCCCGTTGGCGGGATTGGCCGACGTACTGAATATCAAGGGTTAATGCATGGCATACGATCTGGAAGAACAGGAAAAACTCGACGCGATCAAGGCGTGGTGGGCCCGCTACGGCACCCTGGTGGTCACGCTGGTGGCAGTGGTTGCGTTGGCCTGGGGCGGCTGGTGGGGCTGGAAGGCCTATCAATCGCACCGCGCCAATCAGGCCATGGGGTACTTCGAAGCGCTGGAAGACGCGGCTCGCCTGGGCGGCGCCGATTCCTCGGTGCGCATCAAGACCGCCGCGGCCACGCTGCGCGAGCAATATCCTGCCACGGGCTACGCCGCGCGCGGCGCGCTGGTGGCCGCCCAGGCGCTGCAGGCCCAGAAGGACGACGCCGGCGCGCGTGAACAGCTCGAATGGCTGGCCGCCCAGGGCAAGAACCCCTCCATGCAGGCCGTGGCGCGCCTGCGCCTGGCCGGCATGATGCTGGACCAGAAGCAATACGATGCCGCCTTGGGGCAGCTGAACAATCCTCCGGCCGCTTTTGCCGCCTTGTACGCAGACCGCCGCGGCGATATTCTCGCTGCGCAAGGCAAGCGCGATGAAGCGCGCGCGGCATGGCAAAGCGCCATCGATGGCCTGGGCACCGCGAATCCCCTGACCCAGGTCGTGCAACTGAAACTGGATGCCTTGAGCGGAGCGTGACTGTAATGCGTAAATTTGCACCTGGCCGTACGTGGCGTGGCGCCGTTTGCCTGGCGGGCTTGCTCGCCCTGGGCGGATGCGGCATGTTTTCCCATGATGACGGCCGCTACGACCCCGCGCCCCTGACCGAATACAGGGCCGGCATGTCCGTGCGTCAGGTCTGGACCGCGTCGGTTGGCAGCGGTTCGGGCCTGGGCTTCGCGCCCACGGTGCTGGGCGACGCCGTCTACGCCGCCACGCCGGATGGCTCGGTCGGCAAGTTCGATCTGCACAGCGGCCGCGCCATCTGGAAAGCCAAGACCGACGGCAAGCTGTCCGCCGGTGTCGGCAGCGATGGCACCACCACTGCCGTGGCCTCGCCGAATGGCGACGTCATCGCTTTCGACGACACCGGCAAGGTGAAGTGGAAAGTTCGCGCCACCAGCGAGGTCAGCATTCCGCCGGTTGTGGGTTACGGCATCGTCGTGGTCCGCAGCGGCGACTACCGCATCCAGGCTTTCGACGCCAACAGTGGCGAACGCGTCTGGAACGTGCAGCGTCCCGGCCCCTCGCTGGCCCTGCGCAGCGTATCGCAGATGGTCCTGGCCGAAGGCCTGGTCATTACCGGCCTGCCGGGCGGCAAGCTGATGGCGATCGCGTCCAACAGTGGTAACGTGCAATGGGAAGGCACCGTGGCGACGCCGCGCGGCGCCAGCGACCTGGAACGCCTGACCGACGTGGTCGGCGCGCCGCGCATCGCGGGCAACCTGCTTTGCGGCGTGGCCTACCAAGGCCGTATCGTCTGCTTCGACGTCACGGCCGGCGGCCGTCCGTTGTGGGCCAAGGATTTCTCCAGCGTCAGCGGCCTGACGCTGGATGAGCGTTTCGCCTATTCGGCGGATCAGAACAGCGTGGTCAATGCCTTCGCGCTGGACAATGGCGGCAACGTCTGGAAGCAGGCCGCGCTGAAGAACCGCCAAGTGACCGCACCGGCTATGCTGGGCGGTGCGCTGGCAGTGGGCGACCTGGACGGCTATGTGCATTTCCTGTCGCGCAGCGACGGCAGCCTGATGGCGCGCCTGTCGGTGGGCGGCGGCCCCGTGATTTCGCCGCCGCAGACCACTTCCCAGGGAGTGCTGGTCCAGACGGGCAATGGCAACCTCGTCCTGATCGGCTCCAACTAAAACCTATAGAACAAAGCCTTACACCGTGTCTTTCAAGCCTGTCGTCGCCCTGGTCGGTCGCCCCAATGTGGGGAAGTCGACCCTATTCAACCGCCTGACGCGATCGCGCGCCGCGCTGGTGGCCGATTATTCCGGCCTGACCCGCGATCGCCATTACGGCGAGGGCAGGGTAGGCGAGATCCCCTTTATCGTCATCGATACGGGTGGTTTCGAGCCCGTGGCCAAGGACGGCATCCTGCTGGAGATGGCCCGCCAGACCCGGCAGGCCATCGCCGAGGCGGATGTCGTGGTGTTCCTGGTGGATGCCCGCGCCGGCCTCAACGCCCATGACCACGAAATCGCCCAGTTGCTGCGCAAGTCCGGCCAGCAGCGTGTGCTGCTGGCTGTGAACAAGGCGGAAGGCATGGGCGCCAGCGGCGCCATCTCCGAGTTCCATGAGCTCGGGCTGGGCCAGCCCTATCCGATTTCCGCGGCGCACGGCGACGGCATCGTCGATCTGATCGAACTGGCCCTGCAGGATCTGGCCGAACCGCCCGCCGAAGAGGAAGCGCCTGAAGAGGCCGAGCACGATCATCGCATCAAGCTGGCCATCGTCGGTCGCCCCAACGTGGGCAAGTCCACGCTGATCAACACCCTGATGGGTGAAGAGCGCGTGATTGCGTTCGACATGCCCGGCACGACCCGCGACGCCATCGAGATCGACTTCGAGCGCGACGGCCGCCGCTACACGCTGATCGACACTGCGGGCCTGCGCAAGCGCGGCAAGGTGTTCGAAGCGGTCGAGAAATTCTCCGTCATCAAGACGCTGCAGGCTATCGAGGCCAGCAACGTCGTGCTGCTGATGCTGGATGCGCAAACCGAGATTTCCGAGCAGGACGCCCACATCGCCGGCTTCGTGCTGGAAACCGGGCGCGCCGTGGTCGTGGCCATCAACAAGTGGGACGGCCTGGACGGCGAAGCCAAGGAACGCATCGAGCGCGAATTCCAGCGCAAGCTGCGCTTCCTGTCGTTCGCGCGCATGCATACCATTTCGGCTTTGCGCGGGCAGGGCGTCAAGCCTTTGCTCAAGTCCATCAATGCGGCGCACGCCGCGGCATTCGCCAAGCTGTCCACGCCCAAGCTGACGCGTGAACTGCAGGCTGCCGTCGAGCAGCAGCCGCCTCCCCGCAAGGGCATTTTCCGTCCCAAGATGCGTTATGCGCACCAGGGCGGTCAGAATCCGCCGCTCGTCGTCATCCACGGCAACGCGCTGGACGCCGTGCCGGATTCCTATCGCCGCTACCTGGAAACCCGTTTCCGCAACGCGTTCGATCTGGCCGGCACGCCGCTGCGCATCGAATTCAAGTCTTCGCACAACCCTTACGCGCAGGAAAGCTGATCCATGAGCCGCTTCTGGAGTCCCGTGGTTGGGACGCTCAGTCCGTATGTTCCGGGCGAGCAGCCCAAGCTTCAGAATCTGGTCAAGTTGAACACCAACGAGCATCCCTACGGCCCGTCGCCCAGGGTGCTCGACGCGATCCGCGCTGCCTGCGATGACACGCTGAAGCTCTATCCGGATCCTTCCTCGGACCGTCTGCGGCAAGCCATTGCCAGCACGGTAGGTGTGCAGCCGGGGCAGGTTTTCGTGGGCAACGGCTCCGACGAGGTGCTGGCGCATGTCTTCCTGGCGCTGCTCAAGCACGAGCGTCCGCTGCGCTTCCCGGACATCACCTACAGCTTCTATCCGGTCTATTGCGGCCTGTACGGCATCGAGTACGAGACGGTGCCGCTCACGGCCGATTTCCGCATCGATGTCGAAGACTACCTGCCGGCCCGCAACGGGCAGGCGGGCGCCATCATTTTCCCGAATCCGAATGCGCCCACCGGACGCGCGCTGAGCGTGGCGGAGGTTGAACGCATCGTGGCTGGTAATCCGGACGCGGTCGTCGTGGTGGATGAGGCCTACGTGGATTTTGGCGGAGAGTCCGTCATTCCTTTGGTGGACCGCTACGACAACCTGCTGGTGGTGCAGACGCTGTCCAAGTCGCGCTCGTTGGCGGGCCTGCGAGTCGGTTTTGCCGTGGGCAACGCCCAGCTCATCGACGGGCTGGAGCGTGTAAAGAACAGTTTCAACTCCTACCCCATCGATCGCCTGGCATCGGCCGGCGCGGTGGCGGCGCTGGAGGACGTGGAGTACTTTGAACAAACTCGCCAGGCCGTGATCGACACCCGGTCGCGGATGACGGCGGGCCTGCAATCCCTGGGCTTCGAGGTGCTGCCTTCGGCCGCGAATTTCGTGTTCGCGCGTCACCCCTCCAAGGATGCGGCTAGTCTGGCCGCCGCCTTGCGCGAGCGCAGCATCATCGTGCGCCATTTCCGCCATGAGCGCATCGATCAGTTCCTGCGCATTACCGTGGGCACCGACGAGCAGTGCGAGCTGCTTCTGAAGGCGCTCACTGAGGTCCTGCGGGGGTGAGCGGCAGGGGCTTTCCAGTTGGAAAACTCTGGTGTCACTTTTGCTTCCCGGCCAAGTAGCACGGGCCGGGAAAACCCTGTAGAGTACAAGTTTCGGCGTACCCCACCAGTACAGAAGTACGCCACCACTCAATAACAAACAAATGGAGCCTGGCCAATGAGCAATAAAGGGCAAACTCTGCAAGATCCGTTCCTGAACACGCTGCGCAAGGACCATGTGCCCGTGTCGATCTACCTGGTGAACGGCATCAAGCTTCAAGGGCAAATCGAATCCTTCGACCAGTACGTGGTGCTGCTGCGCAATACGGTCACGCAAATGGTCTACAAGCACGCCATTTCCACCGTCGTTCCCGCTCGCGCCGTCAATTTTCAAGTGGAAGTTCCTGCTGAGTAATCTCGCTCCAGCTTTACCTTTTATTGCCCGCCAGACGGTCCACGTCGGCGGGCATTTTCGCTTTGGCTCCAATATGGTGCATGTATGCGCGCTCTGATCATCAGCGTGGATCTGGGAGATCCCGACTTCGCGGCCCATGCCGAGGAATTCGCGATGCTGGCCAAGGGCGCTGGCGCGGAAATCGTCGGCACCCTGACCGCGCGTCGCGACCGGCCCGACGCAAAATTCTTCATCGGTTCGGGCAAGGCCGATGAGGGCGTGGCGATGGCCCAGGCCTTGCTGGCCGACATCGTCCTGTTCGACCAGCCGCTGTCCCCCGCCCAGCAGCGCAACCTGGAACGCGCCTTCAATCTGCGCGTGGTCGACCGCGTCGCGCTCATCCTCGATATTTTCGCGCTGCGCGCCAAGAGCCACGAGGGCAAACTGCAGGTGGAATTGGCCCAGTTGCAGCATCTGGCCACGCGCCTGACCCGCATGTGGAGCCACCTGGAACGTCAGCGTGGCGGTATCGGCATGCGCGGTCCGGGCGAATCCCAGCTCGAAATGGACCGCCGCATGATCGGCGCCAAGGTCAAGGTGCTGCGTGAACGGCTGGACAAGGTCGAGCGCCAGCGCGTGACCCAGCGCCGGGCGCGGGCCCGCGGCGGCGCGTTGTCGGTATCGCTGGTCGGCTATACCAACGCCGGCAAGTCCACCTTGTTCAATGCCTTGACGCGCGCCGACAGCTACGCCGCCGACCAACTGTTCGCCACCCTGGACACGACCACGCGCCGCATCTGGATCGAAGGGGCGGGTTCGGTGGTGGTGTCCGACACGGTCGGCTTTATCCGCGATCTGCCCCACGGCCTGATCGCGGCCTTCCGCGCCACCCTGGAAGAGACCGTGCATGCCGATCTGCTGCTGCATGTGGTCGATGCCGCCAGCCCGCAACGCGACGAGCAGATTTTCGAGGTCAACAAGGTGCTGGCCGAGATCGGCGCCGCGGGGATTCCCACCATTCTGGTCTACAACAAGATAGACCTGGCTGGATTGGAACCGCGGGTGGAGCGCGACGCACATGGTACGATTGCGCGAGTATTTGTAAGCGCCACCGAGCGCGCCGGTTTGGATGCGTTGCGCGGGGCAATTGCGGAAACCGGACAGATTGTGGGAAACAATGCCGCGAATTATCAAACTCTTCAATCTGAATGACCCCGGCTGGGGTCGTGGGAACAACAACGGCTCCGAGCCGCCGCCGAAGCGGCCTCAAGGCAATGGAGACGGTCCGCCAGACCTGGACGAGGTCTGGCGCGATTTCAATAATCGCATCGGATCGCTGTTCGGGCGCAAGGGCGGCGGGGGAAACAACCGCCCGGGCAACCGCGGCGGCATGACGCCGCCGTCGCCGCGCGGCGCGCGCATCGGTCTGGGCGTCATTGCCCTGGTCGCGGCTGGCATCTGGCTGGCCAGCGGTTTCTATATCGTGCAGGAAGGCCAGGTCGCGGTCGTGACACAGTTCGGCAAATATAAGTCGACGTCGCAAGCCGGTTTCCAATGGCGCCTGCCGTATCCCATCCAGAGCCACGAAATGGTCAACGTGTCGCAGCTGCGCACGTTCGAGGTCGGTTTCCGTGGCGGCGCCCGCAACAAGGTGCTGCCTGAAGCGTTGATGCTCACGACGGACGAGAACATCGTCGATATGCAGTTCGTCGTCCAGTACCGCCTGCGCGCCGACGGCGCACCCGATTACCTCTTCAAGACGCGCGATCCGGATGAATCCGTCCGCCAGGCCTCTGAAACGGCCATGCGCGAAGTGGTCGGCAAGCAGTCGATGGACTTCGTGCTTTACGAAGGGCGGACCACGGTCGCCACGCAAGTGCAAACGCTGATGCAGCAGATCCTGGACCGCTACCAGAGCGGCGTGCAGGTCAGCACCGTCGCCATCCAGAACGTGCAGCCGCCCGAGCAGGTGCAGGCTGCGTTCGACGACGCAGTCAAGGCAGGCCAGGACCGCGAACGCCAGATCAACGAGGGCCAGGCCTACGCCAACCAGGTCGTGCCGCTGGCCAGCGGCCAGGCTTCCCGCATGACGGAGCAGGCCGAAGGCTACAAGGCCAAGGTCGTTGGCGACGCCCAGGGTAATACCTCGCGCTTCACCAGCATTCTGGGTGAATACGAGAAGGCGCCGCAGGTCATGCGCCAGCGCATGTACCTGGAAAGCATGCAGGAGATCTTCACGCGCGCCAGCAAGGTCATGGTCGACACCAAGAGCAACAACAATATGTTGTACCTGCCCTTGGACAAGATCATGCATCTGGCCGCTCAGGACGCCAGCAAGTCGGGTGCCACCGGTTCGGGTTCGCCCGCGCTGGCCAACCCGCCTGCCCAGTCGCCGGCGCGCGGCAACGCCGTGCCGGTGCCCCAGTCTTCCGGCAGCAGCAATAGCAACACGCTGCCCCGCGACCGTACGTCGCGCTAACCCGGAGGAGTCCTGATCATGCAACGTCTCATGCCTATCCTGGTCGGCCTGCTCATCGTGCTGGCCGCCCTTTCTTCCTGCGTCTTCGTCGTGCGTGAGCGCGACTATGCCCTGGTGTTCTCGCTGGGTGAAGTGCGCAAGACCATCAACGAACCCGGCCTCTACTTCAAGGCGCCGCCTCCGTTCCAGAATGTCGTGACGCTCGACAAGCGCATTCTGACCATCGAAACCAACGAAGCCGAACGCATCCAGACTTCCGAAAAGAAGAACCTGCTGATCGATTCTTACGTCAAGTGGCGCATTCTGGATCCGCGCCAGTACTACGTGTCCACCGGCGGCAACGAGCGCGTGGCGCAGGAGCGCCTGCAGGCGCTGATCCGCGACGCGCTGAACGCCTCGGTCAACGTGCGCACGGTGCGCGACGTGGTCTCGACCGAACGCGACAAGATCATGGCCGAAATCCTGACCAACGTCGCCAAGCGCGCCGAGCCCCTGGGCGTGCAGATCGTCGACGTGCGTCTGCGCCGCATCGAGTTCGCGCCGGAGATTTCGGAATCGGTATATCGCCGGATGGAAGCGGAACGTACCCGCGTCGCCAACGAGCTGCGCTCCATCGGCGCCGCCGAAGGCGAGAAGATCCGCGCCGAAGCGGATCGCCAGCGCGAAGTGATCGTGGCCCAGGCGTATGCCAAGGCCCAAGGCATCATGGGTGAGGGCGATGCCGCGGCGGCTGCGATCTATTCGCAGGCCTACGGCAAGAACCCGCAGTTCTACACGTACTACAAGAGCCTGGAAGCCTACCGCGCTTCGTTCTCGAAGCCGGGCGACGTGCTGGTCGTCGATCCCAGCTCCAGCTTCTTCCAGTTCATGAAGGACCCCACCGGCGACGCTCTCGCGCCGGTCACCGTGCCGGCCAAGTGATGCGGCAGCGGTAATGCGGAACGGAAAGCCCCTTGGCATGCCAAGGGGCTTTTTGCTTGCGGGCGGGCAGGGCGGGTGTGGTCGCCTGCAATCAGGGACAGTTGCGCGGGCGGGCAATCCCGGCTGGCGCTGGCTGCTGAACCATGTACAATACCGCGTAAGCTAGAAAACATTCCGCAGCGGCTGAGCGGGCTTACGCCCCCTCAGCCGCTTTTTCGTTTGGGCGACGCCCACGCATCACTTGGCGTTAATCAGGTAAACATTCATGGGTAACTGGTTGCTGCCCGAGAGCCTTGCCGACGTACTTCCGGCAGAGGCCCGGCGCATCGAGGAATTGCGCCGCGAACTTCTCGATCTGTACCGCACTTACGGTTTCGAGCTGGTCGCGCCGCCCCTGGTCGAGTACATCGATTCATTGCTGTCCGGCACCGGCAGCGATCTGGATCTGCGCACGTGCAAGCTGGTCGACCAGTTGTCGGGCCGCACGCTGGGCGTGCGCGCGGACATGACTCCTCAGGTCACGCGCATCGACGCGCACTTGCTGAACCGCGCGGGCGTTACCCGCCTGTGCTATTGCGGAAACGTGCTGCATGCCCGTCCGGCGGACCTGCTGTCCAGCCGCGAGCTGCTGCAGATCGGCGCCGAGATCTACGGCCATGCCGGGTTCGAAGCCGATCTGGAAATCATCCAGTTGGTGCTGGAAACAGTGGCGATCGCCGGCGTGCGCAATCCTAGGCTGGATCTGTGCCACCCGGGCGTGCTGCGCGCCCTCCTGGAATCCGATCCGGCGGCTGCGGTCTTGTCGCAGGACGTTATTCTCCTGATGCGCGAGAAAGACGTGCCCGGCTTGGGTGAACTCGCGGCGCGGGCCCCTGGGCTGCGCGACGAGACCCTGAAAGCCCTGCAATTGCTGCCCAAGCTGTACGGCGGACCGGAAGTGCTGAAGGAAGCACGCCGCGAACTGCCCTTGCTGCCGGGCGTGGTGACGGCGTTGGATGCGCTGCAACTGGTGGTCGATGCCATGCCCAATGTGGCGTTCGGCGTGGACCTGGCCGACGTGGGGGGCTATGGCTACCATTCCGGCGTGAAGTTCGCGCTGTACGCCGAGGGCTGGCGCGATGCGCTGGTCAGCGGTGGCCGCTATGACGATGTGAGCCGTGCGTTCGGCCGGGCCCGTCCCGCCACCGGCTTCAGTCTTGATTTACGCAAGCTGGCGGCGGGTTTGCCGCCGGCGGAACGGGCGCGTGCGGTTCGCGCGCCCTGGGGGCAAGCCCCCGCCCTGACCGAGGCGGTGCGCCGCCTGCGCCGGTCGGGGGAAATTGTCGTTCAGGTATTGCCCGGTCACGAGCAGGATCAGGACGAATTCGTTTGCGATCGCGAGCTGGCGCTGCAGGATGGCGCCTGGACGGTCAGAACGCTGTGACTAACTCCCTCTCGGCAACGAGAGGGCCGCGGGGAGATTTCCGGATTTCCCGAGAAACTCGATATTGATTCGTAACATGAGCAAGAACGTAGTCGTAATCGGCACCCAATGGGGTGACGAGGGCAAGGGCAAGATCGTCGACTGGCTGGCGGAATCCGTCCAGGGCGTGGTCCGCTTCCAAGGCGGTCACAATGCCGGCCATACGCTGTGGATCAACGGCAAGAAGACGATTCTGCGCCTGATCCCGTCGGGCATCATGCACCCCGGCGTCACCTGCTTCATCGGCAACGGCGTCGTGCTGTCCCCCGAGGCCCTGCTCAAGGAAATCGAAGAGCTTGAGGTCGCTGGTCTGGACGTGCGCTCGCGCCTGCAGATTTCCGAAATCTGCCCGCTGATCCTGCCGTACCACGTCGCCATCGACAAGGCGCGCGAAGCGCGCAAGGGCGACGGCAAGATCGGCACGACCGGTCGCGGCATCGGCCCTGCCTACGAAGACAAGGTCGCCCGCCGCGCATTGCGCGTGCAGGACCTGTTCAATCCCGCGCTGTTCGACGAAAAGCTCGCCGAAGTGCTGGATTACCACAACTTCGTGCTGACCAAGTACCTGGGCGCAGAGGCGGTTTCCGCCAATGAAGTGCGCGACCAGGCCATGGCGCTGGCTCCGGCCATCGCTCCGATGGTCAAGGACGTGTCGAGCAATCTGTACGCCATGCAGCAGGAAGGCAAGCGCCTGCTGTTCGAAGGCGCGCAGGGCGCTCTGCTGGACGTCGATCACGGCACCTACCCGTTCGTCACCAGCAGCAACTGCGTTGCAGGCGCGGCCTCGGCCGGCGCAGGCGTCGGTCCGCAGCAGCTGGACTACGTCCTGGGCATCACCAAGGCCTACACGACCCGCGTCGGCTCGGGCCCGTTCCCGACGGAACTGGTTGACGAGATCGGTACCCGTCTGGCCACGATCGGCAAGGAATTCGGTTCCGTCACGGGCCGTCCGCGTCGCTGCGGCTGGTTCGATGGCGCGGCGCTCAAGCGCTCGGTCCGCCTGAACGGCATTACCGGCCTGTGCATCACCAAGCTGGACGTGCTGGACGGTCTGGAAACCATCCAGCTGGGCGTCGGCTACCGCGTCAACGGCGAGTTCCGCGACGTGCTGCCTTATGGCGCGCACGCTGTGGCGCAGGCGCAACCGGTGCTGGAAGAACTGCCGGGCTGGAGCGAATCGACTGTCGGCATCACCGAGTACGACAAGCTGCCCGCCGCGGCCCGTCGCTACCTGGAGCGCGTGGCCGAAGTTTGCGGCGTGCCCATCGACCTGGTGTCGACCGGCCCTGACCGCAATGAAACCATTGTCCTGCGTCATCCCCTGAAGGGCTGACATCGGGTTATTATTCGCAAGGCCGCCGCCGGTCTCATACCGGCGGCGGCCTTTTCGTATTTATTAAGCAGGAGATGCTTGCCTATGAGCACGCCGACCAATGACGACAGCCATCTGTGGGTGACGTGGGACGACTACAACCGCCTGATCGAACGCCTGACCCTGCAGGTGCATCAGTCGGGTTGGAAGTTCGACAAGATTCTTTGCCTGGCGCGCGGCGGCATGCGCGTCGGCGATGTTATGTCCCGTATTTTTGATGTCCCGCTGGGCATCCTGGCCACGAGCAGCTATCGCGAAGCGGCAGGCACCAAGCAAGGCGATATGGATATCGCCCAGTTCATCACCATCACGCGCGGCACGCTGTCGGGCCGGGTGTTGCTGGTGGACGACATGGTCGATACCGGCAAGACCTTCAGCAAGGTCTACGACCATCTGAAGAGCCAGTTCGCCGACATTACCGAGCTGCGCAGCGCCGTGCTCTGGTGGAAGGGGCATTCCCAGGCGACGCCGGACTACTACGTCGACAAGCTGCCGACCAACCCCTGGATCCATCAGCCTTTCGAAGACTACGACAGTCTGCGTCCGCATCAGCTCGAGGCCTGGATCCGCAAGGGTTCCAAGAGCTGAGCATGGCCATTCTGCGGGAGAGGGCTTTCCGGCCGCCGATGGCGCCGGACTGTCCCTCCAGTAGTCAAAATGGCCATGACCATGCTAGAATCGCTGGTTATCGCTAAACCGAACTTGGCTTGTTACTCTCTGGGTAGTCTTTGGGTAACGGAAACAGCCAGCGGAAATCCGGGATAGGGTGCTGGTTCAGCGCTGCAATGGCAGCCTGAAGCCGGGATCGCCCAGCTCCTGGGTTGCGCTTTCAAGGTTCCCAGTTCGCGGTACCTGCCTATGTTGGTATGATTTTGGTATCGACGAGGCCGTTTACGCGTACCTGGATCCGCGCAGCGTTGCTGGAAAGCAAGCCAGGTTTGTCATCAACTTTTGTTACCCTACAAGCAGGCCAATCACTTTATGCCTATCGTTCGACTGAAGGAAAACGAACCGTTTGAAGCCGCTCTGCGCCGCTTCAAGCGCACCATCGAAAAGACCGGTTTGCTCACCGAGCTGCGTTCGCGCGAGTTCTATGAGAAGCCCACGGCTGAGCGCAAGCGCAAGCACGCCGCCGCTGTGAAGCGCCACTACAAGCGCATCCGTAGCCAACAACTGCCCCCGCGCCTGTATTGATCTTTGATTCCCGAATCTATTGATTCCAGAATCATTCATCCAGGAACTACTCGCCCGAGTCGACGTCGTCGACATAGTCGGGCGGTATGTGCAGTTGCGAAAGGGTGGGGCCAACTTGCTTGGCCTGTGCCCTTTTCATAACGAAAAAAGCCCGTCGTTTACTGTCAGCCCCACCAAGCAGTTCTATCACTGCTTCGGTTGCGGAGCGCATGGCAGCGCTATCACCTTCCTGATGGAACACACGGGCGCCAGTTTCCCCGAGGCCGTGCGTACGCTCGCGGCTTCGGCGGGAATGACGGTCCCCGAAGAAAACCGCAGTCCACGCCAACAGCAGGAATCCGCGCGCCGCAAGGCCGAGGAGTCCCGCCACACGCAGGTGCTGGACGCCGCCCAGGCGCATTACCTCAAGCAGTTGCGGGCATCTCCCGCCGCAATCCGCTATTTGAAGCAGCGCGGCCTGACGGGCGAAATCGCCGCGCATTTCGGGTTGGGCTGGTCGGGCACCGACCGCCATGGCCTGTCGCAAGTCTTCCCGAACTACGAGGACCCTGTCCTGGTGGAGTCGGGGCTTGTCATCGAATCCGAGGATGGCCGCCGCTACGACCGTTTCCGCGAGCGCGTCATGTTCCCGATCCGCAATGCGCGGGGCAGCCTGATCGGATTTGGCGGCCGCATCATAGGCAAGGGCGAACCCAAGTACCTGAACTCGCCCGAAACCCCGCTGTTCTCCAAGGGGCATGAACTCTACGGGCAGTGGGAGGCGCGCCAGGCCATACGCCAGGAAGGGCAGGTCATTGTGGTCGAAGGCTACATGGACGTGGTCGGCCTGGCGCAGCAAGGCATTGCCAACGCGGTAGCGACGCTGGGTACCGCCACCACGCCGGATCACGTGAAGAAGTTGCTGCGCGCCAGCGACAAGGTGATCTTCAGTTTTGACGGTGACGGAGCGGGGCGCCGCGCCGCCTGGCGCGCGCTGCAGGCTTGCCTGCCGGTGCTGCGCGACGACATTGCGATCCGCTTCCTGTTTCTACCCGCCGAACACGATCCCGATTCCTACGTTCGTGAGCTGGGCGCGGAAGCCTTTCGCGCGTGCCTCGGAGAAGCGATGGCGCTGTCGCGCTTCCTGCTGGAGGAGCTCGCGTCACGCCACAACATGAACGAGGCCGAAGGGCGGGCCAGTTGCCTGCACGAGGCCAAGCCCTTGCTGGCCGCCATTCCCGAATGCGCGCTGCGCGTGCAGATCGAACGGGAGATGGCCAAGCTGGTGCAGCTGACGCCCGAAGAAATGGCTCAGGTGCTGGCTCAGCAGCCGGCCAAGCCGTTTGCGCCCGCGCCCAAGCCGGGTGCGCCGACGGGCGATGCGGGATCGGCGGGTGCCCCGGCGCGAGACTCGGATCCGAGTCATCCGGACATGGGTTACGACTACGCCGGGCATGATTTTCACGACATTCCCGCCGAGGAGTCCGATTACGAGGACTATGGCCATTTCCCTGCGCAGAGCGCGGAGTTTGGCGGCGGAGGCGGTCAGCAGCGCGGCGGCGGCAAGCAGGAATGGAAGGGCAAGAGCGACTGGAAAGGCAAAGGCGACTGGAAGGGTGGCAAGGGCAACTGGAAAGGCAAGCGGGACAACGATGTCGGCGGCTTTGAAGGGCGCCGCACCATGCCTTCGCTGGCGAAGCGTCTGCTGGGCCTGCTCCTGGCGCATCCCGAGCTGGTCGACTCCATGGGAGACCAGCAGCTTGAAGTCATCGACCACGGCCCCCATCTAGGTCTTGTAAGAGACTTGATCATGCTGGCGCAGTCCAGTGGCGCCCGCCATGTGGGTGCCTTGCTGGAAGCGGCGGAACCGGACTCGGACCTGGCGACTGTGCTGAAGGGTCTGCGGGCCGACATCCTGTCCCAGGAAGACCTGCCGGATCCGCAAACCGAATGGGACGATGCCCTCAGGCGCATCGAGTTCGACTCGGCCAAATTGGAAATCGCCAAGTTGGCCGCGGCGGGATTGGCCACGGAAGAGGCGCGCAAGCGCTATCTGGAGCTTTCCAGCCGCATGGCGATACTGAAGAGTGCCGGCGTGCGCTAAATGCGCTAAAATTGAAGGTTGTCCGCTGGCGGGTATTTCGGTCGCTGGCAGGTGGGCAAGAAGAGGGACGGCAAGAGGGACGGCAAAGCGGGACTGCAATGCGGGCGACGGTTGTGAGAGTCTGCTCATGTCGGCCGAACTCATGCGTCGATCCATGACTGATGGATCGACCAGGGATTCCCCTAGCCTGCGAACTGTGGTGTTTTCAGTTGATTATTGCTTAATTTGTGCTGAATGTGGCGATAATCCTGGCGCGACAGTGCGCGGGCGACAAGAATTGCATCTGGCGGGCGGAATCAATTCCGGTTGCCGGAATCTAATGGATGTATAGGGTTTGACGCGGGACCTGCCCAAGAAGCCTGTATAGCGGCAGAAATAAAAGCGGATGCGCGTGTCAAATTTGTTACATAGTTAATTAATATAGCTGAGCGGTAAATCAAGCAGTTCGGCGGCGGTTATCTCCGCGTGGCGTTAGTGGTTTGGGTGCTGTGTCTACTCAGCTGCTTGGGGCAAAGGCCCGATAAGCAAGCAAAGCCTATTTATAGGCAGGCAGCCCCCCCAACGCCCGGGAGCCCCCGCAGGATGAGGTCATGCACGCAAGGCGCCAGTACGGTATTGCACCGCAACGGAGCCGAGCGGACTCGCAAGAGTTGGCGCTGCGAACAACGCAGCCGCATGATCTTCGCTGATTTACCAGATTTACCCGTATAACCGCCGCGTTGGACCGCCGTCCAAAGCGGCTTCATGCGGTGCAACATGCCCGAACGGGTTGCGACGACCACGGAAGCGACTATGACCAAATCCACCGGCAAATCCTCCTCTGCAATTGATGCGGCCGAAACCAAGGCCACCACGACCAAGCGCGTCGTAAGCATGGCAGCGGAAAAGGCGCCCGCCAAGACGGCGGTGAAGGTCGCCAAGCCCGCAGCCAAGACGGCCGCCAAGAAGACGACCAAGGCCGCTGCGGCCGACAAGCCCGAGAAGGTGACGAAGGCTCGCGCCAAGAAGGCCGAAGACAAGCTGGCCGACCTGGTGGGCAGCGCTCGCCCGGCGCCCAGCGGCCGTCGCCCTGGCCGTCCCGCCAAGAACGCCAACAATGATTCCGACGGCTTCGACGATACGATGGACGGCGACGGCGAAGTCCTGCCCGATCTGAAGCCGCCGAAGCGCGGCGGCAAGCGCGGCAAGGCCGATCCCAAGGATCTGATCGCCCGCGGTCCCGTCACGCCCGAAGAATACGAAGCCCGCCGCAACCGCCTGAAGCAGCTGATCAAGCTCGGCAAGGATCGTGGCTACCTGACGTATGGCGAAATCAACGATCATCTGCCCGACGACCTGGTCGACGCGGAAGCGATCGACGGCATCATCAGCACGTTCAGCGACATGGGCATCGCGGTCTATGACCAGGCGCCCGATGCCGAAACGCTGCTGATGAGCGAAAACGCGCCGGTTGCGTCCAACGACGACGACGTCGAAGACGAAGCCGAAGCCGCGCTGACCACCGTGGACTCCGATTTCGGCCGCACCACCGACCCCGTGCGCATGTACATGCGCGAAATGGGTTCGGTCGAGCTGCTGACGCGCGAAGGCGAAATCGAAATCGCCAAGCGCATCGAAGACGGCCTGAAGCACATGGTCATGGCCATCTCGGCCTGCCCGACCACGATCAACGAGATCCTGGCCCATATCCTGCGCGTGCGGGACGGCCAGGCGCAGATCGACGAAGTGGTTGACGGTCTGGTCGATCCGGAAGACGGCGAGGAATACGC
The DNA here is from genome assembly GCF_903652925.1 of Achromobacter anxifer. Lineage (GTDB taxonomy): Bacteria > Pseudomonadota > Gammaproteobacteria > Burkholderiales > Burkholderiaceae_B > Achromobacter > Achromobacter anxifer. The sequence goes on along the minus strand of NZ_CAHLAR010000014.1, from coordinate 38,726 downwards.
CGGCGCCGGTGTCTCGGCCGAGGAAGACGAAGGCGACGACGGCCCCGCCGGCGGCATGTCCAGCAAGCAGCTGGAAGACCTGCGCGTGAAGGCCCTGGCCAAGTTCGACGAAGTCGGCAAGCAATTCGAAAAGATGCGCCAATCGTACGAGAAGGACGGCTACAAGTCGGACGTCTACGTGCGCGCCCAGGAATCCATCCAGAACGAACTGATGGGCATCCGCTTCACGGCCAAGATGGTCGAGAAGCTGGCGGACACGCTACGCCAGCAGGTCGAGGAAGTGCGCCAGCTCGAACGCGCCGTCCTGCATACGTGTGTGGACCGTGCCGGCATGCCGCGCACGCACTTCATCAAGGTGTTCCCGGGTAACGAAACCAACATGCAGTGGGTCGTCGACGAAGTGGCTGCCGGCCATCCGTACGCCGAAACGCTGGAGCGCCAGATCCCCGCCGTGCAGGAACTGCAGCAGAAGCTCATCGACCTGCAAACGCGCGTCGTGCTGCCGCTGAAGGACCTGAAGGACGTCAACAAGCGCATGGCCACCGGCGAAGCCAAGGCCCGCAAGGCCAAGCGCGAAATGACCGAGGCCAACCTGCGCCTGGTGATCTCGATCGCCAAGAAGTACACGAACCGCGGCCTGCAGTTCCTGGACCTGATCCAGGAAGGCAACATCGGCCTGATGAAGGCCGTGGACAAGTTCGAGTACCGTCGCGGCTACAAGTTCTCGACGTACGCGACGTGGTGGATCCGTCAGGCCATTACGCGTTCCATCGCCGACCAGGCGCGCACCATCCGTATTCCGGTCCACATGATCGAAACGATCAACAAGATGAACCGGATCAGCCGCCAGATCCTGCAGGAAACCGGCGCCGAGCCGGATCCCGCGACCCTGGCGCAGAAGATGGACATGCCCGAGGACAAGATCCGCAAGATCCTGAAGATCGCCAAGGAACCGATCTCCATGGAAACGCCGATCGGCGACGACGACGATTCGCATCTGGGCGATTTCATCGAGGATACGTCCACGCTGGCGCCTTCCGATGCCGCTTTGCACGGTTCCATGCGCGATGTGGTCAAGGAAGTGCTAGACTCTCTCACCCCGCGTGAAGCCAAGGTTCTGCGCATGCGTTTCGGGATCGAAATGAGCACCGACCAGACCCTGGAAGAAGTGGGCAAGCAGTTCGACGTCACGCGTGAGCGCATTCGGCAAATAGAAGCCAAGGCGCTGCGCAAGCTGCGTCACCCCAGCCGGGCCGACAAGCTCAAGAGCTTCCTGGAAGGGCAGTAATAGTTTTTCGGGCCTCTAGCTCATGCCTGGTTAGAGCAGCGGACTCATAATCCGTTGGTGCCGAGTTCGACTCTCGGGGGGCCTACCAAGAAATGACGCGGGTTGCGTGTAGTACACGCAACCCGCGTTTTCTTTTGTGGAGTGTTTGCGAGATACTCCAACGATGGAGGAGGCATGTTGAGAACAAGAAAAATCGCGGTATTGGCCATGGCCGCTGACTGCTCGCAGGTTGCAAAACAACGGCAGACCGTCGGACGTGTTGGTCGACGTTCAGCAGGCCGTTCCAGGCATTTTTTCCGATGCCAAGTATGCAGAGTGCTACCGCAAGGGGTTCAACTCGTTCGCCCGGTTTTCTCTTCCGATCTTTCTCGATAAGGACAGGGATAACAAGCTCGCATCGGAGTCTCACGTCAACTTGGTGTCGAACGATGAGGGGCTGCTCTCCGTCAGTGTTCCCAAGTCAGTCAAGGCCAAGCTTGCCGCGGCTCAAAAGAAGTCTCCTGTGGGAGCCTTGGACCTGAGCTTCGCGATCAAGGTCAGGAACGATACGGGCAAGGATTTCTCGTTTTCCGCTATCGGAGTGTTCGTCGATCAAAAGCCGCACGTGTTCAGCACGCTGACGGCGAAGGCGGGAGGAACGTTTGTGGTTGTTTTATCCGACGTTTCGGCGAAAGCCGCTGTCGAGAACGGATATGCGATGGTTTTGCGGCATAAGCTGGACTAGTCGTCGCCTTTGTTGTGGTGTTGACGTTTTCCCAACTCAAGAGGCCCGGGCGGTCCGCTAGGGGCGGGCGGTTCAGTCCATATTTCCGACCGAACACGCCCGACACAAATCAGAACTGATAGGTATAGGTCACTTGCACCGTGTCCAACCCCGGATTTGGCCGCTTGATGCCCGCGTTGGAGAAGTGCGAATACCGCAGTCCTATGCGGTTGTTCGGCGTCAGTAGAAAGCCCACGCCGATATGATCGCCAAATTGGAACGCGGAGCCGATGTTCTTGTCCGCGAACCGTGTGCGCGTGAACACGGTGGCTCCAACACCCGCCTCGATGTAGAAGCGCTCGCTGGTCCACCAGCGGAACATTGGAATGGCGCTGAATTGCCAGGCGTTGCCGGGTGAGCGGGAGCCGTCCGCCGTCCAATAGGATGCTCCCAGTTCCGGAGTCAGATCCAGTCTTCCCCAGCTGCCACCGAACTCCGTGGTCCAGATCGGCGCGGTTTCGTAGTTCAGGGTGTAGCGTTTGTAATGCTCGCCCACGCCGTAGTGCAGGCTGACGCCCCCCTGAGGATCTAGGGAGTTCGCGGTGGCGGAGGTTGCCGCGGCGACCGTCATGGTGCAGAAGAGCGTCAGCAAGAATTGCCTGGTTTTGAATCTTCGCTTGGTGATGTTGTAGTTGTTGGCGTTCATGTGGAAATCCTGTTTGCGAGCCAGTTGTCTGATGGCGCGCTCACTCTATCAATTCTTTCTGCGAGAAATATGAAGTAGTGTGAAGTTTTGCGCGAGTCATCGGGATGAGTCTGGGCAACCTTGGGTTTTCGTGGGCGTCGGGCCCAAAGCAGGAATAAATAAAGGCGGGCTTCGGATTAATCCGAGGCCCGCCTTGTTTTTCGGATTTTTGCGATTGTCTTTGATTTCCTGGTATGTGAGGATGCTCTTGTGCTGCGGTCCGGTTCAACTGCATGGTTGTGATTTAAACCATCCGGGAAAATCCGAATAATCGGGGGCTCGGATAATCAATTGACTGCGGAGGCTTTGCTGGTACGATGAAAGAAAATCCGGCCTCCCTCCCCAAATGTAGGGTGCGAATTCATGAGCAAATTCAGGTTTGCCCAGGGGTTACTCCTCGGACGAGCGGCTTGCAAATGGCGAGCCATGCTCATGGGCGTGCTCATTTCGCTAACGCTGGGATTTTCGTTCTGGCTGATTCTCTCAGACGGAGAGCGGGCGAAGCGCGCAGGCTGTGCCCTGGGCGGCACTCTTATTGGAATGTGCTGCATCGCTCTCGTGGTGTGCAGGAAATGACCGGCGTGCGTCATGGCCTGTTTATGCCACGTTGATTTCGATAATGTTTACTATTCCGGTTTTCATTAAATAAAGCGCGATCCATTGGCCAAGGGGTTGGCTGCTCCTTTATGTCGGCGCGGAGTTAATGGAGCAATTCCAGTCTGGCGCAATGCCACGGGTTCACCATGGGCCGACCGGCTCGTCGCGGAAGGGGAAGAACCTGCGAATCCCAGGTAGCATGACGGCGTCTACCGGACAACTCCGGAGCAGATATTGACAACAAGAAGGAGCGCTACATGCTTGATAGTCTTTCCAAAGCAAGTCGGGCCGGTGTGATCGCCGCAACGTTGGGCGCGGCCAGTCTGCTGTTTGCTGGCTGCACCACGACCACCGCTCAATCCTCGGCCACGGCTGCGGAGAAACGGCAGGAGCTCGACACGGCCGCGGACGCGACCTTGTCCAAACTGTATCAATCCTCGTCCCAAGCCAAGCAGTTGGTGGAGCGCGCACGGGGCGTCCTCGTGTTTCCTGGCGTGTTGAGCGCCAGCTTCATCGTAGGCGCTCAGCATGGAACAGGCGTGTTGCGCGTGGCTGGATCGGATACTGGCTACTACAGCATCACGGGAGGATCGATCGGATTCCAGGCGGGCGCCCAGTCCAAGGCCATGGTAGTGCTGTTCATGACGGATGGCGCGTTGGCCAAGTTCCGGGCCAGCAGCGGCTGGACCGTTGGGGCGGATGCGACGGTCGCGGTCGCCAATGTGGGCGTCAATGGCAGCATCGACACTTACACGGCGCAGCAGCCCATCGTCGGCTTCGTGCTGAATAACGGCGGCCTCATGGCCGGCGTCTCGGTGGACGGCAGCAAGATCTCGCCGCTGTTGCTGTAGGCGGCTGGTGCTGCAGGGACGCGCTTGGCCGGCCTTGCCGGAGCCACGTCCTTGTGCACGGTGGACGCTGAAATGGAAGAGCGCCCCAGCTCGAGGTGAGTCTGGGGCGCTCCTGCCCGGCTTCGCACGCGATGGGTGTCAGACAGCCCGGCAATTCCAATCTACTGCCTGGCATCAGGCTGAACAATAGGGAAAACCCCAAAAATATTAGAGGGTTACAAGATTCTTGCGGCCTGCGCGCGTGGGGAGTTTTCTTCTTGCCATTGCAGGTCGCGGGCCGTCAACCAAGCTGTGACAACTTCATCCGCCTCGGTATCCGCGCATTGTGACGCCGGAGCCGGACGCCGACACTGAAGCTTCTTTTCACTGTGCCGGAGAGCGGATATGTCGGGGTTTCGGAAGCGTCAGTCGGGACAAGGCATGACAGAGTACGTCGTGATCGTGGCCCTGGTCGCGGTGGCGGCCATAGCGGTGTATCAGTATTTCGGCCAAGTGGTGCGATCCCAGACCGCCGCCATGGCGCGCGAGCTCGCCGGCGAGGACGGCAGTGCGCAAAGCCGTTCGGCGCAGCAGGCGGCGCAGAAGGCGGCGGCGCAGACCAAGGCCCGCTCGCTCAAGTCCTTCACCGGCAATGCCGCGGACGCGAAGTGAAAACGCGTTCGCGCGCATCGCTGGTTCCTCAACGGGGGCAGGCGCTGGTCCTGGGGCTGTTGTTGGCGGCCGCGGGTATCGTTTCCGTCGTCGTCCTGTACAACTTGGGGCAGACCGTGGGGGCGCGGCAGCGGCTGACCCATGTGGCGGACGCGGCGGCGTACAGCGGGGCGCTTGAGCAGGCGCGCACGCTCAATGCGATTGCCTACCTCAACAGGGCGCAGATCGCGCATCAGGTGGCCATGGCGCACCTGGTCACACTGGGCGCAGCGGCACAGTACGCCCGCACCATGCAGGCGCAACGCAATCGCGGCAATCCGCCCGCCAGCCTGATCGCCATGCTGTTCGGCCCAGACGTGGGTCTAGCCTATCAAGGCGCGCAAGCCGTTCCCGATGCCGAACAGCGGCTCGCGGCGGCATTCGCCGAACATGACAGGGTGGTTCATCAGGTGCTGGAGGCCGCGGCAGCGTCCGCCGTCGGCGGGCTTGCCGCCGCGCGTGACCGCATCATGCGCAAGGTGCTGTCCGCGAACTACACCGGCGACGCGCCGGGCGTTGGCACGCCTGGCGGCCATGCCTATGAAACTCCGAGCTTGCGTCTGCTAGCGGATGGCTGGCCCGGTTTCGTGGAGCGCCGGATCTCTACGCGCCAAGCAGGTCTGCGCCCCGCCGTGGAGCAGGTTGCGGAGCGCTATGGCTTCCTGCAGCGCCGCAACGTTACACGCCGCAATCCGTGGATGGTCAAGGCGGTGTGTCCCTTGCATCGCCACGAGCTGCGGCGGCGCGGTTCCACCTGGCTCGGTCCTGATGGACGTTGGGGGGCGCTGGATACCCAGTCCTATCACGCGCTGCGCTTCAACCGCTGGAAGGGTTGCTACTTTCGCGAATACGCCATGGGCTGGGGCACGGCGCAGGGCCAGAAGATCAAGGCACCCGAAGGGCTGGAATATGTGGAGGAGCCTCCACTCGACTTCTCCGACCAGGATTTCTGGCGTTGGGTGGAGCTATCCACGAACTGGGATCTGCTCAACGACATCAGCAATCCAATGGCCAATTCCTACGCGATGGCAGCGGTGCAGCGCTGGCCCGGCCAGGGGCTGCCCGCCTATCGCGACATCGTGTCGTCGCGCAGTGGGGATCCCTTGCGCTTTGCCGTGGCTGTCCAGTTGGCGGGCTCAGCCCTGAAAACCACCGATGCCGGCAGCGAAGTCCGGGCGCCCTTGGGCCGCTTTGGCTATGCCGCCCTGGGCCAGGAGGGCCAAGTCACCGTGACCTCCGCGGCAGAGACCTATTTCGCGCGGCCCGAATCCCGCGCCGATGGCCGCGATGAACTGGCCACGCTTTTTCGTCCTTACTGGCAGGCGCGCTTGTCCGCCGTCACTGCGACTGAGGCCGCGCAGGCAAGGGGCAGGCCATGAGCGGGAACGCTTTGCACCAGAAGGGGCAGGCTGTGGTGGAAGCGCTATTGATGCTGCCGCTACTGGTTCTGCTGCTGTGCGCCGTGCCGTGGATCGGCGGTTTGCAATTCACGGCGCAAGAAATGGAGCAAGCCAGCCGCAAGGCCGTGATGGCCAGCGCTCTGGGACGTCCCCTGCAAGACCTGCGCACGGCAACGAACATGAAGTTGTGGAGCGGTGCGGAGTCCTTGCCTGGCGTTGCCGCGCCACGGATTTCCGTCTTGCAGGACGAATGGTTCGGCGCGGGGCTGAGCCTGCTGTCAGTGACAGCAAGCACAGAGCGGCGCGACAGGGATGCGTCGGCATGGTTGCGGATCGCCCGCCGTACTCATGTGGCCAGCGGCGCCGGATATGCGCACGGGGATGCTGATATTCAGCGCCGCATCGGCAGGGCGCCCACATCCTGGCGCAATGCGGAAGGCGCGTCCTTGTCCCAGGCGCGGCGCATGAAACCGGTCATCGACCGCATGGATGGTGCGTGGGGAAGGCCCGGACTGTCGCTGGACTGGTTGTCCGCTTGGGCTGACGTGGTGCCTGCGGATCGGCTGGCCGGCCGCCTGAGGGCGGGAAAATGAGCGAGCTCGCATCCCAGTTCTTTCCCGGCGTCCTTGTCGTGCAGAGGGGCGCGGGCTGGCGGACCCTGGCGGTCGCGCGGACACTGCGTCTGTTGCTGGCCGGGGCGCTGGCCGTCGCTGTCGTCGGATGGCGCAATAGCGTTGCCCAGGGGGACGCTGCCAATCGCGGCGAAGTCGGCCAAGCCAAGAGCGACAAGTCCGGCGTCGCGTCCTTGGAATCTCTGCGGTTTCCCGCAGGATCGCGGCGCGGGCTGCTGGCGGAACGCATATGGCTGCATGGCATCCCGGCGCGAGTGCTGGTATTCGACACGCCGCTCAGCACGCCTGAATTGATCCGAAGCCTGTCAGGCCAGCAGCCCGGCCTGGTCGACCTCAATGTGCTGTCCGGCCAGGCCATCCTGTCGGGTCAGGTAGGCCGGGAGCGATGGGTTGTCCAAATGGAAGGTCTTGGCGCTCGCCGCACGGTGGGCAGCATCTCCACCGTCAATCTCCATGGCGCGCCTGGCAACTCATGGCCCGACTGGCTTCCGCCCGGTGGCCGTATCAGACTGGACGTGGCAGTGCAGGAGGATGGTGTGCGCGTGTCGGAACGCATCTGGCAATACGCCTTGCCGCCAGGGCAAGTCGCTCCCATGCTGGAGGCGAGTCTGCTCCGGCATGGCTGGCGCCGCCTGCCAGCATCTGAGGAGGGGGGGCAGTGGTGGGGCCGGCGGGACGCGCGCATGCGCCTGTCGCTGGTGCCACTGGATGGTGGCAGTGGGCTGCTGGTCAGCGGGCGCACGCCATGATGAGCCGCATCCTCATTGCCGCGCAGCGTCTGCGCAAGGCAGGCGTATACGCGATGGCGCTGGCCGCCGGCCTGGTGTCGGCATGGGCGGTGCGGGAACATGTGCAGCAGCGCGTCCAGGCGCTGGAAGCCGAAGCGCGTACGCCTGTCGTGAGCCGCCTGGTCGCGGCCTATGACCTGCCCGCAGGCACCCAGCTCGAAGAGGTACACCTGGCGGTGCGCGAGATTCCCGAGCAATGGGTCTCGCGGGCCAGCATCGATCCTCTGGACCTGGCCAGCCTTCTAGGCGCGACCTTGCTGGCCGACGTGGCCAACGGCGAGCCCCTGCTCCGGGGCAACGTGACGTTCAATCCGCCGGCTCCGGCCCTGGCGTCCCGGCTGCGCAGCGGGCAGCGCGCGTTGACGGTCGCGGCGGCGGACCTGGGAGGCCTGGCGGACGTATTGCGCGCTGGCGATGCGATCGACATCTACGTGAGTTTCGCGCATCGCCAGCGCGAACTCACGGTGCCGCTGCTGCAAGGCATGCGGGTGCTGATGGTGGGAGGCGAGGCCGATGCTGAAGGCAAGGGGGGCAACATCACCCTGGCTGCCACGCCGGACGAAGCAATGCGTTTCGTGGCGGCGCGGCAGGCGGGTGTCCTGACCGCCCTGTTGCGGCATCGTGACGATGCCGCGGTGGTCAGCGGTACGCCTCAAAGCGACCTGGCCTCGCTGATTGGGCTGGACCTGGAGCCCCGGACTGTGCCGGGCGTGAGCATTCTGTACGGAGACCGGCTGGAGTCCAGGGGAGCCGAGGGCGCGCTGGATATGTCGATGCAGGCTGGCTCCAAAAAGGATCGACCGTGAGACATGGCGTCCTCAGCATGCTCGCCTTGGCGTTCTGCCTGGTCAGCCCGGCAGCGTGGCCGGCAGACGATGTGATCGAACTTCAAGTTGGCGAAACGCGGATCCTGTCGCATCCCGGGGTCAAACGCGTGGCGATAGGCAATGGCCAGGTCATAGGCGCCATCGAGGCCGAAGGGCGGGAAGTCGTCGTGTTCGCGCGCGCCGAAGGCGTCTCGTCCATGCACGTCTGGGCGAACGGCGGTCGTGCCAAAGCCTACGAAATCCGGGTCGTGCCGGCAGGGGCGCCGCGCTTGCGGGCGGAGGTCGAGGCCTTGCTCGCCCGCATACCGGGTGCGCGCAGTTCCGAAGTAGGCGGCCGCATCCTCATCGAGGGCGACGATCTTTCCGACGACGACCGTGTGCGCATCGCGGCCTTGGCGGAGCGCTATCCCGCCGTGCTGGACTTTACCGGGCAGGTGGGCTGGGACCGCATGGTGCAACTGGACGTGCAGGTCGTGGAAATTCCCTCGTCCCGATTAAGGGACCTGGGCGTGCGCTGGGACGGGATGTCCCAAGGCGGCGTCAACGCGGGCCTGGCGTGGGATGCTGGATCGCGCGGGCGCATGAAGCGTCCCGGCGATGAGGTCATCGAAACAATGGGGCCGGCGTCGCCCGCGGCCGGCTATTTTGGCGTCAACGCATTGCTGTCGTCCCGCATTGCGATGCTGGCTCAAAGCGGCGAAGCCGTCATGCTGGCCCAACCTCAATTGCTTGCGCGCAGCGGCGCCAGCGCGACCTTTCTGGCTGGAGGAGAGGTGCCGTACGCGTCGACCGACTCGCGCGGCAATTCCACCACCTTGTTCAAACCCTATGGCGTGCAGCTCAAGATTACGCCCCGCATCGACCGCAACGGGGTCATCCGATCCTTGATCGAGGTCGAGGCAAGTTCGGTTGATACGGCGCTGAGCGTGCCCGGCGGTCCGGCGCTACGGACACGCCGCGCGTCCACCGAGTTCAACGTGAGGTCCGGCAACACGCTGGTCATCGGCGGCTTCCTGTCGCGCGAGCGGAACGATGCGGCCGACGGTTTGCCCTGGCTGCAGGACATACCTGTGCTGGGAGCCTTGTTCTCGTCCAGGCGCTATCAGACGCACGAGACCGAGCTCGCCATTTTCGTGACGCCCAAGATCATCGCGCAGACCGAGCCCGCCATGGCTGATCGCGTCCGCCGGGGGCGCGGTGTGCTGGATGCGGCCTTTCCGGCGCCGCCCCGCCTGGGAACCGCAGCGCCGGCTGCGGAGGGTTGGGATCCTTATTCGGGGGCCGGTTCGCAGTGGGGAGCGCAGCATGACGGCGTTCTCGCGCCTGTATCGGAGTGAGGTCATGATCGATATAGAAATGACATTCGAGGATGCGGCCGTCCGCAGGCTGTCGGCGGCCACGCCCTTGGTGATAGGGCGTGCGGCGCATTGCGGGTTGCGCATCGTGAATTGGAGGGTGGGGCGTCAGCATGCCCGCCTGTCGCGGGACGAGGCCGGGATTGCCCTCGAAGACCTGGGCACGCTTGCGGGGACTCTGGTGAACGGCGTGCGTATCGCGCGCCATGCGCCGGTACTACCTGACGACGAGATCCTGATCGGGCCGTGCCGCCTGCGGGTGTCGCTGACGGCCGATGGTCAATATGCTGGCGGATCGTTCGGGCTCGCGCCGGCGCTTGCCGAGCAGGAGATGAGTGTTCACCCGGAGCCGGCGCTGCCCGCGGCTGCCGCAGCGCCGCCTGTCGGGCTGCCGCAGCAACGGCTGCCGCAGCATCGGCTGCAGGAGCGCCGGCGCCTGCACGGGGCTCTGCTGGATGCATTGGACCTGCGTCGCCGCGATGTGGCGGGCATGAGCGACGGCATGCTGCGGGCCGAGGCCGAGCGGCTTCTGACGCAGATCGTCGCCACGGACGCGGAATTGCCGCCGGAGACAGACCGCGTGGCGCTTTGCCGTGAGGTGCTGGACGAAGCGGTAGGCCTGGGGCCGCTGGAACCCTTGCTGGCTGCCGCCGACATCACGGAAATCATGGTCAACCGCCATGACGAAATCTATGTCGAGCGCGCGGGACGCCTGTCGCGGCACCAGGCTGCGTTCACCAGCGAACAATCGGTGCGCTGGACCATCGAGCGCATCGTTACGCCCTTGGGGCGTCGCATCGACGAAAGCTCTCCGATGGTGGATGCCCGTCTTGCGGACGGATCCCGGGTGCATGCCGTCATCCCGCCAGTGGCGATAAGAGGCGCGAGCCTGACGATACGCAAGTTCCCGCAGCAGCGCCCCGGAATGTCCGACCTGATTGTGGCGGGTTCCTTGAGCGGCGCCATGGCGCAGTTTCTTGCGTTCTGCGTGAGGGCGCGCAGGAATCTGGTGGTGTCCGGGGGGACGGGAGCAGGCAAGACCACCTTGCTCAATATCCTGTCCAACGAGATTCCCGATGGCGAGCGCGTGGTCACCATCGAAGACGCGGCGGAACTGCGTCTGAACCACGATCACCTGGTGGCGCTGGAGGCTCGGCCCGCCAACCAGGAGGGCCGGGGACGCATCGATATACGCGAACTCGTGCGCAACGCGCTGCGCATGCGTCCTGACCGGATCGTCGTGGGCGAGTGCCGCGGAGCGGAGGCCTTTGACATGCTGACCGCCATGAACACCGGTCACGAAGGATCCCTGACCACCCTGCATGCCAATTCGCCTCGGGATGCGCTGGGGCGCCTGGAAGCCATGGTCCTGATGGCGGGGCTGGACCTGCCACTGGCAGCCGTGCGTGAACACATCGCGGCCAGCGTGGATATCGTGGTGCAGCAGGCCAGATTGGCGGACGGACGGCGCGTTGTGACGTCGATCGCGGAAATCGCCGGCATGGAAAGCGGGCGCATCCAACTGCAGGACTTGTTCCGGTACGACCGCAACCGAGGCTTTGCTGGTTGTGGCGCCATGCCGGGATTCGCTCGGGAATGGTCGCAGGACGGTTTGGCCTGCGATCCCGCCTGGTTCTCCGATGCGGCGGATCCCGGAACGGACCGCGGGGCCTTTCCGCAAGGAGCACCATGATCTGGCTTGCGGCGGGAGGCGCCATGATCTGCGTGCTGTTGCTGGCCTGGCGCGCCCAGAGCTGGTTTGCGCCTGCGCTGCGCCGTTACCGTGAGGTCTACACCCATGATGCGGGCCTGCGCTTGAGCGAGGTGTTCCTGTTCATCGACCCGGCTCAGTTGTGGGCGGGCGCGGTGGCATGCGCCGCGCTGGCGGCTTTGCTGGCTTTCACGGTCACAAGGAGTGGCGTCGTGGCGGCGATGGCCGCAGCGTTCGCCTTGCGCATGCCCCGTGCGCTTGTGAACGCCTTGCGGCGCAGGCGCGCGCGCCGGTTTGAACAGCAATTGCCGATGGCGTTGTTGATGCTCGCCTCCGCTTTGCGTGCTGGCGCGGCGCTGGCGACGGGCCTGCGCAATGTCGTCGAGCAGAGCGACGCGCCGCTGGCTCAGGAGTTTGGCTTGATGCTGCGTGAACAGCGCATGGGAGTGCCATGGGATGCCGCGCTCGAAAACCTGCGCGGCCGGATGCCGGCTGATTCGACTGCTCTCGTCGTGGCGGCCATCCGCATCGCGTCGCAGACTGGCGGCAACCTGGCGGAGGCGCTGGAGAGCATCGCCCAGACCCTGCGTGCGCGCCTGCAATTGCAGGCCAAGCTGCTGGCGCTGACCTCCCAGGGACGCCTGCAAGCCTGGATCGTCGGGGCTTTGCCCCTGTTACTGCTCGCCGTGCTGGATCGCCTGGAGCCGGAAATCATGGGCCTGCTGTGGCATACCCCGGTGGGGTGGGGCGTGCTGGCTATTGTGGCGGTGCTGGAAACGGCAGGCATGCTGCTGATCCGGCGCATCATCAGGATCGAGATCTGAAGGGGGAGGAGAGCGATGTGGTTGTACCTGGGTCTGTTGACGGCTGCATTGGTAGCGGGCTGGTTGGCGTGGGTGCTCCTGAAGCCCTTGTTGCTGGACGGAGAGGGGGCGTCCTCTGCATTGCCGTGGTGGTGGCGGGTGGCCTGGCACTGGGTTGCGGCGGTCGCGCCCTTGGCGGGGCCCTTGTGTTCCTGGCGCTGGCGAGTCCGGCTGACTCGCGCGATCGAACGGGCGGCATTGCCCGCAGGCATCGGCTATGCGCATGTCGCGGCGCTGTGCTGGAGCGCCGCGGTTGCCGCGGCCGGATTGACGGCGGCCGCGGCCATCGTGCTGGCGCAGGCACAGCTCTGGGGGTGGATGCCTTGGGCGGCTGCGTCTGCCCTGGCTGGAGGCGCCGCGCCGGGGCTCTGGCTGCGGGGCTTGGGCCTCAAGCGGCGCCGCGATATCGAACGTGACCTGCCATTCGTGTTCGACATGATGACGCTGTGCGTGGAAGCGGGGCTCAGCGTGCAGGGGGCGTTGCAGATGGCGGCGCAGAGCGGGCCGGCCGGAGCCTTGCGCGACGCGCTGGCCGACGCGTTGGCGGAGATGCGGGCGGGCGTATCCAGAACCGCGGCAATCAAGGCCCTGGCGGAACGCAGCAATAGCCCGCTGGCCCGCAACTGGGCGGCGGCCCTGGCGCAGGCCGAGGCGCTGGGAATAAGCTTGGGACCGGTGCTGCGCGCGCAGGCGGCGCAGAGCCGCAGTGATCGCCATACGCGCGCGGAACAATTGGCGATGCAGGCTCCGGTGAAGATGTTGTTGCCGCTGATCGGCTGCATTTTTCCCTGCACGTTCATCGTGCTGGCGTTTCCGATAACCGTGCAACTGTTGCAGAGCGTGCAGTGAGCAGCCGCCAGCCATTGCCGCGCAACCGGGTCCGGCTGCTCAAGGTGGCGAGCTGGCAGGGCCGGATGCGTGGCTTGCTGGGGCGTAGGCCGCCGGGACCGCGGTCCGGCATCCTGCTGATGTCCTGCTGTGCGGTGCACACCTTCGGCATGCGTCACGCCATCGACGTGGCGTTCGTGTCGCGGCAGGGTAGGGTGGTGGCGGTGCGCAGGGCGCTTGCGCCCTGCCGCGTGGCGTTATGCGTGCGTGCCGTTGCCGTTGTCGAGATGCGCGCCGGTGTTCTCGATGCCGAACACGGAGGTATAGGCTGGATAGAAGCTGCAGTACAACACGCCGCCGGCGGCGATATTGAACGGAATCTGCAGCGTGCCGGCCAGTTGCGGCGACAGGCCGATGGCGACCAGCAGGCCGGCGCAGAGATCGATGAACAGAAACACCAGCACCCAGGTGGCGCCATAGACCAGGAAGGGCAGCTTGTTGCGCCAGCAGGCGATGCCCGAGAAAAACAGCGCCTGGACCAGGCGCAGGCCGTGCCAGGCGACGAGCACGGGCGCATGCCAGAACAGCGCCGCGATCACGACGTACACGATGGCGAACAGCGTTAGCGGAACGGCCATCGCGGACAGGATGGGCTCCATGGTCTTTTCCACCGAGGCAATGCGCATGCCCTCGGCCATTGCATCGGTGAATGGCAGGAAGATGACCAGGCCCGTCACGATGCAGAGCGCCGCGTACAGCAGGCCCATCAGGAACAGCTTCCTGAAGACGCCGGGCTGCTTGAGCGGCTTGGCCCACATCGAGGGCAGCATGACGCGGTCCGCTTCGACATGCTTGCATGCCGATAGTGTCATCAGAGTGATGATGGGCATCAGCGCCACGACCAGAATAGGTCCGATCGGCGGCGTCGCGGTGGCGAAGATGACCAGGAGGCTGATGGCCATGGCCCAGGTGAACATGGCCAGAGGTTGCTTGCGGAACAGACGGAAGCCGTCTCGGACCCATTGCCAGCCGGATGTCGCGGGTAGGAATGCTGCTTGCATGGCTCTAAAAGGGGGAGGGATCTCTCAAAAAGGGACGCGCTATGCCCATTATGGGGGGCACAACCGTTACGGCAATATGGGCAGACCGGGGCGGTGGCGCGCTTGCAACACTCTTTCGAAGTGCCGGGGATCGTGCGGCTTGAGGGTTTGCGCCGGCCGAGGCAGGAAAAAGTCGTACAGGCGCGAGATCCAGAAGCGCAGCGCGGCGGCGCGCAGCATCAGCGGCCAGACCTCGCGTTCCGCGTCGGTGAAGGGGCGCACGGCCGCGTAGGCCGACAGCCAGGACTCGACCAGTTCGGGTATGAATTCGCCGGTGTCGCGCTCGATGCACCAGTCGTTGACGCTGACCGCCACGTCGAACAGCCAGGTGTCGCAACCCGCGAAGTAGAAGTCGATGATGCCGCCCATGAGCGGATCCTCGAAGGTGCCGGCAAACAGGACGTTGTCGCGGAACAGGTCGCAGTGGGCCGGGCCCGTCTGCAGCGCTTGCCACGCTGGGGTGGCCGCGGCGGCCTGTTGCGAGGCCAGTTCGGACGAAAGCAGCTGGGCCTGAGCCGGCTCCAGGAAGGGCATGACCTTGGGAGCCGTTTCCAGCCACCACGATAGCCCGCGCAGATTGGGCTGGTGCAGCGGGAAATCGCGCGCCGCCAGATGGGCTCGGGCCAGCGTGGCGCCGGCCAAGGCGCAATGCGCCGCGCCGGGCGCCGGTTCGTAGCCGCCGGGCAGGCGCGAAACGATGGCGCAGGGCTTGCCGTGCAGGGTCGTCAGGCGGGTGCCGTCGCGCAAAGTCTGGGGGCGAGGCACGGGAATGCCGCGCTCGGCCAGGTGGTACATCAGTTCGATGTAGAACGGCAGCTGGGCCTGCGTCAGCACCTCGAACAACGTCAACACATACTCGCCACGGGTCGTGTAGAGAAAGTAGTTGGTGTTTTCGATACCCGCCGTAATTCCCCGGAGCGAGACGAACTCGCCGAGATCGAAATGCGCCAGGAGGGCGCGAGCGTCGTCGTCGGATACAGGGGTGAATACGGCCATTGATATGCGGGAGTGAAGGGTTAACGGACGCTCGGACATGCCTGTAGCGGCTGTGGCGGCGCAATTTTAGACCACATGGCGGACGGGTTCGCCCGCGGTCCGAGAATACGGACGGTTCCGCCTGCCGGGCATAATGCCGCCAAGCACCGTAAAATACCGCATCCCCTTGTTTTGTAGAGTGATTCTTGGACTCCCCCGACTGGCGGCTATGCGTCGCCCCGATGATTGATGTGACTGACCGTCATTGCCGCTATTTCCACCGGCTGCTGGCGCCGCGTGCGCGCCTGTACACGGAAATGATCACCACTGGCGCCTTGCTGCACGGCAATGTCGAGCGCCACCTGGACTTTGACGAGGCCGAGCATCCCGTGGCCCTGCAATTGGGCGGCAGCGAGCCCGACGCGCTGGCGCACTCTGCCCGGCTGGGCCGGAAATGGGGCTACGATGAAATCAACCTGAATTGCGGATGTCCGTCGGAGCGGGTGCAGAAGGGCGCTTTCGGCGCCTGCCTGATGGCTGAGCCCGCCCTGGTGGCCGATTGCGTGAAGGCCATGCAGGACGCCGTGGATATTCCGGTCACCGTCAAGCATCGGCTGGGGCTGGACTACGACGAGTCCTATGATTTTGTGCGGGATTTCGTGGGCAAGGTCTACGACACGGGCTGTCGCGTGTTCATCGCCCACGCCCGCAACGCGGTGCTCAAGGGCCTCACGCCCAAGGACAATCGCGAGATTCCACCCCTGCGCTACGACGTGGTCCGGCAACTCAAGCGCGATTTCCCGGATTGCACCTTCGTGCTCAATGGAGGTCTGGCCGATGCCGAACAATCCGTGCTCGCCGCGGGAGACTTCGATGGCGTCATGCTGGGACGCGCCGCATGGCATACGCCGCGGGTGCTGTCCGAGGTGTCTATGCAGCTTTGGCCGTCGGTGCGGCTGCCCAGCGACGCGCAGGTCGTGGACGCCATGATGGAATACGCCACGCGGCAGGTCGCCCGGGGCGTGCCCTTGCGGGTGATGACCCGGCCCATGCTGGGGTTGGTGAACGGCCAGTCCGGCGCGCGCCGCTGGCGCCGCATGTTGTCCGACCCGACCTTGCTGGCCGCGAACAACCCTGAGCTGATCTACGATGCCTGGCGCAGCCAGCGGCATGCGCCCGATGTGCGCGGCGCCGCGATCGAAGCGGCGCCGGCGGGGGTGTGACGGAAGGCCGGCGATGCCGGCCTTCGTGTTTCAGGACTTGGCCGGTTCGGCGCTTTCCGTCGGCCAGTCGCGGATGTAGGCCTTCAGCATGTTGTTCTCGAACTGCTGGGCCGCCACGATGGCCTGGGCCATGTCGTAGAACGAAATGACGCCCATCAGGGTGGGGCCGTCCATGACCGGAATGTAGCGCGCATGCTTTTCGAGCATCAGGCGTTGCACTTCGTCGGCGCTGGTGTTGGGCGACACGCTGACCGGGGCGTCGTCCATGATGGAGCGGATGGTGGTTTCACCGGCGCCGCCGTGCGCATGCATATGGCGGATGATCTCGCGGAACGTGAGCATGCCGGTCAGCGTCCCGAATTCCATGATCACCAGCGAGCCTATGTCCTGCTCGCTCATTGTTTGCACGGCCTGGGACACAGGCATGTCGGGCGACGCCGTATAGAGCGTATCGCCCTTGACGCGCAAAATCTCGCTGACCTTCAACATCGGTTCCTCCTGGGCGGATTACGCCCTGATGCTATTTGCTAATTCTTTTTCGCTTCCAGTTGCAGCACCGGAGCGATTCCATTTTCGGTATTTTGCGCTTCTCCGCAGAGTTCTTCCAGCGTGGGCGCATTTTGCTGGGAAATCACGGCCGAGGCGACCCGCAGTATTTCCGGGTCATTGCGAACCCTGGGCTGGCCGCGGTCCAGCAGAAAATGGTCCACCACGGGCCCCATCGACGTGTTGCGGGCGTCGCAGGTCAATACCCACAGGCCTTCAGGGCTGCGCGTCGCCAGCCCCATTTCGGCCAGGGTTTCCAGCACCTGGTTCAGTTCGTCCTGGTGCAGGCGCAAATGCGCGGCCAGGATATTGGCGGGCAAGCCCGGCAGATTGGCGGCCTGCGCCTTGCGCAAGGCGCGCAGGGCGTCCACGGCGTCCACGAAGGGCGCGCCGGGGTAGCGGTTGATTTCCCAGCGGCCCAGGCGGATCAGCGGCGCGCTGGACGCCAGGGTGGCTCCCAGCAATACGGCCAGCCACGACAGGTAGATCCAGAGCAGGAAGATCGGCAGCGTGGCGAAGGCGCCGTAGATGATGGTGTAGGTCGGGAACCGGGTCAGGTAGTAGGCGAATCCCGATTTCATGATTTCCAGCACGATCGCCGTCACGCAGCCGCCGACCAGCGCGTCGCGCCAGAGGACCTCGCGGTTCGGGACCATGACGAACAGCGCGGCGAAGCCCAGGGCGGTCAGCACCAGCGGGATGAACGAAATCGCGACGCTGACGATTTCCGGCACGTCCCGCACCAGCCCGAGCGATTCGCGGGCCACGAACGACGTCGCCCACAGGCTGGCGCCCGCCACCACCGGCCCCAGGGTAATGATGGCCCAATAGACCAGCGCGCGCTGCCGCAGAGGGCGCTGGCGCGTGACGTGCCAGATGTCGTTGAAGGCCTTGTCGATCGTCATGATCAGCAGGAGCGAGGTGACCAGCAGGAATGCGCCGCCGATGGCGGTCAGGCGCGAAGCCTGGCGCGCGAACTGGTTCAGGTACTCCATGATGTTGTCCGAGACGGACGGCGGCATCAGGCTGTTGGTCAGGAAGTCTTCAAGCGCGACGCGGAATTCCTGGAACACCGGAAAGGCGGTGAACAGCGACAGCACCACGGCCAGCATGGGCACGATGGCCAGAACGGTCGTGAAAGTGAGGCTGGACGCCACCTGCAGCAGTTTCTCTTCGCCGGCGCGTTCGGCGGTGAAGCGTGCGACGCGTCCGGCCCTCGCGACCCATGAAGAGCGCGAAGTCGAGGACTCAGGGGCCGCCGGCGTAGCGGCGGCGGGCTCGGCGGGGCGATTCATCAGGCGATAATAGCAGCATGAACCCTGAACTCAACCCCCGTTTGCGCCTGCTGGCCTCGGTTTCGCTGTTCGCCCTGATCGTGCTTTGCGTCACCTGGGAAACCGTGGTGGCGCCGGTGCGGCCGGGCGGGTCCTGGATGCTGCTGAAGGCGCTGCCACTGGCATTTCCGCTGCGCGGCATCGTGCGAGGCAATCTCTATACCTATCAGTGGGCCTCCATGCTGTCGCTGCTCTACCTGATGGAGGGCGTGGTGCGTGCCATGTCCGATCCGGCGCCGCTGTCGGTGGCAATGGCCTGGGGCGAGGTCCTGCTGTCGGCCATCTTCTTCCTTAGCGCCATTTTCTATGTGCGGCCCGCCAAGCGGGCGGCCAGGAGGCAACGCGCATGAGCGCCCACAAGCTGTCCGACCTGCGCGTCGTCAATTCCTTCGCCGCCTTGCCCGCGCCGTTCTATACCCGGCTCGCGCCTCAGGCGCTGAATAATCCGCGCCTGCTGCACGCCAATGCCGAGGCGGCGGAACTCATCGGCCTGGACCCTGCCGTCCTGTCCACGGCCGAGTTCCTGAGCGTATTTTCGGGCGCCCAGCCCCTGCCTGGCGGCGATACCCTGGCGGCGGTCTACAGCGGCCACCAATTCGGCGTCTGGGCCGGCCAATTGGGTGACGGCCGCGCCCATCTGCTGGGCGAGGTCGAGGGGCCGCAAGGAAACTGGGAGCTGCAACTCAAGGGTTCCGGCATGACGCCATATTCACGCATGGGCGATGGCCGCGCGGTGCTGCGCTCGTCGGTGCGCGAGTATCTGGCCAGCGAGGCCATGCATGGCCTGGGTGTGCCCACGACGCGCGCGCTGGCTTTGGTGGTATCGGATGACCCGGTCATGCGCGAAACCGTGGAAACGGCCGCCATCGTGACCCGCATGTCGCCCAGTTTCGTGCGCTTCGGTTCGTTCGAGCATTGGTCGTCGCGCCGCCAACCCGATCTGCTGAAGACGCTGGCGGACTACGTCATCGACCGCTATTACCCGGAATGCCGGGACGCGGAAACGGGACAGGCCCGCGACGACGTGGCTCCCTATATAAATCTGCTGCGCGCGGTCACGCGGCGCACGGCGCTGCTGATGGCCGACTGGCAGGCGGTCGGCTTTTGCCACGGCGTGATGAATACCGACAACATGTCCATCCTGGGCCTGACGCTGGATTACGGTCCCTATGGCTTCATGGACGGTTTCCGCCTGGGCCACATCTGCAACCATTCGGATTCGGAAGGGCGTTATTCCTGGAACCGGCAGCCGTCCGTGGCCCTGTGGAACCTGTACCGATTGGGCGGCAGCTTGCATGCGCTGGTGCAGGACGTGGATGGCTTGCGGGCCGTACTGGATGAATTCGAAGCCGTCTTCACGCGGGCCTTCCACGATCGGATGGCGGCCAAGCTGGGCCTGGCCGCATGGCGTCCGGACGACGAGGCGCTGCTGGACGACCTGCTCAAGCTGATGGACGCCAACCAGGCCGACTTCACGTTGACCTGGCGGCGCCTGGCCGATGCCCTGGAGGGCCGCCGCGGCATGTTCGAAGACTTGTTCATCGACCGTCCGGCTGCGGGCGCCTGGTTGGACCGTCTGGTGGCGCGGCATGCGCAGGATGACAGGCCGGCGCGGGAGGTGACTGAAGGGATGAACCGCGTCAATCCGATTTACGTGCTGCGCAATCATCTGGCGGAAGAGGCGATCCGGGCGGCCAAATCGGGCGACGCCACCGAGATCGACACGCTGATGAAGCTGCTGCGCAATCCCTACGAGGTCCTGCCGGGACATGAGCGCTATGCGGGACTGCCGCCGGATTGGGCGGGCAGCCTGGAAGTCAGCTGCTCGTCTTAATATCGGCCGCCGGCGGGCGTAAACCAGGGATCGAAGAAAGCGGTTTACACGCGATTTACAAGAAAATAACCATTTGGATAAGGAATATCGCAGTTTTTTTCATTGCAATCATTCGTTTCCATTGTAAAAGACGTAAGATTGTCGCCAGCGGAACACCCGGGACCCCGCGTCCTCGGGGCATTTGTCGATAATCTTCAAAATAAAGCACTCTAAATATGGCTGGCGCAGATGGTTTGCTGTGTATCGGTCTGCTTGAGGATGACGCCGACTTCCGGGAGGAGTTGGCGTTAGGCTTGGGTGGCTATGGTTTCCGAGTGGCGTTTGCCTGTGATAATGCGGCGGCGTTTTATCGCCGGTTGCAGGAGCAGCCCTGCGATATCGTCATTCTTGATGCCCACTTGCCCGGAGAGGACGGTTTCTCCGTGGCGACTCGCTTGCGCGCGCTAAGTCCGGTGGGCATCGTCATGCTGACCGGCCGCAGCGCGCTCGAAGACCGGGTGCGCGGCCTGGAAGGCGGCGCCGACGTCTATATGACCAAGCCCGTGGACCTGCTGGAACTCAGCTCGGTCATCCGCAGTCTGGCCCGCCGCATGCGCCTGGCCAAGGCGCCGCGTCCCGCGGATGCGGAAACGCGCGCTTCCTCCGACACTTCTTGGTCCCTGCAGGACGGCGGCTGGATCCTGGTCGCTCCCGACGGCGCGTCGTTGCATCTCAGCGCCCAGGAACGGACCTTTCTGATTGCCCTGATGGATGCCGCCGGCAGCGCGGTCAGCCGTCAAGTCCTGGCGGAACTGTTCCTGCCGGACAGCCCGGGCGGCTTCGAGTTGCGTCGTATCGACGTGCTGGTCAGCCGCTTGCGCGCCAAGGCGCAGAGCGCGGGTTTGAAGTTGCCCGTGCTGTCCGTGCGCGGCCAGGGTTACGTGTTCGCGGCCTGATACGCCAGGCGGCGTTCAAGCCGCCGGAGGATTGGACGGCAAGGTGACGACGAAGCGCGTGCCCACGCCGACCTTGCTCTCCATGGTCAGGGAACCGCCCTGGTTCTGGCAGATGCGCCGGGCCAGGTACAGGCCGATGCCCATGCCTTGCGTTTCCCGATGCGCGGAGCGCCGGAAATGCGGTTCGAAGATCTTGGCTTGTTCCTCGTCGCCTATGCCGGGGCCGCGGTCGATGACGGCCAGCCAGGCCATGGGCGTGACACCCGCGCGGGTATGGCCGGTTTCGATGCGGACTGGTTCGTTGGCGGGCGAATACTTGATGGCGTTATGGATCAGGTTGCGTACCACCACGCTGGTCAGGGGGCGGTCGCAGTAGACCGGCAATGAGGCTGCGGCCTGGAGCACCAGCGCGTGCGCGGTGTCGGGCTGCATCGCGGCGACGACGTCGCGCGCCAGTTCCGCCATGTCCGTCTGTTCGCCGCGCGGCGTCCAGGCTTGTTCGCCCAGCCTGTCCTGATTCAACAGCTGATCCATGAGTTCGGTCATGCGGGTGACCGAACGATGAATCCGCGCCAGGCGGTTGCCCACGGCTTCGCCGCTGTCGGCAAGAATCATGTCCAGGGACTGGGCCGCCGCGCTGACGGTGGCCAGCGGAGCGCGCAGTTCGTGCGAGATCAGCGCATTCATCTGGCGTTGCGTGTCGAGCGCGCCGGCCAGTTCGGCCAGCCTCAGCTCGCCCTGCGCGACATGCTCCGCGTCGCTGTGTTCATGGCCTTCGCGTTCGGATGCGGCTTGCGGGCGGCCTTGCTGGCCGATTGTCGTCAAGAGCAGGGAGGTCGATACCAGCAGCAGCCGGGCCAGTTCGGCCGCGGTGCCGCCGCTGGCGGCGCCTTCGGGTAGCCAGGCGTCATGCCCCAGCAACCAGGCCGAGACGCCGTAGGCGCCGGCCAGGGCCAGCGCAGCGGCGCGCGCCCGCGCTTCGCTTGCTGCGCGGACCAGCAACCCGAGCGCCAGCGGCAGGCTGGCGATGGCGCAGGCTCCCGCGATCATGGCCGCAGCAAAATCGTTGTCCGGCTCGTAGGCGAATATCAGCGCCAGCACGGCCGCAACCGTCAGCGCTATGCTGGCCCAGCGGCAGACTGCCGCCAGCCTGGCGGCCGACCATTGCGACAAGAGAGGCGCGGTCAGCGCCAGCAAGGCAGCGTAGGAGCCGGCCTGCAGCGCGGCGGGCGGCAGTAGCGACGGCATGGAGCGGAATACGCCTTCAAGCAGCATGAAGGCCAGCCCCGCGCCGTACATGACGTTGCGGGTAGCCGCCCAGGCGACGGCACAGGCCACGCCGCAGGCGGTGGCGACGCCCGCCATCAGACCCATGTGCAGGTCTTCATATGAGGTGTCCAGGCCATAGGCCAGGGCCGCGTCGGAGCCAAGCAGGCCGCACAGCAGGGTTCCCGACCGCGCCAGCAAGGATAGGCGCTCCACGCGGAAACCGCCGGCGCGGCGCAGGCGAAAAAGCCAATGGATGCGAAAAAGCCAACAGATGCGAAGCAGCATGCCTTCCGTCAACTGGAAACCCAGGGATGATCAGGAGCGAGGTCTTGCGCCTGGGCGGAGTTTACGACAGGTCCGCGCATGGCGTGGACGCCCATGCCCGCCAGGACGTTTTGCGTCGCGATGTCGGGCACGTCTTCAGCGTAGACCGCTATGTTCAGCGCAGCAGCGGTGGCGACGACCGTGGCGGCAAGGTGCTGGCTGCCGGGGCTGTGGAGCAGGCCCGCAATGAACCCGCCGCACAGCTTCAGATAGGACAGGGGATACTCGTGCAGGTGCTCGATGGCGCCGAATTGGTATGACAGCCGGCTCACGCCGACCCGGGCGCCCGCGGCCACGACGATGTCGCAAAGCTGGTGCATGTCCGTTCCCTGAACTGCGAGGCCTGCCGCGTCGACTTCGATGACCAGACGCGCCGTCAGGGCCGGCCGGTCGGCCAGCATGCGCTGCAGCCGGGACTGGAATGATGGTTGCGCGATCGAGGCTAGCGAGATCGGCACCGCCAGTGCGCCCGGACGCGCGAACAGCCAGTCCAGCCCCAGGCGGATGGCTTGTATGTCGCATTCGGCGGACAGGCCGAGGCGCACGGCAGGCGGCATGAAGATCGAAGCCGGCACGGGGTCGCGGCCGGCGGTGTCGTGCAGCGTCAGGCTGGCTTCCTGGTGCAGCAGGGCGCCGGACAGGTCGTGCAAAGGCTGCACCGACAGCGAGAACCTGTGCTGCTCCAGGGCCGTGACCAGGGCGTCGTGCCAGCTGTATTCGCCGATGTGGGTGCTGTCGGGCGCGCGGCTGGCGGGCGCGATCTGGTCGTCGTCGGCGCTTTCGGCGCACATCAGGGCATGGTCCAGCCGCGCCAGCGTGTCGCTTATGTTGTCGCCCGGCACGAAAGCGGCGAGCGCCAGAGCCCAACGGCAGGACTCGTGCTTGTCCATGGGCACGCGCAGCGAGCGCAGTTCGCGCCGCACGCGCTCGGCCAGCAGGCTGGCTTGCGGCGCCGAGGTCCTGGGCAGCAGCAGGGCAAAGTCCGAGCCGCTGATGCGGGCTAGCATCGCGTCCGGCCCGCCGAATTCGGCGACCAGCTTGCCGAGCCGGTCAGACGAGGAGCGCAGCCACTGGTCGGTGAAGGCGCGGGAAAGATGCCGGTTGATCTGCGCCAGATCGCGCTGCCGGAACATCAGGAGGTGGCCGCCCGCCTCGGGGCTCTTGTCCGCGAGGGCCTGCATGAACTGATCGATGAAGTATTTGCGGTTGTGCAGGCGGGTGATGGGATCGCGGTAGATTTCGCTTTGCAGCGATTCGATCCGGGCATTCTGCTCCTGCACCGTTGCGGCGACCAGGCGTTGCGCGTCCACCAGAGCCTGGTCCACGCCGGCCAATTCGCAAGCGCCGGGCAGAGCCGCGCCGTTGCCCGGCGCCAGGGCGCGCACGCGTTCACAGATGTCGCGCGAGGTTCGCGCTTCTATCCGCCGCGCCAGATTCAGCGAAAACAGCACCCACAGAAGGCCCGCGGCCAGCACCAGGCCCAGGACCCGCACGCCGCCTTGCCAGAGCGTGTCGCGCGCCGCCCGCGAATCCGCCTGCACGGTGACCGTGCCGCGCGAGCTGCCGTCCGGGGCCGCATACGGCCGCGAGATGGCGGGCGCCTCCATGTTCAGCCAGGTGTCGCGCCAATCATGTTCCCGGGTCTGCGCGTCGCTCCGGGGCAGGTGCCGCTCGATGCCGGGGCCGCCCGTGTCGTCCGTGATGCGCACCAGGGCGTAGCCGCCTTGCGCGAACATCCCGTCCGCCAGCGCTTCCCGCCCATCTGCGCCGCCGGCGGCATGTGACAGGGTCCAGGCGAGCGCGCCGGCGCCGTCGGCGCTTTGCTGCGCCAATTGCGCGGTCAGGTAGCGGTGCGCGGCCAACATTCCCACCGTCTGCACGCCAAGCAGAACGAGCCCGACGAGGAGGGCGGTGAAGAACAGCAACCGGCGGAATGTGGACATGTATTTGGAGGTTCCCTTCCTGACCATTGTGGCGGCCTGAATTGAGGACTGCCAGCTGCCCGGTTAGACCGGCGTTGGAACGCAGCCGCGCCCGACGCAAAAAAGCCTGGATACGAAACGTGACACTGAGCACTAATACATCAGTGGTACAGCAATTCTACATGTCACAGAAGGTACCGAATATTACTAAATCCGTGCCGGAACAGGGCAAGCTGTGCAATTATTTCACTGGCGCCCGTTTTTCAATGACAACTATCGAGACACGGTGTATTAATTTTTCGGGTGTGGCTGTCGTAGTAGTAGGACAAACGTGTCGCATAGGGGTTGACGGAGGGTTGCCATGGCCAAGCCCGCCCAGCCGTGAGCAACCAGAAAACCGTAGGAATACAGGGAAAAAGAGGTGCGTTGCCTCTGAAGTGTGGCGTTTTTTGCGAAAATAATGCATATTTTAAAAAATGTTACAGCCCTTGGGTTCCAATTCGAACCGCAACGCCAGGGGCTTATGGATAGGGGGCTCCGTGCGTGAGAGTTACCTGCTCGCACTGTGCCTGACGCTCGCGGGCGCACTTGTGGCGATGTGTTTGATCTTCGTGCGCAGGGAACGCCTGTTGCGTCAACGCCTGACGCGCGATGAATTGACCGGTGTCCTGAGCCAGCAGGAATTGCACCGGCGCGCCCGCGCCTGGCTGAACGATGCCGAAGGGCGCTCGCGCCGCGGCGCCTTTTTCCTGGTGAGTTTCGAGCAATACGCCGAGATCAGCGCCATGCTGCGCGCCGGCGAGGACCAGGCCTTGCTGGTGCAGGTGGCCGATCGCCTCGGTCTGATCTGCCGCTCCATGGGCGGCATGGTGGCGCGCACGGGGGCGGATGCGTTCACGCTCTGTGTCCCCGATGTGGATGAGGAAGGCGCCGCCCAGGTATCGGCCAAGCTGTTGGATGCGCTGAGCGTGCCCTACGAGCTGGGAGGCCGTCCCCTGATTGCGATGTTCCGCGTCGGCGCGGCCCTGTATCCCGAGCACGGACGCAGCGTCGAGGAACTGCAGCGTTGCGTGCAAGTGGCGCTGCTGCCGCTGAAGGAACGTGGCGGTCCGGGTTGGAACCTGTTCGACTTCCGCATGCTGGCGCGCCAGCGCGACCAGCAAGGGCTGGAGAACGACTTGCGGCTGGCGCTGACCACACCGGCCATGGAGCAATTCGAGCTGTATTACCAGCCGGTCTGCGACAGCGGCACGGGCGTGGTGCAGGGCTGCGAGGCCCTGTTGCGTTGGCATCATCCGGTGCTCGGCAGCGTGTCGCCCGCGGTGACCATCGAATTGGCCGAACGCAGTGGCCTGATCGTGCCGCTCGGAGCATGGATACTGGAACGGGCGTGTACCCAGGCGGCGCAGTGGCCGGCGGCCTGGCGCGTGCACGTGAATCTGTCGGTCAAGCAGATGAACGAGGACGGTCTGGTCGAACTGGTTTCGGACGCGCTGGCCGCCGCAAGTCTGGCGCCGCGCAAGCTGGTGCTGGAAATCACGGAATCCCTCTTCATCCTGCATTACGAGCGGCACGTGAAGATCCTGAACACGTTGCGGGCCAAGGGCATAGGCGTGGCGCTGGACGATTTCGGCTGCGGCTATTCCAGCCTCAACCACTTGCGCAGCCTGCCCATCGACTGGGTCAAGATCGACCGCAGCTTCATTTCCGCGCTGGAGTCCGATGCCGGCAGCCGCGAGGTCGTTTCGGCGCTGTTCGGGTTGTGCCAGGCGATGCATCTGCCGGTGGTGGCGGAAGGCGTCGAAACCGAGGGCCAGCGCGAGATCCTGAAGTCCCTGGGCTGCCGCGTGATGCAGGGCTTCCTGCTGGGCCGCCCCGCGCCGGCATCCGAAATCCAGGCTTTGGCCTCGGCGGTGTCATAATCGGGGTTGCTTGCAAACCCGACCTGTTGACTCCCTATGCCCGGCAATACCCTAGGTACCCTCTTTACCGTCACCAATTTCGGCGAATCCCACGGGCCGGCCATCGGTTGCGTCGTGGACGGCTGTCCTCCGGGGCTGTCGCTGGACGCCTCCGACATCCAGCTCGAACTGGATCGCCGCCGCCCTGGCACGTCGCGCCACGTCACGCAGCGCCAGGAAGCCGACCAGGTGGAAATCCTGTCGGGCGTATACGAGGGAGTGACGACGGGTACGCCTATCGGCCTGCTGATCCGCAACACCGATGCGCGCAGCAAGGACTACTCCAACATTGCCGATACCTTCCGGCCGGGTCATGCCGACTACGCCTACTGGCGCAAGTTCGGCGTGCGCGATCCGCGCGGGGGCGGCCGTTCCTCGGCGCGCCTGACCGCGCCGACAGTCGCCGCTGGCGCCATCGCCAAGAAGTGGCTGGCGGAACAGTACGGGGTGAAGGTCCGCGGCTACATGAGCCAGCTGGGCCCCATCGCCATTCCCTTCGTTTCCTGGGAAGAGGTCCCCAACAACCCCTTCTATGCGCCCAACGCCGAGATCGTGCCGGAATTGGAAGCCTATATGGACCAATTGCGTCGCGATGGAGATTCCATCGGCGCCCGCATCGAGGTCGTGGCTGAAAACCTGCCTGCGGGCTGGGGCGAGCCGATCTACGACCGCCTGGACGCCGACATCGCGCACGTGATGATGGGGCTGAATGCCGTCAAGGGCGTGTCCATCGGCGCGGGCTTCGACAGCATCACGCAACGCGGTTCGGAACATGGCGACGAACTCACGCCGGACGGCTTTCTGACCAATCACGCGGGCGGGGTATTGGGCGGCATCTCCACGGGCCAGCCGGTCACGGTGTCGCTCGCCATCAAGCCTACCTCCAGCATCCGGGTCGAGCGCCGTTCCGTGAACCGCGCCAACGATCCGGTCATGGTGCAGACGCTGGGCCGCCACGATCCTTGCGTCGGCATCCGGGCCACGCCCATCGCCGAAGCGATGCTGGCGCTGGTGCTGATCGATCACGCCTTGCGCCATCGCGGCCAATGTGGCGACCCGGTAGTCTGATACGCTGTCGTTCTTCGAATCGCCAGGGAGGCCGACATGAACCGGAAACGTCATCAGCTGCGCAACGCTGGCGCGGCACTCGCGCTGGCTGCCATGGCGGGCTGCACGGGCATGAACACCACCCAGTCCGGCGCCATCGGCGTCAACCGGACCCAGTACATGTCCAGCATGGTGCCTTCGCAGGCGCTGGAACAGGAAGCGACCCAGCAGTACTCCGATATCCTCAAGCAGGCGCAGGCCAAGGGCCTGCTGGACCGCGACGCCCAGCAGCTGGCGCGGGTCCGCGCCATTTCGCAGCGGTTGATCGCGCAGGCGGGGGTATTCCGGCCTGATGCGGCCAGCTGGAAATGGGAAGTCCATGTGCTGTCCAGCAACGAGGTCAACGCCTGGTGCATGCCGGGCGGCAAGATCGCCGTCTATACCGGCCTGATCGCCAAGATCAAGCCCACGGACGACGAGCTGGCGGCGGTGCTGGGCCACGAGATCTCCCATGCCTTGCGCGAGCATGCGCGCGAGCGCGTCTCGCAGCAGATGGCCACCAATCTCGGGTTGTCGGTGCTGGCGATTGCCACCGGGTCGTCCGCGGCATCGGACCTGGGCGGGCAACTCACGAGCGTGATGTTCACGCTGCCCAATAGCCGCACGCACGAGAGCGAGGCCGACCGCATGGGCGTGGAGCTGGCGGCCCGGGCGGGTTACGATCCGCGCGCTGCCGTGACGCTGTGGCAGAAGATGGGGGCTGCCGAGCAGGGCAACGCGCCGCCCGAAATCCTGTCGACCCATCCCTCTGCGGAGTCGCGCATCAGCGATCTGCAGGCTGCGGCGCAACAGGTGATGCCTCTGTACGAACAGTCCAAGGGCAGGGCCGCCCGCTAAGGCGACCCTGCGGGCAGCCGCGGGCTGGTTCAGGCCGCGGCCGTCCTGACGCCAGGACCGCGCATGATGCCTATGCCCAGCTTGGCCAGGATGCGCTGCGTTTCGGCGTCCGGCACATCCTCGGCATAGACCGCGATATTCAAGCCGCGAG
Source organism: Achromobacter anxifer (assembly GCF_903652925.1). GTDB lineage: Bacteria > Pseudomonadota > Gammaproteobacteria > Burkholderiales > Burkholderiaceae_B > Achromobacter > Achromobacter anxifer. Next base: position 9,930 of record NZ_CAHLAR010000014.1, on the reverse strand, counting down.
CAGTTTCCAGCACCGACGCCGTCAGCTGCTGGCTGCCGGGGCTTTGGGACATGCCGCCGACGAAGCCGCCGCCCAACTTCACATACGACAGAGGCAGGGTGTGCAATTGCGCCACCGCGCCAAACTGCTGCGCCAGCCTGCGCACGCCGATATGCGCGCCGAACTCCGACGCCACGCGGGCCAGCGTGGCGATCTGCTCGTGGCACTCCACCAGACCGTGCGCGTCGATTTCCAGGTACAGACGGCGCGCCAGCGGCCGGTGTTCCGTCAGCAGCAAGGCCAGCTGGCGGAAGAATTTCTGGCCGCGCAACGAGGGCAGTGCCACCCGGACGGCGAGTTCGCCAGGGTTCGCCGCCAGCCAATCCAGCCCCAGGCTCACCGCTTCCAGATCGCAGTCGGCCACCAGGTCCAGGCGCACGGCCGGCGGGATGAACAGGGTGGCGGGGATCGGCACCTGGTCGGCGGCGGTGCGCAGCATCAGCATGGCCTCGACGCGGACAGTGCTGCCATCGATGGCCTGCAAGGGTTCCATGGCCAGTTCGAAGCGGTGATCTTCCAGAGCGGACTGGATCGCGTCCTTCCAGGCGCGCTCGCCCGATTCCGACGGAGACTGCATATCGGTCGCGCCCGCGATCACGACCTGGTCGTTGCCCGCGCTTTCCGCGCGCATCAGCCCGAAGTCCAGGCGCGCCAGCACCGGACCGGCCTGGCTGCCGTGGCCATAGTCGGTCATGGCCTGCGCCCAGCGGCAGAGATGCCCCTCACCGACGGGAATGCGCGAAGCGTGCAGGTCCGCGCGTACCTGTTCCGCGACCATCATGGCCTGGGGCGCCGCGCAGCCTGGCAGCAGCAGCGCGAAATCCGAGCCGTTCATGCGGGCCAGCAGGGGCGAGGCAACGTGCATGCTCTTGAGGGTGCCACGGATGCGTTCGCATGCCGTGCGCAACCATTGATCGATGAATTCGCGCGGCATGTGGCGGTTCAGGTCCGCAAGGTCGCGCTGGCGGAACACCAGGATATGGCCGCCGTCGATGCCGCGGCCCGTAGTGACGGCGGGCGCTTCCAGCGCGCGGCGGAACTCGTTGACGAAGTACTTGCGGTTCGGCAGGCCAGTGACCGGATCCTGGTTCAGTTCCAGTTCCAGCGATTCGATCTTGGCGTTCTGTTCCTCGACGCTGGCGTGGATACGTTCGCGCGTCTGGTTCAAGGCCTGCACCACTCCGGACAGTTCGGGCACGCGGGCCTCGACCTGTTCGGTCGGAGATTCCTGGCCGATGCCGCGCACGTGGTCGCTGATTTCGCGCAGCAGGCGGTTCTTGATCCAGCCCACCAGCATGAAGGCGAACACCGCCCACAGAATGCCTGCGCCCACCACCAGCGCAATCATCTTGAGGCTGCTGCGCCACAGGGCTTCCCAGGCATAGGCGTCGTTTGCCACCAGCGTCACTTCGCCGATCTGGCGCCAGCCGTCGCTGACGGCGTGGCTGGCGGATTGCGCGGTCAGCGGCGCCAGCGCCTGGAACCAGGCGGGAACCGAGGTTGCGGTGGCCGTGGATTTGCGCTCGATCAGAACCTTGCCTTCAGGATCGGACAGCCGTACCAGCGAGAAGTGTCCGCCGTCGTACAGCGCCGACACGAGCAGCTCCTGCACGACCGGGTCGTTGTTCGCGGGCTGCGAAAGCGACAGCGCCAACGACACGGCGGCGTCCGTGCTTTGCACCTGCAATTGTCCGGACAGGTATTCCCTAGCGGAGTTCACGCTGAGCGCCAGCGTGCCCAGCAGGATGACGCCGATGGCAAGGGTAACGCTGAGCAGCAACTGTCGAAGTATGGACATAGTCTTATTTCCGGACATCAGGGGCGTACGCCTTCCCGTTCCATGCGTTGAAGAAGATCACGCCAGCGGCTGAGGCGGTCAACCGGCGCGGCGGGTTTGCCATCGACGTAGACGCCGTCGGCGTTGAAACTGAAGACGGGGGTCAGGTCACGGCGCTGCGTGGCGGGCAAGATCGTTGAGATCAGGCTGTCCAGCACCAGCGGCACTGCATTCGGGGTTTCGTAATAGCCCAGCACCATGTGGGCGACCTGGCTGCTGCTGGCCGCGCCGCCGATGCGGGCGCGCACATAAATGAAGCGCAGTTTATTAGCGGGGACGCCGAATGCCAACAAGGTGAAGTACTTGCCGATGACATAGTCTTCGCAGTCGCCGGCGCCTTTGCCCAGCGACTCCAGCGGCGTGGCCCAATAGTCGGCCTGCTTCCATATATTGATGTCCTCGCCGGACAGCAGGGAGCGGTTCCAGAAATCGTTGGCCAGCGTCAGCTTGTCACGTTCCTGCGCGGGGGGCGGGTTGCGGATCAGCTCCAGCCAACTGGACACCGCCTTGGCGCCCTTGGCGCCATAGCGGCTGGCCGACAGGCTTTGCAGCCGGTCGGCGTTCACTTCCAGGGCGGAGCTTCCGCCCCAGCCGCAAGCCAGGCATAGCAAAACCAATCGGCACAGATTCAGCGTGCGGCGGAAACGGCGAGTCGATGGCATGAAACGGATTTTCACATTTTTCCGGGCATCTTAGAGGTGCCCTTTGGAAAAAATGCGCCGTGCAAGGCGGGGAGGGCCGCTGCGGCCTCCGCGGGGTACAGCCTAGCCGTGGTCTACGACCAGCTTTCCCTTTTGCAGCAGGTCATTGATGATGGCCTGGTTGCTCATGAACTGGCCGTTGGCATCGTGGGTGAGATCGACGTTTTCCAGCACGATCTTCTGATCCGCACCCTGGATGCTTAGCTTGCCCTGGGTATTCACGTCGATGACCGTGTTATTGCCTTCCTTGCGGAAGTCCAGATACTTGGTGAGGTTGCCGTCGTTCTCGCCGACCAGCAATCCCTGCAGATCCAGGATGTCGCCGCCTTCGACAGGTTTCAGGATCGAGAAGTCCTTGACCGTATCCACTGCCGGGGCGGTGATCGTGCCCTGATCGTTGAATGTCCACTTGAACGTGTCGCTGCCTTCGCTATACGGACTGCCCCGGTCATAGAGGTCATAGCCATCACCGCTCATGATGTCATCGCCCATGCCGCCAATCAGGACATCGTTTCCTCCGTTGCCTCTCAGGATGTCGTCGCCAGTGCCGCCCGATAGAATGTCTTGGCCTGGGCCGCCTAGGAGCCAGTCGTTGCCACCTTGGCCGTAAAGGATGTCATCGCCTTCACCTCCATACAGGTAGTCCGCCCCGCCACGTGTATCGCCCTGCACGTCGAGCATGTCGTGGTTGTCCGAGATGAACCGGTGCAGATCGGCATCCGTAGGTGGCACGCCATTCTTCAGAAGCAGGAATTCCTTGAGCGCCCATAGGCCAGACCCGTCGAGCAGGCCCTCAGGCCTGGCTGGGTTGCCATCGACGCCCCAGGGCAAGAAGTCCGTATTGATGGCGTCGCCGAACAGAATGTCTGAACCGCCGTTGCCCAAGATCTCGTCCCTGTCCAGCGGAGCCAGCACATGGCCTAAGCCGCTTTTAGCCTGGATTTCCCGCTCGGAATGATCTGGATAGACCCATCCGCCGGCGGTGTTTGGTGGGAGAGGAGGAATCCCCAGTACGCCGCCTTGGTCGCCCAGCATCACGTCATTGCCGTCGAGGCCCCTCAAAAGGTGGAGAGTACTATCGCGGTCGCCGTGGTCGTTGCTGCCAACGACAAGCTCGCCAGTGCTCAGCTTGAACGTCTGCTGATGTGAGGTGTCCTGGCCGCCGTTGGCGGTGCCGCCGGTATCCTTGACACGGAACTCGAAGGTCGAACCATCGATGTAGCGGAAGTTGTCAGCGTCGGGTTGAAACGTCAGTTTGCCGTTGGCCAGGTCTGCCAGGCTGATTTCGCGTCCTGGCGTGATCGCCTCGCCGTTCAGGAGCAGCGTGCCAAATAGGGGGAGCGAATCTATGATTACCGACTTCATCGAATGGCCTTCCGCCGGATCGGAGAAGGGGAAGTCGTCCAGGCTAAACACGTAGCGCTCGCCAGCCACTGCAGTAGCGGAGCCGTCTCTCGACAGCGGCGCATCGTTGACGGACAGGACGCCAATGTCCAAGGTGGATGACGTCGTGACAGAGCCATCCGTCACGGTATAGCTGATCTGCGGCACCGCGCCGTTCCAATCCGCATCCGGCGTGAATGTATAGCTGCCGTTGGCATTGATGAGGATCGAGCCCACGCCCGCTATGTATGCCGTGTTGCCCGCGACATACTTCGCGCCGTCGACGGTGTAGGTGGCAACGCTCAGCACATCGTTGTCGGCATCGGTCGCGCCGCCGAGCACGTTGCCGGATGCCGAGTGGTCTTCCAGGACCTGGTTGATGTGGGGCAGGATTACCGGCGCCTGGTTGGTGCCGGTAATTTCGATCGTGAGCGTCGCTGTGCTGGTGCCGCCTTCGCCGTCGGAAACGGTGTAAGTAACTGAACTGTGGGCCTTGTCACCGGCGGCCAGATGCTGGAAGGCCGAGCCCGGCTCAAAAGTGTAGGAGCCATCGGCGTTCAGCGTGAACAAGCCCCCATTGCTGCCGGCGATTGCCGTGCCTACATAGGCCGGGTTGCCGTTGACCTGCGTGACCGTCAGCGTGTCGCCATCCGGGTCGGAGTCGTTGGCCAGCACGCCATTGCGCGCATCGACATTGAGGGAGGTCTTTTCATCCGTGGCGCCGGCGTCGTCGACTGCGGCAGGCGCGGGATTGGCGACGTCCCAGGTGAAGGTTTGGGAAGTCGTCGCGCCGGGCGGGTCGGTCGCGCTGACGGTGACGGTGTAGACGCCGTTGTTGCCGCCCTGTGAGGCGGCATGGTTGATGTTGCCGCTGATGACGCCGGTGTCCGGGTCGATGCTGAGGCCAGGCGGCAGGCCGGTGGCGGTGTAGGTCAGCTTGTCGCTGGCGTCCGGATCGGAGAAATGGGTGGAGACGTCATAGCGCACGCCGGTCTGGGCATCGATCCCTGACGTGCCGGAAATGGCGGTCGAACTGGGGACGCCGTTGCCGCCGACGACGGGCGGCGTGGAGGTCTCGTCGTCTAAGCCGGCCGCAGCGGCACTGTGCACGCGGGGCAGGATATCGTCCCCGCGGTTGAGCGGAGAGTAGGACTGTTCCAGCGGATTGGTGGCTTCAAGAATGCGGGCCAGCCGGACAAAGCTGCTGCCGCCGGCATCGCCGCCGCCGGCCGTGACGGCCGCGGTAGGATCCAGTTCGTCGAAGGGGTCGCGGCCGTCGCTCAAGGCGGCTAGCAAGCGATCAGAGTCGGTTCCTGAGGGCAGGGCCATCGCGGCCTCGGACGGATCGGCCAGGGGGCCGGTGACGTCGCTGGTGAGCGCGACCTCGCGGCCTTCGCCAATGACGATCGGCACGCCATTCCCGACTTGGAGGGAAACCGTGGCGCCCGACGCAGTGACGATGTCGCTGCCGGCGGGGACCTTGCTGCCTTGATGGAGTTCCGTCAGGGATCCGTCGCTGTTGCGCAGCCATGCGCGACCGGAGATTTCGTTGACGATTGCGGAAGAAGTACTGGCCATGTTGGCCCCCTTTCAGAGGGTTGTCCAAGATGGCCAGATACTAGATGGCGCTGCTTCGGCCCGATACTGTCGATATTGATAGGGTTAAGAAGCAGCTGTCGGGTTACTGCAAGATGAGGCTTCGTGCAGCCGGGAAGGCCGTCGCCGGCCTTCCCGTGGCTTGCTGCTTAGTGGTCGACGTTCAGCTTACCCTTTTGCAGCAGGTCGTTGATGATGGCCTGGTTGCTCAGGGTCTGGCCGTTGGCGTCATGCGTCAGGTCGACGTTCTGGAGCACGATCTGCTGATCCGCACCTTGGCCGATCTGGCCCTTGGTGTTGACGTCGATGACCGTGTCGTTGCCTTCCTTGCGGAAGTTCAGGTACTGCGTCAGCGTGCTGTCCTTCTCGCCCACCAGCAGTTCCTTCAGGTCCAGGATGTCGCCGCCATCGACCGGCTTCAGGATCGAGAAGTCCTTGATCGTGTCGACGGCCGGAGTGCCAATGGCGCCCTGGTCGTTGAGTTCCCACTTGAACGTATCGCTGCCCGCGCCGCCGACAAGGGTGTCGTTGCCCTTGCCGCCGATCAGGACATCGTTGCCGTCCCCACCGTACAGCGTGTCGTTGCCGTTGCCGCCATACAGGGTGTCGTTGCCGGCGCCGCCGTAGAGCGTATCATTGCCATCATCGCCGTACAGGGTGTCGTTGCCGCCCTGGCCATAGATGATGTCGTTGCCGTTGCCGCCGTGCAGCTCGTCATTGCCCCCGCGGGTGTCGCCCTGCACGTCGAAGATCGCGTGGTTGTCCGAGATGAACTTGTGCAGATCGGCATCCGTGGGCTGTACGCCGTTCTTCAGCAGCAGGAACTGCTTCAGTCCGTCCAGGCCAGAACCGTCCAGATAGTCCGTGGGCTTGACGGGGTTGCCGTTGACGCCCCAAGGCAGATAGTCGGTGTTGATCGAATCCCCGAACAGGATGTCGTTGCCGTCGCCGCCGAAGATCTTGTCGTTGCCAACCGGCGCCAGCTCGTTGGTCGTGCTGCCGCTGATCAACGCCGATTCCAGATCAGACGGGCTCAACACGACCTGCGAGTTATCGGTGCGGCCGGTGGTGTACGTGCGGATATTGTCGATATCCACGCGGAACGCGCCGCTGCCCGAGCTCTTGTCGTTGACGATGAACTGGTACAGGTACTCGCCAGGTCCGTAGATGCCCGCGGTCTTGGTGTTGGCCTCGCTGCCCGATTCGACTTCCTTCCATTCGGTGCCGTTCCACTTCAGCAGAACCCACTTGAAAGTGTCGCCCGTACCCTTGTTGCCTACGCTGGCGTCGAAGCCGAACGAGGCGCCGGCGGTATTGGTGACCACGATCTTGTTGGCGGCATTCATGGTCACGGTGTACGCCTGGCCGTCCGGCGTCGAGTCGGTGATGCGCATTGCACCGCCGCTCTTCGCCACGGAACCGGTTCCATCCGTCTTCCAGTCGGCGACGTTGTTCGCACCCGTGTTGCCGCTGAAGTCCACGTAGGTCTGGCCACCGCTGGTGAAGCGGCCGCCGGTGTTGTCGTACTTGTTGAGCGTGCTGGTGGATACGCCCGAACCGATGCCGATGCCGTGGACGTCGCTCACGTCGGCCAGGCGGCCAAATTCGGTGTCGCGGTTGTAATTCCACTCAGTAGTGGGTTCGCCGTCCGTCAGGAAGAAGGTCAGGTTCTTGAATGCGTTGCCGTTGGCGTCGGTCGTCGGCTGACCATTGAGCCAGTTCGTGGCCTCGCGGAACGCCTCACCGTAGGGTGTGCCTCCACCAGTCTGCAGACCCATGAGGATGTTGACCATCTGGTCGACGTTGGCGGACGTCAGGCCCGAGATCTCCTTTTGCAGCCGACTGCCGTAGTCGCCTTCGAAGGTGATGAGCGACACGTTGATGGTGCCGTCGTGGATCGCCAGTTGATTCTCCAGCAAGGCCTTGAGGGCCTTCTTGGCGGTATCCAGACGAGATTCGCGGCTGGAGCCCGAGCCCCACTTGTTGGCCATCGAGCCGGAGAGGTCCAGCACCAGCGCGATGTTGTAGCTGGCGCCCGGCGTCACGTTCTTCAGCATGCCGCCCTGGTCGCCCAGCAGCACGTCGTCGCCAGAACCACCCTTGACCGTTTCGTCGCCGTTGTTGCCGGTCGCGAACTGGTCAACGTGCAGCGTGAACGTCTGCTGGCTGGACGAGTCCTGGCCGCCGTTGGCGGTGCCGCCGGTGTCCTTGACGTGGAACTGGAAGGACGCGCCGGCGTTTTCGCCCACGTTCGAGGCATTCGGCGTGTATATCAGCTTGCCGCTCGTCAGGTCGGCCGCACTGATTTCCTGGCCCGCCGTGACTTGCTGGCCGTTGATGGTCAGCGTGCCGCCGGACGGCAGCGAGTCGATGATCACCGACTTCATCGAATGGCCTTCCACCGGATCGGAGAACGCGAAGTCCTTCGTGCCGAACGTGTAGCTCTTGCCTTCCGTGACGTGGCCGGAACCATCCTGGGAGATCGGCGCGTCGTTGACGGGCAGGATGTCGATATTCAGCGTGGAGGAGACCTTGGCCGTGCCGTCCGTGACGGTGTAAGTGACCTGCGGGACCACCCCGTTCCAATTGGCGTTCGGCGTGAAGACATAGCTGCCGTCGGTCTTGATGATCAGCAAGCCCACGCCCACGATGTTGGCGGTCGCGCCGGCGGCGTACTTCGTGCCGTTGATTGTGAACTCGGCGACACTCAACGCGTCGTTGTCGGCGTCGCTTGCGCCCACGAGTACGTTGCCGGACACCGTGTGGTCTTCCAGGCCCTGATTGGTCTGGGCCTGGATCACCGGCGCGTCATTGGTGCCGTTGATGGTGATGGTGATGGTGCTGGTGGCGGTGCCATCGGCGGAAGCGACCGTGTAGGTCTCGACGATGGTCTGGCCGGCCTTCAGGAATTGCACGGCGGCATTGTCGACCTTGTAGGTGTAGGTGCCGTCCGGGTTGATCGAGATCGCGCCCAGCTGGCCGCCAGTGTGGGTGCTGCCAGTGAACTTGAGGCTGCCGGTGTTGAACGTCGACTCGCCACTGTCGGCGTCGTGGATCGTGACCGCGCCGTTCACGCTGAGCTTACCGTTGGTGACGCCCGCGTCCTCGGTGACCGACTTGGCATCATTGGTCACCGTCGGCACGTCGTTGGTGCCATTGATGGTGATGGTAATGGTGCTGGTGGCGGTGCCGTCGGCGGAGGCGACCGTGTAGGTCTCGACAATGGTCTGGCCTGCCTTCAGGAACTGCACGGCGGCGTTGTCGACCTTATAGGTGTAGGTGCCGTCCGGGTTGATCGAGATCGCGCCCAGCTGGCCGCCGGTGTGGGTGCTGCCGGTGAACTTGAGGCTGCCGGTGTTGAAGACCGATTCGCCACTGTCGGCGTCGTGGATCGTGACCGCGCCGTTCACGCTGAGCTTGCCGTCGGCGACGCCCGCGTCTTCGGTGACCGACTTGGCATCATTAGTCACCGTCGGCACGTCGTTGGTGCCATTGATGGTGATGGTAATGGTGCTGGTGGCGGTGCCATCGGCGGAAGCGACCGTGTAGGTCTCGACGATGGTCTGGCCGGCCTTCAGGAACTGCACTGCAGCGTTGTCGACCTTGTAGGTGTAGGTGCCGTCCGGGTTGATCGAGATCGCGCCCAGCTGGCCGCCGGTGTGGGTGCTGCCGGTGAACTTGAGGCTGCCGGTGTTGAAGACGGACTCGCCACTGTCGGCGTCATGGATCGTGACTGCGCCGTTCACGCTGAGCTTGCCGTCGGCGACGCCCGCGTCCTCGGTGACCGACTTCGCATCGTTGGTCACGATAGGCAGGTCATTGGTGCCGGTGACGGTGACCGTCAAGGTCGCGGTGGTGCTGGCGCCATCGGCGTCGGTCACGGTGTAGGTGATCGACGTGGTGGTGGAGTCCTTGTTGCCCAGGGACTTGAAGTCCGAACCCGGGTTGAAGGAGTAGGAGCCGTCGGCATTGAGCGTGAAGGTGCCGCCGTGCGTGCCGGCGATCTGCTGGCCCACGCTGGCCGCGTTGCCGTTGACCTCGGAGACACGGATGGTGTCGCCGTCGGGATCGGCGTCGTTGGCGAGCACGCCATGGGCGGCGTCGACGTTGAGCGACGTGTCCTCGTCGGTCGTGCCGGTGTCATCCTTGGCGACCGGAGCGGGGTTCTTCACGTCCCAGGTGAAGGACTGGGTGACGCTGGCGCCGCTGGCGTCGGTGGCGGTGACGACGATGTCGTAGACGCCATGGTTGCCGCCCTGCGAGGCCGAGGAGTCGAGCTTGCCGGTGATCAGGCCGGTGGCCGGATCGAGGGTCAGGCCCGGCGGCAGGCCGGAGGCGGTGTAGGTCAGCGTGTCGCCCTTATCGACGTCCTGG
>NZ_CAHLAR010000013.1 GCF_903652925.1 Achromobacter anxifer | reverse complement strand
GACGTCCTGGAACTGCTTGGAGATGTCGACCGGGGTGATGGTGTCGCTGTCGTTGCTGTTCTGGTTGTCCAGCGTGACGCCCGGGGTCAGGATCGGGGCGTCGTTGGTGCCAGTGACGGTGACCGTCAGGGTGGCGGTGTCGGTCGCGCCTTGCGCGTCGGTCACGGTGTAGGTGATCGACGTGGTCGCCGTTTGGCCTGAGCCCAGATACTGGAAGGCAGTGCCCGGGTTGAAGGTGTAGGTGCCGTCGGCGTTGAGCGTGAAGGTGCCGCCGTGCGTGCCGGCGACCTGCTGGCCCACGCCAGCCGCGTTGCCATTGACTTCGGAGACGCGGATGGCGTCGCCGTCCGGGTCGGAGTCGTTGCCCAGCACGCCTTCGGTACGGTGGTCGACCACCAGCGTATTGTCTTGCGTGGTGGCGCCGTCATCATCGGTTGCGACCGGAGCCGGGTTGCCGACCGTCCAGACGAAAGTCTGCGAAACGGTCGCGCCCGACTTGTCGGTGGCGGTCACGGTGATGAGGTATTCGCCCTTGACGCCCGTGTTGGTGTGGTCGGACGCCCAGTTGGCGAACTGGCCGGTGAAGGTGCCGGTGGTCGGGTCGAACTTCAGGCCGCCGGGCACGTGGTCCACCGAGTAGACCAGGGTGTCGCCGTCGTCGATGTCGCTGAAGAAGCCGGACAGGTTGTAGTTGACGACATCCCCATCCATGTTGTCCTGGTTCTGCAGGGCAACCGCGGTGGGCGCGTCATTGGTGCCGGTGATTTCGACCGTCAGCGTGGCGGTGCTGGTGCCGCCTTCACCGTCCGAAACAGTGTAGGTAATCGAGCTGGTAGCCGTCTGGCCCGCGGCCAGGTGTTGGAAGGCGCTGCCTGGTTCGAACGAATAGGTGCCGTCGGCGTTCAGCGTGAACGTGCCGCCGCCGGTGCCGGCTATCGGTTTGCCCACGTCGCCAGCAACGCCGTTGACCTGCGAAACCGAGAGCGTATCACCGTCGGGGTCGTGGTCGTTGGCCAGGACGCCTGCGTTCGGGTCGGTGACATGAAGAGCGGTGTCTTCATCGGTGGCGCCGGAGTCATTGGCGGCGGTCGGCGCGGGATTGGTGACATCCCACGAGAATTCCTGCGAAACCGTAGCGCCGCTCTTGTCGGTGGCGGTGATGGTGACTGTGTAGACGCCGTCATTGCCGCCTTGCGAGGCGGAGTGGTCCAGGGTGCCGGAAATGATGCCGGTGACCGGGTCGAGGGTCAGGCCGGGCGGCAGGCCGGTGGCGGTGTAGGTCAGGACATCGCCGTTGTCGACGTCGGTGAATTGGCGCGAGATGTCGACCGGGGTGATGGCCTGGCCGTCGGCGCCGCTCTGGTTGTCCAGGATGACGTCGGGGGTCAGGATCGGGGCGTCGTTGGTGCCCGTGACCGTGACGGTCAGCGTGGCGGAGCTGGTGCCGCCTTCGCCGTCCGAAACGGTGTAGGTGATCGAGCTGGTGGCCGTTTGGCCCGCGCCCAGGTGTTGGAAGGCATTGCCCGGGTTGAACGTGTAGGAGCCGTCGGCGTTCACGGTGAACGTGCCGCCGTTGCTGCCGGTGATTGCCGAGCCGACGTTGCCGGTTGCGCCATTGACCTGCGAGACGGTCAGCTTGTCGCCGTCCGGGTCGGTGTCGTTGGCCAGCACGCCATTCTGGGCGCTGACATTGAGAGAGGTCTTCTCGTCCGTGGCGCCGGTGTCGTTGGCCGCGGTGGGCGCGGGGTTGCTGACGTCCCAGTTGAATTCCTGCGAGGTCGTTGCGCCGGACGGGTCGGTCGCGGTGACGGTAACCGTGTAGACGCCGTTATTGCCGCCCTGCGAGGCCGAGTGGTCGATGTTGCCGGTGATGATGCCGGTGTTCGGGTCGATGGTCAGGCCGGGAGGCAGGCCGGTGGCGGTATAGGTCAGCTTGTCGCTGGTGTCCGGATCCGAGAAATGGCTGGAAACGTTGTAGTTGACGCCGGTCTGGGCGTCGATGCCCGAGGTGTCGGAGATGCTGGTGGAGACCGGGCCGTCGTTGGTGCCGGTGACGGTGACGACCACGGTCGCCGTGGAGGTGGCGCCACTCGGATCCGTGATGGTGTACGAAATGGTGCTGGTGGCCGTTTCGCCGACGCCCAGGTGGACAAACTCCTTGCCCGGCGTGAACACGTAGCTGCCGTCGGGCAGGACCGTGAAGGTGCCGCCGTTGCTGCCGTTGACCGTGACGCCGGCCGGGGTCATCGGACGGCCGCTGACGGACGCGATCGCCAGCGGGTCGCCGTCGGGATCGGAGTCATTGAGGAGCAGATTGCCGCGCACCTGGCTGTTCTGGTCGCCGCTGGCCGTGTCGTCAAGCGCGCTGGGCGCATTGTTGACGGTGACCGGGGTGGTCGTGGTGTCGTCGCCGCCGCCAGCGCCAGTGCCGGACACGCGCGGCAGGATGTCTTCGCCGCGCGACGGGTTCGGATAGGCCAGGTCCAGAGGGGTCGTGGTTTCAAGAATGCGGGCCAGGCGGACAAAGCTGCTGCCGCCGGCATCGCCGCCGCCGCCGACGACGGCCGCAGTGGGATCCAGCTCGTCGAACGGGTCGCGGCCATCGCGCAGGGCGGCCAGCAGGCGGTCGGAGTCGGGCCCGCTGGGAGGAGCTACCGCGGCTTCGGACGGGTCGGCCAGGGTGCCGGTGACGTCGCCGGTGACGGCGACCTCGCGGCCTTCGCCGATGACGATCGGCATGCCGTTCTCGACCTGAAGGGAAACCGTGGCGCCCGAGGCAGTGACGACGTCGCTGCCGGCGGGGACCTTGCTGCCTTGATGCAGTTCAGTCAGGGAGCCGTCGCTATTGCGTATCCACGCGCGACCGGAGATTTCATTGACGACTGCGGGAGAGGTGTTGGCCATGTTGGTTCCGTTTCAGGGAGTTATCCAAGATGGCCAGATACTAGATTGCGCCGCCGGCGCGGGATATTGTCCTCAAGGACAGTATCAGGAAGTAATTTTGATTTTGGCGTCGGCGGGAGCGGAAATGCCGTGCACGAGCAGGGCGAGTTGCAGGCGGTCGGTGACCCCCAGCTTTTCGAAGACGGCGGACAGATGGGCCTTGACCGTGCGTTCGGTAATGCCCAACGCTTCGGCGATCTGCGCGTTGGCTTCGCCGCTGGAGGCGTAGCGGGCGACGGTGATCTCGCGGTCGGTCAGGACGCCGCCATCCCAGGGCTGCGCGTCCTGGGCGCGTTCGGCGACCAGTTTGAGCAGCCGCGACACCAGGGAGCGGCCCATCCAGATGCCGCCGGAGGAGACCACTTCCAGGGCCTGCGACAGCGCGGCCGCCGTGGCATAGCCATGGCAGTATCCGTGAGCGCCGGCGCCCAGCACCCGGGTGCCTTGTTCGTCATTCGGACTGGGGCTGGCGACAACCATCTGCATGTCGGCCAGGGTCGCGGCCCAGATGGGGTCCTGCCAGGACGGCAGCCGCGGCAGGTCTGCATCGAGTACCGCCAGCTTGCGGCCCTGCTCGCGCCAGCGCTGCAGGTCGGCCAGGCTGCGCCCGCGCGCGGCAAGCCAGCGCGCCGGGTCCAGGCCGCGCCAATGCTGCCACAACAGGTCGTCGTGCGTAATCAACAGGACAGGAACGGGTTTCATAAAGCCTTGCAGCCCTCCTTTATCGTTCGGTAAAGGCATTCGCCTTGGCGCGCAGTATGGGCTTGAGCAGGTACTGCAGCACCGTGCGCTTGCCAGTCAGGATATGAACCTCCGCCACCATCCCGGGGATGATGGGCAACAGTTTGTCGCCTACGGTGCTGCGGTCCGTGCGGACCCGCACCACATAGTAGGAATTGCCTTTTTCGTCGGTCACGGTGTCCGCGCCGATCTGTTCCACCTTGCCTTCCAGCCCGCCGTAGATGGCGAAGTCGTAGGCCGTGAATTTCACTTCCGCCTTCTGGTCGGCGTGCAGGAAGCCGATGTCGCGCGGCTGGATGCGGACTTCGAGCAGCAGCGTGTCGTCCTTGGGCACGATCTCGATGATGTCCTTGCCCGGCTGCACCACGCCGCCGACGGTGTTGTTGAACAGCGTCTTGACGGTGCCGCGCACGGGCGCGCGGACCTCGGCCAGCTTCACACGGTCGGCCAGCGCCAGCTTGCCCTGGCGCAGGGTCGCCAGCTTGGTGTTGGTTTCCGAGAGTTCGCTGCGGGCCTGGTTGCGGATGTTCAGCTCGGCTTCCTGGAGCTTGCTCTCGGCTTCCTTGATGGAGGCCTGGAAGCGGTCGATCTGGGCTTCGGCGCCTTTCTGTTCGCCGCAATAGCGGGCCACGTCTCGCTGCAGGCGCAGCAGGTCGACCTCGGACACGGCGCCGCTCTTGAGCAGCGGACGGGTCACCTGCAGCTCGCGCGAGGTCAGGCTGCAGCTGGCCGCAGCCTGGTCGCGCTTGGCGATGGTTTCGCGCAGGTCTTCCTGGCGTTGCTTGAGCTGTTCGCGGGCGACGTTGACCGTGGCGTTCAATTCGGTGGTACGCGCCTGCCAGGCATTGCGTTCCATTTCCGCCAGGCCCGGGGCCTGCGACAGCACTTCTTCCGGCGCGACGAAGGGCTCGCCGGTGGCCAGCGCCTGCAGGCGGGCCGCCTTGGCGAGCAGGGACAGATATTCGGCGTTGTTTTCGCCCAGGGAGGAGGCGAAGCGGGTGGAGTCGATCTTCAGCAGGACTTCACCGGCTTCGACTTCCTGTCCCGGCCGCACCAGGATTTCCTCCACGATGCCGCCGTCCAGGCTCTGGATGATCTGCACCTGCCGCGACGGCACGACCTTGCCTTCGCCCCGCACGACTTCGTCGATGCTGCCGGTGCCCGCCCAGAAGAGCAGTCCGCCGACGGCCAGCAGGCTGACCCACAGCAGGATGCGCGAGCCGCGCGCCTGGGATTCGTGTATGACCCATTCGGCGTTGCCGACGTAGTCGGAGCGCTGCTGCGGCTTGCCCTTTTCGGCGCCGTCGAGCAGGCGGTCGAAGAAGAATACGAAGACGCCGCGCAGCTTGCGCCACAGGGTTCCAAACAGGCCGTGCCTGGTTTCGCCGGGATTGTTCAGCATGCTTTTCTCAGCTTCCGCGTCCGACGCGTCCTTGACGCAGTGCTTCGACCACTTGTTCCTTGGGACCGTCGGCCACGATGTGGCCGTTGTCGATCACGATCAGCCGGTCGACCAGGTCGAGCAGGGCGGTGCGGTGCGTGACCAGCAGAATGGTCTTGGTGGCGCTGGCTTCTCCCAGGCGCTTGCGCAGCTGCGCTTCGCTTTGGTGGTCCATGTTGCTGCTGGGTTCGTCCAGCAGCAGGATGGGCGGATCGTTGATCAGGGCGCGGGCTACCGCCACCGACTGGCGTTGCCCGCCTGACAGCGATTCGCCGCGCTCGCCGATCACCATGTCGAACCCGTCAGGGTGGAGATTGGCGAAATCGGTGACGCCGGCCATGTTGGCGGCAGCCAGGATGCTGGCATCGTCGGCGTAGGGCGCGCCCATCGCCAGGTTGTGCTTCAGGCTGCCATAGAACAGCAGCGGATCCTGGGGCACGTGGCCGATGGCGCGGCGCACGTCGGCCGGATCGATCTGGCGCACGTCGACGCCATCCAGCAGGACGGCGCCTTCGGTGGGCTGATACAGCGCCAGCGCCAGCTTTTCCAGCGTGGTCTTGCCAGAGCCGATGCGGCCGATGATGCCGACCTTTTCGCCGGGCTTCAGCTTGAACGACACCTTTTTCAGCACGGGTTGGCTGCTGCCGGGGTAGGCGAAAGTCACATCGCGGAATTCGATGCCGCCATGGAAGACAGGGCGATGCAGGAACTCGGCTTCGGCCGGCCGTTCGACCGGCAGCTTCATGTAGTTGTCGATCGAGCCCAGCGAGGTGCGCGCGTTCTGGTACTGCATCAGCAGGCCGGCGACCTGTCCGAGAGGGGCCAGGCAGCGGCCCGCGATCATGGACGCGGCAATGATGCCGCCCATGGAAATGGCGGATTCCTGCGCCTGGTAGACGCCGATGACCACGACCGAGATCGACACCAGCTGCTGGATGGCCTGCACGAAGCCGACCGTCGACGACGAGATCAGCTTCAGCTTGCCGCCGGTCATGGCGATGTATTCGGTGGCGCGTTCCCAGTTGCGCTGGATCGACCCCTGGGCGTTGAGGGTCTTGACGGATTCCAGGCCGGTCAGCGCTTCGACCAGGGTCGCGTTGCGTTGCGATGCCGCCTGGAACGAAGCCATCGTCAGCGATTCCATGCGAGCCTGCGCGGCAAGCGACGCCAGCAGGATCAGCACGATCGCGACCAGCGGCGGCAGGATCATCCAGGGCGAGATCCAGGCCAGGGCCAGCAGGAAAAGAACGATGAAGGGCAGGTCGACCAATGTGGTGATGGTGGCCGACGCGATGAAGTCGCGGATGGATTCGAACGAGCGCAGGTTGGCGGCGAAGGATCCCACCGAAACCGGCCGGCCTTCGAGGCGCAGGTCCAGCACGCGTTCCATGATCTGCGCCGACAGGCGCACGTCGACCCGCTTGCTGGCGCTGTCCACCACGTGGGACCGCGCAGTGCTGAGGATCGTGTTGAAGATCACGACCAGGGTAATGCCGATGGCCAGCACCCAGAGCGTTTCGATCGCGTTGTTCGGCACGACGCGGTCATACACGTTCATGGTGAACAGCGGCATCGCCATTGCGAAGAGATTGATCAGCAGGGCGGCGATCAGCGCATCGCGGTACAGGCGCCGGTTTTCCATGATGGCGGCCCAGAACCAATGGCGCTCGCGCACCTTGGCGACTTCGGGCGCGCGCGCGTCGAAGCGGAACTGCGGGCGCACGAAGCACACCAGCCCGGTGTACTGCGCCGACAGCTCCGCGGCGCTCATGTCCATCGAGCTGCCGCCGAGTTCGGGGTGACTGACAACGTAGGTGTCGCCGTCCTTCTTCAGCAGCAGGCAGGCGCGTTCGCCGTTGAGCAGCAGGATCGCGGGCAGCAGGTCCTGCGAGATGCTGTCCAGCGAGCGCTTGACCACGCGCGCGGACAGTTGCGCGCGAGCGGCGGCTCGCGGCAGCAGGGCCGGGGTCAGCCTGTGTTCTTCCAGCGGCAAGCCTGCGGACAGCGCCTGGGCCGTTGCGGTTACGCCATGCAGCCGGGTGATTTCAACCAGGCAGTCCAGCAGCGGATCGTCGTGCGCGGCGCGCGCATCCGCGCGCCACTCCCGGGCCGCCATTTCAGATAACTTGTCCATCTTCGTCATCCAGCAGGTCCAGGTGTTCAGAGAGGCGCGCGCGCTGCTGCTTGCGCTGGGTCAGCTTTTGTTGAGCCTGTATAGGCAGGTCGGTCATACGCAAGGTGCCATTGGCTATCAGCGCGTCGATCAAGTCTTCCAGGACGCGGACAAAGTCCGCGTCCAGTTGTGAGAAGTCGTTGCCCTGGTTCTTCATCTGGTCTCCTTGCGTTTCGGCACCTAGGGTTTGGCCTTGGGCGAGTTTACCGGGATGAACGTGGGCGGCAGATTGCCTTCGTTGTATTGCACGCGCACGGGCGCCAGGCGGGCCGAGTCGGGGACCGTCGAATTGCACAGCTTGATCACTTCGTCGGAGACTTCCAGCTTGCCGTTTTCCTCGGGCATTTCGTTGCGCGCGGGCTGCAGCGACAGCGCCGGCAGCAGCGCGTGCGACAGGGCCAGCCAGCGGTATTGCGCGAGTTGCAGGTCATACAGCGCGTTGGTCAGGGCGCGGCGCGATTCGAACAATTCGTTTTCGGTGTCCAGCAGGTCCAGCAGCGAACGCTGGCCGATCTGGAACTGCTGGCGATAGGCTTCGCGCACCTTGGTGGTGGCGACTTCGTGGTCGCGCAGGAACGGCAGCTTCTGGCTCAGGCTGGCGACGTTGTTCCAGGCCACGGCCAGGTCCTGCTGCACGTTGCGGCAGGTGTAGTCGCGGATGTCGCGCGCGGCATAGGACTGCGCGGAGGTCTGGCGCACGCGGGCGGAATCGGAGCCGCCGCGGTACAGGTTGTAGCTCATGACGACCTGGACGCTGGAGCTCTGGATGTCGCGGTTCTGCGGCGTGGGGTCGTTCTGGTCGCGACCGGTGGACGCGACGAACTCGAACTTGGGCGAGAACGCGCCCTTGGACGAGGCGACGCCGGCTTGCGCGGCCTGCAGGCCAGCCTGCTTGGACAGGAAGCTGGGGTTGCGGCGCAGCGATTCGTTGAAGTCGGCCGGCTTGGCGGGCAGCTTGCTGGTGATATCCGGCGTCGGCTGCATCGATTCGGGAGGCAGGGCGCCCGTGACGCGCTGGAAGCGCTGCTGCACGTCCAGCAGGTTGGCGGTCTCGGTCATCAGGTTGGTCTGGGCCAGCGCCAGGCGCCCGCCGGCCTGTTCCAGGTCGACGCGGCGGCCCACGCCGGAATCGGCGCGTTCGCCAATCTGCTTGAGCGTTTCTTCGTGCAGGGAGTAATTCTGGCGGGCCAGCAATTCCATGTCGCGATAGCGCTGCAGGTCGATGTAGGCCTGCACGGCGGAAAGGGCCGTGTTGTCGCTGGTTGCCAACAGGTCATAGAAACGGGCCAGCTTGTCGAAGCCTGCTTGCTTGACGTCGTTGCTCGTGCGGAAGCCGTCGAAAATCAGCTGGCGCAGCTCGACGCTATAGCCAGGGCGGCTCCAGCTCTGCGAACCCACGCCGGGCACATTGTTGCGGTACTCGCGACCCACATAGCCTTGCGCGTTGATTTGCGGGAAGAACGCTCCGCGGGCAACAGCCTGGCCTTCCAGCGAAGCCTGGAAGTCATGGTATTTCGCCTGGATTTCCGGGTTGCTGAGCAAGGTCTGTTCGACGATCTGGTTCAGCGTAACCCCAGGTTGTCCGGCGGCGGGAGCCGCTGACTGTGCAAATGCCGCAGGAACGAATGCCAGGGCAAGAACCGAAGTCGTGCTTTTGAGCAAAAACGAAGCCATAGTGATTATTCGCGAGTCGAGTTAGGAATTTGTGGCCGCCATATTGTGTGGAAATGTCAGATTTGACGAGTCAATATTTGTTAATTCTTGACGAAGTTTTCTGACCGGCAGTTGAAGGTTCTTCGCGCATCATCTTTCAATTAGCTTTAATTTTGACTAATTTCGCTTTATTTTGGAACTTCGGTCCAGTTTAATGCTAGATAAATGCGGTTTATTACGGTTTATTTCTAATATCTGGCGGATATGCCGAGCGGTGATTATATCGGTTTGCTAATTTTGTATCCGTTTTAAATACCTGAATTTGTATCTGTAACTGTTTTCCAACGGTTTGATAAACGGCAAATGTCGGACGACGCGAACCTGGTTACGGCTTCTCGGGGGCATGATTAGCAGTCCAACATGGTAGTGCTAGTACTGGTATATAAGGTGCGGTTGTACTAGGTTGAGACCCTGTGCATAATTCGCTCATGCCGCAGTGGCCGGCGTGGGGAAGACTCTTTGCAATCCTCGCGCGGCACGAGCCGGATTGTCTTTTTGCAGAGCGCATCCATGGCCCAAACTCTTTACGACAAACTCTGGGACGCCCACGTCGTCCACCAGGAATCAGACGGCACCTGTCTGCTCTATATCGACCGCCATCTGGTGCATGAAGTCACCAGCCCGCAGGCGTTCGAAGGCCTGGCGATCGCCGGCCGCAAGCCGTGGCGCACGGGCGCCAACCTGGCGGTCGCCGACCACAACGTGCCGACGCTTAACCGCGCCCAGGGCATCGACGATCCGATTTCCCGCCTGCAGGTGGATACGCTGGACGCCAACTGCGACAAGTACGGCATCACGGAATTCCGCATGAATGACCTGCGCCAGGGCATCGTGCACGTGATCGGCCCGGAACAGGGCGCGACCTTACCCGGCATGACCGTGGTTTGCGGCGACTCGCACACCAGCACGCACGGCGCGCTGGGCGCGCTGGCCTTCGGCATCGGCACCTCCGAAGTCGAGCACGTGCTGGCGACCCAGACGCTGCTCATGAAGAAAGCCAAGAGCATGCTGATCAAGGTCGACGGCGAATTGCCCTTCGGCTGTACCGCCAAGGACGTCGTCCTGCACATCATCGGCATCATCGGCACGGCCGGCGGCACGGGCTACGCCATCGAGTTCGCCGGCAGCACGATCCGCGCCTTGTCGGTGGAGGGCCGCATGACGGTCTGCAACATGGCCATCGAAGCCGGCGCCCGCTCGGGCATGGTGGCGGTGGATGACAAGACCATCGAATACTTCCGCGGTCGTCCCTTCGCGCCCACGGGCGTGCTGTGGGACCAGGCGGTCGGCTACTGGCGCACCCTGCGCACCGACGAGGGCGCCAAGTTCGACGCGGTGGTGGAAGTCAATGCCCGCGACATCAAGCCGCAAGTCACCTGGGGCACGTCGCCGGAAATGGTGTTGCCGGTGGATTCCCGCGTGCCGGACCCGGATCGCGAAAAGGATGACGTGCGCCGCAGCGGCATGGAGCGCGCCCTGCAGTACATGGGCTTGAAGCCCAATACGCCGCTGACCGACATCCGCGTGGACCGCGTGTTCATCGGCTCGTGCACCAATTCGCGCATTGAAGACCTGCGCGCGGCCGCCGCCGTGGCGCGCGGCAAGCATGTGGCGTCCAACGTGCGCCAGGCCATGGTGGTGCCGGGTTCGGGCCTGGTCAAGCAGCAGGCCGAGCGCGAAGGACTGGACAAGATCTTCATCGAGGCTGGCTTTGAATGGCGCGAGCCGGGCTGTTCCATGTGCCTGGCCATGAACGCCGACCGCCTCGAACCCGGCGAGCGCTGCGCGTCCACCTCGAACCGCAACTTCGAGGGCCGGCAAGGGCAGGGCGGCCGCACGCACCTGGTCAGCCCGGCCATGGCCGCAGCCGCCGCCGTCGCCGGCCATTTCGTCGACGTCCGCACCTTCCGTTAAGCGTCACGCACCGAGTACCGACATCATGCAAGCATTTACCACTCACGAAGGCCTGGTGGCTCCGCTCGATCGCGAAAACGTCGACACGGACCTCATCATCCCCAAGCAATTCCTCAAGTCCATCAAGCGCACCGGCTTCGGCCCGAACCTGTTCGACGAGCTGCGCTATCTGGACCACGGCGAACCCGGCATGGACAACAGCAAGCGTCCGTTGAATCCGGATTTCGTGCTGAACCAGCCGCGCTACCAGGGCGCCTCGGTGCTGCTGGCGCGCAAGAACTTCGGCTGCGGCTCCAGCCGCGAACACGCGCCCTGGGCGCTGACGCAGTTCGGTTTCCGCGCCATCATCGCCCCGTCCTACGCCGACATCTTCTTCAACAACAGCTTCAAGAACGGCCTGCTGCCCATCGTCCTGTCCGAGCTGGAAGTGGCGCGCCTGTTCGACGAAGTGAAGGCCTTCCCGGGCTACAAGCTGCGCGTCGATCTCGACCGCCAGGTAGTGGTGGCGGCTGACGGGCGCGAGATGGGCTTCGACATCGAACCCTTCCGCAAGTACTGTCTGATCAACGGCTTTGACGATATCGGGCTGACCCTGCGCCAGTCGGACAAGATCCGCGCCTTCGAGGCCGAGCGCCTGGCCCGCCATCCGTGGCTGGAAAGCCGTCCCATCGCCTGACGCCACCCTTCTTCTGATTACAGGATCGTTTTTGTATGACTCACAACATCGCAGTCTTGCCGGGTGACGGCATCGGCCCGGAAATCGTCGAACAGGCCGTGCGCGTCCTGAAGGCGCTGGACGTTTCCTTCGACATCAAGGAAGCGCCGGTGGGCGGCGCCGCCTTCGATGCCTTCGAGCATCCGCTGCCGCCGGCCACGCTGAAGCTGGCCAAGGAGTCGGACGCCGTGCTGTTCGGCGCCGTGGGCGACTGGAAGTACGACAGCCTGCCGCGCGAGTTCCGTCCCGAACAGGCCATCCTGGGCCTGCGCAAGGCGCTCGGACTGTTCGCCAACCTGCGTCCGGCCATTCTGTATCCGGAACTGGCCAGCGCTTCGTCGTTGAAACCGGAGATCGTGTCCGGCCTGGATATCCTGATCATCCGCGAACTGACTGGCGACATCTATTTCGGCACGCCGCGCGGCGTGCGTTCGTCGCCCGACGGTGCCTTTGCCGGCGAGCGCGAAGGCTACGACACCATGCGCTACGCGGAATCCGAAGTGCGCCGCATCGCGCGCATCGGTTTCGAATCGGCCCGCAAGCGCAACAAGAAGCTGTGCAGCGTGGACAAGGCCAACGTGCTGGAGACCTCGCAGTTCTGGCGCGACATCGTCATCGAAGTGGCGCGTGAGTACCCGGACGTGGAGCTGTCGCACATGTATGTCGACAACGCCGCCATGCAGCTGGTGCGCAACCCGCGCCAATTCGATGTCATCGTGACCGGCAACCTGTTCGGCGACATCCTGTCCGACGAAGCGGCCATGCTGACCGGCTCCATCGGCATGCTGCCCTCGGCTTCGCTGAACGCCGGCGGGCAGGGCCTGTACGAGCCCAGCCACGGCTCCGCGCCCGATATCGCCGGCCAGGGCATCGCCAATCCGCTGGCGACCATCCTGTCTGCCGCCATGCTGCTGCGCTATTCGCTGAACCTGGCGCCGCAGGCTGATCGCATCGAGGCCGCCGTGCGCCGTGTGCTGGCCGACGGCCTGCGCACGGCCGATATCTTCGAGCCGGGCACGACCAAGGTCGGCACGGCTCAGATGGGCGATGCGGTGCTGAAGGCCTTGGCCTGATCCATTCCGGACCCGGCTGCCAGGCGCGTGTGCGCGGGCGGCCTGACTGGAAAGCGCAAGGGGCGGTCCGGGCGGACCGCCCCTTGTTTTGCTGTTGTCGCGGCGCCTCGAAAGCGCCTCGCGCTCATTGCGGCCCCTATTATTTCTAGCTGCGCCGCAACATCCGGCCGTGCATTCTGATAAATTGTTGAATTGCACGGCTTTTTCCCCTGGACCCTTGTCTCCACACCTTTAAAGAGCGATTGAAATGAATCAAGCAGTAGGCCTTGTCGGCTGGCGCGGTATGGTCGGCTCGGTGCTCATGCAACGCATGCGCGACGAGAACGACTTCGCACTGATCGAACCGGTGTTTTTCTCCACCAGCAACGCTGGCGGCGCCGCGCCCACTTGGGCCACTGGCGCAGGTCCGCTGCAAGACGCCTACAACATTGACGCTCTGAAAAAACTGCCGATCATCGTGACGGCGCAAGGCGGCGACTACACCTCCGAGGTCTACCCGAAGCTGCGCGGCGCGGGCTGGAACGGCATCTGGATCGATGCCGCCAGCACCCTGCGCATGGCCGATGACGCCATCATCGTGCTGGATCCGGTCAACCGCCCGGTCATCGACGCAGCGCTCAAGCGCGGCGTGCGCAATTTCATCGGCGGCAATTGCACCGTCAGCTGCATGCTGATGGGCCTGGCCGGCCTGTTCAACAACGACCTGGTCGAATGGATGACCTCCATGACCTACCAGGCTGCTTCCGGCGGCGGCGCGCAGCACATGCGCGAACTGCTGACCCAGTTCGGCGAGATCAACGGGTCGGTCAAGTCGCTGCTGGACGACCCCGCGTCGGCCATTCTGGAAATCGACCGCGGCGTGCTGGCCAAGCAGAAGGATCCGGCGTTGCCCCACGAGCACTTCGGCGTGCCGCTGGGCGGCAACCTGATTCCCTGGATCGACAAGGATCTGGGCGACGGCATGTCCAAGGAAGAGTGGAAGGGCGAAGTCGAAACCAACAAGATCCTGGGCCGCGGCGCCGCCTTCGGCACGCCCGCCACGCCGATCGACGGGCTGTGCGTGCGCATTGGCGCAATGCGCTGCCACAGCCAGGCGCTGACCATCAAGCTCAAGCGCGATGTGCCGCTGGACGAGATCGAAGCGCTGATCGCCGAAGGCACGCAGTGGGCCAAGGTCGTGCCCAACACCAAGGAAGCCACGGTGTCCGCGCTGACTCCGGTCGCCGTCACCGGCACGCTGGACATCCCGGTGGGCCGCCTGCGCAAGCTGTCGATGGGGTCGCAGTACCTGGGCGCCTTCACCGTGGGCGACCAGCTGCTGTGGGGCGCCGCCGAGCCGCTGCGCCGCATGCTGCGCATCGCGCTGGCCGAAGCCTGACGCCGTTGCGGGCGGCGCATGGCGCCGCCTGATTACGCGTGCAGGGCACTCAAGGGCACCTCAGGGTGCCCTTGCCGTTTGCGCAGCGTCTGGGGCATGTCGGCGGACAGGCCCGCCAGCAAACGCGGCCGGGCCTTTCAGGTTTGTGAAATGCGCATGATCCATTACACTTTTCCCGTGAATTGATGCCTGTTCTCACCTATATGGCGTGAGCCGGCTCCAGCCCGCAAGTCGACTACAAGACGGAATTCCAGCTTATGACCCAGCGTTCGCGCCAAGTGAAGCATGCCCGCCGTTTAAAAGCCCTGCAGTGGGCGATTGCGCTGGCGATTGGCACAAGCGTGTGTAGCACCGCCATGGCCATGCGCGTGGGACATTCGCGGGTGGTGTCGGTGCCGGGCGCGCCGTTGCAGGCGGTGGTGGGATTGCAGGAGCTGACGCCCGACGAGATTGCCACGCTGAAAGTCTCGGTGGCCGATGAGGCTTCCTGGCAACGCGCAGGCTTGAAGCCGCCCGTGCCCTTGGCCAGCATGGTGGTCCGGATCGAGGACGGCATGGACGCGACGCGCAAGAACCTGCGCGTGCGGGCCACTCAGCCCCCGACCAGCGGCGCGGTGGACCTGTTGCTCGACATCAGTTCCAGCTCGGGCCAGCGCCAGGTGCAGGTCAGCATCCTGGTGCCGCTGCGCGGCACCAGCGCGGACGTGACGCCGGCCGCGGTCGGCACGCCGGCCCGCTCGGCCGCGACGCGATCGGTCAACGTGAAGTCTGGCGACAATCTTTTCGCCATCGCCCAGCGCAATGCGGTGCCCAATGCCTCGGTCTACCAGATGCTGGTGGCCTTGTGGCGCGCCAACCCCGAAGCGTTCATCCAGAACAACATGAATCTGGTGAAGGCCGGGCAGAAACTGGTGATACCCGATGCGGCCACCGTGCGCGCCGTGGATCCGGCCGAGGCGCGCCGTATCTTCAACGAGCATGCCGAGGCGTTCGCGAAGTACCGCGCGCGCATCGGGGCGGCTGCCGGAGCGAACCCGTCCGTGGTCCAGGGCCAGGGCGGCGCTTCGGGCAGCGTCGCGCCTCCCGCCGACGCCGGCGTGGCGAGCGCTTCGCAGCCGCAGGACCGCGTGCGCTTGTCCTCCGGGGAGTCGGGCGGCGCGTCGGCGCAGGCCGAAGCGCAGGCGGATGCCCGCACGTCGACCGAGCGCGCCATGGCGGACGTCGAAGGGCGCGTGAACCAGCTGCAAAGTAACGTCGATGATTTGAACAAGGCAGTGGCCCAGCAGGGCGCTGCGGGTGGCGCTGGAGCCGCTTCGGGTGCCGGCGGATCGTCGGGCGCCACGGGCGCTGCCGGTGCTGCTGGTGCGACGGGCCCATCGGGTGCGGCAGGTAGCGCTGGCGGTGCAGCGGGCGGTGCTGGGGCAACAGGCGCTGCGGGCGCGACTGGTGGCGCAGGCGCAACCGGTGCCGCTGGGGCCGCAGGTGAGAAAGGCGCTGCCGGTGGTTCGGGCGCAACTGGCGCCACGGGGACCGCCGGATCTGCGGGAGCAACAGGCGGAGCCGGGGCTGCCGGCGCAGCAGGTGCCGCTGGCGGGACCGGTGCGGCGGGCACGCAAGGTGCCGCAGGTGCTACCGGCGCGTCTGGTGCTGCCGGTACTCCGGGAGCTTCGGGGACTCCGGGCGCCGCGGGTGCTCCGGGAGTTTCTGGCACTTCGGGAGCTTCAGGTACTCCGGGCACGCCTGGTGCTGCAGGCACTCCTGGTACGTCGAACGCGACAGGCGCCGCTGCCGGGACTTCCAGCACCACGCCCGCGGCCAGCACGTCGTCGTCTGACCAGACCGCTGGAACGCCGCCGAACAAGGACGCCACGTCGGACATGCCCGCATGGCTGGCCGACAATCTGCTCGTCATCGTCACCGCCGTGTTGGCGCTGATCGCATTTGCCATCGCATGGCTGCTGCGCCGCGCCGGCGCCCGGCGCGGGGACGACGATGAGGAGACCTACGAATTCAACGAGCCAGCGCTGGATACGGCAGCGCTGAACCGCAAGCTCGGCAGCATCAACCTCGACCTGGACGAACCGCCCACGGACGAACCGCGCCGTGTCAGCGGGCCACGGGTTTGATACATGTCTAGAGTTGCATTGGGGCTGGCGTATGACGGCTCCGCCTGGCAGGGTTGGCAGACACAGCCGCATCGGCAGACGGTGCAGGACACGCTGGAAGCCGCCCTGGGCAGTTTTTGTGGTGTTGCAGGACCGGTGCCGACCATATGCGCTGGACGCACGGATACTGGCGTGCACGGAGCGATGCAGGTGGTCCATCTGGATACCGGGCTGGACCGGAGGATGGAATCCTGGGTGCGCGGCGTGAATGCCTTTCTTCCGCCCAGCATTTCGGTCCAGTGGGCGCAACCGGTGTCGGACGAGTTCCATGCGCGGTTTTCGGCGCGCGCCCGGACTTACGTCTATCTGCTGTGGCGCGGCCGGGTGCGGCCCGCGTTGTGGGCGGGCCGGGCGGGCTGGTGTTTCCAGCCGCTGGATGTCGATGCCATGCGGACGGCCGCAAGCGCCTTGCTGGGCGAGCACGACTTCTCCAGCTTCCGCTCTTCGCAATGCCAGGCCAAGCATCCGGTGCGCCATCTGTACCGGCTGGACATCGACGAGCGCGGGCCGTTCCTGGTTTTCACATTGAAGGCCAATGCGTTCCTGCACCATATGGTGCGCAATATCATGGGCGCGCTGTTGCAGATCGGGCAGGGCAGGGAAACCGTGGACTGGATGGCGCAGTTGCTGTCCTGGCGCGACCGCAAGCGCGGCGCGCCGACGTTCGCGCCCGATGGGCTCTACCTGTCCGCCATCGATTATCCGGAAGCGTTCGGACTGGACGAGCTCGACGGAGGATCGCTGTTGCTGTCGCCGTTCACTCAAACCTATTAAGGAAACCGCCGGCCACGGCGATGTCTTCCTGCATTCGATGGAGGCTCTTGCCATGCAACGCCGCGCGTTTTTGAAGCAGACTGCCCTGGGCGGCGCCGTCTTGGTCGCGCCGGCTTTCGCGCAGGAAACGCCGGCAGTCGGGCAGGGCGGCGAACCTGCGGTTCCGCCAGAGACGCCCGTTGCGCCACTCGAGGCACCCGCTGCCGTCCCGCCGTCGCCCGCCGTCGCCCCGGAGCAGCCCGCTGCGGCGCCCGAAGCGCCGGCGGTGGTGACTGCGCCTCCCAAGATCGCATGGCGCCTCGCCTCCAGCTTTCCCAACGAATCTCCCACCTTGTTCGCGGGCGCGGAAGACGTGGCGCGCTACGTCAATGAGGTGACCGACGGACGTTTCAGCATCGAGATCTTTCCGGCCGGCGACCTGGTGCAGCCGGGCCAGGTGCTGGAGGCCGTGCAGCATCGTGTCGTCGATTGCGGCCATACCGCGTCGACTCGCTACTTCGACATCGATCCCGCGCTGTGCTTCGACGCCGGCGTGCCGTTCGGATTGAACACGCGGCAGATGAACGCGTGGATGACCCAGGGCGAAGGCTTGGCGCTCACGCGGGTGCTGTTCGACAAATACAACATCCTGAACTTTCCCTGCGGCTACACCGGCGCGCAGATGGGCGGCTGGTTCCGCGGCGAAATCAAGACCGTCGACGACTTGCGCGGCCTGAAGGTGAAGGCCGGCGGCTTTGCCCGCCATGTGCTGGCGCGGATGGGCGCGACGCCCGTGGAGGTGCCGGTGGCCGAAACCTATGCCGCGCTGGAGCAGGGCACCGTCGACGCCGTCGCGTGGATAGGGCCATATGACGATGAAAACCTGGCGCTCTACAAAGTGGCCAGGAACTACTATTTCCCGGGCTGGTGGGCCGGAACCTTGCAGTTGTCCTTGTACGTGAACCAGGACGCGCATGACGAACTGCCCAAGCCGTACCAGTCCGCGCTGGCGCTGGCGTGCCGCATGGCCACGGGCAACATGATCGCCAAGTACGATGCCGGGAATCCGGATGCGTTGCGTCGTCTCGTGTCCCGCGGCGCGCAGTTGAAGGCGTTTCCCAAGCCGGTCCTGCAGGCGAGCTACGAGGCCTCGCTTGCCGCATATAACGAGATGAGCGCCAAGGATCCAATGTTCCAGAAACTCTACGAGAGCATGGCGGCGTTCCGCGACAAGGAGACCCCGTGGTTCCGCCTGGCCGAAGGCAGCTTCGACAACCTTGTCGCGACCCTGGGCCAGCCCGCCGGCTAGCGGAGCCGGCACGGCGGATATACTGACTCGATACGCCGCGCAGGGCGGCGAAGCAAGCGAAGAATTCCATGCGCACACGCATCAAGATCTGTGGTTTGACCCGTGAACAGGACATCGAGGCCGCGGTCGCAGCTGGCGTGGATGCGATCGGGTTCGTGTTCTACGCGAAGAGCAAGCGTTGCCTGACACCCATGCGCGCCGCGCAGTTGCGGCGCGCGGTGCCGGCTTTTGTCGACGTGGTGGCTCTGTTCGTGAATCCGGAGCATGAGGAAGTGCAGGCCGTGCTGGATCAGGTAGGACCGGAGTTGCTGCAGTTCCATGGCGATGAAACGCCGCAGGACTGTGCGCGCTACGGCCATCGCTTCCTGCGCGCGTTCCGGGCTGGGGCGCCGGGGCTGGAAACCGCGGAAAACCTGGCTTCCACCTGCCGCGCCTACGGCGAAGCCGCAGGCTGGCTGTTCGACAGCTATAGCGCAGGCTATGGTGGCAGCGGCCACGGATTCGACTACGCCTTGCTCGACGAGGTAAGGGCCGACCCGATGTCGCGCCCCTTGATCCTGTCCGGCGGCTTGAACGCCGAAAACGTCGGCCAGGCGGTGCAGTTGATCCGGCCCTGGGCGGTCGATGTGAGCAGCGGCGTCGAGCTTGAGCAAGGAATTAAAAGTTCTGATAGAATCTCGTTCTTCGTTGCTGCAGCGCAAGCGGCAGACGCGAAACAGAAGGGAAATTAGTAGTGCAGTGCAGGCGGTTTGAAGTTGTGCGGCAAAGCTGAAAAGCTGCGCACGGGACGCTTCAAAGCGCATTGCGCAAGAAAGCTTGATGGCAGGTGCGAAGGTAAGTGTCGCAACCAGGCCGCAAACTTCAAGGCGCAATAAATAATGCAAAAAATCTTCCAAGACGATTTGCATAGTTTAAAAAAGCACTATATAATTCTTCTTCTTTGCAGGCGGTTAGCTCAGCTGGTTAGAGCGCCACGTTGACATCGTGGAGGTCGTTGGTTCGATTCCAATACCGCCTACCAAATTCCTGCAAAGTGCTGTCAAGCACGGCAAAAAGAAAACCGCCAAGTCGATGACTTGGCGGTTTTTTTTATTTGTTTTCTTCCCGACGTCTTGCTCATCATTTTTGTGGCGTGGCCGTGGGTATGAAAATCCAGGCAGACGGGTTTGCGGCAAGCAAATCACCGCATATTCCTCGCTACGCCATTTTCTGACGCGGAAAAAACCAAGATCGCTTGCGGATAAAGCCGGCCAGTGAATGATGGCACCTGCCACCGAGGCATATCCGGATTGGCTGCCTCAAGCCGGGCTGATAACAACTACATAGTCAAGCTTGGTAAAGCTCCTGCGGCAAGCGGCCAGAAGTATGTTGAAATAAAACGCACCGAAAGGACACGTAGCAGTTCACATTCGTGGCAGTTCACACGTAGCAGTTCACACTTTACGTGGCGGAATCCGTTCAGCCACATTCCGTTGACCAGCCGGCCTGCCTCAAATCGATAAATGGTCGGGCCGACGATTGCCAAAGGAAGTTGATTTGGACCAGGGGGCGGTGTGAACAGCGAACCACCACGGCAAGACAGCCGCGGACGGCGGGAACGATCCGTCGTGCGCCGCGTGACGCTTGGGCTTGTGGTGGCGTGGATTGCGTCGGTGGCGGTTCTTGCGCGCTGGATGTCTCAGGAGATCGAGGCATCGCGGCTCGATAGCCTGACCGCCAGCGCTGAATATGAGTCCAGAATCACCGCGCGCGTCATGGACCGGTTGTTCACGGAAATGATCAGCGTCGCGAACATGGTGGCGCGCCAGGGCCAGGTGATCGAACTGGCTACACGATACCGTACTGATCCCCCCGGCGCGGCCGAGCTGACGCGAGAGCAGCGGGCCGCCCTGTTTACGCGCGATCCCTTGGTGCGCCGGGTGGGCGACTTCATGAATGCACTGGCTGGCGATCTGCAATATGCGCGCATTTATATGAACAATATGTCGGACGATACGGTGACCGCGAGCAATTGGGCGGAACCGGACAGCATTGTCGGCATGATTTACTCGGGCCGGGCGTATCTGACGGATGCATTGCGCAATGGCAATGGCAGTTACTTCGGTATTGCGCGGCTGAATAAGAGCCCATCCTATTTTGTCGCGAGCCGTATCGAAGATACAAATGACGTGCCGCAGGGCTCGGTGACCGTAAAGTTCGATGCGCCCGACGTCGCGCTTTACCTGGCTGGCCGGCATATTGCATTGATCGTGAATCGCCAGGGCAGGGTAACCACGACCTCGTCCGCGCCTTTCATGCTGCGCAACATTGCGGCGTTATTGCCCCCTGGCCTGGCACTGCCGTCCGACGGCGATGAGGATCCGGGAGAACCCATTGAAATACAAGCAATTTCCGGGGCTCAACATGCCGATCAATGGCTGATTGATGGCAAACCGTATTTGGCGAGGTTTCAGCCGCTGGCGAATACCCAATACCAACTGATTACGCTGGCTTCGCTCGATTATCTGGCGCCCATGCGCACGCGGCACATCTGGGCGGCGGCGCTGGTGGCGATGTTCGGCTTGGTCCTGATCCTGCTGTCCAGCCGGATGGCCGGGCAAATGGTGAGGCGCAGGCAGGATGAACGGCATGCCGCCAACCACGATGCGCTTACCGGTTTGCCTAACCGGCGGGCAGTCATGGCCGAACTTGACCGGTACTTCTCTCTGGCGAAACGGACGCAGCGCTCAGTGCTGGTGGCGTTCATTGATCTGGACGGGTTCAAGACGATCAACGATACCTATGGCCACGACATTGGCGACCAATTCCTGATCGAGATCGGGCGGCGCCTGTCGGCGGGCCTTCGTACCGGGGACACTTTGGGCCGCTGGGGAGGCGATGAGTTTGTCGTAGTCGGGCTGGGCGCGAGGCCGGGATCCGATACTGGCAATGCCGTCGAATTAATGCGGGAGCGGTTGGCCCCGTTGCTCAACGGCACCTATACCTTCGAGGGTTGCAGTTTCCACTACACGGGCGCAAGCTTTGGCATCGTGAGCGCGGATCCTTCGGTCAGCACGTTGCCCGTCGTGCTCAAGGAGGCCGATCAGTTGATGTACGTGGACAAACAGGCACGGCGGGAAATGCAGATGGCCAGCGCCTTATCGGACTGACTCAAAGCCCGCTCTTGGGCGCATTAAGAATGAGCCGCAAGCCCAACGCCGAAATAACCCCCGCAGCCGCCCGATCTATCCATTTCTTCGCCCGCAGATAAACCTCGCGCGGGCCCTTGGTGGAAAAACACAGCGCCACGATCGCATACCAGCCGAATTCGACCAGAAATACCAGCGGCGGCAGCGCGAAATAGGTCCATGCCGGCGGATGCTGGGGCAAGAGCGCGGCGAAGATGCTGCCATACCAGATGGCGGTCTTGGGATTGCTCAATTGGGTAGTGAGACCGATCCAGAAGGAACGGCGTCCATTGCGCGAGACCGGCGCGCCGCTGCCGGGCATGGCAAAAGGTTGCCTGGCGTTGCGCCAGATACCGGCAGCCACGTAAAGCAGGTAGGCGCCGCCGGCGATTTTCAGCGCGACGTACAGCCATTCCACGCTTTGCAACAGCGAATACAGGCCCGCCAGCGCCAGGCCGGCGAACAGCATGCCGCCGGCGCCCATGCCGAAGGCCGAGGCCAGGCCGTCCCAGCGGGACTGGCCAATGGCCTTGCGCGCGACGATGATGAAACTGGGGCCCGGCAGCATGGCTCCGAGCCACAGCGCGCCAAGGATTGCGAGTATGGAGGCAAAGGGAGTCATGATGGCAGTGGGGCAGGAGCCGTAGGAGGCTCTGATTCTTCCACGAAAGCGGGGCCCTGCAAAGGACGGCGGAACGCATGCCTGCGGCGGGCGTTCCGCGCGCTTTCCGGGTCAGCCGGCCGCCAGCGCCAGCGGCGTGGCGCGCCCTTGAGGCGGCAGCCGCGATGAGGCCGGCGTTTCCGCCTGCTGTCCGTCCTGCAGGCGAAACACGCCCACGGCTTGCAGCAGTTCGGCCGCCTGCGATTGCAGGGCCGCCGAGGCGTCGGCGGCCTGGGCCACCCGGGCCGCGTTCTGCCGGGTCAGTTCGTCCATCTGGGTCACGGCCTGGTTGACCTCGTCGATGTCCGTGCTCTGGGCCCGGCCCGCATCGCCGATCTGGCCGACGATGGCGGCAACGCGTTCGATGCTGGCCACCACTTCGCGGATCACGCCGGCGGCATGGTCGGCCTGGCGGAAACCGTTGCTGGTTTTTTCCAGCGAGCCGTCGATCAGGGTGCGGATCTCGCGCGCGGCGCTGGCGCTGCGTTGCGCCAGGGCGCGGACTTCGGTGGCGACGACCGCGAAGCCGCGTCCGCTTTCGCCTGCGCGGGCCGCTTCCACCGCCGCGTTCAAGGCGAGGATATTGGTCTGGAACGCGATGCTGTCGATCAAGCCGGTGATCTCGGAGATCTTGTTGGCTTCCTGCTGGATCTCTCCCATCACGGTCGCGACGCCCGCGACCGCGGCGCTGCCCGTGTCTACGATGCGCCGCGCTTCGTCGCTCAGCTGCTGGGCCTGCAAGGCATTGCTGGCGTTGTCGTGGACATTGGCGGCCAGGTCGCGCATCGACGCCACGGTGCGTTCCAGGGAGTCGGCCTGGGTGCGGGTGCGTTCCTCGAGTTGCTGGTTGTCCTGCATGATGTCGCGCGAGGCCGCCGACAGGGCGGTGGCGGTGTTCCTGACGCCGCTCAGGGTCCGGTGCACGGCGTCCATGGTGGCCTTGAAGCTGCGGCCCAGGCTGCTTTCCATGCTCATGCCGCCGAAGCGCAGGTCGAACACGCCCGCCTCGCGGCCGATGTGCGCGCTCAGGCGGGCCAATTCCTCGGCCGCCACTGCCGCCCGTTCCATCTTCCAGGCCAGCCAGCCCAGCGCGGCGGCTTGCACCACGACGTAGGCCGCGTGCAGCAGCACCATGGGCAGGCTGGGCTCCGAGAAGCAGATCGTCCCGTAACCCCATTGCTGCAGAAAATTGAAGGACAGGTGATGCAGCGCGATGACCACGGCCGCGCACAGGATGGTGCGCCAGTCGCGGTACGCCAGCAGCAGCGACAGCAGCACGAAGATGCCGAAATGGATTTCGGCCATGCCGGACATCAGGTGAATATGGAGCGCGGCCAGCACCATCAGGCCACAGGCCACGGCCAGGCGCGTGCTCAGCTTGCCGGGGCGCCACAGTATCAGCAAAGTGGGGATGCCCGCGCCCAGCAGGCCGACTTCGATGGCGGCGTTCCAGCGGCCGTATTGGGGCGCCAGGCCCAGGCCGACGGCGAACAGCAGCCAGAGCAGGGGCAGCATTGCCCGGTCGGTGCGGCGGTACGAGTCTTCCAGTAAATCGCTTGCGTTGCGCATGGCATGTCCTCGCGACGGGAAGCGCGGAGCCCCCGCGCACGCTCGATTTTTATTCAATAATTCCAGTTTGTGAATATATATTCCAAACTATTTTTCAGTGTTTCATCGAGGCGACGCCGGCTAAATGGCGTTTGCCGGCGCGCGTCCGGCAAGAGGCGCCGCCCTGCGTTTGTCGCGACCGGAATCCCTGGGATATCCTGCTGCCCATCATGATGAGAGTACTGTGGCTCTGCCTGGGTTGCCTGATGCTGGCGTTGGGCGTGATCGGCGCGTTTCTGCCTGTCATGCCTACGACCATATTCCTGATCCTGGCCGTGGCCTGCTTTTCGCGGTCGTCGCCGCGGCTGGAAAAATGGCTGCTGGACAGCCCGACCTACGGCCCCTCGCTGCGCGCCTGGCGGGACCAGGGCGCCGTGTCGCGCAAGGGCAAGACTTATGCCTGCCTGGGCATGGCCGCCGGATATGTGCTGTTCTGGTGGGGCGCGCATCCGTCCTGGAAGCTGGCCGCCGCAGTCGCCGTCTTTTTCCTGGCCAGCGCCGCCTACGTGGTCACGCGGCCAGCCCCGCTGGGGCCGCAAGCCGAGAGCGGCGCGCAACCGCCGCCATAAGCGGCCGCGCGGGCGTTCAATGCGAATGCCGGGGATCGCCGCGCGTTTCCACCACCTTCAGGTACAAGGTCGCGGGTTCCAGGCAGCCCCCGGTCGAAAGCTGGCCGACCAGCTGCCGGTACAACTCCTGCCAGGGCGTTTGCGCTTCAGGCGTCTGGTATGGAGGATCCTGCCTGCGCCGTTCCATTTCGGCCTCGTCCACCAGTGCGATGACCGAGCGCTGGTTCAGGTCGATGCGGATGCGGTCGTTGGTGCGCAGCAACGCCAGGCCGCCGCCGACCGCGGCCTCGGGCGACATGTTCAGGATCGACGGGCTGGCCGAGGTGCCGCTCTGGCGGCCGTCGCCCAGGCAGGGCAGGGAATCGATGCCGCGCTTGAGCAGGTGCGAGGGCGGGGCCATGTTGACCACTTCAGCGCTGCCCGGATAGCCGACGGTGCCGGCGCCGCGGATCACCAGGATGCAGTGCTCGTCGATGTTCAACGCGGGGTCTTCGATGCGCGCGTGGTAGTCCTCGGGACCGTCGAACACGATGGCGCGCGCCTCGAAGGCGTTCTCCGAACCAGGTTCCGACAGATAGGCGCGGCGGAAGGCTTCGCCCACGACCGACATCTTGATGATGGCGCTGTCGAAGAAGTTGCCCGACAGGACGATGAAGCCCGCGCGATGCTTGAGCGGCGCGGCGCAGCTGCGGATGACGTCGGCGTTGTGGGTCTTGGCCGCGGCCGCGATCTCGCCGATGGTCTTGCCGGACACGGTGGCGCAGCTGGTGTGCAGGCGGCCGGCGGCGGCCAGCTCGTGCAGCACGGCCGGCACACCGCCGGCCCGGTGGAAGCCTTCGCCCAGGTGCTCGCCCGCAGGCACGCAGTTGACCAGCAGGGGCACGTCCTCGCCCAGCCGCTGCCAGTCGTCCAGGCTCAGGTCGATGCCGGCGTGGCGCGCCATGGCGATGAGATGCGGCGGGCAGTTGCTGGAGGCGCCCAGCGCCGACGCCACGACGATCGCGTTCTCGAAGGCCTGCCGCGTCAGGATGTGTGACGGCCTCAGGTCCTCGCGCACCATGTCGCAGATGCGCAGGCCCGTGGCGTAGGCCATCTGTCCGCGTTCGCGGTAGGGCGCGGGGATGCTGGCGCAGGTGGGCAGCGACATGCCCAGCGCTTCGGCCAGCGAGTTCATGGACAGCGCGGTGCCCATGGTGTTGCAGTGTCCGACGGACGGGGACGAGGCGGTGGCCAGGGTCATGAAGCCTTCGTAGTCCAGCTTGCCCGCGGCCATCAGGTTGCGCGCATGCCAGATGACGGTGCCGGAGCCGACCCGCTGGCCGTCGTGCCAGCCGTCCAGCATCGGTCCGCCGGACAGCACGATGGCGGGGATGTCGACGGTGGCCGCGGCCATGAGGCAGGCCGGCGTGGTCTTGTCGCAACCGGTGGTCAGCACCACGCCGTCCAGCGGATAGCCGTGCAGGATCTCCACCAGGCCCAGGTAGGCCAGGTTGCGGTCCAGCGCGGCAGTCGGCCGCCGGCCCTGTTCGGCCAGCGGATGCACGGGAAACTCCATCGGGATGCCGCCCGCGTCGCGGATGCCGGCCTTGATCCGCTCGGCCAGCGCCAGGTGATGGCGGTTGCACGGCGCCAGGTCGCTGCCGGTCTGGGCGATGCCGATGATCGGCCGCCCCGATTGCAGTTCCTGGCGCGTCAGGCCGTAGTTGAGATAACGCTCCACGTAGATGGCCGTCATGTCGGCATGAGCCGGATCATCGAACCATTTCTGGCTGCGTAGCTTGCGGGGAGTCTGGGACATGGGATTCTCGTTTACAGCGGTTGCATGGCGGCCCGGCTCGCGTCCGGGCCGCTGAGGCCTAGTTGCGCGCCTTCAGGATTTCGTCGTTGAGCTGTTTGACCAGCTCGGGGCCCAGTTCCTGGGTGTACTTGTCGACCACCGGCTGCACCTTCTGGCGCATGCGCGCCACCTCTTCGGGCGAGACGGTGTTGATCTTCATGCCGGCTTTCTCCAGCGTGGCCATGGCCTTCTGCGAGTCGGCGCGGCTGTCCTGGCGTTCAAAGTCGCGCGACGAGGCGGCCGCCTGGCGGATCAGCTTCTGCTCTTCCGGCGACAGGGTGTCCCACCATTTCTTGGATGCCAGCACCACCCACGGCGTATAGACGTGGCGGGTGATGGTCAGGAAGGGCTGGACCTCGTAGAACTTGCTGCTCTGGATGGTGGTGATGGGGTTTTCCTGGCCGTCCACGGTGCGAGTTTCCAAGGCCGTGAACAGCTCCGAGAACGGCATGGGCACGGCGTTGGCGCCCAGCGTGTTGAACACGCCCAGCGCGATCTGGTTCTGCATCACGCGCAGCTTGATGCCTTGCAGGTCTTCCGCGCGCGCGATGGGGCGCTTGGAATTGGTCATGTTGCGAAAGCCGTTTTCCCAATAGACCAGGCCGATGATGCCCTTGGCTTCCAGCTTCTTGAGCATGTCCTGGCCCACCGGGCCGTCCAGCACGGCGTCCGCTTCCTTCTCGCTGTTGAACAGGAAGGGCAGGTCGAACACGCCGAACTCCTTGACCATGCCGGCCAGCGGCGCGGTGGAGCCCACCATCATTTCCTGCACGCCGCCGGCCAGGGCGCTCTGCATCTGTTCGTCCGAGCCCAGGTTGGCCGAACCGAAGGTCTTCATCCTGAGCTTGCCGCCGCTGATCTTTTCCAGCTCCTGCGCCAGGTGGCGCGCGGCGCGGCCCTGCACGCTTTCCTCGTTCAGGCCGTAGCCGAAACGGATCAGGCGCGGTTTGACGTCGGCGGCCGAGGCGACGCCGGCGATGGCGCAGGACAGCGTCGTCGCCAGGACGAGAATGCGGGTCTTGAATCGGGTCATCATGGTGCTCCTCCTTGGGTTTTTCTATTGCTTCAATGCATCCAGCTTGCGGGGACGGTGATCAGCTCGGGGAAGATCACCAGCAGGACCAGCAGCAGCGTGTAGGCGGCGACATAGCGCCACACGCCCCTGATGATGGTTTCCATATTGATGCGGGCGACGCCGCAGACCACGTTGAGCACGGTGCCCACGGGCGGAGTCAGCAGGCCGACGCAGCCCACCATGACGAACATCACGCCGAAATAGACGGGGTCGATGCCGGCCTTGGTGACCACCGGCATCAGCACCGGCGCCAGGATCAGGATGGTGGGCGTCAGGTCCATCACTGTGCCCACCAGCGTCAGCAGGACCAGCAGGGCGAACATCAGCAGCTTGGGCTGGTCCAGCACGGGTTCGAGCAGCGCGATCAGGTCCTGCGGCATGTCGGCCAGGGTGATCATGTAGGACGAGACCATGGCGGCGGCCACCAGGAACATGACGATGGCGGTGGTGCTGGCCGCGTTGATGAAGAGCGGCGCCAGGTCGCGCACGCTGATCTCGCGGTAGACGAACAGGCTGACCAGCAACGCGTAGACCGCGGCCACCACGGCCGCCTCGGTCGGCGTGAAGATGCCGCCGCGCAGCCCGCCGATGATGATGACCGGCAGCATCAGGGCCCACAGGGATTCGCGCAGCGCTTTCCAGCGCTTGCTCCAGGGCTCGCGCGGCGAGGGCTTGATGCTGCCGTGCTTGCGCGCCACCCAGGTCCACACCGCGACCAGCGTCAGGCCCATCAGCAGGCCCGGCGCTATGCCCGCGAAGAACAGCTTGGTGATCGACACGTTGGTGGCGACGCCGAAGATGATGAACGAGATCGATGGCGGGATGATGGGCGCGATGATGCCGCCCGCGGCGATCAGTCCCGAGGCCTGGCCCGCGTCGTAGCCTTTTTCGCGCAGCATGGGTATGAGCAGGGAGCCCAGCGCGGCGGCGTCGGCCACGGCCGAGCCGGACAGCGCGGCCAGCAGCACGCTGGCGAAGATGGCGACGTAGCCCAGGCCGCCCTGGATGTGCCCCACGAACATGGTGGCCAGGTTGACGATGCGGCGCGAGATGCCGCCGGCGTTCATCAGTTCGCCGGCCAGCATGAAGAGCGGCACCGCCATGAGAGTAAAGCTGTTGGCGCCCGACAGCATGTTCTGCGCCAGGATCTGGGTATCGAAAAAGTCCAGTTGGAACATCATGGCGATCGCGCTGAGCAGCAGCGCGAAGGCGATGGGCATGCCCAGGGCGATCAGCCCCAGCAGCACGAGCAGGA
This sequence comes from Achromobacter anxifer, assembly GCF_903652925.1. Lineage (GTDB taxonomy): Bacteria > Pseudomonadota > Gammaproteobacteria > Burkholderiales > Burkholderiaceae_B > Achromobacter > Achromobacter anxifer. The sequence goes on along the minus strand of NZ_CAHLAR010000013.1, from coordinate 138,153 downwards.
ATACGGTCAGGATCATCGTGAGGTCCGGGCGGAAAGGGGGATTGGAGGCGGAGCCGTCAGACCAGCGGGTCTTCGGGGCTGGATTCCGCCGGCAAGGGCCCGCCCGCAAGGACGCGCACCAGATCGATCAAGGTCAGGATTCCCATGGCGGCCGCGGCATACAGCGCAGCCGCGTTGAACACGGCCAGGGACATGCCGGTGACGGGGAGCACGGTGTCCAGACCGATGATGGTCTGGGTCCAGCTGCCTTCGGCCATCAGCCACAGCACCCACAGGATGAGCAGCTGGCAGAACACATGGGAGACGCGGCGGGCGGCCGGGCCAAAGCGTTCGACCAGCATGGTGACGCCGATGTGCTGGTGCGAGCGCAGCGCGATCACCGAGCCCAGGAAGATCATCCAGACGAACGCCAGGCGGGAGATCTCGTCGGAGACGTTGATGCCGGAATTGAACAGGTAGCGCAGCGTGACGTTGCCGAAAAGCAGCACCACCATGACCGCCAGACAGGTCACCATCAGCCAGGTCTGTAGCGCGAAGCACCAATCGGCGGCGCGGGCCAGCGGCGAACCGCCGGGCCGCCGCGGCGGGGAAGCTTGCATGTTTGTCTCCTATCCGTTTCCCGGATTTTTAGGTTTATGCTGCGATGAATGTTAGCGCTAACATTTTGCGTTTGGCAACCCCCTGTTTTTTGCGTCAGACTACGCGCTAACCAATCGATGCCGAGGGCAAATGTCCATCCGTAAACCCCGCAGTTCGCGCGCCGGCCGCGTCACCATGCAGGAGGTCGCGCGCCGCGTGGGCGTGAGCGCGATCACGGTATCGCGCGCGCTGCGCACGCCGGACAAGGTGGCGGAGGAACTGCGCCAGCGCATCGCGCGGGTGTGCCAGGAACTGGGCTATGTGCCCAACCATGCGGCCAGCGTGCTGGCGTCGGCGCGCTCGCAGACCATCGTGGCGCTGATCCCGTCGCTCAGCAACGTGGTGTTCGTCGACATCATCGCGGGGATCAAGGAAGAGCTGGACCGTCACGGCTATCACATGCTGATCGGCGTCACCGGCTATTCGCCGGATGAGGAAGAGGCCTTGCTGCGCAAGTACATGCAGCACGCGCCGGACGGGCTGATCCTGACCGGCATTGACCACAATCCGGGCGTCTGGGAGCTGCTGGATGCGCAGCGCATTCCCACCGTGCATACGATCGAGACGCTGGACGGCGGCGAGCACATGAGCGTGGGCTTTTCGCAGTTCGACTCCGGCTACGCGGCGGGCCGCCACCTGGTGGAGCGCGGCTACCGGCGCATCGGCGTCGTCGGCGCGCAGCTGGATCCGCGTTCGCTGCGCCGTTGCGAAGGCTGCCGCCAGGCCCTGCGGGACGCGGGCCTGTATGACCCGGCCCTGGAGATCATGACGCCTGAGAAGTCATCCATCAGCCTGGGCGCAAGCTTGCTGGAAGACCTGCGCGCCGCGCATCCCGACTGCGACGCGGTGTTCTTCTGCAACGACGACCTGGCCCAGGGCGCGGTGTTCCAGTGCGGGCGGCTGGGGGTGCCTGTGCCTGAAAAGATGGCCATCGTCGGTTTCCACGACGTGGCGGGCACCGCCTGGACCACGCCGCCCCTGTCGACGATCGCCACGCCGCGCTACCAGATCGGCGTGTCGGCGGCCCGCTTGCTGATGCGCCATCTGTCGGGCCAGCCCGTGGAGGAACGCCACGTGGACCTGGGCTTCAAGCTGGTGCAGCGTGAAACCAGCTGAACGCCGGGCTCAGGCCCGGCGCAGCGCCAGGAACACGCCCGAGGCGATGATCAGCGCCATGCCCGCCAGGGCCAGGCCGTCCGGCGGGCGCTGGAACCATAGGGTGCTGAACACCACGGCCAGCAACAGCTGGAAGTAATTGAGCGGGGCCAGCGTTGCCGCGGACACGCGCTGGAACGCCGAGATCAGGAAAATCTGCGCCAGCCCGCTGCAGGCGCCCAGGCCGACGATGAAGAGCGTATCGGCCAGGTCCGGCCAGGGATCCGGCAGGAAGAATGGCGCCGGCAGTCCCGTCACGATCAGGCAGATGAAGGCGGTGTAGGCATACTGGACCGGCCCCGGCACCTTGCCCGAGAGCTTGCGCGTCAGAACCTGGAACACGGCGTAGCTGACCGCCGACACTGCCATCAACAGGGTGCCCAACCAGGGCAGGTTGGAGCCGGGCCGCACGATCAGCAGCATGCCGCCGAAACCGGCGGCCACCGCCGTCCATTGCGCGGGCCGCACCCGTTCCCCCAGCAGCCAGGGCGACAACGCCACCATGATCAGGGGCGAGGTGAAGTAGATGGCCGTGGCTTCCGACAGCGGCATCCAGATCAGCGCGGTCATGAAGCAGGTGCCCACGGTCGCCAGCAGCAGGCCGCGCAGCACCAGCAGAGGCTTCTCGGGCGCGTCGCGCAGCCGCGGGCCGCCGCGGTGCCGCCACAGCAGGACCACCGCAAGCACGGCCACCGCCGAATAGCGCATGATGTTCAGGAAGGGCGCGGGGTAGCGCGCCAGCATGTGCTTGGACCCCGCGTCGAAGGTGGCAAAGACCGCCAACGCCGCAAAGAACAGCAGGATGCCGGTCTGGCGCGAGGCGGCCGCGGAGGGCAAGGCGATAGGGATGGAGCTCATGTCGGCGCCGGCTCAAGCCGCTGCCCGGGCCGCGCCCTCAAGGAATGCGTCCAGCGCCGGGCCGATGGCTTCAACCATGTAGCCGCCTTCCTGCACGATCACGGTGGGCAGGCCCAGGCTGGCGACGCGCGCGCCGATGTCGCGATAGGCGTCGATGTCGAGCTTGAGCACGCTGATGGGATCGTCCTTGTAGGTGTCGAAGCCCAGGGCCAGCACCAGGGCTTGCGGCGCGTAGCCGGTCAGGGCCGTGAGCGCGGCGTCCAGCGCCCGCAGGAACTCGTCGTTACCCGAGCCGTGCGGCAGCGGCAGGTTGAGGTTGCAGCCTTCGCCCGCGCCGTGCCCGCGTTCGTGGGCGTAGCCGGTATAGAAGGGGTAGTAGCCGGCCGGATCCGCATGCAGGGACAGCGTCATGACGTCGGCGCGCTGGTAGAAGATGTTCTGCGTGCCGTCGCCATGGTGCGCGTCCACGTCCAGCACCGCTACCTTGGACCAGGTCTGCAGCAGCCGGCTGGCGGCGGCCGCGCTGCTGTTCAGGTAGCAGAAGCCGCCCGCGCGGTCGCGGTGGGCGTGGTGGCCGGACGGCCGGCACAGGGCGTAGGCCATGCCCGCCGTGTTGGCGACGTGGTCCGCGGCGGCCACCGCGCTGTGGGTGGACCGCAGCGCCGAACGCCAGGTCTGCGGCCCGATGGGACAGGACAGGTCGCTCAGGTAGTAGCCCGTCTGGGCCACGATGGAGGGCGATGGGCAGGGGCCGCGGCCGGTCAGTTCGACCCGGCCGTTGTAGTAGGGGGAAAGATTGGGCAGCACTTCCGGGCCGGGATCCGCGGTCGGCGATTTCAGGGCCTGCCAGCGCGTGTAGGCGGTTTCCAGGTAGTCCAGGTAGTCCTGGCTGTGGATGTCCACCAGCGGCTTGCGGCCGTAGTCGGCCGGCGCTTCGACCTTGATGCCGCGCGCGGCCAGCGCCCCTTGCAGGCTTTCCGCGCGCGACGGCAGATCGGTCGGGGCGCTGATGCGTCCCAGCCGCATGAATTGCCGCGGCGAATGCAGCAGCTGTTCCTCGGAGAAAAACGCCTTCATGGCTGCCCTCGCTGGCGTCAAGCGCGCTTGAGTTCGATTTCGACGAACACGAATTCGGTATCGCTGGGGTTGATCACGTTGTGCTCCACGCCGACGGGGCGGTAGTAGGCGACGCCGGTGGTGAGCTGGCTGGTGATCTCGCCGTCGGGGGTGTCCAGCAACAGCGGGCCGGTGGTCTGCGGCACGACCACGTAGTTCATGCCGTGGCGGTGCCAGCCCGTTTCGCCTCCGGGCGGAAAACGCCATTCGGTGACGGTGACCATGTCGTTGTCGATCTGCACGGTCGGTATGGCGGCGGGGCGTTGCATGGTTTTCTCCTTGATTGATATGGATATTCTTGTGCGCTTCAGGCCGCTTGCGCCTTGGTCGGGTCCCAATGCTGGCCGGGGACCGCGGCGATCAACTGCCGCGTATAGGCGTGTTGCGGGTTGTCGAAGATCTGCGCGGGCGAGCCGTACTCGACCACCTTGCCGCGATGCATGACCAGCACGGAATTGCAGATCTGGGCCGCCACGCGCAAATCGTGGGTAATGAAGACCAGCGCAATCTTCAGCCGTTGCTGCAAATCATGCAAGAGCTGCAGGACCTGGGCCTGGACCGACACGTCCAGCGCCGACACCGATTCGTCGGCCACCAGCACCTTGGGTTCCAACGCCAGCGCGCGCGCGATGCCGATGCGCTGGCGCTGGCCGCCCGAGAACTGGTTGGGATAGCGGTCGAAGGCGGACGGGTCCAGCCCGACCAGCGACAGCAGTTCCCGCACCCGGGCCTCGGCCTGGGCCCGCGGCACGCCGTTGGCGACGGGGCCGTCGCTGATGATGCGGCCCACGGTATGACGCGGATTGAGCGACGCGAAAGGATCCTGGAAGATCATCTGGATGTCGTGGCGCAGGGGGCGGAAGCGCGATTCCGGCATGGCGGCGATATCCTGGCCGTTGAAGATCAGTTGGCCGCCGTTGATGCCGACCAGCTTGAGCAGGCACTTGCCGATGGTGGATTTGCCGGAGCCCGACTCGCCCACGATGCCCAGGGTTTCGCCGCGCCGCACGCTGAAGCTGACGCCGTCCACGGCGCGCACTTCGCGCTTGCCGCCCAGCCAGCCGCGCCCGACCACATAGGTCTTCCTTAGATCCCGCACGTCCAGCACCGGCGCGTCGTCGGCGGCAGGCGCGCGCTCTTCGCCGCGGCGGTGCGGCACGGCGGCGATCAGGCGTTGCGTGTAGGGGTGGCGGGGGCGGTTCAGCACCTCGTCGGCCGGTCCTTGCTCCACCAGGATGCCTTTTTCCATGACGGCGACCCGGTGGGCGATTTCGGCCACCACGCCGAAGTCATGGGTGACGAACATCACGCCCATGCCTTTCTCTTTCTGGATGCGGGCGATCAGCGCCAGGATCTGCGCCTGGGTGGTGACGTCCAGCGCCGTGGTGGGTTCGTCGGCGATCAGCAGCGCGGGTTCGAGCGCCAGGGCCATGGCGATCATCACGCGCTGGCGCTGGCCGCCGGACAGCCGGAACGGGTAGACGTGGTAGAGCGTTGCGGGATCCGGCAGGCCCACGAAAGCCAGCAGTTCCAGCACGCGCGCCAGGCGCTGGGCGCCGGGATAGGCGTTGTGCACGCGCATGACTTCGCTGATCTGCTCGCCCACCGTCATCAGCGGATTCAGCGCCGACAGCGGTTCTTGGAAGATCATCGCCATGTCCTTGCCGCGCATGGCTTGCAGGGCGGCTTCGTCCTGACGCAGCAGGTCCTGGCCGCGGAACAGGATGCGGCCCTGCTGCGGCGTCAGGTAGTCGGGTAGCAGGCCCATGATGGCGTTGGCGCTCATGGACTTGCCCGAGCCCGATTCGCCGACGATGCAGAGGATCTCGCCTGCGCGGATCTCGTAGGACACGTCTTGCACGGCATAGGGGCGATCGCCGCCCTTGGGCAGGGCGATGCTCAGGTTCTGGATGGACAGCAAAGGCGTGGATGGTTGCATGTCGTCCTCCTATTCGCCGCGCTTGCGCAGCTGCGGGTTGAGGGCGTCGTTCAGGCCTTCGCCGATCAGGTTGATGGCCAGCACGGTCAGCAGGATGGCCACGCCGGGCCAGACGCTCATCCACCAGGCTTCGCGGATCATGGTGCGCGCCGCGCCGATCATGAAGCCCCAGCTCATCAGGTTGCGGTCGCCCAGCCCCAGGAAGGACAGCGACGATTCCGTCAGAATGGCGGTGGCGACCATGAAGGACGCCGACACGATGATGGGCGACATGGCGTTGGGCAGGATCTGGGTGCTGACGATGCGGGCCGGCGTCTGCCCGATGACGATGGCGGCCTGCACGAATTCGCGCTGCTTGAGCGTCATGAACTCGGACCGCACCAGCCGCGCGGCCGGCGGCCACGACACCACCGCGATGGCGCCCATGATGGAGTAGACGGAGGGGCTCAGGATGGCCACCAGCACCACCGCCATCGCCAGTTGCGGGATGGTCTGGAAGAACTCGGTGAAACGCATCAGGGCGTCGTCCACCCGGCCGCCGCAGTAGCCGGCCACCGAGCCGACCACGATGCCGAAGACCAGCGCCACCGTGGTCGACAGCAGGCCCACCATCAGCGAGACCCGGGCGCCCCAGACCAGCCCGGCCGTGATGTCACGGCCCAGCATGTCGGTGCCGAAGGGGTAGTCGGCATTGGTGAAGGGCGGAATCAGCGGGTCGGCCACCATCATCCAGGGAGATTCCTCGTACAGCAGCGGCGCGGCCAGGGCGACGACGACCACGATCAGCATGATGGCCAGTCCGGCCACCGCTCCGTAGTTGCGCATGTAGCGGCGGGCAAATGATTTCATGCGGCGGCTCCTTGCTGGCCACCCGCGCCGATGCGCGGATCGATCAGGCGGTACAACACGTCGGTCAGCAGGTTGAACACCACCACCATGATGGATGTGACCAGGAAGATGCCCAGCAGCAGCTGGTAGTCGCGCTGCAGCAAGGCGTCGAACATCAGCCGGCCTATGCCGGGCCAGGCGAACACGGTTTCGGTCAGCACGGCGCCGCCGGCCATCTGGCCCAGCTGGATGCCGGCGAAGGTGATGACCGGCAGCAGCGCATTGCGCAGCACGTGGGCGCGGATCACGCGGCTGGGGCTCACGCCCTTGGCGCGCGCCGTCTTCACGAAGTCCATGCCTATCACCTCCAGCATGGACGCGCGGGTCAGCCGCACATACACCGCCATGAAGAAGCAGCCCAGCGTCACGGTGGGCAGGACCAGGTGCTGGGCGATGTCGGCCGCGCGCGCCCAGCCGCTGAGGCTGGCGCCCACGGTCTCCATGCCGAAGGCGGGCAGCCAGCCCAGTACCACCGAGAACAGCAGGATGCCCATCAGCGACAGCCAGAACAGCGGCGTGGCATAGAGCACCAGGGCGCCGGTCATGACCGAGCTGTCGATCCAGCGGCGCTTGTTGCGGTAGCGGGCCTTGGCCGCCACCACGCCGAGGAAGACGCCCAGCACGATGGAGAACACGAAGGCGCAGGACATCAGCAGGAAGGTGGCGGGCAGGCGTTCCAGGATCAGGTCCAGCACCGGCACGTGGTTGCGGTAGGAGAAGCCCAGGTCCAGCTGGACCACGCCCTTCAGGTACAGCAGCAGCTGGGTCATGATGGGCTTGTCCAGGCCGAAGGCCACGCGCAGCTGTTCGACGTAGGCGGCGTCGCCCGCGCCGGCCTGGCCCGCCAGCACGGCCGCGGGGTCGCCGGGCGCCAGGCGGATCAGGAAGAAATTGATGATCACCACGCCCAGCACGACCACCAGGGCCTTGCCGATGCGCGAGACGAGGAAAGACAGGAATTTCATGCTCGGGGTCCTTTCAGGTCGGGCGCGGTCCGCCATGCGCGGCCGCCGTCCGGCCGGGATCCGCCGCCGCGCAGGGTCCGCGCGGCGGCGTCCTGCCGCTTACTTCTCGATGTACACGTCGTCGAAGCTCTCGTTCAGGCCGATGGCGGTCTTCACCAGGTTCTTCACGTTGCCGCGGTAAAGCGTGGGGAACTCCATGTCGACCAGGTAACCGTTGGCGATCTCATTGACCAGAGTGGTCTGCAACTTGCTGTAGATCTCCTGGCGCTTGGCGGGGTCCACCTCGGAAGCGGCGGCCTCCCATTGCTTGTCGGTCTCGGGGTTGCTGTAGCCCTGCACGTTGGCGAAAGGCGAACCCTTGACGATGTTCGACGAGACATAGAGCCGCTGCACGCCCAGCGCGGGATCGCCGTACTGGTAGGTGAAGGTGGTCGTCATGTCGAAGTCCCAGTTGCCGGTGCGGCTGGCCCAGCCGCCCGCGTCGGTGGCTTCCAGGTTGACCTTGAAGCCCAGCTGCTCCAGCGCTTGTTTGGTGTATTCGCCCAGGCGGTCCCAGGTCGAGCCGTAGGGGAAGCTCAGCTGGCGGATGGTGTAGTCCTCGGGCTTGATGCCCGATTCCTTGATCAACGCGCGCGCCTTCTTCATGTCGAACGCCAGTGGCGGCATGTTCTTGTCGTAGAACATCTCGGTGGTGACGAAGGGGCTGGTGGACACCTTGCCCAGGCCGAAGAAGATGTTGTTGACCACCATGTTGCGGTTGATGGCCGCCATGACGGCCTGGCGCACCTTCAGGTTGTCGAAGGGCGGCTTGCGCATGTTGAAGATCAGGTAGGCCTGGGGCGAGAACATTTCCCAGCCGGCCGTGGTGTATTCGACCTTGGGCAGGGCGCGCAGGCGCTTGATGTCGACGTTGTCCACGTCGCCGCCGCGCAGCACGTCCACGCTGCCACGCTCGAAGGCCACCGCGCGCGAGGCCGAATCGGGGATGACGTTGAACACCAGCTCGTCCAGATAGGGCTTGCCGGGTTTCCAGTAGTCGGGGTTGCGGGTCAGCTTGATGTATTCGCCGCGCTTCCATTCCTTGAACATGAACGGGCCGGTGCCGACCGGCTTCTGGTTGGCGGGGTTGGTCATGTAGTCGGTGCCCGCATAGATGTGCTTGGGCATCATGGGCGCGAAGCCCGGCTCGAACATGAGCATGAAGGCGGGGAAGGGCGTCTTCAGCTTGATGACCACCGTCTTGGCATCCGGCGCCTGCACGGATTCCACGAACTTGTTCAGGATCACGCGGGCGCGGGCATGGGTCTTGGGTAGCATCTCCGCCAGCGAGAACACCACGTCCTCGGAGGTGAAGGGCTTGCCGTCATGCCATTTGACGTTGTCCTGCAGGTGGAAGGTGTAGCTCAGGCCGTCGGCCGAGGCGTCCCAGGATTTCGCCAGGCCGGGTTGCGGCTTCAGGTCGGTGGAGTAGGTCAGCAGGCTTTCGTAGATCTTGCCGGCGACGAATTGCGTCGGGCCCTGCTGGTTGATGGCCGTGACGATCACCGGCGGTTCGGGCTGGACGATCATGTTCAGCGTTCCGCCCTTGGTCTGGGCCAGGGCTTGCGTGGCAGGCAGCGCGGCCGCGAGGACCAGGGCGCCGATGCTGAGGGAGAACCATTTCTTCGATTTCACTGCGAGCCTCCGGGCTGGAAAGGGTCTGACAGGTGTCCGCGTCGCGGATGCGGTGCTCTGGCAAGCAATCCTCATGCCACCTGTGTTTTCAGGGGTACTGCGAGTGGAGCCGCTACAACAATGCTTCGTACAAGTGCTCTTCAGCGCGCCGCGCACCATTGCGGCGCACCGTTGTCGTCTCCAAAGTCCTCCCGCAGGCGTGCCAGGATGCCCAGCAGATGGGCATGCATCGCATGCCGCGCGCGGATCGGATCGCGCGCCTGGATGGCGGTCAGGATGCGCTGATGCTCGGCATGGGCGATGGCCCAGACCTTGGTGTCGACGAAGTAATCCTCCATGCGGCTGTACACGGGGCTCGTCTGCGTCAACTCCCACAGATGTGCCACCGACGCCGCCACCGCGGCGTTGCCGCAAGCGGCAGCGATGGCGTTGTGGAATTCGCGGTCGTGGCGGCCGGGAGAATTGCCCAGCGACATGCCTTCATGGGCGTCGCGGATGGCTGCGATCTGCGCCGGCGAGCCGTGCTGCGCGGCCATGCCGGCGCATTCGGGTTCGATCAGCATGCGCGCCTCGAGCAGGTCGAAGGGGCCGATGCCGTCCTGTCCCGGTGCGGGGTAGGCGGCGGGGGCGGCGGTTTCCCGGGCGGCGGTGACGAACACGCCGGTGCCCACGCGCACCTCGACATAGCCCTCGATTTCCAGCGCGATCAGGGCTTCGCGGATCGACGCGCGGCTGACCTGCAGTTGTTCGGCCAGCTCCCGCTCGGAGGGCAAGCGTCCGCCGCGGGGGAATTCTCCGGCCCGGATCCGGCCGGCGATCTGGTCGGCGATGACGCGGTACAGGCGGGTGACGGCGGCGGCTTGGAAGGTGTTCATCGATGGATGAGGCGAGAACTCGGGGCCAAGTGGTCAGGCCACCAATATAGGCATCCCATCGTTGAATATGAAGGGGAATTTGCTATTTCAAGGGAAAACGATCACAGGGATTCCACCTCTTTCTAGGAGGTGGTCAGGCCAGCTAGGAAAGGCTTGTGGAGGTCGCGGCAGCTACTGACCTGGTTGGCGTGGCCGGCAGCGCGGTTGCTGGGCTGGACGGTCTGGACGACTCGTGCCGCCGGTGCTGGCCGTCCGTCAGTCCCGTAAGTCACTGGTGCAGACGGACAGGGAGGCAGCGTCGCCATGGTCCCTGGCGACCGGTGGCCTGGTGGCGGCTTGCGGCGCATAGGAGCTGGGCGTGAAGACGCCGGGACCGGGATTCGCCCCGGTCGGGAAGGACCTTCCAAACTTGTACTGGCGGGTGACGCCGCCAGATTCGGCCTGCGGCGAAATGCCGTGGGGCGGGATGGCGCTACTGCGCCTCGTCGTCAGGTTCGGGCGTCTGCGTGAAGGCGCGGACCAGGCGCGCGATGCCGTCCAGTTCGTCGTGCGCGCCCACCACCCATTCCGGTTTTTCGAAAGGACTGTCCGAGGGCGCGTTGTCCATGTTTGCCTTCAGGTCGTCGAGCAGCTCCAGCGCCATGTCGGTGGCCTGGGGGCTGCTGCGGGTGGAAAGGGCGATGGCGATCGCCAGTGCCTGGCGCATGGCGAGCAGGCGGCCGTCCAGTTCAGTGCCCATGGTGGTTTCCTTGTTGTGCATCTTGGATATGCGCATTTTACGGGGACGCGGCTGCCGTGGCGTCCACTGCGGGGCACGGGCGGGAAGAGGCCCGGGTTTGCGCAAGATCAAGCCATGGTGGCCGGCACAGGCGAATAATTCCAGGTATGCAAGCCGCCCTACGCCCATCACAGACCGAATCCCAGGCGCATGCCGCCAGCCCCTTGTTTCCGCCGCAATTGCTGGCGAGACTGGACAAGAATGGACCCCGCTATACCTCGTATCCCACGGCCGACCGGTATCACGGCGGCTTTGGCGAACAAGACTACCGCCAGGCCCTGCAGCAGCGCCGCGCGGGGGCCCCAGCCGAGCCTTTGTCGCTGTACGTGCACATTCCCTTCTGCGAGTCGGTCTGCTACTACTGCGCCTGTAACAAGGTGGTGACTCGCCACCATGACCGCGCCGCCCGCTATCTGGACGCCCTGGCTGCCGAGATCGAGTTGCATGTGCGGGAACTGGGCGAGGGCGTGCCCGTGTCGCAGCTGCATTTCGGCGGCGGCACGCCGACCTTCCTGTCCGACGAGGAACTGTCCCGCCTGATGGCGAATCTGCGCCGCGCGTTCCGCTTCGAAGCCGACGCGGAAATCTCCATCGAGGTGGATCCGCGCACGGCGACGCCGGAACGGCTGGCCTACATGCGGGAGCTGGGCTTCAACCGCCTGAGCTTCGGTGTCCAGGATTTCGACCCGCGGGTGCAGGCGGCCGTGCACCGCCAGCAGTCCTTTGAGGATGTGCGGGCGCTGATGCAGAGCGCCCGCGCGCTGGGCTACGCGTCGGTCAACATGGACCTGATCTATGGGCTGCCGCTGCAGACGACGGAGTCCTTTGCCCGCACGATCGAACAGGTCATCTCGCTGCGGCCCGACCGCATCGCGCTTTATGCCTACGCCCATTTGCCCACGCGCTTCAAGCCGCAACGCCGCATCAACGAAGCGGACCTGCCCGATAGGGAAACCCGGGTCGGCCTGCTCAGCGCGGCCATCGACGGTTTCTTGAAGCAGGGCTATGCCTATATAGGCATGGACCATTTCGCGCTGGAAACCGATGCGCTGGCGATCGCCAAGCGGCGCGGCGAGCTGCATCGCAATTTCCAGGGCTACAGCACGCAGCCGGACCGCGATCTGGTGGCCCTGGGGGTATCGGCCATAGGCCGCATCGGCAGTACTTACAGCCAGAATGCCAAGGTGCTGGATGAGTACTACGCGGCGATCGAGGCCGGACGCTTTGCCGTGGAAAGAGGGCTTGCGCTGAGCGCGGATGACCTGGTCCGGCGCGAGGTCATCATGGACATCATGTGCCAGGGCCGCGTGGATTTTGGCCGGATCGAGGCGCGCCACGGACTGCGCTTTGCCGACCACTTCGACCGCGAACTGCTGCAAATGGCCAACCTGGCCGAATTGGGCCTGGTCAATCTGCGACCTGGCGAACTGCAGGTGACCGGCCTGGGCTGGTACTTCGTGCGGGCCGTCGCCATGGCGTTCGACGGCTACCTGCACGCGCCGGGCAGCGCCGCCAGCTATTCCCGGATCATCTGAGGCAGTGCCGGGGCCGCGGTTCATTCGGCGAACTTCTCGCGCAGATAGAGCGCCAGCGACAGGTCGTCGGACAGCTGCAGCTTGCGCATAGCGCGGCGCTTGTGCGTGCTGATGGTCTTCTTGCTGCGCATCAGCCGCGCCGAAATCTGCGTGACGGACAGGCCCTGGCTGATGTGCCGCAATATCTCCACTTCCGAGGTGGTCAGCGCCGAGTGCGGATGCGTGGGTTGTTGAGGGCGGATCTTGCCGTCCTGCACCATGAGGAAATCATCCTTGCCTGCCAGGACGCCCCGGATCATCTCCGGCAGCAGGACCATGCCGCATTCCTTGGAGAAATAGCCATTCGCGCCGGCGCGAAAGGCGGCGTACTGGGTTTCCTGGCGGTTGCCCGCCGAAAACGTGATGAGCGCCATTCCCGGGTGGTAGCGGCGCAGGCGTCGCAGATAGTTCACGCCGTCCCAGGGTTCCAACGGCAGATAGAAATCGACGAGCGCGACCTCGCAGGGCGAATGGGACAGTTTTTCCAGTAGGGAGCGCGCCGAGGTTTCCCGATGCACGACCCGGAAGCCGGGCCGGCTTTCCAGGTAGGCACCCACGCCAACGGCCACCACGGGGTGGTCGTCCAGGATGGCTACCTTGATGAGGGGAGGCGGCCGGGACAGGAGCAGGTGCCGGCGCGTGCCCGGGCGGTCGCCGGACTCGGAGGGCGCGATGTTGCGGGGAGGGGGCGCCTTGATGTTGGGCGCTGAGACAGATTTCATCGATGCTCCACAAGCAGGATGGGGGAACGCCGGCGGTCGGATGCGCAGGTCGCGTGTTTCCTCAATTTGCGAAGGCAGATTACGTTTTCACGTGGCGGGCCGGACGTGAAACGTGCCAATATCAGACTGTTGCACCATCGCCCTGTCATATAAGCGAGAAGCAGGCCGGGAAATATCCCGGTTTTAGGCCGTGATGACGCTCCGGGTTTGAGCCAGCCGCCCGGAGCCTCACTTTGGGTTGTGGCGCTTTTGCCACGGAAAAGGCGTAAGTAGTGCTACAATCGTGGACGATAAGCGCAGCTTCTGATGCGTTGCTTTTGATCCATGCCGCTTCGGCGCGCGCCGACAGGTCCAGAAACCATGTTTTTCCCGCTGGCACGAACTACGACCCGGAACTTTCGCCCTATGTCGCGTTAATTTTTCGTGCGTCGGGTTTCACCGTGTCAGGTCAGCGGTAGGACTCAGCAAGACAATCCAGGAAACGCGGCTCCAAGGCCGCGTTTTTCGTTTCCGCATTTTGTTTTTTCGTTCCAAGAACCCCCCAGGAAGCACTCCCGATGGTACAGATCACATTGCCCGATGGTTCGCAGCGCCAATATCCGGGGCCGGTAACGGTTGCCGAAGTGGCGCAATCGATCGGTACGGGCCTGGCGAAGGCCGCCTTGGGCGGCCGCGTGACGTTTGAGGGCTCGGATTCCAAGCTGGTCGACACCAGCTTCCGCATCGAGGACGACGCTCGCCTGGCGATCGTGACCGCCAAGGACGCCGACGGCCTGGACCTGATCCGCCACTCCACGGCGCACTTGCTGGCCTATGCCGTCAAGGAGCTGTTTCCGGACGCGCAGGTCACCATCGGTCCCGTGATCGACAACGGCTTTTACTACGACTTCTCGTACAAGCGCCCGTTCACGCCCGAAGACCTGGCCGCCATCGAGAAAAAGATGGCCGAGCTGGCCAAGAAGGACGAAATCGTCACGCGCGAGGAATGGTCGCGCGACGACGCCGTCGAATTCTTCAAGGGCATCGGCGAAAAGTACAAGGCCGAGATCATTGCCTCGATTCCGTCGAACGAGCCGCTCAGCCTGTACCGCGAAGGCGACTTCATCGACCTGTGCCGCGGCCCCCACGTGCCGTCCACGGGCAAGCTGAAGGTCTTCAAGCTGATGAAGGTGGCCGGCGCCTACTGGCGCGGCGACAGCAAGAACGAGATGCTCCAGCGCATCTACGGCACTGCCTGGGCGACCAAGGAAGAGCAGGAAGCCTATCTGCATATGCTGGAAGAGGCCGAACGCCGCGACCACCGCAAGATCGGCCGCGAGCTGGACCTGTTCCATTTCCAGGACGAGGCCCCGGGCCTGATCTTCTGGCACCCCAAGGGTTGGGCGCTGTGGCAGCAGGTGGAGCAGTACATGCGCTCCGTCTACCGCGACAACGGCTACCAGGAAGTGAAGGCGCCGCAGATTCTCGATATTTCGCTCTGGAAAAAGACGGGCCACTGGGACAACTACCGTGAAAACATGTTCACGACGGAGTCCGAGAACCGCGTCTACGGACTGAAGCCGATGAACTGCCCGGGCCACGTGCAGATCTTCAACGCCGGCCTGCATTCCTATCGCGAGCTGCCCCTGCGCTACGGCGAATTCGGCCAATGCCACCGCAACGAGCCTTCGGGTTCGCTGCACGGCATGATGCGCGTGCGCGGCTTCACGCAGGACGACGGCCACATTTTCTGTACCGAGGAACAGCTCCAGGACGAGTGCGCCGACTTTACGGCGCTGCTGCAGAAGGTCTACCGCGACTTCGGCTTCACGGAAGTGCTGTACAAGGTCGCGACGCGTCCCGAGAAGCGCATCGGCACGGACGAAGTCTGGGATACGGCCGAGGCCGCCCTGATGGAAAGCCTGCGCCGCACGGGTTGCGAATTCGAGATCTCGCCGGGAGAGGGCGCTTTCTACGGTCCCAAGGTGGAATACACCTTGAAGGACGCCATCGGCCGCCACTGGCAGTGCGGCACGATCCAGGTCGACTTTTCCATGCCCGTGCGCCTGGGCGCCGAGTACGTGGATCAGAACGACCAGCGCCGCCCGCCGGTCATGCTGCACCGTGCGATCCTCGGTTCGCTGGAGCGTTTCATCGGCATGCTGATCGAAAACCACGCTGGCGCGATGCCTCCTTGGCTCGCTCCGGTGCAGGCCGTCGTATGCTGCATTTCCGAACCTTCGGCCGATTATGCGGCTGAAATCACGCAAAGCCTGAAAAAACAAGGCTTTAGAGTAGAGTCCGATTTGCGCGGTGAAAAAATCACTCGTAAAATTCGGGAGCACAGCCTGCAAAAGGTGCCGTATATCCTCGTCGTCGGCGACAAGGAAAAGCAAAACGGCACCGTAGCCGTACGCGGACTGGGCGGATTGGACCTCGGAGCCATCGCATACGACGAATTCGTCGCGCGCTTGTCCGAGGACGTTTCCACCCGTCGCGACGTCGTTCATCCTGATAGCAGCGCTGCTTAACATTTCTAGGAGCTTTCAACATCGCCACTGAAAAAGCCAATCGCATCAACGGTGAAATCCGCGTCCCCGAGGTGCGCCTGATAGGTCTGGACGGAGAACAGCTCGGCATCGTCAAGATTGCCGACGCCTTCCGTCTTTCCGAGCAAAGCGACGTGGATCTGGTGGAAATCGCGCCGAACGCCGAACCGCCGGTCTGCCGTTTGATGGACTACGGCAAATTCAAGTACCAGGAGCAGAAGCGCCAAGCCGAAGCTCGTTCCAAGCAGAAGGTCATCCAGGTCAAGGAAGTCAAATTCCGTCCGGCCACCGACGAGGGCGACTACCAGGTCAAGCTGCGCAACCTGCGCCGCTTCCTCGAAGAAGGCGACAAGGCCAAGGTGACGCTGCGTTTCCGTGGCCGCGAAATGGCCCACCAGGAACTTGGTATGCGGGTGCTTGAACGTGTGCGCGACGATCTGGTGGAACTTGCCCAGGTCGAAGCCATGCCGAAGCTCGAAGGCCGTCAGATGGTCATGGTGCTGGCGCCGAAGAAGAAGGCTGTGCCCGCGGGCAAGCCTGAATCGGCGGCCTGAGCTCCTGCCGCGGCCTCCCCAGGGAGGCTGCGCCGCTCTTCCGACCCGCCGCTCGCCGTTGCGCCGGCGGGTTCGCTTATTGGGCGGCTCTGCGCTACGATGTCATAAAGCCGCCTTCCCGCCAGGGAAGGCGGCGTCCGTTCAGGGTGTCGCGATGCATGTTTTGTTCGTTTTGGATCCCTTGCCGCTGCTCAAGGCGTACAAGGACAGTTCTGTCGCCATGATGCGCGCCCTGGTGGCGCGCGGTCACACGCTCAGCGTGGCCATGCAGGGCGATCTCTATATCGAGGCGGGCACGGTCAAGGCCACCGCCACGCCCATCGAACTGGTCGCGGATGCAGATCTGCACGGCCACGACTGGTGGCGCGAGTCTTCCGCCCAGGATCTGCCGCTGGCGGATTTTGGAGCGGTGGTCATGCGCAAGGATCCGCCGTTCGACATGGAATACGTGTATTCCACGCATTTGCTCGAATACGCCGAGACACAGGGCGCGCGCGTGTTCAACGGCGGCGCGGCGATCCGCAACCACCCCGAAAAGCTGGCCATCACCGAGATCAGCGAGTTCACCGCGCCCACGCTGGTGACCCGCAGCATGGCTCGCCTGAAGGCATTCCACGATGCGCATCACGACGTCATCGTGAAGCCGCTGGACGGCATGGGCGGCACGGGCGTGTTCCGCCTGCAGCCCAAGGATCCCAACCTCAACGCCATCCTGGAAACGCTGACGGACAATGGCGCGCGCACCATCATGGCGCAGCGCTACATTCCCGACATCGTCAAGGGCGACAAGCGCATCCTGCTGATCGGCGGCGTGCCGGTGCCGTATTCCCTGGCCCGCATTCCGCTGGCCGGCGAAACGCGCGGCAACCTGGCGGCCGGCGGCCGCGGCGTGGCGCAGGAACTGTCCGCGCGCGACCGCGAGATCGCCGAGGCGGTGGCGCCCAAGTTCGCCGCCCGCGGCCTGCTGCTGGTCGGCCTGGACGTCATCGGCGACTACGTCACGGAAGTCAACGTCACCAGCCCCACCTGTTTCGTGGAAATCGCGGAGCAGACCGGCTTCGACGTGGCGGGCATGTTCGTCCAGGCGCTGGAAAAGGCGGTGGCGACCTCCGCCACCGCTGCCGCCGCCTGACCTGCCAGGATCCCCGCCATGACCACAGGTATTGTCATCGTCGTGCACGCGCCCCTGGGCGCGGCGATACGCGATTGCGCCAGCCACGTCATGGGCAACCTTGACGGCATGCTGGCCATCCACGACATCCTGCCTGAAGACCGGCCGGACGACCTGGCCCCGCTTGTCCTCAAGGACATCCTCGAACAGGATCACGGCGCGGGCGTGCTGGTGCTGACCGACCTGATCGGCGCCACCCCCGCCAATATCTCCAAGCGCGCCGTCTCCGATGCCCAGGCCCAGGGCATCCAATGCTGCGTGCTGGCAGGATTGAATACCCCCATGCTGCTGCGGGCCCTGACCTATCGCAATCTGCCATTGGCTGAAACCCGTGAAAAGGCGCTGGCTGGCGGGCTGCAGGGTGTCTTGCGTGTAGACTGACGGGCAGAGGTTTGCCCTATCATGTCGGCTATCGTTTCAGGTCGATGGACGGTTCGACGTTTTGCTGCAATCAACACTGCGGCGTTAAGCCGCGGTCACCACATTTCCTATGCCTAATACAGACATCGTCATCAGCAATAAACTGGGCTTGCATGCCCGGGCGGCTGCCAAGCTGACGCAGCTGGCAAGCAAGTTTTCCAGCGAGATCTTCATCTCGCGCGGCGCGCAGCGCGTGAACGCCAAGAGCATCATGGGCGTCATGATGCTGGCGGCCGGGCTGGGCGTGACGGTAAAGCTGGAGGCCTCGGGCAACGATGCCGAGCAGGCCCTTTCTGAAATTCAATCATTGTTCGATAGCAAATTCGGTGAGCAGGAATAGAATTTCTTCCGAATCCGCCGGCCTGAGCGCTGCTCGGGCCGGCTCGTCTACGACCCTCAATGACGCACACAACGGGGCTGGCTCTGCCAGCCCCGTTGTGTGTCTGTACGGCAAAGGCGTCGCCAAAGGATATGCCATCGGACGCGCCGTGGTCATGGGCGCGGCGGCGCTGGAAGTCGCGCACTACCGCATTTCGGCCGAGGACGTGCCCGCCGAAAGCAGCCGGCTGACCGACGCCCTGGCTTCCGCACAGCAGGAACTGCTGCAACTGGCCGATACCTTGCCGGCCGATGCGCCGCGCGAGCTTGGCGCCATGCTCAACGTGCATAGTCTGCTGCTGGGCGATCCGCTGCTGGCCGAACAGACCCTGGCTCTCATCGCCGAACGCCACTACAACGCCGAATGGGCTCTGACGACGCAAGGCCAGATCCTGGGGCAGCAGTTCGACGCCATGGAAGACGAGTACCTGCGCGAGCGCGGCGCCGACGTGCGCCAGGTGATCGAGCGCGTGCTGCACGTCCTGGCCGGCACCTCGGCGATCCTGCCTGACATGTCCCACATGGGCGGCGACGAAGCGCTGGTGGTCGTGGCGCACGACATCTCGCCCGCCGACATGCTGCGCCTGCGCGGCGGCCGTTTTGCTGCTTTCGTGACGGACCTGGGCGGCCCGACCTCGCATACCGCCATCGTGGCGCGCAGCATGGGCGTGCCCGCCGTCGTGGCCATGGGCAACGTGCGTGAACTGGTGCGCGACGGCGACATGCTGATCATCGACGGCGCGGCCGGCGCGGTGATCGTGAACCCGTCCGAACGCATCCTCGCGGAATACCGCGGCCGCCAGTCGGCCTATGCCGACGAGCGGGCCGAACTGAGCCTGCTGCGCGACGAACCCTCGGTCACCCTGGACGGCATCGACATCGTCCTGCATGCCAACATCGAACTACCGGAAGAGGCCGCGCTGGCGCTCGCTTCAGGCGCGCATGGCATCGGCCTGTTCCGCAGCGAATTCCTCTTCATGGGGCGTCCGGACCTGCCAGGCGAGGAAGAGCAGTACGAAGCCTATTCCTCCGTGGTGAAGGTGATGGCCGGCAGGCCCGTCACGATCCGCACGCTGGACATCGGCTCGGACAAGACGCTGGACGGAGAGGCCACGGTGGCCACCAATCCGGCCCTGGGGCAACGTGCCATCCGCTATTGCCTGGCGCGTCCCGAGATGTTCGCGACGCAATTGCGCGCCATCCTGCGGGCCTCGGCCCATGGCCCGGTGCGCCTGCTGATCCCGATGATCGCCCACATGCACGAGGTGGTGGCGACCAAGGCGGCCATCGAGGCCGCCCGCCGCGAGCTCGATGCCCGCGGCCAGGCCTACGCGCCCCACATGGAGGTCGGCGCCATGGTCGAGGTGCCAGCCATCGCCATCGCCATCGAACCCTTCGCGCAGGCGCTGGATTTCCTGTCTATCGGCACCAACGATCTGATCCAGTACACGCTGGCAATCGACCGCGGCGACCACGACGTGGCGTCCCTGTACGATCCGTTGCATCCTGCGGTGCTGCGCCTGGTCGCGCACACGATCAACGCGGGCGAGCGTGCCGGCAAGCCGGTAGCCGTGTGCGGGGAAATGGCGGGGGATTCGCGCATGACCCGCTTGCTGCTGGGGCTGGGCCTGACCGAATTCTCCATGCACCCGCAGCAGCTGCTGGACGTGAAGCGCGAAGTCCGTCGCGCCCACTCCAACGCCTTGCGCGTGAAGGTGGCCAGCGCCCTGAACCGGGCCTTGCCGGTGGACCTGGATACGCTGGGCCTGGCCTGACGCGCTGCGCCAGGGCATGAAAAAGGCGCCGGGGTGAAAACCCCGGCGCCTCTTTTTGCGTCCAGGCCCGCCGCCATGCGGCGGGCCGAAGCTGCTTGCCTTAGCTGTGATAGGCCGATTCGCCGTGGCTGGTGACGTCCAGGCCTTCGCGCTCCTGGTCTTCCGGCACGCGCATGCCGCACAGGGCGTTGGCGATCTTGTAGGCGATCCACGCCACTACGCCGGACCAGACGATGGTCAGCAGCACGCCTTCCAACTGGACCCAAAGCTGATGGCCGATCATGCCGGGCTCGGCCAAGCCGGGGCCGCCGAGGATCTGCGCATTGAACACGCCGGTCAGCAGGGCGCCGACGATGCCGCCCACGCCGTGGACGCCGAATACGTCCAGCGCGTCATCGGCGCGCAGCAGCCGCTTCAGGCCGTTCACGCCCCAGACGCAGACGATGCCGGCGATCACGCCGATGACCAGTGCGCCCACCGGGCCTACAAGGCCGGCGGCCGGGGTGATGCCGACCAGGCCGGCGACGGCGCCCGACGCGGCGCCCAGCATCGAGGGCTTGCCCTTGATGGCCCATTCCGTGAACAGCCAGGACAGTACGGCGCCCGCGGTCGCGATCATCGTGTTGAAGAAGGCCAGGGTGGCGTTTTCATTGGCGGCCAGTGCGGAGCCGGCGTTGAACCCGAACCAGCCCACCCACAGCAGCGCGGCGCCGACGAAGGTCATCGGCAGGTTGTGCGGCTGCATGGCTTCGCGGCCATAGCCCACGCGCTTGCCCACCACGTAGGCGCCCACCAGGCCAGCCACGCCGGCATTGATGTGCACCACGGTGCCGCCGGCGAAGTCCAGCGCGCCCTTGGCGTTGAGCAGGCCCGGCGCCGTTTCGGACGCGAACCAGACCATGTGGGCGATCGGTACATAGGCGAACGTGAACCAGATCACCGTGAACACCAGCACGCCGGAGAAGCGGGCGCGCTCGGCGAAGCTGCCGACGATCAGCGCGCACGTGATACCGGCGAACGTGGCCTGGAACGAGGCGAACAGCAGCTCGGTCAGCGAGTTCGACATGGCGTACTTGCCGTCGGCTGGCGTGAACATGCCGGAGAAGAAGGCGCGAGACAGGCCGCCGAAGAAGGCGTTGCCCTCGGTGAATGCGAGGGAATAGCCATAGATGAACCAGAGCACCAGGCCCAGCACAAACGTGCACAGCACTTGCAGCAGCACCGACAGCACATTCTTGCTGCGCACCAGGCCGCCATAGAACATTGCCAGGCCAGGCACGGCCATCATCAATACAAGCAGGGTAGAGACGAGCAACCAGGAGATATCCGCTTTATCCATTTTCAGGCTCCATTGAGTCTTTATTTATTTACAGCGCGGCTTCGCCGGCTTCACCCGTCCTGATGCGGATCACTTGTTCCAGCGGGGCGGCGAAGATCTTGCCGTCGCCGATCTTGCCCGTGCGGGCAGCCAGTTCGATCGCTTCGATGACCTGGTCGACCAGGTGGTCGGGCACGGCGGCCTCGACTCGCAGCTTGGGCAGGAAATCGACGGCGTATTCGGCGCCGCGATAGAGCTCGGTATGGCCTTTCTGGCGGCCAAAGCCTTTTACTTCGGTAACGGTCAGGCCCTGGACGCCGATTCCGGATAGAGCCACCCGCACTTCGTCGAGCTTGAAGGGCTTGATGATGGCGATGATGAGTTTCATGGCATTTCCTCTCATGGTTGCACGTTGGCTCCCGGTATCAAGCAAATTCCATGCCATGCCGTGAACCGCCCGCCAGGCTTCACGAGAGCCCGCAAGTTGTGCCTGTATGCACCGATATGGTGCTTCATGCACTGGTAGATGGCTTCAATGTGGTGCGTGCTGCAGGCTTGTGAGGCGTGCAACCAAATATGTTTCCCGTCCGATATTTGTAGCAAAGTGATGCCGATTTTGTTGCGGTTTATGTTGGCATATCAGCCAATCTGATGGGATCGAGCAGAAGCGGCGGCAGCCCGCTCAGCGTTGCTGGCCGCGCTTCCGGGGACAAATGAGGGTGTGGGCGGAGCGCCGCCGGCTGGCGCGGGAAGGGGCGAGGCGGGGTGGGGCGCGTGATACGGCGGTTTACATGCGCTGGCTTGTTGGCAAGTGCCGGCTGCAGAAGAATCGATACCAGTTCAAGCCTGTCCGCGAACAGGCCAGGGGGCAGGCGGAGTTCCGATGTCGAGGATCTCCCGATGGAAAGCAGGTACGGGAAGGGGATGTCATGAAGCACCACCGCAAGGCTTTCTGTATTTTGGCCCTGGCCGCGTCGCTCGCCGCTTTGGCCGGTTGCAACAAAAGCGAAGACAAGGCCGCCGCGCCGGCCGCCTCCACCCCTGCGCCAGCCGCTCCCGCTCCGGTAACGCCGGCGCCATCTTCGACCCCGCCATCCTCCGCCGCTCCGGCGGCGGGCGCCACCGCGTCCGTACCGGCCGAGTGCGAGGCCTATCTGGCCAAGGTCAATGCCTGCATGGACAAATTGGGTAGCGCCAATCCGGCCGCGGCTGCGATCAAGGAGCAGCTCGACGCCGCCAGGGCGCAATGGGGGGCGATCAGCGACAAGACTCAGTTGGCGGCGCAATGCAAGCAGTCGTCGGATTCGTTCGCGCAGTCGGCAAGCCAGATGGGTTGCCCGTAACGATGTTGGTAGGGGGTTGCCGCCATGGCAGCCCGGTTTTCTCCTGTGCTTTGAAGGGCGGTCACCGCATGCGGCCCGCCCTCTTTTTTTGCGCGGAGGCGACCCTTTTTTTTTCTTCGCCTCAGGAAACGGCGGTTCGAGGAACTACACTTGAACCATCAAGAACAAAGTGAGGCCGTCATGAACAATCGCACCCAGTGGATGGAAGACATCCAGAAGAACATCTCCGATCTGATCGCGCGCAGTCCGGCCGCGGATGTGGAACGCAATGTGCGCGCGATGATGACGCAGGCATTCTCGAAGCTCGATCTCGTGACGCGCGAAGAATTCGACGTCCAGGCCGATCTGCTGGCGCGCACTCGCGCCCGCGTGGACCAACTGGCCGCGCAGGTGCAGCAGCTGGAAACGCGGCTGTCCGCGCTGGAAAAGTAAGTCTGCCGCCGGCCGCGTGGCGGCTGGCAGGGTTTTTCCGGTAACGGCCGCCAGCAGCGGCCGTTTTTCATTGCGCGCGGGGGATGGTTTTGTCACGGACGCCGCCGCATCGCTCTCCCGTTTGGGGATACTGGCGGATCCTGCTCATTCCTGGAGACCGCCTTGACGCTAGCCGTTCTAGCCAGCCGCGCCCTGTGCGGCCTGGATGCCCATGCGGTACGCGTGGAGACCCATCTGGGGCCGGGGCTGCCCAGCTTCAATGTGGTCGGCCTGCCGGATACCGAGGTGCGCGAAAGCCGCGAACGGGTGCGCGCGGCCATACTCAACAGCGGCTTCGACTTTCCGTCCGGCCGCATCACCGTCAATCTCTCGCCCGCGGACATTCCCAAGGAGTCCGGACGTTTCGATTTGCCCATTGCCCTGGGCCTGCTGCTGGCGTCCGGCCAGCTGGCCGCGCCAACCGATGGCCGCGATCCCGAGTCCCCGTTGCGGGATCCGACCCTGGCGGACCTGGTGCTGGCGGGCGAGCTGTCCTTGACCGGGGCGCTGGTGCCGGTCGCCGCTCCGCTGGTGATCGCGCTGAGCGTGGCGCGGGAGGAACCTGGCGCCACGCTCATCCTGCCCGCGGGCAGCGCTGAGCAGGCCGCCTGGGTGCCGGGGCTGCGGGTGCTGTCGGCGCGCAGCCTGGCCGACGTGGCTGCGCACGCCGCGGGCGCCTGCCTGCTGCCTGGCGCCGTGCCCAGGCCCTGGCCTGAGGCCGCGCCGGCGCCTTGCCTGTCGGACGTGCGGGGCCAGCCTGGAGCCCGGCGGGCGCTGGAGGTTGCCGCGGCCGGTGGGCACAGCCTGTTGATGGTCGGGCCGCCCGGCGCGGGCAAGAGCATGCTGGCGACGCGGCTGCCGGGCCTGTTGCCGCCGCTGGAACGGGGCCAGGCCCTGGAAGTCGCCGCCGTGGCCGCGCTGGCGGGCCTGTCCGATGAGCCCGCCGGCCAGCCGCCGTTCCGGGCGCCGCACCATTCGGCCACGGCTGCCGCCCTGGTGGGGGGCGGCAGCCGTCCCCGTCCGGGCGAGATCAGCCTGGCGCATCATGGCGTGCTCTTTCTGGACGAGCTGCCGGAATTCAGCAGGCGCACGCTGGAGGCCCTGCGCGAACCGCTGGAGACGGGCAGGGTGGTCATCGCCCGCGCCTTGCGGTCAGCGCAGTTTCCCGCCCGTTTCCAGCTGGTGGCGGCCATGAATCCTTGCCCTTGCGGCTGGCGCGGACATCCTGGACGGACTTGCGGCTGCACGCCGGATCAGGTGGCGCGCTACGCGGGCAAGATATCGGGGCCCTTGCTGGACCGCATCGACCTGCATGTGGCCCTGCCGCCATCCGACCCCGAATGGATGGGCAAGCCGCCGGGCGAGCCCTCCGGGCCGGTGCGGGAGCGTGTGGCGCGCTGCCGCCTGCGTCAGTTGGCCCGGCAGGGCAAGCCGAACGCGGCACTGGCGGGCGCTGAACTCGACGAGCACTGCCGACTGGACGGCGAGGCCCAGGCCCTGCTGTTGCAGGCCATGCGCCGCCTGGCCGGTTCGGCGCGCGCCATGCATCGGGCCCTGCGGGTGGCGCGTACGATCGCTGACCTGGAAGGGGAGGATGCCCTGGCGGCCCGGCACGTCGCCCAGGCCGTGCAGTACCGGCGGCCGGGTGCATGAGGGCCGGATCGCGTGATCTCGTGGCGCCGGCCCTGGGCGCGTTACGCCGGCCGACTCGACAAAATCAGGGAAATCACCATATAATCAAAGGCTTTCCCGGATCTGGGTTGTCTTTTTGGCCAACCCGGGGCCGTAGCCGGTGCCCGACAGGGCGCACAGCGCGGCACATGAACCGGGGAAAAACTGCCGGGCATCTGTGTGGGAGCAATCCCTGCAATGCTTGTGAGCAAGTAGTCAGTAGTACCCCCAGCAGTACCCCCAGAAGTGGCAACAGGTACATCAAGTTTTGCCGCCATGGAAGGCTTCATCGGCCGTCCATGCGTCAAGCACCTGACGTCATGTAAATCAACAATGAGTGTTTAGTTTAGGGAATCAACATGCCCAAGATGAAAACCAAGAAAAGCGCCTCCAAGCGCTTTAAGGTTCGCGGCAGCGGCTCCATCAAGCGCGGTCAGGCGTTCAAGCGCCACATTCTGACCAAGAAGACCACCAAGGCCAAGCGTCAACTGCGCGGCTCGACGGCGGTCCATGAATCCAACGTGGCCTCCGTCAAGGCCATGATGCCTTTCGCTTGATCTAAGGGAGATCTACTATGCCTCGCGTCAAACGCGGCGTAACCGCCCGCGCACGTCACAAAAAAGTCATTGCCGCCGCCAAGGGTTACCGTGGCCGCCGCGGTAATGTGTTCCGTATTGCCAAGCAAGCAGTCATGCGCGCTGGCCAATACGCCTACCGCGACCGTCGTAACAAGAAGCGCACGTTCCGTGCCCTGTGGATCACGCGTATCAACGCCGCTGTCCGCGAACACGGCGTCAGCTACAGCGTGTTCATCGCTGGTCTGAAGAAGGCTTCGATCGAACTCGACCGCAAGGTCCTGGCCGACCTGGCCGTGCGCGACAAGGCTGGCTTTGCCGCCATCGTGCAGCAAGCCAAGGCTGCCTTGGCTGCCTGATCGCGCTTAACTCATCGCGCATCGCTGCAAACGGGGCTGTAATGGCCCCGTTTGCGTTTTGAAGGCTGGATTTCATGACTCTAATGGTTGACGACCTGGTCTCCCAGGCGCAAGAACGTTTCGCCGCGGCTACCGATGCCGCCGCGCTGGAAAACGCAAAGGCTCGGTTCCTGGGCAAGGAAGGCGCGCTGACAGTGCTGCTGAAAGCGCTGGGCAAGCTCGATCCCGAGCAGAAGCGCGAGATGGGCGCCCGGATCAATCAGGCCAAGCAAAAGGTCGAAGAGCTCCTGAACGCACGCCGCGCCGCGCTGGCGCAGGCTGAACTGGATGCCCGTCTGGCATCCGAAACCATAGACGTCACCCTCCCGGGCCGCGGTCGCGCGCCGGGCGGCATCCATCCGGTGATCCGGACCTGGGAACGCGTGGAAGAGATCTTCCGTTCCATAGGCTTCGACGTGGCCGACGGCCCCGAAGTGGAAAACGACTGGACCAATTTCACCGCTTTGAACAACCCGCTGGACCATCCGGCGCGTTCCATGCAGGACACGTTCTACGTCGACATGAACGATGCCGACGGTCTGCCGCTGCTGCTGCGCACGCACACCAGCCCCATGCAGGTGCGCTATGCCCGCATGCACAAGCCGCCCATCAAGGTTATTGCGCCGGGCCGCACCTATCGCGTCGACAGCGACGCCACGCACTCGCCCATGTTCCACCAGGTGGAAGGGCTCTGGATCGCCGAGGACATTTCGTTCGCCGACCTGAAGGGCGTGTACACCGATTTCCTGCGCTGCTTCTTTGAAACCGACGACCTGGCCGTGCGTTTCCGCCCGTCGTTCTTCCCGTTCACGGAACCGTCCGCCGAAATCGACATGATGTTCACCTCGGGTCCGAACCGCGGCCGCTGGCTGGAGATTTCCGGCTCGGGCCAGGTGCATCCGCAAGTGGTGCGCAACTTCGGTCTCGACCCCGAACGCTACATCGGTTTTGCCTTCGGTTCCGGACTCGAGCGCCTGACCATGTTGCGCTACGGCGTCAACGATCTGCGCCAGTTCTACGAAGGCGATTTGCGCTTCCTGCGCCAGTTCAACGAATAACAGACGGCTGATCATGCAATTTCCCGAATCCTGGCTGCGTACGCTGGTCAATCCCGCGATCGCCACCGAAGAACTCGCGCACCGGCTCACCATGGCCGGCCTGGAAGTCGAAGACACCGTGCCCGCCGCGCCTGCCTTTAGCGGCGTGGTCGTGGGCCACATCGTCGAGATCGCGCCGCACCCCGATGCCGACAAGCTGCGCGTCTGCAAAGTGGACGACGGCTCCGGCGAGCTGCTGCAGATCGTGTGCGGTGCGCCTAATGCCGCTGCCGGCCTGAAGGTGCCGCTGGCGCGCGTCGGCGCCGAACTGCCTGGCGGCATGAAGATCGGCGTGGCCAAGATGCGCGGCGTGCAGTCGTCGGGCATGCTGTGCTCGGCCCGCGAACTGGGCCTGTCGCAAGACCACGCAGGCCTCTTGGAGCTGCCGGCCGACATGACGCCGGGCCAGTCGATCCGCGAAGCGCTGGACCTGGACGACACGCTCTTCACGCTGAAGATGACGCCCAACCGCGCCGACTGCCTGTCGATTCTGGGCGTGGCTCGCGAAGTCGCCGCCCTGACCGGTGCACCCCTGTCGGTGCCCACCGCCGTCGCCGTGCCCGTCACGCTGGACGAGCGCCTGCCCGTCAAGGTCGAAGCGCCCGACCTGTGCGGCCGTTTCGGCGGCCGCGTGATCCGCGGCGTCAACGCCCGCGCAGCGACGCCTGAATGGATGAGGACGCGCCTGGAACGCGCCGGCCAACGCTCGGTGTCGGCGCTGGTCGATATCTCCAACTACGTCATGCTCGAACTGGGCCGTCCGTCGCACGTGTTCGACCTGGACAAGATCCGTGGCGACCTCAGCGTGCGCTGGGCCCGCGAAGGCGAGACGCTCGAACTGCTGAACGGCCAGACCGTCGCGCTGGACCCGAAGGTCGGCGTGGTCGTTGCTGGCGATCAGGTGGAAAGCCTGGCCGGCATCATGGGCGGCGAAGCCACCTCGGTCACGCTCGACACCCGCAACATCTACCTGGAAGCCGCGTTCTGGTGGCCGCAGTCACTGGCCGGCCGCGCGCGCCGCTACAAGTTCAGCTCGGAAGCCAGCCACCGCGGCGAGCGTGGCGTGGACTACGCCACCATCCCCGAGCACATTGAATTCATCACGCGCCTGATCGTCGACATCTGCGGCGGCGAAGCCGGCCCGCTGGATGACCAGATCGTCAACCTGCCCAAGCGCGAACCCGTGCGCATGCGCCTGGCGCGTTGCCACCGCGTGCTGGGCGTGCCGGTCACGCAAGCCGAGGTCGCCAAGATCTTCGGCAGCCTGGGCCTGGATTTCAAGGTCGAAGGCGACGACTTCATCGTCACGCCGCCGTCCTACCGCTTCGACCTGGAACTTGAAGAAGACCTGATCGAGGAAGTGGCCCGCATCTACGGTTTCGAGAACATTCCCGCTGTGCCGCCGATGGCGCGCGCCAAAATGTTCTCGCAGCCCGAGATCCGCCGCGGCGCCCACGCGTTGCGTCGTCTGGCCGCGGCGCAGGACTACCAGGAAGTCGTGAACTACAGCTTCGTCGAAGCGGACTGGGAACGCGACTATGCTGGCAACGAAACGCCTGTGCGTTTGGTCAATCCCATCGCCAGCCATCTGTCGGTCATGCGTTCCAGCCTGATCGGCAGCCTGGTCGCCAACATCCGCCACAACGCCAACCGCAAGCAGTCGCGCGTGCGCGTGTTCGAACTGGGCCGCGTGTTCCTGCGCGACGCGTCCGCCCAGGACGGTCCGCTGGAAGTGGCAGGCGTGCGCCAGCCCATGAAGTTGGCGGGCGCTGCCTGGGGGCCTGCCGCGGAAGAGCAGTGGGGCGTCGCGACGCGCCAGGTGGACTTCTATGACGTGAAGATGGATGTCGAGGCGCTGTTCGGCGCGCGCGGCAGCCGCCTGCGTTTCGAAGCCGCCGCGCATCCCGCGCTGCACCCGGGCCGCAGCGCCCGCATCGAACTGGACGGCAAGCAGGTCGGCTGGATCGGCGAACTGCATCCGCGTTGGGCTCAGCAGGCGGACCTGGCGCATGCGCCGGTGGTGTTCGAACTGGACGTCGCTGTCCTCTCCGAAGGCGAGCTGCCGCAAGTGCGCGAGCTGTCGCGCCAGCCCGTGGTGGTGCGCGACCTGGCGCTGTGGGTCGATGCCCATGTGTCGGTGCAGTCCATGCTCGATACCGTCGCCGCGGCCGTCAAGGCGGACCCGCAGCTGTCGGTGGTGCAGGACGCGCGCCTGTTCGACGTGTGGCGCGAGAAGGCCCAGGGCAGCGAGCCCGTCACCGAGAAAAGCCTTGCTTTCCGTTTCTGGCTACAGGACACTGAGGTCACGCTGGACGAGGCCAGGGTGGCGGATTGCCTGGCGCGTATCAAGGAAGCCTTGGTGGCTGCGCATGGCGCGCGCCAACGCGCTTGAACCATGGGGAACAGTATGCTTGCTGCCGAGCCGCGCACTTTGACCAAGGCCGAGCTGGCCGAACTGCTCTTTGAGCGGGTCGGCCTGAACAAGCGCGAAGCCAAGGACATCGTCGATACCTTCTTCGAGGAAATCCGCGACGCCCTGGCGCGCGGAGACTCCGTCAAGCTCTCGGGCTTCGGCAACTTCCAGGTGCGCGACAAGCCGCCGCGCCCTGGCCGCAACCCCAAGACCGGCGAAACCATTCCCATCGCTGCGCGCCGCGTGGTCACCTTCCACGCGAGCCAGAAACTCAAGAGCGTGGTGGAGCAGGCGGCGCCCGCTGAATCCGACGACGCCGAGGAGTGATACGCTTTGTCGGCAATTGTTATCGGCACCTGACGCATCGCGGCATAAAATCCCCTTATGACACGTACCGAATCCACCGTTACCCTACCGCCCATTCCCGCCAAGCGTTACTTCACCATCGGTGAAGTCAGCGACCTGTGTGGCGTCAAGCCTCATGTGTTGCGGTATTGGGAACAGGAATTCACGCAGCTCAAGCCGGTAAAGCGGCGCGGCAATCGCCGCTATTACCAGCATCATGAAGTGCTGCTGATCCGTCGCATCCGTTCCCTGCTGTATGAACAAGGCTTCACGATCAGCGGCGCGCGCAATCGCCTGGGCGATGCGCGCGAAGTGCCGCACGATCAGGACGCGGCAGTGCGCCTGTCGGGCGCAGAGATGCAATCCTTGCGCAACGAGCTCGGCAACGTTTCGACGATGCTGGCCGAAGCGCTGGGCACCGCGGCGAACACCGCTGGCGCAAGCGCCGGCGCTGCCAGCCCGTCGGTCTGAACGCGGCGCATCGTCTTTCCCTTTCTGTTCGAACGCAGTACCTGCAATGCGCGGCGCAAGCCGCGCGTTGCATTGAGCAGTACCTCGCGCCGCGCGCATCGATGCGCATGCGGTTGATGCAATCGATGAACGCAGCGCGAAAATTTTTTTGAGTATTCAGCACTTTTTTTGCACGAATGCGTGCAAACAATTTTTTGTTCTGCTATACTCTTTTTCTTTCGGGGCGTAGCGCAGCCTGGTAGCGCACTTGCATGGGGTGCAAGGGGTCGCGAGTTCGAATCCCGCCGTCCCGACCAGTAGTTCCAAAGGCCGTCAGTGAGAAATCACTGACGGCCTTTTCATTTTCCGGTGCTGAGTCGACGTGTGCGCGGTTGCCTGGCGACGGCATGTCGAAGGGCTTATGCGTAGTGTTGTCGGCCTTGGCCGCGTTCTGGCGCTGATCGTTGCCGTGACCGAATGAAGCCGCAACGTCTGGCGCGTGGATGGTATAAGTGCTCGGCATCGCAAGCGCGCAAGAGAGAAGCGGCGCGCTTGATTGTCGTTGACGGACTCCAAGCATATGAAAACCACGAGAACTCTTGCGCTGAGCCTTCTGTTGGCGTTTCAGGCCGCAGATGCGATGGCCCAAACGGAAGCGGACGCGTCGCTTGTGCGCGTGCTTGATGCGGGGCGCTGGACCGAGGGTTCGGCCAAAGGCACTTATCGCATCGTCGTGGAGGAGGTCGGCTTCGAGCACGTCAGCTGCCGCGTGCGGATCCAATGGCTGGCTTCCTCGGCTGCGGGCCGCAACGGGAAGCTGGTGGCGGAGCAGGCCTTTGCCGAAGTCTCGTCGGGATTCTGGAGCTGCGGGACCAGCAAGCAGAGCATTACGGTGTCAGCAGGAAACGTGCTGCAGGTGCAAGCCACGCACGCTTATTCCGGAGAGCCCTGCACGTTCACCGCGAAGCTGGGGACGCCGGGTCAATATCAATACAAGGCTTGCAGCAGCCGGAAGCCTGCATCAAAGACAGTGGACTGAGCGATGCCGGGCCCGCGCATCGAGGCGGGCTCGCAGAGCGTCCCTGCAGCGCTGCGCGAGGCTGGTTAAGATAAAGCCCATTTCATTGATCCGCCATCCTGATGCCTTCATTCCAACGCACGTCGCTCATCGGAAGAATCGCCGCCAGCAAGATCACGCTCTTGTTGATCCTCTCAAATATCGCGGTGTACCTCGTGATCGCCTATCTCGATTCGCGAGCGTTCGAGAGCCTGAGCCAGACTTCCTTCCTGATCGACTGGGGCGGCAATGTGCCTGCCTTGACCTTGTCGGGCGAGTACTGGCGCCTGTTCACCAGCATGTTCCTGCACATCGGCTGGCTGCACCTGGCGATCAACATGCTGGCGCTCTGGTCGTTGGGGCTGATACTGGAAGCCCGCATGCGCCCCTTGGTGTTCCTGGGCGTGTACCTGTTGTCGGGCCTGTGCGGCAGCCTGGTCACGGCGCTGTGGCATCGCGACGAGTTCTTCCTGAGCTGCGGCGCGTCGGGCGCGATCCTGGGCATCTTCGGCGCGGCAGTCGTCTATGGCTTGTATGACCGGAGCAAGGGGCGTCCGCACGTGCCGCCGGGCAATCTGCTGTTGAGCCTGGTGCTGACGTTTGGCGCGGGCTTCGCCTTCGATGTCGATAACGCCGCGCACCTGGGCGGCTTGCTGGCGGGCGCGCTGCTGGCGGGTATCGCGCTGTACGCTGAAAGGCTGCGGCCTCTGGCGGCGGCTGTGCTGCTGGGCATGACGGGCGCGGCCGGCGCCGCGGCGCTTGCCGCGGTGGCTCTCGCTCACCATGACTTGAACATGCAATCGCAGCTTACGGTCGCGCGGTTTGAGCGCACGTTGGGGAACATGGGACTGCTGGGATCGGGCCGGGAATTGTGGAAGGCGTCGACGATCGACGAGTGCATCCAGGATGCGCTGACGGATGCCGCGTCCAAGGGATCGCAAGAGCCGGACCTGCGGCATTGCGCGAAGTCCGGCGACCGCGACCTGGCCTTGCTTGGGACATTCATGCCACCGCGCTATCAGCTCTGCCGCGCCCAGGCCGCCGACTTGCGGAAATTCTTCCCGGGCGCCGCGGCGCAACAGGCCTTGACCGCGGCGGACCAGTACTGCGCGATCCAGTCGCAGCTCTATGCGGCAATCTTCCAGGGAGGTTCCGCCCAGCTCGACGTGGACAAGGCGCGCGAGGCGCGTCTGACGATGCGGTTCCTGCTGGACCAGCAGAGGCAGTACCGGACGGATTCGAAAGCGCTGCAAGCGCAGGCGGCGGCGATGCAGGGCATGCTGCGGCAGGTGGGCGAACTGCCCGCGGCAATCGTGGCGCGCTCAGGCTGCCCGTACTGGAGTTGCGAGCGCTAGCGCGTTCAGTCCCGCAGCAGCGGCGTCTGGCTGTTGATTGCGCCCATGCGGGCAAACCTGTCCAAGGCTTCCCGCATATCGACTCCCAAAGGCCCGAGGCGCGCGTCGAAGGCCCGGGCGTTGCGGGATAGCTGCTCGGCATCGGGCAGCTCGCCGTTGATCGCCATGATGACCCGGTTCCCCGTGCGCAGATTGAAGAACTCGCCGAATACGGCGGCATAGGTTGCCGACTCGCGCTCGTAAAGCTGGCTGTTGGTGAAGGTGTTGGCCACGGCCACGCCGCCCGGCGCGAGGATGCCGCGCACGTGCTGCAGGAACTCCAGCGTCATCAGGTGTTCGGGTATGTAGTCGACATCGAACGCGTCCAGCATCACCATGTCGTATCGCTGGCCGTCGCGGTGGGCGCGTTCGATATAGGCGCGGCCATCCTCCACGAAGAGGCGTTGCCTGGGCCCTTCCCGGTAGCCAAAGTAGCGCGAGGCGACGCGGCCCACGGCGGGATCGATCTCCACGGTATCGATCACCGTATCGGGCAAGAGCGCAGCCAGGGTCTTTTGCAGCGTTGCGCCTCCCAATCCGACGATCAGGATGTTCTTCGGCTGCGGCTTGATGTAGAGCGACGTCAGCATCATGCGGGTGTATGAGAACACCAGCCGTTCGGGATGGTCCAGGTTCATGCAGGTCTGGCGGCCGACGTCTTGCATGGAGTTGAAGTTCATGCAGCGCTCGCCGTTTTCCTCGAACACGAGCAGCTTGCCGAATTGCGAGTCTTCGCTGTGCATCAGCCTGGCGGCGCCGGTGTCCCGCAGCAGGAGGAACGCGGCGGCGGCAAGGACAAACACGAGGATGGAGCGGATCGCGATACGAAGCATATAGCGGCAGACCACAAGCAAAGGACGCGTCATCGTATCTTGACTTGATGGCGGTCGCGTCGGACCTCGGCGCAGACTGCGGCCGTGGCTGGCGGGAGAACCCGCCATGGAGCGGGGTGGGTCAATAATCGTTTTTTTTGAAAATCTCGTTCAATATATTTTATTTCCTTAAATAGTTGGCTCTCCTTAGAATTTCGGGCGAAACGGAACGCGAAGATTTCCGTCCTGAAAATCCGAGGAGACCCTCCATGTTCTACGACCCCGTTCCCAAGATCCAGGCGAGCGTATTCGCGCGGCTGCCCGATGAACTGAAATGGCAGGGCCAGGACCTGAACGAGTGGGTGGCCAGCCAGCCTTACGGCAATCCCCCGCGTTCGCTGCTGGAAGGACCGTCCTTCGGACCGGACGGCCTCCTGTATTGCGTGGACGTGGTCAACGGCCGCATCCTGCGCGTCGATGCGAAGGGCGAGTTCGAACCGCTGGTCCAGTACGACGGCTGGCCCAACGGGCTCAAGTTCCACCGCGACGGCCGCATCTTCGTTGCCGACTACAAGCACGGCATCATGCAGTTCGACCTGGAACGCCGCGAGGTGCGCCCCGTGCTCGAACGCTACAACATCGAACGCTTCAAGGGCGTGAACGACCTGTTCTTCTCGGAGGCCGGCGATCTCTACTTCACCGACCAGGGCATGACCGGCTGGCAGGATCCGACCGGACGCCTGTTCCGCCTGCGGCCCGACGGGCGGCTGGATTGCCTGCTCGACTGCATCCCCAGTCCCAACGGCCTGGTGATGGACCTGGACGAACACGCAATGTATGTCGCGGCGACGCGGGCCAACGCCATCTGGAAGGTGCCCTTGCTGCGCAACGGGCAGGTCGGCAAGGTCGGCACGTTCATCCAGATGTCGGGCGGCGGCGGTCCCGACGGGCTGGCGCTGGACGCACGTGGAGGCCTCTGCATTGCCCACGTGGGCCTGGGCGCCGTCTGGTGCATGGACGCCCTGGGCCAGCCGGTCGCCCGCATCCAGTCTCCCGAAGGGTTGCACACCACCAATCTGGCCTTTGGCGGGCCGGCGGGCCGCACGCTTTACATCACCGAGTCCAGTTCCGCGAGCATCCTGCGCGTCGAGCTCGACGTGGCGGGCAAGCCCATGTATCTGCCGGCGCCGGCGGCGCAGGCTCTCTGAACCCGGAATTCTCCAACCACCAAGAAAGGATCAGACAAGATGGATCAGGCAATCGTATTGGGCGCGGGCACCATGGGGGCCGATGTCGCCGCCGGCTTTCACGCGGCGGGATGGCGCGTGTGGCTGGTGGAGCCCGATGCCGCCGCGCGCGCCGCGGCCACGCAGCGCGTGAACGCCTCCAGCGAAATGATCGGCGGTCAGGCTGACGCCGGCCGCATCGTCACCAGCGCAACCATGGAGGAAATCGATTGGAGCGACACGCGCATCGTGGTCGAGTGCGTGCCGGAGCTGCTGGAAACCAAGCGCGCGGTCTTTGTCCGCCTTGAGCAGCTGGCGCCAGCGTCCATTCCGCTGACCAGCAATTCGTCGAGCTTCCCCATCAGCGCGATAGGCGCAGGGCTGCAGACTCGCGAGCGCATGGTCGGCCTGCACTACTTCATGCCGGCCCACCTGGTGCCGGCGGTGGAAGTGGTGCGCGGCGAGGCGACCGACGAAGCCGTGGCGCAAGAAGTCAGCCGCATCATGCGCGACACCGGCAAGAAGCCGGTGCAGGTCAAGCGCGACGTGCCGGGCTTCCTGGCCAACCGCATCCAGCATGCGCTCATGCGCGAGGCGATCGCGCTGGTCGAGGAGGGGTTCGCCTCGGCCGAGGACGTGGACACGGCCGTGCGCTACGGCTTCGGATTCCGCTATATCGCGGCCGGCCCGCTGCTGCAGAAGGACCTGGCCGGCATCGACATCCATTGCGCGGCGGCGGCCACCATGTATCCGCACCTGCGCACCGATGAAACGCCGAGCCGGCTCATGCTGGATCTGGTGGAGCAGGGCAACATCGGCGTCAAGTCGCCTGCGCTCAAGGGCTTCTACCAATGGACGCCGGACCAGGTCGCCAAGGAGCAGCGGCGCTACCAGATCGCCCTGGGCAAGGCCATGCAGATCCTCAAGGACGAGGAAGCGGCGGGCTGAGTTTCCACGCGCCGCGGGGCGTATTTCCCTCGCCGGAACGCCTCGCGGCACGCATGGATTTTTTTGACTGAACATAAAATTTTTTCTCTTTCCGCGGGCGAGAGTTTGCGAACATGCGTCGATAGCTTCCAAGCCATAAGAACCCATCGGGAGACGCATATGTTCTGTAGACGCGCAGCACAGAAGCACGTTCATTCCACCCTGGCCGCCCTCATCGCGGCGGCCGCGTTCGCCATTCCCGGCCTCGCGCATTCGCAAGCGGCCGACAACTATCCCAGCAAGCCCATCCGGCTGATCATTCCGTACCCGCCGGGAGGCGCGACCGACGTCATCGGCCGCATCGTGGGCCAACGGCTGAGCGAGCAGATCGGCGGCCAGGTCGTCATCGAGAACCGGGGCGGGGCCGGGGGCAACATCGGCGCGGCCGAAGTCGCGCGCGCGCAGCCGGACGGCTATACGCTGCTGATGGGGGCGTTGACCTCGCACTCGGTCATGGCGACGCTGGAGAAGGACACCATCCCGTACGACCTGCGCAAGGATTTCGCGCCGGCGGGCGTGGTCGGCTTCGTGCCGCTGGTGGCGGTGGTCAATCCCAAGCTGCCGATCAAGTCGCTGGCGGATCTGGTGAGCTACGCGAAGGCAAATCCAGGAAAACTCAATTTCGCGTCGTCGGGCGCCGGCGCTCCGCAGCGCATGGCGATGGAGCTGTTCAAGCAGATCGCAGGCGTCAACATCGTGCACGTGGCCTATCGCGGCAGCGGTCCGGCCATGACCGACCTGGTCGGCGGACAGGTGGAAACCATGACGGAGACGGTGCCCGCCGCGATTTCGTTCATCAAATCCGGGCAGCTGCGTCCGTTGGCCGTGCTGACGCCGCAACGGGTGTCGATGCTGCCGGACATCCCCACCGCCGAAGAGCAGGGCTTCAGCGGCTTCAACGTCAGTTCGCTCTTCGGGGTGATGGCGCCGGCGGGTACCCCCGCGCCCATCGTCGCCAAGATCAACAAGGCCTTGACGACGGCGCTTGCCAAGGACGACGCCAAGGCTCAGCTGCTGCAGCAAGGCGTCTACGCCGACGCGCTCGACGTGGAAGCATCCAAGGCGCGGCTGAACGCTGAAATCGAGCAGTGGGCCAAGGTCATCCGCGACGGCGGCATCACTGCAAACTAACTGGAAGCGGCTTGAACAAGATGAGCAAGAAAACCACCGGACCCTCGCAGGACGAAGCCAGCGGCCTGCGCAAGGGCCTGACCAGCTACGGCGACAGCGGATTCTCGCTGTTCCTGAGAAAGGCCTTCATCAAGGGCGCAGGCTACACGGATGGCGCGCTGGACCGTCCCGTGATCGGCATCGCCAACACGGGCAGCGCCTACAACCCTTGCCACGGCAATGCGCCGCAGCTGCTGGAGGCCGTCAAGCGCGGCATCATGTTCGCCGGTGGACTGCCGATGGATTTTCCGACCATCTCCATCCACGAGAGCTTCTCGTATCCCACCAGCATGTACCTGCGCAACCTCATGTCCATGGACACCGAGGAGCTGATACGCGCGCAGCCCATGGACGCCGTGGTGCTGATAGGCGGATGCGACAAGACGGTTCCGGCCCAGCTCATGGGCGCCGCGTCCGCGGACATTCCGGCGATCCAGCTGGTGACGGGATCGATGCTGACGGGCTCGCACCGTTCCGAGCGGGTAGGCGCGTGCACGGACTGCCGCAGATACTGGGGCAAGTTCCGGGCCGGGGAGATCGACGGCGAGGAGATCGCCGACGTCAACAACCAGCTGGTGGCCAGCGTGGGCACCTGTTCGGTCATGGGCACGGCCAGCACCATGGCCTGCATTGCCGAAGCGCTGGGCATGACGGTGCCTGGCGGCGCGACGCCGCCGGCGGTCACGGCCGACCGGATGCGCATCGCCGAACTCACGGGCGCGCAGGCGGTCGAGATTGCCAGGCAGCGCCTGTCCGTCTCGAAGATCCTCACTGCGGACGCTTTCGAGAACGCCATGCGCGTCCTGCTGGCCATCGGCGGTTCCACCAACGGCATCATCCACCTTACCGCCATCGCCGGCCGGCTCGGTCTGGACCTGGATCTGCAGGCGCTGGACCGCATGGGGCGCGAGACGCCCGTGCTGGTGGACCTCAAGCCGTCCGGCCAGCACTACATGGAGGACTTCCACAAGGCGGGCGGCATGGCCACGCTGCTGCGAGAACTCAAGCCCTTGCTGAAGCTCGACGCGCTGACCGTGACGGGCAAGACGCTGGGCGAGGAAATCGAGCGCGCGGGGCCGGGATTCGCGCAGAGCGTGGTCAGGACGCGGCAGAACCCGATCTATCCGCAGGGCGGCATCGCCGTGCTGTCCGGCAATCTGGCTCCCGAGGGCGCCATCATCAAGCAGTCGTCCGCCGACGCCGGGCTGATGGAGCATGAAGGGCGCGCCGTGGTGTTCGAGAATGCCGAGGATCTGGCCGGCCGCATCGACGCGCCCGACCTGGACGTCACGCCGCAGGACATCCTGGTCCTGAAGAACATCGGGCCCAAGGGCGCGCCGGGCATGCCGGAGGCGGGCTATATCCCCATCCCGAAAAAACTGGCGGCGCAGGGCGTGAAGGACATCATCCGGATCTCGGATGGCCGCATGAGCGGCACCGCCTTCGGCACCATCGTGCTGCACGTCACGCCGGAAGCGGCCATAGGCGGCCCGCTGGCCTATGTCAGGAACGGCGACCGCATACGCCTGAGCGTAAGCCGGCGCGAGATCGCGTTGCTGGTCCCGGACGAAGAGCTTGAACGCCGCCGCCGCGAGCAGCCGGTCACGCCGCCCACGGCCGAGCGCGGCTACAAGAAGCTCTTCCTGGATACCGTGACCCAGGCCGACAAGGGCGTCGATTTCGATTTCCTGCGCGCAGCGCCGGGCAAATCGAAGTAGGGCTACTCGTCTGCCTGGCGCGCTTGCGCGCCGCCGAAGATGGCCTTGGCGTCCTGGGATATGGACGCGGCCATCTTGGCGTGGTGGCCGCGCGTGTTCCAGATCAGGCCGTTCCTGCGCACGGGCGCGCGGTTGGGCAGCGGGATGCGCGCCACGTCCAGCGACTTCCACATGGAGGACCAGTCCGGAATCAGCGCGACGCCCAGCCCTTCGTGCACCAGCGCGACGATGGCGAGCAGGCCGTCTATCTCCAGGCGCTGCTTGGGCCAGATCTGGTGGTCGCGCAGGTAGCGGTCGGCCAGCTGGCCGCCGTAGATGTTCCGGTCATAGCGTATGAAAGGTTGTGTCGACAGCAGGGTATGGGCGTCCATGTCCGCCAGATGGGCCGGAGCCACCACCACCAGGGGCTCTTCCATGAACGGCTGCCAGAGACAGCTCTTGGGCACGGCAAACTGGGGTTCCACCACGATGGCGGCATCGAGCTCGCCGCTGACCACCTTGCCGCACAGGTCTATGGACCCGCCTGGGGTGACGAACACCGAGGCGTCCGGATGCCGGCGGTACAGGGACTTGAGTATGGGCGGCAGGACGTTGGTCAGCGCCGAGACAAAGCAGCCGACGCGGAATTCGCCGGGCTGGTCGCCGTCGATGGCCATCGCGCGCAGATCGCGCAGGTTCCGGATGGCCGCCTTGGTGCCCTCCAGTATCCGCATGCCGCTCTCGGTGGGCCGCACGGAACGTCCCGAGCGCTTCACCAGCGCCACGCCCAGGTCCATTTCCAGCGCCTTGATGCGCGCGGCAATGGCGGCCGAGGTCAGGTCCAGCTTGCGCGCCGCTTCGGCGTACGAACCCGCCTCGACGACCGCGACGAAACTCTGCATGCACTTGATGTCCATGATGCGATGGGCGTTTGCTCTGAATTCCCAATGTTATAGCCCTGAGGCGCAAATCCATGAAGATGAATGAAACGGCCGTGGCTGGCCAAGAACCGGCGGAACAGCCCGTAGGTGGCGAGTTTCCGAAGCTGCTGAAGATCGGGGTTTTTCCCGCCTCGGTGGAAGCGCAGTTCCGTTCGCTGTTCACGTTGCTCGATGAGGATGATCTGCGCAACGATCCCGCTCAGGTGGCCTCGGTCGCGGGCATCGTCACGCGTTCGAACTACCGGATTCCGGCCGAACTCATCGACCGCCTGCCGGGCTTGCGCATCATCACGACCAACGGGGTGGGCTACGACGGGATCGCGCTGGATCACGCGCGGCAAAAGAACATCGTCGTGACCAACACCCCCGACGTGTTGAACAAGGCCGTGGCCGAACTGGCGGTGGGGATGCTGCTTGCCTTGTTGCGCAAGCTGCCCGAGGCCGATGGCTTCGTGCGCGCAGGCGCCTGGGAAGAATCCCCATTTCCTTTGGGGACGAGTCTCGCGGGCAAGAGGGTGGGAATCGTCGGCCTCGGACGTATTGGCAAGGAGATCGCGCAGCGCCTGGTCCCGTTCGAGGTGGACCTCAGCTACTTCGGCCGCGCCCGCCAGGCGGTGCCGTGGCGGCATTTCGATTCCTTGCCGGCCATGGCGCGCCACGTCGACGTGCTTGTCCTGTCATGCCCCGGCGGCGCGGCCACGCGCCATATCGTCGACGCCACCGTATTGCAGGAGCTGGGTCCGGACGGCGTCATCGTCAACGTCGCCCGCGGCTCGGTCGTCAACGAGTCGGACCTGTGCCACGCGCTGGCCAACGGCATCATCCAGGGAGCGGCGCTCGACGTGTTCGAGAGCGAGCCGCTGGGCCCGAGCCCGCTGCGCCAGCTGCCGAACGTGATTCTGGCGCCGCATATTGGCAGCGCTACGCACGAGACGCGGCGTCAGATGGCGGAGCTGGCGATCCGGAATCTGGTGTCGTTCTTCAGGACGGGAAGGGCGGTTACGCCGGTGGCGTAGACCGGCTGGCAGCTAGAACCACACCGTCGCGATCAGCAACGCGCAGCCCGCCGTGGCGGTGGCGGCCATGGTGGCGGCCAGGCGCAGCGCGATTTTCCGTTCACGGCGGCCGACGTTGGGGTTGCCGTCGTTGGCCGAGCGCAATTGTTCCCAGGTCGATGCGGAGCGCGCTTCGCGGCTTTGCGCGGCCGAGGCGGCATTGGCGGTGGCGCGGGAAATGTTGGTGAGCCTGAGCGCGGGATAAGCCAGGAGCAGTCCGGCCAGGAACAGGCCGCAGGCGCTGGCCGCTCCCACCGTGAAGGCCGAGCTGTCGCGTGCGGCGAACAGGATGATCGAGGCGGCGAGGCCGATGAAATTCAATCCAGCCAAGGCTTTCAGCGCCTGGACGCCCCAGGCGCCCGTGGCTTCCTCGGTGAAGTCGCCGACCGAGCGCCAGTAGGCGGCATCATTGGAGGCGGCTTGGAAGAAGAAGGCGAGATCCCGCAGCAGCGCGTCGCCTTGCCTGTTCTGGGGGCTGTTGTCCCGATGCCATTGAAGAGCGAACTTCCTGCTGCGATCGGCGTCCGCGTGATGGGCGCGAGCCCAGTTTTCCGCCAGGTTTACCGCCGCTTCGACAGTGAGTCCTTCCGCAAGCCTTGCACTGTTTTTCATCTTTTCATCCCCATATATGGGACATTGTACTAGGCATGATGCGGTGGCGCGTTGACCGGAGACAGGCTGGACGCAAGTCAGGGCAGGGCGTTGCCGCGCTTGGGCGCAGGCCGGGAAAAACACACTTCCAGCAGGCTGTTGCTGCGCAATTTGATGATGACGTCCGCCTGTTGTCCGCGCGGGGTGCTGGCGGAAAACAGCGTCATCGCAATGGCGCCGATCCAACTCGGCAGCAACATGGTCAGGTCCCAGCGGCTGGGGCCGGCGTTATAGGGTTGCTTGCGCACCAGAGTGGTCAAGCCCAGCGCGTGGCAGTGCGACTGAATGGCTGCCACGGCGCTGTCGAGGTCGACGATGTTCTCCAGGAAGAAGCGTTCCCGGGCCGGCACGAGCCGCGCCAGTTGGTCCGGCGGCAGCCGGTCCTGGAAGTATGTGCGCACTGTGGACATGATGTTCCCTCTGGGCCGTGGGACGCCGCGAGCCGGTCGCGGATCCTGGCGCCTAGTCTACCCGGCTTCGTCAGCTGTTATGGCCTGAATTGGCCCGCACTGTGACTGGCGGATCGGATGCAGGACCCGCACACTTCCCGGGTCGCCGCGCATTCCGCGCGGTTCGAGAGGAAGTTCCATGCGCTACCGCTACGTCACCGCCGATGTGTTCACCAGCCAGCCCTATTGTGGCAATCCTTTGGCGGTCGTGTTCGATGCCCAGGGCCTGAGCACGGCGCAGATGCAGCGCATCGCGCGCGAGTTCAATTATTCCGAGACCAGCTTTGTGCTGCCGCCTCGGGATCCCGTCCACACCGCCCAAGTGCGCATCTTCACGCCGGACCGCGAAGTGCCGTTTGCCGGCCATCCAAACGTGGGCACGGCCGTGGCGCTGGCGCGCGAGATGGCCGCGTCGGGGCGGCAGGCGCCCGATGCCTTCGTGTTCGAAGAGGAGGCGGGATTGGTCCGGATTGCGCTGCGGAAAGGCGCGCAGGACGTGGACGGAGCGGAGCTGCAGGCGCCGCAACCTTTGTCGCGCGCGGGTGTGGCGCCGGCAGCTGCGGTGGCGCGAGCCTTGAGGCTGGACCCGGCGGACATCGACATGACGGAACATGAGCCGCAAGTGGTGTCGGTGGGCCTGGAGTTCCTGGTCGTGCAACTGGCGAGCCGCGAGGCCTTGCGCCGGGCCGTGCCCGACCCCGCGGGCTACGCGGCCTTGCTGCCGCTGGATGGCGCAAAGTCCATCTATGCCTATACCACCGACACCGGAGGCGGCGCGGATATCCAGGCCCGCATGTTTACCGGACGCATGACCGAGGATCCCGCCACGGGCAGCGCGACGGCCGCCGCCACGGCGTTGCGGGCGGTCCTGCGAGGCCAGGGCGCATTGCGCCTGCGGGTCGAGCAGGGCGTGGACATGGGGCGCGCCAGCGTGCTGCTGGCCCACGCCGAACCGTGTGCGGATGGCGTGTGGGCGGGGGTGGCGGGCCAAGCCGTGGTGGTCATGGAGGGCACCCTGGCAGCGCCGGAAATCGATTGAATGGAAGGTCCGTGGCTTGTCCATGCTGCGGGGCCTCGTGTATGCTTGCCCGCATGAACGCAGCCCATTTCGCGCCGATGTCCGGCGCAGCCTATCGACGAATCACTCGACGTCTACGTTGAGTGGCCAGTCACGTTCGGGCGTTGATCCATCGGCGCCATTCCCTGAAAGCCACGATACTCCTCGTGGCTTTTCTGTTTTCTGGCTGGTCCCGCTGTCGAGGCGTATTGCAAGGCTTTCGTTGCCCTCCTTGAAGGAACGAAGCATGAGTGTCCAAGCCCTCGCCATCCGGCCCTACCATTCGACCGACGAAGCCGCGATCATCCAGTTGTGGCGCGACTGCGGCCTGACCCGCCCGTGGAACGACCCGCGCAAGGACATTGCGCGCAAGCTCACGGTGCAGTCGGACCTGTTCCTGGTGGGAGTAGCGGACGGGGAAATCGTCGCGACGCTGATGGGCGGCTATGACGGCCATCGCGCATGGATCAACTATCTGGCGGTATCGCCCGCGCATCAGCGCCGCGGCCATGCGACGACGCTGATGCGCGCCGTCGAGCGCAAGCTGCTGGAAATGGGCTGCCCCAAGATCAACCTGCTGATACGGTCGGGCAATGCCGCGGTGCAGGGCTTCTATGAAAGCCTGGGCTTCCAGCAAGACGAAGTCATCAGCATGGGCAAGCGCCTGATCCCGGATCTTTGAGGGAGCCCGGACCGGCGCTTGCGCGGCGTCGTCAGATTGCGACGGTCAGGTACACCGCTTCGCGGCCCACGATGGGCATGCGCGTGGGCATGAAGATGGTGCAGTCGTCGCAGGGCGAGCGGATTTCCTCGGTGCCGTTCATGGCGATCAATTCATTCTTGGCGAACGTTTCGAAGCCGATGACCGGCCGGGTGAAGGCGAAGTCCTCGGACTTCACCATGTGCACCTGGAGCAGGCGGTAGCGCCGCGGCACGGGCGGCGGCGCCATGCCGGCGGGCGCGTCGATCAGGCCCGTGTGCACCAGGAAGCGCAGCGTGACGTCGGTAGCCAGGTCGGCGGCCGACTGCGCGAAGTGCTGGCCGCATTCGACCACCAGCGAGCCGCCGCTGTCGGAGTCCGGGTCGCCGTGGCGGCCGTAGCCCATGACGCCCGTGCCCGGAAAGAGCTCGGGCGGCATCACCAGATGCACCTGCGGCGCGCCCACGGCGCTGGCCAGCGCGGTGTTGCGGTCCAATTCGTTGTAGACCCAGAAAGGCTGCACCGGCGCGCGCGTGGAGTGGA
Source organism: Achromobacter anxifer (assembly GCF_903652925.1). Lineage (GTDB taxonomy): Bacteria > Pseudomonadota > Gammaproteobacteria > Burkholderiales > Burkholderiaceae_B > Achromobacter > Achromobacter anxifer. Next base: position 94,324 of record NZ_CAHLAR010000013.1, on the reverse strand, counting down.
TGTCCAGCACGAAGTCGGCGGCGTCGAGCACGGGGCGCATTTCGCGCGCGCGGCGCAGTTCCGGGCTGTCTTCCGGGCCGTCCAGCATGGCGGCCGACCAGATGCGGTTCAGGTTGTGGACCAGCTGGCGGTTTTCGTAGGGGTTCTCGATGTCGAAGGCTTCATAGGCTTCGACGTGCGCGAAACTGACGGTGAGCGTGCCGATCTTGGGCCGCACGCCGGTGTCCAGCAGATGGGTCGCGGCCACCATGCCGCAGATTTCGTTGCCGTGCGTGATGGCGTTGATCAGCACGTGCGGGCCGGGGCGGCCCGACTCGAAACGGTGCACGTAGGGAATGCCGACGTTGCCCTCGCGGTAGGCGGAGAGGTCGCGCGGCAGGACTTCCAGCGGCGCGGTGTCGGGTTCGAAAGCGGGGTTTTTCATGGGATTCTGGCCTATTCAGGACGGATGCCGGCACGGTCGATCAGGTCTTTGTACAACGCCAGGCGCTCGGACATCATGGCGGTGAACTGTTGCGGCGTCTGCTCTTCGGGCGGCAGCGCGCCGGCCTTTTCCAGGGACTGCGGCATGCCGTCATCCTTGGCGGCGGCGCGCACGGCGGCCAGCAGCTTCTGGACGATGTCGGGCGGCGTGCCGGCGGGCGCGGCCAGACCGATCCACGACATGGAATTGAGCACGGGATAGCCCAGTTCCTCGAAGGTCGGCACGTCGGGCAGGGAGTCCAGCCGCTTGGGCGCGGCGACTGCCAGCGCGCGCATCTTGCCGACCTGGATGTGGGGCAGGAAGGGCGCCAGGTTGTCCAGGGAGAACTGCGCCTGGTTGGAGAGCAGGGCATTGATCAGCGGAGCGCCGCCGCGGTAGGGCACGTGCACCGCCTGCAGCTGCAAGGTGTTCTTGAACAGCTCGGCGTTGAGCTGGCCCATGCTGCCGATGCCGGCGGTGGCGTAGTGCAGTTCATCGGGGCGCGCCTTCAGCAGGGCGACGAACTCCGCGAAATTGCGGGCGGGCACGGCGGCATTGGTCACCAGCACATTGGGCGTGCGCGACAGCTGCGAAATCGAAATGAAGTCCTTGATCGGGTCATAGCCGATGTCGCCGCGCATCAGCGGATTGGCCAGATGCGAGCTTTGCGAGGAAGCGACCAGCGTGTAGCCGTCAGGCGTGGCGCGCGCGACGCGCTTGCTGCCGATGGCGCCGCCCGCGCCGTCGCGGTTCTCGATGATGACGCTCGTGCCCAGCGCCTTGCCCAGCGCGTCCGCATAAAGCCGGCCGATCAGGTCGACGGAGCCGCCGGCGGGGAAGGGAACGACCAGCGTGATGGGGCGAGACGGATAGGCGTTGGCGCGCGCTGCCAGCGGCAGCAGGGACGCGCCCAGGCCGGCCAGGAGCAGGCTGCGGCGGGCCAGGGACGGACCCTGGGGGTGATGCTTCATGGAATTCTCTTGTGGTGACGGCGGGTTTGCTCTAATTTGCAATGAATATTGCAGACAGCAATATAAGATGCAATGCACATTGTGAAATTTGGGGTTATCACCTAGGACCTGTGCAAGGATGAACCTGAACCAACGGATCGCCGGCTACGGCCGCAAGCTCAGCAAGTCGGAACGGCTGCTGGTCGAGGAAATGCAGGCGCGCTATCCACAAAGCCTGCTGGAATCGGCGACGGCGCTGGCCAGGCAAGTTGGCACCAGCGCATCTACCGTGGTGCGCCTGCTGGCCAAGCTGGGTTATGAGAGCTATGCGCAGGCCCAGATGGAGGCCCGCTCCGAAGTGACGGCGCGCCTGGCCTCGCCCGGCGAACGCGCGGACGCGGTGAGCGCCGACAAGCCGTCGCCGCGAGCCTGCCTGCACAACGCTTTGCTGCATGACCAGCACAACCTGAAGGAGACCTATGCGTCGATCGACGTGGCCGCCTTCGAGGCGGCGGTGCGGCTGTTGACGCAGCGCAAGGGGCGGGTACACGTGCTCGGGCTACGACAGGCCGCGCCGCTGGCCAGCCATGTGGCGCTCTACCTGAATCTGTGCCTGCCGTCGGTCAAGCCCATGGTCGCGACAGGCCCCTTGTTCCTGGAAGACCAGTTGCTCTGGGTCGACGAGGCCGACGTGCTGCTTGTGTTTACGTTCAGGCGCTATTCAGTCGCGGCCGCGAACGCGGTGAGGTACTTCCGGCAGCGTGGCGGCCAGGTGATCCTGATCACGGATTCCGCTTCGGCGCCTGCCGCCGCCTCGGCACACCACGTGCTGGTGGCACGCAGCTCCAGCGCTTCGCCCTTCGATTCCTACACGGCCGCATTCTCCGTCTGCAATGCCTTGCTAGCGGCCGTGGCGCAGCGCCGCAAGCAGGCCTTGGCGGCGGCGCTCGAGCGCGGCGAGGGCTTGTGGGACGCGCAATGGATACGCCCGGCGGACGAACAATAGCCTTTGCTCAGCGCTTCGTTCCGTTGCGCGGCCCGGGTGCGCGGGCTACGGAAATGGACCGATTCGAGCCCATTTTCGCGGGCTGCAAGATGCGTTCGCACTACCTGCTCTAGTACGTCATAACTTCTTGAAAACATTGCTTTTCAAGCGGATTTATTTTTGGCATATTGCGGCCGGAAAGAGCTATTTCAGGAGCAAAGGCATGGGCGCGTGGCCGCAGCGTCATATCGATGGTTTCCAGGTGGAGTGCCAGGTCGTCGACCTGGACGCCGGCGTGCTGGCGATAGAGGTGATGGTGCAGCGCGCGACTGGCGCGGACTTCCAGCGGCGCTGGCCGCTGCCGCGCTTCGTGACCTTTGCCGACGCGGGAATTGCGCGCCGACATGCGGAGCTCGTGCTGTCGGGCATCGTGGCGGTGGACGAGTCCACGGGCGAGCCGCGCTATGGTATTTTGTAGAGGCGGGTGCCGCCAGTAATGGGATGTTCGGGCCGCAGGCAGGTTTTGTTTCCTTTCGCACAATCGTGTGCCTTGCGCTGGCGGATTTGCCCGGTACATTGGTAGAAGGTGACAACAAAAAGGAGAGTTCCATGTTTGATACTTTTCCTGTCTTGCGTCGCGTTGGCCTGGCTGCCGCGGCAATCGGTGTGGCTGGCCTGTTGTTCACGGGCTGCACCACCACCAGTCCCAAATCCTCCGCAACCGCCACTGAACAGCGCCAGTCGCTGAACAGCGCGGCCGATGCCACGCTAGGCAAGCTCTACCAAGCCTCGCCCCAGTCCAAGGAACTGGTGGCGCGCGCGCGTGGCGTGCTGATTTTTCCGGATGTGCTGAGCGGCAGCTTCATCATCGGTGCTGAGCACGGCAAGGGCGTGCTGCGAGTTGGCGGCGCCACCGCCGGGTACTACAGCACCACGGCGGGCTCGATCGGCTTCCAGGCCGGCGCGCAATCCAAGGCGATGGTCCTGCTGTTCATGACGGATGATGCGCTGAACAAGTTCCGCGCCAGCAGCGGCTGGACCGTGGGCGCCGATGCGACGGTCGCGGTGGTCAACGTTGGCGCGAACGGACGTGTCGATACCAACACGGCGCAGCAACCCATCGTCGGCTTCGTGATGAACAACGGCGGCCTGATGGCGGGCGTATCGCTGGAAGGCACCAAGATCTCGAAGCTGGATCTTTGATCGCTTGCGCAAAGCAGAACGCCGCGGAGGAATCCGCGGCGTTTTTGTTTTTGAGCGGCGCGCAAGGCGCGCCGCGGCGCATGGGGTTCAGCCGATCAGGGAGTCGCCGTTGTTGCGCACGGCGCTTTCGCGCTGCATCTCGGCGGCTTCGATGACGGGGTCCAGGCCGCGCCAGCGCTTGATGCGGCCGCGGTCCTGCTCGGGCTCCCAGCCCAGCAGGCCGTAGCGCGTGATTTCGATTTCACCCGTGTCGAATTCCACTTCGAAATAGCCCTGACGATCGGGTAGCGTGCCGCCGGGGAACCAGTCGGTTTCAGGCATGGTGTTCTCCTTGCTAGGCGATGGGAGGGATGCCGGCGCGCGCTCGTGGCCCGCGCGGCGCTTTCATTGTGGGCTGAGGCCGGAGATCCCGCAAGTTGCCATCGCGGCGGCCGGCGCCGTTTCAGGCCAGGGGGACGGCGGTGGTGTAGAGCACCTGCTTCAGCGCGAAGCTGGAACGGATGCTGGCCACGCCCGGAATGCGGGTGATGTGTTCGACGATCAGCCTTTCCAGGGCATCGACATCGGGCACGAGGGCGCGGATCAGGTAGTCCGCATCGCCGGACATCAGATAGCACTCCATGATTTCGGGCAGCACGGCGATCTCGCGCTCGAATACGTCCAGCGCGGCCTTGCGCTGCTTGTCCAGCGAGATCTGGATGAACACATTGACCTTCAGGCCCAGCTTGCGCGCGTTCAGCAGCGTGACGCGGCGGTCTATCAATCCCTCGGTTTCAAGGCGCCGGACGCGGGCCAGGCAGGGCGAGGCCGACAGGTTCACGCGTGCGGCGAGCTCCACATTGGTCAGCCGCGCATCGCGTTGGAGTTCGTTGAGGATACGGATGTCGGTGGCATCCAGGTTGATTTCCGGCATAAGTCACCTGGTTATGGTTCGAAGGCAGTTCAGATGTGCCGAGTATGACTGCTAATGCGTAATAATGCGGTGAAATATGCTGGGGTTTACCCTATAGACTATTCCGCTCTTTGGCAATTTGGCCAGAAAGCAGAATATTCAAGCGGTAGATTGGGTAGTAATGAGTCAGCAGAGCACATTGGGCAGGTTTTTGCCGCTGGTCGGCGCGGTAGCCATCTGGGGCGGGAACTGGCCCATCATGAAACTGGGGCTGACTCACATGAGCCCGCTGTGGCTGGCCGCCAGCCGGTTCGGTTCGGCCGCGCTGATCAGCGCGCTGGTGCTGGGCATGCTGGGCCGCCTGCGCCTGCCCACGCGGCAGGAAATGCCGCTGGTGGCGGGCGTGGCGCTGCTGCAGATGGGCGCGTTCACTGCGCTGGCCCTTTGGGCGTTGCAGTATGTGGCGCCCGGACGTGCGTCCGTGATCGCATACGCCACTTCCATCTGGGTTATTCCGCTGTCCTCGCTGATCCTGAAGGAGCGCCTGTCGCTGGCGCAATGGCTGGCCACGGCGTTGAGCTACGCGGGCATCGTCGTCATCGTGGCGCCCGCGTTCAGCCCCTGGCAGGCGCACACGGTGATCGGACTGGCGATGCTGCTGGGCGCGTCGTTCGCGTGGGCCTGCAACATCATCCAGCTGCGCGGCAACCGCCATATCCGCCTGGGCGCGGACATGATTCCATGGCAAACCGCCATCGCCGCGGTGCCGCTGGCCGCGCTGGCATGGCTGCGCGATGGCGCGCCCGTGTTCCTGGCGGAGCCGCAGGCCTGGCCCGTGATCCTGTACACCGGTCCGTTGGCCACGGCGCTGACCTTCATCGTGGTGCTGGGCATGACGCAGAAGATGCCGCCGGTGGCGACCTCGATTGCGATGCTCTGCGTGCCGGTGATCGGCCTGATCGTGTCGTCGCTGGTCTTCCGGGAACGGATCTCGGCTGATCTGGCGCTGGGCCTGGCCCTGATCGCCGCGAGCGTCGCGGCCTCGGCGCTCGCGACCCGCCTGAAGCGGCCGCTGGCATTGCGTCCGTTGTAGCGCGCGGGCTGGCGCGCCGGGACGGAGCAGGGCGCGGCGCGTTCTAGAATGTCGTGCGCCGGGAGTCATCCGGCATCTCTTGCGGGCGTGCGGCGGATATGGATTCCTTATATGTGCTGGTCGCGGCGGGCGCCATGGCCGCCGGTTTCGTGCAGGGCCTGTCGGGCTTCGGCTTCGGCATGGTGGCCATGTCGTTCTGGGCCTGGACGATAGACCCGAAGCTGGCTGCCGCCATGGTGGTGTTCGGCTCGCTGACCGGCCAGTTGCTGGCGGCGTTCACGGTGCGCCGGGGATTCGCCACGGCGCAGCTGCTGCCGTTCATCGCGGGCGGATTGCTGGGCATACCGCTGGGAGTCAAGCTGCTGCCGTATCTGGATCCGCTGCTGTTCAAGGCGCTGATCGGCGGACTGCTGGCGATCTGGTGTCCGGTCATGCTGTTCGCGGCACGCTTGCCGCGCATCACCGCGGGCGGCAGATTCGCCGATGGCGTGGCGGGCGCGATGGGCGGGGTCATGGGCGGCATCGGCGGATTCACCGGCGTCATTCCCACGCTGTGGTGCACCCTGCGCCGTTTCGACCGCGACGTGCAGCGCGCGGTGATCCAGAACTTCAATCTGTCCATGCTGATCGTGACAATGGCGAGCTATGTATATACCGGCGTCGTCACCCGCGACATGCTGCCGCTGTTCGCGGTGATCGTGCCCGCGATGCTGGTGCCCACCTTATGGGGCACGCGGGTGTACGTGGGCATCAGCGACGTGGCGTTCCGCCGCATCGTGCTGGGCCTGCTGACCGCGTCGGGCGTGGCGCTGCTGGCGTCGTCGCTGCCCAGGCTGTTGGCCTAGCCCATGCTATCGTTGGGTATTCAAGAGAGAACACCGCATGGCATTGCATCGTTTCGAGAAAGGTGAACTGGGTCATTGGCTGCGCATCGTGGCCGACAACTGCGAGCCCGGCGCCACCCAGACTGAAGTGCCCGCGCATGTGGCGCAGGCGCTGGAGACGCTGCGTTGCATCGAGGCCGGCGCCGACGGCCGTTGGCTCATCACCGACAAGGGCAAGCTTTCGCTGCGCATGGAAGAGCCTGGCGCCATCCATCTGAGATAGGCGCATTCGCGCAACTCGCGGCAGTTGCGGATCCGACAATGTCGACAAGCGAACGGGAGCGGAGCCGCACCCCGCGTTTGGCCGCGTCTTGATCGTTTTGCCTGCGATATTCCCCCACATTTTGCGAATGTTTTCGCAGTATTTCTCAGCTTCGCGACTATTCGTGTCTGACTACGGGAATTTCCTGAGACAGAATGCGCGCTTTGACTGCTTTTCCGCATATCGCGGTCATCGAGTCACCAGTAAGATGAACTTGCGTGACGTTTGCAGGTCTATTCATTTGCGCGGGATTTCTGCTCCCGCAACGTCACGCGTGGTTCACGCGTTTAAGTAACCGACTGGGAGGTAGCACATGCAGCATCGTGACCAGGAAGTACTGATCGACGTTTCCACAGCGGCCATGGATACCGGCGGATATGGCGTATTGCTGACGGTTACGGCCGAGGGCGGCACCGAAGTGGATGCCGCGTTTTCCCACTTGGGCAACTGCGCTTCGTTGGACGAAGCACGTGATCGCGCGGAAGTATTCGCGCAAAACTGGGTAGAGGAAAACATCTTCCGATAGGGCGCTGGCCCTGGACGGAGCTGATTGGCGGGACCGGTCTGTGTGAGCATGACGCTTCGGAGCATACTCAAGGAATTGCGGCGAAAATTTCGGTTATCGTTGCTGCTCCAAAATCTGGAGCCCTTAGCGGGTATGCGCCGTTCCAAGATGACTGCCGCACAGACCAACTCTTCTCTCGCGGAACTCATCCGCGCATTTCGCGACCATTACGATTCCATCGTCCTGCCCATGTGGATGGGGCAGGGCTTCAATGGCGCGCTGGGTCTGCCTTTTGAATCGCTGGATTCCGCCACCGGAGCGCCGCTGCCTGCCGAGCGCTACCGCGCGATGGCCTGCGCGCGCCAGCTCTATGTGTTCTCGGAAGCTCCGGGCGCCGCTGCGGGCGCGCATGCTGGCGTGCTGTTCGAGTCGCTGCGGCGCGTGTTCCGCGACGAGGCCAGCGGCGGCTGGCGCTATAGCGTGGACGCCGCCGCGCGCCCGCTGGACGAAACCCAGGACCTGTACACCCACGCGTTCATCGTGCTGGCTTGCGCCGCCTATTTCCGCCGCAGCCGCAACGCGGATGCGCGCAAGCTCATGCTGGCCACGTCCTCGACCATCGAGGCGCGCTTCAAAACGGCGGATTCGCTGTATCACGCGGCGCTCAGCCCAGACCTGAGCCAGCCGTTGCGCGCGCCCGCGCAGAATCCCATGATGCATCTGACCGAGGCCTACCTGGCCGCCGCGCAGGTCGCGGAGCCGGCGCTATATGCGCAGCGTCTGCGCAGCCTGGCCCAGGGCATCAGCCACTTCTTCGTGCACGCGCCCACGCAGTGCATTTCGGAAGAACGCCAGGGGGGGGCGGGCAACCGGCTGGAACCCGGACATCAGTTCGAATGGCTGTCGCTGGTGCATGGTTCGGCGGAAGTCTTCGACGGCCTGGAATTGGCGGAATCGCTACCGCGCGCCGTGCAGTGGTCACGGCGGCATGGCGTGGACGAGGGCGGCGTGATCGCGTCCCTGAGCGAGGCGGGCGCCGTCATCGACGACACGCGCCGGATCTGGGCGCAGACCGAATACCTGCGGGTGCTGGCGGTGCTGGGCGACCTGCCCGCGCTGGAGTCCGGCCTGGCCGCATTCCGGAACCGTTTCCTGCACGCGGGCGGCTGGTTCGAATGCCTGGACGCGGGCGCAGCGGTGGTGCGCAAGGACATGCCGTCGACCTCGCCGTACCACCTGGCGACCTGCCTGGCGGCCTTGCCGACTGTTGTTTAATTGTGGCGTTAACAATTATTTTTGGATTTATCGTCATAGAACGATAGAAAAGTATTGGTGGAATCCCTTACAATTTAGTAACTATGTTTGTAGGGAAGCACCAATGAGCGTTATGTGCCTGGCTTGCCAACGCATTAACCCCGGGCTTGCTGGCGTCGCGCCGCATGCTCATCTGGGTCACCAGGGATTCACCAATCCGACGCAGAAAGGCCGCGAAGAAAGCCGCGAAGACCACTTCCGTTGCCTGAATTGCGGCGCAAAGTGGCTGCGCGAGACCGACAAGTGGGGCGTGGACCTGGGCTTCAAGCTCGCACCCTGAGCCTCCCAGGCCGCGCCGACGGCGTGGTGCAGCACCCGTAACGGGCTCCCGATCAGGAGCCCGTTTTCATTTTGTAGTGTTTTTCCGGCCGATTCCCGCAACCGCCTGTATCCGCGCGCCCGGGATTCAGGCCGGGTTGGCGGCCAGCACGTCGGGATCCTGTCCGGCGGTTTCCAGCAGCCACTGGCGGAAGCAGGCCAGAGCGTAATGGTCGCGGCGCTGGGCCGGGGAGCACAGGTGGTAGCCGCGGGCAATGCGGACGGGCAGGTCGGGAAAAGGCGCCGCGACGCGTCCGGCCTGCAGGTCGTCGTGGACCAGGCAGCGTTGCAGCACGGCGATGCCCATGTCGGCCATGACGGCCCGCACCAGGATGGAAACCTGGTCGAATCCATTGGACAGCTGGGCGGCCGGGCGCGGCACGCCAGCCGCGGCCAGCCATTGCGCCCAGTTGTCCATTCCGTTCGAGTGATAGAGCAGCGGTTCGCCCAGCAGGCCGGCCGGGGTGTCCCAGAGACCCTGGGCGCGCCGCGTCGCCAGTCGGCCAGGGTGGCAGATCACGACCATCTCGCGCCCGATCACGTAGTCCACCTGCCAGCCCGGCCATTGCTCGGGCATGCCGGACAGAATGCTGGCGTCGGGCGTCGCGCCCGAGAAATCCTCGTTGCGGCGATAGGCGGCGAAGCCCAGCTGGATGTCGGGATGACGCGCGTGGAAGTCGGGCAGGCGCGGCACCAGCCAGGCGCTGGCCAGCGTCGGGACGGTGGACAGTGTCAGGCGCAGGCGGCGGTCGTCGGCGCGCAATCCGGCGCTGAGCGTTTCGATCGCCTGCAGCGGCGCCTGCGCGCCCTCGTATAGACGGCGGCCGGTCTCGGTCAGGGTCAGCCCGTGGGCATTGCGATACATCAGCGGCTGGCCGAAATGCGCTTCCAGGCGCGAGATGGCGCGGCTGACGGCCCCTTGGGTCACGCACAGGATGTCGGCGGCGCGGGTGAAGCTGCCCAGGCGCGCCGCCGTGACGAAGGCATGCAGCTCGGACATGGAGGGCGAGTGCAGTCGCATCTAGCATGATCAACGGTAATGAACGCGTGCAATATAGTCGTTTGAAAGGGGATCGTAAAGTTCGGACACTGGCGGCCTTGTCGACTGACCTTCAACTTTCGGAGCCATCCCCATGTCCCGCCGCCTTCTGGGCCGGTCCGCGCGCTGCGCGCTCGCCGGCATGTTCGCCACGCTGACCTTTGCCGGCATCGCCCAAGCCGCCGACTACCCCGTCCGTCCCATCAAGCTGGTGGTGCCGTTTGCCGCCGGCGGTTCGACCGACATCGTGGCGCGCCTGGTGGCGGAGTACGCCGGCCGCGACCTGAAGCAGACCATCGTGGTCGAGAACAAGGCCGGCGCCGGCGGTTCGCTGGGCATGGAACAGGTGGCGCGCGCCACGCCGGATGGCTACACCCTGGGCATGGCCACGATGAGCACCCACGGCTCGAACCCGGCCGTGTTCCGCAAGATGAACTACGACCCGGTGAAGGACTTCGTGCCGGTGGCCAATGTGGTGGCCGTGCCCAGCATCTTTGCCATCAACCCCAATATCCCCGCCAAGAACATGGCCGAATTCGTGGCCCTGGCGAAGCAGCAGCCGGAACGCTACAGCTTCGCCTCGCCGGGCGTGGGTTCGCTGGGCCACGTGAACATCGAGAACTTCATGATGCTGTCCGGCATCAAGCTGCTGCACGTGCCGTACCGCGGCGCGGGCCCGGCGCTCAATGACGTGATGGGCGGACAGGTGGACGCGATCACCGACAACCTGTCCTCGACCTTGCCGCAGGTGCTGGGCGGCAAGCTGCGCGCGCTGGCGGTGCTGGGCTCGGAACGCTCGCCGCTCCTGCCCGAGGTGCCGACCTACATCGAACTGGGCTACCCCGACATGGGCACGGGCGGCTGGTTCGGCCTGGTGGCGCCGGCTGGCACGCCGCCCGCCGTGGTCGAACGCCTGAACAAGGCAGTGCGCGCCGCGCAGGAGGATCCGGAGTTCCGCAAGAAGGCCGAGGAGGTGGGTGGTACTCTGGTGCGCACCACTCCCCAGGAATTCCAGGTGCAGATCGAGCAAGCCCTGGCCCGCTACGCCAAGGTTGCCAAGACTGCGAACATCCAGGCTGACTGACGATGACCCACGCCGACTTCAACGCTGTTTCCGTACACGAGCCCACGGGCCTGGCCCTGCCGCTGGTTTGCGATTCGCCGCATAGCGGCGAGCGCTACCCCGACGATTTCGGCGCCGCGGCGACCCTGGCGCAGTTGCGCCAGGGCGAGGACACGCACGTGGACGCGTTGTGGTCGGCTGCGCCCGCCCTGGGCGCCACGCTGATCGCCGCCAATTTTCCGCGCGTCTACATCGACCCCAACCGCACGCTGCAGGATCTGGATCCCGAGCTGCTGGCGCAGCCCTGGCCCGAACCGCTGGACCCGGGCGAGAAGACCCGCCTGGGCAAGGGCCTGATCTGGCGCAGGATGGACCGGGCCACGCCGATCTACGATCGCAAGCTGACGCTGGCCGAAGTGCGCCATCGCATCGAGGCGTATTACCAGCCCTACCATGCGGCCCTGTCGCAGGCGATCCAGCAGGTGCGCGAGCGCTTTGGCGCGGTCTGGCACCTGAACCTGCATTCCATGTCCAACGACGCCTATGAGCGCCTGGGCCGCAAGAGCGAGCATCCGCTGGCGGACTTCGTGCTGGGCGACCGCGACGGCACGACCTGTGAACCCGAGTTCATCGCCCTGATCGAAACGGCGCTGCGCGGCAAGGGCTATACCGTCGCTCGCAACGACCCCTACAAGGGCGTGCAGCTGATCGCGCAGATCGGCCAGCCGGCCCTGAACCGCCATAGCCTGCAGGTGGAAATCCGCCGTCCGCTGTACATGGACGAGGCCACGCGCGAACGCAACGCGGGCTTCGCGCCGCTGCAGGCCGACCTGTCCGACGTGCTGCGCCAGGTGACGGCGTACGTGCGAGTGCGCCAGGCCGCGCTGGCTTAAGTTTTCTGGCGGCGGGCCGTAGTCGGTAATAAGAAATCGCGCCTTTCTTGGGCGCGGCCACACGGAACCGCAATGGCTGAGAAGATCATCAACGGATTTTCGGTGCTCGCGTACGCGACCCAACCCGAGGGGCGCGTGCCGCCGCGCGCTTTCATCGAAACGCGGCGGCTGCCGAAGAAAAAGACCCAGGCCGAGCGCGACGCCGAGGCCGCGGCCCAGGCGGACGCGCCGCCCCAGGCGCCGGAAGAGGCCAAGGAAGACGAGCCGGACAGCCAGGCCTTCGAGATCTTCATCAGCCGGCGCTTCCGCAGCACGGTGGAAGCCATGTCGGCCGCGCGCAACGCGCTGGACCGCATCAAGCAGGTCGACGAAGACGGCGTGCCGGACCACCTGCCCGAGTAGCGCGTTCCGCGCTCAGGTCAGCGTGCTGCGCATCAGGATCTCCGTCAGCGCGCGGGTGGGCTTGTTGGGCGCGGGCGCCGAGATCACGATGAATTCCACCTGCGGCAGCGCGGGCAGATGCGCGGCGCCCGCCGGCGCGGCCAGCCCGGCGGTGGACAGGTGCGAGGGTTGCACCGTGATGCCCAGGCCCGCGCGCGCGGCCGCCTGGCAGCCCGCGTAACTGGTGCTGGTGCAGACGATCTGCCAGCTGCGGCCGGCGCGCGCCAGCGCATCCAGCGCCAGGCCGCGCGTGACGCTGGGTTCGCGCAGCAGGATCAGTGGCAGCGGCTCGCCGGGCGCCACGCGCAGGCCCTCCTTGGCCTGCCACAGCAGGGCTTCCTTGTGCAGGGTCTGGCCGCGGCGGTCGCCCTTGCGGCGCTTGCCTATCATGACGTCCAGGCCGTTGTCGTCGAGCAGCTTGTAGAGCTCGCTGGTGACGCCGATGGTCAGGTCCAGCTCCACCTCGGGATGCGCCAGCCGGAAGGCGGCGAGCACGTCGGGCAGGGGGCCCATCGCCAGGTCGTCGGAAGTGCCCAGGCGCACCCGTCCGCGCAGGCGGGGCGCGTCGAACAGGCGCTCGGCCCGTTCATGGGCGTCCAGGATGATCTGCGCGTGCACCAGCAGGCTGCGGCCGTCGCTGGTAAGCGCCAGCGAGTGCGTGTCGCGCTGGAACAGGCGGCGGTTCAGCGCCAGCTCCAGCTGGCGGATGTGCTCGCTGACCGTGGGCTGGGCCAGGCCCAGTCGCCGGGCGGTCTCGGTGAAGCTGGGAGCGGCCGCGGCGGCGGCGAAGGTCTTGAGCCACAAGGGATTGAGCATGGCGGCCTGGTAATAGGAAAGTCCGATGACAGTTAAAGTACCTAGCGGTCTTCACGATGGCAAGGGGCGCGCCTATAGTTTTCGGCATGCCTTAGGGAAACCCGGGAGCCTGCGCAAGGCTTCCATTCTTGTGTACACGCCCCCGCCATGCGCCGCTTCCTGCCCGACCAATTCACGCTGATCCTGATCGCCACGGTGGTCTTCGCCAGTTTCTTCCCCGCCGTGGGCAAGGGCGCGGCGTTCATGACCGTGGCCAGCAACATCGCCATTTCGCTGCTGTTCTTCCTGCACGGCGCCCGCCTTTCCACCGACGCGATCGTGGCCGGCGTGAAGGACGTGCGCCTGCATGCGCTGATCCTGGCCTGCACCTTCCTGCTCTTTCCCGCGCTGGGCCTGGGGCTGCGGGCGCTGTTTCCCGGCCTCCTGACGCCGTCGCTGTGGCTGGGCGTGCTGTTCGTCTGCACGCTGTCTTCCACCGTGCAGTCGTCGATCGCCTTCACCTCCATGGCGCGCGGCAATGTGCCGGGGGCGATCTGCGCCGCCACCGCGTCCAACCTGCTGGGCACCGTGCTGACGCCGCTGCTGGTGGCGGTGCTGCTGCACCGTCAGGGCGGCGGGCATGGCTTGGCCGACGCCGGCCGCATCCTGCTGCAACTGTTGCTGCCGTTCGCGGTGGGCAGCCTGCTGCGGCCCTGGATCGGCGCCTGGGCGCAACGCAACAGCCGCACCCTGTCCAAGGTGGACCGCAGTTCGATCCTGCTGGCCGTCTATACCGCGTTCAGCGAGGCGGTGGCGCAGGGCATCTGGCACGCCTTCCCGCCGCTGGACCTGGCCACCATGGTGCTGGTCAACGGTCTGTTGCTGGGTGCGGTGCTGCTGATCACGACCTGGGGCAGCCGCAAGCTGGGACTGTCCAAGGAGAACGAGATCACGCTGGTGTTCTGCGGCTCGAAGAAGTCGCTGGCCTCGGGCATTCCGCTGGCCACGGTGCTGTTCGGCACCTCGCAGATGGGCGTGGTGGTGCTGCCGCTGATGATCTTCCACCAGATGCAGCTGATGGTCTGCGCCGTGCTGGCCCGCCGCTACGCGGAAAGGCAGCTGGCTGCGGAAGTGGCGGTGGCCGGCGCCTAGCGCGGCCACCAGCCTGATGCCCGCGCGGATCGGGGCAGGGTGTGGGGCTGGACTGGGCCAGCGAAGCCAGCGCCTCCCGAATCAGGCCTGGCCGGCGTCCGCGTCCGCCAGCGGACGGATCTTGCCGGCGGGCTGCCAGTAGACGGCGCCGTCGCGTTCCTCGACCGCCAGCGCGGTCAGGCGGCCGTTCTTGCAGGGGCCGCCCACGCACAGGCCGGTGTCCGGCTGGTAGGTCGCGCCGTGGCGCGCGCACATGATCAGGTCGCCGGCCCGGGTGAAGAAGCTGCCTTCCCAGTCCAGTTCCACGCCCACGTGGGCGCAGCGGTTGAGATAGCCGTGCACGCGGTCCTGGTAGCGCACGAAGAAGGCCGTGGTCCGGCCTGCGGCGTCGGACACGGGGATTTTCACGCCCAGGCCGCCGTTGGCGAGCTCGGCCGACGCGCAGACGCGAATGGCGGGGGCGGGGTTCTGATCCTGCATGGGAGGCCTGGAATGCAAAAGGGTGCGATGTTCGGGCAGGGCGCCGGGCTTGTCAATCCGGCGCGCCGGCCTGGGCGCCTTCCTGCTGCCGCGCCCACATGCCGGCATAGACGCCGCCATGCGCCAGCAGCTGCGGATGGCGGCCGCGTTCGATGATGCGGCCATCGGCCAGCACGATGATCTCGTCCGCGTCGGCCACGGTGGACAGGCGGTGGGCGATGATCAGGGTGCTGCGGCCCTGGCTGACTTCGCGCAGATTGGTTTGGATTTCGCGTTCCGTATGGGTGTCCAGCGCGCTGGTGGCCTCGTCGAACAGGAAGATGGCCGGGTCCTTCAGGATGGTGCGGGCGATCGCCACGCGCTGTTTTTCGCCGCCGGACAGTTTCAGCCCGCGTTCGCCCACCATGGTCTGGTAGCCGTCGGGCATGGCCATGATCAGGTCGTGGATGTGCGCCAGGCGCGCCGCGGCCTGGATTTCGCCGTCCGTGGCGCCCGGGCGTCCGTAGCCGATGTTGTAGAGGATGGTGTCGTTGAACAGCACCGTGTCCTGCGGCACGACGCCGATCGCGGCCCGCAGGCTGGCCTGGGTGACATTGCGCACGTCCTGGCCGTCGATCAGGATCGCGCCGCCGTCCGCGTCGTAGAAGCGGAACAGCAGGCGCGCGATCGTCGATTTGCCCGCGCCGGAGGTGCCGACCACGGCCACGGTCCGGCCGGCCGGGATGGTGAAGCTGACGCCCTTCAGGATGGGCCGGCGCGGATCGTAGCCGAAATGCACGTCGCGGAATTCCACCTCGCCGCCCGCCACGCGCAGGGGTTGGGCGTCCGGGCTGTCGGCCACTTCGCGGTCCTGGCCCAGCAGTTCGAACATGCGTTCCATGTCGATGATGGCCTGCTTGATTTCGCGGTAGACGAAGCCGAAGAAGCTCAGCGGCTGGTACAGCTGCAGCAGGTAGGTGTTGACCAGCACGAAGTCCCCCAGCGTGTAGCGGCCCTCGGCGATGCCGGTGGCGGCCATCCACATGACCAGGGTGAGGCCCACCGAGATGATGGCGGCCTGGCCGATGTTGAGGATCGACAGGCTGACCTGGCTGCGAACGGCGGCGCGCTCGTAGCGGGTCAGCGACGCGTCGTAGCGGCGCGCCTCGTGCTCCTCGTTGCCGAAGTACTTGACTGTCTCGTAGTTCAGCAGGCTCTCGATGGCCTTAGTGTTGGCCTCGGAGTCGGTCTCGTTCATCTGGCGCCGGAACTTGGCGCGCCACTCCGTGACGAGCAGCGTGTACGCCATGTACAGCGTGACGGTGGCGCCGGTGGCCAGCGCCAGCCAGATGTCGAACATCTTCCAGAGCACGATGCAGACCAGCCCGATCTCGAAGAAGGTCGGCAGGATGCTGAAGAGCAGGAACGACAGCAGCGTCTGGATGCCCTTGGTGCCGCGTTCGATGGCGCGGTTCAGGCCGCCGGTCTGGCGCGTCAGGTGAAAGCGCAGCGCCAGCGCGTGCAGGTGGCGGAAGACCTGCAGGCCCACCGCGCGGATGGCGTGCTGGCCGACCCGCGCGAAGATGGCGTCGCGCAGCTCCGAGAACAGCAGCGATAGCACCCGGGCCGTGCCGTAGGCCAGGATCAGGCCCAGCGGCACCGTGACGGCGCCGGGCGAGCCCTGGCCCAGTTCGTCGATGGCCTGTTTGTACAGCAGGGGAACGTAGACCGTGGCGCCCTTGGCCGCGAACAGGCACAGCAGGGCTGCGACCACGCGGACCTTCAGGCCGGTTTCGCCGGGGGGCCAGAGATAGGGAAACAGGGTCCGCAGGGTGGAGAAACCGCCGCGGGGCTTGGACCGCGTTTCAGGAGCATTCATGGTCAGGGCCGGGTGGGTTATGCATGGCCGGCAGGCCGTCGGAAGCGCATTATCGGATACAGCCGGTATTGTCCGCCGAAGGGCCCTGGCAGGGGCGGATTGCCTGCTTCGTGGAAGGACATTCAAGCAATACGCGGCCTTGGAGGTAATATCGGCCTCATGACCCCTGGGATGCGTGGACCTCTCCCGGGGGTTTTCAATCCGGCATGGCGTTACGGGCGCAGCCTGGCGGGCCCGTTTTTTACTGTCCAACCAAGGATCGAGCCTGGCTGCCCCTTGGTTGCGCGACCCGGCGCATATTCGCCGCGCGGACGTCGCGTTGCAAGCTACGGAGGGTCTTATGGCGAAAGTACCCGCAGTGAAGTTGAACGACGGCGGCAAGATCCCGCAGCTGGGCCTGGGCGTCTGGCAGGTGCCGGACGATCAGGCGGCCGCCAGTGTGAAAGAGGCGTTGGCGGCGGGCTACCGCTCGGTGGACACCGCCGCCATCTACGGCAACGAGGCTGGCGTCGGCGCGGGCCTGCGAGCGGCCGGCGTGGCGCGCAAGGACCTGTACATCACGACCAAGCTCTGGAACGACCGGCACGGCTACGACGACGCCCACAAGGCCATGGACGAAAGCCTGGAGAAGCTGGGCCTGGCATATGTGGACCTCTACCTGATCCACTGGCCCGTCGCGGGCAGCGCCAAGTTCCTGGACGCCTGGAAGGCCATGATCGAAATGAAGGAAGACGGCCGCGCGCGCTCCATCGGGGTGTCCAACTTCACCCAGGCCAACCTGGAGCAACTGATCGACGCGTCGGGCGTGACGCCTGCGGTCAACCAGATCGAGCTGCATCCCGGCTTCACCCAGCGCGCGCTGAGGGCCTTCCATGCCAAGCATGGCATTGCCACGGAATCGTGGAGCCCGCTGGCCCAGGGCGGCGTCGCCAAGGAAAAGGTCATCGTGGATCTGGCGCGGAAATACGGTAAATCGCCCGCCCAGGTGACCTTGCGCTGGCATCTGCAGAGCGATCTGATCGTGATCCCGAAGTCGGTGACGCCGGCCCGCATCCGCGAGAACATCGACGTCTTCGACTTTGAACTGTCAGCGGCGGACATGGCCGCCATCGACGGCATCAAGGAAGGCGCGCGCCTGGGGCCGGACCCGGAAAAGTTCGGCAAATAAGGCGCTGCACGCCGCGCGCTACGGCTTCAGCGGGAACAGCCAGTAGCGCGCGATGACGCCCAGCAGGATGGCCAGGGCCGTCCAGGACGCCCAGTGCCAGGCGCCGGTGCCGAGCAGGGCGGCCATCAGGCCGAACACGCTGAGTACTCCCAGCAGCAGCGGGGCGCCCCAGACAAACATGAAACCGCGGGTCGTCTTGCTCATGCGGGAGTCCTTTTCGGAAGGGCGGCTGCCTCGTGCTTGCGCACCAGCTCGGCGATGCGCGCCTCGGTGGCGCGGCGCCGGGCGAGCCAGAGATAGAGGCCGCTGATCAGGACAATGATGGTGATGACGTCCAGCAGCGCCCAGATGATCTTCAGCGGCATGCCGGCGTAGTCGCCGAAATGCAGCGGACGGGACAGTTCCAGCGCGGTCAGGTACCAGGGCATCCGGGCCACGGTGGTCAGGTCGCCGGTCTTGGCGTCCACCAGGACTGGCGTGTTCAGGCGCGAGGTCAGCGGCGAGTCGCCCCGCATCCAGACGATGTAATGGTGGGGGCTGCCGAAGGCGTTGCCGGGGAAGGCGATGAACGAGACCTCGCTGTCGGGCATGGCCTTGCGGGCCGTGTCGGCGGCGCCCTGGGCAGAGGCCAGTTGGGTGGGCACGTCCTGGCCCTTGTAGGGCTCCAGGATGCGCACCAGTTCGGTGGACTGCCACAGGCGGAACAGCGGCGTGGACAGCTCGTTGATGACGCCGGTGACGCCCACCACGAAGGCCCAGACCAGCGTCACGATGCCCAGCAGGTTGTGCAGGTCCAGCCATTTCAGGCGGGTGGAGCGGGCGACGCGCACGGTGCCGAATTCCAGCTTCTTCATGAAAGGGCCGTAGAGCACCACGCCGGACACGATCGCGACGCAGAACAGCAGCCCCATGAAGCCCAGGAACAGTTCGCCGGGCAGGCCCGCGAACAGGTCCACGTGCAGCGCCAGCATGATGCCCATGAAGGAAAACTTGTCCTGCGTGTAGAGCGGGCCGTCCAGCAGCACGTCGCCGGTGCGCCCGTCCATGCGCACGGCGTGGCCGGACACCAGGGCGTCGCCGGGTTTCTTCGCCATGCCCACGTAGACCTGCGGCTCGTCAGGGTCGAAGAACAGGTAGTCGACGACTTCCTCCGGGTACATGGCCCGGGCGCCGGTGACCAGCTGATCCATGTTGGCGCGCGGCGTCGAGGCGGGCACGTCCGACAGCGGCTTGGCGTCGTCGAGCCAGTGCTCGATTTCGTGGTGGAACACCAGCGGCAGGCCGGTAAGGCAGATGATGAGCAGGAAGATCGTGCAGACCAGGCTGGTCCACTTGTGGACCAGGTACCAGGTTTTGATGGTGGACGCGGCAGTCATGGGGAGGGCGGTGGCGGTTGACGCGGCCCTTGCAGGCACGGGTTGGGGCAAAGCTGAATATTATCGCGAATAATTTCGATTCGCGTCATCAAATTTTTGACCTCGGTAGCGCCGGGGATGAAAGCTGGGGTGGGGGTAAAGCGGGTTAAAAAGAGGGATCAAGCATCAACCAGAGTCAGTTCCGGATCATCATGGAGCAGCGTTTTCTGAAGGTTCCGCGCAATGAGCTAGGCCGCGATTTCGCGGTGGGCGACCTGCATGGACATTTTTCCCGCCTGCAGGCGAGCCTGGACCAGTTGGGCTTCGATCCTTCCAGGGACCGCCTGTTTTCCGTGGGGGACCTGGTCGACAGGGGCCCGGAAAACGAGGCCGTGCTCGACTGGCTGGAGCGGCCCTGGTTCTACGCGGTCCAGGGCAATCACGAGGATTACGCCATCCGCCACGTGCGCACGGGCCGGGTGGACGTGGACAATTGGCGCGGCTATGGCGGCGGCTGGTTCCTGGACCTGCCCGCGGAGCGCCAGAAGGTCTATGCGGAAGCCTTCGCCCAATTGCCCATCGCCATCGAGGTCGAGACCCGGGACGGGGCCGTGGGGCTGCTGCATGCCGATTGCCCGGTGCTGTTCTGGCCGCGGCTGGAATCCGCGCTGCAGGACCGCTACCAGCGCACCAGCGCCGCCTGCCAGTGGTCGCGCGACCGCCTGCGGCAGATGGACCGCACCGGCATCCGCGGGGTGCGGGCGGTGGTGGCCGGGCATACGCCGGTCGCCGCGCCGCTGCTGCTGGGCAACGTCTACCACATCGATACCGAGGGCTGGAAAGCCGGCTACTTCACTTTCCTGGACCTGGAGTCCCTGCAGGCCTGGCCGCGCGAGGTCGTGACCGAACTCGCGGAGCTGGAATAGGGGAAAGGGCGCCTGGTTGGGAGGCGAAGCAGGAGTAAGGGAAAGGGCGCCTGGCCTCCCCGGCCAGGCGCAAAGCGGGACTAGAGCGGGCGCGCGGCCAGGGCGCCGACGCCGCTGACGGCGCTGGCGCGGGCGGGCGCATCGCCTTCCACGCGCGGTACCGGAATGGGCGGGATCGCCGGCGGGTTGGCGGCGGGCGTGCCGCCGGCGGACGGCACAGGCACGGGCAGCGCCACGGGCGGCTGGACGGAGCCGTCCTGCGGCACGGCGCCACCGGGCTGTTGCAGAGGCTTCACCGAGGTATCCACGCCGTCGGTCGAGCGATTGTTGTTCAGGAAATCGGTCAGCGCGTCGCCCGAGGACAGGTCCAGCGAGGCCACGGCCTGGCCCGGCGGGAATTCCGAGAAATAGTATTCGCCGTTGTCCACGATCAGGCCGTCCGGCCGCGGCGCGGGCTTGGCTTCGGGGATGCCCTTGAGCGCAGGCTGCATGTAGTCCAGCCAGGTGCTCAGGGCCAGGCCGCTGCCGAATTCGTTGGTGCCCAGCGACTTGGGCTGGTCGAAGCCCATCCAGACGGTGGTCGCCAGACTGGGCGTGAAGCCCGAGAACCAGACGTCCACGGCATCGTTGGTGGTGCCGGTCTTGCCGCCGATATCGTTGCGCTTGAGCACCTGGTGCGCGCGCGCGGCGGTGCCGCTGACCGTGACGCCGCGCAGGATGTCGTCCATGACCCAGGCGGTGCGGGGATCGATGGCGCGCGCCTGCTCGTCGCCCGCGACGACCGGCTGCGCCTGCATCAGCACCTTGCCGGAACGGTCGGTGACGCGGTCCACCAGATAGGGCGTGACGCGGTAGCCGCCGTTGGCGAACACGCTGTAGCCGTTGACCACCTGCAGCGGCGTGGCGCCGCCCGCGCCCAGCGCCAGCGGCAGCACGGCCGGCCAGCGCGACTTGTCGAAGCCGAAGCGGGTCAGGTAGTCCTGGGCGTACTGCGGCGAGATGGCCTGCAGGATGCGGATCGACACCATGTTCTTCGAACGCATGAGGCCCTGGCGCAGGGTCAGCATGGGCTCGTACTTGTTGCCGTCGTTCTTGGGCTGCCAAGCCTTGGAGCCGGTCTGCTCGGCGGTCAGCATGAAGGGCTGGTCCGAGATCTGCGTGGCCGGCGTCAGGCCGCGCTCCAGCGCCGCGGCGTAGACGAAGGGCTTGATGTTGGAGCCGGGCTGGCGCCAGGCCTGCGTCACGCGGTTGAAGCCGCCGCGGTTGTAGTCGAAGCCGCCGACCATGGCGCGGATGGCGCCGTCCTGGGGCACCATCGAGACCAGCGCGGCTTGCAGGGCCGGCATGTTGATGATTTCCCAGCCGTCGCCGTTCTTGTGGATGTACACCACCGAACCGCGGCGCAGGCGCTGGCTGTCGCTGGCCTTGGGATTCAAGGCGCGGGCCACGACCGCCAGCGCCTTCTTGTCGGAGATGGTGATGATGTCGCGCGCGCTGCGGGCCAGCGTCACTTCGGTGGGGCTGGCGGCCAGCACCACGGCGGTCAGCAGGTCTTCGCTGTCCGGCGTTTTTTCCTGCACGCCGTCCAGGATCTCGTCCAGCGCGGTCGCGTCCTTCTCGACGCCGTCGGGCAGTTCGATCTGGTCTTCCGGCCCGGGGTAGACGGCGCGGCGGGTGTAGTCCATGACGCCGTCGCGCACGGCGCGATAGGCGGCTTCCTGGTCCTTGGAATCGATGGTGGTGTAGACGTCGATGCCCTTGGAGTAGGTCTCTTCCTGGAACACGCCGTACATCAGCTGGCGGGCCAGTTCGGCCGGATAGTCGCCATGGATGGCGAAGCCGCGCGCGCTGGAACCGTCCGCCCCGCGGATGGTCAGGCGCTGCTTGAGAGCTTCATCGGCCTGCTCGGGAGTCAGATAGCCCAGCGTCTTCATGCGGCCCAGCACGTAGTGCTGGCGGATTTCGGCGCGCGGGAAATTGGTGATGGGATTGAAGCGCGACGGCGCCTTGGGGATACCGGCGAGCATGGCGGCTTCCGCCGGCGTGACGTCGGCCAGGGGCTTGCCCAGGTAGGTGCGCGAGGCGGCGGCGAACCCATAGGCACGGTGGCCCAGGTAGATCTGGTTCATGTAGAGCTCCAGGATCTGGTCCTTGGTGAGCTCGGATTCGATCTTGAAGGTCAGCAGCAGCTCGTAGAACTTGCGCGAATAGGTCTTTTCCGACGACAGGTAGAAGTTGCGCGCCACTTGCATGGTGATCGTGCTGCCGCCCTGGCTCTTGGAGCCCTTGACGACGTTGGTCAGCACCGCGCGCGCCACGCCCATCCAGTCCACGCCGCCGTGGCTGTAGAAGCGGTCGTCCTCGGCCGCCAGCACCGCCTGCCGCATCACGGGCGGGATTTCGTCGAAGCGCAGCACGTTGCGGTGCTCTTCGCCGTATTCGCCGATCAGGACCTTGTCCGCCGTGTAGATGCGCAGCGGCACCCGCGGCCGGTAGTCGGTCATGGCGTGCAGGTCGGGCAGGCTGGGCCAGGCCAGGGCCAGCGCAAGGCCGAGCAGGACGGCGCCGCACACGGCGGCGCCGGCGGCGGCCACGCCGGCCTTGACCAGGATTCGTTTCCAGGGGAAGCCCGGTTTGCCGCCCGGGTTGGCGGAGGATTGCTGGGGGGTGCTCATTGCTGGCGATTCTAGGGCAGAACGCTATAGACCGCCCGTGGAGCAATAAGGTTTCGGTAACCAAACTTGCCCGGGGGGCGGAGGCAGCGCGGACGCCGGGAAAATACAGGGACAGGTTCTAGCATACGCCGGGCGCGGGTTTGTTGCGGCAGCGCAGCGCGGGGGCGCCCTGAAATGTATTGCGCGCCGTGACAAACGGCAAGTCCGGTTGCAGAGTCAGTGGGCGGTCAGGTAGCGCTGGGGAGGCACGCCCAGGGCGCGGTGGAACATGGCCGAGAAGGCGCTGGCGCTGCGATAGCCCAGATCCGAGGCGATGCGCGCGACCGGCACGCCCTGCGACAGCCGGCACACCGCGTCCGCCAGCCGAACCTGCTGCACCCATTGCCGGTAGTTCAGCCCCAGCTCCGCCTGGAACAGCCGGATCAGCGTGCGGGCGCTGGCGCCGACCTCGTCGCCCCAGTCCTCGATGCCGCGCTGCAGCCCGGGATCGTCCAGGATAGCCGTGCAGATGGTCTGCAGGCGGCGGTCGCGCGGTCAGGGAATCTGCAGCGGCGCGACGCGGGCGGCGGCCAGCTCGGACAGCAGCAGGGCGGCGATCTGCTCGGCCCGGCCGCCGAGCGGGTAGTCGATGGGTTCGGCGGTCAGCGCCAGGATCAGTTCGCGCAGCAGGCCACTCACTTCCACCACCTGGCATTGCGGCCAGTAGTCGCGGGCCGCCTGGGCCTGCAGGTAGAGCGAGCGCATCGACACGGCGCCCACCATGTCCACGCCATGCGGCACGCCCGCCGGCACCCACAGCGCGCGCAGCGGCGGCAGGGCCCACAGGCCGCTGGGCGTGGTGACGCGCATGACGCCTTCGACCGCGTACACCAGTTGCGCGCGCGGATGGGAATGGGTGCCGGTCCGGGAGCCCGCCGGAAACTCCTTGGCCATGGCCGTCACCGCGCGCGGGCGGTCCTGGTAGTCCTGCGCGTCGATGCTGCGGGCGGGGTCGGGCAAAGGCAGTCGGGCGGGCATGCTTGTCACTTCCGGCTTAAGGATGAGGAGGGCGTCTCAAGCGCCATGCTTCTATTTTGTCACTTTGGCGATGGAAATTGGCAGATCGGTCCCGGCCCGGATTCCTACACTGTCCACAGCTCCCGGCGCGGTGCCGGGTCCGTCCATTTCCGCGTCCGCCATCCATGACTTCCGCCCAGAACCCAGCCGCCGGCATCGCCGACGCGAACCCGGCTCCACCCGCCGCCGCCTCCTCGGATCCGTCCACCGCCTTCAAGGTGCTGGGCGCGATCAGCGTGGCGCACCTGATGAACGACATGATCCAGTCGATCCTGCTGGCCATCTATCCCATGCTGCGGGAGTCGTTCAGCCTGTCGTTCGCGCAGATCGGCCTGATCACGCTGGTGTACCAGCTGGCGGCCTCGTTGCTGCAACCGTTCATCGGCTTCTACACGGACCGCAACCCCAAGCCGTACTCGCTGCCGGTGGGCATGGGCTTCACCCTGGTGGGCCTGCTGATCCTGTCGATGGCGCCGTCCTTCGGTTGGCTGCTGGTGGCCGCCGTGCTGGTGGGCACGGGTTCGTCGGTGTTCCACCCCGAATCATCGCGCGTGGCGCGCATGGCGTCCGGCGGGCGCCACGGCCTGGCGCAGTCGCTGTTCCAGGTGGGCGGCAACGTCGGCTCGGCCCTGGGGCCGCTGTTGGCCGCGTTGTTCATCATTCCGCACGGCCAGCGCAGCGTGGCGTGGTTTTCGCTGGCGGCGCTGTTCGGCATCGTGGTGCTGACCGGCATCGGCCGCTGGTACAGCGCAAACCGCGTCCGCCTCAAGCCGCGCGCGCGGCGCGAGGGGGCCGGCAACGGGCTGTCGCGCAACCAGGTGCTGGGCGCGCTGGCGGTGCTGGGCGTGCTGGTGTTCTCCAAGTATTTCTACCTGGCCAGCCTGAACAGCTACTTCACGTTCTACCTGATCGACAAGTTCGCGCTGTCGGTGCGCGAGGCCCAGCTCTACCTGTTCCTGTTCCTGGCCGCCGTGGCGGTGGGCACGGTGGTGGGCGGTCCGATAGGCGACCGAGTCGGACGCAAGATCGTCATCTGGGTGTCGATCCTGGGCGTGGCGCCGTTCACGCTGCTGCTGCCCTACGCCAACCTGCTCTGGACCGGCGTGCTGGTGGTGATCATCGGCATGGTGCTGGCCTCCGCATTCTCGGCCATCGTGGTCTATGCGCAGGAGCTGGTGCCGGGCAAGGTGGGGATGATTGCCGGGCTGTTCTTCGGCTTCGCCTTCGGCATGGGCGGCGTGGGCGCCGCTGCGCTCGGCAAGCTGGCGGACGCCACCAGCATCGGCTACGTGTACCAGGTCTGCGCCTACCTGCCCCTGCTGGGCGTGGTGGCTATCCTGCTGCCGAACGTGGAGAAGGCGCGCCGCTGAGCGCGGCGCCAGGCCGGCGACCCCACGCGGGTCCCGGCCTTTCCGCCCTGCGGGCGTCAGCCCGCCTGCACCGCGCTCAGCAGCGGGCGGCCCATCTCGATGCCGGTGATTTCACCGGCCGCGCCGTGATGGATGACGCAGGTGCGGGCCGATCTCACCTGCGCCAGCTGCGCCGGCGTGATCGCGAAGCTCGCCGCCACGCGGCGGTCGCCCACTGGCTTGATCGGCTTGCGGCGGTCCTTGCCGCCGAAGCGGCGGTGGTTGTAGATAGCCCAGGCCACCAGCACGCCGGCGTTGACCAGCGCCAGCAGGGCGTAGCCCCACAGCGTGTGCACGGTGGGCAGGAACACGGGTAGCAGCGAGGCTTCCGGCCCGCCCGCCGCGGCGCGCAGGATGGCCAGGATGCCCGCGCCAAACAGGTAGACGAAGGCGAACCAGCCGATGGCGGTCAGGATGAGGTCGAACAGATAGCCTGCGCGGGAACGTTGCGTGGTGATGATCATGACGATGCCTCCGGCGATTTGATGCCCCGGTCCGGGCTGGTCCAGCGCGCGCGCCGGGCCTGCTTGCGGAGCATGACCTTGGGGAAGCTGACCAGGGTGGTGAACAGGCTCACCATCCAGAAGGCCAGCGGATACCAGATGACCCAGTACAAGGCGCGCGCCAGGCCCGGCTCGTAGCGGCGGTCGATCAGGATGCTGACGACGAATTGCAGCAGGCAGACCACCGCCAGCATCATGCCGGTGAAGGCCGGCGGCATCAGGCTGGCGATCTGCATGTTGTTGGGCAGGGCGACGACCTGGCTGATCGCCCAGAGCAGCACCGACACGCCGAAGGCGAAGGCCCAGGCGGTGGACAGGCAGAACTCCGCCATCAGCGGCCACAGCCGGCGGTGGCGCCAGATCCAGATCGAACGCAGGTTCTTCAGGAAGACTTCGGCGCCCCCCTGGGCCCAGCGCAGGCGCTGCTTCCACAGCCCGCGCAGGGTTTCGGGCATCAGGATCCAGCACAGGCCGCGCGGCTCGTAGAAGATCGACCAGTGGTCGCGCTGCAGCTTCCAGCTGATGTCGATGTCCTCGGTGATCATGTCCAGGCTCCAGTAGCCCACGCGGTCCAGCGCCACGCGCCGGAACGCGGCGACGACGCCGGACACCGTGAACACCTGGCCGTAGACGCGCTGGGTGCGCTTGATCAGGCCGATGATGGAAGAGAACTCGCCGACCTGGATCCGTCCGATCATGGTGGAGCGGGTGCGGATGCGCGGGTTGCCGGTAACGGCGCCCACGCGCGGGTTGTCGATCAGCGGAGCCACCAGGTAGGCGGCCGCGTTCGGATCCAGCATCGCGTCGCCGTCGATGCAGACCAGGTACTCGCTGCGCGCCGCCATGGCGCCCATGCGCAGCGCCATGGCCTTGCCCTGGTTCTGCGCCAGGTGCACCACGCGCAGCCGCGGATGGGCGGCGGCCATGCGGTCCAGCATGTCGGCGGTGCCGTCGCTGGAGCCGTCGTTGATGGCGATGACCTCGATATGCGGATAGTTCTGGCCCAGCGCGGCCAGCAGGGTCTCTTCGCCGTTGTCGGCCTCGTTGTAGCAGGGCACCAGGATGGATACCAGCGGATTGCCGGCCAGGACCGGCGGCTGGCTGTCCTTGCCCCATTTCCAGTGCCGTTCCCAATGCCACCAGAAATAGATGCCGCCGGCCATCCACATGCCGGACATGAACAGGGGGTAGAAGAACACGAAGCCCAGGAGCGCCTCGCCAGTCAGCATCAGGGTGAAGCCGAAGGGCGCGCCAAGCACCGCGCAGAGAATCAGCAGGGCAATCAGTCGGTCTATCATTTGATCGGGTACCAGGCTTCGGAGATGGCGGGCCGGATGCCTTGCAACCGGGGCTGGTCTTGCGAGAAATCGTCGGGGTAGTAGCCGAAGCTGCGCGAGCCGCGCAGTTGCAGCCGCTTCATCCAGCCGGCCAGCACGGCGGTGTCGACGGGCGTGACCTCTGGGCGGCCGGGGCCGGTGCGCCAGTCGCGGGCCTGCAGTTCGAAGACGGTCTTGTCCAGCGCCCCGGGGCGCTTGGCGACGGCGTCGACCAGCCTGTCCAGCCAGGCGTTTTCGCGGCCGGCCGGCACGTTCTCCATCAGCGGCATCGCCATCGGCGCGGTCCAGTCATAGGCGCCGAGGAAGTCGTCCAGGTTCTGCGCGAACCAGGTCTCGCTGCCGGGATTCAGGATCGGCTCGGCAAAGATGTTGCGGGCCGTCTTGATCTGCGGGCCGCGCACCGCCCGCACCCGCTGCGTGAGTTCGGCGGTGAAGTCCACCAGGGCGCGGCTCTTGTAGCGGGTCCAGCGCTGCAGGGTGTCGGGATCCGCGCGCAGCTCGGCGATGCTGCCGGGCAGGCCCGCGGCCCGGTAGGCGGCCAGCGCGCCGGGGCTGGCGTCCTCGAAGTCCGACAGCAGCGCGTCGTCATGGAACAGGATGCCGTCGAAAATCGCGTAGCGCGACAGGTCTTCGTACAGGTCGCCGATGCGCGCGCGCACCGTGGCGTCGAACGGCGACAGGCGGAGGTACTGGTCGGGATCCGGCGCCGGCTGCGCCTGGCCTTCCTGCCAGCGCGTGACGCGCGGCAGGGCAGGGTCCAGGTCGAACGACAAGACCGGCATCCAGGCGTAGACCATCACGTTGGCGCGGTTGTGCAACTGCCAGGCCGCGCGGTTGAACAGGTCGGCGCGCATGGGCAGCCAGCGGTTGGGAAAGTAGACCGACTTCACCAGCCCATCGCCCACGGGGTCCGAATAGGCCTGCAGGAACACGGTGTTGATCTGCATGTCCAGGATGCGCTGCACCAGCGCGCCCAGGTTGCGGTCGGTCTGCGCCGGGTCCGGGTCGTAGACGTAGTCCAGGTCCACGTGCGCCACGCGCATGAAAGGCTGGGTCTCCATGCCGACCACGCTGTTGGCGAAGGGCTTGAGCGCCGGGTC
Organism: Achromobacter anxifer; assembly: GCF_903652925.1. Lineage (GTDB taxonomy): Bacteria > Pseudomonadota > Gammaproteobacteria > Burkholderiales > Burkholderiaceae_B > Achromobacter > Achromobacter anxifer. The sequence continues at coordinate 66,205 of NZ_CAHLAR010000013.1, read as the reverse complement.
GCTGGACAGCAGCAGGCGCGGCGTGGACATCAGGCGGCCGACGCGGCCGGGGCCGTCCTCCAGCGTCAGGGCGAGCTTGTAGCCATGCTCGGCGGTGATGCGCAGGGTGGAGCCGCCTTCCGCGCCATACGGCCAGACCCACACGCGTGGCTTCTTGCCGGTGACGCGCTGGATCTTTTCGGTGATGGCGGCGACGTCGCGGCCCATGCGCGCGTTGAACTCCGCCTCGGTCTCGTAGCTGCGGGTCTGCGCGTTGTAGGCGCGGATGGCGGCGGCAGGCTCGGTATTGCCTTGCGGGTTGGCCAGCGCGCCGTAGTGGGATGCGTCGGTGTGGGCGGCGATCTCCACCAGCCCGGAGCGCGAGATCTCGCGGATCTCGTCCCAGTTCAGGAAGCGCTTGCGGTCCTCGGGGCTGCCGCCGAAGTCCACGCGCTGGTTGGCTGGCGTGTCCATCCAGGTGCCGACCGGCGCCAGCAGCGCGGGCCATTGATAGGCTTTGAGGATCGGCAGCACGCGGGTGTAGAAGCTGCGGTAGCCGTCGTCGAAGGACAGCAGCACGGCGCGTTCGGGCAGCGGCTTGCCGCCCTGGCGCGCGGCCAGGATCTGGTCCACGGTCACGGCCTGGTAGCCGTTGGCGCGCAGCCAGGCCAGCTGTTCGGCCAAGCGGTCGGTGCGCACGCTGAGAAAGCCCTGGTCGGGGTCCTCGTCTTCCACGTCGTGGTAGGCCAGGGCCAGGAAATTGCCGGGAACCCAGGGTTGCTCGGCGGGAGCGACGGGGCGTTGCTGCGGCGGCACATAGACCGGGATGTCCTTGGCGCAGGCGGTCAGCGCCAGGATCGCAAGCAGCAGCAGGCCGGCAAGAATCAAGCGGGTATGAGTTTTAAGCATCATGACGGTTACTCGGTGCCGGGGTCAGAAGCGGTAGGTCAGGTCGAACACGATGCGCAGTTCGCGCTCGCGTTCGCCGTCGTACGGGCGGCTGGTGCCGGTGATCATGGCGCCCATGTCCAGGACGTCGTTGGCGCGGTAGCGCTGGCCGTAGCCCAGGGCGATGACGCCGCCGGTGCCATAGCCCTGCTGGCTGTACGTGCCCGCGCCCAGGGTGCCGATCTGCTCCCAGGCGGTTTCGTAGCGGCGGTACAGGGTGTGCGTCAGGCGCACGCCGGGCAGCAGCATCAGGTCCGAGCGCGGATTGAAGTAGGGCACGTTGCTGTCGTGGCTGTTGCGCTGTGTCGACGCTTCGAACTGCAGGTCGGCCAGCAGATGCGGCGCGGTATAGACGCGCTCGCGTCCGGCCAGGCCCAGCTCCCAGCGGTTGTTGCCGTCGCTGAAATGCGAGGGCGACAACGACAGCGTCCATTCGCGCCGCTCGTCGGCGCGCCAGCGCACGTAGGCCGACATGCTGTTGGAGTAGATGCCGCTGGCCAGGGCGCGCAGCGGGGTTTCGCGCGACATGATTTCGCCCGAGCCGCCCACCTGCCAGTGGTCGTCCAGGTCGTAGGCGGCTGACAGACGGGCGCCGGGCTTCACGCCGTGGCCATAGTCGTGGGTGGAGACTTCGCCCTCGACGGTGAGGTCGCGGCCGCGCCATTCCACGCCCGTGCGCACCCAGCGGTAGTTGCCCCGGCCTTCCTGGAAATCGCCGGAGGCGTAGCCGCCGCCGCCGAAGACCCGCCAGTTGTAGTCCAGTGGCGCGGAGTAGAGCACCGCGTCGATGCCGAAGTCGCCGCTGCCGTTGACCGGGCTGTCGGAAGCCAGTCCGCGGTAGCCGTTGATGCGCAGCTCGGCCTTGTTGTGCACTTCCCATTCGCGCGCCAGGCGACGGGTGGTCAGGTTCTCGGGCGAGCGCGCCAGGGTGTCCTGCGACAGCGCCTCGGCCTGGCGCCACTCCTGCAGGTCCAGGGCGGTGAAGCCCTGGCCGTTCTCCACGCCCAAGCTGCGCGGGGCCAGCGTTTCGGCCATCTTCAGCTCGGTTTCGGAGGCGCGGGGCTGGGAGCGGGCGCGGTAGACGGTCGCCAGGTCGCTGCGCAGGCCCGAGTTGTTGGGCGCGTTGGCCACCATTTCCTCCAGGCGCTGCTGGGCGACGACGGTGTCGTTCGCCTGCAGGCTGGCGGCGGCCAGGGTCTGGCGGCTTTCCAGGTGCAGGTCGTTGGGCATGCGCACGGCCTGACCCTTGTAGTAGAGCCAGGGGGCGTAGCCTGCCTGGACCTCGTCGGTGACGGCGCCGGTCTCGTTGAACTGCTCGCCTTCCGCCAGGGAGTAGTACAGGCCGGTTTCGGTCGCCAGGCGCTGGTCGGCATCGTCGCCGCGCAGCGCATCGTTGGCCGCGACCTGGCGATAGATGTCGCGGGCGCGCTCGGGCTGGCGCATGTACAGATAGGCCGAGGCCACGTCGTTCAGCGCATAGCGCGGCACCGTCACGCCTTCGGCCTGCAGGGCTTCGTATTCGCGCACCAGGTCAGCCATGCGCACCCGCGCGTGCAGGGCGTGCAGGCGGTCGATGCGAGCGCGCAGCGCGTCGGCGCGGGCATCTTCCTGCTGTTGCCAGGCGGGGATCAGCTCGTCGTAGCGGGCGAGCGCGCGGTCGGCCAGCACGAATCGCTCGGCCTCCGAACGCGTGGGCATGGCCGCCAGCCGCACCTGCTGGGCCAGCGCGTCGGCCTCGAAGCCTCGCATCTGGCCGGCGCTGAACAGGTCCTGGTGACGCCGCGCCAGCTCCAGCGCCACGTCGGCCATGCGCGCGCGTTGCAGCGCGTAGATGTATTCGCGCATCACGTAGGCCGTGTCGGGCGCAGCGGCCAGGGCCAGGTCGGCCTGATGCAGCGCTTCGTAGGGCTCGCCCTGGCGCGCATGGACGTAGCTCAGGGCCAGCAGGGCGTCGACATCGCGCGGCTGCCGCTTGAGCCACTGCGCGGCCGCCTCGCGGGCCTGCGGATAGCGGCCGGCATCGGCCAGCGTCATGATCTCGCCGGCGCGGAAGGCGGATTGCGCCGGATAGCGGCGCGCCCTGGCCTGGTAGGCGGCCAGGGCCTCGGGCCAGCGCTGCAGGTCGCGGTAAGCGCGCGCCACGGACAGCTGGATGTCGGCCGGCAGCGCCGCGCCGCGAGGCAGCTGCTCGTAGGCGGCGACGGCCTCGTCGGGCTTGCCCGCCCAACCGGCAATGATGATGTGGTCGTAGACGGCGCGGTTGCCGCCGGCGGCTCCCTTCTGACGCAGCATGGCCAGCGCGGGCTCATAGTCGCCCGCGCGCGCTCGCTGGATCAGGGCGTCGTAGTCGTCGCCGGGGCCGGCCAGGGCCAGGGCGGGAGCCAGGACGGCACAGGCCGCCAGCAGGCTCAGTCTTGTTCCAATGACGCCCGGGGGCGTCGATCCTCTGTTTTGCATCTGTATGACTTCCGCAGTTGCGACTCGGGGGCGTTCCTGCTCCGGCCGCCAGCAGACGCGCCTTTTCTCGAGGCGAGCCGAAGCGGGACGCGCGACGCAAAGGCGTCGGCGACAGGGGAAGGAACATTTGGTTAGGACTGCGCGGCGCCCGCTGCGGGGACCTTCGCACTCGCGCTATGGGAGTGCATGGCTAGTACGCGCCACGCCCGTGGGGCGTGATTGCGGCGCTCTTACGGCGTCGTCAACGGTCGCAATTATAAGTGTGTTAACTATCAGTTAACTGTCAATTAGTGCAAAGGGGTGTGGCGAAAGGCCAGCCTTGGCGTATTCTTCGTCGCTTGCCGCGCAATCGTCTTGGCGCGGGCAGTAAAGGTTCAGGGCGAAACGGCGTGCGGCGATGGACGGGCGCTAGCTATGCGGGTCTGTCGCCTGACGAGTAACAAAAAACGTCAGGAATGCTGAGATGTAACGCCTCCGGGCGTGTGAACCCAGTGCAACGGCAATGACAAGCGACGGCACGGCGCCTGCGGGGCGCGAGCCGAAATACCATGACGACTTCTCTTTTCTTTCTGATGTGGGGTCTGGCGACGGCTCTGGCGCTGCCATTGCTGGCGCCATTCCGCGCCCGCGACGTGGGCGGCATCCGGGCGTTCACCGCGGGCAACGCGCTGGCCGTGTTGTCGCTGCTGTCCTATGCGGCCGCGCAGGCGCTACCGCCCGGCGTCTACGTGATGGTGTCCAACGCCGCCTGGGTCTGCGCGGTCAGCCTGGTCTATATCGGCGTGCGGCAATTCTTTGGCCTGCGCCCGCTGGCGCGGCGCACGGCGGCCTTCGGCGCGCTCTGCATCGCCGCGTTCGCGCTGATGCTGTACGTGACGGACGACCTGCTGGGGCGGATGCTGCTGTTTTCCGCCTATACCGTCGCGGCCATGGTGGCGACGGGCCTGGTGTTCCACCGCGAGCGCAAGCGGATCCAGACGCGCGGCGTGATGCTGTACCTGATGCTGGCAAGCTTCGGCCTGGCCGCGCTGCACGCCCTGCGTCTGATCGTCTACACCGCGGGCGGGCAGGCGCCTTCGTCGCTGTTGGATCCGACCCCGTGGGGACTGTTCTTCATCGTCTGTGGGACCGTGACCGTGCCGGGGCTGTTCCTGGCGCTGCTGCTGCTGATCCAGACCAGCCTCTCCGAACGGATGGAGGCCGCTCTGACCTTCGACGGTCTGACGCGCGCCTATTCGCGCCGCAGCATCCTGGACGAACTCGAGCGCGAGCTGCAGCGCTGCAAGCGTGCCGGCGGCAAGCTGGCGGTGCTGGTGCTGGACATCGACCATTTCAAGTCCATCAACGACCGCTATGGCCATGCCGCGGGCGACGCCGCGTTGCGCCATTTCTCCGACGTGGTGCAACGGGCGGTGAGGGCCAGCGACCGCTTCGGCCGGCTGGGCGGCGAGGAGTTCGTGCTGCTGATGTACGACTGCGATCCGGCCCGCGCGCTGGTGCAGGCGCAGCGCGTCTGCGATGCCCTGCGCGATACGCCGTTCCACCTGCAGGGCCGTGAAGTGCGGATGACCACCAGCGGCGGCCTGGCGTCGTATCAGTCGGGAGACAGCGCGGACGGCATCCTGGCCCGCGCCGACGATGCCCTGTACCGCGCCAAGGAACACGGGCGCGACCGCGTGGAGATGGCCTGGATCGGGCGCGCCGCGGGCCGCGCGCAGGAGCGCGGCCCGGTGCTGGCGGAGGAGAAGGCTAGGGCTTGAGGTGTTCCTTCAGGAACTTCTCCATGGCTTCGTAGAACTCGAACTTGTTCTCGTCGTTGTGGAAGCCGTGGCCCTCGTTGTCCTTGACCATGTATTCGACCTCGACGCCGCGCGCGCGCAGCGCCTTGACCATCTGGTCGCTCTCGTCCTTGTTGACGCGCGGATCCTTGGCGCCCTGGGCCACGAACAGCGGCGTCTTGATCTTGTCCGCATGCAGCGCGGGCGAGGTCGCGGCCAGGCGTTCGCGGTCGCGCACGGGGTCGCCGACCATGTCCTGCATCTTGTCCAGCATGGGCTTCCAGTAGGGCGGAATCGACTTCATGAAGGTGAACAGGTTGGACACCCCCACGTAGTCCACCGCGGCCGCGTAGAGGTCGGGCGTGAACGTCACGCCGGCCAGCGTGGCATAGCCGCCGTAGCTGGCGCCGTAGATGCCGATGCGCTTGGGGTCGGCGATGCCCTGGCCGATCAGCCACTGGACGCCGTCGGTGATGTCGTCCTGCATCTTCAGGCCCCACTGGCCGAAGCTGGCTTCCCAGAAGGCGCGGCCGTAGCCGGTGGAGCCGCGGAAGTTCATCTGCAGCACGCAGTAGCCGCGGTTGGCCAGGAACTGCACCTCGGGGTTGTAGCCCCAGCCGTCGCGCGCCCAGGGGCCGCCGTGCGGATTGACAATGCAAGGCAGGTTCTTGGGATCGCGGCCGGCGGGCAGCGTCAGGTAGCCATGCACGGTCAGGCCGTCGCGCGTCTGGTAGCTGATGGGCTGCACGCGCGACATGTCGGCTTCGGGAATGGCCGGGTTGATGTCGGCCAGCTTGCTCAGCGTGTCGGCAGTGGCGTCGTAGATGTAGCGCGAGCCCGGCGTGCGGTCGTTGTAGGCGGCGACGATGAACTTGTCTTCATTGCGGTTGGAGCCCTGGATGGCGAAGTCGTAGCCGGCGAGCTTGGCCGACAGCTTCTTGAAGAGGGTCTCGGTCTGCGCGTCGAAGAACTTGTACTGCGGCCTGTCGGTCTGGTAGGCGGCCACCGTCAGCACGCGGCGCTTGCGCGAATATCCCGCCGAGTCCAGGTCGACCGTGTCGGGAGTGAAGATCTCTTCCTCGGCCTCGGGCTTGGCGGGGTCGATGACCACCAGCGACAGCTTGTCGCGTCCGCGGTTGGACAGGGCGTAGAACTTCTTGTCGTCGAAGGTGAAGAACGCCGGGCTCACGCTGGTGCGGTAGTCGGTGGTGACCAGCGGGCGGAACTCGGACGATTCGTCGTCGCGGTAGAGCAGGGTGGTGTTCAGGCCGTCGCTGGCGACGGCGGCGCGCACCTTGCCGGCGTGGTCGGTCTGCCAGCCGACGATATTGCCCGGGTTCTGCGCCACCAGCACCGCGTCGCCCGTATGGACGTTGACGCGGTAGACGTCGAAGACCTCGGGGTTGCGCTGGTTGTGGCTGATGAGAACGTGGTCGGGATCGTCTTCCAGGTCGTCCTCGATGCCGGCGCGCACGCCTTCATAGGGCGTCAGGTCGGTGATCTTGCCGGTCTTGGCGTTCACGGCCAGCACGTGGAAGTTCTCGTCGCCGCCGAAGTCTTTCTGATAGAGCACCACGTCGGCGCCCTTCCAGAAGAAGTTGCTGATGTCGCGGGCGCTCTCGCTGGTCAGCTGGCGCGGCGCGCCCACCGGCGTGCTGCCTTGCAGCGGCTGCACATAGATGTTCATGCGGGCCGGCTTGCCGTCCACGCTGGTGGGCTGCATGAAACCCAGGGTCTGGCCGTCGTCGGCCAGGCGGAAAAAGCCCCGTTCGGGGTTGCGGAAGAAATCCTTGAGGGGGTAGGCGCGCGGCGGTTGCGCGGCGCTGGCGCCTAGCGATGCGCCGACGATGCCGGCGGCCAGGACGGTGCGCGTGAGGAATGAGAACAAGGGAGGACCTCCGAGGTTGCCGCGGCCGCCGCTTGGGGCGGGCCGCCAGGTGGTCCGTCGATAATGCCATAGCGGCGCTGGCGGTGTCGAACCGCCCGCGCCGCGCCTACTGGGGCTCCAGTCCGGTGGCTTTGACGATGGCGGCGTACTTGGCCATTTCCGCGCCGATGTAGGCCTTGAATTCCTGCGGCGGCTTGTAGGCGACGGCCAGGCCCTGGCCCTGCAGCTTGTCTTTCACTTCGGCGCTTTGCAGCGCCTGGGCCGTGTCCCTGGAAATGCGGTCCACCAGCGCGGGCGGCATGCCGGCGGGGCCGAACAGGCCGAACCAGTTGGAAATGTCGAAGTCGTCCAGTCCCACCTCCTGCGCCGTCGGCGTCGATGGCAGGATGTCCTGACGCCGCGGCCCGGCGATGAACAGCGGGTGCAGCTTGCCGGCGCCGATCTGGCCGATGATGGCCGGCGCGGTGGCGAAGAAGATGTCGATCTGTCCGCCCACCAGGTCGGCCACGGCCAGGCCCGTGCCGCGATAGGGCACGTGCGTCAGGTTCATGCCGGAGCGCACGCGCAGCAGTTCGCCCGCCAGGTGCTGCTGGCCGCCCGTGCCAGGCGAGCCGTAGACCAGCGGGGCCTGCGCGCCCAGGCGCTTGAGGTCGGCATAGGTGGTGGCGGGCAGCTTGGGGCCGCTGACCAGCACCAGCGGCGCGTCGGCGACCAGGGCAATGGGCTGCAGGTCCTTCAAGGGGTCGTAGCGCATCTGCTTGTAGACCAGCTTGTTGATGGAGACCTCCGGCGTATAGGCCAGCAGCAGGGTGTAGCCGTCGGGCTTGGCGTTGACGACCTGCTCGGCGCCTATCATGCCGCCGGCCCCGGACTTGTTCTCCACGATGACCTGCTGCCCCCAATTGGCCGTCAGCTTGGCCGCCAGGATGCGCGCGATGACGTCGGTGGCGCCGCCCGGCGTATAGGCGACGATGAGGCGCACGGGCTTGTCGGGATAGGTCTGCGCCTGGGCGTGGAAGGGCAGGCAGGCGGCGGCCAGCAGGCCCGCGAGTTTCATGGCGTATCGAAGCATGGAGGACTCCTGTGCAGTGGCTGGGGTCAGCCGCGGTGGATGAGCAGCAGCGCCTGTTCGGGCAGATGCTGGCGGGCGTAGTCCGTCCAGCCGTCGCGTCCCTCCAGGACGCGCTGGGCGGGCAAATCAATGACCCGTTTGAAGGCGCCGGCCTCGACCTGGCGCCGCAGCGCCGCGGCGGGTCCGTAGGCGAGTTCGTAGGTCTGGCCGCCAGACTGGTAGCGGCTCAGGCGCGCGCCGGCTTCGCCTGCGATGCGCTCGATCGATCCGGAGCCCGTCTCGCGGCCTTCGAACAGCGCGTTCAGCGCCGCCAGCGCCAGCCCCGCCGGCCGCGGGTCGTAACGGCGGTCGATCAGACCGTTGCGCGGGAAGTAGCCGCGGTCCACGTCCATGTAGGTGTCGAAGGAATAGCTGACCGCGTTGGTGGTCCGGGCCGCCAGGCAGGCTTCGGCGACCAGCGCAGCGATCGCGGTGTCGTCGCTGTTCGCCGCGGCCAGGCGGTCGGCCAGCTTCACGCCCACGTTCACGCTCACGCCCCAATCCCGCGCCCGCATGGCCAGCAGCTGGTGCGTGGCGACGAGGTCCGCGCCCCAGTCCAGGCGCACCGTGATGCCGTCCAGGTTTTTCTGCGCGAAGTGCGGCAGCAAGGCGGATTGCGCCGTCTCCAGTTCGGCGGCGCGCAGCCCGGTGTTGACGAAGTGGCTGTAGTGCTTGCCGTCGTAATGGGCGTCGTCGTCGCCGGTGCGGATCTTGCAATAGATGAGCCGGGCGTCCGTGTGTTCGCGCAGGCCCCGCAGCGCCGCGCCCGCTTCCTGCAGGGCCTGCGCATTCAGGTTGATCTCGATGGCGGCGATGTTCACGCCATGTTGGCGCGCCTGCGCCAGCATCTGCGCACCGGGCAGGCCCAGCGAGGTCAGCACGAAACGATGGCCGACGTCCGACATCAGGCGGGCGCGGCGCAGCGTCTGCTCGTCGCGCAGGTCCTGGACCGGGATCTTGAGGGTGCGCAGCCCCATCTCCCACATGGACATCAGCGGGTAGTCGTTGCGCGCGAGCTTGCGGCCGAACTCCTGCACGCCGCCGGTGCAGGGGATCTCGACGATCTCGGCCCAGGGGTGGCGCATTTCCACCGCGATCCCGTCGCAGGCGGAGGTCTTGGTGTGGACGGTGGGCAGCGTGCGCGCCGCCGGCTCGCCGCTTTCGGCTTCGCGGCGCATGGCGCCGTGCGTGCGGATCAGCTTGGCCACGTGTCCCTGTTCATGGACGTCGACGATGAAGTAGCCGAATTTCTCGACGTCGCCGCGGCCGAACTCGTCGGCCGGCGGCACGCGGTAGAACTCGGAAAAGTCGTGCCGCAGGAACGCGGTCGACGGCAGCATGTAGATCTCCGCCTGGCCGATGACGTCGTACCAGAAGTTGTGGACGTGGCCGGCGAACACGGCCTCCACGCGGGGATCGGCCAGGCGCGACAGCAGCCAGCCGCGGCCGGGTTCGTCGATGTTGTCGTAGGAGCCGCGTTCCCCGGCGTCATGCAGATAGGGCGGGTAGTGCAGCGACACGAACACGCGGCCGGGGGCGCCGGCCAGCTGTTCGTCGATCCAGGCGCGTTGCGCGGCATCGGCTGCCAGGCCCGAATTGAACAGCAGCGAGTTCAGGAACAGGAAGCGGGCGCCGCCATGGTCCACCGCGTAATAGTCCGGGCCGAATACCTGGCGGTACTTGTCCAGGTAGTCGTCGCAGACGATGTCCGCCGGCATCCAGTCGATGCGCTTGTCGCCGACGTCATGGTTGCCGGGCACCAGATGCAACGGCATGTCGATCTGGCCGGCGATGGCCTTGAAGCGGTCGGCGGCCTCGTCGAACGACGGCATGCTCGGCACCGGGTGGACGATGTCGCCCAGGTGGATGGCGAAGGCGGGGGCCGGATCGAGCCGGGCGATGTCGGCGAAGACGTGGCGCGCCCGGGCGTTGGCGCGGGCGTTGGTGGCGAAGGGCGAGGCGCAGCTGTCTTCGGATTCATTGACATGCGTGTCGGCCACGACCGCGAAGCTGAAAAGGCGGGCGCCGAGAGGCTGGCGCGAAAAGCGTTGATTCGTCATGGGAGGTTCTTTTAATTTCAATAAATGGAATTCATATGTTTATAGTGAACGGAATGTTTGTATTTCGGGCGGCGATATACTGTCAATGCTCCGAATCCTTAGGCCGCCATGCACTCAAAAACGCCGCTTCACTACGAACTCGAATCCCGCGCCTCGCTGGAAGCGCACCCGCGATTCGCCTCCACGCTTTCCAACGGGCTGGACGTGCTCAAGTGTTTTTCCGCCGCCGAACCGCAGCTGGGCAACAAGGAAATCTCCGAAATGCTCGGCCTGACGCGCCCGACGGTGTCGCGGCTGACGTTTACGCTGGTGGGGCTGGGTTATCTGCGGCGCGACGAACGCACCGGCAAGTACTCGCTGGGGCCGGCCGTGCTGACGCTGGGCTACCCCCTGCTGGTGCACCTGACGCTGCGGCAGCTGGCGGCGCATGACATGGTCGAACTGGCCCGTTACGCCAAGGGACCGGTATCCATGGCCATCCGCGACCGGCTGCAGGTGGTCTACGTGGAAACGGTGCACGACGGCGCGTCGAACGCGTCGCGCCCGGACATCGGCTCAGCCCGTCCTCTGCTGCGCACCGCCACCGGGCGCGCGCTGCTGTATGCGCAGACGCCGGACGAACGCGAGCTGATCTGCGGCCGCCTGGCCGAGGAACTGCCTGAGGAATGGGAGCGTTTCGGCCCGTCGCTGCAGCCGGCGTTCGACGCCATCGCCGAGCACGGCTTCTGCGTGGTCAGCAAGGATTGGCGCGCCGAACTGTGCGGCATCGCCGTGCCGATGCGCTACCGCTCCAATGACCTGCCGCTGGCTTTCAACGTGACGATCCCGGCGGACAACCTGGATGAAAAGCACGTCTACGAGACGCTGGGCCCGCGCCTGCGTACCCTGGTCAAGAACCTGGAATACCGCATCGGAATCATGTGAGCGTCCAGGCGCTTATCGCGCGCCACGGATATGCGGGATAATCGCGGGCATTGATCTGGAGATACACATGTACAGCAAACTGGTTGCGGCTTCGGCGCTGGCCCTGGGGTTGGCGGGCTGCTCGCTGGGCATTTCGTCCGGCAGCTCGTCGCCGCACAGCGAATTCAAGGCCCCGGTGAGCTTCAAGGATGCCTACGACACGGCGATCCGGCAGGCCAATTACTGCCTGCGCAGCACCGACAACGCCTACCGCGTGGTGGCCAACCTGAATGAAAGCGCCCAGTCCGGCGTGGTGCAGGTGCTGGCGCCCTATAGCGACAACGAAATGACGCGCGTCGATCTGAAGGCGAACGGACCCAAATCCACCGATGTGCGCATCGTGGTGTGGGGCAAGGGCACCTGGGACGCGGCCGCGATGCGCGCGATGCAGGATGCCGTCTATTACGGCCTGGTGTCGTGCAGCAGCTACATGCCGCTGGATCCGCGTCCGCCGGTCAAGCCGTCGCGCGACCTGCCCAACTGAGGCGCGGGCGCCGGACTGGCGCCCTGGCCGGATCAGTCGCTGCCCGGACGGCGGCGGATGATCTTGAACGTGGCGGTGGCGCGCGCCACCAGCTCGCCGTCGGCGCGCCGGACTTCGCCCTCGCAGAAGGCGATGGAAGCGCCGCGGCGCAGGCAGCGCGCCTCGATCACCAGGTCGCCCGTGCCGGGCGACAGGAACGACGTGTTCATGTCGATGGTGGCCATGCCCTCCTGGCCGTCGGCCGAGCCGCGGGCGGCGGCGCTGAGCGTGAAGTCCAGCACGCTCATCAGCGTGCCGCCATGCACGTCGCCGCGGCTGTTGGTCAGGTCGGCGCGCCAGGGCAGGGTGGTGCGGGCATAGGCCGGCGCGATGCTTTCGGGCACCAGGCCGATGAAATGCATGAAGGGAATGGTCAGGCCGAAGTAGTCGGTTTGGGCGGGAGCGGAGGCAGTCATGGACCGTTGCGGGCAGGAATGAAAAGTCGGTTGTCGGCGGTCATAATATAGGTTTTGCCACGGGGCTTCTTACCGTGAATGGCCGCAGGATGATCTTTCCCCGCCATGATTGAATTACGCAAGATCGTGCATGTGGACATGGACGCGTTCTACGCGTCCGTCGAACAGCGCGACAACCCGGATTTGCGCGGCAAACCGGTAGTCGTGGCCTGGACCGGGCCGCGCTCCGTGGTGTGCGCCGCCTCCTACGAGGCGCGGCGCTTCGGCATCCATTCGGCCATGTCCGCGGCCCGGGCCGAACGCCTGTGCCCGCACGCGATCTACATTCCGCCGGATTTCAACCGCTACCGCGAGGTCTCGCGCCAGGTCAGGCAGATCTTCGCCCGCCACACGGACATGATCGAGCCCTTGTCGCTGGACGAGGCCTATCTCGACGTCACCGTCAACAAGCTGGGCTTGCCGTCGGCCACCGAGGTCGCGCAGGTGATCCGGCAGCAGATCCGCGAGGAAACCGGGCTGACGGCGTCGGCCGGCGTCGCGCCCAACAAGTTCCTGGCCAAGATCGCGTCCGACTGGAACAAGCCGGACGGCCTGTTCGTGGTCCGGCCCGCCAAGGTGCTGGCCTTTCTTGAGCCCCTGCCGGTGCGCAAGGTGCCGGGCGTGGGCAAGGTGACGCAGGCGCGCCTGGAGCAGCTGGGCATCCACACCGTGGGCGACCTGGCCACGCACAGCGCCCAGGAGCTGGAGCACTACTTCGGCCGTTACGGCCGGCGGCTGTACGAGCTGGCGCGCGGCATCGACGAGCGCGAGGTGCAGACCGACCAGCCCTTGCAGCAGGTGTCGTCCGAAACCACGTTCTCGCGCGACGTCCGCCTGGACTCGGTAGGAGAGGCGCTGGACCGCATGGCGGAAAAGGTGTGGGACCAGGCGTTGAAAAAAGGCGCGCTGGGCCGCACCGTCGTGCTCAAGCTGAAAACAGACCGTTTCCGCATCCTGACCCGCAGCCAGACCAGCCTGAATCCGCCCGGATCGGCGGCGGAACTGGCCGCCGTCGCCCGCCTGTTGTGCGAGCGCGTGGACCTGCCGACGGAGACCTTGTACCGGTTGGCGGGGGTGGGGATGAGCAACTTCGCCGACCCGCAGGAACAGACGCGCCAGCCCGATCTGTTCGGGGGAGCATTCTGAGCGGAATGGGAGGGCTGGGGGCTGCGCCGGCCCCCGGCCGGGAAAGCGGCAGGGGCGGGCTGGGGCCGGATGCGGCCTGGACTCAGGTCCGGCCGTAGGTAGGCCCGGTCAAGAACAGGCCCGGCCAGGAGTCGACCCGGCCCGGATCAGGCCTGAATCAGATCAGGCCAAGCGCGACTTCACTTGCTGGGACAGCGCCGTCATGTCGGCGCGGCCGGCCAAGGCCTGCTTGAGCAGGGCCATGACCTTGCCCATGGCGGGCGCGCCGGTCACGCCCTGGGCGGCCACTTCGGCCAGCGCGGCGTCGATGGCGGCCGAGACTTCCTCGGGCGTCGCGGCCTGCGGCAGGAACTCCTGCAGCACGACCAGTTCGGCCTTTTCCTGTGCGGCGGTTTCGGTGCGGCCGGCCTGTTCAAACGCGGCGATGGACTCGCGGCGCTGTTTGACCTGCTTTTCGATGATGGCCGTGATCTCGGCGTCGCTCAGGTCGCGGCGTTCGTCGACTTCCTTCTGCTTGACGGCGGCCAGCAGGAAGCGCAGCGTGGCCAGGCGCTCGGCGGCCTTGGCGCGCATCGCGTCCTTGACGGAATCGGAGAGACGGGTCTTGAGCGTAGCAGTGCTCATCGGTAAACCTTTGTGGTGGGTGTTGCGGCAAACAAGCAGTTTAAACCGGCGGCGCGCAGGCGCGCGCCATCTCGTTTTGTAGGGCCGCTTTAAAGATGTATTATAAATGCATGTTTAATCGCGGCCCCCAGGTCGCGCCACAAGGAGCAGTAGATGTTGAGTCCCCAAATCCGCACCCTGGTCAAGGGCACGGCCCCCGTTCTCAAGACGCATGGCGTCGCGCTGACCAAGCATTTCTATGCCCGCATGTTCCAGCACAACCCCGAGCTCAAGCATGTCTTCAATCAGGGCCACCAGGCGGGCGGCGAGCAGCAGCAGGCGCTGGCCGGCGCGGTGGCGGCCTATGCCGAGCACATCGACGATCCCTCGGTGCTGATGCCGGTCGTGACGCGCATCGTGCACAAGCACGTCAGCCTGGGCATCCGGCCCGAGCATTACCAGATCGTGGGCAAGCATCTGCTGGCTTCCATCAAGGAAGTGCTGGGTGAGGCCGCCACCGACGAGCTGGTGGACGCCTGGGCCGCGGCCTATGGCCAGCTGGCCGATCTGCTGATTGCGGAAGAGGCGCGCCTGTACGCCGAGTCGGCCGCCAAGCCGGGCGGCTGGACGGGCTGGCGCGCGTTCCGCGTGGTCGGCAAGCAGCGCGAAAGCGCCGAGATCACGTCGTTCTACCTGGCGCCGGCCGACGGCGGCGCGGTGCCGGCCTACCGGCCCGGCCAGTACGTGTCGGTGCGCGTGTTCGTGCCCGAGTTGGGCCTGATGCAGCCGCGCCAATACAGCTTGTCCGACGCGCCGGGCCAGGACCGCCTGCGCATCTCCGTCAAGCGCGAGGCGGGCGGCGCCGATACGCCGGCCGGCCGCGTGTCCAACGCGCTTCACGACCGCCTGGAAGAGGGCGGGGTGATCGACGTGGCGCCGCCCCAGGGCGACTTCCATCTGCGCGAGGAAGGCAATGCGCCGGTGGTGTTGCTGAGCGGCGGCGTGGGCCTGACGCCCATGGTGTCCATCCTGAACCATCTGGTGGGCCTGAACGACGAACGCCAGATCCGCTTCGTGCACGGCTGCCGCAACAGCTCGGTCCATGCCATGAAGGAGCACGTCAACAGCATCGCCGCTGAACGCGGGAACGTGCGCAAGGCGGTGTTCTACGAGGAGATCGGCCATGCCGACCAGCCCGGGCGCGACTACGACCATGCCGGCCGGGTCGACCTGCTGGCCATCCGCGACCAGGTCATCGTGCCCGACGCGGATTACTACCTGTGCGGCCCGGCGGGCTTCATGCGCGCGCAGCGCGCCGCGCTGACCGGCCTGGGCGTGCCGGACGAGCGCATCCACGCCGAGGCGTTCGGCAGCGGCGGCGCGCCCGCCTGAGCGGTGTATCCTGGCGGCCTGAGCTCTCGGGCCGCCAGCCGCCCATCCCTTTCGTCCCCGCCATGCAACTGACCCGATTCACCGATTTCGGCCTGCGCGTGCTGATGTACCTGACGCAATGCCGCGACCGGCCCGCCGCCGTCACCATCCCGGAGATCGCCGACCGCTTCAGCGTGTCGCGCAATCATCTGGTGAAAGTGGTGCACTTCATGGCGCAGCAGGGCTGGGTCAGCACCACGCGGGGCAAAGGGGGCGGCCTGCGCCTGTCGAAGCCTGCCGCCAGCTACAAGCTGGGCGACCTGATCCGGGAACTGGAGCAGCAAGGGCCCCTGATCGATTGCCGTGAGCCGCCCTGTGCGCTGGACGGCTCGTGCCGGCTGTCCGGCGTGCTGGCGCAGACCCTGCAGGCCTTCTACGAGGCGCTCAACGGCTATACGCTGGCCGATCTGGTGCGCGATCCCACGGCCGCCGCCATCATCAAGCTGCACCGCGCCGCCTGAGGCGGGGCATGATGTTTTGTTATGGATCCTGCGGAGTTTGGCATTTGCCGGACCGCCCGGGCGCGTCCCAGAATAGTGCGAATTCCCTGTCTTTCTGGATCTAAGTATGCGGGTTTGCGTAATCGGCGCCGGTGTCGTGGGCGTCACGTCGGCCTATTTCCTGGCGCGCCAGGGTCACGACGTGGTGCTGGTGGACAGCCAGGCGCGTCCAGCCGAAGTGTCCAGCTATGCCAACGGCGGCCAACTCAGCTATAGCTATGTGGCGCCGCTGGCCGGCCCCGGCGTGCTGCCCAGCGTGCCGGGCTGGCTGCTGCGCGAGGATTCCCCGCTGCGCTTCCGGCCCCGGCTGGATCCGCACCAATGGCGCTGGTGCCTGCAATTCGCGCTGGCCTGCCGGGCCTCGGTGGCCAAGGCTTCCACTGCTGAACTGTCCAGCCTGTCCTATCTCAGCCGCGACGTGATGCACTCGCTGCTGGAACAGGAAGACCTGGATTTTGGCCACCTGAAGAACGGCAAGCTCATCGCCTACCGTAGTCCCGCGTTGCTGGACAAGGCGCGCGAACTGGTGGCATACCAGGCCTCCCACGGCGCCGAGCAGCAGGTGCTGGACGCGGCGCAGACCCTGGCGCTGGAGCCCGCGCTGGCGGGCATGGGCGGCAGCCTGGCGGGCGCCATCTACACCCCCAGCGAAGAGGCGGGCGATTGCCGCCAGTTCACCGAGGCGCTGTTCGACCGCCTGCAGACCATGGCCAATGTGCAGTGCGCCATGTCCAATCCGGTCTCGGGCCTGCAGCGCGAAGGCCGCCGCGTCGTCGCCGTGAATACGCGCGACGGCGACATCGGCGCCGACGCCATCGTGCTGGCGACCGGCATCGGCACCCGCGCGCTGCTCAAGCCGCTGGGCCATGACGTGCCGCTATATCCCTTGAAGGGCTACAGCCTGAGCGTGCCGCTGGAGGAAGACGACGATTCGGTGGCGCCGCGCATCAGCGTGACGGATTACGAGCGGCGCATTGTTTATGCCCGCGTGGGTGGCGTGCTGCGGATCGCGGCCATGGTTGACATCGGCAGCGCCGACGCCGAGATCGACACCGCGCGCATCGGGCTGCTCAAGCGCCAGGTGCACGAAGCCTTCCCGGCGCTGGACCTGCGCCAGGCCATCCCGTGGGCCGGCCTGCGTCCGGCCACGCCTACCGGCAAGCCTCTGATCGGCCGCAGCCATGCCGCCGACAATCTGTGGCTCAACATCGGGCAGGGCGCGCTGGGCTTCACCATGGCCTGCGGCAGCGCCGCGCTGCTGACGGCCCAGATGGGCGGGCTGGAATTGCCGCTGGATCCCGCGCCGTTCCGGCCCTGACGCCGGAATGTCCATTTCGCGATAGTGCCTGTCTTTCCGTCGGCAGACGGACTGAAAAGGGCTCAATAGGATAGCGAGACTCCCGCCGCGCCGCCCCAAGGGCGCGGCGCGGCGGGAGGCCCCTTCATCCTCCGAGCGCAAATCATGTCCTACCTGTTCCCGTTGTTCGCCATCCTGTTCTGGGCGGGCAACGTCATCGTGTCCAAGATGGCCGCCAGCGCCATCTCACCCACCGCCATCACCTTTTACCGGCTGGTGCTGGCGCTGTTCCTGATGGGCCTGTTCACCGCCGGCCCCGCCTGGCGCAACCGCAAGACTATCCTGCGCCACTGGCCCAAGCTGGCGTTGTACGGCGCCTTGTCGTCGGCGGTGTTCCAGGCGTTGTCGTACCGCGCCGCCGAAACCACCACGGCCACCAACATGGCCATCCTGACCGCGCTGATTCCCTTGCTGAGCATGCTGCTCAGCGTGGTCATCCTGCGCGATCCCCTGACCCTGGGCATGGCCGCCGGCGGCGCGCTGTCGTTCCTGGGCCTGCTGTACCTGGTGGGCCAGGGCGACATGCTGAGCGTGTTCCAGCAGGGCATCCACGTCGGCGACGGCCTGATGCTGCTGGCCGCCTTGTCGTATGCGCTGTACGGCGTGCTGCTGCGTCACTGGAAGGTGCCGCTGCCGGCCTGGCAGTCCACCTTCGTGCAATCGATCTTCGCGCTGCTTTACATGCTGCCGCTGTACCTGCGCGTGCCGGCGGCGCAGGCCGCGCTGGACATGAAGACGGTGCCGCTGATCCTGTACGCGGGCATCTTCTCGTCGGTGCTGCTGTCGTTCCTGTGGATCGAAGGCGTGCAGCGCCTGGGGCCGAACCGCTGCAGCATCTTCATCAACCTGCTGCCGCTGTTCACCGCGCTGGCCGCCTTCGTCATGCTGCGCGAGCAACTGCACCTGTACCACCTGCTGGGCGGCGCGGTGACGCTGGCCGGCGTGCTGTTGGCGCAGACGGTACAGCGCCCGCTGTTCAACCGCGCCCGCGGTCTGGCGCTGGACTGAGGCCGGCGCCCCGGCCGCGTTCACTGGCGTTCAAGACGGGCGTCGGCCGCGACGGCACAGTGGCTCTCTTTGCAAGGGAGAGAGCCATGAGCATGTTCCAGAGAACCGCCATCGCGTTGGCGCGCAGCCCGGGCGTGGGCCGGGCGATGCGGGCCATGGCGGCCCGCACTTCGTTGGCGGCCCGCTTCGTCGGCGGCGCCGACGTGGACGCGGCGGTCCGCACCGCGGCCAGGCTGCGCGAGGCGCACGGCATCCGCGCATCCCTGTTCTACCTGGGCGAATACGTGGACGACCCAGAGGCCATCGAACTCAACGTGGCCCAGGCGCTCGGCGCCTGCCGGGCGCTGGAGCATGCCGGGCTGGACGTGCACGTCTCGGTCGATCCCACCGCCATCGGCTATATGCGCGACGACGCGCTGGGCCGCGACAATGCCCGGCGCATCGCCCTGGCGGCGCGCCGGACGGTCGGGCTGGGGCGCGACTGGATGGTGCTGGACATGGAGGATTCCTCCATCTGCGACCGCACCTGCGCCTTGCTCCGCGAGCTGCTGCAAGCCGGCTTGCCGGCGGGCCTGACCTTGCAGGCGCAGCGGCGCCGCACGCCGCAGGACCTGGTCTGGGCAATCTGCCAGCGCACCTCGCTGCGGCTGGTCAAGGGCGCGTTCCCGGAGCGTGCGCTGGATCATGCCGGCCGCGCGCGCATCGACCAGGCCTACCTGGACGCGGCCTCCATCATGCTGTCGCGCGAGGCCCTGGAGTCCGGATTTCAGCCCGTCTTTGGCACCCATGACGACCGCCTGGCGGGCGCCATCCTGGAGCTGGCGCGGGAGCGCGGCTGGCCGCCGGAGGCCTTCGAATTCGAAATGCTCTATGGCGTGCGTCCCGACTGGCAGCTGGCGTTGCGGCGTTTGGGCTATAACGTCAGGGTCTATCTGCCCTTCGGTGGCGACTGGTGGCCTTACGCCGTCCGCCGCGTGGGCGAGAATCCCCGCAACGCGTGGCTGCTGGCGCGCACGCTGACATCGGACGAAAGCTACTTCGGCTAGGGCCTTTCCGTACGTCCTGGCCATGACCTGCAAGCGCACACATGGCGGTATCCCAACACATCTGGCATTGCGGCGCGGGCTTGCCCGGCGACGTGCTCATCGCGGACCTGCGCGCCTACCGCTATGCGCCGCATTTCCATGACGCCTGGTCCATCGGCGCCATCGCGCAGGGGCGCTGCACGTTCACCGTGCATGGCGAGCCGCAGGCCGCGGGCGAGGGCGAACTGGTCGTGATCGGGCCCGGGCAGGTCCATACCGGCGGCACCGCGAACGCGCCGCTGGCGTACCGCATGGCCTACATCGACCCGGCCTGGTTCAGCGACCACGAGTCCGCCCTGTACGCGGACGGCGCGGCGCTGGCCGGTCCGGTCATCCGCGACCCCGCGCTATGCCAGGCGTGGCTGGAGGCGCTCACGCCTGATGCCATCGATGACGCCGCGCGCCGCGCGCGCATCTCCGCCGCCTTGTTCGGACTGCTGGCGACGCATGCGCGGGCGCGCCCGGCGGCAGCCGACGACACGCCGGATGTATGCGCGCTACTGCGCGCGCGCATGGCCTCGGATCCGGCGTGCGCGCCGGACCTGGAGACCCTGGCGCGGGCGCAGGACCGCCACCGCACCACCCTGGTCAAGCAGTTCGCGCGGCGCTACGGCCTGCCGCCGCTGGCCTGGCTGCGCAACTGGCGGGTGGCGCGGGCCCGCGTGCTGCTGCGCGATGGCCTGCCGCTGGCGGACGCCGCGCAGGCGGTGGGCTTTGCCGACCAGGCCCATCTGACCCGCGTCTTCAAGCAGGTCTACGGCAGCACGCCGGGCGTGCTGCGCAAGGCGGGCGCGGCAGGTTCCCAGACATTGCGGGAGCGCGGCGTTTCCACGCGGTAGTCCGAGTACTTCCTGGTGAAGAACGACGCGCCCAGTTCCTCCGCGGCCTGTAGCGGCCGGCGCGGATCGTTTGCGATCTCGCCGCGCAGATTGCCGGCGCCGTGCACATGGCCGATGAACTCCGAATGGGTGTAGCGGGAGTACTCCTGGACCTGGTGCACGATGCCCAGCGCCGCGCCTGGGTAGGTTTCCTCGGACGCCACCGCCAGCCCCAGGCGCTTGCCGGTCATGCGTTGCCTGACCCGTTCCGGCTCCGGGCCCGAGCCGGCGTAGTGGCTGAACGAGCGGTCGAAGAAAGCCTTGGATTGCGCCGACATGCCGTACCAGTAGATGGGCGTGCTGAGCAGGACGCCATCGGCTGGCAGGAAGTGTTCCAGGAACAGTTCGGCATAGCGGTCGGTGGGGACGGGCGAGTGGCGCAGGTCGGGCAGGAACGACTGGATGTAGTCGTCCAGGAACAGCAGCGTGGCGTTGGCGCCCGCCGCCTCGGCCCCGCGCTGCGCGGCCGCGCCCAGCGCCGCGCTATTGCCGTCGCGCCGCGGGCTGCCGACCAGGATCAGCAGGCGTTTTTCGGGATGATCTGAATTCATGCTTGATTCCTTGTGTGGACATGGTTTGTTCCATGCAGTACGGAAAATTTAGTGTCCATGCCATTCCGGCGACAAATGATGAATCCTTGAGTAAGATGAATTGATTTCATCTGAATAGGGCCGGATCCCATGTTCGCCACGCTACCCGTGACAGCGCTGCGCACGTTCGAGGCGGCCGCCAGGCTGCGCAGCTTCAAGCTGGCCGCGGCCGAGCTGGCCGTGACGGCCACGGCGGTGTCCCATCAGGTCAAGGCGCTGGAGCGGCATGTGGGGTTCGCGCTGTTCGAGCGCGTGCCGCGCGGGGTGCGCCTGACGGACAAGGGCGCGCGCCTGTTCGCCGGCGTGCACGGCGCCTTGCTGGACGTCACGCAGACCCTGGACGCGCTGCGCGCCGCGCCGGCGTCCGGCGCATTGACGCTGACCACCACGCACTCGTTCGCGGCGTTGTGGCTGGTGCCGCGCCTGGGACGTTTTCACCAGGCGTTCCCGCAGTACCAGCTGAACTTGAACACCAGTCCCGAACCCGTGGACCTGCTGCGCGACGCCAGCATGGACCTGGCCATCCGCTATAGCCGGGCGCAATGGCCCGGGCTTTACGCCGCCTGCGCGTTGCAGGAATGGTTCGGCGTTTATGGCGCGCCCGCGCTGGTCGCGCGGCAGGGCAAGCGCGCGCCGGCGCTGGTGACCGTGCGCTGGCGCGATTCGTCGCTGTACGACCAGGGCTGGCAGGATTGGTGCGAGGCGGCCGGGCTGCCGGCCTGGCGCCTGCCGGCAGCGGTGCACGCCTACGAGGAAGAGCACTACGCCCTGCAGGCCGCCATCGCCGGGCAAGGCCTGGTGCTGGCCAGTTCCGTCATGGTGTCGGACAGCGTGGCTGCGGGCACGCTGGTGGCGTACCGGCCCGAGGTGAGAGTGGCGGGGGCGGCCTATACCGCGCTGTGTGCGCCGGGACGTGAGCGGCATCCGCCGCTGCGGGCGTTCCTGGGCTGGCTGCGCAAGGAATTCGGGGCCCAGGCATGAAGTGGCGGGTGTTTGGCCCGCGGCCCCGGGCAACGGGATTGACGCGGCTGGCCGCGCGCTTCTACTCTTTGCCCGAAAATCAGCGCGGAGACCCGCAGGCGTGAATCGATTCCATGAAATGACCGTGTTCCTGGCGGTGGCCGAGGCGCAGAGTTTCGCCGCGGCGGCGCGCCGCCTGGAAATGTCCGCGCCCACCGTCACGCGCAGCGTGTCGGCGCTGGAGCGGCGGCTGGGCGCCTTGCTGCTGGTCCGCACCACGCGCAGCCTGCGCCTGACCGAGGCCGGCCAGCGCTATGCCGAGGACTGCCGCCGCATCCTTGAAGAGGTGGAGCAGGCCGACGATGCCGCCGCGGGCGTCATGGCCGCGCCGCGCGGCGCGCTCAGCATCACCGCGCCGGCGTTCTTCGGCGAACTGCATGTGATGCCCGCCGTGCTGGCCTATCTGCGCGCGCACCGCGAGGTCTCGGTGCGCACGCTGCTGGTGGACCGCGTGGTGAATCTGCTGGACGAGCGCGTGGACGTGGCGGTGCGCATCGGCGCCTTGCCGGACTCCACGCTGACGGCGGTGCCGGTGGGGCAGGTGCGCCGCGTGGTCTGCGCCGCGCCGGCCTTTCTGCGCGAGCATGGCGTGCCCCAGGACCTCGATTCCTTGCCGCGCTATTGCACCGTCACCGCGGCCATGGAGGGCCGGACGCCACACTGGCGCTTCCAGCAGGATGGCCAGCCGCGCAGCCTGCGCATCGAATCGCAGCTGACCGTCACGTCCTTCCAGGCCGCGGTGCTGGCGGCCTGCGAGGGCTGGGGCCTGACGCAGGTGGTGTCCTATCAGGTGGCGCGGCATCTGGCCAGCGGCGCCCTGCAAGTGGTGTTGCGCGACTTCGAATTGCCGCCGCTGCCCGTGCACCTGGTCTATCCGGAAGGCCGCAAAAGCTCGGCCAAGGTGCGCAGCTTCGTCGAATTCTGCGTCGAGTCCCTGCGCCGCGATCTGGCGGCGCTGCCGGCATAGATTCCGGTTCCGCGGATACGCGCGCCGCAGCGCATCGGCTGGGGCAGGGCCACCCGTCGTCTTTCTTTCACGCAGCGTAATAGTGTCTTGCGGGCGCTGGCCGTTCACGCGCGGCTGGCATCGGCCCAAGATGGAGCTTGTATCCGACTTGGAGCCCAACCATGCAAACCGCCCAGACCCCCGCGCTGACCTTCTACAGTTTTCCCTTGTCCGGCCACGCCCATCGCGTTGCCCTGATGCTGTCCCTGCTGGACGTGCCGCACCGCAAGGTGGATGTGGACCTGCGCGGCGGGGAGCACAAGCGCGCGCCGTTCCTGGCGCTGAACGCTTTCGGCCAGGTGCCGGTGATCGACGACGATGGCGTGGTGATCGCGGATTCGACCGCGATCCTGGTCTATCTGGCCAAGCGCTACGGCGGCCAGGCCTGGCTGCCGGAGGATCCCGTGGGCGCGGCGGCGGTGCAGCGCTGGCTGTCGGCGGCGTCCGGCCCGCTGACGATAGGACCGGCCGCGGCGCGCCTGATCACGCTGTTCGGCGCGCCCTATGACGTCGACGCCACCTTGACCCGCGCGCACGCCCTGTTGCAGGTCATGGACGGCGAGCTGGCCGGGCGCGATTTCCTGGCGGGCGCGGAGCCCACGATCGCGGACGTGGCCTGCTACACCTATGTGGCCCATGCGCCGGAAGGCAATGTGGCGCTTGAGGCCTATCCGCACGTGCGCGCCTGGCTGGCCCGGATCGAGCGCCTGCCGCGGTTCGTGCCCATGGTCTCGTCGCGCGTGGGCCTGCTGGCCGCCTGAGCACAGGGCAAGGAGCACGTCATGGAATCCGCAGAACCTCTTGCCGCGCCCTGGCATGCAGGCGAGCGCCTGCTGCAACGCCACTTGGGCGTCGCCGAGCGCATGGAAGTGGCCGGGCGCAAAGTCATCCGCGACTACATGCCGGACCAGCACCGCATTTTTTTCGAGCAGCTGCCTTTTCTGGTGGCGGGGGCGGTGGACGGGCAGGGCGATCCCTGGGCGGGCGTGCTGGAAGGCCTGCCGGGTTTCGTGTCCTCGCCCGATCCGCGCAGCTTGCGGGTGGCGGCCGTGCCGGACGCCGATGATCCGCTGCTGGCTGGCCTGGGCCCGGACCGCCAGGTGGGCCTGCTGGGAATCGAACTGCACACGCGCCGCCGCAACCGCGCCAACGGCCGCATCTTGGCCTGGGACGGCAAGCGGTTCGAGGTGGACGTGACGCAGTCCTTTGGCAACTGTCCGCAGTACATCCAGGCGCGCGAGTTCCATTTCTCGCGTTCGCCCGCGCTGCGTTTCCCGGGCGCGCCACGGGAGCGCGCCGGGCTGGACGAGGCCGCGCGCGCGCTGATCGCCCGCGCCGACACGTTCTTCGTCTCCACCTACGCGGACGAGGGCGGCCGCAAGGTCGATGTCTCGCATCGGGGCGGCAAGCCGGGATTCGTCCGGGTGGATGGCGACGTGCTGACCATTCCCGATTTCTCCGGCAATCGCTTCTTCAACACCTTGGGCAACATGGTGCTGAACCCGCGCGCCGGCCTGGTGTTCATCGACTTCGAACGCGGCGACGTGCTGCAGCTGACCGGGGCCGCCGAAGTGATCCTGGACAGCCCGGAGACCGCGCTGTTCGACGGTGCGGAACGCCTGTGGCGCGTGCATGCGAGGCGGGTGGTCTGGCGGCCCGGCGCGCTGGCCTTGCGCTGGCGCTTCGACAGTTACTCGCCAACGGCGCTGGCCACCGGGCAGTGGCCGCGGGCGGCAGCGGCGTCATAGCGGGAGCCAGGCCTAATTGGCCGTGGCGGTCTTTTGCACGACCGCGTCGTCCGGGCCGAGCAGGCGGCCGTCCTGAGCCCGGATTTCCAACTTGCGCACCGGCTGGCCGCGCTTGCGGTCGATCAGCGTCGAATGCGGCTCGGCGGGACCGTAGTAGTGGTCCTCGCCCCATTGGCGCAGGCCGACGATCACAGGAAACAAGGCGCGGCCCTTGTCCGTCAGCACGTATTCCTGGTAGGCGCTGCCGTCCGAGGCCGGCGCCACCGCCAGGATGCCGTGCGCCACCAGCGTGCGCAGCCGGTCGCTGAGGATGTTCTTGGCCACGCCCAGGCTTTTCTGCAGTTCGCCAAAACGCCGCAAGCCATCGAAAGCGTCGCGCACGATCAACAGCGACCACCAGTCGCCGATGGCGTCCAGGGAACGTGCCACCGGGCAGGCGGCGCCTTCGAGACTCGTGCGTTTGACCATGTCGTTTCCTTGCGGATGAGGGAGACCGGGCTTTCAAATTTTCGGTTGCATTATAAAACCTTGAAAACTACTATTCTGGTTTTATAACGAAACTAAAATGGAGCAAAGCATGTCAGCCCGAACAGAACCTGCCAACCCCGGATCCCAGGGGCCGATGCCTGGATCGCTAGTGATGCTGCTGGCGGTGGCCTGTGGCCTGAGCGTGGCCAACGTGTATTACGCTCAGCCACTGCTCGATGCCATCGGCCGCGAATTCGGCATCGCCGAAAGCGCGGTGGGCATCGTGGTCACCGCGACGCAACTGGGCTGCGCGCTGGCGCTGCTGTTCGTGGTGCCGCTGGGCGACCTGCTGGACCGGCGGCGCCTGATGCTGGGGCAACTGGCGCTGCTGGTGCTGGCGTTGGCCGCGGTCGCGTTGTCGGCTGGCACGCCCTGGCTGCTGCTGGGCATGGTGGCCCTGGGCCTGCTGGGGACGGCGATGACGCAAGGCCTGCTGGCCCTGTCCGCGGCGCTGGCCGCGCCTGGCGAACGCGGCCGCGTGGTCGGCGCGGCGCAGGGCGGGGTGGTGATCGGCCTGCTGCTGGCGCGCACCTTGGCGGGGGCAGTGGCGGACCTGTGGGGCTGGCGCGCGGTCTACGTGGTGTCGGCGGCGCTGTCGGCCGTATTGGCCGTGGTGCTGGTGCGGCGCTTGCCGCAACGCCGGCTGCCTTCCGTGAACCTGGGCTATTGGGCCCTGCTGCGCTCGCTTTACGGCCTGCTGGCCACCGAGCGCGTGCTGCGCGTGCGCGGCATGATCGCGCTGCTGATGTTCGCCGCCTTCAGCGCTTTCTGGACCGCGCTGGTGCTACCCCTGAGCGCGCCGCCTTACTCCCTTACGCATAGCGCGGTGGGCGCTTTCGGATTGGTGGGCGTCGCCGGGGTGCTGATGGCGGCGCGCGCCGGACGCCTGGCCGACAGCGGGCAGGGCGAGCGCACCACCGCGGTGGGGCTGGCGCTGCTATGCCTGGCCTGGGTGCCTATTGCGTTCCTGGAACACAGCCTGTGGCTGCTGGCCTTGGGCGTGCTGATCCTGGACATTGCCTTGCAGGCGCTGCATGTGACCAATCAGACGATGATCTTCAGCGTGAATCCGCGGGCGCATAGCCGGCTGGTGGGGGGGTACATGATGTTTTATGCGGTGGGGAGTGGGGTGGGGTCGATTGCTTCTACTGTGGTTTATGGGGTGGCGGGGTGGGTGGGGGTTTGCTTGTTGGGGGCGGGGATTAGTGTTGTTGCGTTGGTGTTTTGGGTGGTGACGGTGCCGAGGGGGGAGCGTTTGTTGGTTGGTTCTTGATCTGGCTGTTGCTTGGTTCTTGAGACGTCTGTCGCGTCGGGGGCTCGCGATGCGCGGGGCAACGATTGCGGTCCGGAGCCTTCGCTCCGGACTTCCCCTGCGTCATCCTCGTTGTCGCCTCCGGCGACTGCCTTCGGATTCCCTCGGGCTTATCGACGCCCCGCGCATCGCGAGCCCCCGACGCGACAGGCTCCGTCGGTTGAAACTTCACGGGCGCTGGGACGGGAGGTGTGCTTGGCGTTCTGGCCACGAACGAGGGGGGCGGAGAGTCTTGCGGGGCCCGCCCCAGGCCGGCCGCGCGGGCGGCCTTTTGGGGCTTACGCAGTGTCTTGCGTCACGCGATGACGCTGCGCGCCACCCATCACCGCCCACCCCCGATGAGCCGGGCATCATTAGCAAACCACTCACCGCATTCGCGCAAGCGAACGCAATAGAAATCAAAGAAATCACGTATGTAATTGTCGGCCGCCCGCGCGGCCGAGAATTACGGGCAGCCCAAGACTCGTCCCCGACCACGGCTCCAGCAGCGCATCAGGCCAAGACTTAAGTAGCCCGTCGGCGCGGGCGGCTGAGTGGCGGGCAACCTCGATGCGCCCGAGGGAATCCGAAGGGAAGGCCGTAGGCCTGGACGAGGATGACAAGGGGGAAGTCCGGAGCGAAGGCTCCGGACCGCAATCGTGGGCGCCCGCCACTCAGCCGCCCGCGCCGACGGGCGGCCTACGAAGCACTGGAACGCGACCAAGAAACTACGGACCAGCGAGACCTCTGACGGAACGAACCCCACGCAAGGACCCGCAGCACACCATAGATAGCTACGGCTGCACCTCATACTCCCCCGACCCGAGCACCACCGCCGCCAACCCCGCAGCCTGGCTCAACTTATGCAACGCGTAGCACTGCGCCGTGGCGATCTTGGCGTCATGGAAGGCCGGGTCTTCCTGGCGCAGGTCCAGGCTGGCCAGCAGCGCGCGGGCCATCTGCCAGCCGGCCAGGGTGGTGCCCGCCAGCAGCAGATAGGGAACTGCCGCGGCGAACACCGCGTTGGGGCGCTTGGCGGCGTTGGCCAGGACGAAATCGACCGCGTCCGCCAGGGCCGCGCGGGCCTGGCGCAGCGGCGTCAGCATCAGGCGGGCGGCGGGCTCGCTGCGGGCTTCCAGCGCGGCTTCGGTCTTGCCGACCTCGGCCAGCAGGGCGCGGGCGACGGCGCCGCCGTCGCGCAGGGTCTTGCGGCCCACCAGGTCATTCGCCTGGATCGCCGTGGTGCCTTCGTAAATGGTGAGAATGCGCGCGTCGCGGTAGTACTGCGCCGCGCCGGTCTCCTCGATGAAGCCCATGCCGCCGTGCACCTGCACGCCCAGGCTGGCCACGTCGATGGACATCTCGGTGCACCAGCCCTTGACGATGGGCACCAGGTATTCCTGCACGGCCAGATGGCGCCGGCGGGCTTCGGCGTCGGGGCTGGCGTGCGCCAGGTCGGCGTGGCCCGCGGTGTAGTAGGCCAGCGCGCGGCCGGCCTCGGTCAGCGCGCGCATCGTGCCCAGCATGCGGCGCACATCGGGGTGCTGGATGATGGGCACCGCGTCCTTGGACGAGCCGTCCACCGGGCGGCTCTGCACGCGTTCGGCAGCATAGGCCAGCGCGTGCTGGTGGGCGCGGTCGGCGATGGCCACGCCCTGCACGCCGACCGCGTAGCGGGCGGCGTTCATCATGATGAACATGGCGTCCAGGCCGCGGTTTTCCTGGCCGACCAGGTAGCCCAGCGCGCCGCCCGCGTCGCCGAATTGCAGGGTGCTGGTGGGGCTGGCCTTGATGCCCAGCTTGTGTTCGATGGACACGCAATGCACGTCGTTGCGCGCGCCCAGCGTGCCGTCCCCATTGACCAGGAACTTGGGCACCAGGAACAGCGAAATGCCTTTGACGCCTTCGGGCGCGTCGGGCAGGCGCGCCAGCACCAGGTGCAGGATGTTCTCGGCCAGATCGTGTTCGCCGTAGGTGATGAAGATCTTGGTGCCGGAGATCCGGTAGGTGCCGTCGCCCGCGGGCTGCGCGCGCGAGCGGATCATGGCCAGGTCGGAGCCCGCCTGCGGCTCGGTCAGGTTCATGGTGCCGGTCCATTGCCCGGAGATCATGGGGCCGATGTAGCGTTCCTTCAGCTCGGCCGAGCCGGCCGTCAGCAGCGCCTCGATCGCGCCATTGGTCAGCAGCGGGCACAGCGCGAACGACAGGTTGGCGGCGTTCAGCATTTCGGAGCAGGGCGAGCCGATCAGGCCCGGCAGGCCCTGGCCGCCGTATTCGACGGGATGCGTCATGCCTTGCCAGCCGGCTTCGGCGTACAGGCGGAAGGCGTCCTTGAAGCCCGGCGAGGTGGTCACGGCGCCGTCGCGCCAGGCGCTGGGCTCGCGGTCGGCGGGATGGTTCAGCGGGGCCAGCACGTCGCCGGCGTAGCGCGCGGATTCCTCCAGCACGGCCTGGGTGGTGTCGGGCGTGGCTTCCTCGAAACCCGGCAGCGTGGCGACTTGCGGCAGGCCGGCAAGATGGTTCAACACGAACAGCATGTCTTTCACGGGGGCTTGGTACGTCATGGCGTCGGAGCTCCTGGATGGGATTGGGGGACGTGGGATTCAGCCGGTCTTCTTGCCGGAACCGGCCACGTCGATGGCCTTGGTCGCGCCGACGGCGGCGCGCAGTTCGAATTTCTGGATCTTGCCGGTGGAGGTCTTGGGCAGTTCGCCGAAGCGCACCGCGCGCGGCACCTTGAAGCCGGGCAACAGCAGCTTGCAGTGCGCGATGATTTCTTCTTCGGTGGCGCTGCAGCCTGGCTTTAGCTCGACGAAGGCGCAGGGCGTCTCGCCCCATTTGGGATCGGGCATGGCCACCACGGCCACCGCCGCCACGGCGGGGTGGCGGTAGAGCGCGTCCTCCACCTCGATGCTGGAGATGTTCTCGCCGCCGGAAATGATGATGTCCTTGCTGCGGTCCTTGATGCGCACATAGCCGTCGGCCGTCATCACGCCCAGGTCGCCGGTGTGGAACCAGCCGCCGGCGAAAGCCTGTTCGGTGGCGCGCTCGTTCTTCAGATAGCCCTTCATGCAGATGTTGCCGCGGAACATGACCTCGCCGATGGTCTGCTCGTCGGGCGGCACTTCCTCCATGGTCTCGGGATTGCGCACGGACACGCCGGCCTGCAGGTGATAGCGCACGCCCTGGCGCGCGTTGCGCAATGCGCGCTCTTCCTCGTCCAGCGCGTCCCAGGCTTCCTGGCGGGCGCAGACGGCGGCCGGTCCGTAGACTTCGGTCAGGCCGTACACGTGGGTCAGCTCGAAGCCGATGTCGCGCATCTTGGCGATGACGGCCGGCGCGGGCGCGGCGCCCGCCACCATGGTGCGCACGGTATGGTCGATGCCGGCGCGCATTTCGGCCGGCGCGTTGGCCAGCGCGCTTTGCACGATGGGCGCGCCGCAATAGTGGGTGACGCCTTCGGCGCGGATCAGGTCGAACACGGTCTGCGGGTCGAACTTGCGCAGGCACACGTTGACCCCGGCGCGCGCCGCCACCGTCCAGGCGAAGCACCAGCCGTTGCAGTGGAACAGCGGCAGGGTCCACAGATAGACCGCATGCTTGGGCATGTCCCATTCCAGGATGTTGCTGATGGCGTTCAGGTAGGCGCCGCGGTAGTGGTAGACCACGCCCTTGGGGTCGCCGGTGGTGCCGGACGTGTAGTTCAGCGCGATGGCGTCCCATTCGTCGGCGGGCGGCTTCCAGTCGTAGCTGGCTGGCGCGCCGGCCAGGAAGGCTTCGTAGTCGACCGCGCCGGGCAGCTCGGCCGGGGCGCTGTCCAGGTCGTGCACCGAGATCAGCTTCAGATGCGGAAACTCGGCCCGGGCGCGTTGCGCGAGCTCGGCGTATTCGGTGTCCACGATCAGCGCCTGCGCTTCGCCGTGGCCCAGCATGAACAGCACGCTGGGCGTGTCCAGGCGGGTGTTCAGGGTATTGAGCACGGCGCCCAGCATGGGCACGCCGAAGTGCGCCTCGACCATGGCGGGAATGTTGGGCAGCATCACGGCGACGGTGTCGCCGTGCTTGATGCCGGCCTGCGCCAGGGCGCCGGCCAGGCGCTGGGCGCGCTCGTAGGTCTGGGCCCAGTTGCGCCGCACCTTGCCGTGGACGATGGCCAGCCGCTGCCCGTAGACCTGCGCCGCGCGGGCGATGAAGTCCACCGGGGTCAGGGCTTCGTAGTTGGCGTCGCGGCGCGCAAGGCCGCTATCGAACATACCGCTCATGCTTGTCTCCTGTCGGGACGCGCCGGCGTCCCTTATCCGTATGCGGGGCGTTTGATCCCCGTCGCTTGCCCTAGCTTACGGTGGGGCCGAAAATGCTGTCTGTCGCCTGCATGACAGACGCCCGGCAAGCCTAGTATCCCCCAGTTTTACACGGTAATTTCCATGTCCGACGTTTCAAACACCGTTTCCGCCGCGGAGCTGGCCGGCCTGTTCGAGGCCTGCGCCTGGTACGCCGCGCTGGAGGCCCGCCACCAGGACCTGGTGCTGGCCACTGCGCGCGCCGACCACGCCGCCAACGGCGCCTGGATCGCGCGGCGCAACGCGCCCTCGGACCATTGGCTGGGCGTGCATTCGGGCCTGCTGAAGCTGGCCATCTATAACGAGTCGGGCCGCAGCTGCACGTTTTCGGGAGTGCCGCCAGGAGGCTGGTTCGGCGAGGGCAGCGTCATCAAGCGCGAGCTGCGCAAGTACGACGTGGTGGCGATCCAGCCGTCCCTGGTGTTGCAGGTGCCCACGGCCACCTTTCATGCGCTGCTGGCGGCCAGCCTGCCGTTCTCGCATTTCGTCATCGGCCAGTTGAACAACCGCATGGGCGAGTTCATCGCCTCCATCCAGAACCACCGTTTGCTGGACGCGGACGCGCGAGTGGCGCAATCCCTGGCGCAGCTGTTCAACCCGCAGCTGTACCCGTCCACCGACCTGACGCTGGCGATATCGCAGGAAGAACTAGGCTATTTGACGGGCCTGTCGCGCCAGCGGGTCAACCAGGCCTTGCAGGCGCTGGCTGACCTGGGGATCCTGGCGCTGGCCTACAACCAGATCAAGGTGCTGGATCTGGAGCGCCTGCGCCAGTACGGCCTGGATCAGATCTGAAGGGCGGGGGCAGGCGAACCCGGGGCAGGCGAACCTGGCTCAGGCGGACCCGGCTGAGGCGAGCCCGGCTCAGACAGACCGCAGGGCGCGCCCGAGCGCCGCGCGCGCGAGAATGCGGGTCGAATCCAGCGTCGGCAAGGCGGAATTGCGGTCGTCCAGCACCAGCGGCAATTCGGTGCATCCCAGCACCACGGCGTCGCAGCCGGCCTCGCGCAGGCGGGCGATCACGGCCTGCAGCCGGGCCACCGATTCGGGCTTGAATACGCCGTACACCAGCTCGTCCATGATGACGCGGGCCAGCGTGTCGCGGTCTTCCTCGGACGGCCGCAGCCATTGCAGGCCCTGCGCTTCCAGCTTGTCCGGATAGACGCTGCTGTCCACCAGCCAGCGCGTGCCCAGGATGCCGATGCGGCGATAGCCGCGGGCGCGGGCCTCGGCCGCGACTTCCTCGGCGATGTGCAGCCAGGGCAGGGGCGATTGCGGCAATACATGGCCCAGCGCCTGGTGGATGGTGTTGTCGGGGCAGATCAGGAAATCCGCGCCCGCGCGCGCCAGCTTGTCCGCCGAGGACAGCATCAGCGCGCCCACGCCGGCCAGGTCGGCGCGGTCCAGGCAGGCCACGTAGTCCGCCAGCGAATGCGTGTGCAGTGAAATCTCGGGGTGGGCATGCGGCCCGAGGCGAGCCGCGCCTTCCGCGCACAGGGTGCGGTAGCACAGCGCCGCGCCTTCGGAGGAGCAGGCGACGATGCCGACGTGCAGCGGGGCGGCGCTCATTCAACGGACTCCTTGTTGGAGGCGCGCACGTGGCGGGCGATGTCCAGGAAGCTGGCCGCCATGGCGTCCTGCTGCGCCTGCGGCAGCCGCGACAGGAACAGCTCGTCCACGGCGGGGCCGTAGACCTTCCACATCTCGCGCCGCAGCGCGCGCCCCTTGGGCGTGAGACGGGCGTAGGTGGCGCGGCGGTCCTCGTCCGAGCGGAAGCGCTCGACCAGGCCCTCGGCCTCGATGCGGTCCATCAGGCGCGTCAGGTTGTAGCGCGCGATCACCATGCGCTCGGCGATCTCGAACATGCGGGCGCTGCCGCCCGGCGCGCGTTCCAGCGCCCACAGCGCGTCATACCAGGCCAGCGGCGGCAGGCCGGCGGCCGCCAGGCGTTTTTCGATTTCTTCCACCACCAGCGCATGCGCGGTCAGGAAGAGGCTCCACGCATCGGGCTTGCCCGTGGCCATGCGGTCGGTTCCTTTGAAAAAGTGCGGGAATGCAGCCAGGGATTGTAAGAGGCTGGCGCCGCCTTCGGCGCCTGTTTGATGGTCCAAACAACCCTGCTCAAGTCATTTATACCCTGGCCGGCTGCGGTCAAATCCACCCCGGTGATTTCAAGCTCATGATTTGAATCGCTTTTTTCCTGGCACGGAATTCGCATCTGGGTACGTACCCCAAAACCGCAACACTGGAGGGCGTTCCCATCATGGGTCCGTATCGGAAATTATGGTTCACCTTGATCGCCGTACTGGCGGTCACGTTCGCATTGCTGGGCTTCTATGGCGGCGAGGTCTACCGCCAGGCGCCGCCCATTCCCGGGCAGGTCGTGACGACCGACGGCAAACCCCTGTTCGGGCGCGACGACATCCTGGACGGCCAGACGGCCTGGCAATCGGTCGGCGGCATGCAGCTGGGATCGGTCTGGGGCCACGGCGCCTACCAGGCTCCGGACTGGACGGCCGACTGGCTGCACCGCGAACTGGCGGCGTGGCTGGACCTGGCCGCGCGCGAGCAGTACGGCAAGGACTATGCGCAGCTGGACGCGCGCGCCCAGGCCGGGCTGCGCGCCGACCTGAAGGCGGAATACCGCGCCAACCGCAGCGACGAGGCGACCGACACGCTGGCGGTGAGTCCGCGGCGCGCGCTCGCCATGGCGCAGACCGCCGCCTATTACGACCAGCTGTTTTCCGACGCGCCCGCGCTGCACGGCAGCCGCGAGAGTTTCGCGATGAAGGAAAACACCTTGCCCGACGCCGCGCGCCGCACCCAGCTCACGCGCTTCTTCTTCTGGACGGCGTGGGCGGCGGCAACCGAGCGTCCGGGCAAGGCCGTCACCTACACCAACAATTGGCCGCATGAACCGCTGATCGACAACGTGCCCAGCGCCGAGAACGTCATGTGGTCCATCATCAGCGTGGTGGTGCTGCTGGCGGGCGTCGGCCTCTTGGTCTGGGCCTGGGCCTTCCTGCGCGGCAAGGAAGACGACGAGCCGCAGGCGCCCGCCAAGGATCCGCTCACCACCTTCGCCCTGACGCCGTCGCAGCGCGCCCTGGGCAAGTACCTGTTCCTGGTCGTGGCGCTGTTCGGCTTCCAGGTGCTGCTGGGCGCCTTCACGGCGCACTACACCGTCGAAGGACAGAAGTTCTACGGTATCGACGTGTCGCAGTGGTTCCCGTATTCGCTGGTGCGCACCTGGCACATCCAGAGCGCGCTGTTCTGGATCGCCACGGGCTTCCTGGCCGCGGGCCTGTTCCTGGCGCCGCTGATCAATGGCGGACGCGACCCGAAATTCCAGAAGGCCGGCGTCGATATCCTGTTCTGGGCCCTGGTGCTGGTGGTGGTCGGCTCGTTCACCGGCAACTATCTGGCGATCGCGCAGATCATGCCGCCGGACCTGAACTTCTGGCTGGGCCACCAGGGCTATGAATACGTCGACCTGGGCCGTTTGTGGCAGATCGGCAAGTTCGCGGGCATCTGCTTCTGGCTGGTGCTGATGCTGCGCGGCATCGTGCCGGCGCTGCGCACGCCGGGCGGCGACAAGAACCTGCTGGCGCTCCTGACGGCCTCGGTGGGCGCCATCGGCCTGTTCTACGGCGCGGGCTTCTTCTACGGCGAACGCACCCACCTGACGGTGATGGAGTACTGGCGCTGGTGGATCGTGCACCTGTGGGTGGAAGGCTTCTTCGAAGTCTTCGCGACCACGGCGCTGGCCTTCATCTTTTCCACGCTGGGCCTGGTGTCGCGCCGCATGGCCACCACCGCCAGCCTGGCCTCGGCCTCGCTGTTCATGCTGGGCGGCATACCGGGCACCTTCCATCACCTGTACTTTGCCGGCACCACCACGCCCGTCATGGCGGTCGGCGCCAGCTTCTCGGCGCTGGAAGTGGTGCCTCTGATCGTGCTGGGGCACGAGGCCTGGGAGAACTGGCGCTTGAAGACCCGCGCGCCCTGGATGGAAAAGCTGAGGTGGCCGCTGATGTGCTTCGTGGCCGTGGCCTTCTGGAACATGCTGGGCGCGGGCGTCTTCGGCTTCATGATCAACCCGCCTGTCTCGCTGTACTACATCCAGGGCTTGAACACGACGCCGGTGCACGCGCATGCGGCCCTGTTCGGCGTGTACGGCTTCCTGGCGCTGGGCTTCACCCTGCTGGTGCTGCGCTACATCCGGCCGCAGTACGCGCTGAGCCCGGGCCTGATGAAGCTGGCGTTCTGGGGCATGAACCTGGGGCTGGCGCTGATGATCTTCACCAGCCTGCTGCCGGTGGGCCTGATCCAGTTCCACGCCAGCATCAGCGAAGGCATGTGGTACGCCCGCAGCGAAGGCTTCATGCAGCAGGAGCTGCTGCGGAACCTGCGCTGGGGCCGCACCTTCGGCGACGTGGTGTTCCTGCTGGGCGCGTTGGCCATCGTGATGCAGGTGATCCTGGGCCTCCTGAGCGGCAAGCCCGCGCAGGCCGAGCCGAGGCTGCAGGCCAAGGCGGCGCGCGGCTAGCGCTGGGTCCGCGAATGCGCGGCCACGTTGCCGCGCCGCGGGACGCCAGGCAAGCGCCTGGCTCTTTGTTTCAGCGCAAAGAGCCAGACCGCCGCAGCCGGTCCAATGGAATCGAGCCCGCGCCGACCGGCGCGGGCATTCCGGAGCACCGTCGCATGCGCATCCTGCCGACCGCCATCATTGCATTGCTGTTGACTGCTTGCGGGCCCCAGGATGGGGCCCGTCCTGCCTTGCCGGACGTCACGCGCCTGCCGCCGGGCGCGGTGAGCTACGTGCCGCCGGGCGAGGTCCTGCGCAACGGCTATCCCGCCACGCCCGCGGCCCGCATCGCGCGCTATCCGGATGGTCTGGCCATCATGACGCGGCAGGTCAGCCAGGCCGAGTATGCGGCCTGCGTGCGTGCGGGCGGCTGCAAGGCGCTGGACCCGGCGCAACGGAGCGCGGCGGCGCCTGACCTGCCAGCGGTCGGGATCAGCTGGTCCGACGCTTCAGCCTATGCCGCATGGATCTCCGAGCGCACCGGCCGGCGCTTGCGCCTGCCCAGCTATGCCGAATGGATCTACGCGGCGGGCGAAGCCTATCGCGAAGACGCCTTGCCGGCCTTGCCCGACGACGGCGACCCCGCGCAGCGCTGGCTGGCCGAATACGAACAGCAGAGCCGCCGCGGCGCGCAGGGCGACGCCACGGTGCGCGCGTTCGGCGCCCATGGCCGCAACCGCGCCGGCCTGATGGACATGGCGGGCAGCGTGTGGGACTGGACCGAGGATTGCCATGCGCGGCGCGTGCTGGACGGGCTGCGGGAAGGCGCTGGCGCCCGCGCGGCGCAAGAGCAGGAAAGCCGCAACTGCGGCATACGCGTCGCGGCTGGCAGGCACATCGCCTACCTGCCGGACTTCATTCGCGATCCAAAGGGCGGGGCCTGTTCGGTGGGCGTGCCGCCCGCGAACCTGGGCTTGCGGCTGGTGCTGGAACCCGGTTAGGGCGCGCCTGCCGCTACGCGCTGGCCTCCATGGGCGTCTGCTCGGGGGGCGCATCGTCCGCGGCCGGCGAGCCGTGGCGACAGGACAGGCAGGCCGAGCAGTCCATGGCGGGCGCGGCGTGTTCGCCCAGGCGCTCCAGGGCGGCGGGCGTACGCAGCACTACGCGCTTGCGTCCCGCCGACACGATGCCGCGCTGCTTCCAGTCGCTGAGCAGCCGGCTGACCGTGTGCAAGGTGGTGCCGGTCATTTCGGCGATGTCCTGGCGGGTGATGGGAAAACCTATGCCTATGCCGTCCTGCATGGGTTGGCCCGCTTGCCGCACCAGCCTCAGGATGGCGCGCGCGACCCGCTGTTCGACTTCGTCGGTGGACAGCTCCTGGATGCGGACGTGGGCGTCCTGCAGGCGCTGTCCCATGGTTTGCAGCGCGGCTGCGCCCAGTTGGGGATGACAGGCGATGAAGCGTTCCCAGGCCGCTGCCGGCCACGCCAGGCAGACGCTTTCCTGCACGGCCTGGACCGTGGCGGGATAGCGCGGCTGGCGCATGGCGCAAGCCAGTCCGAACAGGTCACCGGGATGCACGTAGCGCACCACCACCTGTTCGCCTTCCGGCGTCAGCTGCGCCACTTTCAGGCAGCCGTGCAGCAACACGAAGAAGTGCGCGGCCGCGGCGCCCTGGCGGTAGGCCAGCGCGCCGGCTTCCAGGCGGCAAGGGGTGGCGCCGCGCAGCGCGGCGTCCAGCTGTGCATCGGACAAGGGCCTGAAGAGATCCTGGTTGCGCAGCAGGGCGTGGCACAGCGGCGACGAGGCGGCGGTCCGCTCGGAAGCATGGGGAGGGTCCATGTCCCGATGGTGACACCGCGGCCGCGCGGCGGCAATGCGCGCCGGCCTGCAGGCTGGTCCGAAGTTTGCGCTACAGCAAAGAACGCAAGGGATGGCCGGCCTTCAATGGAACTGCCGACAGACTCGGCTCAGCAGAAACCGGAAGAGGAGTTGCACATGAACGCTTTGCGCCCCACCTTGCTTGCCATGGCCTTGATCGCCGCGATGGCGGGCGGCCCAGCCGCCGCCCAGAATGCCGATCAGCTGGAACGCGCCAAGGTCGCGCTGGTCGCCCCGCCCATGGTCCACCCGCATGAGCAGGTGGCCCGTTCCGGCCCGAAGGTGATCGAATTCACGATGATCATCGAGGAAAAGAAGATGGTCATCGACGACAAGGGCACGACCCTGCAGGCGATGACCTTCAACGGTTCCATGCCCGGTCCGACCCTGGTGGTGCACGAGGGCGACTACGTCGAGCTGACCCTGGTCAATCCGGCGACCAACGCCATGCCGCACAACGTGGACTTCCACGCGGCCACTGGCGCGCTGGGCGGGGCCAAGCTCACCAACGTGAACCCGGGCGAGCAGGCCACGCTGCGCTTCAAGGCAGACCGCAGCGGCACCTTCGTCTACCACTGTGCGCCCGAGGGCATGGTGCCCTGGCACGTGGTGGCGGGCATGAGCGGCACGTTGATGGTGTTGCCGCGGGACGGCCTGAAGGATCCCCAGGGCAAGCCGCTGCGCTACGACCGCGCCTATACGATCGGGGAGTTCGACCTGTACATCCCCAAGGACCAGAACGGCAAATACAAGGATTACGCCACCCTGGCGGAAAGCTATGGCGACACGGTGGAAGTCATGCGCACGCTGACGCCGTCGCACATCGTCTTCAACGGCAAGGTCGGGGCCCTGACGGGCGATAACGCGCTCAAGGCCAAGGTGGGCGAGACGGTGCTGCTGATCCATTCGCAGGCCAATCGCGACACCCGTCCGCACCTGATCGGGGGCCACGGCGACTGGGTCTGGGAGACCGGCAAGTTCGCCAATCCGCCGCAAAGAGACCTGGAAACCTGGTTCATCCGCGGCGGCTCCGCGGGCGCGGCGCTCTACACCTTCAAGCAGCCCGGCGTCTATGCCTACCTGAACCACAACCTGATCGAGGCCTTCGAGCTGGG
This sequence comes from Achromobacter anxifer, assembly GCF_903652925.1. Lineage (GTDB taxonomy): Bacteria > Pseudomonadota > Gammaproteobacteria > Burkholderiales > Burkholderiaceae_B > Achromobacter > Achromobacter anxifer. The sequence continues at coordinate 27,988 of NZ_CAHLAR010000013.1, read as the reverse complement.
CGCGGCCGGGCATATCAAGGTCGAAGGCAAATGGAACGACGACTTGATGAAGCAGATCAAGGCGCCGGGTCCGATCCCGCGCTGAAGAGGTCTTGGCCATGTCCCAACTTCATCGATATGCATTCGCCGCCGTGCTGGCGAGCCTGCCCCTCGCGCAAGCGGGCGCGCAGACGCTGGCCGCCGTCAACCCGGCGGGCGAAAAGCTCTACAAGTCCGCCTGTGTCGTGTGCCACGCCAGCGGAGTCGCCAATGCGCCCAGGCTGGGTGACCGGCAGGCCTGGTCGCCCTTCATCGCGCAGGGCGCGGACGCCTTGCTGGCAACCGTGCTCAAGGGCAAGGGCGCCATGCCGCCGCGCGGCGGTTCGTCCGCGGACGAACCCACGCTGCGGGCCGCGGTGGAATACATGATGGCTGCGTCGCGCTAGCGCGGAAGGCCGGCGTCCAAGGCGTTAATAGTTGCACTTGCAATTATTAAAATTCCTCCATACGATTGCAATTGCACATGATGCAATTGCAATTCACAATGCGAAATGACGGCGGCCGAACCTACCGGGACGCCGCCTTCGCGCCCACCAGGAGGACGCCATGGATACCCCGATAGAACCGACCGACGCCGACCCTCAGGAAACCCTGGAATGGCTGGAAGCCATGCAGGCCGTGCTTTCCCACGAGGGCCGCCCGCGCACGCACTACCTGCTGGATCAGCTGATCGGCCAGGACCGCTCCGGCAATGGCGGCTATGCGGCGCCCAAGGCCACGCCCTACGTGAACACCATCAGTCCTGCACAGCAGTACGTGTTTCCGGGCGACCTGGGCATCGAGCTGCGGCTGGACGCCTATCTGCGCTGGAACGCCATGGCCATGGTGCTGCGCGCGGGCAAGACCTCGGGCGTGGGCGGGCACATCGCCACCTACGCCTCGGCCACCACGCTGTACGAAACCGGCTACCGGCATTTCTTCCGCGCGGCCAGGCCGGACTTCCTGGGCGACATGCTGTACATCCAGGGGCACTCCGCGCCCGGCATCTACGCGCGCGCCTATCTGGAAGGCCGCATCTCCGAGGCCGAACTCGACCGCTTCCGTCGCGAGACGGACGGCGGCGGCCTGGCGTCCTATCCCCATCCGCGCACCATGCCCGGCTTCTGGCAGTTCCCGACGGTGTCGATGGGGCTGGGGCCGCTGATGGCCGCCTACCAGGCGCGCTACATGCGCTACCTGGAGGACCGCGAACTGATCCCCGCGCAGGGCCGCAAGGTCTGGGGCTTTCTGGGCGACGGCGAACAGGACCAGCCCGAGACGCTGGCGGCGGTGGCGATGGCCGGCCGTGAAAAGCTGGACAACCTGATCTTCGTGGTGAACTGCAATCTGCAGCGTCTGGACGGACCGGTGCGCGGCAACGCCAAGATCATCCAGGAACTGGAAAGCGTGTATCGCGGCGCCGGCTGGAACGTCATCAAGGTGATCTGGGGTGCGGGCTGGGACGCGCTGTTGGCGCAGGACCATGACGGCCGCCTGCGGCGCCGCATGATGCAATGCGTGGATGGCGAGTACCAGGTGTTCAAGGCGCGCGGCGGCGCCTATGTGCGCGAGCATTTCTTCGGCGCCGATCCGGTGCTGCTGGAGCGCGTGGCGCACCTGAGCGACGAGGAGATCGGCGCGCTGAACCGCGGCGGCCATGACCCGGCCAAGGTCTACGCCGCCTACGCCGCGGCGCTGGCCCATCGCGGCCAGCCCACCGTCATCCTGGCCAAGACGGTCAAGGGCTATGGCATGGGCGCGGCGGGCGAGGCGGCCAATACCAACCACCAGCAGAAGAAGATGGCGGATCCGGCCGTGCGCGCCTTCCGCGACCGCTTCGCCATCCCGGTGCCCGACGATCAGCTGGAGCAGATTCCCTACATCAAGCCCGCGTCCGGCAGTGCCGAGCAGGCTTATTTCGACGCCGCGATCGCGCGCGCCGGCGGCCATCTGCCGCAGCGGCCGGCCGGTCCCGGCCCGCTGGCCACGCCGCCGCTGGAGGCTTTCGCCGCGCATCTGAAGGGCAGCGACGGGCGCGAATTCTCGACCACCATGGCCTTCGTGCGGGTGCTGGCGCAATTGCTCAAGGACCCGGCCATCGGCCAGCGCGTGGTGCCCATCGTGCCCGACGAGTCGCGTACCTTCGGCATGGACGGCATGTTCCGGCAGGTGGGCATCTATTCGCACGTGGGGCAGCTGTACACGCCGCAGGACGCCGACCAGCTCAGCGTCTACCGCGAGGACCGCCGAGGCCAGATCCTGCAGGAAGGCATCAATGAATCGGGCGCGATGGCCTCGTGGATCGCGGCCGCCACCGCCCACAGCACGCACGGCGTGGCCACCATTCCGTTCTACATCTTCTATTCCATGTTCGGCTTCCAGCGCGTGGGCGACCTGGCCTGGGCGGCGGGTGACATCCGCGCGCGCGGCTTCCTGCTGGGCGCGACGTCCGGGCGCACCACGCTGGAAGGCGAGGGCCTGCAGCATGACGACGGCCATAGCCACGTGCTGGCCTCGGTCATCCCTTCATGCGTGGCCTACGACCCAGCCTATGCCTATGAAATCGCGGTGATCGTGCAGGACGGCATGCGGCGCATGTACCAGGAGGAGGAAGACGTCTTCTACTACCTGACGCTGATCAACGAGAAGACCGCGCATCCGCCCATGCCCGCGGGCGCGGAGGAAGGCATCCTGCGCGGCATGTACCGCCTGCGCGACGGTGGCGACGGCGCGCTGCGGGTGCAATTGCTGGGCAGTGGCGCGATCCTGGGCGAAGTCCTGGCCGCGGCCGAGATGCTGCGGCAGGATTTCGGCGTGGCGGCCGACGTCTGGAGCGTGACCAGCTATTCGGAACTGGGCCGCGACGGCCAGGAAGCGGAGCGCTGGAACCGTCTCCATCCGCTTGAGGAGCCGCGCAGCGGCTACGCCGAAACGGCGCTGGCGGATAGCGAGGGCCCGGTGGTGGCGGCCACCGACTACATGAAGACGGTGCCCGAACAGATACGTCCGTTCATGGCGGGCCGCCGCTACATCACATTGGGCACCGATGGCTTCGGCAGGTCCGACACGCGGGCGGCCCTGCGCGCCTATTTCGAGGTGGACCGGCGCCATATCGCGCAGGCGGCGTTGAAGGCGCTGGCGGACGAGGGCCTGATGCCGCGCGAGCGCGCGGCCGAGGCTATTGCCCGCTACGGCATCGATCCGGAGGCGGTGTCCGCGGCGCTGCCCTAGCCGGTGCCGGGCAGCGGCCTGGATGTTGCGGCCCGGGCATCCCCGCCCGGACGCAGCGGCTGTTCCGGCCTAGACCCGGCGCGCCAGCAAGGCCCAGATCCCGGCGGCGGACAGCAGGGCGCCGCCGCCCAGGTTGAAGCCGCGCTGGGCGCGGGGCGACGCCAGCAGGCGCCGGGCCGACCCCGCGAAAATGGCGTAGGCCGTGGCGTTGATGCCGGCGCAGGCGACGAAGGTGGCCGACAGGATCCAGAGCTGGCGCGTCACGTCGCCCGCCGGATCGATGAACTGCGGCAGGAAGGCCACGAAGAAGATGATGCCCTTGGGGTTCAGCGCGGTCACCAGGTAGGTGTTGGCGAACAGCTTCCAGCGCGAGCCCGACGCCGTGGCCGGCAAGGTGGCGGGCGAGACGCCGGCGCGCAGCAGCTTGAAGCCCAGGTACAGCAGGTACAGGCCGCCCACCGTCTTGACCACGGTGAACCAGAAGGCCGACGCCGCCAGCAGGGCGCCCAGGCCCAGCAGTGATAGCAGCAGGGCGGTGGAGTCGCCCAGCGCCACGGCCAGCACCAGAGGCAGGCGGGCGCGCCGGCCCTGCGCGATGGAGTAGCTGATGACGGTGAGTATGGTGGGGCCGGGCAGCATCACGAGGAGGGCGGAAGCGCCCAGGAAGGCCAGCCAGGTTTCAAGCGACATGGGATCTGCTCCAGGGGTAGGGCGGCGCGGGGCGGCCGGCCTGCGGGAAACTGTATAGCAATTGCCGCCCTGTGCAAACGACGCCCGGCCGGCCGCCGGCGCCGGGTGGTGTTAAATACGGTTTTCCCGGACAGTGAACGCGGACCCGCAAGGGCACGCGAAGGAAACACCATGGCATTCGATTTTGATCTGTTTGTGATCGGCGCGGGCTCTGGCGGCGTGCGCGCCGCGCGTTTCGCGGCGGGCTTCGGCGCGCGCGTGGCGGTGGCCGAAAGCCGCTATTTGGGCGGCACCTGCGTCAATGTGGGCTGCGTGCCCAAGAAGCTGCTGGTCTACGGCGCGCACTACAGCGAGGACTTCGAGCAGGCGCGCGGTTTTGGCTGGAGCGCCGGCGAGCCCAGCTTCGACTGGCCCGCGCTGATCGCGAACAAGAATCGGGAGATCGAGCGTCTTAACGGCATTTACCGCAATTTGCTGGTCAATAGCGGCGTGACCCTGCTGGAAGGCCACGCCCGTATCCTGGATCCCCACACGGTCGAGATCAACGGCAAGTCCTATAGCGCCGCCCATATCCTGGTGGCGACCGGCGGCTGGCCCCAGGTGCCGGACATCCCGGGCAAGGAACACGCGATCACCTCGAACGAGGCCTTTTTCCTGAAGCAACTGCCGCGCCGCGTGCTGGTGGTGGGCGGCGGCTACATCGCGGTCGAATTCGCCTCGATTTTCAACGGCATGGGCGCGCAGACCACGCAGGTCTATCGCGGTCCGCTGTTCCTGCGCGGCTTCGACCAGGGCGTGCGCGAGCACCTGCGCGACGAGCTGGTGAAAAAGGGCATCGACCTGCGCTTCAACGCCGAGGTCGTGCGTATCGACAAGCAGGCCGACGGCACGCTGGCCGCGACCCTGAAGGACGGCTCCGTGGTCGAGGCCGACTGCGTGTTCTACGCCACCGGCCGCCGGCCCATGCTGGACAACCTGGGGCTGGAGAACACCGCCGTCAAGCTGGGCAAGGGCGGCTTCATCGAGGTCGACGAGGAGTACCGCACGGCCGAGCCTTCCATCCTGGCCATCGGCGACGTGATCGGCCGGGTGCCGCTGACGCCCGTGGCCCTGGCCGAAGGCATGGCCGTGGCGCGGCGCCTGTTCCGTCCCGAGGAATACCGCAAGGTCGACTACCAGCTGATTCCGACCGCGGTGTTCAGCCTGCCGAACATCGGCACGGTGGGCATGACCACGGAAGAGGCGCGCGCGGCCGGCCACGAGGTCAAGCTGTTCGAGAGCCGCTTCCGGCCCATGAAGCTGACCCTGACCGAGTCGCAGGAAAAGACCCTGATGAAGCTGATCGTGGACGCCAAGACCGACCGCGTGCTGGGCGTGCACATGGTGGGCCCGGACGCCGGCGAAATCGTGCAGGGCATCGCCATTGCGCTGAAGGCCGGCGCGACCAAGCAGGTGTTTGACGAAACCATCGGCATCCATCCGACCGCCGCCGAAGAGTTCGTGACCCTGCGCACCCCGGTCGCCCAATAGGGCCGGGGCGCTACAAGCGTTCGATCATGGCGCGCGCCGCCATCGGCGCGCGTTCCTTCGCGCCATTGATGAAGAAGGCAAACACCTCCGCCGGCCGTGCCGCCTTCTTTTCCGGGGCGCCGGCGAGCGGCAGGTCGGCCGGATGGGCGCCTCGCGCCCAGGCGCGCAGGCGGTCCGCCCAGGCGTCCAGCGCCTTGGGCGCGTAGCCCGCCTTGTAGGCCGTGCTGGCGCGCATCAGCCGCGCATACGCGAAACCGGCGGTACGGTCGGCGATGGACGGATAGTCCTCGCTGTCCGTGTAGACCGTGGCCGCGCCGTGGCGCCGCGCCAGTTCCAGGTACTCCTCGCAGGCGAAGCTGGCATGGCGCACGTCCAGCACGTGCCGCAGCGGCAGGCCGTCGATCTGGTCCGGCAGCAGCGCTAGGAAGGCGCCGAAGTCGTCCGCGTCGAAGGCCTTGGTGGGCGCGAACTGCCAGACGATGGGGCCCAGTTTGGGGCCCAGCTCCGCGATGCCGCTGTGCACGAAGCGATGGACGGAGTCCCCGGCGCCCGCCAGCTCGCGGCGGTTGGTGGCGTAGCGCGAGGCCTTCAGCGAGAACACGAAACCCTCGGGCGTTTCGTCGCGCCATTTGGCGAAGGTGGCCGGCTTCTGGGTGCTGTAGTAGGTGCCGTTGATTTCGATGGCGCTGAGCTGGCGGCTGGCGTATTCCAGCTCCCGCGCATGCGGCAGGTTTTCGGGGTAGAAGGCGCCGCGCCAGGGGGCGTAGGTCCAGCCCCCGATGCCGATGCGGATGGCGCCGTCTTTCGGATGAGGATGCGCTTGCGGCATGTCCGGGCTCTCCAGGGACGGGAACCGGTCCACTGTATCGCCGGCGCCACTGCCATGTAAACCCGGCCTGGAAAGTCCCTGTTCCGATACAGTTTTGGGCTACTGTGTCAGTTCACGCTTCCACTTCCTGCACGGCCTTGCGCCGGCCCATCATGCCCGACCTTACCCATCTGATGACGTTCGCCCTGGTTGCCCTGGGCATGGTGCTCACGCCCGGGCCCAACATGATCTACCTGGTCTCCCGTTCCATTTCACAAGGCGCGCAGGCGGGCCTGATTTCGCTGGGGGGCGTGGCGGTCGGCTTCGTCTTCTACGTGCTTTGCGCGGCCTTCGGCATTACGGCGCTGCTGATGGCGGTGCCTTACGCCTATGACGCGCTGCGCATCGGCGGCGCGCTGTACCTGCTGTACATGGCCTGGCAGGCGCTGCGTCCGGGCGGGCGTTCGCCGTTCCAGGTGCGCGAGCTGCCCAAGAGCAGCCCGCGCACGCTGTTCACGATGGGGCTGGTGACCAATCTGCTCAATCCCAAGATCGCGATCATGTACGTGTCGCTGCTGCCGCAGTTCATCCAGCCCGAGCGCGGCAGCGTGTTCACGCAGTCGCTGGCGCTGGGCATGACGCAGGTGGCGATCAGCCTCACGGTCAATGCGCTGATCGCCATCATGGCCGGCTCCATCGCCGGCTTCCTGGCGGGCCGGCCCGTGTGGATGGTGGTGCAGCGCTGGCTGATGGGCACGGTGCTGGCCGGGCTGGCGGTGCGCATGCTCATGGACAGCCGCCGCTGATGCAGACCGATGACGGCTTCTTCGCATCGCTGGGCGGCATGCTCGGCGAGGCGCTGCGCAGCGTCGTCGCGGGCCTGAAGTGGCTGTTGGGCGGGATCGGCGGTGCGCTGGGCGATTTCTATTCGGGCCTGTCGGGCGCGATGGGGATGAGTCCGTCGGTGTTCAATCTGGCGGTGTTGGCTATCGGGTTGATGTTGCTTTGGGCGGCGGTTAAGGCGTTGTTGCGGCGGAGTTTGCTGGGGGCGTTGGTTTGGGGGTTTTTGGCGGTGTTGGTGTTGGGTGGGTTGATTAATTGATGGGCTTTGTTGTGCCGCGTTTTGCGGGTGGTGGTGTTCTTTAGGCGCCAGCCGCGCCGCGGGCCTGGGGCGAGCAGGGCAACGATTGCGGCCCGGAGCCTTCGCTCCGGGCTTCCCCGTCGTCATCGTCGTTGCCGCCTACGGCGGCTGCCTTCCGATTCCCTCGGGCTTATCGACGCCCCGCTCGCCCCAGGCCCACGGCGCGGCTGGCTCCGGCGGTTGAAACTTCACGGGCGCTGGGGCGGGTGGTGTGCTTGGCGTGTTTACCATCGGCGGGGCGGGGCGAAAGGTCTTGCGGGGCCCGCTCCCGGCCGGCCGCGCGGGCGGCCTTTGGGAGCTTACGCGGTGTCTTGCGGCGAGTGATGGCGCTGCGCGCTGTTTGTCACCGGTTCCTTAAAAGAGTCGGTGCATGGGTGGACGATTCGCCGTATTCGCGCAGCGAACACGATAGAAATTTTGTGAATCGCGTATGTATCAATCGGCCGCCCGGGCGGCCGATTGATACGGGCAGCTCACGAGTCGCCCCTGACCACGGCTCCAGCAGCGCAACAAGCCAAGACAGCGGCAGCTCACCGCCCGCGCCGATGGGCGACCTACGAAGTCTGCCCTCTGCACTGCCTGCAACCGTTCGTACTGACGGCCGGACCTACGAAGCCTGACGCGCCGCCAACGCCACCTTTCTCAACCTCTGCACCAACGCTGGAAACCGCTCGGCCCCCGTATTCCCGTACCCGATCACCAGTCCGTTGTCCTCGGCCCGCGGCGCCACCGCGAACGATGACAGCGCGCCCGGGTTCATGCCGATCTTGCGCGCCTGCTGCACGATCTCCCTGTCTGGAAACTGCGCGGGTAGCCGCACCGTCAGGTGCAGGCCGCAATGGCCGCCCAGCACCTCGTGTTCGATCCCCAGATGCCCGGCCAGGGCCTCACGCAGCGCGGCCTGGCGTTCGCGGTACAGGCGGCGCATGCGGCCCAGGTGGCGCGAGTACTGGCCGTTTTCCATGAAGGCGGCCATGGTCAGTTGTTCCAGCCGATGGCCGCCGCGCATCATTTCGATGATGGACGGCATGGCCTGCGCCGCGATGGCTTCGGGCAGCACCAGGAAGCCCAGGCGCAGCGCCGGGAACATGGTCTTGCTGAAGGTGCCCACGTAGAGCACCGGCGCATCCTCGACCAGGCCCTGCATCGCGGCTATCGGTTCGCCCTGATGGCGGAATTCGCTGTCGTAGTCGTCCTCGATGATCCAGGCGCCGGCCTGGCGGGCCCGTTCGATCAGCCCCAGGCGGCGCGGCAGGGACAGCACCGCGCCGGTGGGGTACTGGTGCGATGGCGTAGTCTGGATGAGACGCGGCGGGCGTTCCCGCCAGGCGTTTTCGGGGATCACGATGCCATCCGCGTCCACGCGCATCGCCACCACGTCCAGGTCGCCGCCGTGGAAGGCGGACTTGGCGCCGCGGTAGCCCGGGTCTTCCAGCCAGGCGGTGTCGCCGGGGTTGGTCAAAAGCTGCACGCACAGCGCCAGCGCGCCTTGGGCGCCTTCGGTGATGACGATGCGCGAGGCGTCGCAGCGCACGCCGCGCGACACGCGCAGGTATTGGGCGATGGCTTCGCGCAGCGCCGGCTCGCCCACGGGATGACCGTAGCCCAGGGTGGTGGCCGGGGCCGCTTGCAGCGCGCGGTCCTGCGCGCGGCGCCAGGCGCTGATGGGGAATTGCGTCAGCGCCGGGGTGCCGGGCGTCATGGGCAGCGAACTGTCGTGGGCGTAGCGCGTGGAGACGATGCGCGTCAGCCGCTGAGCCGTGAGCGCGGGCTGGGGCGGGGGCGGCGCGGTGCGCTTGGCGGCGATGGCGGCAGCGGCCGACAGAGGGGCCACCCGCGTGCCTTGGCGGTCGGCGATCACATAGCCTTCGGCCGTCAGCTGTTCATAGGCGATCAGGACCGTGTTGCGCGAGATGTCCAGTTCCTCGGACAGGGCGCGCGACGAGGGCAGCCTGCCGCCTGCGGGCAACTGCCCGGCCAGGATGGCCTGCTTGAGGCGCTGGATCAGCTGGCGCTGCCGCGGCTGGGTGCCGGGACCGCGCGCGAGCGGGCTGGAGAGCAGGGCGGGGGTGTCCATCTTGGCCCTATTAAATATATGGATCGTGGTGCTTTTTATGATGCCACGATTTCGATATCGTGAGGACATGCGCATTGTGTCCGCCGCTGCCGGCGGCGCGCGCCAACCCAGATGAGGCCTCGCAGCATGCAACCCCGCGTCAACGCTTTCCAGCAACCCATAGGCCCGGAAGTGCCGGGCTGGACCCCGCGCCCGCGTCCGCCCCTGGATCCCATCGTCGGCCGCTATTGCCGGCTGGAGCCGCTATCGGCCGAGCGCCATGCCGAGGACCTGTACCAGGCGTTCAGCCTGGCCCCGGACGACAGCGACTGGACCTATATGTCGGTGGGGCCGTTCGCTGATCTGGCGGCCTATCGCGAGTTCGCGGAAAAGGCGCAGGCCGGCAACGATCCCCTGCATCACGCCATCATTGACCTGGAAACGGGCCGTGCCGTCGGCACGCTGGCGCTGATGCGCATCGACCCGGCCAATGGGGCGATCGAAGTGGGCTTCGTGTCGTTTTCGCGCCAGCTCAAGCGCACGCGCATCGCCACCGAGGCCCAGTTCCTGCTGATGCGCCGCGCCTTCGACGAACTGGGCTACCGCCGCTACGAATGGAAGTGCGACAGCCTGAACGCGCCGTCGCGCAGCGCCGCCGCCCGGCTGGGTTTCGAGTTCGAAGGCATCTTCCGCCAGGCCACGGTGTACAAGGGCCGCAGCCGCGACACGGCCTGGTTCGCCATCGTCGACGGCGACTGGCCCGCCTTGCGCGCCGCCTATGAACGCTGGCTGAGCCCGGACAATTTCGATGCCCAGGGCCGACAGCTTCGTGGCCTGTCCGAACTGACCGAGCAGGCTCGCGCCGCGTGCGCCTGATCCCGGTTGCGCTGGCCCTGTTCTGGGGCCTGAACTGGCCGGCGGTGAAGATCATCCTGTCGATCTTTCCGCCGTTCACCTTGCGCCTGCTCGGCCTGGGCAGCGGCGCGGTGCTGCTGTTGCTGCTGGCGCGCGCCAAGCGGCTGCCCCTGCTGCCGCCGCGCGAGTCGTGGCGCGGCATCATCGTGGGCGGGCTGCTTGCCGTCGCGGCCTTCAATCTGCTGGTGGCCTGGGCGCAGCTCAGCACCAGCACCTCGCGCGCGGCGGTGCTGACCTTCACCATGCCCATGATGTCGGCCGTGCTGGCCTGGGCGGTGCTGGGCGAACGCCTGGACGGGCGCCGGGCGCTGGCGCTGCTGCTGGGCGCGGCCGGGGTGTCCATCCTGGCCTGGCCGGTGTTGCGCGCCGTGTTCGGCGAACACGATATGGCCGCGGCCAAGGGGCTCGCCTTTCCGCTGGTGGCGGCCTTCTGCTGGGCCGCCGGTTCCGTCTACCTGAAGGGCTGGCCCGTGGCCGGGAGCCGCATCGTCGTCACCGCCTGGCAGTTGGCGGTGGGTGCGGCCTGCGCCCTGGGCGGCGTGCTGATCGCGGGTGAATCGTTTCCCACGCAGGGCTGGAACGGCCGCGTGGCAGGGGCCTTGTCGTTCCACATCATCCTGGGCACCGCCGTCGCGTACTGGCTCTGGTTCGTGCTGAGCGAGCGCGTCAGCGCCACGGTGGCGGCGCTGACCACGCTGATGGTGCCGGTGGTGGGGGTGCTGGGCGCGATGGCGCTGGTGGGCGACCGGCCCGCGGCCATGGATTGGTGGGGCTTTGGCCTGGTGCTGGGCGGGGCGGCGCTGATCGTGCTGAACCTGGGCGCGGCGCCGCGGCGGAGCCGTTGAGCGGCGCGGCGGCGGTTCAGCGCGCGCGCCGCAGTTTCTCGCGCAGCAGTTCCGCGCCGCTGACCAGGGTGATGCCCGCCAGCACCAGCAGCGCGCCCAGCACGAAGCCGGCGTCCAGCGGTTCGTCCAGGATCAGCACGCCGAAGCTCACGCCGAACAGCGGCGTCATGAACGACAGCACGGACAGGCGCGACGCGAGGTAGCGGCGCAGCAGCCAGAACCACGCCAGGTAGCTGGACAAGGCCACCACCACGGACTGGAAGGCGACGCTGAGCACTGCGGCCTGCGTGTAGCGGAAACCGGCGTTGCCGGTGGCCGCGGCATAGGCCAGCAAGGCGATCGCGGCCACCGCCATCTGATAGAACAGGGTCTTGGCGGGCGCGGCTTCGGACAGCGAGGTCTTGCGGATCGCCACCGTGGTGGCGCCCCAGAACAGGCCGGCCAGAAGGCCCATGGCATCGCCCAGCAGCATGTTGGGCGCGCCGGCGGAGCCGGCCGGCTGGCCTTTGCCGAGGAAGGCCACGGCGATGCCGCAGAACGCCACGGCCACGCCCACCCATTGCAGCGGCTTCAGGCGTTCCTCGGGCAGCAGCCAGTGCAGGCCCAGCGCGGCGAAGATGGGCGCGGTGTACAGGAACACCGACATGTGCGAGGCCGTGGTGTGGACCAGGCCCTGCGCCACGAACAGGAATTCGCCCGCGAACAGCAGGCCCACGATCAGGCCGGGCAGCAAGGTGCCGTCGCCGAACGCGCGCAGGCCCTCGCGCCGCGCCACGGCGCAAGCCAGCACCAGCGCCGCGAACGCCGAGCGCAAACCGATCTGCATGATGGGGGAAACATCCGCGGCCACCAGCTTGATGGCGATCTGCTGGAAGCCCCAGCAGACGCACAAGAGCAGCATGGCGCCGGTCGCCAGCCCGTCCAGCGGCTGGCGCAGGGGCTTGGCGGCGCTCACGGCAGTTCGGCGGGGTAGCTGTCCAGAGCCAGCCCGATCTGCTGGCGCAGGTCCCATTCCGCCAAGGTCGACTGGACCGGGCCGAAGAAGGCGCCGTCGCGCGTCACGAACATGGCGGGCAGGTGGAAGACCTCGTAGCGTTCGACCAGGCCGCGGTTGTCGCCGGCGTCGACCCAGCACACGCGTTCCACCGGCAGCTCCAGCTGCGGCAACTGTTCGCGCGCGATGCGGCAGGTGCCGCAGGTGCGGCTGTGGAAGACCAGCAGGGACAGGCCGGGCGCGTCCAGCAGGTAGCGGTCGGCGGTGCTGTCGTTGAGTTCTATCTGTTCCATGGGGGCAGGGCCGTGCAGGGGCGCCGGTGGCGGCGCGAGGCGCTCATTATGGCAGCGCGCGGCCCGCGGGCGGGCGATACCCGCGGGCGCGGCAGGGCCGCCCCGGCGTCAGGCGCCGCGCAGCCGCTGGTCCAGTTGCAGCACGGTCTGGTACAGCACGCGGGTGCCGTCCAGCAGCTGCGGGGGCTCGATCCACTCTTCCGGGCAGTGGCTGCGGCCGTTCAGGCAGGGGATGAAGATCATGCCGATGGGGCCGGTGGGCGCCATGTACACCGCGTCGTGGCCCGCGCCGCTGGGCAGGCGCATGGAGGCATAGCCCAGCTGGTCGGCGGCGGCCTGTACCGCGTCCATCACCAGCGGCGTGCAGTCCGTGGGCCGGGCGCGGCTCAGCTGCGTGAAGCTGGTCGAGAGCCGCAGCGCCGTCAGGTCGGCGGCCACGCCGGCCATCAGGGTTTCCGGGAAGGCGTCCAGCACGGCGTCGCTGTCGCTGCGCATTTCCAGCGTCAGTTCGACGCGGCCGGGCACGGCGTTGGCGGCGTTGGGCGTCATCGACAGCCGGCCCACGGTGGCGACCACGTAATGGGGATTGCCGCTGGCGGCGCTGGCCTGGCGGTTGGCGGCGTCGATGATGCGGGCCGCGCCCACCAGGGCGTCGCGGCGGATGTCCATGGGCGTGGTGCCGGCGTGGTCGGGCTGGCCTTCGACCGTGATCAGCACGCGGCGGATGCCGACGATGTTGGTGACCACGCCGATGGGCAGGCCGCGGCTTTCCAGCACCGGTCCCTGTTCGATATGCAGTTCGACGAAGGCGGCGGTGCCGCCCGGGCCGCGCAGCGGCGCGCCCAAGGCTGAGGGGTCGCCACCGATGCGGGCGATGCCGGCGGCCAGCGTCTCGCCTTCGGGGTTGCGGGCCTGCAGCATGTCGGGCGTCAGCTGGCCGCAAAGCGCGCGGCTGCCGACGCAGGAAATGCCGTAGTCGCTGGGTTCCTCGGACAGGAAGTCGATGACCTCGAAGGGGTGTTCCAGCTGGATGCCGTGTTCGCGCAGGGTGTGGGCGACTTCGATGCCGGCCAGCACGCCGATGATGCCGTCGAAGCGGCCGCCGGCCATCACGGTGTCGCAATGCGAGCCGGTGGCGATGGGCTTGCGCGCCGGATCGCGCCCGGCCAGCGTGCCCACCAGGTTGCCGCCGGCGTCCAGTCGCGTCGCCAGGCCCGCGGCTTCGAATTCACCGCGCAGCCAGGCGCGGGCCTCGTCGAACAGCGGCGAGAACGCGCGGCGCGTCCAGGGGACGTCGGGCAGGGTGTATCGGGAAAGGGCTTCGACGCGGGCCCAGAGGCGCTCGGCGTTCAGGGGAGGGAATGCGGGGGGCGTGGCTTGCGGCATGGTGCTTCCTGGAAATCCGCCAGCGATTATGGCATGTCGCGGGGCCGATGCCGGGCCGCGCCGCGCCGGCGCTACGAGGCGCGCCGCCAGGAAGGCTCGCGCTTCTCCAGGAACGCGCTGACGCCTTCGCGCGCCTCGTCCGTGCTGCGCACGGCCGCGATGCGTTCCACCGTGTCGGCGATGAGCGCCGCGTCGATGTCCTGGCCGGCGAAGTCGCGCACCAGCCGCTTGCTGGCCTGCACCGCGCCGGGGCCGTTGTCGCACAGCGCCAGGCACAGCGCTTCGGCGCGCTGCGGCAGTTCGGCCTGGGGCGCGACGTCATGCACCAGGCCCAGCCGGAAGGCGGTCGCGGCGTCGAAGCGTTCGGCGGTCAGGAAGTAGCGGTTGGCGGCGCGCTCGCCCATGGCGCGCAGCACATAGGGACTGATGGTGGCGGGCAGCAGGCCCAGCCGCGTTTCCGACAGGCAGAAGTGCGCGCTGCCCGCGGCGATGGCGATGTCGCAGGCCGACACCAGTCCCATGCCGCCGGCATAGGCGTCGCCGTTGACGCAGGCCACCACCGGCTTGGGGCAGGACCAGATCGCGTGCAGCATGCCGGCCAGCCTGGCGGCGTCGGCGCGGTTCTCGGCGTCGCTGAGCGTGGCCATCTTGCGCATCCAGTTCAGGTCGCCGCCGGCGCAGAAGGCCTTGCCCGCGCCCGTCAGCAGCAGCACGCGCACGGCCGGGTCGTCCACCGCCGCCTGGACCGCGCCGGTGAGGGCGGCGATCAGGGCATCGTCGAATGCGTTGCGCATCTCGGGGCGGTTCAAGGTCAGGCGGGCGATGGGGCCGTCGTAGGCGACGTCCAGCGGGGCGGGCGCGGTCATTCCTGGTCTCCAGTTTTCTTGATAGAGGCTCAATAAATGCGGCAAAGCGTTCCAGCGATTCCAGGCTGGAATTTACCTGCTTGCGATCCAATCTGGGTAAATATTGAGTTATCCTCAACAAAAATAAATGGAGCGAGACATGAACCAGCATCCAGGCGGCGCGGCCGCCGGCCAGCGCTACGCGTCGGTCTTCCGGCCGGGCCTCTACGAAGGCAAGACCATCGTCGTGACGGGCGGAGGCAGCGGCCTGGGCCGCTGCACCGCGCATGAGCTGGCGTCGCTGGGCGCAAGCCTGGCGCTGGTGGGACGCAAGCCGGACAAGCTGCAGGCCGCGCACGATGAAATCCTGCGGATCTACCCGGAGGCCGCCGGCCGCATCAGCCTGCACGTCTGCGACATCCGCGACGAGGCCGGCGTGCGCGCGACGGTCGCCGAGGCGCTGGCGCGGCACGGCGCCATCGACGGCCTGTTCAATTGCGCCGGCGGGCAGTTTCCCGCGCCGCTGGACCGCATCAGCTACAACGGCTGGAATGCCGTGGTCCAGAACAATCTGCACGGCACCTTCCTGGTGTCGCGCGAGGTCTATACCCAGCACATGCGCCAGCACGGCGGCGCCATCGTCAATATGCTGGCGGACATCTGGGGCGGCATGCCGGGCATGGGGCATTCGGGCGCGGCGCGCGCCGGCGTCTGGAACCTGACCGAGACCGCCGCCTGCGAATGGGCCCACGCGGGCGTGCGGGTCAACGCCGTGGCACCGGGCTGGATCGCCTCCAGCGGCATGGACAGCTACGACGAGGACTATCGCGCGGTGCTGCGCGAACTGAAGACCAAGGTGCCGCTGCAGCGCTTCGGCACCGAGGCCGAACTGGCGGCGGCGGTGGTGTTCCTGCTGTCGCCGGCCGCGGCCTTCATCAACGGCAGCGTCATCCGGGTGGATGGCGGCGTGCCCAACGCGCGCCATTCGTGGACCCTGGCTCCCGCGGAACGGGGAGAGGCCTACAACGGCTTTCCTCAGTACGAGCCGCCTTCGCTGTTCTCCGACGACTGAAGCCGATGCAGGGCGTCGCGCACCTCGCCGCGGAATTGCGCCAGCGCCAGGGCGTCCTGGGCGGGCGGCTGCAGCGCCTGCCACAGAAAGCCGACCAGCTGGTCGGCGGTGGCGGCCACGTTGACCCGCGCGCCACGCAGGATGGCATCCCACAACACGTGCTCCATCGGCCCGTACACCGCCGAGCGCAGCAGCCGCAGCGGCATGTCGCGGCGGATGTCGCCGTCGGCCTGGCCCTGGGCCAGGATGCGCATCAGCGGCGCGGTGTAGCGGCGCTGCAGCTCGGCGTAGACCTCGCCGAAGTCGTCGTTGCGGGCGCGGCCCTCGGACAGGATGAAGGCGCACAGCCCGGTGCCCTCGGCCAGCAGGTGGCGCAGATGCGCGTGCACCAGGTAGTGCAGCTGGGCGCGCGCGCCGTGCACGTGCGGCAGGCTGTCCTCGACCTTGGCGATGATCTCGTCGTACCAGTCGCTGATCACGCGCACGCAGAGTTCGCGCTTGCCGCCGAAATAGGTGAACACGGTGGCCTCGGACACGCCCAGGCGCTGCGCGATCTCGGTGGTGGTGGCGGCCTGGAAGCCCGCTTCGGAAAAGACCTGGCGGGCGACGCGCAGGATGTCGCGGATGCGCTGTTCGGACTTGGCGCTGGCCGGCGGGCGGCGCATCGGGACGGTGGCGGCTTTTTCCATGCGGCGTGGGGTGGGCTGGGGGTGGGCGGGGCTTAATATTGAGCCAGGGTCAAGTTTGAGGCAAGACGTTACATCGCCGGCGCCAGCCGCCGGCGCGTTCGACAACAACACCAGAGACAAATCATGCTGACCAGAGCCGATTCCTACACGCAGCTCGCGTCCCAGTTCCAATGGCAGGTGCCGGCGGCCTACAACATCGGCGTCGACGCCTGCGACAAGTGGGCCGACGGCAGCGGCCGCCTGGCGCTGATCTACGAAAAGAGCGACGGCGCGCAGTCGCGCTACACCTTCGACCAGATCAAGGCTTTGTCCAACCAGCTGGCGCGCAGCCTGGAGCGCCATGGCGTCAAGCGCGGCGACCGCGTGGCCGTCTACCTGCCGCAGGCGCCGGAAACGGCGGTGACCCACATCGCCGTCTACAAGATGGGCGCGGTGGCGGTGCCGCTGTTCACGCTGTTCGGGGTCGACGCGATCCAGTACCGCCTGGCCAATAGCGGCGCGGCCGCATTGGTGACCGACGCTGAGGGCTGCCGCAAGCTGCGCGAGATCCGCGCCAGCCTGCCCGACCTGAAGGTGGTGTACTGCATCGACGAGGACTGCCCTGACGGCGCGCTGCCTTTCCATGCCGAGCTGGCGGCCGAGTCCGAGGACTACACGCCGGCGGCGACCGCGGCCGACGATCCGGCCGTCATCATCTATACCTCGGGCACCACCGGCAAGCCCAAGGGCGCGCTGCACGCGCACCGCGTCCTGCTGGGCCACCTGCCGGGCGTGGAGATGTCGCACGAGTTCTTCCCGGAGAATGCGGCGCTGATGTGGACGCCGGCCGACTGGGCCTGGATCGGCGGCCTGCTGGACGTGCTGCTGCCGTCCTGGCACCACGGCGTGCCGGTGCTGGCGCGCCGCTTCGAGAAGTTCGACGGCGCCAGCGCCTTCGAGCTGATGGCGCGCCATGGCGTGACCCACACCTTCCTGCCGCCCACCGCGCTGAAGATGATGCGCGGCACCGAACTGCCGGCCGGGGCGGGTGCCTTGGCGCTGCGCTCGGTCGCCAGCGGCGGCGAGTCGCTGGGCGCGGAACTCATAGACTGGGGCCGGCGCGTGCTGGGCGTGACCATCAACGAGTTCTACGGCCAGACCGAATGCAACATGCTGGTGTCGTCCTGCTCGTCCCTGTTCGACCCCTGCATCGGCGCCATCGGCCGCGCAGCGCCAGGGCACCGCGTCGCTATTGTGGATGACCAGGGCGCCGAAGTGGCCGATGGACAGGAGGGCAACATCGGCGTATTGCGGCTGGATCCGGTCATGTTCCTGGGCTACTGGAACAACCCCGAGGCCACCGCCGAGAAATTCGCCGGCGACTATCTGCTGACCGGCGACCAGGGCGTGCGCGACGCCCAGGGCTTCATCCGCTTCGTCGGCCGCAACGACGACGTCATCACCAGTGCCGGCTACCGCATCGGCCCGGGACCCATCGAGGACTGCCTGATCGGCCACCCCGCCGTGCGCATGGCGGCGGTGGTGGGCGTGCCCGACGCCCAGCGCACCGAGATCGTGATGGCCTATGTGGTGCTGAACGAGGGTTATGCAGGCAGCGACGCGCTGGTGAAGGACTTGCAGGCCCACGTGCGCAAGCGCCTGGCGGCGCATGAGTATCCGCGCGCGATCCGTTTTGTAACCAGTTTGCCCACCACCGCCACCGGCAAGATCATCCGGCGCGAGTTGCGCGACGGCAGCTACGCCTGACCCGTCTCAACCGGTGACAATGTCGTCCAAGAGGATGGGTTGACGGGCAACCCGCCGCTGCAAGTATGATGGCGCAAATTGATACGGCCCCATGCCAATTGGGGCCGTATCACCATTAGCTTTACTTATAGTATGGAGATAACCCCGATGAATAAGCCTTTGGATGGGGGACTGGCCGCCTTGAACGTGCCTGACTATGTGAAACACCGCGGCCTGATCGACTGGGTCGCCAGTTTCGCCGCGCTGGCCAAGCCGGACCACATCGTGTGGTGCGACGGCTCCCAGGAAGAATACGACCGGCTGTGCGAACAGATGGTCCAGTCGGGCACGATGCGCAGGCTGAACCCCGCCAAGCGGCCTAATTCCTTCCTGGCCTGCTCGGATCCGTCCGACGTCGCCCGCGTGGAAGACCGCACCTTCATCTGTTCCGACCGTGCCGAAGACGCCGGCCCCACCAACAACTGGGCCGAGCCCGCCGCCATGCGCGAGACGCTCAACGGCCTGTTCGACGGCGCCATGCGCGGCCGCACGCTGTACGTCGTGCCGTTCTCGATGGGCCCGCTGGGCTCCGACATCGCCCACATCGGCGTGGAACTGTCCGACAGCCCCTACGTGGCCGTGAACATGCGCATCATGACGCGCATGGGCAAGCAGGTCTATGACGTGCTGGGCGCCGACGGCGACTTCGTGCCCTGTGTGCATTCCGTGGGCAAGCCGCTGGCTGCCGGCGAGGCCGATGTGGCCTGGCCGTGCAACCCCACCAAGTACATCGTCCATTTTCCCAAGACCCGCGAGATCTGGAGCTTCGGCTCGGGCTACGGCGGCAACGCGCTGCTGGGCAAGAAGTGCTTCGCGCTGCGCATCGCGTCCACCATGGGCCGCGACCAGGGCTGGCTGGCCGAGCACATGCTGATCCTGGGCGTGACCTCGCCCAAGGGCCGCAAGTACCACGTGGCCGCGGCATTCCCGTCGGCCTGCGGCAAGACCAACTTCGCCATGCTGATCCCGCCCCAGGGCATGGACGGCTGGAAGGTCACCACCATCGGCGACGACATCGCCTGGATCAAGCCGGGCAAGGACGGCCGCCTGCACGCCATCAACCCGGAAGCCGGCTACTTCGGCGTGGCCCCGGGCACCAGCGAGCAGACCAACTTCAACGCCATGGCCACGCTCAAGGCCAACGTCATCTTCACCAACGTGGCGCTCACCGATGACGGCGACGTCTGGTGGGAAGGCATGACGGACGAGCCGCCGGCGCACCTGATCGACTGGCAGGGCCAGGACTGGACCCCCGCCATCGCGCGCGAAACCGGCCGCAAGGCGGCGCACCCGAACGCGCGCTTCACCGCGCCGGCCGCTCAGTGCCCGTCCATCGACCCCGAATGGGAAAACCCCGAAGGCGTGGTCATCGACGCCTTCATCTTCGGCGGCCGCCGCTCCACCACCGTGCCGCTGGTGACCGAGGCCCGCAACTGGGTCGAAGGCGTCTACATGGCTGCCACCATGGGTTCGGAAACCACCGCCGCGGCCGCCGGCCAGCAGGGCGTGGTGCGCCGCGATCCCTTCGCCATGCTGCCGTTCTGCGGCTACAACATGAGCGACTACTTCAGCCACTGGCTGAAGCTGGGCAAGCAGCTGGAAGCCGCCGGCGCCACCCTGCCGCGCATCTACTGCGTCAACTGGTTCCGCAAGGGTCCGGACGGCAAGTTCGTCTGGCCCGGCTTCGGCGACAACATGCGCGTGCTGCGCTGGATGCTGGGCCGCATCGACGGCCAGTCCAAGGGCGTGGACCAGGTGTTCGGCATTTCGCCGAGCTACCAGGACATCGACTGGACCGGCCTGGAGTTCAGCCCGGACAAGTTCGAGCAGGTCATGTCGGTCGACGCCGGCGCATGGCGCGACGAACTGGCGCTGCACCAGGAGCTGTTCGCCCAGCTGGAGCAGGGCCTGCCCGAGGATCTGCCGGCCACCAAGGCCCGGATCGAAGGGCGGCTGGCGGCCTGAGGCCCGCCTGGCGTCGTGAGGGTGTCTGGCGCTGGCGCGCGTCTGGCGTCTGACACCCCCTTGGGAAGCTTGCGCAGATCAAGGCGGCTCCGCCCGGTTGCCAGACGGCCGGCCGGAGCCGGCTTCCGGCGACGGCCGCATGCGGTTTTTTGCGGCACAATCACCCCATGAAACTCGACGCCGAAGACCTCGCCAAGATCAGTTCCCTGACCCTGGCGCACTACCAAGAGAACGCGGAATCGTTCGAGACCGGCACGCGGGACCACGACGTCAGCCAGAACATCGCGGCGCTCCTGCGCCACATCGAAGGCGATCCTCCGTACGACATCCTGGATTTCGGTTGCGGCCCAGGCCGTGACCTGAAGACGTTTGTCGCCCTGGGCCACCGGCCGGTGGGCCTGGACGGCACGCCGCGCTTTGTCGAGATGGCGCGGGTGGCTAGCGGCTGCGAGGTCTGGCAGCAGGATTTCCTGCGCCTGGCGCTGCCGCCGGGCCGCTTCGACGGCATCTTCGCCAACGCCGTGCTGTTCCACGTGCCCGGCCAGGAGCTGCCGCAGGTGCTGCGGGCGCTGCGCGACACGCTCAAGCCACGCGGCGTGCTGTTCAGCTCCAATCCGCGCGGCGGCAACCAGGAAGGCTGGAACCGCGGACGCTATGGCGCCTACCACGACCTGGAAGGTTGGCGCGGCCTGCTGACGGCCGCGGGTTTCGAGGAACTGGAACACTACTACCGACCGCAGGGCCTGCCGCGCGAGCAGCAGCCCTGGCTGGCCAGCGTCTGGCGGCGGGCCGGTTAGGGCCGGCCAAGACGCAAGCGAGCCGCGGACAGCGTCTGGCGCGGACTCAGGCGGCCTGGATCGTCCAGGGCGCGTCCGGCAAATCCACTATCTCGCAATCCACGCTGGGGCCGGCGCGTTCCAGCACGGCGAATTCGCCGTCGGCCAGCGCCATCAGCGGGTGATGCCAGACGTCACGGCGCAGCGTGATGCCCACGCCTGCGCTAGCCATGAAGGCGCGCAACGTGGCCGTGTCCGGCGCGTCCGCGCCCAGCGCCACCAGCACCACGTAGGGCGTGCCCGCCAGCGGCAGGAAGGTCTGGCTGCCCAGGCGGTGCCGCTCCAGCAGGCGCGCGGCAAAGGGCAGGGCGATCGCCCGCGCCCGGAATACCGACAGCGAGGGCCGGCCGCCGGCGTCCAGCAGGTCGGGTTCGTTCATGTCCACGCGCAGCGAGGTGCCGGCGTTGATGCTGCGGCCGGCGCGGTCCCGGCTGCTGACGACTTCGCCGTAGGGCGCGAAGGCCGCGGCGTCGAGCGGTTGGGCGATCAGGGTCCGGATAGCCATCAGAAATTGATCCCCAGCCATTCGCGCACCTGCTCGTGCAGGTCGCCGGCGAAGTCCTCGGGCGAGCCCGAGGCGGTGATTTCGCCCAGGCTCAGCACGTAGATGTGGTTGGACATGGCCACGACCCGGCGCACGTTGTGGTCCACCAGCAGGATGCCCATGCCCGCGTCGGCGAAGGCGCGGATCCACTGGAACACCTCGGCCGCCACGCGCGGCGCCAGCCCGATGCTGGGCTCGTCGATCAGGCAGACCTGCGGCTGCACCATATAGGCCTTGGCGAATTCCAGCGACTTCTGCTGGCCGCCGGACAGGTTGCCGGCCTGGTCCTTGAGTTTCTGCTTGAGCACCGGAAAGCGCTCCAGCGTATCGGCGTAGCGCGCTTCCAGCACGTCGCCGTAGCGCTTGCGCCGGCCTTCCAGCGGCAGGCGCAGGTTCTCTTCCACCGTCAGGTAGGGGAACAGGCTGGATTCCTGCGGGATGTACCAGAGGCCATCATCGATCATGCGGTGCGGCGGCTGGCCCGAGATGTCGCGTCCGGCGCGCGTGACGCGGCCGGACTTGGGCCGCAGGAAGCCGCAGATGGCTTTCATCAGCGTGGACTTGCCCGCGCCGTTCAGGCCGATCAGGCCGCTGATGCGGCCGGCCTGCACCGTGAGCGAGACGTTGCGCAGCACGTCGATGTCGCCCATATAGCCCGCGGTCACGCCTTCCATGGCGAGCAGCGTGTCAGGCATGGTCCTGCTCCTCTTGTCCCTGTTCGCCCAGATAGGCCTCGATCACCGCGGGCTCGCGCAGCACCTGCTGCGTGGGGCCGTCAGCCAGCACGCGGCCGGCGTTCATGCATACCGAACGCGGGCACAGATCCACCACCACCGGCATGTCATGGCTGACCAGGATGAAGGTCTGGCCGCTCTGGTTGCGGCGGCGGATGAACTCCGACATGGTTTCCTTCATGACCGGGTGGACGGCGGCGAAGGGCTCGTCCAGCAGCGCGATGCGCGGCCGCGCCATGAAGCAGGCGCCGAATTCCAGCAGCTTCTTCTGTCCGCCCGACAGTTGCCCGGCGTCCAGATGCATGACGTGGTTCAGCTTGAGCTCGTCCAGCAGTTCCAGCGCGCGGCGGCTGGCGGCCGCTTCGTCCAGGCCCATGGCCAGGCCGCACACGATCAGGTTGTCGTAGGCGCTGACCCGGTTGAAGACGCGGGTCATCTGGAACATGCGTAGCACGCCCAGCCGCGTCAGCCGCGTGGGATTCAGGCCCATCACGCTGCGGCCGTCCAGCTTCACCTCGCCCGCGTCCGCCGCCAGGTGGCCGGACAGCACGTTGAGCAGGGTGGTCTTGCCCGAGCCGTTGGGGCCGATCAGTCCCAACAGCTCGCCGTCGGCGACGTCCATGCCCGCGCCGTTCACGGCCAGCAGCCCGCCGAAGCGCTTCTGTATTCCGGAGATTTGCAGCAGTGCCATCAGGCCCCCCTGGCGCTGGCGTTGGCGGCCGCCGAACGGCGCAGGACGGCGCGGCGCGCCAGGCCCCACAGCCCTTCGCGGAAGAAGCGCGCGAAGACGATGACCAGCAGCGCGAACACGATCATCTGGATGTTGCCCACGTCGCGCAGCAACTCCGACGCGACATAGACCAGCACCGCGCCCAGCAGCGGCCCGACCAGCGTGCCCATGCCGCCGATCACCACCATGGCGATCACCATGCCGGTCTGCGTCACGATGCCCAGTTCCGGGCTGACCAGCTGCGCGAAGGTGCCATACAAGCCGCCGGCGAAACCGCAGATGGCGCAGCTGATCAGGAAGGCCAGCGTCTTGTAGCGCACGACGTCGATGCCGCGGCTGGCCGCGCCGATCTCGTCGTCGCGGATGGCCTGCAGGAATCGTCCCGGTCGCGCCCGCAGCAGCAGGAAGATCAGCAGCGTGACCGCCGCCAGCGCGGCCAGGAACAGGTAGTAGTTGCCCACCCGGCTTTCCAGCAGCGCGGGCACGTGCAGGCCCTGGTCGCCGCGGGTGAAGTCGATGGAGTTGTAGATCACCAGGCGCACGATCTCGGCGAAGGACAGGGTGGTCAGCGCCAGGTAGGGCCCCGACAGCCGCAGCACGATGCGGCCCAGCACCAGGCCCACCAGCCCCGGCAGCACCGCGGACAGCGGCAGTCCCAGCCACAGCGGCACGCCCCAGTGGTAGGCCAGCAGGCCCGTGGTGTAGCCGCCCAGCATGGCGAAGGCGGCCGGCGCCAGCGAGAACTGGCCAGCGTAGCCCGCCAGCAGGTTCCAGCCGCTGGCCAGCATCGCGAAGTACATGCTGACGATCAGCACGCCCAGCCAGTACGGCGAGGACACGCCCAGCGGCAGGAGCGCCAGCACGGCCAGGAACGCCAGCGACAGCCGCAATTCCTGGCTCAGCTTGTTGCGCAGCAGATTGGGATGGGCAAGGGTTTGCATGGTCAGACCTCCCGCGCGCGTTCGCCGAACAGGCCCTTGGGCCGGAACAGCAGGATCAGGATCAGGAGCGCCAGCCCGAAGGTGTCGCGGTAGTCATAGGACAGGTAGACCGCGCCGAAGCTTTCCAGCACGCCCAGCGCCAGCGCCGCGACGATGCTGCCGGGGATCGAGCCCATGCCGCCTATCACCACGATCACATAGGACTTGATGGCCGGAAACGCGCCCACGTCCGGCGCGGGATTGATGACCGGCGCCAGCAACGCGCCGGCCAGCGCGGCCAGCACGCCGGACGCCATGAAGATGATGCTGCTGGCGCGCGCCGTGTCGATGCCGGCGATCGATGCGCCCAGGCGGTTCTGCGCCACCGCCTGCACCTGCCGGCCCCACAGCGAACGCTTGATGAACAGCGCCAGCCCCACCAGCAGCACGATGGACATGCCGGCGGTGATCAGCTTCTGGCCGCTCATCATGAAGGGGCCAATTGCCATGCGCGTCACGTCCGACAGCGCCGGGCCGCGCATGGGGTAGGGGCCGACGACCTTGTCGACCAGGTTGATCAGCAGCAGCGACAGGCCGAAGGTCACCACCACCGCATACTCGTCCTTCATCAGCCCCCAGGAACCGTAGCCGGCGTACAGCGGCCGCATCAGCCAGCGTTCCGTGGCCCAGCCCAGCAGCGCGCCGGCCGCCGCGGCCACCGGCAGCGCCAGCCAGGGCGGCACGCCCAGGGCCAGCGACACCAGGGTGTAGGTGTAGGCGCCGATCATGTAGAACTCGCCATGGGCGAAGTTCACGACCTTCAGGATGCCGAAGATCATGGTCAGGCCGACCGCCATCAGCGCGTAGTACAGGCCGATGATCAGGCCGTTGACGAACAGGTCCAATGCCAGCACTCGATTCTCCCTGGCGCCGGGGCGGGGCCCCGGCCTGTGTTGCGGTCATGCTGTGGAGACGATCCGGTTCTTTTTGCTGCCGAGCCGCCCCAAGGCAAAAAGGCGTCCCCTCGGGGGCCGGCAAGCTGAAGGCGCGGCGTGGGGGCACCTTTTGCCGCCGGGCCGCCCCAAGGCAAAAGCGCCCCCTCGGGGGGCAGCAAGCCGAAGGCGCGGCGTGGGGGCACCATTATTTGGCGGGCTTGACCAGCTTGTCGACCTGCAGCGGTTGGCCGGTGGCCTGGATCAGCGTGGTCTTGCTCAGCGGCTGGTCGACCTCGGTCAGCTGGTAGGTGACGTAGGGGATGTCGACCCATTGCTGGTAGGTGTAGCCCGGCTCCTGCGAGAAGCTGAACTTGCCGCGCACGCCTTCGAACTGCATGCCTTGCAGGGCCTTGATGATGGCGGCGCTGTCGGTGGACTTGGCTTCCTCGATGGCGCGGGCGATCAGCAGCACCGAGTCCGCGGCCTGGAAGATCAGGCGGTTGGGTTCGGTCTTGGCCTGCTTCTGGTAGGCGGCGCCCACGTCCAGGCCCAGTTGCGGCATGGGCATCTGCGGGTGGTACAGGCCGAAGGCCAGCATGTACTTGCCGGCTTCCTTCACGTTCTTCCAGAAGTCGGGATAGTCGGCGATGCCGGCGCCGTCGTAGAACCAGGTCTTGGCGCTGGGCGCCACGCCCTGTTCATACAGCTGGTTCATCAGGATGTACGCGGCCGGCGGCAGCATGATGTTGACCACCAGGTCCGGCGGGCTGGCGCGCAGCGGCAGCACGGCCGGCGTGAAGTCCTTGCCGGCGCGGTCCAGCGCCACGTACTTGTACTGGGTCTGCGGCGCGGCCTTCTTGAGGAATTCGCCCAGCAGCTTGGCCTGGCCGATGCCGTAGTCGGTGTTCTCGGCGAAGGCGACCACGCTCTTGACCTTCAGCGCGGCGATGGTGTCGGCCATGGCGCTGGAGACGCGGGTGTTGTAGTTGGCCGGATTGAAGACTTCCGGGTAGCCCTTGGCGCGCACGTCGTCGGACCAGCAATTGGTGTTGACGTAGGGCACCTTGTAGCGGTGCGTGACCTCGATCTCGGCCAGGCAGACCGAGCTCTGGTGGCCGCCCGTAATCGCCACGACCTTGTCGCGCGAGATCAGTTTTTCGGCCGCCGCGCGGCCCTTTTCCGGAATGCCCTGATCGTCCTCGTAGACGATCTTCAGGGGGCGGCCCAGCACGCCGCCCTTGTCGTTGATCATCTTGGCGATGATTTCCACGCCGTCCTTGACCTGCGTGCCTTGGACCACGGAGCCGGGCGGGGATTGCGCGATGCTCACGCCGATGACGACAGGATCGGCGCCGTGGGCGGAGGAGGCGAGAACGACCGCGGATACGGCTGCGGCAAGGCGAAGCAGTTTCATCGTGGTTTCCTTTTGGAAAGGATGTGCGGCGATGCCGCCGCTCGCGCAGGCGAGGCGTCGGCGGGCGGGAACTCTGCTCGTTTTTTAATCCTGTAGTACCGGTCTGACCAGTTAGGGCTTACCAGCATGCGGGCCGGGCCGGCGTCCGGGGCTGGACTCGGGGCTGGACGCGGGGCTGGATTCGGGGGCTGAACTCGGGGGCTGAATTCGGGGGCTGAATTCGGGGCCGGCCCGGACACCGGCCCCGGCGCAGCCGGCCTCAGCCCGCCAGCAGGTTTTCGATCCGGGCGGCGGTGTTCAGCACCCGCCAGTCGGCGCCGCGCGCGCCGGCGATCTGCAGCCCCAGCGGCAGGCCGTTGCGGCCGACGCCGCAGGGCAGCGTCAGCGCCGGCATGCCGGTCAGGTTGAAGGGCATGGTCAGGCCGGTGACGGCGGTGTGCAGCGGCACTTCGCGGCCCGCGATGGTGACCGCGCCGGCGCCGGAGCGCGGCGGCTCAATGCGCAGGGTGGGGGTGACCAGCACGTCCACCGACTGCATGGCCTGGTCGAACATGCGCGCCAGCGCGGCGCGGCCGCGCTGCGCCCGCGTGTACCAGGCGGCGGGAAAGAACTGGCCGATCTCCAGGCGCACGCGCACGTCGTCGCCCAGGGTCTCGGGCTGGTCGATCAGCCGGCGCCAGTGGATGTCGGTGGCCTCGCTGCACAGGGTCGCGAACTGCAGCGCCGCGCTGTGCTCCACGCCGGGCAGATCCAGCGGCACCAGCGTGGCGCCGTCGGCCTGCATCAGCGCCAGCGCCTGGTTGACGGCCTGCGCCACGTCCTCGGCCAGCGGGTCGTAGAAGTAGTTGCGCGGCACGCCCACGCGCAGGCCGGCGAGCGCGCCCGCGCTGACGGTGCGTTCCGCCTGACCCGACATGATGGAGTAGGCCAGCGCGGCGTCGGCCACGCTGGCGGCGATGGGGCCCAGGTGGTCCAGGCTGGCGCCCAGCGCCTGCGCGCCGTCGCGCGAAATGGCGTCGAAGGTGGGCTTGAAGCCGACCACGCCGCAGCAGGCGGCGGGGATGCGGATCGAGCCTGCGGTGTCGGTGCCGATGGCCAGACGCACGATGCCGGCGGCCACCGCCGCGGCCGAGCCGCCGCTGGATCCGCCTGCGGTGTAGCCCGCCGCGCGGGGGTTGCCGACCCAGCCGTAGTGGGGGTTTTCGCTGGTGATGCCGTAGGCCAGTTCATGCAGGTTGGTGGTGCCCACCACCAGCGCGCCGGCTTCGCGCAGGCGCGCCACCGCCAGCGCGTCGCGCAGCGCCGGCGGCGGCTTCAGGCCGCCGCTGCCGTTGGTCTGGGGAAAGCCGGCGACCTGCATCAGGTCCTTCACGGCTATCGGCACGCCCATCAGCGGCATGGCGGCGCCTTCGCGCAGCTTGCGCGCGGCCGCGGCGGCCGCGCCGTCCAGCGCCGGCGTGTCGGACAGGCTGATGAAGGCGTTCAGGCCGGCCTGTTGGCGGGCCGCGGCCAGCGCCGCCTTGGCGGCTTCGGCCGCGCGCGCGGGATCCTCGCGGCATTCGCGGGCAATGGCGGCGATGCCGCGCGCGTGGCGCGACACCGCGACGCCGCG
>NZ_CAHLAR010000012.1 GCF_903652925.1 Achromobacter anxifer | reverse complement strand
CGCAGCCGCTCAACCAGTTACGCTTGACGACCATAGCGAGTTGGTCCCACTCCTTCCCATCCCGAACAGGACAGTGAAACGACTTTGCGCCGATGATAGTGGACGGACGTCTGTGAAAGTAGGTCATCGTCAAGCTTTTATTCCGCAGAACCCCACAGGTAACCCCTGTGGGGTTTTGTCTTTGTGGCGACCGAATGCACGACCCGCTTAGCGTGCAATATCGCAAGCCGCAGCCCCAATGAAAAACCCCTCGCAGGAATATCCTGCGAGGGGTTTTGCTTTTACGGCTGGCAATGCAAGAGCGTTAGAGCGCTAAATCGTTTATTGCTGAGCGCATTTTTAATCCGGCAGTGCGGCAAAAAATAAACCGTCAGGGCAATTGACGGCGTAGCGCGGCAAAGAAGAGTTCGGATTGCAGCCGCTCGCCCTGAACCTGGGCAGCAACTCGTGCCGCCAGCTCGGCATTGACCGGAACGAGCGGGCGGCCGGTGGATTGCGCCAGCACCTGGGCGGTACAGGCGCGTTCCAGGAAGAACAGGTCGTCATAGGCGTAGTCCACCCGCTCGCCGCAGACGATGACCCCGTGGTTGCCTAGAAACACCACGTCGGCACCCTGCATGGCGCAGGCGATGCGTTCGCCTTCGCCGACATCCAGCGCCAGGCCGTTGTACTGCCCGTCAACCGCCAGGCGGCCATGAAAACGCATGGCGTTCTGCGACAGCGTGGTGTCCAGCGCGCGATCGGAAGTAAGCGTCAATGCCGTGGCGTAGGGCATGTGTGTGTGCAGGACGCAGGCTTTGCCAGCGATGCGGTGGATCGCGGCATGGATGAACATGGCGGTGGGCTCGACCGCGTGGCGGCCCGCGAGCTTGTTGCCCTGGGCATCGATCAGCACGATGTCGTCGGCCTGCACCTCATGCCACATCAGCCCACGCGGATTGAGCAGGAAGTGATCCGGATCGCCAGGCAGCGCCACGCTGAAGTGATTGCAGACGCCTTCGCCTAGCCCGTGCACGGCGGCGGCTCGTAGCGCCAGGGCGAGGTCGGCGCGCAATGCGGCGACAGGTTCAGAGTGAAAAAGCGCGTCGGCGAGGCGAGGATCGTGATTCATGTCTGCCTTGATCTGGTCTGGGTTGAAGGGGAGCCTGCGCGGAAAATCCGCGCAAGCGTCAGTACAGCTCACCGTCCACGTAGAACCATTGCCCTTCTTCGCGCACGAAGCGGCTCAGTTCATGCAGACGGTGCGCGCGGCCGGCCTGGCGGCTGCGCGCCACGAATTCGACGGTCGCATGGTCGGGATCCTGGTTGGCCGTCTTCTTGATGGACAAGCCCAGCCATTTCAGGTCGGGCGGATTG
This sequence comes from Achromobacter anxifer, assembly GCF_903652925.1. Taxonomy (GTDB): domain Bacteria; phylum Pseudomonadota; class Gammaproteobacteria; order Burkholderiales; family Burkholderiaceae_B; genus Achromobacter; species Achromobacter anxifer. Next base: position 205,370 of record NZ_CAHLAR010000012.1, on the reverse strand, counting down.
GGTTCCAGCGCGGCGGGCCGGGTGCTGGCATGCCAGGTGGCCAGCAGATACGGCAGCTTGTCCAGCACGAAGGCGCTGTAACGCGAGCGCATCAAGGCTTCGGCGGTCGGCGCCTGCAAGGCCAGTGGACCGTCATGCCAGCGGCCGCAACATTCGGGATAGGGCTTGGGACCGCCGCAGGGGCAGGCCGAAGCCGGGAGCTTGGATGGCTTGCTCACGATGGATGCGTAGCCAGGTTTCAAGCCAGCAGATCGCTGTATTCGGGATGGCGGCGGATGTAGGCGTCCGCATACGAGCACAGGGGCTGCACCTTCCAGCCCTGGGCGCGCGCATCATCCAGCGCATGGCGCGTGAGTTCGGCGGCGATGCCGCGGCCGCCCACCTGGCTGGGCACGCCGGTGTGGGTGATGGCCATGATCTTGCCTTGCAGCTGGTAGTCCAGCACGCACAGGACGCCATCGACAGTGGCGGTGTAGCGGGAACGGGCGGTGTCTTGCGTTACGGTGATCATTCGTAGGGATCCTGCGGTGGATGGATGCGGCGCCCATGTGCGCCGGATCCAGGAAGATTACTGGCGGCTCGGCGCCGCCTCAAAGATTACTGGAGGCCAGCGGTCGCCTCAAAGATTGCTGGCAGCTGCGCCCGCCGGTTGGTGATTTCCGGCGGTTGCCTGGTGGCCCCTCAATTGCCTGCGGGTCATTGCCTGTCCGCTCCAGGAACAAGGCCAACAGCCGGAGCTTGAGCTCGCGCCCATCGCCGGCAGCCGCTTCAGCGTTGCAACACTTTCAGCAGCGCGGTGAGTTCGGCGTCGCGTGCATCGACGAGGTCGGCGATGCTGCGCTTGCCAGCCTCCGCGTTGACGCCGTCGATCAGGCGCCGCTGCAGCTCGGGCGTGACATCGGGCGCGCCCAGGTCGTCCCACCAGGTCTGCACCGGTCCCAGCAGATGGTCCATGAAATTCGCCAGGCCACCGGCGCCGCCGCCCAGGTTGAAAGTCATGTGCGGGCCGAACAGCGCCCAGCGCAGTCCGGGGCCTTGCGATACGGCGGCGTCGATATCGGCCACGCTGGCCACGTTCTCGGCGGCCAGATGGATGGCCTCGCGCCACAGGGCGGCCTGCAGGCGGTTGGCGATGTGGCCGGGCACCTCCTTGTTCAGGCGGATGGGGTACTTGCCCACGCTCCGGTAGAAGGCAATGCAACGGGCTATGGTGTCCTCGGAGGTTTGTTCGCCGCCCACCACTTCCACCAGCGGAATCAAGTGGGGCGGATTGAACGGATGCCCGATGACAAAGCGCGCGGCATGGCGGCACTGCGATTGCAGGCGGCTCATGATGAGGCCGGACGAGCTGGATGCGACGATGACTTGCGGCGGCAGCGCCGCGTCCATGCGCGCGAACAGGGCCGTCTTGAAGTCTTCGCGCTCGGGCGCGTTCTCCTGGACGAAGTCCGCTCCCGCGAGCGCGGCCTCCAGGTCCGGTTCGAAGCTTAAGGCGTCGATCGAGGCGCCGGGCGTCACGCGGCCGAGCTCGGCCAGCACTGGCCAGGCGGCCTGCACGCGGGCGCGCGTCTGCGCTTCGGCGTCGCCGGCGGGGTCGCTGACGACGACCTCCAGGCCGCGGGCGAGAAACAGCGCGGCCCAGCTGGCGCCGATGGTGCCGGCGCCGACGATGGCGACTCGGCGGATGGCGGGCGGGCTGGACGTGGCAGGGCTGGACATGCGTGTCTCCTATGGGCGGGGATAGGAGCATTGTGAAGCAAACGCCGTACCGTTGCCACGCGCGGGCGGCGCGGGCAAGATAGCGGCTGCCTTCTGAACCTGGAGTCCTGGATGAGCGCGACGCCTGCCCCCCGATCACCCGTGCCGTATTTCTGCCAATGGGAGTCGGCGCACCTGGCCGGCGACATCATCCAGGGCAAGCTGGCGCTGGCCGACGATCCCGCCTGGCGCGATTCCGGCGCGCGCGACGTGGACGAGTATGCGCGCTGGGCCAGCCACGTATGCGGCATGGCCTGCCTGAAGATGGTGCTGGCCGCGCGCGACGGCCGCCTGTATCCCACTCTGGAACTGGCGCGCGGGAGCTTGCCGTACGGCGCATACACGGAGGAAGGTGAAAAGATCAACGGGATGATCTATGCCCCCTTCGTGCGTTACGTGGCCGAGGAATTTGGACTGGAGGCGCGGGTGCACGTTGGTCTGCGCGCCGACGAGTTGCCCGGATTGATGGCGCAGGCCGCATATTTCATGGCGTCCGTGCATCCCTGGATACGCTGGCCCGAGCGCCAGCCTCCCAGGAAAGGCGGACATCTGGTGCTGGTCACCCGGGCCACGCCGGACTCGGTGACCTTCCACAATCCCTCGGGCGAACCTGGCACGCAGGCCGACGTCGAGTTGCCACTGGCGATATTCGACGAGTTCTTCGCGGGGCGCGGCGTGGCGATTATGCCGACCGCCAAAGCCTAAGTACGGAGCACCGCGCGGACGGCGTCTGCGGTGAGGGCAGACACATGCTTGAGTTCGCGATCAGGCGTTGCGAGCATGGACCGGGTGCGCGCTCAAGCATCACGCGGGTAAGGCCGTGTTCGCGATCAAGCGTTGCGCGCGCGGCGCAGATGCCCCCAGACCAGCATGGCCGCGAACAGATAACCGGCAGTGATGACGGCATAGGCCGTCGGCAGGCTGGCCTTCCAGTCCGGCAGCAGATGCAGGATGGTGCCGATCAGCGCGACGCCGACCAGCGCGCCGGATTGGCGGTTGGCGTTCAGCGCCGCGGCGGCGCTGTTCGCGTGGCTCTTGCCCGATACCTGCATGACCACGCTGGTCATCGCGGGGACCGCGATGCCCACGCCCAGGTTGGCCAGCGCGACGACGACGGCAAAGGGCCAATAGACCATGTCCGGCGCGAACGCGAAGATGCCCACGGCGCTCATGGCCGTGGCCAGGGAGATGCCGCCCAGCAATGAGGCGGACACGTTCCAGCGCGCCGAGACCCGGCCGGACAGCAGGTTGCCCAGGGAAAACACCGCCAGCATGGGTACCAGCTGCACGCCGGTCTGCAGGGCGTCGGCGCCGCGCGCCTGCTGCAGGAACAGGCTGAGCAGGAAGAGCTGGCCGTAGGCCGCAAGATTGATCAGAAAGCCCACGCCATTGGCGGCGGCGAATTGCGTGGTCGCGAACAGGGCGCGCGGGATGATGGGTTCGGCGTGGCGGCGTTCGCGCCGCACCAGCAGCACGGCGGCGGCCAGGCTCAGGGCGGCGACGCCCGCGATGCGGCTGGAGGTCCAGCCATAGGCGTTGCCCTGGATCAGCACGAAACACAGCGACGACAGCGCGATCACGCCCAGCAGATGGCTCAGCGGATTGAGCGCGCGCGGCCGGCGCGGCGCCGCCTGGATTCGGCTGCGGGCCAGCCACAGCCCGGCCAGTCCCAGCGGCAGGTTGATGAGAAAGATCCCGCGCCAGCCGAATTGATGGATCAGCACGCCGCCCAGCAGCGGGCCGGCGGCGCCCGCGACCGCGACGATGGCGGACCAGGCGGCCAGCATGCGGTTGCGCACCTGTTCGTCGTCATAGGCGTGGGTCAGCAGGCTGAGAGAGCTGGGCATGAACAGGGCCGCGCCCAGCCCTTGCAGCATGCGGGCCAGGATCAGCGCGTCGGCATTGGGCGCCAGCCCGCAGAGCAGGGACGCCAGGGTGAAGACGCCCAGGCCGGCCAGGTAGACGTTCTTGGCGCCATAGCGGTCGGCCAGCGCGCCGGCGATCAGCAGCAAGGCGGCGAAGGTCAGGGTGTAGCCGTCCACGATCCAGACCAGGTCGGTCAGCGGCACGGTGAACTGGAGCGCGATGCTGGGCAGGGCAACGTTGACGACGGTGACGTCCAGCATGGCCATGATGAAGCCGATGGCCAGCGTGACGAGCGGCAGCAGGCCGGCGGCGGGCTTGGCGGCCAGGGTAGGAGCAGGGGCGTTGGAGCAGGCGGAGTTCATGGCGGCGATGACCGGTCGTGGCATTCGAGGAGTGAAGATTAGGCGCTTCTTGTGATGCAAAAAAGCAGAAGAACTGCTTTATAGTCATGCAAAAATGCATCTTCAAGGGGGTGGCAATGGACTGGGACAACGCCAGGATCTTCCTGGCCATTTATCGGGTCGGAACCCTGCGCGGCGCGGCCGCGCTGCTGCAGATCGACCAGGCCACCGCCGGCCGCAGATTGGCCGCGCTGGAGTCGTCGCTGGACGCCCGGCTGTTCCTGCGCACGCCCGGCGGCTACGTGCCGACGGCGGCGGGCGAGCTGGCGTTTGCCGCGGCGGAGCGCATGGAACAGGCGGCGGACCAGCTGCAGCGCCAGATGCAAGGGATGGACCACCGCCTGTCGGGCGTGGTGCGGGTGGCGACGTCGGAAACCGTGGCCAGCTACTACATCATGGAGGCGGTGCGGCGGGTGCATGCCCAGCATCCCGACATCCGCGTGGTGCTGTCCACGGCGATCCAGCTCAGCAACCTGACGCGGCGCGAGGCGGACCTGGCGATACGCAACATCAAGCCCGACAACCCGGACCTGATCCACCGCCACCTCACGCGCAAGGAGGTCGGGCTGTACGCGTCGCGGGCCTATCTGGCGGCGCATGGCGAACCCAAGCCGGGCATGGCCTTCGCGGGGCACGCGCTGGTGACTTACCAGCAGGCGGTGCTGCCGGGCTGGTCCGATACCTTCTGCGGCGAGCCCACGGGCAACGGCCGCATCGGCGTGGAGTTGAACTCAGGTCTGATGATTCTCGAAGCGGTCGCGGCCGGACTGGGCATCGGCGAGGTGCCCACCCACATGGCGCCCGGCTATCCCGAGCTGGTCCGCATCTGGCCCACGCGCAGCGAACCCTACGATCTGTGGCTGGTGATGCACGGCGACTTGAACCGCACGGCCCGCGTGCGCGCGGTGGCCGACGCCATCGTCGAGGTCTTCGAGGAAGACGAATAAGGCAACGTGCCGGACGCGGCTTGTGGGCCGGCGCGGCAGGCGCTAAGGTTGGCCTGACCCATCAATCTCATCAAGACCCAGGAGTTGCGCGTGTCCGATCTTTGGCGTTTGTCCGCAGTTGAGCTTGCCGCCCGCATCCGCAAGCGCGAAGTGTCCGCCCGTGAAGCCGCGCAAAGCGCGCTGGACCGGCTCGACGCCGTCAATCCGGCGATCAACGCGGTGGTGGACCATCGCCCCGAAGAAGTGCTGGCGCAGGCTGCCGGGGTGGATGCCGCCCTGGCGCGCGGCGAGGACGCGGGGCCGCTGGCCGGGGTGCCGGTGACCGTGAAGGTCAACGTGGACCAGGCAGGTTTCGCCACCACCAATGGCGTGCGCTTGCAGAAGGATGCGATCGCCGCCGTGAATAGCCCGGTCGTGGACAATCTGCGGCGCGCGGGCGCGGTGATCCTGGGGCGCACCAATACGCCAGCGTTCTCGCTGCGCTGGTTCACCAGCAACGCGTTGCATGGACACACGCTGAATCCGCGCAATCCGGCGCTTACACCGGGCGGCTCCTCGGGCGGCGCGGCTGCCGCGGTGGCCGCCGGTATCGGGCATCTGGCGCATGGCACGGATATCGCGGGTTCCATCCGATATCCGGCCTATGCCTGCGGCGCGCATGGCTTGCGGCCGTCGCTGGGGCGCGTGGCGGCGTACAACGCGGCCTTGCCGGAGCGGTCCATCGGCGGGCAACTGACCGCCGTGTCGGGCCCGCTTGGCCGCAGCATCGCCGACCTGCGGCTGGGCCTGGCCGCGCTGGCGGCGCCGGACGCGCGCGATCCCTGGTGGGTGCCGGCGCCGCTGACGGGCCCCGAGGTTCCGAAACGCGCCGCGCTTTGCCTGAACCCGGACGGCATGGATACCCAGCCCGCCGTGGTCAAGGCCTTGCAGGAAGCTGCGCGCAGGCTCAGCGAGGCGGGCTGGTCGGTGGACACGCTGGATACCTTGCCCCCGCTGCAGGAAGCGGCGGATCTGCAAATCCGCATGTGGCTGGCCGACGGCTACGAAGCGATGGTCGCGGCTGCCGAAAAGGAAGGCGACCGGGGCGCGCTGGTGGCGCTGGCCGGACAGCGCGACAAGGCGGCCGCCGCGGATCTCGCAAGTTTTTCCGCGGTGCTGACGCGGCGGGCCACGCTGACGCGCCTGTGGGAGTTGTTCTTCACCGACTATCCGGTGCTGCTGCTGCCCGTGTCGGCTGAATTGCCTTTCCCGGACCAGCTGGACTTGCAGGGAGATGCCGCCTATGCGCGAGTCTGGCGCGCGCAGATGACGCAGATCGGCATACCGTTCATGGGGTTGCCGGGCTTGTCGGTGGCGATGGGCAGCGCCATGAGCGGCGCGGGGCCCAGCCCGGTCGGCGTGCAGGTGGTGGCGGGACGCTACCGCGAGGATCTGTGCCTGGCGGTGGGAGAAATCATCGAGGCGGCCGCTCCGGCCATTGGCATCGCAGAACCTGCGGCGCGCTAGCGTCCGGCGTATCCGCGGGCCCGGGCTTCAGGCGGCGGATGCCGTCGCCCGAGGGGCGCGCCATTCCGAGCGCAGCAGCCCCATCATGCCAGTGTCCCAGCGTTCCGCGCCCGCGCGCGTGGCGGCGCGCCTGACGCCTTCAAGCGTGAATCCCAGCGCCTGGTAGGTACGGATGGCGCGTTCGTTGAACATGTAGACGTTGAGTTCCAGGCGCTCGATGCCGGGCGTCTGGAAGGCTTCGTCTATCAGCAGCGAAACCATCGGACGAGCCAGGCCCTGGCCGCGCGCGGACGGCGCGATGGCGACGCGGCCCAGGCGCGCATTGCCGTCGCGCCAGTCGTAGGCCAGCTGCGCATGGCCGATGGGCGCACCCTCGCGGCAGGCCATCCAGCAGCGGCGGCTGGGCGGCGTGGCCTGGCCCTCCGCCAGCATGGCGGCCGCATCGGCTTGCGCCAGCGGGAAGGACAGGTGCGAGCCGCCCCATTGCACGACGTCGGGCAGGCTGGAAAACCAGCTGGCCAGAAGCGGAAAGTCGGTCAGGGCGAAGGGACGCAGCGTGAGCATGGGCGCGGGGTTCCGGAGCTTGCCGTTCAGGCTTGCTGATTGAAGCGCAGGCGCAGGATGCCGAGGTCGCCGTACGCGAGTTCCAGGTTGCGGTTGGCCGGCACGTCCAGGAAGCCCGCGTACGAGCCGGTGATGACATGCTGGCCGGCGCGCAGCCCCAGGCCTTGTTCGCGCAGGAAGTTGGCCAGCCAGTACAGGCCCGCCTTGGGGCGGTCGTTCGGGTGGATGCCCGCGTGCTGCTCGGTTTCGACGCCGTCCACGGACAGCGTGATGCTCATGGCGCCGGGCGCATCGTGCGGCGACGCGATGCGCGGGCCCAGCACCAGGCCCTGGTTGAACATGTGGTCGGCCAGCAGTTCCGGCAGGCTGGCGTGTTCCGGGGCGGCGTAGCGGCAGCCCAGCACTTCCAGGGCCAGGCGCGCGCCGCCGATGGCGGCATCCACTTCGGCTTCGGTGTAGGGTTGGGGACGGGCGGGCAGGTCCCGGGCGATTTCGAACGCGATCTCGGGTTCGATGCGCACGGTGCCGGCCGGGGCCTCGACAGGGCCGGCTTCGGCATAGGCGACCGTCGACGAGTAGATCGGCGCGACCACGCTCTTCTCGGGCGTGGGCAAGGCGCTTTTCCAGGCGCCGATGCCGTCCTGGCGGTTTTCAAGCAGCAGCTGCGCGGTGCGTTGCTGCACGGCGAAAGCCTGGTTCAGCGATTGCGGCCGGCAGTCGGCGGGCAGGCGCGGGCCGGCGACGCCGGATTCGCGCGCGGCGATCAGGTAGCGGGCCGCGTCCAGGCTGCCGGGATAGTCTTCGATTCTGATCTGCATGCGTTCAGGCTCCGATAAACAGCATGATCCAAAGGACGATCATCGCGATCAGGCCGAGCCAGCACGAGCCCCAGAAGCCGACGATCGGCCATTTCAGGGCCAGCGGCGTCTTCTTCGGGTCGACGTGGCCGAGCAGATCGTTGGCGTTGCCGATCAGCCAGAAGCGCGTGCCGGGAAACATCAGGCGGAAGAAATAATCCAGCATGATGGATGCCTGGATCGCCAGCGGATACTGCTTGAACTGGCGGTGCTGCAGGTAGGGGTGCTTCAGCGCGGCGTTGATCTGCTTGCTCTTGAAGAACAGCACGATGCCGCTGAGCGTGCAGGTGATGAAGCACAGCAGAAAGAGGCTGAAGGCCATGGCCATCGCGGGTGAGTACATGGGGGATCTCAGGAAGCAGCGGCAGCGCCGCGTTCGGATGAAAAGAAAGCCTGCAGGAAGTTGCTGACCGTATTGTAGAAGGCTTGCCGCAGCCCCGTGTTCAGGGCTGCGTCAGCCTTTGCGCCGTGGCGGCCACGGCATTCTAGCGGTCAGCCGCGCACCTGGCCTTCGCCGCTCAGCACCCACTTAAGCGTGGTCAGGCCTTCCAGGCCGACCGGGCCGCGCGCGTGCAGGCGGTTGGTGGAAATGCCGATCTCGGCGCCCAGGCCGTACTCGAAGCCGTCGGCAAAGCAGGTGGGCAGGTTGACGTAGACCGAGCTGGAGTCGACCTCGCGCTGGAAGCGCTGGGCGGCGGACAGGTCCTCGGTGACGATCGCGTCGGTATGGCCGGAGCCCCAGCGCGCAATGTGCTCGATGGCGTCGTCTAGGGTGTCGACGATGCGGATCGCCAGGATCGGGCCCAGGTACTCCGTGGCCCAGTCTTCCTCGGTGGCCGGCTTGGCGTGCGGCAGCAGGGCCAGCGTGCGCGGGCAGCCGCGCAGTTCCACGCCGTGCTCGGTGAGGGCCGCGGCCAGGCTGGGCAGGATGGAAACCGCGGCCACGGCGTCGACCAGCAGGGTTTCCATGGCGCCGCAGATGCCGTAGCGGTAGGTCTTGGCGTTGAAGGCGATGGCGTGCGCCTTGTCCGGGTCCGCGGCCGCGTCGATGTAGACGTGGCAGTTGCCGTCCAGGTGCTTGATGAGCGGCACGCGCGCTTCCTGTGCCAGGCGGGCGATCAGGCCCTTGCCGCCGCGCGGCACGATGACGTCGATGTGCTCGGTCATGGTGATGAGCTTGCCGACCGCGGCGCGGTCGGCCGTGGCGACGACCTGCACCGCATCCTGCGGCAGGCCGGCGGCGGCCAGGCCGGTCTGCACGATGCGGCCCAGCGCGATGTTGGAGTGCAGGGCTTCGCTGCCGCCGCGCAGGATGGCGGCGTTGCCGGACTTCAGGCATAGCGCGGCCGCGTCTATGGTCACGTTGGGGCGGGATTCGTAGATGATGCCGATCACGCCCAGCGGCACGCGCATCTGCGCCACGCGCATGCCGTTGGGGCGCACGCTGGTGGCGGTGATGCTGCCGATGGGATCCGGCAGCGCCGCGATCTGGCGCAGGCCTTCGGCCATGTGCGCCAGCGTCTTGTCCGACAGGGTCAGGCGGTCCAGCAGGGCCGGTTCCAGGCCATTGCTGCGCGCCGCCGCCAGGTCTTTTTCGTTGGCGGCCTTGAGCTCGTCATGGCTGGCGGCCAGGGCGTCGGCCATGGCCAGCAGCGCCTGGTTCTTGGCGGCGCCATTGGCGCGCATCATGGCGCGCGAGGCGCGGCGGGCGTTTTCACCCAGGGTGAGCATGGCTTGTTCGATGGAGGACGTGGACATGGCAGCGTCGGTCATGGATTGGGGCGGCGCGGGCGCCGCCTGGAGATTCAGTGTATATCCGGCCGCAAGGCCGGGCGAACCCAGCCGGATGGCTGGAGAGGAGACGAAGGTGGCGGCTATGCCGCCTTCACGGTCGTCCGCCGGCGGCGGCGACGCGCAGCGCGAGCCGGGTCATTTCTTCCCAGGGATCCGACAGGCGGCCGGGCACGGACAGGCCCTTGATCAGCCGGTCAACTTCGTGCGCGTGCTGCACGGCGGCGGGCCAGACGCCCGGCTGCACCCTGCCCAACGCTTGCAGCGCCAGCCGTTCGTGCGCGCCGAAAATGCGCAGGCGGCGCATCAGGCCGTTGACGTCCTGGCCCAGCGCGCGCGCCTCGGCCACGCGGGCCAGCAGGCGGATTTCCTCGCCGACCGCCCACAGCACCAGCGGCAGGGCTTCGCCTTCGGCGCGCAGGCCGTCGATCATGCGGATGGTGCGGCCGGTGTCGCCGGCCAGCATGGCGTCGCGCAAGCCGAAGACGTCGTAGCGGGCCACGTTCAGCACCGCGCGTTCCACGTCTTCCGCGGCCAGCTGGCCTTCGGGGTAGAGCAGGCCCAGCTTCTGGATCTCCTGGTGGGCGGCCAGCAGATTGCCTTCCACCTTGTCGGCCATCCATTGCAGCGTGGCGTTGTCGGCGCGCTGGTTCTGGCGCGCCAGGCGCATGCCGACCCAGGCGGGCAGGCGGCCGCGCTCGATATTGGCGATATCGACCATCATGCCGCCGCGCGTCAGCGCCTGCACCCAGCGGCTTTCGCGCGTGGCCTTGTCCAGGCGCGGCAGGGCGATCAGGATAAGCGTGTCCGGATCGGCCTGCTTTTCGGCCTGTTCGGCCAGCTTGGCCAAGGTGTCGGCGCCGGACTTGCCAGGCTTGCCGGTCGGGATCTTGAGTTCAAGAATGCGGCGGTCGCCGAACAGCGACACGCTCTGGGTCGCGGCGATGACCGAACTCCAGTCGCTGCGCGCGTCCATCACCATGGACAGGCGGTCGGTGTAGCCGGCATTGCGGGCCGCGGCGCGCAGGGCGTCCACGGCCTCGGTCACGAGCAGGGGCTCGTCGCCGGACACCGTGTACAGCGGCGCCAGGCGGTTGCCCGGCCGCTGCAAGTGCTCGGCCAGGCGATCCGCGTCCAGGGGCTGTGCCATTTAGCGCAGGAGGGCCGGGTCGGTGGTGGACGGCGTCTGCCACGGCGCGGGCGTGCGCTTCTGGTCCGGCATGGTCGGATCGTATAGCGGCGTGTCGCCATCCTCGGCACGCTGTTCGGCGTTCTCGAACGCGTGGCGCACTTCCGGCGCGGTCATGCGGCGCAGCAGGCGGGACACGAGGTCGCGTTGCATCGTCTTGTACAGCGTCTCGATTTGGCCCTGCTTGGCCTGCACGACCTGGTCGTCGTACGGCATTTCGCGGTAGATCGACAGCGTCGTGTCCGGGATCAGCGCGCGGCCCTTGGCGTCGATGAGGCGGAACGTGTAGTTGATGCCGAGTTCGTATTCCTCGACGCGGCCCTGGGCGTTCAGCGATACCTCGCGCAGGGTGCGGACCTCGTTGACTTGCTGCAGGATGGCCTGGGCTTCCTTGGGGTCGCTCACGAGTTTGGTGTCGGGCGAGGCCGCCCGCAGCGAGCGCCGCACGTCGGCGCCGAACTGGGTCGTGTCAGGGATGCCGACATACAGCGTGTTGAACGGCATCGGCGTGACTCCCCGCAAAGCGAAACCGCAGGCAGAGAGCAGCATGACCAGCGCCAGGCAGGCGCCGCGCTGCAGCCAGGAGAGGCGGGAAGAGTGCGTTTGTTGCCCGGCGAAGTGCATGCTTGACCTCATCAGCCTACGACGTTGACCAGTTTGCCCGGAACCACGATGACGCGCTTGGGCGGACGGCCTTCCAGGAAGCGGGCGACCTCCTCCTGGGATGCCGCGAGCTTCTCGATGTCTTCCTTGGCGGCCTTGGCGGCCACGCGGATCGAGCCGCGCAGCTTGCCGTTGACCTGGAGCATCAGCTCGATCTCGTCGGCGACCAGCGCCGCCTCGTCCACGTGCGGCCAGGGCGCGTCGAGCAGGTCGCCCAGCTCGTGGGCGTAGCCCAGGTCGCGCCACAGGTGCCAGGTGATGTGCGGCACCACGGGGTACAGCACGCGCAGCAGCACGCCCAGCGTTTCGGCGTAGGCGGCGTCGGCGGCCGCGCCCTCGGGCAGCTTGGCGTCGTCGATGGCGTTGAGCATCTTCATGCACGCGGACACGACGGTGTTGTACTGGATGCGCTGGTAGTCGTAGTCGGCTTGCTTGAGCAGGCCGTAGACTTCGCGGCGCAGGTCCTTGACCGGAGCGGGCGCCTGCGCCCAGTCGGCGCCATGGGCCAGGCCGCGGGCCACTGCTTCGCGCTGGCCGTAGCTGATGGACCAGAGGCGGCGCAGGAAGCGGTTGGAGCCTTCGACGCCGGAGTCGGACCATTCCAGGGTCTGTTCCGGCGGGCTGGCGAACATGACGAACAGGCGGGCCGTGTCGGCGCCCAGGGTGTCGATCAGCGATTGCGGGTCGACGCCGTTGTTCTTGGACTTGGACATGGTGCCCACGCCGCCATAGGTGATGGCGGAGCCGTCCGACTTCAGCTTGGCGCCGGTGATGGCGCCGCGCTCGTCATAGACGTTCTCGACGTCCTCGGGCCAGAAGTACTCGATGCCGCCCTGGGGCGTCTTGCGCGAATAGATATGGTTCAGCACCATGCCCTGGCACAGCAGCTTGGTGAAGGGCTCGTCGAAGTTGAGCAGGCCCATGTCGCGCATGACCTTGGTCCAGAAGCGGGCGTACAGCAAGTGGAGCACCGCGTGCTCGATGCCGCCGATGTACTGGTCCATCGGCATCCAGTAGTCGTTGCGCGCGTCGACCATGGCGTTGTCGTTGCCCGGCGAGGTATAGCGCATGAAATACCAGGACGAGTCCACGAAGGTGTCCATGGTGTCCGTTTCACGGCGCGCCGGCTTGCCGCACTTGGGGCAGGAGCAGGACAGGAAGGCCTCGTTCTTGGCCAGCGGGTTGCCGCTGCCGTCGGGGATCAGGTCGTCGGGCAGCACCACCGGCAGGTCTTTTTCCGGCACGGGAACCGGGCCGCAATCCGCGCAGTGGATGATGGGGATGGGGGTGCCCCAGTAGCGCTGGCGCGAGATGCCCCAGTCGCGCAGGCGCCAGGTAGTTTGCTTTTCGCCCAGGCCCTGGGCGCCGAGATCGGCGGCGATGGCGTCGACGGCTTCCTTGTGCGAGAGGCCGTCGTACTTGCCCGAGTTGACCGTGCGGCCGGCCTGCTTGTCGCCGTACCACTCCTGCCAGGCGCTGGTGGAGTATTCCTTGCCGGCCACGTCCACGACCTGGACGATGGGCAGGTCGTACTTGCGGGCGAAGGCGAAATCGCGTTCGTCATGCGCCGGCACGCCCATGACGGCGCCGTCGCCGTAGCTCATGAGCACGTAGTTGCCGACCCAGACCTCGACCTCGGCGCCCGTGACCGGGTGCGTGACGTACAGGCCGGTGGGCATGCCTTCCTTTTCGCGCGTGGCCATTTCGGCCTCGGTCGTGCCGCCCAGCTTGCATTGCTCGATGAACGCGGCCAGCTGCGGGTTGGACAAGGCGGCCTGCGTGGCCAGGGGGTGCTCCGGCGCCACGGCGCAGAAGGTCACGCCCATGATGGTGTCGGCGCGGGTGGTGAAGACGTACAGCTTGCCGTCCTGGATCAGCTGGCCGTCCTGGCCGGCGATCTTGTGCGGGAAGGCGAAGCGCAGGCCCTCGGACTTGCCGATCCAGTTTTCCTGCATCAGGCGCACGCGCTCGGGCCAGCCGGGCAGGTCGTTCTGGACCGCGCCCAGCAGTTCGTCGGCGTAATCGGTGATGCGCAGGTAGTAGCCGGGAATCTCGCGCTTTTCGACCAGCGCGCCAGAACGCCAGCCGCGGCCGTCGATGACCTGTTCATTGGCCAGCACGGTCTGGTCCACCGGATCCCAGTTCACGACCTGGGTCTTGCGGTAGGCCACGCCCTTTTCCAGCATCTTGAGGAACAGCCACTGGTTCCATTTGTAATACTGGGGATCGCAGGCGCACATCTCGCGCGACCAGTCGATCGCCAGACCCATCGCCTTCATCTGCTTCTTCATGTAGGCGATGTTGTCGTACGTCCACTTCGCCGGCGGCACCTTGGACTTGATGGCGGCGTTTTCCGCCGGCATGCCGAAGGCGTCCCAGCCCATGGGCATCAGGACGTTGTAGCCGCGCATGCGCAGCTGGCGGGCCATCATGTCGTTGATGGTGTAGTTGCGCACGTGGCCCATGTGCAGCTTGCCGCTGGGGTAGGGCAGCATCGAGCAGGCGTAGAACTTCGGCTTTTCGGAGCCGTCGGCGTTCTTCGCGTGTTCATGGACCAGGTAGACGTCGCGGGCCTGCCAGTCTTGGTGGGCGGCTGCTTCGACGGTATTGGGGAGGTAACGTTCCTGCATGGGCTCGTGCACGGTGGCAAAAAAGGGTGAGCCGCCTCGCCGCGCGGGCGCGGAGGCGGTCAAAACCCCTGATTATAGGAGGTGCTAGGCGCGGGCAGGGGACGGAGCCGTTTCCGGGATGCGCGCACTGGGCGCCAGGGCGCCATAAGCCAGCGTCACCACCCCGAGGACGGCGCCCGCGGTGACCACGCCGGGCCAGCCAAAATGGGCGTACAGCCAGGACGATACCAGCGAACCGCTAGCTCCGCCGATGAAGTAGCTTGTCATATAGCCGGCGGTCAGCCGGCTGCGCGCTTCGGGGCGCAGCCGGTAGAGGGCGCTGCTGTTGGTGACGTGCACGCCCTGGATCGCCAGGTCCTGCACCAGGATGCCGGCCAGCAGGGCCAGCACCGACACCTCGCCGAACGCGATCAGCCCCCAGGAACCCAGCAGCAACAGCAGTCCGACGCGGGTGGCCAGGTTGCCCAGGCCGCGGTCGGCCATGCGGCCGAAGCGGTTGGCGGCGTAGGCGCCGGCGGCGCCCGCCAGGCCGAACAGGCCGATGGTGGTGTTGCTGTATTGATAGGGCGGGCTGGCCAGCAGGAAGGTCAGGGGCGTCCACAGCATGCTGAAGGCTGCGAACAGCAGGCCGCCCAGCAGCGAACGGGCGCGGAACAGCGGCTCCTCGACGAACATGCGCAGGATGGAGCCCAACAGGCGCGGGTAGCTCAGCCCGGCCGGACTCTGGTGGCGCGGCAGCAGGCGCCACAGGGCCGCTGACATGATCAGCATCAGGATGGCGGCCACCCAGTACACGGTGCGCCAGCTGCCCAGGTCGGCCAGCGCGCCGGCGACGGTGCGGGCCAGCAGGATGCCCAGCAGCAGTCCGCTCATGACGGTGCCCACGGCCTTGCCCCGCTCGTGCGGCGCGGCGAGCGTGGCGGCGAAAGGCACCAGGATCTGGGCCACCACGGACAGCATGCCCGTCAGCGCCGTGCCCAGGATCAGCACGCCGATATTGGGGGCGAACGCGGAAATCAGCAGGCCGCCCGAGGACAGCAGGTTCATCAGCACGATCAGGCTGCGCCGCTCGAACATGTCGCCCAGGGGCACCAGCAGCATCAGGCCCACCGCATAGCTCAGCTGCGCGGTGGTGACGATGCTGCCCGCCGTGGCGCTGGACAGCGAGAATTGCTCGCTGATCGT
Organism: Achromobacter anxifer; assembly: GCF_903652925.1. GTDB lineage: Bacteria > Pseudomonadota > Gammaproteobacteria > Burkholderiales > Burkholderiaceae_B > Achromobacter > Achromobacter anxifer. Next base: position 190,013 of record NZ_CAHLAR010000012.1, on the reverse strand, counting down.
ATGCAGCAGGGGCTGCGCGTAATAGTTGCTGGCGACGGCGAGGCCCGTGGCGACCGACATCAGCAGGAGAATGGGCGCGGTCAGGGCTGGGGTCTGGGAGGACTGGGAAGCGGAAGTCATGGCTTTGAATCGATAGGGGAGCTGCGGGGAAGGGGCGGCGGGTTCAGGCGTCGATGCCGCCCGGCGTTTCCTGGTCCTGCTTGATCAGCAGCTTCTTGAGCAGGCCCGCCAGCTGCTTGCGTTCCGCGGCGGATAGTGGCTCCAGCAGCTCGGTCAGGTCCTTCAGGTAATCCTTCAGCACCAGCTTGATGACGCGCAGGCCCTCGGCGGTGAGCGACACGATGACGCCGCGCCGGTCCTCAGGGTTGGGGCTGCGCGTGAGCAGGCCGGCCTGCTCCAGGCGGTCGAGGCGGTTGGTCATCGCGCCGGAGGTCAGGAGCAGGGCCTCGACCAGTTTCTGCGGATTCAGCGCATAGGGCGCGCCGCTGCGGTATAGCGTGGCCAGCACGTCGAACTCGCCCTGGTGCAGGTCGTAGCGGCGAAAGCTGCGGTTCACGTTGCGGGCGGCCAGCGCGTTCAGGCGGAACACGCGCGTGACGACGGACATGGGGGCGAAGTCCTGGCTGGGACATTCCCGGGTCCATTGCGAGATCACCAGATCGACGAGGTCATTCATGGGAAGACGATATTTATTTTGATGTGAAGTATCTTAACATGAAGATAAATTCGGGCAAGCGCTTCACGAGCCGCGCAAAAGGGCGGCGGCAAAAAAGAAGGGCCCGCCTCTTGCGAGGCGGGCCCTTCCGGCTTGACCGGAGATACGCGCGGAATTACTGCGCGGCGTCCTTCAGCTTCTTGAGCGGGCGGACCTTCACCTTGACCGAAGCCGGCTTGGCCGGGAACCAGCGCTCTTCACCCGTGAACGGATCCTTGCCGAAGCGCTTGGCCTTGGCGGGAACCTTCTGCACGGCGACCTTGAACAGGCCGGGCAGCGTGAATTCGCCAGCGCCCTTCTTGTCCACGGAGCTCAGCACCGAGGTTTCCAGGCTGGCCAGGACGGCCTTGACCGACTTGGCTTCGACGCCGGATTGCTCAACGATGTAGGCGATGAGCTGGGTCTTGTTCAGAGCAGCCTTGATAGCCTTGGGGGCGGCAGCGACCTTCTTGGCGGCGACGGCCTTCTTGACGGCCGGCTTGGCAGCGGGCTTCACAGCGGTTTTAGCGGCAGTTGCCTTCTTTGCGGGCGCCTTGGCGGCGGGCTTGGTGACTTTCTTGGCAGGAGCTTTTGCTTTCGTGGCCATGGTCAAAATCCGTATGTTGAGGACATGGGGCAGCGCGCGCGCCGGGTATCGGCGTTTAACGCTACGCGGCCGATGATAGCGGAAGAGTGACGTTTAATGCGGTTTTCCAGCGGGTTTTTGGCCCTTGTTTGTTGTTTTCGACACAGAAAGTGCCTTGCAGAAGGGCTCCAGCAAGATGTCGTGACATTCATCGCCTAATTTTTCAGATGTCTGCGGTACTGAACCAACTGCGCCGCGCATGTTCCAATTGCGTGCTGCGCGCGGGACCCGCGCGGAAAAAAACCTAAGTGAAGCAAGCCATATGTTGATGAAGAAGTTGGCGGCGAGCCTGATCGTCGCGGCCGCGTGCATGTCGGGCGCCGTGGCGCAAACGGTGCCGGCGCCGGCCCTGTCGGCCAAGGCCTGGCTCCTGCTGGACGAGACCAGCGGACAGGTGATCGCGTCGCACGAGGCGACCACGCGGATCGAGCCCGCGTCCCTGACCAAGATCATGACCGCCTATGTGGTGTTCGAGGCCTTGAGCAAGAAGGAGCTGTCGGCGAACCAGCTGGTCACGGTGTCGACCCGCGCCTGGAAGGTGCCGGCGGGCAGCTCGAAGATGTTCCTGGAGCCCGGTTCGAAGGTGTCGGTGGACGACCTGCTGCGCGGCCTGATGATCCAGTCCGGCAATGACGCGGCCATCGCGCTGGCCGAGGCGGTGTCGGGCAGCGTCGAAGCCTTCGTGGCGCGGATGAACGACACCGCCGCGAAGCTGGGCCTGCACGCCACGCATTTCGCCAGCCCTCACGGCCTGCCGGATCCGGGCACGTACTCCACCGCCAGCGACCTGTCGGTGCTGGCCGCGCGTTTCATCCGCGACTATCCCGACCTTTACAAGACCTACGATTCGGCCAAGCAGTTCACCTTCAACAAGATCACGCAGCCGAACCGCAACCGCCTGCTGTGGCTGGATCCCAGCGTGGACGGGTTGAAGACCGGGCATACCGAATCGGCCGGGTACTGCATCGTGGCCAGCGCGCGGCGGCCCAACGGCGCCGACCAGCGCCGGCTGATCACGGTGGTGGTGGGCACCGCCTCCGACAAGCTGCGCACGCAGGAAAGCCGCGAGTTGCTGGAGTGGGGCTTTCAGGGGTTCAATACCATCAAGCTGTACGCGCGCGGCCAGGCGGTCGCCACGCCCGAAGTCTGGAAGGGCGAGCACGACACGCTGAAGGCCGGCTTCGCGCGTGACGCGTACGTGACGGTGCCGGCGGGCGCCAAGGTGGAACCGGTATGGACGCCGCAGGATCCGCTGGTGGCGCCGATCGCGGCTCAATCCACGGTGGGCTCCCTGCGGGTGCTGGTGGATGGCAAGCCCGCCATGCAGTTCCCCGTGGTGGCGCTGGAGCCGGTGGCCGAAGCGGGCTTCGCGGGACGCGCGTGGGATTCCATCCGCTTGTGGTGGCGCGGTCACGCCGGATAACGGAGGTGTGCGATGGCGGTGAGCTTTCCTGGAGGTCCGGCCCCGGCGCCGGGAGCCGATGATCCGCTGGCCCTGCTGTCGGCCTGCCATGGCCGTATTTCCCGCCAGTGCGCCACGCTGGGGCGCCTGGCCCGGCACCTGCCCGCGCACGGCAGCGATGGCGCGGCGCAGACTGCCGCGGCCAGCGTCCTGCGCTACTTCGACACCGCCGCCGCGCACCATCACGAGGACGAGGAACAGGACCTGTTCCCGGCTTTGATCGAATCCATGGCCGGCTCCGACGCCGTCTGCCTGCACGCGCTGGTGGATGGCTTGATCGCCGAACACCGGCAACTGGCGCGGCGCTGGGAGCCCTTGCGGCAGGCGCTTGGCGAGATCGCGGCGGGCCGGCAGGCCGAGCTGTCCGCGGCCCAGGTCCAGGATTTCACCGATGCCTACGCCGCGCACATCCAGCGCGAAGAGAGCGAGCTGCTGCCCATGGCGGCGCGGCTGATCGCGGACGATGCGCTGGCCGCCATCGGCCAGGCGATGAAGTCGCGGCGCGGCGGCGAGGCCGGCTGAGTCCCCGGCCGCACGCCGGGCGCGGTTTCCGGCATGGCCGGGATTGGCGCTACGATGGCCGCAGCCGGCGCGCGGCGCGCCGGGTTTCCGCCACGTTCCCGCCATGAACCGAAACACGCGTTTCCGCCAGAAATTGCAGGATCCCGGCCTGATGCACGCCATGTCGGCGCACAACCCCTTGTCCGCCAGGCTGGCGGCCGAAGCTGGGTTCGACGCCATCTGGGGCAGCGGTTTTGAGCTGTCGGCCAGCCATGCGGTGCCCGACGCCAACATCCTCTCGCCTTCGCAGCACCTGGAAATGATGCGCGCGATCGCGGCCACGGTGGACGCGCCCGTCATTGCCGACATCGACACGGGGTTCGGCAACGCGATCAACGTTTCCTACATGGTGCCGCAGTACGAGGCCGCCGGCGCGTCGGCGGTGGTGATGGAGGACAAGACCTTTCCCAAGGACACCAGCCTGCGCGCCGCCGGCCGCCAGGAACTGGTGCGGATCGAGGAGTTCCAGGGCAAGATCGAGGCGGCTTGCGGCGCGCGCCGCGACACCGATTTCTGCGTGATCGCCCGGACCGAGGCGTTGATCGCGGGCGCCGGCGAGCAGGAGGCGCTGACCCGCGCCCTGGCCTATGAGGCGGCCGGCGCCGACGCCATCCTGATCCATTCCAAGCAGAGCTCGCCGGACGAGATCCTGTCGTTCGTCGCGGCGTGGCCGGGCCGTGTGCCGCTGGTGCTGGTGCCCACCGCCTATCCGCAATTGCGCGAAGCCGACATCCAGGCGCTCGGCAAGGTGGGTCTGGTGATCTACGGCAACCACGCCATCCGCGCCGCGGTGGGCGCGATGCGGGACGTGTTCACCCGCATCCGCCGCGACGGCGGCATCCATGAGGTGGACGCCGGCCTGCCGACGGTCAAGGAGATCATTGCGCTGCAGGGCGACGCCCACATGCGCGAGCTGGAGCGCCGCTATCTGAAGTAAGCGCAACGCGTTGCGCCGGCGGGGGCTAGCGATTACGCTAGACGACCCGCCGCCATGGCGCGGGCCGATTCGAAAAGCAGATGCCGAGGGACAAGAAAGAATGATGCAGGGGGGGATGAGCGTCGCGCGCCGGTTGTTCGGTTCGTGGGTGGACGAAGTCAATGGGCGGACCTTGCGCGCGGATGCGACGGCGGGCCTGCTGGGTGCGCTGCTGGTATTGCCGCAGGGTGTCGCGTTCGCCTTGCTGGCGGGCCTGCCGCCTGAATATGGCCTGTATTCCGCGATCGTCCCCTGTATTGTCGCGGCGCTGTTCGGCTCCAGCCGGCATGTCATGTCCGGCCCCACCAACGCCAACTCGCTGGCCCTATATGCCGTGCTGACGCCGCTGGCGGTGGCCGGTAGCGAAAACTACATCCAGCTGGCCTTGGCCGTGACGGTGCTGGTGGGCCTGATGCAGTGGCTGGTGGGCACGCTCCGGCTGGGATCGCTGGCGCATTTCATTTCGCCGTCGGCGCTGTTCGGCTTCACCAGCGGCGCGGCCCTGCTGATCGCCGTGCACGCGTTGAAGGACGCCCTGGGCATGCCGGCGCCTGACGCGCATGGCGCGGGCGCCCTGCTGGCCAGCCTGGGCGCGCACCTAGACCTGGTGCATTGGGGCTCCTTGCTGGTGACGTTGACGACCCTGGGCGTGGCCTTGCTGGTGCGCAAGCTGGACAAGCGCAAACCTTACATGCTGGCGGGACTGGCGGCGGGGGCGCTGGCCGCCGCCGCGTTCAACGCACTGACCGGCGGGACGCCCGTGTCCGTGCTGGGCTCGCTGGCCCAGCCCTGGCCGCCGTTCCACATTCCCAGCGTCGACTGGCGCGCGCTGCCCGAGCTGCTGAGCGTGGCCTTCGCGCTGACCATCGTGGCCCTGGCGCAATCCATCTCCATCGCCAAGGCCGTGGCCACGCGCTCGGGCCAGCGCATCGACGCCAACCGCGAATTCGTGGGGCAGGGGCTGTCCAACATCGTGGGCGGCTTCTTCTCGTGCTATCTGTCCTGCGGTTCGCTCAACCGGTCCATCCCCAACTTCGAGGCAGGGGCCAAGACACCGCTGGCGTCGGTGTTTTCGGCCCTGCTGCTGGTGGCCCTGGTGGCCCTGTCGGCGCCCTTGCTGGCCATGATTCCCCATGCCGCGATCTCCGGCCTGCTGCTGCTGGTGGCGTGGACGCTGTTCGACATTCCGCGCTGGCGGCAACTGATCCGCACGCAGCGCGGCGAAGCCATCATCGCCGCCGCGACCCTGGCCGCCACCATCACCATCCGCATGGAGGTGGCGATTCTGCTGGGCACGGTGCTGTCGCTGATGGTCTATCTGCACCGCACCTCGCGTCCGGCGATGCGCAGCATGGGCTTTGATGCGCGCGGGCCGGAACGCCGCTTCGTGGTGTTGCAGCATGCGCAGGACGCCTTGCCGGAGTGCCCGCAGCTGAAGCTGCTGCGCATGGAAGGTTCGGTCTATTTCGGCGCCGCCACGCACGTGGCGCAGCGCCTGCACGAGCTGCGCGCGGAGCCGGACGCGCCGCGCTATCTGCTGGTGATGGCCAAGAGCATGAACTTCATCGACATGGCGGGCGCCCAGGTCTGGGAGGATGAGCTGGCGGCGCGGCGGGCCATGGGCGGCGATCTGTATTTCCACCGCCCCCGGCCGGAAGTGCTGGACATGTGGCGCCGCACGGGCTTCCTGGAGCGCCTGGGCCAGGACCATATCTTTCCCGACAAGGCGACGGCCCTGCATTCGATCTACGCCAGGCTCGACCGCGGGATTTGCGCAGGCTGTCAGGCGAAGATTTTCTGGGAATGCCAGCCGGACGGCCAGAAAGCGGGCTGAGGCAGCGCCGGCTTCAACCGGCCTGCGGCGCTTCCGTGCCCAGATAGGCGGCGCGGACCCGCTCGTCGGCAGCGATGGTGGCGGGCTCGCCTTCGGCCAGCAGGCTGCCGCGCACCAGCACGGCGATGCGGTCGGCGTGCTTGAACACCACGTCCAGGCTGTGCTCGGTGAACAGGACCGCGATGCGCTGCGTGTCCGCCAGCTTGCGGGTCAGCCGCATCAGCGCGTGGCGCTCGTTGGTGGCCATCCCGGCGGTAGGCTCGTCCATCAGCAGCAGCCGCGGCTGGTGCGCCAGCGCCATTGCCAGCTCCACCCGCTTGACATCGCCATAGGCTAGCGTGCCGCAGTGTTCTTCCGCCTTGTCCTCCATCTGCACCTGCGACAGCAGGGACATGGCTTCGCCGGCCGCGTGGCGCGTGGCCCGGCGCCACGGATTCAGCAGCAGGCGGTCGCGCGACAGCAGCGCCGTCTGCACGTTTTCCCGCACCGTCATGGAGCGGAAGGTGGCCGCGGTCTGGAAGGTGCGGCCCACGCCCAGTCGGCAGATCCTGCCAGCCGACAGGCCCACCAGTTCGCGGCCGTCCAGCAGCACGGAACCGGAATCTGGCCGCAACTGGCCGCCCAGCGCGTTGAAGCAGGTGGATTTGCCCGCGCCGTTGGGGCCGATCAGAGCCAGCATCCGGCCCGCTTCCAGCGTAAAGGACACGCCGGCCAGCGCCTCGATGCCGCCGAACGATTTGCGCAGTTCGCGGACCTGCAGCAAGGGCGCGGCGTTCATGCGCGCCTCCGGTTCCAGCGGGCGGCGAGGCGTGCGGCGGCGCCGGCGATACCCTCGGGAAACGCCAGGACCAGGGCCAGGATGGCCAGCCCCAGCACGGCGTGCCAGTACTCGGTGCTGCGCGCGGCGGCATCCTGCAGCCAGGTGTAGGACGCCGCGCCCACGAGCGGGCCGGCCAGGGTCTGCAGGCCGCCCAGCAGCACCATGACCAGTCCGTCCACGGAGCGGCTCACGGCCAGCGTGTCGGGCGCGATGCTGCCTTTCGAGAACGCATAGAGCGAGCCCGCGATGCCCGCGGCAAACGAGGCCGCCACGAAGCCCGCCCATTGCACGCGCCGCGTGTCCATGCCCAGCGCCTCGGCGCGCAAGGCCGAATCGCGCACGCCGCGCAGCGCATAGCCCAGCGGCGAGAACGCCAGCCGCCGCAGCCAGGCGATGCCGGCCACGCACAGCGCGAGCGTCAGGTAATAGAACCAGGGGCCCTGCGCCAGCCAGGCCGACGGCCACAGCCCGATCAGGCCGTTGCTGCCGCCGGTCACGTCGTCCCACTGATAGGCCAGCGCCCACAGGATCTGCGCCACCGCCAGGGTCAGCATGGCCAGGTACACGCCCGACAGGCGCACGCAGAACCAGCCGAACAGCAGGGCGCCGAGCGCGGCGGCGAACGGCCCCAGCAGCAGCGCCGCTTCCATCGGCACGGCCGCCAGCTTGAGCAGCAGCGCCGCGCCGTAGGCGCCCAGGCCGAACCAGGCGGCGTGGCCGAACGAGGTCATGCCGGCCAGCCCGGTCAGAAAATGCAGGCTGGCGGCGAACAGCGCCGCGATCAGGATCTCGGTGAGCAGGATGCCCAGATAAGGGCTGTGGGCGGCCGCCACCGGCGCCAGGATCAGCAGCGCCAGCAGCAGGCCATAGGCCAGCCGCAGGCCGCGGCCCGCGGGGGCGATGGGGCGTTCGGGGGCGGCGCCATGGGAGGCCGGCTCGGGCGGCTTGCCCAGCAGTCCCCAGGGGCGCACGACCAGCACCACGGCCATCACGGCGAACTCGGCCAGCAGCGTGAGCTTGGAAAGATTGAAGATCCACGGGCCGATCTGCACCTGGCCCAGGAACACGAACAGCGCCTTGACGGAACAAATCAGCAAGGCGGCCAGGAAGGCGCCGGGGATCGAGCCCAGGCCGCCCACGACGACCACGACGAAGGCGCTGGCGATGATCTCCAGGTCCAGTCCAAGCGTGGCCGGCACGCGGGGCGCTGCCAGCGCGCCGCCCAGTCCGGCCAGGAAGGCGCCCAGGGTGAAGGCGGACGTGAACAGCCAGGCCTGGTTCACGCCCAGCGCGGCCAGCATCTGGCGGTTCTCGGCCGCGGCCCGCAGCAGCCGGCCCCAGCGCGTGCGCATCAGCAGCAGCCAGAGCAGGCCCAGCACCACGGGGCCGGCCGCGATCAGCAGCAGGTCGTATTCGGGATAGCGGCGGCCCAGGATCTGCACGGCGCCGGACAGGCCGGGCGCGCGCGCCGCGAACAGGTCTTCGGGGCCCCAGATGGCCAGCGCCGCGTCGCCGATGATGAGCACCAGCGCAAAGGTGGCCAGCAGCTGGAACAGTTCGGGCGCCTGGTACAGGCGCCTGAGCACCAGCCATTCGGCGGCCGCGCCAATGAGGCCCGTGGCCAGCGCCGCCAGCAGCAGCCCGGCCCAGTAGCCGGCGCCGTCGCCGAAATAGCCGGTGAAGGTCCAGGCCAGGTAGATGCCCAGCATGTAGAACGAGCCATGCGCGAAGTTGACCACGCGGGTGACGCCGAAGATCAGCGACAGGCCGGCGGCGACCAGGAACAGCGCGCTGGCGTCGGCCAGCCCATTGAGCAGCTGCAGCAGCAGCCCGGAAAGGCTCATCAGTGCGCCGGACGCATCTTGCGCACTTGCTCGTCAGGCGGTTGCAAACGGGCGCCGTCGATATAGGCGAAGTCCTTCATCACGCCCTTGCCGTCTTCCACGGCGGTCACGCCGACGTACACGCCCATGGTCGACTGGTGATCGATCTTGCGGTACTGGATCTGGCCGTAGGGCGTGTCGACCTTCAGGCCGGCAAAGGCGTCGACGAGCTTTTCGGTGTCGACCTCGCCCGCGGCCTTCAGGCCTTGCGCGATGGACATGAGGGACGCGTAGCCCACGACCGAGCCGACCTTGGGCGTTTCGTTGTAGCGCTTCTTGTAGGCCTCGACGAAGGTGGTGTTGGCCGGGGTGTCGATGGCGTACCAGGGATAGCCGGTGACGATCCAGCCGCTGGGCGTGTCGGCACCCAGGGGCTCCAGGTATTCGGGTTCGCCGGACAGGACCGACACCACGGCGCGGTTTTCGAACAGGCCGCGGGTATTGCCTTCGCGCACGAAGCGGGTCAGGTCGGCCGCGAACAGCACGTTGAAGATCGCGTCGGGCTTGGCGTCCGCCAGCGCCTGCACCACGGCGCCCGCGTCCACCTTGCCCAGCGGCACGGCCTGTTCGGCGACGAATTCCACGTCGGACTGGAACGAGGTCATCATGGCCTTGAAGGTGGCCACGGCGGACTGGCCGTATTCATAGTTGGGGTAGACGATGGCCCAGCGCTTCTTGCGCAAGGCCAGCGCCTTGGGAGCCAGGGCCGCCACGTGCATCCAGGTGGATGGACGCAGGCGGTAGGTATAGCGGTTGCCGTCCTGCCAGGTGATCTTGTCGGTCAGCGGCTCGGCGGCCAGGAAGAACACCTGCTGCTGCTTGGCGAAGTCGGTCAGGGCCAGGCCGGTGTTGGAAAGAAAGCCGCCGAACAGCAGCTCGACCTTTTCGCGGGCCAGCAGCTCCTGGGCCGCGCGCACCGAGTCGCCGGGGTTGCCGTTGTCGTCGCGCGAGATCACTTCCAGCTTCCTGCCGAGCACGCCGCCTTCGGCGTTGACCTGTTCCAGGGCCAGCTGCCAGCCCTTTTTATAGGGGCCGAGGAAGGCGGGGATCGCCTTGTAGCTGTTGATCTCGCCGATGCGGATGGGCGGCTCCTTGTCCTTGGCCGAGGCGGCCGGGGCCAGCGCCAGGGCCAGGAGTGCCGGCGCCACGGCGCGGCGCAACAGGGTAAGGCAGGGACGGAACATGGCAGGTATCGCGTGGAGTGGGGTTCAGGCGCTTGAGGGGCGCGGTGGATGACGGCGGCCCAATTGGAACATGGGCCTTTGCCCCGGGGCAATAGACACAGACCCCGCGCCGCGCCAGCCCGGAAATGAAAAAAGGCCCTGCGATGCAGGGCCTTTTCGTCTTGCGGGAAAACCGGCTGAATTACTTCAGCTTGGTTTCCTTGTAGTCAACGTGCTTGCGAGCGACCGGATCAAATTTCTTGATCAGCATCTTCTCGGGCATGTTGCGCTTGTTCTTGGTGGTCGTGTAGAAATGACCCGTGCCGGCAGTCGACTCGAGCTTGATCTTTTCGCGGATACCTTTGGCCATGTCGTGCTCCTAGTATGTAGATTGGCGGGGAGGCCGATTAAACCTGTTCGCCGCGGGCACGCATGTCGGCGAGCACGGCATCGATGCCGTTCTTGTCGATCGTGCGGATGGCACTGGCCGAAACACGCAGGCGGACCCAGCGGTTTTCGCTTTCAACCCAGAACCGGCGCGATTGCAGGTTGGGCAGGAAGCGACGCTTGGTCTTGTTGTTTGCGTGCGAAACATTGTTGCCCACCATCGGGCCTTTGCCGGTCACTTGGCATACGCGTGCCATGGATGCACCTCTTTAAGTCGTTCTTTTGCGCGCATCGCTTGGGGGGGGTAGACAGGGTTTCAGCCGCCGGGCTGTAGAGGCTGTACAGCTGCTGCTGTACCTTGCCTATGCCGGCCACCCAGTCTTAGTGGATGAGGGGGGATCGGAATGGCTCTTCAAGCCCAGTCTGGTCCGCCCCAGTGCTTATACCCGCTGCCTGCCACCCACGGAATTCTTGGAAGAATTTCTGGTATTTCCGAAGGAATCACCAGACGTTGCCACAAGACGTTGCGCGGTTGGGGTCAGAGTGCCGGACTACAAAGCATAGTAGTCCTACACGGGAAACTTCATGCGAAGACGTAGATTCTAATATGAAAAGCGTAATTAAATCAAGCAGCCAGGCTAGCTGGCGTGCGATTGCGCCACACGGCCCGAGATCCAGGACAGGCAGGCGCAGGTCGCCAGCGTGGTCGTCAGGGGCAAGGCGCTATCGGTCTGCCAGGCGCTGACGGCGAAGCCGGCCAGCGCGCCGCAGGACAACTGAAGCGTCCCCAAAAGCGCCGAGGCCGCGCCCAGCCGCTTGCCCTGGTCCGACAGCGCAAGCGCCGCCGAGTTGGGGTTCACGAAACCCTGGCTGCCCATGTAGCTGATCAGGCACAGCATCAGCAGGGGCAGGGTCATCCAGCCGACCAGGGTCAGCGCCACCGCCGCCAGGCTGGCGCAGGCCAGCGAGGTCAGGGCGCGGCGCTGCAGCTGGCGCGGCGTGTAGGTGCGCAGCAGGCGGGCGCTGATCTGCGAGCAGACGATGAGCGACAGAGCATTGGTGCCGAACAGCAGGCCGTAATACTGGGGAGGCACGCCGTAGAGTTCGATGAAGACTCGCGGCGAGCCGATGATGTAGGCGAACATGCCGGCCTGGCCGAAGCCGCCGGCCAGGCTGTGCGCCATGAAGCCGCGGTGGGCGAACAGGTCGCGGTAGTTCCGCAGTATGGTTTCCCAGCGCAGCGGCACCACGCGTTCTGGCGCCAGCGATTCCTTCATGATCAGGATGACCGCTGCCATCAGCATCGCGCCGCCCGCCAGCATGACCCAGAACAGGCTGCGCCACGAGGTGATGGCCAGCAATTGGCCGCCCGCCAGCGGCGCGAGGATCGGCGCCAGGCCCATGATCAGCATCAGCAGCGACATGGCGCGCGCGGCCTCATGGGTTTCATAGTGATCGCGGATGACCGCGCGCGGGATCACGATGCCGGCGGCGCCGCCCATGGCCTGCACCACGCGCCAGCCGGTCAACGCCTCGACCGAGCCCGACAGCGCGCAGCCCAGGGAGGCGATCATGAACAGGGTCAGGCCCACCAGCAGCGGCGGCTTGCGGCCGTAGCGGTCGGCCATCGGGCCGTAGAACACCTGCGCCATCGCCAGGCCGATCAGGTAGGCGGCCAGGGTGCGTTCGACATCGCCACGCGGCACGCCCAGGTTTGCCGCGATCGTGGGGAACGCGGGCAGGTACATATCGATGGCGAACGGGCCGATGGCCGTCAGCGCGCCCATGAGTATCAGCCAGCCGGGCAGGCCGCTGCGAAAGGAATTTGCTGGGGGCATGTGGATCGCGGTTAAGCGCAGGGACAGGGCCCGGATGCGGTTTGTTGCACGGTTTGGGCCAAGTAAACGACTGTATCACGGGCAACCTTACAAGCAAATTGCAAGTTTTTTCCGATAAAGTCATTGCGGTCCGTACGTATTTCAGAGGAGAAGCCGTGAATCCTTTGTTGTCTGTTGTGGAACGCAAACTCCAGGCCCTGCCGGTCCCGATCCAGCTGGTTTTGCCCGATGGCGCCGTGCTGGGGCCGCCCGAACCGCGCGTCCGTTTCGTCGCGCACGACAAGACCGCCCTGGCGCATCTGGCCGAAGGCGCGGTGGGCGTGCTGGGACAGGATTACGTCGAAGGCCGCATCGACATCGAAGGCAATATGCGCGACGTCATGGCCGCGGCGTCGGCGCTGCTGCCAGGCTCGCCGGTCGAGGCGGCGCGCGGCGGCTGGCTGACCGAGCTGGTGCGCAAGGTGATGTCGGTCTGGCGGCACTCGGTGGAGCGCGACGCCAAGCAGATCGAATTCCACTATGACCTGTCGGACGATTTCTACGCGCTCTGGTTGGATCCGCGCCGGGTCTATTCCTGCGCCTACTATCGCGAGCCGGGCATGACGCTGGCCCAGGCCCAGGAAGCCAAGCTGGACCACATCTGCCGCAAGCTGCGCCTGCGTGCGGGCGAACGCTTCCTGGACGTGGGCGCTGGCTGGGGCGGCCTGCTGCTGTGGGCCGCGGAAAACTACGGCGTGGACGCCACCGGCATCACCTTGTCGCGCAACCAGCACGCGCACGTCAACAAGCTGATCCAGGAGAAGGGCCTGGCCGGCCGCGTCCGAATGGAGCTGCTGGACTACCGCAAGCTGGACGAATCCACGCCCTACGACAAGATCGCGTCGGTCGGCATGTTCGAGCACGTGGGCCGCGCCCAGCTCGAAGCCTATTTCGCCAAGTTGCGCCGCCTGCTCAAGCCGGGCGGGCTGATCATGAACCACGGCATTACCGCGGCGGGCGTCTACAACGCCGAGCTGGGCAACGGCATGGGCGAATTCATCGAGAAGTACATCTTCCCGGGCGGCGAGCTGACCCACGTCAGCGTGGTGATGGAAACCCTGACCAATGGCGGGCTGGAAGAGGTGGACGTGGAGAACCTGCGTCCGCACTATGCGCGCACCTTGTGGGCCTGGAGCGACGCGCTGGAGGCGCGCTTGCCGGAAGCCGCGCGCGTCCTGGGCGGGGAGCAGGGCGAGCGTTCGCTGCGCGCCTACCGGCTCTACCTTGCCGGTTGCGCCATGGCCTTCGAGCACGGCTGGATCGCGCTGCACCAGATCCTGGGCCAACACCCGGCGACCGGGCGTTCCGACGAACTGGACAACCCGCCGGACCTGGCCTATCCATGGCGCCGGGACTATATGTACGGCAAGAACGGATAGTGGCCGGCATCTGTCCATGGCGTGGCCGAAGTGCCGGGGAAGGCCGGAATTCAAGGCCTGGAAACAGGCCGGAATTCTATCCGCGCGATGGCCGGAAACGGCGGTTTCGGCTGTTTCCAGGGCCCTGAATCGTGTGAATATGAATTTATTATTAACTAAATGTATCTTACTTGGCGGGCCAGAATCCCTTAGGGAAAAACGCGGTTCCACCTCTTGTCGATGCGGGTAATCCCAGGGCATTTTTTACCCAAATGTATCTAATCTGTTCTGGGTTAGGGTTGGGTTGAGCATCAATTTCGTTTAAGATGCTGCCTTCTTCGTTCAGTTTGTTCACTTTCTGCGGGCTTTCAAAAACTACGTTTTTTGAGGCTCCTGTCTTGCAAGATGCCGCATCCTCGCGGACCGTCTTGTTGCTAGTGTCGGTTTGTATTGGCGGTTCTGCCCGTCTTCCGCACAACCCCCTTAGCTCCATGGCACCTTCGGGCCCAAGCCCGGCGCGTGTCCCTGAACCTATGGAGGCAAAAGCCAATGCGTTTTACCCCTGTCAAGACCCTGGCCGCCGCGGCCGTGTTCTTTGCCTTTGCCGGCGCGGCCCAAGCCGCCGATGGCGCCCAGTGTGAAATCAAGCGTCCGGTCAATTTCGGCGGGATGAACTGGGAATCCAACCTGGTGCTCGTCGACGTCGAGCGATTCATCATGGAAAAGGGCTACGGTTGCAAAACCGAGACCTTGCCCACCGAAACCCTGCCCGCCCTGGCCGCGCTGGAGCGCGGCGACCTGGACATCAACACCGAGATCTGGCTGAACAGCGTGGCCGAGCCCTGGGACCGCGCCGAGAAGACCGGCAAGGTCAAGCGCATCGGCGATCTCTACATGGGCGCCGAGGGCTGGTACATCCCCCGCTACACGGCCGAACGCCTGCCCGAACTCAAGTCCGCGGCCGACCTGCCGAAGTTCAAGGACAAGTTCAAGGACCCCGAAGAGCCCGGCAAGGGCCGCTTCTACGGCTGCCCGGCAGGCTGGGGCTGCGAGATCACCAGCAATAACCTGTTCCACGCGCTGAAGCTGGACGACACCTACACGCTGTATTCGCCCGGCACCGGCGCGGCGCAGAAGGCGGCCCTGATGTCGGCCTACAAGCGCAAGCAGAACGTGGTCTTCTACTACTGGTCGCCCACGCCGCTGGTCGGCGCGATGGACCTGGTCAAGCTCGACATGCCGCCGTACGACGCCGAAAAGCACAAGTGCCTGACGTCGCCCAAGTGCGCCAAGCCCGAGCCCAGCGCCTATCCCGACAATCCCGTCTTCACCGCGGTGAACACCAAGTTCTCCGAGGAAGCGCCCAAGCTCACCGAATTCCTTTCCAAGGTCTCGGTGCCGCTGCCGGTGATCAATGAGACCCTGGCCCACATGGAAGAGTCCGGCGACGAAGCCAGCGCCGTGGCCAAGTGGTTCCTGAAGAACAAACCCGACGTCTGGACCAAGTGGGTCCCCGCCGACGTCGCCGGGCGCGTCCAAAGCGCGCTGTAACCCGCCATGAGCCTGGCAGCGCGCCGCCATGGCGCGCGCCGGTCCCGCAAGGGGCCGGAATTCCTTGCCGGGATGGCCGCCGGCCGGGCGCGATGCGCACCCGGTCCGAGACACGCTGGCGCCGCCGCTGCTGCTGGAAGCCCCCAGGTCCCGCCGCCTTGCCCGATTCCGGGGCAGGCGGGGGCGGTCCTGGCGGTGAGTGCGCCAGAATGGAGTAGAACCAATGTTTCCTGAAATTATCCCCGCCCGGCAGGTCCGGGGGGCGATCGACGGTTTCGTCGATCACCTGGTCACCAATTACGCCGACACGCTGGAGACCCTGTCCCAGCCCGTCCTGCATGCCCTGGTGTGGCTGGAGCAGCTGTTGCGCACCTCGCCCTGGTGGGCGGTGGTCGCGGTGACGATCGCGGTCGCCTGGGGCGTCAGCCGCCGCATCGGCCTGAGCCTGGCGATGGGCGCGCTGCTGTGCGTGATCGGCGTGCTGGGCCTGTGGGACGCCGGCATGCAGACGCTGGCGCTGATGATCATGGCCGCCGGCCTGTCGGTGGTCATCGGCATCCCGCTGGGCGTGCTGATGGCGCGCGTCAACTGGCTGCGTTCCGTCATGCTGCCGGTGCTGGACGTGATGCAGACCATGCCCAGCTTCGTGTACCTGATCCCCGTCGTCATGCTGTTCGGCCTGGGTAAGATCCCCGCGATCATCGCCACCGTGATCTACGCCGTGCCGCCGCTGATCCGCCTGACCGACCTGGGCATCCGCCTGGTCGACCGCGAGGTGCTGGAGGCCTCGCGCGCCTTCGGCGCCAATCCGCGCCAGCAGCTCTTCGGCGTGCAGCTGCCGCTGGCGTTACCCAACATCATGGCCGGCATCAATCAGACCACGATGATGGCGCTGTCGATGGTGGTGATCGCTTCGATGATCGGCGCGCGCGGCCTGGGCTATGAAGTGCTGCTCGGGATCAATCGCCTGGAGGTGGGCCGCGGCCTGCTGGCAGGCTTGGGTATCGTGGTGCTGGCCGTGCTGTTCGACCGGATCACGCAATCGTATGGACAGCGCATGCGCAAGGGAGGCCAACGATGAGCAAGATCGAGGTCAAGAACATCTACAAGGTCTTCGGGCCGCATCCGAAGAAATGGCTGGAAGCCGCCCAGAACGGCATGAGCAAGGAGCAGCTGCTGGCCGAGAGCGGCCACACGCTGGGCCTGCGCGACATCAGCCTGTCGATCGAAGAGGGCAGCATCTACGTGATCATGGGCCTGTCGGGGTCCGGCAAGTCCACGCTGATCCGCCACTTCAACCGCCTGATCGAACCCAGCGCCGGCCACATCCTGGTCGACGGGGTGGACGTGGTCAGCCTGAACAAGCGCGATCTGGAAGTCTTCCGCCAGAAAAAAATGAGCATGGTGTTCCAGCGTTTCGGCCTGTTCCCGCACCGCACCGTGCTGGACAACGCCGCCTACGGCCTGACCGTGCAGGGAGTGGGCCGCGCCGAACGCGAAAAGCGCGCCCGCGAATGGCTGGACCAGGTGGGCCTGTCGGGCTTCGAGAACCAGTACCCGCACCAGTTGTCGGGCGGCATGCAGCAGCGTGTCGGCCTGGCCCGGGCGCTGGCCACGGATGCTGAAATCCTGCTGATGGACGAAGCCTTCTCCGCGCTGGACCCGCTGATCCGCCGCGAAATGCAGGACCAGCTGCTGCAGCTGCAGGCCAAGCTCAACAAGACCATCGTCTTCATCACGCACGACCTGGACGAGGCCCTGCGCCTGGGCAACCGCATCGCCATCCTCAAGGACGGCGAACTGGTGCAGGAAGGCACGCCGGAAGACATCCTGCTGAATCCGGCCAACGACTATGTGCAGTCGTTCCTGCAGGACGTGAACCGCACCAAGGTGCTCAATGCCACCCACGCCGTGAACCCGGCGCGCCTGACCCTGACCATGCGTTCGCGTCCCGCGCACGCCATGGACCGCATGCGCGCCCTGAACTACGAGTACGCGCCCGTGCTGGACGGCAAGCGCCTGGCCGGCGTGCTGACCGCCGAAGCGGCCACGCGCGCCATCGAGGAAGGCACGCGCGACATCTCGCGCTACGTCGAGGACCTGGCTTCCGTGCCGGCCACGGCGGGCCTGGGCGAAGTGCTGGCGCAGCTGGTGCACAGCGACCAGCCGGTCGCGGTGACCGGCGAGGACGACGAATTCATCGGCATGCTGTCGCGCAAGAAGGTGGTGGAGCTGGTCACGCCGGCCCTGGCCGAAGCGGCTCCTGCCGAGACCGCTGCCGCGGACGCGGCGCCGTCCGATGCCGCGCCTGCCGCCGAGCAGTCCCAGCCCGAGTCCGAGCGCCGCGACCAGGCCGCCTGACAGGGAGAAACCCTAGGCCGGAACCAGGCCGCGCGGCCGTTTGCGCGGCTCAACTCCGGATATGATGGTTTGCCGGCCGCCTGGGCCGGCTTCTCCTTTTTCGGAACATCGGAATCCGTCATGCCTATTTTGAATGTCCAGATCATGGAAGGCCATTCGGCCGCCCAGAAGGCCGCGCTGCTGAAGGCCGCGTCCAACGCTGTCGTCGAGAGCATCGCGGCGCCGCTATCCACCGTGCGCATCGTGCTGCAGGAAGTGTCCGCGGAACATGTGATCGTGGGCGGCGAGATCGGCAAGGCCATGGCGCGGGTCGATGTGGCCCTGATCTCGGGCCGCGACGAGGCCAAGAAGGCGGCGCTGATCGCGGCGTTGAACCAGGCGGTGTGCGCCAGCATCGGCATTTCGGGTCAGGACGTGCGCGTGCTGCTGCGCGACGTGCCCAACACCGACATGGGCGCGGCCAACGGCATCACCGCCAAGGCTAACGGCCGCTGAACGCGGCGGCCGCGGCGCCTGTCGCCCGTTTGCCAAACGCCCGCCTTGCGCGGGCGTTTTCATTACATCTTCAGGCCCAGCTCGGCCACGAACTTCTTTTCTTCCGCCACCTGCCGGATCGCGAAGTCGGTGTAGGCCGCGCTGTCCATCAGCATGTGCGGCTGGTCCGCGTTTTCCAGCGCGCGGTTGTATTCCGGATCGCTGGATGCGCGATGAAAGGCCTGCTGCAAGGCGCGGGTCACGGCGGGGTCCATGCCTTTGGGGCCGGCGATGCCCACCGGGTTGGCCGCGACTATCGGGTAACCCAGTTCCGTCAGCGTCGGCACATCGGGCACGCGCTTGGCGCGGGCCTCGCCCAGCACCGCCAGCAGCCGCGCCTTGCCGGTGTCTATCATCGGTCCCCAGCCCGCGTCCGAGACCATCTGGATATGGCCGCCCAGCAGCGCGGTGGTTTCCTCGGCCGCGCCCTTGTAGGGGATGAAATTGAAGCGGGTGTTCGTCAGCCGCGACAGGCGCTCGATCGCGATGCGCCCCGACCCCCCGGTGCCCGTGCCGCCATAGCTGATCTTGTCGGGATGGGCGCGGGCGTCGGCGATCAATTCGTCCAGCGTGCGCCAGGGCGCATCCTCGCGCACCACGATGGCGTAGGAGTACGCGGTCATGCAGGCGACGTAGGTGAAGTCCTTGAGCGGGTCGTAGTTGACCTGTTGCAGGAAGGGGTAGCGGAACAGCGTGCCCACCACCACCGATACCGTGTAGCCGTCGGGCGCCGCGGTATGCGCCATGGCCGCCGGGCCCAGCGTGCCACCGGCGCCAGGCCGGTTGGCGATGATGACGGTCTGCCCCAGTTCGCGCGAGGCCGCGACCGCCAGCGCGCGCATCTGCGTGTCGGTGGCGCCGCCGGCCGGAAACGGCACGATGAGCGTGACGGGGCGCGCCGGGAAGTTGGCCGCGCCGGCAGGCCGCGGCAGGGCCAGCGCGGCGGGCAAGGCCGCGCCCAGCTTGAGCAGGCTGCGGCGCCGCGGCGAGGGAGGGCTGCGAGGGTGATCGGTCATGCTTGTCTCCGTCCTGGTTGTGGGCTTGCGGGGTCGGACGCGCCGGCTGCATGTCCCTACAGCGCGATGCCGCGTCCGATCAGGCTGGCGATGTCCGGCTCGCTATAGCCGGCCTCGCGCAGGATCTGATCCGTGTGCTCGCCGGGCAATGGGGCCTGGCGATGAATGGCGAACTGGAAGCCCGACATCTTCACCGGGCTGGCCACATGGGTGTTGCGGCCATAGGCCGGATGTTCGGTCTGCAGCGGCATGCCGCGAGCCACGAACTGCGGATGCGCGAGGCTTTCCGCCAGCTTGAGCACCGGCGACACGCAGCAGTCGGCGCCTTCCAGCAGCTCCAGCCAATGCGCCAGCGGACGGGCGCCGAACAGCTGCTGCAATTCGCCGCGCACGCGCGTCTGCTGCGCCGCGCCGCCATGGCGGTGCAGCGGCGCCAGGTCGGGGCGGTCCAGGCGGCGGCACAGCGTTTCCCAGAACTTCGGCTCCAGCGCGGCTACGGCCAGGTAGCGTCCGTCCTGCGTGCGGTACTGGCCGTAGCAGGCCAGTCCGCCGGACAAGGTGTCTGCGCCCGCCGGCCGCGTGTCGCCCTGGGCGTTCAAGGTGGCCAGCGGCACCACCGCGGCGGCCAGCAGGCCGTCGGCGATGGCAATGTCGATGCAGCGGCCGCGCCCGCTGCGCTGGGCGTCGTACAGCGCGGCCAGTATGCCCATCGCCGCCGTGAGCGATCCGCCCAGGATGTCGGCCACCGGCAGATTGGACAAGGCCGGCAGGTCAGGTCCGCAACCCATCTGGTCCGCGACGCCCGCGCAGGCCGCGTAGTTCAGGTCATGGCCGGCGGCGTCGCGCTGCGGGCCGTCCTGCCCATACCCCGTAATGCTGCAATACACCAGCCGCGGATTGTGATGCGCCAGGGTCGGGTAGTCGGCCCGCAGGCGCGCGGCCACGCCGGGCCGGAAACTCTCGATCACCACGTCCGCGCCGCGCGCCAGCGCGGCCAGCGCCGCCTGGCCCTCGGGTTCCTTGAGATTCAGCCGCAGCCCCCGCTTGTTGCGGTTGCATAGCGCGCGCAGCGGCGGCGGGGCGTAATCGCCCGCCTGCGTGTCCTCGATCTTGATGACGTCCGCGCCCAGGTCGGCCAGGTACTGCGCGCCCAGCGGGCCCGGCAGCAGCCGCGACAGGTCCAGGATCCTGACGCCAGCGAGCGGGGCGGTGTTCGGCGTATCCAAAGAGGGACTCCCGTAAATGCGAAGTGGCATGCCCGCATAGGGCTCGGGCCAGTCTAGGCGCGGCTTTGCGGGCAACCAATGGCGGATTCGCTGATTCCGCTTGGCGGGAATGCTCATGCAGGCCATTCCTGCGCGCGCCTGCTTTGGCTACCATCGGTGCTGTCGGCGCACGCCCAGCCGTTGGATGCCTCCATGACCCATCACACCATTGCCGTGGGGCATATCGCCCAGATCCTGCAAGGCGCGCGCAGCCGGAGCGTGGACGTGGACCGGGTCCTGGCGCGGGCCGACGTGCCGCCTTCCTTGCTGCAGGCGCCGATGGCGCGCGTATCGCAGGCCCAGTTCGCGCAGATATTGCGGATGCTGCGCCGCGCCACTCGCGACGACTTCCTGGGCATGGGACAGCATCCGGTGCCGCTGGGCGCGTTCGACCACGCCTGCCGGCTTGCCTTGCAGCAGGCCACGGTGGGCCAGGCCTTGCGCGTGGCGTTCCGCTATTACCACGGCGTGCTGCGCGACTTCACCGCGCGCCTGTGCGTGAGCGGCGAGCGCGCGCGCATCGTGCTCGATTCGCGCGGCCCCAGCAGTTGTGCGCGCTGGTATGGCGAGCGTTCATTCCTGTTCTTCACCCTGGGCGTGTCCAACTGGCTGGCGGCGCGGCGCATCCCCATCCTGGGCGTGGACTACAGCAGCGGCGCGCGCAGCGCCGACGCGCACCGGCTCTTCTACGCGCCGGTGCGTTATGGCCAGCCGGTGGCGGGCCTGTGGCTGGAGTCGCGCTGGCTGGCGTTGCCGGTGGTGCAGAACGAACAGACGCTCAAGCCGTTCCTGGCCACCGCGCCCTTCGACCTGCTGGTGAAGTACCAGGACCGCACCACCCTGACCGACCGCATCCGCCGCTTGCTGCGCAACGATCTGTCCAGGGACTTGCCCTCGCTGGCCCAGATCAGCGCGCAGCTGGCGATGACGCCGCAAACGCTCAGGCGCCATCTGCGCGAAGAGGGGCAGGGCTTCCAGGCGTTGAAGGACGACCTGCGGCGCGACGTCGCGGTCGAATACCTGGGCCGCCATGACCTGTCGCTGATGGACATCGCGGAACGCCTGGGCTTTTCCGAGCCCAGCACCTTCCACCGCGCCTTCAAGAAATGGACCGGCGTGTCGCCGGGCGAATACCGCCGCAACCGCCTGGTCTGCGGTCCAGCGGCCCGCTGACACTTTTCGCCTATCGGTTTGACGCCTGCGGCCATTGCCGCGATCCGGCCCCGGGGCGAAGCTGGAGGCACGGTGATCGATGCGTGCCGTTGCCGAGCAGCAGAGCCCGGACCCACGCGTGCCGTAGGAGACAACACAACCATGTATCTGACACAGGGTCTGCATCGCGCCGGCCGGCTGTATCCAGGCAAGATCGCGCTGCGCGAAGGCGCACGGTCCTGGACCTACGCCGCGCTGCTCGCCTGGACCGCGCGCAAGGCGGCGGTCCTGCGCGGCCACGGCGTGCTTCCCGGCGACCGCGTGGCGCTGCTGGGCGCCAATGGCGCGGACTATGTGTCGTGGATCCTGGCGTGCTGGTGGCTGGGCGCGGCGGCCATGCCCCTGAACACGCGCTGGAGCGGGGCGGAGCTGTCGCGAGCGCTTGCCGATTGCGGTCCCAGGCTGCTGCTGGTGGACGAGGCCATGGCGCCGCGCATCGCCGGCGTGGAAGTGCCCAGAGCCACCTCGCCGCTGTCCGCCGAGGTTCTGGCCGCCCATGCCGAGACAGAGGATGCGGCCCAGGACGTGCGCGCGGGCGGCGACGCGCTGGCCGCCATTCTCTACACGGGCGGCACCACGGGCAGCCCCAAGGGCGCCATGCTTACGCATGCCAATCTGTGGAGCGCGGCGGTGGCCCGGATGGCTACCGTGCCGACGCCGCCCGACAGCAGCACGCTGCTGGTCGCGCCCTTGTTTCACGTTGCCGGATTGGGGCGATTGATCGGACAAATTGTCGCGGGCGCATCGATCGTGGTGCAGCGCGGCTTCAATCCGCGAGCGGTGCTCCAGGCCTTGCAGGACGAAGGCGTGTCCGAGGTGCTGCTGGTGCCCAGCATGATCCAGATGTTGCTGGACGAGCCCGGCTTTGCGCAGTACCGGCTGGACGGCGTGGCGCGCGTGATCTGGGGCGCATCGCCGATTTCCCGCGCCTTGCTCGACAGGGCGCTGGCGGCCTTTCCGCGGGCGGAGTTCGTGCATGCCTACGGCATGACCGAGACGGCCGCCACCGTGGCAATCAATGCCCAGGTGCGCCTGGGCGGCGCGCGCGCCGAATCGGCGGGCAGGCCGGCGCTGGGCGTGGAAACCTGCATTCTGGCGCCGGACGGCAGCGAGGCCGCGCCGGGCGTCATCGGCGAACTGGCGGTGCGCGGCCCCATGGTGATGCAGGGCTACTGGAACCAGCCCGAGGATACCCGGCGCGTGTTCGCGCAGGGCTGGCTGTTGACGGGCGACGCGGCCCGCCAGGACGAGGACGGCTATCTGTACATCGTGGACCGCTTGAAGGACATGATCGTCAGCGGCGGAGAAAACGTCTATGGCGCCGAAGTGGAGGGCGTGCTGGCGCACCACGCGCTGGTGGCGCGCTGCGCGGTCATCGGCGTCGCGCACGAGCGCTGGGGCGAGGCCGTGCATGCGGTGATCGTGCCGCGCGCCGGCATGGCGCCGGATGCCGCTGCCCTGGACCGGCATTGCCGCGCACAACTCGCGGCCTACAAGTGTCCCAAGACCTACGAATTCCTCGGCGAACTGCCGATGTCGGCCGCAGGCAAGGTGCTGAAGTCCGTGCTGCGGCAAGACCACGAATCCAGGCGCGCGGCCGTCGCCGCGCCGGCTCATCAGGAGAAGCAGGCATGAATCGGAAAGTATGGGTGGCAGGGGTGGGCATGATCCCGTTCAGCAAGCCGGGGGCCAGCGAGGCCTACACCGTGATGGGCGCGCGCGCCACGCGCGAGGCGCTGCGCGACGCGGGCTTGCCGTACGGCGCGATCCAACAGGCCTACGCGGGCTACGTCTACGGCGACTCGACCGCCGGCCAGGCGGTGCTGTACGGCGTGGGCTTGAGCGGCATACCGGTGTTCAACGTCAACAACAATTGCGCGAGTGGGTCGTCGGCCCTGTTCCTGGCGCGCCAGGCGGTCGAAAGCGGCGCGGTGGAGTGCGCACTGGCAGTGGGGTTCGAGCAGATGGTGCCGGGCGCGCTGAAGGGCGTGTACGACGATCGGCCCTCGCCGCTGCAGGACTTCGTCGTCGCGATGAGCGACATGCAGGGCTACGACACGGCCAAACCGCGCGCCGCCCAGTTCTTCGGCGGCGCGGGCCGCGACTACATGAAGGAGCACGGCATCCGCGGCGACACCTTCGCGCGCATTTCGGTCAAGGCGCGCCAGCACGCCGCGCGCAACCCCTTTGCGGTGTTCCGCCAGACGGTCACGCTGGACGAGGTGCTGGCCGCGCCCATGATCTTCGATCCCCTGACGCGCCTGCAATGCTGCCCGCCCACTTGCGGTGCGGCCGCCGCCATCCTGTGCTCTGACGAATTCGCGCGCCGCCATGGCCTCTCGCCCGCCGTCAGCATCGTCGCTCAGGCCATGACCACGGATACCCCGTCCACCTTCGGCGCGGGCGACATGCGCAAGGTGGTGGGCTATGACATGACGCGGGCCGCGGCCGACCAGGTCTACGAGGCAGCGGGTATCGGCCCCGACGACGTGGACGTGGTGGAACTGCACGACTGCTTCACGGCCAACGAGCTGATCACCTACGAGGGCCTGCGCCTGACACCGGAAGGCAGTGCCGAGAAGTTCATCCTCGAAGGCGACAACACCTATGGCGGCAAGGTCGTGACCAATCCGTCCGGCGGCCTGCTGTCCAAGGGGCACCCCCTGGGCGCGACCGGCCTGGCCCAATGCACGGAACTGGTATGGCAGCTGCGCGGCCAGGCGGATCTGCGCCAGGTCGAGGGCGCGCGGCTGGCGCTGCAGCACAACCTGGGCCTGGGCGGCGCCTGCGTGGTGACGCTGTACCAGGCGGGCTGAGGAGAGCGCCATGCTGGATACACGCCATATCGGCGCCGCATTGCCGGCGTTCAACACCACGGTGGAAGCGGGCCGCCTGCGCTTTTTCGCCAAGGCCACCGGACAGGTCGATCCGGTCTACACCGACGAGACGGCGGCGCGCGCCGCCGGACACCCCGCGCTGCCGGTGCCGCCGACCTTCCTCTTCTGCCTGGAAATGGACAGCCCGCGGCCCGCGGCCATGCGCGAACTGCTGGGCATCGATATCGCCCGGGTGCTGCACGGCGAGCAGGGCTTCGTCTACCACGCCATGGCGCACGCGGGCGATGAACTGCGCTTCGAGCCGCGCATCGCCGACATCTATGCCAAGAAGGGCGGCGCGCTGGAATTCGTGCTGCGTGTAACCCGGGTGACGGATGCCGCGGGGCGGCTGATCGCCGAACTGCGCGCGACCACCGTCGTGCGCAACGCTTAGGGAGAACCGCATGAGCATGGAAATGCACCGCGATGCCCAGGCCGGAGACGAGTTGCCCGGCTTTGCCGCCGGCCCGGTCAGCCGGCTCGGGCTGGCGCTGTACTGCGGCGCCTCGGGCGATCACAACCCCATACACGTGGACCTGGATTTCGCGCGGGCCGCGGGCATGGACGACGTTTTCGCCCACGGCATGCTGTCGGCCGCCTATCTGGCGCGGCTGCTGACGAACTGGGCGCCGCAATCGGCGCTGCGCGAGTACGCCGTGCGTTTCGTGGCGATCACGCACGTAGGCGACGAGGTCCGCTGTTCCGGCCGCGTGCTGGAACGATTTGAAGCGCAGGGGGAAGCCCGGGCCCGGGTGGAACTGCAGGCGCGCAGCCAGACCGGTGAACTGCGCCTGAGCGGCGTGGCGGTGCTGGCTGTCCGGTAAACCAAGACGAGGAGCAGGCTATGGGTACGTTGGAAGGCAAGGTTGCGCTGGTTTCGGGCGCGGGGCGCGGCATCGGGCAGGAAATCGCGCTGAAGCTGGCGCGCGAAGGCGCCAGCGTGGTGGTGAACGACCTGGACGCGGGGCCGGCGGAGGAAACCGTGGCGCTGATCCGGCAGGCGGGCGGCCAGGCGCAGGCCTGCGCCGGCAGCGTCATCGAATCCGGCTTCGCCGAGCGGTTCGTCGGCGCCGCCGTGGACACGTTCGGCGGCCTGGACATCATCGTCAACAATGCCGGCTACACCTGGGACAACGTCATCCAGAAGATGACGGACGAGCAGTGGGACGCGATCCTGGCCGTGCACCTGTCCGCGCCGTTCCGCATCCTGCGCGCCGCGTCCGGCTTCATCCGCGAGGCGGCCAAGGCCGAAGCGGAACAGGGCAGGGAGGTGTTCCGCAAAGTGGTGAACATCTCGTCCACGTCCGGCGTGATGGGCAATGCGGGCCAGGCCAACTACTCGGCGGCCAAGGCCGGTATCAACGGCCTGACGCGCGCGCTGGCCAAGGAATGGGGCCGCTACAAGGTCAACGTCAACAGCGTGGCCTTCGGCCTGATCAAGACGCGCCTGACCGAAGCACCCGCGGACGGCGGCGCGACGCTGGATATCGAAGGCCGGCAGATCAAGGTCGGCGTCAACCCGCAAGTGCTGAAGAACGCCGAAAGCCTGATTCCCATAGGCCGCGCCGGCACGCCGGCGGAAGCGGCCGGGGCCGTGTATCTGTTCTGCCTGCCCGAATCGAACTACGTCAGCGGCCAGGTCCTGGTCGTGGGCGGCGGCCGTCCTTGAGCGGAGGGAGAGCGCAATGGATACGCCCCGGCAGGGCTGGATGGACGCGGACCTGACGCTGTTCCAGGATTCGACCCGGCGTCTCTTCGAAAAGGAGTTCGCGCCCGACGAAGAGCGCTGGCGCAAGCAGCAGCACGCGGACCGCGAGGTCTGGAACAAGGCGGGCCGCCTGGGCCTGCTGTGCGTGAGCATGCCCGAGGCCTATGGCGGCGGCGGGGGCAGCTTTGCCCACGAGGCCATCGTGGCAGCGGAGCAGGCGCGCGCCATGGTCCATGGCTTCAGCAACAACGTGCACAGCGCCATCCTGGCGCACTACATCCTGAACTACGGCACCAAGACGCAGAAGCAGCGCTGGCTGCCCAAGATGGCCAGCGGCGAACTGGTGGGCGCCATCGCCATGAGCGAGCCGGGCGCGGGATCGGACCTGAAGAGCGTGCGCACCACCGCCTCGAAGGAGGGCGGCGAGTACGTGCTCAACGGCTCCAAGACCTTCATCACCAACGGCCTGCACGCGGACCTGGTCTGCGTGGTGGCCAAGACCGATGCCAAGGCCGGCGCCAGGGGCGTGTCGCTGATCATGGTGGAAACGCGGGACCTGCCGGGCTTCAGGCGCGGACGGCTGCTGGAGAAGCTGGGCCAGAAAAGTCTGGACACGGCGGAACTGTTCTTCGACGGCGCGCGCGTGGGCGAAGACTGCCTGCTGGGCGGAGTCGAAGGCCGCGGCTTCGCCCAGCTGATGCAGCAGTTGCCGCGCGAACGGCTGTTGATCGCCGTGGGCGCCGTGGCCACCATGCGGCGCGCCATCGAAGAGACCGTGGCCTATGCCAGGACGCGCCAGGTCTTCGGACAGGCGCTCATCGATCTGCAGAACACGCGCTTCAAGCTGGCGGAATGCGAGACCGTCGCCACGATCGCGGCGCGCTTCGTGGACGATTGCATAGAACGGCAGCTGGCCGGCACGCTGGACCTGTCCACGGCCGCGATGGCCAAGTGGTGGACCACCCAGATGAATTGCCAGGTGATCGACGAGTGCCTGCAATTGCACGGCGGCTACGGCTACATGCTGGAATATCCGATAGCCAGGATGTACGCGGATGCGCGCGTGGGCAGGATCTATGGCGGTTCCAACGAGATCATGAAGGAAATCATCGCGCGTGCCATGACCGCCTGAGGCGGCACGAAAAAGCCGGAACAAGAACGAGGAGACAAGATGCAGCAAGCGCACTATCGGTATTGGCCCAAGGGGCTGCCCAGGGAGATCAGCCTGCCGCAGTCCAGCCTGTACTTCAACCTGGAGGCGTCCGCCACCCGCTATCCGGGCAAGCCGGCCATCGTGTTCTACGACATGGCGCTGGACTACGCGCGCCTGAAGCGCGAAGTCGATGCGATGGCCGGCTACCTGCAGCATAGCGCCGGCGTGCGGGCGGGCGACCGGGTGCTGCTGCTGAGCCAGAACTGTCCGCAATTCGTCATCGCCTACTACGCCATCCTGCGCGCCGATGCCGTGGTGGTGCCCGTGAACGCCATGAGCACCGTGCAAGA
Source organism: Achromobacter anxifer (assembly GCF_903652925.1). Lineage (GTDB taxonomy): Bacteria > Pseudomonadota > Gammaproteobacteria > Burkholderiales > Burkholderiaceae_B > Achromobacter > Achromobacter anxifer. The sequence continues at coordinate 162,326 of NZ_CAHLAR010000012.1, read as the reverse complement.
GCTGGCGCACTACCTGGAGGACAGCGGCGCCCGCGTGGCGTTCGCTGCCCAGGAACTGTGCGAGCGCCTGGCCGGCTTCACCGAGGATGGGCGGCTGGAGCGCGTCATCGTCCACACCTATTCGGATTACCTGGATGGCGCCGCCCCGGACGCGCCGGATTGGGTCACCGCGCCCCGGCGCGGGCCCGAGCTGCGCGGCGGCGTGCCCTGGTATGGCGCATTGGCGGTCAATGCGCAGCCGCTGCCGCATCGGGCCGGCGCGAAAGATCTCTGCCTGCTGCCGTACACATCCGGCACCACCGGCAGGCCCAAGGGTTGCCGCCATACCCACGGCACGATGGGCGCGTCGCTGGCCGGCTCGCAGCTGTGGCGCGGTTTGACGTCGGAGGCCGTCATCATGGGCGTGGCGCCCATGTTCCATCTGCTGGGCATGCAGAGCTGCATGAACACGCCCATCCTGCTGGGCGCGACGGTGGTGGTGCTGCCGCGCTGGGACCGTCAGGTGGCGGCCCGGCTGATGGCGCGGCACCGCGTCAGCGTCTGGGCCGCGCCGCCCGCAATGGTCGTGGATTTCTTCGCGCAGCCGGGCATCGAGGACCTGGACCTGTCCAGCCTGGCGCAGCTGTGCGGAGGCGGCGCGCCCATGCCCGAGGCGGTGGCGGCGATGCTGGCGAGCCGCTACGGCATCACCTACAACGAGGCCTACGGCCTGACGGAGACGGCTTCGTTCCTGCACTGCAATCCGCTGGACCGCAACAAGCGCCAGTGCATAGGCGTGCCCACCTTCGGCGTGGACACGCGGATAGTGGACCCGGCCACGCTGGCCGAGCTGCCGCAAGGCGAAACCGGAGAACTGGCGACCCGCGGCGCGCAGGTCATGCTGGGATACTGGAACAACCCCCAGGCCGACGCCGACGCTTTCTTCATGCTGGACGGCCAGCGTTATTTCCGCACCGGCGACCTGGGCCGGGTGGACGAGGACGGCTATTTCTACGTGACCGACCGCTTGAAGCGCATGATCAACGCGTCCGGCTACAAGGTCTGGCCGGCGGAAGTGGAGAACGCGCTGTACGAGCACCCGGCGGTGCACGAGGCCTGCGTGATCGGCGTGCCCGACGCCTGCCGCGGCGAAACCGTGAAGGCCCTGCTGGTGTTGCGTCCGCAGGCGCGCGGCAGCGTGCGCGAAGACGAGGTGATCGCCTGGGCGCGGACCCGCATGGCGGCCTACAAGGCGCCGCGCATCGTCGAGTTCGTGGACGCCCTGCCCAAGTCCAGCACCGGCAAGATCCTGTGGCGGCAATTGCAGGAGGCGGGCAAGGCCTTGGCCTAGCGGTTCTCAGGAGGCGTCTGGACGGGGCCGGGCGCGGGCGGCTCCTGGTCATTTCCCGCCAGCCCCTTGAACAGCCGGCCCAGCTCCACGGGGAAGGGGAAGACGATGGTCGAGCTGTTCTGCGCGCCTATCATGGCCAGCGTGCTCAGGTAGCGCAGCTGCATCGCCTCCGGCTGTCCCGACAGCGTGCGCGCCGCGTTCAGCAGCATCTGCGCGGCCTGCTGTTCGCCTTCGGCATGGATGATCTTGGCGCGCCGTTCGCGTTCGGCCTCGGCTTGGCGGGCGATGACGCGGACCATGCCTTCGTTCAGGTCGATGTGCTTGATCTCCACGTTCGCGACCTTGATGCCCCAGGCGTCGGTCTGCGCGTCCAGGATCTCCTGCACCGCGCTGTTGACCTTGTCGCGCTCCGACAGCAGCTCATCGAGGTCGTGCTTGCCCAGCACCGAGCGCAGCGTGGTCTGCGCCAGTTCGCTCGTCGCCTGGCGGAAGTTCTCGACCTGGATCACGGAACGCTCGGGGTCGATCACACGGAAGTAGATGACGGCATTGACCTTGACGGACACGTTGTCGCGGGAGATCGCGTCCTGGCTGGGCACGTCGAAGACCTCGGTGCGCTGGTCCACCCTTACCATCTGCTGGACCACGGGGATCAGCAGGATCAGGCCGGGGCCCTTGACGCCGGTGAAGCGGCCCAAGGTAAAGATCACGCCGCGCTCGTATTCGCGCAGGATGCGGACCGACAGGGCGAACAGCGCGACGGCCAGCGCCAGGATGGGGGCATAGAAGGCGAGGTTCAGCAACATGGCAGGCTCCGCAGTAAGGGGCGAGGACGCCGGGGGCTGGCGTCCTTATCCGGATGGGGGCGGGCCGGCGTCCGCCCGCACTTGCAAGGTCACGCCGCGGACGGCCGCGATCACCACGGTGTCGCCGGCGGCCAGGCCGGCCGGGCCGGTTGCCCGCCAGCGCTCGCCCGAGGCCGCCACATAGCCTTGTCCGCCGTTCCAGCTCAACACCTTGACGCGCTGGCCGAGCAGCGCCTCGGCGCCGCTGACCACGGGCGCCCGGCGCGAGCGCAGGGCCAGCCGGCCGATCAGGAAGGTCATGCCCAGGCTGGCCGCGGCGACGCCCGCCATCAGCGGAATGGAGACGCCGAAGGCCGGCGTATCGGTGTCGATGAGCAGGATGGCGCCGAGCACGAAGGACACCGCGCCTCCCACGCCCAGCACGCCCAGCGTGGGCGCGAAGATCTCCGCCACCATCAGCGAGGTTCCCAGCACTACCAGCCCGATACCGGCATAGGTCAGCGGCAGCGCCGACAAGGCGTAGAGGCCGACCAGCAGGCAGATGGCGCCGAAGATGCCGGGGAACAGGGCGCCGGGACTCATGAATTCGAAGATCAGCCCATACACGCCGGCCATCAGCAGCAACAGCGCCAGATTGGGATTGGTGATCACGCTGAGCGCCTGGGTGCGCCAGTCGGGATCGCGCGGCAACAGCCGCAGGTCTTTGGTGTGCAGAATGGCGTCGCTGTTGCCGATCCTGACGCTGCGCCCATCCGCCTTGGCCAGCAGGTCCGGCACGTCGTCCGCGACCAGGTCGATCACATTGCGCGCGCGGGCCTCGCCGGCCGTGAGGCTGGCGGCGGCGCGCACCGCCTGTTCCGCCCAGTCGGCATTGCGGCCGCGCAGCGCGGCGAGCGAACGGATGTAGGCCACGGCGTCATTGATCGCCTTGGCTTCGCCCGGATCCTGCGCCGTTGTTCCTGGCTCGTCCTTGCGCTCCGCAGCGGGCTTCTTGCCTGGCGCCTCGGCTGGCCGGGCAGGGCCGCCGCCCAGCGAGATCGGGGTGGCCGCGCCCAGGTTCGTGGCGGGCGCCATGGCCGCGATGTGGCTGGCATAGAGGATGTAGGTGCCGGCGCTGGCGGCGCGCGCGCCGTTGGGCGCCACGTAGGAAATCACCGGTATGGGCGAAGCCAGGATCGCGCGGATGATGTCGCGCATGGAAGTGTCGAGCCCGCCCGGGGTGTCGATCCGCAGGACCACTGCCGCCGCATTCTGTTCGCGCGCCGCGGCCAGGCCGCGCACCACATAGTCCGCCGTGGCGGGGCCGACGATGCCGTCCAGCGACAGCACGACGGCGATTTGCTGCGGGCCGCCGGCAGGCTGCGCGGATGCGCTGCCCGCACTGATCACGGCCGCCGCAAGCAGCGCCGCCACACGGCGCAGCTTGCGGAGCATTGAACAGATTCCGGACATCGGGCTCGGGATCGGGGCGGCCATGGACTGGTTTCCTCCGACGCGCGGCGCAAGGCGGCGAGCCGCCCGCGCTGCTATGTCCAGCGTACTACTTTTGCCTGTTGATTCAGAGATTTGCAGGCGCCGTGCAAGCGCTGGCGCCGGGCGGCTGGCGTCAACAATGTCTTTGAGCAGACTCGAATCTTCTGCAAAATGAGCCGTGACCGTGGACGACGAAATGCGAGGAGTTTGAATGTTTATCCGCCAGCTCTCCTACCTCTTGGCCCTGGATAAATACCGGCATTTCGGACGGGCTGCGGAGAGCTGCCATGTGTCGCAGCCGGCCTTGTCCAACGGGATCCGCGAACTGGAGCGGGAGCTCGGCATCACCATCGTCAAGCGCAACCGGACCTTCGAAGGCATCACGCCCGAAGGCGAGCGGGTGATCCAGTGGGTGCGGCAGGTGGTTGCCTCGCTGGAAGGGCTGCGGCAGGAGGCCGACCTGGTGCGTAGCGTGCCCCAGGGCCATTTGGCGATAGGCGCGATTCCCACCGCCAACCACGCCGCGACGCTGCTCAGCGCCGAGTACCGCGAGATACTTCCCCAGTTGACATTGGAGGTCACCTCCCTCAGCACCCCGGAAATACTGCGCCGGCTGAAGGCCCAGGAGATCCAGTTGGGAATTCTCTATGAACGCTCAGTGCTCAATAGCATGGACTATGACGCGATGTCCCTGTATTCGGAGCGCTACGTGCTGGTGGCGAGCGCGCAGGCTTCCCTGCCGCGCCAGCTGGATTGGTCGGAAGTCGGCGAGCTGCCGTTGTGCCTGCTCAGTCCTGACATGCAGAACCGCCAGACCTTGAACAAATGTTTCGAAGCCGTGGAAGCGAAGCCGCGAGTCGTGCTGCAGAGCAACGACATCCGCGTGCTGCTGGCCGAATGCCAGAGCGGGCGGGCGTTCTCCATCATGCCGCTGAGCGCGCTGCCCGCCCAGTACGAAGGGGCCGGATTGCTGGCTCACCCCATCACTCCAGAGCACGCCGAGGACGTCTGCCTGGTCCGGTTGCGGCGCGACAACCAACCGCCCCTGTCGCATGCCGCCTGGCAGATCGCAGGCCAGATGGACCTGGAAGCCGTCCTCAATCACTCCGTGCCGCCCAACCTTGATAACCATGGATTATCAAAAGGTTCATAAGAAAAACTAGATCAATTTTCCCGGTTGCCGCATTCTGGCGGAACGGATTGCGCGAGAGCTTCCGGCTCAATCTTTTGATTTCCTGCCGGACGGGCGGCCTGTCAGGCCAGGACCCGAGGCGGCGCCGTGCGGCGATGCCGCCAGGAGACCCATCATGCAGCAGACCCCGGACCAGCAGGAGTTCGACTTCTACATCAATCTCGGCAAGCCCACGCTCGGGCTGTATGTCCGCAAGGGAGCGGGCTTGCCCGATCTGGCGCATCCGCAGCAATGGCAGCTTTCCGGACACGTCTGGCAAAGCGAGCTGCCTCCCGGCATTTTCCAGGCGCTGACGGCCAATGGACATGCCTTCCAGGAACTGGGCGCTTGAAGGAGCAACAGCCATGACCAGGACACTCGTGAATCCCGACAGCGTGCTCGATACGGCGCAATACGGCTATAGCCAGGCCTGCATCGCCGCCGGCAGCCGCCGCGTGGTGATCTCCGGCCAGGCCGCCACCGACGTGCATGGCCGCGTGGTCGACATCGGCCTGCAAGGCCAGACCGCGGCGGCGCTGGCCAATGTGGAGCGCGTGCTGGCCGCCGCCGGCGGCAAGATGGAACAGCTCGTCATGTTGCGGGTATACGCCTGCGAAACCGTAAGGGAAGACCTGGGGCAGGTCTCCGAGGAATTGCGCCGGCGCTTTCCGTCTAATCCGCCGCCGTCGTCGTGGATCGTCGTCAACAGCCTGGCGTTGCCGGAGTGGCTGATCCTGATCGAAGCCGAAGCCGTGCTGGACTGAAGAGGTGACACCATGAGCAAACGACGTGAAGTGCCCGGCATCCGGCCCTACGATGGCCCGGCGGGCGGATGGGGGGCGTTGAAGGCGACGGCCCAGGCGGTGCGGCAACAGATGGAAGTCGTGGAGGCGCCCATCGTCCTGCTGCGCACCAACCAGCCCGCGGGCTTCGACTGCCCAGGCTGTGCGTGGCCGGACAAGGAGCATCGCTCCACCTTCCAGTTCTGCGAGAACGGCGCCAAGGCCGTCACCTGGGAAGCGACCAGCAAGCGCGTCACGCCGGAGTTCTTCGCCCAGCGCACCGTCGCTTCATTGCTGGAGCTGTCGGACTACGAACTGGAGGACTTCGGCCGCCTGACGCATCCCATGGCCTACGACGCGGCCACCGACAAGTTCGTTCCGGTGTCGTGGGACACGGCGTTCGAGCGCATCGGCGAGACGCTGCGCAGCCTGGATACGCCTGACCAGGCCGAGTTCTATACCTCGGGCCGGGCATCCAACGAGGCGGCCTATCTGTTCCAGCTGTTTGCGCGCGAGTTCGGCACCAACAACTTCCCGGACTGCTCGAACATGTGCCACGAGGCGACCAGCGTGGGCCTGCCGCAGTCCATCGGCATAGGCAAGGGCACGGTGTCGCTGGAGGACTTCGACCATGCCGAGCTCATTCTTTCGATAGGCCACAATCCCGGCACCAATCATCCGCGCATGATGGGCACGCTGCACGAACTGGCCCGCCGCAAGGTGCCCATCATTGTCTTCAACCCCTTGCGCGAACGCGCGCTGGAGCGTTTCGCCGATCCGCAGAGCATCGTGGAAATGGCGACCTTCAGCTCCACCGACATCGCTTCCACCTATTACCAGGTCAGGGCCGGCGGCGACGCGGCCGCGCTCAAGGGCATCATGAAGGCGGTGCTGGCGCTGGACGCGCAGCGCGGCAATGTCCTGGACCGCGAGTTCATCGCCGAGCACACGCTGGGCTTTGATGCGCTGGCCGCCGACCTGGAAGCGACGTCCTGGGACGACATCGAAACCGAAAGCGGCCTGCTGCGGGCGGAACTGGAGCATGTGGCCGAGGCCTACGCCAAGTCCAAGGCCACCATCGTGACCTACGGCATGGGGATCACCCAGCACAACACGGGCACGGCCAACGTGAAGCTGATCGCCGACCTGCTGCTGATGCGCGGCAATTTCGGCAAGCCGGGCGCCGGCATCTGCCCGCTGCGCGGCCACTCCAACGTGCAGGGCAACCGCACGGTCGGCATCACGGAAAAGCCTTCCCCTGAGTTCCTGGAGCGGCTGGAGGCGGTATTCGGTTTCACGCCGCCGCAGGGGCACGGCCACGACGCGGTGCAGGCCATGCAAGCCATGGTCGACGGCACGGCCAAGGCGCTCATCTGCCTGGGCGGCAACCTCGCCGTGGCCTTGCCCGATCCCGAGCTCTGCTTTGCGGCGATGAAGGAACTGACGCTCAGCGTGCACCTGGGAACCAAGCTCAACCGCTCGCATCTGCTGGTGGCCGGGGAAACCTTCCTGCTGCCCGTGCTGGGACGCACCGAGCTCGACGTCCAGGCGGACGGCCCGCAATCGGTAACCGTGGAGGACTCGATGTCCATGGTCCATGCCTCGGCCGGCAAGCTCAAGCCCGCGTCCGCCGAACTGCGCTCCGAGCCCGCCATCGTCGCCGCCATGGCGCGGGCGACCTTGCCGCACAGCAAGGTGGACTGGCTGGGGCTGGTGCAAAACTATGACCGTATCCGGGATCTGATCGAGCGCACGATTCCCGGCTTCGACGACTACAACGCGCGCATCCGCGTTCCGGGCGGCTTCCGCATGCCTTTGCCGCCGACCGAGCGCAAATGGCACACGCCCACGGGCAAGGCCATGTTTTCCGTGTTCCCCGGCGTGCGCGAGCGTTATGAGCCCTGGCCCGACGAGGTGCTGCGGCTGGTGACCATACGCAGCCATGACCAGTACAACACCACGATCTACGGACTGGACGACCGCTACCGGGGCGTCTTCGGCCGCCGCGACGTGCTGTTCATGAACCCGGAGGACCTGGCCGAGCAGGGCCTGGAGCATGGCGATCTGGTGGACATCGAAACCGTGTCGCCGTCGCGCACGCTGCGCTTGAATGGCATTACCGCCATCGAATACAGCATCGCGCGCGGCTCCGTCGCCGCCTACTATCCCGAGGCCAACGTCCTGGTTCCGCTGGACTACATCGACAAGGAGTGCGGCACGCCTTCCTACAAATCGATTCCGGTGCGCATCAGGAAGGCCGCGCTGGGAGGCGTTCAGGCGTAATTCGTCATGATCGTCCGTCCTCCCTCGCGCTCGCCCTGGCTGCTGCTTTTCACCTTGAAGGGCTCCATCGTTTCCGTCATCTGGAAACGCGTGGTGGCAATGATGCTGCTGGCGGCGGCCGTCGTGCTGGCGGAGCACCGCCTGCCACTGAGCGGAGTCGGGCTGGGCGCCGTTCCCTTGACCCTGGTGGGCCTGACCCTGGCCATCTTTCTGGGGTTTCGCAACAGCGTTGCCTACGAGCGCTGGTGGGAGGCGCGCAAGCTTTGGGGCGAGTTGCTCATCGTCATCCGCAACCTGACGCGGCAGACGCTGAGCTTTCCCGACGGCCTGCCGGCCGCGCGCCAGCGCGAACTGGCGCATGCCCTGGTGGCCTATGCTCACGCGCTGCGGCACATGCTGCGCAAGAGCGATCCCAAGGAAGACCTGGAACGATGGCTGCCCGCGGATATGGCAGCCCGTCTCATGCGGGCGGCGAATCCGCCCAGCGTCCTGCTGGGCGATCTGAGCCAGGCCTATGCCCAGCTCAGGCGCGTCGGGCAGCTGGACAGCATTCTCCTGGCGGACATCGACGGCCAGATCTCGCGGCTTTCATACATAGGCGGAGGCTGCGAGCGTATACGCAGCACGCCGATACCGTTTGCCTACATCCTGCTGCTGCACCGGACCGTCTACGCCTATTGCTTCCTGCTGCCGTTCTGCCTGGTCGGCAGCATAGGCTGGGTGACGCCCTTCATGGTGGGCGTGCTGTCCTACACCTTCTTCGGCCTGGACGCCCTGGGCGAGCAGATCGAGGAACCCTTCGACCGCCTGCCCAATAACCTGCCCCTGGATGCGCTTTGCCGCAGCATCGAGATCAACGTGGGCGAACTGCTGGGCGATGAAAGCCTGCCGCCGCCTTTATCGCCCGAGGACGGGGTGCTGTTGTAGGCGGGAGTCCGCCGTCCTCGGCGCAGTTTTCAGCGCAGTTCTCAGTTGAACCGGCCGTAGATATGGGTGCAGTGCGTAAACGGATCGTTAGGCGTGCGCCGGTCCTTGGTGAAATAGTCGACGATCATGCCGCCCTGCAGTTCGAAGCTGACGGTGCACTCATAGGTGTACTGGTAGCTTTGGCCTGAGCTGCCGGAAGGGGCGCAGCGCGGAGGGGAGTTGGGGCCGTGCGTCAGCTGCATGGACTGTCCTGGCGGGCAGCCGCCGGAGCCGGAAGCCTGGGTCGAACGCGCTTCCTGGCGGTAGTACTGCAGCATGCGGTTGCCGTCCTGGTCGCCGGTGGCGGTGGGCGGGCCCCAGACGCGCAGCAATTCCGCCTCGGGCTGGCCGATCCAGGCGTCCATCGTGCGCCGCACTTCGGTTCTTTCGCGCTTGCGGCGCGCGTCGGCTCGCGCCTGCGGTTCCTGCGCCTTGGCGGTCTGGCGGCTCGACGCCTTGTCCTGCTGGACCGTCTTGCCGGCAAGGGCGTCGGCCTCCGCCAGCGCCTTCTTGCGGCGCGCGTCCAGATCCTTCATCTCGCGGTCCAGCTCGGCGTCCGAGCGCGGCTTGCTGGCGGGCCGGGCGCCGTCGGTCCACATGGTGTTCCAGGCCAGGTCGCCGATCGCCCCGGTGTCCAGCGGCCCGAGGTACAGCCAGCCGCGAGCCCGGTTGTCGGCCTTGCGCGCCGCGGTCCGCTGGGCGCTGCTCTTGGGGCCCATGTCGCAGGCGAAGTCGATCAAGGCCTGGCCGACCGCGTTCTTGGGCGGACGCGCCGGCTGGTCGGGGGCGGTCGCCAGCTTGCCGCCGCGCGGCGACAGCTGGATCAGTTTTTCCTCCAGCGTCTGCCGCGCGCAATCGATGATCATGTTGGAGGACACCCAGTCCGGCGCCTTGGCGTTCTCCAGGATCGTCAGTGTTTCGAGCTTGTAGGTCTTCTCCGCCATGGGCACGGCGTCGAGATAGGTTTCGTCGACGGTGACGACGATGCGGCTGGGCTTTTCGCCGCCGGCATAGACCATCCAGCGTTCTCCCGCTAGGGCGGGCGAGGCAACGACCGTGGCGGCGAGGCCGGCGATGATGAGTAGTCGGGTCAAGAGCGGCTCCTGTCCAGGCGGGCGTGAGAGTCGGTCATATTAATGGAAGCTGAATGCGTAGCGCAGTTCCATGTCCCTGCGCGTCCAATCCTGGATGCGCCAGGTGTTATCCAGTGTCGTCATGCTACTTGAATCGATACGCATGGCGCCACGCGCCGAGGTTGACAAAGATCATCGTTGAACTGGCGCAGCCGCGCAAGATTGGATGGAAGCGCTCTTTCCCGGAACGCGCGCCGGCGTGGGCTTGAGATCCGGCGCGTCGCGTGCGGGGTTTTGTTGCTCAACATCCAAGTCTCGGGAGAAGCCATGTACTCACGAATCATTGTCGCGGTCGACGGCAGCCATGCATCCAACAGGGCGCTGGAAGAAGCCATCAAGCTTGCCAAGGCGTTCAATGCGACGTTGCGCATTATTCATGTGCTGGATGACCTGTCGGTGTCGATGACCGCCAATCCGTATGCGGGCTACTACACGGGCCAGCTGATCGAAAGCCTGAGACAGGGCGGCGCTGCCATCCTGGAACAGGCGCTTGCACACGCGGCAGCGGCCGGCGTATCGGCTGAAACGGTTCTATATGACGACTTGGGATTGCCAGTGGAAGAGCGGATCGTCGGTGTGGCGCAGGAATGGCCAGCCGACCTGATCGTGATGGGCACGCACGGACGGCGCGGTATCAAGCGCACCATGCTAGGCAGCAGCGCCGAAGCGGTGCTGCGCACCTCCAAGCTGCCTGTTTTGATGGTCCGCACGCCATGACAGTGCGGGCGGGGCCGACCTTTGCCGGTTGCCCGCCGCCTCGGCCGCGGAAAGCCGCGCGATCTAGGAAGTTTATTCAGGCGCCCGCACGAGCAGAACAGGCACGGTTGCGCCGCGCATGATTCCTTCCGCGCTGCTTCCCAGAAGCAGGCGGTTTGCGCCGCGGCGTCCATGCGTGCCGATCACGATCAAGTCCGCCTTCCACGACAGGGATTCGTCCAACACGCGCTGCTTCACGGTCTTATCGAGGTTCTCGTAGAGCACAGTATCCGCCTCCACATCCGCGGCCTTGACCTTTTCCAGCGCGGTCAAGAGCAGCTTTTCTGCGTCTTTGCGGAGCAGGTCCAATAGCTCGCCTGCCTGGTAGCGGTAGGCGCTGACCGTGAAGGCGAAGGATAGCTCGTCGACGACATGGATCAGGCGTAGACGAGCGTGCACGGCTTTCGCAATTCGTATTGCCTCATTCAATCCCTGCTCAGAAGCTGCGCTACCGTCGATAGGAACGAGGATTCTCTGATACATGGCGGGGCTCCGCGTAGTGGAAGGCTGATACCCAGTATCGGTTTGCGCGGGCCGGCAATGTTGATCGTTGTCAAGAACGTCGCGGAATCCGGGATTTTCATCGGTGCGCCCCAGCCGCTGTCTCCTGAGAGTTTCCGACCTCCAGGCAGGGCAAGCGCCAGGTCCTATCCGGCCCTGAAAATATCATGACAAAAATCAACGAGCAGTCTCGGGCGCGGCTCAAGATGGTCAACAGTTCCAGGCCGGCCGGTGTATGTACCAGGCGGTCGCGAGTCCAACCGACCGCCATTGAATGGACTCCTTTCAATGGCGCGCAATGAGGAGAGAATCATGAGCGATGCCGATCTGCGGGAAAGAGTGCAGAGAGCGCTGACGTTCGAGCCTAGTGTCGATGAACTGCACATAGGCGTGGTGGCGGAGAACGGCATAGTGACCTTGACTGGCCACGTGAGTTCTTACGCGCAGAAGCTGGCTGCCGAGGAAACGGTTCAGCGTGTAAGGGGCGTCCGCGGCATCGCCCAGGAGATCGAAGTACGCATGGCCGCGGACAAACAGCAGGCGGACGATCAAATCGCGGCGCGCGCGCTTAGCATCATTTCCTGGGATTCGACGATTCCTGATGGCAAGGTCCAGGTGGCCGTGCATAAAGGCTGGGTGACCTTGAATGGCAAGGTTGACTGGTTCTATCAGCGGGAAGCGGCGGCAGCCGCCGTACACAAGCTTTCCGGCGTGACCGGCATTTCCAATCTGATCGAGGTGACGCCGGCCATACACGCGGGCGATATCAAGCAAAAGATCGAAGAGGCCCTGCTGCGCAGTGCGCTGATCGAGGCCAACCGCGTGGAGGTCAGCGTGCATGGCCATAAGGTCGTGCTGAGCGGCCGGGTCAATAGCTGGATCGAGCGCGGCGCCGCCGAGCGGGCCGCGTGGGCGGTTCCCGGAGTTGTCGAAGTGCAGGACAAGCTGGCAGTCGGATAACCGGACCGCGTGCGGACGGCCTGAAGGAGGCGCCATGAAGAGCATGTCGCAACGGGCCGCTGGCGAGCCCCTCGTCCTGGAACATCGCCCCACGCCCGAGCCGGGGGCCGGCGAGGTACGGGTGCGCGTCGAGGCTTGCGCGGTCTGCCGCACGGATCTGCATGTCGTGGATGGTGAACTGCCAGGCCTGCGCTATCCCATTACGCCCGGGCACGAGGTGATCGGCGTCATAGAAAAAACAGGCGCCGGCGTCGATCCAGGCATGACGGGAGCGCGCGTGGGCGCGGCGTGGCTGGCCAAGACCTGCGGCCTGTGCCGCTATTGCCTGTCGGGACGCGAGAATCTCTGCGATTACGCGGAGTTCACGGGTTACACGCGCGACGGCGGCTTTGCCTCGCATTTGATCGCCGATGCGCGCTATCTGTACCCTGTGCCGATGACGCGCAGCGCTGAAACCATGGCGCCCTGGATGTGCGCGGGCCTGATCGGCTGGCGTGCGCTCAGGGCCACCGGGCAGGCGGAATCGCTGGGTATATACGGATTCGGGTCGGCTGGGCAAGTGCTCGCAAGGGTTTGCGCCTGGCAGCGCCGGCGCGTCTACGCCTTTACCCGCGCGGGCGATACCGCGGCCCAGCAGCATGCCCGCGCGCTCGGAGCTGCATGGGCGGGAGACAGCGATACCGGCCCGCCGCAGCCGCTGGACGCCGCCATCATCTTTGCTCCGGTGGGCGATCTGGTCCCCTTGGCGCTGAAAGCGGTGCGCAAGGGCGGTTGCGTGGTCTGCGGCGGCATACACATGTCGGATATCCCCGCGTTTCCCTACCGCTTGCTATGGGGAGAGCGGCGGCTTGAATCCGTTGCCAACCTGACCCGTGCCGATGGCCGGGAATTCATGGACGCCGCCGTCGCCGCCAATGTGCAGTGCGATGTGCGGACGTATCCGCTCGAACGGGCGAACGAGGCCTTGGATGACCTGCGCCAGGGCCGGATCCAGGCGACCGCAGTCTTGATTCCCTGACACGGGCCCGAGGCAGGCGTGCGCCTTCGCTCCGCCGGCAGCCTGCCGCGCCTGGGCAGGTGCAGCAGGCCAGGGAGTTGCAATCAGCCGATCTCGAGCTTGTCCTCGACGCCGATCACGCTGGGCGCGCTCCATGCCGCCTGCTCCGCGGCGTGCCGTTCCGACCAGCTCCTTACCTTTCCTGTCAAGGTGACTTTCCTGCCGTGCACCGATACCTGGATGTCGTGCGCTTCCAGTTCGGCGCTGCGCTTCAAGGCGTTCTGGATCCGTTCCTTGACGTCGCCGATCTGCACGCCGGCATCCAACTTGATCAGGTTGGCGACCCCTTTGACTCCGGACAGCCGCCGGACGGCGCTTTCGGCGGCGGCGCGCTGGAAGTTCCAGCTGACTTCTCCGCTTAATGTTACCCAGCCCTGTTGCACTTTGACCTGCACCTTGTCGCCGGGAATGGAAACGTTCCAGCCTATGCTGTTGAGCGCGCGCTTGGCCAGCTCATCGTCCGAATTGCCCTGCTCGTAGCCGGTGCGGACTTCGATCTCCTGCGCAATCCCCTTGACGCCCTTGACGTGCGCCGCAATTTTCTCGGCGTCGTACTTTTCGCTGTATGTGCTGACATGCCCGGTCAGCGTGATAACGCCATCCGATGCGGCCACGCCGATGCCCGTGGCGTCGATGCGCGGATCGAACTCCAGCGCGTCCAGGACGTTGCGGCGTAGTTCTTCGTCTTTCATGATTGCTCTCCAAACGGAAGAAATGATGTGATGAAAAGTGCGCGTGTTCCGCATCGCGCATCCTGTGCCCGGCGGCTCCGCATATAAAGTTTCCGTGGATATGGCATTTCAATATTGACAATCGTCAATCGAAAAATCGGGTCTGTTCGCCACGGTTTTCTTCTGGAAAACCGCCTGTGGATACCATCCGGGCGCTTGTCCTTTCCAAGCCCGGTCCGAGAACCTGGCTTGCAGGTCAACGCCGGGTTCGTGACTTTGGTCAACAAAGGCCTGCGAGGCGGGTTCAAGATAAGACACGCCGACGTGCCGATCGGCCAACTCTTCGGAGGTCAACATGCAACCACCTGCCAAAACCCCCCCTGTCACCTCAAAAAAGGCGCGCGACCATCAAAAGGAGGACGCGGTGCAACAGCAGAGAAAAGCCGAAACGGCCGAGTTGCTGGGCAGACATAAGAACACCGGTCAGAAGGACCACAAGGGCGCGCGTTGAAATCCTTGCGGATGAACGTGGCTGAAGACGGCGTCTGATTCAGGAGAATGCTCATGGCGCGCAATACCCGGCAGGATCCGGCCGAGGCGCAGGCTGGCGCGGGAGGGGCCCCGCCCGCGTCGCGGACGAAGGCGCCCGCGGAAAGCGCTACCGGCGCCTTGCAGCGGCTGTCCTTGCAAACAGGATTGCATGCGATTGCGGACGCCTGGGCTCGCGAAGTCAGAAGGCGCGTCCGGCAGTTGGCGAAAGGCGACCAGGCGGGCGAGGCCGGCGCACCCGCCCTGATCCATGATTTGCGGGTCTATGTGAGGCGGTTCTGCGCGCTCTCGGACCTGCTGCCGCGGCGGGCGCGAGAGCGCTCGGCCAGACGGGCGCTGCGCAAGGAGGTGGCTTGGGCGATGCAGCCCTTGTCGCGTGCGCATGACTGGGATGTTCTTGCCGGAGAGCTCCTGCCGCGGCTATACGAGGCGGAACCGGATCTGGACCGGGAGGCGACTGGCCAACGGGCCGCTGCCCGTTCCGCTGTCGCGCGGGGCGAAATGTATATCCATTTGCGATCTGAACGCTTTCAAAGTCTGCTCCAGCAGTTCCAGGAGCGAGATGGAGATATGCACGCGGTAGTGGCGGATCGTTCTTCCAAGGCGCTGTACGCGCGGATTCGCCGCAAGCTGGAGAGGTGGGACGAAAAGGCGAGAGATCGCCTGGCGGGCAAGTCCGTGATGCGCGATGCGAGCGTTCAGCAGCAAGCGCGGACCCAGGTCGAGCGCTTGCGCTATGCCAGCGAGGGGCTGATGCAAGCGTGTTCCTTCCGCAAGCTGGAGCGCTACGTCCGGTCGCTGGAAAAGCTGCAAGCAGCGCTCGGGGATGTGCAGGATCTGAGAATGGCCGCGCGGCTGGGGCCAGTCGTGTGCGTCAGCCTGTCGAGCGGCAAGCTGGCGGACACCGCGTCCAGGAAGGCTTGCCGCCGGATGCTGCGCAAGGCCGAAGCGACGCTGCGAGCCGCGCGCAGGCGTTTCATGCGGCAGCCGTCGTTCTGGACGGACGCAGGATGGGAGAAATTCTCCCGCCGGCTGGCGCAGGCAACACCTGGCGGCCAGGCTCCCAGGAAATAGGTGGCATGGAAGCGAGCGCCGTGACGGGCGGCAAGGCCGCCAGCCCGCGTTCTGCAAAACCGCGGAGGCGTTATGAAGAAATGCGTTGTTGCCCTGTTGCTTCACCTGATTCTGGCGGGGGGGCCTATTGGGGCCGCGTTAGGACAGCCAGCGGAGTCGTTGATGTCGGTTTCGCCCGCCATACTGAATCGCGTCGATCAGGAGGCCGAGGCGACGCTGCTGCGCCTCTATCGCCAGTCGCCCAAAGCCAAGGCATTGATTGCCCGTTCCTTCGGCGTGCTGGTCGTGCCCGCGCTCCATGCCGATGGCGGCATCCTGGGAGTGGCCTACGGCCGCGGCGTGCTGATCGACGCCGTGGAGGATCGCAGCTATTACAACGTCATTGCCAGCCCCCCGGGTTCGGTGCTGGGGCTGAATGACAAGGCGCTGATCCTGTTCTTCTCGACATATGAAGCCTTGCGGGCGTTTCAGGCCCGGCCCGGGTGGGTGGAAGGCGCGAGCGGCACTATCCAGATCCTGGACGAGACCTCCATGGCAGGGCGCGATCCGGCCATCGAGCCGATCGCAGGTTTCATTCTTGCGGAAGCCGAACTGGTTCGGGGGCTGTCGATCAAGGGCATGCTGTTCATCAGGGTACCGATTTATCTTTGCGCGGGCGAGGGCGAGGCCTGCCGGGAGAAAACCGGCAAACCTTGATTGCGCCGGCTGCGGGTGATCCGGGGCGCGGTTCAATCCTGGAGCACAAAGCGGCCGGGGGCAGGCGGCAGGGCGGTCCGGTCAGCGCCGGCTTCACCCAGTGACCGCAGGGCGGGCAGCGGCGGACCGGAGTGTGCATCGAGCCAGGCTTGCCAGTCCGGCCACCACGAACCGGCATGCAGCCTGCTGCCGGCCATCCATTCGTCCGCGCCGACGCGCAATCCGTCCGGCGCGCTTGCGCCCGCGCGATGCCAGCGTCCCGGATGCCCGGGTTCGCTCACGATGCCTGCGTTGTGGCCGCCGCTGGCCAGGACGAAGCGGATATCGGCGTCGGTCTGGTAATGGATCTTGTACACAGACCGCCAAGGGGCGATGCGGTCGCTCTCGGCGCCTAGCGCATAGATGGGAACGCGTATGTTGCGCAGGGCGATCATGCGCCCGTCCACCTGGTAGCGGCCGGCCGCCAGCTCGTTGTTCAGGAAGAGCTTGCGCAGATACTCGGCGTGCATCCGGTAAGGCATGCGCGTCGAATCCGCGTTCCATGCCATCAGGTCATTGGGGGCCGCATGCTCGCCAAGCAGATACCTGCGCACGGCGCGCGCAGCGGTGTCGCTGACCGGCCGCAGCGATTGGAACGCGGCAGACATCTGGGCCGCCGAAAGGTAGCCCTGCGCCCACATCAGGCTTTCCAGGAAATAGACCTCGCTCGCGTCTATGTACAGTCCCAGGCCGCCAGGTTCGGTGAAATCGGTCTGCGCCGCCAGCAGCGTGAGCGTGGCCAGGCGCGTATCCTTCCGTCCCGCCATGGCTGCGGCGGCGATGGAAAGCAGGGTGCCGCCCAGGCAGTAGCCGACGGCGTGCACGCGGCGGCCAGGCACGATGCGGCTGACGGCATCCAGCGCCGCCATGAAGCCCAGGCGGCGGTAATCATCCAGTGACAGGTTCCGGTCCGCTGATCCCACATTGCGCCATGATATGCAGAAGACCGTATAGCCTTGAGCGACCAGGTACCGGATCAAGGAGTTTTCAGGCGACAGATCCAGGATGTAGTACTTCATGATCCAGGCCGGTGTGATGAGTATCGGTTCCGGGCGCACCGTGGCGCTTGCGGGCGCATACTGGATCAGTTCGATGAGATGATTCCGGAACACCACGGCCCCGGGTGTCACCGCGACGGTCTTTCCGACCTGGAAGCGCTCCATCCCTTCCTCGGGAGCCTGTACCAGCTGGCGGCGAATGTCGTTGAACAGGTTGAGCAGGCCAGCGGAAAGATTGCGGCCGCCTTCGGCCAGGCAGCGTTCCTGCACGACGGGATTCGACCAGGGAAAGTTCGCGGGCGAGAGGGTATCGCACCATTGGCTGGCGCAGAAAGACACCAGGTCCGCATGGTGGGGGGCGACGCCGGGCACCTGGCTCGTGGCGTCGATCCACCAGTGGCGGGCCGTCAGGAATGCATGCCACCACAGGCTGAAAGGCTCTTGCTGCCAGGCTGGCTGTGCTTGTCCGTCGTTGCCAGGCGGAACCGAAGCGTCACGCTGCGGGCGGCTCCAAGGCTGGGCGGCATGCTGGTAAAGCGCGGCGATTGCCTCGCCATACTTGACCCCGAGTTCCAGCTGCTTGCCGGGGGCGGTGCAAAGATGTATCCACCAGTCGGCGAGCGCGAGCGTCAACGCTGCCGGCGAACTCCCGCCCGTGGCTTGGGCGATCAATGCCTCCTTCCAGTAGTTCAGCGCCTGGAACGGATCTTCCTCCATTCTCCGGTCCGCGACGCTATGCATGCTTGTCGCCGGCAGCGCCGCTGGCATTGCCATTCGATAGAAACTGGCCGACACCCAGGGCAATCTCCGACACCCGTTCCTGCCAGGGATTCTTGCTTTCCTTCAATGTGGCGGATGCGGAGGCAGAAGCGGCGCGCGCGATTTTCTCCACTTCGCGCAGATAATCCATCTCGCGTCCGAACAGGTCGGCAGCCAGCTTCTGTTGAAAGGCGCATACGGCGCTGACCGTGGACATGGATTCCATTTCGGCGCTGGCCTGCTGCGCGAACGCCAGCATTTCCTTGTCCGTCTTCAGTTGCAGGGCGCGCAGCTGCCGCGCGCTGTCGAAGTAATTCTCGGCCATGGCCAGCGCGGTGTTGAGGCCATACTTGTACAGGGCCACGTAGGGTTCGTAGTCGACTTGCATGACGAATTCCTCCTTTATCGGTGAGGCAGTGGGAAGCGCCACGCCAGGAATCCGTCGGGCGCTACCAGCCCAGAGTAGGCGTTCCTGCCCAGCCGGGCTTGACGAAACTCAATCCCTGTCCATCCTGTTTGCTAGGCAGTTCGACGCCTCCGCGTTCTGACGATAGTCCCGTCGGGCAGTTGGTAAGTGCCGGACCCTATCTGGTCGACGACCTGGCCGTCGGGGAGGCAGCAGTAGAAGTACATGTCGGGAGCCGCCTGATCCGGACGAAACTGGCTGCGCCGTTCTATCCTGTAGGTGCTGCCGTCCGGGGCGACGGCGATGACGGCGATAGGTTGTCTAAGGTTGGATTGATCGCTCACGGGATTTTCCTCAGGAAGTCGGGGGCTTCCCATCGCTGAAGCCCACCGTTTGGGCAAATGTCACGAAGTCGGTATCGGGCAATTGAAGCGCGCGGGCGAGCCGGCCTTTGTCCAAGGCGCCCCGAAATACCGTGGCCAAGCCCGCTGCCGCGCAAAAAAGATAGACGTTTTGGCCGATGAACGCGGCGTCAACCGACGCGTAGAGTTGGCGTTCGACGGCGGTGATGTCGGCCATCTTTTCGCCGCGAGCCACATAGACGAGTTCCAGCGGAGCGCGGCCGACGAAATCCTGCTGCCCGGCCAGGACTCGAAAATCGCCCTTCATATAGGGCGTCAATGCATGCGTGGGCGGGTCGTAGATGGATACGCCATTGGCCTGCAATACAAACAGATCCAGCACGATGCGATGCCGCCAGTATGGCGCGGTGCGTTCGCCGCTCTCGCGATTCACGCCGCAGGCGGCCCAGAGGAGATCGGATAGTTGCTGTAACGGCAAGGGCGTTTCCGCGTAGCCCCGGATCGAGCGGCGCAACGTCAAAGCCTCAAGCAAGGTCATGCCGCCTTCGGTTCGCGGCTCGGGCAGCAGAAATGGCGCTGGATCGCGGCCGGCGTCGCCGGGCGCCTTCGCTGTGCTTTCTGCGCCAGGGAATATGGCTGTCATGATGCTGATCCCTGATTCCGTGGTGGGGAATCAGTGTGCGCCGACGGGATCCCCCCAGTTTGATGGAAGTCAATGTCCGTCTTGGTTTGCGCGCCGCCGTCCCTGAGTGGAAGGCCGGGAAGCAGCGCCTGTTCATCGACATTGACCTTGGTCAATGTTGCGGCGCCTTCTCGTCTTAAGCTGAAAACGCCACGCTTGCTTGAGACCGGCGCAGGCCGGTGCGCAAGCCTTCAGGCGTGCCTTCATTCTTGATCATCGAGCCCATGTATAAACGGATTCTCATACCTATCGACGGCAGTTCGACCTCCGAATCGGGGTTGGATGAGGCGATACGCCTGGCCTTTCTCCATGATGCGGTCATCCGGCTGATCTGTATCGTCGAAGCATTGCCATCGTCTTTGGGAATAGGCACCAATTGCCACTCCCCGGCGGAAATCCGGAGGCTGTCGCGTGGGCATGCCGCCGAAATGCTGCGGAATGCGGCAAAAAGGGTGCGCGCGAGTTGCATTCCGGTGGACAGCGCTCTCTTCGAGGCTGGCGAGAGAGCGTTCGAGGAATGCCTGGTGGGCGAGGCGCGAGCCTGGGGGGCGGATCTGATCGTGATCGGGGCGCACCGGTCCCGCGACATTCGCCTCATGCCTGTGGACCATCGCGCTCAGAAGATATCGCGCGGCGTGGCCGTTCCGTTGTTGCTCGTGCGCGCGTCGGGGCCGAGAGCCGGCCAAGCATCAGTCGAAAGCTGGAGATAAGGCATGAACACCATGATGAAAGCAGTGGTTTTCGCCGGTCCGGGCCGCATCGAGATACGGGAAAAGCGCATTCCAGACGTAGGCCCGAACGACGCATTGATCAGGATCACCACCACGACCATTTGCGGCACGGATATCCATATCCTCAAGGGGGAGTATCCCGTGGAGCCGGGCCTGACGATAGGCCATGAACCTGTCGGCATCATCGAAAAGCTGGGAAGCGCCGTGACGGGCTACCAGGAGGGCCAGCGCGTAATCGCTGGCGCGATCTGCCCGAACTTCAATTCATACGCCGCTCAAGACGGCGCGCCTTCCCAGGATGGCAGTTACCTGGTCGCCAGCGGAGTGTGTGGATGCCATGGATACCGGGCCACTGCGGGATGGCGTTTCGGCAACATGATTGATGGCGCCCAGGCGGAGTATCTGCTGGTCCCCGATGCCCAGGCCAATCTTGCGCCGGTGCCGGATGGATTGACCGACGAACAGGTGCTGATGTGCCCGGACATCATGTCCACCGGATTCAAAGGCGCGGAGAACGCCAACATCCGTATTGGCGACACTGTCGCGGTCTTTGCGCAAGGACCGATAGGACTGTGCGCGGCGGCGGGCGCCCGGCTGCTGGGTGCAACCACCGTCATAGGAGTGGACGGCAATGCGCAGCGCTTGGCAATGTCGCGCTCTTGGGGGACGGACGTCGTGCTGAACTTTCACGACTGCGATGTCGTCGACGAAATCATGCGGCTGACTGGCGGCCGCGGTGTGGATTCCGCCATCGAAGCCCTGGGGCAGCAGAACACGTTTGAATCCGCCCTGCGCGTGCTCAAGCCCGGCGGGACGCTGTCCAGCCTGGGCGTCTATTCCAGCGATCTGAAGATTCCCATTTCCGCCTTCGCGGCGGGGCTCGGAGATCACAGGATAAACACTGCGCTTTGTCCTGGCGGAAAAGAGCGTATGCGGCGCCTCATGCGCGTCCTGGAGTCGGGTCGGCTGGACCTCGGAAAAATGGTCACGCACCGTTTTACCCTCGATCAGATCACGGACGCCTACGATTTATTCGCCAATCAGCGGGACAACGTCTTGAAGGTCGCCATCCGGCCGGCTGCTTGAATTGTCCTTTGCTGGCGCGTTCGGTTGAAAAAAAAGCCGAGCAACTGCGGTGTGCAGGCTCGGCGCTCCAACGCAGGTGCATCGATGAACATTCGCTTCAAGAATCGGCAAGAGGCTGGAATGTTGCTTGCTCGGCAGCTGATGAGATATGCGGGCCGTCCAGATGTGATCGTGCTGGCGTTGCCGCGTGGCGGCGTGCCGGTAGGGTTTCAGGTCGCGGCCGCGTTGAGTGCGCCGCTTGACGTGGTCCTGGCGCGCAAGATTGGAATGCCGGGCTATCCCGAGTACGCCATAGGCGCGATCAGCCACGATGAATCCGTGTTTCAGGACGAGGCTATCGAGGCATATGGAATATCGCCAAGAGTCATAGAGCCGATCGTAGCGCGTGAGCGCAAGGAATTGGAACGCCGCGAATTGCTGTATCGGGCGGGGCGTCCGCCGCTGCAGTTGGGGGGAAAGGTTGTCATCCTGGTCGATGATGGCCTGGCGACCGGATCGACCATGCGCGTGGCTCTGCAGTCCTTGCGCAAGCAGAAGCCGGCAAGGATCGTGGCCGCGGTGCCGGTGGCCGCGGCCGAGACCAGGCAAGAGCTTGCGGGTGTAGCGGATGAAGTGGTTTGCATCAGCACGCCCATGCCTTTTTATGGCGTGGGGCAATGGTATGTGGATTTCGAGCAGACGGAAGACGGGGAGGTCATTCGTCTGTTGCAAGAGGCAGAACGCAACCATCCGCTGGCCGCATGGATGGCAGTGCCTGCACCGTATGGCGACTGATGCCCCGTACCGGGGCCAAGGCAGAGGTCATGGAAACGAAAACCGATGCGCATGCCTCTCCGCTTTCCTGGGTCATGG
Source organism: Achromobacter anxifer (assembly GCF_903652925.1). Taxonomy (GTDB): domain Bacteria; phylum Pseudomonadota; class Gammaproteobacteria; order Burkholderiales; family Burkholderiaceae_B; genus Achromobacter; species Achromobacter anxifer. The sequence goes on along the minus strand of NZ_CAHLAR010000012.1, from coordinate 140,203 downwards.
CAGCGGCGCGGCCGCTTACGGGAAGCATCGAGGACTATGACGTCCTTCTCGAAAGGATCGGAGCCGCGCGCTTCGTGCTGATCGGGGAAGCGAGCCACGGTACCCACGAGTTCTACGAAGAACGCGCCCGCATTACTCAACGCCTGATCGCCGAGAAGGGATTTTCCGCCGTCGCGGTCGAGGCCGATTGGCCCGATGCCTATCGTGTCAACCGGTACCTGCGCGGCCAGGGTGAAGACAAGTCCGGCGAACAGGCCTTGGCGGGCTTCAAGCGCTTCCCGACCTGGATGTGGCGAAACACCGAAGTCGTCCGGTTCATCGAGTGGCTGCGGCGCTACAACGAATCCCTGCCCTCCCGCTTGCCACCCGTCGGTTTCTATGGGCTGGATCTGTATAGCCTGTTTACGTCGATCTCGGAGGTGCTGCGGTACCTTGATAAAGTCGATCCGCAAGCCGCGCGCCAGGCCCGCGCGCGCTATGCCTGTTTCGACCATTTCGGCAGAAGCAGCGAGCGCTATGGATACTCGACAAGCTATGGCTTGTCGGCCTCATGCCAGGATGCCGTTATCGCGCAAATGCACGAACTCAACGCGCGCGCCGCCGAGTATGTGAAACGCGACGGCCGCGCGGCGAGCGATGAGCTGTTTTATGCGCAGCAGAATGCGCGCCTTGTCACGAACGCCGAGCAGTACTACCGCACCATGTTCGACCGGCGCGTATCTTCCTGGAACTTGCGGGACCGGCACATGATGGAAACCCTGGACGCGCTCGCCCGGCACTTGCCTCGGACGGAGGACGGCATGCCGGCCAAGATCGTCGTCTGGGAACACAATTCCCATGTGGGCGATGCCCGCGCGACGGATGTCGGGTTGGCGGGCGAGTTGACGGTGGGACAGTTGGCGCGGGAGTCCTATGGCGATCAGGCATTTCTGGTGGGAATGACGACCTATCAGGGAAGCGTGACGGCCGCGAGCGACTGGGACGCGCCGGCCGAGCGAAAGCGCGTGCTGCCGGCGCTTCCTGGCAGCCATGAAACCCTCTTTCACCAAACGGGCATCGGACGCTTCATGTTGGCCTTCAAGGGAGACAGGGACCTGGCGCAGGCGCTGTCCAGGCGCCGGCTGGAACGCGCCATCGGCGTCATCTACCGGCCGGAAACCGAGCGGAGCAGCCATTACTTTTATGCTTGCCTGCCGCAGCAGTTTGACTGCGTGCTGCATTTTGACCAGACGCGGGCGGTAGAACCGCTCGAATGGGGCGATATCTGGAATCTGGATGAAGCTCCGGAAACTTTCCCTGCCGGGCTATAGCGATGTCGACCCGCGAAGCGAAGCGGAGTTGCCGTCGGGCGGCGAGACCGTTGCTACGGGGGGCTGACATAGGAGCGCGTCGAGTTGAACGCTGAAAGCCAGGCCGCCACGCTGGATTTCTTGACAAGTCCGCATGTTCACGGCGTGTCGGCGGGCGATATCGTCACGATACATACCCACATCTCCATCATTGTGCTTGCCGGAGCACGCGCCTACAAGCTGAAGAGGGCAGTGCGGTTTCCGTACATTGACCTGTCCACCGCAGCGCGGCGTTTGGCGGCATGCCTGCGGGAACTGGAGCTGAACCGGCGCACCGCACCTGAGTTGTATCTGGCGGTACGGCGCATCATGCGGGATGGTGACGGGAATCTGGCCTTCGACGGCTGCGGAGAAATGATCGATGCCGTGGTGGAGATGCGGCGGTTTCCGGACGACGCCCTGCTGGAGAGCGTGGTGCAGCGCGGAATGCTGACAGCAGCGCTGGCTGAACGCGCCGCAGGCGTGATTGCCGGATTCCACGACCGTGCGCGAATAGTGCGCGGCGTGGATACGCCTTCGGCGCTGGCCGAGGTTCTGGCCGTGACCCAGAAGCTTCTCATCGGGGCAGGCGCATTGCCTGGCGGGAAGATCGAGGCGCTTTGCGCAGGGCTACGCAGCGAATTGAAGAAGCAGGCGCCGCTGCTGGCGAGGCGCGCGGCTGCTGGAAAAGTGCGGCATTGCCACGGGGATCTGCATTTGCGCAACATCTGCGTGATCGACGGGGCGCCGGTCTTGTTTGACTGTCTCGAGTTTGATGATGCGCTGGCCACTATCGATGTGCTTTATGACCTGGCCTTCCTGATCATGGATCTCTGGTCGCGGGGATTCCCGGGGTATGCCAACCTGGCGCTGAACCGTTATCTGGATGTGAGCGATGACGAAGGCGGAATGGTCCTGATGCCGTTGTTCATGGCCTTGAGGGCCGCCATCCGCGCCCACGTTCTGGCCGCTCAGGCTGCGGAGTCCGCCGGAGGGACGCGAGAGTCTCTGTCGGCTGAGGCCCTGGGGTATCTCGATACGGGGCTTTCATGCCTGGAGCGACGCCGAGGGAGGCTGGTCGCCATCGGCGGGCTCAGCGGATCGGGAAAATCGTCGTTGGCAGCGGCTATCGCGCACGCGCTTGGTCCCGCGCCGGGCGCCCGCGTATTGTCCAGCGACCGCATCCGCAAGCGCCTGTGCGGCGTGCCGGCGGAGTCGAAGCTGCCGGAGGGGGCTTATCGGCCTGATCTGTCCGAGCAGGTTTATGCGGAGCAGGCTGCGCGCGCGGAGCATTTGGCGCGAGACGGGTGCGCGGTGATCGCCGACGCCGTATTCGAGCGGGAGGATTGCCGTGAGCGCATTGAACAATGCGCGGCCCGCGCGATGGTTCCCTTTAGCGGCTTTTGGCTTGAAGCCCCGTCTGCCCAATTGTTCGCCCGGGTCAGCCAGCGCACGAATGACCCTTCGGATGCCAATGAGCGCATTGTGCGTACACAATTGGACAGGCAACGCGATGTGAAGCGCTGGACGCACATTGATGCTGGCGGTCCCGCCGAAGACACCGCGGCATCCGTGCTCCATCTTCTTGGCGGGTGAAGTCAGGCGCTGCGCCTCATGATGGCTGCCAGCAAGGGGCGCAGTTCGTCGAGCGTTCGGGTATTCAAGATATCTGTTGCGCCCAGCCAGCCGATGCCAACGCGTACACTCCGCCAGTGTCCCGCCTTTTTCCGGGCTGGCGGCGCGCTTATGGGTGAAATCACCCATTAAGAATCTCCCGTTGGATGCCGTATCGGCAGGAGCTCACGTCTACTCATAGGGGATTTTTCATGGTCATCGGGAATGGCTTGCGCAAGCGGTGGTTAAAGTCGGCTGTCTTCGTTCTTTATGCGGCGAACTTCGCCAATTCCGCTCAGGCCCAATCGGTCTCCGGTTCTGGCCAGATTCTGCCTGGGCCGGTCCAGACGCCCAATTGGACGGTCGGCGGCGATCTGACCGTTGGAGATTCCCTGCCCGGCGCTCTGGTCATCAGCGCCGGCGGCTCGGTGGTCAATGACTGGGCGTACATAGGCAGCGGCAATGGCTCCGTTGGCGCCCTGACGGTGAGGGGCCGCGACGGCAGCGGTACCGCGTCCAGCTGGACCAGCCTTGGCCCGGTGCTGATCGGGGCCGATTCAGGCAGCAAGGGCACGCTTTCGATCCTGGACGCAGGCGTGGCGCATAGCGACTCGGCCAGAATTGGCGTCGACACTGGCAGCGTCGGGGAGGTTTTCGTTACCGGGGCGGGGTCAACCTGGAATATCAACACGATCGGCGCGTTTGAGATCGGCACGGGCGGCAAGGCCACGCTGACGATCGACAACGGCGTCGTGCATAGCGGCCAGGCGATCATCGGCTGGAACGTCGGCGGCGAGGGCAGCGTCACGGTAACGGGCCGGCAGGCGGTCTGGGATCCGTTGAACAATATATACGTGGGCTTTGAAGGAACCGGCGACTTGAGCGTCCTGGATGGCGCCAGCGTCAGCACCGTCGCATCGACCGGACCAGGAGCGGCGGCAGCGGTTTACATCGGGAAGAGCGTGGGCAGCGTCGGCACGGTGACCGTATCGAGCGCGACGGCCGACATTTCGACGCTCGCGGCAAGCGACCGCATCGAAATCGGTTCGGAGGGCACGGGAACGCTGACCATAGCCAAGGGCGGGGTTGCGGTCGCCACCCGCGACACATGGCTCGCCCCTGCCGGTACCTCCACCGGCACGCTGAACCTGACCGGCGATGCCAGCGGCCGCGGCGTGCTGGAGACCGGCTCGATCATCAAGGGCGCCGGCGACGCCACCTTCAACCTGGATGGGGGCGTCCTGCGCGCCAATCGCGATGAAGGCGATTTCCTGAACGGCTTCGCCACGCAGGCCGTGGGCAGCGGCGGCGCCTGGTTCGATACGAACGGCCACGACGTGGGCGTGTCCACCGCGTTCTCCGGGACTTCCGGCTTCAACAAGCTGGGCGCCGGCATTCTGACCTTGTCGGGCGACAGCGCCGCGTTCACGGGAAATACCGGGATTCGGGCCGGAACGCTGCAGGTGGATGGCGTACTCGGCGGGCCGGTGAACGTGCTTGCGGCGGCACGGCTGACCGGCACGGGACGCGTCGGCGCGACGGTCAACCAGGGCACCATCGCGCCGGGGCCGCGCAGCGGCTTCGGCACCCTGACGATCGCCGGCGACTATGCGGCGCAGGGTGGCAACCTGGAAATCCGCACGCAGCTGGGCGCCGACAATTCGCCGACCGACAAGCTGGTGATCACGGGCAGCAGCGCCGGCACCACGCCGGTCACGGTGAAGAACATGGGCGGCGCCGGCGCGTTGACGCAACGGGGCATACAAGTCGTGCAGGTCAATGGCGTCTCGGCCGGGCAATTCGACCTGGCCAACGGCGACTACGTCATGGGAGGCCGTCCGGCCTTGGTGGCCGGCGCCTATGGCTATGTGCTGCAAAAGGATGCGGCCGACGGCGGCTGGTATTTGCGGTCGTCCCTGACCAATCCAGGCACCACTCCAACCGACCCAGGCACCACGCCGACGGATCCGGGCACTCCGACCAATCCGGGCACTCCGACCGATCCGGGCACCACTCCGACCAATCCAGGCACCACTCCAACCGATCCAGGCACACCCTCGCCCGGCGGCGAACCTCCCTTGCTCTATCAGCCCGGCGTGCCGGTCTATGAGGCCTATGCCAATACGCTGCTTCAGCTGAGCCAGCTGCCCACCCTGCGCCAGCGGGTCGGCAATCGCCTCTATGATCCGGCGGATGCGGGCCGCAACGGCGTATGGAGCCGTTTCGAGGGCACGACGGGCCGGTTGGAACCCGCAGCGTCCACCACGGGCGTGCGCCAGGACATCGATAGCTGGAAGGCGCAATTCGGGGTTGACCGTGTCCTGGCCGGTGCAGAGGAAGGTTCCCGTCTGGTGGGCGGCCTGGCCTTTCATTACGGCAAGGCCGACACGCGCGTGTCGTCGGTGTATGGCAACGGCAAGATCGACACCACCTCCTATGGCCTGACGCCGACGCTGACCTGGTACGGCAAGAATGGCGTCTACGTCGATGCGCAGGCTCAGGCGACCTGGTTCGACAGCGATCTGAATTCACGGCTGGCTGGCAAATTGAAGGGCGGCCAGAAGGCCCAGAGCTATGGGCTGGGCATCGAGGCGGGCAAGGCGTTCGGGGTGGCGGAGGGATTCGCCCTGATCCCCCAGGCGCAGCTGACCTACGTATCGACCCGATTCGACAGCTTCAACGACAGATTCGGCGCGCGCGTCGAAAGCGACAAGGGCGACAGCCTGCTGGGCCGCATCGGTATCGCGCTGGACTACAAGAGCAATTGGCAGACGGCCGGCGTGAGCCGGGAGTCGAGCGTCTATGGCGTCGTCAACGTGAAACACGAATTCCTGGACGGCACGCGCGTGCGCGTGGCCGGCACGCAGGTGGACAGCCGCAAGTCGCGAACCTGGGGCAGCGTGGGCGCGGGCGTGAACTATGGCTGGGGAGGTCGCTACGCGATCTACGGCCAGGTCGACGCCGATGCGGACTTTTCAGGCAGCCATATCGTCACCGCTACCGCGGGGTTCAGGATGTCTTTCTAAAGTGGACGCGGGCAACAGGCAGTACCTCCCGTTGCCCGCGCCGGGTTTGCCACGGGGATACGCGGTCAACAGCAATCGCAAAGCAAGACATCGTTGACCACGTTGCGCGGCCGCGATCCCATGCGGCCGAATCCGAATGCCGCCATCACGTCGTGACAGATCTCCATCGCCTCGCGCTCGTCTTCGGCGCCGGCGACCTGTGGCCAGGTCACCAGCACGCGCTTGGCCTTCATCTGTTCCACGAACTGCGGCGGCACCGCATCGCTGCCCACCACGGTTACTGACTGAATCCGTGCCGGCAGGCCCGTCTGCAGCGATGACAGGCTTTCACCGCCGACGATCAGCGCCGCCGTGTCGGCGGGGAGCTCGTCGGCGCGGGTGCAATACTCGACCGAAAAGAAGTCATCCAGCCGCTGGTGGGCGGTGTGCGCCAGCGGCAGCAGGCTGACGCAGCGATGACGCTGCAATGAGAGTCGCATCAGCGGGCCTCCTGCAGTATCCAGTCCGAGGCGCGCTCCGCGAGCATGAGCACCGGCGCGTTGATGTTGCCCGAGGTCAGGTCTGGCATGACCGAGGCATCGACGATACGCAAGCCTGGAACGCCGATGCAGCGCATCCGGCTGTCGACGACTGCCATCGGGTCGTTTTCGCTTCCCATTCTGCAAGTGCCGCCGGGATGGTGAACCGTGATGGCAGTCTTGCGGACGAATGCATCGATCGCCGTGTCATCAATCACGCCGCCGCCCGGCGCAAGCTCGGTGGCTACGTAATCGCCAAGCGCAGGCTGTTCCAGCAAGGTCCGCGCGATACGCACCGACTCGCGTACCCGGGTTCGGTCTGCGTCGCACGCCAGGAAGTTCTGGTTGATCCGGGGCGGCGCCAACGGGTCCGCGCTGGCTACGGTGATTTGGCCGCGGCTGTGGGGGTGCAGCAGGACCGTCCGGACGGCGAAGCCGTCGGCGAAAGGCTTGCGCACCGGATTGAGCCAGGGATGGGCGTTGAAGGGAGCCGCCGTCAGGAGGAATTGCAGATCCGGCGTATCCGCGCCGTCTGGCTGCACGAACCCCACTATGCCGCCTGGAACGTCGCCGGCAAAGCCCTCGCCGCCGAGATAGGCGCGCGCCATGGAAACCCCGATGCGGTCCAGGCGCATGCCGCGCACGAACGGGCCCGGTTCGCGGCGGCGGGCGGTGACGATGACGGAGATATGGTCCTGCAGGTTTTCACCCACTCCTGCGCGCTCCAGCCTGACGCGTATGCCGGCGTCGCGCAATGCCTCGGCGGGGCCGATGCCCGAGTGCATCAGGATCGCGGGCGTGTTGATGGCTCCCGCGGCAAGAATCACCTCATGGCGGGCCCTGACTGCCGTGGTGCGCCCCTGCCTGGCAAAGCGCAAGCCGACCGCGCGGTCGCCTTCGAAGTCCACGCCAAGAACGTGCGCCAGCGTGACCACGGTCAGGTTGGGACGCCGCAGCGCGGGGCGCAAGTAGGCCGTGGCGGCGCTGCATCGACGCCCGCGCCGGATAGACATCTGCAGGCGCGAGAAGCCGCCTGCCGGCGAGGCGTTGTAATCGTCGAGCCATGGGTGGCCTGCCTGGCGGGCGGCCGTGGAGAATGCGTCGAGTAACGGATCCTGATAGCGGCAGCGCTGCACCCGCAGGGGCCCGCCAGCCCCCCGGTCGTCCGTGTGGCCGCCTTCCCAGTCTTCCAGGCGGCGGAAATAGGGCAGGACGTCCTCGAAGCGCCACTCGGGCAGGCCGTAGTGCCGCGCCCAGCGCGCGTAGTCCTCGGGATGGCCGCGCACGAACGCCATCGCATTGGTCGACGAACTTCCACCCACAACCTTGCCGCGCGCGCATTCGATGGCCCGGCCATCGGCGTGCGGGGCCGGCTCGGCGTCGTAACCCCAGTCATGCAAACGTTGCTGCAGGATCTTGCCCCATCCCAGCGGAATGTGGATGAGCGGGTCCCGGTCCCAGGGACCCGCCTCGATGACCAGCACCGAGACTGCGGGGTCCTTGCTCAGGCGATTGGCCAGCACGCAGCCCGCGGAACCAGCGCCGACGATGATGTAGTCGTATTCCGGCTTCATGTGGGGCTCACCGGCCTGAAGTTGATGTGGACATTCTTTTCCCGCGTGAATGAGATCATCTCGCCGATGCATTCGTCGCGGCCGATGCCTGATTGCTTGACCCCGCCATACGGGGCGCCCAGAAAATGCTTGCCGACCTCGTTGACCCAGACGAATCCCGCATCGATTTCGCGGGCCAGCCGGTGGGCGCGCGCCAGGTCCGCGGTCCAGATCGCGGCGGTCAGGCCGACGTCCAGGCTGTGCACCGCTGAAAGCATCTCCTGCTCGTCGTCCCAGGGAATGAGCGCCAGCACGGGACCGAAGAATTCCTCGGTGGCCAGTGGCGAGGCGGCCGACACGTCCGCAAAGACGGTCGGTTCCAGGTAGAAACCGCCAGCGGGGACGCCCTCCCGGGGCACGCCTCCGCCCGCGATCAGGCGGGCGCCTTGCGCCACGGCGGTATCGATCGCCTGCTTGACGCGGTCGCGGTGCTCGAGGCTGATCATCGCGCCCATGGTGGTGGCGGGGTCGGTCGGATCGCCCGGCACGAACGCGGCGCAAGCCTGGACCACTTGGGCGCAGACTTCTTCATAGATGGACCGGTGAACGAAGGCCCGGCTGGTCGAGCCGCAGGACTGCCCGCACCACGTGAAGTTCATGCCGTCGACGATTGCGCGCGCAGCCAGCGAGGGGGCGACATCCGGGCAGGCGATGAACGCGTTCTTGCCGCCCAATTCCAGCGCGACGGGCTTGAGCCGCGCTGCCGCGGCCTGCATGACCCGGCGTCCGGTGGGGATGCTGCCCACCAGGCCAATCATGTCCACGTCCGGACTCGCGGCCAGCGCGGCTCCGGCGTCGGCGCCGCCGGGGACGAGCGAAAAGACGCCGGGAGGCAAGAGGTCTCCGATGAGCTCCGCGCAACGCAGGGCCGACAGCGGTGCCTGCACCGGCGGTTTGATGATCACGGCATTGCCCGCGGCCAGCGGGGCGGCCAGCTTGCCCATGGCAAACAGCAGCGGATGGTTGTACGCGACGATGCGCGCCACGACACCCACGGGCTCGCGTTCGGTGTAGTCCAGCGCGTCGTGGCCCATCGGGATGGTGTCGCCCTTGAGCTCCGTCACGAGGCCTGCGAAGAAATCCAGCAGTGCCGCGGCAACCATGACGTCGGAACCCATCTCGGATACAGGATTGCCGCAGTCCAGCGCGTCCAAAAGCGCCAGCTCCCGGGCGTTCTCGCGCAAGCGCTGGGCCATTTTGCGCAAGGTGGCGGCCCGGGCCAGCGGAGCGGTACGGCGCCATGCACGGGCTCCGTTGCGCGCTGCACTGGCCGCGCGCGCCACGTCTTCGGCGCCCGCATCGGCCACGGCCATCAGCCGTTCGCCCGTTCCTGGCGCCGCGACGTCGGTCCAGCGTTCGCTGACGGGAGCGTGCCAGCCGCCGTCATAGTAGACGCCGTTGTTGGCGGGCAGCTGGACGTCGCCCGAGGCGGTCTTATGAGTTTTTCCTGCCATGATCTCGCCTCACCGCTTCAGAGGTTGCGCTTTTTCGAGGAAGCGCGTGTCGAAGCCCTGGGTATCGTCGAAGGAGGGCGACAGCGCGCCTTGCTCCTTGAAGAGCGTCGCCGATGAGCGCCACAGGGCCGGGTCGATCCAGCCGATGCCGTGCGTCCGGGTGTGGTCGCTGAAGAACGTGAAGTCCAGGTCCGCGCGCAACTGCGCCACCAGCATTTCTTTCTTGCCCTTGTACTCGGGGTTGTTCTTGATCAGCGTGTCGGCGGCCGCTTCCGGGTCCTGGATCACGTCGGCGAAGGCCTTGGCGTAGGCCGTCACGAACCTTTGGACGAGATCCGGGCGTTGGGCAATGTTCTTGTCCGACGTGAATACGCCCGAACCGTAGCTCTGGATGCCCAGGTCCTCGCCGTGCAGGATGGACAGGGAGCCCGGTCCTCCGGCCTTGTGCTCGAGTTCGGGAACCTCGGCGTCGATATAGCCTGGCACCACGTTCACGCGGTTCAGCAGCAACAGGTTTTCGTAGGGCGGCGATACGGTGGACTGCTTGATGTCCGCCAGCGCCAGGCCGTTCTTGGCCAGCGCGGCCTTCAGGAAGATGTAGGTCGAACCGCTGGGATGCACGCCGATGTTGGCGTCCTTTAGTTGTTTCGGGTTCTGCAGGTCGAAGTTCTTCTTCAGCGAAATGATCGCCAGCGGCGTCTTCTGGTTCACGGCCAGCAGCGCCGAATTGGCCACTCCCTGAGATCTGCCGACCATCAGGGTCGGCAGATCCGAAAAGCCGAAGTCAGCGTTCCCGTTGGCCACCAGCCGCAAGGCGTCGGTCGATCCCGTTCCCTTGCGGATCGCCGTCACATCGATGCCCTGGTCCGCGAAGTAGCCCTTCTCCTTGGCGACAAAAAAGGGCGCGTGATTGCCGCGCACGACCCAGTCCAGTTGCACGGTGACTGCGTCCTTGGCGTGGACTGCGCCGCTGAACAATGCCAGCACGCCGAAGAGCGCGCCGAATCTCCAACTCGATCTCATGTTTTTCCCCTTGTTGATTCGATTTAGTGAGTGGCCCAACCCAGAAACCTGTGTTCGATGAATTCGATGACGTAGTAGAAAAAGACGCCGAGCACGGAGATCTGGACCAGGGCGGCGAATACCAACGCTGTTTCCATTTGGCTCGATGCGAACTGGATCATGTATCCCAGCCCTGCCGAAGCGCCTACGAACTCGCCCACGATCGCTCCGATGACGCTCAGGGTGATGGCCACCTTCATCCCCGCCATCAGGGCGGGAAGCGAGGCGGGGATCTTCACCTGGCGCAGTATCTGGTTCGGCGTCGCGCCGATGGACCTGAGCAGCGCGACCAGGTTGGCGTCCGCCGACCGCAGGCCGACCAGCATGTTGAGCGTGACCGGGAAGAAGGCCATGATCACGATCAGGGCGATCTTCGGGAGCAGGTCATACCCGAACCACAGAATCAGCAGCGGCGCCAGGGCGATCTTCGGCACGTTCTGGAACAGCACGATCAGCGGATAGCTTGCGCGGCCGAACCAGGCATAGCGGTCGACCAGGAGCGCAATCGCGATGCCCACGACGCACGAATACAGGAAGCCGTACAGGATTTCCGCGCCCGTGACGAGCGAGGCCTGGAAGAGCTCCGCCTGTCTTTCCACCAGGACGGCCGCGATGTCCGTGGGCGCGGGCACGACGAACGCGGGCACCTGCAGAATGCGGACACAGGCCTCCCAGGCCGCCAGGATGATCAGCACGAGCACGATGCTGGGCGTGGCCGAGCCGAGCGCGTGACGGATCTTTCCCGGCATCCGTGGAACGGCGGGGACTTGCGGCTGTGCTTTGGCTTTCATGGTGGTACCCGCCGTCATGATGCGCTCCCCTGGGCGTGGCCCGTCTTGAGCAGCTGGCGCAGCTGATAGGACTTTTCATGGAATTCGGGCTTGGCGAACGTGGCCTCGCTGCGCGGGCCCGGCAGCGCGACCGGCAGGCAGTCGACGATGCGAGCGGGGTTGGTGGCCATGACGTAGACCCGGTCCGAGAGGTAAACGGCCTCGTCGATGGAATGGGTGACGAAGACGATGGTCTTGCCGGTGCGTTGCCAGATTTCCAGCAGGAAGTCGCTCATGGTTTCGCGGGTGATGGCGTCCAGGGCGCCGAACGGCTCATCCATCATCAGCACCTCGGGATCCAGGGCCAAGGCCCGGGCGATGGAAACCCGCTGGCGCATGCCGCCGGACAACTGCTTGGGATAGCGGTCGGCGGCGTACTCCAACCCGACGAGCCGCAGCATCTCCCGGCCGCGCTGGAGAATCTCCTGCCTGGGCCGGGCGTGCACCAGGTGCATCAGCGAGCAGACGTTCTCGAGCGCGGTGCGCCAGGGCATGAGCGCCGCTTCCTGGAAGACCATGCCCACGCGGCGCTGGCGCACCGCTTCCGTGGGCGGGACGCCAGCCACGCGGACATCGCCGCCGGTGGGCGGCACCAATCCGGCGAAGACCTTGAGCAGGGTGCTCTTTCCGCAGCCCGACGGGCCGATGATGGAGGTGAAGGATCCCTTCGCGATGTCGACGTCAATGTCGTTGAGCACCCGCACGCGTCCGGCGCGGGTGTCGAAGTCGACAGTCAGTCCGCGCGCGCGGATCTGAGAGTCGTCTGGCGGTTTGTGCATGCCGGTCTCCATGGCCGACCTCAACCGGCCGCGACGGCCGTGGCAAAGGCCGGCCTGTCCTCGACCCGTTTCATCCATGCCTTCAGGCTGGGCAGTTCGGGTTTGGCGTGCGGAAACTTCAGGCAGCGCCGGACCAGCGGGGCCAGGCAGATATCGGCCAGGGAGATCGCGTCGCCCGCCATCCAGGTCTTGCCCTTCAGATGGCCATCCAGCAGGGACAGTTCCGCGCTCAGCAGTTTTACCGCGGCCTCGGTCAGTTCCTCGGGAGGCAACTTGGCCTCCTTGAAACCCGCCAGGTACGCGACGTTCAGCGAAGCGAGGGTCCAGTCCATCCAGCGCTCGACCTGGCTGCGCGCCGCCGGGTCGGCCGGATACAGGGATGCGCCCTCGCGCGTGTTGGCGATGTAGCGCAGGATCGTGTGCGACTCCCAGATGTGGAGCTCGCCGTCGCGTAGCGTCGGTACTTTCTGCGTGGGGTTGATGGCCTTGTATTCCCCTGTGAGCGTCGTTCCTTCGAACGTCTTGCCATAGTCCTTGCGCAGGTAGGGAACCTTCAGTTCCTCGAGCAGGAACAGCACTTTCTGAACATTGCCGGACGTGGCGCGGCCAAGAACTTCCAACATGATGCAACTCCCTTGAATGTGTTTGTGTGTGCTTGCGGTCAAAGCGGCTTGTAGGCCATGCATTCGATCTCGATCTTGGTGTCGATGACGGCGCGCGCTTCCACCGTGGTGCGCGCCAGCATGCCATCCGGGAAGTACTCCTTGAAGACGCCGTTGTAGCGGCCGAAGTCACGCGCATCTTCCAGGTAGGTCGTGACCTTGACGACGTCCGCCAGGTCGCAGCCGGCGCTCTGCAAGGCGCGGCGCATCGCTTCGATGGTGCTGCGCGTCAATTGCTCGATGGTCCCTTCCTGCATCACGCCGTTTTCGTCCTTGGCGACCTGGCCGGATACGAAGACGAAATCGCCCGCGCGCACGGCAGGATGGAAGGGGAGATTGGGATTTTTCTTGCCGAAGGCTTGCTGTAGATATGCCATTTCAGTTTCCGTAGACGGAGCTTTCGATGATGTCCAGCCCGCGCTGCCTGTCCAGCAGATACAGCAGGCCGCGCGTATCGGTCGTGACGTCGTTCGACGAGACCCGCTCGAACCCGGAGGGCGTGTCGGGCTCGTAGTAGCCGACCTCCCTGGGCCTGAAGGGGTCGCTGATGTCGACCAGACGCAAGCCGCGCGCAAACCAGGCAAAGGGCAGGACGCTGCCGGTGAATCGCTCGGCGGGCTGGTGACAGCCCGACATGGGCTCCTTGGGTGTGCCGTCCGGGTCGACGCCATCGACCTGGAATGTCGAGACGGGAATCGGCTGGCGCTCATCGGTAATGTCGAACAGCCAGGTAAAGGCCGGTGGAGACGGGCGCAGCTTGGCGACGTCTTCATCGGCGACAACCAGGATCTGCCGGCCTTTCAGCAGCATCGGAATCGGCAGGGCCGTGTGTGTCGGATGGGGATGAGCCGGCCCCGTGTTGAATTGCGATACCAGCTTGGGGCGCGACAGGTCCTCGATATCCAGGATGAACATGCCATGGTGCCAATAGGACACGTACAGCCGGTTCCCCATGCGCAGCGGATGATGGCAGCGAGGCGGCACGTAGTTGTCCCACGGGTAATCTTCGCCGGCCTGCATGTTCTGGCCAGGGATCCACCAGCTTCCCACTTCTTCGGGACGCGACGGTTCCTGCAGGTCCAGGATCTTCACGATGTTGCCGACGAAGCCGGGAGCCGTGGGCGAAATGTAGGCGTAGCGGCCGTCGAAGTCGTAGCGATGCACGCCTCCGCCCTCAGTTCCCGTCTTCCAGTGCTTGATGAGGCGGGGCCGGTCCGGACGGCTGACGTCGTAGATGCCCAGGCCGCCGCCGAAGTCGTCCGCGCCGGTACGGAACTTCTCGTAGTTGACGATCATCAGGCCGTCCTTGGCCCGCACCTTGTGCGAATGCCACCCTATCGGCACCTCGAGCGAGGCCAAGAGCCGGGGCCGCCGGGGATCCTCTACGTCGTAGATCGAAGTGCCATAGGGTGGCCGCATATGGGACACGAACATCGTGTGCCCTTCCACCCAGACCTGTCCGCCACCCTCGCAGTCCACATGGGCCACCAACGAGGTATTCCAAGCTTTAGCCAAGACCGGTCTCCTCAGACCAACTCAATGAGGTCGCCCTGCGCGGTGCGGCCCCACTGATGGAAAAGCCCCATTGCGCGCAGCGCCGGCTCGTCGCTGGCGATGAAGAGGATCAGCGGTTCGGCGTGGTCGTTGCGGTATTGGACCCAGGTGTCGCTGGGCACGGCCACGGTATCGAAGGGCTCGAGCGGGAAGCTCTCTTCGCCTATCGTCATCGCGCCTTGTCCGGCAAACGGAGCGACCAGGAGATTGGCGGTCTGCTTCAGCGGCAGGGTCTTCTCTCCGGGCCGGATCATCTGCATGAAGAAGGTCATCGTCCGGTACACCGGGCCGCCCCGCAAGGGATGCGTGTATTCAATGAGCAAGCCTTCGTGCGGCGATTCGTCCCAATCGCGGAAGCGGTAAAGCAGCTCGCGCATGGCGTCGTAGCGATAAACGAACATGGGCGACGAGTCGCCGCCGCCGCGCCGATGGTCGACAAAGCGCGGCGTCAGGCCTCCCACGCCGTAGACCGTGCGCGAATACTCGGTCTGGAAGCGGGCGCTTTGCTTGCGCACGACTTCGCCGTTCTCCTGGTAGTCGTGTTTGAAGCTCAGCGCGTTGAGATTTTCGACCAGCGGGTAGTCGAGCACCGACAGGTTGATGGCGGGCTCGTTGCCAAGATTGCCATGGTTGTGCCACGTGTCGCGCGGCGTGAGCACCATGTCGCCAGGCAGGAAAGTGATGTCTTCACCCTCGACGCCAGTAAAGTTCTGCTGGCCGGTTAGCCCAAAACGGATGGCGCTCGCGGTGTGCGAGTGCGGGGGCATGATTTCGTTCGGATCGTTCTGCCGGTATGCCGTGTAGAGGGTGGACACAGTCGCGCGGCGCGGGGCCAGGCCCGGGTTGACCAGTATCAGCGAGCGCCGATCAGTGTTTTCGGTCGAGATCAGCCGCGCTGATTCGGCAAGTAGGGGCTGGATGTCCTCTTTGTACGACCATCGGAAAGGCACGGCCTTGGGGCCGCTGACGAGCTGTTTGATGTCGTCGTGCGCCTCGTTATCGCGCGCCCAGAACGGAAACATGGATTTCCGCTCGATCTGCTCATACATGGACAACAAATCCGCTTCGCGAGTGCCGCTGACGGTACGGGTTCCGTGCATACATGTTCCCCTTGAAAGTTATTGATGAACAACATGGCGGAACAAATCTAATAACAACCAATGGTTGTGTAAACGGTATTTTTGGTTCGATATGGAAAACCCCTAAATCCTTTGGCCTGCTCGCATTGATATTATAAAAATCTCATTAAAAACAATGAGTTGAATAAATAATTTGCCTTATCTAAATTCACAACCGGTTGTTTATTTTTATTGCGGTTTAACCGTTTTGGAATCTAAGATGGTCGCGAAAATATGACGCGAGGGAACAATGGCACGCACCCGGCAACCCGAGGTTTCCAATGACATACGCAGGCTGATTACGCAGATCCGAGCGCTGTTGGGCAAAGGAGAAGAACTGCCGTCCGAGCGGGTCCTCGCCGGGCAACTGGACGTCAACCGTCATCGTTTGCGCCTTGCGCTGGACAAGATGCGCGAGGCGTCAGAACTGCCGCGGCCCGCCATTCGCCGCAACGATCCGCCCATCCTCAAAGGGGATGTCGTGGTTCAGGAGACGAACGCGCTCGAGGTGATCGAGCTGCGGATGGTGCTGGAGCCGGCGATCGCGCGATTGGCTGCGATCCGGGCCTCACCGGTGCAGATCGCGAAAATCCTGGAAGCCGCCACTACGCCAACGGGGGTCGCCCGCTCGACCGGAGACATTGCGTTCCACAAATTGCTGGCGGACAGCTCCGGGAACCAATTGGCGGCAAGCCTCTATGCGTTCTTGCGGCATGTCGGCGCGGACCAGCGTCTGCACATTCCCGCCACAACACAGACCACGCGAGAGCGCATACAGATGCGTGACCAGGAACACCGCGCAATTGCGGAAGCCATTGCGCGCCGATCGCCAGATGCGGCCGAGCAGAGCATGCGCGTGCATCTGTGGCGAGTACAGCGAGAGATCGCCGATCGTTTGAATCCGGTCGGAACGGGTGTACAGCCCCAGGCGGCGCCGAGCTCCTAGCCCGGATCCGTCTGCCGCAAGGTCTCCAGGAAGCGCAGCGCCGCCGCCGACAGGGACCGTTGGTTCTTGAGCAATATGCCGATGTTGCGCGAAGCGGTCGGCGAGTGCAGCGCCACGCTGCACAGGCGCGTGGTGTCCATCAGGCGCAGGGCCAGTTGCGGCACCGCCGCTATGCCCACGCCGGCAGCCACCATGGCGCCCACCACCGAAATATTGTCGGATACGTAATTCATCTCCGGCAGCCGTCCGGAGGCGGCCAGGATCTGGTCGGTGACCTGGCGGATGCTGCTGGCGGGGCCGCTGGCGACATAGGGCCGGTCCGCGAAAACGCTCCAATCCACGCGCTTGCGTCGCGCCAATGGATCGCCGATAGGGCAGATCAGCACGAAGTTCTCTTTCAGCAGCGGCGTGAATTGCACGCTGGCCGGCTGGTCGGGAACCTCGATGGATATGCCGATATCGGCATTGCCTTCCGAAACGGCCTGCGTGATCTGGCGCGCGGAGACCGCATGGATGTTCAGGCGCACCTGGGGGTGCGACTTCTGGAACGTGCGCGTCGCCGCGGGCAGCAAGGCGGAGGCGACGGAGGGGAGGGCCCAGACGTTGATGCTGCCCCGGCGGCCCGCGATGAATTCGGACAGATCGCTGAGCGAATCGCGGAACTCCGACAGCATCCGCATTGCAATCGGCACCAGCTCCGCGCCGGCGGAGGTAAGCGCCACGCCATGCTTGTCGCGGTCGAACAGCCTGGCGCCCAGCTTCTGTTCCGCCG
The DNA here is from genome assembly GCF_903652925.1 of Achromobacter anxifer. GTDB lineage: Bacteria > Pseudomonadota > Gammaproteobacteria > Burkholderiales > Burkholderiaceae_B > Achromobacter > Achromobacter anxifer. The sequence goes on along the minus strand of NZ_CAHLAR010000012.1, from coordinate 122,927 downwards.
CCTGCACGCGCCGGCTGAGCGCCGGCTGCGAGATAGGCACGCGTTCGGCGGCCATGCGGAAGTTGAGCGTTTCCGCCACCAACAGCACCGCCTCCAATTCGGAAATGGTCAGGGTCATCGCCGTCGTGATGCGTCTAAGTTATTACGAAGATATAAATATATCAATTTTCAGATCAGCAAAGCCGCACCATACTAGGCCGCAAAGTAGCAATACGGATGGAGACAGACATGAAGGAATCGCGCAAGCGGCTGCGCATCGGCGTGGGCGCCGGCATGGCGGACGACCGCATCGGTCCGGCCATGCCGCTGCTGGAAGGCTGCGATATCGACTACCTGGTGTGCGAATGCCTGGCCGAACGGACCATTGCGCGCGAAACGCTGTCGCGCAAGCATGACGGCGCCCATGGCTACAACCCGATGCTGGAGGAGCGCATGCGCGCCTTTCTGCCGGCGTGCCGGGAGAAAGGCGTACGGCTGGTGTCCAATATGGGCGCTGCCAATCCGGCTGGCGCCGCGCAGGCCGCGCTGGACGTAGGCCGCGCCTTGGGCTGGCGGGAGCTCAAGTGCGCCGCCGTGGTCGGCGACGACGTGGCCGACCGCGTACGCCTGCATCCCGAACTGCGTCTGCTGGATCGCGACTTGCCGCTGGAGGCGATCCTGCCGCAACTGGCCTCGGCAAATGCCTACCTGGGCGCCGACGTGGTCCGCGACGCGCTGGCCACCGGGGCACACGTGGTGCTAACGGGCCGGGTCGCCGATCCGTCGCTGTTCCTGGGCGTGGCCCTGCATCATCACGGCTGGAGCTACGACGACCTGCCCAAGTTGGCGGCGGGCACCATCATGGGCCACCTGCTGGAATGCTCCGCGCAGATCACCGGCGGCTATTTCGCCGACCCGGGCAAGAAAGACGTGCCCCGTCTGGCCGAACTGGCCTATCCCTATGCCGATCTTTACAGCGACGGCGAACTGTACATAGGCAAGCCCGCCGGCTCGGGCGGCCGCCTCGACCGCATGACCTGCACCGAGCAGGCGCTGTACGAAATCCATGATCCCGCCGCCTACGTGACGCCGGATTGCGTGCTGAGCCTGGAAGGCCTGCATTTCGAGGAGCAGCACGCGGACCGGGTGGCCGTGCGCGGCATGCGCGCCGCGCCGCGCACCGATAGCTACAAGGTCGTGGTCGGCTACTTCGATGGCTGGATAGGCACGGGCGAGGTCGCCTATGCGGGCGTGAATGCGATCGCGCGGGCGCGCCTGGCGGCCGACACGGTGAAAGAGCGGTTCCGGCTCGATGGCGGCTCGGCCAGCGAGATCCAGGTGGACCTGATCGGCATCAGCAGCCTGCATGGCGATCTCCCGGAGGCCGCCGCCGCCCATCCCTACGAAGTCCGGTTGCGCGTCGCGGCCCGCTGCCCCGACAGGAAGAGCGCCCACTTGCTGGGAGACCACGTGCGGCAGCTGAACATGCAGGGGCCTTACGGCGCGGGCGGTCCGGTCAACCTGGGCGCCAAGGAGGTGATTGCCGTGGATGCCCTGTTGATTCCGCGCGGCTGGGTCAAGCCCGAAGTCATCACCTTGGGAACCTGACATGAGCATTCTGGTTTACGACCTGGCGCATGCGCGCGCCGGCGACAAGGGAAATACATCGAGCATTGCTGTCATCGCTTACGACGAGGACGGCTGGCGCCTGCTGCGCCAGGCGCTTACCGCCGAGCGTGTCGAGCAGGCCTTTGCCCATCTGGGAGCAGGGAAGGTGAGGCGCTACGAGGTCGAAAGCCTGAGGGCGCTGAACTTCGTCATTCCGAACGTGCTGTCCGGCGGCGTCACGCGCTCGCTGCGCCTGGACCCCCATGGCAAGTCGCTCAGCTCGCTGATGCTGGGAATCGAACTTCCCGCCAGCCAACCGCAATCCTGAAAGGAACCGCCATGTATCCTCCCGCTGAACCCATGGGCACCGAGGTGTATGCCCGGTTGCCCGAATCCCTGCACCTGACCGAGCAGCCCTCGACCTGGCTGGCCGCGCGCCACGTGAAGATGCACTCCTTCCTGGAGGGGCCGTCGTTCGACCGCGAAGGCAATCTCTGGTGCGTCGATCTGGCGCATGGACGCATCCTGCGCGTGGATCCGGCGGGCAAGTTCGAGGTCATGGTCAGCTACGAAGGCGAACCCAACGGCCTGAAAATCCACCGCGACGGCCGCATCTTCGTCGCCGACCATCTGCATGGCCTGATGCTTCTGGATCCCGAGGCCCGCAGCATCCGGCCGTACCTGCAGAACGTGCGGCGCGAAGGCCTGAAGGGCCTGAACGATCTGTTCTTCGCCTCCAACGGCGACCTCTACTTCACCGACCAGGGCGAAAGCGCCTTGGAAGACCCCACCGGCCGCGTGTTCCGCCTGCGCGCCGACGGCAGGACGGTGGACCTCATCATGGACGGCCTGGCAGGCCCCAACGGCCTGGTCATGAACAAGGCCGAGAACGTGCTTTACGTGGCCATCACGCACGACAACGCCATCTACGCGCTGCGGCTGGAACCGGATGGCCAGATGAAGAAGGCCAGCCGTTTCATCCAGCTATCCGGCAGCACCGCCGGGCCGGACGGCATGGCCCTGGACGAGGCCGGCAACCTGGCTGTCGTCCACGCGCAGGCCGGCACCGTATGGCTGTTCAGCCCGCTGGGCGAACCCCTTTACCGCATCCGTTCCTGCGCGGGCATGCGCACCACCAACGTCGCCTTCGGCGGCGAGGACGGGCGCTCCCTGTTCATTACCGAGGCGGAGCAGGGCGTCATCCTGCGCGCCCGGCTGCCGTATCCCGGCAAGCCGATGTACTCGCACCGGGACTGAGCCGCGCAACACGAACACGATCCGCATAAAAAACACCATCCACGGGAGACAACATCATGATTCCTTTCCGATTGATCGCCGGCCTGGCCCTGAGCCTGGCCGCCGTCACGGGCGCGCAGGCCGCCGATACCTATCCTGCGCGCCCCATACGCCTGATCGCCACCTTCGGTCCCGGCAGCTCCATCGACATCATTGCGCGCCTGGTGGCCAAGCCCCTGGCCGAGCAGCTGGGCCAGCCGGTGATCGTCGAGAACAAGCCCGGCGCCGGCGGCGACCTGGGCACCGACATCGTCGCCAAGTCCGGCAAGGACGGCTACACCATCGGCTTCGCCTCCGCCGGGCCGATCACGGTCAACCCCAATGCCCGCAAGAAAATGCCCTATGACCCGCTCAAGGATCTGGCGCCGGTTGCGCTGGTGGCGACGGGACCGAACGTCATCCTGGTCAATCCGTCCATCCCGGTGACGAACCTGAAGGAGCTGATCGCCTACATCAAGGCCAATCCGAACAAGGTCAACTACGCCTCGGCAGGCGTGGGCACCAGCGGCCATATCGCCGGCGAGCTGTTCCAGCATCTGTCCAAGACCGAGATCCTGCACGTGCCCTACAAGGGCAACAGCGATGCGATCACCGACACCCTGGGCGGGCGCACCCAGATGGTCATCAGCGGCGTGCCGCCCATTCTGTCGTTCGTGAAGTCAGGCCAGCTGCGCGCGCTGGCGGTGGCGGACACCAAGCGTTCGCCCCTGCTGCCGGACGTCCCCACTGTCGCCGAAGCCGGCCTGCCTGGCGCGGAAAGCGTCGCCTGGTACGGCATTGTCGCGCCTGCCGGCACGCCGCAGGCGATCCTGGATCGTCTTCACGACGAGATCATCAAGGCCGTGAACAACCCGGAAACCCAGGAGAAATTCGCCGGCCTGGGCATTGTTCCCTCGGCGGACAGCCGGGCGGACTTCGGCAAGCGCATGGCGGACGAGTACGTGCGTTTCAAGGAATTGTTCAAGCAGATCAACCTGGTCATGGATTGAAGGCATCATGTCGCGCACCGTTATCGTCACAGGCGCCAGCGGGCTGGTAGGCTCCGCTGCCGTCGACTCATTCCTGAACGCAGGCTGGGAAGTCATCGCGGTTTCCCGCCGCCGTCCGGAGATCATCAGCCAGCGGCCGTTTACCCATCTGCCGGTCGATCTGCAGGACGCCGAGGCGTGCCGCCGCGCCTTTGGGGCCCTGCCTGAAGCCACGCACGTGTTCTATGCGGCCGTCTACGAAAAGCCTGGCCTCATCGCCGGCTGGCGGGATCCCGAGCAGATGGCCACCAACCTGAGCATGATCAGGAACGTCATCGAGCCGCTGGCCGCCAGCGGCAGGCTGCGGCATGTCAGCGTGCTACAGGGCACCAAGGCCTATGGCGTGCACCTGCATCCCATCCGCACGCCGGCGCGTGAACGTCAGCCGCGGGACGATCACCCGAACTCATACTGGTTCCAGGAAGACTACATCCGGGAGAAGGCCGCGCAGTCCGGCTTCGGCTGGACCATATTCCGTCCCACCATCGTGCTGGGCCCCAATGTGGGCGTGGCAATGAATACCGTGCCCGTCATTGGCGTCTACGCGGCGGTGTGCCGCGCCGAGGGAAAGCCGTTCTGTTATCCGGGCCACATTTCCTATCCGCGCGAAGCCGTGGATGCGCGCCTGATCGGCGATGCGGGCGTCTGGGCGGCGGAGACTCCGGGGTCCTGGAACGAACACTTCAACCTTACCAACGGCGAAGTGTTCAGCTGGCACGACCTGTGGCCGTCCCTGGCTGAATTCCTGGGCGTCGAGGCCGGCCCGGACCAGCCGCTACGCCTGGCCGAATACCTGCCCAGCCGGGCGGGGTTGTGGGACGAAATCGTCAAGCAACATGGCCTGCGGCCCCTGTCCATGGCCCAGATCCTTGGAGAATCCCATTACTCCGCCGACGCCCGCTTCGGCTATGGCCTGAAGACTCCGCCCGCGCCCGCCTTTGTCAGCACGGTCAAGATCAAGCAGGCGGGCTTCACGCAAACCTACGACACCGAGGCATGCGTGAAGCACTGGCTGGAGGTGCTGATGGAGCGCAGGATCATCCCGCGCGCCCAGGGTTGAACGCCGCTCAGGCCGGATAGTAGCCCTGGCGGCGGTCATACTCCACCGCCTGGGGCGACCGCCGCGCGGGGTCGCCATAGCCTCCGCCGCCGGGGGTATATACCTCGATCACGTCGCCGGCCTGCATGACGATTCCCTGGTCTTTGGACACATGCGCGGGCACATATGCTACGCCGTCGCGGTAGATCGTGACGCGGGTGCGGCCGCCTTCCTGGCCTCCCGCGGCGCCCGGCGGGCCGAATTTGCCGTGGTCCATGACCATGGAGGCCCGCGCCGCACCCGCTCGCAAGCGGATGCGGTAATGGATGCCCATGCCGCCTCGGAACTCGCCGAGCCCGCCGGAGCCTTCGTGGATGGCGTAGCGCTCGAAGAGGACCGGGTATAGCTGTTCCTGTACTTCGACAGGCGCCGCCTTGGAGATGCCGATGGTGGAGCAGCCGTTGGTGAGGCCATCGCCCGCGGGATGGCCGCCGTAGCCGCCGCCCGAGATGACGTACATGACGTAGGAGCGCCCATGCATGGGGTCATCGCCGCCAATGGCGAGGTTGGCAGTGGTACCGGCCGGCGCTGCGAACAGGCGCTGGGGGATCGCCTTCTGCAGGGCGTCGAACACGGCTTCGGCGATGCGCTGGCTGACTTCCGCGGCGCAGCCCGACACCGGCCGGGGGTACTTCGCATAGAGAAACGTGCCTTCGGGATCCTCGATTCGCAGCGGCTCGAACAGTCCGGCATTGATGGGCAGCTCAGGGAATACGTGCTTGATCGCCAGATAGATCGAGGAACGCGTCGTGGCGATGACGCTGTTCATCGGACCGGCGCAGGGCGGGCTGGATTCGCTGAGATCGAAGTGCATCAGTTCGCCTTCCTTGCGGATGCGCACGGACACTTTCAGCGGCTGGTCCTGCACGCCGTCGGAATCCAGGAATGCCTGGCCGAGGTATTCGCCGTCGGGAATGGCGGCGATGACGGCGCGCGTCTGGATCGAGGCCTGGCGCTTGAGTTCTTCGACGGCGGCGTCGACCGTGTCCTGGCCATAGCGGTCCAGCAACTGGGTAAGCCGGCGCTCGCCGATGGCCAGGGCGGCGGCCTGGGCCTTGATGTCGCCGATGCGCTGCTCGGAAATACGGATATTCGACATCAGGATGGACAGGATCTCCTGATCCAGCTCCCCTTTCTTGTAGAGCTTGACCGGGGGCAGGCGCAGCCCTTCCTGCTCGATCTCGGTGGCATGAGCGGAGAATCCGCCGGGAACCATGCCGCCCATGTCGGGCCAATGGCCGGTATTGGCGAGCCAGGCGTAGAGCTTGCCGCGATAGAAGTACGGTTTGACGAAGCGGACGTCCATCAGGTGGGTTCCGCCCAGGTAAGGGTCGTTGACCATGAAGATGTCGCCGGGGGCGATATCCGTGGCCCGCGCGATCACGGCCTGGGTGGAAAACTGCATGGTTCCCACGAAGATGGGCAGGCCCAGTTCTCCCTGGGCGATCAGTTCGCCGCTGTTGCGGTGATAGATGCCGTTGGAGCGGTCCTGGGATTCCGAAATGATGGGCGAGAACGCCGCGCGGCAGTGCGCCAGGTCCATTTCATTGCATACCTGGTGCAGCCCGCTCTGGATGACGGTCAGCGTGACGGGGTCGATGTGGGTCATGGGAATGCATCTGCCCTAGAGAGTGATGATGAGGTTGCCGTAGCCATCGCCGCGTGCATGCGCGCCGGGGTCGATGACGGTGGTGGCGTCCAGTTGTTCGATGATCGCAGGCCCGCTCAGGCCTTCGGCGGGGATGTGCTCCCGTGCATAGATGGGCGTGTCCGTCCAGCCGGTCTCCGCGAACCACACTTGACGACGCCGTGGCGCGGCGGCCGCCGCGCCCGCGCTGCGCAGCGAGTCCAGCGATATGGCGTGGCGCTTGCCGACGAGGCTGGTGTCCAGCGTCACCAGCACGGGGCGCAACTCGGAAAGTTCAACCTGGAATCGCTGCCAGTAGGCGCGGGCGAAGGCCTCCTGCAACTGCGTGACCGTCGCGGCGCCGGCTTCGACGGCCACCGTCAACAGATGGCTTTGGCCCTGGAATTGCATCTGCGCGTGATGGAAGATCTCGATGCCGGAGACCGCGATGCCATCGCGTTCGATGGCGGCATGCCCCAGGGCGATCTGGTCGCGCAGGCAGGCTTGCAGATCGGCGTCGGTCAGATCCTTGAGCGGCCGGTTGAACGACTTGACGAAGTCATGCCGCACATCGGCCACCAGGCACCCCAGGGCGTTGGTCAGGCCCGGCCGCACGGGGATGAGCACGGTAGGGATGGCAAGCTCGCGCGCCAGCGCCACGGCGTGCAGCGGCCCCGCGCCGCCGAAGGCGAAGAGTGCGAAGTCACGGGGATCGTAGCCGCGCGCGAGGCTGACCAGGCGCACGGCGCCGGCCATGTTGTTGTTGCCGATCTGCAGGATGGCCGCGGCAGCTTGCACGGCATCCAGTCCCAGGGGGCGGCCGATGCTTTCCTCGATGCGCGCGGCCACTTCGTCCACCGTAACTGCGCGGTCCACGGCCAGCAGCCGGTCGGGGTCCAGGCGTCCAAGCACCAGATTGGCGTCGGTCAGTGTCGGCAGTTCGCCGCCGCGTCCATAGCAGATGGGGCCTGGGCGGGCGCCCGCGCTATCGGGGCCGACGCGCAGCAGGCCGCCGGCCTGCACCCGGGCAATGGAGCCGCCGCCCGCGCCGACGGTGTGGACATCGACCATGGGCACGTGCAGGGGCATGCCGTACTCGAGCTCCAGCTCGCTCGATACCTTGGGCACGCTGTTCTCGATGAGCGCGACGTCCGAAGACGTGCCGCCCATGTCATAGGTGATCAGGTTCGGGTAGCCGGACATCCGGCCGGAGTACGCCGCGGCCATGACGCCCGAGGCCGGTCCGGACATGACGGTATTGATGGCCGCGCGCGAGATGGTGCGCGCCGAGACGGTCCCGCCATTGCCCTGCATTACCAGAAGGTCGTTGCGAAAGCCCGCCGCAGTCAAGCTGCTCTGCAAGCGGTCGATGTAGCGGTCCAGGATAGGCTGGACCGAGGCGTTGACCGCGGCGGCGGTGCCGCGCTCGAACTCGCGGAACTCGGAAATGATGGCGTGGCCCGCGGTGATGTAGTCGTTCGGCCAATGCTGGCGCGCCAGTTCCAGGGCGCGCAACTCATGCGCAGGATTGGCATAGCTGTGCAGGAAATGTACGACCAGGGCCTCCGCGCCGCTCTGTGCCAGTTCCCGTACCCGGGCCACGAAGGCCTCTTCGTCCAGCGGGGTCAGCACATTGCCCTGGGCGTCCATGCGCTCGGCGACTTCGCGCCGCAGTTCGCGCGGAATGATGGGCACGAAACTGCCCGTCAGCCCATAGGCGTGCGGCCGCGTGCGCCGGCCCAGTTCGAGCACGTCGCGGAATCCATCGGTGGTGATCAGGCCGACTTTGGCGAGCTTGCGCTCCAGCACGGCGTTGGTAGTGGTGGTGGTGCCGTGGACGATACTGTCGACCTTTTCCAGGGGAACGTCGGTGCGGCGCAGCGCCTCGAGCACGCCGAAGGCCTGATTCTCCAGCGTACTGGGAACCTTGGAGATGCGCACCGCGCCGGATTCGTCATCCACCAGGATGAGGTCGGTAAAAGTGCCGCCTACGTCTATGCCTACGGTGACAGTCATGCCAGCACCTCTTCGCGGCGCAAGACATTGAGCGCATCGTGCGCGGTCTCGACGATCTGGGCGATGTCCTGATCTCGCATGGGCGAGGACAGGGCGATCAGGCCATAGCTGGCCATCAGGACGCCGCGGTTCAGCATTTCCCGGTTGAAGCGCGCCATGGCGCGCGCCTGCGCCGGGCTGGGGTAGGCATCCCGGTAGCTGGTCAGCTTGTCTGCCTTCAGATGCAGCTTGATCAGCGATCCCAGTCCGGTTGCCTGGCCGGCGATGCCGGCGTCGGCGAAAGCCTGGTTCAGCCCCTGCCGCAGCATGTCGCCGTGGCGGTCGAGTTGGGCGTAGACCGTATCATCCAGCAATTGCATGGCGGCAAGCCCGCTCACCATGCTGACGGGGTTGGCCGAGAAGGTGCCGCCGTGGGGCACCGCCGGACGGCCGGCGGTGGGATCGAAGACCTCCATCACGTCCGCGCGTCCGCCCACGCCTCCGACGGGAAATCCGCCGCCCATGATCTTGCCGACGGTAGTGAGGTCGGGGGTTACGCCCAGCCGCGATTGCGCGCCGCCGGGCGCCAGGCGCAGCGTGATGACTTCGTCGACGATCAGCAGGATGCCCAGTTCCGCCGTGACCCGGCGCAGCATGCGCAGGTACTCGGCGCTGGCCGGAATCAATCCGACCCGGTTGGGCAGCAGGTCTATCAGTACGCCCGCCAGGCTGGCGGCGTGCGCCCGCAGTAGGGCTTCGGTGGCCGGGCAGTCGTTGAAAGGCAGCACCACGACATCCGCCGTCACGCCCTGCGGCGTTCCCTGCGAGTGCGGGACCGAGGCGGGCGCGGCCGCGTCGCCCCAGTTCGCGGGGCTTGCGTCCAGGCTGGTCTCGGCGTGGTCGTAGGAACCGTGATAGGCCCCCTCCACCTTGGCGATTTTTGGCCGGCCGGTAAAGGCGCGGGCGGCCTTCAGCGCCATCATGACGGCTTCGGTGCCCGAGTTGGTGAAGCGGATGTGTTCGATGCCCGGCACGCGCTCGGCCAGCAGTTCGGCGAGAGCGATCTCGCTTTCGGTCGGCATGCCGAAGGCGGTGCCCAGGTCGATCTGGCGATGCGCCGCCGCGGCCAGCGCCGGGTGGGCATGGCCGTGGATAAGCGCCGTGAAGTTGTTGATGCAATCGATCAGCACATTGCCGTCGACGTCATGGACGCGGCAGCCGGCGCCGTGCGCGGCGTAGACGGGATAGGGCGACAGATAGACGGTCGTGCGGGTGTTGCCGCCGGGAAGGCTGCGTTTGGCGCGCGTGTGCAACGCCTGTGAACGGGAGGAAGGATCGGGGTACATGGTTTCTCTCAAGCAGGAATTAGCGGCCCAGGTAGGCATCCCGGACCCGCGGGTGTAGACGCAACGTCTCGGCGGTGTCGGTCAGCACGATGCTGCCGTTCTCGATGACATAGCCGCGGTTGGCCACGCCGAGCGCGAGCACGGTGTTTTGCTCGACCAGCAGGACGGTCATGCCGCCCTCATTGATGCGCGCGATGCGGGCATAGACTTCTTCGGCCAGCCGCGGCGCCAGGCCGAGCGACGGCTCATCCAGCAGGAGCAGGCGGGGGCGCGCCATCAGGGCGCGGCCGATCGCCAGCATTTGCTGTTCGCCGCCGGACAGGGACCAACCCAGCTGGGCGGCCCGTTCCTTCAGCCGCGGGAACAGGTCGTAGACGCGGTCGAAGTCGTCCCGGGTTCCGCCGCCGCGCACCGAGCCGCCGACTTCCAGGTTCTCCTTCACGGTAAGGCCCGGAAATATCCGCCGGCCTTCCGGGACATGGGCAATGCCCGCCTTTACGCGGCGCTGGATCGGCAAGGCGTCCAGGGAACCGCCGTCGAAATTCAGTTCGCCCGTCGTGGGGAGCAAGCCGGAGATTGCTCGCAAGAGCGTGGTCTTTCCAGCGCCGTTGACGCCGATCAACGCCACGGCTTCGCCGGCGCGAACGTCGAGATCGACGCCGCGCAAAGCCACGATGTCGCCGTAGGCCGCGCCCAGGTTTCTACACTGCAACATGCTGGTAGCCTCCTCCAAGATAGGCTTCGAGCACAGCGGGATCGGACTGCACCTCAGCGGGCGTGCCTTCGGCCAGCTTGGCGCCGAAGTTGAGCACTGCCACGTTCTCGGCCAGCCGCATCACCATGCCCATGTTGTGCTCGATCAGCACGACGGACAGCCGATGCTGTTCGCGCAGGCGCCGCAGCAGGTCCATCAGTTGCTCGACCTCGCCGGAATTGAGGCCCGCCGCCGGTTCGTCCAGCAGCAACAGCCGGGGGCGGGCCACCATGACCCTGGCCATTTCGACCAGGCGGCGGTTGCCATAGGAAAGCGAACCTATGCTGCGGTCGGCAAGCGTGTGCAAGTCGAACTGGCGCAGGGTTTCGTAGGCGGCTTCACGGGCGGCGCGCTCGCGTTCCCGGGTGGACCTGGGCCGCAGCAGCAGCGCGCTCAGCGAGCGCGGGTCCCGCATCGCGGCGCCCAGCATGACGTTTTCGAGGACGCTGAGGCGCGTGAACAGGCGGCCGCTTTGAAATATGCGGCCTATGCCCGCGTGGATGATCGCGTGCGTGGGCAGTCCCGTCAGCACCTTTCCGTCGAAGCTGACCTGGCCGGACGTGGGCGGAACCAGGCCTGTCATCACATTGAGCAAGGTGCTCTTGCCGGCGCCGTTCGGGCCGATGATGGCGTAGAACTGGTTGGCGCCGATCTCCAGGCTGACGTCCGACAGCGCCTGTACGCCGCCATAATGCTTGCTGATGTTCCGTACTTGCATGAGGCTCATGACAGGCTGCCTCCATGGACCACGCCGCGGCGGCTGCCGCGCTTGGCGCGCCGCCGGTAGGTGGCCGGGTCGATCAGGCTGATCAGGCCGCGGGGCAGCACGATCAGGATGGCCAGCACCAGAATGCCGAAAACCAGCAGATAGGCGTTGCCAACGCCGCGCAGCAGTTCGGGCAGCAGGGTCACGCTTACCGCGCCCAGGATCGCGCCGACGATGCTGCCTTCTCCACCCACGACCAGCATGGCCAGGTAGATGATGGAGTGGGAGAAGTTGAAGTCCTCGGGAGAAACAAAGCGGATGTGGAAGGCGAACAGGCAGCCAGCCACCCCCGCGTAGGCGGCGCCCAGCGTGAAGGCGGCGACCTTGACCTCGGTGACCGGCAGGCCGGTCATGGCGGAGGCCAGTTCGTCGTCGCGCACCGCCATCAGCGTGCGGCCCGCGTGGGAATGGCGGATGCGGGCGGCCAACAGCGCGAGCAAGGTCAGGACCGCCAGCGAGAACAGGTAGAAGCTGGCTTCGCTGTCGAGCGGGATCGTTCCGAGCGCAAGCGGCGCAATGCCGGATATGCCATTGGTTCCTCCCGTGATGTCGATCCAGTTGGATACGACGATGGTGAAGCTAACGTTCAGTCCCAGGGTCGCCAGCGCCAGGTAATGTCCCTTCAGGCGCAGCAGGATGCGGCCGGTGACATAGGCGATCAGGCAGGTGGCCGCGATGGCGAGCAGCGCCGCCAGCCAGGGATTCCAGCCGTGGGACGTGGTCAGCACGGCAACCAGGTAGGCGGCCACGCCCATGAAGGCCGCATGCGCGAGCGAGATGAGGCCGGCGTAGCCGAACACGAAGTTCAAGCCGATGACGGCGATGGCCGAGATGACGGCGGTATTGGCAAGGCGGTTGCCGTAGCCCTGCGTAAAGAGCGGCAAGGCGGCGGCCAGCGCCACGACAGCCAGGCCGTAGAGCAGATGGGATCGTTTCATGGTCAGCCCCGATCGGCGATGCGTTCGCCGAAGATGCCCTGCGGCCGCAGCAGCAGGAAGAGAATCATGATTCCAAAGGCCAGCAGGTCCTTGTAGGTGGAGGACAGGTACGCCGCGCCGAGGATTTCGATCAGGCCTACGACCAGTCCGCCCGCGATTGCACCGGGCACGCTGCCGAATCCGCCGATGATGGTGGCGGCGAAAGCCTTGAGCGCGACGGCATCGCCCATGTTGACGTCGGCGAACCACATGGGTCCCACCAGCAGGCCGGCAAAGCCCGCGAAGACGGCAGCCAGCAGCCAGGCAAATCCCAGCAGCAGGCGCACCGGCAAGCCCATCAGCCTGGCGGTTTCGACGTCCTGCGCCACCGCCCGCATCGAACGGCCGATGGAGGTGCGGTGCAGCAGCGCGTAGAGTCCGGCGATCAGTAGCAGCGTGATGACGATGGTGGCCAGGGCATGCACCGTGATGACGCCGCCGGCCAGGCTGACCGTGCCGTCGCCGAAAGGCGAGGGCATGCGGAAGGGCCAGGCGTCCCAGACCAGCAGGGCGCCGTTCTGCATGGCGATGCCGGCGGCGACCGTGCCGATGATGACCGTCACGACTGGTCGGTTCTGCAGCGGCAGGTGAACCAGGGCATAGAAGAGCAGGCCGAAGGCCGCCATCATCGCGATCGCGGCCGGATAAGCCAGGGCCGCGGGCCATTGCGCCTGGATGATGGTGCTGACCCCGAAGAAGGTGCCCAGCATGACGAACTGGCCGGCGGCGAAGTTCACCACGCTGGTGGCCGAATACACGATGACGAAGCCCAGCGCGGCCAGGGCGTAGACGCTGCCGAGCGCGACGCCGTTGACCAGCAGTTGGATCATTTCCTGCATGGAATTCCCCTTGTGGCGCGCGTCATGCTCAGTCGACCTTGATGGTGCTGATGAACTGCATGTCCTTGCCGCCCTTGGCGAACTTCACGATGGCGACATCGTGCACGCCGTTGCCTTTGGCATCGAAGCTGTAGACGTGCGAAACGCCCTGGTAGCCTTTGAGGTCCTTGAGATAGGCCTGGAGCTTTTGCGGATCGGCGCCGACGGCATTGATGGCCTGGGCCATCAGCATGGCGCCGTCGTAGTAAGCGGCGCCGTAGGGATCGGCGTCCATCGAGAAGCGCTGCTTGAAGCGTTCGGCGTAATTCTTGCCTTTGTCCGTCGCGGGCAGGTAGGTGTCGATCACGCCCCAGACGTTGTCCAGGTCGGATGCCGACAGCAGTTGCATCGCCGCGGGGACAAAGGCGGCCGACGAGGCCACCACGGGCTGCTTCAGGCCGAGCATCTTGATCTGGCGCAGCACCATCGCGCCGTCCTGGGGGTAGACGAAAGCCAGGATGACGTCGGCGCCCTTGTTCTTCAGGCTGAGGATCTGCGCCGACATGTCCTTGTCGTTCTGGCCATAGGCTTCCGTGCCGACGGGCGTGATGCCCTGGTCCTTCAGGAAGGCCGCAGCCGCGTTGGCGCCACCCTGGCCGAAATCGTTCTGGATGTAGAGGATGCCGGGCTTGGACAGCTTGAGCTCGTCCTTGACGAATCGCGCCATGGCGATGGCTGCCGTGCTGTCTTGCGGGCGGATGCGGAACATCCAGGGATTGCGCAGATCCGCGACCGCGTCGGCGCCGCCGGCGTACATCGCGGGAATGCCGGCCTTTGCCACTTCCGGCGCGACGGCCATGTTCTGGGTGCTGTAGCTGGTGAGAAAGGTGAAGGCGGGCTTGTTCTCCTGCGCCAGCTTCACATAGGCGTTCACAGCGGTGCCATTGGAAGCCTGGGCATCCTCGAAAACGAACTTGACCGGCTTTCCTTGCAGGCCGCCCGCCTTGTTGATGTCGTCCTCGGCCAGCTTGAGAGAGTTGAAGTACTGCTTGCCGGTCAGCGACAAGGGGCCGGTGAGGGGCACGGTGGCGCCTACGACCACGTTCTGGGCGCTGGCCGCGCTGGCAAGGCCAGCCAGGGCGATGGCCGGTATTACGCGGCGGGCGAAGGTGAGGATGTTTTTGACGGACATGTGCTGCGCTCCTGTAACGATCAACGTTGAAGGCGGGGCGGCTTTCCCCAGGGTTTTGGTCGCTCAGCCTTTATGGCTGAGTCGTCGTTCCGAAAATCGGTACAACGTTCCTTTTTTCGGTATAATAAAAAATAGCCGGCCTGGGCAGCAAGACCGGGTTTTCCCGGCATGGGCGTTCGGCCGCCCTACAATCCGCGTCCAAGGAGCGCCTATGAGCCAAGATTCCAAACTCCCCCCGCTAGAGCGCTACACCCGCATCCTCGAACTGCTCGCCTCCTTTCCCGATGGCCTTGCCCTCACGGAAATCGCGCGCATGCTGGCGCTGCCCAAGACCAGTGCGCATCGTCTGTTGGGCACCATGCAGGACTCGCAGTTGGTGGATCTGGCCGCAAGCACTTATGTGCTGGGCGCGCGAGTGAAGCGGCTGGCATACGCCAGCGCGGACACCGAATGGATCGGCGCGGCAGTGCGTCCGCACCTGGCGGACCTGGCGGCCGAGACCGACGAAACCTGCTACCTGGCGAAGCTGCATAGCGGCCACCAGGTGTCGTCCGTGCTGATGGAAGCGCCCGATACGCCCTGGCGCGGATTCGTGCTGCCCGGCAAGGGCATGGCGCCGCATGCCGCCGCATCGGCCAAAGCGATTCTTGCGTTCCAGGCGCCCGCGGTCATCGATGCCGCGCTGGCCGAGCCGCTGCCGCGCCTTACCGCGCATACGTGTGTGGACAGTGGCCGCATCAGGGAGGAGTACGCCCAGGTCCGCCGGCAAGGCTATGCAACTTGCATCGGGGAAATCGACGAGGGCCTGGCGGCGCTAGGCGTGCCGGTAAATCTGCCGCACCTGGGCGTGATCTACAGCCTGGGCGTAACGGGGCCGTTGCAGCGCTTGAAGTCCAAGAATCTCGCGGCGCTGGCGGCCATCATGCAGCGATACGCCGAACGGGTCGAGCTCGCGCTGGCAGCCGGTTACGCACGCCGGCCCTGAGACCACGGCGGCAAGCGCGCGCCGTCGCGCATGCCGCCATGCCTTGCGGGTTCATTGCCGCGGGAAACCCCAAGGCGTCGAGCGCCTTTGCTATGTCGAAATGCGCAGGGGCTGCGGCGCCTCGAACGTCCGGATCGCCGGCAAGACGCCGTCATGGCGTTCGATCTGTATGGTCGTCAGTTGCCCGCTGCATCCTTGCGCCAACGAGGATGTGCCGACATCGCGCGTCAGGATGTTGGGGTTGCCGTGGCCGCACAGCGTGACGTTGCCGTCGGCGTCGTGCACCGGGTCGTACCAGGCGCCGGTGGGCAGTTGCGCCACGCCTTGCATGATGCCGGTGCTGAGGGCGGCGCTTGCCAGGCAGGCGCCGCGTTCGTTGAACAGCCGCACGATATCGCCCTCGGCGATTCCGCGCGCGGCGGCATCCTGCGGGTGCAGCGTGCATACCTCGCGTCCTTGCCGCTTTTGTGACACGCTGTGCGCGCCGAAGTCGAACTGGCTGTGCAGACGCGTGGCCGGCTGGTTGGCCACCAGGTACAGGGGGTGTCTTGCCGTGGGCGCATATCGGGGAGGCAGCCATGCAGGGTGGCCGGGGCAATCCGCATAGCCGAAGCCGGCGATCGTTTCCGAACTGATCTGCACCTTGCCGGAGGGGGTGGGCAGGGGCTTGCCGGCCGGGTCGTTGCGAAACGCGCGCAGGATGCCGCCGTCGTCGTCTTGTTGCGGCAAGACCAGTTCTCCGCGTTCCCAGAAGGCGTCGAAGCTGGGCGCGTCCAGGCCTTTCTCCTGCAGGGCGGCGCGCGTCTTCTCGTAAAGATGGCGCAGCCATTCGCCGCTGTTGCGGCCTTCGGTGAAGGCCGCGCGCGCGCCCAGGCGCTCGGACAGGTCGGCGAAGATATCGTAGTCGTCGCGCGCCTGCCCATTGGGCGCGGCAATGCGGTGCATCGCCACCAGCAGCGGATCCGTGGGCGCGCCGCCGATGTCCTCGCGCTCCAGTGTCATCGTGCAGGGCAGCACGATGTCGGCATGGCGCGCGGTGGCCGTCCAGCCGATTTCATGGACGACGAAAGTGTCCAGCGTGGCGAAGGCCTGTGTCAGGCGCTTCAGGTCCTGGTGATGATGAAATGGATTGCCACCTGCCCAGTATGCCAGCCGGATATGCGGATACCGCATGCGCTTGCCGTTGTAGTCAAAGGGCTGGCCGGGATGCAGCAGCATGTCGGCAATGCGCGCGACTGGGATGAAGTCCTTGACCCCGTTCACGCCCTGCGGCAACGAGGCCACGGGCACCGCATTGCTGCGCTTGCCATAATGGGCCAAGGTGCCCAGCGCGTAGGCGTAGCCGCCGCCGGGCAAGCCCAGTTGGCCCAGCGCCGCCGCCAGCACGGCGGCCATCCAAACGGGCTGTTCGCCATGTTCGGCGCGCTGCAACGAATGGGCCACCGTCACCAGCACGCGTTTGCCGGGCAGCCTGCGCGCCATCTCGACAATCTTTGAGGCGGGCAGGCCGCAAAGCGCCGAGGCCCAGCCCGCATTCTTTGCATGCCCGTCGACACGGCCCAGCAGGTATGCTTCGAACTCATCCCAGCCCTCGCAGAACTCGGCCAGGAATGCCTTGTCGTGCCAGTCGTTGATGACCAGCTCATGCACCAGCGCCAGCATCAGCGCAACGTCTGTGCCGGGCACAGCCTGCACCCACTCGGCATGGGCATCCAGGGGAAAGTCGCTGGCCAAGGGGCTGATGTTGATAAAGCGGCAGCCGCGCGCCGCCGCCTGGCGCATCGATTCACGCTCGATGTGGCGGCTGATCCCGCCGCTGGCCACGCGCGAATTCTTCAGCGCCATGCCGCCAAAGGCCAACACCACGTCCGTGTGGGCAACGATCTGCTCCCAGGTGACGTTGCGCCGGGCCACATCGTCCATGCTGCCCAGGACATGAGGCAGGATCACGGCCGATGCGCCCGCGCTGTAGCTGTTGACCGATCGCACGTAGCCGCCCAGCGCGGTGTTCAGGAATCGATGCACCTGGCTTTGCGCGTGATGGAAGCGGCCCGCACTGGACCAGCCATATGAGCCGCCGAACACGGCTTGTGCGCCATGCGCGTTCTTGACGCGTTGCAGCTCCGCGGCAAGCAGGTCCAGCGCTTCGTCCCAGCCGACTTGCACATAGCCGTCGCGTTCCCGGCTGGCGTCCGGCCCCGGCCCCCGTTCCAGCCAGCCGCGCCGCACCATCGGCGCGGTAACGCGCACGGGGTGGTCCAGCGCGTTGGTGAAGTTCTGGATGAGCGGATTGGGGTCGGGGTCGCGGGGGTGCGGTTGCACGTTCAACACGCCATCTTTCCAGGCGGCGGAAAAAACTCCCCAGTGCGCGCTATGCGGTTTGGAGGGGGTGTCGGGACGGTCGGGCGAAGTGGTGGGGGCGTTCATCACGGTTTACGCATTGGGGCCGGTGGCGACCGGGGCGCCAGGTTGGGCGCTCCATTCGCTCCACGAGCCGGGGTACAGGGCCGCTTCCTTCAATCCTGCGACCTCCATGGCCAGCAAATTGTGGCATGCCGTCACCCCGGAACCGCATTGGTTGACGACATCGGCCGGCGCGCGGCCGTTCAAGTGGGACGCGAATGCCTCGCGCAGTCGGGCAGGCGCCAGAAAGCGCCCGTCGGGTCCCAGGTTGTCGCGAAAGAACCGGTTGCGAGCGCCGGGGATATGACCGCCCATCCGGTCCAGCGTTTCGTTTTCACCGCGATAGCGGTCGGGCGAGCGCGCATCCAGCACCAGGCAATCGCCTGTTTCGAGGGCCTGTCGCAGCTGCGCATAGTCCAGCGTGCGCTGCAGGCTGTCGCGAACCGGCAGGTCGCCGGCCGGGCGCTGCAAGGCGGGGTCGGAGGTCAGCGGATAGCCTGCGGTGGTCCACGCGCCTTGGCCGCCGTCCAGCACCGCCACGGCCTCATGTCCGATCCAGCGCAGCAGCCACCACAGGCGCGCGGCAAACATGCCGCCCGCATTGTCATAGGCAACCACCTGCGTCTGGCGGCCGACGCCCAGCACCGCCATCGAGCGCGCGAAACCGGCGCGGTCGGGCAAGGGGTGGCGGCCGTTGGCGCCGCTCTTGACGCCGCTCAACGTGTCGTCCAGATGCACGTAGGCCGCGCTTGGGATATGGCCGGCGTCATGGTGGCGCCGTCCCGCTTGCGCGTCGGTCAGGTCAAAGCCGCAATCCAGTACCACGACGTCGTCGCGTCGCGGTTGCGTCAACAGGCGGTGCAGGTCGCTCGCGCTGATCAAGGTGGCGTACATGTAGGGCTCCCTTTCAGGCGTGGCGCTTGGCCAGCGGGTGGGTGGTGTGCTGCGGCATTCGGCGATCTCCTGATTCGATGGCGGGCGGTGCGAGGCTATTGCCCTATCTGCTTGAGCAGGGCGGGGGTGGCGGCTTTGCGGTAATTGGCGATGTCGTCGACGATGTACTGCTTGAACTGGTCCATCGGCAAATCGTGTTCCATGGCGGCGTCCTTGCGGATGGCGTTCTGCACCGACGGCTCCTTCAAGGCGCGCGACAGGTTGTCGGACAGGGTCTTGACCACGGCGGGCGGCGTGCCCGCCGGCGCGGCCAGGCCGTACCACTGCGTCATCGTCATGTCGATGCCCAGCTCCTTGAAGGTGGGCACGTCCGGCAGGATCGGGCTGCGCTTGCTGCCGGTCAGGGCAAGCACGCGCAACTGGTCTTGCTGCACCTGCGGCACCAAGGGCGACGCGGTGGCGAAGAACATATCGATCTGACCGCCCATCATGTCGGTGATGGCCGGGCCAGACCCTTTGTACGGCACGTGCAGCAGCTTCAGGTGGCCCAGTTCCTTGATGGTTTCCATGCCAATGTGGGCGGCGCCGCCCGTGCCGGTGGACGCGAAGGTCAACTCCTTTTCCTTGGCGGTCTGAAGCACTTCCTGGGCCGTCTTAAAGCGCGACTGCGTGGCAACGAACAGGCCGTGCGGCGCTTCCAGGATCAGGCCGATAGGCGCGAAGTCCTCCGGCACCTTGTACGGCAGAGTCTTGGGTTTCAAGGCGGGCGACACCGCCAGGTTGCCGCTCATGGCCAGCAGGATCGTGTAGCCGTCGGGAGGCGCCTTGGCGACGAGCCCGGCGGCGATATTGCCGCCCGCGCCCGGCCGGTTTTCAACGATGACGGTCTGGCCGATCTCTTTGCCCAGGGCGGTTGCGATCAGGCGTCCATACAGATCGCCGCCGCCGCCCGGGGGAAAGCCCACCACCAGCGTGATGGGGCGCTCGGGGAACGCAGCCTGCGCCACGCCGCCAGCCAAGGCGGCCAGGCCCAGCCCCGTTGCCACCGCGGCGCGTGCGCCGAATCGCCGGACGAGCCGGCCTGCGGAAAAATTGCCCATTGCGTTTGTCTCCTGTTGTGTTTTTTTCAGGGAACTTCTCAGGCGCCAAGCCAACCGGCTTGTTGCCGTGCCACAACTCTGTCTACCGACGCGGCGCATTGCCCCAGGTAGCTTGCCGTATCGGTCAGCCGCAGGATCTCTTCTTCTCCCAGCTGCGCCGCCAGGTCTTTATGCAGGCGCAAGGCCTGCGCGAAATCGAGCTTGTTCGTGATGCCATGCATGGACGCTTCATAGATCCATTCGTGGGCAGTCTGCTTGCCCACGCGTCCGGACAGCTCCAGCATCACATGTTCGGACAGCAGGTAGCCGCGCATGCGATCCAGATTCAGCGCCATGGCGTCCGCGTCCACGCGCAGCCCGGCCAGCAGGTTCTTGGCCTGGAACAGCATGGCGCCCGCGATCAGGCAGCATTCGGGCAGGGCCTTCCATTCGATCTTCCAGGCGATGCCGTCGCGCTCGCCTTCCTGCACCATGCCTTCAAGCATCAGCGCCGCGTTGGCGCGCAGCGGGCGGCACAGGCCCGCCAGATTCTCGGCGGACGTCGGGTTGCGCTTGTGCGGCATGGTGGACGAGCCCAGCTTGCCCGTCGAGAATGCTTCTTCGACTTCGCCGAATTCATTCCTCTGCATGTTGAAAAGCTCGTTGCCGATCTTGGACAAGGTGGCGCCCAGCATGGCCAGTACCAAGGCGTATTCGGTGTAGCGGTCGCGCGCCGGCGCCCAGCTGATGGCGGGCGCGGCCAGCCCCAGCTTGGCCAGCGTGCGGCGCTCGACCTCTTCGGCCTGTTCTCCCAGCGACGCCTGACTGCCCACGGCTCCGGCCAGCATGCCGACCAGCACGCGCGCTTCGCATTCCTTCAGGCGCTCGTGATGGCGGGAAATCTCATCCAGCCATACTGCGCATTTATGGCCGAACGTGATCGGCAGCGCTTGCACGCCATGCGTGCGTCCCGCCATCGGAGTGTCACGATGCGCTTGCGCCAACCGCGCCAGTTCCTGTCCCACGGCGCTGACATCGCGCAGGATCACGGCGTGCACCTCTTTTAGCTGCAAGGCCACGCCGGTATCCACCACGTCTTGCGTGGTCGCACCGTAGTGCACCCATTCTCCGTGTTCCGGGCCGCAACGCGCCTGAAGCTGCTTGAGCGCCGGCACCAGCGAATGCTTGATGCGGCGGATCTCGGCCGACATCTGGCCGATGTCTATGTTCGATACCTTGGCCTGGGCGCGGATTTCCTTGGCGGCGGCAGCGGGAATGATGTCCAGCTCGGCCTGGGCGTCGGCCAGCGCGGCCTCGAAGTCCAGCCACTTCTGGATGCGGTTCTCTTCAGAGAAAATGCCGCGTAGTTCGTCGGTGCTCCACAGGTGCTGGAGCGACTGCATATCGAAAACGGAGACGGACATGACGTGAGATCCTGGTGATTAGGAAGGCTGGCGGGTCGGGCGCGGCAACAGGCGTCCGGGATTGAACGTGCACCGAGGATCCAGCGCCTGCTTGATGCGCTGCATGGCCTCGACGGAGACTGCGGATTTGAATTGCAGGAATGCTTGCTGCTTGAGCCGGCCGATGCCGTGCTCGGCGGAAATGGAGCCGCCCAGCGAGGCGGCGACCTCATGCACGATGTCGTGCACCGCATCCTGGCGGGCCAGGAAGTCGGCGTCGTCCATGCCGGGCGGCTTGCTCTGGTTGTAGTGCAGGTTGCCGTCGCCCACGTGGCCGAAACAGACATTGCGGATGCCGGGCATCAGCGCTTGCAGCCGCTTGCCAGCCAGAGCGATGAACTCCGGAATGCGCGACACGGCCACCGAAATGTCGTGTTTGATGGACGGGCCGTGCAACCGCTGCGCTTCGGGCACATGCTCGCGCAGTGCCCACAGTTCGTGGGCCTGACGGTGGGATGCCGCGATGACGGCGTCGCTCACGCTGCCATCTTCCATCGCCGCTTCCAGCACGCCGTGAACCGCCTGCTCGGGATCCATCAGCGCCGAGGTCTCGGAGACATCGAACAGCACCATCCACGGACAGGCGCCAGCCAGCGGATCGCGCATGCCGTCCAGCGGATGCGCAAGCACCTGGGTCAGCGTTTCGCGTCCGATCAGCTCAAAGGCTGTCACGCGTTCGCCCACCGCGTCGGCCAGGCGGGCCAGCAGTTCCACCGCCGCTTGCGGCGTTGGCACCCCGACCCATGCCGTCATTACCTTGCGAGGCGGCGCATACAGCTTGAAGGACGCGGCGGTGACCACGCCCAGCGTGCCTTCGGCGCCGATGAACCATTGCTTCAGGTCGTAGCCGGTGTTGTCCTTGCGCAGCGTGCCCAGTTGTTCCAGCACGCTGCCATCAGCCAGCACCACTTCCAGGCCGAGAGTCAGATCGCGCGTGTTGCCGTAGCGCAGCACCTGTTCGCCGCCCGCATTGGTTGAGATCACGCCACCTACCGTGGCGCTGCCTTCGGACGCCAGCGACAGCGCGAACAGACGGCCGGCGCCGGCCGCTGCCTGCTGCGCGGCAAGTACCGTGCAGCCGGCTTCCAGCGTCATGCTGTTGTCCAGCGCGTCTACCCTGCGCACGGCCGTCATGCGGTCCAGGCTCAATACCACTTCGCGGCCGGAGGCATCGGGCGTGGATCCGCCGACCAGCCCGGTGTTGCCGCCCTGGGGCACGATCGCCACGCCCTGGGCGGAGCACAGCGCGACCACTCGGGCCACTTCTTGGGTGCTGCCCGGTCGGACTACGGCGCGCGCCGCGCCAGGAAAATTGCGGCGCCAGTCCGTCACGTAGCGCGCCGTGTCCGGCGCTTGGGTCAAGACGTGGGCGGGGCCGACGATGGCGCCCAGCGCGGGGAAGAGTGCGTCAACCTGATTGGGCATAATGCTACGGTTCGCGCAGCCGGGGTGTGGCGCCCTGGCACGCGCGGGTCTCCTGGATGAAATGAAGGCGGGGCCCTGGTCCGGTAGCCGCCTTAGGTTTCATTGGTTAAAATACGTTTTATTGAACAAAACTATAGGAAGCATCGTAAACCGTGTCAAGCGAGAATTCCCCTAAGCCGCCCGTCGGCGTGCTCGAGCGCGGCATCTGTGTGCTGGAGTGTTTCAGCGAAGACAATCTGCGCCTGTCGCTGCGCGACCTGGCCGAACGCACCGGGCTGGACAAGGCCACCTTGCTGCGCCTGCTGGGCGTGTTCATCAAGGCGCGCATGATTCATCGCTACGACAGCAGTACCTATGCGCTGGGACCCGCGCTGTTGCACATGGGCATGCTCTATCGCGACACGTTCGACCTGGGATCGCGCTTGCAGCCGGTGCTGCGCAACATCATGGAACAGACGGGCGAAACCGTTGCCCTGTACGTGCGCAGCGGCGAAGACCGCATCTGCCTGTACCGCGAGAACACCTCTCGCGAAGTGCGCCATCACGTGGAAGTCGGCAAGCGCATCAGCCTGAAAGACGGCGGGTCGTCTGCGCATGTGCTGCGCGCCTTCACGGGCGGCGCCACGCCGCTGGCGCGCAGCATCCACGAAAATGGCTATGCCATGACCCGAGCCGAGCGGGTCGCCGAAATGGCGTCGGTGGCTGTGCCGGTGTTTGACGCAGACGACGCGTTCGTGGGCGCGCTGGTCGTGCTGGGCCTGGCCTCGCGCCACGACGAAGCCGCGCAGCTCAAGGCCGTGGAGATCGTGCGCCATGAACTGGCGCAGCAGGGCTTTCGCACGAGCGCGCCCGCCGGCTGGAATCCCGGCGCCGACGCCTGAGCCCGCGGCGCGCCAGCTGTGCCGCGCCGTGGCGGCAGGCCGCTAGGCGCGCATCGCAGGGGCAAACAGGCCGGGGGGCGGCAGACAGATGCTGTCGTCCTGGCCGGGGTCCGTGAAGCGTTCGCACCAGGTCGAGATGGCGGCCGCCGAGGCATCGTCCATGGCGGGAGCAAAGGCGCGCATGCGCGCTTGCAGCGCCTGCCAGGTGTAGGGGTCTTCCGGATCGCCGCGCCGCAGTTTTCTCAGCGCGCTCAACTGTCGGCCATCCTTGAGCGTCAGCGTGACGCGGCACGGGCGCAGGCGCGGAAACTCCGCCTGGAACGCATCGCTGGTGCGCACGCGGATGCGCCGCGCCAGGGACAGGAGGCCGGGCGCCTGCAAGTCAGGCGACTCCATGTCTTCTATGCCCAGCTTGCCCGTCATCAGCAGGCACGCCACCACATAGCGCAGGGAAAAGCAGGTTTCCGCCGGCTTGGCGGGCCAGTCGACGCCGGCTATCTTCAGGGCGTGCGTGAAGATCTCCACGTCCACGGATTCGATGTCCTCGGCCCGGGGCGCATGCTCGTCCAGCAACTGTCGCGCGGCATCCAGCGGCGTGAACAGTTGCGCGCAGCATGGCCACGCCTTGATGGTGGCCGTGTTCAGGCGCTCGGGTGCATCCAGATCGCCATCCAGGGCCTGCAGGGGGCCGTCGCCGTCCAGCAGTCGATACAGGCCGCGAGAGCCCGTCGCGAAGCGTTGCGCGCCCGGCAGGCCTGCGCGCGCCGCGTAGGCAGCGGCCATGCCGTTGCGCACGGCGAAGGCGGGATGCAGGGATTTCGCTTCGTGCGCGTCATCGTCCACCAACTGCCACAGGCCAGCCGCTTGCGTAGCCCCGACGCCCAGCGCGTGATGCAGGGCTTGGGGCGACAGGCCCAGGGCGGTGGCTGTGGCGGCCGCCGCTCCGACTGCGCCTGCGGTGGCGGTCGCATGAAAGCCGGCGGCGTGGCGCGTGCCCAGGGCTTCGCCCAGGCGCAGCGACACTTCGTACCCGGCGATGATGGCGTCCGCTGTCCGGCGCTGCGTCATGCTGCCATCAGCCGCCAGAGCCAGCGCGGGCGTGACGGACACGACCCCGGGATGCAGCATGGCGGCACGGTGCGCGTCGTCGATTTCCCGGATGTGGGCAATGGCCGCATTGGCGAAGGCGGCGCCGTTAGCATTCATGCCGGCGCCGCCAAAGACGGGGACGTCGCCCGCGCCCGGGTGGCAGTCGCGCGCGGCGCGGCGATAGCACTCCGCGCCCGCCGTGCCCGCTGCCGACCAGCCGGCCGTGAACCAGTCCAGCAAGGCCTGCGCCAGACGGTCGCGCGTGGCGGTCGAAAGGGGCCGCCGCTGCAAATGGCCAAGATGGGCGACCAGCGCTTGTTCGGGTACGAGAGTCATGAGTTTTATTTCATTGAATAGAAGATATTTTGTTCAATGAAACAATAAACGATCTCGGGCGCCCTGCAAACCCTTCTCTTCGTCTCTTCGACCCGTTACTCCGACCCGTTACTCCGACCCGTTACTCCGGCCCGTTACTCCGGCCCTTGCTTGCCGGCCCGCGGCAACGCGATCCCAAACAAAGTCAGCGTCGGACCCTTGGGCGCGCCGCTCCTGAAGACCTGTTCATGCGGTTCACGCCGCCAGCTTCGCCAATCGTGCGCACTGTGGACAGCGTCGCGGACTCCAGATCTATGCGCAACATTCTTGTTTGCCCGCCTTGTCGGCAAACTTGGAGAGGTCATGCACCGTGTTGCCTGGCGCTATACCCGAAACCGTGCAGTTCCGTCCTCGCCGCTTCGCTGCGTAGAGCAAATCGTCTGCGCGCTTGAGCGTGCTGGCGAAAGGTTCGCCCGCTTGTAGCAGGGTCACGCCCATGCTGGCCGTGAAACGCGAATTGGGAGCGTGCGGGGCCCAGCGCTGCGCCACGAAATCCGCGCGGATCTTTTCGGCGATTGCCGTCGCGCTCTCCAGATTGGCTCCGGGCAGCAGCAGCAGGAACTCTTCTCCTCCCAGGCGGGCAGCGCGAAGGCGCGTGTCTGCTTCCGACCGGAGCAGGGCGCCAAATCGTGTCAGCACCATGTCGCCAAACACATGGCCGAAGACATCGTTGATACGTTTGAAATTGTCGATGTCGGCCATGATCACTCCGATCGGCGCCGTCGTATCCGAAATGAGACGCCTGGAAGCGGAGGCGAGAAGACTATCGAGACCCTGCCTGTTCAGAAGGCCCGTCAACGCGTCGGTATGAGCCTGGTGGCGGTATTTCTCTATGGCGTCGTAGCTCGTCGCTATGAATACCGCGAAGGTCAGAACAATGCTTCCGAGCAGCCCGGTGTATTGGATCAGGGTTCCCCAGACGGAGGTTCTCCATTCCCCCATTGCAAGATGAGGCGTCGGGGCGGCAACATACAAGAGGCATTGACCCGTCAATACCAGCGCGATGAAGAGGAACGCGGCGGTGAGCACCTTGTCCGACGTAGTTGCGACCTGTCTTGCGAAGGAGAGCGTGGCCCGCCAGACTACGAGCGCGCAGCAGGCCTGGACGAAAAACGTCTCCAGTTTTGCGCTGGCGAACAGGGCGACCGAGACGATGACCATTGCCGTCGAGGCCAGCAGGATCGCCACATCGATGTAGCAAGAGAGCTGTTTGCGGCGACGGCTCAGCAGTGCGCGGCAGGCCAGAATGACGCCGCCCAGAATGAAAGCATCCTCGACGGCTTGTTTGTAGGGCGATAGCTCGCTGGCCTGCACGAGCATGATGCCGTAGCCAATGCCCAGGCTGCCCAGGGCGTAGCCCCAACGCAATGTATTGAAGCCGGCGAAGCGTGCGGCGCACAGTCCGATGGCGCACAACAGGATCGCCGCGGGTACGGACCATTCAAGCAGGGTTGCGGGCATAAACGGGCGAGTGCATGGAAATGGGGGCGGCGGGGCGTTGAGACGATTTGCCGATTCAAGGAAGCCCGCCTGGCCTATGCGCCACCGTTGTCTTGCATCCGGCGCCGGTACAGGCGACACACTGTGTGTTTGAAAATATTACGATGTGTCGCAATGTATCGCCAGGGATCAACAGTCAAGGATTGTGAAGGGGGCATGCACCGGCCTGCGCGGCAGCGGTAAAACGCTTGAAGCACGCATGCAAGGCATGCCGGCAAACGCGCGCCCTTTCAGTCCTGTAATTGCTTCGTTCAGTGAAGCAGTGTCGTTCACCCGGCCCGATTGCCGGAGCAAGCCGATCGGCAGACCATGGAAGCCTGATTTTTCAACAGGAGAGGCCCATGGCATCAGCCCTAACCGCAGCCGCGATCCGCATTGCCGCTCCCGGCGGCCCGCAGGTGCTGGAACCGAAACAAATCATGGTCGACAGCCTTGCCCCAAATGAGGCGTGGATTGTGCAAGAGGCCATAGGCATCAACTTCCTTGATGCGATGCAGCGCTCTGGCGCGGTGCCCATACCCACTCCATCCGGTCTCGGCCTGGAAGCGGCAGGTCGGGTGGCCGCCGTCGGCCGCGCGGTATCGCAAGTTGCGGTCGGCGACCGCGTCGCCTACGCGTTAGGGCCTATCGGCGCGTATGCGACGGCGCGGGCGTACCCGTCCGAACGATTGATCCGTCTACCCGATTCGATTGACTGTGAAACGGCGGCCGCCATTACTTTCAAGGGCATCACGGCGCAATATCTGTTGAAGAGCACCTTTCCTGTCGGGCCGGGGACCACTGTTCTTTTGTACGGCGTGGCTGGCGCCCTTGGACAGTTGATGGCGCCTTGGGCGAAGCATCTCGGTGCAACGGTTATCGGAGTGGTGTCCAAGGAAGCCAGCGTCGAAGCCGCTCGTTCTCGTGGCTGCGACGAGATTCTTGTGTGGGGCAAGTGCGATGTGCCGGCCGAGGTCCAGCGCATCACAAAGGGACGCAAGGCGGATGTCGTGTACGACGGCGTTGGCAAGGCCACATTCTCGGCTTCGATCGACAGTCTGCATGCTCGCGGAATGATGGTGTCGATTGGCGCATCCAGCGGTGTGCCAGACCCGGTGTCAGTCGGCACGCTTAACGCGAAGGGATCCCTGTTTCTGACGCGGCCTTCAATTACGGCTCACGCGACCGACCTGCAGGAGTATCGCGACCGCGTCGCCGACGTGTACGCGGCATTCTCAGAGGGGATTCTTCCCGCCAACATCTGGAAGAGGTTCGCTTTGGAAGATGTCGCTCAAGCACATGCAGCATTGGAGAACGGCAGTTCCAATGGACCGGTGGTATTGAGAGTTTGATGGAAGCAGCGATTGAGTCGTTGCTCGCCGCTGGCCGGATGAGCTGTTTCCATTGACAGCCCCGGCGGCCGGTCCCTTCGGACTGACTGGCATGGGCGTGCAGGCCTTGATTCGGATCAGTGTCGCAGGGCCATCAGTTCTTCTGGCGTTTGTGGTGGGTGGCGCGCAGCCAAGGCGCATTTTCAGAAAATTGACCGGTGATCCAGACTGCAAATGCCTGCACGCGCGCAGGCGCGTGGCGGATTGACGGCCTGACGAGATACACCCCCCCATTCGCATCAAAGGTCCACCCCGGGAGAACGGGCACGAGAACGCCTTGAGCAAAATCTCGAGCCATTAGCCACTCTCCGCCTCCGAGGATCCCAATGCCTTGGCGCGCGGCCTCGAGCAGCGCAAGGCTGTCATTCGACAAAAGGGAGCCTTGGGCCAGGATGGTCTCCTCGCGGCTTCCTCGTTTCAGCTTCCAATTCGGAAAGGATGCGAACGATGGCAAGCAGATGCAGTTGTGTTCTGCCAGATCCCGCGGCTCCCGCGGTTCGCCGAACCGTTTCAGGTAGTCAGGGGAGGCGCCCAACACTCGGCGGTGTCCGCACAGCTTCTTGGCCACGAGCCGGCTGTCATTCAGAATACCCACACGGACAGCTGCATCAAATCCCTCAGCAACCAGGTCGATGTACCGTTCGCTGTAGTCGACCTCGATCTGAAGCGCGGGATGGCGCTTCATGAAGTCTGGCAGCAGCGGTGCCAACCATTGGCGCCCCAGGGCCGACGGGAACGCAAGTTTCAATCGCCCACGCAGTTCGGCCGCGTCTGCGCTGGCTTCGTGTTCGGCCTCGACTATTGCTCCGCTTGCGGAGCGCACCTGCTCCGCAAGGCGCTCGCCGGCTGCCGTCAGCTTCACTTGGCGAGTGGTCCTCTCGATCAGCCTGACACCCAATCGAGCCTCGAGCGCGGCTATCCGGCGAGACACTATCGTGGGGTGACGAAGCAAACTCCGGCCCGCCGCAACGAAAGAACCTTCCCTTGCGATGGCCAGCAGCGCGGCCAGTTCGTCTATCCTGGTGCTGTCCAGGTCAGTGGCCAGTAAAGAGGTCGTATTCAAGATTGGGGCTCCTTGGAGCATCATTTTGCCTTGCCTACGACCCAGCTGTGGCAACCAGGGGCGGGGAGCTTGGTACGCTGAGTCGTTTCAGCCACGCTGCGCCCGCGCCCGCCTTTGTTAGCACCGTCAAGACCAAGCAGGCGGGCTTCACGCAGACCTGCGACACCTAGGCATGCGTGAAGCGCTGGCAGGGAGGGCTGATGTGGCGCGGGATCATTCCGTTATCGCTGGAGTGAGGTCGGGGAGCTGACCACGCGCCATGCGTCCGTCAGTACCGCCAGCGCACGTTGAGTGACCCGGCATGCTCGCGGTTGCCGCCGCCGTACTGACCGTTGTAGGTCAATGCCATCGTCGTGTCGCGCGACACCGCGACTTCCGCGCCCAGTTCCGCCAGGGCGGAGTTGCGCGCAATCGGCGTGCCGGCCACCGTGAACGCCTGGCTGCCTTCGAAGGCCATCGTCGTCTGCGGCGTCAGGCCGCCAAAGGCGTGGCGCCAGCCCGCCATGGCATGCAGGCGCGCTTCGGAACGGCCGACGTTGAAGTCGGTCTGCGTGCGCAAGCCCAGCGTGCTGCTGGTCTGCTTGTCGCTGCTGCCTTGGCCATTCAAGGCCGCCGAACCGCCCGACTCCGAGAAGCCGCGCGTGCGCAGATCGCTCCAGGCAACGCCCACGAAAGGCTCGATACGGGTGCTGTCGGTCAACGCCATCGAGTAACCCAATTCCGTAAAGAGCTGAGTCGTGTTGGCGCCGTAGTCGGCCGTCAACTTCTCCTGCCCGCTCGCCACGGTGGCATAGCGCTTGGTGCTGACGTCATGCCAGGTGTAGGCAGCGCCCGCCAGGAAGTTCAGCTTGCCCGCGCCCACCTCAAACGATTTTCCGCCGTACAGCGTGGCGCTGTAGCCGGACACATCGGCCTGCGAGGACCGGTCATCGACGTTGATCTTGCTGTCGGTATAGCCGACCGCGGCGCCCAGGCGCCAACCGCTGCGGCCCACCTCATGATCCGCGCCGATGAAGAGGCCGCCCGTGTGCTGGCGCACTTGCGCGGCGTTGCCGTTTTCCTTTTGCGTCTGCCAGTTGCCCACCAGCTCGGCCCAGGCGGGCTGCGCGTTGGACGACGGCAAGGCCGAGGCCGGCAGCGGACCGCCCGCCTGCGCCGTCGGAGAACCCGGGCTCATGCCGGCGTTCAGGTTCGCGCGCAGGCGCTGCATCGACAGGGTGCGCGGCGACGTGGCGCCCCCAAGCAGACTGGACACCACGCTGGCGTGGGCCTCGCCGCTCAGGCTGTTGAAGACATCCGGCGGCATGCCCTCGGGCAGCGTCAGGATGTACTTGTGCAAGGCATTGCCCGACGGCAGGCTGTCCAGGGCATTGGCCACCGCACGCTGGTTCGATGTAGTCGCGGCATCGGCAAACGCAATCGGCTTATTGGGCGTGGTCTGCTTGCGCTCCAGCTGCAGCTGGACCTGTTGATCGCCATAGCTCAACGAGGGATTGAGGTAGGCGTAGTTCGACGACACCGTATTGAACGTGCCATTGACCGCGTTGGCCGTCAGGATGGTATAGGTCCTGGCCGCATCGAAGCCCGCTTCAGGTCCCACGTGCAGCACGCCGCCAGCCAGGGAGGCCGTGCCGGTCACCGCGATGCGGTCGCTGGCGCTGGATCCGGGGTCGGCATGGACCTGGTACGACGAGCCGGCCTGGAAGGTCAGGTCGCCGTTGACGGTCAAGGTGCCATAGGCGTGGCCCGATGCGCCGGCGCTGCCCGGAGCGACGATGCTGCCGCCGGCCAGCGTGAGCGAGCCTACTGCGCCGCCGCCGCTCAGGCTTGCGCCGCTGGCGACCGTCAGCTTGCCTCCCAGCGCGGCTCCAGTGTTCAACGCCAGCGTCCCGGCATTGAGCACCGTGCTGCCCGTGTACGCGCCGCTGTCGCCCGTCAGCGTCAAGCGGCCGGCTCCCGTCTTGGTCAGGCTGCCGTTGCCGCTGATGGCCTGGGCCAGCGTGGCATCGGTGGCCTGGTTCAGTTCCAGGGCGGCGTTGTTGGCGATGGCGCCGCTACCCAGGCTGGCCACCGAGGCGACCAGCTTGCCCGCGTTGATGGCTGTGCCGCCGGAATAGGTGTTGACGCCAGCCAGCGTCAGGCTGCCGGCGCCCGTCTTGGTCAGGCTGCCGGTACCGCCGATAGCCTGGGCCAGGGTGGCATCGGTCGCCTGGTTCAGTTCCAGGGCCGCGTTGTTGGCGATGGCGCCGCTGCCCAGGTTGGCCACCGAGGCGATCAGCTTTCCTGCGTTGATGGCTGTGCCGCCGGAATAGGTGTTGACGCCAGCCAGCGTCAGGCTGCCGGCGCCCGTCTTGGTCAGGCTGCCGGTGCCGCCGATGGCCTGGGCCAGCGTGGCATCGCTGGCCTGGTTCAGTTCCAGCACGGCGTTGTTGGCGATGGCGCCGCTGCCGAGGTTGGCCACCGAGGCGACCAGCCTGCCCGCGTTGATGGCGGTGCCGCCGGTGTGGCTGTTGGCGCCAGTCAGCGTGAGACTGCCGGCTCCCGTCTTGATCAGGCTGCCGGTGCCGCCGATGGCCTGGGCCAGTGTGGCGTCGGTCGCCTGGTTCAGTTCCAGGGCGGCATTGTTGGCGATGGCGCCGCTGCCCAGGCTGGCCACCGAGGCGACCAGTTTGCCCGCGTTGATGACCGTGCCGCCGGAGTAGGTGTTGACGCCAGCCAGCGTCAGGCTGCCGGCGCCCGTCTTGGTCAGGCTACCCGTGCCGCTGATGGCCTGGGCCAGCGTGGCATCGGTCGCCTGGTTCAGTTCCAGGGCGGCGTTGTTGGCGATGGCGCCGCTGCCCAGGCTGGCCGCCGAGGCGATCAGCTTGCCCGCGCTGATGGTGGTGCCGCCCGTGTAGGTGTTGGTCCCGGTCAAGGTGGTTGTGCCAGCGCCTTGTTGCACCAGATTGCCGCTGCCGGTGATCGGGTTTGCCAAGGTGATTGCGTCGCTGCGGGCGATCGCCAGCGTGCCGTTGTTGGTCACGCCTCCCGCCCCCAGGCTTCCCACCGTGCCGCCATTGCCCAGCTGCAGCGTACCGCTGGCGATGGTGGTGGCCGCGGGAGTCAGGTCCTGGTCCAGCACCCAGGTGCCTGTGCCGATCTTGACCAGCTCGCCAGCCAAGGTGGTGCTGCCGCGCACGGCCTGCGAATGCAGCTGTTGCGCGTTGCCGGCGGCCTCCAGCGTCAGCGTGGAGCCGACGTTGCCGCCCAGGTTCAGATTGCCCAGGATCTGGCTGCCGGCCTGCAATTGCACACGGTTGGCGCTGGACGTGTCCATCAGCAGATTGCCCGCGAGCGTGCCGGCATTGTTCAGTCCGCCGCCGTGGGTCAGCGTGACCGTATTGGCCAGCGTCACGCCGCTGTTGATCTGCAGGATCGCATTCCGGCCCGCCGTGTTGTCCACCGTCACAGCGCCTGCGCCCAGCGCGTTGTTGCTGGCGGCCACCAAGGTGCCCTCGGCCACCGTCGTGCCTCCGCTGTAGGTGTTCACGCCAGAGAGCGTGAGCGTGCCGCCGCCGACCTTCAGCAGGCTCGTGCCCGAGCCATCGACGAGGGTCGTCGCGATGGCGGCGCTGATGCCTGCGTCGGTGTTGATGGTGCCCTGCGTGCCGGAGGCCGGCGAGAACGCCAGGCTGCCGCCCGTCAGGTTGTAGCCATCGGTGCTGAACTGCAGGGTGTCGAAGGACTGGGCGCCGGCCACGGCCACGTTGCCGCCGGCGCTGCCGCCGAATACGGCGACCGATCCGTTCCACCCCTGGGTCGCGGTGCCCGCGCTGTCCGTCCAGTTGGTGCCTGCCAAGCTCCAGGTGCCGGCCCCGCCGGTGATGCTGCCGTTGCCGCTGGTCTGCCCGCCGTTCCAGAACTGCAGGCTTTGCCCTGCGGCCACCACCGACAGATTGATCTGGCCGGTCGTGCCGGTGTCCAGGCTGTGGCTGCGGGGCGTGAAACCCGATTGCGTGCTGTTGACCTGGGTGGACGCAAAACTGCCCGACAGGCTGCCGTCATAGTTGAACAGGCGGTACCAGCCGGCCGAGGCCGCATTGGCGGTCAACGCTCCGCCTAAGGTGAGGTTGCCCCGCACGGACACCAGGTCATTGCTCGCGCCTCCCACGACACCGGCCTGGCCCAGCTCGAAGCTGGTGGCCGAATTGGCCTGCAGCGTGAGATTGCCACCCACGGTCAAGGTGCCGGGACCGCCGTGGCCGGGAGACAGGGTCGCGCCCGAAGCGATTTCGACATCGCCGGCAATGCGGCCGATGCCGCCCAGCGTGCCGCCGTTGTTGGCAGTGACGGTCCCGCTTACCGAGCCGTCAACCAGCAAGGCGCCTGCATTGACCTGGGTGTTGCCTGCGTAGGTGTTGGCGCCCGCCAGCGTCAGCGTGGCCGACCCGTTCTTGGTCAGTCCACCGCCGCCGGCAATCGTGCCCTTGAGCGTCAGGTCGTGGCTGCCCAGCACGTTCAGGCCGCCGAAATTGGTGTTTACGCCGTTGGTCAGCGTTACGGCGGAGCTGCTGTCCAGCGAGGTGCCGCCGGCGGCAGTCAAGGCGCCGGTGCCCAAGGCGGTGTTGGAGGCGACGATCAGCGTACCGTTGTTGAGGGTGGTCCCGCCGCCATAGGTGTTCGCCCCGCTCAGGGTCAGGGTGCCCGCACCGGTCTTGGTCAGGCCGGCCATGCCGTCGATCATGCCGCCGAGCGTCAGCGCGCTGCTGCCCGGCAAGGTCAGGCCGGCGTTCAGGTGTATGGCGTTGCCCAGCGCCAAGGGCGTAGAGCCGGTCAGGCTGGCGCCTCCGCCGACGGTCAGGTCGCCCGAACCGAGCGCACCGGCGTTGCCGATCGTGATGCTGCCGCCGTTGAGGAAGGTGCCGCCGCTGTAGGTGTTCACGCCGGTCAGGCTGAGATCGGCGGCGCCGCCCTTGGTCAGGCGGCCGTTGCCATCGATGACGCCTTGCAGGGTGAGGTTGCTGAGGCCGCCGACCGCCACTGCGCCATTAAGAGTGATGGCGTTGGCCACGGTCGGGGCCGATAGGGAATCGATAGTGCCGCCCGAGGCGATCAGGCGGCCTTGCCCCAGCGCGTCGGCGCTGCCGATGTACAGCGTGCCGGCATTGAGCAGGACGTTGCCCTGGAAGGTATTGGCGGCGGCCAGCTGGAGAATGCTGCCGCCATTCTTGGTCAGGTTGCCGCTGCCGCTGATCACGCCGTTCAGGCTGAGGTTTTGCGGGCCGTTGATGGTCAGGTCGCCGTTGAGTCCGATCGGGTTGCGCACGGTCAGGCCGGTGCCGGTGGCGCCGAGGGTGGTGCCGGCAGCGGTGGTCAGGGCGCCGCCCGTACCCAGGGCATTGTTGTTGCCGAGCAGCAGGGTCCCGGCATTCAGCGCGACGCCGCCCTGGAAACCGTTGTTGCCCGCGATGGTCAGGGTGGCGGCGCCATTCTTGGTCAGGCCGCCCGCGCCGGTGATCGGACCGTTGAGCGTCAGGTTGTTGGACCCGGCGACGGTGACGTTGCCGCCCAGCGTCATGGCATTGCCTACGGTGCGCGCCGCGTTGGCATCCAGAGTCGTGCCGGCTGCGGCATTGAATATGCCGGTGCCCAGGGCGCTGTCGCCGCCGATGATCAGCTTGCCGGCGTTCAGTTTCACGCCGCCCGTGAAGGTGTTCGCGCCGCTCAGGGTCAGGTCCGCAGCCCCGTACTTGTCCAGGCCGCTGAAGTCACCGCTGATGGCGCCGCTCAAGGTCATTGCATTGCTGCCGGCCAGGGCCAATCGCTGGCTGTTGCCAAGGGCGATGCTGTTGCCCAGGCTGACTGTCCCCGCATTGTCGAGGGTGACCCCGGTGGCGCTGATGGTCAGGCCGCCCCTGCCCAGCGCGGTGTCGCTGGCGACGATGAGCGTGCCGGCGTTGAGGTTGACGCCGCCCGTGAAATTGTTGGCGCCGGTGAGGGTCAGGGCGCCGCTGCCGGCCTTGGCCAGGCCGCCGCTACCGGTGATGTTGCCGCTCAGGGTCAGGTTATTGGCGGCGTCCACGCCCAATGTCGCCCCCAGGTCGATGCCGGTTCCAAGGGACAGCGCCGTGGTGGTTTGCAGGGTTGACATGCCAGTGACCGACAGACCGCCGTTGCCGAGCGCCGTGGCGCTGCCCAGGGCCAGGGTGCCGCCGTTAAGGGTGGTGCCACCGATGTAGTTGTTGGTGGCGTTGTCCAGCACCAGGGTCCCGGCTCCGTTCTTGGTCAACGCGCCGCTACCGCCCAGTTGGCCGCTCAGGGTCAGTTGACTGGTTCCGTCGATGGTCAGGCCGTTGGCGCCCAGGTTGAATGTATTGGCCAGGCTCAGCGGCGAGCCCTGAGAGCGCAGGGTGCCCCCGTTGGCGACGACGGTGGCGGTGCCGAAGACCAAAGCA
This sequence comes from Achromobacter anxifer, assembly GCF_903652925.1. Taxonomy (GTDB): domain Bacteria; phylum Pseudomonadota; class Gammaproteobacteria; order Burkholderiales; family Burkholderiaceae_B; genus Achromobacter; species Achromobacter anxifer. The sequence continues at coordinate 87,481 of NZ_CAHLAR010000012.1, read as the reverse complement.
TCGTTGATGCTCGCGACACCGCCGTTCAATTCGGCCGTGGGGTTGATGTAAGCGCCAAGCAGAGGACCTTGAATGGTCCAAGTGCCGCTGTAGACCTTCAGGTTGGGAAAGTTCTTGTAGGTGGTGGGGGAGACTGTGCCGGTGCCGTTGGGACCAGTGCCAGGATTGGCGGCATCGGCAACGTTTTGCAGGACCAGGGTGTTGCTGGCGCCATTCAGGCCGCCATCGACGACGCCTGCGGGGGCGAACTGAAGGCCTGCCTTGCCCAAGATGCCCGTGGCGGTTGCTACCCCGCCGCCACTGTTGACCACCGAGCCGGTCACTGCGATGAACTTGTTGCCCGTGAGGCCGCCCGCGCCCATGGACAAGCTGCCGTTGAGGATGCCGGCGTTGATGAAGGTGTTACCCGCCGCCGAACCCTGGAATGCGATCCGGCCGGTGATGAAGCCGCCAAGGGTGTTGGTGAAATTCACCTGCGGGCCCGCGCCTGGGGCACCGTTCAACGGGTTGTAGAGGATGATCCCAGGGATGTCCGCGGCGGACAACATGCCAGCAGTGATCAGGGGCGCGGCATCGATGGTGCCGGTGTTGGTGAAGTTCACCACGCCGTTCGCACCGTTCTTCACCTCATAGGCCATGCCGGTCAGGTTGAGCAGGTTGCCCTGCGGCGTATCGCCGACCGCTCTGGTGAGCCCGCCGTTGGTGATATTCACGGTGCTGTTGTTTGAGTTGCCCAAGGCCACCGCGGAGGTGAAATTGACCAACGACCCCAACAGCGTCGGGCCGACCATCCCGTAGTTGTTGAACCTGATGTTGTTGCCGGCGAGATTGAGAGCAGGACCCGTCTGCGAATACACCGTGGCGTCGCTGGCGACGTTGACCGTGATGTTGTTCACCGATGAACTGTAGGTCGAAGTAACGGTCCCGGAACAGTCCACCGTTCCACCCGCGCCAGGAATCGTAACAACGCAGGCTGCCAGCGCTACCGGAGCGCCTCCCGCCAAGCCCCATGCCAGTGCTAGGGCCGTTGCAACACCATGCAAACGCAGCGCAGGCGCCCTTGCAGCACTGGAGCCCACGACGCCAGACCCCAAACCACCGCCGCCACGGGCGATTTCCGGCGCGACCACCCAATTGCCCAGGCTCGCATTCCAGAGCTTGCGGTAAATACGGTTCATCCTTTTGTTCCCTTGAATGACTGGCTGAAGCTGGGCAGGCGTGCCGCAGCGTGTGGTTGTTTTTCGAATAGATCCAAGATCAGCCCGCACATCACCCACTGCAATGCGGAAGGTCGCGGCGGCGAAAAATGCTCGATGACTCAAATCGATGCATTTGCTACAAAATAATACATTATCGATACATTTTGTCTGCGACGGCAATGGAAATAATGTCCGTCCAAGGTGTATCGGTCTGCCGCAAGGTGTCCAGGAAGCGCATGGGACAAGGTCCGGTCTTCGTCGGAATAGCATTGACCCTATTTAGTCAGAAGCAAGACCTGCGCATGGGGCACTAGGGATCCCGCGATACGCATGCGCAACGTGGCGGTCCCTTTGCATGGCACTGCCCAATTCGCGCAGTGCCAACCCAGCCTCTGTTTTGGGGGGCATCGTGGCGACTGACACTGAGCAACGTAAAATGTCAGCCTTCCAGCCTCTACATGCTTTTCTCATGAACCTTGAACGACTGCGTCGCGAATTTCCCGACTTCGACATAACAACCCTGCCGCCCCTGCCCGAAGGGTATTTCGATGCGTCGAGCTACATCGATGCTGCGCCTTCATTCGAGAACACGGAGCGCGGCTTGAAAGTGTTTGTCGACTACGCCAACTATGCCGACCGCGAATCCGGCAGGAGCCAGCGCTTCTGTGTTTCGCGCTACGACGAGGAAGCTGGCGACTTCGAGGACGTCGCCCTGTCGACCAACGATTGGGCCGAAGTCACGCGCTTCCTGACCGCCTGAACGCCCTCGCCGGGGGCGATCGGTTTGCGCTCCGATCGTCGGATGATCGCCCCCGCGACCTCTTGCGCTTCCCGACCCACAGCGGTCAACCCAGTACAAAATCAAAGCTGGGGTCGCACCCGAGGCGGTGGTTGCTGCCGTGTTGGATTACCTGAGCAAGCATCGCTCGCGCTAACCAGCCGCGCCTGGCATGCCCATGGGGAATGGCCGGGCGCGAGTGACACCCAAGTGTTGTATGACGCCTAGGCAGGCGGCGGCGTATACGCGATCAACTTTGAGTGTGCGCCGGACGAAGCGTTTGCGATTCTCCTCGCCAAGCGCCATCGTCTCCTGCCAGGCAGCCGGTATCCGGGGGGATGATGACCGGAGACCATCCGGCCACTGCCGTCGCCATCGCCCGTCAGGTTGGCCCGGACATCAACGCTCCGCCGATGACCGGCCAAGAGCTGGCGAGCCTTGGCGACGCCGCCCTGCGGGAGAGCTTGTCCGCCACCCGGGTGTTCTGACGGCTGCAGCCCGCGCAGAAGCTACGCCTGGTACAAGCCTTTCGCGCGCGCGGCACCGAGGTGGCGCGCGAGGCGGCCGATCTGGTGTTGATGAACGACGACTTTGACTCCATCGTCACCGCGGTGCGCCATGGCCGTCGCGTGTTCGCCAATCTGCGCAAGGCCATTGTGTCCGGGGTGGCAGTGCACGTGCCCATCGTGGGCCTGTCGCTAGTGCCGGTATTGCTGGGGTGGCCCATGCTGCTGATGCCGGTGCAGATCCTATTTCTGCAGCTCATCATCGACCCCGCCTGCGCGATTGTGTTTGAAGCGGAGCCGCTGGAGCGAATGCCATGACCGAGCCGCCGCGCCGCGCGGACGCCCGCCTGTTCGACCGCGCCATGGTGTTCACGGTACTGGTGCTTGCCAACCTGGGGCTCATTTACGCCAATCGCAACCTGACGCGCCCCTCCTGGCGCACGGGAGATGCCGGTAACCGCTATGCCGCCTGGATCAGCGCGGTCACCGTGCTGCTCCAGGCCTGCGTGCTGGGCATCTCTCCCGTGAGCCGCCTGTTTGTGTTCGAGCAGCCAACGCCGTGGATACTCCTGTCGGCGGCAGGGCTGACCGTGCTGGGCTTGCTGTGGATCGAGGCAGTGAAATGGGCGCTAGGGCGCAAGTCAAGGCAAATCCGTTGTGGGGCCTCCCGTCCGGCGCCGCCGCGAAATTGAAGCTCACGTTCATCATCCGTTCAGGTTTCGGTGCTTATGCTTCTGGCCCGAACGCCGCAAGGCTAGATTGCAAAAACGGGAGCAGAACCATGACCGCCTTTCAGCCTCCGCCGGACGACCCGGAGGACGATGAACACAGCCCGGCCGAACGCGCCGCCGCCGCCGCCCGCAGCACCTGGGTGAGCGTGGGGGTGAACGTAGTGCTCGCCACCGCCCAGATCATCATCGGCATTTTCTCCAAGTCCCAGGGCCTGATCGCGGACGGTATTCATTCTTCTTCCGATCTGATCGCCGACTTCATCGTGCTGCTGGCCAACCGGCATGGCCAGAAAGAAGCCGACGCGGACCACCCCTACGGCCATTATCGCTACGAGACCGCGGCATCCCTGGCGCTTGGCGTACTGTTGCTGGTGGTCGGCGGCGGCATGCTGTGGTCCGCCGTGACCAAGCTGGAGCAGCCCGACGCGATCCCGCAGGTCCACTTAATCGCGCTCTGGGTGGCCTGTGGCGCCCTGGTGATCAAAGAGGCCTTGTTCCGCTACATGCTGGCCGTGGCCAAGCGCGTGAAGTCCAGCATGCTGGTGGCCAACGCCTGGCACGCGCGCTCCGACGCGGCCTCGTCGCTGGTGGTGGGCCTGGGCATCATCGGCAACCTGCTGGGATACCCGATACTGGACCCGATCGCCGCGGCCATCGTGGGCTTCATGGTGGCCCGAATGGGCTGGAGCTTCGGCTGGGACGCCTTGCACGACCTGCTGGACCGTGCCATCGACGAAGGCGAAGCCGCGGCGATCCAGCGCACCCTGATGGACACCCCGGGTATTCAAGGCGTGCACGATCTGCGCACCCGAAAAATGGGGGATATGATCGTGGTCGACGCTCACCTGGAAATCTACGCCGGGCTGACTGTCGAGGAAGGCCACAAGATCGCCGTGCAAGCGCGCCAGCGCGTCATGCAGCGGCATCGTGTATTGAACGTGATGACCCATGTTGATCCCTGGAGACCTTCCGACGCGTCCACGCAGGGCGCCGAGGGCAGGGCGAATCTCGAACCAGGCTGTGCGTAGGGCGTTTTGACGACAAGGAAGAAACATGAAAATCAAGAACTCCGATACTCAGTACGCAGGCCTCGTGATCGTCATGCACTGGCTCATGCTCGTGGTACTGGCACTAGTCTACGCCTGTATGGAATTGCGCGGGCTGGCCACCAAAGGCACTGATCTGTACAACAACATCAAGGCCCTGCATTTCTCGCTCGGGCTGTGTGTGATCGGGCTGGTGGTGCTGCGGCTGGTCATCCGGCTGGCTGCGGGTACAGCGCCACGCGTGCGTCCGCCGATGCCAAGATGGCAGGACGTGCTTTCCCGGCTGATGCATTACGCGCTGTATGCGTTCATGATCGTCACGCCGATTCTGGGGTGGCTGACGCTCAGCGCCGGGGGCAAGCCGATTCCGTTGTTTGGCCTGGAGGTTCCGGCGCTGGTGAGCCCGGACAAGGCCTTGGCGGATCAGGTCAAGGAACTGCATGAGACCTTGGCTACGGTGGGGTATTTCCTGGTGGGGCTGCATGCCGCCGCGGCGCTGTTGCATCACTATGTGTTTCGGGACAACACGCTGGTGCGGATGCTGCCGGGGCGGCGTTGAGCTTTCTTGGGGCGGGTGCGCCAGGCGGGCGTGATCCAGGGCAGGGGAGCCTGCCCGCGAGATAGGGCTCAGGCTGAAAACCGCTTGAGAACCAACGACGCATTGACGCCACCGAAGCCAAATCCGTTGAGCATGGCATGCTCCATGGCATGAGCGCGCGCACTTCCAGCGATCAGGTCCAGGCCGTCTGCCAACGGATCTGGATGGTCCAGGTTGAGCACGTGTGGCGCAATCTGGTCACGCAAGGCCAATATGGTGAAAATCGCGGCGGCCGCGCCAGCGGCGCCAAGCATGTGGCCCATGGCGGATTTCGTGGCCGTGATGGAGGGACCAGAGCCTGCTCCAAACACTTGGCGTATGGCCGCCAGCTCTCCTCGGTCACCGACAAGCGTGGATGTCGCATGAGCATTCAGGTGTTGAATGTCATGGGGTTGCAACCGTGCCTGCCGCAACGCCGCGCGCATCGATCGGGCGGCGCCGGATCCATCTTCCGGCCCGGAAGTGACATGATAGGCATCGGCGGAAGTGCCGTAGCCCACGACTTCCGCCAGCGGCTTGGCACCGCGAGCCAACGCATGATCCAGCGCTTCCAGCACCAATAGTCCCGCGCCTTCGGCCATGACAAAGCCGTCTCGGGCCAGGTCAAACGGGCGGGAAGCCTTCGCGGGCTCGCTGTCGCAATGGGTCTTCACCGCCTTGGCCGCCGCAAAGCTGCCTAACGCCACTTTGTCGATGGTGGCTTCGCTGCCGCCGCAGAGCGCCATGTCGGCTTCGTCATTCCGAATCAGGCGTGCGGCATCGCCAATGGCCTGAATGCTGGCGGCACAAGCCGTCACCGGTGCTCCCAACGGACCCTTTAGCTGGTGCCTGATCGACACCTGTCCCGCCGCCAGATTGGCCAGGAAAGCCGGCACGGTAAAAGGCGACAAGCGCTGCGGCCCCTTGCCATCCGTGGTTCGCACTGCTTCGACAATGGTGCTGAAACCGCCCACACCGGAGCCGATGATGGTCGCTGCGCGCTCCTGCTGCTCGGCGGTTGGATGGCGCCACTGTGCGTGTGCCAGGGCCTGATCCGCCGCGCCCAACGCAAATGCGATGAAGCGGTCCATGCGGCGTAGCTCTTTCGCCGGGATGACGACTTCGGGGCTCCACCCGGCTTGAGGATCTTCCTCCTGGCTTGGCACCCGGCCAGCGATGGAAACGCCGGTGCCTTCGCCAACCGCCGCATCCAAGGCGCGTATTCCGGACTGGCCTGCCAGCAAGCGTTGCCAGGCCAGTTCTACCTCGCATCCGAGAGGGGACACCAAGCCCAAACCGGTGATGACTACCCGACGTTCCATGCCGCACCTTCCGCAATTGAACCCAGCTCTTGCGACGGGCTGAGTGTAATTTTATTGATGATGATCGTAATCATAAATCAATTTTGATGAGGGGTATCATCTAACCCATGAAAGTCAGCAAAACACAGGCCGCCAAGAACCGCGAAGGAATCGTGGACGCCGCCGCACGCCTCTATCGAGAAAAGGGCCTGGATGGCGTGGGCCTGGCCGAGATCACCCGCGATGCAGGGTTGACCCATGGCGGGCTGTACCGGCACTTCGAGTCCCGGGATGCTCTCGCTCGCGAGGCATGCACGCGCGCGTTTGAGTGGACGATTACGCCGCAAGAGGGATCGGAGTTTCCAGAGGTGGATGGCGCATCTGCAGGCGGACTCCGCGCACTGGTATATGGCTATCTTTCCACGTTCCACCGCGATCACCCCGGAGAGGGGTGCCCTGTTGCGGCATTGGCGGCAGACGTTGCTAGGGCTGGGCCGGAAATGTCAGAGGTCTTTGCGCAGGGCGTGGAAAGCAACTTCCAACGCTTCATGAGTGAGCTCCAGGGGGATGACCCGGCCAGGCGCACGCAGGCAATCGTGACCCTATGCAGCATGGTTGGCGCATTGACCCTCGCCCGCGCCACGGCGGCGGGCAACCCGGCGCTTTCCGAAGAAATCCTGGCAACCGTGCGGGAGCAGTTGGCTGGATAGTTCTATCCTGGCGGCCGCCCAGCTCCAACTCGCGCGAGCCAGCGCTATTCGAACCGGTTCAAAATCTCCAACTGCAGGCGCTGAATTATTGCTAGGGCGGGAGGGGGAGGTTGCCGCACCCTCTAACTCAAGCTGTTGGCTGCAAAAACCGGCGGCTCTGCAGAATTGATGTCAAGGTTGCTTATGCAGACGGCCACGGGGTCCGCAGTCGGCCAGGATCAGTCAGCTCCGAAGGGCTACTTCTGGCCGATAGCAGTCTAGTCAACGAACAAGGGGACGATTCCAGATAAACAGGGCTTTCTGCCAATTGCCTCGAATCGCGTACTGCACGCACGACTATCACGGGATCATGTGCCAGTGCATCCATGCGGGATTGGGTGAATTTTCTGGATATTCTATCCAGACAACGGGAGTTGATCGCTTGGCTGAAGCCCCCTAAGCTTGACCCTCCACGTATTCCAGAAGGGGACTTCCATGGCAGACCATTCGATCAAGGGCAAGGTTGTTCTGATCGCCGGCGGCGCCAAGAATCTCGGCGGACTCATCGCCCGCGATCTGGCTGCGCATGGTGCAAAGGCTGTCGCTATCCACTACAACAGCGCCGCATCCAAGGCCGACGCCGACTCGACGGTAGCTGCGGTCGAAGCCTGCGGCGCCCGCGCCGTGGCACTACAGGGTGATCTGACGACTGCCGGGGCCATCGAGAAGCTATTCGCTGATGCCATCGCTGCAGTTGGCAAGCTCGACATCGCTGTCAATACTGTTGGCAAGGTGCTCAAGAAGCCGATGGCCGAGATTAGCGAAGCCGAGTACGACGAGATGACCGCAGTTAACTCTAAGACCGCTTTCTTTTTCCTCAAAGAGGCCGGCAAGAATGTCAACGACAATGGCAAGATCTGCACTGTGGTGACATCATTGTTGGGTGCTTTCACGCCATTCTATGCTGCCTATGCTGGTACGAAGGCGCCGGTGGAACATTACACTCGAGCTGCCTCAAAGGAGTTCGGTGCTCGTGGAATCTCGGTGACGGCGGTCGGTCCGGGCCCGATGGACACACCATTCTTCTACCCTGCCGAAGGCGCCGACGCGGTGGCTTACCATAAAAGTGCTGCCGCGTTGTCGCCGTTCAGCAAGACAGGCTTGACTGACATCGAGGATGTAGTGCCCTTCATTCGTCATTTGGTTAGCGACGGCTGGTGGATCACCGGGCAAACCATCCTCATCAACGGCGGTTACACAACAAAGTGAATTCCCCTCGAATTCCGGGATCTTTCGAGTACGGGCCTGTGGTTGAGTGCTCTCGACCAATGGATGTCTCGCGTAGAGCCTGCATTTATGAGCTAAGTCATTTCTGCTGGATGACCTCTGAAACGCAGGATAAGTAAATTCATGGGCCGCTTCGAGCAGTATCGCGTGTTTGCCCACGTGGCCGAAATGGGCAGCTTCATCAATGCTGCCAACGCATTGGAAGTGCCACGCGCCACCGTATCCGCAGCCATCCAGCAGCTGGAGGCGCAATTGGACGTTCGCCTGCTGCACCGAACGACGCGACAAGTCAAGCTTACGCCAGATGGGCAACAGTTGCTTGACCGTATACGTCCTTTGCTGGCCGAAGTGGAAGACATCGATCAATTGTTTCAGACCAGTCAACGTCAAGTCTCCGGAAAACTTATCGTTGACGCGCCAAGCCGCATCGCGCGTCGCATGATAGCTCCGGCGTTGCCCAGCCTTCTGCGGCGACATCGGCGCCTTCAGCTGACTCTAGGTTCGGCGGATCGCGCGATTGATTTGGTGCGGGAAGGTGTCGACTGTGCGGTGCGCGTCGGCGTGCCGGGCAGCAGCAGTCTGGTGGCGCGACCGCTGGGCTACATAGCTCTTATCAATTGTGCCAGCCCGTCCTATCTTCGGGAGTACGGAGTGCCTGAGAGTCCGGCGGCTTTGCCCAACGGGCACTGGGCTGTGGGATATGCATCTCCCAAGACGGGCCGGGAAGTGCCTTGGGATTACCTGCCCGGGGACGGCAGTCGCCAGCTGCTCGAAGTGCCGAGTCGGGTAGTCGTAAACAATGCTGAAAGCTACATCGCATGCTGTCTTGCAGGGCTGGGGCTTATCCAAATCCCGCGCTTCGATGTTCAGCACTTGCTAGATTCAGGCCAGTTGGTGGAAGTCATGCCAACTTGTCGCCCGGCTTCGATGCCGGTGTCGTTGATTTACCCACATCGGCGCCAGCGTTCTAGGCGGCTGGCGGTCTTTCATGAGTGGTTTGCGGCATTGATCAATCGGCATATTGAATTCACAGGCGACCTGGCGCACGATGAGGTTTCACCCCGCGTATGAGGAGCACGCTAGGCGACATTAGCCGCAATTTGGGGCAAGGAATATCTACATTTGGCATGTGGCGCCGTCAACTTGATGAAATGATTCTAGGCGCAATGTCGAGGATCTTGGAGCCGAGGCGTGGATGCCAGCGATATTCATTAACTTTTGCTGGACGCGGAAAGGGCAAAAAGGCTGTACCGCACTTTGGTACCGCGCGGGATTCCTTGGTTCCGTTCAGGGCTGAACATCGAAAGTGGAAATCAGGTGTCTACTAAAATCTGCTAACTTCAAATTGAAGTTGCGGCATTGCTTGTGTAACGCGGCCGATAATAGTGGGGCAGATAAATTTTTAAACCTTATCATGATCGTCATAGGAACCAAAGACCCTAATAAACTGTGGCATTGCATCTGCGCTGCCGCAAGCGAACGTCGCCTTGAATGTTGGGAAAAACTCTCTGATGGGCGGATTGCCCTATTTAAATGGCCTACCCGACACACCGAAATTTTGCTATTGGCAAGTGCCAACGAAGCGCGACAACGGCTGACCCTAGTGGAGTTTGACGGCAACCAGCCACCGGCTGCCGATGAGACAGTGCGAGTCCAACATCAATTGGTAGACCGGCTTAGGGAGCTTTTCGCTCTCGAAATCGATACTTTTTCAGTTACCGAGGCAATGTTATGAAGCGTCGGCTCCGGCTGCTACCAAGGGAAAATGGTTCAAATAGAAATAGAACGTTCGCTTTTCCATTGTCCAGAAGTTGAAAAACGACGTCCAGAAAGTAATGCTCAGAGTATTTCCAATGCGGACTATGAGGTGTTTAACGGTCAAACCGGGATAGGGGGGTACAGCGGGTGGCTAGCCACTAGGCGCAATGCAATTAAGTGCCCAGTGGAATTATCAGGGTTTATCGCTAGCGTTTTTCTTGTCTGCCGGGCTGACAGCACATGCGTATCTGACGCAGCGACCTGCTCCCCGTGGTTAGTACGAAATCGATGTGGAGTCCGTTCACAAAGGAACGGCAATGAAGAAACGATTTACGGAAGAACAGATAATCGGGGTGCTGAAGGAGGCCGAGGCAGGGGCCAAGGTGGCCGAACTGTGCCGCAAGCGCGGGATCTCGGAGGCCACTTACTACAACTGGAAGGCGAACTTCGGCGGTATGAAGGGATCGTCGTCCGGTCGTAGCGCCATCACATCGGGATTGTTGTCGCCAACCTCCCACGCCTGCCTGACGTGAATTTCGCGCATGGGGATCGGTTTGACCGGGATAGGGATGGGCTGGCCGCGCCTCCCTGGAAAATGAAACGGCACAAGCAGCCCCCCCCAAATAGACACTATTGACATGCACCCTCACCAAAACCACCATGGACATCCTTGTGTGGCTAGGTGTTCCCGTCATTGAAGGGTGACTGTTATGGAGCGGTGACCGATAGGTCGCGATGCGACTACGAGCAGCGGCAATCGCTGCAAAGCGGAAGTAGCCTGCGGCAGGCAGCTTTAGGTTGATCGTGGTCGTTCGTAACTCAGTGCCTAAACAGCAGCAATCTCCAACACCAGTCGTTGAACGTCATGTGTCTTGAACGGCCACATCACCCTCGTAACTGGCCACTTGGTTGCGTGCTTCACCACGTACCGGCCTGAATGCCCGTTTCTTCGCTCCATCGAGTCGTGGCTATGTCGAACTTGCGATCAATCCACGTAGAAACACTATGATCAAGCGTCCAGTCAACTCCTGGCGGTTGGTAGTCTTTTGCAGTGCAAGCCCATGTGAAAGTGCCATAAAAGCAGCAGCTAGTTCGTGAGGCTCGGCAGGAGTTGAGCGACCAAGCTTTTTAAACAATAAGTCGATCACGCCGCCGATCTCGGATTGGTGTTTGTCCCAAACCTTTTGGTACTCCGCAGCGAAAGATGGGCTACGCCTCGCATGCAATTGCAGTTCTATGGAAAGCATGCACCAGTCAGCATCGTGATTGAGGGTAGAAGCCCAGGCCTCCAGTCGGGCCAGCATTTGCTCGGGCAACTGCGCGTTGTCGCCCATGAGCGTAGTAAGTTGCATCGCTTCTGCATCCATGTGCCGCCGCAGCAACTCTAGCAAGACATCCTCTTTGCTTGAGAAGTTTGAATAAAAAGCGCCTTGGGAATAGCCAGCGTTGTTCGCGATGTCACGGATCGATGCGCCTCCATACCCGTTTGTCACAAACAAGTGCCGTGCAGCGTCGATCAGGTGCTCGCGAGTCTGTGCCCGACTTTCGTCTCGGGTCAGGCGTCTTCTTGCAGTCGTGGTGCTCATAGTTTTAAAGATATCATATGAGATTCAGATATCGATCGTTGTGTGATCTTGTGTGAATGCTTGCCAAAAAAATTTCAGATATCACTTGAGATTTCAAAGTTCCAGCGGTATATTTAAATTTCAGGTGATATTTGAAGTTCAATCGAAATGAAAGAATACAGCAGTCCACAGTCAGCTTTTGTCACTGGTGCCACAGGCCTTCTCGGCAACAACCTTGTGCGTGAGCTGGTCGCGCGCGGCGTCTTCGTCAAGGCTCTCGTCCGTTCGGAAACCAAAGGTATGCAACAGTTCGCAGGAGTGAAAGGCGTTGAACTGGTGCAGGGTGATATGGCTGATGTGCCCGCTTTCTCAAGGGCGCTGCAAGGATGTGACGTGGTGTTCCATACCGCGGCCTTCTTTCGAGACAACTTCAAAGGCGGCAGCCACTGGGAAGAGCTCAAACGCATCAATGTGGATGGCACGCAGCAGCTTATCGAGCAGGCATACGACGCCGGCATCCGGCGCTTCGTTCAGACTTCATCCATCGCAGTGCTGAATGGCGAGCCGGGGGCGCCTATCGATGAGAATTGTCTGCGTGACCTAGCAGATGCTGACGACGACTATTACCGAAGCAAGATACTGGCCGATCAAGTCGTATCGGCCTTTCTTGACACACATCCGGACATGCATGCGAGCTTTGTCTTGCCCGGCTGGATGTGGGGTCCTGCCGATATCGGCCCAACCTCGTCAGGACAATTTGTCAACGATGTGGTGCTTGGCAAATTGCCTGGGTTGCTGCCAGGCAGCTTCTCGGTTGTCGATGCTCGCGATGTAGCGAAGGCGCAAATTTCAGCTGCGGAACGCGGCCAGCGCGGTGAGCGCTATCTCGCCGCAGGTCGCCACATGACGATGCAGGAATTGGTTCCCTTGGTGGGGCAGATCGCGGGAATCAAGACGCCGACCCGCAACTTGCCTTTCCTGCTTCTGTATTTCCTGGCGGCGGCGCAGGAACTCTACGCGAAGATCAGCGGTAAACCCATCTTGCTCAGTTTGGCGACGGTACGGCTCATGCGCAAGGAGGCGGGACGAAGTCATTTCATTCACACGAAGAGCGAACAGCAGCTTCAACTGAAATTTCGCCCCATTGAGCAAACTGTTGCCGATACGGTCGCTTGGTATCGCCGCCATGGTTGGCTACCCATTGCGTCACCTCAATAACGCCAGGTAATACTACGAAGCGTTCCAACTCTCTCGTCAGATGAAGATGCCAACCGCGGCGCAGTTGCGCAAACCCATCCTCATGGTGAACGGCGCCCGCGAAGATCTCGTATCCAGAAATGAGCCTACATCTCTTACCGCTCTCGGCTTCAATGTGACGCAGCTGGTCTTTGGAGATGACGGCCACACGGCGGAGTCGAACATGCGAGAGCACTTCGAGTTCACCGCGAACTGGCTCATGCGACGGCTAAAAGTCGGCGATTGATTGGACCGCTGGCAAGCAATCGATTAACGCTGCTCCCACTCAATGAACCGAGAAATTATTTTGATGCGCCACGGTCGGCCGAACTTGGCTCCAGGCGGTAAGGTTTCAGCACTTGACATGAAGTACTGGATTGAACAGTACGAGCTATCCGAAATCGTAGAACATCCCGTCCCTGTGGCCAGCATAGGCCTGGCCGCCACAGCAAAAGTGATCATTTCGAGCAATGCACCTCGAGCACTGGCGTCTGTTCGAGCATTGGGCCTTCGACCTCATCTTATAGATGAGATTTTTTGCGAGGCGAAGTTGCCTCACGGAAGATGGAGACGACCTCGCTTTTCCCCATTTACATGGGCATTTTTTCTCCGGATTGCATGGCTTTGCGGTTTTTCTGGAGGAGTCGAGTCTGCCCGAGAAGCTAAAGTAAGAGCTAATACAGCGGCTCAGCGACTTCAATTGATCGCAAATGAAGGCCCCGTTCTGCTGCTTGGCCATGGATTCATGAATCGATTGATCGCGAAGCAGTTGGAGTCTGCGGGGTGGATTTGCCGAGAAAGCAGCGGTACGCGGTACTGGAGCGCAGCGGTCTATCAAATGAGGCTGGGGGAAAGGAAATAGGTTGTCACTAGCACGACCCGTCATGTGACCTACCGGGTTTCTCTCAGAGGTCGATATCCAGGAATATTTCTCCCCTAAAGGGGAACTCATGCAACCGAGTCGATTCATGGCTGGCTTGCGGCCCTGAGCAGTCAATTATGTGAATGCGTGAGCCAATGGACTCTCGCCATCACGCAGGAGCTTTGCTGTCTCGCGCAACCAGATTCGGTCTACATCATGTTAGGAAGTTGGGGAATTTTGATGCAATCACCGGGCACGATAGTCGAGCAAGCACATCAATTGATCGATCGTATCAGCACGCTGCCACAGTCTGCTGTCGATCTTGAGGCTATTGCAGACAGCCTTCTACACCTTGCGAACTCCCCTATGTGGCAAGTAGCTCCTTATCCTTTAGCCCGAGTTGGCGAGGAGGTTCTCTATGAACTCGCTGTCGCTGGGGATCGGCCGGCACTGTATCTTGTCTCGGATGGAGTTAGCGTCACAAGTCCTCCTCACTGCCACGAAACATGGGCTGTCGTGGCGGGCATTCGGGGCTTGGAATTGAACCACCTCTACACGAAGTCCGCTAAGTCCGGAATCGTTGTCGAAACCACCCACGTTGCAGTAGGCTCCGGCGAGGTTTTACTCCTAGGACCCAACGATATCCACTCCACCGAAGTAGTTGGTCAAGCTGCTACGTATCACCTCCACCTCTATGGGAGGCCATTGAGTGCTCTTTCGAGTTTTCAAGCCCGTTGCTTCAGCCTTGGTAGCCCATGACGTCCGACGCCAAGCTTGAAGGCCAGCACGGCAAAACCGACGTCCTGGTAATCCCCCCGCAAAAGCGATGAGGTCAGAAGTAGAATTTTCTCGTTGAGGAGTTCTACCGCATGAAGAAGTCGAGATTTACGGATAGCCAGATCATTGAAGCCATCAAGCGCGTGGAGGCTGGTCTTGCCGTTCCTGAGCTGTGCCGAGAACTGGGCATCAGCTCGGCTACGTTCTACAAGTGGCGTTCCAAGTATGGCGGCATGGACGTATCGCTGATGGCTCGCATGAAGGAGCTGGAGGCCGAGAACGCCCGGCTGCGCAAGATGTACGTCGAGGAGAAGCTCAAGGCCGAGATCGTGACGGAGGCGCTAGAAAAAAATGGTGAGGCCGTCTCGCCGCCGCGAGATGGCCCAACGTGCTGTGCAAGACCGCGGCGTATCGATCCGGATGGCCTGCGAGGCGTTCGGGGTTAGCCAGACTTGCTATCGGTACGTCGCCAAGACGGATGCCGAGAACGAGGAGATCGCCAACTGGCTGCTGCGTCTGACCGACAACCACCGCAGCTGGGGCTTTGGCCTGTGCTTTCTGTATCTGCGCAATGTTCGAGGCTTCGGCTGGAACCATAAGCGGGTGTACCGGATTTACCGCAACCTCGAACTGAACCTGCGGATCAAGCCGCGCAAACGGCTGATTCGGCAGACGCCTGAGCCACTGACCGTGCCGACCAACGTGAACCAGGTCTGGTCGATGGACTTCATGCATGACCAGCTTGCCGATGGGCGCAGCATCCGCGTGTTCAACGTGATCGACGACTTCAACCGCGAAGCGCTGGGCATTGAGGTTGACTTCTCGCTGCCGTCCGAGCGCGTGATCCGCACGCTCAAGTAGATCATCGGCTGGCGGGGAAAGCCCTTGGCCATTCGGTGCGATAACGGGCCCGAATACCTGAGCGCGGCAATTGTCGATTGGGCCGGGGCATGGGGCATAAAGCTCGAATATATCCAGCCGGGCAAGCCACAACAGAATGCCTACGTCGAACGGTTCAACAGGACCGTGCGCTACGAGTGGCTGTCCCAATATCACTGGGAAGATCTGGACCACGTACAGCGCGTCGCCACGCAGTGGATGTGGTCCTACAATCACGAGCGCCCAAATATGGCTCTGGGCGGATTTACCCCAAAACAGCGGTTAGCCATGGCCGCGTAGCGTTCCTACTTCTGCCAATCGCTAAAAATGGGGGGATTAGCGTGAGCTTGAATCATCGCTGGACAGCAGAACGTCCGACAAGCCGTCCAGCTCCCGTCTTCTGAACGATTGGAGAGCGGTTTAGATTTCCGTCTGCTCGGAGATCTCTAGGGCATCATCAACCTCGACGCCGAGATACCGCACCGTCGACTCCAGCTTAGAGTGCCCGAGGAGCAACTGCACGGCCCCGCAGGTTCTTCGTCCGCTGGTAGATGAGGGTCGCCTTCGTGCGGCGCATCGAATGACCACCACCGATGCGCTGGCTGTGGACTTCGTGGTTCCAGCCATTGAACACTTGCGCGCCAGCCATCCCGAGGTGCGCGTGATCTTGAGCACTACGACGCGGCTGCTCGATGTGGCGCGGCGGGAGGCCGACATTGCTGTGCGCACCCTGCGGCCGGAGCAGCCGGATTTGATCGTTCGCAAACTCGGGTGCTGGGAAGTCGGCCTCTACGCTACCCGAGGCTATCTGGAAAAACATGGCGAACCGCAGCCCGGGCAAGGCCTTTCGAATCACGATATTGCGCTCTACCAGCAGGGTGTGACCGGCCGGCAGGACGACACGCTGGCAGGTGAATCTAGGGCACACGGTCGCGTGGTTGCCGAACTGGATTCGAGTCTGATGCTCGCGACCTTCGTGCGGGCCGGCTTGGCCATAGGCGAGTTGCCCGAGTACGTGGCCCGTCGGGATCGCGCGCTAGTGCGGCTATGGCCGGAGCGACGTCGGGCCAAGCCCTACGAGGCGTGGCTGGTGTTGCACCAAGACTTGGCGCGCACGGCCAGAGTTCGTGTCGTCGTGGAGGCACTCACATCGGCGTTCGCTGATTAAAAATTAGGCATTGGCAAGCCACGTAGTGGCGAAGTTCGGCGACATGACCATCTCGGCCGCTCACAACCAATGCAGGGCTGTACCATGCGGATTCGATTCGTCCAGGCCAATGCATGGCCATCAACACTTAACAGGGGAATGCCGGACGGTTGCCGCGCGGCCACGGGCAGGAATTGTGGAAGTGCCAGTGGGCTTTCGTTGCAAATTCAGACGCATCGCGAGGCGAGCATGGTGCGCGCAAATTCATTGCGTTGTTCCTGCTCCGTAACGTAGTTGAGGGCGGCGGAGTGGTGATAGCCGAAGGCCGGATTACGGTCACGCATGGGATACTACGCATCCGATCGGCAACGGTTAGATCGATATGCTTCGTCTTCTTTTCCTGTCCGGCAGCCTACGCTACGCGTCGTCCAATACACACGCACTCGTCGCGGCTTCCATGTTGGTGCCGCACTGCGTTGTAGTCGAACACTACAACGAGATTGGCGAACTGCCTCACTTCAATCCGGATCTTGAAGACAAACTGCCCGCGCGCATCGTTGACCTGCGCACTCGAGTGAATGAGGCTGACGGCCTCCTCGTTGCTTGCCCGGAGTACGCTCGTGGAATCCCTGGGTCCTTTAAGAACATGCTGGATTGGCTGGTAGGAAGCCCGGATTTTCCGGGAAAGCCCGTCGCCCTTTTAAACACCTCGCCACGAGCGTCCGCTGCTCAAGCAGCCTTGAAGCTGGTCTTGGAGACTATGTCTGCAACGCTCATCCCGGAGGCATGCGTGACTCTCCAGTTGTTGGGCAAACAGACCGACCCGGTTGCGATAGCGAATGATCCAATTAGCAGGGAAACACTGCGGCAAGCGCTTCAGGCAATCGTCGATCATATCTTGGCGGCATCATCCGAGACGTCCCTGAACGCAGCGGCAATGCACTTCGTCGAAGGTCGGCTCGCGTGTCGTGATTAGACCTCGATAAACGGGTCGTGAATGACCGCTCCTGGCCGAAAACGGCCACTTGCCACAGGGGCCTTCCATACGAAGCACTGCGCTTGCGACCCCGAAATTTTCCAATAGCCGAGTGCCTCGAGACATCCATGCCTCCCACCTAATTCCATACGGGCATATCCCAAATCTGCCGGCTTGAACTGTTGCGCTAATTTGATCGCGTTTATTGCAAAGCTCGCCTTTCTTCAGCCTGCATGCTGTCCATCCGCCAAGAATAAGAGAAGATGCCCGCGAAATAGCAGGTGTTGCCGGCCAAAGCCAAAAGGCGAACTTCAGCAAAAAAAGGCGAACTTTATTCCTGCGGTTCAGGGTTTTCCCTGAAACTATTTCTCTTGCGGAAAATCAATGCTCTATAGGACACTTTGTGTCATTAGGGTTCCGATAGGCGGAGCCCAATGGGGGATGACATGAAAATTTCCAAGATGGCGGGCGCGCTGGCGCTGGTGGCGGCGATGACTGGCGGCGGGGCCCAGGCGGCGGCCTATCCGGACCGGCCGATCCGGCTGGTGGTGCCCTTCGGCGCGGGCGGGATCACGGACATCGTGGCGCGCCAGGTGGGCAAGGGCATGGGCGACGCGCTGGGACAGAGCATCGTGATCGAGAACCGGCCCGGGGCGGGCGGGGTGATCGCGGCGCAGGTGGCCGCCACCGCGCCGGCCGATGGCTATACGATCTTCATGGGCACGGTGGGCACCCAGGTGGTCAACCCGCTGATCTACAACAAGCTCAGCTATGACGCGGACAAGTTCGCGCCGGTGGGCATGGTGTCGGGATCGCCGTACCTGCTGGCTATCCGGTCCGGCGTGCCGGCCAAGACCTTCGGCGAGTTCGTGGCCTATGCCAAGGCCAATCCGGCCAAACTGAACTTTGGTTCGGCGGGCAACGCCAGTTCGCCGCACCTGGGCCTGGAACTGCTGAAGCTGACGGCGGGCGTGGACATCGTGCACGTGCCGTTCAAGAGCGGCAGCGAGGCGGTGAACGCCGCGATCGGCGAGCAGGTCGACGTGGTGATGGACGCCAGCCCCGTGATCATGCCGCACGCGGCGTCGGGCAAGCTGCGTTCGCTGGCGGTGGCGGCCGACAAGCGCCTGCCGTCCGCGCCGGACGTCCCGTCCAGCAGCGAGGTGGGCGACGCGGCCTTGCAGATCAGCTCGTGGAATGCGTTCTTCGCGCCCGCGGGCACGCCGCCCGACGTGCTGGAAAAGCTGAACGCGGCGCTGCAGAAGACCTTGGCGTCGCCGGAGCTGAAGGATAGGCTGGCCTCGCAGGGCACGCAGCTGTACACGGGCAAGCCGGACGAGTATCAGCGCTTCATCGCCGGCGAGAAGGCCAAGTGGACCGAGATCGTGAAACGCGCCAACATCAAGATGGACTGACGATGAACCAGACACCGCATCCGCTGGCGGGCAAGCCGCTGGAACTGGCCGATACCTTGCGTTCGGGCAATGCCTGGAAGATCCGGCTGGCCTGCGGCTACATGGGCCTGCCGATCAAGCGGCGCACCTTCGACATCGTGCAGGGCGACCTGGAGACCGAAGCGTTCGCCCGCATCAATCCGTGGCGCCAGGTGCCGGCCTTGCTGACGCCGGAGGGCGAATGGCTGGCCGAGTCGCAGGCGATCCTCTGGTATCTGGCGATGGGCACGCCGTGGCTGCCCGCCGGCCGCCTGGAGCAGGCGCAAGTCAGCAGCTGGTTGAGCTTCGAGCAGACCCAGCACATGCACGCCTTTGCCCAGCCGCGCCTGCTGATCCATCTGCGCAATACGGCGCAGGTCGATGACCCGGCGATGCGGGCATGGCGCGAGATCGGCATGAAGGCGGCCGCGCTGATGGACGCGCATCTGGCCGGCCGCGATTATCTGGTGGGTGCCGCGCCGACCATTGCCGACGTCGCGCTGTATCCCTATACGAGCATGGCGGCAGAGGGCGGCTACGACCTGTCCGGCTTTACCCATATCGACGCCTGGCTGGCGCGCATGCGCGCCTTGCCGGGTTTTACGCCGCTGATCGAAGCGGCATGACAGAGACACTATCTTAGGAGTGACGACGATGGCCGATACGATGCATCTGGGCAAGGACGAACTGATTGCGCGGGCGAAAGCCGAAATGCAGCGCCAGTTCGAGACGCCCGAATGGAGCCTGCGCGAACGCCTGGCGCTGACCTGCCGCATCCTGTTCGACGGCGGACACGATTCCGGCCTGGCCGGGCAGATCACGGCGCGCGCGCCGGAGCCGGACCGGTACTACACGCAGCGCCTGGGCCTGGGCTTCGACGAAATCACCGCCAGCAACCTGCTGCTGGTCGACGAAGACCTGCGCGTGCAGGATGGCGGCGGCATGCCTAACCCGGCCAACCGCTTCCATTCCTGGATCTACCGCGCGCGTCCGGACGTGAACTGCATCATCCACACGCACCCGCTGCACACCGCGTCGCTGTCGATGCTGGAAGTGCCGCTGGAAATCTCGCACATGGACAACTGCCCGCTGTATGACGACGTGGCCTTCCTGAAGGACTGGCCCGGCGTGCCGGTGGGCAACGAGGAAGGCGAGATCATCTCGGCCGCGCTGGGTGCCAAGCGCGCCATCCTGCTGTCGCACCATGGGATGCTGATCGCGGCGGGATCGGTGGAAGAGGCTTGCGTGCTGGCGCTGCAGTTCGAACGCGCCGCCCGCATGCAGCTGCTGGCCATGGCCGCCGGCAAGATCCAGCCCATTCCGCCGGCGCTGGGCCGCGAGGCGCACGATTGGATCCTGACGCCCAAGCGTTCGCAGATCGGCTTTTCATATTACGCACGGCGCGCGCTGCGAGCGCATCCCGACGTGCTGGCCTGACTGCGGCAACAGAGGGGGCCAATTCGACGGCGGGGCTGGTTTAGGGCATGCTTATCGGTCGTACTCCGTGACTGCATTTTGCAACCCAGCCCATGATCGATCTGCCGCATCGCCTGCGCGCCCTGCGCCGCCAGCAAGTCCTGTCCCTGGAGCAGCTGGCGCAGCGCACCAGTTTGACCAAAAGCTACCTCTCGAAACTGGAGCGGGGCCTGAGCGAACCGTCCATTTCCACCGTGCTGCGGTTGGCGGAAGCCTACGGCCTGAGCGTGTCGGAACTGGTGGGCTCCGACGACGCGGCGCAGGAAGAAGTGGTCAGCGTGGTGCGCGTGGCGGACCGCGAAGCGCTGCAGCGCCGCGGCCTGGGCAGCGAATATCACTATGAGTCGCTGGCCGGGCGCCGCAAGGTCAAGGCGATGGAACCCTTCGTGGTGCATCCGCCCCGCGAATTTCCCGATGCGGCCGCGGTGTTTCCGCACCCCGGCGAGGAATTCCTGCTGGTGCTCAAGGGCGCCATCGAGGTCCAGGTGGGCGAACGCCAGTTCCGCCTGGAAACCGGGGATTCCGTCTATTTTGACTCCGAACTGCCGCACCGCATGCGCACCGTCAGCCGGGCCATGGCCGAAGTGCTGGTGGTGGCCGCGCACTGAAGGCGCGCAGCCGGACTCGTCTCCCTCTATCCGTATACAGGAACTGCCATGAAGAATGACCAATCGCGGCTCGTCCGCATCGATGCCGGCCCCATGAAGAATCCGGTGCCCGGCAAGCCGCGCCGTCCGATCTCGGGCGATGCCGCCTTCCGCACCGTGACCGCCTTCGAAGGCAATGGCGGAAAAGCCGAGGGCGGCGTCTGGGAAAGCACCGCCGGCGTGTTCCAGTCCAACACCACGGGCTATATCGAATTCGGCTACATCGTCGAAGGCGCGGCGCGCCTGGTGGACCCGGACGGCACCGTGCACGAGCTGACCGTGGGCGAAGCCTTCGTCATGCCCGAAGGCTATACGGGGCGCTGGGAAGTGGACCAGTTCGTCAAGAAAATCTATTTCATCACCCGCATGTAGGGCCGCAGCATTCCAGGAGCAAGCCGCATGAGCGCAATCCCCGCCGTCACGGCGCAGGTGGATATCGTGTCAATCCAGTCCCAGGTCGTGTACGGCTGCGTCGGCAACAATGCCGCCATGCCGGTGTTCCGCAAGGCCGGCCTGCACGCGATTGCCGTGCCGACCGTCATCCTGAGCAATACGCCGCATTATCCGACCCTGCACGGGGGCGCGGTGCCGCTGGACTGGTTCGAGGGCTTGCTGCAAGGGCTGGACGAGCGCGGCGTCACCAGGACGGCGCGCGCCGTGGTTTGCGGCTACCTGGGCCAGCCCGGGCAGGCGGGGCTGCTGGCCAACTGGCTGCCGACGCTGCGCGCCTCGCGGCCGGACCTGAAGGTGCATATCGACCCGGTCATGGGCGACCGCAATGACGGGCTGTATGTGAACGAAGGGCTGGTCGAGCAATACCGTGACCTGCTGGTGCCGCTGGCCGATGGCATGACGCCGAACCACTTCGAACTGGAGCTGCTGGTCGGGCGCGCCCTGTCCTCGATCGAGGAGGTGGTGGCCGCCGCGCGTGAATTGATCGCGCGCGGTCCGGAATGGATTGTCGTGACCAGCGCCGCGCCCATGGCCGCGGCGCCCGGCACCTTGCAGCTGGCGGTGGTGACGCGGGACCAGGCCACCGTTGTGACGCATCCCGAGATCGCCATTCCGCCTTCGGTGCATGGCACCGGCGACGTGTTCATGGCCAGCGTGACGGCGCGCTTGCTGACCGGGCAGGACCTG
The DNA here is from genome assembly GCF_903652925.1 of Achromobacter anxifer. Classification (GTDB taxonomy): domain Bacteria; phylum Pseudomonadota; class Gammaproteobacteria; order Burkholderiales; family Burkholderiaceae_B; genus Achromobacter; species Achromobacter anxifer. The sequence goes on along the minus strand of NZ_CAHLAR010000012.1, from coordinate 65,471 downwards.
ATCGAGGCGGTGCGCTCGGCGGCGGCCCAGGTCACGGTGGCGCTGGAGCGCACCCGCGAGCTGGGCTGGGAAGAACTGGCGGTGGAGGGCTAGGCGCCGCGCCTGGCGCCGACGCCGGTCAGGTCGTCAGCGACAGGCCCCGATGCGGGTTACGGCACCAGCGACAGGCCAACGCGGAACTGCGATTCGTTGCGCTGGTTGTAGCCCAGCAGCGTTTCGCCGTAGCCGTTGAAGTATTGCAGGTGCAGATAGCCGTTCATGTTCAGCCAGGTGCGCTGCAAGGGCCACGCGAAGTCCAGCTGTGTGGTGCGGCGCTTCTGGTCGCCCTGGCGGTACAGGGCGGAGACGACCGCGCCGTTGTCCTGGGCCCAGCGCAGTTGCCAGTCGACGCGGCCGGCGTAGTCGGCGTAGTCGCTGTTCTCGCTGGCGACGCCGAAATAGGCCTTGATCCTGGGCGCGAACGTGAGCGTGCTGCCGCCGTCGAAGCGGTAGTGGAAGCGCGGCTCGATATAGCCGTCGTTGACCGAGCGCGAATCCGCGCCGTCCTTGCCGTTGGAATTGTGCTCGACGCCGGTGTTCATGCCGAATCGCCAGTTCTGGCTGGCGGACTGCCAGATATTGTCGGACAGCCAGAAGGCGCTGGGATTGAAGGTGGTATCGATGAAGGGCATGGAATCGCCCTGCAGGTCCCACAGCGAGGTCTGCGTGTACGCCAGGTAGAAGTTCTCGTCCCAGGTGGGCGGGCGGTCGCCGGCCGGACTGAAGAGGCGGTACTTGGCGCTGATCTGGAAACGGGCGGTCGTCTGTCCGCGGGTGCCGATGTCGAAATACACCGGCTTGTATTCCGAGATCGAACTGCGGAAGCGGTCGAATGCGTTCTGCTGCTGCACCGTGGGCACCGCCGACGCATCGGGCGACGGCCCGCCTTCGGGCGAAGCGCCGACCGCGGCCACGGCGGCGGCGGGCACGGGCTCGCCGCTGTTGGCATCCACCACCGGGCCGCGCGCCGGCGTGCTGGCCAGCGTGCCGCTGTCGCGGCCGGTGGCGTCCAGCGCCATCATGGCGGGCTGGCCTTCGATCGACACGGCCTGCAGGCCATTGGCGGTGGCTGGCACGACGGCCGTCCAGGCCATGCGCGCGAAATTGTTGACCGGCACGCTGAAGCTGGCCGTGCCGCCGCGCAGCTTGGCCAGGCTGCGCACGATCTGGCCGTCCTGGCCGCGCCATTGCAGCACCAGTTCGGGCGGCGCTTCCCAGGTGGAGCGGGCGGTGCCTTCGTTGAAGTACACGGCCTCGATGGTCACTGTCTCGCCGGGCGCCGCGGACGGGCGATCCAGCCGGTACGACACGCCCGCGCTGGCAGTGCCAGCCAGGCCCAAGGCCAGGGCGGCGGCCAGGGGGCGCAGGGGGAGGGCGGATCGTGCTGGAAAGCTTATCGGCATCGGATGCATAACGTGGTTTTGTGACCAGGAAATGTAGCATCCACCCCCACTACAGTTTGTAAGGCAGGCTAATCGTATGTAGAAAGCGTAAGCCCCCGCGCATGGCGGGCCATGCGCGGGGGCTTGCGTGGACTGCCTTGCTCGCGGGCCTATTCGCCGAACTTGATGCCCTGGGCCAGCGGCAACTGGCGCGAATAGTTGATCGTGTTGGTGGCGCGGCGCATGTAGTTGCGCCAGGCGTCCGAACCCGATTCGCGGCCGCCGCCGGTTTCCTTTTCTCCGCCGAACGCGCCGCCGATCTCGGCGCCGGAAGTCCCTATGTTGACGTTGGCGATGCCGCAGTCCGAACCCGCGGCGGACAGGAAGGTCTCGGCCTCGCGCAGGTCATTGGTGAAGATGGCGGACGACAGGCCTTGCGGCACGCCGTTATGCAGGGCGAGCGCCTGGTTGAAATCGGTGTAGCGCATCACGTACAGGATCGGCGCGAAGGTCTCGTGGCACACCACGTCGGTCTGGCCCGGCATTTCGGCGATGGCGGGGCGCGCGTACCAGGCGTCGGGGTACTGCTCGGCCAGCACGCGCTCGCCGCCCGTGATCTTGCCGCCTTGCTCGCGCGCGGCCGTCAGCGCGGCCTGCATGGCGTCGAACGATACGCGGTCGATCAGCGGGCCGACCAGCGTGGCGCTGTCCAGCGGGTTGCCGATGGTGGCGCTGGCATAGGCCTTGTGCAGGCGCTGCACCAGGTCGTCGGCCACGCTTTCGTGCACGATCAGGCGGCGCGTGGTGGTGCAGCGTTGGCCGGCCGTGCCGATGGCGCCGAACACGATGCCGCGCGCGGCCATGTCCAGGTCGGCGGTGGGGCCGACGATGATGGCGTTGTTGCCGCCCAGTTCCAGCAGCACGCGGCCGAAGCGCTGCGCCACGCGCGGGCCGACCTGGCGGCCCATGCGGGTCGAGCCGGTGGCCGACACCAGCGCCACCGCGTGCGAATCCACCAGCGCTTCGCCGATGTCGCGGCCGCCGATCAGGACTTCGGACAGGCCGGCGGGCGCATCGCCGAAGCGTTGCGCGGCCTGCGCGAAGAGCGCCTGGCAGGCCAGGGCGGTCAGCGGGGTTTTCTCCGACGGCTTCCACACCACGGCGTTGCCGCAGACCAGCGCCAGCGCGGCGTTCCAGGACCACACGGCGACGGGGAAGTTGAAGGCGCTGATCACGCCGACCACGCCCAGCGGATGCCAGGTTTCCATCATGCGGTGGCCGGGGCGCTCGGAGGCGATCGTCAGGCCGTACAGCTGGCGCGACAGGCCCACGGCGAAGTCGCAGATGTCGATCATTTCCTGCACTTCGCCTTCGCCCTCGGCCACGATCTTGCCGGCCTCCAGGCTGACCAGGCGGCCCAGCTCGCGCTTGTGCTGGCGCAGCGTTTCGCCGAACAGGCGCACCAGTTCCCCGCGCCGCGGCGCCGGCACGTCGCGCCACGCCAGGCTGGCCTGGCGCGCGCGGGTGATGGCGGAATGGGCTTGGGCGACCGTGTGTTCGTGGACCTGGGCCAGTTCGGCGCCGTCTATCGGGCTGCGCGCGCGCAGCGTGCCGCCGCTGAGCGACTCCGGGTTCAGCCCGAGCGCTCGCAGGATGTCGTGGGGAGTGTCCATGCCGGTTCCTTGGGTTGCCTGCGAAGAGCCAGTCTTCGCTTAAGGGTTATGCCTAAGTGGCGATTCTGGAAAAAAATTTACTATACGAAACTCCAGCGTGAAATGCGAAACCTTTTTAACCAAGGCAGCACTCCTTTCAAGGTGGATCCGTGGCGGAACCTTTGCTGGTTGTCCAGGCAGTCACCAAGACCTATCAACGCGACGGGCAGGCCCCGCATCTGGCGTTGGACGGCATCGACTGCCAGCTCAACCGCGGCGAGGTCATGGTGGTGGTCGGACCTTCCGGTTCCGGCAAGAGCACCTTGCTGCGCACCCTCAACGGGCTGGAAAGCATCGACAGCGGCGCCATCCGCGTGGACGGCGTGTCGCTCACCGACCCGGCCACGGACGTCAACCGCTGGCGCACCGAGGTCGGCATGGTGTTCCAGCACTTCAACCTGTTCCAACACCGTACCGCGCTGGACAACGTCGCGCTACCCCAGCGCGTGGTGCGCGGGCGTCCCCGCGCCGAGGCCGAGCGCTACGCCCGCGAACTGCTGGGCCGGGTCGGCATGGCCGACTACGGCGCGCGCTATCCCAGCCAGCTGTCCGGCGGCCAGCAGCAGCGCGTGGCGATCGCGCGCGCGCTGGCCATGGACCCCAAGCTGATGCTGTTCGACGAGGCCACCTCGGCGCTAGACCCCGAAACCGTGGGAGGCATCCTGGAACTGATGCGCGCGCTGGCGCGCGACGGCATGACCATGGCCGTGGTGACCCATGAAATGGGCTTCGCCCGCGACGTGGGCGACCGCGCGCTGTTCATGGACGCGGGCCGCATCGTGGAAATGGGCACGCCGGACGAAGTGTTCGGCCATCCCAGGGAGGCGCGGACCCGCGCCTTCCTGGAGAAGATTCTGTAGCAGCAGGAAGCAAGGGGCGTTTCGCGCTTGCGCGGCGCCCGGCGGTAACCAGGGCCGGTCCGGCTGATCCGGGCGCTGCCGGCGCACTGTGCTTTGCCCGGAATGACATGAGTCCATTCACCACAAGGGGTAGGAAATGCTGAAAATCAAACAATGGCTGGGCGTCGCCGGCATCGCCCTGGCGGCCGCCTCCGTGGCCCTGCCCGCGCAGGCGGACGAGCTGGGCGACATCCTCAAGCGCGGCGAACTGCGCGTCGCGGTGCAGACCTCCGGGCCGCTGATGAGCTTTATGGACAAGAGCGGCAAGCGCACCGGCCTGGCCGTGGAAGTGGCCAAGCGCATGGCCGACGACCTGGGCGTGAAGCTGGTGCTGCAGGACTACGAGTGGAAGGGCCTGATCCCGGCGCTCTTGTCCGGCAAGGCCGACATGGTGGCCGCCGACATGACGCCGACTCCGCAGCGCGCGGCCCAGGTGCTGTTCTCCACGCCGATGTTCTATGCCGACACCGTGGCCGTGGTGCCCAAGGATTCCCCGTACAAATCGTACGAGGAACTCAACAAGGACGGCGTGACCGTGGGCGTGCTGGGCGCCAGCACTTATGCGGAAGTGGGCAAGAAGATGCTGCCCAAGGCCACCATGAAGGAGTTCTCCGGCGGCAGCGCGCCGGTGGGGCAGGCCCTGTCCAGCGGCCGCCTGGACGCCGGCATCATGTCGCTGTCCACGGCCAACCAGTTCCTGGTCGACTTCGGCAATCTGCGCGTGCTGGACGGCATCATGGTGCGCGAGCCCCTGGCCTTCGCCGTCGCTCCCAACGCCTTCCGCCTGAAGTTCTGGCTGGATAACTGGCAGACGCTGAAGACGGCCGACAACACGCTGCCCGAACAGGTGAAGTACTGGTACTCCACCGACTGGAAGAAAGACCACTGACCCCATGGACTGGCTGCTCGATTTCTATAACTGGCGCATCGTCAGCCAGTACACGGGCCAGTTCGCCACCGGCCTGGCCAACACCCTGATCGCGGCGGGCGCAAGCCTGGTGCTGTCGGTGCTGGCCGGCATCCCGTTGGCGCTTGCCCATATGTCGCCCCGCGCCGCCGTCTGGCGGCCGGTGGCGGCCTATGTGCAATTCATCCGTTCCACCCCCTTGCTGGTGCAGATCTACCTGGTCTATTACGCGGTGCCCATGCTGGTGCCCGGCGCCAAGGGCTGGAGCGAGATGTTGCTGGGGATCATGGCCATGACGCTGCACCACGCGGCCTACATGAGCGAAATCATCCGCGTCGGCATCGAGTCCGTGCCGCGCGGCCAGATCGAAGGCGCCAAGGCCTGCGGCATGAACTACCGCCAGCGCCTGCGCTACGTGGTGCTGCCGCAGGCCTTTGCCAATACCCTGCCGCCGCTCCTGGGCCAGACCGCCGTGCTGATCAAGGACACCTCGCTGTTGTCGCTGATCACGGTGTTCGAACTGGTCGCGGCCGGCGTGCAGATGAACAGCGACCGCATCGTGCCCAACGAGAGCTTCCTGACCATCGCGGCCGGCTATCTGTTGATCTATGCCTGCATGCTGCTGTTGTCGCGCGGCGTGAGCATCTGGCTGGCGGGTCCCGCCTGGAACGCGAGGTAAGCATGCTGGATTCCTATCTTTCCACCGCCGGCGTGGTGCTGCCCTTCCTGCTGAAGGGCTTCTGGGAGACCCTGAAGATCTCCTTCGTGGCCATCATCGCCGGATCCCTGCTGGGCTTTGTCATCGGGGTGATCCGCAGCTACCGCATCCGCGGCGTGCATCAGCTGCTGGGCCTGTACATCCACATCCTGCGCGGCACGCCGTTCCTGGTGCAGCTCTACATCTTCTATTTCGTGCTGCCCAGTACCGGCATAGAAATGCTGCATTGGGATTCGGGCACGGCCGCCTTCGTCTCGCTGTCGGTCTACACGTCCTGCTACGTGGCGGAGATCGTCATGGGCGCGATCCAGGCCGTGCCGCGCGGCCAGACCGAAGGCGCGATGACGCTGGGCCTCAGACCCTTCCAGATCCTGCGGCTGGTCATCCTGCCGCAGGCCATGCGGCTGATCGTCCAGCCCATGAGCGGCGTCTACGTCATGCTGATCAAGAGCACCGCCATCCTGTCGGTGGTGGGCATCACCGAGCTGACGCGGCAGGGCGAGGTCTTCATCATCACCTTCCCGGCCAAGTCGCTGTTCATCTACGGCATGATCGCCGCCATCTATTTCATCTACTGCTACCCGCTGTTGCGCCTGGCCAACTGGCTGGAGAAACGGCTGACGGGCGGCCTGCAGGGCGCAAGCCTGAACTGACGCCGACCACCATGGCTTCCGAGTACATCGACACCTATTACAAGCGCACGCTGGCCGACGCCGCTACCCGCTACGAGCCGCTGACTGAAGCCGCCAGCACCGATGTCTGCGTGATCGGGGCTGGGCTGGCGGGCCTGTCGGCCGCGCTGGAGCTGGCCCGCCGCGGCCGCGACGTGACCTTGCTGGAAGGCCGGCGCGTCGCCTGGGGGGCGTCAGGGCGCAACGGCGGCTCCGTTTCGCCGGCGTTCTCGGCCGGCGCCGACGCCATCAGGAAGCACGTCGACGAAGACCACTACCGCAAGCTCTACCGGCTGTCGATGGAAGGCGTGGAGATCATCCGCAACAACATCCGCGACCTGGCCATCGCCGACGCCCACAAGGTGGACGGCCGCCTGCGCGTGACGCGCTACGAAGCGACCGAGGCCCTGCAGCAGTGGTGCGACAGCCAGCAGCGCGACTTCGGCCGCGACGTGCGCGTGCTGAGCCGCAGCCAGGTCCGCGAACGCCTGCTGTCCGACGCCTACTTCCAGGGCGTCGATGACCCTGCGTCGTTCCACTTCCATCCCCTGAACTACGCCCGCGCGCTGGCGCGCGAGTGCGCGCGGCTGGGCGTGCGCATCCACGAGGACTCGCCCGTGACGCAGGTAGGGCTGGAAGGCGCGGTCAAGCGCCTGCAGACCGACCGCGGCCAAGTCGACGCCCGCACGGTGGTGCTGGCCACCGGCGGCTACACCGAAGGCGTGGTGCCGGCGCTGCGGCGGGCGATGCTGCCCATCGCCACCTACATCATGCTGACCGAGCCCTTGGGCGACCGGGTACAGGAGGCCATCCGCACCCATGCCGCCATCGGCGACGATCGGCGCGCCGGCAACTATTACCGGGTGGTCGATGGCGGCCGCATCAGCTGGGGCAGTAGAATCACCACCCGTGTCGAGGACCCGCCCGACCTGGCCGAGTCGCTGCGCCGCGAACTGCTGACCGTGTATCCGCAGTTGCAGGGGCTGCGCGTGGAAACCGCGTGGTCGGGGCGCATGGCCTACGCGCGGCACCTGATGCCGCAGATCGGGCAACTGGCTCCGGACGTCTGGTACTGCACGGCGTTCGGCGGGCATGGCATGAACACCACGTCCATCGGCGGCCGGGTTGTCGCCGAAGGCATCACGGGCGACACCCAGCGCTACAAGCTGTTCGCGCCGTTCGGACTGGCGTGGAACGGCGGCGGCTTCGGCACGGCGGCGGTGCAACTAACTTATTGGTCTTACCAGGCGCGCGACTGGTGGCGGGAGCTGCGGTCGCGCGCATGACAGGGTGCATAGATGGAAGGCAACAAACAGAGCGTATTGGCACAACGGCTGCGAGCCTTGCGCCAGGCGCGGGCGTGGACCTTGAAGCAGGCGGCCGCGGCCACCGGCGTGTCCGCGTCCACGTTGTCCAAGATCGAAAACAGCCTGCTGTCGCCCACCTATGACAACCTGATCAAGATCGCGGCGGGCCTGGAACTGGACGTGGCCGAACTGTTCACCGCGTCCGACGCCCACATGGGCACCGGTCGCCGCAGCCTCAGCCGCCAGGGGGAAGGGCGCCAGTACGAAACTCCGTACTACGACCACCGCCTGCTCTGCACCGCGCTGTCGCACAAGCGCATGATGCCGTTTCACACCCGCGTCAAGGCGCGCTCCTTCGATGAATTCCAGGACTGGAGTCGCCATCGCGGCGAGGAATTCGTCTACGTGCTGGAAGGCGAGGTCGAGCTCTACACCGAGTTCTACGAACCCGCCCGCCTTAAGGCCGGGGAAAGCTTCTACATAGACAGCCGCATGGGCCATCGCGTGATCAGCCTGAGCCAGGACGACGCCCTGGTGCTGTGGGTGTCCACCCATGCGGACATAGGCGAGGAATAGGCCGCGCCGGGCTGAAATCCCGGGGCAGCCGCCCAAGCCGGCCGCAACAGGGTAAAATGCGGCGCCCGGATCCTCTCCGGGAATACCACCACACCGCGCGGCAGTAGCTCAGCTGGATAGAGCACGGGCCTTCTAAGCCTGAGGTCGGGGGTTCGAGCCCCTCCTGCCGCGCCAGGCTCCCCTATGTCAGGAACCGGCTGCCGCCAGGCAGCCTTTCCCTTGTCCGACGGGCAGCGCGGCAGGCGCCGCAACCCCGTTCTTGACGGCAAGAATCTCCGCCATGATGCTCACCGCGATTTCCGCGGGCGTCCTGCTGCCGATGTGGATGCCGACTGGCGCATGCAGCCGTTCCAGGGACGAGGCGGTTGCGCCGAAATGCTCGATGAACCGTTGCCTGCGGATGTCCGTATTGCGGCGCGAGCCTATGGCGCCCACGTAGAAGGCAGGACTATGCAGCGCTTCCAATAGCGCAAGATCGTCCAGCTTGGGATCGTGGCTCAAGGCGACGATGCAGGTGCGCGTGTCGGGGGCCAGGGCCATCACGGCGTCATCGGGCATTTCCCGGGTGATGTGCACCCCGGGCACGGACCAGCTGCCCACGTGTTCCCCGCGCGGATCGCAGACCGTCACGGCAAAGTCGTTGAACAGGGCCATGGTGGCCAGGTACTCCGCCAACGAGCCTGCGCCGATGAGCAGCATCCGGTACTGCGGTCCCAGGGTGGAGCAGAGCGTCACGCCGTCGAATTGCACCGCCGCGGGCGTCGAGGCCGGCGCCAATGTCACCGCTCCGGTGGCTACGTGGACGATGCGCTGGACCAACTGGCCGGATTCGAGTCGGCGCACCAGGGCGTCCAGTGTTTCGTAGTCCGGTTGGAACTCCAGCAGCAACTCCAGCGTGCCGCCGCAAGGCAGTCCGAACCGGTGCGCTTCGTCGGCGTCGATCCCGTAGCGCACCAGTTCAGGCGCGCCTTGGGCAATGGCGCCTCTGCCGTAGGCGCGGGTATGCCGGTGTATCAGGTCATCTTCGATGCAGCCGCCGGAAACGGAGCCGACGCAACGTCCGTCTTCGCGCAACGCCATCATGGCGCCGACAGGGCGCGGGGAAGAGCCCCAGGTCTTGACCACCGTGGCCAGCAGCAGCCTGTGCCCCTCCGCCAGCCAGGCGCGGGCCTCGCGCAACACCCGGACGTCGACCGTCTCCACGCCTAGGCTCCGCTGCGCACGGGCAGGCTGCGAACCCGCTTGCCGGTGGCGGCGAAGATGGCGTTGCACAGCGCGGGCGCCACGGGCGGCACCGGCGGCTCGCCCACGCCGCCTGGCGGCAGGGCGTGGTCGTCGTTGACCAGATGAGTGCGAATCACGCGCGGCGAGGCGTTGTGGCGCAGCACCTCATAGTCGTGGAAGTTGCTTTGCTTGACGCGGCCCTTTTCGAAGCTGATCTCGCTGACCATGGCGAGGCCCAGGCCCATGATGGCCCCGCCTTCCATCTGTGCGCGGATGCGTTCGGGGTTGATCTGCGGGCCGCAGTCCATCGCCATGTCCACGGCCACCACGCGCACCTGGCCCTTTGCATCCACGGCTACCTCGACCACGGTGGCGGTGTAGCTCATGAAGCTGTAGCAGAATGCCAGCCCCAGACCATGGCCCTGCGGCAGGGTTCTGCCCCATTCCGCGCCTTTGCAGGCCGCTTCGATCACGCCGCGCAGACGGCCCGTGTCGTAGGGGTAGCGCTCGGGGGATTCCGAGTAATTCCAGGTGTCGGCCATCGTGCCCGGGTCGATCCGGCGTGCCGGGCCGATGAGGTCCAGCGCGAAATCCTTGGGATCCTTGCCTGCGCGATGGGCCAGTTCGGCAATGAAGCACTGGGCCGCGTAGGCATGCGGAATGTTGGCTACCGAGCGGAACCAGCCGATGCGGGCATGGGCTTCCACTTCGGCCGTTTCCACCCGGACGTTGGGAATGCGGTACGGCATGTTGATGGCGGACATGGCCGATTCGAACAGCTGCTGGCCCTTGGCGCCTTCCGAGAAGAGGGAGGCAATCGTGGGGGCGGCGCTGCGGTGCAGCCAGGACTGGACCTGGCCGTTCTTGTCCAGAACGGCCTCCAGGCGTTCCACCGACACGGTATGCAGATAGTCATGGTGAATGTCGTCCTCGCGCGTCCACACCAGCTTGACCGGCGTGCCTTCGGGCATGGCGCGGGCGACGATGGCGGCTTCGTCCACGAAGTCGGGCTTGGACTTGCGGCCGAAGCCTCCTCCCAGCAGCAAGACGTTGACCGTGACCTTGGCGGGTTCCAGTTTCAGGCGGGCGGAGACGGCGTCGCGCGCCGCGATGGGGTTCTGGACCGAGGTCCAGACCTCGGCGCGGCCATCCTTGATCAGGACGGTGGCCGCCGGCGGTTCCATCGAGGCATGCGCCAGATGGGGAACGTAGTACTCCGCCGTCACGCGCTCGGCTTCGGGCGCCTTGGCCCAGGCTTGCGCGGCATCGCCCTGGTTGCGCATCGCCTTGCCGGGTTTGCGCGCCGCCGACTCCAGCGTCTGGCGGTAGGTGTTGGAGTCGTAGCTGCCGTTGGGGCCGTCGTCCCATTCGATCTCCAGCGCGTCGCGGCCTTGGCGGGCCGCCCAGGTATTGCGCGCGACGACCGCGACGCCGCCCAGGGGCTGGAACGCGGGCGCCCCTTGCATCGGCGGAATCTCCACCACCTTCAGCACGCCGGGCACGGCCAGCGCCTTGGCGCTGTCGAAGCGGCGCAGCTTGCCGCCGACGACCGGGGGGCGCGCCACCACGGCATAGACCATGCCGGGCAGATGCATGTCCATGCCGTAGCTGGCCTGGCCCTTGCCGATGGCCTCCAGGTCCACCAGGCGCACCTGGTCCTTCCCGATATAGCGGAACTCGGCCCGATCCTTGAGCTTGAGCGCATCGCCCGCGGGAACCGGCTGTTTGGCCGCGTCGGCCGCCAGCTCGCCATAGGCCAGGCGGCGTCCGGTGGGTTGATGCAGCACCTCGTGCTGAACCGCCTTGACCTCGGCCACGGGAACGGACCAGCGCGCCGCCGCCGCGGCTTCCAGCATCTGGCGGGCGGCGGCGCCGACGCGCCGCATGGGCATCAGGAAGTGGCGCACGCTGCGCGAGCCATCCACGTTCTGGTTGCCATAGCGCGCTTCATCGGCCTGCGCCTGCACGATCTTTACGCGGTCCCAGCGCGCTTCCATCTCGTCGGCCACCACCATGGGCAGGCTGGTGCGCACGCCGGTGCCCATTTCGGCCCGGTGCGCGACGATGGTGACCGTGCCGTCCGCCGCGATACTGACGAAAACCAGCGGGTCGTCGACGGTGCCGCCGGGCATGCTGTCGGCGCCGTACTTCTGGGCGCCGCTCTCGGCGGCCCAGGCGGTCGTGACCAAGCCCTTGGACGTGACTGCCAGGGTCAGCGCGCCCAGGGCGCCCTGCAGAAAGCCGCGCCGGGAAAGTTGAGCGGTGTGCGTCATTGCTTGCCTCCCTGGGCCAGCAGCTTGGCAGCCTGCTGTATGGCTGCGCGGATGCGGGGGTAGGTGCCGCAACGGCAGATATTGCCGCTCATGGCGTCCTCGATGTCTTGATCCGTCGGCTGCGCCGTGGCCTTGAGCAGGCTGACCGCGGTCATGATCTGGCCCGCCTGGCAGTAGCCGCATTGGGCAACGTTCTGCTCTATCCAGGCTTGCTGCACCGCCCGGCCGACCGCATCCGCCTCTATCCCTTCGATGGTCGTGATGTTGTGGCCAGCCACGGCCGAGAGGGGGGTGAGACAGGAGCGGATCGGCGCGCCGTCCATGTGCACGGTACAGGCGCCGCACAATGCCATGCCGCATCCGAACTTGGTGCCAGTCATGCCGAGCTCATCCCGCAGCGTCCAGAGCAAGGGCGTTTCGCCGGGGACGTCGATATCCTTCGCCTGGCCATTGATTTGAAGTTGGGTCATAGGAGGAATCCTTGGAGGGCGGACCTGGCAGGCGGGGGGGGGCTTGCCTGAACCTAGAGTGAAGCATCTTTTTATATCGGAATTTCTGCCTAAAAATTCAAAATTTCTGCCTAATTGTTCCAAACGGAATCATGGGCGCTCCCGGAAGGATCTGCTACTGCAACCGCTGCTTCAACAGCTGATACAGCTCCTGCGCGCGGCCTGGCCTCGTGTTCAGCGGGATCGGAAAGATGAGGGTGGCGGTGCGTTGAAGCCGGGGCCGCCTGCAAGAACTCGGGCGGTCCTCAAGCCCGTGGGAACGACAGCCCGCAAGCTTGCCGTATGGCGACCTGCACCGCGGAGGGGGGCCGGGCCGGATCAAACTCGCCCTTGGGCAGGAGCGGCGGTTGCGCCATGAAGCGCGGCCGTTGGCCCCGGTGCGGTTGCGCGGCATGGACCAGGAACGGGTGGCACAGATAAACCGTGCCTGCCGCGCCGGTCGCCAGTTCCACTTCGCAATCCTCGGTCGAAGCGTAGCCGCCGGCGGAGAGCTGCCGCAGCGTCGCGCCCGTTGCGCCATGCGGCAGCAGTTCCCGCGCAATGACGGCATGCGAGCCTTTGCGTATCCGCGTCGGCGCGTCGTCGGGGCCCACGTCCGAAAACAGGAACAGCATCAGCAACGCGCGTCCGCTGCTTTTCACGTTGGCCCGCCACTCCATGAAATCCGGGTTGTCCGTGCCAAAGCTTGCGTCCACGTGCCAACCATCGTCGCCAGGGGATTCGTGGGAAGGAAAGCGGATCGGAAACGTTCCGAGGCCATTGGGAGCAAGCCAGCGGCCTTCGCCGGCGAGCTGATCGTACGCATCGTGCAGTTGGGGCGTGTTGGCGGCTTCGACGAAGGCGGGCGAGAACTTGAATCCCACGCGGATGACGGGTTGAGTCCACTTTTCAGGCTGGTCCGGGGACAACCCGATATCGGCCCACAATTCGTCCCTGCATCGCCGTGCAAGATCGGCGCTGAAAGCGCTCTCGATCTTGACGAAACCATCGTCTATGAAACTCTGGACCTGGCTGTGAGTCAGGCCGATACGCTCGATTCTGGGCATTGCAATGCTCCGTTCGGCCTGCGCGCCGGGTGCGGCTGTTTTGGTCCGATTGGCGGGCAGGCGCCGGAACCGCCTTCAGCCTTTCAGATCGGCGGGAAGGATGCCGTCATTTGCCGCCAGGCGTGGCTGCGAGTTCAGCTAGCTTGGCTATGGTGTTGATGTTGCGGGCCGTTCCGTCAGCCCCGGCCGGGATCCTGAGTTTCGACCGGCCCATGCCCGAGCCGTAAGCGACATAGATTTCCCGCTTGCCCAGGCGGACCTCCTCATCCTGCCTGCCCTTTATCGCCTCCAGCGTGCCGGCGGGGGGCGGAGCATCCAGAAAGATGGCGACGGTCCAGTTGGGAGGGGCATCGGGGAATGGATTGGCCTTGAGCACTGCGGCCATCTCTTTCGCGCTGCGCACGATGACGCCCACCGGCTTTTCGGCATAGGCCAGCAGACGCCGTTCCAACGCCGCCTTGACTTCAACCTCGGACCCTTCGGCCGAGAAGACGACATTGCCGCTGGCGATATAGGTCTGAATATTGCCGAAACCTTCAGCCGCGCACATCGCCTTCAGGTCGGACATCGGCAACTTGCCCGTTCCACCGACATTCACGGCGCGCAATAGGGCAACATATGAGGTCATCTGGTCTCCTTGTTGCGCCATTCTACGTGACGCGTGCCTTGCGGCCAGCCGGCGGCCTGGCAATCCGGAGCAAGGAGCGGAGTTTCAGGAAGACGGTGAATTCCTACACTGGCCTTGTCAATCAATCGCCAGGAGATTTCCATGAAGACCCTTTCCACTGCCACGTTCAAATACGACTTCCGCGCGCCGGGCAGCCAGGTGGAAGGCCCTGTCCGCTACGCCATCGGCCAGACGGTGCTGGGCAAGGTGCTGGTGGCCCGCAGCCAGCGCGGCGTCTGCGCGATCTTCCTGGGCGAAGACGAGCCCGCGCTGCGGGATCAGCTGATCGCCGAATTCCCGGACGCGGAGACGCGCGCGGATCAGGCATTGCTGGCGCGTGAGCTCAACCAGGTGGTCGGATTCATCGACAAGGACACGGCCGAAGGCGTGATCAATCTCGATATCGGCGGGACCGCTTTCGAGCAGAAGGTCTGGCACGCGCTTTGCGGCATACCTGCGGGCAAGACGCGCAGCTATGGCGACGTGGCGCGCGATCTGGGCGTGCCCGAGGCCGTCCGCGCGGTGGCCGGCGCCTGCGCCGCCAACGTGCTTGCCATTGCCATACCCTGCCACCGCGTGGTGCGCCGCGACGGCTCGATCTCCGGCTATCGCTGGGGCGTCGAGCGCAAGCGCGCCCTGCTGGCCGGCGAGGCGGGCGCGGAGCCCGCGGCATGAAACGCGTGGCGGGCCCGGGCGTTGCCGCGCAGGCGGATGCCTGCGAGGGCTACGATTGGGCGCAGGTGGGCCGCATGCTGGATGCGCACGGCAATGCCGTGCTGCCCGGCCTGCTGAGTGCCCGTCTATGCAAGGCGCTGGCCGCGCGCTACGCCGGGGACGAAGGTTATCGCACGCGGATCGTCATGGCTCGCCATGGATTCGGGCGCGGCGAGTACAAGTATTTCGCATACCCCTTGCCGCCGCTGCTCGACCAGCTGCGCATTGCGCTCTACCGCCGGCTGGCGCCGATCGCCAATCGCTGGAATCGCAGCCTGGGACTGGACGCGCGGTATCCGGACGAGCTGGACGAATTCCTGCAGCGCTGCCATCAGGCAGGCCAGACGCGGCCGACGCCGCTGATCCTGCAGTACGGGGAGGGCGACTACAACTGCCTGCACCAGGATCTCTATGGAGACCACGTGTTTCCGCTGCAGGTCGCCATTCTGCTATCCCGGCCCGGCGAGGACTACACCGGCGGCGAGTTCGTGATGACCGAGCTTTCGCCCCGCGGCCAGCGCGCGGAGGTGGTGCCGCTGAGGCAGGGCGATGCCTTGGTCTTCACCGTCAACCAGCGGCCCGTGGCAGGCTCGCGCGGCGTCCACCGTGTCGCCATGCGGCATGGCGTCAGCCGCATTCGCAGCGGCCATCGTCATACCCTGGGCCTCATCTTCCATGACGCGAGGTAGCGGTGCTGACGGACCGTGCGGATCTGACGGACCAGGTTTCCGAAGCGCGCCGCGAGATCGAAGCGCATTGCCAGTCGCTGGTGGATGCAGGCATTGCGCAATGGCGCATCAACGCCGACGGCGGCCGGGAATTGCACATGGGTAGCGGAGAGAAGTATCTGTTCGCTTGCGATGGCGTGACGCGGTTGAAGTAGCCCGCGGACTGTTCACTGCGCGCGCCCGGGCGCGAACCGTGACGCCGCGAACCAAAGATTGAGGAGTACCTGTTTCATGATTTCATTCGACACCGTTCTCGACGGCCTGGATTGGGCGGGCATTGAATCCGAGCTGGACGCCGAGGGGTACGCCGTGTTGCCTGGGTTGATGGGCGTCGAGATGGCGAAGGACCTGGCGCGAGGGATCGCGCCGTCGGCCGGAAGGCGCGTCACGCTGGAGTCCGGCGGCCTGGGGCGCGGCGAATCGTTCTACTTCGACGCAGGCCTGCCCGAGCCGCTGGAGCAGTGGCGCGCCGCGCTCTACCGCCGCCTGGCCGCCTGCGCCAATCGCTGGCAGGCGTTAATGGGCCAGGAATTCCGCTATCCGCCGGAGTTGCAGGATTTCCTGGATGCCAACCGGATCGCCGGCCACACGCGCGCGCTTTCCCACCTTAGCCGGCTGGACGTGGAGGACCATGTGTTGCTGCATCAGAGCAACGAGGGCGCGCAGGTGTTCCCCTTGCAGGTCGTTGCCGTGCTCTCCGCGCCGGGCGTCGATTTCCATGGCGGCGAGTTCGTCATGACCGAGCAGCGGCCGCGCATGCAGTCGCGTCCCATGGTGGCGCCGCTGCAGCTGGGAGATGTCGCGGTCATCGCCACGGCGGAGCGTCCATTCAAGGGCGCCAAGGGCTACTACCGCGTCAATCTCAAACATGCGATCAGCCGCGTGCGCCAGGGCGAACGCATCGGGCTGGAGCTGTCGTTCCACAATGCGCCATGACGCGGAACGCAACCATGCCGGAGCCAGCCATGACCTACCTCCTGCTGGGAGGGGACGGCAGACCCTATGCGAGCTCCGTGCCAGGCGCTTTCGGAGGCCACCGCGGCGGTAAGCGCTATGGCCGCCTCGACTGCCGGGCCGCGTTGCAGGCGCTGGCCCGCGGCGGCTATGCAAGACACCGCGTATTCTTTGCCGACGAGGCCACGGCCGTCGCCGCCGGCTACCGGCCGTGCGCCGTCTGCCTGCCCCGGGAATACGCGCTTTGGAAACAAGGCCAGCCGGTCCGCGAGACCGGCGGCAACCGCAAGAGGCCCTGCCCATGAATTCACGATGCTTCCACGCCGCGCAAGCGGAACCTCTTACGCATGGCGGCCAGCCCGAGAGCCGCATCGCGGCAGTGGATTGGGGCGCGGTCGAGGACGGGCTCGGGCGCGACGGCTTTGCCGTGCTGCCCGCGCTGCTGACGCCGGCCCAGTGCGAGCAAATAGCCGGCGGCTTCGCCGACGAGTCGCGCTTTCGCAGCCGCATCGTCATGGAGCGCTACGCCTTCGGCCGCGGCGTATACAAGTATTTCAGCTATCCATTGCCCGATATGGTCGGCCGCCTGCGCCAGGCCCTGTATCCCCGGCTGGCGCCCATCGCCAACCGCTGGCATGCGGCGATGAAGCTCGATGAGCGCTTTCCGGCCAGCCATGACGAGTTCCGGGACATCTGCCATGCCGCCGGCCAGCGGCGGCCCACGCCGCTGTTGCTGCGCTACCAGGCCGGCGATTACTGCTGCCTGCACCAGGATCTATACGGCGATCACGTCTTCCCGTTCCAGGCCATCTTCCTGCTGAACGAACCCGGGCGTGATTTCCAGGGCGGCGAACTGCTGCTGGCCGAGAGCAATCCCAAGGGGCCGGGCCGGGCGGACGTGGTGCACCTGAGCCAGGGTGACGCCGTGGTGCTGGCGGTGAACCACCGCCCGGTCCGCTCGGCGCGCGGCTATTACCGCGCAAACTTGCGCCATGGCGTCAGCCGGCTAAGCCATGGGCAGCGGCACACGCTGGGCATCATCTTCCACGACGCGGCATAGCGCAGCGTCTGACTTGTTCCTGAATTTCGCCATATATATAATTTCCGGCCATCCCAAACATCTCCCTGGACGCTGCGTGAAAAACCGAGATGTTCCCCGGAAACGCGCGGCATCGTCGCGCAAATGGAGATAAGACGAAATGCCAGGAAAAGTCCTGAAAGCCAGCGCCGCGGCGATTCTTTCCATCAGCCTGGCCGGCTGCGCCATGGAGGCCTACGACAGCAAGGCGCGAAGCGACGCGATGTCATGGATCGGCGAACCGATAGCCAAGGTGATCAAGCGCTTCGGCCAACCGGAATCGGTATCCGGAGATGCGGCCAAGAAGAAGTACGTGTGGAAAGAGTACGAGAACTACAGCAACGACTACACCTACACGTACTACGAACAGGGGCACGGCTCGACCCCGAATAGCACCGTGCTGAACCAGAAGACGGGAACAGGGAACCAGAGCGGGTACTACACCTGCATCTACGTGTTCTACGCCGATGCCTCGGGAA
Source organism: Achromobacter anxifer (assembly GCF_903652925.1). Lineage (GTDB taxonomy): Bacteria > Pseudomonadota > Gammaproteobacteria > Burkholderiales > Burkholderiaceae_B > Achromobacter > Achromobacter anxifer. The sequence goes on along the minus strand of NZ_CAHLAR010000012.1, from coordinate 47,588 downwards.
CGGTGGTCGACGCGACCGCCAAGGGCGAGTGCAGGTAGCGCTCAGGAACGCACCCACTGCTCGCCTTCGTCGCCCTTCAGGCGGGCGCCAGACCACACGACCTGACCCAGCACGCGTACCGGCGTGCCGCTTTCCAACGGTATGTCCTGGTAGGCAGGGTTGAACGAGCGGGCGACCCAGCGCTTGGTCAGACGGTCCCGGGTCACGGTCTTCACGATCATCTTGCCGTCGTAGTTGATGGCGTAGACGCCGCCCGCCGCCACGTCGCGCAGCGTGAGGCTTTCATTGGGCACCACGAGCAGGGCCGCGCCGTCGCGAATGACGGGCTCCATGCTGTCGCCCTTGGCGTACACCACGCATGCGTTGCCATTGTCCGCGCCGACGGATTTCAGAAACGACCGGCGGAACTGCACCATTCCGGTCTGATCCTCGTTGTAGTTTTCGATGCCATCGCCGGCGGCCAGACGCACGTCGGCAAGCTCCGGGACTTTTTGGAACCCGTCGTTGGCCGCTAGCGTTTCGCCCAGGCCGACATTGGCGATCACGCCGGTCTGCGTGCTAATGCGGATCCGGTTTTCACGCTCGGCCTGGGATGTCGTCTTGCCGCCGTTCCATGGCTCGGCCGCCAAGCCGTCGATACGCATAGGGAAGGGATCGTCCGCAGCGTCCAAGCTTGTTAACGGGCTTCGCGCGGAGCCTGCCTGAGAGCCCGCCACAGGGCTGGAGACATTGATCCCCAGCTTCAGTTGAGCAATCGCGAGAGCGATCGCGCCCTCCAGGGCGCTTAGCTGGGTGATGCCCAGCGCGCGCACTTCGTCCTCGGGGATGGAGGAGAAAGGCCAGTCGGCGGAACGGGGGCGTTTCTTCGCCGGCTCGCCATCTCCGGCTCCTCGTTTTGGTCCGCTGCCATCCATCAGCCATTCGACGTTCACGTTGAGCGCGCGCGCCAAGTCCAGGAACAAGGACGATCCCTTGTTCCGGCCGCTTTCAATGCTGGCGATCGTGGATTGCCCCGCGCCTACGGCTTTTGCCAGTTGGGCCTGGGACAGGCCTGATTCAGTTCTTGCCTGTGCAAGACGGTCTTTAAGAGGGCTCATATCGCAATTGTGATACACCGACCAATCGCAATGGTACTTGAATGTTGATCGCAATTGCGATTAAATGGTGCGTAGCCTGGAAACGAGGCATACGCGGATTGCGAGTGACCGGCCAGGCCTCAACGGCCCGATCGCGAATGCGATGGGCAGCATTGCGTAGACCTTCGCATCGAGGGGACGCGCAACGACTTTCAAAACCGGCAATGGAGCGCAGGTCATGGCATTCACCAGAAGCGTCGAAGATTCAAACAAACATATGCGCAATGCCGCGATCGCGCGCTTGCGCAACGAGCACGGCATCACGCTTACGAAGCACAACCGCTGCGCCACCCGGATCGCGGATGCGATACGGGTGGCCGAGCCCGACCTGCACGCGAAGGACGCGATGGCCCTGATCCGCATATGGGTGGGGCTGAAACCGTCGGACGCGGTCCCGAGCCGCCTGGCTTTTGCCACCGGCAGGCCGTACGTGTTCGACGAGCGCATGCGCATGGCCGCGGCGAGGGTGCGCGGGCTGCCTCGCCTGATGTCCATGAGCAGCAACGTCCTCTACAAGCCGGACGTAGCATGAACGGAGCCTTCGGGTTGCAAAATTGCAGCACTGGAACGAGCACTGCCCCATAGCGAGGATCACATGACTGAAGCGGAAAGCGAGGAACTCGAAGAATTGCTCATGACCTGGCACCGCTGGGCCAAGGCTTATCGGGAGCATCTGGGATATAGCCGCGTCGCTCCCGGATTTCGTGATGTGTCGGACCAGGACGGCTACGGAGATGACGACGAGACCGCCGCTCGCCTGAATCGCCATGTGGCGGAGCAGGTCGATGCGTGCTTGAACGCGTTGCCGCTGGATCTGCGCGCAGCCGTCGGGATCAGCCTGCGCAACAAGGATGCGCCGCAGCGGGTGTTCCGCAATCCTCGCTGCAGTCCGGAAGAACAGCAGCGCAGATATCGGGAAGCGCAGTCCCGTCTGCTGCCGATGTTGCGTCGGCAAGACGTGATGCAGGTTGCCGCACAAGGTCTTGCATACGCTGTACCGGCTCACTAAGATGAAACCAAGTGGACGGCGCACGTTCACGATAAACGAAGCCTCGGCATTTGCCGGGGCTTTTTTCATTTCTACCAACCCCGCCCTGGCGGGGTTTTTTATGGGCATTCAAATGACAACCGAAATTGGCATTCAACAGCAATCGCAAGGCGCGCAAGCAGATCTGGCCGCGGACGATCCGACGCTGCGCCAGGAACTGGAGAGTTCGTCGGGTTCTTCCATGGTCGGGTTCCTGCAGCGGGGCATGGGCGCCGTTGCGCGTCCTGTCGAGAAAAAGCTCCAGGATTTCATCAGCGTGTACGACTTCGGCGCGGACGGCAAGGGACAGATCGACGATACGGCCGCGATCAACGCGGCGCTGCAGGCGGCATTCGCGGCCAAGCTTCCCCTCAATCTGGGAGGCGGCACGTTCAAGGTCGACGACCCTGCGGGCCTGGGCTATGCCATTCTCAATCCGGGCGTGTCGGTCTATGGCGCGGGCAAGCAGAACTCGGTGATCGTGCCGGCGGCGACGATGCCCAATACGTCGCAAATCATGCTGGTGAAGCCGGCGGCGAATGTGCCGCTGGATTTTCTGTACATGCGTGATTTCATGATCTATCCGGGCTGGTCGGGCACCGTGCGCGGAAGGTCCGCCATCAAGTTCGACACGACCCAGACCACAAATGCAGGATGTGTGCACTTGCGCGGCCTGCATCTGATGCCGGGCAATTACTACTCCATAGACTGGGTCAACGACGGGGCCGTGAATGCGCAGGGTTGTCCCTCGAACTCGGTGATCGAAGGCTGCTCGATCTGGGATGGGCTGCTGTTCACGGACGCGGGCGACAACATCCGCATCGTCGACAACGCGATCCTGACCACCGAAGGCTCGTTCCGCCCGGGCGTGCAGTTCACCGCGGTGCACGCAGGCGGCGGCGTGGCTGGCGGCCTGCACATTGCCCGCAATGCAGGCAACTGCGACGGCGGCCTGTTGCTCATGCACGCCGGCCACATGCCGAGCATCGTCGGGAACAACTATGAGCAAAGCAAGGGTAGCGGGTCGGGTAACGGGGCCATGATAGATCTCGCGGGCGACGTCCGGCAGATCGGCGGCGCCATCGTAAGCGGTAATTTCTTCGGCGTCTTCGGCACGAGCACGGCGGCGAGCGCCATCCGGATCGGCAATGTGGTGGGAGCCCACGTCGAAAAGAACCGCATGATTTCCGGCAAGACGGTCGCCGTCGGCATCGCCGTCACTTCCGATGCGCTTGAAACCCGTCTCGGCGCCAACCAGATCTCGACCATGTTCTCCACGCCGATCGCTTCGGCAGGACCCGGAACGTCCGGCGTCACGCTGGCGCTGTATCCGCAGAATGGTTTCGTGAATGCGGGAGGGGGAAATGCCAACGCTTCGTTCTGCAAGGGAACCACGGGAGAAATCCAGCTGGCGGGCTTTGTGGTTCATCCCACGGGCGTTAGCGCAACCACGCAGATCTGCCAGCTGCCTCCCGGCTTTCGCCCCTTGCTCAGCCAGACGGCGATTGCCTATGCGCTGGTCAACGGCTTGCCGGGCACCTGCGCGGTGCATATCGACACTCAGGGGAACGTAAAGATCGATCCCGTGGGATTGGTCACGCAGGTCTCATTGGCGGGAATCAGCTTCCTGACGACGTCGGTCATTTCCAGCAACGCTTGATGCGCTGACTTGGCCTGCCTTGCAGCAAGGCAGGCCGCAAGCGCCAGAGGTCAGAGAAATCAAACCGGTAATCAACAATACATGAAGGAACCAAGCATGTCTGATCTTGCCTTGAATGCACCGCTCTTGGGGCGCGCCAGGCCCGGGTGTATAGCCCCTACCTACTGCCCGAACTCATAAACATAACTATTCGCCGACCCCGCCTTGCGGTTGTACACCGGGCACCAGCCATTGACCGGGGCCACTTCGCAGTACCGGTTGCGGCCATAGACCTGGGCGATTTTCCAGTCCTGGGTCTTGTCGGCGCGTTCCAGCAGGTATTGCATGCGTACGCCCCTGTCCTTGCGCTCGCGCTCGTCGGCGTCCACCGGGAAGCCGGGCGTGGAGGGCGTGGAGTTGCGGATCTGGGCGACGACGAAGGCGCGCGTGTCGGACTGGACGTCGACGTTGACGATGCTGCGCTCGTAGGTTTCAAGGCTGCACTTTTCGCTGCCGTTCTGCTTGGCCTGAAGGTCCGGCGTGGTCAGGGTGTCTTCCGCGCTGCTGAAGGGGCGGTACAGCTCGGCCATTTCCTTGCAGGCGGTGACGGTGTAGCGGTCGTGCGCGTCGCGGACCTGCCACCAGGATTTGACCGCCGCGTCCGGCGTGTTGGCGGCCAGCTGCAATTGCGGTGTCGCGGCTTGAAGCCGGGCCCAGGGTGTTTCTTCCTGCTTGGAGCAGCCCGCCAAGGCAAGGGCCAGGGCGAGCAGGAGGACGAGCTTGGTCACGGTACTGAATCGGGTAGATAAATCGGGGCACCATGATACCGCTTCCTCCCCGCCGCTCAGCCGCCGGCTAGTGTCCGTTTGTATGCTTCCAAAGTGCTGAACATCTTGCCGGCCAGCCGGAAGTTGGTTTCCGCGTAGGCCCTGGCGTTCGCGACCAGGATCCCGGCACGTTCGGGCTGGCTGCGTATCTGCATGATGCGATCCGCAAAGCCCGCGATGTCGCCCGGCGGCGCCAGCCAGCCCGTCAGGCCGGGGGCGACGATTTCAGGCAGTCCGCCGACTTCGCTGGCGACGACCGGGCGGCCCGCGGCGTAGGCTTCGGGCACGATGCGGGACCAGGCCTCGGTGGCGGACGGCACCAGGATCACGTCGGCGGCGCGGATCGTCTCCGACACATTGTTGCGGTGTCCGGCAAAGATGGTGTGCCGGACGATGCCCAGGTCCGCGGCCAGCTGGTGCAGCGCCTGGCCATAGGATTGCGTGCTGGCCGTCGGCCTGCCGACCACCAGCGCGGTCGCCGGCAGGCCCAGGCCGCGCAGGCGCTGCACCACGCGCAGCAGGTCGGCCTGGCCTTTCTCGGGGCGCAACATGCCTATGGTGGCGATGACGCAGGCGTCCTCGGGGGCGTCGATTCCCAGCGCTTGGCGGGTGCGCAGGCGCGCATGCGGGTCCTCTTCGCGCAGGAAGAATTCGTCCGCGGCCCATTCGCCGACCACGCTGATCCGATTGTCGGCCGCCAGGCCCGCGGCCAGGATTTCCTGCTTGCCCATGTGGCTGGTGGCGATGACGTGGTCGCAGCCGAGCTTCCATTCCAGCCGGCGGCGCGGCGAGCTGCGCATGGACTTGGCGAAGTGGCGCGTCCTGACGACCGCGCACAGGTCGCGGCAGAGCGCGGCGGTCTTGCCGTCCGCCCGGCTGTGGCTGTCGATGACGTCGATGCGCAGCGCCTTGACGGCGCGGCGCAGCTTCAGGATCGTCGATGGCGAATAGGCGCGGCTGAAGTCGAGATCCACGGTGCGCAGGCCACGCTGCCGGGCCACGCGGCTGATTTCACTGTCGGCGGGCGCGGCGATGGCGACTTCGTATCCATGGCCATGCAGCCAGCCTGATTGTTCGAGAACGCGGAACTCCAGGCCGCCCAGGCTGCGCTCAGCCAGCGTATGCAGGATGCGCATGATGCTCCAGGACTTTGCGGCAGGCGCCCAGCACGTCATCGGGCGTGATGGAGTTGATGCCGTCCCGCGGATGTTCGGGCACGACGGCGGCCGAGTAGGGCCGGTCCCAGAACCATTCGGGATTGGCTTCGTTGAAGATGCCGACGTAGGGCACGCAGGCCCCTTGCGCGATATGCGAGGGGCCGCAATCGTTGGACACGACCAGGCGCGCCCGCAGCATGATGGCGCTGAGCTCGCGCAGCGGGCGGCAGAAGGCAATGGAGAACTCCGGACGCCGCATGGTTTCCAGCTTCTGGCGTTCCGCCGCTTCCTGCGCGCCGAGCACGAACAGGAAACGGGTGTCCGGTCCCAGCAGCAGCTTGAGCCTCTCGGCCAGGCGCAGGTAGTTCAGCAGGCTCCAGCGCTTGAATGCGCCGGCGCCCCCGCCTGGAATCAGGACCACGTCGGCGCCCAGGACGTCGTGCCGGTGCGGATGGGCCAGCGTCTGGAAGCAGCGGCGGGCGGCGGCTTCGGCGTCGAAGCGCCGGTACGACGCCAGCAGGCGCAGGTTGGCCAGGCCGATGTATTCGCCAATATTCTTGCGGTGGCAGTGGGTCCAGACCAGGTCGCTGAGCCGCGCATTGCGAAAGCCGAAGCGCATGGCCGGCAGGCGCAGCAGGTTGAGCAGGCCGAAGCGTTCGCTGCTGTGATGCAGGCTCACGCAGACCCCGGTGTTTTTCTTCAGGCTGCGCAGGTAGTCGCCGAAGGTGGCGGCGCGGACGAACTCGTCGACCCAGGGAACCGAGCGATAGAAGCCGCCCAGGTCGTCGCGGGCGACGACCCGGATCCGCTTCGATGCCCACCAGGTCTTGAGCTGGTAGAGCGTGGGCAGGGCGACGATCTGGTCGCCCAGCTGCGGCTGGCTTCTGACATAGACAACGACTTCCGGCATGGACGACCTCGATTGGGCGGCTTTGTTTTCCGGTCTGGAGGACCGCAGCCGCGCAATGTATCGGCCGAGCAGGCCGAAACTTTTCGGGGTTCTTTAAGGAATGTGAAGAACCGGCCAGTCGCACTGCACACAAGTAAACAACTTGTCTTTCAAGCCGTTGCCCGTCGCGCCGCCGCCTACTTGGAACCACCGGTGTTCGGGTATCCCGGCGGCGGCGCGGAACCCCCGCCAGGGGTGCCCGGCACGTTGTCATTGGCTTCACGATGGTGACCCGGCTTTTCGTTGGGGTGCCTGTCCGGGTCCATGTGGCCGCGACGGTCCAGGTTGGGCGGATTGCTTGGCGTGTTGGGCGCCGCGTTGGGCGCCGGCGGCACCTGTCCCGGCGGCACGGGCCGGTTGGGCGGAACCGCCGTGCTGTCGTTGGGCGTATTGGAGGGAGAGGTGGGGGCCGCGGACTGCGCCAACGCGCTGGCCGATGTCAGGGCGGCCGCAAGGGCCAGGCCGTGGGCGAGGGTACGGATCTTCATCGATGCCTTCATGGATGCGCTCCTTTTTGAGAGTGGCGGGATCGGACCCGCAAGCGCCATTCCTGTCTCCATCTCCAGGCTGGCGCGGCGCTTGGCGGCGTCGGACCTGGCCCGCGCGGACCGGAGCCTGCCGAGCCGCGGATTGCGGCCTGCCGCTGGAACGGGCGCATCGGAAAAATCTACCGACGGCATGGCATGCCTGCGCGCGGAGCCGCCGGCGCTGTCACGACGGGCGGACTCACTCGATCCCGCCCGCGCGCATCCCTGCCGCACGGGTACGCCGCTTGCTGTAGCCATCTGCTCGAATCCGGAAACCTCCGGCCGAGGAATGATGGCGCGCCAATGCCGCCGTCATCGAAGTTCAACGCGGGGATGGTCCCCGCACAGGAGAGACGCATGGAGCATCAGACCAATATCGTTGGCGAATTCAAGGGCGCGGGCTCGGGGCCCGGTCCTGAAGTCATGGCGGCGGATACCCTGGAGGGCAACGACGTCGTCAATGGGGCAGGGGAAGGGCTGGGGTTCATCAAGGACATCATGATCGACGTGCCGCGCGGCCGGGTTGCCTACGCGGTGTTGTCCCGCGGCGGCATACTGGGCATGGGCGACAAGCTCTACGCCATTCCCTGGTCGGCCCTGACGCTGGACACGGACAACAAGCGCTTCATCCTGAACGTGGACAAGGAAGTCCTGAAGAACGCGCCTGGTTTCGACAAGGACGACTGGCCCAGGATGGCGGACGAAACCTGGGCCACGAGCCTGCACAAGTATTACAACCAGGATCCTTACTGGTAAACCGCTGGACGGCTAGGGCGGCGTGTTGCCGTCCCACACCGACGCGCGCCGGTATTGTTCGGCGCGCGCCAGCGTGCGGTAGAAGTCGGCGCCTACCCGGATGAGCTCCTCCATCTCCTCGCGCCGCAGCCGCAACTGGAGCGCCGCGAGGCATTCCGCGTAGTTGGCCAGCACTTCGGGCCATTCATGGAAACTCCGATCCGCCGCTGGCGTGGCGATCATCTGGGCCAATAGTTCCTCATGATCCATATGCGTGTCCTGCGGCAGGCGTATTGGTCTGGCTACACCTGCGGTTTGCGCCGGAGCCGGCGGGGCTTATTTCTTGGACGCGTTGGCCTGCTGCTGTTGCAGCTCGGTCGCCTTGTCCAGGTGCTGTTGCAGCACCGGCAGGGTCTGTATGGCGAACTGTCTGACGTCGGGGTCCTTGGCTTCATTGGAAGCCTCTGTGAAGAGCTTCACCGCATCCTGGTGCGCGGATACGCCGATTTCATCGATGTAGGCCGAGTCGAAGCTGTCATCCCGCAGCCCCAGGGCCTTCAGCTTGGCCTTCTGCACCAGGGAGGGCTCGCCGGGAGCTTCGTATCCCTTGCTTTGGGCCAGCGACGCCAACTGCTGGCCGGCCTTGCCGTGGTCATCGATGATCTTCTGCGCATAGGCCTTGATGTCCGGGCTGCGGGCCTTCTCCAGGGCAAGCTTGCTGCCCGCGATTTCCGTCTGACCGGCCTCGGCCGCGCTTTCCAGGAAGTCGCGGTCGGCGCTGTCGAGTTTCGCCTCCGAGGCGGCTGCGGGGGCAGGGGGCGGCGCCGTTTGCGCCTGGGCGGCGGCCAGCGCCGTCCAGGAGAGGATGGCGGCGGTCAGGTAACGGGTTTTCATGGGAACCTCCAGATAAGCTGCGGGGCTCTCGGCGAGAGCGCAATGCCGATAGCGGGCCAGCAATTGCCATGCCTGGCAGCGTTTCGGCGCTGCGTCGTGGGGCTAGCCCGGGCGCTTGCGCACGACGCCGGCATGCTCCGCGTCGGTGACGCGGTCGGCGGCGATGTCCGCGCCCTCGTGGTCGCGGTCGCGTGGATTGGCGCTTTCACGATCCCCGGTACCCTGCGCGTCGCTGTCCGTATGGACCAGATCCGGCGGCAGGTCGCTGGCCGAGTCCGAGGAATCGCTCGGGCCCAGGTCGGGGCGGCTGGATTCTTCGACGCCGTTTTCGGCGGGAGGGAAAACGCGGGGGCGGGTCATGGCGATACTCCGGATGGCCGCGATGGGGCGGGCGACAGCAAGCAGCGCAGCAAGCGGCATGCCCGGCTGGCGCGTCGACGCTATCCCGCCGCCGCCTCCCAACGGCTGGCCGAGTAGCGCTCGGCCATCATCAGGCCGCCTCGGCCCGTGGCCATTTCGGCGATGACCTCGCCCACCGCCGGCGCGATCTGGAAGCCCCCGCCCGAGAAGCCGAAGGCGTGCAGCAGGCGCGGCACCCGGGGGCTGAAGCCGATGACGGGATTCTTGTCGGCGAAGTAGCCTTCGATGCCCGACCAGCAGCGGATGACGCTGGCGCAGGCCAGGGCGGGCAGGACGGCGGGCGCCGCAAGGCCAAGTCCGGCCAGCGCCGCGCGGCCGGGGCGGCTGCGGTCGCCGGGCAAGGCCGTGCCGTAGCCGCCGCCCATGACGATATTGCCGCGCGCCACCTGGCGGGCGTAGAAACCGCCGCCTTCCACCCCCAGCGACACGCCTATCTGGGGTGTGAGTGGCTCGGTGACCAGCATGGTCGGATACTTGACCTGCAAGGGCAGATGGTCGCCGAACCAGCCCGCGACCGCGGCGCCCCAGGCGCCCGCCGCGTTGATGACCGTGGCGGCGCGGATGCGCCGGCCGTCGGCCGCCGTCAACAGGAAATCGCCGCCCTGGGTGTCCGCATGGGCGATGGCGCAATGTTCGAGCACGCTGGCGCCGGCGCGCGCGGCGGCCAGCGCGAAGGCGGGAGCGACCAGGCGCGGATTGGCCTGGCCGTCCTCCGGGCAGAGCGAGCCGCCCACGATGTCCGGGCTCAGCGCGGGATAACGGCGGCGCAATTCGGCGCCCTCGATGATCTCCAGGCCCAGGTCGAAATCGCGCACCTTGTCGCGGTAGGCGCAGAGCTTGTCCAGGTCGGCTGCGGTGCGGGCCAGCTTCAGGTGGCCGCTGCGCACGTATTCGGCGCTGGTGCCGATGAGTTCGGGCAGGCGCGCCCAGATGCCGTGGGCACGCTGCGCCAGGTAGAGCTGCTCGATGGAGCGGCCCTGCCGCCGCACGCCGCCGAAATTGACGCCGCTGGCGCGGGCGCCGCTTGCGCCGCTATCGATCAGCGCGGTGGCGACGCCGGCGCGGCGCAGCGCCAGGGCGGCGCTGGCGCCCACCAGGCCGGCGCCGATGATGGCCACTTCCGTGTGCAGAGGGGTCATGATTCCACCTTGCCCAGCATGGCGAGGTTCAAGGGCTTGACCGGCGCCTGGCCGCGCAGGCGGCCTATGTCCGCCAGCGCCACGCCGCGGCAGTCGGCCAGCAGCTCGGCGGCGCCGGCCTGGCACATGCGCCCCTGGCACAGGCCCATGCCTATGCGCGTCAGCGCCTTCAGCCGGTTGAGATCGTCGATGGCGTACTCCCTGGCGGCGGCGCGCAAGGCGCCCGCGCTCACTTCCTCGCAGCGGCAGACCATGACCGCGTCGTCGCAACCGCCGCCCGCGCCGGGCAGCGGAAAGGCCCGGTCCAGGCCGTGGCGGAAGCGCGCCAGCCGGGCCTGCCGGCGGGCCAGCGCCCGCACCCTGGCCGGGCTGACTGTGATGCCGCTGTCGGCCAGCATGGCCAGCGCGGCGCGCTCGCCCGCCAGCTCGGCCAAAACCGCGCCGCCTATGCCAGCTCCGTCGCCGGCCAGGTAGACGCCGGCTACCGAGCTGCGGCCGTCGGCGTCGCGGCGCGGCAGCCAGGCGCGCTGGGCCGGATCGAATTCGAAGGCGCAGTCCAGCAGATCGGCCAGCTGGGTTTCCGCGCGCAGTCCGTGGCCCGCGGCCAGCGCGTCGCAAGGGATCAGGCGTGTCTCGCCGCCGATGCGGGCGCGCACGCCCTCGACCCGGGATGCGCCCTGTGCGGATTCCAGTTGCGCGCCGTGGTGCACGGGCACGCCGCGGGCCCGCAGCCAGCCCAGGTAATACAGGCCCTTGGCCAGCATGGCGGGCTGGTTCAGCATCGCCGGCACGGCGCGGGCCTGGCCGCTCATGGGGGCGCTGTCCAACACTGCCTGCACCTGGGCGCCGGCGCGCGCGTATTGGTAGGCGACCAGGTAGAGCAGGGGGCCGGTGCCGGCGAACACGATGCGCGGTCCGAACACGCAGTTCTGGCTTTTCAGCGCGATCTGCGCGCCGCCCAGCGAGTAGACGCCGGGCAAGGTCCAGCCCGCGAAGGGCAGCACGCGGTCGGTGGCGCCGGTGGCCAGCAGCAGACGGGAATAGGGCAGCGTTTCCAGTGCGCCATCGCGGACCAGGTCCAGGTTGCCTGGCGCGGCATTCCAGACCGCCGTGCCCGCCAGATAGTCGGCGCGGGCGGCGAGGTCGGCGCCGGCGGCGTGGATGGCCTGCGCACGGCGCCATTCGAACCCGTAGCGCTGGCGCGCGCTGCCGCGCGGCGCAGCGCCTTGGCGGTAAATCTGGCCGCCGGCCCGGGCGGCCTCGTCGACGATCACCGGGCGCACGCCGTGGCGCAGCAGGGTCTGCGCGGCGCGTACGCCGGCCGGGCCGGCGCCTACCACCACCATGCGCGGCGCGCCGCTGGAGCCGGGCGGATTCAAGGGCATGGGAGTTCTCCAGGCAAGGCGCTGACCAGGACCATGCCGTCCTCGGCCTGGGTGGTACAGGCGCGCAGGCGTGCTCCGGCGGCCGTCTGCAACCAACAGTCCTGGCAGGCGCCCATCAGGCAGAAGCCTGCGCGCGGCGCGCCTGCGCCCAGCGTGATGCGCAGTTGTTGCTGGGCCAGCAGCACGGCCGTCAGCACGGTGTCGCCTTCGTGCGCCTGCAGCGGCTGGCCATTCCAGCTCAGCCGTAAGGGCGGCGAGGCGGGCGCCGATACGCGGCGCAGCAGCGGCTTCATGCAGCTGTCTCCGCCGGCCGCAGCTGCGAGAGCGTGCGGTCGGGCAGGATGATGTCGGCGTCGTAGCGCAGCTCGACGATGGCCGGCATGCGATGTTCCCGCGCATAGGCCAGCGCGGCGTCGTAGGCCGGCGCGAAATCCTCGCTGCGCTCGACCGCGGCGCCGTAGCCGCCATAGCTGCGCGCCAGCAGCGCGAAGTCGGGGTTGACCAGGTCGGTGGCCAGGGCGCGGCCGGGATAGGCGCGTTCCTGGTGCAGCCGGATGGTGCCGAACAGCCCGTTGTTGAACACCAGGACCACGATGCCCAGCCGGTACTGCGCGGCGGTGGCCAGTTCTTGCATGGTCATCTGGAAGCAGCCGTCGCCGGCGAAGCAGATGACCGGCGCATCGCGGCGGCGCAGCTTGGCCGCGATGGCCGCCGGCAGGCCGTAACCCATGGCGCCGACCGCGGGCGCCAGCTGGCTGCCGGGGCCCTTGAACGCGATGTGGCGGTGCGCGTAGAGCGCATAGTTGCCCGCGCCCACCGTGACGCAGGCTTGCGGCGGCAAGGTGGCGGCGACGTGGCGCGCCGCCGCGTTCAGGTCCAGCGGGCCGGGCGTGGGCGACAGCGTGGGCGCGGGCGCCGCGGCCTCGGAACCGCGGCGGCGCGGCCGCCAGCCCGGCGTCGGCGTCAATTGCGCGGCGGCCTGGGCGAAGCCGTCCACGCTGGCGACAATGCCCAGCGCCGGCAGGCACAGCCGCCCGATCTCGTTGGCGTCGGGGTGGATGTGCACCAGCGTCTGGCGCGGCGTGGGCGAGGCCAGCCATTCATAGTTGATGGTGGTGGGCTCGCACAGGCGCGTGCCCAGCGCGATCACCAGGTCGCTGTCCATGACGGCGCGCTTCTGGTGCGCGGGCATGCTGGCGCTGACCTGGCCGACGAAATTGGGATGGTCATTGTCGAACAGTTCCAGGCGGCGCCAGGCGGTGGCCACGGGCAGGTCGAAGCGCAGCGCGAAGTCGCGCACGGCGAGGCGCGCGGCGTCCGGCCAGCGCGAGCCGCCGAGCAGCAGCAGGGGGCGTTCGGCCGCTTCCAGCAATTCGCGCAGGCGCTGCATGTCGGCAACGGCGGGCTGCGACCGGGGCGCGGGCGGCAGAGCGGCCAGTTCGGCATGCGCCAGGCTGGCCAGCATGTCTTCCGGCAAGGCCAGCACGACCGGCCCCGGCCGGCCGCCGGTGGCGATGGCCCAGGCGCGTGCCAGGTATTCCGGGATGCGGTCGGCGCGTTCGATCTGCGCGACCCATTTCGCCAGCGGCGCGTACATGGCGCGGTAGTCCACTTCCTGGAAGCACTGGCGGTCTACGGTGTCGCTTCCCACCTGGCCGATGAACAGGATCATGGGCGTGGAGTCTTCGCGGGCGGTGTGCACGCCGATGGCGGCGTTGGTCGCGCCCGGGCCGCGCGAGACGAAGCAGATGCCCGGTTGGCCGCTCAGCTTGCCGTGGGCTTCCGCCATGTAGGCCGCGCCGCCTTCCTGCCGGCAGACCACGGTTTCGATCAGGTCGCGCCGGGCATGGAGCGCGTCGATGCAGGGCAGGAAGCTCTCGCCCGGCACCATGAACACGCGCTCCACGCCATAGGCCTGCAACTGCGCGACCAGCAGTTCGCCGCCGCTGCGCGGGGCCGGGGCGGACGCGCTCATGCCGCGTCTCCCTGCAACGCCCGCGCCACGCGTTCGGCGCCATAGTCGCGCTCGGCCGCGGCGCGGCTGACCTTGCCGCCCAGTACGTCGTTGCGGATGGCGGCCGCGCCGCGCTCGGCCGGCGCGCCGTAGCCGCCGCCTCCAGGCGTTTCCAGGCGCACCGACTGGCCGCTGGCCAGGGCATGTCCGGCGATCTTGTTGGGCAGGCGCTGCTCGTCCGCGCGGCCCGGGTTCTGCACCACGCGCGAGGTGCCTCCCGGCAATCCGCCGTTCAGGCCGGCGGCGCCGAACAGCGCCGCGTCGCAGCGGATGGTGCAGATCAGTTGCTCGTGCAGCGAGCGGATCTGGCGGGCGATGCCCATGCCGCCGCGGTGGCGGCCGGCGCCGCCGCTGTCGTTGACCAGCGCGTATTCCTCGACCAGCAGCGGGTATTCGATCTCCAGCGCCTCGGCGGGCAGGTTGGAGGTATTGGTCACGTGCACCTGGATGCCGTCCATGCCGTCGCCCTGAGCGCGTCCGCCCGCGCCGCCGCCCAGGGTTTCCAGATAGACGAAGGTGCCCTTGCCGTCCTGCATGGGCACGGAGAACAGCATCGAGGGCATGACGTCGTTGCACGAGGCCATGGCGCGGTCGGGCGGAAGCAGCTGGCCCAGGGCGCCGATGACCGTGCCGGCCACGCGCTGCGCGGTGGTCACGCGCGCGCCCACCGCCGCCGGAAAGCGCGGGTTGGTGATGGTGCCTTCGGGGGCGGTGATGGTGATGGGCTGGAACAGGCCGTTGTTGGGCATGAGCTCGGGATCGAGCATGGCCTTCACGGCGAAGTAGACGCTGGCGTTGAGGGCGCTGGCGGGCAGGTTGAAGGCGCCGCGCGCCTGCTTGCCGGTGCCGGTGAAGTCCACATAGAGCTGGCCGTCGCGCGCGTGCACATTGGCCTGGATGGTGACCGGGTCGCCGCCCATGCCGTCGTCGTCCATGCGCTCGGTGAAGGAATAGGTGCCCTCGGGCAATTGCGCGATGCGGTTGCGCAGGCGCCGCTCCGTGTACAGCATGATGCTGTCGATGGCGGACAGCACGGTCTGCAGTCCGGATTGCTGCACCAGGTCCAGCATCAGCTTCGCGCCCTTGTCGTTGGTGGCGATCTGGGCGCGGATGTCGTGCATCCGGTTGTCGGGTTCGCGGGTGTTGTGCGCGATCATTTCCAGCAGGTCCAGGTCCAGCTCGCCTTCGCGCACGATGCGCATGGCGGGCAGGCGTATGCCTTCCTCCCAGACGGTCTTCAGGTGGTGCGAGGTCGAGCCGGGGACGGCGCCGCCCACGTCGGTATGGTGGCCGATGTTGGCGGCGAAAAAGCGCAGCACGCCATCGTGGAAGATGGGCGTGATGACCGTGATGTCGGGCGCGTGGGTGCCACCCGCCAGATAGGCGTCGTTGCACAGGAAGGCGTCGCCCGGCCGCACGCCGGCCGCGCCATAGCGCCGCAGCACGGCGTCGATGCCGCCGGACAGCGAGCCCAGGTGCACCGGCACGTGGGCGGCCTGCGCCACCAGGCGGCCGGCCGCGTCGAACAGCGCCACGGAGCAGTCCTTGCGCTCCTTGATGTTGGTGGAAAAGGACGAGCGGATCAGGGTGTTGCCCATTTCCTCGGTGATGGACAGCAGGCGGTTGCTGAAGACCTCCATTTCTATGGGGTCGAAGGTGTCCGTGCCGGCGGCGGAAATCGATGAGGTGGTCATGGGGGGCGCCTTAGGGATTGAGGTTGACGATGAGGTTGCCGTATTCGTCGGCGCGCGCCTGCTGGCCCGGCAGCACGACGGTGGTCGAGCTCATTTCCTCGATCACGGCCGGCCCGTCCACCGGCGCATCCACCGGCAGCAGGGCGCGGCGCAGGATGGGCGTGTCGACCCATCCCGCTCCCTCGAAATAGACCTGGCGGCGTTCCTTCAAGGCGCCGGCCAGGCTGGCGCCGCCTGCCACGCGGGCCAGCGGCGCGCGCGGCACCAGGCCGGTGGCGCGGACCCGGCAGTTGACGATCTCGACCTGGCGGCCGGCCGCGTCGTAGCCATACTCGCGCACGTGTGCCGCGCTGAAGGCCGCGATGAATTCCTCCAGCGGCATCAGCCGCATGCCGTCCAGCGGCACCGCGATCTCGAAGTTCTGGCCCTGGTAGCGGGCGTCGATGACGGCGGACAGGCGCTGCTGCGCGTCGTCCACGCCTTCGCTGGACAGCCAGGCGCGCGCCTTGCCGGCCAGCGCGTCCAGCGCCTGCCGCACGGCGGCCCAGCCGTCGGCGGTGCCGTAGGCCATCAGCGTCTGTACGAAGTCCATGGAGATATCGGACAGCAGGATGCCGCGCGCGCACATGGTGCCGGGCTCCTGCGGAATCAGCAGGGTGCCGATGCCGCAGTCCCGCGCCAGTTCCGCGGCGTGCAGGCCGCCCGCGCCGCCGAAGGCGCACAGGGCGAACTTGCGGATGTCGTGGCCGCGCTCGGTCGAGACCGCGCGCACCGCGCGCGCCATGTTGGAGTTGGCGATGCGCAGGATGCCGTAGGCCGCTTCCTCCACGCTCAGCCCCAGCGGGCGGGCGATCTGCGCCTCCAGCGCTTCGCGCGCCTGGCGGGCATGGACGGCCATGCGGCCTTCCAGCAAAGCCACCGGATTCAGGCGCCCCAGCACCACGTGCGCGTCGGTGATGGTCACGACCTGGCCGCCGCGGTTGTAGGCGATGGGACCGGGCACCGCACCCGCGCTTTGCGGGCCGACCTTCAGGGCGCCCGCGTCGTCGATGCGGGCGATGCTGCCGCCGCCCGCGCCGATGACGTGCACGTCCACCATCTGGGTCTTGACCGGATAGTCGGCCACCAGGCGGCTGGAAGTGAACAGCGGCCGCAGTCCCGCCACCAGCGACACGTCGGTGCTGGTGCCGCCCACGTCGAAGGTGATGAGGTTGGGGAGGTTCGCCACGCGGCCCAGTTCCGCCGCGCCGATCACGCCGGCGGCAGGGCCGGACACGCAGGTACGCACGGGCGCGGTCAGCACCGAATCCACCGACATCAGGCCGCCATTGGAGTGCACGGTGGTCGGCTCGGCGGCCACGCCCATGGCGCGCACGGAGCTCACCAGGTTGCGCATGTACCCGGCCATGCGCGGGCCGACGTAGGCGTTGAGCGCGGTGGTCGACATGCGCTCGTACTCGCGGAATTCCGGCAAGATCTCGCTGGACACGCTCAGGTAGGCGTTGGGCAGGTGCTCGGCCAGGATGTCGCGGGTGCGGCGCTCGTGTGCATCGTTGCGGTAGCTGTGCATGAAGCAGATGGCTACTGACTCGATGCCGGCCGCGGCCAGCTCGCGCGCCACGGCCACCACCTCGTCCTCGTTCAGCGCCTGCAGCACGGCGCCGTCGGCGCCGATGCGCTCGGTGATCTCGAAGCGCCATTCGCGCGGCGCCAGCGGCTGCGGCTTGGTGACGTTGTAGTCGTACAGGTGGGGGCGCGTCTGCCGGCCGATCTCCAGCACGTCGCGAAAACCGCGCGTGGTGACCAGGGCGCAGCGCGAGCCCCTGCGTTCGATCACCATATTGGTGGCGACGGTGGTGCCATGCCCCACGTGCGCCAGTTCCGAGCCTGCGATTTCGTGTTCGCGGATCAGGTGGGCCAAGCCGGACTGGATGGCCTCGGATGGATCGTGCGGTGTCGAAGGCACCTTGAAGTAATGCAGTTCACCGGTGTGCTCGGCTAGCAGGGTGAAATCGGTGAACGTGCCGCCTACGTCGAAGCCGACGCGAAAACGGCGGGCGCCCGGGGCGGATGCGGTCTGGGTCACGCTGGTCTCCAGGATGCTGGCGCACAAGGCGCCGGGAGTGGGATGACCAGAATCCTATTGATGCCCCATCATTCGGTCCAATCAATGATCGGTATCAGGCATTATCATTTTGGTGAATTATAGTTCAGTAAGGGTGGGATTCCGCAGGCTGCGCCTGGTCGAACACCATCCCCTGCGCCTGGCAGACCTTGAGGATCTCTTCCCGCAGCCAGCGGTGCGCGGGGATATTGTCCGAGCGCTCGTGCCAGATCAGATTGACGGTGCGTTGGGCGAAGGGGAAGGGCGCTACGACCGCTTCCAGCAGATGGCTGTAGGGACTGTTGCGCACGGTGTTCAGCGGCACCACGCAGATCAGGTCGGTCTCGGCCAGCAGGCGCGGGGCCAGCGCGAACTGGTTGATGGTGAGCACCACGTTGCGCTTGTAGCCATGGGGCGCGAGCTCATGGTCGATCAGGGTCGGCGTGCCCAGCAGGCTGACCATCAGGTGCCGCGCGCGCAGGAAGCTGTCCAGGGTGAAGCGCGGCTGCGCCAGCAGCGGATGGCCCTTGCGCATGGCGCAGACGTAGGTCAGCGTTTCCAGCGGCAGGGTGCGCAGGGACGAGCCGAAATTCGAATAGACGCCGGCCGCCATGTCGACCTCGCCCTTCTCCAGCAGCACACCGGCGTTGTCCAGCGAGTAGGGATGCAGGTGGATGCGGACATTGGGCGCCACCGTCTGCTGCTCTACGAACAGCGGCCGGATCACCTGGTCCGCCACATAGTCGGACATGGCCATGCGGAACACGGCCTCGGAGCGCGCCGGATCGAAATCGTTGCGTTCCAGGGTGTCGGCGATACGGGCCAGCGCGTCGCGGATCGGCGGCCATAGCAGCTCGGCGCGCTGCGTCGGCAGCACGCCGCCCTGGATCTTCACGAACAGCGGATCCTTCAGCGTCAGCCGCAGCCGGTTGATGGCATTGCTGACCGCGGGCTGGGTCATGTGCAGGGCGGACGCCGCGCGCGTCACATTGCGTTCGGTCATGACCGCGTCGAAGATGCGCAGCAGGTTCAGGTCCATGGAGGTCAGCATCGCAGTCCCGGTTGGTTATCAACGTTGGTGATGAAGATCTATTTTAATTGTTGATTAGCCATATAACACGGGACCGCTTACTCTTCCCCGGGTGCAAGCGCAGTCGTTACACAACGAGGGGAACTCATAGATGGTTAAGTACCTGAAAACTCTGGCCGCTGCCTGTCTGGCGGCCGGGATCGCCACACCCGCGCTGGCCGCGGACAGCTATCCCAGTAAGCCGATCACGATCATTCTTCCGTACGCCACCGGCGGGTCCGCCGACATGCTGGCGCGCTTCGCGGCGCAGGCCCTGCAGACCGAGCTGGGCAAGCCGGCCATCGTCGAGGCCAAGGCGGGCGCCGGCGGCGTGCTGGGCACCGAGTACGTGGCGCGCGCCGAGCCGGACGGCTACACGCTGGCGCTGACCGCCAGCGGCACCATGGCCGTCAACCCCTACGTCTACAAGCTGCGCTACAAGCCGCTGGAAGACTTCAAGCAGATCACGGTGCTGGTCGACCTGCCTTTCGTGGTGGTCACGAACAATGAGTTCCCGGCCAAGAACCTGCAGGAGTTCATCGACTACGGCCGCAAGAATCCCAACAAGATCACCTTCGGCAACGCCGGCCTGGGCACGCAGCAGCACCTGACCCAGCTCATGTTCGCCCGCGCCGCGGGCATGCAGGTCAACATCGTGCCCTACAAGGGCAGCAGCCCGGCCATGAACGATCTGCTGGGCGGCCATATCGACGCGGTGCTGGACAACACCGGCGTGCAGACGCCCTTCATCAAGGCGGGCAAGGTGCGCCCCTTGTTCGTCACCAACCCGGAGCGCGTGGCGGCCTTGCCGGACGTGCCCACCGCGCCCGAAGCCGGCCTGCCGGGGTTCTCGGCCGTGGCCTGGTTCGGCCTGGCCGCGCCCAAGGGCACGCCGGACGCCATCATCGACAAGATCCAGCAGGCCCTGGCGCGCGAGTTCGCCAAGCCTGAAATGAAGCAGCGCCTGCTGGACCTGGCGATGATCCCGCGCGTGTCCACGCCGGCCGAAACCACGGCGCGGGTGAAGAACGATCTGGAAACCTTCGGCAAGATCGCCAAAGAGGTCGATCTCAAGCCGATGTGAGGGACGGCGCGCGGCGCCATGCCGCGCGCCTGCCGCCATCACTGCTTGCGGTTCTCGATCTCCAGCTGCTGCTGGTACTCCGCGCCCGTGCGCATCCGCACGTATTCGGCGTAGCGCTCGCGGTACTTGCGGCTGAACACGTCCGGTCCTTGCGATCCGCGATAGAGCGCCGCCATGCCCGAGCGCTTCCACAAGGCCAGGTCGGCGCGCACTTCGGCGCGCGTCTTCGACGCGCCGCGCGGCTGCGGCGGCGGGTAGTCCTGCTCGCCGTAGGTGACCAGGCCGGCGGCCTTGGCGCGCTGCAGTTCGGCAGCGACCTGCTCGCGCGTCTTGCCGGACGCGGACGGCGCGATGGACGGCGGATAGTCTAGTTCGCCGAACGTGACCTGGCCGGCGTTCTTCGCCTGTTCGAGCTCGATCCTGACCTGTTCGCGGGTCTTGGTTTCGGCTTGGACCGCCGGCGCTGCCACGGCAACGGAAACGGCGAGAATCAACAGGGACAGACGGTTCATGATTTCTCCATAAAACAGTTTCGGCGCTCGTGAAAATCGGAAGAAGACAGGTTCGTCTCCTCGAGGCCGAAGCCCTGCAAGCCGCTATCGCAACGGGCTCGTCAGGGGCATGGAAAGATTCTATGGAGGGGGTACGGACAGAATCCGGACAGGCAGATTAGCTTTCTGTAATGTGGCCGCCGCGCCGCGCACGCGGCCTCAGGCGCCGGTCGCGATGCTGAAGCCTATCGTCGTGATCCGGTTGGCCGAGCGGGCGAAGCTGCGTCCGCCATGCATGCGGGCGATGGCCGCGACGATGGCCAGCCCCAGCCCATGGTGGTTGGCGTCGAACTCGCGCGCGGCGTCGCTGCGGTAGAAGCGGTAGAAGAGCCGCGGCAGGTGTTCTTCCGGTATGGGTTCGCCGGCGTTGCGCACCGCCAGCAGGACTTCGCCGGGCTCGCCACGTGCGATCTCGACCTCGATCACGCTGCCTGGCTCGGCATAGCGCACCGCGTTGGAGACCAGGTTCGACACGGCCCGCTGGAACAGCGTGCGGTCGACCTGGGCCGGCGCGTCGCCGACCACGGCGATCTCCACGCCCGCGTCCAGCGCCTCGGCCTCGTGGTACTGCGTGACTTCTTGGACGATGCCGGCCAGGCTGGCCTGCCAGGCGCCCCTGGCCTGCGCGCCGCGGTCGGCCTGCGACAGGAACAGCATGTCGTTGACGATGCTGGAGATGCGCTGCAGCTCTTCCAGGTTGGATCCCAGCGTTTCGCGCAGCGCCTGCGGCGACGGGCGGGTGCTCAGCGCCAGCTCGGTCTCGCCGATCAGCGTGGCCAGCGGCGTGCGCATCTCGTGGGCGACGTCTGCGTTGAATCCTTCCATCTGCACGTAGGCGCGTTCCAGGCGTTGCAGCACGGCGTTGAACTGGCGCACCAGCGGCCGGATCTCGGTGGGCTGGCCGCTTTCGTCCAGCCTTTCGCCGATGCGGTCGGGGGACAGCTGCGCCGCCTGCCGCCCCAGCGCATCCAGCGGGGCCAGGCCCCTGCGCACCAGCAGCGTGCCCACCGCGGCCACGACGATCGCGCCCGCCAGCGCGCAGGCGAACAGCGTCCAGGCCAGGGCGCGTCGCAGGCGGATGTCGGATGAGATGTCCAGCACCAGCTCCGCGTTCATGGCGTCGCCCGGCGCGCCGGGCAGGGGCAGCGAAAAGGCGATGCGGCGTTCGTGCGCGGTGTCGTCGTCGCCGGCAATGGGGCTGCCGTAATAGACCCGCTCGCCGTCGATCTCCAGCACCAGCGAGAAGTCGGGACGGCCGTAGAAGAAGTCGCTCAGCTTGTGGCGCAGGCGGGTGGAGTCCTGGCTGGCGGCGTTCTCTTCCACCAGATGGCGCACGACTTCCACCTTCTGCTGCAGCAGCGCTTCCTGCCGGCTGGCCAGGTTGAGATTGGTCGCGTAATAGACCGCGGCGCAAACCAGGCCCAGCGCGATGAAGGTCTGTATCGCCAGCCAGCGCGACAGCCAGCGGCGCAGCGACTTGGGATGCCGGCCCGGGGGCATCAATCGCTCCGCAGTTCCAGCACGTATCCCATGCCGCGCACGGTGTGCAGCAGCTTCTTGTCGAAAGGCTCGTCGACCTTCCCGCGCAGGCGGCGGATCGCGACCTCGACCACGTTCGTGTTGCTGTTGAAATTGATGTCCCAGACCTGCTCGGCCAGTTCCAGGCGCGACAGGACCTCGCCCTGCTTGCGCATCAGCAGCGCCAGCAGCGTGAATTCCTTGGCCGTCAGGTCCAGCCGCAAGCCGTCGCGGGTGGCGCGCCTGCGCAGCAGGTCCAGTTCCAGGCCTTCGATGCGCAGCACGTTCTGGCCGATGTTGTCGGGCTGGCCCTGGCCGCTGCGGCGGCCCAACGCCAGCACGCGGGCCAGCAGTTCCGACAGGGCGAAGGGCTTGGCCAGATAGTCGTCCGCGCCGTCGCGCAGGCCCTTGACCCGGTCTTCGAGCTTGTCGCGCGCCGTCAGCATCAGGACCGGCACGCGGCTGGTCTTGCGGATTTCAGAGAGGACGGAAAATCCGTCCATGGCGGGCAGCATCACGTCCAGCAGGACGAGGTCGTATTGGCCTTCGCGCACCAGGTGCAGGCCGGTGACGCCGTCGTGGGCCACATCGACCACGTAATTGTGTTCGGTCAGCGCTCGCCGCAAGTACTCGGCGAGTTTTTTTTCGTCTTCGATTACGAGTACTTTCATATCAGCGGGGTCAACAAAAAAAGTGCGCGGAAGTCCTCGGATTCTGCGTCCTATTCTAGGCGCAATCGGTCGGGCGCAAGAAACGCGCGCAGAGGGCGGCCGGGCCGCCCTGCGGGCGTTGCGGGCCGGCGGCAGGCATGCCGGGCCCCTTGCGCGCTCAGCCCGGCGTGTAGATCTCGGCCAGGCGCGCGCGCTCGGCCGGGGTCTGGGCCTGGATTTCCGCCATCGCGTCGGCGCGGGTGCGCGAGGTGCCCTGCTTGGCCCAGCCCGGCTTGCCCAGGTTCAGATTGGTCAGGAACCATTGCTTGGGATCGGACTTGGCCTCGGCCAGTTCGGCCTTGACCTCATCGCGGGTCTTGCCGGGCGCGGCATGGTCCGGCGCGATGGCGTAGCCGATTTCCGTATTGGTCTGATGCCAGGTTCCCGACGCTTGAGCGGCGTAGGGCAGGGCAAGCGCCGAACCCAGGACGAGGGCGGCGGAAACGGTGCGGATCTTCATGAGTATCTCCTTGGTTGAGCGGTCCGCCGGGCGAGTCCGCCCGGCCGGCGCATACACGTTTTTTGTGTAGCGACGGTGACACTCTACGTAGCCCAGCCCGTCAATTCGCAGACACCCTGATTACGATTTTGTAAGGCGCGCGGACCTTACGGAATTGTCATTTTTCTGTCGGCCGATTGACGAGGGGGCCTGGATACATTGCCGGCTCGCACTCAATTTCCGTCCAGGTCTCTCTTGGTTGAACCATGCGCTTATCCGTACTGCCGCTGACGCTTGCGGCCTTGTTGATCGCCTCGCCTGCATCCGGCGAGGGCGCGGGCGGGACCCGCACTCCCGTTCCTCTTGAGCAAGGCGGCGCCGTGCTGACGCTGGAAAGCGCCTTGTCCGCCGCGCTTGAACGCAATCCGGGCTTCTCGGCCGCGCGCAATGAAGCAGAGGCGAGCGTGGGCTTGCTGGCGCAGGCCGGCGTGCTGCCGAACCCGTCCATCGACGTAAGCGTGGACGACACGCAAAAGGCCACGCGCACCACCACCGCCATGTTGAACGTGCCGGTGGAAACCGGCGGCAAGCGCGCGGCCCGCGTCAAGGCGGCCGAACTGTCCCGCGATATGGCGCGCCAGGGCGTAGAGGATGCGCGTGCCGGCCTGCGGGCCGCGGTCATCGCGGCCTTCTTCGACGTGGCGGTGGCGCAGGAGTCCGTGCGCGTGGCGCGCGGCACCGTGGACATCGCTGGCGGCGCGCTGCGCCTGGCCGAGAGGCGCGTGGCCGCCGGCAAGGCGCCGCCGCTGGAAGGCAGCAAGGCGCAGGTGGCGCTGGCGAATGCGCGCATCGAGGCGCGCGCGGCGGAAGCGGCGTTGCTGGATGCGCGCCGCAAGCTCGGCCTGCTCTGGGGCGAGGCCGAACCCGCTTTCGCCAGCGTGGGCGGAGACCTGAACGCGCTGCCGCAGCGGGCGCCCATCGACGAGCTGCGTTCGGCCCTTGCGGCCTCGCCCAAGATGCAGGGCGGAAAGCTCTCCGTCGATCTGGGGCGCGCGCAGCTGGAGGTGGAGAAAAGCAAGCGCTATCCGGACGTCACGCTGAGCGCGGGCGTGGCGCGCGACAACGAAGCGGGCCGCAACAAGGCCCTGCTCGGGGTTTCGATTCCGTTGCCGATATTCGACCGCAACCAGGGCAATGTCTACGCCGCTTCCATGCAGGCCTACAAGGCCCAGGACCTGTACCGGGAACTGGAGTCCGGCCTGATGGCGCAGCTGCTGCAGGCCGTCAGCCGCTTCGACCTGGCCGTGGGCTCCGCGCGCGAGTACCGCAAGTCGGTGCTGCCGGGCGCGACAGAGGCCTATGAGGCGGCGCGCAAAGGCTTCGAAGCCGGCAAGTTCGGCTTCCTGGAGGTGCTGGACGCGCAGCGCACCTTATCCGACGGAAACATCGCCTACCTGACGGTGCTGGCATCCGTGTACCAGGCATCCGCCGATATCGACCGCATTCTCGGACGTTGAAACGAGCATAAGAAATGGCAGAACAGAAAAACAAGCGATACCCCATGACGAAGGCCGCCACGGCGGCGAGCCTGTGCGCGGCCCTGCTGCTGGCGCCGGCCTACGCCGCGCAGGCCGCGGGCGAGGCGGACCACGGCCATGCCGAAACCGAGCAGGCCGCGCCAGGCGGCGAGTCCGCCAACGAGAAGGAGAAAATCGCGCTGACGCCCGAGCAGATCGCGCTGGCCGGCATCAAGTCCGAAGCCGCCGCGCCCGCGGTGCTGGCGACCTCGGCGCAATTTCCGGGAGAGATCAAGTTCAACGCCGACCGGACCGCGCACGTGGTGCCACGCATGGCCGGGGTGGTGCAAGGCGTGTCGGCCGACCTGGGCCAGCAGGTCAGGAAGGGCGACCTGCTGGCCACGCTGTCGAGCTCGGCGCTGTCGGAGCTGCGCAGCGAATGGCTGGCGGCGGCTAAGCGGCGCGACCTGGCGGCGCAGACCCACAAGCGCGAGCTGCGCCTGTGGCAGGAGAAGGTCTCTGCCGAGCAGGACTACCAGGCCGCCCGCACCGCGCTGCAGGAGGCGGAAATCGCCGTTCAGAACGCGGAGCAGAAGTTGCGCACGGTCGGCGCGGAGCCGCGCTCCAAGGACCTGGGCAGCCTGGAGATCCGCGCGCCCTTCGACGGCGTGGTGGTGGAAAAGCACATCGCGCTGGGCGAGGCCCTGCCCGACAACGCCAGCATCTTCACCTTGTCGGACCTGCGCACCGTGTGGGCCGAATTCGTGATCGCGCCCAAGGACCTGCAGGACGTGCGCGTGGGCGAAAGCGCGAGCGTCAGCTCCGCGGCCTTCTCCGGCAAGGCGGAGGGCACCGTCTCCTACATCGGCTCCCTGCTCGGACAGCAGACTCGCACGGCGACCGCGCGCGTCACGCTGGAGAACCCGGACATGGCCTGGCGTCCCGGGCTCTTCGTTTCCGTCGACGTGGTGACGCGGAAATCCGACGCGGCGGTTGCGGTGGCTGCCGACGCGGTCCAGACCGTCGATAACGAGCCCGTCGTATTCGTCGAGGTGGAAGGCGGCTTCCTGGTCCAGCCGGTGAAGCTGGGCAAGGCCTCGGCCGACAGGGTGGAGGTCCTGTCCGGCCTCGCGCCCGGCACGCGCTACGCCGTCGAGAACACCTTCGTCCTCAAGTCGGAGCTGGGCAAGGCCGGCGCCGAGCATGCGCACTGAGACGGGGGAGCAGCATGTTTGAACGCTTGATCCGCTTTGCCATCGAACAGCGCTGGCTGGTGCTGTTCGTCACCCTGGGCATGGCCGCCATCGGGGTCTACAACTACTCGAAGCTCGCCATCGACGCGGTGCCGGACATCACCAATGTCCAGGTCCAGATCAACGTCGGCGCGCCGGGCTATTCGCCGCTGGAAACCGAGCAGCGGGTCACCTATCCGATAGAAACGGTGATGGCCGGCCTGCCGGGCCTGCAGCAGACGCGCTCGGTGTCGCGCTACGGGCTGTCGCAGGTGACCGTCATCTTCAAGGACGGCACCGACATCTATTTCGCTCGCCAGCTGGTGAACCAGCGCCTGCAGGAGGCCAGGGAAAACCTGCCCGAAGGCGTGACGCCGGCCATGGGGCCGATATCCTCGGGCCTGGGCGAGATCTACCTGTGGACGGTGGAGGCCGATGACGACGCCAGGAAGCCGGACGGCACGCCCTACACCCCGATGGACCTGCGCGAGATCCAGGACTGGGTCATCAAGCCGCAGCTGCGCAACATCTCCGGCGTGACCGAGATCAACGCCATCGGCGGATTCGCCAAGGAATACCAGGTGGCGCCCAGCACCGAGAAGCTGGCGTCCTATGGCTTGGCGCTGACCGACATCATGACCGCGCTGGAAAGGAACAACGCCAACATCGGCGCCGGCTACATCGAGCGCAAGGGCGAGCAATACCTGATCCGCGCGCCCGGCCAGGTCAGGTCCATGGACGATCTGCGCGACGTGGTGCTGGCCACGGTCGAAGGCCAGGCGATACGGATACGCGACGTGGCCGAGGTCTCCATCGGGCGCGAGCTGCGCACGGGCGCGGCCACCAGCAACGGCGAGGAAGTGGTGCTGGGCACGGTGTTCATGCTGATAGGCGAGAACAGCCGCGCGGTGTCGCAGGCCGTGTCGGTCAAGCTGGAAGCCATCAACAAGTCGCTGCCGCCCGGCGTGAAGGCGGTGACGGTCTATGACCGCACCACCCTGATCGACAAGGCCATCGCCACCGTCAAGAAGAACCTGCTGGAGGGCGCGGCGCTCGTCATCGTCATCCTGTTCCTGTTCCTGGGGAACATCCGGGCCGCCCTGATCACGGCGATGATCATCCCGTTGTCCATGCTGTTCACCTTTACCGGCATGGTGACCTACAAGGTCAGCGCCAACTTGATGAGCCTGGGTGCGCTGGACTTCGGCATTATCGTCGACGGCGCGGTGGTCATCGTGGAGAACTGCGTGCGGCGGCTGAGCCATGCGCAGGCGCACCACGGCAGGCCGCTCACGCGCAGCGAGCGCTTCCACGAGGTCTTCGCGGCCGCGCGCGAGGCGCGGCGTCCGCTGTTGTTCGGCCAGCTGATCATCATGGTGGTCTATCTACCCATCTTCGCGCTGAGCGGGGTGGAAGGGCGCATGTTCCATCCCATGGCGCTGACCGTGGTGCTGGCGCTGCTGGGGGCGATGATCCTGTCCGTGACCTTCGTGCCGGCGGCCGTGGCCATGTTCATGGGCAAGCACGTGGCCGAGAAGGAAAACCGCCTGATGGCCTGGGCCAAGCGCCGCTACGAGCCGCTGCTGGAAGTGGCCCTGCGCCGCACGCCGTTGATCCTGGGCGGGGCGACCCTGTTCGTGGTCCTGTGCGGCGTGCTGGCGGCCCGCATGGGCAGCGAGTTCATCCCCAGCCTGAACGAAGGCGACATGGCGATCCAGGCGCTGCGGATTCCGGGCACCAGCCTGACGCAGTCGGTCGAAATGCAGAAACAGCTGGAGACGCGGCTGAAGGAGAAATTCCCCGAGGTCGAGCGCGTGTTCGCCCGCACCGGCACGGCGGAGATCGCGTCCGACGCCATGCCGCCCAGCATTTCCGATGGCTACATCATGCTCAAGCCGACGCACCAGTGGCCCAGCCCGAGGAAGACCCGCGCCGAGCTGCTGGCGGCGATCCAGGAAGAGGCCGGCAAGGTGCCGGGCAACAACTACGAGTTCTCCCAGCCCATCCAGCTGCGCTTCAATGAACTGATTTCCGGCGTGCGCAGCGACGTCGCGGTCAAGGTGTTCGGCGACGACAACGAGGTGCTGAACCGGACGGCGGCCGAGATCGCCGAGGTTTTGCAGACGATCCCCGGAGCCTCCGAGGTGAAGGTGGAGCAGACGACCGGCCTGCCCATGCTGACGGTCAACATCGACCGCGCCCGGGCCGCGCGCTACGGCCTGAGCCTGGCGGACGTGCAGGATACCCTGGCCATCGCCGTGGGTGGGCGCGAGGCGGGCACCTTCTTCCAGGGCGACCGGCGCTTCGACATCGTGGTGCGCCTGCCCGAGGCCGTGCGCGAGAACCTGTCCGCGCTGCAGAAGCTGCCCGTGGCCCTGCCCAGGCAGGAAGGGCAGGCGCAGGCCGCCTACATCCCGCTGAGCGAGGTCGCTTCCTTCGACCTGGCGCCTGGCCCCAACCAGATCTCGCGCGAAGACGGCAAGCGCCGCATCGTGGTCAGCGCCAACGTGCGCGGCCGCGACCTGGGCTCGTTCGTGTCCGAGGCCACCGCGGCCATAGGCGAAAAGGTGCAGGTGCCTGCCGGTTACTGGACGTCTTGGGGCGGCACCTTCGAACAGCTGCAATCGGCGGCCAAGCGCCTGCAGATCGTGGTGCCGGCGGCCTTGCTGCTGGTGTTCGCGCTGTTGTTCGCCATGTTCGGCAATGTGAAGGACGGCCTGCTGGTCTTCACCGGCATTCCGTTCGCGCTGACCGGCGGGGTGATCGCCCTGTGGCTGCGCGGGATTCCCTTGTCCATCACCGCGGCGGTGGGCTTCATCGCGCTGTGCGGGGTAGCGGTGCTGAACGGCCTGGTGATGCTGTCCTTCATCAGCGCCCTGCGCGAAGAGGGCAGGTCCGTCGCCCAGGCCGTGCGCATCGGCGCCTTGACGCGCCTGCGGCCGGTGCTGATGACGGCGCTGGTGGCCTCGCTGGGCTTCGTGCCGATGGCGATCGCCACCGGCACGGGCGCCGAGGTGCAGCGTCCGCTGGCGACCGTGGTGATCGGCGGCATCATTTCGTCGACCATCCTGACGCTGCTGGTGCTGCCGGCCCTGTACCGCCTGGCGCACAGGAACGACGACGCCGAAGAGCTTGAACTGTCGAAACCGGCCGTGGCCGGCAGCCGACCTGATCCGGAGGCCAGCAGATGAATGCTCGACCCGATATCGCCGCGCTGGGCGCGGCCAGCCCGATCCAGTTGTCCGTGATCATCCCTTTCCTCAACGAACGGGAGGTGTTGCCGGCCTGCTGCGCGCGGCTGCGGCGGGTGCTGCGCAGGCTGGGGCTGTCGTACGAGATCGTGTTCGTCGACGACGGCAGCAGCGATGGCAGCGCGGAATACCTGCTGGAGCTGCTGCGCGAGGAAAGCGGCATCAAGCTGGTGCGCCTGAGCCGCAATTTCGGCAAGGAGGCCGCGATGACGGCGGGGCTGGAGCATGCGGCCGGCGCCGCGGTCATCATGCTGGACGCCGACCTGCAGGATCCGCCGGAGGTGATCCCCGACATGGTCCGGGCCTGGCAGGAGGGCGCGGACGTGGTCAGCATGCGCCGGCGCAGCCGCGCGGGCGAAAGCGCGCTGAAGCGGCTTTCCGCCTATGCCTACTACCGTTTGCTGAGCCGCCTGAGCCGGTCCGCGATTCCGCCCGACACCGGCGACTTCCGGCTGATGAGCCGGCGCGCGGTCGTGGCGCTGTTGCAGCTGCCCGAGCGCTGCCGCTACATGAAGGGCCTGTATGCCTGGATCGGCATGCCGACCCGGATCATCGACTACGACCGCGCGCCGCGCGCGGCGGGCACGACCAAATGGAACTACCTGGCCCTGTTCAGGCTGGCCATGGAAGGCATCACCTCGTTCTCGACCGCGCCCCTGCGCTGGGCGACGGGACTGGGCGCGGTGGCGGCCCTGGCCGGGGCCGTGTTCGGCCTGGGCATCATCTTCAAGACCTTGATGTTCGGCGACGAGGTGCCGGGCTATCCCTCGCTGATGGCGGTGATCACGTTCATGGGGGGCATACAGCTGATCACCATCGGCCTGCTGGGCCAGTACGTGGGCAAGACCTATATGGAATCGAAGCAGCGGCCGGTCTACCTGGTGCGCGACGTGCAGCACAGCGGAGCCGCCAACATGGCGGTGCCGGGCTACGGGAGGGACGCGGCTTGCGATTGAGCGCCAGGGCGGTGATCGCCGGCCTGACGGCGATCCTGGGGCTGCGGCTGCTGGCGATGGTGGTGGTGCCGTTTGCGGACACGTCCGAACCGCGCTACGCGGAGATCGCCCGGCTGATGGCGCAAACCGGCGACTGGATCACGCCCTGGTTCGCGCCGGGCGTGCCGTTCTGGGGCAAGCCGCCGCTGGGTTTCTGGGCGGAGGCGCTGTCGATCCGGCTGCTGGGCCTGGGCGAATTCAGCGTCAGGCTGCCGTCCCTGCTGGCCGCGGCGGCCACGCTGGCCATTCTGTACGCGCTGGGCCGCCGCTTGTATTCGGTCCAGGCCGCCAGATGGGCCGTGCTGGTGTACGCCTCCATGTTCCTGCCGCTGCTCGCGGCGGGGGCGGTGCTGACCGACCCCTTTCTGGCATTGGGCGTCACCTTGAGCATGGCCTCCTTCATCCTGGCGCGCGGTCCGGGGTCGGCCGGGTGGCGCTATGGATTCTTCCTGGGGCTGGCCATCGGGCTGCTGTCCAAGGGGCCGTTGGCCGCGGTGTTGGTGGCGGGCGCCATCGTGCCCTGGATGCTGTGGCACAGGAACGCCAGGGCCTGCCTGCGGCGCCTGCCCTGGGTGACGGGGAGCCTGTTGACGGCCGTCCTGGTCCTGCCCTGGTACGTGGCTGCGGAGCTGAAGACGCCCGGCTTCATCCAGTACTTCATCGTCGGCGAGCATTTCCTGCGTTTCGTGGATCCGGGCTGGAGCGGCGACCGCTACGGTTCCGCCCATAGCAGGCCCTATGGCGCCATCTGGCTGGACTGGATTCCGGCGTCGCTGCCGTGGGGGCTGTTCGGCCTCTGGCTGCTGGCGCGAGGCTGGCGCCGCCGGGGGCAGGGCAGCTGGGGGCACCGCAGTCGGCGGGTGAGATGGCTGCGCCGTCCGCGCTGGACCTACCTGCTGGCCTGGGGCGTGGCCACGCCGCTCTTCTTCACCCTGTCGGGCAACATCCTGTGGACCTATGTGTTGCCGGCCTTGCCGCCGCTGGCCCTGGCCATAGGCGTCTGCCTGAGCCGCAGCCGCGCCGTGGCTCCGGCTCGCGCAGCCCTGGTTTGCACGGCGCTGGCGCCGGCGGCGGTGCTGGTCTTCTGCGGGCTGCTGGCCGCGAATCCGGAACGGCTCAAGACCGAAAAGCAGTTGGTGGCGCGGGCCGAGGCCATGATGGCGCCCGGCGAAAAGCTCTACTTCGTGGACAGCCGGCCGTTCTCGGCGCGTTATTACACGCGCGGACAAGCGGGGCAGGTGCCGCTGGAACGGCTGGCGGACGTGCTGCCCCCGGCTGGGGAAAGGGTGTTCCTGGCGGTGGAAAAGGGCGATCTGCCGCGGGCGCGGGAGCTGGCGGCGGGGGCGCTTGCACCGGTCTATTCGAGCCGGCGCTATACCTTGCTGATCGCCGGGCCTGCCGCGCCCGACGCGATCCGATAGCCTGAAATGCGCATCGCCGCCCAGTGCGGCGGCGATGCGTGCAGAGCCGGCTCCGTCCAGGCAGGGCGCCCGGCCTGACAGGACTCAGAAGCCCACGGCCTGGCCGTCGCGGCGCGAGTCCGAGGCCGCCACGTAGCCGCCCTGTGGCAGACGGCAGATGAGCTGCGCGGAACCGAACTCCAGGCTGTCGGCGGGCGCCACCGCGACATTGTGGCCGCGCGCGCGCAGCGCATCGACCACGTCCGCCGGCAGGTGCGATTCGACGTTGACCACCGGGCCCTTTTCCACGCGGAAACGCGGCGCGTCGCTCATGGCCTGCGGGTTCTGTCCGAACGCGGCCAGGCGCGTGATCATCTGCAGATGGCCTTGCGCCTGCATCGATCCGCCCATCACGCCGAAGGACATCAGCGGCTGGCCGCCGCGCGTTACGAACGCCGGGATGATGGTGTGCATCGGCTTCTTGCGCGGCGCGACCTGATTGGCGTGGCCGGGCGTGAGCACGAAGTTCAGGCCGCGGTTGTGCAAGCTGATGCCGGTGTCGGGCACTACCACGCCGGAACCGAAGCCGTGGTAGTTGGACTGGATGAAGGACACCATGGTGCCGCTGGCGTCGGCCGCGGTCAGGTACACGGTGCCGCCGGTGGCGGGCGTGCCCGCGACCGGCACGCTGGCGCGGTCCATGGAGATCAGGCGAGCGCGTTCGGCCAGGTAGCCGCGGTCCAGCAGCGCCGTGGCGCTGGTGCGCATGTGGCGCGGGTCGGCGACGTGCTGATGCAGGTCGGCGAAGGCCAGCTTCATCGCTTCGATGCTGACGTGGTAGTAGTCCGCGCTATCGCGGCCCATGCTTTCCAGGTCGAACTGCTCCAGCATGCCCAGCGCCATCAGCGCCGAAATGCCCTGGCCGCTGGGCGGGATCTCGTGCAGCTCGTAGCCGCGGAACGACTGCGAGATCGGCGTCACCCATTCGGGGCGGTGCTCGTCCAGGTCCTGGGCGCTGAGCGCGCCGCCGGTCTGGCTGGCGAAGTCGGCAATCTTCCGCGCGAGTTCGCCGCGGTAGAAGCTATCGCCGCCGCTTTCGGCGATGGCGCGCAGCGTCTTGCCCTGCGCCGGAAAGCGCCACCATTCGCCGGCCTGCGGCGCGCGGCCCTCAGGCAGGAAGGCCGCGGCAAAGCCCGGCTCCTGCGCCAGCTTGGGCGCCTGCGTTGCCCACTGGCGGGCGATGGTGGGCGATACCGCGAACCCTTCCTCGGCATAGGCGATGGCCGGCTCGAACAACTGCGCGAAAGGCAGCTTGCCAAAGCGGTCCGACAGCGCCTTCCAGCCCGCGACCTGGCCCGGCACGGTGACCGTGCCCCAGCCGGTGCCGGGCATGGCGTCGCGGCCGGCGAAGTATTCCGGCGTCCACGCCGCGGGGGCGCAGCCGCTGGAATTCAGGCCGTGCAACTGGCCGTCATGCCAGACCAGCGCGAACATGTCGCCGCCGATGCCATTCATGACGGGTTCGAGCACCGTCAGCGCGATGGCGGTGGCGATGGCGCTGTCCACGGCGTTACCGCCCGCCAGCAGCATGCGCAGCCCGGCTTGCGCCGCCAGCGGCTGGCTGGTGGCGACCGCGTTGGCGGCCAGGACCGGCATCTTGCGGGAGGCGTAGGGGAAAGACCAATCGAAGGGTGAGGACATGGGACTGGAAACTCGTAGTGAAAATTACTGCGGCGTGATGCCGGCCTGATCGATCAGCTGCTTGGTGCGCGGGATTTCGGCCTTGATGAAGGCGGCGAACTCTTCGCGGCTGCCGCCGCGGGGCTCCGCGCCGGCTTCCGCGAGCTTACTGCGCAACGCCGGATCGGCCAGCACTTTGTTGACCGCGCGGTTGAGCTTGTCGAGCACCGGGGCCGGCGTGCCTTCGGGGGCGACCAGGCCATACCAGGGCGCGATGTCGTAGCCGGCATAGCCCTGTTCCGCGATGGTGGGGATCTCGGGCGCCAGCGCCGAGCGCTGCGCGTTCGACATGCCCAGCGCCAGCAGCGCGCCGCCCTTGACCTGAGGCAGGCCGGTCATGATGGTGTCGAAGTACATCGACACCTGGCCGCTGAGCAGGGCGGGGATGGCTTCGCCCGCGCCCTTGTACGGCACGTGCAGGATGTCGATGCCGGCGATGGACTTGAGCATTTCGCCCGCCATGTGCGAGGTGGTGCCGGTGCCGAACGAGGCATAGGTCAGCTTGCCCGGGTTGGCACGGGCGTAGGCCACCATTTCCGGCAGGGTCTTGAACGGCTGCGACGGGTTGGCCAGCAGGATGTTGGGCGTGTAGGCCACCATCGACACCAGGGCGAAGGCGTCGGGATCGTAGGCCAGGCGCTTCTGCAGGAAGCGGTTGGTGACGATGGCGGCGGGGCCGCCCATCAACAGCGTGTAGCCGTCGGGGGCCGAGCGCGCGACCGAGGCGCTGCCGATGGCGGCTGCCGCCCCCGGCCGGGCTTCGACGACGAAGGGCTGGCCCAGTTCCGTCGACAGCGCGGCGCCCAGCTGGCGCGAAATCAGGTCGGTGGCGGAACCCGCCTGGAAGGGCACGACGATGCGCACCGGGTGTTGCGGCCAGTCGGTAGCCTGGGCGCCCGCTTGGGCGGCGCAGGCCAGGGCGGCGGCGCCTGCCAGCGCCCGGATGAGACGGAACTTCATGGATTTCCCTTGATCGCGTTATGGAGTGCGTGCAGGGATTAGACGCAAGCCCGGCGTTCTGGACCATTAGGATTTGCATCCATGGATCACTGGATCCAATTTGTGTTATTTTTGCGTTTATCTATCATGGCGGCTTTCGTAAGGCCTGAGCGGCGCTTTCCGGCGTGCGCAGGCCCCAAGCCCAGGGATCCCAATGCTGCAATTCCAGAAGACAGCGATCAGCGCCGAAGACGAGGCCTACCTGCACCTGCAGCGCGAAATCCGGCTGGGCCGCTACGCGCCCGGCCAGCGCCTGGTGCCCGAGGTGGTCGCGGCCGAGATCGGCACCAGCCGCATGCCGGTGCGCGGCGCATTGCGCCGGCTGGCGTCTGAAGGGCTGGTCGAGATCCGCGCCAACCGCGGCGCGGTGGTGCGCGGCCTGAACCAGCAGGAAATGCTGGAAGTGTTCGAAATGCGCTCGGTGCTGGAAGGCCTGGCCATGCGCAACGCGGTCGCGCACATGAACGCCGAGCACATCCGCCGCCTGTCCTATCTGCTTGAACAGCTGGAGCAGGGGCCGGGCGAAGCGCTGGACTGGATCGGCGCGCACCGCGAATTCCACGAATACCTGTGCAGCTTCTGCCAGCAGCCGCGGCTGCTGCGCCAGATCTCCGAGCTGCATTCCGTGGTCGAGCCCTACATGCGCCTGTGGGTGGCCCAGCCCGGGCGCGTCCTGCGGGTGCGCGAATCGCACCAGGAACTGATAGACGCGCTGCAGACGCGCGACCCGGCACGCTGCGAAGCAGCCATGCGCCAGCATGTGCTGAACACGGTGCCCGCCCTGCAGGCGTTTCTGGAACAGGCGGGCTAGGGCGCGCGGCTTTGGTCTAGACTGGCGCCATCCTCCACGCGCCCGTCCCGCCATGACCGCTTCCGCCGCTCTCATCCGCCGCCTGGACCTGCTGCCGCACCCCGAAGGCGGCTACTACCGCGAAACCTATCGCGCCGCCGATCCCGTGACGCGCGGCGACGGCGCGCGCCGTTCGGCCAGCACCGCCATCTACTACCTGCTGTGCGACGGCGCCTGGTCCGCCTGGCATCGCATTCGGTCGGATGAACTGTGGCATTTCCATGCGGGCGATGCGCTGCATATCCATGTGCTGGCGCCGGATGGCGGGTACGCGTGCCTGCGCCTGGGCGACGCCTTGAAGGATCCCGGCGCCGCGTTCCAGGCGGTCGTGCCTGCCGGCTGCTGGTTCGCGGCCGAGCTGGCCGATCCGGGCGGTTACGCGCTGACCGGTTGCACGGTGGCGCCTGGCTTCGAGTTCAGCGAATTCGAGTTGGCCGATGCCGCCGAACTGCAAGGCCTGTACCCCGCGCAAGCCGGCCTGATCGCGCGCCTGGCCCGCTAGCCGGCCGTACAGGACTTTGGCCCGCTAGCCAGCTCCTTCGGTACCCTGGGCTGCGGCTTGCGGCTTTTTCCTGCGCGCAAACTTGGCTTCGCTGGCGAGCACACCGGCCACGATCAGGCCCGCGCCCACCAGCGCCAGTGCCGGCAATCGGTCGCCCGCCAGCCGGCCGACGATGCCGCCCCATACCGGCTCGCCCGCATAGATCACGGTGGCGCGGGTTGGCGACACGGACTTCTGCGCCCAGTTCATGGTCAGCTGGATGATGGGCTGGCCAGCCCCAGGCCGATGGCGGCCCCGGCCCACAGCCACGAGAATTCGGGCACCGCTTCGCCCATCACGGGCATCAGCGCGAACGACACCAGGCCGGCCGTCAGCAGCTGCACGAAGGTGACGCGCCGGCTGTCGACCTTCCTGGCGAAGTACGCGATCAGGATGATCTCGGCGGCGATCGCCGCGGCGCCCGCCAGCGTGGCCGCTTCGCCCGCGCTGAAGCTCGGGGGCCCCGCTTGCGGACCCGCCAGCAGGACCAGGCCGATGAAGGCCAGCGTCACGCCGACCCAGCTCATCAGGCCGGGCGGCTTTTTCAGCACGGCCCATTGCAACAGCGGCACGATGGGCACGTACATCGCCGTGATGAAGGCGGACTGGCTGCTGGTGATGGTCTGCAAGCCATAGGTCTGCAGGAAGTAGCCCAGGAACAGGGCGCAGCCGATGGCGATGCCCGCGCCGACCTCCAGCCGCGTGATCGCCGCCATGCGCTTGCGGAACATCAGCAGCGCCATCAGGCCGGCGATCGTGAAGCGCACGCCCACGAAGAACAGCGGCCCGCTGTGCTGCATGGCGATGTGGATGATGAGGAAGGTGCTGCCCCACAGCATGGTGACCAGCACCAGGGCGATTTCCTGGCGGGACAGGGCGAACATCGATGTCTTGGACTTCACGGTCTGCTTCGGGCGCTACGAAATGGTGAGCAATATACAGCGCCTGGGGTACAGCGCTTCGCGACAGGCCCGGCGATGCGCACATGCGCGCGGACGTCGCCCCGACGACCGCTGACCGAACAGATTCCGCCATTTCGGGCGGAGCAGGCATATAGCCAGGAGTAATATGACGCGTCCGGCGGAGTTTGTCCGCCGGCGCCTAGAAGCCGATTCACGCCTCGATCTTCCCGCCCCTGCCGCAAGCGCAGCTCTTTCGCGCCTTCCCGGCGGCGTCCGCGAACCCCGGCGCGCAAGCGGCCAGAGAAGATATCGAGGAGAAGCACAAGTGGAGAAGCAAGAGTCGGGCGGCTGGTATTTCGGCTGGAACATCGTCGGCGCCGCGACGTTACTCACCCTGTTGACGGTCGGCCTGCGCATGGGCATCGGGCCGTTCTTCCTGCCCATCGCGGAAACGCTAGGCTTCACGCGCAGCACGCTGTCCGGCATCGTCGCCATCGGCATGCTGTGCTATGGCCTGGCCATGCCGCTGGCGGGCTATCTGGTCAGCACCCGTGGCACCCGCTTCGTGCTGCTGACGGGCGCCGCCATCGTCGTGCTGTCGTCGATCTGGACGGTGTTCGCGCGCGGTCCCATCGAATTCCTGTTTTCCTTCGGCGTGGCCTTGTCGATCGGCCTGGGCTTCACCAGCCCGGTCGCGCTGACGCCCGTGATCAGCCGCTGGTTCACCCGCCAGCGCGGCATGGCGCTGTTCTTCCTGTCCACCGGGTCCATGGCCGGCATCGCCCTCATGACGCCGACCCTGACCTTCGCGATCTCGGCCGTGGGCTGGCAGGAGGCGCTGCTGGGCTTTGCCGCGCTGTTCGCCTTGCTGACGGTGCCGGTGGCGCTCTTCGTCATGCGCGACGAAGCGCCCGAACACACCGACCTGCTGCCGCACCAGATACCCGACAAGGCGGCAAGCCCCGCCAAACCCGCGGCCAAGCGTCCCGCGCCCAAGGTGCGGGACGCGTTGAATTCCTTGCCCTTCTGGCAGGTGGCGCTGGGCCTGTTCGCCTGTGGCTTCAGTATGAACCTGCTGGGCACGCATGGCGTGCCCATGCTGATGGACCATGGCTTCGACGCCACCACCAGCTCGCTCGGCATCGGCCTGATCGGCCTGGTCGCCATCTTCAGCACCCTGGTGCTGGGGCGCATGTCCGATCAAGTCGAGCGGCGCGCCATCCTGGCCACCATCTACCTGGTGCGCGGACTCGGGTTCTTCGCATTGGTCATGGTGGGGGCGCACTGGGAACTGTATGCGGCGGCCACCATCGGCGGCGTGGTCTGGGCCGGCAGCATCGCGCTGTCGTCAGCCATACTTGCGGATGTGTACGGCGTGCGCCTGGTGGGCGTGCTCTATGGGCTGGCCTATCTGGGCCACCAGGTGGGCGGCATGATCAGCTCATGGCTGGGCGGCTGGGCCTACGAGACCTTCGGCACGCATTGGGTCGCCTTCGGGTCGGCGGGCGTGCTGCTGCTGGCCGCCGCCCTGATTTCCCTGCGCCTGCCGGCGCGGGGCATGCCGCGCGCGGTGGCGGTGGCCGCCGGGCGTTGAGGTCTTGCGCCATGCCCGCCATCGCGCCCGTATGGGCGGACGCGATGGCGCCGGCGGTCTTCCTAGCGGTCCTTCAGCAACGACACCAGCTCGGGCACGTAGCGCTCGCCGCCGCCCTGCGTGACGGCCTGGTCGAAGGTGTGCTGCACGGCTGCGCCGATCTCGCGCACCGCGCCCGTTTCCGCGGCCATGGTGTTGTAGTAGGACAGGTCCTTCTGCGCGTTCGACATGAAGAACTTCAGCGACGTCGGGTCCTGCTCCAGCAGGTAGGGCTTGATGCGTTCCAGCGCCACGCCACCCCCGCCGCCCTTGGCCAGAACCTCGGCGAACACCGCCGGATCGATCTCCGCGCGCAGCGCGCAGGCCGCGGCTTCCGACAGCAGCGCGACCACGCCCAGCGACACGTAGTTGTGCAGCAGCTTCATGCGGTGTCCGGCGCCGACCGGGCCGGCGTGGGTGATGTTTTCGGCGAAGCAGGCCAGCAGCGGCTTGCATTCCTCGAACAGCGCGGCGTCTCCGCCCACCAGCAGGTTGAGCCGGCCTTCGGCGGCTTCCTTGGGGGTGCGCGTCATCGGCGCGTCCAGGAAGCGGCCGCCGGCATCCGTCACCGCCTCTGCCACCTTCACGGTGGACGAGGGAATCGCGGTCGAGCAGTCGATGATGACCGTGCCGGGCCGCAGGCCCGCCAGCACGCCGCCTTCCGACAGCAGCACGGCTTCGACCTGGGGGCTGCCGGTGACGCAGAGGATGATCACGTCAGACTGGGCCGCCAGCGTGGCGCCATCGGTGACGCTGGTCGCGCCCGCGGCCTTGAGCGCGTCCAGGGGCTGGTTGCCCGGATGCTCCAGCACCGTCAGCGCGTGACCGTGCTTGACCAGATTGCTTGCAATGCCATGGCCCATGAGGCCGATACCAACCATGCCGACTTTCGCCATCTTCCACTGCTCCTGCCATGTAGGGGTGATTGTTATGGCGTAAATCTTACTCTGACTTGCGCATCGTCCGCGCCGCGACCAGTGCCTTGCACCAGGCCGCGCCGGCTGCGGTCTTCTTTGCGATACTTGAGGCATTCCGCGTGAAAAAAACAGGCCCGAGCATGACAGACTCCATTCCCTCCGGTTTCGCGCCCTGGCGCCCGAGCAGCCCCTTCATGGAGCACCTGGCCGAACTCGGCGCGCTCTACAAGCGCGACGCCGATTGCGTGTTGGCCCTGCGTGTCGGACAGGCGCATACCAATATGCACGCCATCGCCCACGGCGGCCTGCTGGCCACGCTGGCTGACAGCGCGTTGGGCCACACCATCGCTGAGCAGGCGCAGGCCTCGGTGGTCACGGTGCAGATGTCGGTGGAATACCTGAATCCGGTCAAGCCCGGGGACTGGCTCGAAGCCCACGTCCGCATCGACAAACAGGGCCGCCGGCTGATCTACGCGACCTGCCTGTTGCAGGTGGCGGGTCGCGTCATGCTGAAGGCCAACGCGGTCTTTGCGGTACGCGCCGCGCCCGCGCCGGCTTCGGACGGCTGAGGCCGGCGCTACCTATAGATAAGGCGTGGCCAGCCAGATCACCTTGTTGCGCAGGCGCTTGGCGAAGGACGCGCGCTGCAGGTTCTCCAGCGTCTCGCGGCGGCCCTGCGCGATCAGCCCGTCGACCCGCGCGCCGATCCAGCGCGCCACGCCCGGATCGTAGATTTCCGTGTCCAGCTCGAAGTTCAGCCGCAGGCTGCGCGGGTCCAGGTTGGACGAACCCACGTACGCCCAGGCGTCGTCCACCGTCATCAGCTTGGAGTGGTCGAACGCGCCCTGCGAACGCCACACCCGGCAACCCGTGCGCACGACCTGGTCCAGCTGGGCCGTCATCGCGTAGTCCACCAGCCGCAGGTTGTTCTTGCCGGGAATCACGATATCCACCACCACGCCGCGCCGCGCCGCCGTTGCCAGCGCTCCGATCAGCGTCTGGTCGGGCAGGAAGTAGGGCGACTGAATGCGCACATGGCGCTGCGCCACCGCCAGCGCGCCCAGCAGCATATTGTGCGTGCTGCCCAGCGCGCGGTCGGGGCCCGAGGGCACGCAGCGCATCGGCACGTCGCCCGTCGGCGGCAGGGCGCTGGGATCGAACCAGGGCTTGGCCGCCAGCGATTCGTGCGTGGTGAAGTTCCAGTCGTGCGCGAACACCGACATCAGCTGCGTCACGATCGGCCCTTCCACGCGGAAGTGCGTGTCGCGGTTGGTATCGGGACCGGCCAGCGCGCTGACGAAGGCCGCGCGCACATTCATGCCCCCCGTGAAGCCCACGCGGCCGTCGATCACCAGCACCTTGCGGTGGCTGCGCAGGTTGGCGTAGGGCATGCGCAGCACCCCCAGCGGATTCGTCATGAAGCGCGCCACCGGCACCCCGCCGCGCGACAACATGCGCACGATGGGCGGGCGCGAATACTTGGAGCCGATGGCGTCGATCAGCACCCGCACTTCGACGCCGCGCTCACGCGCCTCGATCAGCGCCTGGGCCATCTCCCGCCCGATGGCGTCGTTGTCGAAGATATAGCTCTGCATCGCCACCGCGTGGCGCGCGTCGCGGATCGCCTGCAGCATCGCCGGATAGGCCTCGTCGCCGCCGGCCAGCGGCTGCACAGCATTGCCGCTCAGAAGACGGAACCGGCTGACCCGGTCGCCCAGCACCTTCAGCGAAGCAAACTGGTGCCCCGAGATCGGCGCCACGTCCACCGGCGCGGTCTCGACCTGTTCCGCATCCACCAGCATCGCCTCGTCGCGCTGCTGCGACAGCCGCGTCTTGCGGATCCGGTTGATGCCCGCCACGAAATAGAACAGCGCGCCGAACAGCGGCGAAAACAGCGCCACCCCCACCCAGCCTATGGCCGCCCGCACGTCCTGCTTGGTCATCGCGGCATGCACCGCCGCGCCGGTCCCGGCCACGATGCTGATGGCAAATACCAGATGGGGCCAGTAATCGATCAAGATTGCGTGTATGCGGTCCATGGCGATGGCGTAAGCGCGGCCTCCGTAGATAATCAATGGCGAAGGATAGCAAGGTGGCCCGCCCTGGCAAGTGGGGCAGCGGGGGCTGTTTTCACATCTTCAAAAAAACGTGCTAGAATTCGGCCTCTTCGTTGTTGAGCAGCTTCAAGAAGCGGCGCGGCAAGGAAGAAAAGCAGTATCAGAGGTGGCTGTAGCTCAGTTGGTAGAGTCCCGGATTGTGATTCCGGTTGTCGTGGGTTCGAGCCCCATCAGCCACCCCAAGAATTCAATGAAGATAAGGCACTTACGCGAAAGCGGGGTGCCTTTTTTCATTGGGCGATCCTGATTCGCAGCCCGCTGCAGCGTTTGCGTGTGCAGCTAGGTTGCAGGCTTCTGCCGCTGGCCCGTCCAAATCCGCAGAGAAGGGGCTTCGCTCGTCCTTCCTGCATGCCTGCAGACGAACGACGCCATCCTGCTCCGTTGGGCAGGGGATAGGTTGATAGTCCCGCCGCGCTATATAAAATCGGATTCGAAATCAGATCAGGCGTTTATTTGGACGTCTGGGGTTGTCAGCCACAAGGAGCGGGGGATGACAAAGCGAGCTTGGGCTACAGGATGGGTTTTCTTGATTTGCGGCGTAGCTTTCCAACCTGCGTTTGCAGAGCAGGGATGCCCTGACGGATTCACCCCGAATGCTGCAGGAACGCCAGGGCAGCAGTGCATCCCGATAGGCGGTCAAACTCGGCCAGGATCGGCCGGGCCTGCCGACCGTTGGGAGACTCGTTGGGGAGCCATTGCGACGGACAAGGAGAGTGGCAAGGTAGGCATCTTTGGCGACACGACGACCAGGAGAAAGGCCGAAACGGGCGCCATCGCTCAATGCCAGCGCAAGGGCGGCGCTGACTGCAAATTGCAGCTCACCTATTACAACCAGTGCGGCGTTCTTGCGTGGGGTAATGGCAAGATGAGCACGGCCAGCGCGCCTACGGTCGAAGAGGCCTCGGAGCTGGCCTTGAACGAATGCGAACGGGTTGGCAAGAACTGCGAAATTTTCTTCTCTGACTGTAGCTATGCCAAGAAGGTTCGATAGGGCAATTTGCTGATGCAAATGCTGCGCGAAATTACCTACCCCTGATACTCGAGGTGAATAATCGGATACGGCCGACCTTGGTCATCAACAGGCGAACGCCCAATTCGCTTGAAACCCATCCTTTCATAGAAGCCGACTGCCTGGGCGTTTTGCTCATTGACGTCAGTCGTCATTTTGGGATGCAGTGCGAGGCCATGGCGCACCAGTCCGGCGCCGACTCCCGTGCCGCGAACGGCGGGATCAACGAACAGTGCCTGCATGTGGCCGTTGTCGATGAGCATGAAGGCTATGGGGTGGTCATTGCTGTCCACCGCCAGCCAAAGCGGCACCTGGGGCAGGAAGCCGCACACCATTTCGTCGATGGCCAGGCGGTCTTGTTGCGATAGGAAGTCATGAGTTGCGTCTACTGCGGCTCGCCAGATTTCAACTGCGCGCTCACCTTCGCCGGGGCGGGAAGTTCTAATTTTATTCATTCACACATTATATAAACTGAAAATCGGCCTCGGCTGCCAGTACTGCCGGGCGATTTCATGCCCGTCCGCTATTTCAATAGCAAGGCGTTGTCCGCGCCTGTCTGAGGCCGGTCAGCCGGATGAGTCGGCAGCGCCCGCGAACTGGCTTCCTCCAAACGCTTCCAGATCGCCTCGGCCACCGTCTCCGGCGCTATGCCGGCCATGTCGCCCTTCACGGCGGATTCAATGGGATGCAACCAGGGCACGTGCCGCATCACAGGGGTGGCTCCGAACAGCCCTATCGTCGGTATTTCGTGGGCCACTGCGATGTGCATGCCCATGCTGTCGTTGGAGACAAACACCGAACAGTGTGCGATCAGCGCATGGCTGTCGCATATATTCGTGACCTGCTGGGTCGTATCCAGCAGGGCTATGGACTCAGGCAACGAGGCGCGCATCTCTTGTGCAATGTGCTGGACATCGGGACCGCCCACCAATACAAAACGCAGCTCGCTATCCCGGGCATGCAAGATGCGCGCTACCTCCGCAAAAGCCTTGCCGCCATAGCGTTTGTACGGTCTTGAACCATTCAACCCGAATCCAACCGTCCGTGAATGTGGCGGGCAAAGCTGAATGGCCTTGCTGCTGGCCGAATCATTGCAGACCAGCGAGGGGTAGCGTGGCTTGCACTGATATCCAGCCTTTGCATATAGCAATGGCAGCCATGTATAGATGTCTGGGTGCGGGGTTCCCTTGCTGCGTACCCAGAGACGATGCGTAAGCAGTGCCGCGAAATGCGGTTGATGCATGCGCAGGAAACCGATGCGTCGCGGTATTCCCGCCAGGCGCGCCGCCAACGCCACATGAGGACGGAAGGTAAAGAAGAACAGCGTATCGAAGGCGCGGTCCGCCAATATCTGTCTTACGCGTGAGATTCGCTCCCAACCTCGCAAGCCGTTCTCCGTTCGCAGGGATATGACTTCCCGTACGTACGGCTGAGAACGAAACAGTTCCTGCGCCGGCTCCTTTTGGGTCAGAAGCAGTGAAACTGTCCCTCCGGTTTGTTCGGCCAGCGCTTGGGCAAAGACCATGCTGAGCACCCCGTCGCCGATGCCGCCGGAAATGTAGATCGCACAGTTACGAGCAGGGTCACATGAGACGGAGGGCAGAGTAGGCATGGCATCCAGTAAAAGACACTCACTACATTCTGGAAACGATCTCGAATTTCGAATCTATCAGTCTGGCGGTACGGGATTGCCTGCGTAGTGTGATGTCTTGACTGTGCAATAAGCGACGTGCGATGGCCTTTGAGGTGCGGTGATAGTACACGGAGTGCGGCGCGCGGGCGTCGCTTTTAGGACACAGGCCCCGCTAGGACTTCGCCCACTGTCCGACTTCGTCTTCGCGCAGCCGGGCGCCCGCCCACACGACGCGCCCCAGCACCCGCACCGACGCTCCATTCTCCAGCGGTATGTCAGCGTGCGAGGGGTTGAATGACCGCGCCACCCAGCTACCGCCCAACCGTTCCCTGGCCACCGTCTTCACGATCATCTTGCCGTCGTAGTTGATGGCATAGACGCCGCCGGATGCGAGGTCTCGCAGGGTCAGGCTTTCATTGGGGACCACGAGCAGCGCGGCGCCGTCGCGGATGACGGGTTCCATGCTGTCGCCCTTGGCGTATACGACGCGGCCCTTGCCGTTGTCAGCCCCCACTGATTTCAGGAACGACTTGCGGAACTGGATCATGCCGGTTTGCTCTTCGGCATGGTTCTCGATGGGCTCGCCCGCGGCCAGGCGCACGTCCGCCAGTTCGGGCACCTTCTCGAACCTGTCGTTTGCCGCGGGCGGTTCGCCCACGCCCACGTTGGCCACCACGCCTGTCTGAGTGCTGATCCGGACGCG
This sequence comes from Achromobacter anxifer, assembly GCF_903652925.1. Classification (GTDB taxonomy): domain Bacteria; phylum Pseudomonadota; class Gammaproteobacteria; order Burkholderiales; family Burkholderiaceae_B; genus Achromobacter; species Achromobacter anxifer. The sequence continues at coordinate 3,131 of NZ_CAHLAR010000012.1, read as the reverse complement.
CCGTTCGCGCTCTGTCTGGTAGGTGGTCTTGCCGCCTTCCCAGGGAGCTGCGGGCAGGCCATCGATGCGCATCGGAAACTCGTCCCGGTGCAGATACGTGTCTATAAGCGAGTCGCTACGCAAGACCGTGGAAACTGGCGGCGCGGCGGAAGCCGGAGCGACGTCGACCCCCAGCTTCAATTGAGCGATCGCCAAGGCAAGCGCGCCCTGCAGCTTGTTCAGCTGGTCCGGCGGCAACGCGCGCACCTGTTCCTCGGGGATGCCGGGAAAGGGCCACGGCGCTGGGGGAACGGCGGGCTCGAATCCATGGCGTCCGGGCCGCTTTGGAGCGGTGCCGTCGTACAGCCATTGTGGATGGACGCGCAGCAGCGGCGCCACCTTGAGGCAGGTCGCCATGTCCATGCCGTTCGACCCATTGAACCAATGCGTTGCCGCGCCGGAAGAGGCACCCGCGGCCTTCCACAGGTCTGTCTTGGTCAGGCGTGGTTCGGCGGCGTCCGCCCGGCGGGCCGACTCCTCGTTGAACGCCTGTGTGATTCGCTTTTGAAAGGTCATCTTAGGATGCTAAACAAAAATCTTCTTAGGTGGCTTGCATCAAGAATCTTAGCACTCTAAGATTCAAGCATGAAAGCAAAAACAGACGATTCCTCACTTATCGACGCCTTGGGCGGTACTGGCGCCGTCGCAGCGCTTTGTGGCCTTACCGCAGGGGCCGTGTCGCAGTGGCGCACGAAGGGCGTCCCGCGAGCCTGGAGGGAATTTCTGCGCCTGGCCAGGCCTTGGGCCTTCGAGGCCTGGGAGAACAGGCAGGCGAGAGAGAACAAGGCGGGGATGCGGGAGCAAGCATGAATTACTACAGCCACAACATCGGCGATTACGCGCAGGCCACGATGCATCTGAGCCTGGTGGAGGACGCCATCTACAGCCGGCTGCTGCGCCGTTACTACGCCGAAGAACAGCCCATCGTGGACAACATGCAGCAAGTGTTCCGCTGGGTGGGGGCCCGCAGCGAGGAAGAACGGGAGGCGGCGACGCAGATCCTGTGCGAGTTCTTCGTGCTGCGGGACGGACATTGGCACAACAAGCGCGCCGACGTGGAGATCGCCGCGTACCACGTCAAGGCCGAGACCGCCAAGGCCAACGGCAGGCGTGGCGGCCGGCCCCGGCTGAGCGGCCGCGATCCCGAGGAAACCGGCGGGTTTCCCATGGGTTCCAACGAAAAACCTGATCATGGTCCGCAAGCAAGCGGATCGGAAGCCAACCAGGAACCAGTAACCAGGAACCAGGAACCAAAAGAAAATTCCCCCAGCCCCCGCAAGCGCGGAGGCGGCTTCGATGCCTCCACCATCGAACTCCCTGACTGGCTGGCCCGCGAGGACTGGTGCAGCTGGATCGCCGACCGCAAGGCCCGCAAGAAGCCGGTGACCGAAGACGGCGCCAGGCGCCAGCTGCAGCAGCTAGCCGCCTATCTGGCCGAAGGTCACGCGCCTGGCGCGGTGATCGCGAACAGCATCGCGGGCGGCTACCAAGGCCTCTATCCGCCGCGAACCCGCCCGGCCCCGGCGCCGGGCATGGCGAAGCGGCTGGCCGACTGGACCGACGAACTGCGGGAGGCGCTGGCCGACGATGGCCGTCCTCGCGAGAGATTCATGGGGACGATCGATGCCACCCAATGACATCCAGCCCACCGCGCTAGGGGCCCTGGTAGTGAACGAAATGCTGTTGCTGTACGGCGCCAAGTTCGCGCAGCAATGGCAGGGGCTGACCGCCCGGGAACTGAAGGATTCATGGAACCGGAAACTGGACGGACTGGACGAGATCCAGGTACGCCGCGGCCTGCTGGCCTGCCTGACCCAGGAATGGCCGCCGACGCTGCCGCAGTTTATCAAGCTGTGCTGTCCGTGGATGGTGCCCGAAGTCGCCTATCACGAGGCGGTGCGCGGCTTGTCCGCTCGCAGGCGAGGCGAGCTAGGCGTCTGGTCGCATCCCGCCGTGTATTGGGCAGCGGTAGGCGTCAGCACGGTGGACCTGCTGGGCTGCACGTATGGCGCGATCAAGGCGCGGTGGGAGAAGACCTTGAACGAGGAGCTGGCAAAGGGCTCATGGCCGGATATCCCGGTGCCTCGTCCGGCGCTTCCAGCGCCTGGCCAGACGCTTGCGACGCGCGCCGAGGCCGAAGCGACGCTCAGGAAAATGGGCGCGGAAAAGGTGCTGAGACAGCAAGGCCGTCCGCATCGGAGCTGGATTGCCAAATGGGAAGCGCGTATCCAGCGCGGCGAGCATCCGAGCAAGGGCATTGCTGACATGCTCAAGCGAGCCAAAGGTGAAAGCGCGCAGGAGGCGGTTTTTTTCAAGAACGGTTCCTGCGCAAAGACATGCAAACAGTGCGAGGTGCTAGATGAATAAATTGACGGGCGACGACCTGCTCTGGAACTGGGCCCGGTGGACCTGGTCCGGTGAAACCGTGGGAAACATGGAGACCTATATCTCCGAAGAGGAGGACTACCGGCCCATCAACCACCACCACGCCATGGTGGTGGACGAGATGCACGCCGCGCTGCCCTGGCACGAGCGGATGATCATCATCGCCGAGTACCCGCAGAAGAACGTGAAGTTCGGCCAGCTGGGCGCGAAGGCGCGCAGGGAGAGGGCGCTGGACTGGATTGCCGATACCACGGGCATAGCCCTGACCGATACCGAATACAAACTGTACCTGGGCCTGTTTCGCGGCCTGGTCGAAAGGAGGCTGGCGTGAAGTACGCGCATGAAGTGATGGATTTGATGGCCTGCTATCCCGGCCGGTCGTTCCGATTGATGGAGCTGGTCCGCCATGTGTCGCATGGCCGGTCGCTGTCCATGCCTGAGAAGACGCGCCTGCAAAGAGGCATCCAGCGGGCCATGGATGCGCTGCAAGACACCGGCAGCGTAGTGATCCGGGAGCCTGAACAGGGCGGGCACGGGCGGACCTATGCATGGCGTGTGACGGTTTCGTCACAAGCACCCGCCACCTAGGTCACGCAATCGGTCACAATGGGTCCGGGGCATTGCGCCCCAAGCAAATGAAGCCCCGGCCGAGCGCCGGGGCTTTTTTCATTTGGCGCCTTGCCTTGTTTTCCTCTTCGGCATGAATC
>NZ_CAHLAR010000011.1 GCF_903652925.1 Achromobacter anxifer | reverse complement strand
GCCTGAAACTATAACACAACTTTTGCAGATTATGCAACCGGCTTTTGCCTAATTTGCATCCTATCTTGCAACCCCGCAACCTTCGCTTTCGCTCCGATCGCAGCCCTGGATTTCCAGAGGTTAGCTACTATTCAGGTGACTGAGAATGCTAGGGAAAACCCTTAATACGCATCACCAGCCAAGCCCAAGACTATAGCACCATTTTTGCTGATTGCGCAACTGGCTTCTGCCTGATTTGCTGCAATCCTTGCAATAACCGCTGGACGCCCGTTTCCGAGTCCCTGGCGGCAGATCCGCTTGGTTACCCTTGCCGACCTGTGTGCTTGCCTGGCTCCGCGCTTCAGAAACTGCCCGAATCGCGAAGGAGCGAGACTATAGCACAAGTTTGGCGGATGCCAAGCGTCGTCGGCACCCTGTTGTGCATCCAGCCCGGCGGGCTGCCTATATATAGGTAGTGCCCCGCCTAGAGATAGCGCAGCCTATAGGTGGTAGTGCATCCGCGCCAGTCTTCCCTATATAGATAGTTGCCGCGCCCTGCTTGCCGTACGTTTACTATTCGCCTGTACGCCGCACCTACCTGGAGACGAACACGCTATGCCCCCAGCCATCGCCCTGAGCGAAGACATCCTGATCAACGTCACCCCCTTTGAAACCCGCGTTGCGCTGGTGGAACAAGGGGCCGTGCAGGAGCTGCACGTGGAACGCAGCATTCAGCGGGGCCATGTCGGCAATATCTACCTGGGCCGGGTGGTCCGTGTTCTGCCGGGCATGCAGAGCGCCTTCATCGATATCGGACTGGAGCGCGCCGCCTTTATCCATATAGCGGACCTGCGCGAGAACCGCGGCGAAAGAAGCCAGGGCCTTACCCCCACGCCGATCGAGAAGCTGCTGTTTGAGGGACAGACCATCATGGTCCAGGTGGTGAAGGATCCCCTGGGCACCAAGGGTGCGCGCCTGTCCACCCAGATCAGCATGGCGGGCCGGATGCTGGTGTACCTGCCGCACGATCCTCACATCGGCATTTCGCAGAAGATCGATGACGAAGCCGAGCGCATCCAGTTGCGCGAACGGCTGCAGGCCCTGATGCCCTCCGAGGAAAAAGGCGGCTTCATCGTCCGCACGCAGGCGGAAGGCGCCAATGACGAGGAACTGACGGCGGACCTGGAATATCTGCGCAAGCTTTGGACCAGCGTCCAAGCCGCCGCCCGCAGCCAGCCCGCCCCCGCCTTGCTGCACCAGGACCTGACGCTGGCGCAGCGCGTGCTGCGCGACATGGTGGGACCGAACACCGGCGCCATTCTGGTGGACTCGCGCACCACCAGCGCCGCGATGCTGGAATGGGCGCGCGTCTACACGCCCTCGGTGGTGGATCGCATCCAGCACTACAGCGGCGAGCGCCCGCTGTTCGACACCGCCAACGTGGATGACGAGATCGCGCGGGCGCTGTCGCGCCGGGTGGACCTGAAGTCGGGCGGCTACCTCATCATCGACCAGACCGAGGCGCTGACCACGGTCGACGTCAACACGGGCGGTTTCGTGGGCGGCCGCAATTTCGACGACACCATCTTCAAGACCAATCTGGAAGCGGCCCAAGCCATCGCCCGCCAGCTGCGCTTGCGCAACCTGGGCGGCATCGTCATCCTGGACTTCATCGACATGGAGGAACAGGAGCACCGCGAAACCGTGCTGGCGGAGCTGAAGAAGGCGCTATCGCGCGACCGGACCCGTATGACGGTCAACGGCTTTACGCAACTGGGCCTGGTGGAAATGACGCGCAAGCGCACGCGCGACTCGCTGGCGCACCAGCTGTGCGAGCCCTGCCCTATGTGCGAGGCGCGCGGCAATGTGCGCACCCCGCGCACGGTCTGCTATGAAATCCTGCGCGAGATCCTGCGCGAGGCGCGGCAATTCAACCCCAAGGAATTCCGCATCCTGGCCTCGCAGGAAGTGGTCGACCTGTTCCTGGAAGAAGAAAGCCAGCACCTGGCGATGCTGGGCGACTTCGTGCGCAAGCGCATTTCGCTCGAAGTCGAGGGCGCCTACTCGCAGGAGCAGTACGACATCATCCTGGTCTAGGGTCTGTCCGCGCCAAAAGAAGCCCTGCTCGGGCCCAGGTTCAGGAAATCCTGTCCGTGGTGCCCACGAATTCCAGGGGGCAATAAAACCCCCCATGGAACTGGGCCGCGATGGGATCCTCCGGGATGTTCTGAGCCAGGATCTCCGCGGCGAAAACCTCGGAATCGTCCTGCGGCGCATAGCCCAGGAATTTGGCGTTGGAATTGTCCCAGCGGTTGCGCAGGTTGTTCGAGACCCCGTACACCACGGTGAAGTGATAGGACTCGTGTTCGACGCAACGCATCGCCAGCTGCGCCATGTCCCGATGGCTGAGCCAGGTCAGCAGTTGCCGGGCCTCGCTCGGGCGGTCGGGCGTGCGGAAGGTCCCGATACGCAGGCAGGCCACGGACATGCCGAACTTGTCCGCGTACATGCGGCCCAGTGCCTCGCCGAATACCTTCGAGACGCCGTACAGCGAATCAGGCCTGGGCTGCACGGTGTCATCGAGGAATTTCTCCCGACGGTGATAGCCGATGGCGTGATTCGAGCTGGCGAAGATCACCCGGCGCACGTTTTGGCGCCGCGCCGCCTCAAACACGTTGTAGCAGCCCTCTATGTTCATGGGCAGGATCTTCTCCCAGACGTCGGCGCCCGGAATGCCAGCCAGATGGATGACGCAGTCGATGCCCTGCATGCAGCGCTCCAGGGACTCGATGTCCCGGACGTCCATGGTGCAGATTTCCTCGTTTTCCTGTGCCAGTTCTTGCGGTGCGATGTCGGCCAATCGCAACAAGGCATAGCGGCCGCGCAAATGCGAGCGCAAGCACAGCCCTATGTTTCCGGCAGCGCCGGTAATGAGCACGCGCAGGTTTTCCGGTTGGTTGAAAGGCGTCATCGATCTGTCCGTTCTATTTGAAATTTGAGGGCACAGCCCCCGCACGCTGAGCGGGGGCAATCTCCGTTATTGCTTTTGCTTGGCGGCAATCAGCGCGTCATAGAGCGCCTGACCGTTGGGAGCCTCGCCGACCAGTTTTTTCACGACCGGCCGCGTCGCCTGCACCATGGAGTCGAGATTGCTGGGATAGACGATGGAAACCCCTTTCTGCTGCATCGTCTTCATGCCCTCGTCGTAGACCTTCTTGTAATAGTCGCGCGCATAGGCCATGGCCTCGTTCGCCGCTTCCTTGATCATTTTCTGTTCGTCAGGCGAGAACTTGTCCCATCGCTCCTTGGACATGAGCAACAGTGCCGGATGGATATTGATGTGCGTCATGTTGAAGTACTTCGACACTTCGATGAACTTGTCGGACACGAACTGGTCCGGCGTGGTTTCACCCCCGTCGAGCACCTTCTGCTGCAGAGCCAGGTACAGCTCCGAGTAGGCCATGGGCGTGGCTTGCGCCCCCAGCGCCTTGTAGCTTTCGACATATCCCGGCGACTGGATGACGCGGATCTTCATACCCTTGAGGTCTTCGGCCGAGTTGACGGCCCGGTTACCGAAGACGTTGCGCTCGATCGCCGAAAACCAGCCCAGGCCGACCAGGCCATATTTGGGCAGGACTTCCATGAATTTGTCGCCGGCCGGTCCGTTGAGGATCTGGTTGGCCTGGTCGACGCTGTCGAACAGGAACGGCGAGTCGAAGACCAGGAACTCCTTGACGATGCCGTTCAAGGTCGGCTGGCCCGTGATGACCAGGTCGGTGGCGCCGGCCACGGCGCCCTGGATCATGGTCAGCTCGCCGCCCAGCTGCGAGTGGGGAAACACCGAAATGGTGATCTTGCCATTGGATTTGGCCTTCAATACCTCGGCGAATTTCTGCGCGCCCACGTGAAACGGGCTGTCCGTCGTGAGCGTATGCCCGACATCCATGTTCAGGGCATGCGACGGCGAGGAAAACATGAGGGCGCTCAGGACGCCTGCGCCGAACAATTTCTTGAATACTTTCATTTTCCATCTCCTCGATTTTTCAGCCGCCCGAATCCGGCAGGGCCCGCGGGCGGCTGATTTATTTTTTATAAGAAAAATGTGCTGATGACGGGCACGTAGGAAATAATCAGGACATCGACCACCAGCACGCCAAGGAAAATCACCAGATACTTGGCCAATTGGTGCATCTTCAGCTGGGCGACCTCGCACACCACGAACAGGTTCACGCCCACCGGCGGCGTCACCATGCCGACCGCCAGATTGGTGATGACGATCATGCCGAAATGGATGGGGTCTATGCCGAACGCCATGCTGATGGGGGCCAGGATGGGCACGATGATGAGAATCGCGGCCAGGGCCTCGATGAACATGCCGACCAGGAACAGCATGATGTTCACCAGCAGCAGGAACACGATCGGACTGCTCGTCATTGAGCCGAGCATGGCCGCGACCTGCTGCGGCACCTGGTTGATCGTCAGCAGATAGGCGAACACGGCAGCGAACGCCACGATCAGCAAAATGATGGAAGACATCACCGCCGACCGCGCGAAAATGCCCAGCAAATCCTTGACCGTTATTTCCTTGTAAACGAACAACCCGAGCGCAAGGCCATAGAGCACGGCAATGCAGGAAGCCTCGGTCGCCGTGAACAAGCCGCCGTATATGCCGCCCAGAATGATGACCGGCATCATCAACGCCAGCGTCGCGTCCTTCAGCGCGATCAGGACGCCTTTCAGCCAGCCGGTGAAGCTCACCGGGGTAACTTCGTCGAAGCCCTGGATGCGGGCGACCAGGCAGACCGTCAGGATCAGGGATGCCGTGATCAGCAGGCCCGGCAGGATGCCGGCGAGAAACAGCGATCCGACCGACACGTTTGCCGTCAAGGCATACACGATCATCGGAATCGACGGCGGAATGATCGCCCCCAGCTCCCCGGACGATGCGGCAATCGATGCCGCAAATGATCGTGGATAACCTTTCTTCTCCATTTCCGGAATTAGCACCGAACCGATGGCGGCGGTCGTTGCCGAGGAAGAACCGGAGACGGTGGCGAACAGCAGCGAGGTCAGTACGGCCACCGCGCCCAAACCGCCGCGGATCCAGCCGACGAAGGCATTGGCCAGTTGCACCAGCCGGCTCGCGACTCCGCCCGACGACATCAGGTGTCCGGCCAGGATGAAGAACGGCACCGCCATCAGGCTGAACGAGTCCAGCGACTGGAATGCCATCTGCGCCACGATCAACAGGGACCGGTCGCCCGACTGCAAAGCAAATGCCGCGGACAAGCCCAGCGCCGTGACGATCGGCGCGCCGATCAGCAGGATCGCAAAAAACGATAGGAAAAGAACCGGAATCACAGCGCCCCTCCTTCGCTATTCTGGATCGCTGCCGCGCTTCTTTCGGCCTCGCCGCCCTGCTGCCATATGTCCGCGTTGAGCAGTTCCTTCACGACATGGGTAAAGGTATTCAGACTCATGAGCACGCAGCCGATGAACATGAACACGTAGATGTAGGCCATAGGCATTTCCATCGCCGGCGATGTTTGCCGCATGCCCAGTTCAATCAATCTGATCGATTTCCAGGCCAGCAGCACAGCAAGCATCAGCGTCAGGATGTGGGCCGCCACGCGCAGCCAGCGGGCGACGGACTCCGGCACCATGCCGATGAAGGCGTCGACGCCGATCAGGCGCAGGCGATAGGTGGCGACCGCCCCGCCAATGAAGACACTGCCGACCATCATGAAACGGCCCAGCTCTTCCGCCCACGGCGTGGAAAACGGAATGCCGGTATATGTGTAAAGCAGCCGAACAAACACAGAAATTGAAATAGCCAGGACCATCCCGATAAGGAATAATCCGGCGCACTTTTCAGCCGCACCGTTTATCGAATTCATTATTCGCTGCAGCGCTTGGAACCTCTGGTGTGAGGCACAATACCCGGCCATGCGGAGCCCTCCCTCTTTGTCTCATTTATTTATTCGCCGCCCTTTTTTGACCTGGGCGATCGGATGGAAATATACCGAGCGCCATGCGATTCGTAAAATTCAAATAACAGAACATTCTTTTCAAAAAAAACGATAGCCTGGGCGTAGCGCCATAGACGGGAGTTTCGATAATGTTGAGTGATCTCAAGCAGTTGCGCGCCTTCCTCACGATTGCGCGTCTGGGCAACTTCACCCGGACGGCGCATGAGCTGAACATTTCGCAATCGGCCCTGACCATCCAGATCCAGCAATTGGAAGCGCATCTGCGCACCCGCCTGTTCGACCGCAACCACCGCAGCGTCAGCCTGACGCCGCGGGGCCAGGAGCTATACCCGCGGATCGAACGTCTGGTGGCTGAAATCGAAGACCTGGTCACCCAGGCGCGCGACACCAGCGACCGGGAACGGGGCACGGTGACCGTCGCCGTCCTGCCCTCCCTGGCTGCCGGCTTGCTGCCCCAGGCCATACACAGGCTGAACCAGGATTACCCGCGCATTACGGTTTGCGTGCGCGACACGGTCGCCTCGCGTGTCAACGACATGACCCGCAGCGGCGAGGTGGACTTTGGAATAGGCAGCCCGATCAAGCGCGACCAGGAACTGGTTTGGGAAGAGCTGGTGACCGACCGCTTTTGCGCCTATATGGCGCACGATTACCCCTGGGCCGCACCAGAGACCGTGACGATCAGGGACCTGGCCGAGCATCCCCTTATCCTGCCGGTCAGGGAAAGCAGTATCCGCACGCATATCGAGGCGGCGGCCGACAAACTGAAAATCTCGCTGCCGGCGGCGTATGAAGTCGTCTACAACTCGACCGTGCTGGCCATGGCTGCGCAGGGACTGGGGGTGGCCATTCTGTCTGAATTGGCGGCGCGCGAAGGCGATACCAACCGCCTGCGCTGCGTGGCGATCAGCAATCCGCCGCTATACCGGCACATCGGCATTTTGCGGCGCGCCGGCCGTTCCCTGTCGCGTTCCGCGGAATTGCTCACCGCCGCATTGCGGGAAATCGCCACGAGCTCGACTTAACAGGCCGCGCGCATAATTTCACGTCATTGTGTGTGAATTATGTGACTTAACAATTCGTTTGCAATGAATTCTGAAAGCAATGGCGGGATGGCAAATGACCCGATAAGCTGCGGGCGCTTTACAGGGTATACCCTGAACGCCCATTATTTTGCTTCCGGAGATCCATGCGATGAAGTCCCTATTCCGTCCGTTCCTGGTATTGGCCGCAGCCCTGCCGCTGATGCTTGCCGCCTGCGGCAACAAGGAGCCCGAACAGCGTGCCGCGTTTACGCAGTTCCTGCAGACCCGCATCGTCGACAAGCCGGGCGTGCGCGTCCCGCAACTGACGGAAGAAGAAAAGAAGTCCTTTGGCGACTATGCGGCTCAATATGCGGTGATCACCGATTTCAACGCCGGCATGGATGCCTCCGTGAAACCCCTGTCCGGCATCATGCAGAAAGGCGCCATGCGCTCGCTGAACGATATCGTGACCCGCCGCGACGACCTTAAGGCCGTCCAGACTTCGCTCAACGAAATGGGCACGGCCCTGAAGGAACAGCAGGCCAAGGCCGATGCCGCGCGCGCGCAACTCAAGCAGCCCGAAGACCTGAAGGCGGTCTACGACAAGGCTTACGAGAAGACCGTCAGCCTGCCGGCCGACACGTTCCGCGACGTGCTGCCGCAGCTGAACGCGACCTTCGACAGCAGCCTGAAGATCGCCGACTATGTCGCCGCGCACGCCGCGCAGATCGATATCTCCGGCCCCGTGGTCACGGTGAAGGATCCTGCAGTGCAGGCTGAACTGAACCAACTGCTGCAGGACTTGAACGCGCAGGCCAAGAACGTGCAGCAGGTGCAGACGCGCATGCAGGCCGTGATGATCGGCCGCTGAATCGGCCGCATCAAGAAAAGCCCCGCCGCGCACTACGCGCGGCGGGGCTTTTTTCTTGTTACGCGCTGGCGACAAGCGCCCCTCGGTTCATGCGCCGGCCACGGCGACCCGGTTGCGGCCGGACTCCTTGGCCTGGTACACGGCGGCATCGGCGGCCTCGACCAGGCTGGCCGCGGCCTCTTCAGCCTGCGGTATCGCGCTTGCAACGCCCACGCTGACCGTGACGATTCCTGTCCCGGCGTCTGCGTGCGGCACCTTGAGCGCCGCCACGGCCTGCCGGATTCCTTCGGCGATTTCCGCCGCCCGCCGGCGGTTGGTATTGGGCAGCAGCACGACGAACTCCTCGCCGCCATAGCGCGCCGCCAGATCGCGCGGCCGCCGCGCCTTCTTCCTGAGCGCTTGCGCCAGCGTCTTCAGCAACTGATCCCCTTCCTGGTGGCCATAGCGATCGTTGTAGCGCTTGAAATGGTCCGCATCCAGGAACAGCAGCGACAGCGGCGTACGCTCGCGGCGCGCGTTCTGCCATTCGCGTTCCAGCGCCTGGTCGAATGCGCGCCGGTTGGCCAAACCCGTGAGCCCATCGGTGTGCGCCTGGACCGCCAACTGGGTCTCCACCGCCTGCCGCAGGCGCATCTCGCGCCTGAACAGCACGATCAGCGCCAGGACCGATAGCAGCAGCGCCGTGGTCACCGGAATGATGAACAGCGCGCGGCGGTCCCAGGGTTCCATCAGCTCGTCCACGTCCAGGGCCACATCGATGATGAGCGGCGTGTCGGCGATGCTGGCGAAGGTGTAATAGCGGTTCACGCCGTCCGGCGACAGCGCGCCCACGAACGAGCCTTCGCGGCGGATCAGGAACTGCTGGAAATCCAGGGCCATGCCGATGTCGCTGCCCATGTCCTGCACGGAGTACGGGGTGCGCAGCAGCACCAGGCCATCATTGCGAAAGACGCTGATTTCGTCCCGCTCGCCGATGGACAAAGCAGCGAAGCGATCGCGGAAATAGGCCAGGCGCAGCGAGCCGCCTACGACGCCCGCGAAACTGCCGTCCGGGTTGGACAGGCGCCGGCTGATGGCGATGCTTTCATCGCCGCCGCGCAGGCGGCTGCGGTACGGCTTGCTGACGTACATGCCGACGTCGTCGGCGTCCCGGTGCACCTGGAAAAAATCGCGATCGGCAAAACTTTCGGCCGGCGGCTCCAGGGCCCCGGAGTGGTAGCGGATGTTGCCGTCCCTATCCAGCACCACCACGGCGCCCAGGTATTCCGCCGTGGACGGGCGGTCGAACAGGAAGCGGTGCAGGGTTTCCGGCGCCAGGCGATCGAGGCCGGGTTCGCGCAGGCGTTCTGCCATGCCTTGCAGCGACAGGTCATAGACATGCAGGGTGCGGCTGATGTCGGCGGCCAGCACGCCGGTGATGTTGCGCGCCGAGGCATGGGCGGCTTCCCAGGTAGCGCGCCGGTCGATCCAGAGCAGCGCGACGGCCGCCGCGCAGATACCGATCAGGACCAGCACCGCCACGGCATACAGGGCGCGCTGCACAAGCCCGCGAGACTTCAATAAGGCGCTCCTACGCAAGGGAGGACAGGGTGACGCGGCACGGGTCCGGCAAGAGATACACGGCGCTGATAATGCCGTCCCCGGCCATGCCGCGCAAGATGCGGCCCTGAAAATCCCCCGCCACGCCACGCGCGCCGGCCGCCCAGCGGCGAGGCGGCGGCAAACCAGGACTCCGGGCGCGCTGCGCGCCCGGAGCTCCGGTCACGACATCGCCGCGGCGGCGATGCGGAAGGGAAAGGCTTTGGCGCCTCGCACCTTGTCGGTCTCGCGGTGCGCGCTGATCGACCAGGCGGGGCCGGCCCCGCCCGTCTGCGTCATCAGCTGGCGCATGGAACCTGCGGAAAACCCGCAGCGCAAGGCCAAAGCCTGGCGCCGGGCCAGTTCTACACCAACAGCTAGCGGCGTCGTGGAAATCCGGTCCGATTGCAGCATGGCAGCCCCCTGGCAAATGCTCTTCGAGGAAGAAGAGTCTGTGCGGGTAAATCTACCTTAGCCATTCGCGCTTGAGCGTGAAATGATGCGAAAAGTAATGCAAAGATCGGGAAATACTCGGTTACGCCGTCGGCGTGGCGGCGGCCCCCTCGGTTTCGCGGTCGGGTTTGTCGTTCCTGCCGTCCGGGACGCTGGTCATATTGCCGTACAGCAGCGAACGCCCCGCAAACAGCCCACCCGCGACCTCCAGGTCGAAACGTTCGGTATCGCGCCTGCGCACGTCCTGCACGACCTCGGCGGCCTCGTCCGCCGGCACCCCGATCACGCGCAGCGCGGCCTCGCCGAAGACCAGGGCGGATTCCAGGGTTTCCCGGACCTGGAAGTCCACCCCTTCCTTGGCCAGCGCCAGCGAATGGATGCGGTCATAGGCACGCACCACCACCCGCACCAAGGGAAACTCGGACTTGATCAGCTTGACCATGTGGGTGACGGCCTTGGGGTCGTCGATGCAGATCAGGATGGCGCAGGCGTTCTCGGCGCCGGCGGTGCGCAGCATGTCGATGCGCGTGCCGTCGCCGTAGTAGACCTTCACGCCCCACTTGGCCGCGGCCCGGATCGCGTCGGTGTCGGTATCAAGAATGGATACCTTCAGGTCGCGGGCCAGCATCGCCTGGGTCACGATCTGCCCGAAACGGCCGAAACCGACAATGAGCGCGCAGCCTTCCAGATCCTTGGCCACGTCCACGCCTTCCATGGAAGGCGTCTCCTTGGGCAGGAGCCAGCGCAACGCCAGCACGCACAGCGGCGTGAGCGCCATGGAAATGATGACGACGGCGGTCAGCACGGCGCCTGTGTGCGCGTCGAAGATACCGGCGGCGGCGGCGGCCCCGTACAGGACGAAGGCGAACTCGCCGCCCTGCGCCAGCAGCGCCGCGCGGGTCATCGCCTCGGCGTGCGAGGCGCGCAGCACCCGCGCCACCACATACACGCCTGCCGACTTCACCAGCATGAACACCACGACTGCCGCCAGGATCAGCGGCCATTCACGGGCCACCGCGGACAGGTCCAGCGACATGCCCACGCCCAGGAAGAACAGGCCCAGCAGAATGCCGCGGAAGGGCTCGACCTCGGCTTCCAGCTGATGGCGGAAGGTGGATTCGGACAGCAGCACGCCCGCCAGGAACGCGCCCATGGCCATGGACAGGCCGCCCAGTTCCATCAGCAATGCCGCCCCCAGCACCACCAACAAGGCGGCTGCGGTCATGACCTCGCGCGCATGCGCCGCGGCCAGCAGGCGGAACAGCGGATTGAGCAGCCAGCGGCCGGCGGCCAGCAGGGCCAGGATGCACGCCACGGCGATGGCCGATTGCAGCCAGGGATCGCCATGGCTGGCGTTGCCGGCGGGCGCCAGCAGGGTCGCCAGGGCCAGCAAGGGCACGATGGCCAGGTCTTCCAGCAGCAGGATCGACACGATGCGCTGGCCCTGCGCGCTGGCGGCCTCGCCGCGTTCGGCCAGTATCTGCATGACGATGGCGGTGGACGACAGCACGAAGCCCATCGCGGCCATGAAAGCCGCTGGACCCGACAGGCCGGCCAGCAGCCCCACCGCCGTCAGCAGTCCGCCGCAGGCCAGCACCTGGGCCACGCCCAGGCCGAAGATTTCTCCGCGCAGCTTCCATAGGCGCGACGGCTGCATTTCCAGGCCGATGATGAACAGGAACATCACCACGCCCAGTTCGGCCACGTGCAGGATGGATTTGGGATCCGAGAACAGGCCGAGGCCGAATGGGCCTATCACCAGGCCGGCGGCCAGGTAGCCCAGGACGGATCCCAGTCCCAGGCGCTTGAACAAGGGGACCGCGACGACCGCAGCCCCCAGCAGGACGACGACGTTGACTAGCTGATTGCCTTCCGAAGGCAGGGACATGGGGCGCTCCTGATGCACGGCGGACCAAAGCGCCTCGGGGCGCCGCCCTGCCCGCGACGGGCTGGGTCAGGGCCTGCCGGCAGGCCCGGGTCCATTTTCCGGCAATCAGGGCGATTGGCAATCCGGAAATGCGACAGGAAAAGACAGGGAAGACGCGCGCGGACCGCGGCGGGCGCCGGCCAAGGCCGGCGTCAGGGCCCGCATCAATCCTCGCGGAATTGCATCTTGTAGAGCGAGGCGTACAGGCCGTTCGCGGCCAGCAGCTCGGCGTGGGGGCCTTGTTCGACGATCTTGCCCGCGTCCAGCACGATGATGCGGTCGGCGTTCTGCACCGTGGACAGGCGATGGGCGATGACCAGCGTGGTGCGCCCCTTCATCAGGCGCTCCAGCGAGGCCTGGACCTGGCGCTCGGATTCGTTGTCCAGCGCGGAAGTGGCTTCGTCCAGGATCAGGATGGGCGCGTTCTTGATCAACGCGCGCGCGATCGCCAGGCGCTGGCGCTGGCCGCCGGACAGGCGGGCGGCGTTTTCCCCCACCGGGGTGTTGATGCCCTGCGGCAGGCCTTCCACGAATTCCAGCAGGTTGGCGGCTTCCAGCGCGTCGCGCACCTTCTGTTCGCTGGACTTGCCCAGCGCGCCGTAGCCGACGTTGGCCGCGATGGTGTCGTCGAACAGCACCACGTCCTGGCTGACCAGCGACAGATGCGAGCGCAGGCTGCGCAGCGTCAGTTCGTCGACCGGCATGTCGTCCACCAGGATCGTGCCGCTGTCGGCCAGCACGAAGCGCGGCAGCATGTTGACCAGGGTGGTCTTGCCGCTGCCCGATCGCCCCACCAGGGCCACGGTCTGGCCGGGCTCGACGGTGAAGGAAATATCGTTGACGGTATCGCGGTCGGCGTCGGGGAAGCGGTGCTTGACATTGCGGAACTCCACCTTGCCGCGCACGGGCTCGGCCAGTTCCTTGGTGCCTGTGTCCTTTTCGGGCGTCTGATCGATCAGCGTGAACACGCTTTCGGCCGACACCAGCATCTTCTGCATGCGGGCGGCGACGTTGGTCAGGCGCTTGATGGGATCGAAGATCTGAGCCAGCGCGGCCATGAAGGAAGCGAAGCTGCCCACGGTCAGCGCGCCGTTGTTGGCCTGGCTGAGCGCCACCGCGATGACGGCGCCGACCGAAATGGAAATGCAGACCTGGGTCAGCGGCGTCAGAGCCGCATCCGCCGTTGCCGTGCGCATGGCGAACCGGCGCAGGCGGCGGCTGACGTAATCGAAGCGGCCGCGCTCGACTTCATAGCCGTCGAACAGCTTGATGACACGCTGGCCGTCGATGCCTTCGCCGACCACGCGGGTCAGCTCGGCGTTCATGTTGACGGTTTCGCGGTTGATGCGGCGCAAGCGGCGGATGAAGAAGCGCGAGATCAGCACCGACACCGGCAGCATGATCAGGATGATCAGCGTCAGCACCCACGACATGTACAGCAGCACGCAGATCAGGGCGACCACGACCAGGGTTTCGCGCACCAGCACCGTGATGACGTCGGTGGCGTAGCCGGTGACGTTGCCGGCGTCGATGGTGAAGCGGTTGAGCAGGCGCCCGGTGTCGCCCTGCTTGAAATCGGCGTCGGGCAGGCCCAGCAGGCGCTCGAACATGTCCCGGCGCATGCCCAGCAGGACATTGTTGGCCACCCAGGCCAGCAGATAGTCGCTGAAGAAGTTGCAGATGCCGCGCAGCAGGATCAGGCCGACCACGGCCAGGGGCAAGGCCCAGACGTAATAGGGCTTGGTGCCCGAAAAACCGCCGTCCAGCAGGGGCTTCATGATGACCGCCAGGACCGGCTGGGTGGCGGCCGCGCCTGCCATCAGCAGGACGGCCAGCATCAATCCCTTCCAGTAGGAGCCCACGCGGCTGTATATCCGCCTCCAGAGTTCAGCCTTGACGGGTTGGGACCCTGCGGGCGCGTTGCGTGCGGCAGAATTCAAAGGGATCACTCGCTTTTATACAATCGTGGCGAGAATTGTACCGGCTGCGCGACAAGTCGCCGCCCGGACCGTCCCTTTTAGCCCTGACGCGCCTAGCGCCCTTCCATGTCCGATATCAGTTGCCTGTACGTCCGGCTGCCCAATTGGGTAGGCGATGTTTGCATGAGCCTGCCCAGCCTGCGCGCCCTGCACGCCAGCGGCCTGCCCCTGGTGATCTGCGCCCGCCCCTGGGCCCGCGACCTGCTCGACGGGGTGGCCAAGCAGGATTTCATCCCCATGCGCGGCAAGGTCGGGCCGGACCGGGCCGCGGTCAGCGCCCACCGGCGCGGCCTGGGCGCCCAGGGCCGCCGCGCCCGCGGGCTGCTGCTGCCGGACTCGCTGTCCAGCGCGCTGGTGTTCCGCCTGGCGGGGCTGCCTTCGGCCGGCTACCGCGACGATGGCCGCAGCTTCCTGCTGCGCTGGCCCGTCAACAAGCCGGACGACTCGCTGCATGCGGTCCAGTCCTGGCATTACCTGACCCGCCAGGCGCTGACCCGCTGGGGCCTGCCCAGCGGCCCAGCCGAACCGGGGCCCACCCTGGACCTGCCCCTGACGCCGGCCCACCGCAGCGCCGCCGACCTGGCGCTGGAGGCAGCCGGAATGGCGGGCCAGCGCTTCGTCCTGATCGCGCCGACCGCCACCGGCCTGCACAAGGGCAAGATCAAGGTCTGGCCGGGATTCGATACACTTACCCGGGCTTTGCAGGCCCGCGGCCATACCGTGGTAATGTGCCCACCTCCGGCCGAAACCGAGGAGGCGCGGCGCAATGCCCCTACGGCGCTCTTGCTGCCCCCCCTTTCACTGGGCGCTTTCGCGGCGCTCACGGCCCGGGCGGCGCTGGTAATTTGTAACGATTCTGGTGTCTCTCACGTCGCGGCGGCGGCCGCCGCCAGGGAACTGACCCTGTTCGGCGTGACCCGCCCGGGACGCACCGGTCCGTGGTCGCCACGGGCCGTGTGCGTGGGCTCGGAGCATGCATGGCCGTCCGTCGAGGAAGTTGAGCAGCAGGCCAACATCCTGCTGGACGAGACGCAGTAATCAGGATTGTTTTGAAATGACCTTGTCCAGCTATCTCACGAATCTGATCATTCCTTACAACTTGTGCATGACCCTGGTCGTCGTCGGACTGGTGCTGGGGCTGTTCCGGCTGCGCAAGACCGGCGGCGCGCTCATCGTCGCTGGCCTGTTGTGGGCGCTGGCCTGGTCTCTGCCGGTTACGTCACTGTGGCTGGGCGGCGCGCTGGAATCCCGCTATCCGCACCTGGCACCCGCCGAATCCCCCACGGCCGACGCCATCGTGGTGCTGGGCGGCAATACCGCCAATGGCCGCGCCAACTGGTTCCTGCCCTACGACAAGGACACGGCGGTGGTGCGGGTGGATATGGCGGCCCAGCTCTATCTGGCCGGACGCGCCCCCAAGGTGCTGCTGTCCGGCGGCGCGCTGGAAGGCGACGTCAGCGAAGCGCGCGGCATGGCCCATGCAATCCGCCAGCAAGGCGTGCCCGAGTCGGCCCTGATCCTGGAGAACGCCAGCCGCACCACTTATGAAAACGCCGCTTTGACCGAGGACCAGCTCAAGTCGCGCGGCATCGGCAAGGTTCTGCTGGTGACGTCGGCGCTACACATGCCGCGCGCCATGGCGGCCTTCTCCAAACAAGGCGTGGAAGCCATCGCCGCCCCGGCGCCGCCGCAGATCGTGGCGCCGACCGACGGTTCGCTGCCGCTGTGGCTACCTGACCAGCGCACGTTCGACGCCAGCCGTTCCATCATCAAGGAATACGCCGGCCTGTTCGTCTATTGGCTGCGCGGATGGGTCTGAGCGCGACCGCCCCGGCCGCGCTGGAATGCCGGCCCGGCTGCGGCGCCTGTTGCATCGCGCCGTCGATCACCCGGCCGATTCCTGGCATGCCTCGGGGCAAACCCGCCGGGGTGCCCTGTATCCAGCTGCTGCCGGACATGCGCTGCGCGATTTTCGGCCAGCCGTCCCGCCCGGATTTCTGCGGCGGGCTGCAACCCCAGGCTGATATGTGCGGCGCCGACCGCGTACATGCGATCCGCTGGCTGGACGAACTGGAACGGGCGACCGCGCCCGGCCACTGAAGCCGGCCACCCTGCCCCGAGCCTTGCGGCCCGGCCAGCCTGGTCCGTCCCGCCAACCCGGTCAGCCCCGGCCAGCCTCAGCCGCGCTCCTGCAGCACCTTTTCGTACAGCGCCTCGTAACGCGCGGCCACGGCTTCCCAGCTTTGCTCGCGGGCGATTGCCAGGCCGCGTTCGGCCAGGGCCGCACGCAATCCGGGTTCGGAACCCAGCCGCTCCAGCGCCTGCGCCAGCTGCGCCCCATCGCGCGGGTCCTGCAGGATGAGCGCATCCTTGCCCGCCGACAGGTATTGCGCGAAGCCGCAATAGGCGGGCGAACTGACCACCACGGGCAAGCCGTGCGACATGGCCTCCAGCGGCGCCATGCCGTAGCTGTCGTTGAGCGTCGGGTGCGCATAGATGTCGGCGGCGCTGAAGTAGCGCGCGACATCGGGCGTGGGGTCGATCAGGGTGACGCGGCTGGCGATTGCGCCGGCCGCCTGCACGCGATCGCGGGTGGGCTGGTCTGCGCCCACCACCAGCAGCCGGTATTGCGGCGGCAGTTGCGCCAGAGCGTCCAGCAGGGCCGGCAGTCCCTTGCGCAAGGGATTGCGGGCGACCAGCAGGCAGCCGATGGTGTCAGCGTCCCAGCCCAGGCTGGCGCGGGTCGCCTCGCGTCCGTCCATCTGCGCGGCGGTGGGCAGCTTGACCCCCGGCGCGATGATGTCCACCGGCAACTGCGGACCATAGCTGCGGTGCAGCTGGTCCATGATCAGGCCGGACACCGCCACCACCCGCCGCGCCGGCGCCTGGCGCACGCGCCACTTTTCCAGCAGCAGGTAGGTGGCCAGGCGCGGGCTGAGCCAGGCGGTCAGGCGCTTCAGAGGCTTGACCCGGGTCAGGCGGTTGTAGCGCACCGGCGTCACGTGCATGACCTGGATTTCTCCGGCCCAGCCGTTCATGTGCGAATGCACGATGTCGTAGCGGCCGCGGGTCAGGCGGTCGGCGCGCCAGGCGAAATACAACACGCGCATCCAGCTGGGCAACCAGCCCGGGAAACGCACGGGCAGGAAGGGAAACGGCAGATCGCTGTCGAAATCGCGCGCCACCACGGAGACGTCGTGGCGCTGGCCCAGCACCCGCATCAGCTCCACGCCATAGGCTTCGGCGCCGCCAAAGCGGTTGCCGAAGCGGTCGACCAGCAGCGCGATGCGCAGGCGCCGCTCAAGCGCGCCGGCGGGAGTCTTCATACCGGGTCAGGCACTTCTGCAGGAAACGGATGATGTTGGTGGAGCGCGACACCGTCACCCGCGGCAGGCCGAAGGGATCGTCGGAGGCCGCCGCCAGGCCGCGCTGGGTCAGCGTGGCGTTGTCGTAGCCGGCCTCGCGCGCCATGACCCGGTGCTCCGGGCCGTGGTCGCCATAGGGATAGCAGAAGGCCGTGACCGGCGCGCCCAGCGCCTGCTCCAGCTCGTCCTTGGACTGGACGATCTGGCGGCGGGCTTCCTCGGGCGCCATTTCAGGCAGATGGACGTGGTCCAGCGTATGCGAGCCGACCTCGTTGCCGGCCTGCGCCCATTCCCGCATTTCGTTCACGGTCATCAGGGCCGAGAAGGGAATGCCTTTTTCCAGGTCCCACACATTGCCGCCGTCGAACTGGTGCGCCACGAAATAGTTGGTGGCGGTAAAACCCAGTTCGCTCAAGACCGGCATGGCGTTGTGGTGCACGTTACGGTAGCCGTCGTCGAACGTGAGGCCGAATACCTTGCCCTGGCGCTCGCCGCGCACATAGGGCATGACGTCGCGCATGGACAGGCCGCGATAGCCCAGCCGGCGCATCCAGCGCATCTGCCGGGCGAAGCTGTCGGGGTGCACCGTCAGGCCGCGAAACGGCGTGCCCTTGGGATTGGGCTCGCCGATCTGGTGGTACATGAGTATGGGGATAGACATAGGGACGGATTATAAAGCCCGGCCTCAAGCCAGCGTGCGCCGGTATACGTCCACTGTGGCGGCCGCGAAACGTTCCAGGTTGAAGTCCCGCAGGCTGGTTTCCCGGGCGCGGGCGCCCATGGCGCGCACGGCTTCGGGGTGATCCAGCATGAAGCGCAGCTTGGCGGTGATGGCGGGCACGTCGCGGGCCGGCACGATCCAGCCGTCCACGCCGTCGGTCACGTTCTCGGGCAGGCCGCCCGCGTCGCTGACCAGGGCGGGCAGCCCCAGCCCCATGATCTCGCGGCAGGCGAACGACAGGGCCTCGCGATACGACAGCACGAAGCCGGCATGGCAGGACGCCAGCGCCGCCCGCACATCGTCGAGCAGGCCGGGAAACCGAACCTGCTCGATCATGCCCAGTTCGCGCACCCGCGCCAGCTTGGCCTCGTTGGGTGGATCGCCCGCCACCATCAGCAGCACGCGCTTGCGGTCCTCAGGCGGCAAGGCTGCGGCCGCAGCCACCAGGTCGAGCCAGCCCTTGTCGTAGTCGGTGCCGCCGGCGCTGCCCAGCAAGAGCTTGCCCTGCCAATCGGGCCCGAAGAAGATGGCGCGCAGCTTGTCCAGGCTTTCCGCGGGCGGCGGCGCGAAGAAGTTGGTGTCGATGCCGTGGCGTATCGTGGTGATGGGACGCCGGCCATAGGGCGACGGCTGCATCAGACGGTGCACGTAGTCGCTGACCGCGATGGAGTGATCGGTGGCCAGCGCTGCGCGCAGCTTGTGGCCGAAGCTCGTCAGCGGATGGTCGTTGTGCTTGGTGAAGACGATGCGCGGACGCTTGCGCATGCCCAGCGTGGCCAGCATGACCTGCTTGTGGTCGGCCGAGCCGTTGGCGTGAATGATGTCGAAGCCGCCGGCCTTGATCAGGCGGCGCAGTTGCGCGCGGTCCTTGAACCAGGAGGATGGGCGCGTCGTGTACTGCATGTCCTGCACGGTCACGCCCGGAATCGCCTTGGCGTAGCGGTACAACCGGCTGGTGGCCGGCGCCGCAACCGTGATCTGGTGGTCCTTGGACAGGGCCTTGGCCAGATTGATGATGTAGGTGACGTGCCCCCCGCCATTGCCGGCGTGGAAGTTCGTGTAGAGAATCTTCACTTCTTCTTCTCGGCCAGGAACATCAGCTTTGAATAGCGGAAGAAACTGCCAGCCGACGCAGTAACGGCCAGCACCAGGCCGTGCTTGCCGTCCAGGAAGCCTCGGCGGATCAGGTAGATGCGCACAAAGGTCCAGAAACCATGGCCCAACGCGCCGAAGATCGAGGTGCGCCGGCCCTTGGCGTACATCATGGCCGCGGCGTCGGACGAGTAGCGGTTGACCTTGGTGATCAGCGCGTCCAGGTTGTCGTAGGGATAGTGGTTGAAATAGCCGCGCATCTGCAGCGGCTGGCCGTTGGCCGGCACCACCCGTTCATGCACGGCGGCGTCCGTGAAGCGCGCCGTGCCGCGCTTGAACAGCCGCAGCACGTAATCGGGCCACCAGCCGCTATGGCGGATGTCGCGGCCGCAGAAATTCGACAGGCGCGCAATCTCATAGGTGTCGGCGCGCGGCGCGCGCAGCACGTCCTGGATTTCCTGCGCCAGTTCCGGCGTGACGCGCTCGTCGGCGTCGATGGACAGCACCCAGTCGCCCGTCGCCAGGTCCAGCGCCCGGTTCTTCTGCGGCCCGAAACCGGGCCAGTCCGGCGTGACTTCCACCCGCGCGCCCAAGGCGCGCGCCAGTTCGACGGTGCCGTCAGTGCTGCCCGAATCCACCACGATGAATTCGTCGGCGAAGGCCACGGACTTGAGGCAGGCGGCAATGTTGGCCGCCTCGTTCTTGGTGATGATGATGACAGATAGCTTCATCCGCGATTCCTGAGACGCTTTTTCCAGGCTTTCCAGGCATGAAAGCGCGGGCCCCAGAAGGGATCGCGCGACAGCCAGATGCGCCGGTTCAGCCAGGAGCCGCCCTGGTTGCGCACCGCGAAACGGTAAATGTGTTCGGGGTCCGCGCCGGGGGTGTTCTGGCCGAAAGGGTCGGTAGTGTACAAGTGGCGGAACCCGGCCTGCCGGGCCGCGGCCACGTAATCGGCGTCGAAATAGCCTTGCGGCCAGCAGAGATGGTCGCTGGCGGAACCAAGGCGGCGCGCGAGGGTGTCGCGGGACTCCTGCAGCTCCTGGGCGATATGGGCACGCTTGGCATCCGCATCTGCGCCGCAGACCTTGTCCCAGCGGGTGTGGGTATGCGTGTGGGAATGGAATTCGAAGGTGCCCGCCGCGCGCATGGCCTCGATCTCGCTCCAGCGCAGCATGGCCTCGTCGGTCCTGCCGGCCGCCACCAGCTGCTTGCAGGCGTCGTGGTCGGGTGTGGCGGGCAAGGGGCCGCCCTGCCCCGCGTGCGGCCGGACGGGGCCGTCGCCGATCCAGCCCGTAATGGTGAACAGCACGGCGCGCATGCCATGGCGCGCCAGGATCGGATGCGCATGCACCCAATTATTCAGGTAGCCGTCGTCGAAGGTGATCAGCACCGAGCGTTCAGGCGCGGCGCCGCCGGCCAGGTAGGTCGCGAACTGATCGGCGGACAGCGACTGGTAGCCGGCGCGGGCCAGGCGCGAAACCTGCGCCTCGAACACCTCGGGCGTGGCCGCGATCATGCCGCCGGCCGGCGTGACGTGGTGATACATCAGCACCGGGACGTTGGGCGCGTTCATCCGGCGCGCTCCGCCAGCCATCGGGTATAGACAGCCTCGGTCGTCTCCGCCAGCCGGGCGGGCGAGAACACGCCCTCGTCCCAGACCATCTTGCGGCCGGCCTGGCCCATGCGGCGGCGCAGGGCGCCGTCGTCGATCAGGCGCTCCAGCGCCGCGGTCAGCGCCTGGGAATCCTTGGGCGGAACCAGGATGCCGGTTTCACCATCGCGGAACATTTCGGACACCCCGCCGACGTCCGTGCCGATCACGGGCAGGCCGCTGGCCTGCGCCTCGACGTAGACGGTGCCGGAGGCTTCCTGCTGCGTCGCCAGGGCAAACAGGTCGAAACCCGCCAGCAGGTTGGGCACGTCGCGCCGCATCCCCATCAGGTGGATGCGGTCCTGCAGCCCGAGTTCAGCCACATAGGCCTGGGTCTGCTCGAACACCGGCGAACCGCCGCCGACGAACACCAAGTGCAGTTTGGGCCGGCTGGCCATCAGCGGCGCGATCGCATCGATCAGGTCCTTGTGGCCCTTGGTGGCGCGCATGACGGCCACGCAGCCGACCACGATATCGTCGTCGGCCAGGCCCAGTTCCTCGCGCAGCGTGGAACGTTCGACGGGCGGCGGCAGCACGATGGGGGAATAGACGGTCGCCACCTTGCTGGCAGCCACGCCGCGGTCGATGAGGTGTTGGCGCACATGATCACTGACCGTCGTGACCCTGTGCGGCAGACAGGTGTAGGACCATAACGACCCCACCTTGTTCGACAAGTGCCGGGTCCGCACGATCAGCGGCGTTCCCGCCAGCCGTCCGGCGGCGGCGGCGATGACCGTGTCGCGTCGGCTGTGGGTGTTGAGCACGTCGAAGCGGCCTTCGCGCAGGATGCCGCGGATGGTGGCGATGCCTTTCAGGTAATTCACCGCGCCATCCATTTCCAGCGTGTGCACGGGAAAGCCGGCATCCGACAGGCGTTCGGCCAGTTGCGCATTGGGCTGGCAGATGGCTTCCATGTGATGGCCGCGCGCGCGCATGGCGGTCATCTCCTTGAAGATCCTGCCTTCCTGGCCGCCGAAGCTGGTGGCGGCCTCCGAGTGAACGATACGCAGGCTAGGCATCAATAGGTGACCTCCACGCCATTCGGCTTGGTCCACTCGTTCAGGTTGGCAAGCAGCGTGTCGGCCATGCGGACGCGCCACTCCTCGCCCAGGCGGACCGTGCACAGGAAATTGTTCTTGGTATAGACGATGTCGACCGGCACGCCGGGAATGCCGTTCTCGGGCTCGGCCCGGAACGGATTCAGCATCTGCCGCAGGCGCGCGGCGTCGGCGCTGCCGTTGAGCTTGACGCGCAGGGACTTGGCGCGGGCTTCGCGCGCCAGTTGCAGGTCGTAGAGCTGTTCGGCCACGATGCGCATGCCGCCGGAGTAGTCGTCATTGCTGACCTTGCCCTGGACGATGACGAGCTGGTCCTCGCGCAGGCGGTTGCGGTGCTTTTCGTAGAGCTCGTTGAAGACCGAGATCTCGACCTGCGCGGTGCCGTCGTCCAGCACCGCGAAGACCATCTTGCCGCGGCGGGTCATCATGACGCGCACGCTGGCCAGCACGCCGCACATCCATTGCAGGTCGCGCTGCGGCTCGACCCGCACCAGCTGCATCGGCACGATGCGGCGCACTTCGTCGCGCCAGGCGTCGAACAGGTGGCCGCTGTAGTAGTAGCCCAGCGCGGACTTTTCTTCCGTCAGCTTCTTGTGCAGGTCCCAGGGCGCGACCTTGGCCAGTTCGCCGGCCACCACGTCGCCGCTGTCGTCGCCGAACAGCGAGGCCTGGTTGGCGCTGCGCGCCGCCTGCTCGGCGGCTTCCATGGCGGTGGGCACCGAGGCCAACATCGCCGCCCGGTTGGGCTCGATGGTATCGAAGGCGCCGGCCTTGATCAGGGCTTCGATGGTGCGGCGGTTGACCGCGTGCTTGCTGACGCGGCGGCAGAAGTCGAACAGGTTCAGGAAGGGGCCGCCTTCCTTGCGCGCGCGCAGGATTTCCTCGACCGCGCCCTGCCCCGTGCCCTTGACCGCCCCCAGGCCGTAGCGCATGGTGCGCGGCGGCTTGCCGTTCTTGGTGTGCTTGTCGGCAACCGGCTCGAAGCGGTAGCCCGAGAAGTTGACGTCCGGCGGCAGCACCTCGACGCCGTTGTCCTGGGCGTCGCGGCAGAAGATCTGGACCTTGTCGGTGTCGTCCATGTCCGAGGACATGGTGGCGGCCAGGAACTCGGTCGGATGGTAGGCCTTGAGCCAGGCCGTCTGGTACGAGATCAGCGCGTACGCGGCCGAGTGCGACTTGTTGAAGCCGTAGCCCGCGAACTTCTCCATCAGGTCGAACAGCTTGACCGCCAGGTCCGGGTCATGGCCCTTTTCCTTGGCGCCCTGCTCGAACAGCTCGCGGTGCTTGGCCATTTCCTCGGGCTTTTTCTTGCCCATGGCGCGTCGCAGCAGGTCGGCGCCGCCCAGCGAATAGCCGCCGATGATCTGCGAGATCAGCATCACCTGTTCCTGGTAGACGATGACCCCGTAGGTGCTCTTCAGGGTGTTTTCCAGGTCGTCGTGGAAATAATCCACTGCGGCGCGGCCGTGCTTGCGGTTGACGAAGTCGTCCACCATGCCCGATTCCAGCGGCCCCGGTCGATACAGGGCCAGCATGGCGATGATGTCTTCGAAGGTGTTCGGCCGCAGCTTCTTCAGCAGTTCCTTCATGCCGCGCGATTCCAGCTGGAACACCGCGGTCGTGTTGGCGTCGCACAGGATCTTGTAGGCGGCCGGATCGTCCAGCGCCAGCGCCATGACGTCGAAGTCGCGCTTGTCTTCGTTGAACTGGCGCACGTAGCGCACGGCCCAGTCCAGGATGGTCAGGTTGCGCAGGCCCAGGAAGTCGAACTTCACCAGGCCGGCGGCCTCGACGTCGTCCTTGTCGAACTGCGAGACCGCGCTGTTCTCCTGGCCGGGCTGGCAATACAACGGGCAGAAGTCGGTCAGCTTGCCGGGCGCGATGAGCACGCCGCCGGCGTGCATGCCGATGTTGCGGGTCAGGCCTTCCAGCGGTTTCGCCAGGTCCACCAGCGCGCGCACTTCCTCTTCCTGCTCGTAGCGGTCCTTGAAGGCAGGTTCGTCCTTCAGGGTGCGTTCGAGGGTCCAGGGATCCATCGGGTTGAACGGAATCAGCTTGGACAGGCCGTCGCAGAACATATAGGGCATGTCCAGCACGCGGCCGGCATCGCGCACCACGGCCTTGGCGCCCAGCGTGCCGAAGGTGGCGATCTGGCTCACGGCGGCGCGGCCGTACTTTTCCTTGACGTAGTCGATGACCCGTTCGCGGTTGTCCTGGCAGAAGTCGATATCGAAGTCGGGCATGGAGACCCGCTCGGGATTCAGGAAGCGCTCGAACAGCAAGTCGTAGCGGATCGGATCCAGGTCCGTAATGCCCAGGGCGTAGGCCACCAGCGAGCCCGCACCGGAACCCCGGCCCGGTCCCACCGGCACGCCGTTGTTCTTGCCCCAGTTGATGAAGTCCTGCACGATCAGGAAGTAGCCCGGGAAGCCCATCTGGATGATGGTCTTGCACTCCCAGCGCAGGCGTTCGTAGTACTGCTCGCGCTTGGATTCGCGTTCGGCCTCGTCGGGGAACAGGAAAGCCATGCGCTTTTCCAGGCCCTCTTCCGACAGCTGGACCAGGTAGTCGTCCAGGCCCACGCCCTCTGGCGTGGGGAAATTGGGCAGGCGCGGCTTGCCCAGCACGAGGCTCAGGTTGCAGCGCTTGGCGATTTCCACCGTGTTGGCCAGCGCCGAGGGCACGTCGGCGAAGCGCCGCGCCATTTCCTCGGAGCTGAGCAGGTACTGCTCCTTGCTGAACCGG
This sequence comes from Achromobacter anxifer, assembly GCF_903652925.1. Lineage (GTDB taxonomy): Bacteria > Pseudomonadota > Gammaproteobacteria > Burkholderiales > Burkholderiaceae_B > Achromobacter > Achromobacter anxifer. The sequence continues at coordinate 226,889 of NZ_CAHLAR010000011.1, read as the reverse complement.
CGCACGCGGCGCGGGTTGGCCAGGATTTCGCCTTCGGCGATGCAGACGCGGGCCTCGTGCGCCTGGAATTCGAATTCGTCCAGGAACTGGACCGGGTGCGTGGCCACCACCGGCAGGCCGGCCTCGCTCGCCAGGCGCATCGCGGCCTGGGTGTAGGCCTCGTCGCCGTCCATGCCGGCGCGCTGCAATTCAATGTAGTAACTGCCCGGGAACACATGCGCCCACTGGCGCGCCAGCGCCAGCGCCGACACGGCGTTGCCTGCGTCCAGCGCCTGGCCCACGTCGCCGCCGCGTCCGCCGGACAGGGCGATCAGGCCCTCCTGCCCCTGCAGCCATTCGCGGCGGATCTCCGCGCGGCCCTTGCCCTGGTTCGTCAGGAAGGCCTTGGTCAGCAATTCGCAAAGATTCAGGTAGCCCTGGTGGTTGCGCACCAGCAGCAGCAGCCGGAAAGGCTTGGCCGGATCTTCGTCGTTGGACAGCCAGACGTCGCAGCCCGCGATGGGCTTGACGCCGGCGCCGCGCGCGCCCTTGTAGAACTTGATCAGGCCGAACAGGTTCGACAGATCGGTCAAGGCGACCGCGGGCTGGCCCAGCTTGGCCACGCGCTTGATGAGATCGGGGATGCGCACGATGCCGTCCACGACCGAGAACTCGGAGTGCACGCGCAGATGAACAAATGGGGACGGGGTTGTTACGGCTTCTTCGGACATAAAGGGAATTGTACCTAGTCAGCGTGGTCCAAGCCGAGGCCTCTGCGATAGCGCAAAGGGCCGCGCAGGCGCCTGTGTAACAATACACGCTGCACGTCACCCCCCATGCCCGGCATGGGATTCACGCACGAGATTCACCTATGAAATGGCTAATCCCCGGGATCTGGCTGGCCGCCATCCTGTTTGCGCACTTCCGCGGCCGCGTCAAGCTGCCGCTGGGCCGGCAATTGCTGGACCATTCGGTGCTGCTCGCCCCCGTCAACGCCTTCATGGTGCTGAGCTCGCGGGTCCCGACCACGCCCTACCTGACGACCAGCGAGATCGCGGAACTGAAGGTATTGGACGACAACTGGGAGACGATCCGCGAAGAGGCGGTGCAGATGGCCGAACTGCGGCGCATCAAGGCCGCCGACACCCATAACGACATCGGCTTCAATTCCTTCTTCAAGTACGGCTGGAAGCGCTTCTACCTGAAGTGGTATGACGCGCGCCACCCGTCGGCCGAGGAACTCTGCCCCAAGACCGTCGCCATCCTGAAGACGCTGCCCAAGGTCAAGGCCGCGATGTTCGCCGAACTGCCCCCGGGCGGCCAGCTCAACCCGCACCGCGATCCGTTCGCCGGGTCCCTGCGCTACCACCTGGGCCTGGTCACCCCGAATGACGACCGCTGCCACATCATCGTCGACGGCGAGGAATACAGCTGGCGCGACGGCGAAAGCGTGGTGTTCGACGAAACCTACGTGCACGAAGCCTACAACCGCACCGACCAGAACCGCATCATCCTGTTCTGCGACGTGGAGCGCCCCCTGAAGTGGCGCTGGGCCGAAGCCTTCAACCGCTGGTTCGGCCGGGTCGTCATGTCGGCCGCCAGTTCGCCCAACGACGGCGGCGACCAGACCGGCGCGATCAACAAGCTGACCCACGCGCACTGGGTCATCGACCAGAAGCGCAAGGCCTTCAAGGCCTGGAACCGCAAGGTCTACAAGACCACCAAGTACGGCCTGATCATCCTGGTCATCGCAGGCTTCCTGGCCCTGTAGCGGCCGGCGGCGCCCGGCAGGCCGGGCGCCCTTCTTCCGCGCGGCAGACCCCTAGGCCGGGTCCGGGGCGGGCAGCGTCAGCAGCCCGGTATGGTAGTCATAGCCATAGATCTCGCCGTAGCGCCCCCATTCCACCGCGATCTTCAGCACCCGCTCCGCCTCGTCGGGCTTCAGGAACTCTTCCAGCGAGTCCAGGAAGTCCTTTTCTGGCAAGGCGCCGGTGGGCTCCTGTTCCAGGCTGTGGCGGATATGTGCGGCCAAGGGCACGTGCGCCAGCAGCTGGCGGCCGAAAATCGCCTGCTTCTGGGCCTGCTCCGCCAGCACGTAGCGCTGGCCCAGCGGCGTCAGGAAGATGTCGCCGCGGTCGATCCTGGCTAATCCGAACAGGCCCAGCGCTTCGCAGGCCGGCAGCAGGTCGTCGTCCGAGATCTCGGCCTCCTCGGCCAGCTTGGGCAGGTCGGCACGGCCGTTGAACGGCGCCTCGGCCAGCACGTCCAGCACCCCTTCCATGCGTTCGACCTCGGTCTGCGGAAAGCGGTAGCCCAGGCCCTGCTGCAGCGGCGTGGGCACGTCATGCGCGGGCCGCATGGTCATCAGCGCATAGACCTCGTCGATCAGCGCGCGCACCGGCGCCGAGTCCACATTGCGCGGCCGCGGCAGGCCCACCATGATCTGGCTGCGTATGCGTCCCGGGTCGCTGGAGAACACGATGATGCGGTCGGCCATCATCACCGCCTCCTCGATGTTGTGCGACACGATCAGGATGCCCTTGGTGGAGATGCGGCTTTCGTCCCACAGTTCCAGCATGTCGTCGCGCAGCGTCTCGCCCGTCAGCACGTCCAGCGCCGAAAAAGCTTCATCCATCAGCAACACGTCGGGATTCATGACCAGGGCGCGGGCGATGCCGACGCGCTGCCGCATGCCGCCGGAAAGCTCGCGCGGCAAGGCGCCGCCGAAACCGCCCAGGCCCATCAGGTCCAGCACCGCGTCCGCGCGCTTGGCGCGCTCGGCCGGCGCCACGCCCTGCGCTTCCAGGCCCAGCTCGACGTTCTGCTGGGCGGTCAGCCAGGGAAACAGCGCGAACGACTGGAACACCATGGCGATGCCCGAGGCCGGGCCGTACACCGGCTGGCCGCGGTAGGTGACCGTGCCCTGGTCGGCGTTGACCAGTCCGGCCATGATGCGCAGCAGGGTGGATTTGCCCGAGCCGGACTTGCCCAGCAAGGCGACGATTTCGCCTTCCTTCAGCGTGAAGTCCACGTGTTCCAGCACATGCCGCTGGGTGCCGTCGGCGGCGCGGAACGATTTGCCGACGTCGTGCAGTTCGATCAGGGAATTGGGACCCATGACTTGAGACTCCTAGCGGCCGCGGTCTTCGGCCAGCAAATACAGTTTGCGCCAGAAAAAACGGTTCAGCAGCATCACGAAAATGCTCATGACGCCGATGCCCAGCGCGATGCGGTGGAAGTCGCCCTCTTCCGTCATCTGCTTGATATAGCTGCCCAGGCCGTCCGCGACCAGCGAGGTATTGCCCCAGGTCACGTACTCGGCCACGATGCTGGCGTTCCAGGAGCCGCCGCTGGCGGTGATGGCCCCGGTGATGAAGCTGGGAAAGACCGCCGGCAGGTAGACCCGGCGCCACAGCAGCCAACCCTTGAGCCCCAGGTTGCCCGCCGCCAGGCGCAACTCGTTGGGGATGGTCGAGGCCCCGGCCACCACGTTGAACAGGATGTACCACTGGGTGCCGAAGATGATCAGCGGGCTCAGCCAGATATTGGGATTGAGCTTGAGCGCCACCATCACGAACACCACCGCCGGGAACAGCAGGTTCACCGGAAAGGCGGCCAGGAACTGCGCCACCGCCTGGACCCGTTGCGAATACTTGGGCCGCAGTCCGATCCAGACCGCGATCGGCACCCAGACCACCGAAGCCAGCGTGATCAGCAGCATGACGCGCACCAGGGTGATGCCCCCCAGGCCGAGCACGTGCAGCACCTCGGCCCAGCCCACGTCCTCGTGCACGAACAGCACCAGCTTGTAGGTGGCCAGCAGCGCCCCGGCCGCCAGCAGCGCATCCCAGGTCCGCGTCCAGCGCGGGTCCGGCGTCTTGGCGCGGGCGCGGATCGAGGTGCCATCGTAGGGCACGCTGAACCAGCCCAGCGCGCGCCGCATGCGGGCCCAGAAGGCATCCGACAGCGCCTTCATCCAGCGGCTGCGGCGGGTCCAGTCCAGCAGCCAGGACTGCTGGGCGGCGTCGCCCTGCGATTCCTCGAAGCGGAACTTGTCGGCCCAGGCCAGCAGCGGCCGGAAGAACAGCTGGTCGTACAGCAGGATGCCCGCCATCATGGCGCCGATGGCCCAGGCGATGGCGCGGCCGTTTTCCGCTTCGATCGCCACCGCGATGTAGGAGCCGATGCCGGGCAGCTTGATATCCTGCCCGGCGACCGAAATGGCTTCGGCCGCGACCAGGAAGAACCAGCCGCCGGACATGGACATCATCATGTTCCACAGCAGGCCCGGCGTGGCGTACGGCAGCTCCAGCCGCCAGAACCGCTGCCAACCCGACAGCCGGAAGATGCGCGCGGCCTCGTGCAGTTCCGAGGGCACCGTGCGCATGGACTGGTACAGGCTGAACGCCATGTTCCAGGCCTGGGAAGTGAAGATGGCGAAGATCGCCGCGCATTCGACGCCCAGCAGGTTGCCGGGGAACAGCGCGATGAAAGGCGCGATGGCGATGGCCTGGAAGCCCAGGATGGGGACCGACTGCAGGATGTCCAGCATCGGGATCATCGCTTTTTCCGCCGTCCGGTACTTGGCGGCGATGGCGGCGAAGATGAAGCTGAACAGCAGCGAAAAGGCCAGCGCCGTGAACATCCGCAGGATGGTGCGCAGCAGGTAGTACGGCAGGTAGACCGGGTCCAGCGAGATAGGCAGCTCTTCGCCGATGGCGAATGGCCGGCTCATCTGGGAGGCGCCGTAGGCCATCAGCGCCAGCACGGCCAGCACCAGGGGCAGCAATGCCCAGTCCCAGCGGTTCGGGGTCGAACGGGACGACGCGCCCGGGCGGGTACGCGTGCTGAAAAGCTCGAACATGGCGGCTATGCTCCTGGGAGCTGCGAGGAAAGGCCCGCGCATTGAAGCATAACCAGATGACGCGTCTCTGAACGGAAAACGACCTGAAATCTGGCGGTAATACGGGACGGCTCGCGCCGTCCCGCCGCGTTCAGCGCTTCAGGGATTCCCAGCTTTTCATCAGGCGTTTCACCGAGACCGGCATGGGCGTGCGCAGCTCCTGGGCGAACAGCGCCACCCGCAGCTCTTCCAGCAGCCAGCGGAACTCGTCCAGCCGGGGATCGGGCGCCCCCTTCAGCGCCGACCTGGCCCGCTGGTACTGCGTCAGCAGCGGCGCCATTTCGGCCACCAGCTTGGCGTCGCGCGCCGGATCGGCGCGCAGCTTGTCGATGCGCGCCAGCACCGCCTTGAGGTAGCGCGGGAAATGCGCCAGCTGCGCGTACGGCGTGTCGCGGATGAACCACTTGGGCATCAGCGCGCCCAGCTGGGCCTGCAGGTCGGCGTAGGCCGCGGCGTGCGGCTTGGCCTGGGGCAGCTTGCGCTGCACCGCCGCCCACTCCGTCAGCACCGCGCCCGCCAGCCGCGCCACTTCCTGCGCCAAAAGGCCCAGCCTGCCCTTGCCTTCGGCCCGCCGGGCCTCGAACTGCTGCTCGTTCACCGGCCAGGGATCGGCCAGGCAGGCCTGCCCCAGCGCGCAATCGATGATCTGGTCGCGCAGCTCTTCCTGCGTGCCCAGGGTCATGTAGAGCATGCTGATCTTGGTCAGGTCAGACAGGTTCTTTTCCAGGAACTTGACCTGTTCGCGCAAGCCCAGGCGGAACAGCCTGAGCAAGCCGGCGCGGTGGTGCTTGCGCGCTTCGTCCGGGTCATCGAACACGTCCAGGTCGCAATGCGCGCCGCGGTCCACCAGCGCCGGATAGCCGATCACCGACTGGCCACGCCGCTTGATCTCCATGATTTCCGGCAAGGGGCCGAAGGACCAGGAGGTCAGGTTCTCGTGCGCCAGCGCCTGGGCGACCTGGGTGTCGCTGGCCGCTAGCTGCTGGAAGGTGGCCTGGGCCTGCTTGCCGAATTCGGCCCGCAGCTGCGCCAGGTTGCGCCCGGCCGCCAGCATGCGGCCATGCTCGTCCACCACCCGGAAATTCATGAACAGGTGGGCCGGCAGGGTCTCCAGCTTGAAGTCGGCCGCGGCCGGGCGGATCTGCACCTGATCCCACATGTCGGCGATGATGGCGTCCACCAACCCCTGCTGGGGATCGCCCAGGCGCTCGAACCAGCGGTCGTAAAAGCCCGCGGCGTAGTCCGGCAGCGGCACGCAATGGCGGCGCAATTTCTGCGGCAGCGACTTCAGCAGCAGATGCACCTTTTCCTTGAGCATGCCCGGCACCAGCCATTCGCAGCGCGCCGGGTCGATCTGGTTGAGCGCGAACAGCGGCACCGCCAGGGTCACGCCGTCGCGCGGCGAACCGGGCTCGAAGTGGTAGTCCAGCGCCATGGACACGCCCTGCCATTCCACCTTCTTGGGGAAGACATCGGTCGTGACGCCGGCGGCCTCGTGGCGCATCAGCTCGTCGCGGGTCAGCTGCAGCTTGGCGGCGGCCGCCTTGTCCAGCCCGGACACCCATTTTTCCAGCGTCGCCGTCTGCGAAATGTCCGCCGGCAGCTGGCGGTCGTAGAAGGCGTAGATCAGCTCGTCGTCGACCAGGATGTCGGGACGGCGGGTCTGGTGCTCCAGCTTTTCGATTCCGGCAATCAGTTTGCGGTTGTGCGCCACGAACGGCAGCCGCGTGTCGATCTCGCCCGGCACCAGGGCCTGGCGGATGAACAGCTCGCGGGCCTGGGTGGGATTGACCCGGCCGTACTGGATGCGCCGGCCCGTGTAGATGGTCAGCCCGTAGAGCGTGGCCCGTTCGTTGGCCACGACCTGCCCCGCCTTCTTTTCCCAGCGGGGGTCGGACCAGTTCTTGCGGATCAGGTGCGCGCCGACCTTTTCCAGCCACACCGGGTCGATGCGCGCCACGCAGCGGGCGTACAGGCGGGTGGTCTCGACCAGTTCGGCCGCCACGATCCAGCGTCCCGCCTTCTTCACCAGCCGCGAACCCGGATGGATGTGGAAGCGGATTTCGCGCGCGCCCTGGTAATGGCCGCCTTCGTCGCTCTTGAAGCCGATATTGCCCAGGAGGCCAGACAGCAGCGCCATGTGCAGCTGCTCGTAGGTGGCCTCGGTCTGGTTCAGGCGCCAGCCCTGCTCGCCCACCAGGGCGGCCAGCTGGGTGTGCACGTCATGCCATTCGCGCAGCCGGATCGGCGACAGGAAGTTCTGGCGCAGCAAGGCCACCAGCTTGCGCTGCGAGGCCTTGTGCTGCACCTGTTCGCCGTACCAGCGCCACAGCTTCAGGAAGGAAATGAACTCGGATTTGTCGTCGGCGAACTTGGCGTGCGCGGCCTCGGCGGCCTCGCGCTCCTGCATCGGGCGGTCGCGCGCGTCCTGCACCGACAGGGCCGAGGCGATGATCAGCATTTCCGCCAGGCACTGGTGTTCGCGCGCCGCCAGGATCATGCGGCCGATGCGCGGGTCCACCGGCAGCTTGGCCAGTTCGTGGCCCGTGCGGGTCAGCACGAAGGACGCGCCGGTGCGGGAAGCGTCGGCGTCGTCGTCCGAGGCGGACGCCAGCTCGATCGCGCCCAGCTCCTGCAGCAGATGGTAGCCGTCGGCCACCGCGCGGCCCGGCGGGGCCTCGACGAAGGGGAACTGCTCGATATCGTCCAGCTTCAGCGACTTCATCCGCAGGATGACCGAGGCCAGCGACGAGCGCAGCACCTCGGGATCCGTGAACGGCGCGCGATTGTTGAAATCCAGCTCGTCGTAGAGCCGGATGCAGACGCCCGGCCCGACCCGGCCGCAACGGCCGGCGCGCTGGTTGGCCGAGGCGCGGCTGATCGGCTCGATGCGCAGCTGCTCGACCTTGTTGCGCCATGAATAGCGCTTGATGCGCGCCAGGCCGCTGTCGACCACGAAACGGATGCCGGGCACCGTCAGCGAGGTTTCCGCCACGTTGGTGGCCAGCACGATGCGCCGCGCATTGGTGCGCGGATGGAAGATCTGTTCCTGTTCCGCCTGCGACAGGCGGGCGTACAGCGGCAGCACCTCGGTGCCGGCCGGATGGCGCTTGCGCAGCGCCTCGGCGGATTCGCGGATTTCGCGTTCGCCGGGCTGGAACACCAGCACGTCGCCCGGGCCGTGCCGCGCGCATTCGTCCACGGCATCGACGATGGCGTCGATCAGGTCGCGCTCTTCGTCGCCGGACATGCGCTCGCGGTCGCGGCCGGGCTTGGCCGGAGCGGCCTCGTCCTCCGCCAGTTCCTCGCGCACGGGGCGGTAGCGGACCTCGACGGGATACAGTCGGCCCGACACTTCGATCACGGGCGCCAGCCGGTCCTCGGACGCGGCAAAGTGCCGGGCGAAGCGCTCGGCGTCGATGGTGGCCGAGGTGATGATGAGCTTCAGGTCCGGGCGGCGCGGCAGCAGCTGCTTCAGGTAGCCCAGCAGGAAATCGATGTTGAGGCTGCGTTCGTGCGCCTCGTCGATGATGATGGTGTCGTAGCGGCGCAGGAGCGGATCGCGCTGCGACTCGGCCAGCAGGATGCCGTCCGTCATCAGCTTGATGGACGCGTTGGGGCCGGTGCGGTCGTTGAAGCGCACCTGGTAGCCCACCACCTCGCCCATGGGCGTGTTCAGCTCCTCGGCGATGCGCTTGGCCACCGAGGTCGCGGCCAGGCGGCGCGGCTGGGTGTGGCCGATCATCTTCTGGCGGCCGCGGCCCAGCTCCAGGCAGATCTTGGGCAGCTGGGTGGTCTTGCCCGACCCGGTTTCCCCGCTGACGATCACGACCTGATGGTTGGCGATGGCGCGCGCGATCTCCTGGCGCCGCGCGCTGACGGGCAGGTCTTCGGGATAGCTCACCACGGGTATGGGCCGCTCGGGGCGCGGTGCGCGGCGCGCGTTCTGCGCGTCCGCCGCTGCCGCCGGAGCCGCCGCGTCCGCGGCCTTGGGCGCACGCGGGCTGGAGGATTCAGGCATGTACGATTAGTCCGGTTAGCCCGGCATTATAAATTTCCGCGCGCCTCCTGCCGGCGCCACGGGAGGAAACCGGAGAATCCGGCACCAAATTGGCACTCTTTTCCTCCTGCCCCGGCGCGCGACGGTCATATAATTTCGCCACGCCGTCGCCCGACGGCGCCATGGCGCGGCACTGCGCCGCGTTTTGACCGACTCTCAGGAATCCTTCCACCCATCATGCCCGACCTGGAACCAGACACCGTCTCCGCCCTCGAAGCCCCAGAATTCGCACCCGCCCAGTTCGTCCGATGGTTCCGAGAGGTGGCGCCCTATGTGCATGCGTTCCGAGGCAAGACATTCGTGGTGGCGTTCGGCGGCGAACTGGTTCAGGCCGGCGCGCTGAACACGCTGGTGCAGGACCTGTCGCTGCTGTCCTCGCTGGGCATCCGCCTGGTGCTGGTGCACGGTTCCCGTCCGCAGGTCAATGAGCAGCTGCGCCTGAAAGGCTACACCCAGCAGTTCGACCGCGGCCTGGCTCCCACCGACGCCGCCGCCCTGGAATGCGCCAAGGAAGCCGCCGGCGAGATCCGCCTGGACATCGAGGCCGCCTTCAGCCAGGGGCTGCCGAACACGCCCATGTCGCACGCCCATATCCGCGTGATCTCCGGCAACTTCGTCACCGCGCGCCCCACCGGCGTGCTGGACGGCGTGGACTACAAGCACACCGGCCAGGTGCGCAAGATCGACATCGACGCGCTGAAATTCGCCATCGAAAAGGGTTCGTCCGTGGTGCTGCTGTCGCCCTTGGGCTTCTCGCCCACCGGCGACGCCTTCAACCTGGCCATGGAAGACCTGGCCACCAGCGTCGCCGTGGCGCTGCGCGCCGAAAAGCTGATCTTCCTGTCCAGCTCGCAGGGCGTGCTGAACGACGATGGCACGCTGGACACCGAACTGGCCCGCGTCGACGCCGACGCGCTGCTGGCCGGCGGCGAACTCGACGAGGAAACCCACGCCTTCCTGCAATACGCCTCGCTGGCGGTCAAGCGCGGCGTGGCCCGCGCCCACCTGCTGCCGTTCGCGCTGGACGGCAGCGTGCTGCTGGAAATCTTCACCCATGACGGCGTGGGCACCATGGTGGTGGAAGACACGCTGGACGACCTGCGCGCCGCCACCATTGACGACGTAGGCGCCATCCTCAGCCTGATCGAACCCCTGGAAGCGGACGGCACCCTGGTGCCGCGCCCGCGCAGCGTGGTCGAGCGCGACGTCGAAAACTTCACCGTGCTGGAGCACGACGGCGTCATTTACGGTTGCGCGGCCCTGCACAACTTCCCCGAGGAGCAGATGGCCGAGATGGCCTGCCTGATCGTGCATCCTGAATGGCAAGGTTCAGGCGAAGGCGAAATCCTGCTGCGCCACATGGAATCGCGCGCTCGCGCCGTCGGCGCCAAACGCCTGTTCGTGCTGACCACGCGGACCTCGCACTGGTTCATGAAGCGCGGTTTCGTGCAGGGCGGCATCGCCGACATGCCGCGCGAAAAGCAGCACAACTACAACCGCTCGCGCAACAGCCTGGTCTTCATCAAGAAGCTGTAACGCCCGGGCCGACCTCGGGCCTTGCAGGGGCTTGGCGCCGCAACGGCGCCAAGCCCGTTAAAATGCGGGATTACTCATTTCTTCCGGCAGCGAACCATGGCCCGTATCGTCAACTGTGTGAAATTGAAGCGTGAAGCCGAAGGGCTGGATTTTCCGCCCTACCCCGGCGAACTCGGCACCAAGATCTGGCAAAGCATTTCCAAGGAAGCTTGGGAAGAATGGAAGGGCATCCAGACCCGCCTGGTCAATGAAAACCGCCTGAACCTGGCGGACGCCCGCGCGCGCAAGTACCTGAAGGAACAAATGGAGCGTTTCCTGTTCGAGGACGGCACCGTCGAAGCCCAGGGTTACGTTCCGCCCTCGGCCTGATCCCGCCGCGCTCCTCAGGCCGCCCCCCAGCGGCGGCCACAGCGATCCAGCCCCTCCCCTGCGAGGGGCTGTTGTTTTTCAGAGCCCCCTGCTCTCGCCGCCCCCGCTTTAAGATGCGGACGCCGCCAGCCGTATCATTGTCGTCATGAAAGCAGAACCCAGCCCGCCCCCCTCCGCCTCCGCTCCCTCGCCGATCGAACGCGCGCTCGCCATCGGGCCCGACCGCCGCACGGGCACGCTGCAGGACGTGCAGCACGTCGTGATCCTGATGCAGGAAAACCGGTCCTTCGACCACTACTACGGCACCTTGCCCGGCGTGCGCGGCTACGCGGATCCGCATCCCGCGCCCACCCTGGCGGGCGACGTGCTGACCCAGGCCGACGGCGCGGCGCAGGTCCGCCCCTACGCCTTGCAGGCGGAGTACGCCAGCGACGTGCCGGTGGGCTACATCACGCCGCACACCTGGGACGATGCCCAGCGCGCCTGGAACGACGGCCGCATGGACCAATGGCTGTCCGCCAAGAGCCGGTTGGGCATGGGCGCCTACCGCGGCGCGGAGGTGCCGTTCCAGACCGCGCTGGCGAACGCCTTCACGCTGTGCGACGCCTACCATTGCTCGATCCACGCCGGCACCAATCCGAACCGGCTGTTCCTCTGGACCGGCACCAACGATCCCCAGGGCCTGGCCGGCGGCCCGGCCCTGGTCAACACCTTTGACCGCCTGGGTCCCGCCGGCGAAGGCTACGCCTGGACGACCTATCCCGAACGCCTGCAGGAAGCCGGCGTGGACTGGCGCATCTACCAGGACATGGCGGACAACTACCACGACAACCCGCTGGCGGGTTTCCGGCAGTACCGCCGGCAGCACGCCGGCGCAGCAGGCGAGACGCCCTTGCTCGAACGCGGCCTGTCCACCTGCACGCTCGACGACCTGGCCCGCGACGTCGACCGGGGTACCTTGCCGCAGGTGTCGTGGATCATCGCGCCCACGGCCGACTCCGAACATCCGGAAGTCTCGTCGCCGGCCCGGGGCGGCGCCTACACGGAGCGCGTGCTGGACATCCTGACCCGCAATCCGGAAGTCTGGAGCCGCTGCGTGTTCTTCGTCACCTACGACGAAAACGACTGCTTCTTCGACCACATGCCGCCGCCCGCGCCGCCCGCGCGCGACGCCGGTGGCCTCTCGGGCGGCCTGTCCACGGTGGAGCTCGACGGCGAATACCACGATGCGCGCCACGGCCCCAGCGCCGCCACCCGCGACGACCCGGCTGGCCTGCATGGCCGCGGCTTCGGCCTGGGGCCTCGCGTGCCGATGCTGGCGGTCTCGCCCTGGAGCCGCGGCGGCTGGGTCAATTCGCAAGTGTTCGACCACACCTCCGTGATCCGTTTCCTGGAGGCGCGCTTCGGCGTGGCCGAACCCAACATCAGCGCCTGGCGGCGCGAAGTGACCGGCGACCTGACCACGGCCTTCGATTTCTCCGGGGAATGCGACGCAGACGCCGGCGGCCCACGCCGGGCCCGCGCCCTGCCCTATGCGCTGGACGCGCAAGGCAGGATGGCGGCCGATGGCGGACACTACCGGCTGACCCTGCGCAACCCGGGCGCGGCCGGTGCGGTACTGCACGTCTACGACCGCCGGGCGCTTGAGCTTGCGCCCCGCCGCTACACCGTGGGCGCAGGCGCGCGCCTGGACGACGGCTGGCGCCTGCACGACGGCGGCGCCTACGACTTATGGCTGCTGGGTCCCGACGGCTATCACCGCCAGTTCCGCGGCGACGCGCGCGATGCCGGCGCGCTGGAGGCGCAAGTCGTGCCCACCGAATCGGGCCTGCGCCTGCGGCTGATCAATCGCGGCGATGCGCCGCAACCGGTGAAAGTGGAATCGCGCATGGGCGATGGCTGGAGCGCCATGGCCCACGTGCAGGCCGACGGCACGCTGGAGCTGGCCTACGCCGGCTGCCAAGGCTGGTACGACCTGGAGATAAGTTCGCCCGCCATGCCGGCCTTCGGCCGCAGGCTGGCGGGCCGCATCGACGCCGGCAAGCCCGGCGTGCCGGACCCGCGCCTGGGCGCGGGAGCCACGCTGCCCCTGGGCTGACGCCGCAGGAGTGGCATCCGCGGCGGCGCCGGACGATTGGCAAGCAGGCCAACCGTCCGGCGCCGCGGCTTACTCTTCCGTGCCGTCGTCTTCTTCGCCGCGCGCCTGGCGCTCGGTGTTCTTCACGCCGGTGTGGCGCACGTCGGCGCCCTTGACCATGTAGATGACACGCTCGGACATGTTCTTGGCATGGTCGCCGATGCGTTCCAGCGCGCGCGCGATGAAGATCATGTCGATGGCGCGCGAGATGGTGCGCGGGTCTTCGATCATGTAGGTAATGAGATGGCGCAGCGCGCCCTTCCATTCCTTGTCGACTTCCTTGTCGCTGCGCACCACGGCCGCGGCCTGAATCGGATCGAGACGGGCGAAGGCGTCCAGCGCCTGATGCAGCATGGTGCGGACATTGGCCGCCATGTGACGCAGCTCGATCACCGGGATGTGGCGCAATTCGGCTTCGTGGATGCGGCGCGCGACGGTGGCGATCTTCTCGGCCTCGTCGCCGGAACGCTCCATGTCGGTCAGCATCTTGGACACGGCCATCAGCATGCGCAGGTCGATGGCGGTGGGCTGGTGGCGCGCCAGGATGCGGCTGATGCTTTCGTCGATCTCGACTTCGTGGCGGTTGACTTCCTTTTCACGCTCACGCACCTTCTCAACCAGCGACACGTCGCCGCTAGCGAGCGCGTCGATGGCTTCCTGGATCATGGCTTCCACCAAGCCGCCCATTTGCAGGAACTGCGAACGGACGCTTTCCAGGTCCGCATCGAACTGCTTGTTTGTATGCTCCGACATGCGGGCTCCCTGCGTGGTTGGTCTCATTGCACTGCCCCGAAAAAATATTATTACGAGTTGGGCTTGCACAACCCGCAAGGTTATGACCCAAGTGTGACAGGATTATGAATGGGGGTCCCGGCGCCCGCAAGGCGAGGCGGCCGGGGTTGCAGCGAGAGCCGCGGGGCCGCTATCAGGCGCGGCGATCCAGGCGGCGGATGCCGTTCTGCGTGGCCAGCAGCGCCACGTCGGCGCCCGCGATGGCGAACAGGCCGCAGGTCACCACGCCCGCCAGATTGTTGACCCGGGCTTCGAGGCCCGGCGCGTCGGTGATGGACAGGCCCGACACGTCCAGGATGACGTTGCCGTTATCGGTGACGAATCCGTCGCGCAGCTTGGGCTGCCCGCCCAGCGCGGCCAGGGCGCGCGCCACCGACTCGCGGGCCATGGGGATGACCTCGACCGGCAGCGGGAACTTGCCCATGGTCTGCACCAGCTTGGATTCGTCGGCGATGCAGATGAAGCGCTCGGCCACCGAGGCCACGATCTTCTCGCGCGTCAGCGCGCCGCCACCGCCCTTGATCATGTGCAGGTTGGCGTCGATCTCGTCCGCGCCGTCCACGTAGATCGGCATCGTCGTGATGTCGTTCAGGTCCAGCACCTTCAGCCCATGTCCTGCGAGCCGGGCGGCGCTGCGCTCGGAGCTGGCCACGGTGCCGCCGATCCGGCCCTTGAAACGGGCCAGGCCGTCGATGAAGAGATCGGCCGTGGATCCCGTGCCCACGCCGATGATGGCGTCCGGGCCGGCGACCTGTTCAACGAATTCCAGGGCTGCGTCGGCGGCTTGCTGCTTGAGTTCTTGCTGGGAAAGCATGGCGAAAATGCGGGTAGGTTTGTCGAGCCAGGAAATTTAGCATGCGGCGGCGGGCCATGCCCGCGCCAGGATTGCCTGCGTGTCCGCGCCGGCGGCCAGTTCGCCGAACACGCCGCCGCCTTCGCGCAGGCGGCTGGAAGCAAACGCCTGCGCGATGGCTGGCGGCGCATGCCGCAGCAACAAGGCGGCCTGCCACAGCTGCGCCAGGCCGGCGGCGATGCGGCGCGCCTGGAACTCGGCGTGGGCGCCATCGGCCAGCAGTGCCTGCCAGCGGACCAGCGCATCGTCGTAGTCCTGGCTCAGTCCCCGCGCCTGCGCGAATTCGCGCTCCAGCGCGGGCAGCGCGCCTTCCTCGCGCTGCAAGGCGCGCAGCACGTCCAGCGCCATCACATTGCCAGAGCCTTCCCAGATGGAGTTGACCGGCGTTTCACGGTACAGCCTGGGCATGGGCCCCTCTTCCACATAGCCGTTGCCGCCCCAGACTTCCATGCATTCGGCCACGGCCGCGATGGCGCGCTTGCAGACCCACAGCTTGGCGGCTGGCGTGCCCACTCGGACCAGGGCCCGCGCCTCGGCGTCCGCGCGCTGGTCCACGGCGCGCGCCAGCCGCAAGCCCAGGACCATGGCCGCTTCGCTTTCCAGCGCCAGGTCGGCCAGCACGTTGCGCATCAGGGGCTGCTCGATCAAGGGCTTGCCGAAGGCCTGCCGGTGGCGCGCGTGATGCGCCGATTGCACCAGGGCCTGGCGCAACAACGCCGCGCTGCCCAGCACGCAGTCCAGCCGGGTGGTGGCCGCCATTTCCAGCAGCATCGTCAGGCCGCGGCCCGGCTCGCCCACCATGACGCCCCAGGCGTCCTCGAACTCGACCTCGCCGCTAGCGTTGCTGCAATTGCCGAGCTTGTCCTTCAAGCGCCGCACGCGCACGGCATTGCGCGGTCCGTCCGGGATCCAACGCGGCACGAAAAAGCAGCTCAACCCTTCGTCGGTCTGCGCCAGCACCAGGTGCGCGTCCGACTGCGGCACCGAGAAAAACCATTTATGCCCGACCAGGTGATAGGCCCGCCCCCTGCCCGGGACGCCCAGCGGCGTCGCCCTGGTGGTGACGGCGCGCAGATCGGAGCCGCCCTGCTTTTCGGTCAGGCCCATGCCTATCAGGGCCCCGCGCTTGGCGGTCAGCGGCGCGTCGGCGCCGTCGAATTCGCGCGAATACAGCGCCGTCAGCCACTGGCCGCCAAAATCGATGACGCCCGCGGGCTCGCGTTGCAGCAGGGGAACCGCAGCGAAGGTCATGGTGGTGGGACACAGGGTGCCGGCCTCGACCTGCCCCTGCATCAGGTACGCCGCCGCGCGTGCCACCTGCGCGCCGGGCTCGGGCTGGGCCCAGGCGCGGCTATGCAGGCCGCGCGCCACGATGCCGCCCATCAACAGATTCCATGAAGGATGGAATTCGATGCGGTCGATGCGATGACCGTAACGGTCGTAGCTGAGCAGGCGCGGCGGGCAGCGGTTGGCCTGCGCGCCGGCTTCCAGCGTCTGCGCGCGGCCCAGCCAGGCGCCGTGCGCGGCCAGGTCCGCGGCCCAGGCCTGCGCGCCCTCGCGCTTCACGGCCTCGCGCAAGGCCGGATCGGTTTCGTACAGGGAATAGTCCTCCAGGGGCGGCACCTGGTTGGATACGGCATGCGTCGCGAACGGTGACATGGCTGCTCCCTGGATCCTGTATCCCTAGACGCGCCGCCGGTCCGCGCGGCGCGGTTCGCCCCTTCGCGCTATCGGGCCATCGGCGCCACCAGGGCCCAGGGCCGCAGCGCCTCGACCTGCGCGGCCAGCTCCAGCAGCAGCGCCTCGCTGCCCAGCGGCCCCATCAGCTGGATGCCGATGGGCAGGCCGTCGGACGACATGCCGAAGGGGATGGAGATGGCGGGCATGCCGGTCAGGTTGGCCAGGGGCGCGAAAGGCGAATAGCCGATGACGCCCTTCTTGCCCAGACGGTAGGCCAGATAGTCGGCGTTGTCCATGGCGTAGCGCCCGATGGCGGCCGGCGGTTGCGCCAGCACCGGGCTCAGGAACAGGTCGTATCCCTGCGTGCCCTCGCGCTCCAGGAAGCGGCCGACGCGGCGCGTGATCTCGTGGCAGGTGTCGACGCAGGCCACGTATTGCGCGCCGGAAATCGCGCGGGCATATTCGCGCGCGCCCAGCGTGGTGGGCTGCAGTTCGTCTGCGGCCAGGCGGCGGCCGCGCGCGGCCACGAAGCCGTCGATGGCGTTGGCCGCGGCGCTTGCGATCAAGGGCAGCATGGGCGACAGCACTTCCTCGGAGCCCACCGGCGGCGCGACCGGCACCAGCTCGTGGCCCAGCGACGCGAACAGTTTCGCGGCCTCGTCCACGGCAGCCGCCACCTCGGGGTGGATGGCCTCGCCCTCGTAAGTGGTGTTGACGAAGGCGATGCGGCGGTGCGCGGCGGACCGAGGATCGGCGGCTACGCGCGCGGCCACCGCGCGGTAGGACTCCGCCGGCTGGGCGGGCGCGGCATAGGGCGCGCCAACGTCAGCGCCCGCGCTGATGTCCAGCGAGGCAGCGCAGTCCCGCACCGACAAGGTCATCATGTGCTCGGTGGCCAGGCCGCCCCAACCCTCGCCCTTGAGCGGCCCCAGCGGCATCAGGCCGCGCGAGGGCTTCAGGCCGAGCACGCCGCAGCAGGACGAAGGAATGCGGATCGAACCGCCGCCATCGCTGCCGTGCGCGATGCGCACCATGCCGCTGGCCAGCGCCGCGCCCGCGCCGCCGCTGGATCCGCCCGCGCTATGGCCGGCCTTCCAGGGATTCTGCGTGGCGGGCCCGTAGACCGGCGATTCGGTGGTCGGACTCAGGCCCAGTTCCGCGCTGGTCGTGCGGCCGAAGGGAATCAGGCCGGCGCGGCGGTAACGCTTGACAATCTCGGCGTCGACATTCCACTGCACCTGGCCATACAGCACCGAACCCATGGAGCTGGGCAGGCCCAGCGCCGCAGTGCCCAGGTCCTTGAGCAAGGTCGGCACACCCAGGAACGGGCGCTGCTGCAACTGCGCCAGCCGCTGTTCCTGCGACAGGCCTGCAAGCTCCTCGTCCAGAGACTGGGCCAGGCGCAGGCCGATTTCCGCCTGCACGCCGCAAGCCGCGTTGATCGAGGGATTGCGGGCCGCCACCCGGTCCACCGCCTGCTGCATCGCAGCAAGCGCAGTGGTGGCCCCTTGCGCGATATCGGCGCCCAACGCCGTCGCGTCGAGGGTAGAGGAATCATGGCGTTCAGCGGTGCTCATGCTTGCAATGCTCCAGGTGTCGGCGGCGGATTGCCGCTAACGCCAGGATATCGGCTGTCGCGGCGGGCAACAAGCGCGCGCCCCTGCGATGCCGTCGCGGCCAGATCAGTTCGGGCCTGCGGTCAGCGCGCCCTGGTCCTCTTCATCGTCTCCCGCATCGCCCTCGTCCGCGCCCAGCAGAAGCCTGGCGTCTGCCTCGGGCAGCGCCTCGACGGCCTTCAAATTCTTCAGCATGGCGCGCGTGCGCACCTCGGTCTGGCCGATCTTGTTGCTGGCGGTGTCCAGGGTCTTCTTGACGCTGGCCAGCGACTCGCCGAACTTGCCGAACTCCGTCTTGACCGCCCGCAGCACCTGCCAGACCTCGGACGAGCGCTGTTCGATCGCCAGCGTGCGGAACCCCATCTGCAGGCTGTTCAACAACGCCGCCAGGTTGCTGGGCCCCGCCACGTTGACGCGCAGGTCATGCAGCTTGTCCAGCAAGCCGGGCCGGCGCAGCACCTCGGCGTACAGGCTTTCGGTGGGCAGGAACATGATGGCGAAATCGGTGGTGTGCGGCGGCGCGACGTACTTGCCGGCGATCAGGCGCGCCTGCAGCTCCACGGCCCGGCCCAGCGCGGCCCCGGCGTTCTTCACGCCTTCCGCGTCGGCCGCGTCCTGCGCGTCCATGAGGCGCTCGTATTCTTCCTTGGGGAACTTGGCGTCGATGGGCAGCCATACCGGCTCGCCGCCGTCGCCGCGCCCCGGCAGGCGGATGGCGAACTCCACCACCGCGTCGCTACCCGGCACGGGCTTGATGTTGCTGGCGTACTGATCAGGCGTCATGTTGTCCTCGATCAGCCTGGCCAGTTGCACTTCGCCCCAGGTGCCGCGCGATTTCACGTTGGTCAGCACGCGCTTCAGGTCGCCCACGCCGGCGGCCAGCGCCTGCATTTCGCCCAGACCCTTGTGCACGGCCTCCAGGCGGTCGGAGACCAGCTTGAAGGATTCGCCCAGGCGTTGCTCCAGCGTGGCGTGAAGCTTTTCATCCACCGTGCGGCGCATCTCGTCGAGCTTGGCGCTGTTGTCGGTCTGCAGCGATTGCAGGCGCTGGTCCACGGTCGCCCGCACTTCCATCAGCCGCCGCTCGTTGATCTGGATCAGGCCTTGCAGCTGCTCCGAGAATCCCGCGGCAAAGCGCGCCAGCGACTCGGCGGACTCGGCGCGCGCGGCCTGGGCATCGCGCGACAATCCGGCGCGCAGCTCGCCGTGCGACTGCGACAACTCCACCCGCAAGGCGCGGGTCGATTCCGCAAACTCGCTGCGCAGGCCGCGCTGGCCTTCCGCAATATCGGAGCGCAGCGCGCGCTCGGTGCGCTCCAGGTTCTCGAGCAGCGCGTCCAGGCGAGGATCCGCCGCGGGCGGACGCAGCCAGGCCAGCAATGCCGCCAGAAAGGCCAGAACGGCGCCGCCTGCGGCGGTCCAAAGCAGAATGTCGTTCAAAACATGCATCTCCAAAGCCTGGATTGTAGGACCCGAACTATGCCCGCCACGGTAAATCAGGCTTAGATTCAAGCCTGTGGAATCGAAGATTTAGGGCAAGGGATTAAACTGTGCGGTATCAAAACAGGTTGCTCCACCCCCTTGAACTCCGCAGAACCCCCCTCTTGTAAGGCCTCGGCTTCCTTCCAATCCGTATTCGGCCCCCTGGACCTGAACGCCGAGACCCCGCTCGCCACCGGCAACGACAGGCAGATTTTCCAGCACCCCCACATGCCATCCTTGCTGGTCAAAGTCATGGATATGCGCGCCCGCGCAATCTACCTCGAAGCGCGTCCCTTCAAGCGCTGGTACAAGCAATACCAGCGTGAAAGCGCGTACCGCGTCTACCTCACTGAAATCTCGGAATACGTGACCACCACCACCCGCCCGTCCGGCGTCTGGCAGGTGCCCATGGCGCGCGTCCTGGGAGTCGCCCAGACTACCTTGGGCCTCGGACTGGTGGTCGAGAAAATCCGCGACGCCGACGGCAACATCGCCCCCTCCGTGGAAGACCTGGCCCGGCAGGGCAAGCTCGACGACGCGCTCTGCGCGCAACTCGACGAATTTTTCGACGACCTGGCCGATGCCCATGTGGTCCTGCACGACATTTCCCCCAGCAACATCTCCTGTGGCTTGAACGCGGACGGCAAGCAAGGCCTGTACCTGATCGACGGTTTCGGCGGACTGCCGCTGATTCCGCTATACGCCTGGAGCAAGCGCCTGAACAGCTGGCGCATCCGCCGTAAATACGCGCGCATGCGTGCCGCCCTGGCCGAACGCTACGGCCTGCCCGCTCGCTGAAGTCCACCGGAACGCCGCCCGGGCCGCCTGCGGAATTGCGCTAGGGTGATTCGGCTTCGGGCGCCTGCGGCATTACCACGCCCTGGCGGTCCACCCATACGTAGTCATGGCCGGCGCGCTGTCCGCGCCGCAAGGGATTGCGCGTGCAGAACGCGGCGTAGGCCGGATCCACATAGCGGTAATGCAGATGCTCGTCGCGCCCAGGCGGAATGCCCAGGCGCGTGGTGCAGATCAGGGTGGGGGGCGATTCGCCCACGTCCTCCACGTACAGCGCCTGCGGGTCGAAACGGCGCGCGTCCCAATCGGGCACCTTCAGCCCCAGGGCCCGGCACAGCAGGGTCTGGCCGGCGCACAGGCCGGAGAGCGGCCGCGGCCGCCCTTGCGCATCGGGATTCAATTGCAGCATGCGGGCCAGCGCCTGCGGGCCGGACAAGGCGTCCGTCCAGGGGTAGGCCGATTTGATCAGCACCGCGTTGCCCGGGCCGCCCGCGCTGAAATTCAGCGAATCCCCGCCGCGGGCGTAATACATGTAGACCGTGCCGCCATCCATGAACAGGGCCCGCCGCTTGTGGGTGTACCCCAGCGACGCATGGCTGCCCTTCTCTTCCAGGTAATAGGCCTCGGTCTCGATGATGCGGGCGGACAGCCACAGGTCGCCCACCCGATGCCGGATGATCTTGCCCGGCAATTCGCGCGCCAACTGGGCGGCGTCGCGGTCGAAGAAAGCATCGGGCAGGGCCCGGCCGGCGCCCTTCGGCGCCCGGCCGGACCGGGCCGGCGCGTCAGGCGAAGCGTTCGCCGTAGCGTTTTTCGCTGAAACCAACGCTCACCTCGCCATCGGGCGTCACCGTGACCGGGCGGCGCACCAGCGCCGGATACTCGGCGATCAGCTGGCTCCACTGGGCGTCGGTGTGCGCGGTCTTGCGCTCTTCGGGCAGATTGCGCCAGGTCATGGACGTGCGGTTGACCAGCTTTTCCCAGCCGCCCACCTGGTCCGCCCAGGACTTTAGCGTGGCCGCGGGCACCGGATTGTCGCGGTAGTCCACGAAAGCGTGGGCGACGCCATGCGCCGTCAGCCAGTCGCGCGCCTTGACGCAGGTGCTGCACTTGGTCAGGCCGTACAGGGTGGTTTGCTTCATTTGGGTTCGGACTCCTTGCGCCATTGCAGGCGGTTGGCGAGGATCACGCAAGTGCCGACCGCCAGGATGAACAGGGTGGCCAGCGCGTTGATCTCGGGTTTCAGCCCCAGGCGCACCCGCGAGAAAACTTCCATCGGCAGCGTGCTGGAACTGGGACCGGACAGGAACGACGCCAGCACGACGTCGTCCAGCGACAAGGTGAAGGACAGCAGCCAGGCCGAGGCCAGCGCCGGCGCGATCAGCGGCAGCGTGATCTTGAAGAACACGGTCATGGGCGTGGCGCCCAGGTCCAGCGCGGCCTCTTCCAGCGAACGGTCCAGGTCGCGGATGCGCGTCTGGATGACGACCGCCACGAAGGCCATGCACAAGGTCACGTGGCCGACCCAGATCGTGAAGATGCCGTTTTCGGCGGGCCAGCCCAGGCTGCCGCGCAGTTCCACGAACATCAGCAGGAGCGAGATGCCCAGCACCACCTCGGGAATGACCAGCGGCGCGCTCAGCATGCCCACATACAGCGCGAAGCCGCGAAAGCGCCCCATGCGGCTCAGCACATAACCGGCCCAGGTGCCGATGATGACCGCGGCAGTGGCGGTCATGGCGGCGATGCGGAACGACAGCCAGGCCGCGCGCAGCAGCGCGTCGTCGTTGAACAGCGAGTGGTACCAGCGGAACGAGAAGCCGGCCCAGGACGTGACGGTGGGCGATTCGTTGAACGAGAACACCATCAGGCTGATGATGGGCACGTACAGGAAGAAGTACCCCAGCCCCAGCACCACGGCCCGCAAGGTCTTGTTGGGCCCGTTCATTTGCGGCCTCCGCTCGCCTGCTCCTGCTGCTTGACCTGGTTGTACTGGAAGACCACCAGCGGCACCAGCAGCAACAGCACCATCACGCAGGTCACCGCCGAAGCCATCGGCCAGTCGGCGTTGTTGAAGAATTCATTCCACATCACGCGGCCCATCATGAGCGTGTTGGCGCCGCCCAGCATTTCCGGGATCACGTATTCGCCCACCGCCGGGATGAACACCAGCATGGCGCCGGCGATCACGCCCTGGCGCGATAGCGGCACGGTGATCTGCCAGAAAGCCTGCCAGGGCTTGGCGCCGAGGTCGTAGGCGGCCTCCAGCAGGCGCAAGTCCATCTTCACCAGCGTGGCATACAGCGGCAGGATGAAGAACGGCAGGTAGGCGTAGACCATGCCGATGTAGACGGCGACGTCGGTGCGATAGATTTCCAGCGGGCTGGAAATGATGCCCAGCCCTTGCAGCAGATTGTTCAGCAGGCCATCGTTGCGCAGGATGCCGACCCAGGCATACACGCGCAGCAGCAACGAGGTCCAGAACGGCAGGATCACGCCGAGCAGCAGCAGGTTGCGCACCGACGGCGACGAACGGGCGATGTAGTAGGCGATGGGATAGCCGATCAGCACGCAGCACAGCGTGGTGATGGCGGCGATCTTCACCGAATTCAGGTAGGTGGCGAAATACAGGCTGTCGGTGAACAGCAGGATGTAGCCGCGCAGGTGCAGGCTGAACTGCACCGCCTCGTCCTTGAATTCCGCCAGCGACGTATAAGGCGGAATGCCGAACTTCAGCTCGGCGAAGCTGATCTTCAGAACCAGCAGGAACGGCACCAGCAGGAACAGCACCAGCCAGGCGAACGGCGGCACCACCGCCAGCGCCCGGCCCGACGGCAACCAGTCGCGGGGCGAAAAGCGGATCATGACGCCAGCACCGTGGCGCTGTCTGCGTCCCAGCTGACGAAGATTTCCTCGTCGATGCCGGGCGCGTCCATCGCGGCCAGCAGCTGGCTGGGCACGCTGGCCTCGACCGTCTTGCCGGAATCCAGGCGGATCTGGTAGAGCGCGTAGCTGCCCATCCAGGCCATGTGGCTGACCATGCCGTGGGCCCAGTTGTATTCGGCGTCCGGCTGCTCGCGCGACACCACCAGCCGTTCGGGGCGGATCGAGACGTGCACTTCCATGCCCAGCGGTTCGCTCACGCCATGGTTGACGAACAGCGGCCGCGTCAGCTCGCCGCATTCGATGGCGACGTGGTCGGGTTCATCGACCACGATGGTGCCGGTGAACATATTGGTCGAGCCGATGAAGCTGGCGACGAAACGGGAGTTCGGGAAGGCGTAGACGTCCTGCGGCGTGCCGCATTGGACGATCTGGCCTTCGGTCATGACGGCCAGGCGGTGCGCCATGGTCATGGCCTCTTCCTGGTCGTGGGTGACCATGATGCAGGTCACGCCGACCTGCTCCAGGATCTTCACGAGCTCGATCTGGGTCTTCTGGCGGATCTGCTTGTCCAGCGCCGACATGGGCTCGTCCAGCAACAGCAACTTGGGCCTCTTGACCAGGCTGCGCGCCAGCGCCACGCGCTGCTGCTGCCCGCCCGACAACTGGTTGGGCTTGCGGCGCGAGTAGCCGGCCATCTGGACCAGGTCCAGGGCCTCGAACACGCGGTCATGGATCTCGGCCCGGTCCACGCCTTCCTGCTTCAGGCCGAAGGCCACGTTGGCCTCGACCGTCATGTGCGGGAACAGCGCATAGGACTGGAACATCATGTTCACGGGCCGGCGGTACGGCGGCACGTGGGTGATGTCCTCGCCGTCCAGGAAAATCTGGCCCGAGGTGGCTTCCTCGAAGCCCGCCAGCATGCGCAGCAAGGTGGACTTGCCGCTGCCCGAGCTGCCCAGCAGGGCGAAGATCTCGTTGCGCTTGACCGCGAGATTGACGGAACGGACGGCGACCACATCGCCGAAGATCTTTACGACATCGGAGATCCGGACGAACTCGTCCGGATCGGCCGAATGCTGCGCCGAGTAACGGCTATCGCTCATGATGACTTATCTTCCAGACTTCAGCTCGGACCACATCCGGTTTTGCAGGCGTTGGATGTTCAGGGGCAGCGCCTTGATCACATACAGGGTCTTGGAGACGTCCGCCGGCGGGTAGATCATGGGATTGTCGGCCACGTCCTTCACCACGTACTGCCGCGCCTCTTTGTTGGCGTTGGGGTAGAACATGGTGTTGGTGATGGCCGCGTGCACCTTCGGCGTTTCGATGTAGTTGATGAAGGCCAGCGCCTCTTCGGGATGCGGGGCATCCTTGGGGATGACCATCAGGTCGAACCACGCGGGCGCGCCGCCCTTGGGGATGAAGTAGTTCACTTCGTAGGACTTCTTGGCGTCCTGCGCGCGCTTGCGGGCGATCATCACGTCGCCGGAAAAGCCGTAGACCATGCACAGGTCGCCCACGGCCAGCTCGTCGATGTAGCCCGACGAGCTGAACTGGCGGATGTACGGGCGGATCTTCATCAGCACGTCCAGCGCGGCCTTGTAGTCGTCGGCGTTGGTGCTGTTGGGGTCCTTGCCCAGGTACTTGAGCACGGCGGGGAACACCTGGGCGGCTTCGTCCAGCATCGAGATGCCGCACTCCTTCAGCTTGGCGGCGTTCTCGGGCTTGAAGATCATGTCCCAGTTGGCCAGGTCCACGCCGTCGCCCATGATCTGCTTGACCTTGGTGACGTTGTAGCCCAGGCCGTTGGTGCCGTAGCCCCAGGGGATGGCGTACTCGTTGCCAGGATCGACCGTGGCGACCAGCGCCATGATTTCGGGATCCAGGTACTTCCAGTTCGGGAGCTTGGACTTGTCCAGCTTCTGGAACAGGCCGGCTTCGATCTGGCGCGAGGCGTAATGCGTGGACGGGACAACGACGTCGTAACCCGACTTGCCGGCCAGCAGCTTGGCCTGCAGCGTGTCGTTGTTGTCGTAGACGTCATAGCGGACCTTGATGCCGGTTTCCTTTTCAAAACCGGGAATCGTGTCCGGAGCCGTGTACTCGGCCCAGTTGTAGACGTTGACGACCTTGTTCTGCGCCACCGCCGCCGACGAGGCCGCCATGACCAGCATCGTTCCAAGCGCCAAGCGCATACCCGCCCGTAGTTTCATCACCAGCCCCCTTTGCGTTATGCCGTATGTGACAGGAGTACCAAAAGGCGAAATGATAAAGCTTTTTACCGATGACCTGCCCAACTTTGCCGGGTAATTGGCGCGAATTGGGCCCGCTGGCGGCAAACCGCCGCCAGCGCCCCGATCAGGGTTGGACGCCGACGCCCCAGGCCGTCCAGTAACTATCGCGCAGGCGCAGCCAGAAGCGCTCGCCCTCTTCCCCCGCCACCTTGCGCAGCGACCGGCGCAGGCGTTCCAGGTTGGCCTGGCGCTGCCGCTCCGACAGGGAGCCCTGGGTGCCGCGGTCGAAATCGATCAGCCAGACCCGGCCGTCATTGCCCACCAGGATATTGAAGGCATTGAGGTCGGCATGCCAGACGCCGGCCCGGTGCATGCGCACGATGGCCTCGGCGGCCGCCTGCCAGACAGGTTCGGCCAGCGCCTGGGCCAGGGGCCGCACGCCCGGAATGCGCTCGACCACGATGGCGGCGCGGTAGACCAGGCCTTGCCGCCAGTAGGCGGCGGCCAGCGGCGCCGGCACCGCCAGCCCCTGGGCGCGCATGGCGGCCAGCAGGCGGTATTCGCGGAAGCTGCGGGTGCGGGCCTCGCCATTCCAGAGATAGGCGTCGCGGCTGACGCGGGCGATCATGCCGCCGCGGCGGTAGCGGCGCAGCACCCCCTGCCAGCCCTGCCCCTGCACGAACCAGGCCGCCTGGCGACCGCCCGCGTCCACCGGCCGCGCCTGGTCGCCATAGTGCGCGGGATTGAACAGTTCCGGTCCGGCATCGGCAAGCCGGGCAGGATCGCTGAGCATGGCGCCCGCCAGGGCGCCGGTCCAGGACTGGCGCCGCTCGCCGGACCGGTTGTCGCCTTCAGCCTTCACGGTTGCGCATCCAGTCGGCCACGCCATAGAAGGATTGCAACAGCCGTTCGACCAGGGCAGGTTCCACGCCCTGGTCTTCCATGGCGCGCCCGATGCAGGTGACCCATTGGTCGCGCTCGATCTCGCCGATCGAGAACGGCAGGTGCCTGGCGCGCAGCCGCGGATGGCCGAAGCGTTCTATATAGTGGTCCGGGCCGCCGAAGTAGCCGCAAAGAAACCAGAACAGCTTGTCGCGCGCCTGGTCCAGGCTGGGGCCATGCGCGGCCCGCAGTTCTTTCAGGTCCGGCTCCATGTCCATCAGGTCATAGAAGCGGTCCACCAGGGCGCGCACGCCCGGCTCGCCGCCGAGTAGGTCAAAAATGCTGCTGGAGTTTTCCACGGGTTCGGTAATCGTATGGACGCGCGTCGGCATCAGGTTTCTCGTAGGGTGACCAGGGGCGGCGTGCGCAACACGCCGCGCAGGGCCAGGGCGCCGCCGGCCCAGGCGCCCAGCATGCCCGCGCCGATGCCCGCCAGCCACGGCCAGAGGCTAAGAGTAATAGTGAAATCAAATACCTGGGTTGACAAAGCCCAAGCGATCGCCGTGGCGCCGGCCGCCGCCAGCAGGCCGGCCAGGCCGCCCACGGCCCACAGTTCGATGCGCTGCGAACGCGCCAGCTGGCTGCGGGTCGCGCCCAGCGCCCGCAGCACGGCGGCTTCGCGCATGCGCTCGTCGCGCGTCGCGGTCAGGGCCGCCGACAGCACCAGCACGCCGGCCGCCAGCGTGAACAGGAACAGCAGCTGCACCGCCTTGCCCACTTCATTCAGCACCGATTGCAGTTGCTGCAGGATGGCGCCCACGTCGAATACCGTCAGGTTCGGGAACTGGCGCACCAGCGCGGGCAGCGCCGAGGCCTTTTCAGGCGGCAGGTAGAACGAGGTGATCCAGCTTTGGGGCATGTCGGCCAGCGAGGCGGGGGTCAGGATGGCGAAAAAATTGACGCGCATCGTATCCCAATCCACCCGGCGGGTGCTGGACACCGTCACCTCGACCTGTTGGCCGGCCACGTCGAAGGTCATCTTGTCGCCCAGCGCGATGCCCAGCGTCTTGGCCAGGCCGGACTCCAGCGACACCTCGGCCGAGCCGGGTTCCAGCCAGCGGCCCTGCTCGATCCGGTTGGACGAGGGCAGCTCGTCGCCATAGGACAAGTTGAACTCGCGGTCCACCAGCCGCTTGGCGCGCGGCTCCTCGTAGTCGTCCGGGCCCACGGGCTTGCCGTTGATGGCGATGAGCCGGCCGCGCACCATCGGCGCCAATGTGATGCGGCCCAGGCCTTCGCGTGTGAGCGCGTCGGTCACGGCCTGACGCTGGTCCGGCTGCACATTGATGAGGAAACGGTTCGGCGCGTCTGGCGGCAGGGTCCGCTGCCAGCCCTGGATCAGGTCGGTGCGAGTCATGGTCAGCAACAGCAGCGCCATCAGCCCCACCGCCAGCGCGCAGACCTGGGTAATGGTGGCGGCGCGCCGCCGCACCACGCCGGCCAGCGC
This sequence comes from Achromobacter anxifer, assembly GCF_903652925.1. Classification (GTDB taxonomy): domain Bacteria; phylum Pseudomonadota; class Gammaproteobacteria; order Burkholderiales; family Burkholderiaceae_B; genus Achromobacter; species Achromobacter anxifer. The sequence continues at coordinate 199,178 of NZ_CAHLAR010000011.1, read as the reverse complement.
GAAACGCAGCGCCGGCAGGCCGGCAGCCAGCCCGCGCACCCGCGCCAGGCCCAGGATGCACAGCCATGCCACCAGCGCGAACACCGCGAAGGCGCCCAGGAAGCCGCCGGCCACCACCCCGCCCAGCTTGGCGTCGCCGGCGAACCACCAGATCAGCAGGGCGAAGCCCGCGGCGCCCAGCACATAGCCCAGGGCGCTGCGCGCGCTCAGCGCGTCGGCGTCGCGCCGCAGCACCCGGGCGGGCGGCACGTGGCGCAACTGGGCCAGGGCGGGCAAGGCAAAGCCCAGCAACAGCAGCAGGCCGGTCAGCAGCCCCTGCAAGGCGGGTATGGCCGAAGGCGCGGGCAGGCTGGTGTCGATCAGCGACCCCAGCAGCATGACCAGCACCTGGTGCACCGCAAAGCCCAGCAGGCAGCCCGCGGCCGACGAAAACAAGCCGACAAGCGTGAATTCCAGCGTCAGCATGCGCGACACCTGCGACTGCACCGCGCCCAGGCAGCGCATGACCGCGATGCCGTCGCGGTGGCGCGTCATGTAGCGGCCGGCCGCCAGGGCCACCGCCACCGCCGATATCAGCACCGCCAGCAGCGCAACCAGCGACAGGAAGCGCTGCGCCCGGTCCAGCGTGCGGCGCACTTCCGGCCGGCCGGATTCCAGGGTGGCGACCTTCTGGCCGCGCTTGAGGTTCTGCGCAAGCCAGGCCGAGTAGCCGGCCACGGCGTCGGGCTGGCCCGCCACCAGCATGGCATAGCCGATCCGGCTGCCCGGCGCGATCAGGCCGGTGGCCGGCAGGTCGCTGGCGCGCAGCAGCACCCGCGGCGCAACGTTGACGAACTGCATGCCGCGGTCCGGCTCATAGGTGATGACGCGGTCCACGCGCAGATGCGCGTCGCCCACGTTCAGCATGTCGCCGACCTTCAGGTTCAGCAGGGACAGCAATTGAGCGTCCACCCAGACCGCGCCCTCGGGCGGGATCTCGCGGGTCGGGGCATCCGGTTCGAACGGCGCTCCCGCCACGCGCAAGGCGCCGCGCAGCGGGTAGCCCGGCTCCACGGCTTTCAGGGCGGCCAGCTGGGCGCCGTCGCCCGCGCCCACCATGGACGGAAACTGCCAGGTGCTGGACACGGTCAGGCCGCGTTCCCGGGCCTGGTCCATGAAGGCCGGGGGCACCGGCTCGTCAGCGTCCAGCACCAGGTCGGCGCCCAGCATCTGCCCGGCGTCGCGCTCCAGCGCCCGGCCGACCCGGTCCGCCAGGAAGCCGACGCTGGTCACCGCGGCCACGGCCACGACCAGCGCCAGCACCAGCAGCCGCAGCTCTCCAGCGCGGGCGTCGCGCATCATCATCCTGGCGCCCTGGCGCAGGGTGGACCAAAAACCGGGGCGTCTGGCTCGTGACATATCAGGGAAATCCATCATTCCACAATGTTAACCAAGGGCCTGAATCGGGTCTGAATCCCGATATCATCCCGGGGCGGGAGGCAGAGCCACCCATAAAGATACCCAAAACCTGGAGAAGACGATGCGTAAATCCTGGCTTGCCGCCACGATTCTGGCCGCCTGCACGGCCGCAACCTCCCTGCCCGCCGTGGCGCAGAACACCTTGAAGATGGCCTATGCCCTGTCGACCTCGTCGCACTACGGCGCGGGCGCCGACGCGCTGGCCAAGTCCATCGAAGCCTCCACCGGCGGCAAGTACAAGGTACAGCAATTCGCCAACAGCGCCCTGGGCGGCGAACGCGAAGTGATCGAAGGCCTGCAGATCGGCACCATCGACCTGGCCATCGTGTCCACCGGCGCCACCCTGAACTTCGTGCCCGAAACCGGGGTGTTCGACATTCCCTTCCTGCTGCGCGACCTGCCGCACGCCCGCAACGTGCTCGACAGCAAGATCGGACAAGATATGCTGGCAAAGTTCCCCAGCCGCGGCATCATCGCCCTGGCCTGGGGCGAACAGGGCTTCCGCCACCTGACCAACAACGTCCGCCCGGTCAAGACCCCCGCCGACGCCAAGGGCCTGAAGATCCGCACGACGGAAAACCCGATCCACATCACGGCCTTCCGCCAGATCGGCATCCTGCCCACCCCCATGGCCTGGCCTGAAGTGGCCACCGCCCTGCAGCAGGGCACCATCGACGGCCAGGAGAACCCGCTGTCGGTGATCACCTCGGCCAAGCTGTCGCAGATGCAGAAGTACCTGTCGCTGACCGGCCACGTGTACGGCCCGGCCCTGGTGCTGATGTCGGCCAACGTGTACGACGGTCTCTCGGCCGCCGACAAGGCCAACTTCGACAAGGCCGGCAAGGAATCCGCCCAGGCCATGCGCGCCTATGTCGACAACATCGAGAAGACGGGCGTGGAGCAGCTGAAGAAGGAAGGCATGCAGGTGACCGAGGTCGACCGCGCCGCCTTCGCCGCCGCCGTCGAGCCCGCCTACCCCGAGTACTACAAGAAGTTCGACAAGAAGCTGATCGACGCGATCCGCGACACCAAGTAAGCAGGGCCCCACGCCCCGGCACGGGGCGCAGTGCCCCTGGCGGCGGGATCCCGGTCCCGCCGCTTTCGTTCCCATCCTTTGCATCGCCAACGGGATTCATTATGCGTTTGCTCCGCGCCTTCGACCGCGGCCTGTTCAAAGTGGTCTCGGTCTTCGCCCAATTGCTGCTGGTGGCCGCCGCGGCCGCCGCCTTCTACCAAGTCATCGCGCGTTTCGTGCTGCACTCCCCCGCCGACTGGAGCGAGGTGCTGACCCGCGCCCTCCTGATCTGGACCGTGCTGCTGGGCGTGGCCCTGGCCTTCCGCCACGGCGCCATGATCAGCGTGGAACTGCTGCGCAACCTGCTGGGCGGCACCCGCCGACGCGTGCTCGAAGCCGTCATCGGCTTGATCTGCGCCGGCTTCCTGGGCTTCCTGGCCTGGATCGGCGGCAACATGACCTATCGCGTGCGCTTCCAGACCGTGCCCAGCCTGGACATTTCGATTTCCTGGATCTACCTGGCCATCCCCGTGGGCGCCACCCTGGCCGCCATCGCCGTGCTGGCCCGCTGGTGCGCCGGCGAGGAAGACGAGGTCCCCGTGCGCAACGACGCGCAAGGCTGAGCCCCCCATCGAACATAAGCAGCAGATATCGCCATGTCCCAATTAATGATTGTCTCAATGCTGATCTTCTTCGGGCTGTCCGTGCCGGTCGCCGTGTCGATCGGCCTGGCCAGCCTGGCGGGAGTCGGCGCCGCCGGCCTGCCCTGGGTGGTAGTGGCCCAGCAGCTGTTCGCCGCGCTGGACAAGTACCCGCTGGTCGCCATCCCCTTCTTCATCCTGGCCGGCAACCTGATGGAAGCCGGCGGCATTTCCGAACGCATGGTGGAATTCGCCAAGAGCGTGGTCGGCGGCATCCAGGGCGGCCTGGCCTGCACCTGCGTGCTGACCTGCATGATCTTCGCCGCCGTGGCCGGCTCCAGCGTGGCCACCACCTTCGCGGTGGGCGCGATCCTGATTCCCGCCATGATCCGCCACGGCTATCCGGCGCCCTTCGCCGCCTCGCTGCAGGCCAGCGCGGCCGAGCTGGGCGTGATCATTCCGCCTTCGATCCCGATGATCCTGTTCGCGGTGTCCACCGACACCTCGACCGGCGAGCTGTTCATCGCCGGCGTCATGCCCGGCATCCTGATCGGCGTGGCGCTGATGTTCTACGTCTGGCTCTACGCCAAGCGCAACAACCTGGGCAAGCGCGACGGCGAGGGCCGCCTGCCGCTGTGGCCGGCGTTCAAGAACGCCTGGCTGGCGCTGATGATGCCGGTCATCATCCTGGGCGGCATCTACGGCGGCATCTTCACCCCGACGGAAGCCTCGGTGGTGGCCGTGATGTACGCGGTGGTGGTGGGCAAGTTCATCTACCGCCGCCTGAGCTTCAAGCAGTTGTCGGACACGCTGCACAAGTCGGTGGTGTCGACCGCGGTGATCATGTTCGTGATCGCCAACGCCGGCATCTTCAGCTTCCTGCTCAACCGTGCCGGCATCCCCGACGCGCTGGGCGTATGGCTCGCTTCGGTCTTCGACACCAAGTTCACGTTCCTGATGGGCGTGAACGCGGCGCTATTCCTGATCGGCATGTTCATCGAGACCTCGGCGTCGATCGTGGTGCTGGCTCCCTTGCTGCTGCCGGTGGCGCTGAAGTTCGGCGTGGAGCCGGTGCACTTCGGGATCATCATGGTGGTGAACCTGGCTCTCGGCATGATTACGCCGCCATTCGGGGTGAACCTGTTCGCGGCTTGCGCGGTGGCGAAGTTGCCGTTGGAGAGGTTGATTAAGCCGTTGATTCCGTTTGTGGGGGTGGTGATTGTTTGCCTGATGATCATTACTTATTGGCCTGGGTTGTCGCTTGGTTTGCGGGATCTGGTCTACGCTAAGTAGGTCTGTTTGCGGGTCCTGTAGTGGTGGCGGGCGTCAGGGCTTCTTCGTAGGCCGCTCGCCGGCGCGGGCGCCTTGGCGGCGAGCGCCCACGATTGCGGTCCGGAGCCTTCGCTCCGGACTTCCCCTTCCTCATCTTCGTCCGGGCCTACGGCCCTCCCTTCAGAGTCCCTCGGGCGCATCGAGGTTGCTCGCCGCCAAGGCGCCCGCGCCGGCGAGCTACCTATTTCTTGGCCTGTTGCGCTGCTAGACCTGTGGTTGGTGGCGAGTCTTGCGTTGCCCGCTGCTAGCGGCCGCGCGGGCGGCCGCAAGCAGCATACGTGTTGGTGGTCGTCGTTGCTGTCTGCGCTTGCGCGAATGCGGGGAGCTGCTTGCTGGTGCCACCGGCATTTGGGGTGCGGGCGGTGATGGGTGGCGCGCAGCGTCATCGCAAATCGCAAGACACCGCGTAGGCCCCACGAGGCCGCCCGGGCGGCCGGCATGGGGCGGGCCCCGCAAGACCCGCCATCCCCCACCGTTCGTGGCCAGAACGCCAAGAACACCACCCGCCCCGGCTGGCGCCCTAAGAACCAATGCCACTGAGGAAAAAATTCACGCCGCCTTAACCACATCCCAAGTCACCGCATGACACCGCAGCTGACGTCCGCCAACACTAACAACCGCCGGCGCCTCCACCTTGCACTGCTCCCGCGCCATCCCGCACCGGGGATGAAACGTGCACCCCGGCGGCGGCGAGATAGGATTCGGCACCTCTCCCCCCATAGGCTCCCGATCCCGCCTCGGATCGTCCAGGTCCGGGATCGTATCCAGCAGCATCCGCGTATACGGATGCTGGGGCGCATCGAATAGCTGATCGGCGGGCGCCTGCTCCACGATGCGGCCCAGGTACATCACCGCCACGCTGTCCGACACATGCCGCACCACCGACAGGTTGTGGCTGATGAAGACATAGGTCAGCCCGAACTCCTTCTGCAGATCGCCCATCAGGTTCAGGATCTGCGCCTGCACCGACACGTCCAGCGCGGACGTCGGCTCGTCGCACACCAGGAACTCAGCCTCCGTCGCCAGCGCCCGCGCAATCGAAATCCGCTGCCGCTGGCCGCCGGAGAACTCGTGCGGGAAACGGCCCGCGTCGCTGGCGGACAGGCCCACCAGCTCCAGCAGCTCGTCCACCCGGCGCCGCGTCTCGGCCGGCGTGGCACGCAGGCCCAGCGTCCGGATCGGTTCGGCCACGATATTGCCCACGCGCCAACGCGGATTCAGGCTGGCGTACGGGTCCTGGAAAATCATCTGCGGATGCAGCACCCCGCCCTTGCGGTTGCGCCCGTAGCGCAACGTCCCGCGCGTGGGCGCCACCAGCCCCACCAGCAGCTTGGCCAGCGTCGACTTGCCGCAGCCCGATTCGCCCACGATGCTCAGCGTCGTGCCCCGCGGCACCGCCAGCGACACCCCGTCCACCGCCCTCAAGGTCTGCTCGGGCTGGCGCGACAAGGTGCGTTCCAGCCAGGGCGGCGATACGTCGAACCAACAGGCCAGGTCCTCGGCCCGCAACAGTACATCGTCGTTACGCGGCATGGGCGACTCCTCCTTGATGCAGCCAGCAGGCGCTGACGGTGGCGCCGGCCGGGGACGCGGCCAGCGGCGGACGTTCCTGGCCGCAACGCGACCCCGCCATGGCGCAGCGCGGATGGAACGCGCAGCCCTGGGGCATGGCGTGCAGGCGCGGCATCGCGCCGTCGATCTGGTTCAGCCGGGCCGCGCGCTGGCGCAGGCCGGGAATCGCGTTCATCAGGCCCTGCGTATAGGGATGGCCTGGGCGGCGCAGCACGTCCAGCACCGGCCCGATCTCGACGATACGGCCCGCGTACATCACGGCCACGCGGTCGGCGGTTTCGGCGATCACGCCCATGTCGTGCGTCACCAGCAGCACCGACGTGCCCTGCTCCCGGCAAAGGCGGCGCAGGAGCGCGGTGATCTGCGCCTGCACCGATACGTCCAGCGCCGTGGTGGGCTCGTCGGCAATGATCAGCGCCGGCCGGGCCGCCAGGGCCAGCGCGATCACCACGCGCTGCCGCATGCCGCCGGAAAACTGGTGCGGATAGTGGTCGATGCGCTTGTCCGCTGCCGGGATGCCCACCGCCAGCAGCAGTTCCAGCGCGCGCTGGCGCGCCGCCTGGGCCGTCACCTTGTCGTGATGGCGGATCGTCTCGACCAGCTGGTCCCCCACCGTGAACAGCGGATGCAGGCTGGTCAGCGGATCCTGGAAGATCGCGCCGATCTCCTTGCCGCGCAGGCGCTGGCGCGCCTTCGGCGGCAGATTGTCGATGCGCCGGCCGGCCAGGTGGATCTCGCCGCCGCCCAGCCGCCCGGGCGGTTCAAGCAGGCCGATCACCGCCATGCCCGTCAGCGATTTGCCCGCGCCGGATTCGCCGACCATGCCCAGGATCTCGCCCGGCTGGATATCGAAACTGATGTCGCGCGTGGCGACCAGGACGCCATGGCGCGTGGGGAATTCGACTGACAGGCCGCGCACGGACAGGGTCGGCGTGGCACTGGCGCCGGTGGCCGGCGGCTGCGCGATGCTGGGAACGACTGCCATCATGACGGGCTCCTTGCGGGACGCGGATAACTGGAGGAGAAAATCTGTTCGGCCGGAGGATGGCCCCAGGTACGGTCGGGATAGCGGGCGACCAGGCCATCGAACTGCGTCTGCGCCTGCTCCTGCGCCAGGCGCGCGTCGAAGCCGGGAATGCGTCCGTCCACCATGACGAAGCGGCCGTCGATGACGACCTGCGACACATCGCGCCCGCTGCCGCTCACCATCAGCGTCTGTATCGGGTCGATCAGCTGGCCGTTGCGGTCGTGCGAAAAATCGAACACCACGATGTCGGCCTTGGCGCCCACGGCCAGCCGGCCCAGGTCGGGACGGCCCAGCGCGTCGGCGCCGCCCACCGTGGCCGCGTCGTAATAGTCCTCGGAGCGCACGGCCTCGGTCGAGCCATCAGTCACGCGGCACAGCATCATGCCCACCTGCATGTTCAGCACCATGTCGGGCGGCCAGGTGTCCGTGCCCATGCCGATGTTCACGCCCAGCTTGCGATAGCGCGCGAACGATTCCAGCGTGGCGCCGTGGCGGCCCGACACCAGCGGGCAATGCACGATGCTGGCGCCGGAATCCCGGATGATTTCCATGTCGCGGCCCGGCCGGTCGATATGGCGCGAACCCGACACATAGGTGCCATGCGGCAGCAAGGCGCGCTCGGACAGGAAATCCAGGCTGCGCAGCCATTCCGGCGGACTCATTCCGTGCTGTTCCAGCACCAGGTCGTACTCCAGGCGCGACTGGCAGCAATGCAGCCGGACCGGAATGTTCCGCTCGCGCGCGGCGGCGGCGGATGCGCGCAGCAAGTCCGCCGTGCAGGTCTCGATGCGGTCGGGCGACAGCATGGCGCGCACGCGGCCGTTGTGCCGGCCTTCGATCTCATCGCAGAACGCCAGGGCCGCCTCCAGGCCCGCCATGCCGCGCGCCTCGTCGTAGTGGCAGCGGATCTTGCCGCCCGCGTCCACATAGGTATGGCCGCTGCGGTAGGCCGGACCCAGGTACACGCGCAGCCCCAGCTCGCCGGCCGCGTTGGCCGCCGACAGGAACTCGTCGCGGGTCTCGCCCCACACGCGGTAGAACAACGACGCGATCGGCAGCGCCGTCGTGATGCCGTTGCGTATCAGCTGGGCAAAGGCGTAGCGCTTCTGGAACGCCAGCTCGGCCCCCGAGTACATCTCGTACGGCCCTTGCCGCATGTAGGTCTCGGGCCAGATGCGGCCCTTCTTCCAGGCTGGCGAGTTGTCGAAACCCAGGATGGTCGTATCCAGGTCGGACAGCGCGTCCAGGTCGACGAAGCCCGGGCCGATCAGCGCCCGGCCGTAGTCGCGCCGCTGCGCGACCTGTCCCGGGTAGCGGTGGCCGACGTAGACGATGCGGTCGCCCTCGAACACCACCTCGCCGTTCTCGTACAGGCAATGCCGGCCGTTCTCATGGCCCACCACCCAGCGCGCGGTCAACAGGACGGGACCTGCCGCGGCGCTGCTCATGGCGCCTCCGCCAGCGCGCGGCCGCCGCGCGCGACCACGCGGCCGCCCTTGACGACCAGCTTGCGCACCGGGCGCGAGACGATGGCTTCGGCCACCGTTTCGGCGTCCACCAGCACGAAGTCGGCGCGACAACCCGGCGCCAGGCCGTAGTCGGACAGCCCCATGACTTGGGCGTTGCCGTAGGTCGCCACGTGCAGCGCCAGTTCCAGTTCGTCGTCGCGGCGGAAGTTGTTGCGCAGGCCCACGAGCATGGTCCGCTCCAGCATGTCGGGCTTGCCGTAGGGGCCCCAGGTGTCGCGCATGCCATCGTTGCCCGTGCAGACCGTGACGCCGGCCGCGTGCAGCCGCGCCACGTTCGGCACCGGCCGCGAGGCCGAGCCGGTGGTCATGATGTGCACGCCTGCCTTCAACAGGCCCTCGGTCAGGGCCTGCACCGCCTGCGTATCGGGCATGCCCAGACAGAAGGAATGCGACAGCGTGACCTTGCCCTGCATGCCCAGCGCCAGCACCCGGTCTATGGTCATCTGCATCGAGAACGCGCCCAGCTCGCCCGCTTCGTGCAAATGGATGTCGATGGGTTTTCCATGCCGCTGGGCCAGCCCGAAGATGGCGTCCAGATGGCCCTTGGGGTCACGGTCCATGCCGGCCGGGTCCAGCCCGCCCACCACCTCCGCACCCATGCGCAGGGCCTCGTCCATCAGCTCCGGCGTGCCCGGCCGGATCAGCAGCCCGCTCTGCGGGAAGGCGACGATCTCCACGTCGATCTGGTCGCGGTATTGCTCGCGGGCGCGCATCACGCCTTCGATCGCCGCCAGGCCTATGTCCGTGTCCACGTCCACGTGGCTGCGGATGTGGCTGGTGCCGTCGCCGATCGACATCACCAGCTGGCGCGCCGACTGGCGGTACGGATCGATGCCCAGGCGTTTTTTTTCGGCGCGCTCGTTCTCGATCTTGTCGATCAGGCGCGGACCGACCTCGTTGCGGTACCAGGGCATGCCGTACATGGTCTTGTCCAGGTGCGCGTGGGCGTCGATCAGGCCCGGCAGCATCAGCGCGCCGCCCCCGTCCACGGTCTCCACGCCGGCGGGAGCCGGTCCGCCCAGCGCCTGGATGCGGCCGTCGCGCACCAGCACCGAGGTCATCTCACCGCCCGCCGGGCGGACTTGGGTATACAGCGTTGCGTTTTGCATGGTTCTACTCTTGTCGGATTACGCTCAGCGCAAGCGGGGATTCAGGGCGTCGCGCAGCCAGTCGCCCAGCAGGTTCACCACCAGCACGATCAGGCTCAGGTACAGCGCGGGAAACACGACCACCCACCACTGCCCCGAAAACAGGAACTGGTTGCCCAGGCGGATCAGCGTGCCCAGCGAGGGCTCGGTGGGCGGCATGCCCACGCCCAGGAAGCTGAGCGTGGCCTCGATCAGGATCGCCAGGCCCAGGTTCAGGGTGGCCGTCACCATGACCGGCGTCAGCGTGTTGGGCAGGATGTGCGTCAGCATGATGCGCAGCGAACTCACGCGGATCAGGCGCGCCGCCTGCACGTATTCCTTGCCGCGCTCCACCAGCGCCGAGGCCCGCACCGTGCGCGCGTATTGCACCCAGTTGGTCATGGAGATGGCCAGGATCAGGATCACGGCCGACAGCGTTTCGCGCAGGCCCGGCGGCAGCAGCTGACGGAACACCGCCGTGACCAGGATCGCCACCAGGATGGTCGGGATGCTCAGCAGCGTGTCGCCCAGGCGCATCAGCGCATTATCGATCCAGCCGCCGAAGTAGCCCGCCGCCAGCCCCACCAGCAAGCCAATGGCCAGGGACAGCACCACCGTGGCCAGGCCGATCACCAGCGACATGCGCGACCCATACAGGATGGCGGACCAGACGTCGCGGCCCTGGGTGTCCGTGCCCAGCAGGAACTGCGGATCCGAACCCTCCACCCAGACGGGCGGCAGCTCCGCGTTCAACAGGTCCAGCTGCGCCAGGTCATAGGGATTCTGCGGCGCGATCCAGGGCGCGAACACCGCCAGCAGCACCACGGCCAGCAGCACGATGCCGGCTCCCATGGCCAGGTAGTCCTGCCGCAGGCTCCACCACAGGTCGCTTTGCAGGAAGCGGGCGACCCGGCCCTGCCGCGCCCCGGAAATGGATTTAGTGAGCATTGGCGCCTCCCTTGACGTGCTGGCTGCGCAGGCGCGGATCCACCACGCCGTACATCATGTCCACCAGCGTGTTCAGCGCCACGAAGATGAAGGACACGATCACCAGATAGGCGGCCATGACGGGGATGTCCACGAACATGACCGATTGGATGAACAGCAGGCCCATGCCCGGCCACTGGAACACCGTCTCCGTGATCAGGGCGAAGGCGATCAGGTTTCCGATCTGCATGCCGGTGACCGTGATCACGGGCATCAGGCAGTTGCGCAAGGCCAGCCGGAAATGCACCACCCGGTCCGGCAGGCCGCGCGCGCGGGCGAACTTGATGAACTCGGTGCGCAGCGTCTCCAGCATCTCGGCCCGCACCAGGCGCATGATCAGCGTGATCTGGAACAGCGCCAGCGTGATGGACGGCAGCACCAGCGCGGCGCGCCCCGAAGGCGTGAGCAGCCCGGTGGTCCACCAGCCGATCTTGACCGTGTCGCCGCGTCCGAAGCCTGGTAGCCAGCCCAGCTGCACCGAGAAGATCAGGATCAGCATGATCCCGACCACGAAGCTGGGCAGCGATATGCCCAGGATGGAAACGAACTGCAGCGTCTGAGCCAGGCGCGACTTGCGGTAGATGGCGGTCAGCACGCCCATGGGCACGCCGATGACCAGCGACAGCAGGGTCGCCATCAGCACCAGTTCGAAGGTGGCCGGAAAGCGCTCGGCCACCAGCGCGAACACGTCCTGCTGATTGCGGTAGGAAATGCCGAACTCACCTTGCGCCGCGTTGGTCACGAAGTGCACGAACTGCATGCCCACCGAGGCGTTCAGGCCCAGGCGCTCGCGCAGCTCGTCGCGCTGCGTCTGCGAGGCCTGTTCGTTGAGCATCATGTCGACGGGGTCGCCGACGAAACGGAAAATCACGAAGGCCAGCAGCGCCACCGCCAGCATGACGCCGACCGCGTTGACCACCCTTCTCACTATGAACGCCAGCATGTGCGGCTCCCTTCAGACCAGTGTCGTTCCCCGGACCGCCGGCGGGCGGCGGTCCGCGGCCTCATTGCATGCGCACGGTCCACAGGCGCGCCTTGTTGTCCGGCATCTGCAGCACCTCGCCCACCTTGTTGCCCACCGCCCAGGCCATCGGCTGCTGGTGCAGCGGCAGGAAGCGCGCGTCGTCGTGCAGGGTCTGCAGGATCTCTTCCATCATGCGCACGCGCTTGGGACGGTCCATTTCGGCCGCGGCCGCGTCGATTCTCGCGTCCAGCGCCGCATCGCCCCACTGGCCCCAGTTGAAGACGCCGGCCGGGCCGCTGCGGCTATGCATCACCTGCAGCAGGATGGACAGCGCGTCGATCTGCGGCTCGTTGGCCCAGCCGTGGATGGTGATGTCAAATTCGCCGCGCGAACGCTTGGGGTTCTGCAAGGAGCGCGGACCGCTGGCCAGCGAGGCCTTGACGCCGATCCGCGCCCACATGGACGCGGCGGCCTGGCAGATTTCCTCTTCGTTGACGAACATGTCGTTCGAGCACAGCAGCGACACGGTGAAGCCGTCCGGATAGCCAGCCTCGGCCAGCAGCTTCTTGGCGCGCGCGGCGTCGAACGGCAAGCGCTCTTCCTGTTTCTCCTGGTAGCCCGGGATGGACGGCGCCACCAGCGCGCCGGTGGTGCGCGACAGCCCGCGCATCACGCGCTTCTGGATCAGTTCCGGCGACAGCGCCATGTACAGCGCCTGGCGCACGCGCAGGTCCTTCAACGGATTCTTGTCGGTGATGTTCGAGCCGACCAGCTTGTCGCCCAGGTTGAAGCCGAAGTACAGGGTGCGCAGTTCGGTCGAGGCCAGCACCTTGACGTTGGGCGCCGCGCGCAGCCGGTCCAGGTCCTGCAGCGGCGCGTTCTCGGTGAAGTTGATGTCGCCCGACAGCAATGCCGCCACCCGCGTGGGCGCCGAGGCGATGGGCGTGAACTCGATGCGGTCCAGGTTGTGACGCGGCTTGTCCCACCAATCCGGATTCACCACCAGCACGGTGCGGGTGTCCGGGCGGTACGACTCCACCTTGAAGGGACCGGTGCCGTTGGCGTTGTGCGTGGCATAGCCTTCGATCTTCTTGGCGGCGTCCGTCGGCTTCAGGCTGTTGTTGTCCACCAGCCACTGGCGGTTGAAGATGAAGATGTTGGTCAGGTCGTTGAGCATCAGCGGGTACGGATGCGTCATCTCGATATCGACCGTGTAGTCGTCCACCTTGCGTACCGCCTTGAAGGCCGGCAGGTTGCCCTTGAGCGGCGAGGCATCGTCCGACACCCGCGTCATCGACGCCACCACGTCGTCCGCCGAGAACGGCGCCCCATTGTGGAACTTCACCCCCTTACGCAGATGGAAGCGCAGCACCGTGGGCGACGTGGCCTCCCAGGACTCCGCCAGCGCCGGCGTGATGTTGAACTTGTCGTCGTAGCGGATCAGCGCTTCGTACACATGGTTCAGGAACGCCAGGTTGAAGGTGCTGCCGTAGGAGTACGGATCCAGCGAATCCAGGTCCCGGGCGGCGCCCCACTTCAGCGTGTTGGCGGCGGAGGCCCCCGTGATGGCCGACAGCGCGATCACGGCGCCCGCGGTCCACTTGAGCAAAGTCTTCATGGCTGCAACTCTCCCTTGTGTATCGGTCTGAACTCGCCAGGGTCGTGCCCGGCGCGGTGGGTAAGGCAAAAAGAGGCCGGGACGGCGCGGGTCAGCGGCTGAGGGACAGCCGCTGCGCGCGCTCCAGGGACGCCAGCGCCAGCACCTGGGCCAGCGCGGCGCGGTAGGAATCGATGATGGGAACCGCCGGCAGGCGCGGCAGGCTCGGCAGGTAGCCCGCCAGCGCGGCCCCGGCCACGATCACCACGTCGGCGCCCTGCGCCACGGCGGCGTCCAGCGCGCGGCTGACATGCAGCGCCGACTCGGTCGAACGCGAGACGTAATCCAGGGCGTTGCCCGGCAGGGCCAGGATGCCGGCGCAGCGGGACTCCAGCCCCAGCTGGCGGATCTGCTCGCGCAGCATGCCGGGCCAGCGCTGCCCCACCGTCACGATGGCGTAGCGGTCGCCGCGCTGCATGGCGCTCAGGATCGAAGCCTCGGCCATGCCCACCACGGGCACAGCCAGGCGTTCGCGCACGGCGCCGATGCCCGGTTCGCCGAAGCAAGCCAGCAGGCAGGCGTCGAAGCCGCCGTCCGGCTCCTGCCCCGCTGCCCGCTCCACGATGTCCAGCACGGCATGGGCGGCTATGGCCGCCTCCGCCCGGCTGGCGATGTAGGCGGGGCCGAAGCCGGCGGTAACGGCATGGACATGGACCGAGCCGCCGAAAAAGGCTTCGGCCTGGCCGGCCAGGCTGTCGGTCAGCTCGGACGTGGTGTTGCCGTTGACCACCAGCAGGCGGTAAGGCGAGGACAGGGACAGCTCGGTGGCGACGGCCTGGGGCACTGCGGACATGGATCAGCCTTTGTTTATTTGTATACAAAAAATCCATTAAACAAAGAACAGTCTGGACTATTTTGTATAAAAATTTGTATACGATTTATGTCGCCAATGTACTCCGCACAGCCGCTCCAGCAAGCTATCGCTAACCCTTAGCCTGCGGTGTAGTATGCTTTCCTGCACCAAGAAAATGCGCGACGGCGGCTTACGCCGAACCATTCCAACGCACAGAAAGCGCGCAGGCATAGGAGCCAACAAGAAGATGACGTCCCTCGCGCCGCCGGCCAACGAGCCCGCCAAGAAAGACATCAGCCGCAATGAAATCGTATACAAAAATTTGCGCCGCGCGATCATCGAGCAGGCTTTGCTGCCGGGCGACAAGCTGCCCGAGGACGTCATCGGCGAACGTTTCGGCGTCAGCCGGACCATCGTCCGCAGCGTATTGACGCGTCTGTTCAGCGAAGGCCTGGTGGATTTGCGGCCGAACCGCGGCGCCGCGGTGGCCCGTCCCAGCCTGGAAGAGGCGCACGACATCTTCGAGGCGCGCCGCTGCCTGGAGCGCGACGTCGCGCGCCGCCTGCTGCTGCACGTCACCGAGGCCGGACTGGCGCGGCTGGAGCAGCACGTGGCCCAGGAGGAGGAAGCCCGCAAGCGCAACAGCACCAACGAATCTATCCGGCTGTCAGGCGAATTCCATATCCTGATGGCCGAGCTGTCGGGCAATGCGGTGTACGCGCGCTATGTGAACGAGATCGTGTCGCGCTGCTCGCTGATCCTGGCGCTGTATGGCCGCCCGCATTCGAGCGAATGCGCGGTCAGCGAGCACATGGAGATCGTCGCCGGCCTGCGCGCGCGCGACGAGAAGCATGTGCTGCATCTGCTGGAGCATCACCTGGAATCGGTGACCGCCCGCGCCCTGCTGACCGCGGACGGCCAGGGCGTGCGCGATATCCGCAAGATCCTGGATCGTTACGGCACGTAGGCGCAAGCCCACCCGATGGGCGCATGGGACCCGCCAACGAAAAAGCGCCCGGTCTGGGCGCTTTTCGGTTTTGGGGGGCTAGATTTCGCGTTCTTCCGTCTTGAGGTTGTTGTCGCGGGCGAAATCCACCACGAACTTGTACGCCAGCGGTTCCAGGTCGCGCAAACGCAAGTCGACCACGATCCCGCGCACGCCGTCGATCACGACGGGCAGCACATAGGGCGAATAGGTGAGGTGGTTACCGGCACAGCCGGCGGGCCGGAACTGTGCCATTACGCCGGCGAGCCGTTCCGCCCAATCGCTGGGGCGAAAGCGGCTACCACTTTCGGTAACGCCATGAATTACGAATTGTCTGACGCGAGTTGCCATGAGTTCTTCACTACAGCGCGCCCTTCACGAAAGCCGGATCTTCGGCGTGATCAAACATGCGCCCTGCGCCGCGAATTGTATATGATTGATCCTTTGCCCTCTTTCAAAAAGCGATTCGCCTGGGAAAATGCCCCGCCAGACCGGCGGCGTCCCGCCGGAACTCCGGCAGCCCTCCGGCGCAATCCGCTTCATCCCCAGGAGGATCCGCGATGACCTCGCCTCTGGCCAATATCTATGCCCGGCTGCCGGTATCGTTCACGCACGGCCAGGGCGTCTGGCTGTGGGATGAGCAGGGCCGCAAGTACCTGGACGCGCTGGCCGGCATCGGAGTGTCCTGCCTGGGCCACGCGCATCCGAAACTGGTGGCCGCCATCAGCGAGCAGGCCGCCCGCGTCATCCACACCTCGAACATCTACGAAGTGCCGCAGCAGACCGCGCTGGCCGCGCGCCTGACGCAGCTGTCCGGCATGCAGGAAGTCGCCTTCAACAACAGCGGCTCCGAAGCCAACGAAGCCGCGATCAAGCTGGCGCGCTACTACGCCTACCAGCGCGGCAACAAGCACGCCCACATCATCACCATGGACTCGTCCTGGCATGGCCGCACGCTGGCCACGCTGGCGGCCACCGGCAGCGAAAAGGCGCGCAAGGGCTTCGAGCCCCTGCCCTCGGGCTTCATCCAGGTGCCCTACAACAGCGTGGACGCGGTGCGCGCCGCGGGCGACGCCGAGCCGCGAGTGGCCGCCGTGCTGCTGGAAGTGCTGCAGGGCGAAGGCGGCATCCGCCCCTCCGACATCGCCTACCTCCAGGAAGTGCGCCGGCTGTGCACCGAGCGCGGCTGGCTGCTCATGATCGACGAAGTCCAGTCCGGCATCGGCCGCACCGGCAAGTGGTTCGCCCACCAGTGGGCCGACATCGTGCCCGACGTCATGACCCTGGCCAAGGGCCTGGCGGGCGGCGTGCCCATCGGCGCCATGCTGGCCGCGGGCCCGGCCGCCGGCGTGCTGACGCCCGGCAGCCACGGCACCACCTTCGGCGGCGGCCCGCTGGTCTGCGCGGCCGGGCTGGCCGTGCTGGACGCCCTGGAATCCGAAAAGCTGCTGGACAACGCCCACGCCGTGGGCACGCACCTGAAGACCGCCCTGGCCGACGCGCTGGCCGGCGTCCAGGGCGTCACCGAAGTCCGCGGCCGCGGCC
The DNA here is from genome assembly GCF_903652925.1 of Achromobacter anxifer. Classification (GTDB taxonomy): domain Bacteria; phylum Pseudomonadota; class Gammaproteobacteria; order Burkholderiales; family Burkholderiaceae_B; genus Achromobacter; species Achromobacter anxifer. The sequence goes on along the minus strand of NZ_CAHLAR010000011.1, from coordinate 182,546 downwards.
TGATGCTGGGCATCGAGCTTGCGCGCCCCTGCGGCGTGCTGGCCATGCGCGCCATGGAGGCCGGCCTGCTCATCAACGTCACGCGCGACCGCGTCATCCGCATGTTGCCGCCGCTGATCCTGAACCGCGAGGAAGCCGACCGCATCGTCGCCATCCTGGTTCCGCTCATCCGGGAATTCCTGGCCGAAACACCATAAAATCAACGTCCCGTCCGGGCCATGAGCCTGGCCGGGCCCCATGACCTGCGACATCACCATGACTCCTCCCACGACTCAAACCGGCCCGTTGCGGCACTTCCTGCAGTTCAAGGACTTCTCGTCCGCCGAGATCGCCTACGTGCTGGACCGCGCGCGCCTGATCAAGGACAAGTTCAAACGCTACGAACCCCACATGCCGCTGCACGACCGCACGCTGGCAATGGTGTTCGAAAAGGCCAGCACGCGCACCCGCGTGTCGTTCGAGGCCGGCATGTACCAGATGGGCGGTTCGGTCATCAACCTGACCTCCAACGATTCGCAGCTGGGCCGCTCCGAGCCCATCGAAGACACCGCGCGCGTCATCTCGCGCATGGTCGACATCGTCATGATCCGCACGTTCGAGCAGACCCGCATCGAGCGCTTCGCCTCGCACTCGCGCGTGCCCGTGATCAACGGCCTGACCAACGAATTCCACCCCTGCCAGATCCTGGCCGACATCTTCACCTACATCGAGCACCGCGGCCCCATCGCCGGCAAGACGGTGGCCTGGGTGGGCGACGCCAACAACATGGCCTACACCTGGCTGCATGCCGCCGAAATGCTGGGCTTCACGCTGCACGTGTCCACGCCCGCCGGCTACGAGCTCGAAGCCTCGCGCATCGGCACGCCATCGGCCAAGGTGCTGCGCCAGTTCAAGGACCCCATGGAAGCCTGCAAGGGCGCGCACCTGGTCACCACCGACGTCTGGACCAGCATGGGCTATGAAGCCGAAAACGAAGAGCGCCGCGCCGCCTTCGCCGACTGGTGCGTGGACGCCGAAATGATGGCCGCCGCCGATCCCCAGGCCGTGTTCATGCACTGCCTGCCCGCCCACCGCGGCGAGGAAGTCACCGGCGAAGTCATCGACGGCCCGCAAAGCGTGGTCTGGGACGAAGCCGAAAACCGCCTGCACGTGCAAAAGGCGCTGATGGAATTCCTGCTGCTGGGCCAGCTCAAGTAAGCCCCGCCGGCATGGCAAAGGGCCAGGACATCTACCGATGTCCTGGCCCTTCTCGTTTCCGCCGCCTGGATGAAATTCAGCGCAGCCCGCGTTCCCAGGCGACGATGGCGTCGGCCACTTCCTGCGGCTTCTCCGGCACCAAGGCATGCCCCGCACCCTCGATGACGACGACCGAGACCCGGTCGCCGAATTCGTCCCGGATCTCGTTGCGGGTGGCGGGCGGCTTGAACAGGTCCAGCCCGGCCTGCAGATCCAGCATGGGCTTGGCGCCGCCCGACCACCAATCGGACTGGCGCGTGGCCTTGCCCGCCAGGCGCTGGCTTTCGCTGACCTCCGGGTACCAGCCGTTGAGCCACACGCTGGCGTCCTTGCCCGGCGCGAAGAACGCGTACTGGATGGACTTCAAGCGTTCGGCGTCGGGCAGCGACAGGTCGGCGCTGCGGTCCACATGCTCGCTCAGGCCCTTGGGATACTGCTTGGCCGCGGCCGCCACGATGACCACGCCGCGCACCAGCTCGGGATGGTCCACGCCGGTACTGCGCGCCACCCAGTTGCCGAAGGCATGCCCCACCATCACCACGGGCTGGCGCGCCACGTTGCGGATGACGGCAGCCTGGTCCTCGGCCAGATCGTGCAGCGTAATTCCCGCCATGGGCCCCGTGCTGCCTCCAATGCCGCGAGGCTGCGGACGCAACACGCGGTAGCCGGCCTGCGCCAGGCTTGCGGCCAGCTCGTCGAAATCCGCCGCGCCGCGCCCGCGCGAAGGCAGCAATACCAGCGCCGGGCCCTCGCCCTGTTCCAGCACCTCGATGCTGGCGCCATTGCCGACCAGCACGTTGACGCGCCCGGGCGCTTGCGCGCTGGCGGCAAACGGGGCCGCCAGCGCGCAAGCCCAGGCCAGCCCGGCCAGAATTTTTTTCATCTCCATGCCTGCTCTCCCCTGTCCTCGCGGACGCTACAGGATCTTCCTGAACATCGTGCGGCGCGTGTTGCGGAATGACGGACGCACGCGGCTGCTCCAGTCGCTGGCGCGCACGGCCAGCCAGGGCGGGCTGCCGAAGGTTTCGCGCGTCTGCAGGTCGTAGCAGGCCAGGTAGCGCGGCGATTCATCGCGGCACTCATAGCGCATGGCGCGCACGGTGCCCGGTACCGACGCCAGGCCCGGCAGATGCTCCTGGTCGTACCAGGCGTTCAGGTCGGCTTCCGCTTCGGGCAGCACATCGGTTTCGACGATGTAGTGCCACGGCGCATCCTGGCCCGCCGAGGCGCCGGCCAGGTCCAGCGTCTGGTGCAGCACGCGGCTGCGGGCGCCCGGAAAACTCTCGGCCAGGCGCGCCTGGACCTCCGGCAAGGCGCCGGCGGGTCCGCGCAGATAGACGTAGGTTTCGTCTTCCTCCACGGCGGCGTACGCGTTGACGCGCAAGCCCTCCAGCTCTTGCGTCAGTGTGCGGGCAAGATCGCGGGCGCGCGGCTCGTCGAAGCGTTCGCCCAGTGATACCAGCAATACGGTTTCGTGCACTCCAGTCTCCTTTTCAATGTCCGATGCGCAAAGCCACCAGGAAGCGCGACACCATGTTGTACGCGCCAACGGTCGCGGCCAGCTCCACCAGCTGCGTATCGTCGTAGCGCTCGCGCAGCGGCGCGAACACGGCGTCCGGCACCTCGATGTCGCGCGTCATGGCGTCCGTCAGCGCCAGCACCTCGGCCTCGCCCGGCTCCAGGCCTTGCAGCTCCGGCACTGCCGGCCCGCTGCGCAATGCCTCGACCAGCGCCTGGGGCATGCCCGCGGCCAGCGCGTGCGGCACGTGCGCCTCGAACTCGTAGGGCGCATTGTTCAGCGTCGCCACGCGCAGGATGATCAGCTCGCGCAGGCGCGGCGGCAAGCCGGTATTCCTGCGGATCGCCGTCAGCATGGCCTCCCAGCCGTCGACCACCGCCGGGCTGTTCAGCAGCACCTGGTATAGCGGCGAGATGCGCCCACGAGCGGCCGAAATCCGCGCTTCCACTTGCCCCAGTTCCGGGCGGGTGCCCGGCGTCACGAGCCCGACTCTGCATGCGTTCATGGTCACTCCGGACGAATGTTCTTGCGCTGGATCAGCGCGGTCCACTTCTCGCGGTCGGCGGCGATCAGCGCCGCCAGTTCCTGCGGGCTGCTGGGCGCGGCCTGGGCGCCGAATTTCTCCAGGCGCGTACGCACGCTATCCGTGCCCAGCGCGGCGCGCACGGCCTGGTTGAGCTTGTCGATGGTGGCGGGCGGCGTGGCGGCCGGCGCCACGATGCCGTACCAGTTGTTGGATTCCACCCCGGCGATCCCCTGCTCGGCCAGGGTCTTGACCTCGGGCAGCAGCGGATGGCGCGTCGGCGCGGCAATGCCCAGGGCCTTCAGCTTGCCGCCCTGGATGTGGCTGATCAGGCCGGGCACATCGCCGAAGAAGCCCGACACCTGATTACCCATCACGTCATTGATGACCGGGGCCGCGCCCTTGTAGGGCACGTGCATCACGTTCGCCTTGCTGGAGTCGGCGAACATCTCCAGGGTCAGGTGCGGAATGCTGCCGATGCCCGACGAGCCGATCGCCACCGACTGCGAGGCGGCTTGCGATTTCTTGACGAAATCGGCCGCGTCGACCGCCGGATTGGACGGGTTCACCACGAACACCGTGGCGTTGTTCACCACCCTGGACACCGGCGCGAAGTCGCGCACGGGGTCATAAGGCAGGTCCTTGTACAGCGCCGGGCTGATGGACACCGCGCCCACGCTGGTCAGGAACAGCACGGAACCGTCAGCCGGCGCCTTGGCCACATAGGCCGCCGCGATATTGCCGTTGGCCCCGGCCTTATTTTCCACGATGACCTGCTGCTTGAGCTCCTTGCCCAGTTGCTCGGCCAGCACCCGGCCCACCAGGTCCACCGGGCCGCCCGGCGGGAAGGCGATGATGAGGCGCACCGGCCCCTCGGCGCGGGCCGCGCCCAGCGCGGCCAAGCTCAGCAAGCCGGCGGACAGTATTTTCTTGAACATGATGTCTCCTGATTGAATGGAATTTTCTTATCGGTCGCGTGCCGCCGGATGGCGGACGCGCTTGCTGCGCCTACTCGAATCCGTACAGCCGCACCGGGTTGTCCACCAGAATGCGCTGGCGCAACGCCGCGTCGGGACAGGCGTCGAAAAACATGTCGACCAGCTCGCCGTCGTCCGGCATGTCGCCCGCGACATTGGGATGCGGCCAATCGGTGCCCCACAAACAACGGTCGGGCAAGGCCTCCGCCAGGGCGCGCACGAAGGGCACGCCCTCCGCGAACGGCCGCTTGCCGGACGCGATGCGGTCGATGCCCGACACCTTGACCCAGGCCTGCGGCACCGCCGCCAGACCCAGCAAGGCCCTCATCGCCGGCGACGCCAGCCCGTCGGCCGCCTTCAGCCGGCCCATGTGATCGACAACGAAGGGCAGCGGCAGCGCGGCCAGGCGCGGCAGCAGTTCAGGCAACATCGCGCCGTCCAGGTGCAGGCACAGATGCCAGCCCAGCGGCGCGATCAGCGCCACCACATGGTCGAAGACCGCCGGATCGGGGGCCCCGCCCAGATGCGGCACAAAATTGAAACGGGCCGCGCGCACGCCGCCCTCGTGCAGCTGCCGGACGCCGCTCTCGGTGGCATCCGCGCCCAGCAGCGCCACGCCGCGATAGCGCCCGCCGCTGCGGGCCAGCGCGTCCAGCAAGGCGCGGTGATCCGAGCCATGGCAATTGGCCTGCACCACCACCGCCCGCCCCACGCCCAGGCGCTGGTGCAACGCGGCCATGGCCTCGTAGGGCGCGTCCGGCGGCGTGTACGAGCGGCCCTCGGCATACGGAAACACGTCCGCCGGCCCGAACACGTGGCAATGCGCATCGCATGTGCCCGGCGGCAAGGCATGGCGGGGACGGGACGGCGACGCAAGCGGGGGACGGCAATCGGGCACGGGCGGGTTCCTGCGGTGAAAACGCCATCGTCCCGGATTGCCCGCCGCCAAACAATGCTATATCTTTGATTTCAGATATAGAATTTATGCATACCAAATGGACCTGAAGCAGATCGAGTACTTCCTGCGCGTGGCCGAGAGGCGCAGCTTCTCCCGCGCAGCCGAAATGCTGGACGTGGCGCAGCCCACGCTCAGCCGCCAGGTCCGCCTGCTGGAACTGGAGCTCGGCCAGCACCTGCTCTACCGCAACGGGCGCGGCGCCGAGCCCACCGAGGCCGGACTGCGCTTCCTGGAGCACGCCCGCGCCCTGCTGACCCTGGCCGAACGCGCCAAGGAAGACCTGCAGACCCTGCGCGAAACCCCTACCGGCAAGGTCGTGGTGGGCCTGCCGCCCCGCATCGCGCGCGTGATCACGCCGCCGCTGGTGCAAGCCTTCCGCCGCAGCTTCCCCGAAGCCTCCATCGCCGTGGCCGAAGGCCTGAGCGCCCAGGTGCGCGAATGGCTGCTGGCCGGCCGGGTCGACCTGGCCCTGCTCTACGACCCCGCGCCCTCGCCGCAACTGGCCTACGAATCGCTGTTCCGCGAAGACCTGGTGCTGGTGGCTGCTCCCGGCCACCAGCCCGCCCTGCCGCCGCGGATCGGCGTGGCGCAATTGGGCGACTATCCGCTGGTGGTGCCCAGCCTGCCCAACGCCATCCGCACCCTGGTCGAAAGCGTGTGCCGCGCCCAGGGCGTGCGCCTGACCATCGCGGTCGAGGTCGACGCCGTCCAGACCATCGTCGAACTGGCCGCCCAGGGCGACGCCTACGCCATCCTGCCGCGCTCGGCGGCGCGCGGCCCGGCGGCGGAACACGAGTTGGAGCTTTGCGACATCGTCGACCCGACCATCACCAACAACCTGGTGCTGGCCAGCGCCCGCCACCGCCCCGCCACCCGGCTGGCCTCCGCCACCGCGCTCCTGATCCGGCAGCTGGAACTGCCGGCGCTGTTCTCGCCTGCGGGCCCGCCCGCGGCAAAAGAGTTAAAATAGCGTCCGTTTCTCTTGTTTGGCGGCTAGCAGCTGTCAAAGTCTGCTGTCCAAGTCCTGTTGGCGTCTCACTTCAAACAATGACCACTATCCTCCCGAACCTTCCCACCGGCCAGAAGGTCGGCATCGCCTTCTCCGGCGGCCTCGACACCAGCGCTGCGCTCCTGTGGATGCGCAATAACGGCGCCATCCCGTACGCCTACACCGCGAACCTGGGCCAGCCCGACGAGTCCGACTACGACGAGATCCCGCGCAAGGCCATGGCCTATGGCGCCGAAAAGGCCCGCCTGATCGACTGCCGCGCGCAGATGGTGGCCGAAGGCATCGCCGCCCTGCAATCGGGCGCGTTCCACATCTCCACCGCCGGCATCACCTACTTCAACACCACCCCCATCGGCCGCGCAGTGACCGGCACGATGCTGGTGGCCGCCATGAAGGAAGACGACGTCAACATCTGGGGCGACGGCAGCACCTTCAAGGGCAACGACATCGAGCGCTTCTACCGCTACGGTCTGCTGACCAACCCGGACCTGAAGATCTACAAGCCCTGGCTCGACCAGCGCTTCATCGACGAACTCGGCGGCCGCTCCGAAATGTCGGAGTACATGCGCCAGGCCGGCTTCGACTACAAGATGTCGGCTGAAAAGGCCTACTCCACCGACTCCAACCTGCTGGGCGCCACCCACGAAGCGAAGGACCTGGAGCACCTGAACTCCGGCATCCGCATCGTCAAGCCCATCATGGGCGTCGCGTTCTGGCGCGACGACGTCGCCGTCAAGGCCGAGGAAGTCACCGTCCGCTTCGAGGAAGGCCATCCGGTCGCCCTGAACGGCGTGGAATACAGCGACCCGGTCGAGCTGATGCTCGAAGCCAACCGCATCGGCGGCCGCCACGGCCTGGGCATGAGCGACCAGATCGAAAACCGCATCATCGAAGCCAAGAGCCGCGGCATCTACGAAGCCCCGGGCCTGGCCCTGCTGTTCATCGCCTACGAACGCCTGGTCACCGGCATCCACAACGAAGACACCATCGAGCAATACCGCGAAAGCGGCCGCAAGCTCGGCCGCCTGCTGTACCAGGGCCGCTGGTTCGACCCGCAAGCCATCATGCTGCGCGAAGCCGCCCAGCGCTGGGTCGCCCGCGCCGTCACCGGCGAAGTCACGATCGAACTGCGCCGCGGCAACGACTACTCGCTGCTGAACACCGAATCGCCCAACCTGACGTACGCGCCCGAGCGCCTGTCCATGGAAAAGGTCGAAAACGCCCCGTTCACGCCCGCGGACCGCATCGGCCAGCTCACCATGCGCAACCTCGACATCGTCGACACCCGCGGCAAGCTCTTCACCTACGTGAAGACCGGCCTGCTCGCCTCCTCCGGCAGCTCGCTGCCCCAGCTGAGCGACGAAGGCAAGAAGAAGTAATTCTTCAAGCCCAAAACCAGAAAGCCCTTCGGCATGCCGAAGGGCTTTTTGTTTGGAGCTGCGCCCACACCAACCGCAAGACACCGTGTAAGCCCCCAAAGGCCGCCCGCGCGGCCGGCCGGGGGCGGGCCCCGCAAGATCCTTCGCCACACCGAAACCAGTGGCAAGAACGCCAAGCACACCGCCCTGCCCAGCACCCGTGAAAATTCAGCAAACGGAGCCAGCGGCGCCGTGGGCCTGGGGCGAGCGGGGAGTCGATAAGCCCGAGGGAATCTGAAGGAGAGGCCGAAGGCCTTGACGAAGATGACGAAGGGGAAGCCCGGAGCGAAGGCTCCGGGCCGCAATCGTTGACCCGCTCGCCCCAGGCCCACGGCGCCGCTGGCGTCAAAAGAACTCAAAAACAGCCACTCAAAAACACGCAAGAGCAGCAGGCTAAAGCTCCACCTGCATCCCCATCTCCACCACCCGATTAGCCGGAATCTTGAAAAACTTAGTACTCCGAGTCGAGTTCCTGGCCATGAAGGAAAACACCGCCCGCCGCCACCGCCACAAGGCCGGCTTCTTCGCCGCCACCACCGTCTGCCGCGACAGGAAGTAGGAAGTCCGCATCGGCTCCAGATCGATCTCCGGATAAGCCTCGGCAACCAGCCGCAACGCCTCCGGCACGTCCGGATCTTCCTTGAAGCCGTAGTTGATCGTGGCCTGCCAGCTGGACGCCGACAGCTTATGCACGGAGAAACGCTCTTCCGGCGAAACATAGGGCACGTCCGCCACCAGAATCGTCAGGAACAGCACATGATCGTGCAGCACCTTGTTGTGCTTCAGGTTATGCAGCAGCGCCGGCGGCACGTTGCCGGAATTCATCGTCATGAAGATGGCCGTGCCCGGCACCCGCGACGGCGGATACTCCTCGAGCTGCGCCATGAACTCCTTGAGCGGCTGGCGGTCCCGCTGCTGCATTTCTGACAGCAACCGGCGGCCCCGGCGCCACGTCATCATCAGCGTGAACACCACGATGGCCACCAGGAGCGGCAACCAGCCGCCTTCGTGGATCTTGAACACGTTGGCGGAGAAGAGCAGCACGTCGAACAGCAGCAGCAAGCCCAGCACCACGAACCACACCAGGCGCTTGAGGCCCGTCGAACCGCGAGGCAACACCGCGAACGCGAGCACCGAGGTCGTCAGCATCGTCCCGGTCACCGCAAAGCCATAGGCCGCGGCCAGGTTGTCCGAATTGCGGAACATCAGCACCAGGATCAGCACCGCGCACAGCAGCAGCGCGTTGACCTGCGGCAGATAGATCTGCCCCTTCTCGATGGCCGAGGTATGCAGGATCTGCATGCGCGGCCAGAAGCCCAGTTGCACCGCCTGGCGCGTGACCGAATAGGCGCCCGAAATCACCGCCTGCGAAGCCACGATCGTCGCGACCGTGGCCAGCGCCACCAGCGGAGCCAGCCCCCACTCAGGCGCCATCATGAAAAAGGGATTGCGTATGGCCGTCGGATCGCGCAGCAACAGCGCGCCCTGACCGAAATAGCACAGCGTCAAGGCCGGCAGCACCATGCTGAACCAGGCGCGGCGGATCGCCGGACGGCCGAAATGGCCCATGTCCGCATACAGCGCCTCGGCGCCGGTCAGGGCCAGCACCACTGCCCCCAGCAGCACGAAGCTGATCCAGGGAAACTCGACAATGAAGCGCAGGCCCCACATCGGGTTCAGCGCACGCAGCACTTCCGGCGTCTGCCAGACCTGCCAGCCGCCCAGCGCGGCCAGCGTGCCGAACCACAGCAGCATGACCGGCCCGAACAGCTTGCCCATGGCGCCCGTGCCATGCGACTGGATCGCGAACAGGGCGACCAGTACCACCAGCGACAACGGCACGACCCAGGCGTCCAGTTGGTGCGACACGATGCTTATGCCCTCCAGCGCCGACAGCACCGAAATCGCCGGCGTGATCATGCTATCGCCGTAGAACAGCGCCGCGCCGAAGATGCCCAGCACAATAAGTACCCAGCGCAGCTTGCCCTCGCGCGCCCGCACCGCCAGTTCCAGCAGGGCCAGCGTGCCGCCCTCGCCGCGGTTGTCCGCGCGCAGCACCAGCATCACGTATTTGAACGACACCACCACCATCAGCATCCAGAACAGGATGGACAGCACGCCCAGCAGGTGGGCCGGCTCAAGGTCGGTGTGCACGCTCAGGCCCGTCAGACAGGCCCGCAACGTGTACAGGGGACTGGTGCCGATATCGCCGTACACCACGCCTAGCGCCCCCAGGATGAGGGCCGCCCGCGACGACGGCGCATGTCCGCCCAGTGCTTGCCCGTTGGACGAGGAAGGAACGCTGACCGAGCCCTGGCTCATGATGTAGGTTCTTGACGAGTGAGTTGGGCTCCCTTGCGGGGGCCGGGAAACACGACGGACAGCCGTGTTCCTGCAAAGTCCGGGCGGCTGGTGAGCTTCCACCAGGCGCCGTGCGCATGCGCGATCTCGCGCACGATGGCCAGTCCCAGGCCGGAACCGCCGGCAGTGGCCGTCGGTGACCGGTAGAAGGCTTCGAACACGCGTTCGCGCTCGTCGGGGGAAATACCCGGCCCATCGTCTTCCACCGTCAGCGACGGCGGATTGGCGCCGACGATCAGCGTAATACGGCCGGTCTCATTGCCGTAGCGCAACGCGTTGTCGATGAGGTTGCCCAGCAGTTCCGCCAGCAACAGCGGATCGGCGTCGATCCAGATGGGCGCGTCGGGCGCGACCAGGTCCAGTTCATAGCGCGCCTCGCGCACCCGCGGAAACCATTCAGCGCCATTCGCCCGCACCCATTCGCACAGGTCGACGCGCACGAAACTGTCTTGCGGGCGCGCATTGGGGTCGGCGCGCGCCAGGACCAGCAATTGCTGCCCCAGGCGGATCATGCGGTCGCTGACCGCCTTGATCCGTTCCGCGCGCGCCCGCACGTCGTCCGGCAAGGGGCGCGCCAGCATCAGCTCGGATTCCAGACGCAGGCCGGAAAGCGGCGTGCGCAGCTGGTGCGCGGCATGGCCGATGAAGCGGCGCTGCGCCGCCAGCGAGGCGTCCAGGCGCAGCAGCAGATCATTGGTGTGGGTGACCAGGGGCTCGATTTCGATCGGGACGCCGGCCACTTCCAGCGGCTGCATGTCATCGATGGAGCGCTGCCTGATCTCTTCGGACAGATGATTGACCGAACGCAGCCCGGAGCGCACGCCCTGCACCACCACCCAGGTGAACAGCGCGATCAGCGCGACCTGCCCCACCACCATCAGCCAGAAGAAATCTTCCAGCATCCAGAGCGACATGTCGATCTTGTGCGTGATGACCCAGGTGGCCGCCAGGTCCAGCAGGACCAGCAGCAGGATCGGCGGCATCAGGCGGATCACCAGATGCCGCGCGAGCGAACGGGAGGGGAGTAAGGGGCGTGAAACCGGGGAAGCGGTAGGAGTGCGTTCCTGCATCATGACGCAATGCCCTCGCCTAGGCGTTTGGATGCGCTCGGCCAGCGCAAACCGGCCGCGGCGGGCCCGTCAGGCCGTTTCCACATCCAGCATGTAGCCAAAGCCACGCACCGTCTGGATGCTGGCGCCCGTGCCTTCCAGGCGCTTGCGCAGGCGGTACACATAGACTTCGACGGCGTTTTCGCTGAAATCGGCGTCCCAGGCCGAAAGCGAGTTCACGATCTGGCGCTTGGTCACGACGCGGCCGACTCGGGCCATCAGCATTTCCAGCACCGAGAGCTCGCGCACCGACAGCGACAGCCGCTGGCCATTGGCGCGGACTTCGCGGCCGACGGTATCGAACACCAGCGGACCAACCTCGATCAGGGGCTGGGCCTGGCCGGCGCGGCGCCGGCCGAAGGCGCGCACGCGCGCCGCCAGCTCGGGCAGTTCAAAAGGTTTGGTGACGTAATCGTCGGCCCCGGCGTCCAGGCCGGCGACGCGATCCTCGATGCCATCGCGGGCGGTGAGGATCAGCACGGGGACCTGGTTGCCGTCCTGGCGCAATTGACGCAGCACGTCCAGCCCGCTCATACCTGGAAGATTGAGGTCGAGCAGCATCAGGTCGTAGGGCTGACCCGCGAGGGCGCCCAGAACCCGGTCGCCATCGGTCAGCCAGTCGACCGCATAGCCTTGGTCGGCCAGAAATTCCTGGAGCGCGTGGCCCAGGGTGGTGTCGTCTTCGATTACCAGAACTCGCATGCCGCGATTCTAGCGCGATCCCGGCAAGAACGGGGCGCGAATTGCGCCCCGATGCCGGGATCCGTTCAAGGCGCGGACGGAGCCGGGGCGGCTCCAGGCGCGGCGGGGGCTGCCGCGCCCGCGGCGGCGCCACCCGAAGGAGGCGTCGTAACGAACCCGATACGGGTCATGCCCGAACGGCGCGCCGAGGCCATGACCTTGGCCAGCGTTTCGTAGCGGGTGTTCTGATCCGCGCGGATGCGGATCTCGGGTTGCGGCTTGGTGCCGGCGATCGACTTGAAGCGGTTGGGCAGGTCGTCGATGTTGACCGGCTTCTCGTCCCAGAACAAGGCGCCGCTGGCATCGATGGCCAGATCGACGGTCTTGGGTTCTTCCTCGATCTGCTCGGCGGCCACCTGGGGCATGTTGATCTTGATCGAGTGCGCCAGCAGCGGCGCGGTGATGATGAAGATCACCAGCAGCACCAGCATCACGTCGATCAGGGGCACCATGTTGATCTCGGAAACCGTATGGCTTCCAGATCCTTTGCCCTCGAAGCTGCCAAAGGCCATTATTCGCTCCCGCGTTGAGCAGCGGCGCCGCTACCGTTCTGGCGGCGCAGGGCGCGCACCTTGCCGTCGGACAGCGCCACTTGCTGGCCGGTGGTCAGGAACGCGAACAGGTCATGCGCAAAGGCATCCAGGCGCGACAGGAACACGCGGTTGTTGCGCACGAAGGTGTTGTAGGCCAGCACCGCGGGAATGGCGACCGCCAGGCCCAGGCCCGTCATGATCAGCGCTTCGCCCACCGGACCGGCAATGCGGTTGATAGTCACGCCGTCGGACAGGCCGATGCCGACCAAGGCATGGTACACGCCCCAGACGGTGCCGAACAGGCCCACGAAAGGCGCCGTCGAACCCACCGAAGCCAGCACGGTCAGGCCGTTTTCCAGCTTGGCGGTTTCCTCGTCGATCACCTTGCGCATGGTGCGCGTGACGAAATCGGAGTTGCTGCCCGACTCTTCCAGCTTGGTGGCACCGAACTTGTTGTGGTGCGCCTGCGCGTGCATGGCATGGCTGGCCAGGTGCGAGAACGGATCGCGCGCGCCGTGGGTAACGATCTCGTTTTCCACCTGCTCAAGCGAGCTGGCGTTCCAGAACTTGTTCAGGAAGTCGGCCGAACGCTTGCGCATGCTGACGTTGCTGACCACCTTGACCAGGATCAGGTACCAGGTCACCAGCGACATCAGGATCAGGATGATGAACAGGCTCTTGCCGACGAAGTCGCTCTGCGCGACGAAGTGCAGGAAGCCCATGTCGGGAACGGCGGCGGAAGCCGGCGCTGCGGGAAGCGTGGGCAGCGCAGCGGCGGCGCCGTGCAGCGCGTCGGCCGACTGCTGGACGGCGCCGGCTGCTTGCTGGGCCGCGGCGCCCACGGTCGAGGCGGCTTGTTGGGCTGCGGGCGCGGCCGCAGCTGCGGCAGGCGCAGCGGCGGCAGCCGGCGCAGCCGGGCTGGTGGTCGCCTGCGCCACCAGGGTAGCGCTATGCAGTGCGTTGGACATCTCAGTTCCTCATTACGAAATCGAACGGAATTTTGGCTTTGGCGGGATAGGCCACGCCGTTACGGGTATACGGTTTGAAACGGCCCTTGCGGGCGGCGGCCAGCGCGGCTTCATCCAGGCGCGGGAAGCCCGACGACGTGTCGATGCTTGCCCGCTCGACCAGCCCCTGGGTATTGATCTCGACCAACACCAGCACCCGGCCCTCCTCCCGCATCCGGCGCGAAGCCATCGGATAATTGGGCATGGGGCGTGCTCCCTGGAACTCGATGCTGGAAACCAGCACCGGTTGGTCCGGCGGCGGCCCTTGCTGCGGCCCCTGAGGCGCCTGCGTGCCCTCGGGCGCACCGCTGGGCGGCGTCTGCTGAGGCGGCGTTTCCGGTTTGGGCTCGACCTTGGCTTCCTGCTTGGGTTGCGGTTTGGGCTTGGGTGGCGGCTTGGGCTTGGGTTTCGGCTTGGGCGCCGGCATCGGCGGTTTTTCAACCACTGGCTCGGGTTCGGGTTCTGGTTCCGGCTCGGGCTTGAGCTCGGGTTCCGGCTCGGGTTCGGGTTCAACCTCGGGCTGCGGCTCGGGCGGAGTTTCCGTCACGGGCTGCGGCACTTCGGGCGTGGGTTCGGCCTTGGCGATCTGGGGTACGGGCGCATCCACCACGCTCACCATGATGGCCTCGGGTTCCTCGAGTTCAGGACGGTTCTCGGGTGCCATGAAGATGGCGCCGATCACCGCCGCATGCAACGCCAGGACCGTCAGGCCGGCGCCTGCGCGTATACCGAATGAAGAGCGCGAAGAAGAATTCCAACCGGGTTGAAGACTAGGCATGAATCAGCCAGGGGTACATTGACTTATCCGGCCAGCCAGGAAAGACGCGCACGCAATGGCGACGCCGGCTGACCGGTACAAGCCCACGATAATATCTTAAATGCGAATGATTCGCACGTCCTATTTCATCTGAACCGGCCCCGCTTCCCGCAGGATGGGCAAGACTAGGACGACAGGAAGATCCCGGTAAGTTCCGACGGAAGCAATGAGAAGCGGCGCGCGTAGACATCGCCTACCGCACAGCGCGCGTCACGCGAGCACGCCGCCCAACGAACTCGTGCTGCGCGCCATGCGACCAGGCAACAAAAAACCCGCCACCGTGAAGTGTGCGGGTTTTGCATGTGCAGTGCTTTTGGTGGGTGCTACAGGGGTCGAACCTGTGACCTACGCCTTGTAAGGGCGCCGCTCTACCAACTGAGCTAAGCACCCTTTCTGATGCAGCCTCAAGACGAAATTCGCGAAAAATCCGTACAAGCAACTGCCAACCGGGGCACTCAAAAGCAATACGCGGGCCGGAGTATACCGGACCGCGCACTTGTCGGCAAATCGCTCGGCGCCAACGCCTGCGACCTGCCCGCCGCCTATCAGTTGACGGCATCCTTCAGGGCCTTGCCCGGACGGAACTTCGGCACCTTGGCCTTCTTGATCTTGATGGTTTCGCCGGTGCGCGGATTACGACCGGTGCGCGCGGCGCGAGCCGACACAGCGAACGTGCCAAAGCCAACCAACGTAACCGTACCGCCCTTCTTCAGGGTGGTCTTGACGGCACCGATCAGGGCGTCGAGCGAGCGACCAGCGGCAGCCTTCGAGATGTCGGCCTTGCTGGCGATGTGATCGATGAGTTCGGTTTTGTTCATTCAGGTGTACCCCTCACAAGGTATGGAGTCTGTCGGTAGTGCAGTTCATGGCCGTCATGATTGGACGCCGCTGAAGACGCAGGACCCGACAAACGACGAACAGACAGTGGATAAACTTTTTTCTTGCGCTGCGAAGCACAACTTTTAAACTGCTGCGCCGCCTAGATTCAATGGCAAATTGCCTTCAAATCATCAGCGACGCAGACGTGTATTAGGCCTTGGCGTGACGCGGCTGTCAAGCGAAAACCTCACCACAACCCGCGCCAATACTAGCTTTTAGACGTTTTCGCAATAAACAGAAACACGCATTTCGGGGTTTGCGCGACACCCCCGAACACGATCCTTAACATGCGTCAGACATCGGCCCATCGGCGCAGCAAATT
Source organism: Achromobacter anxifer (assembly GCF_903652925.1). Lineage (GTDB taxonomy): Bacteria > Pseudomonadota > Gammaproteobacteria > Burkholderiales > Burkholderiaceae_B > Achromobacter > Achromobacter anxifer. The sequence continues at coordinate 167,137 of NZ_CAHLAR010000011.1, read as the reverse complement.
GTGATAAATGCCGGTGAGCTGCACGATGGAAGGATGGCCCGCGGCATCCTGATTCAAGCGCTGTATGGCCACGTCCATGTCCAGCAGCAGCGCGCGCTGGCTGTCTTCGCGCACCAGGCTCTGCATCCAGAAGAAGGACGACACGCGCGCGCCGCGCGTCACCGGATTGACCTTGTGCAGGCTGGTGCCCGGATACAGCACCATGTGCCCCGCCGGCAGCTTCACCGCGCGCGGGCCGTAGGTATCGTCAATGACCAGCTCGCCGCCATCGTAGGAGTCGGGCTCGGAGAAGAACAGCGTGGCGGACAGATCGGTGCGCACGCGCTCGGCCGTGCCGGCGATGCCGCGCACCGCATTGTCCACGTGATAGCCAAAGGCCTCTCCGCCCTCATAGCGATTGAACAAGGGCGGGAAGATCTTGCGCGGCAACGCCGCCGACATGAACAGGTTGTTGCCCGCCAGGCGCTGCAGGATCAGGTTGCCCAGTTCCTGCGCCAGGGGATGCTGCTCCGGCAACTGGCGATTGCGCTTCACTTCGGCAGACTGGTAGCCGGCAGTGACCTTGCCATCCACCCAATCGGCCGCGTCCAGGCGGCGCCGGATCTCGGCCGCTTCTTCCGGCGTAAAAACTTCTGCTATCTGTATGAGCATGGACCTATTCCGATTGCGTTGCGGGCGCGGGCGCGCGCGACCGCGAGCCGCGCGCGTGCCGCATTATCCCTGCAGGCAACCGTTGAGCGCCTGATCGAAATCAAACAGCAGATCGGCCTCGTCCTCGATGCCCACCGACACGCGGATGAGGCTGTCCGCGATGCCCATCTGCTTGCGGCGCTCTGCCCCCATCTCGTAATAGATGGTGTGGGCGGCGGGCAGCGCCAGGCTGCGAGTATCGCCCAGATGGGTCGCCATGAGGACCACGCGCAAGCGGTTCAGGAAATCGAAGCAATCCACGCCATCGGCCAGCTCGACGCCCAGCAGGCCGCCAAAACGCGAACCGAACAGAGCCGCCGCGCGCGCGTGCTGCGGATGGCTGGCCAGGCCGGGATAGTGCACCTTGGCCACGCCGGGGTGCTCTTCGAGGAATCGCGCCAGCGCCAGCGCATTGGCGCAATGCTTGGCCATGCGCAGGGCCAGGGTCTCGGCGCCCACCGCGATGCGGTGCGCGGGCTCGGCCGCCAGCGTGCCGCCCATGTCGCGCAGACCCTTCTTCTTGATCTGCGTGAGCCCCCAGCTGGTGGACGGTCCCTTGCGGTAGGCATCGTAGATGTTGGCATAGCCCGACCAGTCGTACAGGCCGGTGTCCGTCACGGCGCCGCCCAGCGCATTGCCATGGCCGCCGATGTACTTCGACAGCGAATTCATCACCAGCGAGGCCCCGACCGACGCCGGGCGGAACATCCAGGGCGAGGTCAGCGTGTTGTCGACCACGTAGACCAGGCCTTTTTCGCGGCAGATCTCGCCGATCACGGCCAGGTCAGCAACTTGCGTACCCGGGTTGGCAATGGTCTCGGTGAACACCATGCGGGTATTGGGCTGGATTGCGGCGCGCACCTGCGAGGAATCCGTGGCGTCCACGAAGGTGATTTCCACGCCCAGTTCCAGCAGCGTGCCGAACAGGCTGTTGGTATTGCCGAACACGAACTGGCTGGACACCAGGTGATCGCCGCGGCGCAACAGCGTCGTGAAGATGGCGGCCAGCGCGGCCATGCCGGTCGCGAAGCTGACCGTGCCCTTGCCGCCTTCCATCTGGTTGACCTTGGCTTCCAGCGCGGTGGTGGTGGGCGTGCCCTGACGCGCGTAGGTGAAGCCCGCCTTGCCCTGGAACACCGCGGCCAGCTCGCGCGCGTCTTCGTAGGCGAACTCCGAGGACGGATGCATGGGCTTGTGCACCGCTCCGTGCTCGACGGATTGCTTGCGGTCGGAATGGAGGATCGTGGTGGTAAAGCCGTTCTGGTGCATGATGGGCTGACGCGAAGAAAAAATGGTCTACAAGACAGGAATAGGCAATCGGAGCAGATCAGGCGCGGCGCTGGCGCACGGTTTCGTACAGGCAGACTGCACTGGCCACGCTGACGTTCAGGCTTTCCACCGAACCCAGCATGGGGATGTTCACCAGCTGGTCGCAGGTTTCCCGGGTCAGGCGGCGCATGCCCTCGCCTTCCGCGCCCATGACCCAGGCCATGGGTTGGCGCGCATCGATCTGGTGCATGCTGTCGGTTGCCTGATCGTCGGTGCCCACCAGCCACACGCCGCGGTCCTTCAGGCTGCGCATGGTGCGCGCCAGATTGGTCACCATCAGATAGGGCACGGTGTCGGCGGCGCCGCACGCCACCCGCTGCACGGTCGCGTTCAGGCCGACGGCCCGGTCGCGCGGCGCGATGACCGCGTGCACGCCCGCCGCGTCGGCGGTGCGCAGGCAGGCGCCCAGATTGTGCGGATCGGTCACGCCATCAAGAATCAGCAGCAGCGGCGGGCCCTCGATGACGTCGAGCACCTCATCCACATCCACCGCCAGCTGGCGCTCTTCGGCCAACGCGACCACGCCCTGGTGGCGCGTGCCGCGCGACAGGCCGTCCAGGCGCTCCATGGGAACCGGATGCAGGCGGCAGCCCGCCTTTTCGGCCTGTTCGATGAACGTCTGCATCCGCTTGTCGCGGCGCGACGCCTCCACATAGATTTCCTTGATCGAGTCGGGCGCGTGGCGCAGCCGCGCGACAACCGCGTGAAACCCGGCCAGAACTTGGGTCGACGCCATAAATGCAATACCTTTAGATAAACGAATACCCGCCCCAGAGCGGGGCGGGTCACCGGACCAAACCGGGCATGGATGCAATGTTACCCCTTATGGCCTGACCGCCCAACGACGGCTTGGCCATAAGGGAAGCTCAGTGGCGCTTGTGAGCGGCCTTCTTGGCCGGCGCGGCGCGCTTGGACGCCTTGGGCGCACGGGGCGGCTTGCTGGCCTTCTTGGCCTCGGCGCGCCGCTCCTTCGCGGTCTGTCCCTTCAGCGCGGCAGGCTTGGGCGAAGCCGCCTTCTTCACGCGGCGGGAAGGCTCATCTGGTCCGCGGGCCGATGCCTTGCGCAAGGCATCGAAGCTCGTGCCCTGTACCAGGCGGAACTCGATGCGGCGCGCTTCCAGGTCCACACGCGATACCTGCACCTGTACCTTGTCGGTCAGGCGGTAGCGCATGCCGGTGCGTTCGCCACGCAACTCGTGCAGGGCGTCGTTGAACTGGAAGTACTCGCCGCCCAGTTCGGAAACGTGCACCAGCCCCTCGACATGCAGGGTGTCCAGCGTGACGAAGATGCCGAAACTGGCGACGCCGGTGACCGTGCCGCTGAAGTCCTCGCCCACGCGCTCCTTGACGAACCAGCACTTGAGCCAGGCCTCGACGTCGCGCGAGGCCTCGTCGGCGCGGCGCTCGCTGGCGGACAGGAGCAAGCCCATCTTTTCCCAGATGGCATGTTCGTGCTCGCGCTGCGTACGGCCTATCACCACAGGCTGGTCTTCCAGGCTGGGCACGTAGCGTTGGCCGGCCAGCAGCGCCTTGATGACGCGATGCGTCAGCAGGTCGGGATAGCGGCGGATGGGCGACGTGAAATGGCTGTAGCCGGGATAGGACAGACCGAAGTGGCCCATGTTGTCGGGGCTGTAGACCGCCTGCTGCATGGAGCGCAGGCACATGGTCTGCAGCAGCTGGTAGTCGGGACGGCCGCGCACCGAATCCAGGAAATCGCCATAGTCCTTGGCCGTGGGCGTTTCGCCGCCGCCCAGCGACAGGCCCATCGTGCGCAGGAATTCGCGCAGCGATTGCAGACGTTCGGGAGTGGGCCCTTCGTGGATGCGGTACAGGCCGGGATGCTTGCTGCGGGTCATGAAATCGGCCGCGCAGGTGTTGGCGGCCAGCATGCATTCCTCGATCAGCTTGTGGGCATCGTTGCGCACCGACGGCACGATCTGCTCGATGCGTCCCAGCTCGTTGCAGACGATCTTGGTCTCGACCGTGTCGAAGTCAATGGCGCCACGCTTCTTGCGCCCCTGGGCCAGCAGCTGATAAAGCTCATACAGGTGCTGGACCTGCGGCATGACGCTGCGCATGGCATGCGCGGCGGGGCCGCCAGGCTGCTGCAAGGCGGCCCAGATATTGGTATAGGTGGTGCGCGCATGCGAATGCATGACCGCGTTGTAGAACTGGTAGGCCGTGACCGTGCCGGCCTTGGCGCCGCTGGCGGGAATGACCATGTCGCAGACCAGCACCAGGCGGTCGACATCCGGGTTCAGCGAGCACAAGCCGTTGGAGAGCGATTCCGGCAGCATCGGAATTACCCGGCGCGGGAAGTACACGCTGGTGCCGCGCTCGACCGCGTCGTCGTCCAGCGCATCGCCCGGACGCACATAGTGGCTGACGTCGGCAATGGCCACCAGCAGTCGCCAGCCCGGGCGCTTGCGCTGGCCAGTGCCCAATTCCACGGGCTCGCAGTACACCGCGTCGTCGAAGTCGCGCGCATCTTCGCCGTCGATGGTGATCAGCGGCACGTCGCGCAGGTCCACGCGATCCTTGAGGTCGGCCTTGCGGACCACGTCCGGCAGGCGCGCGGCCTGCTTGCGGGCAGCTTCCGAGAATTCGACGGGCACGTCGAACTTGCGCACCGCGATCTCGATTTCCATGCCGGGGTCGTCGATCTCGCCCAGCACCTCGGCCACGCGGCCCAGCGGCTGCGTGTGGCGCGTCGGTTGTTCCATGATTTCCACCGCGACCACCTGCCCATGTTGGGCGCCATTGGTGTCGCTGGGAGGAATCAGGATGTCGTGTTTGATGCGCTGGTCCTCGGGCACGACGATGGACAGGCCGTGCTCATGCAGGAAGCGGCCCACCAATTTATTGGTGCGGCGTTCGATGACTTCGACAATGGTGCCTTCAGGCTTGCCGCGGTATTCGCCCGTGGGCTTGACCAGCACGCGGTCGCCATGCAGCACCTTGAGCATTTCGCGCGGCGACAGGAACAGGTCCGGGCCGCCATCGTCGCGCAGCAGGAAGCCGAAGCCGTCGCGGTGACCCAGCACCTTGCCGGCGACGAAGTCCAGCTTGGTCGCCAGCAGCAGCACGCCCTTGCGGTTGGGCATCAATTGCCCGTCGCGCTCCATCGCGCCCAGGCGGCGCTCAAACCCCACCATCGTCGCAGCGCGCTCGACGCCCATGCGTTCGGCCAGCTCCACCGGAGACAGCGGCGAGCCCGCGGCACGCAGCGCTTTCAGGATGGCTTCACGGGACGGGACATCAGGATCGAAGTCCGGCGGCGCTTCGGGCAAGGGTGTTGATCTGTTGTTATTCGATTCGTTATTCGATCGTTTTGCCAAAGCTAAAATTTCCGTATATAATGCGCAGCTTCTGTGGTTCGCCCAAGGCTGAACACTGAAGCAGAAAAAGGTTGGAAGGGTTCGGAACTTAGTTTACTTAACAAAGCAAAACAAAGTTCAAAACCCGGGTTTGGAAGCAAGTTGCTTAAAGATCCCATTGTAGAACCAACTGCACTCTGGAAGCATGTTTTAGTTAATGTGTTTTAACTGAAGCGATGCAACTAGGGCGGCAGCGTATCACATAGTTCTGACAGTATCTCTCAGTGCCCAGGTGGCGGAATTGGTAGACGCGCATGGTTCAGGTCCATGTGCCGCAAGGTGTGGAGGTTCGAGTCCTCTCCTGGGCACCACGGAATTTTTAATCAAGACACTGCAAGGCGGTCTTGATGCAAAGGCTAAAAAGCCCCGGAAATCGCAAGATTTCCGGGGCTTTTGCTTTTTACCCCTGCCACCCTTTCCTCAACGCCAGGGCACCTTGCGGTTCAAATGATGCCGCGCATAAAGGTCGGCGCCCATGCCTTCGATCTGCCCGTCGATCAAGGCTTCGAAGGGCCGCAGCAAGGCATCGAAATTCATCGGCGCCTCGATCGCATTCAAGGCATGCGTCACGGCCTCTATCGTGGAGAGCGCGCCCGCCACGTCGGCATGGCGCACGCGATAGCGCGTGGACAGGCCGGGAGGCAACATCACGCGCGGCAAGGCGGCAAGCCCGGGATTGATATGCAGCAGCTTGCGCGCGTGCCCCCAGGTGCCGTCGGGCACGATCAATCTGATCGGCGCGCCAAGGTCCCGCCCATAGCCCGGCGTCAACACCTCGGCGCCTTCGCCGGGAAACAGCAAGCGCGGCAGATGGCCGGGCAGCGCCCAATCACTCTCCGAAAAATATTCGCCGACGACGCGACGCGCTCCCGCCAATCCAAGCACGGCCAGCCTGGCCGTGTTCAAGGCGTGGCGCGCTTCGCTGGGATGCTGCAACACCACTACCTGAGTGCGGCAGGAAATCGAGGGAATCAGTGCGCACAAGCAGTGCGATCGAGGACGCAGACAACGCGTGCAGACGGTACGAGACATGGGGCGACACTATATCGAAAGTTCGAAAGCGGCCCGGCAGCAAAAAAATATGAAAAAAAAGCCACACGACTTGCACACTTCCAAAAAAGTGTGCATAATCTCATTCCTCTGCTGCTGAACAAGAAACAACGCGAAAGCGAAGCGACAAGTAAAGCATCAGCGCCCAGGTGGCGGAATTGGTAGACGCGCATGGTTCAGGTCCATGTGCCGCAAGGTGTGGAGGTTCGAGTCCTCTCCTGGGCACCAATTATTACATCACGAGGTACCTGCGTGATGCGCCAAAAAAACCCCGAACGCGTAAGCGTATCGGGGTTTTTTCTTTGTCCGGCCCGCATACGCCGCGAGCCGGACACCCTCGCCTTATTTCAAGACGCGCGTCATGACCACGTGCGGAATCCCTGCCTCGACGAATTCCTCGCCTTCCACGCTGAATCCGTGCGCCTGGTAAAAGCCCGCCGCATGCGTCTGCGCGTGCAGCACCAGCATGCGGTGGCCATCGCCATGGCCCTGCTCGATCAGCGCATCCAGCAACTGGCTGCCCACGCCCATGCCGCGGGCCTTCTTGTGAACCGCCATGCGGCCGATATGGCCATCGGGCAGCAAGCGGCCCGTGCCCATCGGCGTGCCGTCCGGGCCATAGGCCACGGCATGCACCGACACCGCGTCGTCATCGTCCAGCTCGACCTCGGGCGGCACTTTCTGTTCGACGACGAACACCTCGTGGCGCACCGAATACGCGTCATCGCGCAGGCGGTCCCAGGTTCCCAGGGCGATACGCACCGTAGCTTGTTTGTTGGTCGACATGTCCATCCCTCGTGTGCAGCAATGAATAAAAGAATCCTACGCCGCATTTTGGCAGGGATGAAGAATGGCCAAAAGGGGTACGATCGCGGCTTGCCCACGTCGTCCATGTTCCGCCACATGCCGCCTGCCGCTCCCCCCGCCTGGTTGAAAGCCGCTCCCGCGCTTTTCCTGCTTCTCTGGTCCAGTGGTTTCGTCGTGCTCAAAGTGGGGCTGGCCTATGCCGATCCCATGACTTTCCTGGCGCTGCGCTATGCCTGCGTCGTGCTGATTCTTGCGCCCTTCCTGTTGCTGTTGCGCCCGCCGCTGCCACGCGGCGCCAGCGCCTGGGCCCATCTGGCGATGGTCGGCCTGCTGCTGCAGGCAGGCTACTTCTGCTTTACCTACCTGTCGCTCAAGCAAGGCATGTCGGCCGGCGGCGTGGCGCTGATCACGTCGCTGCAGCCCATCCTGATCGGCCTGCTGGCGCCGGCGATCGCGCAGGAGAAAGTCGATGCCCGCCGCTGGGCAGGCTTGGCCCTGGGTGTATCGGGCGCAGCGCTGGTCATCATCGCCAAGGCCTCGATCGACGTGGTCTCGCCGCTGGGCCTGATATTCGCCATCAGCGCCCTGCTCTGCATCACCGGCGGCACGCTGTATGAAAAACGCTTTGGCGTGCAGACGCACCCGGTCACGTCCAATATGGTGCAGTACTCGGTCGGGCTGATCGTCAGCGCGCCGCTGGCGTTCTGGCTGGAACCCATGCACGTTGAATGGACCGGCCCCTTGCTGGCCTCGCTGGCCTACCTGGTCGTGGGCAATTCGCTGGTGGCCATCACCTTGCTGCTGACCATGGTCCGGTACGGCGAAGCCTCGCGCGTGTCCGCGCTGTTCTTCCTGGTTCCGCCCTGCACCGCCGTCATCGCACTGCTGATCCTGGACGAACCCATACCCCCGCTGGCCTGGCCGGGCATGGCTTTGGCGGCGCTTGGCATCCTGCTGGTGACGCGCACCGGACGCTCGGCCGCCAAGTAGAATGAGCGCCCCTCCAGGTTTCCCTTCATGAACGCCGTCATCACCTCCGCCCTGCCGGTCTTCGCGCTGATCCTGACCGGCTGGCTCGCCGCCCGCTGGCGCATCCTGGGCTCCGGCGCCACCGACGCACTGAACCGCTACGTCGTTTACCTTTCCCTGCCGGCGCTGCTGTTCCGCGCCATGACCCAGGTGGACCTGGCGGGCGCGGCGCACTGGGGATTCCTGGGCGCCTTCGCGGGCGGCATTGCCATCACGTTCCTGGCCTCGTTCCTGGGCGCCCGGCGCACGCAAGGCGCACTTACCGACCGCAGCATCCAGGGCCTGGCCGCGTCCTACGCCAACGCCGGCTATATGGGAATCCCGCTATGCCTGGCACTGCTCGGCGCCGAAAGCATGGCGCCGGCCACCTTCACCACCCTGCTCACGGCCAGCGTGCTGTTCGGCTTCGCCATCGCGCTGATCGAGTTCGACCGCCAGCAGGCGCCCAGCCTGTCCGCGACACTGCTCAAGGTCGGGCGCGCGCTGCTGCGCAATCCGCTGCTGGCCGCGCCGTTGCTGGGGCTGACCTGGTCCTTTACCGGCATCGCGCTACCTGAAGGCGTGGACCGCTACGTCGCCTTGCTGGGCGCATCGGCCAGCCCCTGCGCGCTGGTCACGATAGGCCTGTTCCTGGCGCAGACCGAAACCTCCAGCTCCGGGCCCGGCGTGATGCGCCTGGTCACCGGCAAGCTGCTGCTGCAGCCTGCCGTCACCGCCTTGCTGGCCTTCTACGTCTTCACCATGCCGCCGGTCTGGGCCTGGACCGCCGTGCTGATGAGCGCGCTGCCCATCGGCACAGGCCCGTTCATGCTGGCCCAGATGTACGGCCGCGACGCCCGCGTCACCTCGCGCGCCATCCTGGTTTCCACTGTCGCGTCGGTACTGACCGTCAGCCTGCTGGTTGCCTGGATCAGCGCCCATCCCATCGCCTGACCCGCCCTGCCCCATGTTGCTTGCCTCAGCCATATTCGTTCTCACCATCACGCTGGTCATCTGGCAGCCCAAGGGCCTGTCGATAGGCTGGAGCGCCGTGCTGGGCGCGGCGCTCGCGCTGGCCACGGGCGTGGTCCACCTGGCCGACATCGCCGACGTCTGGCGCATCGTCTGGAACGCCACCGCCACCTTCATCGCCATCATCGTCACCAGCCTGATCCTGGACGAGGCCGGTTTCTTCGAATGGTCGGCGCTGCACGTGGCGCGCTGGGGCGGCGGCCGGGGCCGGCTGCTGTTCGTTCTGATCGTGCTGCTGGGCGCGGCGGTTTCCGCGCTGTTCGCCAACGATGGCGCGGCGCTGATCCTCACGCCCATCGTCATGGAAATGCTGGTGGCGCTGGGCTTCGGCCCCGGCGCTTCGCTGGCCTTCGTGATGGCGGCGGGCTTCATCGCGGATACGGGCAGCATCGCGCTGATCGTGTCCAATCTGGTCAACATCGTCTCGGCGGACTTCTTCAATATCGGTTTCGGCGAGTACGCCTCGGTCATGCTGCCGGTGAACCTCGTGGCCGTGGCATCCACGCTGGCGGTGCTGCTGCTGTTCTTCCACCGCAGCATCCCGCCGCGCTATGACGTGAGCCAGCTGCCCGCGCCCGCCTCCGCGATCCGCGACCTCACCACGTTCCGCGCGGGCTGGGTCGTGCTGGCGCTGCTGCTGGCCGGCTTCTTCATCCTGGAGCCGCTGGGCATCCCTGTCAGCGCCATCGCCGCCACCGGCGCGCTGGGCCTGCTGCTGATCGCCGGGCGGCAGCACATCGTGGGCACGCGGCGCATCATGCGCGAAGCGCCGTGGCATATCGTGGTCTTTTCTCTAGGTATGTACCTGGTGGTGTACGGCCTGCGCAACGCCGGCCTGACCGCGCACCTGGCGCAGGTGCTGGACCGCTGCGCGGAATACGGCGTCTGGGGCGCGGCGATGGGCACGGGCGTCATCACCGCCTTCCTGTCGTCCATCATGAACAACCTGCCCACCGTGCTGGTGGGCGCGCTGTCGATCGCGGACACCAGCGCCACCGGCGCGGTGAAGGACGCCATGATCTACGCCAACATCATCGGCAGCGACCTGGGCCCCAAGATCACCCCCATCGGCAGCCTGGCCACGCTGCTTTGGCTGCACGTGCTGGCGCGCAAGGGCCTGCGCATCACTTGGGGCTACTACTTCAAGGTGGGCATCGTGCTGACGCTGCCGGTACTGCTGCTGACGCTGGCCGCGCTTGCCTGGCGGCTGCAATAGCTCGCATATTACTTTTAGTTATTTAAAAGACATTAATCAGTGTTTTGAGTCAGACGCCCGCCGCTTTAGACTTTCAACATCTCACGGGTGCCTGCGCGCGCCCGTTTTGCTTTCTTACGCCTCAAATCCCCGGGACTCGCCCATGAGCACCAACGCTACCACCCTGCCCTTGCCCTCCTCGGCGCTGCCGCCCATCCAGATCAACCGCAAGCCGCTCTGGATCGCCTTGCTGCTGGTATTGGCGGGCGCCCTGTACCTGCACCAGACCGTCAGCTGGCGCCAGGGCGCGCTGTGGCTGGTCGGCGCGCTGCTGGGCGTGACCCTGTACCACGCCTCCTTCGGCTTCACGCAGGCCTGGCGCGTGTTCGTGTCTGACCGCCGCGGCGCCGGGCTGCGCGCGCAGATGCTCATGCTGGCCGCGGGCGTGCTGCTGTTCTTCCCCTTTCTTGCCGCCGGCTCGCTGTTCGGCCAGCCGGTAAGCGGCTTTGTATCGCCCCCGGGCATCTCGGTCTTGCTGGGCGCCTTCCTGTTCGGCATCGGCATGCAACTGGGCGGCGGCTGCGCCTCGGGCACGCTGTTCGCGGTCGGCGGCGGCAATACCCGCATGCTGGTCACGCTGCTGTTCTTCATCATCGGTTCGGTCATTGCGACGGCCAATTTCGGCTGGTGGTCCAACCTGCCCGCGCTGGCGCCGACCTCGTTGGTCAAGACCTGGGGCCTGGCGCCCGCGCTGATCGCCAACCTGGCCGTATTCGCGCTGATCGCGTGGGCCGTGACCGCGCTGGAGAAACGCCGCCACGGCCATGTGATCTCGTTCGCCTCGCGCACTGCGCGTCCGGGCTCCCTGCTGCAAGGCCCCTGGCCGCTGATCTGGGGCGGCGTCGCCCTGGTGGCGCTGAATTTCGCCACGCTGGCGCTGGCCGGCCGCCCCTGGGGCATCACGTCCGCCTTTGCGCTGTGGGGCGCCAAGGTCCTGGACGCCGTCGGCGGCGACGTCGCCACCTGGGCCTACTGGGCCAAGCAGCCGTCCCTGGCCGCGCCGCTGCGCCAGGACGTCACTACCGTGATGGACATCGGCCTGATGCTGGGCGCGCTGGCCGCGGCCAGCGCCGCCGGCAAGTTCGCCCCCGTCTGGAAGGTGCCGGCCCGCTCGCTGGCCGGCGCGGTCATCGGCGGCCTGCTGCTCGGCTATGGTTCGCGCTTGGCCTTCGGCTGCAATATCGGCGCCTATTTCAGCGGCATCCTGTCGGGCAGCCTGCACGCCTGGCTGTGGCTGCCGGCCGCCTTCGCCGGCAGCGCCCTGGGCGTGCGGCTGCGTCCCGCCTTCGGCCTGGCGGTCGAGAAGACCCCGCCTGCGTCCAGCTGCTGAGAAACAGTATTCCAGGACCGCCCCCCGGCGCGGGGGCACGGCTCCTGGTGTATGGTTGCTCCATCCCGAAATACGGAGATGGACATGAGCTGGTTATTCGGCCGCTACACGGCTTTTTTGTTGACCTTGATTGGCGCGGCGGTCACCGCGGCGCTCGCCGCGGCAAGCTCCCCCTTGTGGCTGTGGCTGGCCGTGCCGCTGACGCTGCTGGCGGCCCTGGGCGTCTATGACCTGGCGCAGACGCGCCACGCCATCCGGCGCAACTATCCCGTCCTGGGCAATCTGCGCTTCCTGTTCGAGTTCATCCGGCCCGAGATCCGCCAGTACTTCCTGGAAGATGACACGCAAGCCGCGCCGTTCTCACGGGCGCAGCGCTCCATCGTCTACCAGCGCGCCAAGCGCGAGATCGACAAGCGCCCCTTCGGCACTCAGGAAGACGTCTACGGCGACCGCTACGAATGGATCAACCATTCCATGTCGCCGTCGCAAATCCCCGACACCGACTTCCGCGTCACCGTCGGCGGCCCCGACTGCAAGCAGCCCTACTCCATGTCCGCGTTCAACGTGTCGGCCATGAGCTTCGGCGCCCTGTCGGCCAATGCCATCCTGGCCCTGAACGAAGGCGCGCGCCAGGGCAACTTCGCGCACGACACCGGCGAAGGCGGCATCAGCCGCTACCATCGCCAGCCGGGCGGCGGCCTGGTCTGGAACATCGGCTCGGGCTATTTCGGCTGCCGCGACGAACACGGCGCATTCTCCGAAGAGGCCTTCGTCAAGAATGCCTGTACGCCGCAGGTCAAGATGATCGAGATCAAGCTGTCGCAAGGCGCCAAGCCCGGCCACGGCGGCATCCTGCCCGCGGGCAAGGTGACGCCGGAGATCGCCGAAGCGCGCGGCGTCGTGGCCTGGCAGGACTGTAATTCGCCGGCCTCCCATTCCGCCTTCGACTCGCCCATCGGCCTGATGAAGTTCGTGGCGCGCCTGCGCGAGCTGTCGGGCGGCAAGCCCGTCGGCTTCAAGTTCTGCGTGGGCCATCCCTGGGAATGGTTCGCCATCGTCAAGGCCATGCTGGAAACCGGCATCACGCCGGACTTCATCGTGGTGGACGGGGCCGAAGGCGGCACCGGCGCCGCGCCCGTTGAATTCGTGGACCACGTCGGCACGCCGCTGCGCGAAGCGCTGCGCCTGGTCCACAATACGCTGATCGGCGTGAACCTGCGCGACCGCATCAAGCTGGGCGCTTCCGGCAAGATCATCACGGCCTTCGACATGGCCCGCGTGATGGCCATGGGCGCGGACTGGTGCAATGCCGCCCGCGGCTTCATGTTCGCCATCGGCTGCATCCAGGCCCAGGCCTGCCACACCGGCAAATGCCCCACGGGCGTAACCACGCAGGATCCGCTGCGCCAGCGCGCGCTGGTGGTGCCGGACAAGGCGCAGCGCGTGGCCAACTTCCATCGCAACACCTTGCATGCGCTGGCGGAACTGCTGGCGGCTGCCGGCCTGACCCATCCCGGCCAACTGCGTCCGCACCACATCGCGCGCCGCATCTCTTCCAGCGAAATCCGGCTGCTGTCGGCGCTGTTCCCCGAACTGGCGCCCGGCGAATTGCTGCGCGGCGAGTTCCGCCACCAGGTGTTCCGCGCGGGCTGGGCGATGGCCCAGGCCAGCTCCTTCCAGCCGACTCACGACATCACCACGGCGTTGGCGCAAGAACACGCCGCCCACGCCGCTCCGGCGGCCGCGCAGGTCTGAGCCGGCGGGCGCCTGACGCTACAGCCAGCGCTCGAACATGCGCGAGAAGAACTCCATCGAACGATCATCCACGCCCCGGGCCTGCCAGGCCTCGGGCGTGATCCGCACCGAATCGGCCACGTCGCGCTGGAACAGCGCCTCCATGTCGCTCGCGAACTCCGGCCCCAGCACCACCGCATTGATCTCATAGTTCAAGGCGAAGCTGCGCCAATCCATGTTGCTGGAACCCACCGTGGACCAAACGCCGTCGACCACCGCGGTCTTGGCATGCAGCAGCGCGTCGCGCCGCTCGTAGATTTTCACGCCGGCGCGCAGCAGATCCGTGTAATGCGAACGCCCCGCATGGAACACCAGGGATGAATCGCTGAAGCCAGGCAACACCAGCGCCACGTCCACGCCACGGCGCGCAGCGTCCGACAGGACTTCGATGAAGGCCGGGTCCGGCACGAAGTACGCCATGGTGATGTGTATGGTTTCCTGCGCGCTTTCGAAGGCCGACATCAGTGTCAGGTAAACGGCATAGCCGTCGCTGCGGTCCGGCTGGTTGGCCAGTATCCGCACGCTCGTCGCGCCCACGGACGGCGCCAGGCGCGCGTCTCCGCTCTTGAGCGGCTCCTTGGACTGCGACTCCCAGCCCGCGCGGATGACCTGCTCCAGTTGCGCGACGGCGGGCCCCTCGATACGCAGATGCGTGTCGCGCCACGGAGCGGACTTGGCGTCCGCCGAGGCCGGCGCGTCGGCCTTCCCGGTTCCGCTTCCCGATCCAGACCCGGGCGAGGACTCGTAGACGCTGCTGACATTGATGCCGCCCAGGAAGCCCACCTTGCCATCCACCACCAGCACCTTGCGATGATTGCGCTGGTTCGGCGACCAGCCCGCGCGCCCGCCCGCCGGGTTCACCGGGTTGAATACCGCCACCTGTACATCCGCGTCGCGCAGGCGCTGGAACAGCGCATCCGGCGTCTTGATCGTACCCACCGCGTCCACCATCAAGGACACCTCGGCGCCGCGATTGCGCGCGGCGATCAAGGCCTCGGCAAAACGCGCGCCCTCGGCGTCGTCATCGAAAATGTAGGTCTCCATGTGCACGTAGCGGCGAGCCTGGCCGATGGACTGCAGCATGGCGCGATAGGTGCCGGGGCCGTCGGCCAGCAGCCTGACCCGGTTGCCCGCCACCAGGGGCGCGCCGCTGACCGCCTGTTCGACGGCAAGATGGCGCGCCAGGAAGTCATCCTTGGGGGTCTGCGGATCCGAGGCGATGCCCTGCCCGCGGCGATAGCTGTCCAGCGCCGCATCGGCGGACTGCGTGGCCTGCGACGCGCGCGCACGGCGTTCCTGCGCATCGGGCACGCTGGCGCATGCCGCCAGCATGACCACGCAGGCCAGCCACAACGCCCCCAGCCGCACGCGCGGCCGCCACGGCAATATTCCCCGCAGCAGTCCCGCGCCGGCCGCGAACGGCCTCATGGCGTCCGGATTGGCTTAGCGCCGGCCGCCCGACGCCAGGAAGCAGCCGAGCAAGGCGCCCACCAGCGCCGCCACGCCCACGGACTTCCAGGCATGCTCATGCACGTACTCGTCGGCGTAGGCGGTCGCGCGGCGCGCGCGCTCCCGCGCCGCGCCTTCCCAGTCTCCCGCCGACTCGCGCGCGTCGGCGAGCTGGCGCTTGAGCCTCGTGCGCGCCGCCTCGATCTCGGAGCCCGTATAGGAAGCCGTCGAACGCAACAGGTCTTCCGTGCCGGCCAGCAGCTCATGGAAACTGTCGCTCACCCGTTCACGATGCAGGGACATTTCGGCGCGTTGGTGCTTTCGATTCATGGTCGCTCCTTGTGATTGTTGGGCCTCGTGGCGTCCGGCCGCCGGGCGCATGTTCAGCATGTGGCGTTCCCGGCTGCGCTCGCGGACGGGCCAGCCCCATTGTGACCAGCATCCGCGGCCCTTCGCCAGTGGCTTTGGCAACCAGCCGTAAATCGATATTTCAGCTCAGGCTAAGGCATAGGCTGAAAATGCGCTGACAGCAGCCGGGCATCTTCGGGCAGGCCCTTCCGAATTCGTAAAAGTCCATTGCATTCAGCGACTTGGCGCTTGACACCGGCCCCGCACTGACCGCCACAATAGGCTTTTGCAATGCGACAGAACCGCCTGGACTGCGCCTCCCGAAGCCGCGCATGTCGCGCGCTTGCCGCCCCGGCCTCGGGGCGTGTTCGCCTTGGGTCGGCCCCGGCGGCAGCAAAGGAACTGAACGCATGGTTTCGCCTTCCGCACTGTTTGCCCCCGCCGCGCCGGAATTCATCGCGCAACAACCGCAGCCCCCCAGTGCCGAGCAGATCGAACTGCGCGACGGACTGATGGAGCATCCCGCCCGCATCGATCCCAAGTTCCTCTACGACGCGCTGGGCTCCGCGCTTTTTACCGCCATCACCCAGCTGCCGGAGTACTACCCTACGCGCTGCGAAGCGGAGATCTTCCAGCGCCACGGCGCGGACATTGCGCGCCACATCGGTCCCGTGATGTCGATGATCGATCTGGGCGCGGGCGATTGCGTCAAGGCCGAACGCCTCTTCCCCAGCCTGCGGCCCCGGCACTATGTGCCCATCGACATTTCGGCCGATTACCTGCAGGCGGCAGTGCGCCGGCTGCAGCTTTCTTACCCCGATTTGCAGATCACCGCGCTCGGGCTGGACTTCTCCCTCGCGCTGAACCTGCCCGACGGCATTCCGGCGCAGCAGCGCCTGTTCTTCTATCCCGGTTCCAGCATCGGCAACCTGAGCCCCGACGACGCGCACGCCATGCTGCGGCGGATCCGCACGCAATGCGAAGGCGGCGGGCTGCTGGTCGGCGTGGACCGGGTCAAGCCGAAGCAGGTGCTGGAACCTGCGTATGACGACGCGCTGCACCTGACGGCCGCCTTCAACTTGAACCTGCTGCGGCACGTCAACCAGGTGCTGAACGCCGATTTCGACGTGGACGACTGGCGCCATGTCGCGCTCTTCAACAGCGCCAGTTCGCGCATCGAAATGCACCTGGAAGCGCAGCGCGCGGTGCGCGTGGCCTGGCCGGGCGGCACGCGCGCATTCAGCGCCGGCGAACGCATCCACACAGAGAATTCCTACAAGTTCACCCCGCAAGCGTTTGCCGACCTGCTGCAAAGCGCCGGCTATCGCGATGTCGCGCACTGGTCGGATGCCCGCGGCTGGTTCTCGATTTTCAGCGCCCGCGCCTGAGGCGGGCTTCCCCTGGACGCCACTGGAGGATCGCCATGGAACCTGCGTGCCTGTTGACTCACCCCGCCACCGGACCGTATGCCGCCGGCCAGGCGGGACAGCACGACCGGTACGATGCCGTGCGCTCGACCAGCACGGCCTTGGCGGCCCCCTTGAGTCCCGAGGATTGCCAGGTGCAATCCATGCCGGATTGCAGCCCAGTCAAGTGGCACCTGGCGCACACGACCTGGTTCTTCGAGACCTTTCTGCTCACGCGTTTCCATCCCCCGTATGCGGTGTTCCATCCTCAGTACCGCATGCTGTTCAACTCCTACTACAACTCCATCGGCGCCAAGCATCCTCGCCCGCGCCGCGGCCTGCTGTCGCGTCCCGCGCTGGCCGAGGTGCAGCAGTACCGCCAGCACGTGGACGGCGCCATGCACGAGCTGATCTCGCGCCTGGGCGGCAACGATCCCGCCTTCGACGCCCTGCTGGAACTCGGCCTGAACCACGAGCAGCAGCACCAGGAGCTGATCCTGACCGACCTCAAGCACATGCTGTCGGCCAACCCGCTCAATCCCGCCTACGTCGCGCCTGGCCCGCCCGCGCTGCCGCCGTCCACCCCCGCCGGCTGGACCCGCTACGAAGGCGGCATCACCCGCATCGGCCATGACGGGCGCGGCTTCGGCTTCGACAACGAAGGCCCTGCCCACGACGTGCTGCTGGCCCCGTTCCACCTGGCCGATCGTCTGGTGACGCAGCACGAATACCTGGCCTTCATCCGCGACGGCGGCTACAAGCGGCCTGAGCTCTGGCTGTCGCTGGGCTGGGACCGCGTCTGCGCCGAAGGCTGGCGGGCGCCGCTCTACTGGGAGGGCCAACGCGACGACTGGCGCATCTTCACGCTGCGCGGCATGCAGGAGCTGGAACTGCAGGCTCCGGTCACGCACATCAGCTACTTCGAGGCCGACGCCTATGCTCGCTGGGCCCGCGTGCGCCTGCCGCGCGAGGCGGAATGGGAACATGCCGCCCGCCAGCTGCCCGAAGGCGCCCTGGCCGGACGCGCCAACATGCTGGAGAACGGCCACCTGGACACCCGCCCCGCCCCCGCCCGCAACGGCTCAGGCGGCCCCGTGCAGATGTTCGGCGACGCCTGGGAATGGACCTCCAGCGCCTACGACGCCTATCCCGGATTCAAGCCCGACAGCGGCGCCGTGGGCGAGTACAACGGCAAGTTCATGTGCGGCCAGTACGTGCTGCGCGGCGGCTCCTGCGTCACGCCCAGGGACCACATCCGCCCCAGCTACCGCAACTTTTTCCCGCCCGAGGCTCGCTGGCAGTTCTCCGGCATCCGGCTGGCGCGCGACGCATGAAGCGGTTGCTGGAATTTTGATTGCAGACCGCTTGCACACGCCAAAAATTTCGTGCTAGAATTTCGTTCTTCGTTGATCACTGCTTGCAACACAGCGGCGATTGAAGAGATGGCGCATTAGCTCAGCCGGTTAGAGCGACGGAATCATAATCCGCAGGTCCCCTGTTCGAATCAGGGATGCGCCACCAAAATTTAAAAGGCCCCCGCTTCGGCGAGGGCCTTTTGCTTTGCGGGCCGGCTTTGCTCGCGCATCCGCCGACCGCGGGCATGAGCGCCGCAGCCGACCCGACCCAAAAAACCTAGGGCAGGCGCACCGCGTCGCGGCGCCGGCCACCCCAGGTCGCCGACAGACTGGCCACGAACGCGCCGACCAGCATCGATGCGAATCCCCACAGCGCAAAGGCGGCCGCAATCTTGCGCGCCTGGTCGGCGGCCTCCTTGGCCTTGCGCCTGGCGTCGTCAGCCGCCTGCTTCGCGCTCTGGACAGCCTGCTCGACACGGCGCTGAGCCACTGCGGGGTCCACGCCATTTTGCGCGGCCACCACCTTGACGAGGTAATCGCGATCCTCAGTCGTGATGGCGCCGCGCGCCAGGCTCATCGCGACGATGCGGCCCACCTCCTCTCTTGCGGCATTGCGGTCTCCGCCGGCGTCAGGCCGATCCGGACGCAGCAGCACGTCCGTGAAATAGCCGCGCGCCTGCGCCATGCCGTCGCCGCCGCCGGCCGAAGCTGCGGCGGTCGCCGCCGCGCCCGCCCCCGCGGCCGCCACCGAAGCGCCCGCCTTCGCCACGCCCGAAGCCAATGAGGCAATGGATGCGCCCAACAGCACCGCGCTGACGACCGCGCTCAACGCCCACACCAGGAAGCCGTGCGCGGTATCGCGGAAATAGACTTCATCCGAATGCACGTCCACCCATTTGGTCCGCAGCCTCCCCGCGACATAGCCGCCTATGCCATAGGCAATGACCTGCGTGACCAACATCCACGCGATGAGGCCGATGCCTATTGCGGGCGCCGTCGCGCCTTCGCCCTCCCAGGGCGAAACCGAGAGAAAGCCCAGGCCCGTGCCGCCCGCAAACAGCGCCAACGAAAGCGCTGCGGCAATCACCGCGCCGGCGATCACTGCGGCCCACGACACGGCCGATATGGCGGACTCCCTGGGAGGAATACCGCCGACATGCGGCTGGCTCAATGAAGATGTGTTTTCCATGGATCGGTTCCTTGTTCACGGTTCACCGCAGCCACGCGGATGCGCTGCCACGGCATGCAAACCTCGCGGGTCAATGCCAGAAAAGAGCCAGCAGGATGATGATGGGGATGGGCACGCCAAGCAGCCATAACAGGATGGAACGCATAGAGCCTCCTTGAATGAAGTTCTGCGCCTTGCGCGTAGCGCTCAGGCCAGATCGATCGTGCCGGGCGCGCGCGGATTGGGTGGCGGCGGCACGGGATCTATCACGTCGGGATCGTTGCGCGGCCGCTTCGGGTCCAGCGACGGATCGTCGGCCGGCGGATTGTTGGGAAATGCGGGATCGTCGGGCGCGGGCTCATCGCCCCCGCCGGGTCCTCGATGCATGAACTGGAACATGACGTTCTCCTCGATGGCGCCAAGCGCGCCGCCGATGCCACCAGCAAGCGGCATTCCCAGCCGGTGTCCGCAAATAAAAAAAAGCCCTCTTGCGAGGGCTTTCGAGATGCGCGGCGCTGGCAGTGTCAGGCCTTGCTCTTGCCTTCCTTGAGCGGATCAGGGACTTTCTGGACCCCGCTACCCAGGAATTCGACCACCGCGGCCTTCCCCGCCGCGGAAGCTTCGTCCTGGCTGCCATAGCGCTTGGGCGAGTAATTGGTGCTGCGCACATTACCGGTTTCAGGATCAAACAAGGTGATGATCCAGGCGAACTCCCCCGGCATCAATTGCCTGACCTGCAATGTAGCGCGTGTGCCTGGGCGCAATTGCGGCATGTGCCTGCCCCTGGAGAGTGTTTCGACGCCGCCATCGTAGCGCAAACTCGCCGCCGGAAACACGCGGCGGAATGCTGCATCCGCACATGGAATCCATGCTGCACACCCCGAGGCAAAAACGCCACAGACCGCGCCCGCCGCCAGGAAAACCCTAGGGTGCATTGCGCAAATACAGGCGCACAATCAATACAAACATCTAGACCGCTCAGCGGCAGCCGCATCCCTTTAATCAGGCGAGGACGGAGACAACATGACTTACGTAGCAGTGGTTATCAGCTGTTTGATGGTTGTGGGTATCGTCGCGTTGGTGATTCAAACGGTACGAAGCGCAGGGTCCGAACCCTGGCTGAAAATATCGGCGGCGATTGTCAGTTCCCTGTTTGCTTCGCTCTTGTTGATTCCTCTTGGATACGCGGTCGCCCAGACCGTGCTGATCGAGTAATCCCACCTGCACGGAAAACGCGCCCGGGCTACCCGCCCCGGGCGGCTTTGCCGCGCGTTGCCGCCCAGCACAGCAGCGAGCCCGCGGTAACCATGGCCACGCCCTGCCAGAACGACGCCGTCAGTCGGGTCGACAGCCACAGGGCCGCGAAGAATGTCGAAAACACCGGAGTGAAGTAGGACGCCGTGGCCAGCAAGGCCAGGTTGCCCTTGAGTATTCCCACGTTCCATAGCGCGTAGCCTGCCGCCATGGCGCCGCCGGTCACCAGCAGTTCCAGCGTGGCGGGCCAGGCGAATACGAATGCAGGTTCGGCGCTCAGGAAATATTTGAGCCACAGAGCCGCCGCGGTCAGCATGAAAAACAGGGCGACGCCATTCTTGCCGTCGGCGAATCTCGTTGTCACGTTGCAATAAACGGCCCAGATGATGGCGCCGCTGAAGGCCAGCCCATAACTGAGGGGGTTGCTGGCCACGTTGGCGGAGGTGCGCTCCCAGGAAAGCCCGCCCGATCCGCCCAGGACCCAGACGATGCCGCATAGCGACAACAGGATGCCCGGAACCACCCAGGCGCTGGCCCGCTGGCCATTGATGACCATGGCAAGAATCACGGTGAGGCAAGGCCATAGATAGTTGACCATGCCCAATTCGATCGCCTGCCCGCGGTTGGCGGCGAAGCCCAGGGAGAGCGACAGGCAGATCTCGTAGGCAACGAACAGCAGGCTGCCGACGATGAGATAGGAACGAGGGAAGGTGCGCAGCTTTGGAAAGCCCAGCAGCAGCACCAGAAACGCGGAACCTGCCGTGTAGATGAGCGCAGCCCCGCCGACCGGGCCGAAGCTTTCGCTGACGCTGCGGATCAGGCCGACGACTGTGCCCCACAACAGCACCGCCAGCAGGCCCAGGAAAGTCGCCGAATTCCGGCCCAGGGAGAGTTGCATTACCGATTCCGATTGCCCGCCGTGGTCTGTAGCCGCATCCGCGGCCCAGCTTGGCGCCAAGCCGGGCAGTTTAGCGAAAACCCGAACGACCCGCGGCCGGCCCCCGGCTTGCGGCAGCCCCACCACCCCACAGCGAGATACCCGCCAGAACAATGCAGAACAGGGAGCTAGCGCCGCATGACCATATCCACACGCAGATTGAGCGACGTGCTGGCCAGCACGGAATCGGGCCGCCTCTACCGAATTGAGGTGTTTTTGCGGGCAGACCGCGAGGAGGCGGCGACGGCGCCGCCTGACGCGGCCCGGCCTGACGCGGCCCGGCCTGACGCGGCCCGCTACATATTCCGCACCACGGATGGGGAGTGCGTGTTGCCGCTGGACCGGAACCGGTATCGCCTGCGGTCGGGCGAAGTCCTGACCGCGCTGGCGCCGCCGCGCCATGAAGCCTGAGGCCGGCCCACTCGCGGCCAGCGAACGAACCGGCTATTGATCCGACTCCACCCTGCGCTTGCCCTGCCCCTTGGCCTTGTACAGGGCCATGTCGGCGCGCTCCAGCAAGTCGCGCACGGTTACGCCGGATTGCGGATAAACGGCGATGCCCACGCTGGCGGAGACCGCCACGCTGACGTCGGGATAGGGTTGGGACAGGCTTTCGACCAGCGCCTGCGCGACGCGCCGGGCGTTTTCCTTGTCGGCGCCCAGCAGCAGCACCGCGAACTCGTCGCCGCCCAGCCGCGCCGCCACGTCCGACACGCGGATCGCGTCGGCCATGCGTTCCGCCGTCTCCTGCAACACCGCGTCGCCGGCCGCGTGGCCGTGCAGATCATTGACGGCCTTGAAGCCGTCCAGATCGATCGCCAGAATGGCGAAGGGTTCGCCGCTGCGCTGCGCCACCGCCAGCTCGCGCAGCACGAGCTCATTGAAAAGCACCCGGTTGCAGAGGCCGGTCAAGGGATCGTAGTGCGCCATGTGCTGGGCATGCGCCAACATGCGCGAGGCCTGCACCAGGGCGCCGCCCACGTCCGCGACCTCCTTGACGCGCGTGCCCGGCACGGCCACCGCGTGCCCCTTGCCCAGCGCCAACGCGGGCGCGACGAGGCTCTGCACTGACGAAGTCAGGCGGCTGGCAAGCCGCAAGGCCAATACCAGGCCCAGGCCGAAGGCGAACAATGTACCCAGGGCGATCCAGGCAATGGAGCGGTACAGGTCGGTGGTCAGCAGGCTCATCGGCGCGCCGGCGGCGATGGTCCAGCCGGACAGCGACGAACGGCTGAACGCGGTATATACGGGCGTGCCCTCCTTGGTGGTGGTTTCCAGCGACCCCTCGCTTTCCTGCAGCACCGCCCGCGCCAGTTCGGGCACGGCCTTCTGGCCCACGAACTTGGCCGTATCCCGCGTGCGCGCGAGGATCGTGCCCGTATCGTCCAGCACGGACGCCACCCAGCCGTCAGGCAAGGCCCTGCGGCCCAGCAGATTGCCGATGCGCTCGGGCAGGATGCCAACATTGAGGCTGTAGGCGACCTCGCCGCCGCGCAGCACCGGCACGCCCAGCGCAATGATCGAATTGTGGCTGACCCGGCTGGTGAACAGACCGGTCAGCACCGGGTTGCGAGTCTGGAACACGCGGGCCAGCTCCGCCGACGCGCCGCTGGGCGGCAGATCCCTGCCGAACGGCACCGACGTATTGACCAGTTGCCGGCCATCCTTGTCGGTCAGAACGTAGCTATCGATGATCTGGAAGCGCACCAGTTCGCGCGCGCGCCGGTGGAACCCGGCAAAGTCGCCGGCGACGAGATCGGGCGATGACGCCAGCATCTGCAGGCCGGCCTCGACGCCAGTCAGTTCGCGGTCGAGGATTGCGGTGAGATTGCGCGCCAGGAAGATCGTGTCGCGAAAGATCCGCTCTTTCTGGATGACGTAGCTTTCGTAGACCGCCACGGACGCCACGACCAGCGCGGGCGTGATACAGGCGAAGACCAGGGTCAGCAGGCCGGTCCGCATGGAAAAACGGCGCGGCCGGCGCGGCCGCGCCCCCGCCAGGCTTTCGCCGTCAGGCATGGGAGCCCCGCCTTGCGAAGTCCGCAAGCTGCGGGCTCCCGATCGAAACAACACCTCTGGACCCATGCGCCTCCCGATACGCTCCGCCCGATCCATTGCAGAAGGACGGACGAACGCCAGAAATTATTGCAGAAGTTCGCAATTGCACAATCCGCGCCATGGGAATTCCCTCGCCGCGTCGATACAGATGTGGTGGAAATATCGCGTCCCCAATTTACTCCGAAATACGGGACGGCGAACAGGCGCGGCATCCGCCCGGGCGCGCCGGACGGACGCCCGCTGGCGTTACTGGTCTTCCAGGTCCGGCGTGCCCGTGAATTGGGTCTTGAGCAGCGTCAATGCCCCCTTCTCGGCCAGCGCCTCGTTGGGAAACACGTGCTTGGTGTCTTCCAGAACCGGGAAGCCGAAGACCCGCACCCGGGTGTGGTAACCCTCCGGCGTCTCGGCGAATTCGATATCGAAGTTGCGTTCTTCGATCCAGCCCGATCGATGCAGTTTCCATTCCATATGCAACACGCTCCTGATAGGCGAAGTTGACACGAACGGCCCGCCCCGACGAGGACAGGCGCTGCTACACCATACACCGGCCGCAGGCCAGGCGGCTGCGCGCCCGGCCCCGCATGCCTACTTTTCGGCGGATGGCTTGTCGCCTTCGGCGCTATCGGCCGCTCCGTCCACGGGCGGCGCGAACAAGTCCCAGCTGGCCATGAACAGCGCGGCGATCAGCGGCCCGATCACGAAGCCGTTCAACCCGAACAGCGCCATGCCGCCCAGCGTGGAGATCAGCACCACGTAGTCCGGCATCTTGGTGTCCTTGCCGACCAGGATGGGGCGCAGCACGTTGTCGACCATGCCGATGACCAGCACGCCGAAGAGAATCAGCGCCACGCCCTTGACCGTCGCTCCAGTCAGCAGGAAGTAGATCGCCACCGGCGCCCAGATCAGCCCGGCGCCCACAGCGGGCAGCAAGGACAGGAAGCCCATGATCACGCCCCACAGCAGCGCGCCCTGGATGGACAGGATGGAAAAGATGATGCCGCCCAGCGCGCCCTGCGCCGCGGCCACCGCAACGTTGCCCTTGACCGTGGCGCGCACGACCGTGGTGAACTTGCGCAGCAGGTGCTGCTTGTGGGTGTCGCTCAAGGGCATGGCGCGCTTGAGCCGCGCCGACAGTTGCGGCCCGTCGCGCAGCAGGAAGAACAGCAGGTACAGCATGATGCCAAAGCTGATCACGAACTGGAACGTGTCCTGGCCGATGCTCAACGCCTGGGTCGCCAGGAACTGGCTGGCCTGCATCGCGCCGGCGCTGAGCTTTTCCTGCAGGCTGGGAATGTCGGCCAGGTCGAAGCGCGCCAGCAGATCATGCACCGATGGCGGCAAGGCCTCCATCGCCTGCTGGAAGTAGGCGCCGAAGTTGATCTGCCCGGACTTGATGCTCTGATAGAGGTTCGCCCCTTCGCGCACCAGCGATCCGCTGATGACGATGAGCGGCAGGATCACCACCAGCAGCACCAGCAACAGGGTGATCAGCGCCGCGAGGTTGCGCCGCCCGCCAATGCGCGGCACCAGCCGGCGCTGCAAGGGCGCGAAGATGATTGCAAGCACGGCGCCCCAGAAGACGGCGCCATAGAAAGGCCACAACAACCAGCCGAACGCGATGGTGACCACCACCAGCAGGAGCAGAAAGGTTCTGTAGTGCACGCTGGAAGATTGGCTCATGTTCCGTCCCAGGCTCGGCTGACGCCGCGAGACCCGCATTGTACAAAGCGCCGCTCAGCGGGCGTCCGGCGGCTGGCCCGCTGCCTGCAGCAGCGTGGCGCGCGCACGCTCCAGCACGTCGGACTGCGAGTTCAGACCCTGCAGGCGCAGATTCAGTTCCTGTTGCAGCGTGGGCGTGGCGACCCGCGCCTGGCCGTCGGCCAACAGAATGTCCTGCGCATGCGCAGCCACGAAATCCGCGATGCCCAGGGCGTCGCGCGCGACCGCATCCATATTCGCGGCAGCGTCCATCAGATCGGTCGCGGGCGCGGTCACGGCTTCGTCATATACGCCGTCGTAGACGGGCGCGAGGTCGGCGGGCAACGCCAAGGCCCCTCTCGCCTTGTCCGCCTTCGCCTGGGCTTGCTGAAGGTTGGCGACCTGCTCCGCCAGCGTCTTGCGCGCCGCCTCGAAGCGGGGCTTGCGCTCCACGATCTCGCCCACCGAGTGGATGGTCTCGACCGCTGGCACCTCACGCATGGCCGCCGCCGCTTGCGCCATCGACTCCTGGAAGCCTGCGATCACGCCATAGGCATCGGCATAGCCGCCCACCGCTTCCTTTTCCTGCTCGCTCAAGGCGCCTATGGGCACCAGCGATGCGCTGCTCATCCGGCTTTGCAGCAGCTGGATGAACGCGGCCCGCTCCTGTGGCTCTTTGTTGACGCAGGCCGTCAGGAACAGCATCGACGCCGTCGCCAGGCCCAGCAGGCAAGCTCGCAGCCATGCCATGCACATCCTCCTTGCATGCGGGTTCGCGGAACCGGCGCCGCTCCAGACAGAGGCGGCCGCCCTCCGGCAGATTATCCCGAAGGCGCTCTCCAGCGCCGCCGGCAGGCGGATTTTGTTGCCATCGAAGCGTGTTGACACAGCCCCCAGCATGCCTCATCGCTCCAGAAGATAGGCCATCGCGCAGCGTTGCGCCGGATCAAACCCGGCGGCTTCCTCGTAGCGCAAACGCGCCTCCAAGCCGGGCGAGAGCGAAGTTTGCGGCACTTCCGTAAAACCCAGGCGCTGGTAGAAAGGCCGGTTCCAGGGCAGGACGCGATCGGTGGTCAGCACCACGGACCGGTAGCAGCCGGCGTCTCGCGCGTGCGTGCACACCGCCTGCAACAGGGCACGACCCAGGCCGCGCCCCTGCGATTGCAGGGTCACCGCCATCTCGGCCAAGTAGAGATCGCCGTCCATCGGCCGGGTCAGCGCGAAGCCGGCAACTTGCCCGTCGCCGCCCTCGGCGACCCACAGCAGGCCCGCCGCCTGCGCCTGCGCGAGTTCGGCTGGCGGCACCGTGCCGTCGCCGGCCGCCCAGGCCATATGCGTGTCCAGGAACCGCTGCGCGGCGGAACGTTCGATGTCGGCCAGGCTGGCGAGGTCGGAAGGTCGTGCGAGTCTGATCATAGGCATCGCAGTATGCCTGATGCGGACCGCGGCGCCCGATCCCATAAAATGACGGCTTCGGCCTCGAAGGCCCCACGCTACACCGCCCGGTCTCAAGACATGACTCAAAACGCCACCTCCGACACCTGGGGCTTCGCCCATCCCGATTGCCGCGGCGCCGCTGCCCTGCTGTTTTTCATGAACGACCTGGCGCGGGTGGTCAACCAGTACCTGGGCCATGGCCAGTTGTCGGGTGAAGCGCTTGCCGACGCGCAAAAGGCGGTGGACGCCCTGCTGGCCCGCTACGTGGAAATCCAGGCGGCGCCCGAAGCCTTCGATAACGAACGCATCGAATTGGCGCTGGAAACGGAACGCCAGGCCGACGGCCAGACCAGCGCGCAAGTCGCCCTGCGCATGTCCCCGCGCCTGGAAGGCCTGATCATCGAAGCCCAGCGCCAGGCCCGCCCGGCGTCTCATTAAGGGACGCATGAAGGAAGGGTCCTCGCCCTATCTTCAAAAAAAGCTTGCAAAACACTTCCTACCAAAGTAATATCATTGGTTGTGTTTTGCGAGCCAGCCTTGCAAAACAAGGCTTATAGCCAGATTGAGGTTCGCGCCAACTTTCATAACTAAACGGCGCAACCCAGGAAGCCCCCCCCCCGGCGCATTACCCGACGCCAAGCCCGGCTCCGATCCGACACGAATCCTCGATCTGCGACAGCAACGCCAAAATCGGAACTCCCAACCCGGAACCTGATCGGCGCCTTGCCCAGCCCAACCAGCACCGCTCGCGCGGCCTGGATTTACGCCTTCACCAGACCGCCAGTCCGGCTTGGCCAGAAGCACGCAAACAAGCCATGGCGCAAGCCGCATGCCCCGTGCACGCGCGCCTCGCGCCCCGAATGACGTTGTCCCGGACTGAAGGACAGCATCGCACCGCCGCCCCGCGCACAAGAACATGAGAATGCGCAAAGGGACGGCAACAGAATTGCGTTAGTGTCATGACATGCCTGCCCGGCTTGACCCGGCCGGCGGCGGCGCACGGTGGAAATGCGGCAGAAAATGCGGCAGGAACACCATGCGCCACATTGCCAGACGCGGCTTTTCCCATAACAAGAAACCAAGAGAACAAACACCATGAATACTCGTTTCACCACCTCGGACCTGATCCGCCGTCCCGCTCATACGATGCTGGACAACACGCCGATCCACATCGGCGACATCGTTTACCTGAAACCCGCCAACGGCCCGGAAATCCGCGCCACGGTCATCTACAACGCGCCCATCGACGGCACGACGACCTACACGACCGAAGTCGTGCCCTGCGGCGCGCCCGCGCAAAAGGCCCCCGGCCAGCGCATCCGCTTCCGCCACGAGCACGTGCATCGCATCGAACCGGTACGCCGCGCCGCCCGCTAAGCGCATTCCCCCGCCCCGTTGCCGTCGCAACGGGGCAATTCGTGCGTGATAAAGTCCCCGGCTGTACAGTCCTGGCGATCCCTCCATGCAGAACAGCCGTCAAGCGGTCCATATCTGGGACCTCCCCACCCGCCTCTTCCATTGGGCGCTGGTCGCCTGCATCATCGGCGCATTCGTCAGCGTGAAGCTGGGCGGCCTGTACATGGACTGGCACGTGCGCTTCGGCTGCACGGCGCTGGGCCTGATCATCTTCCGCCTGCTGTGGGGCTTCGTCGGCCCGCGCTATGCCCGCTTCGCGCAGTTCGTGCGGGGCCCGGCCGCGGTGGCCCGCTATCTGAAGGGCGCCGCCGCCCCCGCCGGCCACAACCCGCTGGGCGCGCTATCGGTGCTGGCGCTGTTGCTGGTGATCGGCTTCCAGGCCGTCAGCGGCCTGTTCACCACCGACGACATCATGACGCAGGGCCCGCTGTTCGGACACGTCAGCGAAGCCGTGTCCGCCGCCATGACCTCCTGGCACAAGCTCAATGAGTGGGTCATCCTCGCCCTGATCGCCCTGCACCTGGCCGCCGTGGCCTGGTACGGCGTGGTGCGCCGCAGGCGCCTGGTACGCGCCATCATCACGGGCAAGGTCGACGCCAAGGACGTGCCCGCCGGCACCCCGCCCACGCAGGACGGCTACGCCGTCTGGTTGCGCGCCCTGGTGCTGGGCGCCTGCGTGACGGGTCTGGTGCTGTGGGTCCGGTCGCTGGAAGTGGCGGCCGACATGTCTTTTTCCTGACCCGTCGGGCCTGGCCCGCAGACCACGGCGGACTCAACGCCGCGCTTCGATCAAATGCCGCGCCGAGTGGGCCACGAACGGCTCGCCCCGGCGCATCCGCCGATCCAGCGCCAGCAAGGCATCGCGGTATTTCCGCACAGAGAAATCCGGCACCCACCACACGCACTTGCGCAGGATCCAGACCACCGCGCCGACGTCGCGGAACACCATGCGGCAACTCGCCGTGCGCAGGTCCGTCACAACCAGCCCGGCTGCGCTTGCGGCCGCAGCCTCATCCCTCGGGTCGCGCATGCGCCGCTCGCTCGGCAACGGCCCCAGGAAATGCTCGATCAGTTCGAAGGCTGAAGCCGGCCCCACATGCTGGGCGAAGTAATGGCCGCCCGGCTTGAGGACGCGATGTATCTCCGACCAATCGGGTTGCACTGGATGTCGGGACGTCACCAGATCGAAAGACTCCGAAGCAAACGGCAGCGCCCCGCCCTGCGCGATCTCCACGACCCGCACGCCGCGCGCCGCCAGCCGTTCATGCGCCTTCCTCGCATTGGGCGGCCAGGCTTCGGTCGCGCACATCAGCGGCGGAAAGCGGGCGGCCTCGCCCAACACTTCACCACCCCCGGTATCCAGGTCCAGCGCGGCCTGCACCCCTGCCAGACGCTGCGCAAGCAGCCTGGCATAGCCCCATGGCGGACGCTCCTCGGAAGCCCGCCCGTCCAGCCAGGCGAATCCCCAGCCGCTCACATCGGCGGCTTCGGCCTCGGCCAATAGCTCATCAAAGGATTTCATACGCTCTCCCGCGCCCGCAAGCGCCGACGCATCGCCGAAACAAATAAAAAAGGCGCCAACGATAACGCTGGCGCCTTTTTGCCGACCCGCCGCCTGCAGGCGGCCAGCGCTTTACTTCTTCTTGCGATAGGCGTCGTGGCAAGCCTTGCAGCTTGCGCCGACATCGCCGAAGGCGGCGCGCAGCTTGTCCAGGTCGCCGGCGTCAGCGGCGGCCGACAGCTTGACGATGTTGTCCTGGAAAGCCTGTTGCTTCTGCTTGAATCCGGCCGCATCGCTCCAGACTTCCGGACGGGCATCGCCGCCGGCGGTCCCTTCGCCAAAAGCCGTCCACGGCAAGGCCGACAGCGTCTTCAGCACTTCCACGTTGGCCTTGATCTGCGCGGCGTCATAGGGCTGCTGGCCTTTGACCACCGGCGCCATGCGACCGAAGTGCGAAGCCATCAGCGTCAGCGCCGACTGGCGGTACTTGACCGCGTCCTCGGGCTTGGCGAATTGCGCGGAGGCGGTCGTCGCCAGCAAGGGCCCAACCGTCATACAGGCCAACGCGGCGAGCGTGGACAACTTCTTCATTGCAATCTCCCGTAAGGTCAAACAGAAGCCGCGCGCCCGCGACGCGCGGCAGGGCGACTATACCGCCCGGGCCAACTCGGCGGCCAGCCCGATGTACGAGCGCGGCGTCATCGCCAGCAGGCGGGCCTTGGGTTCTTCCGGCAACGCCAGGCCCTGGATGAATTCTCGCAGGCCTTCCTCGGTGATGCCCTTGCCGCGCGTCAAGGCCTTGAGCTGTTCGTACGGCTGCGGCAGGCCATAGCGGCGCATGACGGTCTGCACCGGCTCGGCCAGCACTTCCCAGCAAGCGTCGATATCGGCGTCGATGGCGGCGGTGTTGACCTCCAGCTTGCCCAGGCCGCGCATGCAGGCATCCCAGGCCACCAGGCAGTAGCCCAGGCCCACGCCAAGGTTGCGCAGCACGGTGGAGTCGGTCAGGTCGCGCTGCCAGCGGGAGATCGGCAGCTTGTCGGCCAGATGGCGCAGCACGGCGTTGGCCAGGCCCAGGTTGCCTTCGGAGTTTTCGAAGTCGATCGGGTTGACCT
Source organism: Achromobacter anxifer (assembly GCF_903652925.1). GTDB lineage: Bacteria > Pseudomonadota > Gammaproteobacteria > Burkholderiales > Burkholderiaceae_B > Achromobacter > Achromobacter anxifer. The sequence continues at coordinate 136,320 of NZ_CAHLAR010000011.1, read as the reverse complement.
TGTGCGGCATGGTGGAGGAACCGACCTCGCCTTCCTTCAGGCGCTGCTTGAAGTAGCCCAGCGCCACATAGCCCCAGACGTCGCGGTCCAGGTCCAGCACGATGATGTTGGCGCGCGTGATGGCGTCGAACAGGGCCGACATCCAGTCATGCGGTTCGATCTGGATGGTGTGGCGGTTCTGGGTCAGGCCCAGGCCGGCCAGCACGCGCTGACTGAACGCGGGCCAGTCGATCTCGGGATAGGCCGAGAGGTGGGCGTTGTAGTTGCCGGTGGCGCCGTTCAGCTTGGCCAGCGGCTCGACGGCCTCGATGGCGGCGATGGCGCGGTTCAGGCGCGCGGCCACGTTGGCGAATTCCTTGCCCAGCGTGGTCGGGCTGGCGGGCTGGCCGTGCGTGCGCGACAGCATGGGCTGGCCGGCTTGCGCCACGGCCATTTCGTTCAGCTTGGCGGCCAGCTCGCGCAGGCGCGGCACCACGACCTCGTTGCGGGCGCGCGTCAGCATCAGCGCGTGCGAGGTGTTGTTGATGTCCTCGGAGGTGCAGGCAAAGTGGATGAACTCGGCGGCGCGGGCCAGCTCGGCGTCATCGGCCACTTTTTCCTTCAGCCAGTATTCGACGGCCTTGACGTCATGGTTGGTGACGCGTTCGATGTCCTTGATGCGGGCGGCGTCCGCTTCGGAGAAGTCGCGCACCAATTGTTGCAGGCGGGCGCGGGCGGCCTCGGAGAAGGCGGGCAGCTCGGGCAGGCCGGCGTCGGACAGCGCGACCAGCCAGGCCACCTCGACCTCGACGCGGTGCGCCATGAAGCCGGCCTCGGAGAGCAGACCGCGCAGTGCGTCGCCCCGGGAAGCGTAACGGCCATCCAGTGGCGAAAGAGCGTTGAGTTGGCTGAGCTGATCGGCGATTTGCATGGTCTGGGAAAGAAAAAGCGGGGAATGAGCGAATCGGGCGATTTTATCATCCGGAAGCACGCAACATTGTGGCAAACTGGCGAAGATTCCGGCCTCTTGGCCGTCTTGCCGTCATGCGGCCTGCTATACTTCGGCCGCTTTCCGACTCCGCTTGTGACTCCATGAAACTGATCGGCTCGCTTACCAGTCCTTACGTGCGCAAAGTGCGTATCGTCATGGCCGAGAAAAAGCTGGACTACCGGCTTGAACTCGAAAACGTCTGGTCCGCCGACACGCAGATCCAAACGTACAACCCGCTGGGCAAGGTGCCCTGCCTGGTCATGGAAGATGGCGGCGCCCTCTTCGATTCGCGCGTCATCGTCGAATACGTCGACACCCTGTCTCCCGTTGCCCGCCTGATTCCGCAACCGGGACGCGACCGCGCGGCCGTCAAGTGCTGGGAAGCCATCGCCGACGGCCTCCTGGACGCCTGCGTGACCATCGTCAAGGAAAACCAGCGTCCCGAGGCTCAGCGCAGCCCCGAATGGATCGAGCGCCAGTACTCCAAGATCCACGCCAGCCTCGATGCCATGAACAAGAGCCTGGGCGACAACGCCCATTGCATGGGCATCAACTACAGCCTGGCCGACATCGCCGTCGGCTGCGCGCTGGGCTACCTGGACCTGCGCTTCGCCTCGCTCGACTGGCGCACCAACCACCAGAACCTGGCCCGCCTGTACGACAAGCTGTCGCAGCGCCAGTCCTTCATCGATACGATACCGGTGGTGTAAGCCCTCCCGAGGCGCTGCGCGCCTCCCCCCAGGGGGCGCCGCTACGGACCGGCAGAGCCGGATCCGTGCGGCCCCGCTGCTGGTTGGCTGCGCTGCTGTTCGCTGGACTTCTGTTTGGCTGCGCCTCTGCTTGGCTACGCCGCTGCTCTGCCTGCTTCTGTTTTGCCTTTTTGCTTCTGCGCCGCCCTTGCTTCTGCATCGGCGGCGCTTTTGCATTGGCTGCGCCCTTCCATCGGCGCAGCCCTGCCCGGCTCAGGCGGTGAACGTCTGCCAGGCCTTGAACAGCATGTACGCGGCCAGCGCGAACAGCAGGCAGGCGAACACGCGCTTCAGAGTCTGCACCGGCAGGCGGTGCGCCATGCGTGCGCCCAGCGGCGCGGTCAGCACGCTGGTGCATACCAGCGCGATCAAGGCCGGCCAGTAGATGTAGCCCAGCATGCCGGGGCGTGTTTCGCCGGAGTTCAGGCCCGACACCACGTAGCCGACGCTATTGGCCAGCGCGATGGGAAAGCCCAGCGCCGCCGAGGTCGACACCGCGTTGTGCAGGGCCACGTTGCACCAGACCATAAACGGCACCGACAGGAAGCCGCCGCCCGCGCCCACCAGGCCGGACAGGAAGCCGATGCCTGCCCCTGCCGTGCTGGTGCCCACCACGCCCGGCATCTGGCGGCTGGGCTTGGGCTTTTTGTTCTGCAGCATGTTCCAGCCGGAATAGCCGACGAACAGCGCGAAGAACAGCGACAGCCACAGCGTGCTGAGCGCGGCGAACACGGCGCCGCCGGACAGCAGGCCACCGATGATGATGCCCGGCGCCATGGCCCAGACGATGTTCCATTTGATCGTGCCGCGCTGCTGATGCGCCCGTACGCTGGAAATGGAAGTGAACAGGATCGAGGTCATCGACGTGGCGATGGCGGCGTGCACCACCAGATCGGCGGGCATGCCCTTCCATGCGAAAAGCATCGTCAGGAACGGCACCAGCAGCATGCCCCCGCCTATGCCCAGCAGACCCGCGGCAAACCCCACCACGCCGCCCAGCACCAGCAGGCAAATCACCATCGTTACATCCACAACTGTCTCCTCTTTCTTCTTGGTAATGAACAAAGCCCCAGGGGCCGCGCCCGAGGGGCTTTGATTGAAGTCTGCGTTCGTCGCGCGGCGGCTGCCCGCGCGGCGCTTACAGGATGATGCCGCCGCCCAGGCAAACCTCGCCATCGTAAAGCACGGCGGACTGTCCGGGCGTGACCGCCCACTGCGGTTCGGTAAAGCTCAGGCCGAAGGTGCCTTCGGCGGCGCCATCCAGGCGGCAGGCCGCATCGGCCTGCCGGTAGCGCGTCTTGGCGCCATAGGCGCCCGGCTCGGGCGCGTGGCCGGCGACCCAGCTGGCGTCCTGCGCCCGCAGCTCGCCCGACAGCAGCCAGGGATGGTCATGTCCCTGCACCACGTAGAGCACGTTGCGCTCCAGGTCCTTGCGCGCCACGTACCAGGCCTCGGCCGTGCCGTCCTCGCGCTGGCGCCCCTTCACACCGCCCACACCCAGGCCCTTGCGCTGGCCCAGCGTGTAGAACGACAGCCCTTCATGGCGGCCGACCTTCTGCCCTTCCGGCGTCATGATCGGACCCGGCTCGGTCGGCAGGTAGCGGTTCAGGAATTCGCGGAACGGCCGCTCGCCGATGAAGCAGATGCCGGTGGAATCCTTCTTGGCGGCGTTGTGCAGGCCGATTTCATGGGCAATGCGCCGCACCTCGGTCTTGTGGATCTCGCCCAGCGGGAACATGGTGCGCGACAACTGCGCCTGGTTCAGGCGATGCAGAAAGTAGCTCTGATCCTTGGACGCATCCAGCGCCTTGAGGAGCTGGAACTGCGTGCCGCCGCCCGCGGCCGGCACCTCGCGCACGCGCGCATAGTGGCCGGTGGCGATGTGCTCGGCGCCCAGCGCCATGGCGTGGTCGAGGAAGGCCTTGAACTTGATCTCGGCGTTGCACAGCACGTCCGGATTGGGCGTGCGACCCGCGGAGTACTCGCGCAGGAATTCCGCGAACACGCGGTCCTTGTATTCGGCGGCGAAATTGACGAACTCGAACTCGACCCCGACCAGGTCCGCGACGCTGGCGGCGTCCAGCAGGTCCTGGCGGGTGGAGCAGTATTCGGAATCGTCGTCGTCTTCCCAGTTCTTCATGAACAGGCCGACGACCTCATAGCCTTGCTGCTTGAGCAGCCAGGCGGTGACCGAAGAATCGACCCCGCCGGACATGCCGACGACGACGCGGCCTCTTTTGCCGCCGGACCGCTCCAAGGCAAAAGCCCCCCTCGGGGGGCAGCAAGCCGAAGGCGCGGCGTGGGGGCCGTTCTTGGTGGTATTTGAACTCATGATGGGTCTATTTTAGATCGGACAGCGCATCTTCCCGCGGCTGCGGCTCGGCGGCCCGTGACACTTCCATCAGCCACGTACGGAACGCCTGCAAAGTGGGCAGATTGGCTTTCTGCTCCGGGTAGCACAGGTAGTACCCCATGCGCGCCCGGATCGGCAGCTGGATGGCGACGGCCAGCTTGCCGTCGCGCAACTCGTCCTCGATCAGGCAGCGCGGAATCAGCGCCACCCCGAAGCCCGCCGCGGCCGCCTGCGACAACAGCGCATACTGGTCGAAGCGCGCGCCTTCCAGGCTGCGCCGGGTATCGCAGCCGGCCTGGTCGAACCAGTCGCGCCAGCCCTCCAGCGCCGACGTGTGGTGCAGCAGCGGATAGGCCAGCAGGTCCGCCGGCGAGGCACAGCCGCCCGGGATCAGCCGCGGACTGCAGACCGGCAAGATTTCGCGGCCGACGATGTAGTCCGCCCCGCTGCCCGGCCAGATGCCCTCGCCGAAGCGCACGGCCGCATCCAGCTCAGGCGTGGAGAAGTCATAGCCCTGGCGATGGGGCAGGAACTCCACGTGGATGTCCGGCCGCAAGCGCATGAAGGCCGTCAGGCGCGGGATCAGCCAGCGCGCGCCAAAGGTCGGCATACAGGTCAGGTTGAGCGTGCCGCCCTGCCCCTGGTGCGCAATCAGCTCAACGGTGGCGGCCTCGATCTGCCCCAGACCCGCCTGGATCTTGGTGAGGTAGCTGCGTCCGGCTTCGGTCAGGACCAGGCCTTGCCTGATCCGCAGGAATAGTTCGATGCCTACGAACTCCTCCAAATGTTTCACCTGTTTACTGACCGCGCCCTGCGTCACACACAGTTCCTGGGCCGCGCGCGTGAAGCTGCTATGTCTCGCGGCGACTTCGAACGCCTGGAGATCCGTTAAAGAAGGACAGAAACGCCGCATAGATGATGTAGCCCCGCGGCAGCCGCGGGCTCCCTGCCCCGAGAGGGGCAATCTTCCTGGGGATGGCCCGGCGGAAATGGCTGTCCGCGCTCCCCATGGAGGCTTGCGTTGAATACGCAAATTGTTTCAGGCCGCGCGGCAAAAACTGGCGTGTTCCGGGCCGCCGCGAAAAGAGGCATGAAAAAAAGTCATAGCTTACGGAGAAACTTTCGTTTGCGCAAACCGGACCGCCAGGAAAGAATCGTTGCGTTTGCGTCTGCCTTTGCGCATCCGCTTTCCAATTCATTAGGGGAATCCATGCAACGCCGTAACGTAGTACTGGGCCTGTGTGTCGCCGCCGCGACCCTGGCCACGCCGCTGACCTCGGGCATCGCGCACGCTGAAGACGCGTATCCGAGCAAGCCCATCCGCCTGATCGTTCCCTTCCCGCCCGGCGGCACCACCGACATCGTCGGCCGCCTGTTCGCAGACAAGCTGGGCAAGGAGCTGGGCCAGACCGTCGTGGTGGAAAACCGCGGCGGCGCCGGCGGTTCGATCGGCAGCGCCTTCGTCGCCAGCAGCGCGCCGGACGGCTACACGCTGGGCATCGCCACCGTCAGCACCCACGGCATCAACCCGGCCATCTACCCGAACCTGCCGTTCGACGGCGAGAAGGACTTCACGCCCATCTCGAACCTGGCGGCCGTGCCGAACATCATGACCATCAACCCGAAGGTCCAGGCCAAGAACATCGCCGACTTCATCAAGCTGGCCAAGAGCGAGCCGGGCAAGCTGACCTACGCGTCCGCCGGCAACGGTTCGGTCTCGCACATGATGGGCGAACTGTTCAAGATGGCTTCGGGCACCAACCTGATGCACGTGCCGTACCGCGGCGTGGGCCCGGCGCTGAACGATGCGCTGGCCGGCCAGGTCGACGTCATGTACGACAACCTGCCTTCCACGCTGCCGCACGTCCAGTCCGGCCGCCTGATCGCCATGGCCGTAGCCTCGCCCAAGCGCGTGGCCAGCCTGCCCGACGTTCCCACCTTCGCCGAAGCCGGCCTGCCGGCCGTGAACGACGCTTCGTGGTTCGGCCTGGTGGCTCCCGCCAAGCTGCCCAAGCCCATCCTGGACAAGCTGAACGCGGCGGTGCAGAAGGTCAGCGCCGAAGACGACGTCAAGACCCGCCTGGAAGCCCTGGGCGCGTCGCCGGCCGCCAACACTCCGGCCGAATTCGGCGCGCAGATCTCGGCTGAAATCGCCAAGAACAAGCGCATCGCCAAAGAAGCCAACGTGAAGATCGACTAAGCGATCTTCGGTCCTCGCCGTCCCCGCGCGGGACGCGAGGACCTCCGATTCACGAACGCAATACCCCCATATGCGAATTACCCAACCCCTGTCTTATCGGCTCGACCTCCCGCAGCAATATCCGGATTCGGAACTCTCGGCCCCGCTGGTGCTGGACTCTCCGCACAGCGGCACCGCCTATCCCCCCGATTTCGCGGCTGCGGTGAACTTTGGCGCATTGCGCACCGCCGAGGACACCTGGGTTGACGACCTCTGGGGCGACGCCATTGAAATGGGCGTGCCGATGATCGCCGCCGCGTTTCCGCGCGCCTACATCGACGCCAATCGCTCGCCCGACGAGATCGACGAACTGCTTCTGGACCAGGCCTGGCCCGACGCCATCAACGCCTCGCCCAAAGTCAAGCTGGGCAAGGGCCTGATCTGGCGCATGCTGGATGACGGCACGCCGCTCTACAACCGCAAGCTGACGGTGGCCGAAGTGCGCCACCGCATCGACGCCTGCTGGAAGCCCTACCACGCCGCGCTGGGCCAGGTGCTGGACGCCGCCCACAAGAAGTTCGGCAAGGTCTGGCACATCAACTGCCACTCCATGCCCAGCGTCGCCGGCGCCTACGCCACCGACCGCCCCGGCCTGGTCCACCCCGACTTCGTGCTGGGCGACCGCGACGGCAGCACCAGCGACCCGGCCTTCCGCGAATTCATCGCCGCCTGGCTGCGCGAACGCGGCTACAACGTCACCGTGAACGATCCGTACAAGGGCGTGGAACTGGTGCGCGCCTTCGGCCGCCCCGAAGAAGGCCGCCACAGCCTGCAGATCGAGATCAACCGCAAGCTCTACATGGACGAAGTCTCGCTGCGTCCTTCCGAAAACTACGGCCGCCTGAAGGCCGATCTGCGCGAACTCACCGCCGCGCTGATCAACTGGACTCGCGCGCAGACGGCTTGACGCCGGACGTTTGCGCGCAGTGCCGGCCAGCAGGAAAGCACGACTGGCCGGAGCAATTGGGTTGCAAGACCCCAGCCCCATGGTTCGCCATGGGGCTTTTTTTTTCGGCCCGATCTCAAGAAGATCCGAAGCGACGAGCAAACCGAAACGGAAAACGGTCCGCAATCGGAGAATCCCGCAGCCATTGCGCGCAGCCAATGCGGCTCGAGTGCCGGCCCGCCGCCGGGCCGCCCCAAGGCGGGCCAGCCCCCTCGGGGGGCAGCAAGCGAGCGTAGCGAGTGCGGCGTGGGGGCCCACATTCCGTGTATAACTAGTGCCAATCTTCTGAGGAGAGGTAGATGCACATCGGGATACCAAAAGAAACCCGAGACGGGGAAACTCGTGTCGCAGCAACACCGGAGACCGTCAAGAAGTACATAGGCGGCAAACACACCGTTGTCGTGGAACGCGGGGCAGGCACGGCCGCCCGCTATCTGGACGACGCCTATGAAGCCGCCGGCGCCACGCTCGGCACGGCCCAGGATGCGCTGGGAGCAGAACTCGTGATGAAGGTGCGCGCGCCTTCTGCCGCGGAATTGCCCCAGATGAAATCCGGCGCCGTAGTGATCGGCATGCTGGACCCCTTCGACGCCGAAGGCATCCAGCAGATGGCCGCCGCCGGGCTTACGGGATTCGCGCTGGAGGCCGCGCCCCGCATCACCCGGGCCCAGAGCCTGGACGTGCTGTCCTCGCAGGCCAACCTGGCCGGCTACAAGGCGGTGCTGCTGGCCGCGCACTACTACGGCCGCCTGATCCCCATGATGATGACCGCCGCGGGCACGCTGAAAGCGGCCCGCGCCGTGGTGCTGGGCACCGGCGTCGCCGGCCTGCAGGCCATCGCCACCGCCAAGCGGCTGGGCGCCGTGGTCGAAGCCTCCGACGTGCGTCCCGCCGCCCGCGAGCAAGTGGAATCGCTGGGCGCCAAGTTCATCGACGTGCCCTTCGAAACCGACGAGGAACGCGAGATCGCGCAAGGCACGGGCGGCTATGCCCGGCCCATGCCGGCGGCCTGGATGGCGCGGCAAGCGGCCCTCGTGTCCGAACGCTGCAAGCAGGCCGACATCGTCATCACCACCGCGCTGATCCCGGGCCGCCCCGCTCCCACGCTGGTGTCCGCGGAAACCGTCGCAGCCATGAAGCCGGGCTCGGTGCTGGTGGACCTGGCCGTGGAACGCGGCGGCAATTGCCCGCTGTCCGAGAAAGGCCAGGTCGTGGAGAAGCACGGCGTGACCCTCGTCGGGCTGACCAATCTGCCCGGCATGGTAGCGACCGACGCGTCGGCGCTCTATGCGCGCAACATCCAGGATTTCCTGAAGCTCATCATCAATGCGGACGGCGCGCTGGCGATCCAGCGCGACGATGAAATCGTGGCGGCCTGCCTGATGTGCGAAGGCGGCAACGTGGCGCGGAGGAACTAAAGCATGGAAGCGATCAACCCCACCCTGATGAACCTCATCATCTTCGTGCTGGCCATCTATGTCGGCTACCACGTCGTGTGGAACGTCACCCCTGCGCTGCACACGCCGCTGATGGCCGTGACCAACGCCATTTCCGCCATCATCATCGTCGGCGCCATGCTGGCGGCCGCGCTGACCGAAGGCGGCCTCGCGCGCGGCATGGGCGTGTTCGCCGTGGCGCTGGCCGCGGTCAATGTGTTCGGCGGCTTCCTCGTGACCCGCCGCATGCTGGAAATGTTCAAGAAGAAAGACAGGAAGCCCGGCAAGGAGGAAGCGCAATGATATCGCTGAACCTCGTCACCCTGCTGTACCTGATCGCCTCGGTCTGCTTCATCCAGGCGCTCAAGGGCCTGTCGCATCCCACCACGTCGCGGCTGGGCAATGCGTTCGGCATGGCCGGCATGGCGATCGCCGTGCTGACCACGGCCGCGCTCATCGTCGCCCTGGCCCGCGACGGCGCCGCCACCATCGGCCTGGGCTGGGTCGTGCTGGGCCTGCTGGTGGGCGGCTCCATCGGCACGCTGATGGCCAAGCGCGTCGAGATGACCAAGATGCCCGAGCTGGTCGCCTTCATGCACAGCATGATCGGCCTGGCCGCGGTCGCCATCGCGGTGGCCGTGGTGGCCGAGCCGCATGCCTTCGGCATCGTGCCGGCCGGCATGCCCATCCCCACCGGCAACCGCTTCGAGCTGTTCATCGGCACCTTCGTCGGCGCCATCACGTTCTCCGGTTCGGTCATCGCTTTCGGCAAGCTCTCGGGCAAGTACAAGTTCCGGCTGTTCCAGGGCGCGCCGGTGGTGTTCACGGGCCAGCACATGCTGAACCTGGCGCTAGCTTTGCTGATGCTGGCCTGCGGCGTCTGGTTCATGCTGACGCAGGAATGGACGCCCTTCGTCATCATGACGATCATCGCCTTCGTGCTGGGCGTGCTGATCATCATCCCGATCGGCGGCGCCGACATGCCGGTGGTGGTGTCCATGCTGAACAGCTACTCGGGCTGGGCGGCAGCCGGCATCGGCTTCTCGCTGAACAACCCGATGCTGATCATCGCGGGCTCGCTGGTGGGCTCGTCGGGCGCCATCCTGTCCTACATCATGTGCAAGGCGATGAACCGCTCGTTCTTCAACGTGATCCTGGGCGGCTTCGGCGGCCAGGCCGGCGGCGGCGCCGCGGCGGGTGAAGCGCAGCAGCGCAGCGTCAAGTCGGGCAGCCCCGACGATGCCGCCTTCCTGATGACCAACGCCGAACGCGTGACCATCGTTCCCGGCTACGGCCTGGCGGTGGCGCGCGCGCAGCACGCGCTGAAGGAACTGGCGGAGAAGCTCACCGAGCGCGGCGTGACGGTCAAGTACGCCATCCACCCGGTGGCCGGACGCATGCCTGGCCACATGAACGTGCTGCTGGCCGAAGCCGAAGTGCCCTACGACCAGGTCTTCGAAATGGAAGACATCAACAGCGAGTTCGGCCAGACCGACGTGGTGCTGGTGCTGGGCGCGAACGACGTGGTCAACCCGGCCGCGAAGAACGATCCGAAATCGCCCATCGCCGGCATGCCCATCCTCGAAGCCTACAAGGCGCGCACCGTGATCGTGAACAAGCGCTCCATGGCCTCGGGCTACGCGGGCCTGGACAACGAGCTCTTCTACATGGACCGCACGATGATGGTCTTCGGCGACGCCAAGAAGGTGCTGGAAGACATGGTCAAGGCCGTGGAATAACAGGCCCTGCGCCGGATGCCGCACAAGGCGTCCGGCGCCCTTGGCGCCTAGGCGCCGCGCTGGCCCGCCGGCCGGCGCAATTGCTCGTCAACCACCTCGATCCAATGCCGCACGGGCGTGTCGGTGCCGCTTTGCAGGTGGCCGATGCAGCCGATGTTGGATGACAGGATCACGTCCGGTCCGCCCGCGGCGATAGCGCCAAGCTTGCGGTCGCGCAGCTCCAGCGCGATTTCCGGATTCAGCACCGAGTACGCTCCCGCCGAACCGCAGCACAGATGCTTGTCGGCGAACGGCTGCAATGCGAAACCCAGGTCCACCAACAATTGTTCCGACAACGGTCGCAGCCCCTGCCAGTGCTGCAGCGTGCAAGGCGGATGAAATGCCGCGCGCGTGCCTTCGGGCAGCCGAGAGCGCAGTTGCGCGGCATGCGGCGCGACGATCTCGGCCACGTCCCTCACCAGCGCCACGATGTCCGCGGCCTTTTGCGCGTAGGCCGGATCATGCCGCAAGTGATGGGCGTACTCCTTGACCATGGCGCCGCAGCCGGACGCATTCATCACGATGGCCTCGACCTTGCCGTCCTGCAACAGCGGCCACCAGGCGTCGACGTTGGCGCGCATCTGCGCCAGGGCCTCGTCCTGCGCATCCAGATGGAAGCTGGCCGCGCCGCAGCAACCGGCGCCGGGAGCGATGCGCGCGCCTATGCCCACCGCGTCCAGCACGCGGATGGTGGCGGCGTCGATGGTCGGCATCATGGCGGGCTGCACGCAGCCAGCCAGCATCAGCACCTGCCGCGCATGGCCGGCCACCTGCGGCAGCGGCCCCGCGGCGCGGCGCTCCGGCACCTTGCGCTTCAACGCCTCCGGCAGCATGCCGCGCACCGCCTGGCCCAGCCGCATCGCGGGTCCGAATAGCGGCGACAACATGGTCTTGCGCAGCAAGGTGCGCTTGGTCCTGTCGGCCCAGCTGCGCGGCACGCGCTCTTCCACGATCTTGCGGCCGATGTCGACCAGATGCCCATACTGGACGCCGGAGGGGCACGTGGTCTCGCAATTGCGGCAGGTCAGGCAACGGTCCAAATGCTGCTGCGTGGACTGCGTGGGCTCGGCGCCCTCCAAGACCTGCTTGATCAGGTAGATGCGGCCGCGCGGGCTGTCCAGTTCGTCGCCCAGCACCTGATACGTCGGACAGGTGGCCGTGCAGAAACCGCAATGCACGCAACGCCGCAGGATGGCGTCCGCCTCCTTGCCCAGATCGGTATCGCGTGCCCAGGATGCCAGGTTGGTTTGCATGATGCCCTATAGATCCAGGACCAGGCGGCCGGGGTTGAACAGGCCGGCCGGATCGAGCTCTTGTTTGAGGCGGCGCGTGATCGAAGCGATCCCGGGCGCCAGCGGATGGAATACGCCGTCTGCCGGCGGCCTGCCCTGTCCGGCGCGGAACAGCGTGGCATGCCCGCCCAGCCGCTGCGCGGTCTCGCGCAGCATGGCGGCGTCGTGCTCGCCCGACAGCCAGCGCTGCCCGCCCCCCCACTCCAACAGGGTCGGACCCAGTCCGAGCGCGGCGGCGGTGGGCGGCAGCGCCAGGCGCCACAAGGGCCGGCCCGGCGCGAAGTAGGCATGGGTCTGCTCGCGCAGCGAACGCCACCAGGCTGCGGCCGCCTCGGGCGCCAGCGGGGTCCCGCCTATCAATTGGCGGGCGCTGGAGATGGCGGGAGGCGCGCCTGACAGCCGCACCATCATCTCGCCTTCGGCGCCGCCGTCGTCGCCGGTCCAGCTGGTCGCGGAGATCGGCAAGGGCTTGCCGCGCCACAAGGCGAAACCGGCCAGCGCCTGCGCCTGGGTGGCGGGCAAGGTCAGCGTGAGTTCCTCCATCGGCCGCGGCACGACCTTCAAGGACACTTCCAGTATGGCGCCGAAGATGCCGTGCGAGCCGGCCAGCAGCCGCGACACGTCGTATCCCGCCACGTTCTTCATGACCTCGCCGCCGAACGAGAGGATGCGGCCTTCCGAATCCAGGAGCTGCGCGCCCAGGACGAAATCCTTGAGCGCGCCGGCGTTCATGCGGCGCGGACCCGACAGCCCCGCCGCCACGCAGCCGCCCACCGTGGCGGAGGTCGAGAAATGCGGGGGCTCGAAGGCCAGCATCTGGCCGTTCTCGGCCAACGCGGCTTCAAGTTCAGCCAGCGGCGTGCCGGCGCGCACCGTCACCACCAGCTCGGACGGGTGGTAGCTGACGATGCCGCGATAGGGAGTCATGTCCAGCAGGCAGTGGCCGTCCTGCGGCGTTACCGGGCGGTAATTGCCATAGAAAGCCTTGCTGCCTCCGCCCATCACAAACAAGGGTTTGTGACCGGCACGGGCCGTCATGACCTGGTCGCACAATTCCGACAGGACGAAATCCATGAGGACAGGTCCTAGAAACGGGCGAGGTCGGGGAAGCGCAATTCTCCCGCATGGACGTGCATCTTGCCGTATTCGGCGCAACGAGCCAGCGTGGGGATGACCTTTTCAGGATTCAGCAGGCATGGCGGATCGAAGGCCCGCTTTACCGCCAGGAACGCGTCGAGTTCTTCGCGAGAGAATTGCACGCACATTTGATTTATTTTCTCCATTCCCACACCGTGCTCGCCGGTCACGGTTCCTCCTACCTGCACGCACAGCTCAAGAATGGCCGCGCCGAATTTCTCCGCGCGCTCCACCTCGTCCGGCTTGTTCGAATCGAACAGGATCAACGGATGCAGATTGCCGTCGCCTGCATGGAAGACATTGGCGCAGCGCAGGCTGAACTCGTCTTCCATCTGCTCGATGGCGCCCAGCACGCGCGCCAGATGGCGGCGCGGTATCGTGCCGTCCATGCAATAGTAATCGGGCGACACGCGTCCCGCGGCCGGAAACGCATTCTTGCGGCCCGCCCAGAATTTCAGGCGCTCGGCCTCGGATGACGACACCTGGCAGCGCGTTGCGCCGGCCGCGCGGAACACCGCTTCCATGCGCGCGATCTCGTGCTCGACCTCTTCGGGCGTGCCGTCGGATTCGCACAGCAGGATGGCTTGCGCATCCATGTCGTAGCCGGCGCGCACAAAGGGCTCGACCATGTGCGTGGCGCGGCGGTCCATCATTTCCAGGCCCGCGGGTATCATGCCGGCCGCGATCACCTGCGTGACCGCATTGCCGGCCGCTTCCACGCTGGAAAAGCTGGCCATGACGACCTGCGCGCAGGCCGGCTTGGGTATCAACTTGACCGTCACTTCCGTGACCACGCCCAGCATGCCTTCCGAGCCGATGAAGACGGACAGCAGATCCAGGCCTGGCGCATCGGGCGCCTCGGAACCCAGCTCGACCACGTCGCCGTCTATGGTCACCACGCGCACGCGCAGCACGTTGTGCACGGTCAGCCCGTACTTCAGGCAATGCACGCCGCCGGAGTTCTCGGCCACATTGCCGCCGATGGAACAGGCGATCTGGCTGGAGGGATCGGGCGCGTAATACAACCCATACGGCGCGGCCGCCTCGGAGATCGCCAGATTGCGCACGCCGGGCTGCACGATGGCCGTGGCGCTGGCCAGGTCGATGTGCTTGATGCGATTGAACTTGGACAGGCCGAGCAACACGCCGCGGCTGTGCGGCATGGCGCCGCCGGACAAGCCTGTACCGGCGCCGCGCGCGACCACGGGGGCATTCAGGCGTTTGCAGATGCGCATCACGGCCTGCACCTGCTCTTCCGTTTCAGGCAGGGCGACGACCGCGGGCAAGGCGCGATAAAGGGATAGGCCGTCGCACTCGTAGGGACGCGTATCCTCTTCGCGGAACAATATGCAGTGCGCGGGCAACGCGGCCGACAACGCCTCGATGAGTTGCTGCAATGAGTAAGGCGCCTGTACTTGTGCCAGGCCGGTTTCGACCAGTGAATTCATGAGCGCAACAATAGCGCGAGCACCCGTCCCTAGCAGACCGGGATTTACCCGCATCCGCATACCCGTCGGGCAGCAGATAAGTAACCAGCCGTAATCGCTTGCCGCCCATTGCTGGCGTCCTGTACGCCGGCAATGGGCGGCGGCATGAAAAAAGCCGACGGCATGCCGTCGGCTTCGGAGTTCGGCAACTCAGCCGGACCCGGCTTACCAGGACACGATCTTGCCCGGGTTGAGGATGTTGTTCGGATCAAACGCGTGCTTCAGGCTGCGCATCAGATCCAGGGCATCCTCGCCATGCTCCTCGGCCATGAACTGCATCTTGTGCAAGCCCACGCCGTGCTCGCCCGTGCAGGTGCCGTCGGCCGCGATCGCGCGGCGCACCAGGTTGTGGTTGATGGCCTCGGACTCTTCCCATTCCTGGGCGCTGTCCGCGTCCAGCAGCATCAGCACATGGAAGTTGCCGTCGCCGACGTGGCCCACGATCGTGTAGGGGAAGCTGGCGCGGTCGAGTTCCTCGACCGTGTCGCGCACGCAATCGGCCAGGCGCGAGATCGGCACGCAGACGTCGGTGGTGCTGGCGCGGCAGCCGGGACGCAGTTGCAGGCCGGCGAAGTAGGCGTTGTGGCGCGCGGTCCACAGGCGGCTGCGGTCCTCGGGGCGTTCGGCCCATTCGAAGTCCATGCCGCCATGATCCGCCGTGATTGCCTGCACGGTTTCGGCCTGCTCCTGCACGCCGGCCGGACTGCCATGGAACTCGAACACCAGCAGCGGCGTTTCGCGCAGCGTCAGCTTGCTGTGCAGATTCACCGCGCGCACGCTGGCCGCGTCCATGAACTCGACGCGCGCAATCGGCACGCCCATCTGGATGATCTCGATCACGCTCTGCACGGCCGAATCCAGCGTGGGGAAATTGCAGACCGCGGCCGACACGGCTTCGGGCTGCGGATATAGGCGCACCGTCACTTCGGTGATGATGCCCAGCGTGCCTTCGCTGCCGACAAAGATGCGGGTCAGGTCGTACCCGGCCGAGGACTTGCGCGCGCGGCCCGCGGTGCGGATGACGCGGCCGTCGGCCGTCACCACGGTCAGCGACATGACGTTCTCGCGCATGGTGCCGTAGCGCACGGCGTTGGTGCCGGAAGCGCGCGTGGCGGCCATGCCGCCCAGGCTGGCGTCGGCGCCCGGATCGATCGGGAAGAACAGGCCGGTGTCGCGGATTTCCTCGTTGAGCTGCTTGCGCAGCACGCCCGCCTGCACCGTCGCGGTCAGGTCTTCGGCGTTGACCGCCAGCACCTTGTTCATCTGCGACAGATCCAGGCTGATGCCGCCCTGGATCGCCAGGATGTGGCCTTCCAGGGAGGAGCCAGCGCCGTAGGGAATCAAGGGAACGCGGTACTGGTTGCACAGCTTGGCGACCTCGGCCACTTCCTCGGTCGTGTGTGCGAAGACCACGGCATCCGGCGGCATGGCCGGATAAGGGGATTCGTCGCGGCCATGGTGCTCGCGCATGGCGGAGGATTCGGACAGGCGGTCGCCAAAGCGCGCGCGCAAGGCATCCAGACAAGCGGCCGGCACCGGGCGGCGCAACGATTCAGCGTGCAAGGGAGCGTTCATGATCAGCGTGTTCTCGGGTTCGGTAACCTGATTATTCTACGCCGCCGCGCGCCCCGCGCCGCGCACCGCCAGACACTGGCGATCCGCGGCGCAGCCGAGGACTTACTTGCCGGAGGTCAGGGCGACCCGGCGGCGTTCGCGCACGGCATGGGCCAGGCGCTCGAGCACGGCAACCGAGGCGTCCCAGTCGATGCAGCCGTCGGTGATGCTCTGGCCGTAGACCAGCGGCGTGCCCGGCACCATGTCCTGGCGGCCGCCCAGCAAATGGCTTTCCACCATGACGCCCACCAGGCGGCTGTCGCCCGCTTCCATCTGGCGCGCCACGTCTTCGATCACCAGCGGCTGGTTTTCGGGCTTCTTGCTGCTGTTGGCATGGCTGGCGTCGATCATGACGCGCTGCGCCAGGCCGGCCTTGGACATGTCCTGGCAGGCGGCGTCGACGCTGGCCGCGTCATAGTTCGGCGTCTTGCCGCCGCGCAGGATGACGTGGCAGTCCTCGTTGCCGGCCGTCGACACGATGGCGGAATGCCCGCCCTTGGTCACCGACAGGAAATGGTGCGGCTGCGATGCCGCCTTGATCGCGTCCACCGCGATCTTGACGTTGCCGTCGGTGCCGTTCTTGAACCCCACCGGACACGACAGTCCCGAAGCCAGTTCGCGATGCACCTGGCTTTCCGTCGTCCGAGCCCCGATCGCCCCCCAGGAGACCAGATCCGCGATGTACTGCGGTGTAATCATGTCCAGGAACTCGCAACCCGCCGGCAGTCCCAGGCTGTTGATGTCCAGCAGCAGTTCGCGGGCAACGCGCACGCCCTTGTTGATGTCGAAGCTGCCGTCCAGATCGGGATCGTTGATCAGGCCCTTCCAGCCCACCGTGGTGCGCGGCTTCTCGAAGTACACGCGCATCACGATTTCCAGGTCGGCGCTTAGCCGGTCGCGCACGGGCTTGAGCCGCTTCGCGTATTCGATGGCCGCGCGGGTGTCATGGATGGAGCAAGGCCCGATCACGACGATCATCCGGTCATCCATGCCGTGCAGGATGCGGTGCATCCCCTGGCGGGCGGCGAACACCGTGTCGGACGCCTCCTTGGTGCAGGCGAACTCGCGCATGACATGCGCGGGCGGATTCAGCTCTTTGATTTCACGAATGCGAAGGTCGTCGGTATTGTGTGACACGGTACTGCTCCTGGGTTGCCCGCCGCGGGGATGTTCCCGAGGTGGTTTCCTCAACTGGCGGCGCAAAAAAAGCCGCCAGTTCGCTGGCGGCTTTTTTGGGGGGATTCTTTCCAAACTTCAGATTGAGCGCGTCCCTTCCTCCGCCAGCGGCTTCAGAAAACCATAAAAATAAAAATAAAAGGCGGGGGACGCGAATTTCATGGGGATTGACTCTAGCACAATTTTTTTGAGCCGTCACCAGCGTTTTTTTGAATCAGGCGGTACCGCCGACCGTCAGGCCTTCCATGCGAACCGTCGGCATGCCCACGCCGACGGGCACGCTCTGCCCGTCCTTGCCGCAGGTGCCCACGCCGGAATCCAGCTTCAGGTCGTTGCCGATCATGGTGACGCGGTTCATGGCGTCCGGACCGTTGCCGATCAGGGTGGCGCCCTTGACCGGGTAGGTCACCTTGCCGTTCTCGATCATGTAGGCCTCGGATGCCGAGAACACGAACTTGCCGTTGGTGATGTCGACCTGGCCGCCGCCGAAATTGACCGCGTATAGTCCGCGCTTGACGGACGACACGATTTCCTCGGCCGGCTTGTCGCCCGCCAGCATGTAGGTGTTGGTCATGCGCGGCATCGGCAGGTGCGCGAACGATTCGCGACGGCCGTTGCCGGTGGCGGCGGTCTTCATGAGGCGCGCATTCAACGTGTCCTGCATGTAGCCGCGCAGAATGCCGTCCTCGATCAGCACGTTGCGCTGGGTGGCGTTGCCTTCGTCGTCGATATTCAGCGAGCCGCGGCGGTCCGGAATGGTGCCGTCATCGATCACCGTGACGCCCTTGGAAGCGACGCGCTCGCCGATGCGGCCGGAGAACACGCTGGAGCCCTTGCGGTTGAAATCGCCCTCCAGGCCATGGCCGACGGCCTCGTGCAACAGGATGCCGGGCCAGCCGGAACCCAGCACGACGGTCATCTCGCCCGCCGGCGCCGGACGCGCTTCCAGGTTCACCATGGCTTCGTGCACCGCCCGCTCGACGTAGCCTTGCAGCATTTCGTCCGTGAAATAGGCCAGACCCAGGCGTCCGCCGCCACCAGCATGGCCCATCTCGCGGCGGCCGTTGCGCTCGGCGATGACGGTCAGCGACAGGCGCACCAGCGGACGCACGTCGGCGGCCAGGCGGCCATCGCTGCCGGCCACCAGCACCACGTCGTATTCGGCGCCCAGTCCCGCCATGACCTGGATCACGTGCGGATCGCGCGCCCGCGCCATGCGCTCGACCCGCTCCAGTAGAGCAACCTTCTCGGGAGCGCTCAACGTGGCCACGGGGTCGATGTCGGCATACAGGCTGCGGCCGATCTCGGCTTCGACCTGGGCCGCCACCTTGACCTTGCCGGCGCCCCGGCGCGCAATGCCGCGCACCGCGTGGGCGGACGACAGCAGAGCCTCGGGCGACAGCGAATCCGAATAGGCAAAGGCGGTTTTCTCACCACTCACGGCGCGCACGCCGACGCCCTGGCTGATGGAGAAACTGCCCGTCTTGACGATGCCCTCTTCCAGGCTCCAACCCTCGCTGCGCGTGTACTGGAAATACAGGTCGGCATAGTCGACCTTGTGCGTGAAGATCTCACCCAGCGCGCGC
Organism: Achromobacter anxifer; assembly: GCF_903652925.1. GTDB lineage: Bacteria > Pseudomonadota > Gammaproteobacteria > Burkholderiales > Burkholderiaceae_B > Achromobacter > Achromobacter anxifer. The sequence continues at coordinate 117,557 of NZ_CAHLAR010000011.1, read as the reverse complement.
GCCATGTCCGCCTCGGTCAGCCCCCAGGGGTCGAGCAGCAGGGACTTGGCGGTGGCGAGGGAAGCAATGGCGGGATCGATGATTTTCATAGGACTCTGTTCTGGAGGCGGTGGCGCATGGGCGCGCGCTCGCGGTGATGCTCAAGATCATATCGTAACGCCGACGCTGCCCCCGCGTCGCGGGCCGCCCCCCCCCCCAGAGACGGGGATGCTCCGGGCCCTTCCCGCGACGGCAAAAATACGGCGAAGGATTATCTCTGGAGAATAGATGAGGCCGGAACATTGCTTATCAAGCTAAGCAATGCATGCTCAAACGGCGTTCGATGCGCCCCCCTTTTCCGTACCATCGCAGAGCGTTTCCAGCTCCCGGGCATACATGTCAACAGCACCCCTGGAGCACGCACCAAACTCGTCATACAACCTGTCATGAAAATGAAATACGTCGGATGCATACCACGACTTACACTCCAGGACCTCATGACGTCTAAGCGCAAAATTATCCGACATCAGGACGATTCAATCGTTCCCGCATACTGCGTCATCAGACCTCTTCCAGGGTGACTCCATCGCGCGCACCTACTGAAACCGGAAGGCCTGACAGCCCCCATCTGCACGGAACGCGAAACAAATCGCCACCACGCAAGCCCATTCGGAACCATTTGTCCGCCTCGTGAACCAATACCCGCATTGTTTCAAGTTGTCCCAAATTCGCGAATATTCTTCCCAACCCTTGTTCCTTGCGGCCGCCCGCAGCCCTCTAAATGGCCGCCAACTCTTTTGATACAAAGTAATTATTCCAGAAACCGGGAAGTCAAGCCGCAATTTCTGTATTATGCGAAGCACAACAATTACACATAACTTCGCCGGCGATTAAAGCAGTTCCATAATCAGGAATAAAACCATGGCCCGAGAAACCTACGCAGCACTGCAAGCAAAGATCGAAAAGGAAATCAACAAGCTACAAAAGAAGGCTGAAGTCCTGCAAACCAAGCGCCGCAAACCGGTGATCACGCAGATCATCACGTCAATGCGCGAATACGACATTACGCCTGAAGAAATCATCGCAGCCTACGGCGCCGGCAAGCCCGCCCGCGCCGCCGCCACCGGTGGCCGCCGCAAGGCAGGCGCCGCTGCCCGCCCGGCCAACGCCGCCAAACGCGCCGTTGCGCCGAAGTACCGCCATCCTCAAACCGGGGAAACGTGGAGCGGCCGTGGCAAGGCTCCTCGCTGGCTCGCCGCGGAAGAAGCCGCTGGCGCCGCACGCGATAGTTTTCTTATCAAAGAATAAAACCTATTGCCCAGTAAGAAATAAATCGGCGCACCATTTTGGTGCGCCGATTTCATTTGTATTTTTGAAGAAAAGCCTGGCCAGATTCATTGCACCGGAAACTGGATTTCGCGCTCCGCTCCATTATTTCCGGGGAAATTATCAAATATTGCACGCACCAGGTAGGGCATGATCCGCAGGAAATCGTCGCGTTCGCTCAGTATGAAAGCGCTGGAACGGTATACCTCCGCGCCGCCGCGCTGGGTATCGTAGATCTGCAAGGTCAGGGTATTGCGCTGCACGGCCATGGGCACATCCACCCAGTCCGGCCCCCAGTAGCCATAGCCCGCTCCCCAGGGACGCGGGCCATAGAAACCGCCATATCCGTAGCCGCCATAGAAATACGGGTCATACGGACGCCGCACCATGATCTGGGTCTGCGTGGTGCCGTAGCGGAACGACACGTCGAACCGGCCCTTGACGCCCGGCTTCGCCTCGACCAGGCCGGTGGCGCCGATGCCGGCCCGCACCATGTCCTGATAGGACTGATATTCCAGATTATTGTTTTGCGAGGCCTCCGCCGGCACGAACTGGTAGGTCTGCCCTTCCACGCCCGCTGGCCATTGCTGAAAGGAAGTCACCCGCGCGGAAACCGTGGGCGCGGCACATCCCGCCAAGGCAAATGCTCCCGCCACGACCAAAAGCCCCGCCCAGCGACGTGCATTGAACATGGACAACCTCGACATTTTGCAAACCCTCCTGCGCGCGACGGCGCCATGATACTGGGTTTGACCCCGACTACCGCGAAAAGTTTACGGTAGGCCATAAGGGTCAGGGCAGCATGTCATGCCCAGCCACTACAATAGGGACCTCGTTCATATAGGACTGCAATCCCATGCGCACAGACACGCCCGTAACCGTATATCGCAAGGATTACCAGCCCTACCCCTACGACATTCCCGAAGTCGCCCTCGCCTTCGACCTCGCGCCGGACGCGACCGAAGTGCGCTGCACGATGCAAGTGCAACGCAAGCCTGGGGCCAGCGCCGACGCCGCCCTGGTCCTGGATGGAGAAGATCTGGAACTCGTCTCGGTAGGCGTGGATGGCGCGGCCTTGCCCGCCGACCGCTACCATCTGTCCGAGCACAGCCTGGCCCTCTACGGCCTGCCGGCCAGCGCCAAGGTGGAAATCGTCAGCCGCTGCAAGCCGTCAGCCAATTCCACCCTGATGGGCCTGTACGTGTCGGGTGGCAATTTCTTCACCCAATGCGAGGCCGAAGGCTTTCGCCGCATCACCTGGTTCGCCGACCGGCCCGACGTCATGTCGCGCTACCGCGTGACCCTGCGCGCCCGGCCCGAGTACCCGGTGCTGCTGTCCAATGGCAATCTGCTGGCCTCGCGCCAGTTGCCCGACGGCCGCAACGAGGTCGAGTGGGAAGATCCCTTCCCCAAGCCCTGCTACCTGTTCGCGCTGGTGGCCGGCAACCTCACCCACCGCGAGACCACCGTGAAGACCGCCAGCGGCCGCGACGTGCTGCTGCAGGTCTATAGCGACCCGGGTTCCGAGACCAAGACGGAATGGGCGCTGGATTCCCTGGTGCGCGCACTGCGGTGGGACGAAAGCCGCTTCGGCCTGGAGCTGGACCTGGACCGCTTCATGGTCGTGGCCGTCCATGACTTCAACATGGGCGCGATGGAAAACAAGGGCTTGAACATCTTCAACGCCGCCTATGTGCTGGCGGATGCCGACACAGCCACGGACGCCAACTACGAAGGCATCGAGTCCGTCATCGGCCACGAGTACTTCCACAACTGGACCGGCAACCGCGTCACCTGCCGCGACTGGTTCCAGCTGAGCCTGAAGGAAGGCCTGACCGTCTTCCGCGACCAGGAGTTCAGCGCCGACATGATGGCCCACGGCATGGACGCCGCCGAGGCCGCCAGCGCCCGCGCGGTCAAGCGCATCGACGACGTGGTGGCGCTGCGCGCCGCCCAGTTCCCCGAAGACGCCGGCCCCATGGCCCACCCGATCCGGCCGGAAAGCTACCAGGAAATCGGCAACTTCTACACCGCCACCGTGTACGAGAAAGGCGCCGAGGTCATCCGCATGCAACACACCTTGCTGGGCGAGGAAGGCTTCCGCGCCGGCATGGACGAATACTTCCGCCGTCACGACGGCCAGGCCGTGACCTGCGACGACTTCGTCGCCGCCATGGAATCGGTCTATGTGCGCCAGCATCCGGGCCGCGACCTGTCCGTGTTCCGCCGCTGGTACCGCCAGGCGGGCACGCCGCGCGTAACCGTGAAGCTGGAACACGACGCCGCCGCGCGCCGCTGCACCGTGACGCTGACCCAGGAATGCCCGCCCATGGGCGTGGAAAAGAAGGCCGGCCCCGACTACGTCAAGGCGCCCTACCACATCCCCTTCGCCATCGGCCTGCTGGACCAGCGCGGACGCCCGCTGCCGCTGCGCCACGATGGCGAGTCAAAGGAAACCGCGTTGCTGGAGTTGACGCAGCAAAGCCAGCAATGGGTGTTCGACGACATCGCCGAGCGCCCTGTGCCTTCGCTGTTGCGCGACTTCTCGGCCCCCGTCATCGTCGAGTACGGCTGGACCAACGAGGAACTGGCCCTGCTGTCCGCGCACGACAGCAACCCCTTCGCCCGCTGGGAAGCCGGCCAGGAGTTCGCCACCCGCCAGATCCTGGCGCTGGCCGCCGCCCGCCAGGCTGGCAAGACGCTGCATGCCGATGCCGCCTTCATCGAAACCTGGCGCGCGCTGCTGACGGATCCGGCGATCGACGCCGCCTACCGCGCCCGCGCCCTGGCGTTGCCGTCCGAAAAGACCCTGGCCGAACGCATGCAACAGGTGGATCCGCCCGCGCTGGCCGTCGCGCGCGACTTCCTGCGCGCCGAACTGGGCCGCCAGCTGGCCGCCGAGTTCCGCCAAGCCTTCGACGACAACCAGACGCCCGGCGAGTACAGCCCCGCGCCGGTGCCGGCCGGCAAGCGCGCCTTGAAAAACCTGGCGCTCAGCCACCTGATGGCGGCAGGCGAACTGGACGCGCAACGCCTGGCCGAGCAGCAGTACGACAAGGCCGGCAACATGACCGACAGCATGGCTGCCCTGTCCGCCCTGATCAATTTCGGCCAGGGAGATTTTCCGCAAGAAGCGCTGGCCGCGTTCTACGACAAGTGGCGCGACAACGCCCTGGTGGTGGACAAGTGGTTCGCGCTGCAAGCCGCGGCCCGCTCGACGACGGTGCAAACGGCGCGCGAGCTGATGCAGCACCCCGCCTTTACCCTGCGCAACCCGAACCGCGCCCGCGCGCTGATCTTCCAGTTCTGCCTGAACAACGCGCGCGGCATGCATCACCCGGACGGCTCCGGCTATGCCTTCTGGGCCGAACAGGTGCTGGCGCTGGACGCGCTCAATCCGGAGATCGCGGCCCGCCTGGCACGCGCCCTGGACAACTGGTCGCGCTTCGTACCCGCCCTGCGCACGCCCATGCAGGCAGCCCTGCAACAGGTGCGCGCGCATGAGGGCTTGTCGCGCAACGTGCAGGAAATCGTATCCAAGGCTTTAGAATTCGCAGCATAGGAGGTTCCTTTGAAACGCAAAACACTGACTCAATACCTGGTGGAGCAGCAGCGCTCCGCTCAAGCCCTTGCACCGGAAGTGCGCCTGCTCATCGAAGTGGTCGCGCGGGCCTGCAAGGCCATCAGCCACGCGGTGAGCAAGGGTGCGCTCGGCGGCGTCCTCGGCAGCCTGGAAAGCGAGAACGTCCAGGGCGAAGTGCAGAAGAAACTGGACGTGCTATCCAACGAGATCCTGCTGGAAGCCAATGAATGGGGCGGCCACCTCGCGGCCATGGCCTCGGAAGAGATGGAAACCATCCATCTGATCCCGAACCGCTACCCCAAGGGCGAATACCTGCTGCTGTTCGATCCGCTGGACGGCTCGTCCAACATCGACGTGAACGTCTCCATCGGCACCATCTTCTCGGTGCTGCACGCGCCCCACGACGTGTCGGGCGCGCCCGTGTGCGAACAGGACTTCCTGCAGCCCGGTGACAAGCAGGTCGTGGCCGGCTATGCCGTCTATGGTCCGCAGACCATGCTGGTGCTGACCATCGGCAACGGCGTGGTGGGCTTCACGCTGGACCGCGAAATGGGCTCGTGGGTGCTGACGCACGAGAACATCCGCGTGCCGGAAGACACCAAGGAATTCGCCATCAATATGTCGAACATGCGCCACTGGGCCGCCCCGGTCAAGCGCTACGTCGACGACTGCCTGGCCGGTTCCACCGGCCCGCTCGGCAAGGACTACAACATGCGCTGGATCGCCTCAATGGTGGCGGACGTGCATCGCATCCTGACCCGCGGCGGCATCTTCATGTACCCCTGGGATGCCCGCGAACCGGGCAAGGCCGGCAAGCTGCGCCTGATGTACGAAGCCAACCCCATGAGCTTCCTGATCGAGCAGGCCGGCGGCGCCTCGATCAATGGCGAGCAGCGCATCATGGAAATCCAGCCCGACAAGCTGCACCAGCGCGTCAGCGTGATCCTGGGTTCCAAGAACGAAGTCGACCGCGTCGGCCGCTACCACGCCGAAGCCAAGGGCGCCTGACCCGACTGGCGGTGCCGGCAACGGCATCGCTCCAAAAGCAAAGCCCCGGCTCGCAATGAGCCGGGGCTTTTACATTCCGCGTCTTACGCAAGCAAGATCACTTGACCTGTTCGATCGACTTCACGTCGTCCTTGTTGATCTGGACCTTCTTGCCGTCCTTGTCGTACTCGTACATGCCCGAGTCCTTGTCGTACTTGGGCGTATCCGGCGTCACGGTCGAGCTGCCATCCCGCTGCTGAATGACCGACGGGGACGAGCATCCCGCCAGCACCCCGAGTCCGGTCACGGCCAGGGCAAGCGTCATGGTCTTCAGTTTCATGGGCGTATTCTCCGAAAGTGAATCGTGGATTTACTGTATCTGACGCTGTCCCCTGATTCGTGACGGGTTGTGGTCAAAATGCATGCGAAGGTAATGCCGCGGACCCGCCTGAATGCAAAAAACCCCTCGCAGGCCGGGCCTGCGAGGGGTTGCACACGCATACAAGACGCAAGCGGCCTTTACACCTTGGCGTTCGCCTCGATGAAACGGCGCACGGCGGCCGCGTCGCAATCCATGATTTCGACGCGTTGCGGCAGCGATTCAAGATCGGCCAGGTTGCCAGGCGGGGTCGCCGGACGGCCCAGGGCCTGCTCGATCGTTTCCGAGAACTTCGCCGGCAAGGCGGTTTCCAGCACCAGCATCGGCACGCCGGGCTCGACGAAGTCGCGCGCGACCTTGACGCCATCAGCCGTGTGCGGATCGATCAGCACGCCGGTTTCGTCGTAGACCGAACGGATCGTCGCCAGGCGGTCTTCGTGCGTGCTGGCGCCCGATACGAAGCCGTAGCGCTCCTCGAATTGCGGCTTCAGGCTGGACAGGTCGAACGATCCATCGCGTGCCATGCCGGCCCACAGTTCCTTGACGCGGGCGGCGTCGCGGCCGACCAGGTCGAACACGAAGCGTTCGAAGTTCGAAGCGCGCGAGATGTCCATGGACGGGCTGGAGGTTGCGTAGGTCTGCTCGGCGGGACGCGGACGATAGACACCGGTGCGAAAGAACTCTTCCAGCACGTTGTTCTCGTTCGTGGCCAGCACCAGGCGGCGGATGGGCAGGCCCATGCTGCGCGCGATGTGTCCGGACAGGATGTTGCCGAAATTGCCCGAGGGCACGGCAAACGAGACCTGCTCGCCGGCCTTGCCGGTGGCGCGCAGCCAGCCGTGGAAGTAGTACACCACCTGGGCGGCGATGCGCGCCCAGTTGATGGAGTTGACCGCTCCCAGGCGATATTTGGTCTTGAACTCCAGGTCGCCGGCCAGGGCCTTGACGATGTCCTGGGCCTCGTCGAACACGCCGCGCACGGCGATGTTGTGGATGTTCTCGTCCTGCAGCGAATACATTTGCGCGCGCTGGAAGGCGCTCATGCGGCCATGGGGTGACAGCATGAACACCGCGACGCCCTGCTTGCCGCGCAGCGCGTATTCCGCCGCCGAACCCGTGTCGCCGGACGTGGCGCCCACGATGTTCAGGGTGGTGCCGCGCTTGGCCAGCACGTATTCAAAGACCTGGCCCAGGAATTGCATGGCCATGTCCTTGAAGGCCAGCGTCGGCCCTTCGGACAGGCCCAGCAGCGACAGGCCGCCGTCCAGCGGACGCAGCGGGACGATGTCCTCGCTGTTGAAGGTCTGCTGCGTATAGGCCGCGCGCGTCAGGCGGCGCAGGTCATCCTTCGGGATGTCGGTGGCGAACAGGGACAGCACTTCGAACGCCAGGTCCGCATACGGCAGGCCGCGCCAGGACTCCAGCGTTTCAGCCGAGACCTGGGGCAGCTGCTCCGGCACGGCCAGGCCGCCGTCCGGCGCCAGGCCTTCCAGCAGGATGTCCGAGAATTCCATCGCGGCCATGCCGCCGCGGGTAGATATGTATTTCATGTCGATGGTTCCGCTATGCGCTACGCCGTTGCTCCCGTATCCCGGCCGCCGCGGAGCCGGCTTTGCCAGTCCGTCAGCGGCGCCCCCTTTGAGGGGGAAGCGCCGCAGGCGCTTCGGGGGTGAGCCTTGCTCACGTGAGATTTTCCACTCGGAGGCGCGTCACCTTCGAACGCACGAACGGCAATGCCTCGATGCGCTCGATCGCCTGATTGACGTTGCCTTCGACCGCCTCGTGCGTCAGGAAGATGATGTCGGCGCCACCGATGTGCGACGGCTGCTGGATCATCGAACCGATGGAGATGGAGCGGTCGGCCAGGATGCGGGCGATGTCGGCCAGCACGCCCGGCTGGTCGTCCACGCGCAGGCGCAGGTAGTACGAGGTGCTGACCTGTTCGATCGGCAGGATCGGCGTGTCGGACATCGCGTCCGGCTGGAAGGCCAGGTGCGGCACGCGGTTGCCCGGGTCCGCGGTATGCAGGCGGGTCACGTCGACCAGGTCGGCCACCACGGCGGAGGCGGTGGGCTCTTCGCCCGCGCCCTGGCCGTAATACAGCGTCGGGCCGACAGCGTCGCCCTTGACCAGCACGGCGTTCATCGCGCCTTCGACATTGGCCAGCAGACGCTCCGCCGGCACCAGCGCGGGATGCACGCGCAGCTCGATGCCGTCGGGACGGCGCTTGGTCACACCCAGCAGTTTGATGCGGTAGCCCAGGCGCTCGGCATGCTCGATGTCCTCGGCGGCCAGCTGCGAAATGCCTTCGATGTAGGCGCGATCGAACTGGACCGGCACGCCGAAAGCCAGCGAAGCCAGCAGGGTCAGTTTGTGAGCGGCGTCCACGCCTTCCACGTCGAACGTGGGGTCGGCTTCGGCGTAGCCCAGGCGCTGCGCCTCGGCCAGCACGTCGGCGAACGGCAGGCCGCGCGAACGCATTTCCGACAGGATGAAGTTGGTGGTGCCGTTGATGATGCCGGCCACCCACTGGATGCGGTTGGCGGTCAGGCCTTCGCGGATCGCCTTGATGATGGGGATGCCGCCGGCGACGGCGGCCTCGAAGGTGACCATCACGCCGCGCTCGTGGGCCGCCGCGAAGATCTCGTTGCCGTGCTTGGCCAGCAGCGCCTTGTTGGCGGTCACGACGTGCTTGCCATTGGCAATGGCTTCCAGCACCAGCTCGCGCGCCAGCGTGTCGCCGCCGATCAGCTCGACGACGATGTCGATTTCCGGATCGCGCACCAGCGCGTGCACGTCAGTATCGACCTTGATCGCATCGCCAACGCGCGCGCGCGCCTTGGCCACGTCACGCACGGCGGCGCGGGTCACTTCAATGCGGCGGCCGGCGCGGCGCGCAATCTCTTCCGCGTTGCGCGACAGCACCGCCCAGGTGCCTCCGCCAACCACGCCCAGGCCGAGCAGGCCGACTTTCATGGGATTCATCGCGGCGCCTTCTGCGGGCGGGCGTTGAGGGGAATTCATTTTTGGTTCTCCATAACTGCTGAGCGAGAAACTCCACACTTGGCTGCACCACGCGGGGCCGCGCGGAGCCGGCTTCGCCGGTCCGCTGCGGCGCCCCCTTGAGGGGGAAGCGCGCAGCGCTGCGGGGGTGGTCCTACTTCAGCAATCCGTCCTTGCGGAACATGTCTTTGATGCCTCGCACCGCTTGCCGGGTGCGCTGCTCGTTTTCGATAAGAGCGAAGCGTACGTACTCGTCGCCATACTCGCCGAAGCCGATCCCGGGGGACACGGCCACCTTCGCATCCGACAGGACGCGCTTGGCAAATTCCAAAGAGCCCATCGCCCTGTAGGGTTCGGGGATCTGCGCCCAGATGTACATGGACGCCTTGGGAATTTCCACATTCCAACCTGCTTCATGCAAGCCGCGCACGAGCACGTCGCGACGGCTTTGGTACTGCGCCACGATCTCGTTCACGCAGTCCTGCGGGCCGTCCAGGGCGGCGATGGACGCCACCTGGATCGGCGTGAACGTGCCGTAGTCGTGATAGCTCTTGATGCGCGCGAGCGCGTTGACCAGCTCGCGGTTGCCGACCATGTAGCCGATGCGCCAGCCCGCCATGTTGTAGCTCTTGCTCATCGTGAAGAACTCGACGGCGACATCGCGCGCGCCGGGCACCTGCATGATGGACGGCGCCACGTAGCCGTCGAAGGTGATGTCGGCATAGGCCAGGTCGTGCACCACCAGGATGTCGTGTTCCTTCGCCAGCGCCACCACGCGTTCGAAGAACGACAGGTCCACGCACTGCGCGGTCGGGTTGCTGGGAAAGCCCAGCACCATCATCTTGGGCTTCGGGATGGACTCGCGCACGGCGCGCTCCAGTTCCTCGAAGAAGTCCACGCCCGGAGTCATGCGCACGGAACGGATGTTGGCGCCGGCGATGACGGCGCCATAGATGTGGATCGGATAGCTGGGGTTCGGCACCAGCACGGTGTCGCCGCGGTCCAGCGTGGCCAGCATCAAGTGGGCCAGGCCTTCCTTCGAGCCGATGGTGACGATGGCTTCGGAATCCGGATCGAACTCGACTGCGTAGCGGCGCTGGTACCAGTCACAGATCGCCTTGCGCAGACGCGGGATTCCCTTGGACACGGAATAGCCGTGCGTGGTCGGGCGCGTCGTGGCTTCCACCATCTTGTCGACGATGTGCTTGGGGGTCGCGCCGTCCGGGTTGCCCATGGACATGTCGATGATGTCTTCGCCACGCCTACGCGCCGCCATCTTGAGCTCGCCGGTAATGTTGAAAACGTACGGGGGCAAACGCTCAATGCGGGAGAACTTCCTCATGATGGGAATCCTTAGGGGCGAAAAAAGGGCAAAAAAAACCAGGGCGCGTATGCGCGAAGGGGAAATGGGTCTGAAACGCCGCGCCAGCATCAGATTGCAGCGCAGCAAAACCCTGTAATCTAGCGCAAGGAGGCCCAGGCGGCAAATGGGAAAAAAACGGGGCCGTTTTTGACTCTCGCGCCAGGAAAATCGCGCGGCTCGGGCCCCTGTTTCACGTCCGGACCGCCCCCAGGCAAAACATGCCTCCTCGCAGGGCAGAAAACGGGCGCGGCGGGTCCGGCGCGCAGGCCCTTCCCCTCTCGTGGATACCCTGCAACATGGCGTCATCCTGATGCGCTATTATCGGGCCATATAGCCGGAGTTTTTATTGAAGCTGCATACCGATCCTGCGACGGCCGCTCTGAATACCGTCACCGCCTATGGCGATGGCTATATCGAGGTCAACCAGGTACGTTTTTCCTCCTCGGTCGCATTCGGCCCCGAAGGCGAAGTTACCCACTGGCCCGTTGAGTCGCCGGCCGACATCACCCCCTCCCTCTTGCGCCAGGCTGCCGGATTATCCGAGCCCGTCCGCGACCCCTTGGCTTTTCTGGACGAACCCGAAGCCTCCCCCAGCCGCCCCGGGAACGCGCCGGAAGTGCTGCTGGTGGGCACGGGCGCGCGGCAGCAGTTCCTGCGACCCGACGTGCTGCGCCCCCTGCTGGCGGTCGGCATCGGCGTGGAAATCATGGATACCCATGCCGCCTCGCGCACCTACAACATCCTGATGGCGGAGGGCCGGCGCGTGGTCGTGGCCCTCATCCCCCCCAACGGAGAATCCAAGAAATGACGCCGACCATAGGCAAGCCCGCCCCGCTGTTCACCGCCGAAAGCACCATAGGTCCGATCAGCCTGGAGCAGTGCCAGGGCCGCGCCGTGATCCTGTATTTCTACCCCAAGGACAACACGCCTGGCTGCACCACCGAAAGCCAGGATTTCCGCGATCTGAACGCCGAATTCCTGGCGGCCAGCGCCGTGGTCATCGGCATCTCGCGCGATTCACTGAAGTCGCACGAGAACTTCAAGGCCAAGTACGAACTTCCGTTCCCTCTAATCTCCGACGCCGACGAAACCGTGTGCAATCTGTACGGCGTCATCAAGCAAAAGAACATGTACGGCAAGCAGGTGCGCGGCATCGAACGCAGCACCTTCCTGATCGATGCGTATGGCGTGCTGGTGCAGGAGTGGCGCGGGGTGAAGGTCCCGGGCCACGCCAAGGAAGTCCTGCAGGCAGCAAAAAGCATCGGTTAGCCGTAGGCACAGGTTTACCCGTCAGGCGCTATAGCCGGCCCACACTGGAGAGTGACAAATATGCCGCTTCCGAAGTTGCCCACCCGTCCCGCAGCCATCCTGACCTTCCCCTCGGGCGAATCCGCCCGGGCGCAGGCCCGTAGCACCAAGACCGCCGCTGCGCGGTCCAGCACCCAGGCAGTCCTCGCCGAGGACGACGACAACGAGTTGCTCGTCCAGCCCGAACTCGACGGCTTGGCCGCCCCGGCCCGCAAGGCGCAGATCCCGGCTCCTGCCCGCCAGGTGCCGCCGCCGCCCCCCGCAGCCCCTGCCCCGCGCGCCGAGACGCGCCGCGCCAAGGCCGCCCCGGCTCCAAGCAAACGCGCCAAGGCGCGCGCCCAGAACGAGCCGCGCAAGCTGTTCGTGCTGGACACCAATGTGCTGCTGCACGACCCCAGCTCGCTGTTCCGCTTCGAAGAGCACGACATCTTCCTGCCGATGATGACGCTCGAAGAGCTGGACCACCAGAAGAAAGGCATGTCTGAAGTGGCGCGCAACGCGCGCCAGGTCAGCCGCTCGCTGGATGCCCTGGTGCAGGACGCGACCCAGCTCGACGAAGGGCTGGAGCTGACCAAGCTGGGCAACAAGGACGCCACCGGCCGCCTGATGTTCCAGACGACCGCGATCCACAGCACCCTGCCCTCGGACCTGCCCATGGGCAAGGCCGACAACCAGATCCTGGGCGTGGTGCGCGCCCTGCAGGAAAAATACCCGCAACGCGAAGTCGTGCTGGTGTCCAAGGACATCAACATGCGCCTGAAGGCGCGCGCGCTGGGCATGGCCGCTGAAGACTACTTCAACGACCATGTCATGGAAGACTCGGACCTGATGTATTCGGGCGTGATGCAGCTGCCCGAGGACTTCTGGAACAAGCACGGCAAGGACGTCGAATCCTGGCAACAGGGCGGCACCACCTTCTACCGCATCCATGGCCCGCTATGCTCGCAGTTCGTGGTCAACCAGTTCGTCTACTTCGAAGGCCAGATGCCCCTGTACGCGCAGGTGCGCGAGGTCAGCGGCAAGATGGCGGTGCTGGCGACGCTGCGCGACTACACCCACGGCAAGAACAATGTCTGGGGCATCACGGCGCGCAACCGCGAGCAGAACTTCGCCATGAACCTGCTGATGAACCCGGAATGCGACTTCGTGTCGCTGCTGGGCCAGGCGGGCACCGGCAAGACGCTGCTGGCGCTGGCCGCGGGCATCACGCAGGTGTTGGAAACCAAGCGCTATACCGAGATCATCATGACCCGCGTCACGGTGCCCGTCGGCGAAGACATCGGTTTCCTGCCGGGCACGGAAGAAGAGAAGATGCTGCCCTGGATGGGCGCCCTGGAAGACAACCTGGACGTCCTCAACATGGGCGAAGGCGAAGGCAACGGGGACTGGGGGCGCGCCGCCACCATGGACCTGATCCGCTCGCGCATCAAGGTCAAATCCCTGAACTTCATGCGCGGCCGCACCTTCCTGAACAAGTACCTCATCATCGACGAAGCGCAGAACCTGACGCCCAAGCAGATGAAGACCCTGGTCACGCGCGCCGGTCCCGGCACCAAGGTGATCTGCCTGGGCAACATCGCCCAGATCGATACGCCCTACCTGACCGAAGGCAGTTCCGGCCTGACGTTCGTGGTCGACCGCTTCAAGGGCTGGCCGCACTCGGGACACGTGACGCTGCAGCGCGGCGAACGTTCGCGCCTGGCGGACTACGCCGGGGACGTGCTGTAACTCCTTGTCCCGTAATGAAAAAAGCCCCTTGATTGCTCAAGGGGCTTTTTTTTACCGCCGCGCCGACTGCGATTACTTGTCGGCGGCGTTGGTGATGGCGTTGCCAGCCTTGGACATGTCCTTGCCCATGCCCGCGACGGTATTGCAACCGGCGAGGACGAAGCCGAACACGACAAAGGCGGTCAGCACGATCTTGCTGCGCATGCTGGCGCTCCTGAAGTGGTGGGATGAAACCGGTGCGTACTTTAAACGATCTGGACGCGCAGTTCGCCCAGGCCTTCGACGCCGCCGGTGATCACGTCGCCTTGCAGCACGGCGCCCACGCCCTCAGGCGTGCCGGTGAAGATGATGTCGCCGGGTTGCAGCTCGAACAGGCCGGACAGGTAGGAGATGCTTTCCGGCACGTTCCACAGCATCTGCGAGATGTCGCTGGACTGCTTGCGCTGGCCGTTAACGTCCAGCCAGATGGCGCCCTTTTCCAGGGTGCCGACGACGCTGCGCGGGTGGATCGGACCCAGCGGCGCGGACAGGTCGAAGGCCTTGCCGATTTCCCAGGGACGGCCCTGCTTCTTCATTTCGCCTTGCAGGTCGCGGCGGGTCATGTCCAGGCCCAGCGCGTAACCCCACACGCAATCGTTGGCCTGTTCGACCGGAATGTCGCGGCCGCCCTTGCCCAGCACCACCACCAGTTCCATTTCATAGTGCAGATTGGAGGTCTTGGGCGGATACGGCATCTTGCCGGTTTCGCCGTCGGCCACGCTCAGCACCGCATCGGCGGGCTTGCAGAAGAAGAACGGATCCTCGCGGCCGGTGAAGCCCATTTCCTTGGCGTGTTCGGCGTAGTTGCGGCCGACGCAATACACGCGGCGCACCGGGAACAGCGCGGCGCTGCCGGCAACGGGAACCGCCACGGGCGGCTGAGGAGGCAATACGTAGTCCATGTTCAATCGACCTATGAAGAATGCGTGGCCGGAATCCGGCACAAGAAAACAGCCAGCCCTGCGAGGCTCCCGCCACCCGGAAAGGCAGCGAGGCCGCCTCTCCTGGAGGCGGGCCGGACGATGAAAAGTCATCCGCGAGTTTATCCCTTTCCGGAGAGCGCGGCGCGACCCCGAGCATTCAGCTGAAAGTAGGAATTTCCCCGTCGTACACCACCAGGCGCTCGATGAAGCCTGCCATGTAGGCCTTCATTTCCTGGTGCGCGGCAGAGACCTGGTAGCGGTCATGCGCCGGGCCGTCCGCGAACGCCGCCACCACGGCATGGGTCAGGCCATCCGAACGGCTGGCCACGTTGGGCCGGAAGGCATAGCCCGCCACCCCTTCGCATTCGGCCAGGATCCGCTGGCAATAGCCCTGGACGCGATCATGGAACCGCGCGTCGGCGGCGTCGGACAGTTGCAGCATTACGACATGCAAGAACATCAGGATTCCTTTTTCGAGCGGGTGAGCGCCAGCCAGGCCCGCGAGACCAGCCCCATGATGCCGTCACGGAACAGAAGCACGCAAAGCACGAAGATCGCGCCCTGGACGATGAGCACCCACGACCCCAGCGGCGCCAGGTAGTTCTGCAGCGACACGAAGGTGAAGGCGCCCGCCAGCGGACCGAACACGGTGCCGATGCCGCCCAGCAGCGCCATCAGCACCACTTCGCCGTTGGCGTGCCAGTGCACGTCCGTCAGCGAGGCCACGCCGAACACCAGCACCTTCAGGCCGCCGGCCAGCCCCGCCACCGAGGCCGACAGCGTGAAGGCCATCAGCTTGTAGCGCGAGGTGGAATACCCCAGCGAGCGAGCCCGCTGCTCGTTGTCGCGCACCGAGCGAATCACTTCGCCGAAGGGCGAATTCAGCACGCGCAGCACGAAGGCATAGCCCAGCGCGAACACCAGCAGCGTGAAGTAGTACATCGGCATCACGCCCTCCAGGTCGAAGACGCCGAACAGCTTGCCGCGCGGCACGCTCTGCAGGCCGTCCTCGCCGCCGGTGAAGCCAGCCTGGACCGCGATGAAGTAGACCAGCTGCGACAGCGCCAGCGTGATCATCGCGAAGTAGATTCCCTGGCGCCGGATGGCGATGGCGCCGAAGGCCAGGCCCAGCAAGCCGCCGGTCAGCACCCCGGCCAAGAGGCCGAGCTCGGGCGTGGCGCTCAACAGTTTCATCACGATGCCGGTCGCATAGGCGGCCGCGCCGAAGAACGCGGCGTGGCCGAAGGACAGCAGGCCCACGTAGCCGACCAGCAGGTTGAACGCCGCCGCGAACAGCGCGAAGCACAGCACCTTCATCAGGAAGGTCGGGTAGATGAACCAGGGCGCGACCAGCGCCGCCACGGCCAGCGCCGCCATCGCGATGCGCATGCCGCCGCGGCTCAGCTGCACCGGCTCGCGGGTCGCCTCGGCCGCCAGCACGTTCTGCACCTGCAGGGGCTTGCCGAACAGGCCGGCCGGCTTGCAAAGCAGCACCAGCACCATGATGATGAAGATCGCCAGGTTGGCGGCCTCGGGATAGAACACCTTGGTCAGGCCTTCGATGATGCCCAGCCCGAAGCCGCTGACGATGGCGCCCATGATCGAGCCCATGCCGCCGATAACCACCACCGCGAACACGATCACCACCAGGTTGGAACCCATCATCGGGCTGACCTGGTAGATGGGCGCTGCGATCACGCCCGCCACCGACGCCAATGCCACGCCCAGCGCATAGGTCAGCGTGATCAGCAGCGGCACGTTGATGCCGAAGGAGCGCACCACCGTGGGATTCTCGGTGGCGGCGCGCAACATCGCGCCCACGCGGGTCTTCTCGATCAGCACCCAGACCGCCAGGCACAGCACCAGAGACACCGCCACGGCCCAGCCGCGGTACCAGGGCAGGAACATGAAGCCCAGGTTGATGCCGCCGGTCAGCGCCTTGGGTATCGTGTAGGGCAGCCCCGACACGCCGTAGGCCTGCCGCAGCCCGCCTTCGATCAGCAGCGCGATGCCGAAGGTCAGCAGCAGGCCGTACAGGTGATCCATGCGGTAGGTGCGCGAGATCAGCAGGCGCTCGACCACGATGGCGAACACGGCCATGATGAGCGGCACCAGCACCAGCGCGGCCCAGTAGTTCACGCCCAGGTAGTTCAGCAGCATCCAGGCCAGGAACGCGCCCGCCGTGTACTGCGCGCCATGGGCGAAGTTGATGATGTTCAACAGGCCGAAGATCACCGCCAGGCCGATCGACAGCAAGGCGTAGAACGAGCCGTTGATCAGGCCGAGCAGGAGCTGACCGAATAGTGCCGTGGACGGCACGCCGAAAATTTCGAACACGTGGATTCTCCCCTCAGACGCCCAGGCGGCGCTTGATCCGCTCCGGATCGTTGCGCGCTTCTTCCGCCGACAGCTGGTCGACCACGCAGCCGTGCTCCATGACGTAGTGGCGGTCCGCCACCTTGGTCGCGAAACGGAAGTTCTGCTCGACCAGCACGATGGTGAAGCCCCGCTCCTTCAAGGTGCGGATGGCCTGCCCGATCTGCTGCACGATGACCGGCGCGAGGCCTTCGGTGGGCTCGTCCAGCAGGATAAGCTGGGCGCCGGTGCGCAGGATGCGCGCGATCGCCAGCATCTGCTGTTCGCCGCCCGACAGGTTCCCGCCGGAGCTGTCGCTGCGTTCGCGCAGGTTGGGAAACAGCGTGTAGATCTCTTCCAGCGACATGCCGCCATCGGCCAGGCGCGGCGGCAGCAGCAGGTTCTCGGTCACGTTCAGACTGCGGAACACGGCCCGCTCTTCCGGGCAATACACCACGCCCAGCCGGGGAATGCGGTGCGGCGCCATGCCCACCGTCTCCTGGCCGTTGAGGCGGATGGAGCCGCGGCGCTTGTCCAGGATGCCCATGATGGCGCGCAGCGTCGTGGTCTTGCCGGCGCCGTTGCGGCCCAGGATGGTGACGAGCTCGCCACGCTGCACTTCCAGGTCCACGCCGTGCAGCACGTGGGATTCGCCATACCAGGCGTTGAGGTCCTTGATAGCCAGCATCTCAGTGCGCCTCCTCGTCCGAGCCCATGTATGCCGTGATCACGCGCTCGTCGCTCGACACGGTGGCATAGTCGCCCTGGGCCAGCACCGCGCCGCGCGCCAGCACCGTGATGGTGTCGGACAGGTCCGCCACCACCGACAGGTTGTGCTCGACCATCAGGATGCTGCGGTTGGCCGACGCGCGCCGGATCAGCGCGGCGATGCGGGTCACGTCTTCCTGTCCCAGTCCGGCCATGGGTTCGTCCAGCAGCATGATTTCCGGCTCCAGCGCCAGGGTCATCGCGATTTCCAGCGCGCGCTTGCGGCCGTAGGGCAGCAGCGCGGCCGTGGTATCCGCCAGTCCGGTCAGGCCGACCGCGTCCAGCAGCTCCATGGCGCGCCCGTTCAGGCGGTCGACGCTGCTGCGGCTGCGCCAGAAGCGCCAGCCGTCGCCGTGCTGGCGCATCAGCGCCACGCGCATGTTCTGCAGCACCGTCAGGCCCAGGAACACGGCGGATATCTGGAACGAGCGGACGATGCCCAGCCGCGCGATCTGCTCGGGCGCCAGTGAAGTGATGTCGCGGCCGCGATAGTGGATGACGCCCGCATCGGGCGTGAGGAACTTGGTCAGCAGGTTGAAGCAGGTCGTTTTGCCTGCGCCGTTGGGGCCGATCAAGGCGTGGATGGAGCCTTCGCGCAAGGACAGGGACACGCCGTCGACGGCGTTGAAGCCGCCGAACCGCTTGATCAACCCCTGCGCGGACAGGACCGCTTGGGTGCTCATGGCAGCGCTCTCCTACATGCGGGCCAGCAGGCCGCCGTCGATCGCCAGGACGTTTCCGTTGACGAAGGAGGCGGCCGCCGAAGCCAGGTAGACCACCGCCGGAGCGATGTCTTCCGGCGCGGCCCAGCGGCCCGCCGGCACCGCCGAGGCCAGGAAGGACTGGAATTGCGGATTGTCCTGCAGCCCCTGCGTGAAATCGGTGCGCACGAAGCCGGGCGCAAGCGCGTTGCAGGTGATGCCGCTGGCGCCGTATTCCACCGCCAGCGCGCGGGCGAAGGCGGCGATCGCGCCCTTGGCGGTGGCATAGGCGGCGATGTTGGGCATGGTCGCCTGCCCCGCCACGGACGACATCAGCACGATGCGGCCGAAGCCGCGCTTGCCCATGCCGGGCAATACGGCGCGCGCGCAATGGAAGGCGCCATTGACGTGCACGTTCTGCAAGGCCTGCCATTCGGCGGAACTCATCTCCACCACCGGCTTGCGGTTCTGGTTGCCGGCATTGCTGACCAGCACGTCGATCGCCAAGCCGGCGCTTTCCAGCTGTGCCACGGCAGCGGCCACCGCCTGCTCATCCGCGACGTCGAAAGGCGCGCCGTGGGCCTTGATGCCCTCCGCCGCCAGCTTTTCGCAGGCGGCGCTGCAGGCCTCGCCGGACAGGTCATTGATTACCACCTGGGCGCCCGCCTGGCCCAATGCCCGCGCGATGGCATAGCCCAACCCCCTTGCGGCGCCAGTCACCAGCGCGACGCGCCCCGCCAGACCGAACGTGCGGTCCAGATAGTCGTGTTTCAAGCTTGTCTCCTTGGTTTTATATGCGCCGGATTTCTTGGTCCGGCCTGCGTCGCTGCATGCTTCCGTCCGGCGAAAACATGATTGACATAAATCTCAATATACGCGACTATTTTTAAACACTCAATAACAAGATTTTTTCTTTATCTCTCATAAAGAGTTCTGGTAGGAGACATCATGGCCCTGGAAACTCCCGGCTGCCCCGCAGCCAACGCCTTGCCGCCCCTGGCTTCGCGCTTCCTCAAGGTTGCCGAACTGCCCTGGAAGCCCACGCAAGTGGAAGGCATAGACATGAAGGTACTGATGCAGGACAAGGACACCGGGCTGCTCACCGCCCTGTTCCGCTGGCAGCCCGGCACCGAGCTGCCCTTGCATGAACACGTGGAGGTCGAGCAGACCTTCGTGCTGGAGGGCTCGATCGTCGATGCCGAGGGCGAGGTCTGCGCCGGCGACTACGTGTGGCGTCCGCGCGGCAACCGGCACGTGGCGCGCGCACCCAACGGCGCCCTGGTGCTCAGCTTTTTCCTGAAACCCAATATGTTCATCGACGCCTACGCCGGCCAGACGCTGGAATAAGCCGAATCCGCGCGACCGCCCGGCACAGGACGGCGCGCAAGCAATCTGCCCCCGAGGAGACATACCCATGAAGACCCGTTTGAAGAACAGCCTGGCCGCCTGCGTGCTCGGCGCCCTGTCCGTGTCCGCGCAGGCGCAAGTGTCGGACGACGTCGTGAAGATCGGCGTGCTGGGCGACCAGTCCGGCATGATGGCCGACCTGTCCGGCAAGTTCGGCGTGGAAGCCGTGAAGATGGCTGTCGAGGATTTCGGCGGCACCGTGCTCGGCAAGCCCATCGAGGTGATCTCGGCCGACCACCAGAACAAGGTCGACATCGGCGTGGCGACCGCGCGCCGCTGGTACGAGAACGACAAGGTGGACCTGATCCTGGACGTGCCCAACTCCGCCATCGCGCTGGCGGTGCAGGACCTGACCCGCCAGATGAAGCGCGTGGTGATCTTCACCAGCGCCGGCTCGGCCGACCTGACCGGCAAGGCCTGCTCGCCCAACGGCATGCACTGGACCTACGACACCTACGCCTACGCCACCGGCGTGGCCAGCGGCGTCACGGAAGACGGCGGCAAGAGCTGGTACTTCATCACCTCCGACTACGCCTTCGGCCATTCGCTCGAACGCGACGCCATGGCGGTCGTCAAGGCCAAGGGCGGACAGGTGGTCGGCAGCGTGCGCCATCCCATCGCCAGCGCCGACTTCTCCTCGTACCTGCTGCAGGCGCAGGCCTCCAAGGCCCAGGTGATCGGTTTGGCCAACGGCAGCGGCGACACCATCAACAGCATCAAGCAGGCCTTCGAATTCGGCATCATGGGCAGCAAGCAACGCGTGGCCGCCCTGTTCATGAGCATCGTGGACGTGCGCAGCGTGGGGCTGGAATACGCGCAGGGCCTGAACCTGGTGGAACCCTTCTACTGGGACCAGGACGACAAGGCGCGGCAATGGTCCGAACGCTACTTCAAGCGCACCGGCCGCATGCCGTCCATGGTCCAGGCCAGCAACTACAGCGCCACCATGCACTACCTGAACGCCGTCAAGGCGGCTGGCACCGACGCTTCCGAGCCGGTGCTGAAGAAGATGCATGAAACGCCCATCAATGACTTCATGACCGAGAACGGCCGCATCCGCGAAGATGGCCGCGTCATGCGCGACCTCTATCTGTTCCAGGTCAAGAAGCCCTCGGAATCCAAACGCGACTGGGACTACTACAACCTGGTCCGCAAGATTCCCGCCGAACAGGCCTTCCGTCCGCTGAAGGATGGCGGCTGCCCGCTGGTGAAGTCGTGATGGGCGGCGCGCTTGGACTGCTGGCCGGCAAGCGCGCCATTGTCACGGGGGGCGCCAACCCCCGCGGCATAGGCGCCGCCATCGTCGACCTCTTCATCGCGCAAGGCGCCACGGTGGCCGTGCTGGACCAGGCTTATCCAGAGGGGGCCGGCGCGGCGCTGGCCGCGGGCCGGGTCGACCTGCATTGCGACGTGTCGCGCGCCGCCTCCTGCGAGGCGGCAGTGGCGCGGGCGAAGGAAGCGCTCGGCGGCATCGACGTGCTGGTCAACAACGCCGGCATCGTCGCGGCCACCCGCATCTGGGACCTGCCCGAGGACGAGTTCCGGCGCATGGTCGAAGTGAACCTGACCGGCACCTACAACGTCACGCACGCGGCGTTGCCCGAATTGCTGCAAAGCCCGAAGCGCCCCGCCATCGTCAACCTGGGCTCCACCGCGGCCCTGCGCGGCGGCGGCCTGCTGGGCGGTTCGCACTACGCGGCCTCCAAGGGCGGCGTCGTCAGTTTCACCAAGGCGCTGGCCCGGGAACTGGGGCCTCGCGGGGTGCGCGCCAATTGCGTCGCCCCGGGCATCATCGAAACGGACATGACGCTGGGGAAATTCGGCGAAAATTGGGAACAAGAACTCAAACAGGGCATTCCGCTTCAGCGCTTCGGCTCGCCCGCCGAAGTCGCCCAGGCCATACTCTTCCTGGCCTCGGACCTGTCCTCCTATTCAACCGGCATCGTGGTCGACGTCAACGGCGGCTTCCACATTCACTAGGCGCGCCCTCCCGCAATGAGCACTCCAGACCGCATGCTGTCCATCCTCGACCTCTTTCGCGACGACACCACCGCCGCGTTCCAGGAAGACGTCATGGCGCATCTGGATTGCTCGCGCGCCACGGCCTACCGCTACCTGAAGTCGCTGACCGAGAGCGGGCTGCTGGCGCCCACCTCGGGCGGCGCGTATGTACTGGGCTCGCGCATCATCGAGCTGGACCGCCACTTGCGGCGCCACGATCCCTTGATGCGCGCGGCGCGCGACGTCATGCGCGCCACCGGCGACGAGCTCCATGCCAACCTGATGCTGTGCAACTACTACGGCGACAAGGTCATGTGCGTGGACCGCTACTGGACCGACGACTCCGTCGAATCCAGTTACGCGCGCGGCCGTCCGTACACCATGTTCCACGGCGCCACGGCCAAGCCCATCCTGGCGAACCTGCCGCCGTACCAGCTGCGCAACCTGATGCTGTGGCATGCGGCGGAAATCCGCGAGGCCGGGCTGGGTGAAGACTGGGACGAGTTCCGCGCCAACCTGAAGCGGCTGCGCGCGGCGGGCGTGTACGTGTCGCACGGCGAGGTCGATCCCGGGCTGATAGGCATAGGCTCGGCCATATTCAGTCCGGAACAGAAGGTGGTCGGCAGCCTGGTGTTCATCGCCGCCGCTGCCCGTACCTCGCCCGAGCGGCTGGAGATACTGCAGGCCCGCATCCAGGTCGCAGCCGCGCAGGTGTCGCACAACCTGCAGGCCCCGCAAAGCAACGGCGCGGCGGCGATCGGCATCATGCCGTCGCGGCCGCGCCGCATCAAAACACTTGCTAAATCGAAGGCCTGATCAAGCCTTGCTGTAGCGCTCGGCGCTGCGGACGATTTCCTCGTGCGCGGCGTCCAGGCCCTTCCAGCCCTTGACCTTGACCCACTTGCCCTTTTCCAGGTCCTTGTAGTGCTCGAAGAAGTGCTGGATGCGGGCGATGTCTTCCGCCGGCAGATCTTCGTAGGACTTGATGTTGCGGTACGGGGGGTACAGCTTTTCGATCGGCACGGCCAGCAGCTTGGCGTCGCCGCCCGACTCGTCGTCCATTTCCAGCACGCCGATGGCGCGGCAGCGCACGACCGCGCCGATCTGGATCGGGAACGGGGTCAGCACCAGCACGTCGGCGGGGTCGCCGTCTTCGGACAGGGTTTGCGGGATGTAGCCGTAGTTGCACGGGTAGTGCATGGCGGTCAGCATGAAGCGGTCAACGAAAATCGCGCCCGTGTCCTTGTCGACCTCGTACTTCACCGGGTCGGCGTTCATGGGGATTTCGATGATGACGTTGAAGTCTTCCGGCAGCTTCTTGCCAGGGGAGACGCGATCAAGACTCATGATTCAACCTTGTTGTGTGTCTGAAGGATTGTTCAAATCGAGCCGTCGTCCTTGAACGGCGGCTTGGTTGCCGGCACGGGCGCGGCGGCCGGCGCAGGCTTGGAGCCTGTCGCGGGCGTTGCCGGCGCATACGTGGGCACGGGGTCATCGAAAGCCGCCGCCGGAATCGGGGCGCTGTCGAAGTACTCGTCGATGTCGGAGGTGCCGCCGCCAGCCAGCGGCGCATCCTCGGGGGCCAGCGCGCGGTCGCGCTGCTCTTTGTTGATGCGCGCGTCCGGATCCAGCACGTAATCGGAGACCGAAGCCGCCACGGCCGGCGGCAGCGCTGGATAGTCGCCGCCGAGTTCGGCGTCGCTGTCGGTATCGGACAGGCCCACGGCATAGCCGCCTTCGGCGTCCACGCGGTAGGGATCCGAACCGGTGTCGGCGGCCGGCAAGGCGGCGTCCGCCGCCAGCACCGGCAGCGCCATGCTGGCCGCCGTCGCCAGGCGCCAGTGGCGCACCGCGTCGGCGGGACGGTCCAGGCGGTCGTACAGGCTGCCCAGCAAGGCATGCGTCTGCGCATCGCTGCGGCGGCTGAGGCTGCGCAGCAGATAGCGTTCGGCCTGCCCCCAGAGCTGGCCGTTCAGGCACAGCATGCCCAGCGCGGTGAGCAGGTCCGGATCGGTGGGCCGCTGCTGCAGCCAGGTTTCGGCGCGGGCCAGCCGGCGCGAGACCTGTTCGGATTCGCAACGGGCGTAGGCCGCCACCAGGGCAGGGTTGAACTTCACGCCGATCGCGGCTTCCAGCACGCGGGCGGCTTCGCTGGCTTCGCCGGCAGCCTCGAAGGCAGCCGCGCCCGCCAGCGCAATTTCCGGCAACAGCCGTTCCTCGGCCTTCAGGTCCTTCCAGATCGCGCGCCAGGCATCGCCGCCGCCGGCGGCGGCCGCGCGCAGGCGCGCCGAACCGGAAGCGTCGATCAGTTGGTCGGCTTCGGAACGGGCCAGGGCATTGCGTCGCACCAGGCCGCGGGCCAGAGTGAAGACCTGCTCGTCGTGATGCAGCGCGGCGTGCGCGCGCAGCAGCAGGCGCATGGTGTGCAGATGGCGCGCGCCGCCGTCGGCCAAAGGCTCCAGCACCGCCAGCGCGCGCTCGGCGCGGCCCTGGTCCAGCAGCATGTCGGCCGATACCGTGGCGGTGGCTTCGATCAGGCCGGCGTCGGCGCCGGCGTGCTCCTGCGCGGTCGCCAGCAGGCGGTCACGGCGGTCGAATTCACCCAGGCCATGCGCGGCGCGGGCCGCCGACAAGGCCGCCAGCACGCGGCGCGTCTGGACCTTGGTCTGGTCCAGCAGCTTGGTCAGGTCCTTTTCGGCGGTGGTGTAACGGCCTTCCAGCAGCCCGATCCAACCGCGCTCCAGCAGTTCGTGGTCGCGCGCCTGGGCGCGCTTGCCGCGCCAGGCCCGCACGCGGTCGGGGATGGCCAGCAGCCATGCCAGCAGGCGCAGGCCCACGTACAACACGACGAAGGCCGCCACGATCAGCAGGACCGCCAGCGTCAGCGACATGCTGATGCGCCAGGGCCAGACCAGCAACAGCACGTTGCCGGAGTGTGAGCGCAGCACCACCGCCAGGGCGACGGCGACTACGGCAAGCAGCAGTGTCCAGAACCAGGTACGCATAAGCCTCAGTCCTGCCCGCTAGTCTTGAAGCCCGCGGCGCGCAGCGCAGCCACGGCGTTCAGGCTGTCGGCCACTTCCGGCATGCGCACGGCGATGTCGGTCTGCGCCAGTTCGCGCGCCAGCGTCTGGGCGGCGACGGTGTCGGGGGAACGGTTGTCGAAGTACTTGGCGAGCGTCACGCCGACGTTGTCGAGTTCGCTCTTCCAGACGGCGGGCTGGCGCATCAGCATGGCCAGCTGCGCCGTCAGCAGGCGCTGGCGCAGCGTGCCGCGCACCTGGTCGGCCTGGTCGGGCGACAGCAGCAGGGCTGCGGGTTCGTCCACGCGCTGGATCGTGATCAGGCCGCCCAGCTCATGCGCCAGGGCCGAGCCCGCGCGGCCGGGCCAGGAGGCCATCTCGGCGCGCCAGCGCTGCCACCAGGGCGCATCAGCAGGCAGACCGGCCAAGGGGTCGACCGTCGGCGCCGGCGCGGCGGCGGGAGCGCTTTCGCCGGCGGGAGCCACGCCCGGGGCGGCGGCGTCCGGCACCAGCAGGGGCGCCTTGCCGATCAGCGCCACCAGGCGGTCGATGCGGGCCGACTGTGCAGGGATGTCCACGGTGGACACCGCGCGCAGGCGGTCCAGGTCGCCGTTGATGGCTTGCTGCAGGCTGGAGAAGCGCGGCCGGTCGGCGCGGGCCAGGCGCGATTGCGCCGTTTCCAGCGCGACGATGGCGTTGGAAACGTTGCCGGCCAGACGCAGCTGCTGGTTCGCGATGGTCAGCAGACGTTCGACGTCGTTGGCGAGCAGTTCGTCGCTGGCGCTGTCGTTGAAGTTCTGCCAGGCCAGTTGCAGGGCGTTGTACTGGCTTTGCGTTTCACGCACGGTGTCTTCGAGTTCGCCGAGGCGACCGGCCTGGGCTTGCGCCAGGGCCAGGGCTTCGCGCGAGTCCTTGCGCGCTTGCGCGACTTCGGCGTTCAGCGCGTCCAGACGCGTGGCGACCTCGCGACCAGCGGACACGAACTGGGTACGCTGCATCCAGAGGGCGTAGCCCAGGCCGGCTGCAAGCAGGATGACGATGATGAGCGCGGGGACCAGGGGGCCACTGCCGCGCTTGGCCGGGCGGGCCTTGACGGAATCGGCCGGGGCCGATGCGGGCGCGCTTGCGCCCGGGGCGGTCGAAGGAACGACCGGATCGGTAGCGGGAGTCTTGTCTGTCATGACGCGATTGTATTCGGTGTCGGTCCGAAGCAACGAATCAAGCAGCAACAAAAGCCTGGAAAATCGACTCGTCGTTGGGCAAGCAGATTTTTACCATCGGCCGCGCCCCACCTTCATGACAGGCCTGTGGCACGCGCCGCTCCAGGGAGGGATGCGTGAGCACGAAGCCACAGCGGCGCCACCAGTCCGCCAGGCCGATTGCGTCCAGACCGGCACGCACCGCATCCGCGCCTTCGCCGCTGGTAATCAGCCAGGTGGCCGGCACGCCCGCGGCGGCCCAGCGCCGCAGGCTGGCCACCTGGTCCGCGTCCCAGCTTGCGGGACGGCGCAGGTAGGCGGCGTAACGCGTCACGGCCACGCCGTGCGCCTCGAGCTTGTCGCCCAGCCAGTCCCTGCCCTGCGTGCCGCGCACCAGCAGCACGCGGGCAGGCAGGCCGGGCAAGTCCTGCAACACGTCCCAGAGGGCCTCTGAATCGTGGCTGGGAGCGCTTTCGGGCGGATGCAGAACTGTTGTATTCGCGCCAAAACAGGCGCTTGCACGCAGCGCCTGGGCGCTGGCGGGTCCGACGGTGGCGGCGATGACGCCAGCCGGCCAGGAGCCCGGCCCGTCGGCCTGGGCCCATTGGTCCAGGTACAGCCTGGCCGCGTTGCCGCTGACGAACACGACCATGTCGTAGTCGTAGGGGCGCGGCGGCCCGCCAGCCGAAGCCGGCAAGGCCTGGATTTCCAGCGCGGGAAGAATGCAAGGGGTCCAGCCGGCGCCGGCCAGAAGGCTAGCCAGCGCCTCGTTGCGGCCCTCGGGCCGCGTCAGGATGGCGACCCGCGGCTTCCCGGCGGCAGCGGACGCCATGGCCATCAGTCCGGCCTGGGTTCGTCTTGCAGCAGTTCGCGCAGGATGTCCTGCGCGCCATCGTGCAGCAGCGCCTGCGCCGCGGCTTCGCCGATGGCCTGGGCCTCGGCCACGGGGCCGCTACGGGCCGTGCGGACCATGCGCACGCCGTCCGGCGAGGCCACCAGCGCGCGCAGCGACAGGGTGCCGTCCGCGATCTCGGCGTAAGCCGCCAGGGGCACCTGACAGGATCCGCCCAATTTGCGGGAAACGGCACGCTCGGCCACCACACAGGAGGTAGTGTCGGCGCTGATCAGCGGCGCCAGCCAGGCGCGCATGTCGTCGCGGTCGTCGCGGATCTCGATGCCCAGGGCGCCCTGCCCGGCTGCGGGCAGGCTGTCGGCGGGCTCGAGCAGGCTGCGGATGCGCGAACCCAGGCCCAGGCGCTCCAGGCCGGCGGCGGCCAGCACGATGGCGTCGTATTCGCCCTTGTCCAGCTTGCCCAGGCGCGTGTCGAGATTGCCGCGCAGCGGCTTCACCACCAGCGCGGGGTAACGCGCGCGGATCTGGGATTCGCGGCGCAGGCTGGAGGTGCCGACGACGGCGCCCGCCGGCAGGTCGGCCAGCGTGTCATGGCTATTGGAGACGAAGGCATCGCGCGGATCCGCGCGATCGAGGACGGCGCAAAGCTCGAACGGGGCCTGCAGATCCACCGGCACGTCCTTCAAGGAGTGCACGGCCAGATCGGCCCGCCCGTCGAGCAGCGCGTTTTCGAGTTCCTTGACGAAGAGACCCTTGCCGCCCACCTTGGAGAGCGTGCGGTCGAGGATCTGATCGCCTCGGGTCGTCAGGGTGAGAAGCTCAACCGCGCACGCCGGGTACAGCGTGCGCAGCCGGTCGCGCACATGCTCGGCTTGCCACAGGGCAAGCCGGCTGGCGCGGGTCGCGATGACCAGGCGTTGCGGTAGAGACACGAGACGGCATCAAACAAAATTGGAGACGATGACCGTCGCGACCACCCCGAGGATGGCCAGCACGAACAGGCCCTGAAGGAGGCTCATGCCCGATTCGGATTGCTGGGGATCGGTGGATCTACGCAGACTCATGTGCTGATTCCTTGGAAGCGGTTTTGCGGCTTGCCAGCCACCGTCCAAGGACAACAACCAGCAAGGCGCCAATGATTTCTGCGCCAATTTTAACCGCAGCGGGCTGAACGCCGAATTGACGTTCGACAACCACGTCAGTGATCAGCATGCCGCCAGCGATCCAGCCGAGCAAAGCCGCGCCAAAGGTAACCACCAGCGGATAGCGGTCGATGAGCTTGAGCACCAGGGTGCTGCCCCAGATGATGATGGGCACGCTGACGATCAGGCCGAAGGCGACCAGGCCGATCTGATGGTCGGCGTGGGCGTTCTGGGCCGCGCCGGCAATGGCGATCACGTTGTCCAGGCTCATCACGAAGTCCGCGATGATGATGGTCTTGATCGCGGCGGCGATGGATGTGCCGCCCTTCACGTTGCCGTGGGCATCGTCTTCGGGAACCAGGAGCTTGACGCCGATCCAGACCAGCAGCAGACCGCCTACGACCTTGAGGAAGGGGATGGACAGCAGGGTCAGGGCGAAGGCAATCAGGACCACACGCAGGATGATCGCGCCCGCGGTACCCCACAGGATGCCTTGCATGCGCTGCTTGGGCGCCAGATTGCGGCAGGCCAGCGCGATCACGACCGCGTTGTCGCCGCCAAGCAGGATGTCGATGAGGATGATCTGGAATACCGCTGCCCAACTCAGCGTCTGGAAAAACTCAAGCACTATGAACCCCCGAAGGCATTATGAGAAGAATGGCCGGTCCCGGTCCGGCCGACCCGCCGCGCAGAGCGCGGCGGGCTTATTCAGTACAACTTATTAGTATAATTCAGCTTTCAGTCAGCTTTCTGCCGCATCAGCAAAACTTTGCCGATAGCCAGCACCAGCACCGCGCCCAGCACGCCCGTCATCAGCGCAAAGCTATGCTGCGTGATTCCCAGGGCCGCATCGATGCGTGCCACGGGTTCTTCCAAAGCCGGATCGCCCACGAGCAGTTCGCCCGCGATGAAACCCAGCAGCGCCGCGCCCACCCAGACGATGATCGGGAAGCGCTCGATGACCTTCAGGAGCAGCGTGCTGCCGAAGATGACCAGCGGAATGCTGATGGCCAGGCCCAATACCAGCAAGGTCGTATCGCCCATCGCCGCGGCGGCGACCGCCACTACGTTGTCCAGGCTCATGACCAGGTCGGCAATCATGATAGTGCGGATCGCGGTCAACAGATTGCCCTGCGTCTTGCCCGCGCCATCTTCTTCGCCCTCGGGCAACAGCAGCGTCACGCCAATGTAGACCAGGAGCAACGCGCCGATCAGCTTGAGCCACGGCAGCAACAGCAGCTTGGCGGCAACCAGCGTCAGCACGATACGCATGATGATCGCTGCGGCGGAACCGATGACGATCGCTTTCTTTTGTTGGGCCGGGGGCAACGAGCGCGCCGCCAGCGCAATAACCACGGCGTTGTCGCCCGATAGCAGGATGTTGACCCAAATGATCTGGAGCAACGCTATCCAGAATGCCGCTGAACTAAGTTCCATGCCTCTCTTTCCTAGGTGTGATCCCCCTAGGACGAACCAAATGAATGGGTGAAATAAGATGAAAAAAACGTACTGACCGTCTTGGTGCGAGCCCGACGGCATTCTTGCTTGGTACGCCTGGAATTTCTTTCATTATAGTTTCGTTCAGCTTTCCGTAGGATTGCCAGGCCGCGGCATGGACACGGGATTTCCCTAGGACCACGCAAAAAAAGAACGAAAAAAAGCCCGCCGTAGCGGGCTTGGGGCGGCGGATGCCGGTCGCTGGAAATCAGGGGTTTGACGCCAGGACAGGAGCTTCCGCCAGCGGGCCGCGGGCGCCGGACGCGAAACGCATCCGAACGCCTGGCCTGTAGTTGTTTACAGCACCGACTTGAGCAGCTTGCCCATTTCGGAGGGGTTGCGCGTGGTGCGGATGCCGCAAGCTTCCATGACTTCCAGCTTGGCGTCGGCAGTGTCGGCGCCGCCGGAGATCAGCGCGCCGGCGTGGCCCATGCGCTTTCCGGGAGGAGCGGTGACACCGGCGATGAAGCCGACCACCGGCTTCTTCATGTTGTCCTTGGCCCACTGCGCCGCGTTGACTTCGTCCGGACCGCCGATTTCGCCGATCATGATGACGGCGTCGGTGTCGGGATCGTCGTTGAACATCTTCAGCACGTCGACGTGCTTCAGGCCGTTGATGGGGTCGCCGCCGATGCCGACGGCGCTGGATTGACCCAGGCCCAGCTCGGTGACTTGCGCCACGGCTTCGTACGTCAGGGTGCCCGAACGGCTGACGATGCCGATGCGGCCCTTGCGGTGGATGTGGCCCGGCATGATGCCGATCTTGATTTCGTCGGGGGTGATCAGACCCGGGCAGTTCGGGCCCAGCAGCAGGGTCTTGCTGCCCTTGGCCTTCATGCGGTTCTTGACTTCCAGCATGTCGCGGACGGGGATGCCTTCGGTAATGCAGATCACCAGATCCAGTTCGGCCTCGACGGCTTCCCAGATGGCGGCGGCGGCGCCCGCGGGCGGCACGTAAATGACGGACACGGTCGCGCCGGTATCAGCCTTGGCGTCCTTCACCGAAGCGAAAATCGGCACGCCTTCGAAGTCTTCACCCGCCTTCTTGGGGTTAACGCCGGCCACGAAGGCGGCTTTGCCATTGGCGTACTCACGGCACATGCGGGTGTGGAACTGACCCGTCTTGCCCGTGATGCCCTGGGTGATGACCTTGGTGTCCTTGTTGATCAGAATCGACATTTGTGAATCCTTGGATTTTTCTTTACTTGACGGCGGCTACGACGCGGGTGGCGGCTTCAGCCATCGTGTCGGCGCTGATGATGGGCAGGCCCGATTCAGCCAGCATCTTCTTGCCGAGTTCTTCGTTGGTGCCCTTCATGCGGACGACCAGCGGCACGTTCAGGTTGACGGCCTTGCAAGCGGCGATCACGCCTTCGGCGATGACGTCGCAGCGCATGATGCCGCCGAAGATGTTGACCAGAATGGCCTTCACGCTCTTGTTCTTGAGCATGATCTTGAAGGCTTCGGTGACCTTCTCGGCCGTGGCGCCGCCGCCGACGTCCAGGAAGTTGGCCGGCTCGCCGCCGAACAGCTTGATGGTGTCCATGGTGGCCATGGCCAGACCGGCGCCGTTCACCAGGCAGCCGATGTTGCCGTCGAGCTGGATGTAGGCCAGGTCGAACTTGCTGGCTTCGATTTCAGCCGGATCTTCTTCGTCCAGGTCGCGGTAGGCGACGATTTCCGGATGACGGAACAGGGCGTTGGAGTCGAAGTTGAACTTGGCGTCCAGGGCGATGATGTTGCCCTTGCTGTCGCGGTTCAGCGGGTTGATTTCGACCAGGGAGGCGTCGGTGTCCATGTAGCACTTGTAGAGCTTCTGGAACACGTCCACGGCCTGGGCGGTCGAGTCGGCGGGCAGGCCGATCGCGTTGGCGATCTTGGTGGCTTGCTCAGCGGACAGGCCGGTCAGCGGGTCGATGTATTCGGTGATGATCTTCTCGGGAGTGGAGTGGGCCACTTCCTCGATGTCCATGCCGCCTTCGCTGGAGGCGATGAAGGCGACCTTCTGGGTGGCGCGGTCGGTGACCAGCGACACGTAGTATTCCTTCTGGATGTCAGCGCCGTCTTCGATGTACAGGCGGCGGACCTTCTGGCCTTCCGGGCCGGTCTGGTGCGTGATCAGCTGCATGCCCAGGATTTCCGAGGCCAGCTTGCGGACGTCGTCCAGCGAGCGCGCCAGCTTCACGCCGCCGCCCTTGCCGCGGCCACCCGCGTGGATTTGCGCCTTGACGACCCACACCGGTCCACCCAGCTTTTCAGCGGCAGCCACGGCCTCGTCGACGGAAAGAGCGGGAATCCCGCGCGGCACGGGGACGCCAAATTGCTTCAGCAGTTCCTTGCCTTGATACTCGTGGATTTTCATGTGTTACCTGTCAGGACGTATGAGAAAAAGAAGGTGAATCGGAGGACGAATCGGCCGATGCCTCAGCGCTACCCCCGGTGTACCACTTGGGATAGTGCTCAGCCACCACCGGGCCGCGAGTGCTGAGCGCGTGGCAGCCGTCCAGTTGGAATGGACGCCGGTTCGGGTTGTTTTCCTGCCGCCGGCGGTTGGCCATGGTCTGCACCGCCGCGGTGGGTAGCACCTGCGACAGCTCGGTCATGTGCGTGCAGCCCGCCACGTGCCCGAACCGCTCCTTTACCTGGCGGCGGAACCCCTTGAGCAGGTTCATTCCGATCAGATCAGTGTAAGCCGGTTCGATGGCCATGCAATGCTCGCCATAGGGAGCGGCGTCATAGACGGCCTGCGCCGCCACGATCGAGAAATTCTCGTCGATGGTGATGCGCAGGTGCATGTGGTGGATGGGTTGTCCGGCCGGGAACATCTCGCCGTCGCGCTTGGGGAAATCGTACGCCTTGACGTCGATCAGCTCGGCTTCCAGGTCCCAGAGCCCGTCATCGCGCGCATACGATTGCACGCGTATGGAACGCGTATGCAAAGGCTGACGAGGACAATCCGGCGGTGGCAAGGGCATGCTTGGGGCCTGCGGGGCGAAGATGCCTGCGCATGGTGCGCGGCAACAAAACCTTCAAAGTATAGCGCAGGCAGCCTGCGATCAAGCAGCCTGACCGGCGCCTGACGCGCCGCCGCAGAGCGCGGCCGCCGCCCACAGGCCGTCGTGCCGGATCTGGCATGTGACGCGGGCGGCGGACAGGTGCCGTTCGCGTTGCGGGGAATATTCCTCCAGCCCCCGGCGGCAGGCTTTCAGGCGCGCTTCGAGCGCGCTCCAGGCGCGGGCAAACGCGTCCGCCCGGGCAGCGGGCGGGCTGGCGGCCAGCTCGGCAGCCGCCTCCGGACCGCAATAGAGCGCGGCCACGTCCGCATCGCCCGGCCAGGCCTGCGCGCCGGTCAGGTCCACGCCCGGCATGCCCTGCCGGGACAGGCCGCACAAAATATAGGGGCCACAGTAGGAGAAGGAGCTATGCCAGCAGGCACCCTCAGGCATCCGCGGCCCCTTGGGCGTTTCCGTCCAACCCGGGCCGGCTTGCGGATCGCGCCGCGCCAGTTCCGCGGCCAGCCAGTCGCGGGCCGCCTGCCGCTGCCTCTGTCGGGGGGCCGGCAGGCGCAGCAGCCACAACTCGACCGGGGCGCCCTCCCCGGTCAGCCGAAGCGGCAGACTCACCGCTGCGTCCACGGGGTCGCCGGGCTGCCGATCCAGGCCTGGCCCGCGGGGATGGATTCACCCTTGAGCACCAGCGTCAGCGGACCAAGGCGGGCGCCTGCCTCCACCCGCGTGTCGTACAGGATGGTGCTGCGCGGCCCGACGTTGACGGCGTCGCCGATGCGGACCATGCCGATCTTCATCACCCGGTCTTCGAACAGATGGGTCTGCGGCCCGGACCAGGCGTGCAGCACCGCGTCGTCGCCGATGGACACGCAGTCGTACTCGGTGATGTCGGTGGTGTCCATGAACACGCGCTTGCCGATGCGGGCGCCCATGCAACGCAGGGCCAGCGGCAGCCAGGGCGTGGCCCGCAGGAAATTGAAGAAGTTCGGCACGGCGATGGATTCGTACAGGCTGGTGACCGCCTCGCTCTTCCAGACGAAGGGCGTCCACATGGGCTCGGCGCGCGGCTTGTAGCGTCCGATCAGCGCCCATTTCAACGCCACCAGGAACAGGAAGGCGCCGACGCCATACAGCACGCCGGCCAGCATCAATTCGTCGAACGCGGCCACGAAGCCTTCCCGCGCGGCGATGGGGATGACCTTCATCACGGTCAGATAGCCCACCGCGATCACCACGGCCAGCGGCAGGATCATGCGCATGCCTTCGACGCCGCCCCGCAGGATCTTGCGGCCCAGGCTGGGCTTGAAGGTCAGGTGCGCCGGGAAGCCCGCGGTCTGTTCGCGCGCCGGCAGCGCCAGCGGTGGATTGCCCAGCCAGGTCTGGCCGCTGGCCATGCGGGCGTTGGCCGGCGCGCGGCTCTGCACGCCGATCAGCACATCGTCCGGCAGCACGGAACCGTCCGGCACGTAGGCGCCGTTGCCGACGAAGCTGCGGTTGCCGATGACGGTGGGCCGCATGGTCATCCAGCCGCCGTCGATTTCCTCGTCGCCCAGCATGACGCCGTCGGCGATGAAGCTGTCGCGGCCCAGGGTCAGCATGTCGGGCACCACGCCCATGGCGGTGGAAATTTCCGTGCCGCGCCCGACTTTCGCGCCGAGCAGGCGGTACCAGGTGCCGGCATAGATCGACGCGTACAGGCCGTGCAGCACGCTCAGGCTGGATTCCTGGATCTGGTTGGTCAACCAGCGCCGCAGGTAGATCTGCCCGTAGACGGGCCAGCGGCCGCCGGTCAGCCGGGGCAGCAGCGCCCACCGCAGCAGCGCCGACACCAGTACGGTCAGGAGCAGCAGCAAGGCGCTGGCGGGCAAGGCCAGCAGCAGATAGCTCAGGAAGGCCTGGGGCCAGGGCACGCGGGAACCCATCAGATCCAGCCAGCGCGCATCGATCCAGTCGATCAGCACGAAGCTGGGGAACACCGGCATGAAGAACAGGGCCGCGATCAGCGTGCCGCCCACCGCATAGGCCACGCCGTCGAGCCGGCTCCAGATGCCGTGGCGTTGGGGCCGCGGCGGCAGCTCGGGCGCGCGCGCATGCGGATCGTGCCTGGCCGGCGCGCCGGTCCAGATCTGGCTCGCCGGAATGCGCGCGCCGGATGCCAGCGAGGACAGGCCGTCGAGCCGGGCGCCCTCGCCCATCGCCACGTCGCCCTGCAGCACGGAATACGAGCCGATGTAGGCATGGTCCGCCAGCGTGATCGGCGCCACGGTCCAGACGCCGCCGCGCACCGAGAAATTCTCCAGGTTGACCGCCGCGCCGATGCTGACGCCGTCCCCCACCGACAGCAAGTCGGGCGCGCGCACGGAAATGCGGCTGATGGCGGCGTCGCGGCCGATGCGCGCGCCCAGCGCCCGCAGATACCAGACTTGCAGCGGAGATCCGGCCAGCAGGTGCGCGGGCGGAATGTCCATCACTCGGTCCACCAGCCACCAGCGATAGAACAGGCCGCCGTACATCGGATAGCTGCCGGGCTTGAGCCGGCCCAGGATGCCCCATTTACAAGCCACGGCCACGCCGAAGCTCAACAGGTTGCACGCCAGATAGCTGGCGATGGACAAGGCCACCGCGCGCCAGACGGAATCGCCTTCGTCGCCCGTGAAGTAGTGGTAGGTGAAGAACGGCGTCAGCCAGATCAGCATGCGCACGCCGATCAATAGCGGCAGCGCCGCCAACTGCGCCAGGCCGCAAGCCCAGCGGCGCCACTCGGGCGCGGCCTCGGGGTCGCTCCCGGCGCCGGCAACGCCCGCGGGTTCGGCGGCCGCGGCCAGCGCATCCAGCCGTGCCGCCAGCGCGCCCAGTCCGGGATGCTGATAGAGCTCGTGCATGGTCAGCGCGGACAGATGCGGATGCTTGCGCAACGACGACACCAGGCGCGCGGCCAGCAGCGAATGGCCGCCCAGATCGCGGAAGAAATCGCTGACCAGCCGCAGCGGCTGGCCGGGAAACAATGGACGCAAGGCTTCGAACAGCGCGACTTCGCCCGGCGTGACGGGCTCGTCGTCCTCGCCGCTGGGCTCGGACACGGTATCCAGTTCGCGCGCCTTGAGCGCCTTGCGGTCGATCTTGCCCGAGGTCAGCCGCGGCACTTCGGCCACCAGCTCGAAGCGCGCCGGAATCATGTAGGCGGG
Organism: Achromobacter anxifer; assembly: GCF_903652925.1. GTDB lineage: Bacteria > Pseudomonadota > Gammaproteobacteria > Burkholderiales > Burkholderiaceae_B > Achromobacter > Achromobacter anxifer. The sequence goes on along the minus strand of NZ_CAHLAR010000011.1, from coordinate 81,800 downwards.
CAAGTCCGCGCCCAGCGCGGCGCGCATCGCATGCGGATCCAGCCGCGCCTCGCCCTCCGGCTTCAGGAAGGCCACCAATTGCTCGATGCCCGCCAGGTCGCGCAGCACCACGGCCGCCGCGCCCACGCCCGGCTGGCGATAGAGCGCGGCTTCTATTTCGCCGAGCTCGACGCGAAAGCCCCGCACCTTCACCTGGTCGTCGCTGCGGCCCAGGCAATGGATCTGCCCATGCTCGTCGATGCGCGCCAGGTCGCCGCTGCGGTACATGCGGGTATCGTGATCGCCCGTGGGCCGCGGATTGGCCAGGAATTTTTCGGCCGTCAATTCCGGCCTGCCGAGATAGCCGCCCGCCACGCCGGGACCGGTGATGCACAGCTCGCCCACCTGCCCTTGCGGCAGCACCGCGCCGTCCTCGCCGCGCACCAGCATGCCGTAATTGGGCAGAGGCTTGCCTATGGTCACCGGCTCGCCGGGCAGCAGTTCGGCCAGGCTCGCCGACACCGTCGTCTCGGTCGGCCCGTAGGTGTTGAACAGGCGGCGGCCGGGCGTGGCCCAGCGCGGCACCAGGAAGTCCGGACAGACCTCGCCGCCCAGGTTCACGATGCGTAGCCCGGGCACGTCGTGCGCGAACAGCGCCAGCAGGGTCGGCACCGCGTGCAGCACGGTGACGCCTTCGCGCACCAGCGCGTCCGGCAGGCCTTCCGGGTCCGTGGTCAGCATCTTGGGCGCCACCCACAAGGACGCGCCGACCAGATAGCTGATCCAGATTTCCTCGAACGACATGTCGAAGGCTACCGAAAAGCCCTGATAGACCTTGTCTTCGTGGCACACGCCCAGCACTTCGTTTTCGCTGCGCAGAAAGTGGCAGATGCTGGCCTGGCTGATGGGCACGCCCTTGGGCTTGCCGGTCGAGCCCGAGGTATAGATGACGTAGGCGGGATGCTCGGGCAGCAGTCCTTCGCGCCTGCGCAGCGGGCCTTCGACCGGCTCCGACAGCGCCCAGTTGGTCCAGGTGACCATGCCGTCCAGGCGCACTTCGGCGCCGGCGATCAGGCCATTGGCGCCCGCGTCCTGCAGGCAGACCAGCATGCGGTCCGGCGGCGTGTCGGATTCGAACGGCAGCCACGCCGCGCCGGCCTTGGCAATGGCCGCCTGCATCACCAGCAGATCGGCGCCGCGCGGCAGGCACAGGCCGACGATATCGCCGGGCCGCACGCCGGCGGCGATCAGGTGATGCGCGGCCAGATCGGCGCGCTGGCCGAGCATATCGTAGGTAAGGGTCTGATCCAGCCAATGAATGGCGACGGCGGCGGGGTGCCGGCGGATCGTGGCTTCCAGAATATCGGGCAGCGTTTCTGCTAGCAGCAGGTCCGGCCGATAAGGGCCTTGGAGAATCATAGATACGGCAGAGATCCGGCAAATGGGATTTTTGCTTATTGACCCATGCCGCCGGTTTTCGTTCAAGCGCCGCAGACAAAAATATTGCAAGCGGTTCCGATTCTGTGGCTTGCAGCCACCATACAGGTTTGCGACAGCTAAAAGAAAACCCAGGTTTGCGAGCGTGTTGCGCAAACCTGGGGTGATCAGCCCTGCAGGACCGGCCGCTTTGCTACATCAGCCCGGTTCAGGCCGACTGGCGCAGCGCCCGGGCGGCCTGCACCATGCCGATCAGCGCGGCCTCGGTTTCGGGCCAGGCGCGCGTCTTCAGGCCGCAGTCAGGATTGACCCACAGGCGCTCCTTGGGCAGACGGGCCGCAGCCTTCTGCATCAGACCGACCATCCAGTCCACTTCGGGCACGTTCGGCGAGTGGATGTCGTACACGCCCGGACCGATGTCGTTCGGATAGCGGAAGTCCTCGAAGGCCTTGAGCAGCTCCATGTTGGAGCGCGACGTTTCTATCGTGATCACGTCCGCGTCCATGGCGGCGATGGATTCGATGATGTCGTTGAACTCCGAATAGCACATGTGGGTGTGGATCTGCGTCTCTTCGCGCACGCCGGAGGTCGACAGGCGGAAGCAGTCCACGGCCCAGTCCAGGTACGCCTGCCAGTCGGCCCGGCGCAGCGGCAAGCCTTCGCGGATGGCGGGCTCGTCGATCTGGATCACGCTGATGCCGGCCGTTTCCAGGTCCACCACTTCATCGCGCAGCGCCAGCGCCAGCTGGCGGCAGGTCTGTTCGCGCGGCTGGTCGTCGCGCACGAATGACCACTGCAGGATGGTGACCGGACCCGTCAGCATGCCCTTGACCGGCTTGTCGGTCAGCGACTGCGCGTAGGACGACCAGCCCACCGTCATCGGCGCGGGACGGGCAACGTCGCCGAAAATGATCGGCGGCTTGACGCAGCGCGAGCCGTAGCTCTGGACCCAGCCGTTCTTGGTGAAGGCGAAGCCGGCCAGCAGTTCACCGAAGTACTCCACCATGTCGTTGCGCTCGGGTTCACCGTGCACCAGCACGTCCAGGCCCACCTTTTCCTGGAAGCGGATGACTTCCTCGATTTCCTTGCGGATGGCGGTCTCGTAGGCCGAGTCCGTCAGCGCGCCCGCCTTCCAGTCGCGGCGCAGGGCGCGGATTTCAGCGGTTTGCGGGAAGGAGCCGATCGTCGTGGTCGGATAGGCGGGCAAGCCCAGCTGTTCCTGCTGGCGGGCGATGCGGCCGGCGAACGGCGCGCGATCGCGCGACACGGCGGCGGCGGCGGCCATGCGCTGGCCCACGGCCGGATTGTGGATGCGGATCGACGAACGGCGGGCGGCCAGCGCGGCGCGCTGCTTCGCCAGGCCATCCTGCGCGGCGGCTTGCGTCGCGCCATCCAGCGCGCGGCCCAGCAGGCTCAGTTCTTCCAGCTTTTGCGCTGCGAACGACAGCCAGCTCTTGAGTTCGGCATCCAGCTCGGTTTCGTAGACCAGGTCGACCGGCACGTGCAGCAGCGAGCACGACGGCGCCAGCCACAGGCGGTCTCCCAGCTGTTGCTTGATCGGAGTCAGCGTGGCGATGGCGGCGTCCAGATCGGTGCGCCAGATGTTGCGGCCGTTGATGACGCCCGCGGACAGCACTTGGTCGGCACCCAAGCCGGACACCACTTGCGCCAATTGTTCGGGAGCACGGACCAGGTCCACGTGCAAGCCGGCCACCGGCAGGCTCTGCGCAGTGGGCAGGTTGTCCTTCAAGCCGTCGAAGTACGTTGCCACCAGCAGCTTGACCGGGCTGGCGGACAACTGGTCATAGGTCTGCTTGAACGCTACACGCCAAGCTTGGGGCAGGTCCAGCGCCAGGATCGGCTCGTCGATCTGCACCCACTGCACGCCCAGCCTGGCAAAACGTGCCAGCACCTCTGCATAGACCGGCAGCAGCGCAGCCAGCAGTTGCAGCTTGCCCGCGTCGGCGGCGCCGGCGGCAAAGGCGTCGCCCTTGCCCTGGTACAGCCAAGTCAGCGGACCGGGGATCACCGGTTTCACGGCGTAGCCCTGGACCTGCGCTTCCTGGATCTGCTCGAACAGCGATTCGCGGGCGATGCGGAAGGTCTGGCCGGGAACCAGCTCCGGCACGATGTAGTGGTAGTTGGTGTCGAACCACTTGGTCATTTCGCAGGCGGCAGCCGGCTTGCCCGACGGCGCGCGACCCCGGCCCATGCGGAACAGTGTGTCCAGCGTGACGGGCTCGTTGTCGTTCTGGCCGAAGCGGGCGGGCACCGCGCCCAGCAGCGTGGTCCATTCCAGGATCTGGTCGTACCAGGCAAAATCGCCGACGGGCACGAACTTCAGGCCCGAAGCGGCCTGCAGCTTCCAGTGCCTGGCGCGCAATTCGCGGCCAGTCTGTTCCAGTTCCTCGGCGGTCTGCTTGCCAGCCCAGTAGGCTTCGACCGCGCGTTTCAGTTCACGTTGGGCACCAATCCGGGGGAACCCCAAATTATGAATAATAGTCATGATTTCGCCGCCGTTCGATAAAATTTGTTCAAGTGGAAGTTATTGTGCGGCCAAACAAAAATGAATCAAAATCAATGTCTACATTTATAAGATGAGAAAATCTCATAAAATATGAGCTTATTTCCACACCCGGCAGTCCCCCATGCTTGAAATCCGCCACCTTGAAACGCTCACCGCCATCCGTGAGGGCGGCAGCCTGCAGGAGGCCGCCGAACGCCTGCACCTGACACAGTCAGCCCTGTCGCATCAGTTGCGCGACCTGGAAACCCGGCTGGGCACCCCGCTGCTGAACCGCCGCACGCGGCCGGCGCGGCTGACCACGGCGGGCCTGCGCGTGCTGGCGCTGGCGGACGAAGTGCTGCCGCGCATCCGCGCAACGGAACGGGACTTGCAGCGGCTGGCGGCGGGCCGCACGGGCCGGCTGCACCTGGCCATCGACTGCCACTCCTGCTTCCAGTGGCTGATGCCGGCCCTGGACGCCTTCCGTGCCCAATGGCCGGACGTGGCGCTGGACCTGTCCGCGGCGTTCTCTTTCGCCCCCCTGCCCGCCCTGGTGCGCGGGGACCTGGACCTGGTGATCACCTCGGATCCCCAGCCGCTGGACGCCGTGGAGTACCTGCCGCTCTTCAAGTACGAGCTGGTGCTGGCCGTGTCCGAATCCAATCCGCTGGCCGGCAGCAAATTCATCATGCCCGACCAGTTGGCCGACCAGACGCTCATCACCTACCCCGTGGACAAGCAGCGTCTGGATGTCTTCACCGCCTTCCTGGACCCTGCGGATGTCGAGCCCGCAGCCATCCGCAAGGCGGAACTCACGCCCATCATTGCGCAGCTGGTGGCCAGCAACCGCGGCGTGGCGGCGCTGCCCAACTGGGCGCTGACGGAATACATGAATCAGGGATGGCTGCGCCTGTGCCGGCTGGGACCGCAAGGCGTATGGCGCACGCTATACGCCACGGTGCGCAGCGAAGACACGGACGCGTCGTACATCGACGAGTTCCTGACCATCACCCGGGATGTGTGCTTCAAGACGCTGTCGGGGATCAAGTCGGTCAAGTAATGCTGGGGCCCGCTCAGTCCTCGTCGCCCGCACCGAGAATACGGCGGATCACGTCATGCGCGAAGCCGCGGCTGGCCAGAAAGCGGGCCTGCTTGGCATAGGCGGCGCGGTCTTCCGGCCTGGCGCTGAAGCGTTTCTTCCAGACTTCCAACGCGCGGTCGTATTCGGTGGCGCGCAGTTGTTCGCGCAATTCGGCGACCTGGTTGTCGTCCACGCCATGCTGGCGCAATTCCTGCACGATGCGCGCCGCGCCCTGGCGCGATGCGCGGCGGTGTACCAGGCTTTGCGCAAAGCGCTCGGTGGACAGCCAGCCTTCTTTTTCCAGTGCGTCGAGCACGGCCTCGACTTCGGCCGGGTCTTCCGCGTAGGCGGCCAGCTTGCGCGCCAATTCCTCGCGGGCATGTTCGCGCCGCGACAGATAGCCCACGGCCCGCATCTTCAGCGATGGGCCCTTGCGCGCAGGCTTGTCGCCGGCGTCCTGCCCTTCCTGGTCCGTGGCTGCGCGGCGGCCACGGCGCGCGCCGCCCTCTTCCGAACTGCGCCGCCACTGATCCGGCGCATCGCCGGCTTCAGCCTCCTGCTCGCGGCGCGCATCCGAAGTGCGGCGCAAGCCCTGGGGCTTGGCCACGGTTTCGAACTCATCGTCCAGCTTGGCACGTAGGTGGTCGGCTGACGCGGGCGGCGATTTCCAGCTCATGCGTTTCCTGCTTGCTATGCAAACGGCAGGCCCGTCCTGGCGCCTGCCGCAAGTGTTCGGGCCAGCCCCGACGCGAAATGCGGACCGTTTGCGGCAGTCTGAATCCGCCGCGCCAGGCCCGCCACCGATCCGATTACTCTTCGGCGGTATCTTCCGCGGTGGGCACGAATTCGGCCGCGCGGCTGACGATGCCTTGGTTCTCGCGGACGCGGTTCTCGATTTCGATGGCCAGTTCCTTGTGCTCTTTCAGGTACTCGCGGACATTGTCCTTGCCCTGGCCGATGCGGTTGCCGTTGTAGCTGTACCAGGCGCCGGACTTGTCCACGACGTTGGCGGCCACGCCCAGGTCGATGATTTCGCCTTCGCGCGAGATGCCGGCGCCGTACATGATGTCGAATTCAGCCTGCTTGAACGGCGGCGCGACCTTGTTCTTCACGACCTTGACGCGGGTTTCGTTGCCGACGACCTCGTCGCCCTTCTTGATGGAGCCGATGCGGCGGATGTCCAGGCGCACGGAGGCGTAGAACTTGAGCGCGTTGCCGCCGGTGGTGGTTTCGGGGTTGCCGAACATCACGCCGATCTTCATGCGGATCTGGTTGATGAAGATGACCATGCAGTTGGTCTTCTTGATGGTGGCGGTGAGCTTGCGCAGCGCCTGGCTCATCAGGCGGGCTTGCAGGCCGGGCAGGGAATCGCCCATTTCGCCTTCGATTTCGGCCTTGGGCACCAGCGCGGCCACCGAGTCGACGACGATCAGGTCGACCGAACCGGAGCGCACCAGCGCGTCGGTGATTTCCAGGGCCTGTTCGCCCGTGTCCGGCTGCGAGATCAGCAGGTCGGCCAGGTTCACGCCCAGCTTGGAGGCGTACTGCACGTCCAGCGCGTGTTCGGCGTCGACGAAGGCGCAGGTGCCGCCCAGCTTTTGCATTTCAGCGACCACTTGCAGCGTCAGCGTGGTCTTGCCCGAGGATTCCGGACCGTAGATTTCGACCACGCGGCCTCGCGGCAGGCCGCCGACGCCCAGCGCGATGTCCAGACCCAGGGAACCCGTGGAAACCACCTGGATGTCGTGCGAGACCTCGTTGTCGCCGTAGCGCATGATCGAGCCCTTGCCGAACTGCTTTTCGATCTGCGAAAGCGCGGCGGCAAGCGCCTTGGCCTTTTCCGAAGCGGCGGCCTTGGTGGTTTTGTCGTCCATGTAGAGTCCTGTCTGTAACGTATCTGGTGTCTAGGGGAGTGCCGCAGGGTTAGGCGGGTGCTTTGAGCAACGGGTCAGATTATGGCATCGGATTATACTGTACAAAAAAACAGTGTGCCAGTGTTTTGCACGTATACCCTGAGTGGCAAGGACGGCGCCATATGACAGAATGCCAGACGAAGTCGGCGTTTCGCCCCCCTTTTCGCCGCGGGTTTTTTTCTCACTGTAGCCCATGCGTATCCTGATCGCCGAAGACGACAGCATCCTGGCCGACGGCCTGTCCCGTTCGTTGCGCCACAACGGTTATGCCGTGGATGCGGTGCGCGACGGGCTGGCGGCCGATTCGGCGCTGGCGGCCCAGGCATTCGACCTGCTCATCCTGGATCTGGGCCTGCCGCAACTGGCCGGGCTGGAAGTGCTGCGCCGCCTGCGCGCCCGCAATTCCGCCCTGCCGGTGCTGATCCTGACGGCGGCCGACAGCATCGAGCAACGCGTCAAGGGCCTGGACCTGGGCGCGGACGACTACATGGCCAAGCCCTTTGCCCTGTCCGAGCTTGAAGCCCGCGTGCGGGCGCTGACCCGGCGCGGCGCGGGCGGCGGCGCCACCATGATCAAGCACGGCCGGCTGCTGTTCGACCAGACCGGCCGCGTCGCGATCGTCGACGACCAGACCCTGGACCTGTCCGCGCGCGAAGTCAGCTTGCTCGAGATCCTCCTGACGCGCAGCGGCCGCATGGTCAGCAAGACGCAGCTGGTCGACCATCTGTGCGAATGGGGCGAGGAAGTCAGCACCAACGCCATCGAAGTCTATGTGCACCGCCTGCGCAAGAAGCTGGAGCCCAGCGGCGTGAAGATCGTTACCGTGCGCGGCCTGGGCTACTGTCTTGAGCGGGACCAGGGTGCGGCGTACCTCTCGAGCTGACGCGGCGCCGCCGGAGGCGCTGAACCAGGAAGCGCTGGATGTCATGCAGGCCGGGGCCAAGGGCCCGAGCTTTGCGCCGCCGCAGCGCTCACTTCTCGGCGAAATCCTGGACTGGATGCTGGCCCCGCTGTTCCTGCTGTGGCCCATGAGCGTGGCCATCACCTATGTGGTGGCGCAGAACATCGCCAACGTGCCCTACGACCGCGCGCTGGCCAACAATCTCCACGTATTGACCAAGCATGTCTACGCGCAGGACGGCCGCGCCGTGCTGAAGATGACCGACACCGCGCGCGAAGTGCTGCACGCCGACGAGACCGACAGCGTGTTCTGGCTGGCGTTGGGCAGCCGCGGCGAGTACCTGGGCGGCGACCGCGCCCTGCCCCTGCCTTCCACCGTGGGCCAGCCCCGGCCCGGCGAGGTGCAGTACGAAGACGCGACCCTGCGCGGCTTCGGCATCCGGCTGGCGTTCACCTGGGTGGACCTGCATCTGCCTGACACGCAGCCCGCGCTGCTGATCGCGGCCGAAACCGTCGAAAAGCGCACTCAGCTGGCCAACGACATCATCAAGGGCGTGATCATTCCGCAGTTCGTGGTGCTGCCCATCGCGGTGCTGCTGGTGTGGTTCGGGCTGTCGCGCGGGGTAGCGCCGCTGAACGCGCTGCAGCAGCGCCTGCGTGCCCGCCGGCCGGACGATCTTTCGCCCATCGACGAGCGCGCCGCGCCCACCGAGATCGCGCCCCTGGTGGCGGCGATGAACGACCTGCTGGACCGGCTTTCATCCAACGTGCAGGCGCAGCGCCGCTTCGTCGCCGACGCGGCGCACCAGCTGAAAACCCCGCTGGCCGGCTTGCGCACCCAGGCCGAGCTGGCGCTGCGCGACGCCAGCCCCGAGGAAATGCAGTCCAGCCTGCGCCAGCTGGTGACTGGATCCGAGCGCGCCACGCGCCTGGTGAACCAGCTGCTGTTGCTGGCCCGCGCCGAAAACCCCAGCGCCATCGGCCTGACGCGCACGGACCTCAATGCCATTGCCTATGAGCAAGCGATGCACTGGGTACCGCAGGCGCTCTCCCTGAACACGGACCTGGGCTTCGAAGGCTCGGACCATCCGGTCGAGATCAACGGCAACCCCCTGCTGTTGGCCGAACTGCTCAACAACCTGATCGACAACGCCTTGCGCTACACGCCGCGCGGCGGCCACATCACGGTGCGCGTGCATAGCCTGGACGGACAGGCCTTACTGGAGGTCGAGGATTCCGGGCCCGGCATTCCGCCCGAGGAGCGCGAGCGCGTATTCGACCGCTTCTACCGGGTGCTGGGCACCCTGTCCGACGGCAGCGGCCTGGGCCTGGCCATCGTCCGGGAGATCGCCCAAAAGCATCAGGCCAGCGTGGAAATCAGCGACCACCCCACGGCGCATTCAAACCTGCCCGGCATGCGCATCCGCGTGGTCTTTCCGCCATATGCCGAGTTGTCAGACCTCTCCGACGTCTCCTAGGACTATCCCTAGCTTCCCAGGGAAAAGTTACTTTTAGTTTCAATTTTAAGACTCAAGTAAGTATCCCGTCAGAACCTCGTCAGCGTAGCCCCCCAATGTTGCGTATAGCTCAATGTCGGTTTGGCCGGCGGCGGGCGCAGCACGGCGGACCACCGCCGGCCATAAAAACCGAGGAGACATCATGAGCACAACAACCATGGCAGGCCGCGGTCCATCCGCGGATCCGCGCCCGATGACCAAGGATGAACGCCGCGTCATCTTTGCGTCGTCGCTGGGCACGGTCTTCGAGTGGTACGACTTCTATCTCTATGGCTCGCTCGCGGCTATCATCGCGCAGCACTTTTTCTCGGGCGTGAACCCCACCGCCGGCTTCATCTTCGCCCTGCTGGCGTTTGCCGCCGGTTTCGCCGTGCGTCCCTTCGGCGCGCTGGTGTTCGGCCGCCTGGGCGACCTGGTCGGACGCAAGTACACCTTCCTGGTCACGATCGTGATCATGGGCCTGTCCACGTTCCTCGTGGGCGTGCTGCCCAGCTACGCCAGCATCGGCCTGGCCGCTCCCGCCATCCTGATCGTCCTGCGCCTGCTGCAAGGCCTGGCGCTGGGCGGCGAGTACGGCGGCGCCGCGACCTATGTGGCGGAACACGCGCCCCACGGCCGCCGCGGCTTCTACACGTCCTGGATCCAGACCACCGCGACCCTGGGCCTGTTCCTGTCGCTGCTGGTCATCCTCGGCATCCGCACGTTCATGGGCGAAGACGACTTCAAGGCCTGGGGCTGGCGCATTCCGTTCCTGATCTCGGTCGTGCTGCTGGGCATCTCGGTGTGGATCCGCCTGCAACTGAGCGAATCGCCCACCTTCCAGCGCATGAAGGAAGAAGGCAAGGGTTCCAAGGCGCCGATCGCTGAATCGTTCGGCCAGTGGAAGAACCTGAAGGTCGTGATCCTGGCGCTGCTGGGCCTGACCGCCGGCCAGGCCGTGGTCTGGTACACCGGCCAGTTCTACGCCCTGTTCTTCCTGACGCAGACGCTGAAGGTCGACGCCAATACCGCCAACATCATGATCGCGGTCGCGCTGCTGATCGGCACTCCATTCTTCGTGATCTTCGGCGCGCTGTCGGACAAGATCGGCCGCAAGCCCATCATCATGGCCGGCTGCCTGATCGCCGCGGTGACCTACTTCCCGATCTTCCAGGGCATCACGCACTTCGCCAACCCGGCGCTCGAAAAGGCCCAGGCCACGGCCCCGGTCACCGTGATCGCGGACCCCGCCACCTGCTCGTTCCAGTTCAACCCGGTGGGCACCTCGTCGTTCACCAGCTCCTGCGACGTGGTCAAATCGTTCATGGCCCGCAACTCCGTGAACTACAAGAACGAAGCGGCGCCGGCCGGCTCGGTCGCCAAGGTCAAGATCGGCAACGACGAGTTCGCCTCGTTCGACGGCAAGACCATGGCCCCCGCCGACTTCAAGGCCAAGGCCGCTGAACTGGACAAGGCGCTGACCACCGCCATCCGCAGCCACGGCTACCCCGCCAAGGCTGACCCGGCCCAGAGCAACAACGTCATGGTCGTGGTGCTGCTGACCATCCTGGTGATCTACGTCACCATGGTGTACGGCCCGATCGCCGCCATGCTGGTGGAAATGTTCCCGACGCGCATCCGCTACACGTCGATGAGCCTGCCCTACCACATCGGCAATGGCTGGTTCGGCGGCTTCCTGCCCCCGGTCGCCTTCGCGGTGGTTGCCGCCACCGGCAACATCTACGACGGCCTGTGGTATCCGATCATCATTGCAGTCATGACCCTGGTCATCGGCACGCTGTTCGTGCGCGAATCCAAGGACAACGACATCAACGCATAAACGGCCATCCCCCGCCGGACGGGACTGCTGCGCCCGCCCGGCCTTTCAAAAGCTCCCTAGGGAGCTTTTTTTTTGCGCCCGATCTCGGCGGGTCTTGCCTCAAGCCGCCCCTCGTGAAAAAGAGGTCCGTATTTTCAGGACCATGTCAGACCCGCGCCATTAGACTGGGCGCTCAGATTACGGCCTTGCGCCAGATCGACCGACGATTGATCCCCCTGTCGGGCGATTGCAGGGCCAGTGTTCTGACACCGATACCGCGTTCCCCGCGAGCCTTTTATGACGCGGTATTGCGTGCTCCCGTACCGGCCCGGCCTTCATTGAGCCGGGCCGCTTTTTTTTCGGCGCACGAAAAAAATGGCGGCCGCGTAGCGGTCGCCATGGGCGGGTTCTGCTGCAGGCGGTCCAGGGGCAGGAGCCCGCCCCTGCGGCAGGCAGTCTGGGCCGCCCGCTATCAGCGGCGCATGCCTACACCGATAGCCACCACGCCGACAACGATGGCCGCGATGCCAGCCCACGCCGGGATTGCCACCGACTTCTCGGTCTCGGCAGTGGCCTTCACAGAACCGATCTGCAGCACGGTTTCCTCGGACTTGTAGTTGAAGCCCTTGTAGGCCAGGGCGGCGATGCCCAGGACGATCAGAATGGCGCCGATGATCTTCATTTTTTCTCTCCTGTTCGACTTGCTGCGCGGACATTAGCGCATAGGGCCGCCGCTGTCAGTGACAGAAGGTGTCGCATCGCGCTGCGGCATTGCCGCACTTCGGCAAAGCGCCCGCGTCGTATAGAATCAACCCTTTTGGCCGACGCTCATGTGGTTCAAGAATCTCAAGATTTATCGCCTCTCCTCGCCGTGGACGCTGGTCGGCGACCAGCTTGAAGAAACGCTCGCGCGGCATGCCTACCAAAGCGGCAACAACCTGGAAATGCAGAGCCTGGGCTGGGTGCCTCCGCGTGAAAACGGCGGCCTCGCCCATGTGGTCAACGGCCAGATCCTGCTGAGCCTGCGCGCCGAGAAGAAACTCTTGCCGGGCACGGTCGTGAACCAGGTCGCCAAGGCCCGCGCCCAGGAAATCGAAGAGCAGCAAGGCTACAAGCCGGGCCGCAAGCAGATGAAGGAAATCAAGGAGCGCGTCACCGACGAGCTGCTGCCGCGCGCCTTCAGCGTGTACCGCGACACCCGCGTCTGGATCGATCCGCAGAACCATTGGCTGGTGATCGATGCGGCCGCCTCCGCCAAGGCCGACGAAGTCATCGGCCTCCTGGCCAAGTGCGTGGACCCCTTCCCGCTCGAAAACCTGTACGTGGCGCAATCGCCGGCGTCGGCCATGACCGGCTGGCTGGCCGAGGACGAAGCCCCGTCCAACTTCTCGATCGATCAGGACACCGAGCTGCGCTCCTCGGGCGAGAGCGGCGCGGCCATCCGCTACGTCAAGCATTCGATCGACGCGGACGACGTGCGCCGCCATATCCAGTCGGGCAAGCAGTGCACCCGCCTGGCCATGACCTGGGCCGACCGCATTTCCTTCGTGCTGACCGAGGGCCTGGACGTCAAGCGCGTCGCTCCCTTGGACGTGCTGAAGGAAGGCAATGAAGGCGTGGCCGCCAATGACGACGAGAAGTTCGATTCCGACATGATGCTGATGACGGGCGAACTGGCCAAGATGATGGCCGAACTGGTCGACGCACTGGGTGGCGAAAAGAAGGTGTAAGCGCCTTCCACCGCAGTGATCGGGCCGCCCTTGCCGGGCGGCCTTTTTCATGGGTGGCAGGAGCGCTTCAGGCCGGGCCACGTGCCAGGCCCTGCCGCGTCAGGCCGCGACGGCCCGGTCGCGTCCGGCTTGCTTGGCCTCGTACAGCGCCTTGTCGGCGCGGTCGATCAGATAGGCGTAGTCGGGATGGCCGTCGAAGGTCGCGACGCCGATGCTGGCCGTGATGTGCTGCGGACCGGCCTCGGGAATATTGAAGACATGGCGGCGGATCTCGGCGCCCAGCTTCTCGGCCGCGGCCAGCGCGGCCTCCCGCCCCGCATCCACCAGCACCACCAGGAACTCCTCGCCGCCGTAGCGAAACACGAAATCGCTGGAGCGGCACGATTGGTGCAGGACCTCGGCGAACTGGCGCAACACCTGGTCGCCCCCGGAATGGCCGTGCTGGTCGTTGATGGACTTGAAGTGATCGATGTCCAGCAACAGGACCGAAAACGGGGTGCGCTGGCGCCGCGCAATCGAGATCTCGCGCCCCACCACCGAAGGCAGGAAGCGCCGGTTCAGCACATTGGTCAGGGGATCGCTGCCGCTCTCGATCTCGGCCACCATGTCGAACAGGCCGTTGAGCAGATGCTTGATGCGCGCCACCTGCTCCTGCAGTTCGCGCACGTGGTCAGGCATCGCGGCCGTCTGCCCCTGCGCTTCGTCGCGCATCAACCGCGGCAGCACCACGCCGTCCAGGTGCGCGACGGCTTCCGTGATCTGCAGCAGGCCGGGCGCGCTTTCGAACATCGCGCCGCCCTTGTGCTGCAGCCACAAGCCGAACTCGGACGCTGCCAGCCGCGGCAGGCTCTGCCCCGGCGCGCGGTAATGCAGGCCGATCAGCACGGACTGGCTCCATTCCAACAGCGCGGCGCGCTGGCGCTCGCGTTCGGTGGAGATGTTCTGCCCCAGGGCGAAGAGCCGGTAGGCTTCGTCATTGCGGGCGCCGCGATTGATGTCGCGCATGAAGGCCCGGCTCATCTGCTCGACCGCCAGGTCGAACAGGTTGCATACGTACTGGGTCGCCACGGACGCGGCCATGCCGTCCAGGTCGCTGGCGCGCAGGCGCAGCGCGATCTCGTTCTTCAGGATGCGGGCGCCGGCCATCACCAGATGGATGGGGATATGGACGCGGGCATGCACCTCGCCCACCTTCTTCTGCGTGGCCATCAAGTCGGCGATGTCGCCTTGCTCGCGCACGCACAGCAATCCCCTGAGCCAGCCCCTCATGCCGGCGTGCAGGCGGGTGGAGACGATCTCGTGGGAGAGGCGCGGACCGGCCTCGGCATCGGACAGCAAGGTGGAATAGAAGGCGTCGACCAGTTCCGTCAGGCTGTCGCTGACCACGGCGGCCACTTGCCCGCGCGTATAGGCGTCGACCGACTGATAGATCGCGACCCAGGCCTGCTCGTTGGACGCGCTCAAGTAGCACTCCTGGCCGGATGCGCCAGCGTGCCGGTCGGAAAGTGACGGGACGCCAATACTGCTTGATGACATAGATAATCCGCCCTAAGGCTGCACGGGGTGTCCTGAAACGACACGCGACAGAAAAAACCAGCGCGGATTATGCTTGAAAACCCCAGGCCAGGGCCGCCAGGCGGCTCCAGCCCTAGGGGTATTCGGCCAAGAGGCAGGCCGTTTAATCCAGCCCGTGGAAAACGGAATCGTCCGGACCAACGTGGGACGGATGCTGCCAGGTCACGTCGCGCAGGGAATGCTGGACCAGGCCTTCCACGCCCAGCAGCACCGCGAAGATCGCCATGCGGATGGGGATGCCGTTGTCGGTCTGGCGGAAGATGGCCAGGCGCGGATCGTGGTTCAGGTCCACGCTCAGGTCATTGGCGCCGGGACGGCTGTCGCGCGGCAGCGGGTGCATCACGATGGTATCCGGACCGCAGTAGGCGTCGATGGTGGCGCGGCTGATCTGGAAGTCCGGCGTGTAGCCTTCGTTCTCTTCATTGGCGAAGCGTTCCTTCTGCACGCGCGTCGCGTAGATGACGTCGGCGCCGGCCAGGCCTTCGGCCAGCGAGGTCTTCTGCTCGATGATGTTGCCGTTGCGGCTGGCCTGCTCGATGATGTAGGCCGGCATTTCCAGGCCCTTGGGCGACACCAGCGAGAACTTCACGTTCTTGTACAGCGCCATCAGCTTGATGAGCGAATGCACCGTGCGGCCGTACTTCAGGTCGCCGACCATGGCGATGTGGGCGCCGTCCAGCAGCTTGCCCAGGCGCGAGAACTCCGTGAGGATCGTGTACAGGTCCAGCAGGGCCTGGCTCGGGTGCTCGCCGGGGCCGTCGCCGCCGTTGACCACCGGAATGTTGGTCGCCCGCGCGAATTCCGCGACCGAACCCTGGTCCGGATGGCGGATGACCATGGCGTCGACATAGCCGCTCATGACGCGGCTGGTGTCGTAGATCGACTCGCCCTTGGCCATGGACGAGAACGTAAAGCCGGTGGTGTCGCAGACCGAGCCGCCCAGGCGGCAGAACGCCGAACCGAAGCTGACGCGGGTTCGGGTGCTGGCCTCGAAGAACAGGTTGCCCAGCACGGCGCCCTCCAGCACGCGGGACACCTTCTGGCGGCGCGCGATGGGTTGCATCATGTCGGCCACGCGGAACAGGTCCTCGACCGATTCGCGGGTGAATTGGTCCACCGACAGCAGCTGGTACTTGCCTTCCACCGCGATGCGGTCACGCAAGGGGCCTTCTTGTACGCTTTGCGTATATTTTTCCAGCAAGACTCCGTTCTGCACGATTTCGCTGACGAAACGCTGCACCACTTCCGGCATGGCGCGGAATTCCTGCGAACCCTCGGGCAACAGCCAGGTATCCAGGGCCCGGCGCTTGACGCCGATGCGGGTGGCGAACACGTCGCGGGTGAGATTCAGGCGCCGCATGGCGTCGCGCAGGAAGGCTTGCTGAGAGATGGTCATGACGGGCCCCGAACAGGAGATTTATATACGCACTGCGCATATTATTCTCAACACAAATTCAAGTCCAACACTTTTGCGCACAAGGGTTTACCCGCAGCTACCGCCTAGCATAGGCGGTCGTCAGGGGCGTATCCGTTACCGACTGGCCGACCGCCGTCCAGCAGGCGGCGCAGAAGGCCAGCGCGCTCAACAGGTAGCAAAGCATGCCCAGGATCTGCGCCGGCCAATGGGCCCGCGTCAGGTGCCCGGTGTAGCCTTGACGCAACAGGCTCACCTGGGCCAGATAGGCGAACAGCACGCCCAGGCAGGCGGCCAGCAGGCCGCCCAGCAACAGGGCGAGAGGCAACTGCACATCGGGCGGGGCGATATCGCCGCCCACCACGCCCAGGGAAAAACCGGTCAGGATCAGCGCCGCGCCGCCGTTGAGCCAGCCCAGGAAGCGGAACGCTCCCGCCAGCAGCGCAAACGACAGGCCATAGGCGCGGATCTGCTGGGCGCGGGGATCCATGGGGATCAGCCTTCGCCGCCCTTGCGGCAGACGGGAGTGGCGCTCTGGATCGAGGCCTTGGCGGCGGCGATCTCTGCCGCATCCCAGCGACCTTCGCCCAGCACGGTGATGGTCACCTTGGAGGTCGAGGGCGTATCGCTTTCGGCGGCGATCAGTTCGAGCACCTTGGCGGGTTCGGTCACCTTGTAGAGCTGCACCTCGTCGGGCGCGCCCTTTTCACCCTTCACGTGGCGCCAGGCATAGGCCACGTTGTAGGCATGCTGGACTTGTACATGGCAGGCGCGCACGTATTCGCCCGCGCGGCGAAAGGCCGCCTCGTAGTTGGTGTTGACGGTGAAGGTCTCCTTCACCACGTTGTCGGATTCGTAGATCCCTTTGCTCGCGCAGCCGGCCAACAGGGCCGCAAACGCCATTCCCAACCACAGAGACTTGCGCATGACACTTCCTACCATCGATTCAACTCTGGAATTATGCCAGTGAGGAGTGGTTGACCCCCACGCCGCACTCGCGTGCTACCCCACCCTGACGGCAACAAAAAAGCCGCGGAGAGATGCGTGGGCATTTCTCGCGCGGCCTTGGGCCGGGATTGCGGCCGCCTACTTGGTGGCTGCGCCTTCGATTTTCTCTCCGCCTCTTTGGATGTCCTTGCCTGCACCCGCCACGGTGTTGCAACCCGCCGAAAGTGCGGCGATCGAAAGCATCATGACGAGAAAGACTTTGTTCTTCATAAACATCTCCTGTCTGGGCTGGAAAGTGAAGCCAGCATACCGCAAAGGCCCTGGTTTGGGCATCCTCCGGGCATGGTCGCGGGGGCGGATTCGGGGCCGCCCGCAATCGCTGCAACGCAGCAAAGAAGTGCCGCCAAAAGGCTTGCGTTCGCCTGTCGCGCAATTGCCGCCAATCGATTAGGATGCGCAAATGACCAAGAAACACGCATCGCAAAACGCCGGCGCCGCCCCGCAAGGCTGGGGTTGGGAACAACCCCAATGCCGCGGCCAAGCGGCATTGGCGCTCTTCATCGACGACCTCCATCGCATCCTTCAGGCGCACGCCGCCGGCAAGCTGGCTGACAGCAGCACGCTGGCCGACGCCCAACACAATGTGAACGAATTGCTGGCTCGCTACAACGAAATCAACGCCGCGCCGGATATCTTCCTCGGACAATCGGTCGAACTCAAAGAGGGAGTCGACCGTGACGGGGTGTCCCATACGGTCCCCATTTTTTCAGCACGCCTGAAGCAGTCCTTGGTATCGATGCTGGGTCAGGGCCCAGCCTGACTCGCAGGTCCAGGACCATAACCAGAACAGTTACAGCAGGAGACCCCACAATGCAGAATGCCGACAATGTCGTAGAGTTTCTCCGATTGCTGTCCCTGGACGTATCGCTGGGCGCAGCCGCCCAGCATGCCGCCAGCCAGGCGGATGCGCCCCTGGCCCTGGCCCGGCTGGCCACCGCGCATGGCTTGCCCTGCAACGCTTCGGACTGGTCTGCCTTTGCCCGCAGCTGCCTGGACAACTCCGAGCAAGATACAGCTCCCGAGGAACCCGCCATCTGGCAACTGGTCCAGGATCCGGCACACGGCACCGACATACCGGCCAGTTCCATTACCCGCGTCATCGGCATCATCACGCAACCCGAAGGCGGCGCTCCCGTGGTCGGCCAAGTCGTCGGCGACCTGGCGCCGCGCGCACCGCTGGGTCTGGCGCCCTACTCCTCGGGCTCCTGAGCCTGCCCCGCTTCAAGCCGCCGGCGGCATCCGCCCGCCGGCTCGCAGGAAATCCACCACGCCAGCCGCCGCAACCACGGCGCTGGCCATGCAAGCCGTCAGCAGGTAGCCGCCCGTAGGCGCCTCCCAATCCAGCATTTCCCCCGCGCAGAACACCCCTGGAACCTGACGTAGCATCAGGCCGGGATCGAGCGCGTCGAACGCCACCCCGCCCGCAGTGCTGATCGCCTCGTCGATGGGGCGCGCCCGCAGCAAACGCAGGGGCAGCGCCTTGATGCGCAAGCCCAGCCGCTCGGGATCGCGGAAGTCCTCGGCCGTGGCGCATTCGCGCAGCAGGCCCGCCTTTACCCCGATCAGGCCCAAGCGGCTTTGCAGATGGCTGGACATCGAACGCGAACCGCGCGGATGCGTCACCGCGGCCAAAACTTTTTCCTGGGGCCAATCGGGGGCCAGATCCAGCATGGCGGTAGCGTACCCTTGCGCGTCGATCTGGTCGCGCAGCGGCGCCGACAAGGCGTAGACCAGGCTGCCTTCGATGCCGGTTTCCGAAATGACGAACTCCCCCTGCCTGGCCAACTTGCCGCCTGCCCCGGTCTCGCAAGACATGGCCACGGATTTGACCGGCTGCCCCGCATTGCGCTCGCGGAAATGATCCGACCACGCCACGTCGAAGCCGCAATTGGCCGGGCGCAACGGCGCAACTCCGATGCCGTGCGCCTGGAGTCCCTGCACCCAGGTGCCGTCCGACCCGAGCTTGGCCCAGCTGCCCCCGCCCAGCGCCAGCACCACGGCGTCGGCCGCATGCTCCCGCAAGCCCTCGGGCGTCTGAAAACGCAACGTCGCCGCGCCCGGCTGCGAACCCGGGGACCAGCCCAGCCAGCGATGCCGCATGTGCAGGCGCACGCCGCTGGCGCGCAACCTGGCCAGCCAGGCCCGCAATAAGGGAGCGGCCTTCATCTCCTGGGGAAACACGCGGCCGGACGAACCCACGAAGGTCTGGATGCCCAGGCCGTGCGTCCATTCGCGCAGCGCAGCGGCATCCAGCGCCCGCAGCCAGGGCGCCACTTGCGGCGCGCGCTCTCCGTAACGCGCCAGGAACGGCGCGGCCGGTTCGCTATGAGTCAGATTCAATCCGCCGCGCCCCGCCATCAGGAACTTGCGCCCCACCGAGGGCATGGCGTCAAACACGTCCACCTCCACGCCCTGCGCGCTCAAGCGTTCGGCGGCCATCAGGCCTGCCGGACCGCCGCCGATGACCGCGACGCGCGCGGCTGCCGGACTCATGGCGCAGGCGCCTTCAAGCCGAGGGAATGGATACGCAAAACACAGAACATGGGAGACAAACCGGGAGGGAAAGGCCGAGGAGACGCGGCCGCGCCGCAGGGGGAAAAGATTGTCGCACAGCCCCGCTGCGCGGGCGGGACAGACGCAATAAACGCCCCCTTTGGGGCGTTTATTGACCGCAGGCGCCAAGCCTTTGTTATTACAGGGAAAACCCGAAATACGCAGAGGCTATCCCAAGGCTTGTCCACAATGGCTGTGGGTAATTCGGCCTGCAAACCGGGCAAGTTCCCGGCTCTTGCCGCGCTTGCGCCTCAGGCGTGGGCGGCGGATAGCATGGGTCCGGACCAGGGTTCGGAGTCCAGTTCGAAACGCAGTTCCTGGAATTCACCATCCACCGAGACCGAGGGCAGCAGCCCGGCGCCCAACGCCTGGCCGAGCGCGCGGCGGCACAGGGTTTCGGGATCGTCGGGCAAGGACTGGAACACCCCGTCCGGTATGCGCAGACGCAGCAGCGCCTGGGGATCGCCGCGCTCCGCGGGGCGGCCGATATGAATATGGGCAGGATAGCCGTGCGGGCACCATATGCCCACGTGGAATTTGCCGTCAGCGCCGGTATCGGCGACATAGCCGGGATGATCGTATTTTGCTGTTCCCATGGACCCTCCTCGAGTGCGGCAAACTAGCGCGCGTGGCCCATGGTAGCGCAGGGCCGCAACGCTGTGCGGCCACGAACACCAGGGAAAGTCCGGACTGGAACAAAGGTTTGACGCAGAGCAAGCGGCGAAAAAAAAGCCGCGATGAATTCGCGGCTTTTTTCTGCTGGTGGCTGTTCGACGCGCATCTTTCGACGTGCTGCCGGAACATCCGGGTCCTGCTTGAAACTGGTTGCGGGGGCAGGATTTGAACCTACGACCTTCGGGTTATGAGCCCGACGAGCTGCCAGACTGCTCCACCCCGCGTCTGATGTGTGAATCATACATCATTTTGAAATCTTGTGCAGCGCACCCAGCGCATTTTTTCCAGTTTCGGTCGAATTCACCTGAAAAAAAGTGGTCGCGGCGCGCAAAAACCGGCCAAGCGGGCCTGGTTTGTCCAGGCAGATCACTTCCGCGGCCCCGATGGCCGTGACCCGCGCCACGCCGCCGTATGCCAGTCCATGCCCTTCCCCGGCATTGATGCGCACCGAAACCGCGCCAGGCAATCCTCCCGCGGCTTCCGGGCCGGTCGCGGGCTCTTCGACGCGCACGCTGCCGCTGACGCAGACCAGGGTGGCGCCTGCGCCCAACACGAGTTTGCGGCTGGCGCCGGCGGCGAGTTCGAGGCGGCGGGCCAGCGCATCGGGGGCGGAATTCATGGTCATGATCATCTCCAGTAGGACAATCACAGGCTACGCGCCCCCTGCTATGCGCAACAGTCACACTCTCTGGGTTTCTGTACCGGTGCAGAACCTCGATTTTCCACCTGTTATGGTGTACTTTGCATGAATCTGTGCCTACCCTCATTCCAACCTCGGGGAGCATGATCGGCGCATGGACCCGCAACCGCTATACCTACGCTTGGCGAACCATTACCGGCGCGCCATCCAGACAGGCGTGCTGGCTCCCGCCCAGCGCATGCCCTCGGTCCGCACCCTCGTGCGCACCCATCACGTCAGCCTGTCCACGGCGCTGCAAGCCTGCCGCCAGTTGGAAGACGATGGCTTGATCGAAGCCCGGCCCCGTTCGGGATACTTCGTGCTCAAGCCCCGGCGCAACAGCATCCCGCCCGTGGGCGAACCTGACATCCGCCAGACGCTGGGCGCCGCGCAATACGTGGGCATCCACGACCGGGTCTCGGATTTCGTGGCCAAGTGCGAGGCGCATCCCGTCAGCGCCAACTTCGCCCTGGCCGCGGCGGTGCCCGAGGCCTACCCGCTGGAAGAACTGAAGCAGGCCATGATCCGCGCGCTGCGCCTGTCGCCCCAGGTGCTGGTCAGCCCGGTACCGCCACAAGGGCATCCGGAACTGCGCACCGTGCTGGCCCGGCGCGCCCTGGCCAACGGCATCAACGCCACGCCCGATGACGTCATCGTCACGCACGGCTGCATCGAGGCGCTGAACCTGGCGCTGCGCGCGGTGGCCCGGCCCGGTGACACCATCGCGGTCGAGTCGCCCGCCTATTTCGGCCTGCTGCAGATCCTGGAAAGCCTGGGCATGCGGGCGCTGGAGATTCCCACCAGCCCCCAGCACGGCCTGTCGATCGAAGCGCTGGACCTGGCCTTCCAGACGCATGGCAACATCCGCGCGGTGGTGGTGGTGCCCAATTTCCAGAATCCGCTGGGCTGCGTCATGCCCGAAGCGGAAAAGGCGCGGCTGGTCGCCCTGTGCGAACGCCAGCAGGTGCCGCTGATCGAAGACGACACCTACGGCGCGCTGACCGACGACGACACGCCGCTGGCCGCCGCCAAGTCCTGGGACGCGACCGGCAACGTCATCTATTGCTCGTCCATGCACAAGACGCTGGCGCCGGGAATGCGGCTGGGCTGGCTGCTGGGCGGCCGCTGGAAGGCCCGCATCGCCATGCTGAAGTTCGCGCAGAGCCGCCCCAACGAACCGCTGGCGCAGATGGCCGTGGCGGAGTTCATGGGATCGCGCGCCTATGACCGGCATCTGTCGCGCCTGCGCCGGCAACTGAAGATGCAGCGCGACCAGACCGCCGAAACCATCGCCGCGCACTTCCCGGCCGGCACGCGGCTGAGCGTGCCGCAAGGCGGCATGCTGCTGTGGGTGGAAATGCCCGACGGCCGCTCCGGCATGGACGTGTTCGAAGCCGCCCTGCGCCAGGGCATACGGGTCGCGCCCGGCGCCATGTTTTCCAATGGCACGCGCTACAACCACTTCCTGCGCATCAGCTGCGGGCAGCGCACCACGCCCGAGATCACCCACGCGCTGCAGACGCTCGCACGCATCGTGGGCGAGCGGCCCCGATGAACCCGGCCCTGCACCAGTTCATCGTCGACTACGGCCTTTGGGCAGTATTCGGCGGCACGCTGCTCGAAGGCGAAAGCGTGGTCGTGTTCGCCGGATTTCTCGCGCACCAGCGTCTCCTGCACCTGCCTTATGTGATGCTGTGCGCGTTCGCCGGCTCATTTCTCGCGGACCAGGCGCTGTTCTACCTGGGCCGCCGCTACCGCGACCATCGCTACGTCCAGCGCATCCGCGAAAAACCCGCGTTCGCAAAGGCGCTGGAGGCGGTGGACCGCTATCCGCACGGCTTCATACTGAGCCTGCGCTTTCTCTATGGCTTGCGCACCGTGGGGCCGGTGGCGCTGGGCGTGTCGCGCGTGTCGCCGCTGCGCTTCCTGGTGCTGAATGGCATCGCCGCCGCGATCTGGGCGGTGTGCTTCAGCACGCTGGGCTATGCGTTCGGGCAGACGATCGAATCCCTGCTGGGACGCCTGCATGGCGTGGAAACCAAGTTGGCGGTGGCCGTCGCGATCGGAGTGGTGATCTGGCTGGCGTATCACCTGTTCGGCAGGCGCCGCAAGTAAGCGCGGCCTCAGACCACCAGCTTGCCGCTGGCGCGCAGCACGTAGCGGCGCCGCGCATTGCGGTACCAGGTGCCGACGAAGGGCAGGCGCGACAGGCGGCGCAATATGGGATGACGCTGGTCGAAGTCGTGCCAGGCCTTGAAGCCATGCCCCATGCGCTCCCAGCTCTGGCGCGCCTCGGGCGAGAGTTTGCCGGGGTCGAACGCCGCCAGCTTTGCTGCTTCCGAGACGCGCACCGCCACCGATCCGCCCCGGCATTCCAATGAAAACTGATTCCGCATGGGGCCGAATATTACCCGGCTTGCAGCCCCTACGCGCGGCCGCCTGAACCGCCTTCCGCATGGGCAATCGGAGCCACCTTTGACCGCCCCGCGCAAGCCTTTGTAATTAAAGAAAATTGGATATCTATGCCCGTACTATCCCAAGGCTTGTCCACAGAAGTTGTGGGTAACTTCCGCCTGGGCCTGCGCAGGCCGGGGGGTTACTTCAGCGCACCGACGATCATGTCGCGCACGCTCTCGAAACCCGCCACGTATTGCGGATTCTCGGAGCGGGCCAGCAGGCTGGAATAGTTCTGCTCCAGCTGGGCCTCGATGGCCTCGCGCAGGCCGGGCGAAGCCTTGACCAGATGCAGCATCGACAGCAGCGTCGAGTTCAGCGCGTCGATGCGTCCGCCCTGGTGCGAGATGGTGTGCACGATGACGGCGATTTGTTCCTGAATGTCCATGTGAAAGCCTCCTGGCATTGAAGTCGGCGCAAATCCTAGCACGGCGCTCTCGCAACCCTCGCGCTAGGCAAGGCCCGCGCGCCGCGCTAGCATGAACCGAGGCCGCGCGGCGCCGCGGCGCACGCCACCGGTTCCGCGCCCCGGAATATCCGGTGCAATGGGAGGCCGCTCATGAAGACGATCCAGAACTACGTTCCGCCGGATGCCCAAGCCATGCGGCGCCTGCAGGACCGCCTCGGATACAGCAATGCCCGCATGGCGGAACTGGCGGGACTGGACGCGGCCATTCCCTGGCCCAGCTATGTCGGCGGCCCCGAGCCGCGCTCGCTCGGCCGCCAACGCTTATTTTACGTGGCGGCCCGGCTGACGCTGGAGGAAGCGGAATGGCAACGGGTGCTGGCCGCCATGCGCGAGCTGGGCGCCCATTTCGATTACCGGGAGCCGCAGTTCCCGGACGCCGCGCCCGCGCCCGAACCCATAGCCGACGAAGAGCGCAAGTTCGGCATGCTGCTGGTCAGCCGCAACGGCTCCTTCCACGAAATGGAGCAGCTGCGCGAGTTCGCGCATTTCGCCCACGAAGCCGACGTCAGCCGCTACGTGCACTCGGCCTTCTACGACAGCGACATCGACCTGTGCCGCTTCAGCTTCGCGGATCACGACGGCCTGGACGACGCCAGCCGCGACCGCATCTTCGACGCCGCGCGCAAGACCATCACGCGCTTCGAGTTCGACGGCCGCATCTACCAGGGCGGCATTCCGCCGGAGTCGGACGGCTAGCGCGCCTACGCTGGGCCGCGCCAGCAAACAGCCGCGCATTGACGCGGACAAGCCCGGGCCTGTACCGTCGGCACTCGCGCCCTTGCGCTTCTTGCCGACCCTCACCGTATGAACGAACGACTCGACGCCATCGACCGGCAACTGCTCAGCCTGCTGCAAGCCAATGCGCGCGAACCCGCGGCCATCCTGGCGCGCAAGCTCGGCCTGGCCCGCACCACCGTGGTGGCGCGCATCGCGCGGCTTGAACGCGAACACATCGTGGCGGGCTACGGCGTGCGCCTCGGGCGGCTGCTGGAAGAAGCGGCGGTGCGCGCCTACTGCTTCATCAGCGTGTTGCCCAAGACGCCGGCGGCGGTGATCCGCGAACTGGAGAAGATGCCCGAGGTCGAGGAAGTCTCGTCGGTCAGCGGCCCCTATGACTATCTGATCTTCCTGCGCTGCGAAACCCATGAACAGCTGGACGAACTGCTGGACCGCATCGGCCTGATCGACGGCGTCAAGCAAACCCAGACTTCCATCGTCCTCAGCCGCAAGCTCGACCGCCGCAGCGCCGTGGGCGCGCCTTGAAATGATGGTGTAATGGCAGCTATCGTGATTCCAGGACCCCTCATGCTTGCACGCCTTGCCCCCGCCGCCGCCCTGCTCACCCTGCTGGCCGCCTGTTCCAGCATGAGCGAGGTCACGTCCGTCGACAAGGACACCTACAGCGTCAGCTACAGCTCCGGCACCCAGATGATGACCTGGGTGGAAATCAAGACCCAGGCCCTGCAACGCGCCGAGGAGTACTGCCAGTCCTCCGGCCGCAAGCTGCTCAAGCCCAAGATCACGTCCAACCATGCGACCGGCCTGGGCTCCAAGCGCGCCACGGTCACCTTCCAGTGCGGCGTCATCGAAACCGCGAAGAAACCTGCCGAGTAGGGCGGCGCGGGCCGGGCCAGGTCCGCGATCGGGTGTAGCATTTATCGCAACGCAACCCCAATTCCAAGAAGCATCGTGAAGACCTCCCTGCCCGTGGGTATCACCATGGGCGATGCCGCCGGCATCGGCCCCGAAATCGTCGTCAAGGCCTGCGCGCAAGGCTTGAATGCGCCTTGCGTGGTGTATGGCGACGCAGGCGCGCTGCGCCGTGCCGCCGCCCAGCTGGGCGCGCGGCTTCAGATCGTCGAAATCGCGGACGTGGGCCAGGCCACGGCCGGGGCGGACCACATCAACGTGATAGCCTGCAGCCCCACCCTGCCCGCCGACCTGCCGCTGGGGCAGATCAGCGCGCTTGCCGGACGCGGCGCCTACGACTACGTCTGCGCGGCCATCGACGACGCGCAGGCCGGCCGCATCCGCGCGATCGTCACGGCGCCGCTGAACAAGAAATCCATGCACGCGGCCGGCATCGACTACCCCGGCCACACCGAGATCCTGGCTGAACGCTCGGACACCCGCGACTTCGCGATGATGCTGGCCAACGACGAGCTGCGCGTGCTGCTGGTGACCATACACGTGGCGCTGGCCGATGTGATCGCGCGCATCACGCCGCAATCGGAGCTGACCGCCATGCGGCTGGCGGACCAGGCCTGCCGGCAGATGGGTATCGCGCAGCCGCGCGTCGCGGTCGCCGGCCTGAATCCGCACGCGGGCGAAGGCGGCAAGTTCGGCCGCGAGGACATCGACATCATCGAACCCGCGATCGCCGCCGCCCGCGAACAAGGCATAGACGCCAGCGGCCCCTGGCCCGGCGACACGATCTTCATGCGCGCGCGGCGCGGCGAATTCGACATCGTGGTCGCCCAGTATCACGACCAGGGCCTCATCCCGGTCAAGTACCTGGGCCTGGACCATGGCGTGAACGTGACGGTGGGCCTGCCCTTCGTGCGCACCAGCGTCGACCACGGCACCGCCTTCGACATCGCGGGCAAGGGCCTGGCCGACCACGCCTCGCTGGTCGCCGCCTTCGACCTGGCGCTGGCCATGACGCCTTGAGGCCGGCCGGCGCCGCTTCGCGGCGCTGACAACTGGCTGTCAGGAAGCATTGCGTCCCCGGGACTACAATACGCCCCGTTTACGGCGCCTCCCGGGCGCTTCCCGTCCGTCTCCCTCCCGTCCTCATGTCACGCCTTGCCCGCCTTCTGCCCGACCGCTTCACCCTCTACCTGATCTGCACCGTCATCATTGCCAGCATCGTGCCCGCGCACGGGCAAGGCGTGGCCGTGTTCGGCTGGATCACCAACATTGCGGTCGGCCTGCTGTTCTTCCTGCACGGCGCGCGCCTGTCGCGCGAGGCCATCATCGCCGGCCTGACGCACTGGAAGCTGCACCTGACGATCTTCTCGGCGACCTTCCTGATGTTCCCGCTGCTGGGCCTGGCGCTCAAGCCCGTGCTGGAGCCGCTGGTCACGCCGGAGCTTTACCTGGGCATCATGTTCCTGTGCTGCCTGCCCGCCACGGTGCAATCGGCCATCGCCTTCACCTCGATGGCGCGCGGCAACGTGCCGGCCGCCGTGTGCAGCGCCTCCGCTTCCAGCCTGCTCGGCATCTTCCTCACGCCGCTGCTGGTGGGCACGGTGGTCGCCAATGCCGGCAGCGCGCCGATTTCCTTCGACGCCGTCATCAAGATCATGCTGCAGCTGCTGCTGCCTTTCGTGCTGGGCCAGTTCGCGCGCCGCTGGATCGGCGCCTGGGTGCACAAGCGCAAGGCCATGCTCAAGTTCGTCGACCAGGGCTCCATCCTGCTGGTGGTCTACACGGCCTTTTCGGAAGCCATCAACGAGGGCCTGTGGAGCTCGACCCCGATCCCCGCGCTGGCTGGCCTGGTCGTGGCCTGCTCCGTGATCCTGGCGCTGGCGCTGGGCCTGTCGGCGCTGGCCGGTCGCGTGTTCGGCTTCAATGTCGAAGACCGCATCACGCTGCTGTTCTGCGGCTCGAAGAAAAGCCTGGCCAGCGGCATCCCGATGGCGCAGGTGCTGTTCGCCGGCCATGCCGTGGGCGCCATCGTGCTGCCCCTGATGCTGTTCCACCAGATCCAGCTGATGGTGTGCGGCGTGCTGGCGGCGCGCTTCGGCAAACGGCCCGAAGCAGAAGCCTGACATCGCTTTCCAGAACGCAATAAAAAACCGCGCCGAGGCGCGGTTTTTTCATGGGCCGGGCAGGCTCAGTACATGTCGCGCGGCTGCGCGCCCGAGAAGTTCAGGAAGCGCGTGCTGGAGCCCTGGAAGGTCAGGCGCACAGAGCCGATAGGACCGTTACGCTGCTTGCCGATGATGATCTCGGCGGTGCCCTTGTCCGGCGAATCGGGGTTATAGACCTCGTCGCGGTAGATGAACAGGATCACGTCGGCGTCCTGTTCGATAGCGCCGGATTCGCGCAGGTCGCTCATCACGGGACGCTTGTTGGGGCGCTGCTCCAGGCTTCGGTTCAGCTGCGACAGCGCGATCAGCGGGCAGTTGAGTTCCTTGGCCAGGCCCTTGAGCGAGCGGCTGATTTCCGACACTTCGGTGGCCCGGTTTTCACCCGAGCCGTTGCCCGACATGAGCTGAAGGTAGTCGATGATGATCAGGCCGAGCTGGCCGCACTGGCGCGCCAGGCGGCGCGCGCGCGCGCGCACTTCCATCGGGCTGAGCGCCGGCGACTCGTCAATGTAGACCTGCGCGTCCTGCATCAGCTGGACGGCGTGAGTCACGCGCGGCCAGTCCTCGGCGATCAGCTTGCCGGTCCGCATGCGGTGCTGGTCCAGCAGGCCGACCGAACCCAGCATACGCATGGCCAGCTGCACCGCGCCCATTTCCATGGAGAACACCGCCACTGGCAGCCCTTCCTCGATGGCGACGTGCTCGCCGATGTTCATCGAGAACGAGGTCTTGCCCATCGAGGGGCGGCCGGCCACGATGATCAAGTCGCCGCCTTGCATGCCCGAAGTCATCTTGTCCAGGTCGGTGAAGCCGGTGGGCACGCCGGTCACGTCGGAGGTGCTCTCGCGGTGATAGAGCTCGTCGATACGCTCCACCACCTGCGTCAGCAGCGGCTGGATTTCCTGGAAGCCCGCGGCGCCGCGGGCGCCCTCCTGGGCGATCTGAAAGACCTTGGACTCGGCCTCGTCCAGCAGCTGGCGGGCTTCCTTGCCCTGCGGGCTCATGGCGGCCGCCGAGATCTCGTCGGCAATCGCGACCAGCTTGCGCAGCATGGCGCGCTCGCGCACGATCTCGCCATAGCGGCGGATGTTGGCCGCCGACGGCGTGTTGTGGGCCAGCGCGTTCAGATAAGCCAAGCCGCCGGCGTCCTCGGCCTTGCCGGCGCTGACCAGCGATTCATGGACGGTGATGACGTCGGCCGGGCGCGCCAGGCCGATCAGGCGGGCGATATGGTGCCAAATCAGCCGGTGGTCATGGCGGTAGAAATCTTCTTCGACCAGCACGTCGGCAATGCGGTCCCAGGCCGCGTTGTCCAGCAGCAGGCCGCCCAGCACCGACTGCTCCGCCTCGATGGAATGGGGGGGAACGCGCAGGTATTCGAGCTGGGAATCGGCAGGTGTATTCATGACTTCAATAGTAACGGCTGCAGGATGTCCGCAACGCGGAAGAATCCCTGGATGTCGCGCGAAGGCAGGCGGCCCAGCACCACGCGCAGGGGCGCCGCGACGGCGCATAGCACCCGCGCCAGGCGGGTCAGGCGGGCCCGGACCTCCGCGTCGGGATTGCTCTCGAAGTAGACGTCAAGCGCCAGTTTACCCAGCGTGCGGGCCACGTCGTCGGGCAATTTACGCAAAGACACCATAGAGGCCAGCATCTGGAACAGATCGTAGGCCTGCGCCAGCGGCCGCGACAGGGTCGCGCCGATGTTCTCTTCGAAATCAATGCGCCAGAGCTCGCCGTCCTGCAGCGTAATGTTGCGGATCTGCGCGCCGCCGTGCCACATGCCGCGGGCATGGAAGGCGGCCAGGTCGGCCGCGGCCGCGCGCGCCAGCCACATCCGGGACGTGGTGTCCTCGTTGCGGATCAGGTCCGCCAAGTCCTCGCCCACATATTCCAGCACCAGCAGGCCTTGCTCCTGCCACCATACCTCGGGCACGCGGCAGCCCGCTTCGAGCAACTGCGCCAGGCGCCGCGCCTCATGCGCCAGACCGTTGTGCAACAGCACGCCAGGCCGCGGAAACTCGCCCAGGAAGAGCTTGCAGCCCACGCCCAGGAACAGCGCGCGCACATAGCGCAGCGCGTAGCTGACGCCGCGCCCGATGCTGGGGCGGCGGCGCTTGATGATGCAGCGCACGCCATCTATCGTCACATCCCGCACCGAAGGCTCACGCGACGCATCCACGCCATCAAGCCAGGCTCGCAGGCCAGGCGGCGCGTTGTGGTGAACGGGGGGCTGAGTCAAGAGGTCCTCTGAGGAAAGCGGTGCTGAGCCTGGATCGTGAGCCCGAAGACTACACGCAATACGGCGAGACAAACAGAAAAAAAGCCGGCACGCGGGCCGGCTTTTTTCTTACTGCGGATACCGGCTTAGGACAGTTCGCCTTCGACCAGGATCGTCACGTCGACCAGCACGTCAGCGTGCAGGGCGACCTGGGCGGGGAATTCGCCGATCGACTTCAGCTGGCCGTTGGGCAGGCGGATTTGCGACTTTTCGACGGCTTCGAAACCGGCCTTGCGCAGACCTTCGGCGATGTCGGCATTGGTGACCGAGCCGAACAGACGGCCGTCGACGCCAGCCTTCTGGACGATCTTCAGCTGGAAGCCGGCGACGCGCTCGCCCAGGGCTTGGGCAGCGGCCAGCTTTTCAGCCTGGGCCTTTTCCAGTTCAGCGCGGCGCGCTTCGAATTCCTTCAGGGCGGCGTCGGTTGCGCGACGGGCCTTGCGCTGGGGGATCAGGAAGTTGCGGGCGTAGCCATCACGCACGCGCACGACTTCGCCGAGGTTACCCAGGTTGACGACTTTTTCGAGCAGAATAACTTGCATTTCAGTGCCCCGGATTAGTTGTGGTTATCGGTGTAAGGCAACAGAGCCAGGAAGCGCGCGCGCTTGATGGCCGTGTCCAGCTGACGCTGGTAGATTGCCTTGGTGCCGGTCAGGCGAGCCGGGATGATCTTGCCGTTTTCTTGCACGAAGTCGCGCAGGGTGTCCAGATCCTTGTAGTCGATCTCTTCCACGCCGGCAGCGGTGAAGCGGCAGAACTTACGACGCTTGAAGAGCGGGTTCTGCTGCGTGAATTTGCGTTTTTCCTTGCGTTTTCCGAAGAAAGCCATGATATGTGCCTCTTTGTTTGAGGGGGCCGGGTTTTACCCAAAACGGGCCCAAACCCCCATAACCTATCCGATTTCAGAAGGCGCTCATCGCGCCTCTTGCTCAATTCCCTTCAAGCCACCAGCGGATCGCGTCCTGCGCTGCCGCTGATCTTGCGTGCCTGCTGCAAATGCAGCTTCACCTTCACCGAGTCCTTGCGGGTGGGAGCCAGAAACCCCTGCACCAGCAATTCGGACCCTAGGGCGGTGTCCTTCAGCAGCAACGCCAGATCGCCCAGTGCCACGGCCGAGATAGTCAGTTCGACGCGGCGCGGGAGGCCTGCTTCGACGACTTCCGACTCGTGCGCCAGCACCATTTCCAGTGCGGGCAATCCGGCGGGAGTGTGGCGCAAAGGCTCGCATTCGAGAACGCGGGCGCTGAGTTCCAGCTTGTTCATCCTGCCAGGCACCGAGGGGACTTCATGGGATGAGCTCTGCGTGAGCCCTGCTTACTCGGCCTGAGCCGGCGCTGCTGCTTCAGCCGAAGCCTTGCGGGCTTCTTCGCGTTCGACCGACTTCATCATGATCGAGGGCGTGGCTTGAGCCTTCTTGGTCTTGATGACCAGGTGGCGCAGAACGGCGTCGTTGTAGCGGAACGAGTGTTCCAGCTCATCCAGCGTGGCTTGGCCGCACTCGATGTTCAGGCAGACGTAGTGAGCCTTGACGAGCTTCTGGATCGGGTAGGCCAGTTGACGGCGGCCCCAGTCTTCCAGGCGGTGAACCGAGCCGCCTTGGCCCGTGACCAGCGCTTGGTAACGCTCGACCATGGCGGGCACTTGCTCGCTTTGGTCGGGGTGAACGATAAACACCACTTCGTAGTGACGCATGAGTAAAACTCCTTGAGGATGTCTCGCCGGCCGGCCGTCTTGCACCCATGCTTTCCATCAGGGGTGGTCATGCATATCGGGATTTGCATCGCCGATCTGCGTCCTAGACAGTGGCCCGCAAGGGGCAGCCCGCTACCCAAAAACCATGGGCGGTCGAGCAAGAAAGCTCTCGATTATCACCGATCGAGGCAATCGGCGCAAGCCAGGAAGGCCTCAGGAAATCAGGGACGGACTATTTTCGCCTCCCTGCCCCGCTGGCCGAGGCAAATCGGCCACATCGATTTCCTGGGGACGGTTGACCACGCTGACCATCACATAGCTGATGATCATCAGCAGGAACCACGAGCCCAGCTTGGCGATGGACACCAACTCCCAGCCCTGCGACTGGTTGGGATAGCGCCAGGCATTGGCAAAGGTGCCGATGTTTTCCGCGAACCAGATGAACAAGGCCACCAGCACGAAGCCCAGCAGCAAAGGCATGCGGCGGTAGACCCGCCAGATCCGGAAATACACCCAGGTGCGCGCGAACAGGATGGCGGTCAGCGCGAACAGCACCCAGCGGAAATCCATGACGTAGTGATGCGCAAAGAAATTCACATAGATCAGCACCGACAGCGCCACGCAGGCCGCCACCGGTGGATGGGCGCGAAAACGGAAGTCGAACAAACGCCAGACGCGGGCAAGATAGCTGCCCACCGCCGCGTACATGAAACCGGTGAACAGCGGCACGCCGCCGATGCGCAAGACACTGGCCTCCGGATACAGCCATGAACCCGCGGCGGTCTTGAACACTTCCATCCCAGTTCCCACCACATGGAACAGCAGGATCACGCGGGCTTCGCTCCAGGTCTCCATGCGCTGCGCCAGCAGCAGCGCCTGGATGCCCAGGGCCGCCAGGGTCAGGAAGTCGTAGCGGGCCAGCGCGGCATCCTTCGGATACCACCAGTGCGTGCCCAGCAACAGCGCGCACATCAGGCCGCCGAACAGGCAGGCCCAGGCCTGCTTCACGCCGAAGCGGAAGAACTCGTAGAGCGCGACGCCAAAACGGCCGCGGCCGGCCAGATTGCTGGCCAGCCGCGATTCCCATTCCTGCAGCCCCGCGATGAGCGGCCAGTCATTGGCCGCCGGATGGCTCACGGAAAGCTCAGCCTTCCACGACGGCGTAGGCCGAGTGGTTGTGGATGGATTCGAAGTTCTCGGCTTCCACGCGGTAGCGGGCGATGCCGGGATGCGCATTCAGGCGGGCTGCCACGTCGCGCACCAGGTCTTCGACGAACTTGGGATTGTCGTAGGCTCGCTCGGTGACGTATTTCTCGTCGGGGCGCTTGAGCAAGCCCCAGAGTTCGCATGAACCCTCTTCCTCGATCAGGCGGATGACGCCGTCCATGCCGATGTCGGCGTTCAGGATGGCGGACACCGTGACGTGCGAGCGCTGGTTGTGCGCGCCGTATTCGGAGATGGCCTTGGAGCAGGGACAGAGGCTGGTGACGGGCACCTGCACGATCAGTTCGAACTCGACCTCGTCGCCCTGTGCGCGAGCAATCCACTGCACTTCGTAGTCCAGCAGGCTCTGCACGCCGGAGATCGGGGCGGACTTGTTGATGAAGTACGGGAAGGCGGCGGTGATGTCGCCGCGCTCGGCATGCAGCAGCGGCAGCATGTCGGCCGCCATGGCGCGGAACAGGGTCGGCGTCATGGGGGTGCTGCGGTACTTTTCCAGCAGGGCCACGAAGCGGGACATGTGCGTCCCTTTTTCTTCGGGCGGCAGCGCGACGGTCAGCGTCCAGTTGGCCACGGTGCCCTGGGGCGAGCCGTCGCCGCTTTCAATCAACATGGGATGGCGCACGCCACGGATACCCACGCGCTGGATCGGGATGTGCCGGGTGTCCGCCGAACTCTGGACGTCGGGCATCACGATGGCGGGGTCGATCGGAGAATTCATTTCGGCTTACCTGTCTAGGCAGTCAGTCGTGAAAACGCACGGGCCTAGGAATCTTTGAGAGGGGGCCATTATCGCCCATAGTCCGCCAAGCGCCAGGGAAAACCCTTTCATTCGTAGGTTGGCGGGGCCGGAACAGTGTGTTTCATTCCCGCGGGCCGGAACGGGCCTGCCCGCGGGATCGGGCCGGATTCAGCCCAGCAGATTCGCGTAGCGGGCGCGGATCGAGCCCTCGATGCCGGCGGCATCCAGGCCGACGCCGGCCCACAGCGCCGACTGTTCGCCATGATCAATGAACTCGTCCGGCAGGCCCAGCTGCAGTACCGGGATCGTCACGCCCGCCGCGCTCAGCGCTTCCAGCACCGCGCTGCCGGCGCCGCCCATGATGGAGGCGTCCTCCAGCGTGACCAGCGCGTCGTGCCGGCTGGCCAGGTCGAGGATCAGTTCGCGGTCGATCGGCTTGACGAAGCGCATGTCGGCGACGGTGGCGTCCAGCTTTTCGGCGGCGCCCAGCGCGGCCTGGACCAGCATGCCGAAGCCCAGGATGGCGATCTTGCGGCCTTCGCGGCGCACCACGCCGCGGCCGAGCTCGACCGTTTCCAGGCCGGGCGCTTCCTGCGCGCCGCAGCCCGCGCCGCGCGGATAGCGCACCGACGCGGGGCCAGGATACTGATAACAGGTCGACAGCAGCAGCCGGGTCTCGTTTTCATCGGACGGCGTGGTCACGACCATATTGGGCACGCAGCGCAGGAAGGCGATGTCGTAGTTGCCGGCATGCGTGGCGCCGTCCGCGCCCACCAGGCCGGCGCGGTCCAGCGCGAACGTGACGTCCAGGTTCTGCAAGGCCACGTCATGGATGAACTGATCGTAGCCGCGCTGCATGAAGGTGGAGTAGATCGCGACCACCGGCTTCTGGCCTTCGCAGGCGATGCCGGCGGCGAAGGTCACGGCGTGCTGTTCCGCGATGCCGACGTCGAAATAGCGCTGCGGAAAGCGTTTTTCGAATTCCACCAGGCCGCTGCCTTCGCGCATGGCGGGCGTGATGGCGACCAGGCGCGTGTCCTGCTCGGCCGTGTCGCACAGCCACTGGCCGAAGACCTGCGTGAAGCTGCGCTTGCCCGGCGCCTTGGATTGCTGGATGCCGACAGCCGGATCGAACTTGCCGGGGCCGTGGTACAGCACAGGATCGGCCTCGGCCAGCTTGTAGCCATGGCCCTTCTTGGTGACCACGTGGAGGAACTGCAGGCCTTCCAGGGCTTTGAGGTTCTGCAGGGTCGGCACCAGCGCGTCCAGGTCGTGCCCGTCGATCGGGCCGACATAGTTGAAGCCGAATTCCTCGAACAGCGTGGCCGGCGTGACCATGCCCTTGGCATGCTCTTCGAAACGGCGCGCCAATTCCAGCACCGGCGGCACGTGCTGCAGCACCGCGCGGCCCACGTTCTTGGCCGCCGCGTAGAAGCGGCCCGACATCAGGCGCGCCAGGTAGCGGTTCAGCGCCCCCACCGGCGGCGAGATTGACATGTCGTTGTCGTTCAGGATCACCAGCAGATTGATATCGGGCGTGACGCCCGCGTTGTTCATGGCCTCGAAGGCCATGCCGGCCGACATCGCGCCGTCGCCGATGATGGCGATGTGCTGGCGCGGCACGCCGGCGTTGCGCGACGCCACTGCCATGCCCAGCGCGGCGGAAATGGAGGTGGAAGAGTGCGCGGTGCCGAAGGCGTCGTATTCGGATTCGCTGCGCTTGGGGAAGCCCGAGATCCCGCCCTGCTGGCGCAGCTGGGCCATGCCGGCGCGGCGTCCGGTCAGGATCTTGTGCGGGTAGGACTGGTGGCCCACGTCCCAGACGATGCGATCATGCGGCGTGTCGAACACCTGGTGCAAGGCCAGGGTAAGCTCGACCGTGCCCAGGTTGGACGACAGGTGCCCGCCCGTCTTGGACACCGACTCCAGTATGAAGCCGCGCAGCTCGTCCGCCAGCTTCTTCAGCTCGCGGCGATCCAGGCGTTTGAGGTCAGCCGGGGATTGAATGCGGTCCAGTAAATCTGTCGTCATGCTTTTATGTGGTTCGTTGGCCCGGCCTGCCTCCAGCCCGGGCTGTTCCCGGCTCAGCGGTCTCGTAGGACGATGAAGTCGGCCAGTTCGGCCAGGCGCGATCCGGCCTCGCCCAGCGGAGCCAGGGCGGCCAGCGCATCCTCTCGCAGCTCCTGGGCGAACGAGCGCGCGCCGTCCAGCCCCAACAGCGATACATAGGTAGGCTTGTTTTCGGCGGCGTCCTTGCCCGGCGTCTTGCCCAGGCTGGCGCTGTCGGCGGTGACGTCCAGGATGTCATCGACCACCTGGAAGGCCAGCCCGACGGCCTGCGCGTAGGCGTCCAGCGCCTGGCGCGAAGCCGAGCTGGCGCCGGCGACGATGCCGCCCAGGGCCACGCTGCAAGCCAGCATGGCGCCCGTCTTCATGCTGTGCATGGTCTGCAGCTCATCGCGCGACAGCGAATGGCCGACGCTGAACAGGTCGATGGCCTGGCCGCCCGCCATGCCCTGGCTGCCGGCGGCGCGCGCCAGCGACTGGGTGGCCTGCACGATCAGCGCGGGCGCGATCGGCATGGAAGCCAGCAGATCGAAGGCCAGCGGCTGCAGCGCGTCGCCCGCCAGCATGGCCGTGGCTTCGTCGAACTGCACGTGGGTGGTGGGCCGGCCGCGGCGCAGGGTGTCGTCGTCCATGCAGGGCAGGTCGTCGTGCACCAGCGAATAGGCGTGGATCAGTTCCACGGCCGCGGCGGCGCGGTCCAGCGAGGCCTGCACGGCCAGCACGCTGCCGCTCACCGGGCAGGCCTGGCCTGCCGCGTAGACCAGCGCGGCGCGCACCCGCTTGCCGCCGCCGAGCACGGCGTAACGCATGGCTTCGTGCAGCCGGGAGGGCAACGCGTCCGCCGGAGGGAGCAGATCGTCCAGGACGTCTTCGACGTGCTGCACGCGGCCCTGCAACCATTCCGGGAAGGCGAGTTGAATTTGCTTCATTGGATTCTTATTCGTCATCCAGCGCCGCCGGGTCCAGCGGACGCAGCAAATCGCCTTCCAGGACCTTGACCTGCTGTTCGGCCTGCGCCAAGCGTTCCTGACAGACACGCGTGAGCGCCACGCCGCGCCGGTAGGCGGTCAGCGACTGCTCAAGCGGCAACGAGCCGTCTTCCATGGCCGCGACCAGCGATTCGAGCTCGGCCAGCGCCGTTTCGAAATCCTGGGGCAAGGGACGGTCATCGATCTGCGGATCGGCTTGTGAAGATTTGGCCAAACGGGTCTCCGAGGGCGCTAGGGGTGGATCAATCCGTGAATTGTACGAGATACCCGCAAGGCCGTCGGGCTTGCCGCCGCGCGCCGCGCGTATCAGGCCGGCGCGCCCGCCAGCCCCGCTATCGCGGCTCGCAGCAAGGGCGCCACGCGCGTGCGCAGGCCGGCCTCGGGCAGCAGGCTGGCGGGGCCGCCGCAGCTCATGACGAAGACCCCCTCGCCGGTGATGGACGAGAACGGCACCGCCACGGCGTTGATCCCCGACTGCCACTCGCCGATGGCGTAGCAGCAGCCCGTTTCCCGCAATTCCGCGCGGGCGCGCTCGATCGCCGCGGGCGCCGGCGCGGCCTCGCCCAGGCGGGCCAGCGCGTCAGCGCAGGCCTGGGGCGGCAGGCTGGCCAGGTAGGCCCGGCCCATGGCGCTGTCCAGGCTGGCGCGATAGCCGACCGGCAGGCGCAGGTAGAGCGCCGACGAACCGTGGATGGCTTCGACATAGGTCATGGCATCGCCGTCGAAGGCCCCCAGGGCCACCGCGCCGCCCGTGGCGCGCGCCAGTTCGGTCATCGAGGCCTTGGCCAGCTCGCGCACCTCCAGCCCCGCCAGCAGCCCGAAGCCCAGGGCCAGCACGCCGTAGCCGGGCGAATACTTGCCGGTGTCCGGGTGATAGCGCAGGTAGCCCAATTCAGTAAGCGTGTAGGTGATGCGGCTGATCGTGGGCTTGGGCAGGCCGGTCAGGCGCGCCAGGTCCAGGTTGCCCAGCGCCGCCACGCCATGGCGGAAGCAGCGCAGCACGTCCAGCCCGCGCGCCAGCGCCGTAATGAAATCGGGCGAACTGGCGCCCTCGCCCGCCCCGGCGGCGCGCTTGCGGCGCGCGGGCAGGCTGAGCTCGACCTTGCCGTCGGGCTTGGCGGCGGGATGGGCGATGCGCTTGGGGTCAGAAAAAGATTGCATTTCTATTCGCTTCGTTTTTATAGTTTATTTCGAATAACAAAATTAAATTCCGATTTACGGAATTTAATTTATCCAAGGAGACTTGGCAAGCGCCGCCCCCGCGGCGTCAAAGCCAGGCCCGATTCCATCCATGCACACGTTTTCAAGGGGAAAACATGCTACGCACTAGCCTCAAACTGCTGGCCGGCCTGCTGCTCAGCGCCGCGGCGCTCGGCGCCCAGGCCGAGTCCTATCCGGCCCGTCCGATCAAGGTCGTCTCGCCCTTCCCGGCCGGCGGCGCCACCGACGTGCTGACGCGCATCCTGGCCGAACGCATGGCCAAGACGCTGGGCCAGCCCATGATCGTCGAGAACAAGGCGGGCGCCGGCACCTCGATCGGCGCGGCGTTCGTCGCGCGCGAAGCGCCGGACGGCTACACCATCCTGATGGCGACCAACTCCACCCTGGTCACCAACCGCTATCTGTATAAGGAACTGCCCTACGATCCCGACGGCTTCGCCCGGATCGGCATGGTGGGCGTGGGCCCGCTGGTGCTGCTGTCCAGCCCCAAGCGCCCGTTCAACAGCACCCAGGACGTGGTGGCCTACGCCAAGCAGAACCCGGGCAAGCTGACCTTCGCCACCTTCGGCCCCGGCACGTCCTCGCACCTGGCGGGCGAACTGTTCAAGGAACGCGCGGGCATCGACATCCTGCACGTGCCGTTCAAGGGCGCGACCCAGGCCCTGCCCGCCCTGATCAGCGGCGACGTGGACCTGTTCTTCGACATGGTGGCCACGGGCATGCCGCAGGCCGACGCCGGCAAGGTCAAGGTCTTCGCCATCACCAGCCCCAACCGCCTGGCCACCCTGCCCAAGCTGGCGACGCTGGCCGAGGAAGGCTATCCCTCGTTCGACATGACCGCGTGGTTCAGCTTCGTGGCGCCCAAGGGCACGCCCGCTCCGGTCATGGAAAAGCTGCAACAGGCCCTGACCGAAACCCTGCAGGATGAATCGGTGAAGAAGCGCATGCTGGACATGGGGATCGACCCGCGCTCCGGCACCGCCGCCGAACTGGATAAGCAGATCAAGACCGAACAACCCATCGTGTCGCAATTGATCAAGCAGGCCAACATCGTTCTGCAATGAGGTCCCGGGGCATTTCGTGAAGAAGCGAGATATGCCCTAACCCCTCGATACAGAAACCGGGCGCGCGCGGCTGCTAAGGTGAAAAGGCAAACACCGCAAGCTGGAGTCCGATGCCTTACACCGATGAGAAGTACGCGCGCCTGGACGCCGCCCGCTGGCTGGCGGCGGTGGCCGTGGTGCTGTTGCACAGCGCGGCCATGATCGTCAGCAACCCCGCCATCTACGGCGGCGGGGCCTGGCTTGCCGCCAACCTGTATGACTCGGCGGCACGGTGGTGCGTGCCCGTGTTCGTTATGGTCAGCGGCGCCCTGCTGCTGGATCCCGACAAGCCGCAGGATGCGCGCCAGTTCTACAGCCGGCGCGTGGCGCGGATCTGCGCGCCGCTTCTGTTCTGGACATTCTTCTACCTGACCTGGCGCACGGCGCTGGACTGGTGGGACGACGGCCGCGTCGATTTCTCCTTCTGGCCGCGCAAGGTGGTCCAGGGCGAGCCCTACTACCACCTGTGGTACCTGTACATGATCGTGGGCCTGTACCTGTTCGCGCCGCTGGTGCGGATCCTGTATGCGCGCAGCACGCCGCGCGCCCGCGGGTTGTGGGTGGTGGGCATCCTGGGCGTGGCGATCCTGGACGCGCTGTACCGCCGCGCGCTGGGCGCGCCCGCGGGCTTCTTCCTGACCTGGTTCCTGCCCTACCTGGGCTACTTCGTGGCGGGCCGCCTGATCTTCGACGGCCAGATGCGCATCCCCCGCCCCGGCCTGATGCTGGCCGCCAGCGTGGCCGCGACCGCGCTCGGCGTCTACGCCATGTCCAGCAACCGCACGCTGGACACTTACTTCTACGATTACTTCAGCCTCACCGTGCCCTTCATGTCGCTGGCCGCCTTCCAGTGGATCATCTCGTCGCCGCGCCTGCCCCGGCTGGCCTCGCTGGCGCCGCTGACTTTCGGCATCTACCTGATCCATCCGCTGTTCCTGGACGTGGCGCATCGCGCCGGCGCCTTCACGGGCGCGCGCAAGGACGCCTGGATGATGCCCCTGCTGGCCGCCCTGATATTCGCGTTGTCGGCCGCCAGCAGCTGGTTGCTCAGGCGCCATCCGGCCACCCGGCGCTTCGTCTGAAAGGCCTACATCTTCAAGGGGTTATGCCGCGATAAACGTGGCTGCGCCGGCTTCGGCATAACTTCACCAAGCTTCGCAGATCTTCACGGGCGCGGGGTAAGGGCTTGGGGTACAATTCACGGCTTATTTGATCGGCCAGACACCGATTTTTCTTCGCGCCAGCACGGAACGCATCCTGCGGATTTCAAAGCCGCCAGGCAAAAGCCTCTCCGTCCTGGCTTTTTTATCCGAGCGGGGGGAATCATGACCGACATCGGTCGGATGGCACATTTGGTGCCAGCTCGCACCCAGCTACCCGTCAGCGCGTATTTTGACGAAGCCCTCTTTGCCCGCGAGCAAGAACTCATTTTCAAGCAATCCTCGCAATACGTCGGCCACCAGAAAGTGGTGCCCGAAATCGGGGATTGGCGTACGTTGGCCCAGGAAGACGGAGGCCGCGTGCTGGTTCGCAACCAGCAAGGCGTCGAACTCATCTCAAATGTCTGCCGCCACCGCCAGGCATTGATGCTGGGCGGCGAGACCGGCAATGTGGCCGGCAACTGCAATACGCATGGCAATCTGAAGGCAACGGGCGGCAACATCGTCTGCCCCTTGCACCGCTGGACGTACAACAACCAGGGCGAGTTGTTGGGCGCGCCCCAGTTCGCCACCACGCCCTGCATGAACCTGCAGAAGTTCCGCCTGCGCGACTGCCACGGCCTGCTGTTCGAAGGCCCGCGCGATCCGGCCGCCGACATGGCGCCGCTGTTCTCGCGTCAGGAATTCGACTTCGGCGACTACGTGCTGGATCACGTCGAAGTGCACCAGTGCAACTACAACTGGAAGACCTTCATCGAGGTCTACCTCGAGGACTACCACGTCGGTCCGTTCCACCCGGGCCTGGGCCGCTTCGTCACCTGCGACGACCTGAGCTGGGAATTCAACGACTGGTACAGCCTGCAGAAGGTCGGCGTGCACAACGCCCTGGCGCAGCCGGGCTCTGACGTCTACAAGCAATGGCATGACCGCCTGCTGGCGTTCCGCGAAGGCGACGCGCCGGATTTCGGCGCGGTCTGGGTCACGTATTTCCCGACCCACATGATCGAGCTGTATCCGCACGTGCTGGTGCTCTCCACGCTGTACCCCAAGAGCCCCCAGGAAACGGTCAACGTGGTGGAGTTCTATTACCCCGAGGAAATCGCCGCCTTCGAGCGCGAATTCGTCGAGGCGCAGCGCGCCGCCTACATGGAAACGGCCATCGAGGACGACGAGATCGCCGAGCGCATGGACGCGGGCCGCAAGGCGCTGATGCTGCGCGGCGTGAACGAAACCGGCCCCTACCAGTCGCCCATGGAAGACGGCATGCAGCACTTCCACGAGTGGTATCGCCGCATCATGCAGGACCGGGTCTGACCCTTCCCCTCCATGCAAAAAAGGCCTCGCGGATGCGAGGCCTTTTCTTTTGGCGGCTGCCGGGATCAGCGTCCCAGCGCGCCCGCCACGGTGCGCTCGCCGATGGCCAGGCCCACCGTCATGCCCACGCCCGAGTGCATCACCGCCACGGTCGTGGCCGGATCGACCGGCATGACCGAGAACGGCGCCGGGCCATGCGCGCCATAGACGCCTTGCCAGCGTTCCAGCACGCGCAGGCGCGCGCCCAGCGCCTGGCTCGCCAGGTCCAGCATCGCGTTGTCAACGGCCTCGTCGTTGAACGGCAGCGCGTCCTGGCCGTAGCGGTGCGAATCCCCGATGATCAGTTCGCCGTAGGGTGTGGGGCTGATCAGCAGGTGGATGCCGTTCTCCAGCAGCATCGGCGTGCGCTGCTGGATCACCTCGCGCAGCGCCAGCGCCGAAGGCAGGTCGGAGAACGCGCCGTAATGCACGCAAGACAGGCCCGTCAGCAGGGGACGGTCGAGCGCGATGGGATGGGTCTCGAAGGCCGCGCGCAGCATCTGCAGGCGCGTGACTTCCAGGTTCATCGGCGCGAAGCGTTCGGGCAGCAGGGTCAGGTAATCGTGGCCCGGGCAGACGAACACATGGCCGCCCTTGAATTCGCCG
Source organism: Achromobacter anxifer (assembly GCF_903652925.1). GTDB lineage: Bacteria > Pseudomonadota > Gammaproteobacteria > Burkholderiales > Burkholderiaceae_B > Achromobacter > Achromobacter anxifer. Next base: position 39,862 of record NZ_CAHLAR010000011.1, on the reverse strand, counting down.
GCCGAGGTGCATACCAGCCCGCCCTCCACCGCGCGCGCCAGCGTGCCGGTAATGAACTGCACGCCCAGCGACTCGGCCAGGTAGCGCGTGATGGCGGGCAGCGCCTCGCGCGAGTAGATCTGCAGATCGTCATGGCCTTGCAGGGCCGCGCAGTGGTGCGCCAGCTGGCCGCCGTACAGCTGAGCCACCTCGCGGCCCGACAGCAGCTCGGCGCGATAGCCTTCCTGGCGCATGCGCGTGTCGGCGAATTCCTGCAGCACGTCGGCCTCTTCGGCATTGCGCGCCAGCACCAGGGCGCCGTTGGCGCGCACATGGAAGCCCGCCTGGCCGGACAGCTCCAGCCACAGTTCGCGCGCCTGCTGGGCGTGCGACAGCATCATGCCGGGCGCCTGGCCCGTCACGATGACCTGGCCGAAATTGCGGATGGTGGCGCCATGCGCCTGGCGGCTGCGCTCGATCACGGCCACCGACAGGCCGCGCTTGGCGGCGGCCCAGGCGTGGGCGATGCCCAGCATGCCGGCGCCCACCACGACTACGTCGAAATTTTTCATAGCTGAATCCCACCCTCGAAGCGCGTCGGCGCGACGAAGAACGGAAGGTGAAACTGAGAGGTGAAACGGAGTGAGCGCGCGGGCAGCGCCGGGGCTGGCGCCGCCCGCGCAACCCTGCTTACTTCTTCTTCGGTTCGGACTTGCCGTCGTAGCGCTTGGTCCACTCGGCGATGATGCGGTCGCGGTTGGTGGCGGCCCAGGTGAAGTCGTTCTTGATCATGCGCTTGGTCAGGTCGGCCGGCAGGTTCGGGTTGGACGTGGCGATCGACGGGATGGCCAGCACGGCGAAGTTGGCCTTGTACAGCTCGTTGGCCTCGCGGCTGGCGGAGAAGTCGGCCAGCTTGCGGGCGGCTTCCAGGTTCTTGGTGCCCTTCATGATGGCGGTGGCTTCCACTTCCCAGCCCAGGCCTTCCGACGGGAACACGGCTTCGATCGGCGCGCCGTCGGCCTTCAGCTTGGCGGCGCGGTAGTCGAACGACACGCCGATCGGGAACTCGCCAGCGGCGGCCATGTTGCAAGGCTTGGAACCCGAGTGCGTGTAGGAACCGATGTTCTTGTGCAGGGCGTCCATGTAGGCCCAGCCCTTCTCTTCACCGAAGATCTGCAGCCAGGCGCTGACGTCCAGGAAACCCGTACCCGAGGACGCCGGGTTCGGCATCACGATCTTGCCGGCGTATTCCGGCTTGGTCAGGTCCTGCCACGACGTGGGTTTGGGCAGCTTCTGCTTTTCGGCTTCGATGGTGTTGAAGCAGATGGCGGCGGCAAAGCCGTCCATGCCGACCCAGGTGGGCTCGGCCTTGGCATCGCGCATGTTGGCGGCGATCTGGTCCAGACCCTTGGGGGCGTAGGGCTGCAACATGCCTTCCTTGTCCATCAGGCCCAGCGAGGTGCCGGCCAGGCCCCAGATCGCGTCAGCCTTGGGATTGTTCTTTTCGGCCAGCAGCTTGGCGGTGATGATGCCGGTGGAGTCGCGCACCCACTGGATCTTGATGTCGGGATTGGCCTTCTCGAATGCGGCCTGGTAGGCCTTGATCTGGTCGGCTTCGAGCGCCGTGTAGACCGTCAGGGTGGTCTCGGCGGAGGCGGCGCCCATCACGCCCGTCAGGGCGGCGGCCAGTGCAAGCAGCTTGTAGCGGTTCATGAATTACTCCGTGGGTAGGCGGAAAAAGGCCGAAGAAGGCCCCCGGGGCTGGCCGAAACCGGCCCCGGCAAGGGGTGCAAACAGGTGGAAGAGCGGTTAGGGTCGCTGGCCCGCGGACAGGCGGGATTCGATATCGGCGATCACGGCGGGCAGGTCGGCGACGGTGTCGATCAGGTAGTGCGGCGCGGCGGGCGACAGCTCCGCGCTGGCGGCGGTGCGAGCCGTCTGGCGGCCCGCCTCATCCAGGCTCAGGTATTCCTCCAGGGTCAGGCCGGCGGCGTTGCCCGACAGCAGCAGGCCCACGGTCCACATGCCGGCGCGGCGTCCTTCCTCGATGCCGGGCGCGGTGTCGTCGACCTTGATGCAGGCGGCCACGTCCGACAGGCCCAGCTCGACCACGTTCTTCAGCGCCATCGCGGGCGCCGGACGGGCGCGCGGCACGTCGTCGCTGGCGACGATGCAATCGGGCTCCAGGCCCTCGGAAGCGGCGCGCTCGACCACGCGGCGCATGACGCTGCCGGGATAGCCGGAGCAGGAGCCCACCTTCAGGCCGCGCTGGCGCAACGCGCGCAGCAGCTCGGCCGCGCCGGGAATCGCCGCCGAATACTGGGCGACCTTTTCCAGCTGCATCGGCAGGAAGCGTTCGTAGATGGCCGTCACGTCGTCATCGGTAGGCAGGCGGCCGAACTGGGCCTGGTACTGGCTGGCGATGACGGCGTCATTGCAGAGCGTGCGGATGTGATCCCACTTGCCCATGCCCATCGGGCCGCGGGCCTGCGCCAGCGACATTTCCACGCCGAACTGCGCGAACGCGTCCACGAACACCTTGGTGGGGGCAAAGGAACCGAAGTCGACCAGCGTGCCGGCCCAATCGAAGATCACCGCTTCCAGGCGGACGGGCAAAGGCGAAACAGTCATGAGGGTCTTCCTTGAAAAATCGTTCAATGGGCCGCGGGACGGCGCCAGGCCTGGCTGCGCGCCACCAGCGCGCGGCTGGCCAGATGCAGGACCAGGGCGGCAACGGCCGAGCTGGCCATGATCACGGTGCACATGGCGGCGGCGGGGCCGATGAAGCCGGCATCGTCCATGTTCAGCACCGCAACCGCGGCCAGCACCGTCGAGGGGCTGTACAGAAACACTACCGCGGACACCGTGGTCATGGCGGAAACAAACAGATAGCGGGCGACATCCAGCGCGGCCGGCAGGCACATCGGCAGCGTCACGCGCAGGAAGGTCGTCAGGCGCGGCACCTTGAGCGAGGCCGAGGCGGCCTCGAACTCGGGGTCCAGCGCATTGAGCGCGGTCGCCGCGGTGAGATGGGCGCTGGTGTAGAAATGGACGACGGTGCACAGGACCAGCAGCGGCATGGTGCCGTACAGCACGTTCAGCGGATTCGACAAGCTGTTGAAGAAGAAGATGTAGCCCAGGCCCAGCACCAGGCCGGGAACCGCCATGGGCATCAGGGCCAGCATGCCGACCATGCCGCGCAGGCCGCGCGCCACCGTGCCGCGGGCGGGCACCTTCTCCATCATCCAGGCGCCGGTAAAGACCACGGCCGTGCCCACCAGGGCGGTGCAGAACGCCAGCTGCAAGCTGTTGCGCCAGGCCAGCCAGCCGCCGCCGTCCATATTGTCGAAGTCATACGAGCGCAACGACATCGACAGGTTGTAGGGCCACATCTTCACGAACGAGGCCCACACCGCCACGCCGATGATCAGCAGCAGGAACGCGGCCAGCACGCCGGCCAGCGCCAGGAACGCGGCATCGCGGCGGCGGTGGGGGCTCGCGGCGTAGGGCTGGGCCCGGCCGCTCAGCTGGGCGCCCTGGCGGGCGCGCAGCCGCCGGTCCAGCGCGAAGGTCAGGACCGCGGGCAGCAACAGCAGGATGCCGATGGCGGCGCCCTTGGGGAAATTCTGCTGGCCGACCACGGCCTTGTAGGCCTCCATCGCCAGCACGTTGTAGTCGCCGCCGACCACCTTGGGCACGCCGAAGTCGGTCACCGTCAGCGTGAACACCACGCAGCAGGCGGAGAACACGGCGTAGCGCGTGCCTGGCAGGGTTACCGTCAGGAAGGTCCGCAGGGGGCCTGCGCCCATGGCGCGCGCCGCGTCGTAGAGGCGGCCGTCGGCCAGGGCCAGGCCAGTCAGCAGGATCATGAGCGCGTGGGGGAAGGTATAGAACGCCTCGCCCACGACGATGCCCCAGAAACCGTAGATGGTGGCGCCGCCGGTCAGGCCCTTGAGCAGGCCCTGGTTGCCCAGCAGGTACACCAGCGCAATGCCCGGCAACAGCGACGGCGCCAGCAAGGGCAGCAAGGCAATGGTGCGCAGCAGCCCCTTGCCCGGCAGCCGCGTGCGGGTCAGGCCGTAGGCGAACCCATAGGCGCAGGGCACCACCAGCAGCGTGGTCACGACGCCCACAGCCAGGCTGCGCCCGACCATGGACATGAAGCCGTCGCCGCCGATGATGCCGGCAAGCACCGACAGCCCGGCCCAGGCGCCATCGCTGTCCGTCACCGACTTGAGCAGGATGGCGGCCAACGGCAGCGCCAGGAACAGCAGCAGGCCAAGCGCCAGGGCGCCCTGCCCGGCGCTCAGGCCGAAAGCGCCGACCCAGGCCGGCAGCGGGCGGCGGCCCAGCGCCGGCGCCGGCGCCGAGGCCGTGATGCCGGCGGCAACCGGAGCGGCCGCGTCGGAGGAAGAACGGCTCATGACGGGATCAAGCGTAGGCGCGTATCGCATGGCGCGGCAGCTCCACCCAGCAGCGGCTGGCGGCGTGAGGGCCCAGCAGGGCGTCTCCGATCTCAGGGGACACGATGGAATGCACCGTGGTGCCGGGCACGCCTTCCAGGCGCAGGGCCAGGCGATAGCCGCGGCCGAGGAACACCCCGTCCAGCACGTCGGCCAGCATGGCGTTGGGCTCGTCCGGGCGCGCGGTGCTAACGCGCACCGCTTCCGGGCGCACGAACAGCTTGCCGCTGCCGGCGTCCAGCGCCTGGTCCACGGCCAGTTCCTGGCGGCCAACGCGGGCGCGGTGCGCGTCGACGCGTTCGAACGGCAGCCAATTGGCCTCGCCGACGAAATCGGCGATGAAGGCCGAGCCGGGCTGACGATACAGTTCGCGCGGAGTGCCGTACTGCTCGATGATCCCGCCGTTCATGACGGCGATGCGGTCGGCCATCACCATGGCCTCTTCCTGGTCGTGCGTCACCATCAGCGTGGTGATGGACAGGCGTTTCTGCAGTGCGCGCAGTTCGATGCGCAGGTGCTCGCGGACGCGGGCGTCCAGCGCGGACATGGGCTCGTCCAGCAACAGCAGGGAGGGCGACGGCGCCAGCGCGCGCGCCAGGGCCACGCGCTGCTGCTGGCCGCCGGAGATCTGGCCCGGATATTTTTCCGCCGCGCCGGCCAGCCCGACCAGCGTCAGCATTTCCTCGACGCGGTTGGCGACATGGTTGCGGTGCGCGCGCTTGCCGCTCAGGCCGTAGGCCACGTTCTGGGCCACGGTCAGGTTGGGAAACAGCGCATACGACTGGAAAAGGATGCCGTAATCGCGCGCCTGCGGCTCGGCGTGCGAGATATCGCGGCCCGACAGCACGATGGTGCCGCTGTCCTGGCGCTCCAGGCCGGCGATGGCGCGCAGCAGGGTGGTCTTGCCGCAGCCCGAGGGGCCCAGCAGGCACACCAGCTCCCCGGCGCGGATGTCCAGGGAAACGTCGGACAGCGCGGTGTGGCTGCCAAAGCGCTTCACTAGATGCCTGACAGAGAGAAATGCGGTATCGCGTTCGGCCATGGGGCCTCCGGTCTAAGAACGGAGGCAGTATGGAAGACGCGTATTGAGTGTTTATGACACTTCGCGCAAATGCAGTAATAAAAACATCAAATTATTTTGGTGTACTGGCGGTCTTGCGCATTGCGCCCATCTTCCGCCCCTCAAAACCGTGCTCGTCGCCGAACTCAAATCCTTCTACGCCGTGGCTCGCTGCGGCACCGTCACCAAGGCCGCCGCCCAGCTGGGCGTGAGCCAGCCCACGGTGACGGGGCAATTGCGCCAGCTGGAGTCCCGTTACGGCGTCGAACTGTTCCATCGCCAAGGGCGCGGCATGCGCCTGTCGGATGCCGGCCACAGCCTGATGCCCATGGTGGAGAAGCTGGTGCAGCAGGAAACCGAGATCGATTTCCGGCTGCGCGACGCCAGCGACCTGCGCGAGGGCAATCTGCGCATCGGCGCCACCGGCCCCTACTACATCATGGACACGGTGCGCGCCTACAACCAGCGCTACCCGGGCATAGACCTGACGCTGACCATCGGCAATTCGCAAAGCATGCTGCAGGCGCTGCATGACTATCGCATCGAGATTGCCACGTCTTCCTTTCTGATGGATGACAAGCACCTGTACCGGCGCGTGATCGCCGCCGATCCCATCCGGGTGGTGGCGCATCGCGACCACCCTCTGGCGCGCCACGGCCAGTTGCGCCTGGCCGACCTGGCCGAGCATGCGCTGCTGGTGCGCGAGCCCGGCTCGATGACGCGCCAGCTGACGGAGGACGCCTTGCAGGCGGCCGGCGTCACGGTGCGCCGCACGCTGGAGATCGGCAGCCGCGAATCGATCCGGCAAGCCATCTTGTGCGGCCTGGGAATCAGTCTGATCCCTTCGCGTGAGATCCCTTCCCATCCCGAACTGGCGGCCCTGGACATCGAGGGCGCCGACATCGTGATGCACGAATACCTGTACTGCCTGCGCGAGCGCCAACCGGTGCAACTTATCGCGCGCTTTCTGGAGATGGCGCCGGCCCCGGGCTGAGCGCCGCCCTCCCCTATGCGGCCACTCAGGAGACAACCATGGCCTTGACCTTGCAAGATATCGAGCAGATTTTCCTGGAACGCGGACACCGCTCCTATGACGGCGAATCCGTCAGCCACCTGCGGCATGCGCTGCAGACCGCGACGCTGGCCGAACGCAATGGCGCCGGCGCCCACCTGATCACCGCCAGCCTGCTGCACGACCTGGGGCACCTCATCGCCGACCGGCCGGGCACGCCCACGCTGCGCGGCATCGACGACAAGCACCAGTACTTCGTGCTGCCCTTCCTGCGCGGCCTGTTCAGCGCGGCGGTGCTGGACCCGATCCGGCTGCATGTGGAGGCCAAGCGCTACCTCTGCTATGTGGAACCGCAATATGAAGCGTCGCTCTCGGAGGATTCGAAACGCAGCCTGGCGTTGCAGGGGGGCAGTTTCGATGCGAGCCAGGCGGTGGAATTCGCGAGCATGCCGGGTGCGCCGGATGCGATCCGCCTGAGGCGCTGGGACGACCTGGCCAAGGTTCCCGCCATGGCCACGCCGCCGCTGGACCATTTCCTGGAAATCGCCGAGAGCGTGTCCGGGCGGGTCAAGCTGGCCGCGATCTGGTAACAGGCGCGGCGCGATGAAGGCGTCTTCCCTCAAGCCGCTGGCGCAGCGGTAGCCAGCTTGCGATGGATGCGGCCATCACTCGGCGGAAGAACGCCCACATAGCGCGCGCGGTCGAATCAACTGACCGGAACCGGCCTGCTCCAGCGCATGCGCAAGCCATCCGACACAGCGGCTGATGGCGAATAGACCCAAGGAGGCATGGGCGGGCAGCCGGTGGACGATCGTCAAAACGGCCAAGCCGAAATCCACATTGGGCTGCTCCCCGACCAGGCGCTCCACCTGCTGCAAAAACGCCAGGTAGCGGGATGGCATGGTCAACCGGCTCAGCAAGGCGGCGGCTCTCGGGTCGCCGGCGGGATACAAGGGATGTCCGAACGCGGGAAAGCCCAAGCCTGAACGCAGGCGCTCCCGCACGACGGTTTCCGCGTCAGTCGTCGCCATCTGATCGATCAATGCCGCCAGACTCATCCCTGCCCGGCCATGCAACGGACCCGTCAGGGTAGCGAGTCCGGACAACACGCCCGCGGCAAGACTTGCTCCCGTGGAGATCGCCACGCGTGCCGCGAAGGTCGACGCATTGAGTTCATGGTCCGCCAGCAGGCAGAGCGCTTGCCGAATATGCGGCTCCGCTTCGGGCCGCTGCCACGCCTTCGCCATTTGCGCACTGATGCTGCCGCCAGCACGAATGACGTCTGAACCGAACATGGCGCCGACGAGTGCTCCAAGTACGCCTTGGGCCTCTTCCCTCAAGGCCGCCAACGTTCGCCCTTGCGTGGTAGATCGGTGACGCTGCGCCTGGCCATTGAGGCAATGCCGGACTGTATGGATCCCGCTTTCTCGCGGGGCGGGCTTTCATGATGGGGAGCGCCTGAAAGATCGATCTTTTCATCGCTGCATTCCCACAACAAGGCCGCGATGTTTTCCAGCTGGCTGGTTTGCGCCAGTTCCATCGCGTCCGCCCCCCGATACCACGGGCGGCCATGTTGAATCGTCGTGATGGCGGAGGGCAGGACGGGAGCGCCCCATTCCAAGGCCTCTCCCGCGATGGCCCTTGCGTTTTGCCGTCCCCTGCTTCGGCCGGCCATGCGAACCACGTCATCGCGCTGATACAAGCTACGGCGAGGGTCGTTCTTGTCCGGCTTGCTGCGGATCTTCCCCCGGCTAACGTAGGCGTACAGGGTTTGCATCCGCACGCCTGTCAGGTCGATGGCTTCTTGAGCGGTGATCCAGGCCATGAGCAGCTTTATATTGACTTAATAAATCAAGATTGACGTCAATGTATCGGCGCCTGACCATCTGGGCAATGGCAAGGAGACCGACATGACCCGTTCGTTCAATCCCGTAGCGCTGGAGGCGGCCACGGCGGCGCCGCGCACCAGCCCGTCCAATTATCCGGAGCCGTTTTTTTCGCGCATGGGCAAGCGGACGAAGCGGCCGCTCGGCGCCGCGTTCGGACTGAGCAACTTCGGTGTCAACCTGACGCTTCTTCAGCCAGGAGGGGAATCGGCGCTGCGCCACGCCCACACCTTGCAGGACGAATTCATCTACATCCTGCAGGGGGAACCGACGCTCGTGACCGACGAGGGCAAGACGCTGCTCAAGCCCGGAATGTGCGCGGGCTTCAAGGCCGGCAACGGCAACGCGCATGCCCTCATCAACCATACCGATCAGGACGTCGTCTATCTTGAGGTGGGCGACCGCAGCGCAGGCGATTCCGTTTCGTACCCGGACGATGACATTGCGGCGGTCCTCATTGACGGTCAATGGAGGTTCGCCCACAAGGACGGGACGCCTTACTGACTGACCCTTGTCCGGTTCAAGGCATGAGCGGCACGGCCAGTGTGGCGAATGCGGCGCTGGGCCAGCGTAAAACAAAAAAAACCGGGGCGACTGCCCCGGTTTCCATGGTCATGCGCCCTTGGCCACCGGCCGGGACGGATCGCTGCACCATTCGCTCCAGGAGCCCGGGTACAGGCGAGAGCCCGACAGGCCCGCGATCTCCATCGACAGCAGGTTGTGACAAGCCGTGATGCCCGAGCCGCACTGGTGCACGATGGCAGCGGGATCGCGGCCGTCCAACAGGCTGGCGAATTCCTCGCGCAATTGCGCGGCCGGCTTGAAGCGGCCGTCGGCCTGGAGGTTCTCGCCATTGGGACGGTTCAAGGCGCCCGGAATATGGCCGGCCACCGGGTCCATGGGCTCGACCTCGCCGCGGTACCGGTTGGTGGCGCGCGCGTCGATGACCGTGAATGCGGGCCGCGAGATGTTGTCCAGCACCGTCTGGGCGTCCACCGAGCCGGCGAGCGAGAGGCCCGGCTCCACCGGTTCGCCCGCGCGCACGGCCGCGGCCGCCACGGTCGTGGTCGGCAGTCCGGCGGCGGTCCAGGCCTGCCAGCCGCCGTCCAGCACCGCCACCTGGTCGTGTCCCAGCCAGCGCAGCATCCACCACAGATGCGCGGCATACATGCCGCCGCTGCCGTCATAGGCCACCACCAGGGTCTGGGGCGTCACGCCGTGCGCGGCCATGAGGGCGCCGAACGCGGCGCGGGACGGCAGCGGATGGCGGCCGTTCTTGCCGGTGCGGGCCGCGGACAGCTCGGTTTCGTGGTCCAGGTAGCGGGCGCCGGGGATATGGCCGGCGTCGTAGGCCTGGCGGCCGGCGGCGTGGTTGGTCAGGTCGTGGCGCACGTCGAACACGCGCACGTCGGGCGCATCCAGGCGCTTGGCCAAATCGGCGGCGGAAATCAGGGTCATCGTCATTCGGTGTGCTCCAGTCATGATCCGGGGAAACCGCGGGTCAGGCCGGCTTGGGATCGCGCATCGTGCGCCAGATCGACAGCAGGCCCGCGAAAATGATCAGGCCCATGCCGGCCCAGGCCAGGGCGTCCAGCTGCTCGCCCCAGAATCCCATGCCCAGCAAGGCCGCGAAAATGATGGTGCTGTACTGCAGCGCCGCCGTCAGCAGCGCCGATCCCAGGCCGAAGGCCCGGGTCATGGCCAACTGGCCGAACAGCCCGGTCACGCCCACGCCCAGCAGCGACAGATAGCCGGTCCAATCGGCGTGGCCCCAGCCCTCGAACAGCAGCCCGGCCAGGCTGGACACGCACACCGCCACGGAGAAGAACAGCACCGTGCGCCATTCGGGTTCACCGACCCGGCCCAGCTGGCGAATCTGCATCATGGCGATGGCCGACATGGCGCCAGCGGTCATCCCCAGCAAGGCGGCCAGCCACTGGTCGTCGTTGATGCTGGGGCGCAGGACGGCGATCACGCCGACGAAGCCCAGCGCGACGGCAGTGATGCGCACGGGGTCGCGCTGCGCGCCGCCCCAGCCCAGCATCCAGCAGGCGATGAACAGCGGAGCCGTGTAGTTCAGGCTGGTGGCGGTGGCCAGTGGCAGGTGGGCGATGGCGAAGAAGCCCAGCCACATCGAGGTGACGCCGGACAGGTTGCGCCACAGATGCAGCTTCCAGCTGACGGGGATAATGGACTGGCGGCCGGCGCGGGCCCAGATCAGCAGCAGGACGACCGACGGCAGACCGCGAAAGAGCACGACTTGCGGCAACGAGGCGCCGTGCTCGGTGCCCAGTTTCACGAACGAACCCATGATGGCGAACATGGCGGACGCCAGCAACATCCAAAGTGCCTGCATGGGGGTCTACGCTAAGGGAAAAGTGAGGAGGAATAAGGGAAAGCGATACTATACTCTCCGTCACCGGGAGCGGCGCCGGCGAGTCGGGGAACTGGCAGGCCGCCGCCATGTCGAAACCCGGCACATCCTGCTCGCAGAGGAACACAAAAAACATGAAACGCATTGTCTTGTTCGTCCTGACCAACCTGGCCGTCATGCTCGTGCTGTCGGCCACGCTGCGCATCCTGGGCGTAGACCGCTACATCACCGCCAACGGCCTGAACCTCAACGCCCTGCTGATCTTCTCAGTAGTGGTGGGCTTCACGGGCGCGATCATCTCGCTGCTGATCAGCAAGCCCATGGCCAAATGGAGCACCGGCGCCCAGGTGCTGGATCCGAATTCGCCGCGCAACCAGCGCGAAGCCTGGCTGCTCGACACCGTGCACCAGCTGGCCGACCGCGCCGGCATCGGCCGCCCGGAAGTCGCCATCTATGAAGGCGCGCCCAATGCCTTCGCCACTGGCGCGTTCAAGAACGACTCCCTGGTGGCGGTGTCCACCGGCCTGCTGGAAAGCATGAGCGAGGAAGAAGTCGCCGCCGTGCTGGCCCACGAGGTCGCCCACATCGCCAATGGCGACATGGTCACGCTGACCCTGATCCAGGGCGTGGTGAACACCTTCGTCGTGTTCCTGGCGCGCGTGGTCGGCTACTTCATCGACCGCGTCGTGTTCAAGAACGAACGCGGCATCGGTCCGGGCTACTACATCACCGTGCTGGTCTGTGAAATCATCTTCGGCGTCCTGGCCTCGATCATCGTGGCCTGGTTCTCGCGCCAGCGCGAATACCGCGCCGACGCCGGCTCGGCCCACCTGATGGGCGCCCGCGAACCCATGATCCGCGCCCTGGCCCGCCTGGGCGGCCTGGAGCCGGGCGAGCTGCCCAAGTCCTTCGAGGCCTCGGGCATCACCGGCAAGGGCGGCCTGGCCGCGATGTTCGCGTCGCACCCGCCGATTCCGGCCCGCATCGACGCGCTGCAAAACGCCCGGGTGATCTAAGCCTCCCAGGCAACAAAAAGCCCCTCTCCGGAGGGGCTTTTTGTTGGCCGCGGCCGGGGCAATCGATCAGCATTCGACGATGTTCACCGCCAAGCCGCCACGCGCGGTTTCCTTGTACTTGGTCTTCATGTCGGCGCCGGTCTCGCGCATGGTCTTGATGACGGAATCCAGCGACACATAGTGCTGCCCGTCGCCCCGCAGCGCCATGCGGGCGGCGTTCACGGCCTTGATGGAGGCCATGGCGTTGCGTTCGATACAGGGAATCTGCACCAGGCCGCCCACCGGATCGCAAGTCAGGCCCAGGTTGTGCTCCATGCCGATCTCGGCCGCGTTCTCGACCTGTTCGACCGTGCCGCCCAGGGCCGCGGCCAGGCCGCCGGCCGCCATCGAGCAAGCCACGCCGACCTCGCCCTGACAGCCCACCTCGGCGCCCGACAGCGAGGCGTTGTACTTGTAGAGCAGGCCCACCGCCGCCGCGGTCAGCAGGAAGTCCCGCACGCCTTCGCGATTGGAGCCGGGCACGAAGCGGTCGTAGTAGTGCAGCACGGCCGGGATAATGCCCGCCGCGCCGTTGGTCGGCGCCGTGACCACCCGGCCGCCGGCGGCGTTCTCTTCGTTGACCGCCATGGCATACAGGTTGACCCAGTCCATCACGGACAGGGGATCGGACAGCGTGCGCTCGGCGCGCTGGGTCAGGTTGCGGTACAGCTCGGGCGCGCGGCGGCGCACGCGCAAGGGGCCGGGCAGCTCGCCGTCGGCTTCCGGGTAGTTGATGCCGCAGCCGCGCGACACGCAGTCCTGCATCACCTGCCAGATGCGGTCCAGCCCGGCATTCACCTCGGCCTCGTCGCGCCAGGTGAGCTCGTTCTTCATCATCAGCTGCGCCACCGTCAGTCCGCTGGCGCTGCACATGGCCATCAATTCGCGGCCCATGCGGAACGGGTACGGCAACTGGTCGTGCGCGGCGATGACCTGGCTGTTGGAAGCCCCGGCCGTCACCACGAAGCCGCCGCCCACCGACAGGTAGCGCGCCTCGCGCAGCGACTCGCCGTTGGCGTCAAAGGCGTGAAACTTCATGCCGTTAGGATGCTCGGCCATGGCTTCACGGCGGTAGAACAGCATGTGTTCCTTTTCCACGAAAGGCACCGGATAGCGGCCCAGCAGGGGCAATTGGCGGCTGGCCCGCACCGAGGCGACCATGCCGGCGATGGCGGCGGGATCGACGGTATCGGGGGCTTCGCCCATCAGGCCGAGCAGCACGCCCTTGTCGGTGCCGTGGCCCTTGCCCGTGGCGCCCAGCGAGCCGTAGAGCTCGGCGCGGACCGAGGCCACCTCGGGCATCAGCCCGTCGCGTTCCAGGCCCTGCGCGAACAACAGGGCAGCCCGCATGGGGCCCACGGTGTGGGAGCTGGACGGGCCTATGCCTATCTTGAACAGGTCGAATACGGAAACGGCCACGCAAAACTCCAGTGCATCTGCGAATGATGGGGCAATGATACGCGTAGGCCAGCCTGCGCGCAGCCTGTCCCCGGCCGGCGGGCAGGCGTATGCTGTATTGCGGGGACAGGTTCCCCCGGCAGCGCCCCGCATGCGATCATTACAAAATTATTACTTGTCATAAAAGAATGGAAATACGCCAGGATGTCCGGACTTATCACCCTGCTTGACTTCGCCGGCTACGTCGCCCTGCTCCTCTGGGGCGTGCACATGGTCCAAACAGGCGTGCAGCGCGCCTTCGGGGCCGCGCTGGGCGCGGCGTTGGGCAAGGCCCTGGGCACCCGATTGCGGGCCTTCGCCGCCGGGCTGGGCATCACCGCCGCCCTGCAGAGCAGCACCGCCACCGGCCTGATGATCACCGGCTTCGCCGCCGGCGGCGTGGTCGGCCTGGCGCCCGCCCTGGCCGCCATGCTGGGCGCCAACGTCGGCACCACGCTCATCGTGCAGCTGCTGTCCTTCGACCTGACCTCGCTCGCCCCCATCCTGATCCTGGCGGGCGTGTGGATGTTCCGCCGCTATCCGCCGGGGCGCACGCGCGACCTGGGCCGCGTCTTCATCGGCCTGGGCCTGCTACTGCTGTCCCTGCACCAGCTGGTCGAACTGTTCCAGCCGTTCCAGACCGCACCCATGCTGGGCATGATCCTGGACGCGCTGGCGACCCAGCCCGTGGCCACGGTGCTGCTGGCGGCCGCCTTCACCTGGGCGGCGCATTCCAGCGTGGCCGTGGTGGTGCTGGTCATGTCGCTGGCCAGCCACCACATGGTGGCCCCGCACGTGGCGTTCGCGCTGGTGCTGGGCGCCAACCTGGGCACCGCCATCAACCCCATGATCGAGGGCGTGACCGGGGACGATCCCGCCGCGCGCCGCCTGCCCCTGGGCAACCTGCTGACGCGGGTGCTGGGCGTGCTGATCGGCCTGATACTGCTGCCCTATCTGCAGCCGATGATGAGCGATCTGGCCTCCGACCCGGCGCGCGCCGTGGCCAACTTCCACACGCTGTTCAACGCGGTCATCGCCCTGGTGTTCCTGCCGCTGCTGACGCCCTACGCCGCCCTGCTGACGCGCTGGCTGCCCAAGCGCGCGGACCCGAACGATCCGTCGCGCCCGCAGTACCTGGATGAATGGGCTCACGACGTGCCGGCGGTGGCCCTGGGCAATGCGGCGCGCGAAGCCCTGCGCATGGCCGACATGCTGCAGACCCTGCTGCTCTACGCGCGCGCCGGCTTCAAGCGCGACAACCGCCACCGCATGGTGCAGGCGCGCCAGCTGGACGCCGCGCTGGACAAGCTGGAAAACGCCATCACCACCTACCTGGCCACCCTGGACCAGGAGAACATGACGCGCGACGACATCCAGCGTCTGGACGACATCCTGGCCTTCACCAGCAATATTGGCCATGCCGGCGACATCGCCCATCACGGCCTGCTCAGCCATGTCGCCAAGCTGCGCAAGCAGGGCTGGGTCTTCTCGCCCGAACAGCGCGCCAGCCTGGACGACACGCTGGGCCAGCTCATCGCCAACCAGCGCACGGCGGCCGCGCTGTTCGTCAACGACGACCTGCGCCAGGCCCGTTCGCTGGCGGGTGAAAAGGCGCGTTTCCGCTCGATCGAAACCAGCGCGGCGGACACGCATCTGCAGAAGATCAAGGCGGGCGAGGTCGACGCCGCCGAGGTCGGCGCGCTCTATCTGGACATCCTGCGGGACATGAAGGGCATCAACTCCCACCTGGTGGGCGCGGCCGCCTATCCGCTGCTGGCCCGCCATGGCGAGCTGCTGCCCAGCCGGCTGCGCGAAGCCGGAAACTGACAAGAAAAAGCCGGCCCACAAAGGCCGGCTTTTTTTCAACCGCGCTTCGGGGCGCGGCCCCTTTCTACAGATACCGCTTGAACCACTCCAGCATGCGCTTCCAGCCGTCCTGCGCGGCCTCGGCCTTGTAGCTGGCGCGGTAATCCGCCAGGAAGGCGTGGTCGGCTTCGGGGTACACCACGAATTCCGAGCGCTTGGCGTTGTCGTTGCCGGCCGCCAGCTTGACCTTCATGGTTTCGACGTCGGCCAACGGAATGCTGGCGTCCTTGCCGCCATACAGTCCCAGCACCGGCGCGTGCAGTTCGTTGACCACGTCGAAGGCGAAGCGCTTGATCAGCGGGCCATGACCGACGCTGAGCTTGCCGTACCAGGCCACGGCCGCCTTCACGTCGGGATTGTGCGCGGCGTACATCCAGGTCAGGCGTCCGCCCCAGCAGAAGCCCGTCACCGCCACGCGCTTGGGGTCGCCGCCGTGCGCGGCGGCCCAGGCCACGCTGGCGTCCAGGTCGGCAAACACCTGTTCGTCCGGCACCTTGCTGACCAGCTCGGCGATGAGCTTGGGGATATCGGTATAGACCGAAGCATCGCCCTGGCGCTCGTAGAGGTTGGCGGCCACGGCCAGGTAGCCGGCCTTGGCGACCCGGCGGCACAGGTCCTTGATGTGCTCGTGCACGCCGAAGATCTCCTGCACCACCAGCACGATGGGCAGGTCGCGCTTGCCTTCGGGCGCGGCGTAATAGGCGGCGATCGTGCCGTCGGCCACGGGCAGCTTGAAATCCCCGTGGACCAGGCCCTGGGTATCCGTATGGATCACGGTGGGGGCGACATTGCCGGCTGCGGCGGAAAAACTCATGAAGAACTCCTGTGTAGGGATGATCGACCAAGCCGGATATCCCGCCCGCGCCCGCATGGCTCCGCGCCAGTCCTAATGCCGGTGGCCATGCTCCGCTTGCGGCGCGCCGTGGCTGGCTTCGGCGCCATGGTCGTGCCCGTGATGCATCACCGTGGTGACGCTGTAGATCAGGGCCACGCCCACGCCGACCAGCAGCAATTGCGGGACGGCATCGGCCAGGGATACCCGTTCGTGCATCTGCGGCATCAGGTCGGCCACCGAGATGTAAAGGAAGCTGCTGGCCGCAACCACCAGTACATACGGCACCCACTCCTGGGCCTGCTGCAGCACGAAGTACCCTATTATGCCGCCCACGGCTGAACACAAGCTGGTGAACAGGATCAGCGAGAAGGCGCGGCGGCGCGCCAGGCCGGCGTTGAGCAGCACCACGAAGTCGCCCAGCTTGTGGGGCACCTCGTGGACGATGATGGACGCCGCGGTCAGCACGCCCAGCAGCGGATCGGTCAGGAAGGCCGCCGCCACCAGCACGCCGTCGCACAGATTGTGCAGCGAGCTGCCGACCAGGATCAGCATGCCACCGCGGCCCGCCTCGTGGCGGTCGTGGCCCTTGTGGTGGTGATGGCCGTCGCCCTCGTGGTGATGGCTGTGCCGCAGCAGCGCGATCTTCTCCAGCACGAAGAAGCCGATCAGGGACGCCAGCATCAGCCCGAAGAGCACGTGGGCATCACCCACGCCGGTCTCGAAGGCCTCGGGCAGCAGATGCAGCAGGGCCACCGACAGCAGCACGCCCACCGACAGGCTGACCATGTGGTGCAGGTACTGCGCGAAGACCTTGTAGGCCAGCCAGCTGGCGACCACGACGGCGATAAGCCCGCCGGTGACGGTGGCGAGCAGAATCCAGAGCAGCAACATTTGGGGGACGTGTTTAAGGCGGGGAAGCGCAACATTATATTGTTGCAATACCAAAAACGGAAATGGGCCGCCCGAGGGCGGCCCATGCGTCCTGCGACGGAACCTGCCGGCCTTAGTGGGCCTGCTCCCAGTTCTTGCCCATGCCCACTTCGGCCACCAGCGGCACGCGCAGCTCCGCAACGTTGCACATCAGGCGCGGCAGCGCTTCCTTGACCAACTCCAGCTCGGCGTCGGGCGCTTCCAGCACCAGTTCGTCGTGCACCTGCATGATCATGCGCGTCTGCAGCTTTTCGGCTTCCAGCCAGTCCTGCACCGCCACCATGGCCATCTTGATCAGATCGGCCGCCGTGCCCTGCATGGGCGCGTTGATGGCCGCCCGCTCGGCCGCCTGGCGGCGCGGGCCCGAGGCGCCACGGATTTCCGGCAACTGCAGGCGGCGTCCGAAGACGGTTTCCACGTAGCCTTGCTCGCGCGCGCGGCGGCGGGTGTCGTCCATGTACATGGCCACGCCGGGATAGCGGGCGAAGTAGCGGTCGATATAGGCCTGCGCGGCATCGCGCGTGATGCCCAGGTTGGACGCCAGGCCGAACACGCCCATGCCGTAGATCAGGCCGAAGTTGATGGCCTTGGCGGCGCGGCGCTGCTCGGTGGAAACGTCGGCCAGCGCCACCCCGAACACTTCCGAGGCGGTGGCGCGGTGGATGTCCTCGCCTGCCGCAAAGGCGCGTTGCAGGTTGGCGTCGTCGGACACGTGCGCCATGATGCGCAGCTCGATCTGCGAATAGTCCGCCGACAGCAGCATGCCCTGCTCGGCGATGAACGCCTCGCGCACGCGCCGGCCGGCTTCGGTGCGCACCGGGATGTTCTGCAGGTTGGGATCGGACGACGCCAGGCGGCCGGTGATCACGGCGGCCTGCGAATAATGCGTGTGCACGCGGCCCGTGTCCGGGTTGATCATGCGCGGCAGCTTGTCCGTGTAGGTGGACTTCAGCTTGGACAGGCCGCGGTATTCCAGCAGCACCTGCGGCAGCGGGTAGTCCTGCGCCAGCTTGCTCAGCACTTCCTCGTCGGTGGACGGCGCGCCGCTGGCGGTCTTGCGCACCACCGGCAGCTGCATGCGACCGAACAGGATTTCGCCCAGCTGCTTGGGGGAATTCAGGTTGAACGGCTGGCCGGCCAGTTCATAGGCCTTCTGTTCGAGCTGCAGCATCTCCTGGCCCAGCTTGTGGCTCTGGCGCCCCAGTTCCGCGGCGTCCACCTTGACGCCGTTGCGCTCGATGGTGGTCAGCACCGCCGACACCTGCATTTCCAGCAGGTAGATGCGGTTCAGCCCTTCATCGGCCGCCACCATGGGCCGCAGCACCTGGTGCAGCTGCAAGGTGAAGTCCGAGTCTTCGGCGGCGTAGTGGCCCGCCTTGTCCACCGCCACTTCGTCGAAGCCGATCTGCTTGGCGCCCTTGCCGCAGAGGTCCTCGTAGGACACGCCGCTGCGGCCCAGGTAGCGCTGGGCCAGATCGTTCAGGCCCACGCCGCGATGCGATTCCAGCACGTAGGCCTGCAGCATCGTGTCTTCGGCGATGCCGGCCAGCTTGATGCCTTCGTTGGCGAACACGTGCGCGTCGTACTTGGCGTGATGCAGCAGCTTGGCGCGGGACGCGTCCTCCAGCCAGGGCTTCAGGCGCGCCAGCACCTCTGCCTTGGGCAGCTGCGGGGCATTGTCCGGGCCGCGGTGCGCCACCGGGATGTAGCAGGCCACGCCCGGCGCCACCGCCAGCGACATGCCCACCATCCTGGCCTGCATCTCGTCCAGCGAGGTGGTCTCCGTGTCGACCGCGACCAGGGGCGCGTCCTTCAGCTTTTCCATCCAGGCATCGAACGCGGCCCAGTCGGAAATGATCTGATAATCCAGCTCCGCGGGCGCGGCCGGCGCCTCGTGCGCGACGCGCGCGTCGCCCGCCGGCACGCGCTCGGCGTCGCCGGTCAGGTCGCGCAGCCAGGTGCGGAAGCCGTAGCGTTCGTAGAGTTCGGTTAGCGTGGCGACGTCGCGCTCGCGCGGCGTGAGGTCCGCCACGCCGTCGACATGGCCGGCCAGATCGCAGTCGTACTTCACGGTCAGCAATTGGCGCGTCAGCGGGAAATTGGGAATGGCTTCGCGCAGATTGCTGCCCGCCACGCCCTTGACGCTTTCCGCGCCTTCCACCAACTTGTCAATCGAGCCGAATTCCGTAAGCCATTTGACCGCCGTCTTCGGGCCCACCTTGGTCACGCCCGGCACGTTGTCCACGGCGTCCCCCACCAGCATCAGGTAGTCCACGATGCGATCGGGCGGCACGCCGAACTTGTTGACCACGCCGGCCTCGTCCAGCACTTCGCCGGTCATGGTGTTGACCAGGGTGACGTGGCTGTTGACCAGCTGCGCCAGGTCCTTGTCGCCGGTCGACACAATGGTGTGCACATCATGCTCGGCGGCGCGCTTGGCCAGGGTGCCGATCACGTCGTCGGCCTCTACCCCTTCGATGGCCAGCACCGGCCAGCCCAGCGCGCGCACGGCGCGGTGGATGGGCTCGATCTGCGCGGCCAGGTCTTCAGGCATGGGCGGGCGGTGCGACTTGTATTCCGGGTACAGGTCGTCCCGGAAGGTCTTGCCGCGGGCATCGAAAATACATGCGGCATACTCTGCCTTATGATCAGAGACGAGTTTGCGCAGCATATTCACCACGCCGTAGAGCGCCCCCGTGGGTTCGCCTTGCGCGTTGCGCAAATCAGGCATAGCGTGGAATGCGCGGTACAAGTAACTTGAACCGTCGACCAGTAATAAGGTTTTTTTCATGGTTACAAAGGCAGATATGGCAATAGCTGCGGAAACACCCGCCAACAAACAAATTCCGCTGATTATGTCAGAGATACGGACGGCGGCAGACAAGCTCGCGAACATCGGGCCTGCTGTCAGCGTCTTCGGCAGTGCGCGAGTCAGCCGTAATTCCCCACACTATGAAACCACCGTCGCAATTTCCGCCGCTCTGGCCGACGCCGGTTTCGCGGTGATCGCCGGAGGCGGTCCCGGCATCATGGAGGCAGCCAATAAAGGCGCATTCGAAGCAGGAGGCACGAGCATCGGCCTGAACATCAGCCTGCCCCACGAAGCGCACAACAACGAATATCAGACCATCAGCCTGTCATTCGAGTATTTTTTCTCTCGCAAGGCAACCTTCTTCATGCACAGCTTCGCCTATGTGGCGATGCCTGGCGGCTTTGGCACCCTGGATGAACTCTTCGAAGCGCTGACGCTCATCCAGACGGGCAAGGTCCCTCCCGCTCCCATCGTCCTGGTGGGCAGCGAATACTGGTCCGGCCTGGTGGACTGGCTGGGCGGCCAGGTGCTGGGCAATGGCATGATAGGCGCGCACGACCTGGATCTCTTCATCATCGAAGACGATCCCGTCAAGGTGGTGCGCAAGGTGGTGGAATTCCACGCGAAGGTCAACTCGGAAGCGCAATACGCGCCTTCCCTGCCGGCCTGAAATCGAGCGTAGCCCGGGGCCCGCGCCGCCGCCAGGCCGCCCTAAGGCGCCGCCGCCCCCCTCGGGGGGCAGCAAGCGTGTGAAGCGCTCGCGGCGTGGGGCCCGCCCCGCCGCCAGGCCGCCCTAAGGCGGCGCCGCCCCCTCGGGGGGCAGCAAGCGCGCGTAGCGCGCGCGGCGTGGGGGCATCTATCTACTTCCTCATGAAAGACGGCAAGACGTCCGCCGGTATCGGGCAGACGTAAGGCTGTCCGCGGCGCGTCTCCACCAATTCTTCCTTGGCGCGAGCCAGCGCCTCGGGTTGCGTGTACAGATCGGCGGCCGTTGCCGCGATGATCTTGGCCGCGTGCACCATGCCCTTGTGCGCCATGGACATCTTGCCCTGCGCCACCATCTGCCACGAATGGAATGGCGTGCCGTAGGCATAGCAGGCGCCCCAGCATTGCGCGGTGGGCGTGACCCAGCTGACGTCGCCCACGTCGGTGGAACCGTAGGTGATCTCGGCCTTGCCGGGCTCGTACGGCGCCACGCCCGTGAACAGCGGCGTGGGATTGCGCAGCACCGCGCCCAGGTTCTTGCCCGCGTTGTCGATGTCGTCGGCGGAAATCGCGTCCCACATGCGGCGCGCGGCCTGCTGCTCGCCCGCGGTGTAATCCGGCCCCTGCAATGCCAGCATGTTGTCGTACATGACCTGGTTGAGCACGCCGTTGGGGATGTAGTTCGAGCAGGCCTTGTCGAACACGATTTCCAGTTCGCAGCCCGTCATCAGCGCCGCGCCGCGCGCCACGTTCTGCACGCGTTCGTACAGTTCAGCGGCCTGCGAATTGATCGGCGCTCGCACCAGGTACAGCACCTCGGCGCGGGCCTGCACCACGTTGGGCGAGATGCCGCCGCTATTGGTCACGGCGTAATGCACCCGCGCATCCGGCACCATGTGTTCGCGCAGATAGTTCACGCCCACGTTCATCAGCTCGACCGCGTCCAGCGCGCTGCGGCCCAGATGCGGCGAGTTCGCCGCGTGCGCGGCGACGCCGCGGAAGCGGAAATAGGCCTGGATATTGGCCAGCGACGATTGATGGAAGATGCCGGTGTGCGACGCGGGATGCCAGGTCAGCGCGGCATCCACGTCGTCGAACAGGCCCGCGCGCGCCATGAAGGTCTTGCCCGAGCCGCCCTCTTCCGCCGGACAGCCATAGAAGCGGATAGTGCCGGGCAGGCCGTTGGCCTCCAGGAATTCCTTGACCGCCACCGCGGCGAAGTGCGCGGCCGTGCCCAGCAGATGGTGGCCGCAACCGTGGCCATTGCCGTTCGGCGTTTCGGGCGACGGCAGGCAGGCATAGGCGCCGCTTTCCTGGCTCAGGCCGGACAGCGCGTCGTACTCGCCCAGGATGCCGATCACCGGGCCGCCGCTGCCGGCCTCGGCCACGAAGGCGGTGGGGATGCCGGCGGCGTCGCGCGTGACGCGAAAGCCGGCTTCTTCCAGCATGGCGATGTGCAGCTCGGCGGACTTGTGTTCGTCGTAGCGCAGTTCGGCCAGGCTCCAGATGCGGTCGCTCAGTTCCGCGTAGCGCTCGCCGCGCGCGTCGATGAACGGCGCAAGTTTGTCGATGGCACCCATTGTTTCTCCTGTGGCTGGTATGGCGGGGAAAAAACCGGTCGGATCACTCGTCGAGCTTGATACCGGCAGTTTCAATGATTTTGCGGTTGGCGGCCAGCGTCTGCGAGATGCGCTCGGCGAACGCCTGCGGCGTGCCCGCGTCGGCCTGCGCGCCCATGCCTGCCAGTCGCTGCACCAGCGCCGGATCCGCCAACGCGCGCACCGCCGCCTGGTTCAGGCGCTGCACCACCGCGTCAGGCGTACCGGCCGGCGCCACCAGGCCGAACCAGGTCTGGCCCAGCGCGTTCAGCTGCGGGTAGCCCAGTTCCGCCAGGGTCGGCAGATCCGGCATTTCCGGCAGCCGCGCCGCCGCGGACACGGCGATGGCGCGCAGCTTGCCGGCCTTGACCAGCGATTGCGCCGACGCGTACTGATCCTGCTGCACCTGCACTTCGCCGCCCACCGCGGCGGTCAGCGCCGGCCCCATGCCGCGGTACGGCACGTGCAGCACGTCGACCTTCAGGTCGGCGTTCATGGCCGCCAGGTTCAGATGGCCGAGCGAGCCGACGCCGGGCGAACCATAGGAATACTTGCCCGGATGCGCGCGCAGTTCGGCCAGGAACTGCGCGAAGTCCTGCGCCGGGAACGCCGGATTCACCATCCACACGACCGGCACCGTCGCGACCGAGGCCACCGGCTTGAGCTGCTTCTCGGGATCCACGCGCTTGGTCCCGTACAGCAGGGGATTGACGGCCATGGTGCTGACCGTGGCCATGCCCAGCGTGTAGCCGTCGGGTTCCGCCCGCGCCACCGCCTCGGTGCCCAGCAGGCCGCCCGCGCCGGCGCGGTTTTCCACCACCACGCTCTGGCCCAGTTCCTTGCGCAGGCCGTCGGCCACGGCGCGGGCCAGCGCGTCGGTGGAGCCGCCCGGCGCGAACGGCACGATCAGGCGCACCGGCTGGGAGGGATAGTCGCCCTGGGCGACTGCCAGGGAAGAGGCGCTGAAAGTTACGGCGCAAACAAGGGCATGCAGCAGACGGGACTTCATGAACCAGCCACTCCTGGGGAACGGAAGCGATGAACGGAATCGCTGCATTGTGGCCAGGGCATATCCTTATTTCAAATACATTAATGCGTGGATATATTCGAGTTTTGAATAGCTTAATGACGCGCGCCATGGACGTCGCTCCCGCCACCCTGCTGTCCCGCCTGCTGGCCAAGGGCCGCCTGCGCCATCTGCAATTGCTCGCCAGCATCGCCGACCTGGGCAGCATCCAACAGGCCGCCAGCCACATCGGCCTGAGCCAGCCGGCCGCCACCCACGCCCTGGCTGACATCGAGGATCTGCTGGAAGTACAGCTGTTCGAGCGCCACGCCCGGGGCATGCGCACCACCCGCAGCGGCCAGCTCATGGCCGAATGCGCCCGCAGCATGCTGACGACGCTGCGCGCCTCCACGGACTCGGTCGCCGCGCTGCGCCAGGGCGCCACGGGCAATCTGCGCCTGGGCGCCATCCCCGCCGCCACCGGCGGCCTGCTGGCCGAGCGCCTGCCCGCCTACATGAAGGCGCGGCCCGGACTGCAAGTGGAAATCGTGGAAGGCAGCCGCGAACAGCTGCTGCCGCAAGCCGCCAGCGGCAGCCTGGACATGCTGCTGTGCCGGCGCCCGGAAGCGGTGCCCGCCGGCCTGGAGTTCGTGCCGCTGCAGCAGGACGCGGCGGTCATCGTGGCCGCCGCCGGCCATCCGCTGCTGGCCATGGATGGCGCGCCGACGCTGGCGCAGGTGGCTTCCCAGCTGTGGATCGAACCGCGGCCGGAACTGGCCATCCACGCGGTGTTCAAGGCCTTCTTCGAACGCGCCGGCGTGGTGCCCCGGCTATGCAGGCTGAGCAGCGCCGCGCCGCCCATGCCCCTGCTCATCGCCGTCATGCAGGCCCAGCAGGCCTTGGCGATGGTGCCGCAAACCCTGGGCAACTGGTACATGCAGCACGGCCATTTCCAGCGCGTGCGCATCGACTCGCCGGGCTCGTTCCAGCCCATCGGCGCGATCGCGCGCGACCAGGGACCCGGCCGCGATTTCCTGGACTGGCTGGCGAACGCGAGCGAGTCCCGCTAAGGCCAGCCCGGCCTTCAGCCTATGTCGCCGCCGGCCACGTACATGATCTGCCCGGTGATGTACGAGGCTTCTGGCGCGGCCATGAAGCAGATCGCGGCGGCGACTTCCTCAGCCTGGCCCAGCCGGTCCTGCGGCGTGTCGCGCAGGCACGAGGCATACATCTCGCTCATCCACGCCGTATCCTGCGCGGACGGCGCTTCGTGGTTGCGCGGGATCGCGCGCACGCCGTTGTCCAGCGCCCCTGGCGACACACAATTGACGCGCACGCCCGATTTCGCCAGCTCCAGCGCCATGCAGACGGTGGCCGCATGCACCCCGCCCTTGGAGGCCGAGTACGGCACGCGGTAGATGCCGCGCGTGGCGTTGGAACCCACGTTGACGATGGCGCCCGCGCCCTGCGCCCGCATCACCGGTATGACCTCGCGGCAGGACCACAGCGTGGGCCACAGCGAGCGGTTGACCTCGCGCTGCATCTGCTCGGGCGTGTACTCCCAGAACGGCCGGGTCCAGATCGTGCCGCCGACGTTGTGCACCGACACGTCGATGCGGCCGTTGACTTCCAGCGCCGCGCGCACCATGGATTGCGCGCCCGCATGGGTTTCCAGGTCGGCCTCGACGAAGCTGGCGCGCCCGCCCGCCGCGCGGATTTCCTCGGCGACGGCGGCGCCCTGCTCGGCTGCCCGGTCCACCGCCACGACGTGCGCGCCTTCGGCCGCCAGGCGCCGGGCCGTTGCCCGGCCCACGCCCTGGGCGGCGCCGGTGACCAGGGCCACCAGGCCCTCGAAACGTTGATGTGTGCTCATGATTGACTCGTCCTTGCAGCTCAATGCGCCGCCGAAAGCGCGCCGTCCGGCCGCGCGTGCTTGAGCTTGAGGCTCAGCACCGCCAGGGCCGCGACCGCCAGGGGGATGGCAAGCGCGATGAAGAATCCCGACGGTCCGCCCCAGGCCAGGAAGCTGCCGCCGATGGCCGAACCCGCGATCGCGCCCGCGCGGCCCATGCCGATGGCCCAGCCGGTGGCGGTGGCGCGCAAAGCGGTGGGATAGGCGCCCACGACCAGGTAGTTCAGCGCGATCTGCTGCCCGCCTATGCCGAAGCCCGCCGCGCCGACCAGGATGAAGACCAGCGTCCAGTTGGTGCCCGCCTGGCTCAAACCGACGGCCACCGCGATACCCAGCGCGAACATGCCGCCCAGCAGCCGCCGGGTGTTGACGCGCGGCAGCACGAAGGACAGCGGAATCGCGCAGATGATGAAGACGGCGTTGACGATGACGGTGCCCATGGGCGCCTGCTCGGCGGGCAAGCCCGCGGCCTTCAGCACCGTGGGCAGCCAGGACAGCAGCATGAACCAGGCGACCCAGTTCAGCAGGTACACCGCCCAGATCGCCACGGTCTTGGCGCCGTGGCCATCCGAGAACAGCGCGCCCACGCCGGCCCGCGCAACGGATTCCTCCGGCACGGTGAACTGCGTGTCGGCGCCCAGCTTGCGGCTCGATATGGCCGACAGGATGCGCGCGATGTAGCGCTGGCTTTCCGGATCGCGGCGCGTGGCCTTGAAGTAAAGCGACTCGGGCAGCATCAGCGCAGCGACGGCCAGCAGCGCCAGCGGCGCCAGGCCACCCACTATGAAGATGCCTTCCCAGCCGATGACGGGCAACATGCGCGCGGCCAGCAATCCGCCCAGCATGGCGCCGGCAGGCAGGCCCAGCAGCACGCCGGTCATGATGGCGCCGCGCAGGCGCGCCGGGCCGTATTCGGCGGCCAGCGCCAGCAGCACCGGGGTGCAGCCGCCCATGCCCAGGCCGGCGATGAAGCGCAGCACCAGGATGTGGGTCGTGTCGGTGGCCCAGGCCGTGGCCAGCGTGGACAGGCCGAACAGGGCCAGGCCCAGCATGATGGCCGGGCGGCGGCCGATGCGGTCGCCGATCAGGCCCAGGGTCATCGCGCCCACGGTCATGCCGACGATGCCCGCCGTCAGGATGGGCGCCAGCGCGCCGGCCTTCAGATTGAAGGCGGCCAGGATCGCGGGCCCGGTGAAGGCGATGGCCTGCGTATCGAATCCGTCGAACAACGCGATCAGGAAACACAGGATGAGGACGCGCCATTGGAAGGCGCCCAGTCGCTCCTGGTCGATCAGCGTCGGTATCGACCAGCTGTTGGTAGCGGTCATGATGTTTGTCTCCATGGCGCGGCCGGTCCCGGCCTCGCGCCTGCGGGATTGTTCTGTGTGGTGTCGGGGGTGGCGGCGCCGCGGCGGGCGCCGCCCGGGTGGCGCTTAGGCGGTGGCGCGGTCCATGCGGGCTTGCGGACGGGCCTCGTCGGCGTCGAGCGCCGGCTGCATCACGAAGTCGAAACAGACCCGCGTGAAGGGCTCGTTCACGCCCAGGCTCTCGTAGCCTGCCGGCGGCGTGCCTGGCTGCAGCTCGACCACCAGGCCGTCGCGCGTGGCGAAGGCGAAATCGTCATCCAGGAAGGTGTCGCCCGGGATGTTGACCTGGGTCGTCAGGGTGCGCTGGCCGTCGGCGGCCACCAGGAAGTGGATGTGCGCCGGACGGTTGCCATGACGGCCCAGCCCTTCGAACAGTTCGGAGGTCGGGCTGTTGGGCGGAATCGCGTAGCCCGGCGGAATGAAGCTGCGGAAGCGGTAGCGGCCTTGCGCGTCGGTCTTGATCTTGCGGCGCAGATGGTAGTCCTTCTGGTCCGGATCGAAGTGCGAATAGCGGCCCAGTTCGTTGGCGTGCCACACGTCGACCAGGGCGCCGGCGACGGGCTTGCCGTCCACGTCGCGCACCTGCCCTTCCATGACCAGGACCTGGCCGCGCACGGGATCCTCGTCCAGGCGGGTCTCGCCGTCCGACAGGGGCGCGCCCGCGATGTAGAGCGGGCCCTCGATCGCGCGCGGCGTGCCGGCGGCGCGGCCGGCGGCCTCGTCGGCCTCTTCCTCGCGGATGTCGATCAGGCGGTCAAAACCCAGGCCGGCGGTGATCAGGCCGATCTGGCCGCTGGCGCCCAGGCGGGCAAGCCAATCCACGCCCGCCCAGAACTCGTCGGGCTTGATGTCGAGATCGTCGATCGCGCGGAACAGGTCCGACACGATGCGCTGCGTGATCTCGCGCACCCGGTCGTTGCCCGGATTGACCTGGGAATTGTTGACCAGGTCCAGTAGTTGTTGCTGGGTATATTCAGCCATGCTGCGTCTCCTGCTTTTTTTGAATGATCGGGGGAATGGTGGCTCAGGTTGCGGCCGGCGCGCCAAGGCGGCCGAAATCGACCGTCGCCGGCGTTAATCCTTGTCTGGCGCGGTCGAAGCGATCCAGCCGTTTTTCGTCCACGACGACGCCGAAGCCGGGGCCGTCGGGCAATTCGAGTTCGAAGTCGCGCACCGCCATGGGCTGCTCGACGATGTCGTCGACCAGCAGTTGCGGGCCGAACAGCTCGCAGCCATGGTGCTGGTCCGACAGCGTGGCAAACACGTGCGCGGAAGCGGCGCTGCCCAGCGAGGTCTCCAGCATGGTTCCCCCGTACCAGCCCAGGCCGGCCGCTTGCGCCACGGCCGCGACTTCGCGCGTGCGCAGCAGGCCGCCATGCTTGGCGACCTTGAGGGAAAACACATGGCAGGCCCGTTGCGACGCCAGCATGAAGGCGTCCTGCGCGGAGCACACGGTCTCGTCCGCCATGATCAGCGCGGCGCCGCCCAGCGACTGCGTCACCTCGCGCAGGGCCTGCACATCCCACTTCGCCACCGGCTGTTCGATCAGGGTGACGCCTGCCTCCACCAATTGCGGCAGGAACTGGCGGGCGGTGTTGCCGTCCCAGGCCTGATTGACGTCCACCGTCATGCTGGCGCGCCCGTCCAGGCCGCGCGCGATGCGCGTCACGTGCGCCACGTCGTCGGCCGGACTGCGCGCGCCGATCTTGAGCTTGAAGAGGCGATGGCGGCGCGCCTGCATCATCTGCTCGGCTTCCTCCAGATCGCGTTGCGAATCGCCGCTGGCCAGGGTCCACGCCAGCGGCAGGCGCTCGATCCGCTTTCCGCCCAATAGCTGCCAGACCGGCACGCCCAGGCTGCGCGCGACCGCGTCGATCAGCGCCATCTCAACGGCGCTCTTGGCGAACGCATTGCCCTTGCAGACGGCGTCAAAGCGCTGCACGTGTTCGGCGAACCGGCGCGCGTCGGCGCCGGCCACGGCGGGCGCCAGGTAGTTCTGGATGGCATGCAGGATGGTCTCGGGCGACTCCTCGTTCCAGGAGGGGCCGCCGATGGTCGCCGCCTCGCCGTAGCCGCAGGCGCCGTTGGCCAGCCAGAGCTGCACGATGACCGGGCTTTGCCGGTTGATGGCGCCGAAGGAAAACTTGTGGGGCCGGATGGTCGGAATGTCGACGATCCGCGCGTGGATGCGCTCGATGCGCCAGGAGGCATCGTCAAGCGTGATCGGCGCCTGCGCCGGCGTCTGGGTTGCAACAGAAGTCATAAAGCCCTGCCATGAATGATGCTGGGAAGGTTAGGGCTGGGGCTGATTTGCATCCAATGATTTATTTTGCATTAACCGTTCGATATGATCGAATAATACATATCCAACAATCGACAGCCATTTGGCTTTGCGCCAGGAATCTCCTCCATGGAAATGCGCCAGCTCCGCTACTTTCTCAGCGTCGCGGAAACCGAGCACCTGACCCGGTCGGCGGACGCCTTGCACGTCACCCAGTCCACCCTGTCGCACGGCCTGCGGCAGCTGGAAGAAGAGCTGGGCATGCCCTTGTTCGACCGCATCGGCCGCGGCCTGCGCCTGTCCCAGGCCGGCCGCGTGCTGCGCGATCACGCCAGCCGCGCGCTGCAGGAAGTCGAGGCGGGCAAGATGGCCCTGGCGGACCTGGCCGGCCTGCAGGCGGGCTCCCTGACCATAGGCGTCATTCCCACCTTCCTGACCCACTTCGTGCCGGATGCGGTGGCCGGCTTCAGCCTGGCCTACCCCAAGGTCCAGATCCAGGTGCGCGACCTGCGCGCCGGCCCCATCGAAGACCTGCTGGTCGGCGGCCAGCTGGACCTGGGCATTTCCTTCCACCCGGCGCTGCGCGAGGAAATCGAGGCGCAGCCCCTGTTCGACGAACGCCTGCAGGTGGTGGTCGGCAAGCGGCACCCGCTGGCCTCGCGGCGCAGCCTGCGCATGCGGGACCTGGAGGGCGTGCCCCTGGCCCTGCTGCCGCGCAGCTTCGCCACGCGCCGAATGATAGACGCCGCCTGCGCCACGGCCGGGCTGTCGCCCGACGTCCGGGTCGAGATGGAATCGGTCGACGCCCTGATCCACCTGTGCCGGCAAGGCGAACTGGCAACCATCGCGGCCGAGCATGCGGCCGGCGCCGCCGGAGCGGAATTGAAGAGCATCGCGCTGACCGATCCGACCACCATCCGCCGTGCGGCCATCCTGTGGCGCAAGGACGCCTCGCGCAGCCGCGCGGCGCAGGAATTCGCCGCCCGGCTGCTGGACGCCGTGCAGCGCCTGCCGGGCGCCGCGGCCGCAAGCCGGTCCCCTAGCCCAGCGCCTTGACGATGGCCTCGCGTGCCAAGCCGATGAACTCGCTTTCACCGGCCCTGGCAGGCAACAGGCGGAACTCCGCCATCGGCAGCGCCGGCAGGCCGGGCGCATGCAGGCGGGCCATGCCGGCCCCCAATGCGGATTCATTCAGGCATGCCACGCCCAGCCCCGCCGCGACGGCCAGTTGCAGGCCGGCCACGCCGGAGGCGACATGCGCCACCGAATACGGCACGTCCCGGCGCGACAGCAGGCGCTCGACATACTGCCGCAGGGCGCAGGTCTCCGGCAGCACCAGCAGGGGCAATACGCCCTCTTCTGGCGCCGCGGCGCCGTCCGCCGACATCCACAGCAGCGGCTCGCGCCGCAGCAGCGCGCCTGACGCCCGGCCCCGGGCGGCGCCGCGCTCCATGATGCGCATGGAAATGCCGACGTCGATCTCGCCGCGCTCATAGGCCGCCTCGATCGCGCCGCTCTTCATGATGGTGACGTGCAGGCGCACCTGCGGATATTGCTCGTTCAGGCGGCGCAGCATGCGCGCCACGTCGCCGGGGCGGAAGTAATCCGTGATGCACAGGCGCAACTGGCCGCGCAGCGCCACGCCGCGCAAATCGCGGTAGGCCTCGTCGCTCAGCGCCAGGATGCCGCGCGCATGGGCCAGCAGCCGTTCGCCCGCGGGCGTGGCGACCACGCCCGCCTTGCCGCGCAGCAGCAGCGGCTGCCCTGCCCGCTCTTCGAGTTTGCGCATCTGCTCGCTGACCGACGACTGCGACAGGAACACCTTGGGCGCGGCCGCCGTCAGGCTGCCCGCGTCCAGCACGGCGACCAGCGTGCGCAATTGGTCCAGATCGAATCCCGACATCGCTTATCCAACGGATTTATCGATGGATTAAATCGTAAATTCCCGCTTTTCCGATGTCAATCGAGATCCTAGACTGGCTACGCACCCTCACATAAAGGAGTTCCGCCATGCCCCACATCGTCGTCCATCTGTCCGGCCAATCCGATGCCGCCGTCAACCGTCGCGTGGTCGAGGCCGTGGCCGGCCTGACCCAGTCCGTGCTGGGCAAGAAGCTGCCCGTCATCGCGATCACGCTGCAGCACATCCCTCACGACCTGTGGTTCATCGGCGGCCGGCCGCTGTCCGAGCTGGGCAGGAACGCCTTCCACCTGGACATCAGCGTGACCGACGAAACCAATACCAAGGCCGAGAAGGCGCGCTACATCAAGGAGATCTACGCGGCGTTCCAGGACATCCTGGGCGAGCTGCACGAATGTTCCTACGTGCACGTGATCGACGCCCGCGCGGCCGCCTATGGCTATGGCGGCGCGACGCAGGAATACCGGCACCAGCACGGGTAGTCCACCGGCGCGCCATAAAAAAACGCAGCCCGAAGGCTGCGTTTTTTGTGGGGTGCGGCAAGCTTGCTCCGCGTCCCCTCCGCTTAGACGGCGGATTCGCGCGCGGCGCGCTTGCGCTCGTTTTCCAGCAGGTAGCGCTTGCGCAGGCGGATCGACTTGGGCGTGATTTCCACGAGTTCGTCGTCGTCGATGAATTCCACGGCGTATTCCAGCGACATCTGGATCGGCGGAACCAGGCGCACGGCTTCGTCGGTGCCCGAGGCGCGCACGTTGGTCAGCTGCTTGCCCTTGATGGGGTTCACGACCAGGTCGTTGTCGCGGCTATGGATGCCGATGATCATGCCTTCGTACAGCGCATCGCCCGGGTTCACGAACATGCGGCCGCGATCCTGCAGCTTCCACAGGGCGTAGGCCACGGCGTCGCCGTTGTCCTGGCTGATCAGCACGCCGTTGCGGCGCTCGCCGATCGAGCCTTCCTTGATGGGCGCGTATTCGTGGAAGATGTGGCTCATCAGGCCGGTGCCGCGCGTCAGCGTCAGGAATTCGTTCTGGAAGCCGATCAGGCCGCGGGCCGGGATCAGGTATTCCAGGCGGGTACGGCCACGGCCGTCCGGCTGCATGTCCTGCAGGTCGCCCTTGCGGCGGCCCAGCTCTTCCATCACGCCGCCCTGGTGGGCGTCTTCGACGTCGACGGTCAGCGATTCGAACGGCTCGCACTTCACGCCGTCGATTTCCTTGAACACCACGCGCGGGCGCGACACGGCCAGCTCGTAGCCTTCGCGGCGCATCGTTTCCAGCAGGATGGTCAGGTGCAGTTCGCCACGGCCCGACACTTCGAACACGGTATCGTCGCCCGTGTCGCGCACGCGCAGCGCCACGTTGGACTTCAGTTCGCGGTCCAGGCGGTCGCGCAGCTGGCGGCTGGTCACGAACTTGCCTTCGCGGCCGGCCAGGGGCGAGGTGTTGACCATGAAGTTCATGGTCAGGGTGGGCTCGTCGATGCGCAGCATCGGCAGCACGTCCTGGTTGGCGGTGTCGGTCACCGTGCAACCGATGCCCAGGTCTTCGATGCCGTTGATCAGCACGATGTCGCCGGCTTCGGCTTCATCCACGACGACGCGCTCCAGGCCATGGAACTTCAGGACCTGGTTGATGCGGCCGCGGCCGCCCTGGCCGTCGGGACCGAACTTGTAGGCCACTTCCATGCCGGGACGCATGCGGCCGCGGTTGATGCGGCCCACGCCGATCTTGCCGACGTAGCTGTTGTAGTCCAGCGAGATGATCTGCATCTGCAGCGGACCGTTGGGATCGTCGTCGCGCTGCGGCACGTGTTCGAGAATGGCTTCGAACAAAGGGCGCATATTGCCTTCGCGCACATCCGGGTTCAGGCCGGCATAGCCCGACAGGCCCGAGGCGTAGATCACCGGGAAGTCCAGCTGCTCATCGGTGGCGCCCAGCTTGTCGAACAGGTCGAACGTGGCGTTGATGACGAAATCGGTGCGAGCGCCGGGACGGTCGACCTTGTTGACCACCACGATGGGCTTCAGGCCCAGGGCCAGCGCCTTGCGGGTCACGAAGATGGTCTGGGGCATCGGGCCTTCGACCGCGTCCACCAGCAGCAGCACGCCGTCGACCATGGACAGCACGCGCTCGACTTCGCCGCCGAAGTCCGCGTGTCCCGGGGTGTCGATGATGTTGATGTGCGTGCCTTCGTATTCAACGGCACAGTTCTTGGCCAGAATCGTGATGCCGCGTTCCTTTTCCAGGTCGTTCGAGTCCATGACCCGTTCGGCCACCGCCTGATTTTCGCGGAAAGTGCCGGATTGGCGCAGCAGCTGGTCGACCAGGGTGGTTTTACCGTGGTCCACGTGGGCGATGATGGCGACGTTGCGCAAGGCGCGAGTCATAGCGAGTCCTTTAAGGTCAGGTGGCGGGCAGCAAGCCCGCCGGCAATTCGTTCAATGCAAGCAATGCCTGCTTGGGGTCTGGCATGGCCTGCAAGGCATCCAGCGCGACGGCGCGATCCAGGGAAAACGGCCCGACGTGCGTGCGCCGCAGCGCCGTCAGGTGGGCGTAACAGCCCAGCACGCGCCCGATGTCCTGGGCCAACGTCCGGATGTATGTGCCTTTACTGCAAGCCACATCGATCTCTGCCTGCGTCCCGTTCAGGGACAGCAGCTCGATGCGGTAAATCGTGATCTGGCGCGGCGGCCGTTCCAGCTCGATGCCGGCGCGCGCGTACTCGTACAGGGGCTTGCCGTCGCGCTTGAGCGCGGAATACATGGGCGGAATCTGTTCGATC
Source organism: Achromobacter anxifer (assembly GCF_903652925.1). Classification (GTDB taxonomy): domain Bacteria; phylum Pseudomonadota; class Gammaproteobacteria; order Burkholderiales; family Burkholderiaceae_B; genus Achromobacter; species Achromobacter anxifer. The sequence goes on along the minus strand of NZ_CAHLAR010000011.1, from coordinate 6,579 downwards.
GTGCCCGAGAAACGTGACAGCGCATCGCGCAGCGCCTGTTCCTCGACCACAAAGCCCGGCTCGGCGGTCGACACGACGTTGCCGGTCAGATCGCCCGAATCGGTTTCGGAGCCAAATTGCAGCGTAGCGCGATATGCCTTGTCGGCGTTGAGCATCGCGCCGGAAATCTTGGTTGCGCGACCCATGCAGCACACCAGCAGGCCGGTGGCGAAGGGATCCAGCGTGCCAGTGTGCCCGGCTTTCGCCGCGTCCATGGCGCGTTTGGCGCGTTGCAGGGCGTGGTTACTCGACAAACCCACGGGTTTGTCGAGCAACAGCACACCGTCGAGCGTAAGCCCGCGTCGTTTAGCCATCGTCGGAATCCGGTTTAAAGCAGTGACGACAGCCCGATCAGGACTGGTCTTCAGGTTCGTCGGGCACGCCCGAGTGCGGGCCGGGCCGGTTCGCGCGGTCGATGAGGATCGACATTTCGATACCACGGGCGATTTGCTCGTCGTGGAAGAAGCGCAAAGTGGGGACAGTGTGGATGTGCAGCAGCTTGTACAGCTGGGAATGCAGCCAACCGGCTTTTTCGTTCAGCAAGGCGGTCGCGGCTTCGGGCTCGGCGCCCAAAACCGTGAAATACACCTTCGCGTGCGCGTAGTCGGTCGACAGTTCCACACCAGAGAGCGTGATCAGTCCAGCGCGGGTCGTGTCGATCTCGCGCTGGATGATCCCGGCCAGATCCTTCTGGATCTGGTCGGCCAACCGCAAATTGCGGCCGGGGATGGCTTTGGACTTGTGACGGCTCATTAAAAAATGCCTCGCGGACGCTTTACAGCGTACGCGCGATTTCCTTGATTTCAAAGACTTCCAGCTGGTCGCCCACCTGGATGTCGTTGTTGCCGCGCAGCGTAAGGCCGCAGTCGAAACCCGACTTGACTTCCTTGACGTCGTCCTTGAAGCGGCGCAGCGAATCGAGCTGGCCGGTCCAGTGGACCACGTTGTTGCGCAGCAGGCGGACTTGCGAATCGCGACGCACCAGGCCGTCCAGCACCATACAACCGGCGATGTTGCCGATGCGGGAGATGCTGTAAACCTCGCGGATCTCGACCAAGCCGATGACTTCTTCCTTCTTCTCGGGCGCCAACATGCCCGACATGGCTGCCTTCACCTCATCCACGGCGTCGTAGATGATGTTGTAGTAGCGCACGTCGATGCCGTTGTTCTCGGCCAGCTTCTTGGCGCTGGCTTCGGCGCGGACGTTGAAGCCGATCACGACGGCGTTCGAGGCGATGGCCAGGTTGATGTCGCTTTCCGAGATGCCGCCCACGGCCGCGTGCACGACCTGCACGCGCACTTCGTCGGTCGACAGCTTGGTCAGGGACTGCACCAGCGCTTCCTGCGAACCCTGGACGTCGGTCTTCACGATCAGGGCCAGGGTCTGCGTGCCCTCGCCCAGGTTGTCGAACATGGACTCGAGCTTGGCGGCCTGCTGGCGGGCCAGCTTGACGTCGCGGAACTTGCCCTGGCGGAACAGCGCGATTTCACGCGCCTTGCGTTCGTCGGACAGCACCATCAGTTCGTCGCCGGCGGCCGGCACTTCGGTCAGGCCCTGGATTTCCACGGGGATCGACGGGCCGGCTTCCAGGATCGGCTTGCCGTTTTCGTCCAGCATGGCGCGCACGCGGCCGAAGCTCGCGCCGGCCAGCACCACGTCGCCGCGGTGCAGCGTGCCGCTTTGCACCAGGATGGTCGCAACCGGGCCGCGGCCCTTGTCGAGACGGGCTTCGATCACCAGGCCCTTGGCGGGCGCGTCGACGGGAGCCTTCAATTCCAGCACTTCGGCCTGCAGCAGCACGTTCTCGAGCAGATCGTCGATGCCCTCGCCGGTCTTGGCGGACACGGACACGAACGGCACGTCGCCGCCGTACTCTTCCGGCACCACTTCCTCGGCAACCAGTTCCTGCTTGACGCGGTCGGGGTTGGCCGAAGGCTTGTCGATCTTGGTCATGGCCACGACCATCGGAACGCCAGCGGCCTTCGCGTGGTGGATGGCTTCGCGGGTCTGCGGCATCACGCCGTCGTCGGCCGCGCAGACCAGGATGACGATGTCGGTGGCCTTGGCGCCGCGGGCACGCATGGCGGTGAACGCCTCGTGGCCCGGGGTGTCAAGGAAGGTCACCATGCCGCGTTCGGTCTGAACGTGGTAGGCGCCGATGTGCTGCGTGATGCCGCCGGCTTCGCCCGCGGCAACCTTGGCGCGGCGGATGTAATCCAGCAGCGAAGTCTTGCCGTGGTCGACGTGGCCCATGACGGTCACGACCGGGGCGCGCGGCAGCTGTTCGGCTTCCGACACGGCGGCGGTTTCGTCCAGGAAGGCTTCCGGGTCGTCCAGCTTGGCGGCGATGGCCACGTGGCCCAGTTCCTCGACCACGATCATGGCCGTTTCCTGGTCCAACACCTGGTTGATGGTGACCATCTGGCCCAGCTTCATCAGTTGCTTGATGACTTCGGCGGCCTTGACGGACATCTTGTGGGCCAGGTCGGCCACGCTGATGGTTTCCGGCACGTGAACTTCACGCGCGATGAATTCCTGCGGCGCCGGCTCGTTGCGGCGGTCGTTCTGCTGGTTGCGGCCGCCTCGGCCGCTACCCTTGCCACCGCCCTTGCCGCCTGCGCGCCAGCCATCGCGGCTGGCCGGGGCTGCCGGCTTGTCCGCGGGCTTCTTGCGCGAAGCGTCGTCGGACCAAGTCGAAGCGACTTCGGCGGTCTTGATGGTCTTCTTGGTGCCGGGAGCTGCGGGCTTGGCATCCTTCTTGGCGCCAGGAGCGACGCCCGGCTTGCCGGCCGGCTTGTGCAACGTGCCCGAGATCGGGGCCGCGGCGGGCGCTTCCGGTTCAGGCGCGCGCAGCACCTTGCGCGGACGGTTCAGCATCTCGCGCAGGGCGGCGGCTTCAGCCTCAGCCTTGCGGCGGGCCTCGTCGCGGCCGGCCGACGTAGCGGAGGCGGCAAGAGGCGGGCCAGCGCGGCGGTTGTCAACGCGGCCGCCAACCTTGACGGCAGGCGCGGCGGACTCGGGCTTCGCGGCGGATTTCACGGGTTCGGACTTCGCGGCAGGCTGAGCCTGGGCGACAGGCGCGGTGGCCTGGGGGGAAGATGGTTCGGACTTATTGGCTAGCACAACGGGTTCCGGCTTGGCTTCTTCAGCCTTGGGCTCGGTGGATTCAGTCTTGACTTCGGGCTTGGCCTCTTCGGCCACGGGCTCGGCAGGAGCAGGCGCGGGCGTCGGTTCGGGTTCAGGCTGGGCCTGGACTTCGGCGGCTTTCGCCTCGACGGGTGCGGGCGCTTCGGCCGCGACGGATTCAACAGGCGCGGGCGCTTCAACCGGCGCGGGCGCTTCTACAACAGCGGGTTCTTCCGCCTTGGCGGGGGCCTCGGCCTCTGCCTGGACGGGCGCGGCCTCGCGAGGCGCGGCCGCGGCAGGAGCCTCGGGCGCGACGGGCGCCGACACCTGCGGCGCCTCTTCGACGGCTGCTTCATCTTCGGCGCGCGCGGACGCGGCCTGTTCCAGGGCGATTTCGGAGGGATCACGCTTGACGAACACGCGCTTCTTGCGCACTTCGACCTGGATCGTGCGCGAACGGCCGGTGGCATCGGCTTGGCGGATCTCGGACGTCTGGCGGCGCGTCAGGGTGATCTTCTTGCCTTCGGTCGCGCCGTGGGCGCGGCGCAGCGATTCGAGCAATTTCGCCTTGTCGCTGTCGGTGACGGAATCGTCGACCGATTTGAGGTCAACGCCGGCCGAGCGCAGCTGATCCAGCAGCACATTGGCAGGCATTTTCAGCTCGGTAGCGAACTGCGCGACGGTATTACTCGACATTAGGCTCTCTCTTCCCTATATGCAGCTATTACAAACAACGTGAACTCGCGGCGGTTGGCATTCCGCCCGCCGCGGACCCGTGTCCTTTTGGTTATTCTTCGTCGAACCAATGGGCGCGGGCACGCATGATGAGGTCGCTGGCTTCCTGTTCGGTCAGGCCGGCGATTTCCGCCAGCTCGTCCGTCGCCAGTTCGGCCAGATCATCACGCGTATGCACTTGGCGCTCGGCCAGCTTCGCAGCCAGTTCGGGCGTCATGCCTTCGAGTTCAAGCAAATCCTGCGCGGTCTCAAGGCGCTCTTCCTGGGCGATCGCCTCGGTCAGCAGCGCATTGCGGGCACGGGCGCGCAACTCATTGATGGTGTCTTCGTCAAAGGCCTCGATTTCCAGCAGTTCCTGCATGGGCACGTAGGCGATTTCCTCGATACCGGTAAAACCTTCGTCGATCAGGATGTCAGCGACTTCCTCGTCGACGTCCAGCTTGCTCATGAACGTGGCGCGCAGGCCCGAACGCTCGACTTCCTGGCGGTTCAGGCTTTCTTCCGGCGTCATGATGTTGATCTGCCAGCCGGTCAGCTCGGATGCCAGGCGGACGTTCTGGCCCTTGGCGCCGATGGCCTTGGGCAGGTTTTCCTCGTCCACCACGACGTCCATCGCGTGCTTGTCTTCATCAACGACGATGGACTCGACGTTGGCCGGCGCCAGGGCGCCGATGACAAACTGCGCGGGATCTTCCGACCACAGAACGATATCGACCTGCTCGCCGCCCAGCTCGTTGCGCACGGCGGTAACGCGCGAACCGCGCATGCCCACGCAGGTGCCGATCGGGTCGATCCGCTTATCGTATGCCACCACGGCGATCTTCGCACGCACGCCGGCGTCGCGGGCCGCAGCCTTGATCTCCAGCAGGCCCTGTTCGATTTCAGGAACTTCGTTCTCGAACAGCTGGCGGATGAACTCGGGCGAGGTGCGCGACAGGATCACCTGTTGGCCGCGCGCGGCGTGGTCCACGCGCAACACAAAGGCGCGGACGCGGTCGGCCACCCGCAGGTTTTCCTTCGGGATCATTTCGGAGCGCGGCAGGCGCGCTTCGATCTTGCCGGTTTCGACGATGGCGTCGCCCTTGTCCATGCGCTTGATCGTGCCGGACACGATGGTCTCGCCACGGTCCAGGAAGTCGTTCAGCACCTGTTCGCGCTCGGCGTCGCGGATCTTCTGCAGGATGGCCTGCTTGGCGGCCTGCGCGCCGATGCGGCCGAACTCGATGGGTTCGAGCGGCTCTTCGATGTACTCGCCTTCCTTGATGCCGGGGACGATTTCCTGCGCGTCCGACAGCATTTCCTGCTTGTCGGGCTCTTGCAGGCCTGCTTCGTCAGGCACGACCAGCCAGCGGCGGAAGCCTTCGTGATCGCCGGTGTCCCTATCGATGGCGACACGAATGTCCGCATCATCCTTGAAGCGCTTTTTCATCGCCGAGGCCAGCGCGCTTTCGAGCGCGCCGAACACGACGTCGCGCGTGACGTTCTTTTCACGCGCCAAGGCATCGACCAACAGAAGAATTTCGCGACTCATCGCTTTTTGCCCTTGAAATCCAGAACGGGATCCAGTTTTGCACGCTCGATATCATCGACCGTGAAGTTCAACACCTGGACTTCGTTCTTTTTTGCCTCAAATTCGAGACCGAACACGGTCTTTTGCACTGCTGCCGCCGCGTCGGAGGCTGCGGCGTCGTCTTCGGGCACCGTCAGGGTGCCGGCGAAGACCTTACGGCCGTCCAATGCCTCGCGCAGCTTGATTTCGATGCGCTCGCCCGCGAACCGGCGGAACTCGGCCTCGCTGCGCAACGGGCGGTCCACGCCCGGCGAACCGACTTCCAGCCGCTTGTAGTCGACGTTTTCGACTTCAAACACCCGCGACAACTGGCGGGACACCTGCTCGCAGTCTTCGATGCGCACACCGCCGACCCGATCGATCGTGACGCGCAAAAGGCCCAGGGCGGCACGCTCGACGTCCACGAGTTCGACGTCCATGCCGGCCAGAGCCTCTTTGGTCAATGCGAATAAATCAGCCATATACTCAAAAAAAATGGGCTGCACGCCCAGCCCACCGTATTGCACAAGGCCCAGCCGCCACCCTACTGCACGTAAGGAGCAATGCTGGGCAGTGCCCTATATTGCGACCTAAATTTGGCTTGCGCCGCCACGGTCTGTCCTGACCCGCCGCCCCAACCCGAAATCCGGGTCCGGCGGCATCTGGCGCAAAGTCCGATGCCCCACTGCCGTCGTTTATTGCTGCCGCCATTCACTGCATTTGTCCCGCGGCAACGGCCTCAGGACACGCAATTGGCAACAACACGGCAACGGCATGAAGCCATGAAAACCATTGATTTTACCAGATAAACTGGAAAAACGCCTGATTCGTCACGGGCTTACGCTTATACGGGACATATCCCACCCAGCGGCGCGGCCAGCGCGCCGCCCGACAGCGATCAACGGCCTTGCCGGCCGCGCCCGCCCATCACGCCCAGACGGGATTCGTGCGCCGAGGCGCCGCGCGGCTGCCAGTCGTCGCCACGGGGCGCCGACGAGGCATTGCGCGGAGCTCGCGGCTTGCCGCCAGCTCCCGGTCCCTTGTTGCCAGCCGCAGCGCCGGCCTTGTTGCCAGCAGCGCCGCCGGCCTTGTTGCCGCCGCGACCACCACCGGCGCCCGCCGGCTTGCC
>NZ_CAHLAR010000010.1 GCF_903652925.1 Achromobacter anxifer | reverse complement strand
TGTACTTCTTACTGCATCTTGCTACCAACTTCACGCTCCGTCGCCTTCGCGACATCGCCGTGTCAGCAGCAGAGAAACGAGATTATGAAGAAGTTTTTATCGCTTGTCAAGCCAGCGTCACATCCATCGTTTCGCCTTCTTGCTTGCGACCTCTTCAGGTCCACCCCTCCTTAGCAGCTATCGAAATATCAGGGTTAACCCTAAGTTTTCGGCAACTGCCAAGCCTGAAACTATAACACAACTTTTGCAGATTATGCAACCGGCTTTTGCCTAATTTGCATCCTATCTTGCAACCCCGCAACCTTCGCTTTCGCTCCGATCGCAGCCCTGGATCTCCAGAGGTTGGCTACCATTCAGGTGACTGAGAATGCTAGGGAAAACCCTTAATCCGCATCACCAGCCAAGCCCAAGACTATAGCACCATTTTTGCTGATTGCGCAACTGGCTTCTGCCTAATTTGCTGCAATCCTTGCAATAACCGCTGGACGCCCGTTTCCGAGTCCCTGGCGGCAGATCCGCTGGTTACCCTTGCCGACCTGTGTGCTTGCCTGGCTCCGCGCTTCAGAAACTGCCCGAATCGCGAAGGAGCGAGACTATAGCACGGAATTTTGCTTGCGCCACCGAGGTGACACCCTTTTTTCAAAAAGATGAAGGTTTATGGGGACGCACTGATCCTCTCCTACGCCACAGGATCGACTACACATATAGCGGGCCGGATCATTTGGCACATGGACGCCTTGCAATCTGTTCTACAGACAGCGATTGCAGGGGGAAGTTCTCACTCTATATATAGATGGAAGCCATTGCTCCCCGCTCAGTTGGAGAAGACCAAGCCACGCGAGCGCCGCCGATCGCCACGAGCTCGCCGGGGATCGCCTCTATATATAGAGATGGAGACAGGTGGGCGGCGACGGCTAGAGTCTGAGCTCCGTCGTTTCCTTGATCTGCTGAAGCGCAAAGAACGAGCGCATATCGACCACCGCCGGGTGACGCATCAACGTGTCCATGGCAAAACGCGAGAAATGCGCCAGATCGGCGACCTGTATCCGCAACAGGTAGTCCATGTCGCCGGACATGGCATAGCACTCGACGACCTCCGGCCAGAGCTGCACGTCGCGGGCGAAGTTGCTCATGGGCGCATGGCTGGATCCGCTGTGCTTGTTCAACCGGATGTTCACGTACGCCAGCAGTCCCAAACCCACCTTTCCCGCGTCGATCAGCGCGACGTACTTCTTGATGAATCCTTTCTCTTCCAGTCTCCGGACGCGCCGCAGGCAGGGACTTGGCGATAGCGACACACGGTCGGCCAGCTCCTGGTTGCTCAGGCGCCCGTCGCGCTGCAATTCGGCCAGAATCCGTATATCTGTCCTATCCAGCTCGATGTCAGACATTTTCAGCCCCAAATATTTTTAGTACGGCAATATTATTGCTCAACCTACTAGCTTTCGCGACATGTTTGCAATTGTCTGCCCGTCGTTCCTTCCTACAATCTCCGTCTAGACTTGAAGAACAAGTCGGCCTTAAAAACGATGCAAGGGAGCAGACTTATGAGCAGCGCTTTCCAACCCTGGGACAACCCGATGGGCACCGCCGGGTTCGAGTTCATTGAATATGCCGCGCCGGACCCCGCCGCGCTGCGTAAGGTGTTCGAGCTGCTGGGCTTCAAGGCCATCGCCAAGCACCGCCACAAGGACGTGACCCTGTACCGCCAAGGCGGCGTGAACTTCCTGATCAACGCCGAGCCGGATTCCTTCGCCCAGCGTTTCGCGCGCCTGCACGGCCCGTCGATCTGTGCCATCGGTTTCCGCGTGCAGGATGCCAACGCAGCCTACAAGCGCGCGCTGGAACTGGGCGCCTGGGGCTTCGATTCGCACAGCGGCCCGATGGAACTCAACATCCCCGCGATCAAGGGCATCGGCGATTCGCTGATCTACCTGGTCGACCGCTGGAGCGGCAAGGACGGCCACGGCGGCATCGGCGACATCAGCATCTATGACGTGGACTTCGTGCCCGTGGATCCGCAGAACGCCCAGGCCGACCTGAATCACCGCGGCGCCGGCCTGACGCTGGTGGATCACCTGACCCACAACGTGCACAAGGGCCGCATGGCTGAGTGGGCGGAGTTCTACGAGCGCCTCTTCAACTTCCGCGAAGTGCGCTACTTCGATATCGAGGGCAAGGTGACAGGCGTGAAGTCCAAGGCCATGACCTCGCCTTGCGGCAACATCCGCATTCCCATCAACGAGGAAGGCACGGAAGAGAAAGGCCAGATCCAGGAATACCTGGACCTGTACCGCGGCGAAGGCATTCAGCACATCGCCATGGCCACGGAAGACATCTACGCCACCATCGAGGCATTGCGCCAGAATGGCGTGGTGTTCCTGGATACGCCGGAAACCTACTACGAACTGCTGGACCGCCGCCTGCCGAACCACGGCGAGGACGTGGCGCGCCTGCAGAAGAACCGCATCCTGCTGGATGGCGCGCCGGGCGGCGGCCTGCTGCTGCAGATCTTCACCGAAAACCAGATCGGCCCGATCTTCTTCGAGATCATCCAGCGCAAGGGCAACGACGGCTTCGGCGAAGGCAATTTCAAGGCCCTGTTCGAATCGATCGAACTGGACCAGATGCGCCGCGGCGTGGTGAAGACCGTCGAATAAAGACTTCCCCCGCCAGCGCCCGGTGCTCGGGCATCGGCGCTGGCCTTGAGACCTCACCTTTGGTGAGGTTTTTTTTCGCCGTTTACTTCTGCAAGCGGTCCTGGAACTGCTTGCGGAACTTGGCGACCTTGGGTGCGATCACGAACTGGCAATAGCCTTGCTCGGGATGCAGGGCGAAGTAGTTGCTGTGATAGTCCTCGGCCTGCCAGAACCGGGCGGGTTCCAGCAAGTGCGTCACGATGGGCGCGTCATAGACCTTCTGCGCCTCGACTTCGGCAATAACGGCTTGCGCCTGCTCACGCTGCGTCTCGTTCTGCCAGAAGATGGCGGATTCGTATTGCGGACCGACATCATTGCCCTGGCGGCCCGGCGTGGTGGGATCGTGGGTCGCGAAGAACACACGCAGCAAGTCGCTGTAGGACAGTTCGGCCGGATCGAATTCCACCCGTGCCACTTCGATGTGCCCCGTGTCCTTGCCGCAAACCTGTTCGTAGCTGGGGTTGTCCACGTGGCCGCCGCTGTAGCCGGGCAGCACGCTCTTGACGCCGCGCAGCTCGGTAAACACCGCTTCGACGCACCAGAAGCAGCCGCCTCCGAGTACGGCGACCTCGTTGCCCGGTGAGGGTTGTTCTGCCATGACGATTCCTTCCTGATAAGCGGCCGCAGGCTGCGGCCAGGCGCCCCCAGCTTGCATGCGCGGGGCGCGGACGATAAGACTACTGCTTGGGCGGCGCCAGCGACAAGATCCACTCGGCGAGCGCGCGCGCGTCTTCCGGACTGACCTGGGTCTGCGCAGGCATGGGCACGGCGCCCCAGGCGCCACGGCCGCCCCCGCGGATCTTGCCGGCGAGGTAATCCACCATGGCGTCGCCCTGCCCCGCATAGCGTTCGGCGACGCTCTTCAGAGGCGGGCCCACACGCTTGGCTTCGACCTGGTGGCAAGCCATACAGGCCTTGTTCTTGGCCAGGTCCAGGCCTGTGGTTTGCGCTTGGGCCGCGCCCGCGCCCAGGACGCAAGCGGCGGCCAACAACAGACTACTCTTCAAATGCATCGGTAACTGCCCCACGGCTCGCGGTGCTGGCGAGCTTGCCGAACTTGGCAAGCACACCGCGTGTATAACGCGGCTTGGGCTGAACCCAGGCCTGGCGACGAGCCGCCATTTCTTCGTCGCTGATATTGAGCTGCAACAGCAGCTTGTGGGCATCGATGGTAACCGAATCGCCTTCGCGGATCAGCGCGATGGGGCCGCCCACGAAAGCCTCCGGCGCGACGTGGCCCACGACCATGCCCCAGGTGCCGCCGGAGAAGCGGCCGTCGGTGATCAGCCCCACCGTTTCGCCCAACCCCTGGCCGACCAGCGCCGAGGTAGGCGCCAGCATCTCGCGCATGCCCGGGCCGCCCTTGGGGCCTTCGTAGCGGATGACTACCACATCGCCATCGCGGATCTCGCGCGCCATGATGGCAGTCATGGCATCGCCCTCGGAATCGAACACGCGCGCCGGCCCCGTGATGACGGGATTTTTCAGGCCGGTGATCTTGGCGACGCAGCCTTCGGGCGACAGATTGCCTTTCAGGATGGCGAGATGGCCCTGCGGATACAGCGCGCGGTCCAGCGGCATGATGACGTCCTGGTCCACGCGGGGCGCATCGGGCACGTCGGCCAGGGTCTCGGCAATGGTCTTGCCGGTGATGGTGATGCAGTCTCCGTGCAGCAGGCCTGCGTTGAGCAGCAGCTTCATGACCTGCGGAATGCCGCCGGCGCGATGCAGGTCGGTGGCGACATACTTGCCGGAGGGTTTCAGGTCGCACAGTACCGGCACCCGCTGGCGGATGCGTTCGAAGTCATCGATGTTCCACGGCACTTCCGCGGCATGCGCGATCGCCAGGAAGTGCAGCACCGCATTGGTGGAACCGCCCGTGGCCATGATGACGGATACTGCGTTTTCGATGGACTCGCGCGTGATGATGTCGCGCGGGCGCAGACCGCGCCTGACCGCCTCGACCAGCACCCGCGCGGACTCGGCGGCGGAGGCGACCTTTTCCTCGTCCTCGTTGGCCATGGTGCTGGAATACGGCAGGCTCATGCCCATGGCTTCGAAGGCGGAGCTCATGGTGTTGGCGGTGTACATGCCACCACAGGACCCCGAACCCGGAATCGCGCATTTCTCTATCTGCTTGAAATCCTCTTCGGGCATGCGGCCCATGGTGTATTCGCCCACGGCCTCGAAGACGGAGACGATGGTGAGGTCGTTGCCCTTGTAATGACCAGGCTTGATGGTGCCGCCATACACATAGATGCCGGGCACGTTCGTGCGCGCCAGCGCGATCATGCCGCCCGGCATGTTCTTGTCGCAGCCGCCTATCACCACCACGCCGTCCATCCACTGGCCTTGCGCCGCGGTCTCGATGCAATCCGCGATGACCTCGCGCGACACCAGCGAGTACTTCATGCCCTCGGTACCCATGGACATGCCGTCGGAGATGGTGGGCGTGCCGAATACCTGGGGATTGGCGCGGGACGCGCGGATGGCATCGATGGCGGCGTCTGCCAGCCGCTGCAGGCCGCTATTGCACGGCGTGATCGTCGAATGGCCGTTGGCCACGCCGATCATGGGATTCTCGAAGTCGGCTTCCTGGTAGCCCAGCGCGTAATACATGGCGCGGTTGGGCGCCCGCGCGACGCCTTGGGTGATGTGGCGGGAACGTTCGTTATGCGGCATGGTCTGTCTCCTGTCGGCCGCCGGGGCTCGAACATGGCTGCCGCCCCGGGGAACTGGCTCGCTTGCGCGCGAATCTTCAATGCTCGCCGGTTATTATCATTCAACTTCATTGTGTCGGGCAGAACATGCTGCAATATCCCCAATTCGACCCCGTCGCCCTGCAAATCGGGCCTCTCGCCATCCACTGGTATGGCTTGATGTACCTGCTGGGCTTCGCCCTGGTGTACCTGCTGGGCCGCCGGCGCATCACCAGCGGCCACACCACCTCGCTGAACGTGAAGGACCTGGAAGACCTGATCTTCTACAGCGTGCTGGGCGTGGTGCTGGGCGGGCGGCTGGGTTATGTGCTGTTCTACAAGCCGTCGTACTACCTGTCCCATCCGCTGGAAGTGCTGTACCTGTGGCAAGGCGGCATGTCGTTCCACGGCGGCCTGATCGGCGTGATCCTGGTGATGCTGTTGTTCGCGCGCAAGAAGAAGCTGCCGTTTTTCGCGGTAAGCGATTTCATCGCGCCGCTGATCCCGCTGGGGCTGGGCTTTGGCCGCCTGGGCAACTTCATCAATGGCGAACTGTGGGGCCGGCCCACCGATGTGCCGTGGGCCATGGTGTTTCCCGGCAGCGGCGATGGCTTGCCGCGCCACCCGTCGCAGCTCTACGAGCTGGGCCTGGAAGGCATCGTGCTGTTCGCGCTGCTATGGTGGTTTTCCAGCAAGCCGCGCCCGCTGGGCCAGGTGAGCGGGCTGTTCCTGATGGGTTACGGCGCCTTCCGCTTCCTGGTGGAGTTCACCCGCGAGCCGGACAATTTCCTGGGACTGCTCGCGGGCGGGCTGAGCATGGGACAGTGGCTGTCCCTGCCGATGGTCGCGCTGGGCGCCATCATCTTCAGCCTTACTGCAAGACGATCGTCCCGTTGACCGCGATGCTGACCGTGACGTTGCCCGCTTCGAGCGGAACGTCCGGGCTGTAGCCGCCGGAAGCATCCTTGGCCATGGCCGCCGCGCCCATCATGCGCGGCATCGGCACCGGGCCGCCGGAGCCGCCCAGTTCAAGCTTGGACAGGCGGTAGCCCGAAAAACCGAAGGCGTTGGCCGCAGCCAGCGCGCGGTCCTTGAAGGCTTGGGCGGCTTCCTTGAGCAACTTGCGCTCTTCGGCCTCGCGCGCTTCGCGCGACAGCAGGAAACTGATGTTGGAGATGGCGGTCTTGTCGGACAGCTTGGACGCCAGCGCCGCGGCCGCCTCGAAGTCCTTGGACTCCAGAATCACTTCGCCCTGGCCGCGCCAGGAGCCGATCTTGCCCTTGCTGGACGTGTTGGGCCAGACGTTATAGCCGCCCGTGCGCACTTCCACGCCCTTGACGTCGCGGGCGCGCTTGACCACGTCGTCCAGCATGGCCGTCAGCTTCTTGCCCGCGGCGGGCTGGTCCGGCGCTTCGACCTCGGCGGACAAGGAGATGCGGACCGTGTCCTGCTTGACCTCGGACGACGCCATGGCCTGCAAGGTCAGTTCCGGCGCGCGGCTCGCGGACGTTTCCGTGGCGGCGGCGGGCGCCAGGGCCTGCGCATGGGCGAGCGGCGCAGCGCTCAGGGCGGCCACGGTTGCGCACGCCGCGCCGAGTTTGGTCAGCGAGAAAACAGGGTGTTTGAACATGGACTGGTCCTAGAAGGAGGACTGGAGGGGAGAGGTGAGGCGCCCGATGCGGACCTGCTCTCATGGCAGGCCCGCAGGGATAGATGCCCCGCCTGTGCCGTCAAGGCCGGCATCTCGAACCCTGAGGTTCAAGGTGGTCGCGTTCCGAAGAGCGTCGGGTTCGTCTACAGGAGACGATCACTCCAGCTCTGCACTCCCGCAACCAATATGCCAAAAGACATAGGTTCAGAGAATGTATGGCCTAGTCACGAACACGGCAGGGACAAACTGAAAATACTTGAATACAGCTTTATGAACGGTCAGAGCAGTTTTTCCTGACCCGACAAGGCGTCATCGAGTACTGCGTTCATGTCCTCGATTCTACGCTTGAAGTCGCCGACCGCCAAACCGCCCAGAGGACCATCGGGCGCTTTCATGGCGAGCAGCTCGCCGGCGACCTGCAAGGCGGCCATCACGGCAATGCGTTCGTTGCTGGAGACCTTGCCCGTGCCCTGGATGCGCAGCATCAGCTGGTCCACGTGGCGCACTGCGGCCAACAACGTCGGCTTCTCTTCAGTGGAACACGCCAGGGAATAGTCGCGCCCCAGTATGGTGACATCTACGCGTTCCATCAGTGTTGCTCTCCAGACGGTGCGCCCGGCAGGCGGGCCAGCACGGCGTCAATGCGCTCGCGGGCCGATGCGGCGGCCACGCGCAAGCGCTGTAATTCGGTATCGCGGGTTTGCAGGTTGCCCTGCAATTCGGTTTCACGCGCAGAGAAACGCGATTCGAGCGATTGGCGTTCGGAGGTTTCGCGAGCCAGTTGCTCGCGCAGCGAGGCTTCGGCCTGCTGGGCCTGCTCGAGCATCGCGGTGACCGCGCCGTCATGATCCTGAAGCTTGCTTTGCAGCGTGACGATATCGGCCTCGCGCTCGGCGGCGCGCTGCTTGAGCACGCGCTGCTCAGCTTCGGTTTCGTTAAGGCGTTGGCGCAACGCGTCACGCTCAGCGTGGAGTTGGCGGGTGCGTTGCACCAGTTGCCCTATGCGGGCGGCGAGTTGGTCTAGATCTTGCAGCATGGGCGCTATCGTAAACCATCCTGGGTTGAACGGGGCCTCTTCACGCAAGGTGAGAAACCCGGCAATATTCAGTAGGATTTACCGCGCGGCCTGCGGCACGGCACCCTCCGCCGACTCACGCCGATCTTCATCCGGCGCACAGCCCCTCCTCATTCAAAAGCCACGCATCCGGCCGATGCGGCTTTCGGCTTTCTTTCTATAAACTTTCACTTAGCTTTCAAACAACCCTCAAACCTGCAGGCCCGTTACAACTCGGGGTCGGGAGTTCCCGCATTTTAGGGAAAACCCCAGCCTTTCACCGACCTTACAGGGTTTGCAGCGTGCCGGGCGTCCATTACCATTCGCCCTTTCAAGAAACCACGCCTTTCCTTTCATAAGAACAAATGGCACCCCGAAGTGCCTTTTTTGTGCCTGTCACTCGCCTGTCGGCGAGTTCGGCCACAGACCCTTTTCTATCTACATGCTGTAAACAGGAGCCAACCAATCATGCAGCTACGCAATCGACAGGACTTCTGGTCGGGGGTGATGTTCATCGCCCTTGGACTGGGATTCGCCTGGCAGGCCAGCAGCTACCAAATGGGTACTGCCGCCCGAATGGGCCCAGGGTATTTTCCTTTCTGGCTAGGCATAGTTCTGGCATTGCTGGGCGCCATCGTGCTGCTTGGCTCGCTGTCCAAGAAGGCCCACGAGACGCACGTCGACAAGTTCGACTGGCGCATCGTGTTCCTGGTGGTTGGATCCGTCGTGCTGTACGGCCTGATCCTCAAACTGCTGGGCATCTACATTTCGGTGTTCATCCTGGTTGTCGTCAGCAGCCTGGCCAGCCATGAGTTCAACCTGAAGGTCGCCGTCGCCAACGGCATCTTCCTGGTGGTGTTCTCGTATCTGGCATTCGTCAAGGGGCTGGGGCTGATTTTCCCGCTGTGGCCGTCCTTTCTGGGCATGAACTAAGGAGCAAGCGGTCATGGAATTGTTTGACAACCTCATGTTGGGTTTCTCGGTGGCGTTCACGCCCGAGAACCTGCTTTACGCGCTGCTGGGCTGCATCCTGGGCACGCTGATCGGCGTGCTGCCCGGCATCGGCCCCGTCCCGACCATCGCAATGCTGCTGCCGATCACGTACGTGCTGCCCCCGGTGGCCGGCCTGATCATGCTGGCAGGCATCTACTACGGCGCCCAGTACGGCGGCTCCACGACGGCAATTCTTGTGGCTCTGCCAGGGGAAACGTCCGCGGTGGTGACCGTGCTGGACGGCCACCAGATGGCCCGCAACGGCCGCGCTGGCGCCGCCCTCGCAATCGCCGCGCTGGGTTCGTTCTTCGCAGGTTGCGTGGCCACGCTGCTGCTGGCCGCCTTCGCGCCCCCGCTGGCTGAAGTCGCGTTCAAGTTCGGCCCCGCCGAGTACTTCTCGCTGATGTGCCTGGGCCTGGTCGGCGCCGTGGTGCTGGCTTCGGGTTCGCTGCCCAAGGCTATCGCGATGATCATCCTGGGCCTGCTGCTGGGCATGGTCGGCACCGACGTGAACTCGGGTGTTGCCCGTTTCGACTTCGGCGTGCCGGAACTGCAAGACGGCATCGACTTCGCCATCGTGGCCATGGGCGTGTTCGGCTTTGCCGAAATCATGACCAACCTCGAGCAGAAGGAAAACCGCGTCGACATCACCGACAAGATCGGCTCGCTGTACCCCAACAAGACTGAATTCAAGGAATCGTATCCGGCGGTGCTCCGCGGCACGGCCCTGGGTTCGGCCCTGGGCATCCTGCCGGGCGGCGGCGCCGTGCTGTCGTCGTTCGCGTCCTACACGCTGGAAAAGAAGATCTCGAGGAACCCGGAACGCTTCGGCAAGGGTCACCCCGCCGGCCTCGCCGGTCCGGAATCGGCCAACAACGCCGCGGCCCAGACTTCGTTCATCCCGCTGCTGACGCTGGGCATCCCGGGCAACGCCGTGATGGCGTTGATGGTCGGCGCCATGACCATCCACAACATCCAGCCCGGCCCGCAAGTCATGACGAGCCACCCGGAGCTGTTCTGGGGCCTGATCGCCTCGATGTGGATCGGCAACCTGATGCTGGTGGTTCTGAACCTGCCGCTGATCGGCCTGTGGGTCAAGCTGCTGAAGGTGCCCTACCGCATCCTGTTCCCGGCGATTCTGGTGTTCTGCACCATCGGCGTGTACTCGTTGAACTACAACACGTTCGACATCTTCACCACCGCCATGTTCGGCATCGTCGGCTACGTGTGGTCGAAGCTGAAGTGCGAAGGCGCCCCGCTGCTGCTGGGCCTGGTGCTGGGCCCCATGATGGAAGAAAACTTCCGTCGCGCCCTGCTGCTGTCGCGCGGCGACTTCACCACCTTCGTGACTCGTCCGCTGTCGGCTTCGCTGCTGGCCGTCGCCGTCTTCCTGGTGATCCTGGTGGCCCTGCCCGCGATCCGCAAGAAGCGCGAAGAGACCTTCGTCGAAGAAGACTAAAGCGCAGCCCGCCGCCCCGCGGCGGCTTCGCCCTGAAAACCCCCGGCTTGCCGGGGGTTTTTCTTTGGGCACGCGGAATGGCGCTCGCGGCAAACAATACCAATGGCTACATTTCAATACTGGTCATGTTCAAACGCCGTTCTCGTACGTTAAGCTAGGGGTTTACCCCACGCGATGATTCGAGATGAATTTCGACTGGAACAACCCCTATCCCAGCACGCGGCGCCCGGTATTCGCACGCAACGTTGTCGCTACCTCGCAGCCGCTGGCCGCCCAGGCCGGGTTGCGGATCCTGGCGCAAGGCGGCAATGCCGTCGACGCGGCAATCGCCGCGGCAGCCACGCTGGCTCTCACCGAGCCAGTCAGCAACGGGCTGGGATCGGACTGTTTCGCGATCATCTGGGACGGCTCCAGGCTGCACGGCCTGAACGCCTCGGGCACCGCCCCCGGCGCGTGGAACCTGGATTACTTCCGGCGCAAGCATCAGGGCGCGATTCCCGTCCGCGGCTGGGACAGCGTGACCGTGCCGGGTTGCGTGGCCGGCTGGGCCGCGCTGCATGAAAAACTGGGCAAGCTGGCCTTCGCCGACGTGCTGGCGCCCGCCATCGAGTACGCGGAGCGCGGCTTCGCGGTGTCGCCCATCGTGCAGGAAAAATGGGCGGCGCAAGCCGACATCCTGCAGCCGCAGCCGGGCTTTGCCGAACATTTCCTGCCGCGCGGCCGCGCGCCGCAGGTGGGCGAACACTTCATCCTGCGCGGCGCGGCCGCCACGCTCAAGCGCATCGCCGCCAGCGGCGGCAGGGATTTCTACGAAGGCGAGACCGCGCACAAGCTGGTGGCGCATGCCCAGGCGCACGACGCCGCGCTGACGCTCGCCGATCTGCGCGACTATGCGCCGCAGTGGGTCGCGCCTATCAGCCAGTCCTACCGCGGCCACACGCTGCACCAGATCCCGCCCAACGGCCAAGGCATAGCGGCCCTGATTGCCCTGGGCATCCTGCAGAATTTCGACGTCGCCGCACGCCCGGTCGACCATCCCGAAACACAGCACCTGCTGATCGAGGCAATGAAGCTGGCCTTCGCCGACGTGTATGCGCACGTGGCCGACGCACGCCACATGCGCGTCACGCCCGAGCAGATGCTGTCGGCCGCCTACCTGGCCGAACGCGCGCGCCTGATCGATCCCAACACGGCGCAGGCCTACGCCAGCGGCCATGCGCCGCGCGGCGGCACGGTCTACCTGACTGCCGCCGACAAGTGCGGCATGATGGTGAGCTTCATCCAGTCGAACTACATGGGCTTCGGCTCCGGCGTGGTGGTGCCAGGCACTGGCGTCAGCTTGCAGAACCGCGGACACTGCTTCAGCACCGAGCCGGACCACCCGAATGTGGTGGCGGGCGGCAAGCGCCCCTTCCACACCATCATCCCTGCCTTCCTGATGCGCGACGGCGCCCCCGTCATGAGTTTCGGCGTCATGGGCGGCAATATGCAGCCCCAGGGACAGGTGCAAACGCTGGTGCGCATGCTGGACTACGGCCAGCAGCCGCAGGCCGCTTGCGACGCGCCCCGCTGGAAATGGAACCAAGGGCTGTCGCTGGACGCGGAGGCCGGCCTGGCCCCTGCGGTCGCCGAGGGCCTGCGCGCCCGGGGCCACGTGCTGGAAAGCATGGCGGACTCCTACATGGACTTCGGTTCGGGACAGTTCATCTGGCGGCTGGGCGACCCGGCCGTGGACGGCTATGTCAGCGCCAGCGACAGCCGGCGGGATGGACTCGCCGCGGGCTTTTGATTGCGTTAAGGTTAGGGCCTGTTTACAGGCGCCTGCGGCCCTGACGACCCTACCTTCATAAAAGCGGAGTTCCCTGCATGGCAACGATCGGTACCAAGAGCTACGACGCTGTCGTACCCCAGAAAGTCACTTTCCTCGGATTGGGCGTGATGGGCCTGCCCATGGCCGGCCATCTGGCGCGCGCGGGACATGACGTCACGGTCTACAACCGCACGCCCGCCAAGGCCCAGGCCTGGGCCGCCGAATTCGGCGGCAAGAGCGCGGCCACGCCGCGCGAAGCGGTCGCAGGCGCACAGATCGTTTTCGCCTGCGTAGGCAACGACGATGACCTGCGCAGCGTCGTGCTGGGACCGGACGGCGCATTCGCCGGCATGACGCCGGGCGCGGTCTTCGTCGACCACACCACGGCGTCGGCCGACGTGGCCCGCGAACTCTACGCGCAAGCCAAGGACCTGGGCCTGAATTTCATCGACGCCCCGGTGTCGGGCGGACAGGCCGGCGCGGTCAACGGCGTGCTGACCATCATGTGCGGCGGCGAGCAAGCCGTGTTCGACGCGATCAAACCCGTGGCGCAGAGCTTCGGCCGCGCAGTCACCCTGGTGGGCCCTTCCGGGGCCGGCCAACTGGCCAAGATGGTCAACCAGATCTGCATCGCCGGCGTGGTCCAGGGCCTGTCCGAAGCCATCGCTTTCGGCCAGGCGGCGGATCTGGACATGAAGCTGGTGCTGGACGTGATCAGCAAGGGCGCGGCGCAGAGCTGGCAGATGGAGAACCGCGGCGGCACCATGGTCGACGACAAGTTCGAGTTCGGCTTCGCGGTGGACTGGATGCGCAAGGACCTGGGACTGGTGCTGTCCGAGGCCCGCCACAACGGCGCGCGCCTGCCCCTGACCGCGCTGGTGGACCAGTTCTACGGCGACGTCCAGAAGATGGGCGGCGGCCGCTGGGACACTTCCAGCCTGATCAAGCGCCTGCGCGACTGATCCCGGCCCGCAGGGCATGAAAAAGGCGAGCCCCAGGGCTCGCCTTTTCCTTGTCCGACCGAGCGCTTACGCGGCCAGGCTGGTTTGCTGCGCGACCGGCAGCAGCGCGTCGATGCGCTGTTTGGCCTGGGCCAGGCCTTCCAGCGCGGCCACTTCACCCATGGCCATGCCTTCGGCGGCGACGAAGGTAACGTCGTTCATGCCCAGGAAGGAAAGCATCTGGCGCAGGTACGGCGTCAGCGTATCGGACGGCGTGCCTTCGGCCTTGCCGCCGCGGGCGGTCAGCACGAACACCTGCTTGCCCTTGACCAGGCCTTCCGGCACGCCTTCGGCGGTGTAGCGGAACGTGACACCAGCGCGGGCAACGTGGTCCAGATAGCTCTTGAACTGCGCCGGCAGGTTGAAGTTGTAGACCGGAACGGCGAAGACGATGCGATCGGCTTCCATCAATTCGGCGACCAGCGTGTCGCTCATTTCAACCAGGCGCTGCTGCTCCACGCTGCGCGCGTCGGCCGGGGTGAACAGCGCGCCGGCGGTGTTGCCGTCGAAGTACGGGATGGGCTGGGCGCCAATGTCGCGGACCTTGATGGCCGCGGCCGGGTTGGACGCCTTGACGCGCGCAATCAGGTGATCGGCCAATTGCTTGCTGTTGGAACGATCGCCGAGAATAGAGGAAAGGATTACCAGGGTCTTCATTGCAAATTTCTCCAGTGATGGCCCGCGCCGGGCGGGCGGTCAGGATCCGTAAGCTGTGTCAGATCCCGAATGCATGACGTCACTGTAGACGGGTTAATTATTCACATAAACCCGGTTATGATGAACTATTCGTTCCAGGCATAGAACAATCATGCAAGATCTCAACGACCTCTATTACTTCTCCCAAGTCGTCGAACAGGGAGGCTTCAGCGCCGCGGCCCGGGTGCTGGACATCCCGAAATCCCGGCTGTCGCGCCGGATCTCGCACCTGGAAGAAAGCCTGGGCGTACGCCTGCTGCAACGCACGACGCGCCGCCTGCGCCTGACCTCGGCCGGCGAACGCTATCTGCACTATTGCCGGGAAATGGCCGCGTCGGCCCGCGCCGCGGACGACGCGATGCGGCAGTTGCAGGCGGAGCCCACCGGGCCCGTGATCGTGAGCTGCCCGGTGTCCATTGCGCAGGACGTGCTTGCGCCCTTGCTGCCCGAATTCCTGGACGCCTGGCCTGCGGTGTCGGTGCAACTGCTGGTGACCAACCGCCGCGTCGACCTGATCCGCGAAGGCGTGGATCTGGCGCTGAGGGTGCGCACCAAGCTGGATACGGACGCCGAACTGGTCGTGCGCCACTTCGGCACGGCGCGCGGCACGCTGGTCGCCAGCCCCAGCTATCTGCAACGCCACGGCACGCCCGACACGCCGCAGGACCTGGCCACCCACACCACCCTGAGCTTCAGCGACCCGCAAAACGAAGTGCGCTGGCCGTTGCGCAACGACAAGGGCGAAGAGGTGCATGTGGAGCTGAAGCCGCAGCTGTCCTGCAATGACTTCATCGTGCTGACCGAAGCGGCCGTGCGCGGCCGGGGCATCGCCCTGCTGCCGTCGATCGCAACACATGAGCAACTGCGGCGCGGTCAGCTGGTGCCGGTCCTGCCGCAGTGGCAATCGCCCGAAGGCATCGTGCATTGCATCTATCCGTCGCGGCGGGGCATGATGCCCGCCGTGCGCGCCCTGCTCGATTTCCTGTCGGAACGCCTGCCCACCATGTACCAGCGGCTGGAAAAAGCCCCGCCGCCGGCCCAATAGCCCAATCGTTCAGTAGCCGCGCGAACGATCCACCACGCCGGTGATCGCCTCGCCGCGCTCCAATTGCGCGACCTTGCCCGCGATCTGCCGGATGCTTTCATCGCGCAGCGTGCGCGCGGCGATGTGCGGCGTGACGTGCACGCGCGCGTCGCGCCAGAACGGGTGATCCTTGGGCAGCGGCTCGGTGTGGAACACGTCCAGCGTGGCGCCGTCGATCTCGCCTTCTTCGAGCATCTGCACCAGGTCGTCCTCGACCAGATGCTCGCCACGGCCCACGTTGACCAGGTGGGCATGCGGCAGCAGCTGCGACAGCGTCTCGCGATTGAGGATGCCGACGGTGTCCGGCGTGAGCGGCAGCACGTTCACCAGGAAGCGCGTGCGGGCCAGGAAAGCCGGCAGGGCCGCCTCGCCCGCAAAGGATTCGACGCCCGGGATCTCGCGCGGGGACCGCGACCAGCCCGCCACGGGATAGCCGAACTCGGCCAGAGTCTGCGCCACGCGCGCGCCCACCTGCCCCAGCCCCAGCACTCCCACAGGCCAGTCCGCCTGGCGCGAGCCTTCGCGGTTGTCCCAGTGCTGGCGCGCCTGCGAATGGCCGAAGGCTTCAAAATCGCGCGCCACGCGCAGCAGCGCATACAGCGCGTATTCGGCCATCTGCACCGACATGCCCGCGTCTTCCAGGCGGACGATGCGCACTTGCGGCGGAATCTCGGGCATCTTCAGCAAGGCATCGACGCCCGCGCCCAGGTTGAACAGCGTCTTCAAGTTGGTTTCGTGCTTGAACAGCGCGGCCGGCGGACGCCAGACCAGAGCCGCCTCCGCGCCCGAGGGCGGGCCATCAGGGTTCCACACCGAAATGCGGCATCCTGGCATCGCGGCTTCCAGTAGCGGGACCCAGGCGGCGGGATCGTGATGGGGGCAGGCAAAGAGTATGTGCATGGTGGCTCTGTGTGCAGTCCGGGGAAGCCTCAAGCATGAGGGATGGCGTCCCACAAATCAAACGGCCCGGCATGAGCCGGGCCGCTTGCGGACAGGGACAGGCAGCAATCAGGCCGTTTGCGGCACTTCAGGCTTGCCCTTGTTCTTGTTGCGGCGCAGGAAGGCCCACACCTGCAGGAAGATCAGCAAGGCGCTCGCGCCGATGAACCAGGCGCTGATCGGACGTTCCACGAACACCGCCAGGTCGCCGCGCGACAGCAGCAGCGCGCGGCGGAAGTTCTCTTCGACCATGGGGCCGAGCACGAAGCCGAGCAGGATGGGCGCGACGGAGAACTCCAGCGTCATGAGGATGGCGCCGATCACGCCGAAGGCCAGCACTTCCCAGATCTGAAAGAGGCTGTTCTGCGTGCTGAACACGCCCACCGCGATGAAGAACAGCGCGGACGGGAACAGGTAGCGGTACGGCACCTGCAGCAGTTTCACCCACACGCCGATCAGCGGCACGTTCAGCACCATGAGCAGCACGTTGCCGACCCAGAAGCTGGCGATCAGGCCCCAGAAGATGTCCGGATGCTCGGTGATCAGCTGCGGGCCGGGCTGGATGCCCTGGATCAGCAGCGCGCCCAGGATCAGCGCCATCACGGCGTCGCCAGGGATGCCCAGGCTCATCGTCGGGATGAAGTCGACCTGCGTCTTGGAGTGCGACGAGGCTTCGGGCGAAGCCACGCCCGCGATCATGCCGGTGCCGAACTTCTCGGGCGTCTTGGAGATCTTGCGTTCCAGCGCGTAGGCCACGAAGGTGGTGATCGTGGGGCCGGTGCCGGGCATTGCGCCGAACAGGGTGCCCACGGCCGTGCCGCGCACCATGGGCCAGAACGCGGTCTTGAGCTCCTGCTTGCTGGGACGCATGTCGCGCAGGCGCAGCTTGGCGCCGCTACCGATGATGGTCATGCGGTTGACGCTCATCAGAAAGTCGGCCACGCCGAACAAGCCCATCGAGATCGCCACCAGCTCAAGACCGTCGGACAGGTCCAGCAGGCCGAACGAGAAGCGGATGGTGCCGGTGTTCACGTCGGTGCCGACCACGCCGCACATCAGGCCGAACAGCGTCATCGCCACGCCCTTCAGCGGCGAGCCACGGGACATCGTGGCGCCGGCCAGGAGGCCCAGCAGCATGATCGAGAAGATTTCGGTGGGACCGAACTTGAACGCGACTTCGACCAGCAGCGGCGAGGCGAAGATCATGACGATGATCCCCACCGAGGCGGCGAAGAACGAACAGATCATCGTGATGCCCAGCGCTGTGCCGCCCTTGCCTTGCTTGGTCAGCGGATAGCCGTCCAGGCAGGTCACCGCGTGCGGCGGATGCGAAGGCAGGTTGAGCAGGATCGCGCCGATGGCGCCGCCGTACTGCGAGCCGTAGAAAATGCCGGCCAGCATCAGGATGGCGGGCACCGGATGCATCACGTAGGTCAGCGGCAGCAGAATGGAAATGGCCGACAGCGCGCCCATGCCGGGCAGCACGCCGATGAGGTTGCCCACCAGCACGCCGAAGAACGACCACATCAGGTTGTGCCACTGGAAGGCGACGCCGAAGCCGTACCAGAGGTCCATCAAAGATTGAGAAATCATGGCGCTTCAACCCCAGCGAAACAGCGGAAGCTGCAGCTGCAACGCCCACCAGAAGACGACGACCGCGATGACGGTCATGGCGATCGACAGCAGCAGGGCTTGCTTGATCGTGTTGTTACGGTCGCCCAGCGCCGAGATGAATACGATGGCGAACGTGGCGGGCAGCAAGCCGCCGTAATGGCCCAGCAGCAGAAAGGCCAGGATGCCCAGCAGGATGCAGGCGCCGCCGCGGAAATCGGGCAGGCCATGGCCGTGGCCGTCGCCGGGCGGCGGCGCGGACGACTCTCCCGAGCGCGCCGAGATTGCGATCAGCAAGCCGGTCAGCGCGAGCAGGCCGCCGAGCGCTGCGGGGAAGAACCCCGGCCCCATGTGGCTCAGCGTGCCGATGTGGTAGTCGGTACCGCCGTAGATCGCCCCCAACCCGATCAGGACCATCAGGGCTCCGCCGTAATAGTCCTTTCTGTTGATTGTCTTTTGCACTTCTTCCTCCTTCGTGGTGCGAGGCCTATGCCTGCCCGGGATGGTTCGCTCGACGCGAGCGCCACCCGGTACCTGGCTACAGGCCCGAACGCAGATTACGGAGGGAAGCTGCTAATTCGCTTTCTATGCGCTGTCGCGACCCTGAATCCGGGGGTAATCCCTGACAGGAAATCGAAACACGGATGTAATCGGCGCAGCGGAGGAAGCGCGGAAGACTATTGATCGCCCTTGAGCTCGACATCGAGCGGGCGCGGATATTGCGAGACGGTCGATGCCAGCGGCAGCCACAGCACCGACGCCAGGCCCACGCCGCCCTGCGCATTGGGCTCGCCGTCGCGCAGTTCGATGTCGCCGTCGTTGCGGCGGGCATAGGCGCGCGCGATGGCCAGGCCCAGGCCGGAGCCCGAGGAGGCGACCGGCTTGTCGGTGCCGACCCTTTCAAAACGCGCGAAGGCGCGTTGGCGCAGTATCGGGTCCAGCCCGGGGCCGTTGTCGGACACGGCGACCTCGGCGCGGTCACCCTTGCAGCAGACCGACACGGTGATACGCGCGCCCACGGGCGCATAGTGAATGGCGTTGTGCACCAGGTTCGATAGCGCTTCGTGCAATTCAGCCTCGTTGCCGGACACGGGCGCGGGCGTTTCCAGGCCCTCTTCGGAGCCCGCCTGCACCCAGCCCAGGTCCTGCTGCTTTTCATGCGCCAGCGGCAGGTACTGCAGCACTACCTCGCGCGACACGGTGTTCATGTCCAGCAACTGCCGCGGCAACTGGTCGGCTTGGTTGGCGTGGGCCAGCGACAGCAGCTGTTCAGTCAGGCGGCGCGTGCGGCCCAGCTGGTCGACGATGCCGCGCAGGCCTTCCTGCGCGCGGGCGGGATCGCGTTCGCGCAGCGCGTACTGCGCCTGCGTCAGCATGATGGCCAGCGGCGTGCGCAACTGATGGGAGGCGTCGGCCAGGAACTGCGATTGCTCGTCCAGGACGCGGCGGTAACGGGCGATATGGTGGTTGACGGCGTCGACCAGCGGCGCCACTTCGCTGGGCACGCGCGAGGCGTCCAAGGGCGTCAGATCATCGGGGCGTCGGCCCCGGATGTCGTTGCGCAGCCGGCGCAACGGCTTGAGCGCCCACGACACGCCCCACCAGACCAGCAGCGCGACCAGCGCCAGCATGCGCGTGTCGCGCAGGATTTCCTGGCGCCGCGCGTTGTTCTCGGCTTCGATGCGCTTGCCTGTGCTTTCGGCGACGATGACCAGCACCTGGCGATGCTGTCCCTGGTAATACAGGTCCCGCACCACGGCGACGACGCGCACGGGATCGTTGCGATAGACGCTGTCGTAGAAAACCGGCTGGCTGTTGGAACGCGGCCAGGTGAGCGGACGCGGCATCTCGGGCATGCCCAGCAGGGTCTTGCCCGGCGCCGTGGGCACCTGGGCGTCATCCGGCTGGGGCGGGTCTATTTCTTCGATGCGGAAATACTTGCGCAGTCCCGCGCGGGACTCGAGCATCACCTGCGCGTAAAGCGGCGTGGCGACCTGCAGATTACCGTCAGGGGTGAATTCCAGGCTGCTTTCCAGCACCCTGGCGGGCTCCACCAGGGCGCTGTCGTAGGCTTCGTTGGTGATCTCCGACAGGGTGCGGTAGTCGTTGACGCTGTCCACGACCAGCAGCACGATCACGCCCGGCAACAGCAGGATGATCAAGAGCGCGCGGATGCCCACGCGCGGAAACCTGGATAGCCGCAGGCCCACTCAGGGTTCCGCGGACTCGCTGGCGACGCTTTCCAGCATGTACCCCAGCCCGCGCACGGTGACGATGCGCACGTCGCTGCCGGCCAGTTTCTTGCGCAGCCGGTGCAGCACGACCTCGATCGCGTCCGGGTTGGCTTCGCTGTCATGCGTGAAGACCTTGCCGAACAATTGCGACTTGTCCACGGGATAGCCGCTGCGGGTCAGCAGCGCCGCCAGGGCGGCGTGCTCGCGCGGGGTCAGGAACAGCAGCGAGCCGTCCAGGGTGAAAGCGCGGCTTTCGCTATCGTAGGACAGCGAACCGCATTGCAGGCGCGGATGCTGGCGGCCGCGGCTGCGGCGCACCAGCGCCGTCAGGCGGGCTTCCAGTTCTTCGAGCGCGAAAGGCTTGGTCAGGAAGTCGTCGGCGCCCAGGTTCAGGCCCCGCACGCGGTCCTGCAAGGCGCCTTGGGCGGTCAGCAGCAGCACGGGGGTGCGGTCGTCGCGGTTGCGCATTTCGCGCAGCACGACCAGCCCGTGCTTGTCGGGCAGGCGCAGGTCCATGACGATGGCGTCGTACTCCGTGCCCGCCATGAAGGCTTCGGCGGTGCGGGCGTCGGCCGCGTGGTCCGGCACGAACCCGCTCTGGGCGAGCGCACGCATCAACCAGGACGCCATGTCCCGTTCGTCTTCAACCAACAATATGCGCATGACCGTCCGTTCCTTCGGGCAAATTCTCTGCCGCCCGTTGTCCATGCACGCGCTGGCGCAAGTAGCGGGTTTCGTGGTGGCGCCGGAACAAAATTGCGGACAACTCGTTCAGCGCCTGGGTGTAGACATCGCGCTTGAACTCGATCACGGCATCCAGGGGCACCCAATACTGGCTCCAGCGCCAGGCATCGAATTCCGGATGCTGCGTCGCGCGCAAGCAAACATCACTGTCACGTCCTACCAGGCGCAACAAGAACCAAATCTGTTTTTGTCCTTTATAGTGGCCGCGCCACTCACGCCGGACGAAGTGATCGGGCACGTTATAACGTAACCAATCGCGTGTACGCCCCAAAATACGGACATGCTCGGGCTTCAGGCCCACCTCTTCATGGAGTTCGCGATACATGGCTTGCACCGGGCTTTCGCCGTACTTGATGCCGCCCTGCGGGAACTGCCAGGCATGTTCCCTGATACGCTTGCCCCAAAAGACCTCGTTTCTACCGTTGACGAGAATGATGCCGACATTGGGGCGGTAGCCTTCGCGGTCAAGCATGGGCCACCCCCACCGAATTCAATACAATTACGGTCGATTATACGTATCTGCTGCCACCTTTAAACATGCGCGCATCCAACTACCACATCAACACCCTCAAAGAAGCCCCTTCCGAAGCCGAAGTCGCCAGCCACCAGCTGATGACCCGGGCAGGGATGATCCGCAAGCTCGCGGGCGGCATCTACACCTATATGCCCCTGGGGCTGAAAGTCATCCGTAAGGTTGAAGCCATCGTCCGCGACGAAATGAACGCGGCGGGTGCAATCGAGCTGCTGATGCCGGTGGTCCAGCCGGCCGAGCTCTGGCAGGAATCGGGCCGCTGGGAGCAGTACGGCGCCGAACTGCTGCGCATCAAGGACCGGCACCAGCGCGATTTCGTGCTGCAGCCCACATCCGAGGAAGTCATCACGGACATCGCGCGCAACGAAATCCACAGCTATCGCCAGCTGCCGGTGAACTTCTATCACATCCAAACCAAGTTCCGGGACGAGCGCCGCCCCCGCTTCGGCCTGATGCGCGGCCGCGAATTCACCATGAAGGACGCCTATTCCTTCGACCGCGACGAAGCCGGCGCGCAGGCCAGCTACGACAACATGTTCAACGCCTACATGCGCATTTTCGGCCGTCTGGGCCTGGAATTCCGCGCGGTGGCCGCTGACACCGGCTCGATCGGCGGCACCCGCAGCCACGAATTCCAGGTGATCGCCGACACCGGCGAGGACCTGCTGGTCTACAACGCCGACTCGGACTACGCCGCCAACATCGAGCTGGCCGAAGCCCCCTCCCTGTACGCCAGCCGCGCCGAACCGTCCCAGGCCATGGCCGACGTGGCCACGCCGGGCGCCGCCAAGTGCGAGGACGTGGCCAAGCTGCTGGGCCTGCCGCTGGAGCGCACGATCAAGTCGATCGTGCTGGCCACCGACGGCGAAAAGGGCGCCGACATCTGGCTGCTGCTGCTGCGCGGCGACCACGAACTCAATGAAATCAAGGCCGGTAAGCTGCCCGGCCTGGCCGGCTTCCGCTTCGCCACCGAAGCCGAGATCGTCGACGCCTTCGGCTGCAAGCCCGGCTACCTGGGCCCGGTCAAGACGGCCCGTCCGGTCCACGTCATCGCCGACCGCACCGTGGCCAACATGGCTGATTTCGTCTGCGGCGCGAACAAGGAAGACTTCCACATCCAGGGCGTGAACTGGGGCCGCGACCTGCCCGAGCCCGAACTGGTGGCCGATCTGCGCAACGTGGTCGCCGGCGACCCCTCTCCGGACGGCAAGGGCACCCTGTCGATCCAGCGCGGCATCGAAGTGGGCCACGTCTTCTACCTGGGCAAGAAGTACTCGGAAGCCCTCAAGGCCACCTTCCTGGACGAAACCGGCAAGCCGGCCGTCCTGGAAATGGGCTGCTACGGCATCGGCGTGACCCGCATCGTGGGCGCGGCCATCGAGCAGAACCACGACGCCCGCGGCATCATCTGGCCGCGGGCGATCGCCCCCTTCGAAGTGGTAATCTGCCCGGTCGGCTGGGGCAAAAGTGAAACCGTGCGTGACACCGCGCTGAAACTGTACGAATCGCTGCTGGCGCGCGGCGTGGACGTCATCCTGGACGACCGCGATGCCCGCCCGGGCGTGATGTTTGCTGAATGGGAGCTGATCGGCGCCCCGCTGCGTGTAACAGTTGGAGAACGCGGCCTGAACGATGGTGTGGTGGAATTGCAGGCCCGTCGCGAAACCGAAGCGGCCAAGATTCCGGTAGAGTCCGCGCTTGACGCCGTGTTGACGAAGCTGGACACGCTGTAACCTTATAGTAACTACGGACTTCTCGCGTCCCGACCTGCCCTCTCATATCCGTATCGTGACCGACCCGAAGTCCGCCGAATCCGTCCTGCAAGTCCGCGTCTACTACGAAGACACGGATGCAGGCGGAGTGGTTTTCTACGCTAACTACTTGAAATTCCTGGAACGCGCACGCACCGAGTGGCTGCGCAACCTGGGAGTCAACCAGTCCAACCTGGCTGCCAGCGAGCAACGGCTATTCGTTGTCCGCTCCCTGGACATGTCCTACCGGAAACCGGCCAGGCTGGACGATTTACTTACCATACGCAGCCGGGTCACACGACTGGGCCGCGCTTCGATACACTTCGCGCAGCGCGCGGAACGCGACGGGGAACTGCTTGCCGAAGGCAACATCCAAGTCTGCTGCGTCGATGCAATTCACATGCGGCCGGCGGAGTTGCCGGCTGACGTTCGCGCCAAACTGGAATTCATTCAGGAATAACCATGCAAGTCACCAACGACATGTCGTTGCTTTCGCTGATTTCGCACGCCAGCGTGCCGGTCCAGCTGATCATGCTGATGCTGTTGGGCATTTCGATCATGTCCTGGACCTACATCTTCGCCAAGCGCCTGGCGATCAAGCGTGCCCACGCCCAGACCCGCCGTTTCGAAGACGACTTCTGGTCGGGCGGCGACCTGTCCATGCTGCAGCAGGCCGTGGCCTCGCGCCGCGATGAACAGGGCGCGCTGGCCCGCATCTTCGATGCCGGCATGACCGAATTCCTGAAGGCCCGCCGCGGCAATTCGTCCGGCGACGCCACCGCCCTGCTGGACGGCCCGCGCCGCGCCATGCGCGCCGCCTACCAGCGCGAAATG
The DNA here is from genome assembly GCF_903652925.1 of Achromobacter anxifer. Classification (GTDB taxonomy): domain Bacteria; phylum Pseudomonadota; class Gammaproteobacteria; order Burkholderiales; family Burkholderiaceae_B; genus Achromobacter; species Achromobacter anxifer. The sequence goes on along the minus strand of NZ_CAHLAR010000010.1, from coordinate 261,580 downwards.
GATTCGCTGGAGTCGCACCTGAACTTCCTGGCCTCGGCCGGCTCCGTCTCTCCGTATATCGGCCTGCTGGGCACGGTCTGGGGGATCATGCACGCCTTCATCGGCCTGTCGAACATGCAGCAGGCCACCCTGGCCTCGGTGGCTCCCGGCATCGCCGAAGCCCTGATCGCCACCGCCATCGGCCTGTTCGCGGCAATTCCCGCGGTGGTCGCCTACAACCGCTTCACGAACGACATCGACCGCATCTCGATCCGTTTCGACAGCTTCGTCGATGAATTCCTGAACATTCTGCAACGGCAGGTGCGCTAATGCCCTCGGTAAGCTCACGCGGCAGGTCCGGCCGCCGCATGAAGGCCGACATCAACGTGGTGCCGTACATCGACGTGATGCTGGTGCTGCTGGTCATCTTCATGGTGACGGCCCCCCTCATCACGCCCGGCCTGATCCAGTTGCCCTCGGTCGGCGCGGCCTCGGACGTGCCGGTCAAGCCTCTGGAAGTACAGATTTCGGAAGACGGCAAGATCGCCCTGCGCGTGCGCGAACCCGGCGCCACCATGCAGGACATCGCGCGCCCCGAACTGGTGGCGCAAGTGCGTTCGCGCATTACCGCGGAAACGCCGGTGGTCATCGCCGCCGACGGCAAGGTGCCGTATGAAACGGTCGTGAAGGTCATGGATGAGCTTCGCACCAACGGCATCACCCGCCTGGGCCTGTTGGTGGATCAGTCCGCCGGCGGCGCTTCCCAGCCCGCACCCGCGAAAAAACGCTAACGCGACGCCTTCCGCCGGCGCTGCCGGCATGCAACGCTCATGACGCCACCCATTATTCGACACCGCAGCGGCCCGCCAGCCACCCCGCCCAACCACGACAACCGGAAGGCATTGATTCTGGCCGTGGCGGTGCACGTGCTGCTGCTGATCGTCTTGATCTTTGGCGTGAACTGGCGCTCGGAGAACCCCGGCCCCGTGCAGGTGCAACTCTGGGCAGACGGCAACTCGCCCGACTCCCCGCCGCCCACGCCCCAACCCGAACCCCAGAAGCAACAGCCCAAGCCGGAGCCGAAGCCCGAGCCCAAGCCGGAACCGGAGCCTGAAAAGGCGCCCGAGCCGCCGCCCCCGCCTCCTCCGCCCAAGCCTGAACCCCAGGTTCAGCCCAAGACCGAGGAAGTCGATCCCGAAATCGCGCTGCAGGAAGCCAAGAAGAAGCGCGAACAAGAGGAAAAGGCACGCCAGGCCGCCGAGGCCGCCAAGGAAAAGGCGCGCCTCGACGAAGAGCGCAAGCAGGCCGAGCTGAAGGAAAAGAAGCGCCTCGAACAGGAACGCCAGGCCGCCGAGAAGGCTGCGGCGGACAAGGCCGCTGCTGATAAGGCCGCCGCCGACAAGGCTGCCGCGGAAAAGAAAGCCAAGGACGACGCCGCCAAGAAGGCCGCGGCGGAGAAGGCTGCCGCCGACAAGGCTGCTGCCGAGAAAGCCGCCCAGGAAAAAGCGGCCGCCGAAAAGGCCGCCGCCGAGAAGAAAGCCGCGGCCGACAAGGCTGCCGCCGAAAAGAAGGCCAAGGAAGAGGCCGCCAAGAAGGCCGCCGCCGACAAGGCGCTGAAGGATGCCTTCCGCAACGACGCCCTGGGCGCCGCCGGCATCCCTGGCGGCACGGCCGACCGCAACCAGGCGGGCGGCGGACGCGACAGCGGCTATGGAGCCAAGGTCCGCGCCTGCGTGCAACCCGGGGTGGCGTATCCGCCCCCGCCCCGCAGCGGATCGGAAAATCCCACGGCACAATACCGGGTACAGTTAGGTTCTGACGGGAAGGTCAATGGCGTTACCTTGACCAGTTCTTCCGGCAACTCCGGCTTTGACCGCGCGGTCGAAACCGGTATCCGCCGTTGCAACCCCTTCCCGAAGCCCTCGACGGGCCGCTACGAACCCATTATTGACGTTGTGTACAGAATGTATGATTGACAGGAGATTGATGAATATGACTCCCGCTTATAGCCGACGAGTACCCCCCCTCGCTCTCTGGCGATCGTATGGACTCGGGCTGCTGATGCTGGCGTTGGCCTGCCTGATGGCCATGAAGCCCGCCCACGCGCAGCTGCGCGTCGATATCTCCGGCACCGGAGCCACCCAGTATCCCGTGGCCATCGCCGATTTCGCCGTCGATGACACCCACGGCCGCGCCCTGGCCGAAGTCATCCGCGCCGACCTGACCCGCACGGGCCAGTTCCGCCTGATCAACGCCGCCGGCTCCGGCCTGAACGTGGACTCCCCCATCGCGCATGATGACTGGCGCGGCAAGGGCGCCGACTTCATCGCCTACGGCAGCATCGTCCGCGGCGCCGACGGTCGCTACGACGTCCGCTACCGCCTGGCCGACACGGTCAAGAAGAGCCAGCTGGACGGCGTGGCGTTCTCGGGCACCGAGCAGGAACTGCGTCGCGTGGCCCACCAGATCGCCGACCGCATTTACGAAAAGATCACCGGCGTTAAAGGCGTCTTCTCGACCCGTATCGCGTACGTGCTGAAGAAGGGCGCCACCTACGAACTGCAGGTGGCGGACGCCGACGGGCAGAACCCGCAAGTCGCCCTGCGTTCGCGCGAGCCCATCATTTCGCCGTCCTGGTCGCCCGATGGCACCAAGCTCGCCTATGTGAGCTTCGAATCCGGCAAACCTGTCGTCTACGTGCACAATCTGGCAACCAGCGCCCGCGCGCCTGTCGCCAACTTCAAAGGCAACAACAGTGCACCTGGCTGGTCGCCCGATGGCAGCAAGCTGGCGGTGGCTTTGACCCGCGATGGTTTGTCGCAAATTTACATCGTTGGCGCGACTGACGGCTCGAATCCGACGCGAGTTACGCGTTCTCCCGGGATTGACACCGAACCGAGCTTTACGCCAGACGGGGCTTCCATTATCTTTACGAGTGACCGCAGCGGCGGGCCGCAAATCTATCAGACCGGCTCGAGTGGTGGCGAAGCTCGCCGCCTCACGTTTAATGGTGGTTACAACATATCACCCCGAATTTCCCCCGATGGATCGACGCTACTGTACGTTGCAAGACGCGACGGCGCGTTTCGTATCGCATCGTTGAACCTGTCCTCAGGCTCCGAGACTTTGCTGACTGATGGTCGTGACGATCAGTCCCCGAGTTTTGCGCCAAATGGAATGCAAGTCCTTTACGCCGCCATCCAAAATGGCCGTAGCGTGCTTGCAGGTGTCTCGAGCGATGGCCGCGTACGGCAGACGCTTTCGGTACTGAACGGGGAAATACGTGAACCGACTTGGGGCCCATTTACCCGATAACACGTGTGACTCTCTTTGCAAAGGAACTATCATGAAGTCGCGCATTGCCAAAAGCCTAACCATCGCCGCTCTGGCCGCCACCCTGGCAGCTTGCAGCTCCGTCCCTCTCGACGATAAAGCGGGTCAGGGCGGAGGCGCTGGCCAAGGATCCTCGGCCTCCGGCCAGATCCTTGATCCCTTTAACCCCCAAAGCATCCTGGCGCAACAGCGCTCGGTGTACTTTGACTTCGACAGCTACACGGTGTCGGACCAGTACCGCAGCTTGGTCGAGACCCACGCCAAGTACCTGGCCTCGCATCAGCAGCAGACCATCAAGATCGAAGGCAACACCGACGAACGCGGCGGCGCTGAATACAACCTGGCCCTGGGCCAGCGCCGTGCCGACGCCGTGCGCCGCATGATGACCCTGCTGGGCGTCAGCGACAACCAGATCGAAACCATCAGCTTCGGTAAAGAAAAGCCGAAGGCGACTGGCACGTCGGAAGCCGACTTTGCGGAAAACCGCCGCGCCGATATCGTCTATCGCCGCTAAGCTTTTCGTATAGTCTAGAGCCCTACCACGCGTCGGGACGGTCAACCGGCCGTCCCGACGTTTGCTTTTATATCCGGGAATTTTCATGCGCGATAACGTTCTGTCCCTGCGTCCTCTGATTGCGGCCACCGGCCTGGTGTTTGCGGCCCTGGCGGCGCCCGCCCACGCCTTCTCCGACGATGAAGCCCGCCGGGCCATCCTGGATTTGCGCCAACAGGTGCAGCAGCAGAACGAGCAAAGCCAGCGCGCCAAGCTGCAGCTGGCCGATCAGATCCAGGCCCTGCAACAGGAAGTCGCCCAGTTGCGCGACCAGCTGGAACTGGTGTCGCGCCAGCAGCCGTCCGCCAAGCCGGGCGGCGCCGCGGGCAGCGCGAATCCCCCGGGAGCCTCCGCGGGCGACGCCCAGGAGCAGGCCGCCTATGACGGCGCGATCGACCTGTTCCGCAAGGGCCAGTACAAGGAAGCGTCCGAATCGCTGGCCGCGTTCACCGCCCTGTATCCCGCCAGCCAGCTGGCGCCCAGCGCCCAGTTCTACCTGGGCAGCAGCCGCTATGCGCTGAAGGACTTCAAGGGTGCCATCGAGCAGTTGAACGCCATGGTCCAGAAGGCCCCGGACAATGCGCGCGCGCCCGACGCCCTGCTGGTCATCGCGGGCAGCCAGATCGAAATGAACAACCGCGCCGGCGCCAAGACGACGCTGCAGCGCATTGTTCGCGACTACCCGACCACGCCGGCCGCCAGCACGGCCAAGAGCCGCCTGCAGCTGCTGCAGTAATGCCTCCAGCCGCAAGCGCGGTTGCCGCTTACCGGCACATCCTGCGCCGCCGGGCAGGGCTTATCGCTCTGCTACTGGCGGCGCTTTTCATTGCGCTGCTGATCGACTTCACCGTGGGCCCCTCCGGCCTGCCCTGGCGCGAACTATGGCAGACGCTCACCGCCCCGTCCGCGGCCGATCCGACCACCCGGGTGATCGTGTGGGACATCCGCCTGCCGTCCGCGCTGATGGCCGCGCTAGTCGGCATGGCGCTAGGCATGGCCGGCGCCGAAATGCAGACCATCCTGAACAACCCGCTGGCCAGCCCGTTCACGCTGGGCGTGTCGTCGGCCGCCGCCTTCGGCGCCTCGCTGGCCATCGTGCTGCAACTGGGCCTGCCCGGCGTGCCCGTCGGCTGGCTGGTGGCGGGCAACGCCTTCCTGTTCGCGCTGTTGGCGGCGCTGATGCTGGATGCCGTGACCCGTTGGGGCGGCATGAACACCTCCGGCGTGGTGCTGTTCGGCATCGCCATGCTGTTCACCTTCAATGCCCTGGTGTCGCTGGTGCAGTTCATGGCCAGCGCCGAGGCGCTGCAGAATCTGGTGTTCTGGACCATGGGCAGCCTGTCGCGCTCCAGCTGGACCACCGTGGCCGTGCTGGCGGCAGCCTTCGCGCTGGCGCTGCCATTGGCCATGCGCCAATCGTGGAAGCTGACCGCGCTGCGGCTGGGCGAAGACCGGGCCGCGAGCTTCGGCGTGGACGTGCGCCGCGTGCGCGTCGCCGCGCTGGCGCGGGTCAGCCTGCTGTCGGCGCTGGCCGTGGCCTTTGTCGGAACCATAGGCTTCATCGGACTGGTCGCGCCGCACATCGCGCGGCGGCTGTTCGGCGAGGACCACCGGTTCTTCCTGCCGGGCAGCGCGCTGGTGGGCGCGGTGATCCTGTCGCTGGCCTCGATCGCCTCCAAGAACCTGGTGCCGGGCGTGATCGTGCCGGTGGGCATCGTGACCGCGCTGGTCGGCATCCCCTTCTTTGCGTCGGTGGTGCTGCGCCGGCAAATGCCATGAGCGCGACGTCCAACGCCCCGCTTCCTTCCGCGCTGGCCGTGCAAGGCCTGACGGCCGGCTATGGGCGGGCGGACGTGCTGCACGAACTGTCGATCCCCGACCTGCCCGCGGGTCAGGTGACCGCCCTGCTCGGCCCCAACGGCAGCGGCAAATCCACCCTGCTCAAGGCGCTGGCGGGCCTGGTCCGCGCGCGCGCCGGCGCAGTGGCGCTGGATGGCCGCGACCTGCTGCGCCAGAGCTTCGGCGAACGCGCCCGCCACGTGGTCTATCTGCCCCAGGGCCTGCCCGCCGCCGTGCATCTGCGCGTGTTCGAGTCGGTGCTGGTGGCGGCCAAGGCCGGCGACGGCCTGGCCACGCCGGTGGACATGCAGGCCATAGACCGGATGCTGGAGCGGCTGGGCATCGCCCATCTGGCCTTGCAGTACCTGGATTCACTATCCGGCGGCCAGAAACAGCTGGTGGGACTGGCGCAGGCGCTGATCCGGCACCCGCGCGTGCTGCTGCTGGACGAACCGCTGTCGGCGCTGGACCTGAATTACCAGTTCCACGTCATGCGGCTGCTGCGGCAGGAGACTCAGGAACACGGCCTCATCAGCATCATCGTGCTGCACGACCTGAACGTGGCGCTGCAGCACGCCGACCGGGCCGTCATGATCCATGGCGGCCGGCTGCATGCCGCGGGCTTGCCGGCGGACGTGATCACACCGGCCTCGCTGGCGGCGGTGTACGGGGTGGAGGGGCGAGTGGAAACCTGCTCGCGCGGCCTGCGGCAGGTGCTGATCGACGGGCTGGAAGCGCACCCGCGCTGATTGCGGGCGCCGCTACCAGGCCTCAGGCGCGCAGCGCCACGTCCACGACCGGCGCTCCGGTCATGTCCGCCAGTTGCCGCGGAGTCAGGTTGAACACCGCATGCGGATGTCCAGCAGCCGCCCACAGGCTGTCGTAGTTGAACAGGTCCGCGTCCAGCAGCATCACCGGCTTGACCGCGTGGCCGATGGGGCAGACGCCGCCGATCGCGTAGCCGGTCATGTCGCGCACGAACTTCGCGTCCGCCTTGGCCAGTTCGCCCACCTGCGAGGCCACCTTGGCCTCGTCCACCCGGTTCGCGCCGCTGGCGATTACCAGCACCGGCGCGTCGTCGGCGGCGCGGCGGAAGATGATGGACTTGGCGATCTGCGCCACTTCGCAGCCTAGCCCCGCCGCCGCTTCCGCCGAAGTCTTGCCGGTCTGCGGCAGGACGACCACGGGTTTGTCATGCCCCAGTTCCAGCAGCAGGCGGGCGACGCGCTGGGCGGATTCGGGCAAGGCGGCAAGAGACTCAGGGGACATCGGGGCAACTCCGTTGAATTGGGGAATCGGCGCGGGCAGCGCGCCGGCACATCCGGAAAACGAGTTTATCAGCGCCGGGACGCGACGCCTGCGGGCTAGAATGCGGACCTGGCTTTCCCATACGACACCCATGCGTTCCGAACCCGTACTGCCCCTGCAAACCGCGCTGATCGGCGGCTACGCCATGTCCTACACCGAGTACGGTAGCGGCGCGCCCCTGGTGCTGGTGCACGGCTCCCTGTCCGACTGCCGCTACTGGAAGTCGCAGATGGCGCCGCTGGGCAAGTCGTTCCGCGTGCTGGCGGTGTGCCTGCGCCGCTACTGGCCCGAGACCTGGGACGGCGAGGGCGACGGCTTCTCGATCGAGCAGCACGCCAGCGACGTGCTGGAATTCATCGATACCGTGGCTGGCGGTCCGGCCCATCTGGTGGGCCATTCGCGCGGCGGCCGCGTGGCGCTGCAAGCCGCGCTGCAACAGCCCGGCGCGCTGCGCAGCCTGACGCTGGCGGACCCGGGCCTGCCCCTGCCCGGCGACGACGACCTGCGCGGAGGCTTTCGCCAGCGCGCGCTGGCGCTCATCCGCGACGGCGAGGTGGAAGCGGGCCTGGCGCTGTTCGTCGACACCGTGACGGGCCCCGACACCTGGCAGCGCATGGTGCCCTGGTTCAAGGACATGGTGCGCGACAACGTCGGCACGCTGTTCGGCCAGGCCGAGGAAAAGCCCGAAGCGCTGACGCCCGCGCAGATCGGCACGCTGAAGCTGCCGACGCTGCTGATCGGCGGCGCCCTGAGCCCCTCGCCCTACCCGGCCGTGCTGGACGCGCTATCGCAATGGTTGCCGCAGGCGCAGCGCGTCACCATCACCGGATCGTCGCACGGCATGAACCTGGGCAATCCGCGCGCGTTCAACGGCGCGATCGAAACGTTCATCGGCGGCTGACGCCGCCCCACGCCGCGCGTCAGCGCCCGCCAGCTAGCCCTTCGCCTGCAAACGGCCGGACAGGGGCGCCCAAGAGGCGCCCCTGAAAAGTGCCCCTGAAAAGTGCCCCTGAGAAGTGCCTCTGAGAAGTGCCCCGAGAAGCGCCCCTGAGAGGCGCCCCTCAGGGCTCGACCGACGGCGTGTGCTTCAGCCGCCGCAACACGAAAGTGGAGCGGCTGTGGCGCACCCCGCGCAGCTTGTACAGCCGCTTGCGCAAGAATTCCTCGTAGCCCTCGGTGCCCGCGACCGCCACCTTGATCAGGTAGTCGTATTCGCCCGTCACGAGAAAGGCCTCGACTACTTCCGGCAGCCGCGTGATTTCCTCGCCGAAGCGCGCCAGCGTATCGTCGTCGTGGTGCTCCAGCGTCACCTCGATCATGACGGTGTCCGGCAGGCCCAGCGCCTTCTGGTTCAGCAGGGCCGCGTAGCCCTCGATCACGCCCGCCTCTTCCAGCGCCTTGACCCGGTTCCAGCAAGGCGTCGGCGACAGCCCCACCTGTTCAGCCAGCTTCAGATTGGTGAGGCGACCGTCCGCGCGCAGGGCGCGCAGGATCTTGCGGTCGGTTTCGTCGATTTTGGGCGGAGAGGACATGGCGGGCGTAGATGCTGGAGAATATCTCTTAGAAATCGAATTTTACAAGATAGATATTTTCCACATTCCGTAAATATGGCGTGAATCAGGAAACCTATTTTGCCTTCCTGCCCGTAGACTCTCCTGCAAGACGCCGCCTATCCCGGCCGTCCGATTTCGGCGTCCACGCTGCGGCACAACCCAGCGCAGACGCCGGCAGTTTCAACGCAGCACGCCGCGCGCCGATCCGCGCGGCAGGAAACCATGTCACTCGCAGCAGCAGCACCCGCAAGAACCGGCCTGGGCCTGTCCGGCACGGCCATGCTTTTCACCGCTCCGGCGCTATTCGCCTCCAATATGGTGGCGGCCCGCTGGGCCCACGACGCCAACCTTCCCCCCGTCTTCCTGGCCTTCGGCCGCTGGCTGATCGCCCTGCTGATCCTGCTGCCGCTGGCCGCGCCCGCCTTGCGCGCGCACCGCCGGACGCTGTGGCGCGCCCTGCCCTCGCTGGCGCCGCTGGCGGTGCTGGGCATGGGGGTCGCGGTGGCGCCGCAATACATCGGTGCCCAGAGCACCAGCGCCACCAATATCGCCCTGATCTTCTCGTGCAGCCCGATCCTGGTGGCGCTGCTGGAAGCCCTGATCTGGCGCAAGCCGCTGTCGGCCCTGCGCGGCGCGGGCCTGGCGCTGGCCCTGGGCGGCGTGCTGGTGGTGCTGACGCGCGGCGACGCGCAAGTCCTGGCGCGGCTGGCCTTCGGCCAGGGCGACCTGTGGGTGCTGCTGGCCGCCACCGGCTGGGCCTTCTACACCGTGCTGCAAAAGCGCCTGAGCCTGCCGGCGGTGCCCGACAGCGCCCGGCTGGCGACCATGATGCTGGGCGGAGTGCTGGCCCTGGCGCCCTTTGCCGCCATCGAAACCGCGGCCGGCGCGATGCCGCCCTGGGGCGATCCGCGCCTGGCAGCGGTGCTGCTGTTCCTGGCGGTGGTGCCCAGCCTGGGCGCGTACTACGTGTACGGCCGGCTGATCAGCCAGGCCGGCCCGGCCACGGCGGGGCTGTCGATGTTCCTGGTACCGGTCTATGCCGCGCTGCTGGCCTGGCCGCTGCTGGGTGAAGCCCCGCAGCTGTTCCATGCCTACGGCTTCGTGATGATCCTGCTGGGCGTGAAGCTGGCCTCGTCGCGCATGCGCGCGGCGGGGAACGCAGCAGCCGCCCCCGCCTGACGCGCACGGCGCAGGCTCAGCGGCCCGTGCCCTGGGCCGCCATCACTTCCTGCGCCACCTGGCGCGGCGCCTCGGCATAGTGCTTGAACTCCATGCTGTAGGTCGCGCGCCCCTGGGTCAGCGACCGCAGGCTGGTGGAATAGCCGAACATTTCGGCCAGCGGCACTTCGGCGCGCACCAGCTTGCCGCCGCCCCCGGCGATGTCCTCCATGCCCTGGACCATGCCGCGCCGCGAGGACAGGTCGCCCATGACGTTGCCGGTGAAGTCCTCGGGCGTTTCCACCTCGACCTGCATCATGGGCTCCAGCAGCACCGGATCCGCGCGCCGCATGCCTTCCTTGAAGGCCATCGAGCCCGCCATCTTGAAGGCGTTTTCGTTCGAGTCCACGTCGTGGTACGAACCGAAGAACAACGTCGCCTTCACGTCCACCACTGGATAGCCCGCCAGCACGCCCGCGTTCAGCGCCTCGCGTATACCCTTGTCGACGGCCGGGATGAACTCGCGCGGCACCACGCCGCCCTTGATGGCGTCGACGAATTCGTAGCCTTTGCCGGGTTCCTGCGGTTCCAGCTTGAGCACCACGTGGCCATACTGGCCGCGGCCGCCGGACTGCTTGACGAACTTGCCTTCCACTTCGTTGCAGGTCTTGCGTATGGTCTCGCGGTACGCGACCTGGGGCTTGCCCACCGTGGCCTCGACGCCGAACTCGCGCTTCATGCGGTCCACCAGGATTTCCAGGTGCAGCTCGCCCATGCCGGAGATGATGGTCTGGCCGGATTCTTCGTCGGTGCGCACGCGGAAGGACGGATCCTCTTGCGCCAGGCGGCCCAGCGCGATGCCCATTTTTTCCTGGTCGGCCTTGGTCTTGGGTTCCACCGCCTGCGAAATGACGGGCTCGGGGAAGACCATGCGTTCCAGGATGATCACGTGGGCCGGATCGGTCAGCGTGTCGCCGGTGGTGACGTCCTTGATGCCCACGGCCGCGGCGATGTCGCCCGCATAGACCTCGGTAATCTCGCGCCGCTCGTTGGCATGCATCTGCAGGATGCGGCCCAGCCGTTCGCGTTTTTCCTTGATGGGGTTGAAGACCGAATCGCCCGACTTCACCACGCCGGAATAGACACGGAAGAACACCAGCTGGCCGACGAAGGGGTCGGTCATGATCTTGAAGGCCAGCGCCGAGAACGGCTCGCTATCGGTCGGATGGCGTTCGATTTCATGGTCGCGCTGGTCATGCCCCTTGATGGCGGGCACGTCCACCGGCGAAGGCATGTAATCGATGACCGCGTCCAGCATGGCTTGCACGCCCTTGTTCTTGAAGGCGCTGCCACAGAGCATGGGCACGATTTCGTTGGCGATCGTGCGCGCACGCAAGCCCTGCTTGATTTCGTCCTCGGTCAGCGGTTCGCCCGAGAGGTATTTTTCCAGCAGGGTTTCATTGGCCTCGGCGGCCTTCTCCACCATCTTGTCGTGCCATTCCTGCGCCTGCTCCTGCATGGCGGCGGGAATGTCGCGGTACTCGAAGCGCACGCCCTGGCTGGCCTCGTCCCAGATGATGGCCTTCATCTTGACCAGGTCGATTACGCCTTCGAAATGGTCTTCGGCGCCCACCGGCAGCTGGATGGGCGCGGCGTCGCCCTTCAGGCGCTCGGCGATCTGGCGCTGCACGCGCAGGAAGTCCGCGCCGACCCGGTCCATCTTGTTGACGAAGGCCAGGCGCGGCACCTTGTACTTGTTGGCCTGGCGCCAGACGGTTTCGGACTGCGGCTGCACGCCGCCCACGGCGTCATAGACCATGACCGCGCCGTCCAGCACGCGCATGGAACGTTCGACCTCGATGGTGAAGTCGACGTGGCCCGGGGTATCGATGATGTTGATGCGGTGTTCGGGGTAATTGCCCGCCATGCCCTTCCAGAAGGCGGTGGTGGCGGCGGACGTGATGGTGATGCCGCGCTCCTGTTCCTGCTCCATCCAGTCCATCACGGCGGCGCCGTCGTGCACCTCGCCGATCTTGTGGGTAATGCCGGTATAGAAGAGGATGCGCTCGGTGGTCGTCGTTTTGCCCGCGTCGATGTGGGCACTGATGCCGATGTTGCGGTATAGCTCGATACGCGTCTTGCGAGTCATGGCCTCTTCCCTTGCAGTGAACTACCGGGTGTGGGCGGCAAGCCCGACCGGGCCTTGCCGCGGCGGGCGCCATGCCGCGTAGTGTGCTTGAGAGTGGCGAAAGCGCGCCCGCACTGATCCACAAATATTACGCGCGGCGCGATAAGAAACAAGCCTAGTCCCTGCAAGGGCCAAGGATAAAAAAAAAGCCCCTCCAGCAGGAGGGGCTCGGTAGCCATGCACCGGCCTGGGGCAGCTCCGTGGAGCTTGCCGCGGCGGCCGATGCGGGCAGGCTACTTCTTTTCTTCCTTGACGCGGTACACCAGCACAGCGGTGCTGGCCAGCGACAGCACCTTGGCCGTGACGCTGCCCAGCAGCAGGCGCGACAGGCCGCTGCGGCCGTGGCTGCCGATGAAGATCAGGTCGCAGCCGGCGTCGGCGGCGGCTTGCACGATGCCGTCGGCGACGTTGAAGTTCGACACGGCGCGCGACTCGCACTTCACGCCGGCGGTGTCGGCGCGGTCGGTGATCTGCTTGAGGTACTTGTCGGCCTGCTCGGCGGAGGCCTTTTCGTAGTCTTCGTCGGTGATGGCGTAGGCAGCGGCCATGCCGTCGAAGCCGATGGTGGCGGCGAAGGGCTGCGTCACGTAGAGCGCGACGACTTCAGCACCCACGGAACGCGCGAAGCAAATACCGGCGTTGGCGGCTTGTGCGGACAGCGGCGAACCGTCGGTGGGAATCAGGATCTTCTTGAACATCTTGCCTGCTCCTGTCTGTAAGGGGGTATCTCCATGCTACCGGAAACGCGCCAGGTTCACATCAACCAAGCCCGGCGCGCCTTGACCGGCGTCAAGGATACCTTCAGCCCAGCTGCTGGGCGGCGGCGAACAGATTGGTGCAGCGGGTGCCGGTGCGGCAGTACGCCAGCACGGGGCCCGGCAGGGTACGCAGCAGTTCGGCGAAGCGCACCACGTCGGCAGCGGTCATGGCGCTGCCCACCACGGGCTGGTACTCGATCTGCAGGCCGGCGGCCAGCGCGGCCTTGGACACGTCCGCGGCGGTGGGCTGGTCCGGGCCGCCCTCGAAATCGGGACGGTTGATGATGACGCTCTTGTAGCCGGCGGCGGCGACGTCCGCCATGTCGTCCGGGCCGAGCTGCGGCGCGACGGCGAAATTCTGGGTCAGGGGCTTGATGGGTGCGGACATGGCGATTCCTTCAATGGCTTCAACGATATAGCTCTCTATTATTAATTGCTGGAGGCGTTTTGCGCGAAGATTTTTTCCAGATCGGCCCAGACGCCCCGGTGATCGGCAATGGTGACCGAGAAGCGCAGCATGGTCGACGGCGCCTGCGACGGCGAAAACAGCGTGCCGGGCGCGAGCAGCATGCCATGGTCGGCCGCCAGCCGCGCCAGCGCCTCGGTATCGCGGCCATAGTCGGCCCAGACGAACATGCCCGCGTGCGGCTCGTGATGCACCTTCAGCCCCAGCTTCTGCAGGCCCTTCAGGCAGCGTTGGCGCGCGTCGTCCACCCGCAGGCGCACGCGCTCGATATGCCTGCGGTACTGCCCTTCCATCAGCACGCGGTGGATGACCCGCTCGCCCAGCTCGGGCGAGGTCAGGCCGGCCAGCATTTTCAAGTCGCCCAGTTTCTGCAGGATTTCGGGATTGGCCGCCAGATAGCCCACGCGCAGGCTGGCCGCCAGCATCTTGGAATAGCCGCCCACCAGGATCACGCGCTTCAGGCGGTCCAGCGCGGCCAGCTTCATGGCGCCGCCGGGATGCAGCTCGCCGTAGGTGTCGTCCTCGACCACCAGGAAATCGTGCCTCTCGGCGATCCGCAGGATGTCGTAGGCCGCGCCCGCCGACAGCGTGTGGCCGGTGGGGTTGTGCACCGCGCTGTTGACGATGAAGAGCTTGGGCTTGTGCTCGGCCGCCAGTTGCTCCAGCAGCGCCGTATCGGGGCCGTCCGGCCCGCGCGGCACGCCGATCAGGCGCGCGCCGAAGGCGGCCAGCCGGCCGAAGATGACGAACCAGGCCGGATCTTCGACCAGCACGGTGTCGCCCGACTTGACCAGGTGCCGCGCAATCAGGTCCAGCGCGTGCGTGACGCCGTTGGTCGTGAGCAGGTTGCGCTCCGGATGCGCCGGCACGCCGTCGTTCTGCAGGAAGGCGGCAATCTGCTGGCGCAGCGGCGCGAAGCCCTGGGGATGGCCGTAGCTGACAAGCTGCCCGCGCACGGAACGCCCCACGGCGCGCACCGCCCCCGCCACCATTTCGGGATCCAGCCAGTCGGGCGGCAGCAGCCCCGCGCCGCCGGGCATACCCAGCGCATTGCTCTCGCGGAACATGCTGCGCAGCAGCCAGGCCACGTCGATCCGGGCCGGCGCTGCGGGGGCCGCGGGCGCCGCGCTGGCGGCGGGCGCCAACTGGCCGCTGCGCGCCCGCACGAAGAATCCCGCGCCGCGGCGCGATTGCACCAGGCCGCGCGCCACCAGCCTGTCATAGGCCTCCACCACCGTGAAACGGCTGACGCCCGACTGTTCCGCCATTTTCCGGATCGACGGCAGCCGCGTGCCGGGCCGCAGGCCCTGCTCGTCGATGCGACGCGCCAGCCCGTCGGCCAGCTGCGCCACCAGGGTGGCGTCGGCCTGGCGCACGGGTTGCCAGGGCATGGAGGGGGAGTGGGCGGAAGCAACTGTCATGGGGATTTCACCAGGCCAGTGGTTAAGGTGATATGCAAAAGTGTACCGGTACTGTACCGATAACTATGCGTAGAGTGACAGCATTACCCGAAACCCGCAACAGTGGGTGGGCGACTAGCCCCTGCCATGGTCAGGACCCGAATATGAATCTGCTTCCCTCCAACTGGGCCGACGTGCCCCTGATGTCCCTGTCCCTGCTGGGTCCGCTGGCGATGTTCGCGCTGGTCAGTTCGATCACCCCCGGGCCGAACAACGTGATGCTGGCTTCGTCGGGCCTGAATTTCGGATTCAAGCGCAGCATGCCGCACCTGCTGGGCGTGAACCTGGGCTTCACCTTCATGATCTTCCTGGTGGGCGTCGGGCTGGGTTCGGTATTCCAGCAGGTGCCGCAGCTGTACACCGTGCTGAAGTACGCCGGCGCCGCCTATCTGCTGTACCTGGCCTGGAAGATCGCGAATTCAGGCGGCATGGACGAAGGCGAAGCGCGCGGCAAGCCCTTCACCTTCCTGCAGGCCGCAGCCTTCCAGTGGGTCAACCCCAAGGCCTGGGTGATGGCCGTGGGCGTGGTCGCGACCTACACGCCGCAGAACAGCTTCTTCGCCAACCTGGTCATCGCCACGATCGTCTGCGGCGTCGTCAACCTGCCCAGCATCGGCGTCTGGGTGACCTTTGGCACCGCGCTGCGCCGCGTGCTGCACAAGCCCTGGGCGATCCGCGCCTTCAATGTGGGCATGGCGCTGCTGCTGGTGGCCTCGCTATACCCGGTGGCGCTGGACATGCTGCACTGACGCGCGCCTCAGGCCAGCAGCCCTACCACCACCGCGGGCGTGACCAGCACGTTGAACAGGCCCGCCATCACCATCACCAGGCCCGCGACGGCGCCCTCGTCGGCCGCCAGCTCGCGGGCCTTGGCCGTTCCTGCGCCATGCGCGCCCATGCCGAACAGCGCGCCGCGCGCCAGCGACGAGCGCAGCGGCAGCCAGCGCCGCATCAATTGGCCGATGGCCGCGCCGAACACCCCGGTGACGATCACGAACACCGCAGTCAGGTCGGGCACGCCGCCCACGTGTGACGACACCGCCACGGCGAACGGCGTGGCCACGGAACGCGGCAGCAGGCTCAGGCGCAGGTCGGACGGCAAGCCCAGCAGGCTGCCCAGCATCCAGGCGCTGACGCCCGCGATGAGACTGCCCACCGCCACGCCCGCCACCAGCACGGGCCAGTAACGGCGGATCAAGGCGCGCTGCTCGTACAGCGGCAGCGCGAACGCCACAATGACCGGCCCCAGCATCGCCATCAGCCAGTGCGAACCCGCCATGTAGTCCCGGTAGCCGGTGTGCAACGCGATGGCCAGCGCCAGCAGCAGCGCCGGCGCCACCACCAGCGTCGAGGTGCACCAATAGGCGTAGCGCCGGTACAGCAGGCGCGCGCAGATGTAGGCCAGCACGGTCGCGGCGGGCCAGAACAGCAGGTTGAAATCAGCCCGCATGGCGGTTCATCCAGCGGTAGCAAAGATCGATGGTAAGAGCCGTGCCGGTCATCACCAGGGCCGTGCCCAGCAGGATGACGGCCAGCAGCTTCAGCCCCAGCACGCCCAGGAATTCGCGGTGATCCAGCAGCGACATGACGGCGGGGACGAAGAACAGCAGCATTTCGCCCAGCAGCCAACTGGCGCCGCGGTGCACGTTGCGCACGCGCAGGCGACGGGTGGCCAGCAGAAGCAGCACCAGCGCCATGCCGATGACGCCGCCCGGCACGGGCAGGCCCAGCAATTGGGCCAGCGCCTGGCCCAGCAAGGAAAAAAGAACGATGAGGCAGATCTGCAGCACGCGGCTGCGGCGCAGCGCGCTGCGTAGGACCAGGGTGAGGCGTGGGGGAAGCATTGAAAGGATTTCCTGCGGCAAGTGGATGTTTTACGCCCGCGCGCCCCATAGATAAAATGAATTCGATGAATTCAACCTATTCCGAATAGGCATACCCATGGAACTGCGCCCCCTGCGCGCCCTGGTCGAGGTGGTCCGCCAGGGCGGTTTTTCCCAGGCAGCCAAGGCCGTCTTCGCCACCCAGCCCACCGTGAGCAAGGCCGTGCGCCAGCTGGAGGACGAGCTGGGCATGCCGTTGCTGGACCGCCACGCCCAGCCCATGCGGCTGACGGCCGCGGGCGAGATCGTCTACCGCCGCGCCGTGGCCATGCTGGCGCAGCGCGACGACCTCTACGCCGAGCTGGACGAGCTGAAGGGACTCAAGCGCGGCGTGCTGCGACTAGGCTTGCCGCCGCTGGGCAGCAGTACCTTGTTCGCGCCGATGTTCGCGCGCTTCCGCTGCCGCTACCCGCAGGTCGAGATCAGCCTGGTGGAGCACGGCAGCCGGCGCCTGGAGGAAATGGTGATGGCCGGCGAGATCGAGCTGGCCGCGTCGCTCAAGCCGGTGCCCGACATCTTCGAGTGGCAGCCGGTGGCGCGCGAGCCACTAGTGGCGCTGATGCCCGCCGACCACCCCAAGGCGCGCGCCGAGAGCGTGGGGCTGCTGGAGTTGCGGGACTCGCCCTTCATCCTGTTCGAGACGGGTTTTGCTCTGAACCGCATCCTGCACGACGCCTGCCAGCGCGCCGGCTTCGCCCCTGCCATCGCCGCGCGCAGCGGCCAGATCGACTTCATCGTGGCGCTGGTGGCGGCTGGCCTGGGCGTGGCCTTCCTGCCGCGCCTGAAGGCCCGCGAGGAACTGCACGCGGGCGTGGCGCGCGTGCCGTTGCGCGATGCCGGCACGGACTGGGAAATGGTGCAGGTGTGGCGCCGCGGCGGCTATCTGTCGCACGCCGCCCAGGCCTGGCTGGCCCTGACCCGCGAAGTCCATCCCGAAGTAAGCTGATGCCGGAACCCAGCCGCCCTGCCTGGGTCAGATATCCCATGCCCGCCCTTTCCCGCCTATCCCCCCGCCTCTCGCCCCGCCGCCTGTTCGCCGTCGCCCTGCTGGCCGGCGCCAGCGTCGTGGGCTGCACCCAGCTCGATTCCTGGCAGCGCCAGACCATCTTCTCGCCCCAGTCCGAACCGCAGACCTGGTGGCGCGAACCGGCGGCCGGCACCCAGGTCTACGACCTGACGCTGGCAGGCGGCGACAAGGTGCGCGCCTGGTACTGGCAAAGCCCGCAGGCGGGCGCGCCCACCGTGCTGTACCTGCACGGCGCGCGCTGGAACCTGAACGGCAGCGCCTTCCGCATCGACGGCTGGACCCGCATGGGCTATTCCGTGCTGGCCATCGACTACCGTGGTTTCGGCGCTTCCACGCCGCGCCTGCCGTCCGAGGAAAGCGCGCTGGAGGACGCCACGGCCGGGCTGAAGGAACTGGCCCGGATCCAGCCCGATCCGTCGCGCCGCTTCGTCTATGGTCACAGCCTGGGCGGGGCGATCGCCATCGACCTGGCCGCACGCTCCGACCAGCCGGCATTCGCCGGCCTGATCGTGGAATCCAGCTTCACCAGCATCGGCGCGATGCTGGCCACGATGCGCTGGGGCAAGGTGCCGGGCGCCAGCCTGCTGGTCACCCAGCCCTTCGCCTCGGTCGACAAGCTGGCCCGCATGCGCACGCCCATGCTGTTCATGCACGGCACCGCCGACCGCGTGGTGCCGCACACCATGAGCGACGAGCTCTACGCCGCCGCCAACAACGTCGCGCCCGAGCTCAAGCGGCTGGTCAAGATCGAAGGCGCCTCGCATTCGGGCGCCTTCCGCAGCGGCGCGCAATACGAAACCGCCGTGAAGACCTTCATGCGCGACGCCAGCCGCGCCTACCCGCGCAAGGCGGGCTAGCCTCCGCAGTCCGTCAGCCCGTCAGCCCGGCCGGGGCTGCCTCTTTCCCTCGGTTCCATCCGACCTCTCTACGGCTGCCGGCAAGCACGACGCCTGCCCTGCCCGTGCGCGCAAGGCGCACGCTGCCCGCTCCTCCCCTGAAATCGCCCATCGGCTTGTCCCCGCCTCCGGGTTGACCCGCCTCGGGAAACCCCCAAATCAAAATATCTTCTAAATATATTTACAGGATATTAGACTTTGCACCTGCTCGCCGCTCCGCCATTGAAGCGACGGCATCTTGAGGAGAAGCCAGTTGAGTAACGTGCATTGGCAGGGCGTCTTTCCTGCCGTAACCAGTAAGTTCCATGCCGACGAGACCCTCGACTTCGAGGCCATGCGCAAGCACTTCGGCTTCCTGATCGACAACGGCGTACATGGCCTGGTCACCTGCGGCTCGCTGGGCGAAGCCAGCACCCTGACCCTGGAAGAAAAGCTGGAAGTGACGCGCTGCGCGGTGGAAGTCAGCGCCGGCCGCATCCCCGTCCTGGCCAACGTGTCCGAGACCAGCACCCGCGAAGCGCTGCGCTTCATCAAGGCCGCCGTGGAACTGGGCGTGGACGGCTTCATGCTGATGCCTTCGCTGATCTACGTGGCGGATTCGCGCGAAGCGATGCAGAGCATCCGCACCATGGCCGAAGCGGCGCAGAAGCCCTGCATGATCTACAACAACCCCGTCGCCTACCGCGTGGACCTGAAGCCCGAGCACATGGCCGAGCTGGCCGACTGCAAGTGGCTGGTGGCCATCAAGGAAAGCAGCGACGACGTGCGCCGCCTGACCGACCTGCGCAACGCGCTGGGCACCCGCTACCAGCTGTTCATCGGCGTGGACGATCTGTCGTTCGAGGCGCTGGCGCTGGGCGCGGATGGCCTGCTGGCCGGGTTGGTCACCGCCTTCCCGCGTGAAACCGTGGCCCTGTACGACCTGATGAAGGCCGGCAAGTGGCAGGAAGCGCTGGCGCTGTACCAATGGTTCACGCCGCTCCTGCACCTGGATGTCTCGACCAAGCTGGTGCAGAACATCAAGCTGGCCGAAACCCTGGCCGGCGTGGGCAACGAGCACGTGCGCCGCCCCCGCCTGCCGCTGGCCGGCGCCGAACGCGAACGCTGCGCCGCCATCATCCAGGCCTCGCTGGCCAAGCGCCCCGCGCAGTACCAGTCGAAGTAAGGCCGGGCTCCGGAAGAAGCACGAACCCTCTGGCGCGTGGCGGGGCCGCGACGCGCCAGGGCCTGTCCCCTGCAAGCCCAACGGACATCATGCAAAGCGACATCATTCTTCAGACCCGGGGCCTGACCAAGGAATTCCGCGGCTTCGTGGCGGTCAACAACGTCGACATGAGCGTGCGCCGCGGCGCGATCCACGCGCTCATCGGCCCCAACGGCGCGGGCAAGACCACCTTCTTCAACCTGCTGACCAAGTTCCACATCCCGACGCGCGGCGAGATCCTGTACGACGGCGTCGACATCACGCAGGAACGCCCCGCGCAGACCGCGCGCCGCGGCATCGTGCGCTCGTTCCAGATCTCGGCCGTGTTTCCGCAGTTGTCGGTGCGCGAGAACGTGCGCGTGGCCCTGCAACGCAAGCTGGGCGTGGACTATTGCTTCTGGCGTTCGGAGCGCACGCTGGAAAGCCTGCATCACCGCGTCGAGGAACTGCTGGACCAGGTCGGCCTGCGCACGCACCTGGACGTGGCCGCGGGCGACCTGCCCTATGGCCGCAAGCGCACGCTGGAAATCGCCACCACGCTGGCGCTCGAACCCGAACTGCTGCTGCTGGACGAACCCACCCAGGGCATGGGCCACGAGGACGTGGACCGGGTCAAGCACCTGATCAAGCAGGTGTCCGCCGGCCGCACCATCCTCATGGTCGAACACAACATGAAAGTGGTGGCGGACATCTCCGACACCATCACCGTTCTGCAACGGGGCGAAATCCTGGCCGAAGGCCCCTACGCCACCGTCTCTGAAAACCCGGCGGTGCGCGAAGCCTACATGGGAGCCGAAGATGAATGAAGCCGCCTCCGGCAACATGCTGGAGATCCGCAACCTGCACGCCTGGTACGGCGAATCGCACATCCTGCACGGCATCGACCTGGACGTGAAGCCGGGCGAATGCGTAACCCTGCTGGGCAGGAACGGCGCGGGCCGCAGCTCGACGCTGAAGTCCATCCTGGGCCTGGTGGGCCGGCGCAGCGGCTCGATCAAGATCCAGGGGCAGGAAACCGTCAGCCTGCCGCCCCACAAGATCGCGCGCCGCGGCATCGGCTATTGCCCCGAAGAGCGCGGCATCTACGCGTCGCTGAGCGCCGAGGAAAACCTCATGCTGCTGCCCTCGGTAGGGCCGGACGGCATGTCGGTGGCGGAGATCTACGACATGTTCCCCAACCTGAAAGAGCGCGCCCACAGCCCCGGCACGCGCCTGTCGGGCGGCGAACAGCAGATGCTGGCGATGGCGCGCATCTTGCGCACCGGCGCCCGCCTGCTGCTGCTGGACGAAATCACCGAAGGCCTGGCCCCGGTCATCGTGCAGTCGCTGGGCCGCGTGATCCGGCAACTGAAAGAACGCGGCTACACCACCGTGCTGGTCGAGCAGAACTTCCGCTTCGCCCAGCACCTGGCCGACCGCCATTACGTCATCGAGCACGGCCAGGTCGTGGCGGTGATAGACCGCGCCGAGGTCCAGCAATCGCAGGACAGGCTAAACGCCCTGCTCGGCATTTGAGTTTTGCAGCCACATTCCTTCCGACCGCAGTCCCCCTTCCTACACGGAGCGTAGTCAGATGAAATTGAATCGAATCTCAGCGGCGCTGTTCGCCCTCGGCATGATCGGCGCCGCCCAGGCCCAGACCAAGATCAGCGACGACGTCGTCAAGATCGGCGTGCTGACCGACCTGTCCGGCGTGTATTCCGACCTGGCCGGCAACGGCTCCGTGATCGCGGCCCGCATGGCCGCCGAAGAGATGGGCAACAAGGTCCTGGGCAAGCCGGTGGAAGTGGTCTCGGCCGACCACCAGAACAAGCCCGACGTGGCCGCCAACCTGGCGCGCGAATGGTTCGACCAGGGCAAGGTCGACATGATCACCGACTTCCCCACCGCGTCGACCGCACTGGCCGTGATGGAAATCGCCAAGCAGAAGAACCGCGTGACCATGCCGTCGGCCGGCCTGTCCACCGCGATCCTGGGCGAGAAATGCTCGCCCTTGAATGCCCAGTGGACCACCAACACCTACGCGCTGGCCGCCGGCACGGCGCGCGCGCTGGTCAAGGAAGGCAAGAAGACCTGGTACTTCATCACCGCCGACTACACCTTCGGCCATTCGCTGGAAAAGGACGCGACCGAGGTCATCCAGGAAAACGGCGGCAGCGTGGTGGGCGTGTCGCGCCATCCCTTCCCCGGCAACGACTTTTCCTCGTTCCTGCTGAAAGCGCAGACGTCGAAGGCGGACGTCATCGCGCTGGCCAACGCCGGCAACGACACGGTCAACGCCGTCAAGCAGGCCAACGAGTTCGGCATCAACAAGAAGCAGATCGTGGCGCCGCTGCTGACCTATATCTCGGACGTGCACAGCATGGGCCTGGCCAAGGCGCAGGGCATGTACCTGACCGAAGCCTTCTACTGGGACTACGACGACGCCTCGCGCGCCTGGGCCAAGAAGTTCTTTGAAAAGGCCAAGAAGATGCCGACCGCTTCGCAGGCCGGGGTGTATTCGGCCACGCTGTCCTATCTGAAGGCGATCGAAGCCGCCGGCACCGACGACGCGCCGGCGGTGATGGCCAAGCTGCGCGAGATGACCATCAACGACGCCGTGATCCGCAACGGCAAGCTGCGCGCCGATGGCGCGCTGGTGCATGACATGCTGCTGCTGCAGGTGAAGGCGCCCAACGAGTCCAAGGCGCCCTGGGACTACTACCACGTGAAGTCCGTGCTCAAGGGCGAGGACGTGTTCCCGAAACCGCAGGCCGCGTGCCCGTTGAACAAGTCCTGAGGCCGCGACGCGCCGGACGCCCCGCGTCCGGCGCCGGCTGCCCTGCCCGCCGCGCGCCGCCGCGGGCTTCCTGGAAACCGACGCGACCTTTGTCCGCCCGCCGCCTACTATGTTCGACATCTCGCTTTCCGCCTTGCTCGCCCAACTGCTGGTCGGGCTGATCAACGGCTGCTTCTACGCCATCCTGAGCATGGGGCTGGCCATCATCTTCGGCCTGCTCAACATCGTCAATTTCACGCACGGCGCCCAGTTCATGATGGCGGCGTTCCTGGCCTGGATCGGCTTCACGCAGCTGCCGCAGCTGCTGGGGCCAGGCGTGCAGGTCAATTTCTGGGCCGCGCTGATTCTGGCGCCGCTGCTGGTGGGGCTGGTGGGCGTGGTGATCGAGAAGACGCTGCTCAAGCGGCTCTATCACCTGGACCACCTGTACGGCCTGCTATTGACCTTCGGCATCGCGCTGATGATGGAAGGCGGCTTCCGCTACTTCTATGGCATTTCCGGCGTGGGCTATGAGCCGCCCGAGATCCTGCAGGGCGGCTACGACCTGGGCTTCATGTTCCTGCCGGCCTACCGCGCCTTCGTGGTGGTGGCGTCCCTGACGCTGTGCTTCGCGACCTGGTATCTGTTCGAGCGCACCCGGCTGGGCGCCATGCTGCGCGCCGGCACCGAGAATCCCAAGCTGTTGCAGGCCTTCGGCGTCAACGTGCCGGTGATGATCACCCTGACCTACGGCTTCGGCGTGGCGCTGGCCGGCGTGGCTGGGGTGCTGGCCGCGCCCGTCATGCAGATCAATCCGCTGATGGGCTCGAACCTGCTGAATATCGTCTTCGCCGTGGTCGTGATCGGCGGCCTGGGCTCCATCATGGGCGCCATCGTCACGGGGCTGGCGCTGGGCCTGTTGGAAGGCCTGACCAAAGTGTTCTATCCCGAAGCCTCGACGGTGGTGGTGTTCATCGTCATGGCCATCGTTCTGCTGACGCGCCCCGCCGGCCTGTTCGGCAAGGAGAAATAAGGTGCAGCGCATACCCACCTCGATCCGCATCCTGGCGCTGCTGCTGGTGCCGGCCCTGCTGGTGCCGCTCTTCCCGCAGATCGTCTACCCCGTGTTCGTCATGAAGGTGCTGTGCTTCGCGCTGTTCGCGCTGGCCTTCAACCTGCTGACCGGCTTTACCGGCCTGGTGTCGTTCGGCCATGCCGCCTTCTTCGGCTGGGCCGGCTACGCGGCCGGCGAAATGATGATCCTGTTCGGCGCGCGCGGCCTGCCGCCGGAGATCGCGATGGCCTGCGGCGTGGCCATGGCCGCGGCCATCGGCTACGCGATAGGCTGGCTGGCGATCCGGCGCACCGGCATCTACTTCGCGATGATCACGCTGGCGCTGTCGCAAGTGGCGTACTTCATGGCAGTGCAGGTGGGCTGGACCCGCGGCGAGGACGGCATGCAGGGCATCCCGCGCGGCAAGTTCCTGGGGCTGGTGGACCTGAGCGTCGATACCAACATGTATTACTTCGCGCTGGCGGTCTTCGTGCTGGGTTTCCTGTTCGTCTACCGGGTGATCCATTCGCCCTTCGGCCAGGTGCTCAAGACCATCCGGGACAACGCGCCGCGCGCCATATCGCTAGGTTACGATACAGACCGGTGCAAGCTGCTGGCCTTCGTGCTGTCGGCCGCGGTGGCCGGCCTGGCCGGTTCGCTGAAGGCCCTGGTGCTCCAGCTGGTTGCATTGAACGACGTTTCGCTCGCCACCTCCACCGAGGTGCTGCTGATGACGCTCCTGGGCGGCATCGGCACGGTATGGGGGCCGGTGGTGGGCGCAACGCTGGTCGTCAGCTTGCAGAATTACCTCGCCACCCTGGGCGACGTCGTCACCATCGTCATCGGACTGATTTTCGTATTGTGCGTGTCGTTCTTCCGGCGCGGTTTCGTCGGCGAATGGCTGGCCTACGCGCAGTGGCGCAAAACGAAGGAAAACAATAGTTGATGGCAGCAGCAGAATCCAAACGGCGCGCCGCCGATGTCGCCTACGACCAGATCGAGAGCATGATCGCCACGCTGCAATTGCAGCCCGGCAGCGCGGTCGTCGAAGCGGATCTGGTGGAAAAGACCGGCCTGGGCCGCACGCCGCTGCGCGAGGCGCTGCTGCGCATGGTGGCGGCCGGGCTGATACGCCAGGAGCCGCGACGCGGCCTGCGCGTGTCCATGATCCAGCTGACGGACCACATGGACCTGATCCAGACCCGCCGGGCGCTGGAGCAGCTGATCGCCGCCAGCGCCGCGCGCCGCGCCACGCCGGCGCAGCGCACCCAGATCGTGGATTGCGCGGCCCAGATGATCCGGGCCGCGGAGGGCGGCAATCTCGATGACTACATGCATGCCGACCAGCTGCTGGATCATGTCTGCCACCAGGCCTGTCGCAACGCATCGGCCGTGAACGCGGTGGCACCGCTGATCATCCAGTGCCGGCGTTTCTGGTACGCCTACCAGCACGAGGGCGACATCGCCGAAGGCGCGCGCCGCCACATGCTGATGGCCCAGGGCATCGCCACCGGCAACGAGTCCGCGGCCATCAAGGGCGCGGACTCGCTGATGGACTACCTGGAGATGTTCACGCGCAAGGTGATTGACGCGTGACGGCCGGCTCGGCCTGCGCCTTGCCGCGGGCCAGCCACTGCAACACCCTCGGGCGCGAGCGGTCGTAGGCCAGGTTGTACAGGAAGGCGTAGGGCAGATAGAACAGCACCAGCGCGATATCCAGCACGAAGGCCTGCCACAGGCTGATGTCGAGCCACCAGGCGGCCAGCGGAATCACGATCAGGATCAGGCCCAACTCGAAGCCGAAGGCGTGCACCACGCGCAGCCGCAGCGTGCGGGTCCAGCCCATGCGGTTCTCGATGCGGTCAAAGCCTGCGTTGTAGATCATGTTCCAGACCAGCGCGATCCAGGCGATCACCGCGGTCAGCACGCCCATTTCGAACAGGGACTTGCCCATGGCCCAGGCGGCCGCCGGGGCGCACAGGCCGATGGCGATGATTTCGAACAGAAAGGCGTGAAGGAAACGTTCCTTGAGGGTTTTTTTGGCTTGAGTCATGACCCACCTGCGGTCGGTTGCTACAAAGTGGAAGCGATTTTCGACGATATTTCCGTTACCATAAAGATGGTTTTGATCGGAAAAACCGATACATATCGAGATCCGCCCCCCTATGCGCCACTCCCTGGAATCCCTGGCGGCGTTCGCCCAGGTCGCCTCCGAAGGCACGTTTTCAGCTGCCGCCCGCAAGCTGGGCAAAAGCCAGTCCACCGTCAGCGAAACCATCGCCAACCTGGAGGTGGACCTGAACGTCGTGCTGTTCGACCGCAGCCAGCGGCAGCCCGCGCTGACCGAGGCGGGCCAGGTACTGCTGGGCCAGGCCCTGCAGGTACTGGCCGCCAACGACAGGCTGAACCGCAGCGCCAGCCAGCTGGCCGAAGGCCTGGAGCCGCGGCTGACGGTGGTGCTGTCCGATACTTTCCAGTCGGAGACCTTCGACACCATGCTCAGCCAGATCGACCAGCGCTACCCGGCGTTGCGCTTCGAATGCCTGATCGCGGAATACGAGGACGTGGTGGCGCTGGTGCAGCAGGGGCGCGCCCATCTGGGCCTGATGGCCGCCCAGGACAGCTATCCGCCCGACGTGGCGCACGCGACGCTGGCCGAGCTGTCGGAGATCGTGCTGTGCGTGGGACGCGGCCATCCGCTGGCGCAGCTGCCCCAGGTCACGGAAGACCAGTTGAAATCCGAGCGCGCCCTGCGCCTGAGCACCTATGAACTGGGCGACAAGGACACCGAGCCGGCCTATGCGACCTGGTCGGCGCCCGGCTATCTGATGCTGCTGGAAATGGCCAGCCGGGGGTTTGGCTGGACCGAATTGCCGCGCTGGATGATCCAGCGCTTCGGCCAGGATCAGCTGGTGGAGCTGAAGGCGCCGGGCTGGCCGCGCCATATCCGGGTCGACGCCGTGTGGTCCAGGCGCCGCGCGCTGGGACCGGCGGGCGCCTGGCTGCTGCAAAGCCTGACGGCGAGCTAGGGGCGCAGGCCTAGGAGCGCAAACCTAGGGGCGCAGGCCTAGGGCCGCAAACCCGCCAGCCTGGGCGCGTCCGCCATTGCATGCGTGCCGGCCGGCAGGCGCGTGATGTGCACGCCGTTGACGTTGAGCCAGTCGCCCAGCTTGGGGCTGGCCAGCACGTCGAATTCGGCGCGGCGCTGGCGCGACATGGGGCTGCCATCCTTGCAGTCCATGGCGGGATGGCACATCAGCAGATCGCCGTCGCGCGCGTTGAACAGCCAGTTCTGCAGCAGGTCCGCGTAGCGGCGCTTGCCGCCTTCGAACCCGTACACGCCCAACATGCGGCGATTGGTGCGCATGCCGTCGCGGCCGGCCTCGCGCGCCAGCGCGGCCGAGCCCAGCGCGCCGATGACGTGCGCCTTGAAGGCTTCCTTCAGCGGAATGCCGCTCAGCATGCCCGGCGCCGTCTGGCGCAGCCACGGCATGCAGCTGCCGTAGCGGCGCTTGAGCAACAGCAACAGGCGCGCGCGGATGCCGGGCAGCTGATGCACATGCTGATGGCCGTCGACATAGTCCGGCGCGCGGCCGAACGCGGCTTCGAAGGCGTCGAACTGGCGCTCCAGCTGCGCATCGATCCAGGCCGCGTCCAGCCTGCCCGCATAGGCGCTCAGGATCAGCCGGTTCAACGCCGGCATGGCTTCGGCGCCGGGCGTAAGCGCTTCGGTGAAGTTCACGTGCAGGCCGATGTCCACGTTCAGCAGCCCCAGACGTCCCGCGTTCGCCGCGAAAGTGGGACCCAGCGTCAGGCAGCTGACCGCGCTCAGGCGGCCCATGCCGGCCAGCGCGAGCATGCCTTCATCGATGTCGCCATTCATGCCAAAATCGTCCCCGCAGACGATTATTCGTTTGCTCATCGCAATACCTTTGATTTCATTATTTTCGTCACGGCTTTCATGCGCGCCCTGCTGCAACAAGTTAGCACTTTTATCGCCGTCGGATGCGCCGCCGCAGCCACCCATTGGGCCGTCGCCGTGGGGTGCGTCGAGACCTTCGGGATTCCGCCGCTGGCCGCCAACCTGATCGGCTGGCTGGTCGCTTTCGCCGTGTCCTTCACTGGCCACTACCGGCTTACCTTCCGTCATTCCAAAACTCCCTGGACGGTAGCAGCGCGCCGTTTCTTTCTCGTGTCAGCAGCCGGCTTCATCATCAACGAAGCCGCCTACGCCTGGCTACTGCACAGCACTACCGTCCGTTACGACATCTTGCTGGCGCTGATCCTGCTGGGACTCGCCGTGGCGACCTTCATCGCTAGCCGGCTCTGGGCGTTCCGCCACAAACCCGCTGCCTGAGACCCGCGTTCACGTCGACGCGCCACATTACATATTTCACGCTGCTGACCACGGGCGCCAGGCCCTGCAGCGGCAAATAGGCCGGATTGTCCGCGGCCGTGCCCCAAACCCAGTAGCGGGCGCCTTCCGGCGCCTTGCACAACCGCGCGTTGAACTCCTCGGGACTGACCAGCACCTGCTCGCCCGTCGCCGGGTCGAACCTGGCTGCGTCGTACAGCTCCTTGCGCCAGTTGTCGCGTACCGGCACCTCGGGGTTGAGCCAGTCGTCCACCACCCAGGCCGGGTGCGGCGCCCGGGCGTAGAGCGCCAGATCGAAGGGGTAGGTGTGCAGCGACACGAAGATGTCGTCCGGCCGCGCCTGCTCCCGCACCACCTTGGCCAACGGACCGGCGCTGCCGCGCGCGTTGTTGGCGGCGATGCCGACCGCGATGACGCAGATTCCCGCCGCCACCGCCGCGCTCAGGCGCACCAGGCGCGCGGCCGACTCGGCGTCGGCGCGCCGGGCGCCCTGGATCACCTCGGCCAGCAGCAACGCCAACGGCGCCAGCGCCGGCAGCACATAGCCCACCAGCTTGGAATGCGGCAGCGAAAAAAACACGATCACGACGGCGAACCACACCACCGCCAGGCGCCGCAAGCTACGCGCCGGGCCCGCCTCCCAGAATGCCTTGCGCAGGATGCCACCGCCCCACAGCGACCAGGGCAGGCTCAGGCCGACGACCACCGGCAGGTAGAACCAGAACGGCTGGGCATTGTTGAAGCCGCTGGCCGCGAAGCGCTGGAAATGCTGGTAGACGAAGAAATAGTCGTAAAAACCGGGATAACGCAGCTGCATCAGCACGAACCACGGCGCCGCCACGGCGATGAACACCAGCAGCGCGGGCGGCCAGAGCAGCGCGGCCAGGCCGCGCCAGCGCCGCTCCCACACGATCCAGATCAACAGGATCGCGCCCGGCAGCACCAGGCCGATCAAACCCTTGGCCAGCACCGCCACGGCGGCCAGCGCGCCAGCGGTTACCGACATCCAGCGATAGGCTTCCCCGCGCTCGACGCGCAGCACCGTATCCACCGCGGCCAGCACGCACAGCGTGATCATGCCGGCCACCAGCATGTCCAGGTTCGCGAACTGCGCGCCGCCGTAGAAAAACGGCATGGTGGCAAGCACCAGCACCGTCAGCGCGGCGGCCGAGGCGTCGCGATAGCGCCGCACGAAGCAGTACAGGGCCGCCGCCGCGCCCCACGCGGCCAGCCACGAAGGCACGCGCGCCGCCCAGGGATGCACGCCAAACACCGAAAACGACAGTTCAGTCAGCCAGTAGTACAGCGGCGGCTTGTGGAAATACGGCATGCCGTCCAGTAGCGGCACCGCATGCGAGCCGCTGCGCAGCATGTCCCAGGCCACGCCGGCATAGCGCCCTTCATCGGGCAGGGTCAGCGGCCTGATCCAGGCCAGAAAGGCGAGCCACGCGCCTATCGCGAGCAGGAAGCGTCCCGCCGGCGGGGTCCAATCGGAACGCCCCCCGAAAGTGGTGGCGGACATGTCAGTTCTGGCCTTGCCCCGGCTGGGAGGCCTTGCCCTGGCGGCGGCGCACGACAAACAAGGGACGGCCCTTCACTTCATCGAAGATCCGCGACACGTATTCGCCCACCACGCCCAGGGAAATCAGGTTCACGCCGGCGAAGAACAGCACTGCGGTGACGATGGTCGTCCAGCCCGAGACCTCGTTGCCGAAGAACAGGTATTCGCCGACCAGGTAGGCCGCATACGCCAGCGCCAGCATGGCGAAAGCCACGCCGACCAGGCTGACCAGCCGCAGCGGCCAGGTCGTGAACGCGGTCAGCCCGTCCAGCGCCAGCCGGAACAGGCGCATGCTGCTGAAGCGGCTGTCGCCGTGCATGCGTTCGTCGGGGGTATAGGTCAGGGGCTCGCTCTTGAAGCCGACCCAAGCGTACAGGCCTTTCATGAAGCGGGTGCGTTCGGGCAGGGCGATCAGCGCGTCCACCACGCTGCGGTCCATCAGCCGGAAATCGCCGGCGTGGGCAGGCACGTCCACGCCGCGCGCGCCGCTGAGCAATTTGTAGAACCAGCGCGCGCCAGCGCGCTTGGCCCAGGATTCGTCGGCGCGGGTCGCGCGCACGGCATAGACCATTTCGGCGCCGGCGGCCCAGCGCGCCAGCATCTGCTCGATCAGCGCGGGCGGATGCTGCAGATCGGCGTCCAGGCAGATCACCGCGTTGCCGGTCGAAGCTTCCAGGCCGGCGCTGATCGCGGCTTCCTTGCCGAAGTTGCGCGACAGCTGCACATAGCGAAAGCCGGCGTGCTCGGTCCATTCGGCCATCAGCGCTTCGGTGCCGTCCGTGCTGCCGTCGTCGGCCACAATGATTTCCCAGCTGCTGCACAACGCTTCCAGGCGGTTGCGCAGCAAAGGCAGCAGCACCCGCAGGTTCTCGCATTCATTCAGGCAGGGAATGACACAAGTCACGCGGGTGTCGTACGGCACGCTGGCCTCGGCCGCCGGCCAGACCGCTTCGACGGGAAGCGACTTGGTCAGCAATTGCGTGGCGCCAGGATCGGACCGGAACTGGATGTGCATGGGGTTCTAGACTCGGATTGCAGGACTATGCCGAGCAGTATGCGTAGGGGCTCGTTGAAATTTCGTGAAATACGCCATTGCCGTGGAAGCTGGGGAAATCCAGGGAAATTCTAGGAGCCGGCACAGTCGAAAAAAATAAAGTCGCGTGAAGCTGTGTCCCCAGTTTGTGAATCCCTGTAAAGCAGGGGCCGTCCCCGGCATCGTTAAAATGCGGCCAAGTTTTTGTTTTCGCGGGTTGTCATGCAATATCAAGTCCGGCCCATGCAGGCCAGCGACGTGGACGCCATCCTGGTCCTCCAGACCCTGGCCTACCCCGGTTTCCTGCTGGAAAGCGCCGGTTTCTTCCAGAACCGCCTGGCGCTGGCCCCCTCTCACTGCTGGGTGGCGCAAGCGGCGCCGCCGGCAGGCCCCGACGGCGGACTGCTGGGCTATCTGATTTCCTATCCCTGGGATGCCGGGCTGCCCCCTGCCCTGGACGTCACGCTGGCGGCGCTGCCCGCCGGCGCCGACCACTGGTTCCTGCACGACTGCGCCGTGGCGCCGTCGGCGCAGGGGCTGGGAGTAGGCCAGGCCCTGCTCCAGGCCGGCGCGCACGGCGCCCAGGCCGGCGGCTTGCGCCGGGCCAGCCTGGTTTCCCTGGAATCCGCCGTGGGCTATTGGCAACGCCACGGCTACGTCCCGGTCAGCGCAGACAGCGCCGGCCTGGCCGAAAAACTGGCCGGCTACGGCCCCCGCGCGCAATACATGTCGCGCGCGTTTCCGCTCTAGCCGCCGCGGCCGCGGCTGCCCGGTCAGCCACGGTCCCCGCCGGCCCGGCCCAACGCCGGGCCCCGCCCGCCCCCATGTACACCGCCTTCGCGGCGGACGTAACATAAGCCGCAGTCCGTGTGAGGCGGCAGGGTCCCCATAGCCAGAAAGTTCACCGTGCCCTGACAGGGCGCAAAGGTACCTATGATCTCGCTTACGCCCGTTCAATCGCTGCTGGCATGCTGCCTCGTCCTGGTCATCGGCCGCGTGCTGACAACCCGGATCGGCGTCCTGGCCCGCTACAGCATTCCCGACCCCATCGTGGGCGGCCTGCTGTTCGCGGTGCTGGCCTATCTGCTGTCGACCTGGGGCAACGTCTCTGTCTCACTGGAAACCAGCATCAAGCCCACGCTCCTGCTGCTGTTCTTCGGCAGCATCGGCCTGACCGCCAACCTGAAACTGCTGGCCAAGGGCGGCCCGCGGCTGATCGCCTTCCTGCTGGCCCTGATTCCCTTCCTGGTGCTGCAGAACGCGGTGGGCCTGGGCATGGCCTGGCTGCTGGACCTGCATCCGCTGATGGGCCTGCTGGGCGGCACCATCACCCTGGTGGGCGGGCACGGCACGGGCGCGGCCTACGCCACGCGCTTCGCCGACTTCAACAATATCCAGGACGTCATGGCGCTGGCGATGACGTCCGCCACCCTGGGCCTGGTGCTGGGCGGCGTGGTGGGTGGCCCGGTGGCCGAATGGATCATGCGGCGCCACAAGCTGGCGGGCAGCCTGGATCACGCGCCGGGCGACGGCCACGAGGCCCCGGACCTGAACGAAGCCGCGCCGCCGCCGACCGCGGGCTCGTTCATCGTGTCCATGACCGCGGCCTTCGTCTGCCTGGTGGCGGGCGGCTTCCTGGCCTCCCTGGTGGAAGACGCGCCGGTCAGCCTGCCCAACTTCCTGTGGTGCCTGGCCACGGGCGTGCTGATCCGCAACGCCGGCGCGCGCCTGGGCCTGAAGCTGGACGACCGCGCCACCGAAATCATCGGCACGATCTCGCTGTCGCTGTTCCTGGGCATGACGATGATGACGCTGGACCTCTCCAGCGTGGCGCGCCTGGCCGGCCCGCTGGCGCTGATGCTGGCGGTGCAGACCCTGTTCTGCGCGCTGTACGCGGCCTGGGTCGTGTTCCGCATGCTCAAGCGCGACTACGAAGCGGCCATCATGTCGGCCGCGTTCTGCGGCTTCGCGCTGGGCGCGACCGCCACCGCCATCGCCAACATGCAGGCGCTGACGCGCCGCCACGGCCCGGCGCCGGAAGCCTTCATCGTGGTGCCGGTCACCGGCGCCTTCCTGGTCGACATCCTGAACGTGATCGTGCTGACCTCGCTGATCTCCTTGCCGTTCGTGGGAGGGATGTGACCATGTTCAAACGCCTCATCATCCTCTCGCTCTGCCTGCTGCTGGCGGCCTGCGGCCGCGCGCCCGACACCGACGCGCTGCGCGCCGACGTCGAACGCAGCCTGACCACCGCCTATGGCGCGGACCTGTTCCGCGTGGCGGAGCTCAAACGCATGGGCTCGGCCTCCGACAGCAGCGCCCCGGCCGGCGAAACCCGCCGCGTGGTCTATTACGACGTGGCGCTGGACCTGGGCCGCAATGTCACCCTGGGCGCCTGGGACCAGCCCGGCGCCGCCGCGCTGGTCACGCTGCTGGGCGCCGGCCCGCGCAGCATCAGCGGCGTGAAATCCGGCGGCAACCAGGCCGGCGACCGCATCGTCGCGCACGCCAGCGCGATTTACCGCAAGGACGGCGACGCCTGGAAGCTGGTGACCCCGGCCGGCTTCAAGGCCGCCGAAGCCCCCAACCTGGATACCGGTGCGCCGCCGCCCGTCACTCGCCAGCTGCTGGACACGCTGGACCAGATCACCCATTCCGTCTCGTATAGCGCCTCCAGCACCGCGCAGCACGTGGTGCAGCAGGAGCTGGAACGCTCGGTGGCGCGCATCAATGGCCGGCTGGCCCGCCTGCAACAGGGCTATCCGCTGGCCGGCGGCCCGGACCGCGGCGAATACGTGGCGTTCGCGCGCGCGCTGGGCGACGTGGCGCGCAAACAGCAGATCCGGGTGACGCCGCTCATCACCGGCGGCGGGGCCGAGAACATCGCGCTGCTGCGCAGCGGCGACGCGGTGGTCGCGCTGGCCCAGGCCGACACGGCGCGCCTGGCCTACGACGGCAAGGGGCCGTTCGCGGCTCAAGGGCCGTTCACCGGCCTGCGCGCCCTGGGCAGTCTCTATCCGGAACTGGTCCACATCGTGGTGCGCGACGATGCCGCCATGCGCGGCGTGCGCGACCTGAAGGGCAAGACCATCGCCCTGGGACCGGAAGGCTCGGCCGTGCGCGCCACGCTGGAAACGGTGCTGGCCGCCCACGGCCTGCAGGCCGGCCGCGACTACACCGTGGCCGACACCCCGTTCGGCGCCTCCTTGCCCGCGCTGAACTCGGGCGCGATCGACGCCGCCGCCCAGGTGATCGGCGTGCCCGCGACGCCGCTGCGCGACGCGCTGACCCAGGCGCGCCTGAAGCTGCTGCCGCTGGATCCCGCCGCCATCAAGACCCTGACCGCGGCGGACAACGCCCTGATGCCGCTGGACATCCCGGCCGGCACCTACCCCAACCAGGCCGAGCCCATCGCCACGGTGGGCATGGCGGCGCTGCTGCTGACCACCGCCGACCTGACCCGGGACGAAGCCCTGGTGATCGTGCGCGCCGTGTACCTGACCGGGCAGGACCTGCTGGCCGCCGGCTCGGCCCAGGGCGCCCAGGTGGGGCTGGCCACCGCCCGCCGCGGCCTGACCGTGCCGCTGCACGACGGCGCGCAGGAAGGCCTGGCCAAGCTCGAACAGGCCAGGCCGCAATAAAGCCGGTTGCGCTTATGATTGCGCTCCTTACCAGGAATCTCCATGAACAAATTCGATCTGCAGAAAAACCAGGCCCTGAAGCTGGCCGGCCAGCTCAAGCAAGCCGCCACGCCGGACCGCTTCGGTACCGCCTCGCAAATGCCTGACCGCCGCGAACAACGCAAGCTGGACCAGGCCGCCGGCCTGGTGCCCTTCCCTCTGAAGCTGTCGCAGGCCCACGCCGACAAGCTGCGCGCCATGGCAGCCGAACGCGGCGTGTCCACCAACGACATCGTGGCCGAAGTGCTGCAGAACGCGCTGGGCAAGTAAGCGCATGCACATCTGGGTCGATGCGGACGCCTGCCCCGCCGTCATCAAGGACATCCTGTTCCGCGCCACCCAGCGCTGGCAGTTGCCGCTGACGCTGGTGGCCAACCAGATGCTCCACACGCCGCCCTCGCCGCTGATCCGCGCGGTGCAGGTGCCGCGCGGCTTCGACGTGGCCGATGCCCACATCGCCGAACGCGCGGCGCCGGGCGACCTGGTGATCACCGGCGACATTCCGCTGGCGGCACAGGTCCTGGAAAAAGGCGCAATGGCCTTGAATCCGCGCGGCGAGCGCTATTCGCCGGAAACCATCCGGGAACGGCTGGCGCTGCGGGACATGATGGAAGAATTGCGGGCCAGCGGCGTGGACACGGGCGGTCCGGCCTCGTTCAGCCAAGCCGACCGCAAGGCCTTCGCCAATCAGCTGGATACCTTGCTGGCGCGCGCGGCGCGCAAGGGCTGAGATCCGTCCGGCCCGGACTGGCCGTCAATAGAAGGTGATGTAGGCCTTGTAGATGATCGTGCCGAGCGCGGTGATCAGGCCTATCCCCATCAGCCCCATGCCGATGTTGCGGTCGCGCAGCCCGAAGCCGATCAGCATGAGCGCCACGCCCGTGACGATGATGATCAACATGGTATTGGTGTGCTCGGACATGGCCTTCTCCTGTTCGTCTATGCCTGGCCCACGGGCCAACGGCCGACTTTTGTTATCCGTTATTCATGATAGACAGGCTCGCACGCGACGCGGCGCAATCAACGCAGGTCCGCTTGCGTCAAATCAAGAGAAGCGTAATGAAAGGGACGGTCCGGCGCAATGGCCGCGACGTGGGCATGCATGGATGCGCCCATGACCTTTGATTTCAGCGCGCAAAACAAAAAAGCCAACCGCGAGGTTGGCTTTCTTTGCTTGGCGTTTTTTTATCCTTGGCCGCCGACAACGTTGGGCCTGGGGCCTGCGTTGTCTTCCAAGGGTCTTTGGTGGGTAGTACTG
This sequence comes from Achromobacter anxifer, assembly GCF_903652925.1. Lineage (GTDB taxonomy): Bacteria > Pseudomonadota > Gammaproteobacteria > Burkholderiales > Burkholderiaceae_B > Achromobacter > Achromobacter anxifer. The sequence continues at coordinate 226,256 of NZ_CAHLAR010000010.1, read as the reverse complement.
GGTTCGAACCAGTGACCCCTGCCGTGTGAAGGCAGTGCTCTACCACTGAGCTAACCACCCCGAAAGAGGCGAAATATTAGCACGTTTTTTTGGACGTGTGCAAGTCGCCCCGAAAAAACTTTATGCGGCCGTCGCCGGCGCATCCATTTTGCGCCAGACGCACTCGCCGCCCACGGACTTGTCCAGGGCCGCGAGGTAGGTTTCGTGCTCGGCCAGCTCGGCCTCGCTGGCCTTCAGCACGGGCAGGCCCGACGCGTCGAAGCGGGCCAGCACGACGCCATTGCCGCCGGCGCTGCCGCCGTCGTCCACGTCGATCAGCAGCGCGTCCTGGCCGCGGGTCATGGCCAGCCAGACTTCCGCCAGCAGCTGCGAGTCCAGCAATGCGCCGTGCAGCGTGCGGTGGGCGTTGGAGATGCCGAAGCGGTCGCACAGCGCGTCCAGCGAATTGCGCTTGCCGGGGAACAGCGAACGCGCATGCAGCAGCGAATCGGTGACCGTCTCGCAGTATTCGGTCACGGGACCGCGGCCGGTCTTGGCCAGTTCGGCGTTGAAGAACTTGACGTCGAACGCCGCGTTGTGGGCGATGAGCTCGGCGCCCTGGATGAACTTGACGAACTCGTCCGCGACATCGGCGAAGCGGGGCTTGTCGGACAGGAACTCCGTGGTCAGGCCGTGCACCGCCAGCGCCTCTGGGTCGCTGTCGCGGTCCGGGTTCAGGTAGATGTGCAGGTTGTTGCCGGTGGTCATCCGGTTGACCATTTCCACGCAGCCGATTTCGACGATGCGATGGCCCTGGGCAGGGTCCAGTCCGGTGGTTTCCGTGTCAAAGATGATCTGGCGCATAACTTATTCCGACGCTTGGGCGGGCGCGGCCGGCTGCGCGTGCGGCGCCGGAGCGGGGTCCGGATGATGCGTTGCGCTGCCGGCCAGGCCGGGTTTCTTGCGTACCGTGGCGATCAAGGTATAGGCCACCGGCACGACGAACAAGGTCAGTAGTGTACCCAGCATCAGCCCGCCCACCAGGACCCAGCCGATCTGCTGGCGCGATTCCGCCCCCGCGCCCGTGGACAGCGCCAGCGGCACGGTGCCCAGCACCATGGCGCCCGTCGTCATCAGGATGGGGCGCAGGCGCAGCACGCTGGCCTCGACCACGGCCTCGAACAGTTCCTTGCCTTCGTCGCGCAGCTGATTGGTGAATTCCACGATCAGGATGCCGTGCTTGGTGATCAGCCCCACCAGCGTGATCAGGCCGATCTGGCTGTAGATGGACAGCGTGCCTCCGCTGAGCCACAGCGCCAGCAGCGCGCCGGTCATCGACAGCGGCACCGACAGCATGATGATGAAGGGGTTGCGCCAGCTTTCGAACTGCGCGGCCAGCACCAGGTAGATGAAGGCCAGCGCCATGGCGAAGACCAGGTAGATGCTGCCCGAGGAATCGCGGAACTCGCGCGATTGGCCGTCCAGGTCGGTCACGATGGTGTTGGGCAGGACCTCGCGCGCCACCTGGTGCATGTGCGCCAGGACCTCGCCCAGCGCGTAGCCCGGCGCCACGGCGCCGTCGATCTTCACGGCGCGCAGGCGGTTGAAGTGGTTCAGCGATTGCGGCGACACCCCTTCGTGCACGCCCAGCAGGTTGTCCAGCTGCACCATGCTGCCGTCGCGCGCGCGGACGTAGATGCCGGAGATATCGGTGGGATTGGCGCGGTCGCGCGGCGTCACCTGCACGATCACGTCGTATTGTTCGCCTTCGTCCTTGTAGCGCGTGACCTGGCGGCCGCCCAGCATGGACTCCAGGGTGCGGCCCACGGTATCCACGTTGGCGCCCACGTCGGCCATCTTGTCGCGGTCCACGCGCACGCGCAGCTCGGGCGTGTTCAGGCGCAGGTCGGTGTCCAGGTTCATCAGGCCCGGATACTTGCGCAGTTCGGCCAGGAACACGTCCGTCAGGCGCGACAGTTCGGCATACGACGCCTGGCTCATGATGATGAATTCCACCGGCTTGGAACGCGCGGACTGGCCCAGCGACGGCGGATTGGTCGGGAACGCCCGCACCCCGGGCAGCGAGGCGAACTGCGGCTGCAGCTGCTGCGTGATGGCCTGCTGCTTGCGGCTGCGCTCTTCCCAGGGTTTCAAGCGCAGGATGGCGGTGCCGTCCGTCACGGTGGGGAAGCCCACGGTCACCTGGCTGCCGCTGGCCTCCGCGATGTCCGCGTAGAACTTTTCGATGCCCAGCATGCTGTCCAGCGTGTAGTTCAGCGTGGCGCCTTCCGGCGAGCTGACGATGCCGAACACCACGCCGCGGTCCTCGATGGGCGCCAGCTCGCTCTTGACCACCTTGAACAGCACGCCGCTGCCGGCCGCGACCGCCAGGCCGATCACCACCACCAGCCAGCGGTGGCGCAAGGCCAGCGCCAGCGCGCGGCGGTAGCCGTTGCTCATGGCGTTGAGCCAGCCTTCGATCAGGTTGTACCAGCGGCTGTGGCTGCTCTGGTGGCGCAGCAGCACCGAGCACATCATGGGCGTGAGCGTCAGCGCCACGAAGCCCGACACCAGCACCGCGCCGGCCAGCGCCAGCGCGAATTCGATGAACAGCCGTCCGGTGCGGCCGGTGGCGAAGGCCAGCGGCGCGTACACGGTGACCAGGGTCATTGTCATGGCGACCACCGCGAAGCCGATCTCGCGCGACCCGCGCAGCGCGGCCTCCTTGCGCGGCATGCCCTCTTCGATGTGGCGGAAGATGTTCTCCAGCACCACGATCGCGTCGTCCACCACCAGGCCGATGGCCAGCACCATGGCCAGCAGGGTCAGCGTGTTGATGGAAAAGCCGAACAGGTACATCAGCGCGCAGGCGCCCACCAGCGACACCGGGATGGTGACGATGGGGATGATGCTGGCGCGCAGGTTGCGCAGGAAGAAGAAGATCACCAGCACCACCAGCACGATGGCTTCGCCGATGGTGTGGAACACGGAGTCGATGGAGCGCTCGATGAACACCGACGAGTCGTAAGCGATGTTCAGCTTCATGCCGGCCGGCAGGTTCTCGTTCAGGCGCGCCACTTCCTCGCGCGCGGCCTTGGACAGTTCCAGCGGGTTGGCGGTGGACTGCCGCGTGACGCCGATGTTGATCGCGGGCTTGCCGTTGAAGCGCGACAGGATACGGTCGCTGGCGGCGGCGATCTCCACCTTGGACACGTCGCGCAGCCGCACCGGGTAGCCCTTGACGTTGGCCACCACCACGTTCTCGAACTGCGCCGGGGTCTGCAGGTCGGTCGAGGACACCACCGAGAACTCGCGCGCGCGCGATTCGATGCGGCCGGCCGGGATCTCCACGTTCTGGCTGCGCAGCGCGGCCTCCACGTCCTGCACCGTCAGGCCGTAGGCGGCCAGCTTGTCGCGGTCCACATAGATGCGCATGGACGGCAGGCGTTCGCCGAAGACGCGCACCTCGGCCGCGCCGGGCAGCACCGACAGCCGGGTCTTGATATAGCGGTTGATGTAGTCGGAGGTCTGGATGGCGGAGTACGTACCGGACTCCACCGCGATGTAGATGATGGGCTGGGAGTCCGCCTCGACCTTGCCGATGATGGGCTCGTCGATCTCGTCCGGCAGGAAGCGGCGGGCGCGCGACACCTTGTCGCGGACTTCCGCGGCCGCGGCGTCGGGGTTGCGCGTCAGGTTGAACTTGATGTTGATGAGGCTGCGCTCCGAGCGGCTGCGCGAGGTCATCACGTCCACGCCCTCGATGCCGGCCAGCTGGTCTTCCAGCGGCTTGGTCACCTGCGACTCGATCACCTCGGGCGAGGCGCCCTTGTAGGTGGTGTCCACCGAGACGATGGGCTCGTCGATCTTGGGATATTCGCGCACGGTCAGGCGCGAATACGAAATCAGGCCGATCAGCACGATGATCAGCGACAGGACCGATGCGAACACCGGCCGCTTGATGCAGGTTTCCGAGATACGCATTGCGCTACCGCCAGATAAAGAAAAAGACCGGCGTCACGCGCCGTTGGCCAGGACGTTCACGGCCGCGCCGTCCGTCACGCGCTGCAAGCCCGACACCACCAGCTGGTCGCCCGCCGCCACCCCGGTCAGGATCTCGACGCGGCCCTCGCGGCGCTCTCCGATGGTGACTTCGCGCCGCTCGGCCACGCCGTTGTTGACCCGGTAGACGTACTGCGTCGCGCCCGAGGGCGAGAGCGCGGCTTCCGGCGCGACCAGCGCCTTGTCCTGGCTGAACTGCAACTGCACGCGGGCGAACATGCCCGGACGCAGCACCGCGTCCTTGTTGGCGACCGTGGCGCGCAGCAGGATCGAGCGGCCGCCGGCGTCTACCAGCGGGCTGACTGCATAGACCACGCCCGGACGTTCCTGGCCCGGCAGCGCATCCATGCGCAGCGTCAGCTGCTGGCCCACGCCCACCTTGCTCAGATACATCTCGGGCACGCGGAAGTCGACCTTCAGCGGATCGATCGCTTCCAGCGGGGCCAGGTCCTGCCCCTGGTTGACGTAGTCGCCCACGGACACGCTGCGCAGGCCGGCGATGCCGCCGAACGGCGCCGTGATCGTCATCTTGTCCAGGCGCGCCTGCGCCAGGGCCACGGCGGCCTCCTGCACCTTCAGCGTGCTGGCGGACTCGTCGCGGGCCTGCTGGCTGACGAAGCCCTTGCCCTGCAGCTCCACCGAGCGCCGGTAGTGGCTTTGCGCCAGGGTCAGGTTGGCGCGCGCCTGGGCCAGCTCGGCCCGCGGCACGGAATCGTCCAGGCGGATCAGCACGTCGCCGCGCTTGACCGGCTGGCCTTCCTTGAAGTCGATGGACTGGATCCGCCCCGCCACTTCCGGCCGCAGCACGACCGATTCATCGGAACGCAGGCTGCCCACGGCCGAGATGCCGCGCGCGAAGGGAATTTCCTGGACGGCGGCCACTTCGACCCGGACAGGCGCGACGCGCGTGACCAGGGGCGCCTCGACGGCGCCGGGTTGTGGACTGACGGTTCCGAACGCGAGCCAGCGCGGCACCAAGACACCGAGCGCGGCCCCCGCGGCCAACCCTGCCGCGACGGCGGCCAGCAGTACTGCTTTTTTCATGCGCGAATGTGGCGGTATTGCGGCGCGGGCCAGGCATGCCCCCACGCGGACTGCGCCGCAGGAACTGGAATGAGGGTTGGCACTTTAGCACCCGAATTTACATACTGGAACAATCCAGAAGCCGGATGAAAGAACTAAATCCGCCCCGGAGAGCGGATTTGAGGGTATTTCCCGATGCCGTCAGCCCCGCCGGGCCGATTCCACGCCCAGATTGGCCAGCTGGTCGGCCCGCTCGTTGCCCGGATCGCCGGCATGTCCGCGGACCCAGCGCCAGGACACCGTATGGCGCTGGACCTGTTCGTCCAGCAGCTGCCACAGCTCGGCGTTCTTGACCGGCTTCTTGTCGGCCGTCATCCAGCCGCGCCGCTTCCAGTTGGCCAGCCACTCGGTCATGCCCTTCATCACGTACTGGGAGTCCGTATGGATGATGACCGTGCAAGGGCGCTTGAGCGCCCGCAGGCCCTGGATCACGGCCAGCAGCTCCATCCGGTTGTTGGTGGTCTGGAGCTCGCCGCCATGCAGCGTTTTTTCATGGCTGCCCGCGCGCATGAGCACGCCCCAGCCGCCCGGACCGGGATTGCCCTTGCAGGCGCCGTCGGTCCACATTTCCACTTTCTGCTCGTTCGTTTTGTCGTCCTGCATGGTGCTGCCTGGTATTCCTTTCTAAAACAAATGGCCCCGCGGCGCGGGGCTGGGGCCTTCTAGTAGCGGTCGTCCGCCTGGCGGTTGACCGCCACCGACGCGGCGCGCGCGCGCTTGGGCTTGGCCTTCTTCCAGGCCGGGCCGATGATACGCATGCCGGCCACGCGCTTGACCGCCGACACCAGATAGACCGCCCCGCCCACGCTCCACCAGCGGGCGCCGGCCGACTCCATGAAGGACCAGCGCTGCAGCCACTTTTCGCTGCGGCATGCCGGCGCGTAGCAGCCGAAATGGCTGGCCTCGACTTCCAGCGACAGCAGCTTGAACCAGTCCTTCAGGCGCGGCAAAGACACCTGGGACGAGGGTGGCTGGGGCAGCCAGGGCTCCATGCCGGGCATGCGGGTGCGCGCGCCCCACATGCTCCAGGGGTTGAAGCCCGAAATCACGACCCGCCCTTCCGGCACCAGCACGCGTTCGACCTCGCGCAACACGTTGTGGGGATCCTCCGCGCACTCGAAGGCGTGCGGCAGGATCAGCAGGTCCACGCTCTGGGACTCGAACGGCAGGGCCTCGGGCTCGGCCAGCACCACCCGCGACTGCCAGCCGGCCGCGCTTTCGGCGGACGGGGCCTCGGTGCCCACGTAGCCCTTGAAGGGCATGCGGTTGGCGCGCAGCAGATTCATGTCCGCCAGGCCGACCTGCCAGGCGTAATATCCGAACACGTCCGCGACAGCCGCGTCGAACTGCGCCCGTTCCCATGCCAGGACGTACTGCCCCGGCGGCGTCTGGAACCATTCGGCCAGTTCTACAATCGGCGGAGTATCTTCTGCCACGTTCTATTCCTTCGAATCCCATGCAAGCCATGACCGCCCCCACAGGCGGCCGCGATCGCAACGCCGCGGTCTTGCCTATACCCGCCTTCAACGACAACTACATCTGGGCCATCGTCCGCGGCGGCGATGCCGCCGTGGTGGATCCCGGCGACGCCGGTCCGGTTCTGCAGATGCTCGACCGGCAAGGCCTGAGACTGCGCGCCATTCTACTCACGCACCATCATGGCGACCACGTGGGCGGCGTACTGGAATTGTCCCGCATCGAGGGCATTACCGTATACGGCCCCGCGCGCGAACGGCTGCCGCGCTGCGACGTGCCCCTGGCGGAAGGCGACCGCGTGGCCATACCGGAACTGGACCTGGACCTGGGCGTGCTGGACGTGCCCGGACACACCGCCGGCCACATCGCCTACTTCGGCCGCGCGGCCGGCCAAGAGCCCGTTCTGTTCTGTGGCGACACCCTGTTTGCGGGGGGCTGCGGCCGTCTTTTCGAAGGAACGCCGGCGCAAATGCATGATTCTTTAGGGAAATTTGCTGTTTTACCGCCGGATACACAGGTTTTTTGCGCACACGAGTACACTCTAGCGAACTTGCGCTGGGCCTTGGCAGTCGATCCGGCCAACCGCAGCCTGCAACAGTGGCACCAGCAGGCCCAGCAATTACGAGCAGAAGGTCTTCCCACGCTTCCGTCCACCATAGGGCAGGAACGCGCGGCCAATCCGTTTTTGCGCACGCAACAAGTTGAGGTCGTCCGCGCCGCCGAGCGCTGGGCAGGCCACAGCCACGCTACGCCGGTAGAGGTTTTTGCCTCCCTTCGTGAATGGAAGAACGATTTCAAGTGACAGCCCGATGAATCTATCCCGACTCCTTCTGCCGCTCATGCTGGCAGTCCTCGCCGGTTGCGCAGGAACCAAAGCTCCCGATAGCAAAAATCTCACCACCAATTCCCAAGGGCGATACATCGCCCGCGACACGTCCCGGACGGTGGACCTGACCAACCCGCCCGCCGACGCCTGGGACCGCATCCGCCGCGGTTTCGCCATCCCCAACCTGAACACCGACCTCTCGCAGCAGTGGACCGACTACTACGCGTCCCACCCCGAGGCGGTGCAGCGCATGGCGGAACGCGCCGGCAAGTACCTGTACTTCATCGTCGACGAAATCAACCGTCGCGGCCTGCCGACCGAGCTGGCCCTGCTACCCTTCGTCGAAAGCGCCTACAACCCGACCGCGCTGTCGCGCGCCCAGGCCTCCGGCCTGTGGCAGTTCGTGCCGGCCACGGGCCAGCACTTCAACCTGAAGCAGGACTGGTGGCGCGACGAGCGCCGCGACCCCATCGCCTCGACCAACGCGGCGCTGGACTACCTGGAAAAGCTGTTTGAAATGCAGGGCGACTGGTACCTGGCCCTGGCCTCGTACAACTGGGGCGAAGGCTCGGTGCAGCGCGCCATGGCCAAGAACGAAGCGGCTGGCCAGGCGACGGACTACCTGTCGCTGAACATGCCCGACGAGACCCGCAACTACGTGCCCAAGCTGCAGGCCATCAAGAACATCATCGCCGACCCGCAGCGCTACGCGGTGGCCCTGCCGCCGGTGGGCAACACGCCCTACTTCGTCACGGTCCGCAAGAACAGCGACATCGACCTGGAAATCGCCGCCAAGCTGGCCGAAATGCCGCTGGACGAATTCAAGGCGCTGAATCCCTCGTTCAACCGCCCCGTCATCCGCGGCGATCACGGCCCCACCCTGCTGCTGCCGGCCGACCGCGTCGAAATCTTCAACGCCAACCTGACCAACTACAAGGGCGACCTGAGCGCCTGGAAGATCTACCACTCGCGCCGCGGCGAATCCTATGCCTCGATCGCCAAGCGTTTCGGCGTGAGCGAAGCCACCCTGCGCCAGACCAACGACATCGGCTCGCGCCAGAAGTCCGCTTCGGGCCAATCGCTGCTGGTGCCGGGCGAACCCGGCTCGGGCGGCGTGCAGCTGGCCTCGCTGGCGCCGCCGGTGGGCGCGCTGGATTCGGCCCCGTCGGACAACAAGGCCGCCGCGCCGCGCGGCCGCGTCACGCAGGCGCCGGCCGCCCGCGTCGCCAGCGCCCGCCCCAACGTCCGCACCCACAAGGTGCGCCAGGGCGATACGTTGTTCTCGCTGGCCAAGCAGTACGGCACCTCGGTGGACGCGCTGCGCTCGCTCAACAACATCAAGGGCAACGGCCTGAAGGTGGGTTCGCAGCTGCGCGTGCCGGGCACCAACGCCCGCGGCTGATCGCGGCTGGAAAGAAAAAGGCGCGTCCCGCGGGACGCGCCTTTTTTATGCCTGCACGGTTCTTCTATCGTGCAGCGGCCGCGAACTGCGCGCTCCATTGCGCCAGCTGGCCCGCGGTGACGCCCACGCCACCGCACAGTATGACCATCACCGAGCGCGCCTCCCGCAACAGGGCCGAGTCGCTGCGCAGCGCCGCCACCGAGGCGCCGCAGGCGGGTTCGACCAGGATGCGGTGCTCCAGCAGCACGTCCTCGCAGGCGGCTAGCGCGGCGGCGTCCGACACCACGACGCTCTCAATAGGATGTTCCTGCGCCAGCTCGAACGCGCGGCCGCAGACCTGCCGCGCGCCCAGCGAGGTGGCGATGGACGATATCTGCGGCAGCAGGACCGGCGCGCCCTCGCGCAGGGCCTGGGCGTATGAATCCGCCCCCGCCGTTTCGGCCGCGATCACCGGCACGCCGCCCCAGCCATTGCGCCGCAAGCCTTCGACCACGCCGCACAGCAGCCCGCCGCCACCGACCGAGCAAATCACCAGATCGGGGCGTCCGCCCTGCCCGGCCAGCTCGTCGATCATGGTTGCATGCCCGTCCCACAGCAGCGGATCGTCGAAGGGATGCAGGAAAGCGTCCTCCGGCGTCATGAGTTCCAAGGCCTTGGCGTTGGCCTCCATCCAGGATTCGCCGTGCACGATGACGTCGGCGCCTTCGGAGCGGATCAGGTTCTTGGCGCGTTCCGAGGTCGTGGCGGGCACCACCACCGTCACCGGCGTGGCCAGCATGCGGCCGGCGTAGGCCACCGCATAGCCGGCATTGCCGCCGGACGAGGAAACGAAGCGCCGGGCGCCGCGGGATTTGTAGATCTGGCAGGCATGGCCGATGCCGCGCGCCTTGAACGAGCCGCTGGGCTGCAGCGCCTCCAGCTTCAGGCGCACGTCCTTGCCGCTGCTCAGGGAAAAAGCGCGGGAGGCCAGCGCCGGGGTTTCGATATGGATTGCCATGTTGGGTTTTCTTGAATGGAGAATCAGGCCGGCTCGGCCAACACGCAGCAGACATTGCCGGGTACGACGATGCCGGGATGGCGCTTGGCGTACACCACGCCGCCCGCGGCGTAGACCAGTTCCACCGGTTCGCGCCGCGGATCGAAGGTCTGGTGGATGCGGCCCGCCGGCTGGCCCGCCTCGACGGACTCGCCATGCCGATGGTACGCCTCGAAGACGCCGCGTTCCGAAGCGATGACATAGGACTTCGCGCCGGCCACCCTGAACAGAGGCGCGGCTTCGCCCGCGAGGGGCTGGGCATGCGCGGCGTCCAGCACGCCCCAATGCGCCAGCACGCGCCGGGCGCCCTCGCGGCACAGATCGAGCGCGCTGTCCGTCACGGTGCCGCGCCCCGCCATCTCGGTGCTCACGCAAGTAAGCCCCGCCGCCACGGCCGTGGCGACGCTGGTGCGCGTGTCGCCCAGCGTGTTCAACAGCACGTTGAACGGCGCGCCGAAGGCCATCACGGCGTCGATGTTGCGCTGGGTCTGCTCCGCGTCCTGAGAGGGCTGGACCAGCGCGCTGGGCATGATGTCCAGGGACGAACCGCCGGAATGCAGGCTCAGGAAGGCATCGCCGCGCGAGAACAATTCATCGCTGACGTAGGCCGCAATCTGTTCCGTGATGCTGCCGGCATGGTCGCCGGGAAACGTGCGGTTCAGGTTCTTGCCGTCCAGCGGCGACGTGCGCCGGCCGGCCTCGGCGGCCGGCGCGTTCAGCGACGGCATGATGATCAGCCGCCCGCGGATGCGGTCCAGCGGCAGGCTGCGGATGATCTCGCCCAGCACGATCTGCCCTTCGTACTCGTCCCCATGGTTCCCGCCTTCCAGGATGACGGTGGGCCCGTCGCCGTTCGCCAGCACCGCCATGGGGATGCGCACGGTGCCCCAGGCGTCGTCGTGAGGCGACTGCGGAATGTGCAGAAAGCCTGCCTGGCGACCTTGCGCGTCGAGGTCGATGTCGGTGAACACCGTCGCGCATTGCGGGTTGCGCGCAGGCAGATGCGCGACCCGCCGGTCACGCAGGAAAGGCGGCTCGCGGAATGTCGCTTTCGTCATAGACCTTTTGGGTATACGTTATTGAAATCTGCTTGGAAATATAGGTACTTGCCTTGCCTGGAACAAATACTTTTGATGCACGCAATCTATGCCTTGAGGGCATGGCATGGAGCTGAGACAGTTGCGCTATTTCGTCGCCGTCTGCGAGGCCGGCAGCGTGGCGGGCGCGGCCAAGGCCCTGCACATCGCCCAGCCCGCGCTGTCGCGCCAGATGATGGCCCTGGAAGAGGAATTCGGCGCGCAGTTGCTGGTGCGCCTGCCACGCGGCGTGGCGCTGACGCGGGCGGGAGAGGCCTTGCAGGCGCAGGCGCGGCTGATGCTGGCGGGCAGCGAATCGCTGCGGGCGCAGGTAGCGCTGGCAGCCAACGGCAAGGCGGGTTCGCTGCGGATCGGCGTCATGCCCGGCTACAGCTGGCTTCCCGGCCTGGGGCAGGCGATCGCGGCGCTGTCGCGCGCATCGCCCGACACGGACGTGCTGGTGGAGCCCGGCCTGTCGGCCTGGCAGCTGGACGCGATCCGGCGCCACGAACTGGACGCCGGCGTCGTCGCGTGGCGCTCGCCGCTCGACATCGAGATCGAAGGCATGAAGATTTACGAAGACCCCATGGTCTTGGCCATGCCCGCCGCCGTAGCGCACAGCGTGGGCCGGATCCGCGCGCTCAAGGACCTGGCGGGCCAGAAGTTCATCCTGTTCCCCCGCGCCGGCTCGCCCTCGCACTATGACGCGCTGGTCCGCATCTTCCGAGCCGCCGGCATTGCGCCCGGCCGGCCGGCCGCCTCGGCGGCCGATCTGCCCACCATCGTCGGCCTGGTGTCGGCGGGACTGGGCTGCGCCATCGTGCCCGCTTCGTACACGCAGCACAGTCCGGCCGGCATCGTCTTCAAGCAGATCGACGGCATCGACCTGAAGGTCGATCTGGAGCTGGTCTGGCGCAAGGACCAGCGCGATCCCTTGCTGAGCCGCTTTTTGCAGATGTTTCCACCGGGCATTTTCATATCGCGGAAACGCGCAAACTCCTTAAAATAGGCGGTCTCCAGAGGGAAAAAATCAAAGGATAGAAATATGGGCTTTCTCGCCGGCAAGCGCATCCTGGTCACCGGGGTGCTTTCCAACCGCTCCATCGCCTACGGCATCGCGCGCGCCTGTCACCAGCAAGGCGCCGAACTGGCGTTCACCTACGTGGGCGACCGCTTCAAGGACCGCGTGGGCGAATTCGCCGCCGAATTCGGCAGCAAGATCGTGCTGCCCTGCGACGTGGCCGAAGACAGCCAGATCGAAGGCGCCTTCGCCGAACTCGGCAAGCACTGGGACGGCCTGGACGGCCTGGTGCATTCCATCGGCTTCGCGCCGCGCGAAGCCATCGCCGGCAACTTCCTGGACGGCCTGTCGCGCGAAGGCTTCCGCATCGCGCACGACATCTCGGCCTACAGCTTCGCCGCCATGGCCAAGGCCGCGCTGCCGCTGATGGAAGGCCGCAACGGTTCCGTGCTGACGTTGACCTACCTGGGCGCCGAGCGCGTGGTTCCCAACTACAACACCATGGGCCTGGCCAAGGCCTCGCTGGAAGCCAGCGTGCGCTACCTGGCCACGGCGCTGGGCCCGCGCGGCATCCGCGCCAATGGCATTTCCGCCGGCCCCATCAAGACGCTGGCGGCCAGCGGCATCAAGGACTTCTCGGCCATCCTGAAGTTCGTGGAAGCCCAGGCGCCCCTGCGCCGCAACGTCACCATCGAAGACGTGGGCAACGTCGCGGCCTTCATGCTGTCGGACCTGGCCGCCGGCGTGACGGGCGAGATCACCCACGTGGACGCCGGTTTCTCCACCGTCGTCCCGGGCATGGAAGACTAAAAGCCCGCAAGGCCGGGGCAGCGCCCCGGCCACGGCAGGCGGCAAGTTCAGGCCGCCTGCACCACCACCGTGGACACCTGCACGTCCACCGCCGTCATCAGCTTGTGCACCGGGCACTTCTCGGCCACCGCCAGCAGCTCATCGATCTGCGCGTCGGACAGCTGGCCATGCAGGCTCAGCTTGGCGGTCAGCCGGTAGACGCCCTTGCGCTCCTCGCTGGCATCGCGCACCACCTCCACTCCCACCGACTCCAGCGGCAGGCCCTTGCGCTGCGCATAGACCATCAAGGTCATGGCCTTGCAGCCGCCCAGCGCGGTATCGAAGTAGTCATGCGGATCGGGGCCCTGGCCCTGCGGCTGGGGCATGTCCAGCGGCAGCTCGTGGCCTTCGGCCGTGGCGGTGAATTGCAGCGTGTTGGGCGCATTCTGGCGCACGCGGATGCTCATGGATCCTATCTCCTGGATAACGGGTGCTGACTGGCGGCCAGCGCGGCCGCCCCAGCCCACGTTGTAGCACCTGAAAGCAGCCAGAAGACCTTGCCAACCCGTCAAGCTGACCAAAAGCTGAACTTCTGGCCCGAACGCCGGTCGGATATGTCTATCCGCAATACCTGAGCACATCTTTTAGGGGGCCGCATGAGCGCCAGACAACTCCTCGACCAACTGCTGCAGTCCGGGCAAGGGCTGCTTTCGGACACCACCAGCCGCGTGCAGAACGCCACGGGCGGCAAGGGCTCGTCCTTCCTGACCGGTCTGGGCGGCGGCGCGCTCGGCGCGGGCGCGCTGGGCCTGCTGCTGGGCAGCAAGAAAGCCCGCAAGATCGGCGGCAAGGTCGCCATGTACGGCGGCATGGCGGCGCTGGGCGCCCTGGCCTACCGCGCCTATGGCGACTGGCAGCGCAGCCAGTCCGGCGCGCCGGCCGCCCCGCCCCAAACGCTGGACCGCCTGCCCGCGCCCCAGGCCGAGCAGCACAGCACGGCGGTGCTGACCGCCATGATCGGCGCGGCCAAGGCCGACGGCCACATCGGCCCGGAAGAACGCGCCCTGCTCGAAACCGAACTGTCCAAGCTGTCGTCCGACGCCCAGGACCGCCGCTGGCTCGAGGCCGAGCTATCGCGGCCGTTGGATCCGTCCGTGATCGCGCAAGCCGCGCAGACGCCTGAAATGGCAGCCGAGATGTACCTGGCCAGCCTGCTGGTGGTGGACGAGGAAAGCTATATGGAACGCGCCTATCTGGACGAGCTGGCGCGCCAGCTCAAGCTCCAGCCGGGCCTGAAGGAACAGCTGGAGCAGCACGCCCGGGCCGCCGCGGCCTGAACCCCGGCGGCCGGCCGCGCCGCGCGCTCAATCCGCGCGCAGGCCGATCGCTTCCGTCAGCGCCGTGTAGCGGTCGATGTCCGCGGCGATCATGGCCTGGAATTCGCGCGGCGTGCTGCTGGCGGGGGTGAAACCCTGCTCGCGCAGCGCGACCTGCACCTCCGGGCGCTGGACGATCTTCGCCACGGCCGCGTTCAGCCTGGCCACCACCGCGGGCGGCGTGGCCGCCGGCGCCAGCAGGCCGTGCCATTGGTCCAGCGCATAGCCGGGCACTCCCTGCTCGGCCACCGTCGGCACCGCCGGCATCAGCGGTGAACGCGCCGGCGAAGTCACCGCCAGGGCGCGCAGCTTACCGGCCGCGATCAGCGGCGCGGCGCTGGACGCCGTCACTACGCCCATGCCCACCTGGCCCGACGTCACGTCCGTCAAGGCCGGCCCGCAACCCTTGTAGGGCACGTGCTGCAGCGGCGCGCCGGTGGCGCGCGACAGCATCTCGCCCGCCAGGTGCTGCGGCGTGCCGTTGCCGCAGGACGCGAAGGCCAGCGGCTTGTCCGGTTTGGCCGCCGCCAGCGCGTCATCCAGCTTGCGCAGCGGCGACGCCGCCGGCACCACGAATACCGAAGGCACGAAGGCCACGTTGATGACCGCCGCGAAGTCCTTCTTGGGCGCAAAGCCCAGGTTGCGGTAAACGCCGGGATTGATGGCGAAGGAGCTGTTGACCATCAGCAGCGTATAGCCGTCGGCCGGCGCCTCGGCCACGGCGCGCGCGCCGATGTTGCCGCTGGCGCCGGGGCGGTTTTCCACCACCACCGCCATGCCGAACTGCTCTTGCAGGCTGGCGCCGATGCGGCGCGCCAGCAGGTCGGTGCCGCCGCCGGGCGGAAACGTCACCACGATGGTGATGGGATGGGACGGATACGCGGCGTCCTTGGGCGCTTCGCCCGAGGGCGAATTGCCGCAGGCGGCCAGCGGCAGGACCAGAAGCGTAAGAATGGAGCTAAGCAGGCGATTCATGATGCGGGCTTGCAAGCGTCCCCGCGCGGCGCATACGCGCGGAAACAGGGGCAATGCCGGCCAGAGGCCGGCGGAAAGGCTCAGGCGTCCAGGCCGATGTCGAGCACCTTGGCGCTGTGGGTGATCCAGCCCACGGCAATCTGGTCCACGCCGGTGGCGGCCACCGCCGCGGCGGTTTCGGGCGTGATGCGGCCCGAGGCTTCGGTGATGGCGCGGCCGCGCGCCATGGCGACGGCGCGACGCAGGTCGTCCAGGCTCATGTTGTCCAGCAGCACCACGTCCACGCCCAGGGACAGCGCCGTTTCCAGCTGTTCCAGCGTGTCCACTTCCAGTTCGATCTTGACCATATGGCCGACGCCGGCGCGCGCGCGCTCCACCGCCGTGGCGACTCCGCCCGCCAGCGCGATGTGGTTGTCCTTGATCAGCACCGCGTCATCCAGGCCGTGGCGGTGATTGCTGCCGCCGCCCACGCGCACCGCATACTTCTGCACCGCGCGCAGGCCCGGCATGGTCTTGCGGGTGCAGGTCACGCGGGCGCCATAGCCGGCGATGGCACGGGCGATGGACGCGGTGGCGCTTGCCACGCCGCTCAGATGGCACAGGAAGTTCAGCGCCACGCGCTCGGCGGTCAGCATGGCGCGGGCGTTGCCGCTGATGCGGGCGATTTCCATCCCCGGCTGCAATTCGCTGCCGTCGCGCTGGACGACTTCGAACTTGATGCCCGGGTCCATGGCGCGGAACGCCAGGCGCGCCAGGTCCAGCCCGGCCAGCACGCCCTCCTGGCGCGCGACCAGGCGGGTCTGCGCGGTGGCGTCGGCGGGCACGATGGCATCGGTGGTCAGGTCGCCGGCGCGTCCCAGGTCTTCGAGCAAGGCCGCGCGCACCAGCGGCTCCAGCATGACTTCCGGCAAGGAGGGAACGGCCAGTCGGGCTACGGTCGCGGTGGTTTCGGCTTTAATGCTCATTTTGAGTATTTATCGCTTAAAAAAAGGCGCGCGGGGATTGCGCACCACTTATGCTAGAGACGAGCATAAGGCTTGTCAAGCGTCACATCGCCCGAGACAAGGGCAATTTGCTGCCGGCGATGGCCCGCTCCAGCAGCACGTCGCGCCGGAAGCGGAACAGTTTGGCCGGCCTGCCGGCCGTGCCCGTGGCCATTTCACCGGTCTCTTCGACCAGCGCCTGCTGCTCGATAAGGCGGCGGAAATTCTGCTTGTGCAGGCCGCGCCCGGCCAGCGCTTCCACGGCCAGCTGCAATTGCAGCAAGGTGAATTGCGCGGGCATCAGCTCGAACACCACGGGCCGGTACTTGATCTTCGCCCGCAACCGCGCGATGCCGGTGGCCAGGATGCGGCGATGGTCATGGCGCATGGGCTCGCCGGGCACGGCGGTGCCGCCGCCCCCGCGCCTTGCGGCCTCGGGCACCAGCCCGGCCTCGAACAGCAGTTCGTAGCGCTGCAACACCATGTCTTCGTTCCAGGGCGAGCCGTCCAGGCCGAAGGTGATGGCGGCGCGCTGATGGCGGCGCTTGCGCACGGCCGGGTCGGCGCTGTCCTCGCACCAGGCCGCCAGGCGCGGCACGATCAGCTCTTCCACCAGCGCCGGCGTGCCGGCGCGGTGGTCTTCCCAGGGGAAGTAGCGGTACCAGTCCTGCCAGCCGACCTGCGCCACGCCGGTTTCGCCGGCCTCGCGCGTCAGCCCCAGATAGCTCACCGACATGACGCGCACGCCCGACTCGTCGGAACGGTCGCCGTCGGCGAAGGTGTAGAGCTGCTCTACATAGCCCAGCGGATGGTGGGTCTGCTCCTCCACCCAGGCGCGCAAGCCCGCCTGCAGCGAACGATGCGACAGTTTGAAGGGCCCGGCCGGCAAGGCGCGCGCATCGTCGGTCGTCAGCACCCGCGGTTCGCCATTGGTGACGGCAACCAGCACGGCGACGAGTTCAGCATGGACGGAGCGTTCGACGGATTCAGTCAAGGTAGACGTATGAAAGAGTAGAAACCGCGCCACGAGGCGCCTGGAATTATAAGGTTCGGGCCCTTGCAACAGCCCCTTGCAAACGTGACAGGCATTCCTGCTCCCGCGCCCCCGCACCGTCCTAAGATGGAAGTGGCAACCAGGCGCGTCGCCATCCCGGGACGCCCGCAAGCGGAGCAGACATCATGTTGAAAACCGCACCCGATCCGCAGGCGGCCAAGCCCGCCGAAGCGGAAAAACCCGTCGCCGTCGACCCGCGCAAAGGCACGGAAGTGCTGCCCATGGCGGACCAGGCCAAAGAGGTAGCCGGCATGCCGCGGCGCGGACGCGCCATCGCGGAACCCGGCGAGCCAGGCATCATCACCCCTGAAGACGATGTGCTGGACACGTCCTACGAAAACCGCAAGGGCTGAGCCCCTGCGCGGCGCGATGGCGAGATGATACGCGAGCCCGGACGCCGCCCGCGCGACGCTCAGGCGGGGCCGGGCTGCGTGTCGAATCCGCGCGCCAGGATCTCCACGAAAGCCTCGGTCACCGACGAAGGCGCGGTCTGCGCGGGATAGGCCATGCTGACCCGGACCGGCAGGCGCGGCGTGAACGGCCGTATCGCCAGACGGTCCGCGAACACCGCCGCGATGTAGGGGTTGACCACGCCCAGACCGCTGCCCGCCGCCGCCAGCGCGCAGATGGTGGATGAATAGGTGGTTTCGATTTCGGACGCGGGCTGCGCCTGATGTTCCTGCATGGCGCCGCGCAGCTGCAGGTAGACGTCGTCGTCCGCGTTCAGCACCAGCAGACGGCGCCCGTCCAGGTCCATGATGCCGACCGACGGCTGCGCCGCCAGCGGATGGTCCGGTCGCATCACGCAGACCGCCGCGCTGTCGTGCAGCCCCTGCATTTCCAGCTGCGCGCCGTCCAGCGGCGCGGTGGTCACCACCAGGTCATAGGTGCCGTGCAACAGCCCTTCGCGCAGGTACTGGCTGCCCACGGTCTGCATATTGATGTGCACGTCGGGATAGCGCTGCGCAAAGGCCTCCACCGCGCCGGGCAGCACGCCCAGGCCCAGCGCCGGCGTGCAGGCCAGCCGCAGCACGCCGCTGCCGCTGCGGCGCATCGCCGCGACGCGGTCCTCGATGCGTTCCAGGCCCACGAAATGGCGCTTGACGGTGTCGAACAGGTCCTTGGCTTCGCGCGTGGGCCGCAAGCGCCCGCGTTCCATGTCGAACAGCTTCAGGCCGCTGGCCTGCTGCACCTGCGCCAGCAGGCGGCTGATGGACGGCTGCGTGGTGCGCAGCATCTGCGCCGCGCCGGTGGTGGTGCCGGCCAGCATGACCGCGTGGAAGGCTTCGATCTGGCGAAAATTCAGGGGTCGGGTCATGGCCGGGCTATGTATGGCAAATCTGCATAGCCTATGTTTAAAAAAGAATTTTTTCAAATACATTGCGGCTCCTACACTGGTTTTCCCAAGGGCGCCGGCAGATGCGCCCGACGCGCTACTCAACTTCCCAGGGGAAACCACATGAACCTTCGCCGCTCCTGGCGCCAACTCCTGCAGACGCTGTGCCTGACCATGGCCGCCGCCGCGCTGCCCGCGGCCGCTCACGCGCAAGCCAACTACCCCGACCGGCCGCTGCGCATCATCGTGCCGTTCACCGCGGGCGGCAGCTCCGACATCCAGGGCCGTCTGCTGGCCGAACACCTGGGCAAGCTCTACGGGCAGTCCGTCGTGGTGGAAAACCGGCCGGGCGCCGGCGGCCACATCGGCGGGAAGTTCGTCGCCGACTCCGGCCCGGACGGCTACACCCTGCTGCTCGGCTCCATCGGCCTGCACGCCACCTACGGCGTCTACAAGAACCTCAACTACCGTCCCGCCGAAGACCTGAAGCTGATCACCATCGTGGCCGAAATGCCGCACGTGGTGGTGGCCAATCCGGAGCTGGAGGCCAACACCCTGGCAGAACTCACCGCCCTGGCCCGCGCCAAGCCCGATACGCTGCACTTCGGTTCGGCCGGCGTGGGCTCGTCGGTGCACATGGTGGGCGAGCTCTACAAGATGGCCGCGCAGGCGCCCATCGTGCACATTCCCTACCGCGGCAGTTCCGCCGCCACCAACGACCTGCTGGGCGGCCAGATCCAGCTGCTGTTCGAGAACGTGCCCACCACCATCGGCTATATCCAGACCAAGAAGCTGAAGGCGCTGGCCATCACCGGCGCCACCCGTTCCCCCGCGCTGCCCGACGTGCCCACCGCCGCCGAGGCTGGCCTGCCCGGCCTCACCGTCACCTCCTGGACCACGCTGGCCGCCAGCAAGGACGTGCCCGATGCGCTCATCGAAAAGATCAGCGCCGACCTGCGCCGCGTCTATGCCGACCCGGCATTCCGAGCCGGCCTGGAGCGCCTGGGCATGACGCCGGTGGGCAACAGCCCCGCCGAAGCGCGCGCCTTCGTCGAACGCGAACGCGCCCGCTGGAACAAGGTCATCGAGACCGAACACATCAGCGCGGGCTGAACGCTCGCCAGGGCGGCGCGCGCCGCCCTTTTTCTTTCGACTTCCCCTACGCAACGCCATCCATGAACCGCATGCTCGCCACGTCCATCGCCTGCCGCCGCCTGGGCGCCACGCCGCACCACCATTTCTTCGGCTACTACAACAAGACCGTCTGGCATCGCGACGGCCGCTATCTGCTGGCCAACCGCACGCCATTCAAGGACGCGCTGCTCACGCCCGCGCTGAGCGCCGAGGTGGGCTACTTCGATCTGCAGGACGGCGACCGCTATCACGCCGTGGGCAGCACCACGGCCTGGAACTGGCAAATGGGCTGCCAGCTGCAATGGCTGGACGGCGCAGCCGAGCCGCAGATGATCTACAACTGCCGCGGCGATGAGGACAACGGCGTCTATCCCGGATTCCGTTCCGCCATCCACAACGTGGCCACCGGCCAGACGCGCTACCTGCCGCTGCCCATCTATGTGGCCGCGCCCGACAGCCGCTACGCGCTCTGCGTGGACTACCGCCGGCTCTACATCACGCACGAGACCATCGGCTACAGCGAACACGCGCCTGGCCCCGTTGCCGACGCGCCGGCCGATGACGGCATCCGCAGCATGGACCTGCAAAGCGGCGCGCACCGCCTGCTGGTCAGCTATGCGGACCTGCGCAACTTCCATCCGCGCGCCTCGATGGAACGCGCCATCCACTGGGTCAGCCACATCGAGATCAATCCCTCGTCCAGCCGCATCCTGTTCCTGCACCGCTGGACAGAACGGGTGAAGGATGAGACCTGCTTCCTGCACCGCCTGATCACCATGAACGCCGACGGCAGCGACATGCGCCTGCTCGAATGCTCCGACCATCCGCTGCCGCAGCTGGCCGACGACTTCGACCCCAGCGCGGTCGGCACCTTCGACTACGAGAAATCCGAGTATCAGATCTCGCATCCGCTGTGGCGCGACGATCGCACGATCATCGTGTGGGGGCCGCACGACGGCAGCATCCACTACCACCTCTATGAAGACGCGCCCGGCGGCGCGGTCCAGGTCGTGGGCGACGGTGTGCTGACGGAGAACGGCCACATGACCTATTCGCCGGTGAACACGCGCTGGCTGCTGAGCGACACGTATCCGGATTCCACCACGCACGAGCGCATCCTGTTCCTCTACGACATGCAGACGGGGCGACAACACGCGCTGGGCAGCTTCCATGCCGATCCCCGCCTGTCCAAGGAGAACCGCTGCGACCTGCATCCGCGCTGGAGCCGCGACGGCACGCAGGTCTGCATCGACTCCGTGCACGAAGGCGAGCGGCAGATGTACGTGCTGGACGTCGCGCCCATCGTCGGACAGCGAGGCTGAGTCGTGCAAAGCTGAAACCGGCCAGGCCGTCTCCTGCGCCGCGCATCAGCCACGCGGTGGACTATTCGCACCGGACAGAGGACTTCACACTACCGTCACCCCCGTGTAACGACCAACCTTTAATCTCGCTTTCGTTTTGCTTACAAAAAACTGAGCGACTCGTTCGCGACTACATGAGGTTGGAATGTCCCACTTGACCGATAAATTGCGCGCCCCCCACCGCGAGGCTCAGGGCGAAGTCACCGTTCCCGGGCAGATGTTCGACGAAATCGTCGCCGCGAATCCCCAGCGCCGCACTTTGCTGAAGAACAGCTTCGGCCTGTCCATGCTGTCCGTGTTCGGCGCCTCGACGCTGCTGACCGCCTGTGGCGGCGACAACGATGACGACGACGCGCCCGGCGGCGATACGGGCGGCGGCAAGCCCGGGGAAGGCGGCGGCACCACGCCGCCGGCAGGCCCCGACTACTCGGTCACCTTCACCCCACTGGCCGACAAGATCGTCGCCGACACCGTCACCGTGCCCGCCGGCTACGTGGCCGAAGTGCTGTACTCGGCCGGCGACAAATGCGTGATCGGCTCGGTCGGCTACGCCGGCGTGCCGCAGTCCTATCCCGCCACCGAGACCCAGTCCGGCGGCCAGCACGATGGCATGCACTTCTACGCGCTGCCCGGCGTCGATCCCAACCAGGGCGGCCTGCTGGTCGTGAACCACGAAGCGCTGGATGACGAGACCCTCGACCAGAGCGTCGAAGGCGTGAAGACCCGCCTGTCCAACGTCGGCGTGTCCGTGGTCGAGATCGCGCGCGGCGCCAACGGCGCCTGGTCGGTCAAGACCGACTCGCGCTACAACAAGCGCTACACCGGCAACACCGTCTACAACGTCAGCGGCCCCGCCAAGTCCGTGGTGGGCGACACCGTCGTCGGCACCCTGAACAACTGCGCCAGCGGCGACACGCCCTGGGGCACCTACCTCACCTGCGAAGAAACGCTCAACAACTACCACTACAAGACGGGAGACACCGGCAAGCCGGCCGACCAGGGCTACGGCTGGGTGGTGGAAATCGATCCGCAGAATCCGGACTCGACCGCCGTCAAGCGCACCGCGATGGGCCGCTTCAGCCACGAGAACACGGCCTACATGCTGGACGAGAACAACCGCGTCGCCTTCTACATGGGCGACGACACCACGCCCGGCTGCATCTACAAGTTCGTGCCCAGCAAGGCCTACGATCCGGCCAACCGCGCCAACAACATGGGCCTGCTGGACGAAGGCACGCTGTACGCCGCGCGCTTCAACGACGACGGCAGCGGCAACTGGGTCGAACTGACCGTGGGCAAGAACAACCTGACGGCCGGCGCCACCGACCCGGGCAACTTCACGCAGGTCGCCAGCGGCACCGTAATCACCGGCAAGCTCGTCAACTTCAACACGCAGGCCGACGTCCTGGTCAACACCCAGGCCGCCGCCCGCGTCGCCGGCGCGACGCTGATGGACCGCCCCGAATGGATCACGGTCGGCGTGGACAAGACCGTGTACTGCACGCTGACCAACAACGGCAGCCGCAAGCGCACCAGCGCCGCCAACCCGCGCGTCAGCAACTCGCACGGCCACATCATCCGCTGGCACGAACGCGGCAACTCGCCGCTGGCCACCACCTTCGAGTGGGACCTGCTGCTGCTGGCCGGTCGCCCCGCCGCCGATGGCGTGGCCCCCAACCTGACCGGCAACGTCAAGGGCCACACCTTCTCCAGCCCCGACGGCATCCGCGTCGACCCCAAGGGCCGCCTGTGGGTCCAGACCGACGCGGGCACCAGCGCCTCGACCACCGACTTCTTCGGCAACAACTCGATGTACTACGTCGACCAGAAGACCGGTGAATCCAAGCGCTTCCTGGTCGGGCCGCTGGGCTGCGAAATCACCGGCATCGCCTACACGCCGGACCTGACCACGTTCTTCATCAACATCCAGCACCCGGAAAAGACCTGGAACACCCTGCGCGCGGGCGGCGGCGACGCCCGCTCCGCGACGGTGGTGGTGCGGCGTACTGACGGGAAGCCGGTAGGCGCGTAAGCGTTCCGGCGACTGCCGCCGCCTGCCCGCTCGGGACAGGCGGCGGCAAGCACAGCGATGGCGCGGGACCGGTTCCGGCCCGCGGCGGATTCCTGTCAGGCTGAGGTCATGCCGCTGACAGCAACGGATATCCACAATGGCTCACTCGAACAACCGCCCCGCTGCCGGATGGTTCGGCATGCCGACTCCACAGGAAATCCCGTGCACAACTTCACCTCCCCCTACTCCATTGCCGCCCGCTGGCTGATCGCCGCGCTATTCCTCGTCGCGGGCGTACGCAAGGCCATGAACTTGCAAGGCACGATCGGCCACTTCGATACACTGGGCCTGCCCTTGCCCGCGGTCGTGGCGGTCCTCGTCATCGCTCTGGAAATCGGCGGCGCGCTCGCGCTGATATTCGCGTGGCGCGTCAAACATGCAGCGCTGGCCCTGGCCGCCTTCTCGGTGCTCAGCGCCTTCATCGGCCACCGCTTCTGGGCCGTGGACCCGGCGCAATTCAACGCCCAACTCAGCACCTTCCTGAAGAACCTGTCGATCGCAGGCGGGCTGATGTTCTACGCGCAGCTGGATATGTTGCGCAGCCGGGAGGCGGGCGGATCCACGGCTTCAACTGCCGGCCTGCTTGCGGGCAAGTAGGGCTTCCAGACGTCTGGCCGTCGAGAATCCGAAAGTACTGACACCGCCGTCAGGCTCGATCCCGAAACGAGTGGACCGCCCGAAGGCGGTCCTACCCTTTCAAGACGCGCCACCCAGGCGCCGCATAACTTTCGCGGAGTCAGCTGTCACTCCTGCCTCGGGGACTTCTGCAAGAGTTGCAGCGCGGGCGCCTGCGCGGAGCGCTTAAAACCGGTGGCGCAAGCCGACCGCCGCGGCCCGGTTGCTGGCGTCGCGGTTGAAGGCATAGTTGTCGCCGTAAGAGACATACGCGTAGAGATTGGTCCGCTTGGAGAAGTCGTAGGTGTAGCCAACGCTATAGACGTTCATGCTCTTGTCGTCGCCGGTCAGGCTGGCATTGTTCGGATCGGCGCGCTGCCAGGAACCGAAGACTTTGCTGGCTCCCAACGGCAGCGTGGCGCCCAGCAGATAGGAGTTGGCGCGGAATCCGTCGCGCAATTTGTAGGTTCCCAGATTCTCGAATCCGCCGGCGTCCGGCGTGACGCCCATCGTCTGCCCCTGCAGCCAGCCGTCGAAAGTCTGGCCGAAGATCGCGTGCAAGCGCACCACTTCGAAGTCGTAGCTGCCCGCGATGATGTACTGCTGGATGCGCGCGGGAGACTGCCCGCCCGGCGCACCGTTGGTGGGGTTGAAGCGGTCGTAGGACAAGGCCGCATACACCGGTCCGTTGCTGTAGCGCAGGCCAGCGGTCAACAGGCGATTGTTGTCGCCCGTCGCGTAACCCGGATTCAGGCCGGCATTGTCGGTGCGCGTGCTGTCCACATTGAACGAATAGCCCACGCCGGCCTGCCAGCCGCCCATCGACGGCGTCTGATACAGGACCAGGTTGTCGACGCGCATCGTGTTCGCCGCGCTGAACGTGGAACCCAGATTGGCGGTGCGGAACGACGTGCCGAAAGGGTCGACGACGTTGCCGATCCAGTCCGATGCCAGATTGATACGCCGGCCGAATTCCAGCGTGCCGAGCTGATCGCTCTCCAGGCCGAGGGTGGAGCGCCGCCCGAACAGACGATTGCTCTGGCCGGACACGCCGGTATTGGAATTGAAGCCGCTTTCCACATTGAAGATGGCGCGCAGGCCATCGCCCAGGTCTTCCTTGCCGCGCAGGCCCCAGCGCGACCCGCTGTTGACGCCGTCCACCGAGCCGACCTTGCTTTGCGAAAAGCCGTTGGCCCCCTTGACCTCTTCATAGCCGATACCCGCATCGACCACGCCATAGAGCGTGACCTCTGTTTGCGCCATGCCCAGGCACGGAACCGTCAAGGCGCAGCCGGCAAGGGCGAAATAAGCGAACCGCATGTTCTTCATCAATGGAACTCCCCGATAGATTGCACTGAATGGCCTGTCTGTTTTCTTTGCCGGAAACAGCAAGGACTGGTGCGAGTATGGGCGAGGCAGCGCCATTGATTAATAGCGAAAATGGTTTCGCCAGAACCATCCGTGGCATAGTCCCGGCGTCTCGTTCGAGTTGTCATCGGGACGACATCCTGGCGTCAGGAACGGGTCATACCGGGGTCAGCGCGGACCTTCTACATTGGTCAGGCTTCAGTAATGTTCCCGTACGGATTCCCCGGCCGCGCATGCCCAATCTCAATGACATCGCCATCTTCGTGGAGGTCGCCAAACAACGGCACCTGGGCCGCACAGCGGAAAGACTCGGCGTGCCAGCCTCCACCATCTCGCGGCGCCTGCGCCGCCTGGAGCGCGACCTGGGCATCGCGCTGCTGGTGCGCACCACGCGTTCCATTCTGCTGACTGAAGCGGGGGCCCTATACGCCGAACGATGCCGCGGACTTGTCGAACAGACCATGGACGCGCACTGCGCGCTGCGCGACCTGGGCCTGGTGCCCTCCGGAACCTTGCGCCTGTGCCTGCCCGATACGCTGACGCCGCTGTCCTTCGTCGACATCGTCAGGACCTTCTCGGAAACCTGGCCCGGCGTCGACGTACAGCTGGACTACTCGCCCGGCAGCGACCTCAGCGCGGCGCCAGTGAGTTTCGACATCGCACTGCGCTGGGGCTCGCAGCCCGATTCCGACCTGATCGCGCGGCACGTCGCCACCGTTCCCTACCGCCTCTATGCGTCGGCCGGATACTTGCGCAATCAACGGCCTCCGGCCTCGCCCTCCGATCTGCGCGGGCACGCCTGCCTGGGCGCCGACTTCTGTCCCGAGCTCGCACAATGGACGCTGCATGGACACGGCGGCGCAGTGCGCATCGCCACGCAGCGCCGGATCAGCGCCAACAACCTCGACGGCCTGGCGGGACTCGCGCGCGCAGGCGCGGGGATTGCACCGCTGCCCGAGCCCGCCGCCGCATCGCAGCCTTATGCCGGCGATCTGATTCAGGTACTGCCCGCATGGCGCTTCGAGTCCGTGCCGCTGTTCGCGCTGTTGAACACCCGGCATCCGCCCGCGCGCGCGCAATCCTTCCTGAGTTTGCTGGAAACGCGCCTGCGCGACGATTTCGCGGCAGCACGCGCCGGCATGGCCGCGAGCCCGCTGGCGAAACTGACAACGATGTTATGAACGGGTCACGGTGCGGTCAGGCGCCGCTGTTCAGAATGGAGTCACGGTTCGGCCCCGCGCTTTCTGCAGGGCGACCCCATACTGAACAGGAGCACCCCATCATGCGCATCAAACTTTCATCCGCAGCCGCCGCCATCGCCATCGTCCTCGCTTGGGGCAACGCCGCCGCCGCCGAGGAAACGTACGTGCCGCCGCCCAAGCCCAGCAGCCTCACCCGCGCCGACGTCGAACGCGACCTGAAGGCCTGGCACGATTCCGGCCTGGCCGAACTCTCCCGGCTCGAAGAGACGCCCGACATCTACAGCAGCGAGTATCGCCAGCGGCAAGCGGTGTATTTGAACCTGATCGGCC
The DNA here is from genome assembly GCF_903652925.1 of Achromobacter anxifer. GTDB lineage: Bacteria > Pseudomonadota > Gammaproteobacteria > Burkholderiales > Burkholderiaceae_B > Achromobacter > Achromobacter anxifer. The sequence continues at coordinate 199,701 of NZ_CAHLAR010000010.1, read as the reverse complement.
AAAGCGCCGAGCGCGCGCCGACGGCGCGGACCCGCTAAGGCGGCCGAGCGCTGGCCTGCCTGGGGCGACGCCGCACTCAGAACTTGTGGCTGAACCCCATTGTCACCAGTGCCTGCCGGCTGGATCCGGAATCGGCGCCAGCCCCCGGAATCTCCGCGATCGCGGACCGCCCGACGACGACGCCTCCCGCGCCCAGCACGGGCGCGATTCCGTCTCCACCGGCCTTCTGCAGGATGACCGCGCTATAGAGCTCCGTCCTTTTGGAAAGGGCATAGCTGGCGCCGAAGTTGACCTGATGGAACTTCGGCTTCAGTTTCTGGTAGTCCGCGCGGCCGACGTTGTAGATGTACGCTACACCAAAGGACAGCGCCGGCGTGAGCCGATAGGTCGTCATCACCTCATAGCTGTCCATCGTGAAATCACCGCCATTGCCTGCGCCGGGGAACCCGTTTACGACGAAGTATTGGCTGTTCCTGAGCAACGTACGCGCGTAGGTAAGGCCGACGGTCGCCGCGCCGAGTTGGTAGGACGCCCCGACGCCGAGCACCTTCATCGCATCGGCATCCTGCAGCCCCACGTACTGGCCCAGCGCACCGACGTAGTTGCCGTTGGATTCGTACACGCCCCCGGTGCCATTGGGGCGGGTAGCGGGCGGATGAATATCCAAATAGCCCACCGCCATCGCGAGAGGTCCGCTCGCATACGAGCCCGCCAATGCCCACGAACGGTTCGCGGCAAAATCGCCGGTTTTCCCTCCAAAGCTGTACATGCTGTGCAGCCGCAGGCCATTCGCGTCCGGACTCACATACTTCACGGCGTTGTTGATCCGGATTGACTGGTTCAGGTTGTTCAGGTCGCCGAAATGCGACCCGTAGCCCGTTGCGAAGTTGTTGCTGGACGGAAACATGCCGACGGTATCCGACAGAGAATCGTATTGGCGCCCGAGCGTCAAGACGCCGTAGCGCTCGCTGGCGAAGCCGACATAGGCCTGGCGGCCGAATAGCAAGCCCCCCTGGCCGAGCTTCCCGTTCTGCAGATTGAAGCCATTCTCCAGGACGAACACGGTGGATACGCCATCGCCCAGATCCTCGCGGCCGCGCAAACCGAAACGGTTGCAACCCTGCGGACCACAGATGTCGGCATGGATGGAACTGCCGTTGCCGCCACCGCTGACATAGGTAAGGCCAGAGTCGAGCATGCCGTACAACTCGACGCTGCTCTGGGCCGCAAAGGCCTGTGGGATCGCAATCAACAAAGACAGATACAAGCCGATCTTCTTCATGGGTATCTCTCAAAAAATGGGGATGGACAGGGGTGCAGGAAGCCGCACCCGCGCTGCGTAGCAGCCGGGTGGACGGACTTCGGATTGAGTGAGGGGAGACCGCCTCCATGCGCATGGAGGCCGAATACGCCGCTAGCTTGCCTGGTCGCGTATGGAGGCCGAGGGCGGCAGCACGCCGGGATACACGCCGACCGCAATCGCGGCGGGCCTGGGAGCCGGGGTCAGAAGACTGACCGCGACAACAGCCCCGGCATTGATCGCCATCGCAATGAGACCGGGCTCCCATTCAGGTGCGACGACTGCCCAATACTGCGAAGCGAAAGGCGCCAGCAGCGCCGTGAACCCCGCAACCAGTCCCGCCAGCACGCCCGCTGCCGTGGTGCGCCTCCAGAGGAAACCAAGAAACACCGGCGGCGCAAGCATGCCTATCGCGGCGTAGGCGTTCAACAGGATTCGCACCAGTGAACTTCCCTGATGGACGGACAGGAATGCCGCAAGCGAGGCAAAGCCGATCAGCGACACGCGCGACAAGCGCAATGCGGCGGTCTCCGACATTCCTTTCCAGAAAGGCTGCACAATGTTGCGCGTGAAAATAGTTCCGGCCGACAACAGCAACAGCGAACCGGGTACCAGCGCCAGCAGGAAGCCCGTGCCGGCCACCAGCCCCACCACCCACGACGGGTAGGACGTCGCAACGAAGTGCAGCAGCGCGGCATTCAGATTGTTCCCCGGCGGCTGCGTCCCGGCGAGCAAAGCCGCGAACCCCAGCAGGATGATGAAGAAGTAGGCCAGCGAATACAGCGGCTGCCAGATGGCATTGCGCCGGATCACGGTTGCGCTGTGCGCCGAATAGCACATCTGGAAAAGATGCGGAAAGACCCAATTGCCCAGCGCGATGTTCAGCGCGGAAGTCATAAGCCAAACCGAAGTCGTCGGTGAAGCCGGATCGATGCCCGGAAACTTGCCGATTCCGGGATAGGCGGCTTCAGCCATGTCGAAGATGTCGAGCAGCGAAGCCGCGCCGATCGTGCCCGCCACCGTGGCGCTCAGCATCACCACGACCACGATCATCAACACGTCCTTGATGCCCGCGGCAAACGCCGCCGAACGCATGCCGGCCGCAAACACGAAGGCGATCATCAAGGCGGCGGCGACCAGCGTTGCCGTCACGGTCGAGACTCTGCCATCCAGCGTCAGCTGCACCACCAGCCCGAGGCTGATCAGCTGGATCTGCACATAAATGACCAGCGAGGCGATGCCTATCGCGCCTGTCAACACCCCCAGCCAAGGCGCGCCATAGCGCGCGGCAAAGTAGTCGGCTTGCGTCACGAAGCCGCCGGCCCGGCCGGCGCGCCATATCTTGGGCATCAGCCAGTACCCCAGCGCGTAGCTCAACGACACTGAGCAGAACGCCAGATAGGCGGGCGCTCCCAGCGCCCATGCATACCCCGAAATGCCCAGCACCGCGAAGGTGGTGTAGACCTCTCCCGCGTTCATGAACCAGAAGATCAACGTCCCCAGACTGCGGCCGCCGACCGCCCACTCGGCGAGGGTCTTGCCGCGCTTGGCCCGGCGGCCATAGCCCAGCGCGCCGGCGAGCGTCGCCAGCAAAATGACGAACACAATGCCCAGCGTCATGGGTGGCTCCCGTTCTGCGCGACGGTCGCCGCCAGAAAAGCCGCTTCCTCGTCCTCGACGCCGGCGAACCGGTCGAGCCGGAACACCATGCCGATCACGATGCTGGCCAACACGATTCCAGCCATTTGCCAGACCATCGGGAACGGCAGGTTGAGCGGCCGATACGTCACATCGTTCACAAGGGGAGCGAGCGCCGCCTGCCAGATGAAGGGAAGAATGAGCAGCCATCGATGCTGCTGCCGCCCAGACCGGCGAGCCGGTTGAACCAGATTTTCCATTGGAGACTCACGTAAAGTTTTACTGCACTATTGAATGAAAAAACGTGCATCCATACTGCACATAAATTCTACGCACATAGACTCCAGAAGGCGCACTAGTGTTTACCACTACTCTACAAATTTTTATTTCCCAGAGATAAACCGCCCTCTTTGCTGTACACTTGTTTCATACATCAGCACAAAAAATGTGCACTACTAGTGCACATCAAGATCCAGCAGATACGGAATAGGCAACATGATTGGTGAACGCTTGAAAGAGCTGAGGACGGCGCGCAACCTGTCGCTGCGGGACCTGGCGGCGCAGGCAGGGGTATCCGCCACCCTGCTGAGCCAGGTGGAACGCTCGATTACCGACCCCAGCCTCGAAACCGTCCGCCGCCTGGCGGCAGTGTTTGGCGAATCCATCACTTCGCTTTTTGCGGAGCCCGGCGCGCCTTCGGTCTGGATAAGCCGTCCCGGCAATCGCACCAGATTGACCGCCCCGGCGGGACAGGTCAGCTACGAACGGCTGACCGCCGGTCAGGGCGACCTGGAAGTGCTGCGGGCGGTGCTCGAGCCTGGACAGGTTTCAGCGGACGAACCTCGCGGCCACCCGTCGAGCGAATCCGTCTACGTCATCCGCGGCGAACTGATCGCACAGATCGCCGGCGTGGACTATGTGGTCGCCAGCGGCGAGAGCATCTCGTTCGACGCCCGGCTTGCGCACCGCTACCGCAACGACTCCGCAGCGGCAACTGAAATCCTGCTGTCCATCACTCCCCCCAGCCCCTGACCGAACTCTGACTACGCAGGATCCTTACGCCGCGTCGCCCCGGCGCGACGGTGCTCGTCCCGACTTTCATGGAGCTACGCCGTGCAGAACAATCCCCTGGGAATTTCTCGTATCGACCACGTGTCCTGGACCGTCGAAAGACTCGATCCGGCGGTCGCATTCTATGAGCGCGTTTTCGGTGCGCAGGTGCTGTATCGGCTCGGCCCGGTCCATGCCACGCAACTGCCAGACGCCACGGATGGCCGCGACTGGACGGAAGCGCACTTGGGCGTCAAAGACGCTGGGCTCGAACTCGCCATGCTCGTGCTGCCCGGCGGCGCCAGGATCGAGATCTTCGAGTACGAGCAAGCGCCCGGCGAAACTCGCAGCCCCGCCACCTGTGACCAGGTGGGCAGCTACCACCTCAGCATCGAAGTCCAGGATCTGGACGCCGCGGCGCAACTGCTGCGCGACAACGGCTGCACGGTCTTCGAACGCATCGCCTTCTCCGACGGCCCCACGTCGGGCTCGCAATTCCAACGCTTTCTGGACCCCTGGAAGAACATCTTCGAACTTGCGGCTCATGCCCCATCAGCCTGAACAGGCTGGCAGCCCATACCTTGCACACTCCTGGAGCATCGCATCGTGACACGCATCGCCATCAACCCGGACGCCATGTACGCGAGCCTGCCGTTCGGCTTCTCGCACGCCACTGAACAACGCGGCACGCGCAGCCTGCACCTGGCCGGTCAGGTCGCGTGGGACAAGGATCGCAACCTGATCGGCGCGGGCGACGTGGTCGCGCAAGCCCGGCAGGCGCTGAGCAACCTCAAGCAGGTGCTGACCGCCGCCGGCGCCACGCCCGCCGACGTGCTGCGCCTGCGCACTTACGTGGTCAACCACAAGCCGGAAAACCTGGGACCGATTTGCGCGGAAATCAGCGCCTTCTATGGCGACGCAACGCCTGGCGCCAACACGTTCATCGGTGTTCAGACGCTGGCCCTGCCTGAATTTCTCATCGAAATAGAAGCCGACGCGACACTGGATCAAGGAACACCCGCATGAACCGCAATGACATCAACTGGACCGGGTACATCCCCGCCATCACCACCCCCTTCAAGCGCAACGGCGACCTGGACTGGGCAGCGCTGCCCCGGCAACTCGAGTGGTATGTGCAGGAGCGCATGCACGGCGTGATTCTTGCCGGGACCTCGGGCGAATGGTTCAGCATGAACGAGGCAGAGCGCGCGCTGCTTTTCCAGGAGTCCAGCCGCGCGATCAACGGCCGCATCACCGTCCTGGGCGGCTGCAACGCCTACACCGCGGCGGAAGCCATCCTGCATGCGCGCGCCGCGCAACGCGCGGGGCTGGACGGCATCATCCTGACTCCACCCCCCTACATCGTGCCCAGCCGCAGGGAACTCGTGCAGTTCTACCAGGACGTCTCCGACGCAACCGACATTCCCATCTGCATCTACAACTGGCCGCGTGGCTGCGTCGTCGACATGGATGTGGACCTCCTGGACGAACTGGCGGATATCGACCATGTGGTCGCGGTCAAGAACTCCACGCCAGACTTCGGCATGTTCCTGAAGGGCGCGTATCAGCTGGGCCATAAGGTCCGCTACTTCAACATGCCCACTTCGGCGCTCGGCGCCGACCTGTCCGCGCTGGGGGTGGCCGACGGCCTCATGGGCGCCGGAGGAGTGCTCGGTTCGGATCACCCCGACTTCTGGCGCTGCATTGCGGCCGGCGACAAGACTCGGGCGGTCCAACTGGGCGAGCGCGACCGGGTCATCATGGGAGCCTGGTTCAACAAGGATTTTGCCGGCAATTTCGGCAGTGCGCAGGCCATCCTCAAAACAGCGCTGCGGCTGCGCGGCGTGCCCGCAGGATATGTCCGCCGCCCCCTGCTGGAACTGACCGAGGCCGAAGCCGGCCAGGTCCGCGCCACGCTGGAAGAGCTGGGCATCGCAACGGTCCCGCTGGAACAATCGTGACGCCTGCCGTTCAGCAAGATGCGGACACTGACACCCGCGTCGCCACGCTTGTCATTGGCGGAGGCCTGCTCGGCTGCGCAATTGCCTATTACCTGGCCAAGTCTGGCGTCGACGTGCTGCTGGCCGAAAAATGCCAGATCAATAGCCAGGCATCGGGCCGCAACGCCGGCAGTCTTCATTTCCAGCTCGAGTACCGCATGATCGAACACGGCCTGGAAAGTGCGCGCAAGGCCGCAGAGGCCATCCCTCTGCACCTGCACGCCCAACACGCATGGCGCGGCCTTGCCGCCGAACTGCAGGACGACCTCGGCGTGGTGCAGCATGGCGGGCTGATGGTGGCCGAAACCAGCGAGCAGGTGGAACGACTGGAGCAGAAGGTTGCGCTCGAGCAGGCCGCCGGCCTGCAGATCGAGCTGCTCGATCGCGTAGCGGTGCGAACCCAGGCGCCCTACCTCAGCCCGTCCATCGTGGCGGCGGCCTTCTGCCCCGGCGAAGGCAAGGCGGACCCGCGGCGCAGCGCGTTGGCTTACGCCAGGGCGGCCGCCCGTCTCGGCGCGCGCATCCGCAGCGCAACTGGCGTGCGCTCGCTGCGGCGCGACGGACGGACATGGCGCGTCGCGCTGGACGGCGGCGCATCCTGTCAGGCCGACAACGTCGTGCTCGCCGCGGGCGTGTGGTCGGGCCGGATCGCGCAAATGGCAGGAGTAACGCTGCCAGTCAGCGCCGTCGGCCTGACCATGGCCGCCACCGCGCGCACCCGGCCCTTTATAAAGCACCTGATCCAGCACGCGGGAAGGCGCCTCTCCATGAAGCAGACGCCCGAAGGCAACGTGCTCATCGGCGGCGGCTGGCCCGCCACCCTGCCTCAGACCAACGGCATTCTCGACCTCGACCGCCAGCCGGAACTTTTGCTGCCCTCGCTGGCGGGCAACCTGAGCGCCGCCACCGCCGTAATACCCGCGGCCGGGGAGCTTCCGGTGCTGCGCGTCTGGACCGGGGCCACCGCACTGGTCTCTGACCAGCTGCCGCTCATTGGCGCAATTCCCAAGGCCGCCGGCCTGTTCATCGCCACGGGCGGGTCGGCTTTCACCCTGGGCCCCACCTACGCGCAAATCCTCGCCGACGACATACTCGGCCGCGCCAGGACTTTCGACACCTCCCCCTACGACCCCAAACGCTTCGGGAGCCTGACCTTTGCCTGACGCCACACGATTGCAGACCCGGGTTGCCAGACCCGCCCTGATCCGCATCTACATCAATAACCGCGAAGCCCTGGCCTACCCCGGAGAGACCGTCGTCACCGCCCTGCTGGCCGCCGGCGTGTCGGTGTTCCGCCGCAGCCATGGCCACGCGGCGCACGCGCCCGTCTGCAACATGGGAGTCTGCTTCGAGTGCCTGGTCACCATCGACGGTTGCCAGTCGGTGCGCAGCTGCATGACCTTGGCAACGGAAGGCATGCGCATCGAGGTTCCCCCGAATGTTGAATAGTGCCAACCACAACACCGCCGAGCAGGCGGATACGTGCTTTGACCTCGTCGTCGTAGGCGCCGGGCCCGCGGGTCTGTCGGCGGCATTGACCGCGGCTGACCACGGACTGCGCGTCGTCGTGATCGACGAACAACACGATGTCGGCGGCCAGATTTTCCGGCAGGCGCCCAGCACCTTCCAGAGCGAACCGAGCAGCGCCTTCAAAAGCTATCCCTTCGGCCGGCAACTGCTTGAACGAGCGCGGCAATCGACGCAGATCCAATGGCGCTTCGGCTGCACCGCCTGGGGCATCTTCCGCACGCCGGATCAGTCCGGAGTAAGAGTCGCCATCAACCGCGGCAACCATGCCGCGCTGATCGACGGCGCCGCACTCTTGATCGCCACCGGCGCCTACGACCTGCCGGTGGCCTTCCCGGGCTGGACCCTGCCGGGCGTCATGTCCGCGGGCGGCGTGCAGACCTTGATGAAGAGCCAGTTTCTTCGCCCGGGAATGCGGTTCGTTCTGGCCGGATCCCACCCCTTGCTGCTACTGGTCGCGGATCTCCTGATCGAGTCCGGCGCGCAGGTCGCCGAAGTCGCCATCGCGCGCCCGAAGCCGTCGCTGGCCGAACTGCTGTCGGCCTGGCGCGCCCTGCCAGGGCATCTCAACCTCTTTCAGCAAATGGCCGGCGCCCTGGGCAACCTGCGGCGGCATCGGGTTCCGATACGCTTCGGCACGCTGCTGACGCGGGCCATCGGCAACCAGGCCGTGGAGCAGGTGGTGCTGAGCGACGTCACGCCGGCATGGGAACCCATCGCCGGAACCGAGCGGACGCTGCAAGCCGACACGCTGGTTACGGGCTATGGGCTGCTGGCGTCCACTGAACTGGCCCGCCAGGCCGGCTGCGCCAGCATCTGGCGGCCGGCTGAAGGCGGCTGGATCGTATCGCACGACGAACGCATGCGAACCAGCCAGCCCCGGATTTTCGTGGCGGGAGAACCCGCCGGCATCGGCGGCGCCGAAATGGCAGCCATCGAAGGCCGCATCGCCGCCTTGCAGGCCGTGCTGGACGTGCGCGGCGACACGGCCGACCAGACCATTCTGGAATCATTGCGCCGGGAGGACAACGCGCGGCGCAAGGCAAGCCGGTTCAGCAGCGCGGTGCTTCAGTTCTTCGAGCCCAGGCTGGACGCACTGGCGGGACTCGCCACGCCGGAAACCACCATCTGCCGATGCGAGGAAGTCACGGCCGGCGCGGTGCAGTCATTCCTCGCAGAAAACCCACACGCCAGCGACGTGAACAGCGTCAAGCTCGCCTGCCGCACCGGGATGGGATTCTGCCAGGGACGGTACTGCCAACATACCGTCACCCACATGCTGGCCGCGGCGCGCGGCCAGGATGCTGGCGTGCTGGGCGCATTCACCGCCCGCGCGCCAGTCAAACCAGTGCCAGTCGCGGCGCTGGCAGACCTGCGGGAGCATGGTCTGCCCTGACCGGGGAACCAAGGCTCCGGCCGAAATAAAAAAAGCCCCACCGTGTATCACGTGTGGGGCTTTGCCTTTGCGATTCGCCGCTTGGTTCAAAGCAAACGATGCATGGGTATTCTTGGCGGACAGAGGGGGATTCGAACCCCCGATACGCTTTTGACGTATACACGCTTTCCAGGCGTGCGCCTTCAACCACTCGGCCACCTGTCCTATCTGCGATTTTCACTGCGGGCTAAGCCGCTGCAGAAAATGCGAATCCGCGATTCTAGCAGATTGCGGACAAGGCCGGCAAGCGGGCAAGGAAAAGGGGACGCCAAGGCGTCCCCTCTGCTACTCCGCCGTCAAGCCGATGCCGGCGGGTCCTGCTCGCGGTAGGAGCTGATGGTGCCGTCCGGTTCCGTCTCTTCCAGGCGGACCTTGAAGCCCCACAGGCGGGCCAGGTGCTTCATCACCTGCTCGGCGTCGTCGCCGGCCAGCGGGCGGCCGCGGCTCTTCAGGTGGCGCAGCACCAGCGAACGGTCGGAGTCGCGGTTGAAGCGGACCACCTGGATGTCGGGCACCAGGTTGTCGCGGTTGTGCTGCGCGGCCAGCAGGCGGCGGATGTCGCGATAGCCTTCGTCGTCGTGGATGGCGGCGACTTCCAGCTTGGGGTTGGCCTGGTGGTCCGAGATGGCGAAGAAGCGGAACTCGCGGATCAGGCGCGGCGACAGGTATTGCGAGATGAAGGACTCGTCCTTGAAGTTGCGCATGGCGAAGTCCAGCGTCTTCAGCCAATCGCCGCCGGCGATGTCGGGGAACCAACGCTTATCCTCGGGCGTGGGCGCTTCGCAGATGCGGCGGATGTCGGACATCATGGCGAAGCCCAGCGCATACGGGTTGATGCCGCCGTAGCCGCGCTCGTCAAAGCCGCGCTGGCTGACCACGTTGGTGTGGCTTTGCAGGAACTCCATCATGAAGCCGTCGTTGACCAGACCCTTTTCATGCAGCCGGTTCAGGATGGTGTAGTGCCAGAAGGTGGCCCAGCCTTCGTTCATGACCTTGGTCTGGGTCTGCGGATAGAAGTACTGCGCGATCTTGCGCACGATGCGCACCAGCTCCTTCTGCCACGGCGCCAGCTTGGGCGAGTACTTCTCGATGAAGTACAGCAGGTTCTCTTCGGGCTCCGGCGGGAACACCGAGGCCTCGACGTGCGTGTCCTTGTCGGCTTCCAGGCGCGGCAGGGTCCGCCACAGGTCGTTGTACTGCAGGCGGGCGTGCTCCTGGCGTTCGGCCTGGCGCGCGGCCTCTTCCTTGTAGGAGATCGGCGTCGGGCGCTTGTAGCGGTCCACGCCATGGTGCGAGAGCGCATGGCAGGAGTCGAGCAGGGCTTCCACCGCATCGATGCCGTAGCGGTCCTCGCAGGACATCACGTACTTGCGGGCGAACACCAGGTAGTCCAGCACGCCGTCGGCGTCGGTCCATTGGCGGAACAGGTAGTTGCCCTTGAAGAACGAGTTGTGGCCGTAGCAGGCGTGGGCGATCACCAGCGCCTGCATCGTCATGGAGTTCTCTTCCATGAGATAGGAGATGCAAGGGTTGGAGTTGATGACGATCTCGTACGCCAGCCCCTGCATGCCGCGGCGGTAGAACTGCTCGTTGCGGATGAATTCCTTGCCGTACGACCAGTGCGGATAGCCGATAGGCAGCCCGGCCGACGCGTAGGCGTCCAGCATCTGTTCCGAGGTGATTACCTCGATCTGGTTCGGGTACGTGTCCAGCCCGTATTCGGCGGCGATCTTGGAGATGGCCTCGTCATAGGACTGGATCAGTTCAAAGGTCCATTCGGAACCCTGGGAGATGGGCCGGGCGCTGCCGGCGGCCTCCGGTTCCACGAGAGCTCCCACGATGGCGTTCATGCGGTTTCCTTTTTGAACAGGTCATGGAACACGGGAAAGATCTCGCCGCGTTCGCAGATGCGCCGCATGACGAAATGCGGCTCCAGTTTCTGTTCATATTCCGCCCACAGGCTGCTCTTGCGCGCCTCCTGCGAGTCGGGCACTTCGATGTAGGCAAAGTAGCGCGTGGCCGGCAGCAGATGTTCGGCCAGGAAGCGCGCGCTCTTGCCCGCGTCGGCGCCGAACGAATCGCCGTCGCTGGCCTGCGCCGCGTACACGTTCCACGCGGTCGGCGAATAGCGCTTCTCCAGGATCTCGCGCATCAGCTCCAGCGCCGACAGCACGATAGTGCCGCCGCTCTTGGGATCGTAGAAGAAGGTGTGCTCGTCGACTTCCTCGGCGTTGTCGGTGTGGCGGATGAAGACCAGATCCACGTGCTCGTACTTGCGCGACAGGAACAGGTAAAGCAGCGAGAAGAAGCGCTTGGCCAGGTCCTTCTTGTTCTCATCCATGGAGCCCGACACGTCCATCAGGCAGAACATGACCGCGCGCGCCATGGGGATGGCCACCGACACCCGGTTGCGGTAGCGCAGGTCCAGGTCGTCCAGGAACGGCACGCGGGCGAGGCGCTCGCGGCAGTCTTCGACCTCCTGTTCCAGCGCCTTGATGTCGTCGGCGGACGCGCCCGCCTCCAGCGCCTTGGCCAGGCGTTCCTCGGCGTCTTCGAGGTCGGCGCGCGCCTTCACGCTGAGCGACACGCGGCGCGCCAGCGACGACTTGAGCGTGCGGCTGATGCTCAGCATGCTGGGCGAGCCCGTGGTCGTGTAGCCGGCGCGCTGCCATTTCTTCTGGCTGACCTCGCCCAGCTGGGTGCGCGCCATGTGCGGCAGTTCCAGGTCCTCGAAGAACAGGTTCAGGAACTCGGCCCGCGACAGGCTGAAGGTGAACTGGTCCACCGATTCGCCTTCGCCCGGCTCGGACCCGCCTTCCCCCTGCCCGCCTTGCGGCCGGTCGAAGGTGTCGCCCTTGGCAAACTCGCGATTGCCAGGGTGCACCATCTCGCGGTCGCCGCCCGGGCCGTGATGAAAGGTCGGCTCGGAGATGTCGCGGGCGGGCAGGTTGATCTCGCCGCCCTGATCCATGTCCTGAATCGAGCGGTCACGGATCATCCCGTGGACCGCCTTGCGGATCTGGTCCTTGTAGCGCCGGAGAAAACGCTCCCGGTTGACGGCGCTTTTATTGCGCCCGTTAAGACGGCGATCGATAAGTGAATTCATGATTCACCTCGCTCAGGAAGACTTCCTCACACGGAGATACCACTCGCACAGCAGCCTGACCTGCTTTTCCGTGTAGCCCTTTTCAACCATGCGATCGACGAAGCTCTGATGCTTGGACTTGTCCTCGGCCGAGGCCTTGGCGTTGAACGAGATCACCGGCAGCAGGTCTTCCGTGTTCGAGAACATCTTCTTCTCGATCACTTCGCGCAGCTTTTCATAGCTGGTCCAGGTCGGGTTGCGGCCATTGTTGTTGGCGCGCGCCCGCAACACGAAGTTGACGATCTCGTTGCGGAAGTCCTTCGGGTTGGCAATGCCAGCCGGCTTCTCGATCTTTTCCAGTTCATCGTTCAGCGCGCTGCGGTCGAAGCTTTCGCCGGTTTCCGGGTCGCGGAATTCCTCGTCCTGGATCCAGCAGTCGGCGAAGGTCACGTAGCGGTCGAAGATGTTCTGGCCGTACTCGGAGTACGACTCCAGATAAGCGGTCTGGATCTCCTTGCCGATGAACTCCGCATAGCGCGGCGCCAGGTAGCCCTTGATGAATTCAAGATAGCGGCGGCGGATTTCCTCGGGGTAGTCCTCGCGGCCGATCCGCTGCTCAAGCACGTACATCAGGTGCACCGGATTGGCGGCCACTTCGGTCTGGTCGTAGTTGAAGACGCTGGACAGGATCTTGTACGCGAAGCGCGTCGACACCCCGGTCATGCCTTCGTCGGTGCCGGCGTAGTCCTTGTATTCCTGCAAGGCCTTGGCCTTGGGATCCACGTCCTTCAGGCTTTCGCCGTCGTAGACGCGCAGCTTGGAATAGATGCTGGAGTTTTCCGGTTCCTTCAGGCGCGTCAGGACCGAGAACTGCGCCATCATGTCCAGCGTTCCCGGCGCGCACGGCGCCGACGACAGCGAACTGTGGTGCAGCAGCTTTTCGTAGATGCGGACTTCTTCCGACACCTGCAGGCAGTAAGGCACCTTGACGATGTAGATCCGGTCGAGGAACGCCTCGTTGTGCTTGTTGTTGCGGAAGGTCTGCCATTCCGATTCGTTCGAGTGGGCCAGGATGGCGCCGTTGAACGGGATCGCGGAAAAGCCCTCGGTGCCCTTGAAGTTGCCTTCCTGGGTGGCCGTCAGCAAGGGGTGCAGCATCTTGATCGGGGCCTTGAACATCTCCACGAATTCAAGCAAGCCTTGGTTGGCCAGGCACAGACCGCCGGAATAGCTGTAGGCGTCCGGGTCGTCCTGCGAGTGGCGGTCGAGCTTGCGGATGTCGACCTTGCCCACCAGCGACGAAATGTCCTGGTTGTTCTCGTCGCCCGGTTCGGTCTTGGCGATGGCGATCTGGCGCAACACCGACGGGTTCAGGCGCACGACACGGAACTTCGAGATGTCGCCGTCGAACTCCTTCAAGCGCTTCACGGCCCAGGGCGACATGATGCCGCTCAGGTAGCGCCGCGGAATGCCGTATTCCTTTTCAAGCGTGTCGCCGAAGCGTTCCGGATGGAACAGGCCAAGCGGCGATTCGTTCACCGGCGAACCCTTCAAGGCATAGATGGGATAGGCCTCCATCAGGGACTTGAGGCGTTCCGCGATGGACGACTTGCCGCCGCCCACCGGCCCCAGCAGGTAAAGGATTTGCTTGCGCTCTTCCAATCCCTGCGCGGCGTGCTTGAAGAACGCGACGATCTGCCCGATCACGTCCTCCATGCCGTAGAACTCCTGGAACGCCGGATAGCGCCGGATGGTCCGGTTGGAAAACAAACGGGAAAGACGTGGGTCGTTGCGCGTATCCACGATTTCAGGTTCGCCTATCGCCGCCAGCATGCGCTCAGCGGGACTGGCGTATGCCATGGGATCGCTTTTGGCGAGGTTCAGATACTCCTCGAGGGAGAGTTCCGACTCCTGCTCTCTTGCATACTGCGACTTGAAGCCTTCGACGATGTTTTGCACGGAAACCTCCTACAACACGCGAAAAATCCAATACGTCCCTACGTGTCCCCATTGTGCCTCAGCCCTCGCGCTTTACTAGACAATCTCGCGATAAGCACTGTCGGCCGGATGGTATGTTGCTTTCGCCACACATCAACCAAGAGCACGATCGGGCCCTTTCCAATTAGGCTGCACTCTTCGGATACAAGTTCCGTCAGGGAATGCAACTTAGGTGAAGAAGTTCACTCGTTCGGTTTCAGCATATCGCTGTATGCGCGCATGCGACGGGTCCGTGCATGAAATGCTCAGCAATGATTTGAAGGGAAGAGCGATATCCCGGGATTCTTATGATGCGGGTGCAAACCCGATGCGCCCGCTATGCGATGGCAGCGGACGGTCTGAACGGCGCATGGCGTCTTCGTTCAGCAGCGTGCCGGTTCGGTCATGAAAAAGCGCCGATATCGCGGCACGGGAATCCGTGGTGACGTGGGCGCGTGGCATTGCACGGTGTAGTCCATCAGTGCGTAGCGCCAAGTCATGTGCCTATGCTAAAGCCAATTGACGTTTTTGTGGCAATTCATTTTGCGCGCTGCCGAAAATAGTCGCGCTGCGCACGCGCGCCATGCGCGATCGATGGCGTTCGGCAAACGCGCAAACATGCGCAAACTTGATGGCATCGCGAAGACGCTTGCGCATCGAAGTTGCGCCGCAAGCCGCGGATTGCGGACGCATACGCGATTGGCAGCCGCAAGCGCAGAGTGCTAGTACCCCTTCCGGCAGCGATAGAATCACGCATCTCGCAACGCGCGCTTGCGCGACTGCCGCGTTCATAGCCATCCGCCCATCGTCTTCTCCAAGTCATGCCGCCCCGTTCCAGGCCATCTGCCAGCGCCATGAGATGCCTCGCCAAACGCTGTTCTGCGGCGTTGGGCGGCGCCTTGCTGTTGCTCGCGGCCGCTTGCGGCAAGCCTGAAGCCGACCTGCCCGGTGATGCCTATGTCTGGCAACGCAGCTGGACGCCGCCGGTCAGCCAGGCGCTGGCCGACGGCGCCGACGTGGTGCGGGCATGGCGGGTGCTGATGGCGGAAATGAACCCGGATGGCCGCTGGTTCGGCGCCGCGCCCGATCTGGCCGCGCTGGCCGCCGCCAAACGCCCCGTCATCATGGTGCTGCGCCTGGACGGCCGCGCCGACGCGCTGCCGGCCGTGGACGTGCTTGCGCGCATCGAAACGGCAAGCAGCGCATGGCGCGCCGCGGGCATCGCATTGGCCGGCGTCGAGGTCGACTACGACTGTCCCACCTCGAAATTGCCCGCCTACGCGGCATTCCTGGAAAGCTTGAAGCGCGGGCTAGGGCCGGATCTACCCTTGTCGATAACCGCGCTGCCGACATGGCTGAACGGCTCGGGACTCGATGCGCTGCTCCGGATCCCGGATGAATCAGTGTTGCAGGTCCACGCGGTGTTGAGCCCTGATCAGGGCCTGTTCAACGCCAGGCGCGCCAGCGCCTGGCTGACAGCGTACGCGGACCATACCCGGCGGCCATGGCGCGTGGCCTTGCCGACCTACGGCAGCCGCGTCAGCTGGAACGACGACGGCAGCATCGCCGCGGTCGAAAGCGAGCGCTCCGCCCTGCTGGCGGGCGGACGCGCGAGCGAGCTGGTGGCCACGCCTGCAACCATCGCAGCGTTCGTCGACGAGATCCACCGCGACCTTCCGCACGGACTCGCCGGCATCGTGTGGTTCCGCTTGCCCACCGCGCGCGACGAACGCGCCTGGAGCCTGGCGACCTGGCGCGCCGTGGTGACGCGCCAGCCCCTGCGCCCGGCGCTGTCCGTCACGGCGCGAGCGGGGAACGTCCAGGGCGCGCAGGACCTCATCCTGGCCAATGGCGGCAATGCCGACGCGGCCCTGCCTTTCGCGATCCGCTGGGACGGCGCCTGCCGCGCGGCGGACGGCATCAATGGCTATACCCTCGAACAAGATTCCGGCGGCGCGTACCTGCGCCGCTCCCAAGATGGCCTGCTGCGCGCCGGCGGCCAACGCAACATAGGCTGGATACGCTGTGAAAACGGGCCTCAAAGCTTCCATGTACAACCGTAAATCGCTGGCCGCGCTGCTGCTATTGACGGGCGCCGGCATCGTCATCGCCTGCGGGCCGGAGTTCCCCGCCCAGCTGCTCGACGACCGCGCCGGCACGCTGCGCGCCACGCCGGCCAACTCCTTCGACTACGAAGCCGCGCGCCTGGTGGACGCTGGCGGCGACGCGCTGCCCGCGCGCCCGGCCCGTGAAATGCCTGAAACCGACTACCGGCAAAGCATCCTGCCCGAGGACCGCGATCCCGCGCTCACGCCAGCTCAGCGCGCCACGACACGCGCGATGCGCGCGCAACCCGACGGCGACCGCGCCTATGCGCTGGGCGCCGGCCTGCCGGAAGCCGTGCGTCTCTACACCGCGGCTGCCGTCGACACCCAGGCCGCCCGCGGACCGGAAGCCGAACGGGCGCTGGAGCAGGCCCGCGCGCGCTACCGCGCCATTCTCCAGTTGCCGCCGCAAGAGGCCGCGGCGCGCAGCGTCTGGGCCGCCTACATGCTGGCGGAAATCGGGGACGAGGCACAACTGGCAGCGGGCGACGACGCGGCGCAACGCCTCGCGACGGCACAGGCCTACGCCCGCGTGCGGCAACTGGCGCGCGATGGAGCGCCGGATCCGCTGCAACTGGCCGTGGCCAGCTACGGCCAGGAAGCTCGGCTGTCCCTCGCCGGGTCGCAAGGGCAATGCAACTACGACGAGCTGGTCAACGCCGAGCCCTGCATGGACGCCATCCCCTCCGATTCGCTGAAACATGCGGTGCGCCTGTATGCCGAACAGGCCGCGCGCGATTCCGCCAGCGGCACCGCATCCTTACGCATGCTGGCGCAATGGGCCCTGGACGATCCGGCGCGCACGCGCCGGCTGATCGACGACCCGGTCGCGCAACGCCTGCTGGTGGCCTACGCGCTGGCGCGGGTCGGCGACATCGTGGACGGCAGGCCCGACAGCGCGACCGATCCGTACGCCACCTACGACGCGACCGGGCAGATCGGATATGCGGATGCCGCGCAAGGACGCGACGTCACGCCGAATCCGACGCTGCAATCGCTGGTCACCGCGCTGGAAACCCTGGACCTGAGCCAGGTGCCGGAGGCCGACCGCGTGGCGGCGCTGGCTTACCGCATCGGCCGCTACGACCTGGCGCAGCAGCTGGCGGGGCGGCTGGACACGGCCCTGGCCTGGTGGGTGCGCGCCAAGCTGGCGCTGCGGCAAGGCGACACGCAAGCGGCAGCCCACGCCTACGCCCAGGCGGCCAGCGCCTTCCCGCGCGCCGACGGCAGCGTGGAAGCGTCCGGCGCGGCGCGCCTGCTGGGCGAGCAAGGCGTGCTGACGCTGTCGCGCGGCCAGTACGTCGAGGCGCTGGACCAGTTGCTCCACGCCACCGTGCCAGACGAGTCAGACGGAGGCTTCTGGCAGTCCACCCCATATTGGAATGACGCGGCCTACGTGGCCGAGCGCGTGCTGACCGCCGCCGAACTCAAGGCCTATGTGGACCGGCACGCTCGCGCCGCATCCGCGCCCGCCGGATCCCCGCCCCCCGATCTCCAGCATTTCTACGAATGGCAGAGGAAGCACCCAGTCACCGCGTCCGACCGCCTGCGCGCCCTGCTGGCGCGGCGCCTGGTGCGCGAAGGCTCGATCGCGCAGGCCTTGGCCTATTTCCCCGCCGATTCGGACGCCCGCTACGTCACGCTGGACTATGTCGACGGCAAGGTGACGCTGCAGCCGCAGCGGACCCGCCAGCTCGCCGCCGAGTACGGCGCGGCGCTGCGCAAGGCCGGCAGCGCCTGGGGCCGCACGTCGCGGGCCGAAGCCTGGTTCGAGGCCTCCCGGCTGGCGCGGCGCGACGGGATGGAGATCATGGGCTACGAGCAGGAGCCGGATTTCACGATCTATGGCGGCAACACGGCCTATGGCGTGGGACGCAGCGCGGTCCCCGGCTGGAAGGCGTATGACGACGACGCCGATACGCCAGACACCCCGGCCGCGCGCGCCGCGGCCGCGCTGCCGGGGCCGTTCGTCACGGAAGAGGAACGCCGGCGCTATGCCGCCAGCGAAGCGCAGCCCTATGCCCGCTTCCATTACCGCCAGATCGCGGCCGATCACGCCATGCGCGCCGCCGACGAGCTGCCGCGCCGCTCGCAGGCCTTCGCCGCCGTGCTGTGCCAGGGCGCGCGTTACATCATCGACGATTCGCCCGAACGGACCGCCGCGATCTACCAACGCTATATAGAACAAGGCGCGCTGGTGCCGTTCAGCGGCACTTTCGGCCGCGAATGCGCCGCGCCCGACTTCCAGGCGGCCGCCTGGTTCCATTACACGCAGGCTGGGAAATCCTGGGAACGCCTGCGCCGCAACCACCCCGGCCTGTTGCTGGCGGCGGCGCTGCTGGCGCTGATCGGCGGCGGCGCCGCGGTCCTGGCCTGGCGGCACACCAGGGCGCGTCCTACTCAGACTGGAAGCGGCCGCTAGCGGTTCTTCCAGCACTGCCGCTGGACGCAGGCGGCCCGTCGGCCGCGCGGGACGCGGGCATTCCGCCCAGTGGGAGCGCGGGACACCGGCGTCCTGTCCCGCGGCGGCGCAGGACGCTAGGACAGCTGAGGCAGCGCCACCCGCTGCGTCAGCTGCCGCCAGGTGTCCGCGACCCTGGCGCGCACGCGCAGATCCGCGCCCACCGGCGCGGTCTCGATGAATTCATAGCGCCGGGCGCCGTCCAGATGCTCCAGGACAGGCAGGCGGACCATGCCGGCCGCGTCGCCCAACAGCACCGGCGCCAGGTACAACAGCAGCTCGTCCACGCAGCCCGCCGCGACCAGCGCGCCGCTCAGGCCCGCGCCGGCCTCGACGTGGACCTCGTTGAACTGTTCCTGGGCCAGCCAGCGCATCATGGCCGGCAGGTCCACCCTGCCCGGCTCCGCGCCCGGCAGCGGCACCACGCGGGCATTCCTGGCCTGCAGGCGCGCGGCCTTGGCCGCGTCCTCGCGGGCGGTGAAGATGATGACCTCGGCGCCGTCGAACAGCCGCGCGTCCTCCGGGATCTCGAAGCGGCCATCGACCACGGCCTTGCGCGGCTGGCGCGGCGTATCCACGCCCCTGGCGTTGAGCTGCGGATCGTCCTTCAGCACGGTGCCCATGCCGGTCAGCACCACGCAGGCGCGGGCGCGCCAGTGGTGCCCGTCGGCGCGCGCCTCGGGGCCGGTGATCCATTGCGACACGCCGTTATGCAGCGCGCTGCGCCCGTCCAGCGAAGCCGCCATCTTCATCCACACCCAGGGCAGGCCGCGGCTCATGCGCGAGATGAAACCGGCGTTGATGGCCAGCGCCTCTTCGCGGCAGATGCCCGTCGTGACCTCGATGCCGGCGTCGCGCAGGCGTGCCAGCCCCTGGCCATTGACCAGTGGATTCGGATCGCCGATGGCCACCACCACCCGCGCCGGCCGCGCCGCGAGCACCGCGTCCACGCAAGGCGGCGTGCGGCCGAAATGGCTGCAGGGTTCCAGGGTGACATAGAGCGTGGCGCCCGCCACGGATTCGCCGCGCGCCTGGGCGTCGCGCAAGGCGCAGATTTCCGCGTGCGGACCGCCGGGCGGCTGAGTCGCGCCTTCGCCCAGCACCCGGCCGTCGCGCACGATGACGCAGCCGACCCGGGGGTTGGGCGCGGTGGTGTACATGACGGTCTGCGCCAGCGCCAGGGCGCGCCGCATCCAGGAAATGTCGTCGTTGTCGCTGGAAATCATCATGTCCCGGATTGTATGCCCGCGGCGGCCCGTTCCGGCAGGACGCCGGGCCTGGGCAGGGTTGGCCGCGGATGTCCGTTTTGGGCCGACAGTAGTCTTTCGCCGCGCTCGTCCCGCCACCTGTTTACAGCAAAAATGGCATTACACCCCTACAATTCCTACTCCAGGAGCCCGGTCCATGAAACAAGCACTGATCGTCATCGACGTACAAGATTCCTTCCGGCAACGTCCGTTTTGGGATGAAACGGAGTATCCCGCCTTCGTGGAGCAGATCCAGTCGCTGATCGATGCCGCGGCCGCCCGGGACATTCCGGTGCTCCAGGTGTTCCACACCAGCGTCTCCAACGACCCCGCCAACCCCTTCGCGCTGGCCTCGGGACACGTCAAAACGCTCAAGGAATTGCGCATCGCCCCCACGGCGGTGTTCCACAAGACCGTGCACTCCTCGCTCTACGCCAAGGACGCGGACGGCGCCACCCTGCAAGACTGGCTGGTCAAGCACGGCATCGAAGGCATCATCGTCAGCGGCATCCGCACGGAACAATGCTGCGAAACCACGACGCGCCACGCCAGCGACGCGGGGTTCAAGGTAGTGTTCCCCACCGATGCCACCCTGACCTTTGCGATGCAAAGCCCTTCCGGCCAGCACTACACGCCGGCCGAAATCCGCGACCGGACCGAGCTGGTGCTGCAAGGCCGCTTCGCCCGCATCGCGCGCGCCGCCGACGCGCTGGCGGCCTGACGCTGTCGGAGGCCCGCATGGTTCCGGTGTATTTCGTGCTGACGCGGGGAATCGTGCTGCTGGACGTGGCGGGCCCGGCGGAGGCTTTCCGCGTGGCCAACAAGCTGTGCCCCGGCGCCTTTGAACAGCATTTCTGCGGCCCTTCCCGTGAAATCGAAAGCGGCCTGCCCGGCCTGCATCTGGCGCATCTGCAGCCCTTGCCGGCCGCGCTGCCGCCCGAGGCCCTGGTCATCATCTCGGGCGTGGTGGGCAAGCCCACGCGCCTGGACGATCCCGACGCGCAAGCCATCATCGACTGGCTGGCCGTCCGCCACCCCGCCGACGGCTTCACGCTCATGACGGTCTGCGCCGGCGCGCTGTTCGCGGCGGCCGCCGGCCTGACCCGTCAGCGCGACTGCACCACCCATCACACATGCCTGGAACAGCTGGCCCGCATCGACCCGAGCGCGCGCCTGCACGACAACCGCATCTTCGTCGAGGACGGCAAGCTGGTCAGCAGCGCAGGCATCACGGCCGGCATCGACCTGGCGCTGCACATGGTGTCGCGCCATTGCGGGCCGCGCGTGGCCAGTGAAACGGCGCGCGACATGGTCGTCTATCAGCGGCGCGCGGGCACCGATTCCACGCTGTCGCCCTGGCTGGACCACCGCAGCCACATGCATCCGGGGGTGCACCGGGTGCAGGACGCGGTCATCCGCGATCCGGCCGCCCCCTGGTCGGCGCAATCGCTGGCGGACCAGGCGCATACCAGTGCCCGCCACCTGACCCGGCTGTTCCGCGAATACGCCGGCTGCACGCCGATGGACTATCTCTATCAGATACGCGTCGCGTTGGCGCGCGACCTGCTGCGCGACACCCGGCTGGACCTGGAACGCGTGGCCGAGAAATCGGGCTTCGGATCGGCGCAGCACATGCGCCGCGTATGGCGCAAGTTCCAGCCTCTGACGCCCAGCCTGGCACGTTCGACTCCCACCATGCAATGACGGCGCCGCGGCGCCGTCATTTGCTGCTTCGGTGCCGCTAGCGGCATCGGACCGGTTGAAGACCAGACCCGCTCAATCCTTGCGCAGCTTGCCCGGCAGCAACGGCCCCTGCATTTCGCGGATGGCCTCGACGAATTCGCCGATGTCCTCGAAGCTCTTGTAGACCGAGGCGAAACGCACGTACGCCACCTTGTCGAGCTTGCGCAGCTCGTTCATGACGAGTTCGCCGATGTGTTCGCTGGGCACTTCGCGCAGTCCGCTGGCCAGCAGCTGCTCTTCGATGCGAGCCACGGCGGCATCCACGTCTTCGGTGCTGACGGGGCGCTTGCGCAGCGCCAGGCTGAGGCTGGCGCGCAGTTTGCCGGGGTCATAGTCGCTGCGGCTGCCGTTGCGCTTCACGATGGAAGGCATGGCGAGCTCCACCCGCTCATAGGTGGTGAAGCGCTTGTCGCAGGACAGGCAGCGGCGGCGACGGCGTATGGCGTCGCCTTCCTCGGAGACCCGGCTGTCGACGACCTGTGTTTCGGCATTGCCGCAAAATGGACACCGCATGTGTGATCCCTAAAGGCGCTGAAGGCAATAGTTAAGCATATTGTAACGAGGCGTCCGGCCGCCAGCGTCGGGACGGGTTAATCCGCCCCCATATTTTCAGGGTGACACAGGCGCCGCCCCGAATGCAAAGGGACGGCGCCTTGCGGGGCCGTCCCTCTGGAGCGCTGCGGCGGACCGGGATCCGCCACAGGGATGCCGGATTACTTCTTGCCGTAGACCGGCAGGCGCGAGGTCAGTTCATTGACCTTGGCGCGCACGGCGGCGATGTTGGCTTCGTCGCGCGGGTTGTCCAGCACGTCGGCGATCAGGTTGGCGGTCAGCTCAGCCTCGGCTTCGGTGAAGCCGCGGGTGGTCATGGCCGGCGTGCCCAGGCGGATGCCGCTGGTCACGAAGGGCTTTTCCGGATCGTTCGGGATGGCGTTCTTGTTCACCGTGATGTGGGCCTGGCCCAGCACGGCTTCCGCTTCCTTGCCCGTGATGCCCTTGGAACGCAGGTCCACCAGCATGACGTGGCTTTCGGTGCGGCCCGAAACGATGCGCAGGCCACGCTTGACCAGCGTGTCCGCCAGCACCTTGGCGTTCTTGACCACTTGCTGCGCGTAATCCTTGAAGGAGGGATCCAGCGCTTCCTTGAAGGCCACGGCCTTGCCGGCGATGACGTGCATCAGCGGACCGCCCTGGATGCCGGGGAAGATCGCCGAGTTGATGATCTTCTCGTGCTCGGCCTTCATCATGATGACGCCGCCGCGCGGGCCGCGCAGCGACTTGTGCGTCGTCGAGGTGACGAAGTCGGCGTGCGGGACCGGGTTGGGGTAGGCGCCGCCAGCCACCAGGCCAGCGTAGTGGGCGATGTCGACCATGAACAGCGCGCCGTTTTCACGGGCGATGCGGGCCATGCGCTCGAAGTCGATGTGCAGGGCGTAGGCGGAAGCGCCGGCCACGATCAGCTTGGGCTTGTGTTCCTTCGCCAGCTTCTCGACTTGGTCGTAGTTCAGGACTTCGTTTTCGTCCAGGCCGTAGGAGATGAAGTTGTACAGCTTGCCCGAGGCGTTGACCGACGCGCCGTGCGTCAGGTGGCCGCCTTCGGCCAGGCTCATGCCCAGCACCGTGTCGCCCGGCTTCAGGACGGCCATGTACACGCCCTGGTTGGCCTGCGAACCCGAGTTGGGCTGCACGTTGGCGGCTTCGGCGCCGAAGATCTGCTTCAGGCGGTCGATGGCCAGCTGCTCGACCACGTCCACGTATTCGCAACCGCCGTAGTAGCGCTTGCCCGGATAACCTTCGGCGTACTTGTTGGTGAGCTGCGTGCCCTGGGCTTCCATGACGGCCGGGCTGGCGTAGTTCTCCGAGGCGATCAGCTCGATGTGCTGTTCCTGGCGGACGTCTTCCTTCTGGATGGCGGCCCAAACGTCCGGGTCAGCCTTGGACAAGGTGAGGTTGCGGTCAAACATGACGGGGGGTTCCTGAGGCGGTAAGAGAGGAGAAAACTGCGCCCGGGTGGGTAAACCCGGAGAATGACGGATAGTTTACCGCGTCGGGCAGGATCAAATGCGCCCAAAATGCCTGGAACCCGGGCAAAATTCCCCGGACGGGCGCGAAAACCACGCCATTTTGCGAACGCCGGAAATCCGCCTCAACCCGACTTGAGAAACTTTCATGCAAAGCGCCACACTCATAACCTACTCGCTAGTAGCAGCGGTCAGCGTCGTCAGCCCCGGTCCCGCCACCATGCTCGCCATTCGCAACGGCGCGGCGGGCGGGTGGCGGGCCGTGCTGCCATCCACCCTGGGCAACGTCACCGGCCTGTTCCTGTTGTCGGCCGCCGCCATGCTGGGGCTGGGCATGGTGCTGCAATCGTCCGCCCTGCTGTTCACGATCCTGAAGCTGGCCGGGGCCGCCTATCTGATGTACATCGGCCTGCGTCATCTGCTGGGGCGCTCGAACATCGCGCCGCCCGCGCCCGATGCCGCTAGCCAGGCGCCGCGCGGCGCCGGCCGGCTCTACCTGGAAGCCGCCCTGGTGGCGACGCTGAATCCCAAGCCCATCCTGTTCTTCACCGCGCTGTTTCCGCAATTCCTCAACGCCGCCGAACCGCTGCTGCCGCAATTCTTCATCCTGACCGGCATCTTCATGGCCATGTCGCTCGCGTCCTTGCTGGTCTACGGCACGCTGGCCCATCGCGCCCGGCGCCTGCTGCGCCAGCCCCGCATCGTGGCCTGGATCAACCGGCTGGTCGGGACCATCTTCATCAGCTTCGGCGTGGCGCTGCTGCGGCTCAAACGGGCCGTGGGCTGAACCATTCGGGGCGCAAAAAAAGGCCGCAGTATCTGCGGCCTTTTTCGTGGCGGGCGAGATCAGGCCGAGGTGGCGCCGATCTGCTTGGGAGCCAGCTTCGGATTGAGCGTATAGGTGCCCGTCAGCGAAGCCTGTCCCAGCACGTGCTTCTGGATGGCGCGCAACGCGTCCTCGCCGGTGAACGAGCCCTGCAGATTCAGCGTGGGCACATCCAGCGCGTACAGGGTGAACACGTAGCGGTGCACCAGCGCGTCGTTCCAGGGCGGGCACGGGCCGTCATAGCCGAAGTAGTCGCCGCTCATGTCGTGGTCGTTCGCGAACCACGACGAATACGAGTTGATGCCCTGGCGCGCATCCATCGGCGCCAGCGGACCGCCCTTGCCGCGCGGCGTGATGCCGCTGGAGAAGGTGCCTTCCTCGATGTCGCGCACGTCGGCGGCCAGGTCCACCAGCACCCAGTGGAAGAAGTCCACGCGAGGCAGGCTGGCCGGCACTTCGCGGCCTTCCTGGTTGACGTCGTCGGGTTCGGAGGGCACATCGGGGTCGTGGCAGATCAGCGCGAACGACTGCGTGCCTGCCGGAACTTCGTCCCAGGAAAACTGCGGGTTGAAGTTGTCTGCCAGCGCGACGTGCGATTGCGCATCGATCTTGCCGAAAGCGTAGCGTTCGGGAATCGACTCGTTATCGGAAAAAGACAAACTCGAAAGTTTCATGTCGTGCTCCTAGATGTGCCGCAAAGGCCCCACTGCCCCTGTCCGTACCCTCAGCGTATCAAAACTTCGCAATCATGGGTTCAAGTTAACACGCGCAAATTTGCGCTTGCCCACCTGAACGACGTAAGTCCCCGCCGGCAATTGCAACGATTTGTCTTCCACGCGGTCGCCGTTGACGCGCACGCCGCCCTGCTCCACATTGCGCTGCGCTTCGGAACCCGAAGCGACCAGACCGGCTTCGCGCAGCAGCTTGAGGATGCCTACGGGCGCCCCGCCAATGTTCACCTCGGGGATGTCATCGGGGATTGCGCCGTCGCGGAAGCGAGCCTCGAACGAAGCCAGCGCTTCTTCCGCGGCCTTGGCCGAATGGAAGCGCGTAATGATTTCCTGGGCCAGCATGACCTTGGCATCGCGCGGATTGCGGCCGCCGTCGATCTCCTGCTTGAGCGCGGCAATGTCTTCCAGCGTGCGGAACGAGAGCAGCTCGAAGTAGCGCCACATCAGCGTGTCGGAAATCGACATGAGCTTGCCGAACATCGAATCGGGCGACTCCGAAATGCCGATGTAGTTGCCCTTCGACTTGGACATTTTCTCTACGCCGTCCGTACCCACCAGCAAGGGCATCGTCAGAATGCACTGCGGCTCCTGGCCATACTCCTTTTGCAGCTCGCGGCCGACCAGCAGGTTGAACTTCTGATCGGTGCCCCCCAGCTCCAGATCGGACTTCAGCGCCACCGAGTCATAGCCCTGCATCAGCGGGTACAGGAATTCATGCACCGAGATCGGGATGCCGCCCTTGAAGCGCTTGGTGAAGTCCTCGCGCTCCATCATGCGCGCCACCGTGTAGCGCGACGCCAGCTGGATCATGCCGCGCGCACCCAGCGGATCGCACCACTCGGAGTTGTAGCGGATCTCGGTGCGTGCCGGATCCAGCACCAGGCTGGCCTGGGCGTAATAAGTCTTGGCGTTGGCCTCGATCTGTTCGCGCGTAAGCGGCGGGCGGGTGTTGTTGCGGCCGCTGGGATCGCCGATGGTCGAGGTGAAATCGCCGATCAGGAAGATGACGTTGTGCCCCATGTCCTGCAGCTGGCGCATCTTGTTCAGCACCACCGTGTGGCCCAGGTGGATGTCCGGCGCGGTCGGATCCAGCCCCAGCTTGATGCGCAGGGGCACGCCCGTGGCGCGGCTCCTGGCGAGCTTGCGAGCGAATTCGGACTCGACCAGCAACTCATCGCAGCCGCGCTTCGCTATACGCAGGTCTGCTTCGACTTCGGGGGTAATCGGGGCTTCTGTGGATGACATGGCAGGGGGACCAACTCGGCTTCAGCCGATAAAAAGGTGTAAAAAGTGACGAAAACTATCGAAAATTCTAGCCGAATCAGCTAGGATACCGCCCTAATCATACGCAATTGCCATATATACGCAGTTGCGCTCCGCTTTACACCCGTTGTTCACAAGATGCGCCCCGCGCCAGCCCTTGCCCCCAATGTGTGCGCGCGAGGGCCGTTCGTGTCACGCACCCTGCGAGCTCAAGCCACCTGAGAGGGTATCTTCACGATGAATCGTGGCCTCCACGAACTGGCGAGTAGCATCAAACGCAAAGTTGCTGCCCTGTTTGCGCCCGTCGAACCCAAGCCCCAGCGCTCGGGACTTTTCCGCCGCACTCTCCTCGTCACCGCCATTGGTCTGTTCGCAGGCGCCGCCGCTCTCGGCATGGTGCAGCAACCCGACCGCACTGAACTCCCCCCTTCGCGCATCATCAGCAGCGTCCTGCCGCTAAGCGCCGAACAAGTCGAAGTCAGCACCCCCAGTGCCGCCCCCTACATCAGCGAAACGCGGATCCGCGCCGGCGACACGCTGGCCGCGGTGCTGCAGCGCCTGGAGCTCGACGAGCCCAGCCTGCAAACGTTCCTGACCCATGACGCCAGCGCCCGCAGCATCTACAAGCTGTACCCGGGCCGCTCCGTGCAGGCCGCGACGGACGAGGACGGCGACCTGATCTGGCTGCGTTACATCCACACCCCCGGCAACGAGACCGACGGCCAGGTCGTGACGCGCATGCTGCACGTCGCACCCGCGGGCGACAGCTACAAGGCCGAGGAAATCACCGAAAGCACCGAGCGCCAGACCCGCGTCGCCGTGGGCACGATCCGCTCGTCGCTGTTCGGCGCCACCGATGCCGCCGGCATCCCGGATTCGGTCACCATGCAGATGGCCGACATCCTCAGCGCCAAGATCGACTTCCTGCGCGACCTGCGCCAAGGTGACCAGTTCCGCGTGGTCTACGAAGTGCGTTCGCACGACGGCCGCTACGCCGGCGCCGGCCGCGTGCTGGCACTGGAGTTCATCAACGGCGGCAAGACCTACAGCGCCGTCTGGTTCAGCCCCGACGACAAGACCGGTTCGTACTACGACTTCGACGGCACCAGCCTGCGCGGCGCGTTCCTGCGCACCGCGCTGAAGTTCAGCCGCATCAGCTCCACGTTCGGCATGCGCATGCACCCCATCCACAAGACCTGGACGGGACACAAGGGCGTGGACTATGCCGCGCCCTCGGGCACGCCGATCCATTCCACGGCCGACGGCACGGTGGAGTTCTCGGGCTGGCAGAACGGTTACGGCAACGTCGTCATCGTCAAGCACCACGGCAAGTACTCGACGCTGTATGCCCACCAGAGCCGCATCGCCGAAGGCATCACCAAGGGCTCCAAGATTTCGCAAGGCCAACTGCTGGGCTATGTCGGCGCCACCGGCTGGGCCACCGGCCCGCACCTGCACTACGAATTCCGCGTCGACAACCAGCCGATCGATCCGCTGTCGGTAGACCTGCCGGTCGCGCGCGCCCTGGAGCCTGCCGAAGTCCGCGCGTTCAACCAGGCCGTGGCGCCGTACAAGCAGCAGATCCAGCTGCTGACGGAATTCCAGCAGACCCTGCCCGACGCGCTGACCAACGTGGCCAGCCGCTAACGCCGGCCAAGCGTCCCGTCCAAGGCGGCCCCGCACGATCTGTTGCGCGGCCGCTTTTTTCTTTTCCGAGGCTCCCGTGAACTCCTCCTCCACTACGCAGCACCAGGATGCGCAGCTCTACATCGGGCTGATGTCGGGCACCAGCGTCGACGGCGTGGACGGCGTGCTGGTGCGCCTGGGCGATGGCCAGGCGCCGGCCGTGCTCGCCAGCGCCAGCCTGCCCATGCCGGCAGACCTGAGGCGCGAATTGCTGGCGCTGAACCAATCCGGCGACGATGAACTGGCGCGCGGCGCGCTGGCCGCCAACGGGCTCGCCCGCCTGTATGCCCAGGCTGTCGCCGCCCTGCTCCAACAGGCCGGCATCCCTGCCAGCGACGTCGCCGCCATCGGTGCGCATGGCCAGACCGTCCGTCACCGCCCGGAACTCGGCTACACGGTGCAGCTCAATGCCCCTGCGCTACTGGCGGAACTGACGGGCATCGACGTGGTGGCGGATTTCCGCAGCCGCGACGTGGCCGCGGGCGGCCAGGGCGCACCGCTGGTACCGCCCTTCCACGCCGCCATCTTCGGCGCGCCGCAAGGCCGCGCCGTCCTCAATCTGGGCGGCATCGCCAACGTGACGCTACTGGAGCCGGGGAAGCCGCCCCGCGGCTTCGACACCGGCCCCGCCAACGTCCTGCTGGACGGATGGTGCCAGCGCCACCTGGGCCTGCCCTACGACGCCGACGGCCGCTGGGCCGCCACCGGACAGGTCCTGGCCCCGCTGCTGGAACAACTGATCTCCAGCGAGCCCTGGTTCGCCCTGCCCCCGCCCAAGTCCACCGGGCGCGACCTGTTCAACCTGCAATGGCTGGACGACCGCCTGGCCGCCTTCGACGGCCCCAAGCCCGCGCCTCAAGACGTGCAGGCCACGCTGCAACGCCTGACGGCGCGCACGGTCGCCAATGCCATCGATGCCTCTGCTGCGGCCACGCAGGAAGTTCTCGTATGCGGCGGCGGCGCGCGCAACCCGGGCCTGATGCGCGAGTTGGCGTACTGCCTGCAACGACCCGTACACCCCACCGATGCGCTGGGCGTGCCGGCGCAGGAGGTCGAGGCCCTTGCCTTCGCCTGGCTGGCCCAGGCCTTCGTGCAGCGCCGCCCCGCCGGCGTGCCAGCCGTCACCGGTGCGCGCGGCCCGCGCATCCTGGGAGCGCTCTATCCCGCCTGAAACCGGCGCTCCAATGCAAAAAGCCCTTCGGCGAACCGAAGGGCTTTTTCATTTCCTGCCCGGATGAATTACACCGAGAACGAGGAACCGCAGCCGCAGGTGGTGCTGGCGTTGGGATTGCGGATGACGAACTGCGCACCTTCCAGGTCTTCCTTGTAGTCGATCTCGGCGCCGACCAGGTACTGGAAGCTCATCGGGTCGACGAGCAGCTGCACGCCGGCCTTGTCCAGCACGGTGTCGTCATCGTTCACGACTTCGTCGAAGGTGAAGCCGTACTGGAAACCCGAACAGCCCCCGCCCTGCACGAAGACGCGCAGCTTCAGCTCGGGATTGCCTTCTTCGGCCAACAGATCCTTCACCTTGGCCGCAGCCGAGTCGGTAAATACCAGGGGGGCAGGCGGCGCGGCCTGCAGGTCGACGGTTTCGGTCACAGCATTCATGGTTCACTCCAGGCCGGTTCGGCCATATTTCGTTGAGCGGCAACGGCGCTCGCATGGTGTCACTATAGCGCAGGGCTTGCGCAGACTCAAAGTTCGAGCTTGACGCTTCTTGACGCACGGACGGTATCGCCTTCCAGAACGCTGACCGTCACGCTTTCGGGGACAAATCCCTCGGGCAGCGCCAGGATGCCCTGGCTGCGCTGGTACTGATCGAATTGCAGGGCCAGAGGCGAGGTCGGCACGGCGTCGCCGGGAATGGCGACGGAGCCGGATTCGGCCTTGACCTGCATGGGTGCCAGGTCCACTTTCACGGTCTCGCCCTTCAGGACTCCCGTGGCCTGAAAACGCAAGGCGCCGTTGAACGGCGCGCCGCCATTGCGGCCGCTGCGCATCAGCAGGACCTTGTAGCGCAGGCCGCCGCCACTGCGGTCGATCTCGACGCCGCGGATGTCCACGGAGCCTTCGGGTCCGGGCGGCAGCAATTGTTCGTAGAACGCCAGCTGGTCGCGCACCCTGCCGACTTCGGCCTGGACGGCGCGCAGCTGGGTTTCCAGTTCCTGGCGCGCCGCGCGCTCGATGACCAGTTCGCCATCGACGGTGTCGAGCTGGCCTTGCGTATAGCGCAGCTGCGTCGCCTGCTGCCGCATGGCCTCATCCTGGACTTCGGCCTGGCGCGCGCTGATCACCACCGCGTCCTTCGGCCGGTAAAGCTGGCGGGCGTAGAAAAAACTGGCCGCTCCGCCCAGCAACACACCGATCAGCAGTCCCGCGACCACGCGCACCAGCCCGCCGGCGGGGCGAGACTGGGACGTGGCGGAAGAATCGGCGGGCATAAAGAACGGCGGCTTGCGGCGCGTGGCCGCAAGCCTGCGGGCATCAAGGCAGAATCGCGACCTGGTCCAGGCCGGTGGACTCGGAGATGCCGAACATCAGGTTCATGTTCTGGACGGCCTGGCCGGCGGCGCCCTTGACCAGGTTGTCCTGCACCACCATGACGATCAGCTGGTCACCATTGCCCGGACGGCTGAGCGCGATGCGCAGGTTGTTGGAGGCGCGCACCGACCGGGTTTCCGGCAGGCTGCCAGCGGGCATCACGTCGACGAAAGCCTCGTCGGCGTAGCGCTTTTCGAACAGGGCCTGGAAGTCCGTGTCGCGGGCCTCGGGCAGGATACGGGCGTAGATCGTGGAGAACATGCCGCGGATCATCGGCACCAGATGCGGCACGAAGGTCAGGCCGACCTTGCCGCCGGCGATCTTTTCCAGCTGCGCGACGATTTCCGGGTGGTGGCGGTGGCCGGCCACGCCGTAGGCCTTGAAGTTGTCGGAGGCTTCCGAGAAGAGCGAGCCCACTTCGGCCTTGCGGCCGGCGCCCGACACGCCCGACTTGCAGTCGGCGATCAGGGTTTGCGCATCGACCAGTTTCTTGCCGCCTTCGAGCAGCGGCGCCAGGCCCAGCAGCACGGTGGTGGGATAGCAACCCGGGTTGCCGATGACGCGGGCCTTGGAGATGGCCTCGCGGTTCAGCTCGACCAGGCCGTACTGGGACTCGGCCAGGATGTCCGGGCAGGTGTGGGGAATCTTGTACCAGCGTTCAAACGTGGGGATGTCCTGCAGGCGGAAGTCCGCGGCCAGGTCGATGACCTTGGTGCCCGCATTGATGAGTTCCTGGGCCTGGGCCATGGCCACGCCGTGGGGCGTCGCGAAGAACACGACGTCGCAATCCGTCAGCGAGGCTTTTTCCGGCGCGGAGAAGGCCAGGTTCACGCGGCCGCGCAGGTTCGGATACATGTCGGCTACCGGCAGCCCGTCTTCCTTGCGGGACGTGATGGCGGTCAATTCCACATTGGGGTGCTGCGACAGCAAGCGCAGCAGCTCGACGCCGGTATAACCGGTGCCGCCGACGATACCAACCTTGATGCGGGTGTTCGATGCTTGGGCCATGATGTGTGCTCTTCGTAGAACGAGGATCGATTGTATCGCTCGGGAAAGCGGGTGTTGCGGCTAAGAGCCCGAAATGGCACCGCAGTCCTTCTTTCCGACCGGGCGGAAAGCGCGGAGTTCCGCGCGGGACGCACAGCATCCGGGCCATGCCCGGCGCTGGAACTGCAGGTGCGAAAAAAAGCCCGCCGAAGCGGGCTTTCTTTCGCAGCGTATTAGCGCTTGCTGAACTGCTTGCGCCGACGTGCCTTGCGGAAGCCGACCTTCTTGCGTTCGACTTCGCGGGCATCGCGGGTGACAAAGCCAGCTTGCGACAGTGCGGGCTTCAGGGTCGCGTCGTAGTCGATCAGGGCACGCGTGATGCCGTGACGGACTGCGCCGGCCTGGCCGGTTTCACCGCCACCGTGCACGTTGACCTTGATGTCGAACGATTCCAGGTGGCCGGTCAGTTCCAGCGGCTGGCGCACGATCATGCGGCCGGTTTCGCGGGCGAAAAAGTCGTCGACGGGCTTGCCGTTGACAACGATCTTACCCGTGCCCTTCTTGATGAAAACGCGAGCCACCGAGGTTTTGCGACGGCCGGTTCCGTAATTCCAGTTACCGATCATGGCGTTTCCTTAGATATCCAGCGTCTTGGGCTGCTGGGCGGTGTGCGGGTGCTCGGCACCGGCGTACACCTTCAGTTTCTTGATCATGGCGTAGCCCAGAGGACCCTTGGGCAGCATGCCCTTGACAGCCTTCTGGATGGCACGGCCGGGAAAACGCTCTTGCATCTTCTCGAAGTTCGTTTCACGGATACCGCCCGGGTACGTCGTGTGGCGGAAGTACTTCTTGTCCTTCGCCTTGGCGCCCGTAACAACGATATCGGCAGCGTTGACGATGACGATGTAGTCACCGGTATCAACGTGCGGCGTGAATTCAGGTTTGTGCTTGCCACGCAGACGACGTGCGACTTCGCTGGCCACACGACCGAGGACTTTGCCCTTGGCGTCGATCACAAACCAGTCACGTTGGACTTCATGCGGCTTGGCCACAAAGGTCTTCATGATGGTTCCTAAGAATAAAAATTTTCCTGGCTGGACCATCCAGCCAGTGTTTTTCCCTGAACTAGACCGAAATCCCGGAAAGAACCCATAGGGTTTTCCAAAAATTCAGTCGATATCAGCGTCTTGCCTAAGCGTTATTACCCGCCCGTGCATTAGCCAAAATGAGGGAAAGCCTGCGATTCTAACACAGCTGCTCAAAAAGTGGGCAACTTGATTCGCGGCCGGAAATGCGCCGGCGGCGCCCGAGGGCGCCGCCGGTGTCCTGCGATATCAGGGACGCCTTGCCCTGCGCGCGCTGTCAGGCGCCCAGGTAGGCCTCCAGCACGCGCGGGTGGCCCAGCAGTTCGCGGCCGGTGCCGGTCAGCGCCATGGCGCCGTTCTCCAGCACGTAGCCGTGCTGGGCGATCTTCAGCGCCTGGCGCACGTTCTGCTCGACCAGGAACAGGGTCAGGCCGTCGGCGTTGATCGCGCGCAGCGAGCGGAAGATTTCCTGCACCACGATGGGCGCGAGGCCCATGGAGGGCTCGTCCAGCAGCAGCAGGCGCGGCTTGGCCATCAGGGCCCGGCCGATGGCCAGCATCTGTTGCTCGCCGCCCGACAGGTTGCCGGCGATGCCGGTGATCCGTTCCTTCAGGCGCGGGAACAGGTTGAACACGTATTCCAGGTCCGAGTCGACGTTCTTGAGGCCGCGGCGGTAGGCGCCCAGCTCCAGGTTTTCGAGCACGGTCATGGTGGTGAGGATGGCCCGACCTTCCGGCACCTGGACGATGCCGCGCGCCACCAGCTGGTGCGGCGGCAGGTTGGTGATGTCCTCGCCTTCGAAGGTGATCTTGCCGCGCGCCTTGGGCAAGAGGCCCGACAGCGCCAGCAGCGTGGTCGACTTGCCGGCGCCGTTGGCGCCGACCAGGGCGGTGATTTCCTTGGCGTTCAGGTCCAGGTCGATGCCGCGGACTGCTTCGATGTGGCCGTAGTTGACCTCGAGTCCGCGGACTTCCAGCATGGCGCTCATTGTGCAGCCTCCGCGCAATGCGCTACGGTATTCGTCTTGGGAGCGGCCCGGCGACTCATTTGGCGGCCTCCGCTTGTTCGGTGTCTTCGTCGTCTTCGCGGCCCAGATAGGCTTCGATGACCTGTTCGTTGTTGCGGATCTCTTCGGGTCCGCCGCAGGCGATGATCTTGCCGAAGTTCAGCACCGCGATGCGTTCGCACAAGCCCATGACGAAGCGCATGTCGTGCTCGATCATGAGGATGGTGTAGCCGCGGTCGCGGATGGCCAGGATCTCGCGCATGAGCTCGGCGCGCTCGCCGGTGTTCATGCCGGCGACCGGCTCGTCCAGCAGCAGCAGCTTGGGCTCGGTGGCCAGCGCGCGCGCCAGCTCCAGGCGGCGCTGCTCGCCGTAGGACAGGTTGTCGGCCAGATCATTCGCCTTGTGGTCCAGGCGCATCCAGGTGAGCAGTTCATGGGCGCGCTCGCGGGCGCGCTTCTCGTGCTCGCGATAGCCCGGCAGGCCCAGCAGCAGGCTGGGGAAGCCGTAGTTCATGTGGCGGTAGGCGCCCACCACCACGTTTTCCAGCAGCGTCATCTCCTTGAAGAGACGGATGTTCTGGAAGGTGCGGGCGATGCCCATGCGCGTGATGCGGTGCGGCCGCTTGCCCAGGACGCTCTGGCCATTGAAGGTGATGGTGCCGCCGCTGGGCGGCAGCAGGCCAGTGATCAGGTTGAACACCGTGGTCTTGCCGGCGCCGTTGGGGCCGATCAGGCCGAAGATGGCGCCCTCGGGCACGGACAGGCTGACGTCATGCAGCACATGCAGGCCGCCGAAGCTCTTGGAGACGGAAGAAAGCTCAAGCATGGCGCTTGCCTCCCTGGCGTCCTTGGCGCATCCAGCGCTTGAAGCGCGCCGGATCCCAGATGCCTTGCGGCAGGAACAACACAATCACCACCAGAATCACTCCATTCGCGACCAGGCGCAGATCGGCAAAACCGCGCAGCATTTCCGGCAGCACGGTAATGATGAAGCTGCCCAGCACGGGACCAGCCAGGCCGCCGATGCCGCCCAGGATCGCCATGGTCAGGATTTCCACGCCGCGGTCGAAACCGTATTCGTTGGGACCGATGAAGAAGGTCAGGTGCGCATTCAGGGCGCCGGCCAGACCCGCGATCATCGCGCCGGCCACGAAGGCCAGCATCTTGTTGGCGCGCACGTCGATGCCCATCAGGCCGGCCGCGGTTTCATCGCCGCGGATGGCGTCGAAGGAGCGCCCGATCTTGGAGGCGCGCACGCGCCACAGCACGAACAGGACGATGACGACGGCCAGCACCACGTGCCACCACTGCGTCAGCTGCGGAATGCCATTGAGGCCCAGCGCGCCGCCGGTGATGGACTCGGTGTTGAGGATGGTCACGCGGACCACTTCGCCGAAGCCCAGCGTGGCCATGGCCAGGTAGACCCCCGACAGCCGCAAGGTTGGCAGGCCGATCAGCGCCGCCACCAGCGCGGGCGCAGCCATGCCTCCGGCCAGGGCGACCGAGAACGGCGCGTCATAGTTCATGGTGAGCAGCGCGGCGGTGTACGCCCCGATGCCCATGAAGGCTGCATTGGCCATGGCCAGCATGCCGCAAGCCAGGGTCAACCAGATGGAGAGGGCCAGCAACGCGTTGGTGCCCAGCGTGAGCACCAGGTTGCCGTAGATGGCCCAGAAGTTTTCGAATCCGCTCATTCTTTAAGCCTTGCGTTGAACCACTTTGCCGAACAGACCTTGCGGACGCACCAGCAGGATCAGGAACAGCAGGCCGAAAGCCACCGCATCGCGCATGGTGGAGCCGATGTAGGCCACCGACAGCACCTCGGCGAAGCCCAGGAACAGGCCGCCCAGCATGGCGCCGCGGATGTCGCCCATGCCGCCCAGGATGATGACCGCGATGCCCTTGTGCAGCATCGGCTGGCCCATCAGGGGGAACAGCGCATTCGAGTACAGGCCGATCAGCACGCCGGCCACGCCGCCCAAGGCAGCCGCGGCAAACGAGGTGGTGACGAACAGCTTTTCGACGTTGATGCCCAGCAGCCACGCGGCCTTGGGCGATTCGGCGATGGCGCGCAGGGCGCGGCCGAATTGCGTGCGGCGCATGACGTACATCAGCACGGCCATCAGCGCGAAAGACAGGAAGATGATGCCCAGTTCGATGACGGTCAGATGCAGGCCGGCGACTTCGATCACTTCCTCGGGCACGGTGCCGTGCGGGAAGCGCAGGTTGCTGGCGCCGAAGATGCTCTGGGCAGTGTTGTTCAGGATGATGCCCACGCCGATGGTGGCGATCATGGGGATCAGGTGGGGCGCGTTGCGCTTGCGCAGCGGCTTGAGCACCAGGTAGTCGATGATGACCCCGGTGAAGCCGGCGACGAAGAACGCTGCCATCAGACCGGCCCACAGGGGCAGGCTGAATTGCTGCACGACGAACAGTGCCGCGTAGGCGCCAACCATGAAGACGGCGCCATGCGCCAGGTTGATCACCCCGAGCACGCCGAAGATCAGCGTGAAGCCCAGCGCGAACAGTGCATACACACAGCCCAGCGACAAGGCATTGACGAATTGTTGTTCGAACATGATGGGACTTTCCAAAGCTGTGAGGGCCCCATGCAGCGCCCACTGCATGGCCTTGAGCCTCCGAGCAAGGAGGCATTTCTTTTATGGTGACGGCCCTGCGATAAAAAGCGCCTTGCGGACGGCTCAGCCGCCCGCAAGGCGCATCCCCCCGCGCGGGGATGCGTAGCGCTTACTTTTCGATGACGTACTTGCCGTCCTTCGTCACGCTGACGATGGGGGCCTGGTCGGCGTCATAGCCGGCGGGCTTGCCGGCGCGGTCGTTGGCCTGGCGGAACTTGAACGCGCCGGTGGCGCCAGTCCAGGTTACCGAAGGCAGCGCATCGCGCAGGGCTGCGCGATCCTTGGGCAGGTCGCCCGAGATCTTGACGTTCTTCAGTGCCTGGGCGGCGATGTACATGGCGTCGTACGACTGGGCCGCGAACTGGTCGGGCGCGCCGTTGAACTTGGCCTTGTAGGCGTCGATGAACTTGACGTTCTCGGGGGCCTTGTTCTCGATCGACCACGGGCTGCCGATCCACAGATTGTTCGACGCGCCGCCGGGGGCCAGGTCGAAAATCTTGACCGAGTTCATGCCGTTGCCGCCGATGACGGGCACGTTCAGGCCCAGTTGGCGAGCCTGCACCATGATCGGGGCGCCTTCGGCCAGCAGTGCGGACAGCACGATGGCGTCGGGGTTGGTACCCTTGATCTTGGTCAGCTGGGCCTTGAAGTCCACGTCGCCCTTGGCGAACGTTTCGGTCGTGGTGACCGGGATCTTCTGGTCTTCCAGGGCCTTCTTGAAGTTGTCGTAGCCGCTCTTGGTGAAGACGTCGTCGTTGCCGTACAGCACGGCCACGTTCTTCAGGCCGGTCTTGGCCTTGACGGTGGAAATGGTGGCGGGCAGCACGTCGGCTTCGGTGACCGAGTTGCGGAACACGTAGTTGCCGATGGAGGTGATGCCGTCGGCGGTGTTCGAGGTGCCGAATGCGACCGTCTTGGCGGCCTGGGCGATCGGGTCGGCAGCCTGGGCCGAGTTCGACAGCGTCGGGCCGAAGACCATCAGGACGTTGTCCTTGAAGATCAGCTTCTTGAAGACGTTGATCGCTTCTTCTTTCTTGCCTTGTTCGTCCTCGACCACGAGCACGATCTTGTTGCCGTTGATGCCGCCGGCGGCGTTGATTTCATCAGCGGCCAGCTGGAAACCGTTGCGGATCGACACGCCGTACTGGGCGGCGCCGCCCGACAGGGCTTCGGCCACGCCGATCTTGATGTCAGCCGCGTGGGCAGCCGGGACGATACCGGCAGCGATCAGCGCGGCCAGCAGCTTCTTGGTCTTGGATTGCATGGTTGTTACCACCTTAAAGTCTGTCTCGGAATATTGGTAATCCGGGCTGATGTAATCCTGCCGGATTGACGTCGGATGCCGCCTAAAGGCGCCATGTTTGCGCGTCAAGACCCGGGATATTACTCCTTTGTATCAGGCGGCTACTCGAACGCCATTCAACAAAAGCCTACAAACCGCCCATTTTTTTGTAAAAAACGTGTGGTTACTAGCAAAAACCCTAACGCCGGCCGAATGTTATTCGGCAGGCGTTAGTGTCCTACGTTCTGGCCGATAAAGCCACGCCCAGATATTGGTCGTAGGCGCTTTCGGTCAAACGGAACCATGGCATCTCGCTGTCGCGAAAACCCATGTAACTATCGTGCATCGCCTTGAATTTGGGGTCTTTGGCGGACAAGTCCTTGTAGACCTGCTGCGTGGCCTCGAACGCCAGGTCCATGATGGACCGCGGGAATGTGCGGATTTGCGCACCGTTGGCCGTCAATTGCGCCAGCGCCGCCGGATTGCGGGCGTCGTAGCGGGCGATGGCGGCGGCGTGCGCGGCCTGCGCGGCGGCGTCGACCACGGCCTGGTAATTCTTGGGCAGCGCGTTCCAGGCCTCGTCGTTGATGTACAGCGACAGCTGCTCGCCGGGCATCCACCAGCCGGGTGCGTAGTAATACTTAGCAACCTTATTCAGGCCAAGCTTGTCGTCATCGTAGGGGCCAGCGCCCGCCACCGCCTGCAGGCCTTCCTTTTCGAAGGCCTCGGCCAGCTTGGCCGGATCCGCCTGCTGCGGCGCCACGCCCAGCTTGGCCAACACGTCGCCGGCCAGGCCGCCGACGCGCATTTTCAGATCCTTCAGGTCGCCGGCGCGCTTGATTTCCTTGGCATACCAGCCGCCCATCTGGGCGCCGGTATTGCCCAGCGGAAAGTTGATGATTTTCTCGGGCTTGAAGAGCTCGCGGGTCAGCCGCAAGCCGCCGCCCTCGCTCATCCAGGCGTTCATCTGCCTGGCGTTCAGGCCGAAGGGCACGCCTGCATCGAAGCAGAAGACGGGATTCTTGGCGTAATAGGCGCGGGACGAGGCATGGCCGCATTCCACCTTCTTGGTGGACACCGCTTCCATCAGGTCCGCGGCCGGCACGACCTCGCCTTCGGGGAAATGGCGGATATTGAATTTCCCGCCGGTGGCTTCGGAGACGAATTTGCAGAAGCTTTCGCCGGCGCCGATGCGCAGGTCCAGGGTGCTGGGAAAGCCGGAGGACAAGCGCCAGCTCAGGGAAGGCATGTCCTGCGCGAACGCGGGCGCGCTGACTGCGGCCCCTGTGGCGACGGCGCCGAGCCCGGCGTGCTTCAAGAATGAACGTCGTTGCATCTCTTTGCTCCTTTACAGCAACACCTGGGACATCACGCAATACCCGCTGGATATTACACGCCGATATTGCTCGGCATTAATAGGTCGGCGGGTAAAGGTTTGCAAATAGGCCTGCGAGCCAGGGACTGTCTGATGGA
This sequence comes from Achromobacter anxifer, assembly GCF_903652925.1. Lineage (GTDB taxonomy): Bacteria > Pseudomonadota > Gammaproteobacteria > Burkholderiales > Burkholderiaceae_B > Achromobacter > Achromobacter anxifer. Next base: position 160,590 of record NZ_CAHLAR010000010.1, on the reverse strand, counting down.
GCAAGAAGCGGGACCGCGAAGGTCCGCGAGGCGGCCGTGGCGCATGGCACGGCCGCCGCGCCGGAACGTCAGGTTCCGGCGATGGCCATCTGCTCGATCAGGATCGAACCGGTGGTCTTGGTGCCGCGCGAGATGGCGTCGGCGCCGATCGCGACGATCTGCTTGAACATGTCAGCCAGATTGCCGGCGATGGTGATTTCCTGCACCGCGTGCTGGATCTGGCCGTTTTCCACCCAGTAGCCGAACGCGCCGCGCGAGTAATCGCCGGTGACGTAGTTGACGCCCTGGCCGATCAGTTCGGTGACCAGAAAGCCCGTGCCCATCTTCTTGAGCATGGCTTCGAAGTTGTCGCCGCGGCGGGTCTGGGTGGAGCTGAACACCAGGTTATGCGAGCCGCCGGCGTTGCCGGTGGTCGTCATGCCCAGCTTGCGGGCGGTGTAGGACGACAGGAAATAACCTTCCAGCACCCCGGCCGACACCACGTTGCGGCGCCGCGTGCGCACGCCTTCGTCGTCGAAGGGCGAGCTGCCCATGGCGCCGCGGACGTGCGGGTCTTCGGTGAGATTGATGTGGTCCGGGAAGATGGGCTTGCCCAGCGAGTCCAGCAGGAAGCTGGCCTTGCGGTACAGCGCGCCGCCGTTGGCGGCCTGCGTCAAGGCGCCCACCAATCCCAGCGCCAGCGGCGCTTCGAACAGAACGGGAAACTTGCCGGTGCGGATGCGGCGGGCCGACAGGCGCGACAGCGTGCGTTCGGCGGCGTAGCGGCCGACGGCTTCGGGCGAGGCCAGCTTGGCCGGATCGCGTTCGGAGGTGTACCAGTAGTCGCGCTGCATGCCGTTGCCGCGGCCCGCGATGGGCGCGACCGACAGGCTATGGCGCGAATAGGGATAGCCGCCCAGGAAGCCGCGGGTGTTGCCCATCACGAATTGGCCTTCGTAGGTGCCCACGGTAGCGCCATCGGTATTGGTGATGCGCGGATCGACCTCGCGGGCCGCGCGCTCGGCGCGCAGCGCCAGATCGGCGGCCTCTTCGGTGGACACGCCCCAGGCATGGTGAAGGTCCAGGTCCGGGAATTCGGTGGCCAGCTGGTCGGCGTCGGGCAGGCCGGCGGCCGGGTCGGCGGCGGTGTGGCGGGCGATGTGCCAGGCGGCTTCGACCGTCTGGCGCAGCGCCGCTTCGGAAAAGTCGGAGGTGGAAGCGGAGCCGCGGCTCTGGCCGGCGTAGACCGTCAGGTCCAGCGAGCGATCGCGGGTCTGCTCGACGGTTTCGATGTCGTTCTTGCGTACGGAGACCGACAGGCCCAGGCTTTCCGAGACTTCCGCCGCGGCGTCGGAGGCGCCGATCTGGCGCGCGTAGGCGAGGGTTTGTTCGACGAGTTCGGAAAAACGCGCGTGATTCGCCGCCAGCGGCAAGGATGAGGAGGATTTAACCATTGCAGTCCAATTTGCAGAGACGGTTATCATAGCCAAGTCTGTCATTGCGCAGTTTTCCATGAATTCCCATACTGAAGAAGAACCCGTCGACGACGGCTACGACGAGAACGGCTACGACCGTCCCAGCAAGTCCCAGGTCAAGCGCGAAATGCACGCCCTGCTGGACCTGGGCAAGCAGCTGATCGAACTGTCCCCCGAACGCCTGAAGCAATTGCCGCTGGCCGAGCGTCTCTATGAAGCGATCCGCACCGCGCAGCGCACCACCGGGCGCGAGGGCAAGCGGCGCCAGGTTCACTTCGTGGGCAAGCTGATGCGCGACGCGCCGGCCGACGAGATCCGCGCCCAGCTCGACATCTGGGAGAACGGTTCACGCGAGGAAACGGCCGCCATGCACCGGCTGGAAACGCTGCGCGACCGCCTGCTCGACGACGACGAGGCCCTGACCAAGCTGCTCAACAGCAATCCGCAGGCCGACGTCCAGCAGCTGCGCGCGCTGATCCGCGCCGCCCGCAAGGAAAAGCTGGCAAACGCCGCCCTGCTGCAGGGCCAGGAACCGCAGAAGAAGCACTACCGCGCGCTGTTCCAGGCCCTGAAGACCCTCACCCTCTGATTGCTACTGCCCGCCGTCCATGAACGCACCGACCCACCTGCTCGATTGCATCGAGATCGAAACCGCCCCCAATCCCACGCACGCCGTGATCTGGCTGCATGGCCTGGGCGCCGACGGCAACGACTTCGCACCCATCGTGCCGGAGCTGGACCTGCCCGCAGGCGTATCGGTGCGCTTCGTCTTCCCGAACGCGCCGGTGCAACGCGTGACGATCAATAACGGCATGGCGATGCGCTCCTGGTACGACATCCTGGTCATGGACCTGGTGCGCGTCGAGGACGGCCACGGTATCCGCGCCTCGGAAGCCGAGATCCACAAGCTGATAGCGCGCGAGAACGCCCGCGGCATCCCGACCTCGAACATCGTGCTGGCCGGCTTTTCGCAAGGCTGCGCCATGACCCTGCACACCGGCATCCGCCTGCCGGAAAAGCTGGCGGGCATGATGGGCCTGTCGGGCTACCTGCCGCTGCTGGATACGGCCGAGGCCGAGCGCAGCAGCGCCAACCAGCACACGCCGATCTTCCTGGCCCACGGCCAGTACGACCCGGTGGTGTCGCTGCCGCGCGCCCAGGCCTCGCTGGCCGAGCTGCAGCGGCTGGGCTACGACGTGCAGTGGCACACCTATCCCATGCCGCACTCGGTCTGCGCCGAGGAAGTGGCCGATATCTCGAAGTTCCTGAGCACGGTCCTGGTCTAGGATCCGTCACGGCCGCGCGTCCTGCGCGGCTGCTTGGCTGAGCAGGTCCAGACGGCCTGCAAAACTCATTTTGTATACCAACTGGTATTCCAGTCCGAAATTTTCCCGGGCTGATCTGCGCTCGTCCATAGAGAAAAACGCCAACTGCAAAAAGCTTGTCGCTCTTTTCAGTTGAATATAGTATTCGATCCAAGCCTTGTCGGCCCGGGCCACCAGTTCGGGCTTCCCTGTTGTTGCAGTCGAGTCGATCCATCCCATTGGCCGTGTTGCGCCGGGTTTCGGCGTGGCATTCAAGACGCAGGAGAAAGTCCCGTGAAATCCTTGCCATCGCCCCGTCTGGCGGCTGCGGCGCTGTTCGCGCTGTTCGCCCCCCTGGCCGCCCAGGCCGAAGCCCTCAATCCCCCCGTGAAGGTCCGCTACGAAGAAGTGGTGCGGTCCATTCTGTACGTGCCCAAGTACGTGGCCCTGTCGCAGGGCTACTTCAAGGACGCCGGACTGGACGTGTCCATGAAGACTTCGCAGGGCACGGACAAGGGCATGACCGCCCTGCTGTCCGGCAGCGCCGACATCGTGCTGATCGGCCCCGAGGCGTCCATCTACGTCCACAACAGCGAATCCCCGGTCAAGCCCAAGATCTTCGCCGGCCTGACCGCCACCGACGGTTTCTTCCTGCTGGCCCGCAAGCCGGTGGAGAAATTCGACTGGTCCATGCTCAAGGGCAAGGAAGTCATAGGCTTCCGGCCCGGGTCCAATCCCATCGTGTTCCTGGAGACCGCGCTGCGCAAGCATGGCGTGGATCCGCAGAAGGACGTCAAGCTGCTGAACAACATCGGCATTCCGGCGCGCGCGGGCGCCTGGATGGCCGGCCAGGGCGAATACGGCATCTTTCTTGAGCCCGAGGCCGGCGAGCTGGTGCGCAACGGCAAGGGCTACATCGTCGCCTCGGTCGGCCACGAAGTCGGCCAGGTGGACTACACGGTGTTCACCGCCACCGACAAGTACATCCGCGACAACCCCAAGGTCATCCAGGCCTGGACCGACGTGGTGGCGCGCGCCGAGAAGTACGTGAAGGACACGCCCGCGGCCACGCTGACGCCGCAGATCATGAGCTACTTCCCCGGCATGGACCAGGCCGCGGTGACCGAGGCCATCGAGCGCTACAAGAAGTACCAGATCTGGAAGGCCACGCCGTTGGTGACGGCGGAAGCCATGAACCAGCTGCAGGACATGCTGATCGCCAGCGCGGTCATGAAGGACAACGCCCGCGTCAAGTACGAGGACGTGGTGGTGACCGACTTCGCCAAGAAGGCCCAATGATGGGCGCCGTCGTCCACAACCTGAAGCCGGAAGCGGCCACGGCGAAGATCGAGCTGCGCGAGGTCTGTCTTTCCTATTTCACGCAGGAAGGCGAGACCGAGGCGCTGTCCAACGTGTCGTTCACGCTGGCGGCGGGCGAATTCGTCAGCCTGATCGGACAGAGCGGCTGCGGCAAGAGCACGCTGCTGTCGCTGATCGCCGGCCTGATCCCGCCCACCTCGGGCGCCGTGATGATAGACGGCCAGGCCGTGACCAAGCCCAATCCGCGCATCGGCTACATGCTGCAGCAGGATTACCTCTTCGAGTGGCGCACCATCCTGGACAACGTGATGCTGGGCGCGGAGATCCAGGGCCGGCGCGACGCGCGCAGCGAGGCGCGCGCCGTTCACCTGCTGGAGAAATGCGGCCTGGGCGCCTTCCTGTCGCATACGCCGCGCCAGCTGTCGGGCGGCATGCGGCAACGCGCCGCGCTGGCCCGCACCCTGGTCACCGAACCGGACGTGATACTGCTGGACGAACCCTTCTCCGCGCTGGATTCGCAGACCCGGCTGGCGATCTCCGATGAAGTCGTGGACATCCTGCGGCGCGAAGGCAAGACCGTGGTGCTGGTCACGCACGACATCGGCGAAGCCATCGCCATGACGGACCGCGTGATCGTGCTGTCGCGCCGCCCCGGCCGCCTGAAGAGCCAGTACCGCATCCACTACGGCGACGGCCAGGCCCGGCCGACGCCGTTCCAGGCGCGCTCGCGGCCGGAATTCAATGCCTACTTCAAACAGCTGTGGGACGAGCTCGATGTCCACGTGGAGGGTTGACCCATGAACGCGCCCGTCGCCAACACCGTTCCGCTGCGCGCCGTGCGCGCGCCCAGCGAGAAGTACCTGAACTACCTGCGGCGCGACCGCGCCCGCCGCAGGCACATCCGCATCGCGCAGGCGCTGCTGCTGGCCGTGTTCCTGTGCGCCTGGGAAATCCTGCCGCGCATGCACGTCCTCAACCCGCTGCTGACCAGCTATCCCAGCGCGCTGTGGCCGACGTTCGTCGAACTCTGGAACAACGGCAACCTGGGCAAGCACATCATGACCACGCTGAGCGCCACCCTGGTGGGCTTCGGCCTGAGCATGGCGATCGGCATCGTGGTGGCCGCCGCGCTGTGGTGGTCCGATTTCCTCTACAAGGTGCTGGATCCCTTCCTGGTGGTGGCCAACGCCATGCCGAAGATCGCCTTCGTGCCGATCTTCTACCTGTGGCTGGGGTCGGACTACGCGGTGTACGGCATGGCCGTGGCCATCGCCGTGTTCGTGACCATCATGGTGGTCTACGCCGGCTTTCGCGGCATAGACCTGAACAAGGTGAAGCTGGCCCACACCTTCGGCGCCAGCCGGTGGCAGGTGCTGACCAAGGTGGTGCTGCCAGGCAGCGTGCCCACGCTGATCGCGGCCGTGAAGATGAACATCGGCCTGGCGCTGGTGGGGGTGATCGTGGGCGAGTTCCAGTCGGCGGATTCCGGCCTGGGCTTTCTCATCATGAACGGCAGCCAGGTGTTCAAGCTGAACATCGTCATGACCGCCATCGCCATCCTGGCCCTGATCTCCAGCGTGATGTACCTCATCGTCTACCGCATCGAAGCCGCCATCGCGCGGCGCTACGGATAAGGAACCGCCATGGAATTCCCGCAATGGGTGCAGGACCGCGTGATCGCCCGCCAGGGCCGCCTGCACCCCTATGACGAACTGCCCGCCGCGCGCCTTGCGGTGGTGGTGGTGGACATGCAGCAGTACTTCACGCTGCCCGGCTACCAAGGCGAATGCGCGCCGGCGCGCGAGATCATCGCGCCCATCAACCGCCTGTGCGACGCGGTGCGCGCCGCCGGCGGCGCCATCGTCTGGGTGCAGACCGCGTCCGACAACGCCGACTCGTTCTGGTCGCACCACCACGGCGTGATGCTGACGCCGGAACGCAGCGCCCGGCGCCTGGAAACGCTGCGCCGCGATGCCCCGGGCTACGCGCTGCACCCGGACCTGCATGCGCACGACAGCGACCTGCGCGTGACCAAGCGCTTCTACAGCGCGATGGCGCCGGGTTCCTCGGAACTGGAGCCGCTGTTGCGCGGACGCGGCGTGGACACGCTGCTGATCGCCGGCACGGTCACCAACGTATGCTGCGAATCGACCGCGCGCGACGCGATGATGCGGGACTTCCGCACGATCATGGTGGACGACGCGCTGGCCGCGGTCACCCCGGCCGAGCACGAGCACGCGCTGCACGGCTGGATGCTGTTCTTCGGCGACGTGCTGTCGGTGGATGAATCGATTGCGCGGCTGAAGCCCGCGCAGGCGGCCAGGAAGACCCCCTGAACGGCTGGGATATCAGGCCGGGGAAAGACCGCCCGGCCGGGATATCAGGCCAGGTCCAGCCAGACCCGGCGCATCGTCGGGTCTTCCGGATCCGCGTCGTTGGTGAAGCCCAGGCTGGTCATCAGCGCCAGCATGGGCCGGTTGGTCGACAGCACCAGGCCGTCGATGTATTCCAGCCCCTGCTCGCGCGCCGCGTCGATCAGCGCCGTCATCAGCTGGCGGCCCAGGCCGCGCCGCTGCCAGTCGTCGCCGATCACCAGGGCGTACTCCGCCCCCCGGCCGTCCGGGTTGCGCAGGTAGTGCGCGAAGCCCACCAGCACCTCCCGCGGATGGCCGCGGTTGGCCGGGTTCGGCACCTGCGTGGCGGCCACCAGGGCCAGCTCGCGGTGATAGTCCACCTGCGTGTAGCGCGACACCATGCGCGGCGTGAGCTCGCGCATCATGGACACGAAGCGCATGTAGCGCGAACGCTCCGACAGGCCGCGGATGAATTCCTGCAGCGGCTCGGCGTCCTCGGGGCGGATGGGACGCAGCACCCAGGGTATGCCGTCCGCGAAGCGGCGCACCTGCACCAGCCGCGCCGGATACGGGTGGATCGCCATGTGCGGATAGCCCGCGGTCTGCGGCGATTCGCAGCCCGGCTTCTCGGTCAGCGTCATGCGCAGTCCGCCGGCCCGCAAATGGGTCTCGCCGGCGTACAGCGGATCGATGTCCAGCGATTCGATGTCGGGGAGTTCCGACACCAGCTCGGACACCTGCACCAGCGCCTGCTGCAAAGCCTCGGCGGCCATGTGGCCGATGCGCGGCGCCAGCACCCGGCGCCACAGCCGGCTGCGTTCGATCAGCTGGCGGGCCAGGAAGCCATTGAGCGGCGGCAGGTCCATGCCGCGGTCGGACTGGGACAGCACCGCATCCGGGCCGCCGGCGCCGAAGCGGATCACCGGGCCGAACTGCGGGTCGCGCCGCACCCGGATCGCCATGGGACGGGATTCCGGCTCGGCGGCAGCCACTTCCATCGGCGTGTCGCGCAGCGGCACGTAGAACAGGGCCAGCAGGCTGCGGATTTCAGAAGTATTGAGTTCGCGCCGACATTCGGCGCGCACGCGCGCCAGGATCTCCCGCGCGGCCGCCAGGTCGGGCACGTGGCCGGCCGGTTCCGGCGGCTGGGTTTGCAGCAGCAACTGCTGGTTGTAGTGATGGGTGGCCAGCACGCCGAAGGCGTCAGCGGCCGACTCGGGCGTGCGGAACGCCGAGGTGCCGGCGTCGTCCAGCATGCGCCGCAGCGGCCGCATGCCGGCGTCGCCCATGAAACAGGTCACCACCGGCTTCTTCGCCTTGGGCGCGATCTGCGCCAGCTCGCGCGCCACCGCCGGCATATCGGCCAGCGCATCGGGCGCAAGCAGCACAAGCACGCCGTCCACGCCGGCGTCGTCCAGCACCACGTCCAGGATGGCGCGGATGCGTTCCGGGGTCAGCGGCGTGAAGGTGATGACGGGGTTGGCGGTGGCCGCGTCGGGCTCCAGCATGGCCAGCAGGGCGCGCTGGGTCGCGGGCGCGAGTTCCGCGCGCAGCACGGCGGCGTCTGGGCCGATCAGGTCCATGGCCAGCTGTGGGGGCCCGCTGCCGTTGGAGATCAGCGCCACGCGCCGGCCCTTGGGCCGCCGCGTGTAGCCCAGCACCTTCACGGCGGAGAACAGCTGCACGAAGTAGCGCACGCGCACCGCGCCGGCGCGGCGCAGGGCGGCGTCGAAGATGGCGTCGGCGCTGTCGGTGTCCGCGCGGCCGGCCTTCAACACGATCACGGGCTTGATCGAGGCCGCGGCGCGCAGGGTGCTCATGAATTCGCGGGCCGGACCCACGTCTTCCAGATAGAGCACGATGCTGTCCGTGCGCGGATCGCTGGCCAGGTAGTCCAGCACCTTGGACAGGCCCACCACGGCCTCGTCGCCCAGCGACACGGCGGTGGAAAAACCGATGTGCACGTCCTCGGCCCAGTCCATGACCGCCGCCATGATGGAGCGCGACTGCGCCAGCAACGCGACGCGGCCGGCGCGCGCCAGCACCGGGTGCTGGCTCAGGTTCAGGCCGGCGTGCGGCCGCTGGGCGCCGAACGAGCGCGGGCCAAGAAGTTCGCAGCGGTTTTCCTCGGCCCAGGCGCGGCACAGCGCCAGCGTGCCGCGCGGGTAGGGATCGGGCAATGGGTGCGGCAGCAGGATCACCGAGCGCGGCGCCAGAGGCGACAGGCGGCGCAGGGTTTCCGGCAGGACCGCCGGCGATACGCAAACCAGGGCCAGATCAGGCCGTTCACCCTGGGCCAGGCCCTGCAACGTGTCGGGCAGGTCCGGCGCGGCGCCGACTTCGCAGGCCACCACCGTGGTCTTGCCCTTGAGCGCGGGCGGCAACGAGGCCGCCGCCGGCAGCGGCCGGTCGGCGACGATCACCAGCGAGGCGGGCTCGAACATCGGGGCGAGAGCGTGTCGCAACATGGTGTTAGCAGGCCCTAATCTAAAATACCCCTCATCGTAACAAGACAACCCTGCCCTACGATTGACATGGGCCCAGCCTGACGCCGATTTGTGGCGCCGCAGCCGCTATCATTGCCACCTATGACTTCCAACGCCTCTACCCCCATTCGTACCCGTTTCGCGCCCTCGCCCACGGGTTTCCTGCATCTGGGCGGCGCCCGCACCGCGCTGTTCTCCTGGGCCTTCGCGCGCCATCACAAAGGCACCTTCGTGCTGCGTATCGAAGACACTGACGTCGAACGCTCCACGCCGGAAGCGGTGCAGGCCATCCTGGACAGCATGGACTGGCTGGGCATGCAGCCCGATGAAGGCCCGTTCTATCAGATGCAGCGCATGGACCGCTACCGCGAAGTGGTCGCGCAAATGCTGGCCGCCGGCACCGCCTACCACTGCTACAGCTCGCCCGAGGAAGTGGAAGCCATGCGCGAAGCCGCCCGCGCCCGCGGCGACAAGCCGCGCTATGACGGCACCTGGCGCCCCGAACCCGGCAAGACCCTGCCGGCCATCCCGGAAGGCCGCAAGCCCGTGGTGCGCTTCAAGAACCCGCAGGAAGGCGCGACGTCGTGGAACGACATGGTCAAAGGCACGATCAGCTTCGACAACACCGAACTGGACGACCTGATCATCGCGCGCCCGGACGGCACGCCCACCTACAACTTCTGCGTCGTGGTCGACGACTGGGACATGGGCATCACCCACGTGCTGCGCGGCGATGACCACGTCAACAACACGCCGCGCCAGATCAACATCCTGCGCGCGCTGGGCGCCACGCTGCCCGAATACGGCCACGTGCCCATGATTCTGGGCCCGGACGGCGAAAAGCTGTCCAAGCGCCACGGCGCGGTCAACGTGATGGAGTACGACAACGAGGGCTATCTGCCCGAGGCCATGGTCAACTACCTGGCGCGCCTGGGCTGGAGCCACGGCGACGACGAACTCTTCTCGCGCGACCAGCTGGTGTCGTGGTTCGACACCAAGCACCTGTCCAAGTCGGCCTCGCAGTGGGATCCGAAGAAGCTGAACTGGGTCAACGCCCACTACATCAAGCAGATGGACAACGCGGAACTGGCCGAGCGCGTCGCGCCGCGCGTGGCGAACCGCGGCGGCCATCCGGAAAAGATCGACCTGCCGGGCGTGATGGGCCTCTTGAAGGACCGCGCCGAAACCCTGGAACAGCTGGCCGATGGCGCCATGCTGTTCTGCGCCGAGTTCAAGGGCGCGCCGGCCGAGCTGGCCGAGCAGCACCTGACCGCCGCCGCGCGCGAAGCGCTGGCCGACTTCGCCCAGCGCGCCCAGGACACGGACTGGACCCGCGAGGCCCTGTCCGCCCTGATCAAGGCGGTGCTGGCCGACCGCGGCATGAAGATGCCGCAGCTGGCCATTCCGCTGCGCGTGGCCGTCACCGGCCAGACCCAGACCCCGGCCGTCGACGCCGTGCTGGCCCTCTTGGGCAAGCAGGTGGTGCTCAAGCGCCTGGCCGCGATCTAAGGCGTCCGTCCAAAACACCGCGGGCCTTGCTCATCCTGAATGAGCAAGGCCCGCGGTGTTTCCGGCCTGCCTGTTGAGGTCTGGCGCCGGGCCTCAGGCTTGCTGGATCGCCGAGCGCGCCTTGAGCGCGCGCGAGAAGAACGCGCCCAGCAAGGGCAGCAGCACCGCCGAGCCGCCGAACAGCGCGCCCGGCCCGATCTCGTCGACCACCGCGCCCGCCAGGGCCACGCCGGCCGCCTGCCCCATGAACAGGCAGGACGCGAACCACGCCACCGCCGTGCCGCGCGCCGAAGGCACCATCTGCGTCGCGTTGGTCTGCAGGGTGGCATGCAGCAGGTAATAGCCGAAGCCCGCCAGCACGCTGGCCAGCAGGCTCCACATCCAGACCGGCCCCAGCAGGTAGGACAGGAACGCCACGCCCAGAACCAGCCCGCCGGCGATCGCCAGGCCGCGCTCGCCCAGGCGCTTCAGGATGCGGCCGGCCACCACCGTATAGATCAGGCCGCCCACGGCGTACACCGCCACCAGCGCGCCCGCCGCGGTCAGCGAGATATCGAAGCGTTCATGCAGGTAGGAAGGCGCGAAGGCCAGGGCGCCGAACACCAGCAGCCCTTCCACGAACACCGTGGCCAACACGACTCGGGCCCAGGGCGTGCCCAGCACCAGCCGGGCCTGCGCCACGAAACCCTGGCGCGCCGCGCCCGGATCCACCTGCCCCAGGCCCGAGGCCTGCTGGCGGTGCACTTCCAGGAACAGCAGCACGCCCACTATCAGGTAGCCGCAGACCAGCGCGGCAAAGGCCCAGCGCCAGCCCACGGTGTCGGCGAACAGGCCGCCGGCCAGTTGGCCGGCCGACATGCCCAGGATGGTGCCGGTCAGGAAGCGCGCCAGCGTCGCCTGGCGGCGTTCGTACGGGACGTTGTCGCCGATCCAGGCCATGGACAGCGGCACGATGCCCGCCCCCGCCGCGCCAGAAAGGACGCGGCAGAACACCAGCACGTCCAGCGTGTTGGCCGCCACGGCGCCGGCGCTGCCCGCGGCGCAGGCGAAGGTGGCAAAGCTGACGACGCGGTACTTGCCGTAGCGGTCGCCCAGCGGACCGAAGAACATCTGCAGCACGCCATAGGCCACGGCGAACGCCGTCACCGCACGCGCGGCCTGGCCCGTGGTGGTGCCGAATTCCGCCGCCAGCTGCGGCAACATGGGATCACAGATGCGGAAGGCGCTGGCGCTGACGAAGGCGGCCAGGGCAAGCAGCGCGATGGCGCGCGCTTCGGAGGACAGGGCAGGCATGGATGACCGGCGGCGGGGCGATGGGCGAAGACCGCACCTTACCCCAGCCCGGCCATCTTGGCTCTGCCGGCGGGCGGAATGTCCGCCCGGCGCAACGCTCAATAAGCCAGGCGGTAGCCCGTCGGCATGCGGCGCGCGGTCATGACCTGGCCGCCGTTCTTCAGCTCGCGCATCGTCAGCTTGGCTTTCTCAAGCTTTTCGACGCGGTAGCGGTTCAGGTAGATCGGATCGTTGGCGTCCACCAGCTCGCCGGCGGACTTGGTGGTCTGCATCGTGTAGATGCCGTCCGCCACGCTCCAGCAGCCGGTCTCGCGCAGGGCGGGACGCGTCTTGCGGCCGATCTTCAGCAGCGATTCGTAGGCCATGGTGCCATCGGCGGACAGCACGAGCAGCGATTGCAGGTCGCCGCTGACGTCGCGCGGGCGGCTGTTCGACAGCCAGGTGCCTATCATCGGATCGCCGGCCTTGGCGGGCACGCATGCCACCGGCTTGGGCGGCTCCGCGGGCTGGGCCTCGGAGATGGTGGCGGGTTTCCTGGCGGCGCAACCGGCCAGGATCAGAACGGCGCAGGCGATGCCCGCCGAACGCAAATACACACTGCTCATGACTTCCTCAACACGTCTGTCGACGCGCCGCGCCGATCACCCCGGCACGTCCCTCGCGCAGCAAACATCACGCACTCTAAAGAGCCGTTTGCGAAGAATCAACGACGATCCGCGACCAGTGCAATTGCGCAACAGTCGGTCTCGGAATAGCCCTATTTTTAGGCCGTAAACCGCAAAAATGCGTTGGTTTCAAACGACACTGCGGCCGCGCTTGGCCGCTTTCGCGCGCAGCATTTCCTCCATGCGCGCGGCGGCCGGAGACAGGCTGCGGCCGGCCAGCCGCGTGATGCCCAGCTCGCGCTCGATGCGCGGCGCGGACAAGGGCACGAAGGCCAGTCCGCGCGAATCCGGCGGCACGCCCAACCGCGCCAGCACCGTGACGCCGACGCCGCGCTCCAGCATGGCCAGCAGCGACATCATGTTGGACACGAAGACCTGCCGGTCCAGCATGAAGGCCGCCTGCGGATAGCCGGCGAGCTGCCGGTGCGCGATGGTGCCGACCAGGGGCAGGTCCTCGATTTCGCGCCAGGTCACCGACTTGCGCCGGGCCAAGGGATGGCCGCGATGGCAGACCAGGCCAAAGGCGTCGCGCAGCAGGGGCTCGAACGCCAGCCGCCGGTCCTGCGACACCGGACTGCACACGCCCAGCTCGACCTCGCCCGCCAGCACCATGCGCTCCACGCCTTCCGAGTTGTCGTCGAACAGGCGCAGCGCCACGGCCGGATAGCGCTCGCGGTACGTCGCCACCAATTCGGGCAGCCAGTGCGTCGCCACGGTGGCCACCGACGCCATGGTCAAGGTGCCGGCCTCGTTGCTGGCCAGCCCCGACAGTGCGCCGGCCACCCGGTCGTGGTGCTGCACCAGCTCGCGCGCCAGCGGCAGGCAGTCCTGACCGAAGCGCGTCAGCGTGCCGCGGTTGCCCGGCTCGAACAGCGGCTGCCCCAGGCGCTGCTCCATTTCGCGGATCGACAGCGACAGCGCCGGCTGCGAACGGAAGGCCCGCGCCGCCGCCGCACGGAAGCTGCGCAGTTCGGCCACCAGCAGGAAGTGGCGGTAATGCGTGATGGAAAGTTCGGGCAAGGGGCGCATGGCGGATCTGTATTAGCTGAACTTATCTAATCATATGAAAAATAAAATTTTCTGATCGGATCGGCCGGCCTAAGATGGCCGCACCATGAATGCCGACACGCTGCTCTCCCCCGCTCCCGCCTGTGCCGATCCGCTGGACTTCAGCCTGGCCGACCGCCTGCCCGCCCGCCCCGCCGGCCAGGGCCGCCTGATCGTCGGCGCCGCGCCGCAAGACGCCGGGCCCGGCCTGCTGTTCGTGCCGGGCGCCTATCACGGCGCCTGGTGCTATGCGCACTATCTGGACTTTTTCGCCCGCGCCGGCCTGGGCTGCGCGGCGCTGGACCTGCGCGGCCATGGCGCCCTGCCGCAGGACGATGCATTCCCGTCCACCACCATTGCGGACCTGGGCCAGGACGTGGCGGACGCGCTGGACGCGCTCGGGCATCCCGCCGTCGTCGTGGGCCACAGCATGGGCGCGCTGCCGGCGCTGCTGGCCGCGAGCCTGCGGCCGGTGGCGGGCGTGGTCCTGCTGGCGCCCTCGCCTCCCGGCGACCTGCCCGGCGCCCAGGCGCTGCCACCGGTCCCCGAAGGCGTGCCGCGCCGCGCGCCGAACGACACAGAAATCCGCGCGCGCTTCCTGGCGACCGCGCCGGACCGCGACGTCAGCGCGGTATCGCGGCGCCTGTGCGCCGAGAGCCCGCAAGTGCTCAACGACCGTTACCTGCTGCGCGTGCCCGTTACCGCCGCCGCCATCCGCGCGCCCGGCCTGTGCCTGGAGGCCGGCCTGGACACGCACGACCGGCATCCGCCGGGCCAGGACCTTGCGATCGCGCGCCGCTTCGGCTTTACCCACGGCGTACTTGCCGGACAACCGCATTGCATGATGTACGCGGACCAATGGCAGGTCAGCGCCGCCGCCATCCTCGACTGGCACCGCAGCCAGTACGGCTGACGCCCCCCTCGAATACCCACGACAACAACGACAACGACGCGCCCCAGCGCAACCAGGAGACAACCATGTCCATTCCCCGCTCTCTTCGTCCCGCCCTGATCGGCGCCGGCCTGCTGCTGGCCGCCGCCTCGCATGCCGCGGGCTGGCCCGAGAAACCCGTGACCCTCATCGTGCCGTCGGCCGCGGGCGGCGCCGCCGACCTGACCGCGCGCACCCTGGCCCAGTACCTGGGCGAGAAGACCGGCCAGACGGTGATCGTCGAAGATCGCCCCGGCGCGGGCGGCATCGTCGGCACCAACGCCGCCAGGAACGCGGCGGCGGACGGCTACACCTTCCTGCTGTCCACCAACTCCACCCACTCCGCCAACCAGTTCCTCTACAAGAGCCTGCCCTACGACGCGCAAAAGGATTTCCGCCAGGTCGGCATGCTGGGCACCTTCGGCACCGTCGGCGTGGTCGCGCCGGACAGCCCGTACCGCACCGTGCCCGAGCTGGTGGACTACGCCAAGCAGCATCCCGGCAAGGTCTTCTTCGGCTACTACAGCTCATCCTCGCAAGTGCCGTCCGAACTGCTGAAGCAGCGCGCCGGCATCGAGATCACCGGCGCGGCCTACAAGAACATCACGCAGATCATCACCGACCTGCGCGGCAAGCAGATCAACTTCGCCTTCGTGGACTACCTGACCGCCATGGGCCAGATCGACGGCAAGGGACTGGTCCCCATCGCCGTCACCGGCGCGCAGCCGCAGCCGGCCTGGCCCAGCGTGCCGACCATGAGCACCTACTACCCGGATTTCATCGTCGCCGGCTGGCTGGGCCTGTCGGCCCCGGCGGGCACGCCGCAGGACATCGTGGAAAAGATGAATGCCCACATGCAGGCGGCGGTCAAGGACGAGGCCACCGCGAACAAGCTGCGCGCCCTGGGCCTGACGCCGGAAACGATGGACGTGGCGCGCTTCGACGCCTTCGTGAAGGAAGACACGGCGCGCTGGAAGGAGTGGATCCGCATTTCGGGCATCCAACCCCAATAAAACGGCTGCCCTCCCTATATCTATATATAGAGAGGGCCCGCGCGCCTACAGCGGCAGGCGCTGTTCGTGCTTGATCTCGCGCAGCGCGACGATGGTGCGCGTCTGGCGGATGCCCGGCATGTTGAAAAGGAAGCGGTGCAGGAACCGGTCGTAGGCTTCGGGGCTTTCGACCAGGATCTTCAGCAGGAAGTCCGAATCCCCCGTGACCGCGTAGCACTCCAGGATTTCGGGCGCGTCGCGCACCGAGCGCTCGAAGTTTTCGACCGTATTGGCGGAATGTCGCTCCAGGCTGATCTGCGCGAACATGCAGCCCAGCCCCACCTTGCTGCGGTCCACCTGGGCGCTATAGCCCTGGATCACCCCGCTGGCTTCCATCGCCTTCACCCGCCGCCACACCGGCGCGGCCGACAGGCCGACCTTCTCTGAAAGCTGCTGCGCCGAGGCCCGGCCGTCCTCCTGCAAGGCCTTGAGGATGCCGATATCGGTCTTGTCCATTGCTTAGTCTCCTGGTTTTTGTCGAACACGAAACGTTCATTGCGAATTATAGGGATAGCACGATCCAAAAACGCAATAAACCTGATGGCTCGCGAACCTATCATGGTGCCGAAACCAGGAGCATTCACCATGGACGGTACCCCCGCCGCCGAACCCCAGCTGGACCTCGAGTACCAGCTGGCCGACAACCTCACCCGCACTTCGGGCCGCATCTTCCTCACCGGCACCCAGGCGCTGGTGCGCATCATGCTGACCCAGGCCCGGATGGACCGCGAGCGCGGCCTGAACACGGCCGGCTTCGTGTCGGGCTACCGCGGCTCGCCGCTGGGCGGCGTGGACATGGCCATGTGGAAGGCGCAAAAGGCCCTGGACGCCAACCAGATCACCTTCCTGCCCGCCATCAATGAAGACATGGCGGCCACCGCCGTCATGGGCACGCAGCAGGCCGGCGTGCGCGCCGACCGCAACGTCGATGGCGTCTACGCCATGTGGTACGGCAAGGGTCCGGGGGTGGACCGCGCCGGCGACGCGCTGCATCACGGCAACGCCGCGGGCGCATCGCGCAACGGCGGCGTGCTGGTGGTGGTGGGCGACGACCACACCGCCGTGTCGTCCTCGATCCCGCACGCCAGCGAAGCCTCGCTGATCGGCTGGCAGATGCCCATCGTGCATCCCGCCTCCATCGACGAATACGAGACCTTCGCGCTGTGGGGCTGGGCCCTGTCGCGCCACTCGGGCACCTGGGTTGCCTTCAAGGCCGTGTCCGAAACCATCGAGTGCGGGCACTCCTTCGTCCCCGCTGCCGCGCAGCGCTACGACATGCCCGCCGATCCGGACATGCCGGCGGAATCGCTGGAATACTCCGCGCGCGAATTCCTGTCGCTGGCGATCGAAACGCGCATGAACCTGCGCATGAAGGCCGTGGCCGCGTTCGCGCGCCGCCACAGCATCGACCGCCTGGCCTGTCCGGCGCCCAAGGCGACCGTGGGCATCGTCACGGTGGGCAAGGCGCATCTGGACGCCATGGAAGCGCTGTCGCGGCTGGGCGTGGACACCGTCACCGCCAACGCGCCGGTGCGCATCTACAAGCCCGGCCTGACCTGGCCGCTGGACGCCGAACGCCTGCTGGACTTCGCGCGCGGCCTGTCGCACATCCTGGTGATCGAGGAAAAGGGCGCGGTGGTCGAAAGCCAGATCAAGGACCTGCTGTTCAACCTGCCGGACCGCCCCACCGTCATCGGCAAGAAGGGCTACGACGGCGAAGCGCTGGTGCCCTCGGCCGGCCAGCTGCGCCCGTCCCTGCTGGCGCAGCCGCTGGCCGCCTGGCTGCGGCGCGCCGCCGGCCTGCCGCTGGCCGCGGACCTGTCCGCCTTCGACTGCCAGGCCCCGCTGTCCAATGACGCCGACGGCATGCGCCGCCGCCCCTACTTCTGTTCGGGCTGTCCCCACAGCACCTCGACCAAGGTGCCCGAAGGCAGCCAGGCGCTGTCGGGCGTGGGCTGCCACTACATGGCCGCCTGGATGGACCGCGACACCGGCGGCCTGACCCAGATGGGCGGCGAAGGCGTCGACTGGATCGGCTTGTCCCGCTACACCAAGATGCCGCACATCTTCCAGAACATGGGAGAAGGCACCTACTACCACTCGGGCTATCTGGCCATCCGCCAGGCCGTCGCGGCCAAGGCCAACATCACCTACAAGATCCTGTTCAACGATGCCACGGCCATGACGGGCGGCCAGCCCATCGACGGCCCGATCTCGGTGCCCGGCATCTGCCAGCAATTGCGCGGCGAGAACGTGGCCCGCATCGTCGTCACCACCGACGAGCCCGAAAAGTATCAGGGCGTGGACCTGGGCGCCGGCATCAAGGTGCACCACCGCCGCGAACTGGACGCGCTGCAGCGCGAACTGCGCGAGATCCCCGGCGTGACCGTGCTGATCCATGACCAGACCTGCGCCGCCGAAAAGCGCCGCCGCCGCAAGAAGAACCAATACCCCGACCCGGCGCGCCGCATGCTGATCAACAGCGCGGTCTGCGAAGGCTGCGGCGACTGCGGCGTGCAATCGAACTGCCTGTCGGTGGTGCCGCTGGAAACGCCTTATGGCCGCAAGCGCGCCATCGACCAGTCCAGCTGCAACAAGGACTACTCCTGCGCCGAAGGCTTCTGCCCCAGCTTCGTCTCGGTCATGGGCGGCAAGCCCAGGAAGAGTGCGGCGCCCAAGGCCGACCAGGAACGCCTGCAGCAACTGATCGCGCAATTGCCCGCGCCGGCCACGCCGACGCTGGACCATCCCTACCGCCTGCTGGTGGCGGGCATGGGCGGCACCGGCGTCATCACCATCGGCGCCATCGTGTCGATGGCGGCGCACCTGGAAGGCCTGTCCGCCGCCGTGCTCGACCTGACCGGCCTGGCGCAGAAAGGCGGCACGGTGGTCAGCCACATCCGCCTGGCGCCGGCTGGCGCGCCTGCCGGTCCGGTGCGCCTGGACTGGCAGCAGGCCGACGCCGCGATCCTGTGCGACCCGGTCGCCTCCGTGGCGCCGGATTCGCTGGGCGCGCTGCGCCGCGGCCACACCCAGGTCACGGTCAACAGCTATGTCGCGCCGGTCTCCGACTTCACGCGCAACCCGGACGCCGCCATGCGCCCCGAAGCGCTGCTGGCCAAGATCCGCCACGCGGCGGGCGACGCCAATACCGCCGCCATCGACGCGCACGAAGCCGCGCTGGCCCTGTTCGGCGACAGCATCCTGTCCAATATGTTCATGCTGGGCTATGCCTGGCAGCGCGGCGGCGTGCCGCTGTCGCAAGCCGCCATCAACCGCGCCATCGAACTCAACGGCGTGGCGGTGGCCGCCAACCGTGCCGCCTTCGACAGCGGCCGCCTGGCGGCGCACCAGCCCGACGCGCTGGAAGGCGCGCTGCGGCCGCGCGCCCAGGTCGTGCAATTGCACGTGCCAGAATCGTTCGAGCGCGCCGTCGCCCGCCGCGTCGAGGACCTGACCGCCTATCAAAACGCCGACTACGCCCGCCAGTACCAGGACGTGGTCGAAGCCGTCGCGGCGCGCGAGCGCGAACTGGCGCCCGAGGCCAAGACCCCGCGCCTGGCGCTGGCGGTGGCGCGCGGCCTCTTCAAGCTCATGGCCTACAAGGACGAGTACGAAGTGGCGCGGCTCTACACCGGCGAATCCTTCCAGGCGCAATTGAAGGGCCAGTTCGAAGGCGACTACAGCCTGCGCTTCCACATGGCGCCGCCCATCTTCGCCCGCAAGGATCCGCGCACCGGCGTGCCGCGCAAGATGACGCTGGGGCCGCGCACCATGACGGCGCTGAAAGTGCTGGCCCGCATGAAGGGCTTGCGCGGCACCTGGTTCGATCCCTTCGGCCACACCGCCGAACGCAAAATGGAGCGGACGCTGGTGCGCGAGTACCGCCAGACCATAGACCAGTTGCTGGCAGGGTTGAACCGGGACAAGCTTGCCCAAGCGGCTACAATCGCCGGCCTTGCAGAAACCATACGCGGCTTCGGTCACGTGAAGGCTGCAAACGTCGAGAAGTATCGGACGGAGTTGGGCCGCTTGATGCAAAGCTATACGGCGCCTGCCCCGCGCGATATGCCCCTGCGGAAAACCGCATAAACATTCGCTCTGAGCGGCACCGTCCTAGGCGCGCCTTGCTGGGCGCGCCTAGTGCATTTGGTAACAACCTTTTGTGAACTTCGTCTTATTTTTTTCTTGTCCCTGTCGTACACGATCACTAGAATTAGTGTCCAACGAGGGGTGCTACACTATATGTTGTGGTCGCCTAAGCGCTGATTCCCGTCGGCCACGCCTTTTGGACTAACCCGTCCTAGCGTTACGACCCCCTCAAAAGAACCGATTTCGTACCTGACATGACGTCGTCATGTCGCTATCTACGCGCTTTTCGCACAGGAGCTTCCATGCAGACTACGATCGCCTCTGTGACCCGGCCTACGGCCGTGCCGCCCTCGCAAACCGACTCCCCTGCCGACGCCAATGGCGGGCAATGGGCCAGCTACAACATCATTCGCCGCAATGGCTCGGTGGTCGGGTTCGAACCCAACAAGATCGCCATCGCCATGACCAAGGCCTTCCTGGCCGTGAACGGCGGACAGGGCGCGGCCTCCGCGCGCGTGCGCGAGCTGGTCGAGAACCTGACCGGCCAGGCCGTCAACGCGCTGGTGCGCAACCGCCCCAACGGCGGCACCTTCCATATTGAAGACATCCAGGACCAGGTCGAACTGGCCCTGATGCGCTCGGGCGAACACGACGTCGCCCGCGCCTACGTGCTGTACCGCGAAAAGCGCACGCAGGAACGCGCGGCCGCCGCTGCTGCCGCCGCCGACAGCCAGGAGAAGGCCGCCGCGCCGCAGGAACACGTGCTGAACGTGACCGATGCCGGCGTGCGCCGTCCGCTGGACCTCGCCGAACTGCGCGCCACGATCGTCGCCGCTGGCGAAGGCCTGGCTGAATTCATCGACACGGAAGCGATCCTGAAGGAAACGGTCAAGAACCTGTACGACGGCATCCCCGTCGACGAAGTGTTCAAGTCCGCCATCCTGTCCGCGCGCGCGCTAGTCGAAAAGGACCCGGCCTACAGCCAGGTCACCGCCCGTCTGCTGCTGCACACGATCCGCAAGGAAGTGCTGGGCGAGGAAGTCTCGCAAGACGGCATGGCCACCCGCTACGCCGAATACTTCCCCACCTTCATCGCCCGCGGCATCGAAGGCGGCCTGCTGTCGCCCGACCTGGCCAGCTATGACCTGACCAAGCTGGGCCACGCCCTGAACGCCAAGCGCGACCTGCAGTTCGGCTACCTCGGCCTGCAGACCCTGTACGACCGCTACTTCCTGCACATCCGCGGCACCCGCATCGAGCTGCCGCAAGTGTTCTTCATGCGCGTGGCCATGGGCCTGGCGCTGCGCGAAACCGACCGCGAAGCCCGCGCCATCGAGTTCTACGAGATCCTGTCCTCGTTCGACTTCATGAGCTCGACGCCCACGCTGTTCAACTCGGGCACCCTGCACTCGCAACTGTCGTCGTGCTACCTCACCACCGTCTCCGACGACCTGGAAGGCATCTACGACGCCATCAAGGAAAACGCGCTGCTGGCCAAGTACGCCGGCGGCCTGGGCAACGACTGGACCCCGGTGCGCGCGCTGCGCAGCCACATCAAGGGCACCAACGGCGAAAGCCAGGGCGTCGTGCCGTTCCTGAAGGTCGTCAACGACACCGCCGTCGCGGTCAACCAGGGCGGCAAGCGCAAGGGCGCAGTCTGCACGTACCTGGAATCGTGGCACCTGGACATCGAAGAATTCCTGGAACTGCGCAAGAACACCGGCGACGAGCGCCGCCGCACGCACGACATGAACACGGCGAACTGGATTCCCGACCTGTTCATGAAGCGCGTCATGGAAGGCGGCGAGTGGACGCTGTTCTCGCCGTCCGACTGCCCCGACCTGCACGACAAGTACGGCCGCGAATTTGAAGAAGCCTACGTGGGCTACGAAGCGCGCGTGGCCAGCGGCGACCTGAAGCTCTTCAAGAAGATGCCGGCGCTGAACCTGTGGCGCAAGATGCTGTCGATGCTGTTCGAAACCGGCCACCCCTGGATCACGTTCAAGGATCCTTGCAACATCCGTTCGCCGCAGCAGCACGTGGGCGTCGTGCACAGCTCGAACCTGTGCACCGAGATCACGCTGAACACCAACGAATCCGAAATCGCGGTGTGCAACCTGGGTTCCGTGAACCTGGTCGCGCACATGAAGCCGGCTGCCGGCGGCGGTTTCGAACTCGACCACGACAAGATCAAGCGCACGGTCAGCATCGCCATGCGCATGCTCGACAACGTGATCGACATCAACTACTACGCCGTCGACAAGGCCCGCAATTCCAACGCGCGCCATCGTCCGGTGGGCATGGGCATCATGGGCTTCCAGGACTGCCTGCAGATGATGCGCGTGCCTTACGCATCGCAAGCCGCGGTTGAATTCGCCGACCGTTCGATGGAAGCCGTGTGCTATCACGCGTACTGGGCATCGAGCCTGCTCGCTGAAGAGCGCGGCCGCTATCAATCGTATGAAGGCTCGCTGTGGTCGCGTGGCATCTTGCCGCAAGACACGTTGAAGATGCTGCGCGATGAACGCGGCGGTCACGTTGAAGTCGATGAGTCGAGCACGCTCGATTGGGATACGTTGCGCGCGCGCATCAAACAACATGGCATGCGCAACTCCAATTGCATCGCAATCGCCCCAACCGCGACTATTTCCAATATCATTGGTGTATCTGCGTGCATCGAACCCACTTTCCAGAACTTGTACGTCAAATCGAATCTCTCCGGCGAGTTCACGGTCGTTAACGATTACCTCGTGCGTGACCTGAAGAAACTCGGTCTCTGGGACGAAGTCATGGTCGCCGACCTCAAGTACTTCGACGGCAGCCTGTCCCGCATCGATCGCGTACCTTCCGAACTCCGCGACCTCTACGCCACTGCGTTCGAAGTCGAACCGAGCTGGCTGGTTGAATGCGCGTCGCGCCGCCAGAAGTGGATCGATCAAGCACAGTCGCTGAACATCTACATGTCGGGCGCGTCGGGCAAGAAGCTGGACGACACCTACAAGCTGGCCTGGAAGCGCGGCCTGAAGACGACCTACTACCTGCGTACCCTGGGCGCCACCAGCGCCGAGAAGTCCACGGGACGCGGCGGCGAATTGAACGCCGTCTCGGCGGGCGCGCCGTCCGCTGGTCCTGCTGTCGCTGCTGCACCTGTTTTGCCGGAACCCGAAGTTCTCGGGGCGGTTTGCACCATGCGGCCGGGCGACCCCGGCTTCGAAGAGTGCGAAGCCTGCCAATAACCGCCTCCGGAGAATGAATCATGATTAATTGGGAAGACGACACCATCGCCACGCAACCTGCTCAATCGCCCGCACCCGCGGCGGGCGGGCAGGCTGCGCCCGCAGTCCGGGCGGCGACCGGTGTTTTCGGCGACACCGCCATGCCCACGCCCGCCGCGCCTGAACACGCGGCAGGCCTGGCCGCCAGCGGCGCCGCCACCTCGCAACGCGTGAAGGTTGCCGACAAGCGCATCATCAACGGCGAGACCGACGTCAACCAGCTGGTGCCGTTCAAGTACAAGTGGGCTTGGGAAAAGTACCTGGCCACTTGCGCCAACCACTGGATGCCGCAAGAAATCAACATGTCGCGCGACATCGCCCTCTGGAAGAACCCCAACGGGCTCACCGAGGACGAGCGCCGCATCGTCAAGCGCAACCTGGGTTTCTTCGTCACCGCCGACTCGCTGGCCGCGAACAACATCGTGCTGGGCACCTACCGCCACATCACGGCGCCGGAGTGCCGCCAGTTCCTGCTGCGCCAGGCCTTTGAAGAAGCGATCCACACGCACGCCTATCAATACATCGTCGAAAGCCTGGACCTGGACGAAGCGGAGATCTTCAACGCTTACAACGAAGTTCCGTCCATCCGCGCCAAGGACGAGTTCCTGATCCCGTTCATCGACGCGATCGCGGACCCCAACTTCAAGACGGGCACTCCCGAGGCCGACCAGACGCTGTTGAAGTCGCTGATCGTCTTCGCTTGCCTGATGGAAGGCCTGTTCTTCTACGTTGGCTTCACGCAGATCCTGGCGCTGGGCCGCCAGAACAAGATGACCGGCGCCGCCGAACAGTACATGTACATCCTGCGCGATGAATCCATGCACTGCAATTTCGGCATCGACCTGATCAACACCGTCAAACTGGAAAATCCGCATCTGTGGACGCCGGAATTCCGCGAAGAAATTCGAGAACTCTTCCGCAAAGCGGTCGAACTCGAATACGCTTACGCCGAAGACACGATGCCGCGCGGCGTGTTGGGCTTGAACGCACCCATGTTCAAATCCTATCTGCGCTTCATCGCCAACCGTCGTTGCCAGCAAATCGGTATCGAACCGCTGTACCCGCAGGAGGAAAATCCCTTCCCGTGGATGGCGGAAATGATCGATCTTAAAAAGGAACGCAACTTTTTTGAAACTCGCGTGATCGAATACCAAACCGGTGGCACGCTGAGCTGGGAGTAAAAGCAGTACGTCATCAGGCCCGGCGCGGGCACGCTCCAGCAGCAAGGAGCGTCGCGTTCGCGACAGGCTTGATGACGCTCTCCCCGGTCAGGGTGTTTTGTCGCCAGGCCGCCCCAAGGCAAAACGTACCCCCTCGGGGGGCAGCAAGCCGAAGGCGCGGCGTGGGGGCATATCGAACACGTAGAACAAGCGGTAGGCGGCCTGTGATCAGGTCGCCTACCGGCGCCATTTGAAATGGCTCGCGCCAAAGGAGCGGGGGCCATATCAAATGGCTGTGCCGAATTCATTAGCGCAAACCGTAGTAGCTGTTGCTCGCACAGAACAGCGGCATGCGCCGATGAATAGCCCGGGCACGATGCGCCTTGTTGGCGGATCGGGGCACGGGTTTAAGTTCTGGGACCCCTGAACCTAAGGAGCATGACCATGGCAACAGCCAAGAAAGCCGTAAAGAAAGCCGCGGTGAAAAAACCCGCCGCCAAGAAGGCAGTAGCGAAGAAGGCCGCCCCGGCCAAGAAAGCCGCTGTCAAGAAGGTAGCCGTCAAGAAGGTCGCCGCCAAGAAGCCGGCAGTGAAGAAGGTTGCCGCCAAGAAGCCGGCAGTCAAGAAGGTCGCCGCCAAGAAGGCAGTAGCCAAGAAGGCCGTCGCCAAGAAGGCGGTTGCCAAGAAAGCCGTCGCCAAGAAGGCCGTCGCCAAGAAGGCGGTAGCCAAGAAGGTCGTCGCCAAGAAGGCGGTTGCCAAGAAGGCCGTCGCCAAAAAGGCGGTTGCCAAGAAAGCCGTAGCCAAGAAGGCAGTTGCCAAGAAGGCCGTCGCCAAGAAAGCGGTAGCCAAGAAGGCCGTTGCCAAAAAGGCTCCTGCTGCCAAGAAGGCGGTTGCCAAGAAGGCCGTAGCCAAGAAGGCGCCTGCCGCCAAGAAGGCTGTTGCCAAGAAGGCTCCGGCTGCCAAGCCTGCCGCTGCCGCCAAGAAGCCCGCTGCGAAGAAAGCCGCTCCGAAGAAGCCCGTAACGCCGCCGTCCACGGCTGCCGCCCCGGGCGCGAAGACCGCGCTGAACCCCGCCGCGTCGTGGCCGTTCCCGACGGGTGGCCGTCCTTAATCAGGACGGTTCGAAGCTTTAGCTTCGCTAGAGCCGCCTGGCCTTGGCCGGGCGGCTTTTTCACGTCTGTCCGCCCCTCAGCCGAAAGGCTCTCATCCAGAGGTCGAGGCCGCCCCGGCCCCGCAGGCGATTTTGCGTCCGGCCGTGCGACAATTGACTCCTCTTTTTCAGGGTGATCGTGTCCATGCTCGGTGATATCTTGCGCTTCCTCCTCGAAATCGTGTTCACGCTGTTCGGCGCGGCGCTGATTGCCCGCGCCTGGATGCACGCGATACGACTGCACCCCTTCAACCCCTTGTCCCGCGCCATCTACCAGGCCACCAACTGGCTGGTGATGCCGCTGCGCAAAATCATCCCCGCCAGCAACAAGATCGACTGGACCAGCCTGGTCGCCGCCTGGCTCTCCGCGCTGGTCTATCTGGTGCTGGTGTGGCTGCTCGCGATCGGCGCGCTGATTCCGGTGGAATACCTGCCCAAAGCCATGGGCTCGGCCCTGATCCTGGCCATCAAATGGGCGCTGAACCTGGTGGTGTGGCTGACGCTGATCCAGGCCGTGCTGTCGTGGGTCAACCCGATGGCGCCCATGATGCCGCTGCTGCAGGCCTTGACCGCGCCCATGCTGGATCCCATCCGCCGCCTGCTGCCGCGCACCGCGATCGATTTCTCGCCACTGGTGCTGCTGGTCGTGGCGCAAGTGGTGCTGATGGTGCTGGCCAATGTCAGCCAGCGCATGATGGGTCTATAAGGTAGACGGCGGGGCCGCGCGCCCCGCCCTTTGAAGGACTACGCCGGAATGCCGGCGTAGATCTCGACCAGCTTCTTGCGGTCGATCTTGTGGTTGTTCGACATGGGCAGCGCTGGGCAGGCCACCAGTTCGGACGGCACCATGTAAGGCGGCAGGCGCTGGGCCAGCCGATCCTTCCAACCCGACAGCGCGTCCGGCGCCAAAATGTGCGCCGCCTGCTCCCCCACTCCCGCCACGAAGCCGATCAAACGCACCGCCGTGCCGTCCGGCCTGCGCAGCACCGCGCAAGCGCCGCCCTCCACGCCAGGCAGGCCATGCAGCGCTTCGTCGATCTCGGCCAGCTCGATGCGATAGCCGTTCAGCTTGATCTGGTCGTCCATGCGGCCGCGGCAGAACAGCAGGCCGTCGCCCTCCATCTGGCCCAGGTCGCCGGTGCGGAACGCGCGGCGGCCGTCGGCATAGGTATAGAGCTTGGCTTCGTTCAGGTCGGGCCGGTTCAGATAGCCGCGCATGACGTGGTCGCCCACGATGCAGATCTCGCCCTCATCCACGATCAGCACGCTGTCGGGCTTGGCATGCCCCACCGGCAGCGGATCGTGCGCAGCCAGCACGGCGTCGGTGACTTCGATCCAGGTGGTCGCCACGGTCGCTTCCGTCGGGCCGTAGGTGTTCAGGATGACCGCGTCCGGGAAGCGTTGGCGCAGCTTTTTGGCCAGGGCCGACGGCAGGGGCTCGCCGCAGAACAGGAAGGTGCGCAACGTCGGCAAGGCAGCCGGCGAGAAGTCGCGGTTGGCCAGCTGCTGGTGCGCGAACGACGGCGTGGACACCCATGCCGTCACGCCGTGCGCCGCCAGCCGGGCCATCCAGGTGCCCGCCGCCGCGATCTGCTCGCGTGCATTCAGCACGCAGCAGCCGCCCGCGGCCAGCGTGGCGAATACTTCGTACATGGACAGATCGAAGCTGAACGGCGCCTGGTTCATGAACACGGGCGCATCGCCCAGGCCGAAGCTGCCGAGCATCCAGTCGCCCAGCAGGCCGACGCTTTCACGGCCGATCTGCACGCCCTTCGGATCGCCCGTGCTGCCGGACGTGAACATCACGTAGGCCAGGCCGCGCTCGGCCAGCTCAGCGCCCTCGCCCGGCGTGAAGGCGCCGGCGGCGGCGTCATAAACGGCGGCCGGACGCACGATCTCGACGATGCGGCGCAGGCGTTCTTCCGGATAAATGGTGTCGACCGGCACGAACGGCGCGCCGATCAGCAAAGCCCCGACCATGGCGACGAAGAACGAGGCTTCCTTGTGGCCATAGATGGCCACCGGCACGTCCGGCGCCGCGCCATGCCGGCGCGCCTCGTCGGCCCAGGCGCCGGCTTCGGCGCGCAATTGCGACCAGCTCAGGCTGCGGTCGGCGGCGACGACGGCGGGCGCATCGGGCGCGCGCTCGCAGTCGGTGAACTGGAAAGACTTCAGATCGAAACGCATGCCGAAACTCCCGGCGTCAGATGGGGCTGCGGCCGCTGAATACGTAGAGCGCCAGCGCAGCAAGAATCAGGGTGAGCACGCGCCCAAGAAAGCGCATGACGGGTTGCGCCAGCGCGGCCTGCAAGGCCGGCCGGGTACGCGCGGCGTTGATCAGCAGGTTGTGGCCCACCGAGTACGCGCCGAACATCAGGCCGCTGACGATGTAGTGCAGCGACAGGCCATTCCAGACGCCCATGGCCAGCAAGGTCGCGAAGATGCCGATGTTCTGCGCCGCCATGCGGTGGCGTCCAAAGAACTTGGTCTTGCTCAGCGCCTTGTAGATGGGCATGAACACCACGTCGCGCAGCCATTCCGACAGGCTGATGTGCCAGCGGCGCCAGAAATCCTGCGGATTGAGCGTGGCCAGGGGATTGCGGAAGTTGATCGGCAAGGTGAAGCCGAACAGCATGCCGATGCCGATCGCCATCGTCGAATAGCCAGCGAAGTCGAAGAACAGGTAGGCGCTGTAGAGCGAGGCGTTGAGCGCCACGCCGGTGAACGAGTAGTCGTGCGCGTCCAAGGTCGCCAGGCCATAGCGCCAGACCAACTCGGCCAGGCCGAACTTCTGGATGACGCCCAGCATGATGAGTTCGAAGCCGCTGAGCCAAGTGTTCAGGTTCACGCCTTCGTAGCCGCGCTTGAGATCAGCCTGGAAGTTGCGCCAGCGGTACATCGGGCCAGCCAGCAGCGTCAGCGGGAAGAACAGGTAGATGAAGTAGTCCAGCGGCGACACGCGCTCATTGCGCTGCGCGAACAGCAGCACGTCGATGGCGCGGAATGTGGCGAAGGACAGTCCCAGCATGGCGCCCAGGTGCGAGATGCCCGTCTTCACCAGCAGCAGCGGCGTCATGGTGATGATCACGGCCAGCCAGGTCGGGATGTAGTTGCGCCGCACCGCCCACAGCGCGCTGCCCGAGATGGCCAGCAGCGCGATGGGTTGATAAGGACGCGCCCAGAACACCGCCATCCAGACGCCCAGGCAGATCACGCCGATGATGTGGCGGTATCCGATACGGAACGGCATGCCGAAGGAGCGATAGGCCAACAGGCCCAGGCCGCCGAACAGGGCGCCGCCGAAGAAGCTCAAGCTTGCGAACAATTCCATGCCGGGCTCAGAACTGTTGGTACTGGAATTCGACCTTTATCGGTCCGCCGCTGCCCGTGGTGGGCTGCGCCTGCAGCACGAACACCAGGATCACTCCGATATACAGGCACAGGTGCCAGAAAAAGCGGCGCCCCCAGGCGACAGCGGCCTTGCGGGACGCCTGCCCTTCGTCGGCGCGGCCGGCCTCGGGCGCGGCCACGCTGGCGGCCTCGGCCGCGGGAAGAATCTTGCTCATCGGGAAAAGTACTCCGCAATGCCTTGGTCGGCCATGGCCCAGCCCAGTTCGGCCAAGTGCATGTCGTCGCGCAGCATGCCCGGTTCGAACGGGATGCTGTAGAGATCCAGGCAACCCATCTGGTAACGCGTGCACATGCCCGTGATGGCAGCCACCACCGGGTCGAAGCGCTCCACGTCCAGGATGAGCTTGGGATTGAAGGGCTGGATGACGAAATACGCGTGGACCTTGCGCTTCTGCAGCAAGGCCATGACGCGCGACAGATCGCCGAGTTCGGTGCGCGTGATGGGGTCGACGTCGGCGAACTCGTTGCGGGCCGGCGAATACAGCGGCGCCAGGTACTGCTTGTAGTAATCGTCGCGCACGTCGTAGGGATTGTGGCCCCCCAGATCATGCTCGACCTCGCGTGCCTGATGCGTCAGGTTTCCCCACTGCCCCTGGTCGAGCCGCGCGGCCGAAGGCCACGACACATAGCGGTGCGCCGGCACGGACAGCTTGCTGCGCGGCCGGTCGGGCGCCGGTTCCTTGCGCGCGTGCCACCACAGCGACAGCTTGTCCTTCAGCTCCGCCACTTGGCCGTTGGCGATGAGCCACAGCAAGCCCCAGTTGGCGTTGTCGCTGATCCACGTCTGCATCTGCTCGCGCGTGCTGGGCTGGTCCCACAGCCGGTCCCAGACCGGGCCGGTAACGTGTTCGGCGAACGCGCTGCGCGGCAGCTGGCCGCCGGACGCGAACCAGGCCGGCGACAGCATGATCACCAGACGCGTGTTGGGCGTGAGCGAATCCGCCACCGACTCCAGCACGCTGACGATGCCGTAGGACTGGAACATGGCGTGGCCATAGGCCAGCGTCGGCACCTTCAGCTCTTCGGGGAAGAAGCGGTAGGGAACGAAACGCAGGTCATGGCTGGACAGTTCGGAAGAGCCGAGCACGACCAGCGTCCCGTCGCTCAGGGCGTTGCCCAGGCGATTCAGGTTGACGTGCTGGGTGCCCCAGTCCGGGCCCAGGTTGGGCAGGTAGTTGCTCTTGGCGGCCGCGGCCGCCGACGGCGCCGACAGCGGGTTCACGATGCGGCTGAGCACATCGTCCGCGCCGCAATACGCGCCTATCGCCAGGGCCACCGCCGTCGCGGCAGCCGCGACGTGAGACAACAACCGGGTATTACGAAGTATGGGCAGCGACATAGCCGGCAAGCGTGCGGACCGACTGCAGATGCTCCGCGATCTCGGGAGCCGGGATGCTGCAACCGTACTCCGACTCGACCGCCAGCGTGATGTCCACGGCGGCGAGCGAATCGACCAGGCCGGTGGCAATCAACTGGGTGTCGGGGGTGACTTTCTTCATGACGATCGACTCGACGATCTCGCCGATCTTGGTGTGGAGTTCTTGCTCGGTATGCATAGATAGTGCGGTGTTGCTTTGCCTGATCGGCCTGACATCCCCCGCCCCGGGATTCCAGGACGATGAGAATACAAATAAACAGCTGAAACCGGACTGAACTTCAGCCTTCCAGGTCGACGCGCAGATGCACTCAGTTACATGATTTTCGCAATGCGACGTCGATCGCAGACGCAATCATGGCACTACGTTTGTTGAATCGCCATGAAACTTATGGAGGAAATCGCGAGAAAAGGCTGGCAAACGTAACCTTCGCGGGTAAATCCTCGGGTGCCGCGTTGCTGCCGAGCGACAGATTTTTACGCTTGCGCGATCTCTGGCGCCCCGGCCCCCTTTATGCCCAGGACGCCAGGAATAAAAAAAGCCCCCTGGATGGGGGCTTTGCCATGCCGCGCCGGCTTACCGGCGCGCAAGACTGGACTTACATCGGCGTGACGCGGGTCGGGCCGGCGCCGCTGATCACCTGCACACGTTGGCCGACACTGATGGGCACATCCGCTTCCTGGGCCACGACGCGGGTTTCGCCGTTATCCAGGCGCACCGTGATTTCATAGCCGGAATTCTTGCCGGTCTGGTTTTCGATCGCATTGCCTGCCAGAGCGCCCAGGATGACGCCGCCCACGGTGGCGATGGTGCGGCCGGTGCCGCCGCCAATGGCATTGCCCGCCACGCCGCCCAGCGCGCCGCCTGCCACCATGCCGACGCCGCTGGACTTGTCGTTCTGGATCACGATGGGGCGCACGCCAGTGACCGTGCCAGTGCGGACGATTTGCTCGCGCTGCGCCTGGTCATAGCTGTAGACGCCGCTGGACGCGCTGCGATTGGCGCAACCGCCCAGGACCGCCATCGAGGTTACGACAGCGGCGATGGCCAGCCAGCGACCCGCGCGCGGCGTGACCAGGGAAAAAGTTTTGGTTTGGTTCATTTGGACTCCTCGATCGGCCATTGCCGACGATGCACTCATCATACCCCGGGCCAAGGGCGCGCCCAGCGCAGCTGCAACACACTGAAACGCACCGCCAGAAGCTGAAAACACGGCGGAAAACGCGGTCGGACGAGGCGGCGAAAAACGCCGCTTCCCATCTCCCTGGAGCTCTTCGACCGCGATCGCCGCGGCGGGTTCCCCGAGCCCTCAGACGGGCAGATGAATCCCGTAGGTCGCGTGCAGCACGGCGTCGATCTCGGCGCGCGAAGGCGCGTGGTTCTGCGGCCCGCGCGAAGCAATCTTGATGGCGCCCATGACGTTGCCCAGACGGCAGCTGTCTTCCCAGCTCCAGCCGCTGGTCAAGCCGTACAGCAGGCCCCCACGCTGCGCATCGCCGCAGCCCGTCGGGTCCACCACCCGGGCCGCGCGCACCGGCTCGATCTGGATGGTCTTGCCTTCGGTCAACAAGGTGGCGCCTTCCGCGCCGCGCGTCACCACCACGGCCTGCAGCGTGCGGGCGATGTCTTCCATGCTGCGGCCCGTTCGCTGTTCCACGATGCCTGCCTCGTAGTCGTTCACCGTCAGCGCCTGGGCCAACTTGAGCATGCGCTCCAGGTCCGCGCCGTCGAACAGCGGCATGGCCTGGCCCAGGTCGAAGATGAACGGAATGCCGCGCTTATGCAGGCGTTCGGCATGCGCGAACATGCCTTCCTTGGCATCCGGCGCGACGATGGCCCAGGCCGCGTCGGCGTCGCTCAGGTCGTTCTCCGCCGCGTGCGACATGGCGCCCGGGTGGAAGGCCGTGATCTGGTTGTCGTCCAGGTCGGTTGTGATGAAGCACTGCGCGGTGAAGGTCTCGGGAATGACCTTGACGCGGCTGGTGTCGATGCCCAGCTTGGACAGGCGTTCCAGGTATTCGTCCGCGTCCACGCCCACGGTCGCCACGGGCACGGGCTTGCCGCCCAGCAGATTCATGTTGTAGGCGATGTTGCCGGAGCAGCCGCCGTATTCCTTGCGCATGCTGGGCACCAGGAACGACACGCTCAGCGATTGAATGCGATCGGCAAGGATGTGTTCCTTGAAACGTCCTTCAAACACCGCGATGGTGTCGAACGCCATCGAACCGCAAACCAGGACAGGGGTCGCCATGTCAGTCATCCCTCAAGGAAAGAATTTATCGAGTTGGTAGCCATTGACCTGGACGCCGGTCACTTCAATGGGCACGGAGATCTTCAGATCGCTATTGGGCGCGAAAGGACCACGCAGCTGCTCGGGCGTCAGGTAGTCCTCGGGCCTGAGCACGCGGCGCACAACCGCCGTATCCGACAGGTCGTTCAGGTCCAGCACCAGCGCCGGCCAGTGCTGCGGCTTGTCGTAGCTGTTGCGTAAATTCACTGTCAGCACCAGGCGGCTGCGGCCATCATCGATCGCCGCGGCGCCGGTCGGCGGCTGCAGCGACGACGAAAGAATGTGGATGCGATCCAGGCGGCGCGCGTACCCCACGGTGCAGCCCAACTGCTGGCACGCGGTCTCCAGCACCGGCCGCAGGACCGGCACGGAATTGGCGATATCGGTGCGGTACGCGTACACCAGTTGCAGGCCCAGCGCGATCAGGCCGACCAGGCAGGCATAGCCCCACAACTTGCGCAGCAGACCGTTCCGTTCCTGGCGATCCTGGTCCAGGAACTCGGGCGGCGCGCGGCCCACGTCGGTGGCGCTGGAATAGCGCGTGCGCGTGTCGCCCAGCACCGGCTCGCCGGGTTGGTCGCGGTCGGGAGCATCGCGGTCGGGATCATAGTCGTCGCGGTGTTCGTCCGCGTACTCGTTGTCGTATTCGTCGTCGCGCTCTTCGTCGCGCACGTCCGCGCGGGCGCGGCCGATGGTGAAGGCCGGCTCCGCTTGCGCGCCGCGCGGGGCGGGATCGGCGCGATGGCCGGTCTGCGCAACCGGGGGCAAGGTCCAGCGCGGCTGATCGTCGTCATCGGCGATATCGTCGTCGGCCGGCTCATCGGCCTCGTCATGCTCATGCTCCTGGACGCCCGACTCAGGTTCGGCACGTCGGCGGATGTCGTCGCGGCCGCGCAGGACTGCCGGCGGAATCGCGGGTGCGCTGGAAGCAGGCGTCGCGGGCGCCATGGCGGGCCGGGACGGCTCGGGTTCGTCATCCCAGGGAGGGATCACGAAAGGGTCTGCCGCGGGCGCCGCCGCTGCAGGCCGATACGCGGGGACCGCTGGCGTGGCAGGCGCTTGCGGAACGGCGGGAACCGCCGGAGCCGCCGGAACATGCGAGGTGACCGGAACCTGCGGAGTTGCCGGAACTTGCGGGACGGGCGGAACCTGCGGCGCTACCGGGACCTGCGAGGCGAGCGAAACGTGTGGCGCCACCGGAACTTGCGGAGCAACGGGAGCCGGCGGCGTAACCGACGCCGCGGCCACGGCGGGAACCGCCGGCGTGGCCAGGACCGGTGCGGCCTGGCCCGCGGCCGGCATCTCCGGCATCACCGGAGCCGCCGACACTGCCGGCTGCGGCGCCGCGCCCGCTACCGGCAACAAGCAAGCGCGCCCGTCGAACACGGTCGAGCATGCTCCGCAGCGCACCAGGCCATTACGGACCCGGAGCTGGTCAGGCACCACCTTGAAGGTGGTGCCGCACTGCGGGCAACGGGTGGTCAGGGCCATGGAGCGATCCTGCTGCGGCGGCGCTCAGGCCTTCTGGCCGTGCAGGCACACCCAGCCGTCGCGCGCCCGCCAGACCGACATGGCGATCCAGGGCGCATAGGCGGCGGCCACTTCCTCGGCCTGGCGCTCCAGCACGCCGGACAGGACCAGATGGCCGCCCGCGGCGACGCGTCCTGCCAGCATGGGCGCCAGCACCTTCAAGGGGTTGGACAGGATGTTGGCCACCACCACTTCGAAGGTGCCTTCCGCCAGCCCGTCGGGCAGCATGGCCTGCAGCTCGACGTGGTTGACCTCGGCATTGAAGATCGTGCTCTGCACCGCCTGGGCGTCGATATCCACCGCCTGGGTCGGGCCCGCGCCCAGCTTGCGCGCGGCGATGGCCAGGATGCCCGAGCCGCAGCCGTAGTCCAGCAGCGTGGCGCCGGCCGGCAATTCGGCCTCCAGCCAGGCCAGGCACAGGTGGGTCGTGGGATGGCTGCCCGTGCCGAACGCCAGGCCCGGATCCAGCTCGATGTGGATCGCGCCGTCCTGGGCGGACGCGTCCGGCTCGAAGGCTGGAACGTCGGGGTTGTCGCGGTGCCAGCTGGGCACGATCCACAGGCGTTCGGCGATGTGGATGGGCCCGAACTGCGATTGCGTCAGGCGCACCCAATCCGCGTCGGGCACGTCGCGCAGGCTCCAGCCCTCGAACACGGCGGGATCCAGCTCGCCGGCCGCGGCGGCCTCTTCCATGATCTGCGCGGGATCGGCCCCGTCGGGCAGCAGGGCGACAACGCGGTTGCGGTCCCAGGCCTGCACGTCGGGCTCGGTGCCCGGCTCACCAAACAAGGGACGCTCGTCGTCGGTGCCCAGGTCGGCGTCTTCGACCGACACCGACAGCACGCCCGCTTCCAGCAGGGCGTCCGAGAGAGCTTCGGCCTGCGCCTCCAGGCAATGGAGCACGAGTTCACGCATGATTATTCTTCCATCTGGCCAACGGGCCGCGGCTTGCGCCGCGGCCCGTTCGACCGTAAAACAAAACAGGAACGGCCCGGGGCCAAAGCCCCGGATCGCGGCTCAGGGACGCTGCGCCAACTTGTGTTCCAGGTAGTGGATGCTGGTGCCGCCTTCGATGAAGCGGGCATCCTGCAGCATTTCACGATGCAGCGGGATGTTGGTGGAAATGCCTTCCACCACCATTTCCGACAGCGCGGTGCGCATGCGGGCCAACGCCTGGTCGCGCGTATCGCCGTAGGTAATGACCTTGGCGATCATCGAGTCGTAGTTCGGCGGCACGAAATAGCCGTTGAACGCGTGCGAATCGATGCGCACGCCCGGACCGCCCGGCGTATGCCAGTTGGTGATGCGGCCGGGACTGGGCACGAAGCGGAACGGATCTTCCGCGTTGATGCGGCATTCGATCGCGTGGCCCTTGAATTCGATGTCGCGCTGGCGCAGCGTGAACTTCTCGCCGGCGGCGATCAGGATCTGCTGCTGGACCAGGTCGATGCCGGTGATCAGTTCGGTGACGGGGTGTTCGACCTGGATGCGGGTGTTCATTTCGATGAAATAGAACTCGCCGTTTTCATACAGGAACTCGAACGTGCCCGCGCCGCGGTAGCCCATCTTGCGGCAAGCGTCGGCGCAACGGTCGCCGATGCGCTCGATCAGGCGGCGCGCGATGCCAGGGGCCGGCGCTTCCTCGATGACCTTCTGGTGGCGGCGCTGCATGGAGCAGTCGCGCTCGCCCAGCCAGACCGCGTTGCGGCCGCCGTCGGCCAACACCTGGATTTCGATATGGCGCGGGTTCTCAAGGAACTTCTCCATATAGACTTCCGGATTGTTGAACGCGGCGCCCGCTTCGGAACGCGTCATCGTGACGGCGTTCAGCAGCGCGGCCTCGGTGTACACCACGCGCATGCCGCGGCCACCGCCGCCGCCTGCCGCCTTGATGATGACCGGATAGCCGACCTCGCGCGCAATGCGGATGATTTCCTGCGGATCGTCGGGCAACGCGCCTTCCGAACCCGGCACCACCGGCACGCCGGCTTCGATCATGGCGCGCTTGGCGCTGACCTTGTCGCCCATCAGGCGGATGGTGTCGGGACGCGGACCGATGAAGACAAAGCCGCTCTTTTCGACGCGATCGGCGAAGTCGGCATTTTCGGACAAGAACCCGTAACCCGGGTGGATTGCCTCGGAGTCCGTGACTTCGGCCGCCGAAATGATGGCCGGCATGTTCAGGTAGCTTTCACGCGACGGCGCGGGCCCGATGCACACCGATTCATCGGCCAGGCGCACGTACTTGGCTTCGCGGTCGGCCTCGGAGTGCACCACCACGGTCTTGATGCCCAGCTCGCGGCAAGCGCGCTGAATGCGCAGGGCGATTTCGCCCCGATTGGCGATCAGGATTTTTTCGAACATTTTCAGCTATCAGCCAATGACGAACAGGGGTTGACCGTACTCGACGGGCTCGCCGTTTTCGACCAGGATTTCTTTGATGACGCCGGACTTGTCGGCTTCGATCTCATTGAGCAGCTTCATGGCTTCAATGATGCACAGCGGGTCGCCTTCCTTGACGGTGGCGCCGACGTCGATGAACGGGGCGGCGCCCGGGTTCGGCGCGCGGTAGAACGTGCCGACCATCGGAGCCTTCACGACATGGCCCTGGATCACCGGCGCGGCTTCCGCGGCGGCGGGAGCGGCCGGAGCAACGGCCTGGGCCATCGGCGCGACCGGCACGCCGGCTTCGGGGTGGTGGTAGGCGACCGGCTGCAAGGTCTGCGAGAACTTGACGATCCTCACCTTGCCTTCGCCTTCGGTGATTTCCAGCTCGGCGATACCCGATTCAGCCACCAGGTCGATCAGGGTTTTGAGTTTTCGGAGGTCCATAGAAGCTGCTTCCCGAGATAGTGTCGGCAACGTCCCTTCGTCGGGTCCGTGCCGTATAAGATGTAAATGCCGTGAGTTGGTGCGAGATCAGTGCCGCACTGCGTAGCGCAAAGCCGCCTCGTAGCCGTCCGCGCCCAGGCCGCTGATCAGGCCCACCGCCAAGTCGGACAGATAAGAGTGATGCCTGAAAGGCTCTCGCTTATACAGATTGGACAAATGTACTTCAATAAATGGGATCGCGACCCCAGCCAGCGCATCGCGAATTGCGACGCTGGTGTGCGTATATGCCGCCGCGTTGATGATGATGAAGTCCGTGCCGTCTTGCCGGGCCGCCTGAATGCGGTCAACCAGCGCGCCTTCGTGATTGCCTTGCCACGCTGTCAGCGTGGCGCCCAGTTCGCCTGCGAGCAGCTCGAGCCCCTCGTTGATCTGTTGCAGCGTGAGGCTGCCGTAGATGTGAGGTTCTCGGGTGCCGAGCAGGTTCAGATTCGGGCCATGCAATACCAGTATGTTTTGCGCCATGCGCTTGCCAATGAGTGGTTTGCCAATTGTTGGCAAAACAGCCGATAAACCAGCTTTTTACGCCAATTCCTACTATTTGTCCAACAGACTTACGCCTTTAAACCAGATAAAGTGCGGTCCAGATCATCGGGTTGAATTTCACCCAATATCTTCCGGTTAATTCCGCCATCTGCATTGAAAACAATAGTAAAAGGCAGACCGCCGCTGGGGTTTCCCAGCTTGCGCAGCGTATCGATGGCGCCTGCGCCTATCACCCAGAGGGGATAGGAAACTTGCACTTTCTCGACAAATTTTTGCATGTTCGCGGCTGAATCAACACCAATGCCGACAAATCGGACATTCGGATATTTTTTCTGCAAAGCGTCGAGTTCAGGCATCTCCCGGACGCAAGGCGCGCACCAGGTTGCCCAGAAATTGACCACAATGGGCTGGCCTTTCCAGCCCGACAGCGTATGCGTGGCCCCGTTCAGGTCGGGCAGCTGCATTTGCATCAGGCCGGCGACGGGATCGCCGGCATCTGCGCCCGGCGCCGGCGTCGAGGGCTTGCGGCCCATCAGGGTATAGCCGCCCGCAACCGTGGCGGCTATGGCCACGCCGGCGGAAAGAAGTAGGCGTCGATTCATGGCGCGATCATAACCGCTGCCGCCGTTTTGCGCCGCGCCCGCCGCCACGGGCCCTCCCTCTATATATATACAATGCAGGACAGGAGAGTTTTCAATGCACCTGCATATTCTTGGCATCTGCGGTACGTTCATGGGTGGCCTGGCGCTGATCGCGCGCGCCGCCGGCCACAAGGTCACTGGTTGCGACGCGGGCGTGTACCCGCCCATGAGCACGCAATTGGCCGAACAAGGCATCGAGTTGATCGAAGGCTTCGGCGCCGAGCAACTGGCGCTCAAGCCCGATCTGTACGTGATCGGCAACGTTGTCAGCCGCGGCAATCCGCTGATGGAGGCCATCCTGGACTCCGGCGCGCGCTACGTGTCGGGCCCGCAATGGCTGGGCGACAACATCCTGCCCGGCCAGCATGTGCTGGCGGTGGCGGGCACCCACGGCAAGACCACCACCAGCTCGATGCTGGCCTGGGTGCTGGAAGCCGCGGGCATGGCGCCCAACTTCCTGATCGGCGGCGTGGCGCAGGACCTGCACGTGTCGGCCCGCTACGACCCGTCGCGCCTGCCCTTCGTGATCGAGGCGGACGAATACGACACGGCCTTCTTCGACAAGCGCTCCAAGTTTGTCCATTACCGTCCGCGCACGGCCATCCTGAACAACCTGGAATACGATCACGCCGACATCTTCCCCGATCTGGCCGCCATCGAGACCCAATTCCACCACCTGGTGCGCACCATTCCCGGCTCCGGCCGCATCGTGCGCCCGACGCGGGACGCCGCACTGGACCGTGTGATTGCCCGCGGATGCTGGTCTGAAACCGTCACGTTCGGCGCCGATGGCGCCTGGCAGGCGACGGCGCCGGACGCCGATGGCGCCTTCAGCGTACTGCGCGCCGGCGTGACCGCCGGCACGGTGCGCTGGAACCTCAGCGGCGAACACAACCGCATGAACGCGCTGGCGGCGCTGGCCGCCGCCGAACACGTGGGCGTGCCGGTGGCGCAAGGCATCGAGGCCCTGAGCCGCTTCGCGGGCGTGAAGCGCCGCATGGAACTGCGCGGCACGGTCAACGGCGTCAAGGTCTATGACGATTTCGCCCACCACCCCACCGCCATCGCCACTACGCTGGAAGGCCTGCGCCGCCAGGTGGGTTCGGCCCGCATCCTGGCCGTGCTGGAGCCGCGCTCCAACACCATGAAGCTGGGCACCATGGCGGCCCGCCTGCCCGAAGCCCTGGCCGACGCCGACCTGGTGTTCTGCTTTGGCGCGCATTCCGGCAAGCACGCCCTGGGCTGGAATCCGGCCGAAGTACTGGCGCCCCTGGGCGACCGGGCTTCCAGCTACGATGACATCGGCGCGCTGGTCGCGGCCGTGGCGCAAGCCGCCCGCCCGGGCGACCAGGTGCTGGTCATGAGCAACGGCGGTTTCGGCGGCGTGCACGGCAAGCTGCTGGACGCCCTGCAGGCGCGCGGCTGATCCCGCGGACGACACGGCAAAGGCGAGACATGATTCTCTATCTGCACGGTTTCCGTTCCTCGCCGACCTCATTCAAGGCCCGGATGATGGCCGATGCCATGGCCGCTCGCGGCCTGGCTGCGGACTGGGCCTGCCCGCAGTTGCCCGCCAGCCCGCGCGAGGCCATCGAGCTGGCGATGGATATCGCCAGGCGCCAGCTGGACGGCGCCAGCTCCCCCCGGGCGCTGACCGTGATCGGCTCTTCGCTGGGCGGCTTCTACGCCACCTGGCTGGCCGAGCAGCTGGGCTGCAAGGCAGTGCTGCTGAACCCCGCCGTGGAAGCCGCGCGCGACCTCGCCACCCAGGTCGGCGAGCACCGCATGTATCATTCCGACGCGCCGTTCGTCTTCCGGCCCGAATACGTGGACGAACTGGCCGCCATCCACGCCCCCCGCATCACCCAGCCCGACCGCTATTTCCTGGTCGCGGCCACCGGCGACGAAGTGCTGGATTGGCGCGAAATGCGCGACCGGTACGCGGGCTGCCGCCAGCGCATCGTGCAAGGCAGCGACCACGGTTTGTCCGATTTCGCGGAATGGATGCCCGAAGTGCTTGAATTCGCCCTTGGCGACAAGCAGGTTCGCCCCCAATAATCAGTATCAGACTTCTACACTCTATATAGCTGCGCAAGGCGGCGCGTACGCGCCGCCCAGGACGATCCCCACCATGTATGTGTTTTACGAAGACGACGGCAGCTTCAAGGCCGGCAATATCCTGTCCGAGACCGATGCCAGCCTGCAGGTGGAGTCGGAATCCGGCAAGCGCAGCAAGATCAAGCGCGCCAACACCTTGTTCACCTTCGCCGCGCCCGAACCGGCCGCGCTGATGAGCCAGGCGGCCGCGACTGCCGAAACGCTGGACCTGCAATTCCTGTGGGAATGCGCGCCGCAGGACGAATTCGATTCCCCCGCCCTGGCCGCCGACTACTTCGGCCACGCCCCCACGCCCGTGGAACAGGCCGCGCTGCTGATGCGCCTGCATGGCGCGCCGGCGTACTTCCACCGCCGCGGCAAGGGCCGCTACCGCCCCGCCCCGCCCGACATCCTGGCCGCCGCCCTGGCCGCGCTGGAAAAGAAGCAACGCCAGGCCGAGCAGCAGCAGGAGTGGGTCGACGAAATGGCCGCCGGCCGCCTGCCCGAGCCCATCGCCCAGGCCGCCGAATCCCTTCTGATCCGCCCGGACAAGAATTCGCAGCAATGGAAGGCGCTGGACGCCGCTTGCGCCAAGCTGGGCAAGAGCCCCGACCGCCTGCTGCTGGAACTGGGCGCGTGGCCGCACGCGCTGGCCCTGCACAAACGCCGCTTCCTGGCCGTGAACTTCCCGCGCGGGCTGGCCTTCCCCGACCTGGAACTGCCTCCCATCGACCGCGAGCTGCCGTTGTCCGACGCCGAGATCTACTCGGTGGACGACGTCACCACCACGGAAATCGACGACGCCCTGTCCGTCTCCACACTGCCCGACGGCCGCCTGCGCGTCGGCGTGCACGTGGCCGCGCCGGGCCTGAGCGTGACCCGCGACAGCGATTTCGACAAGCTGGCGCGCGCGCGCCTGTCCACCGTCTACATGCCGGGCGACAAGATCCCGATGCAGCCGGACAACGTCATCAAGGCGTTCTCGCTGGACGCCGGCCGCGAAGTGCCGGTGCTGTCCCTGTACGTCGTGGCCGACCCGGAGACCGGCGAGGTCATCGAATCCGAAACCCGCCT
The DNA here is from genome assembly GCF_903652925.1 of Achromobacter anxifer. Taxonomy (GTDB): domain Bacteria; phylum Pseudomonadota; class Gammaproteobacteria; order Burkholderiales; family Burkholderiaceae_B; genus Achromobacter; species Achromobacter anxifer. The sequence goes on along the minus strand of NZ_CAHLAR010000010.1, from coordinate 119,705 downwards.
GGAGCGCGTGGTGGTGCGCGAGAACCTGCGCCACAACATGCTGGACGCCCAGGTCACGGAAGCCAGCCTGTCCGACCCGTCGGCCGAGCTGCCCTACGGCCACTGGCTGCGACCGCTCTGGAAGCTTGCGCAAGCCCTGTCGGCCCAGCGCGAGAACGTGCGCGGCAAGCCGGAAAACAATTCGCGGGTGGAATACAGCTTCTACCTGGACGGCAACCCCGACGATCCCGACACGCCGGTGCGCCTGGTGCCGCGCCAGCGTAACGCGCCGCTGGACCGCATGGTGGCGGAATACATGATCCTGGCGAACAACCTCTGGGGCGGCCTGCTGCACCAGCACGGCGTGCCGGGCATCTACCGCTCACAACAGGCCGGCCGCGTGCGCATGAGCACCCAGGCCCTGCCTCATGAAGCCATCGGCGTGCCGCAATACGCCTGGAGCACGTCGCCGCTGCGCCGCTACGTGGACCTGGTAAACCAGTGGCAACTGATCGCCGCGGTCGAGCACGGCGTCTCCGCCCGCCTGGTCGCGCCGTTCAAGCCGCGCGACGCGGACCTGTTCGCCATCATCGGCGCGTTCGATGCGCAATACGCGGCCTGGGCCGAGTTCCAGAGCGCGATGGAGCGCTACTGGTGCCTGCGCTGGCTGAAGCAGCACAACGTGACCCGCACGGTGGCGCACGTGCTGCGCGAGGACCTGGTGCGGTTCGCGAATGCGCCGCTGGTGACTCGGGTGGGGGGAATGCCTGAGCTGGAGCGGGGGACGGCTGTGGAGATTGATATTCTGGGGATGGATGAGTTGTCTCTGGAGTTGGATTGTCGGTATATCGGGGAGATTAGTCCTGCTGTGGGTGGGCAGGAGTAAGGGCTTCTGCTCTGGGGGCTGTTGAGGTCAGCCAGCGAGTTCTTCGTAGGCCGCTCGTCGGCGCGGATGACGTGACGGCTCGCGCCCACGATTGCGGTCCGGAGCCTTCGCTCCGGACTGCCCCATCCTCATCCTCGTGGCCGCCTGCGGCGGCTGCCTTCGGATTCCGTCGGGCGCATCGAGGTTGCGAGCCGTCACGTCATCCGCGCCGACGAGCTACTTAATTCTTGGCTTGGAACGCTGCTAGAGCCGTGGTCAGGCACGATTCTTGAGCTGCCCGCCATTATCGGCCGCGCGGGCGGCCGATAATGACATACGTGATTTTTGAAATTTCGATTGTGCTCGCTCGCGCGCATGCAACGAACGGTTTGCTGATGGTCCCCAGCTCTTGGGGGATGGGCGGTGATGGGTGGCGCGCGACGGACAGCCGCTTGCGCATGCAGACCTGGCGCGCGCCACCCATCCGGCAGCGGTGTTGAACTGGCGATTGTCCGGCGCCCGCGTCAGACGCAGAATGATGGCAGCCCAACTGACTCGAAGGAAAGCCTCTACAACCAAACGCGCGTAACCCGTCAAACCGCCATCCACCGATGCCGGATTACATGCGATCAACGCCACCAGCGCGCAGCGTCATCCCATGACGCAAGACACCGCGTAAGCCCCAAAAGGCCGCCCGCGCGGCCGGCCTGGGGCGGGCCCCGCAAGACTCGCCCCCACCCCTCGGCCGTGGCCAGAACGCCAAGCACACCGACCGCCCCAGCGCCCGTAAAGATTCAACCAGCGCAGCCTGCCGCGTCGGGGGCCTGCGGTGCGCGGGGCGTCGATAAGCCCGAGGGAATCTGAAGGAACCGCCGCAGGCGGTGACGAAGATGACGACGGGGAAGTCCGGAGCGAAGGCTCCGGACCGCAATCGTTGCCCCGCGCACCGCAGGCCACCGACGCGACAGGCGTCTCAAGAACCAACAACTCCCGCAACAAACAACCACAAACCAACAACCGCAAACCCCCACACCCCATTAAACTCCCCCAAAATCCACAAAAGACACGGAGACAACACATGCGCATTTTGCTGGTCGAGGACAATCTCGATCTCGGCGATGCCGTGGAAAGCAAGCTGCGTTTCGCCGGCCACAGCGTGCAATGGGTGCGCGACGGCGTGGCGGCGTTGCGGTGGGGGCTGGATGAAACCTGGGACGCGCTCGTCCTGGACATCAACCTGCCCGGCAAGGATGGCTTCACCGTCATCCGGGAGCTGCGCGCCGCCGGGCTGGAAGCGCCCGTGCTGGTCATGACCGCGCGCTCCGAAATCGAAGACAAGATCGACATGCTGGACCTCGGCGCCGACGACTACCTGGTCAAGCCCTTCGACCTGCGCGAACTGGAAGCGCGGCTGCGCGCGCTGATGCGCCGTCCCGCCGGCCAGACAAGCAGCGTCACCGTCTATGGCAACCTCAGCCTGGACCTCGCCAACCGCAACGTCAGCGTGGCCGGCGCGCCGCTGGAGCTGGGGCGGCGTGAATTCCGCCTGCTGGAGATCCTGGTGGGCAAGCTGGGCCAGACCGTCGCCAAGGAGCGCCTCATGAACCAGCTCTTCGACCTGGATGATGGCACGCTCAATGCGCTGGAACTGCTGATATCGCGGCTGCGCAAGAAGCTGGCCGGCGCTTCGATCGATATCGTCACCGTGCGCGGCGTCGGCTATCAGGCCCGCAGCCATGAACAGCCCTGAAAACTTCTCCATCCGCCGCCGCGTCTTCACACTGGGCGTGCTGCTGCTCGCCTGCGCGTTGATCGGGCTGGTGTTCTTCCTGCGCGGCTACGCGCAGCGGGCGGCGGAGCAGGCGTTCGACCGGCTGCTGGCGGCCTCGGCGCTGACCATCGCCGGTTCGGTGCAGATCGAGGACAACAACGTCACCGTCGAACCACCGGTATCCTCGCTGGCCATGCTGTCGGGCGGCGAACGCGTGTTCTACGAGGCCCGCACCTCGAACGGCCGCCTCATCACGGGCTACGACGACCTGGCGCCCGGCATGCCGCTGGCGCAGTCCGCCACGCCGGTGTTCACCTACCTGAGCTATCACGACGACCCCGTGCGCGTCGCCACCGTGGGCCGGCTGGTGTCCGCCAGCCAGCACGCGGGCTGGGTCACCGTGCGCGTGGCCGAGACGCTGGGCTCGCGCGAGGCCCTGGCCGACGAAATTCTGGGGCGCACCGCCCTGCCGCTGGTGGTGGTGTCGCTGGTGGCGCTGGGCTTGCTCTGGTTCGGCGTGCAGCGCGCCTTCGCGCCGCTAGCCGTGGTGGAGCGGGAATTGCGCAACCGCGCGCCGGACGACCTGGCGCCGCTGGTAACGCCGGTGCCGCGCGAAGTGCGGCGGCTGGTCGAGGCGCTGAACGCCTTCATGCAGCGCCTGTCCGGCATCATGGGCACGCTCAATACCCTGGTGGCCGACGCCGCGCACCAGGTGCGCACGCCGCTGGCCTCCCTGCGCGCGCAGGCCGAGGTCGCCCTGGACGAGACCGATCCGCAGCGGCTGCACGCGCGCCTGGAACGCATCCACCTCAACGCCACGCACGCCAGCCAGCTGATCAACCAGCTGCTGATGGACGCCACCATCACCCACCGCCTGGGCAAGGGCTCGCGCACCCTCGTGGGCGTAGCCGAAACCATCAACGAAACGCGCCGCCGCATCGGCCCGCTGGAGGCGCAGCGCCTGCGCATCGAGATCGCGCCCGAGGTCCGCCGCGCCCGCATCGCCGGCGACCGCGTGGCCCTGCGCGAGATGCTGCGCAATCTGGTGGACAACGCGCTGCGCTATGCGCCGGACGGCACCGTGGACATCCAGGCCACGCCAGTGGCGGGGTTCCGCGTGGCGCTCACCGTGTCCGACCGCGGCCCGGGCGTGGCCGACGACGAAAAGGACGCGGTGCAGCAGCGCTTCACCCGCGGCCGGGCCGGCGAATCGCAGCCCGGCTCGGGGTTGGGACTGTCCATCGTGCGCTCGGTGGCCATGGCCCATGGCGGCTCGCTGTGGCTGCAGGACCGTCCCGGCGGCGGGCTGACGGCGCGCGTGATCCTGCCGCTGGCGCGCTCCGCGCCCGGACGCGCGGCCGCGGCCTGCCTGGGCGCGCTGTGCCTGGCGGGGCTGCTGCTGGGCACCGCGCCCGCCGAGGTGCGCGCCGCCGACGTTCCCGAAATCGTCACCCGCTACCCGGCGCCGCAGCCCACCTCCCGGGTCCTGACCATCGCCGGACCCACGGACACGCCGGTGGTCGCGCCGCTGATCCAGGGCTTCCAGTCGCAACGGCCGGACGTGACCGTGGTGTACCGCGAGATGGGCAGCCGCGAACTCTACGAGGCCGCCGTGGCGGGGCAACTGAAGGACGTGGACGTGCTGATGAGTTCGGCCTCGGACCTGCAGATCCGGCTGGCCAACGACGGCTATGCGCTGAGCTATTCCTCGCCCTATGCCGCCAAGCTGCCATCCTGGGCCATCTGGCGCCACGAGGTCTATGGCTTCACCTTCGAGCCGGCGGTGATCGTCTACAACCCCAAGCGTTTTACCGAAGCCACCGTGCCGCGCTCGCGCCAGGACCTGCTGCGCCTGCTGGAGCGCGATCCGGCGAAACTGCGCGGCCGCATCGGCACCTACGATATTTCGGCCAGCAGCTTGGGCTATCTGCTGGCCGAACAGGACGAGCTGGTGTCGTCGAACTTCTGGGGGCTGGCCAACGCGATGGGCCAGGCCGGCGTGCGGCTGTCGGCCACCAGCGCCCAGATCCTGGACGCGATCGAGAACGACGAGATCGACATCGGCTACAACATCCTCGGCTCCTACGCCCTGTCGCGGCAGGCCGCGGGCAGCCCGATAGGCGTGGTGTTCCCGCAGGATTACGTGCTGGTGCTGGCGCGTTCGGTGCTGATCGCGCGCAAGGCCCCCAGCCCCGAGCTGGGACGCGCGCTGGTGGACTGGCTGCTGTCGCCGGCTGGGCAACAGGTGGCGTCCAGCCATGCCGCGCTGGGCTCCATCATGGAGGACACGCCCGGCCGCTGGACCTCCGAAGCGGTGCTGGCGCGGTCGCAAGGCATCGTGCAGCCGGTGGTGCTCAGCCCCGCCCTGCTGGTCGGCCTGGACCAGCGCCGCCATTCGCGCTTCGTGCAGAACTGGATCCGGCTGGTGACGGACACGCCGCATCCGTAGGCTGGGCGCGGCGCGGTCTCATCATCCTGATCCGCGGCACCAAGGGATTTCCCCTAGCCGCCACCTGTCGCCATGACAGGACGACGACAGACGCCGGCTCCTAAGATGCGGCCAAGCTGGACAGGGATCCTGCTCGAACTCAAATCATTCGGAGACAACACCCATGCTTGCCAAGTCCAAACTGGCGGCCGCCTGCGCCGCTGCATTCGCCCTCGCCGCCGGCAGCGCCTTTGCGCAGCAAGTGCCGGCCGGCTATCCGGCCGACTACCAGAAGATCCTGGACGGCGCCAAGAAGGAAGGCAAGGTCGTCATCTACTCGACCACCGACACCAAGGCTGCAGGCCCCGTCATCAAGGGCTTCGAAGAGCTGTATCCGGGCATCAAGGTCGAATACAACGACATGAACAGCACCGAGCTCTACAACCGCTACATCAGCGAACAAGCGGCGGGCGGCGGCAGCGGCGATATCGTCTGGAGCTCCTCGATGGACTCGGCCCTGAAGCTGGCCACCGACTACGCGCTGCAGTACAAGTCGCCGGAAATCGGCAAGCTGCCGGCCTGGGCGGTGTGGAAGGATTCGGCCTACGGCACGACCTACGAGCCGGCCGTGTTCATCTACAACAAGCGCCTGATCCCCGCCGCCGAAGTGCCCACCACGCACGGCGCGCTGGCCAAGCTGATCGCCAGCCAGCCGGACAAGTTCAAGAACAAGGTCACCACCTACGACATCGAGAAGTCGGCGGTCGGCTTCATGCTGGCGGTGCAGGACAAGGCCAACGATCCCAAGTACTTCGAGACGCTCAAGGGCATCGGCGCCGGCGGCCTGATCGTGCAGTCGTCCACGGGCACCATGATGGAACGCGTGTCCTCGGGTGAAAACCTGATCGGCTACAACATCCTGGGCTCCTACGCCGAAACCCGCGCCAAGAACGACCCGTCGCTGGGCATCGCCTACCCGACCGACTACGCGCTGGTGCTGTCGCGCGTGGCGTTCATCAGCAAGAAGGCGAAGAACCGCAACGCCGCCAAGCTGTGGATGGACTACCTGCTGTCGCAGAAGGGCCAGACCATTCTCGCGAACCAGGCCGACCTGGCCTCCGTGCGCGACGACATCGAAGGCGACAACGACGTCGACGGCATGACCAAGAAGCTGGGCGCCGCGCTCAAGCCGATCCCGGTCAACGAAACGCTGCTGGACTACCTGGAGCAGAACAAGCGCCTGCAGTTCATCAAGGACTGGCGCGCCGCGGCTGGCAAGTAATGCCGCGCAGCCCGGAGCCGCACAACAGCTCCGGGCCGCCTCGCGCGTAGGGGACGGCGGCATGCCGCCGTCCGCCTGACCGCCGCCGGGGCGGTCGTCCCCGACCCGGCCGCGCGACCTTCGCGCCATTCAAGAACACAGGATTCCCCATGCAGTCATTGCGCTCGAAATGGCAGTCCCTGCCCCGCGGCGTGGTGGTGCTGATCACGGCCCTGGCCATCTATGTGCCGCTGTCGTTCATCATCATCCAGAGCTTTCTCTCCGCGCCCTTCTTTGCCCCGTCCAAGACGTTCAGCCTGGACGCGTTCCGCTTCATCTTCGCGGACCCCGATTTCTACAAGGCGCTGAAAAGCGGCTTCATCCTGGCCTTCGGCCTGGCCGTCATCGCCATCCCGCTGGGCGGCATGCTGGCCTTCCTGATGATACGCACGGACCTGCCCGGCCGCCGCTGGATCGAGCCGCTGATCCTCGTGCCGGTGTTCGTGTCGCCCATGGTGCTGGGCTTCGGCTACGTGGTGGCCGCGGGCCCCGTGGGCTTTTTCTCGATCTGGGCGCAGAACCTGCTGGGCTTCGTGCCCTGGAACGTCTACTCGCTGACCAGCATCGTCGTCATCGCCGGCCTGACCCACGTGCCGCACGCCTACCTGTACATCTCGTCGGCGCTGCGCAGCATGGGCTCGGACGTCGAGGAAGCCGCCCGCGTGTCGGGCGCCTCGCCGCTGCGCGTGATGGTGTCGGTCAGCCTGCCGATGGTGCGGCCGGCCATGCTGTACGCCACCGTGCTGCTGTTCTTCCTGGGCCTGGAAGTGTTCGGCCTGGTGCTGGTGCTGGGCGATCCGGAAGGCAACCTGGTGCTGGCCACGTATCTGTACAAGCTCACCAACAAGCTGGGCATCCCGTCGTATCACCTGATGGCCGCCGTGGCCGTGGTGCTGATCTGCATGACGATCCCGCTGGTGATGCTGCAGCGCCGCCTGATGCGCACCGCCAACCGCTTCGTCACGGTCAAGGGCAAGGCCTCGCGCGCCCGCGCCCTGCCGCTGGGCAAGTGGCGCTGGGTGGCCGGCGGGGTGGTGGCGTTCTGGCTGCTGGTGACCATCGTGGTGCCGCTGCTGGGCGTGCTGCTGCGCGCGTTCGTGTCCAACTGGGGCATGGGCGTGTCGCTGCTGGACGTGCTGTCGCTGGACGCGTTCCGCACCGTGTTCTCGCAGCCCAACCTGATGCGCGCCATCGTCAACTCGGTCGCCATCGGCGTGTTCGGCGGCGCGCTGGCCGTGTTCTGCTACATGTTCGTGGGCCTGGCCATGCACCGCAAGCCGGACAACGTCACGCGCTTCATGGACTACAGCGTGCTGGTGCCGCGCGCGGTGCCGGGCCTGCTGGCCGGCCTGGCTTTCCTGTGGGTGTTCCTGTTCGTGCCGATGTGGCTGGACAACGCCCTGGACGAAGGCGGCTGGCTGTCGGCCCTGCCCTTCGCGGAATGGCTGCGCGAGAACTTCATCGAATGGCTGCGCGCCATGCGCAGCACCATCTTCAGCGTGTGGCTGGCCTACACGGTGGTGTGGATGGCCTACGGCCTGCGGCTGATTTCCTCGACCCTGCTGCAAGTGGGTCCCGAACTGGAAGAGGCCGCCCGCAGCGCCGGCGCGCGCCGCGGCCAGGTCACCCGCCACGTCACGGTGCCGCTGGCCAAGTACGGCCTGATCGGTTCCTGGCTGCTGATGTTCCTGATCTTCGAGCGCGAATACTCCACCGGCGTCTACCTGCTGTCGCCCGGCACCGAAACCATCGGCTCCATGCTGGTGTCGCTGTGGGCCTCGGGCGCCATCGACATCGTGGCCGCGCTTTCCTTCATCAATATCGTTCTGGTCGTGATCGGCCTGGGCATCGCCCTGCGATTCGGAGTCAAACTTCATGATTGAGCTTTCTGTAGAAGACCTGCACCTGGACTACGGCGACAACCCGGTGCTCAAGGGCGTGTCGATGCAGCTGCGCCAGGGCGAAGTGGTGTCGCTGCTGGGCCCCTCGGGCAGCGGCAAGACGACCCTGCTGCGCGCCGTGGCCGGCCTGGAAGGCCCCAAGCGCGGCCGCATCACCATCGGCGACCGCGTCGTGTACGACGGCGCAGCGAAGAAGGAGATCCCGGCCGAGGAACGCAACCTGGGCCTGGTGTTCCAGTCCTATGCGCTGTGGCCGCACAAGACCGTGTACGAGAACGTGGCCTACCCGCTCAAGCTGCGCAAGGTGCCCGGCGCCGAGGTGCGCGAGCGCGTGCAGGCCGTGCTGGACCAACTGGGCCTGGGCAAGCTGGGCCAGCGCCATCCGCACGCGCTGTCAGGCGGCCAGCAGCAGCGCGTGGCCATCGGCCGCGCGCTGGTGTACAGCCCGCCCGTCATCCTGCTGGACGAACCGCTGTCCAACCTGGACGCCAAGCTGCGCGAAGAGGCCCGCGCCTTCCTGCGCGAGCTGATCATCCGCCTGGGCCTGTCGGCCCTGATGGTGACGCATGACCAGAGCGAAGCCATGGCGATTTCGGACCGCATCCTGCTGTTGAACAACGGCAAGATCGAACAGCAGGGCACGCCGCAGGAGATGTACGGCTCGCCGTCCACGCTGTTCACCGCCGAATTCATGGGCAGCAACAACCGCCTGGACGGCAAGGTCACCGAAGTGCGCGACGGCCGGGCCCGCATCGAGGGCCGCGGCTGGTCGCTGTGGGGCAAGGCCAGCCCGGGCGTGGCCCAGGGCCAGGACGCCACCGCCGTCATCCGGGTGGAACAGGTGCGCCTGGCGGACGACGCCGACGGCAACCACCTGGACATGCCGCTCTTGACCAGCATGTACCTGGGCGACCGCTGGGAATACCTGTTCCGCACCCCCGACGCCGACCCGGCCCACACCCTGGCCCTGCGCGCCTACGGCCCCGAAGGCCGCGAGCCCGGCCCCTGCCGCCTGGCCCTGCCGGCCAGCAAGGTCTGGGTATTCCCCCGCAACGCGGCCTGACGCCGCATCGTCTGGAATTCCCCCGCGACGCGGTCTGAAGCGGCATCGTCTGGAGTTTCCCCGCAAAGCGGCCTGAGGCCGCATCGGGCCGCCCCCGGGGTGTTACAAGCCCCGGGGCTCCGGACCTCTTCAGACCGGGAGCAATCCGGCACCGGCCTGACGCCCGGCGGACATGGACTCGCTCTACAATGCGCAGGTGCAACGCCTCGCTGATTCCCCCTCCTCGCTGAGCCGTTCCCTGCGGTGGCTGGGCGCTCCCGCCCAGCACTACCTGCGCATCGGCATCGCAATATCGCTGTTGGTGCACGCCGGCGCCCTGGCGTGGCGCTTCAGCGCGCCCGCGTCCTCGCGCCCGCCGGTCACCAGCCTGGAAGTCGTGCTGCTCAATGCCCGCAGCGAGACCCCGCCGGAGTCCCCGCGCGCCCAGGCCCAGAACCAGATGACGGGCGGCGGCAACGCCGAGCGCGGCATGTCCACCACCCCGCTGCCCCGCACCGGCGAAGCCGCCGAGACCATCGTGCTGGAGGCCATGCGCCGCCGCCAGGTACAGCTGGAAGCCGAACAGACCCGCCTGATGACCCAATTGCGCGCCGCCGACAAGGCGGGCGCCGAGCGCCAGGCCGTCAACCCCTGGCCAGACGGCGCCGACCTGGGCCGCGACGCCGAGGACCAGGCCAGCGTCATCCAGAGCGCCCAGATCGCCGCGCTGGCGGCGCGGGTCCAGCAATACAGCGCCGAACCGCGCAAGCAGTTCGTGGCCCCCTCCGCCGAGGCCTCGCGCTACGCCGCCTACCTGGACGCCTGGCGCACCCGCATCGAAACCGTGGGCACCCAGCACTATCCGGAAGAGGCGCGCGGCCGCATCTACGGCTCCTTGCGCATCACGGTGTCCGTGCGCGCCGACGGCAGCATCGCCAATGTCGAAATCGACCAGCCGTCGCCGCACGCGGTGCTGAACCAGGCCGCCCGCCGCATCGTCCAGCTGGCCGCGCCCTTCCCCCCATTCCCCCCCGATATCGCACGCGATACGGACGTGCTGGTCATCACCCGCACCTGGCATTTCGTCAACGACACCCTGGAAACACAAGCCCCATGACCGAGGCGCCCCCTCTCGCCAGATACGCCGTCATCGGCAACCCCATCGCGCACAGCCGCTCGCCCCAGATCCACGCCATGTTCGCCGAACAGACCGGCAAGCCGCTGCGCTATGAGCGCCTGCTGGCCCCGGTGGACGGCTTTGCCGACGCGGTCGCCGCCTTCGTCGCCGAGGGCGGGCTGGGCCTGAACGTGACGGTGCCCTTCAAGCTGGATGCCTACGCCCTGGCCGCCGGCCGCCTGTCCAACCGCGCCCGGCTGGCCGGCGCGGTCAACACCCTGTCCTGGCGCGACGGCGCCTGGCATGGCTGCAATACCGACGGCGTGGGCCTGGTGTCCGACCTGCTGCGCCTGGGCGTGCGCCTGGCCGGAGCCGCCGTGCTGCTGGTGGGCGCGGGCGGCGCCGCCCGCGGCGTGCTGCAGCCGCTGGCCGAGGCCGGCTGCGCCCGCATCCACATTGTCAACCGCACCGCCTCCAAGGCGGAGGAACTGGCCGCCTCCTGGCGCGACAGCGGCGTGTCGCCGCAGACCGCGGTCACGGGCGGCAGCCTGGCGGACGCCGCCACGCCTGGCGGCTGGAATCTGGTGGTCAACGCCACGGCCAGCGGCCTGCAAAACGCCGCCCCCGACCTGCCACCCGGCCTGTACGCGCCCGGCGCCGCCGGCTACGACATGATGTACGGCGCCCAGCCCACGGCCTTCATGAAGCAGGCCGAAGCCGACGGCGCCGCCCTGACGGCCGACGGCCTGGGCATGCTGGTGGGCCAGGCGGCCGAGAGTTTCTACATCTGGCACGGACTGCGGCCCGATCCGGCCCCCGTGCTGGCGGCGCTGCGCGAGGCGCTGCAGGCCGGACAGTAGGCGGCATGGCGACGCGCAAGGGCCGCTCCTGGTTCCGGATCATCAGCGGCACGCTGATGGCGCTGGTGTGCCTGGTCCTGCTCTACCAGTTCTGGCTGTTCGCCCAGGTGGTCTGGTACAACTACCGCCCGCCCGGCAGCAGCGCCGTGATGCGCGAGGAACTGTCCCGCCTGCGCGACGGCAACCCCGATTTCCAGCTGAAGTACGAGTGGGTGCCCTACGACCAGATCAACCGCAACCTCAAGCGCGCGGTGGTGGCGTCCGAGGATTCCAACTTCACCGAGCATGACGGCGTCGAATGGGATGCCATTCGCAAGGCCTGGGAATACAACCAGAAGCAGCAGGAAGCGGGCCGCAGCAAGATGCGTGGCGGCTCCACCATCACCCAGCAGCTGGCCAAGAACCTGTTCCTGTCCAGCTCCCGCAGCTACATCCGCAAGGGCCAGGAACTGATCCTGACCTACATGATCGAACACGTCATGAGCAAGGAGCGGATCCTGGAGCTGTATCTGAACGTGGCCGAATGGGGCGAAGGCGTGTTCGGCGCCCAGGCCGCCGCCAAGCACTACTTCAACACCCCCGCCGCCAACCTGGGAGCCAGCCAGTCGGCCCGGCTGGCGGCCATGCTGCCCAACCCGCGCTTCTACGACGCCCACCGCAATACGCGCTATCTGAACTCCCGGGTCGGCGTCCTGACGCGCCGGATGCAAATGGTCGAAATTCCCTGACACGGAATCCATCCCCTCTGGCTCCCACCCTCGGCGGCGGGATTTGTTAAGCTTTCGGGTTTACGCGCTCCTTCTTCCTTTCATGCGTACTGCACGTCGCTACCTGGCCCGCGAGATCTACCGTTCTTGCGCAGTCGTCCTCATGGCCCTGCTGGGCCTTTTCACGTTCTTCGCGCTGGTGGACGACCTGGACAACGTGGGCGACAAGTTCTCCATGATGGCCCTGCTGTACATGCAGGCCCTGGCGGTCCCCACCCGTCTCTACGACCTCCTGCCCATCGGCCTGCTGATCGGCGCCATCCTGGCGCTGGCGGGGCTGGCCCAGCGCAACGAGCTGGTCATCCTGCGGGTGTCCGGCGTCAGCGGCATGAAGCTGCTGCGCATGCTCTGGATCGTCACGATTCCGCTGATGATAGGCGCCGGCCTGCTGTCCGAATACGCCACGCCCTGGGCCGAGATGAAATCCGGCGAAGCCAACCTGCTGTTCCGCGGCAAGGCCGGCGGCGACCGCCTGAACAGCGGCTATTGGTTCAAGGAACCCACGGCCAACGGCGGCACCCGCATCATCAACATCGGCGAACTCAAGGGCGACGGCCAGGTCGCCTCCGTGACCCTCTACGAGTTCAAGAAGGACTTGACGCTGTCGGCGCTGTCCGTCGCCCCGACCGGCCAGTTCACTCACGGCGATCTGGTGCTGAAGGACGTCACCGAAACGCGGCTGGACGACGACGCGGCCGATGCCTTGGCCAACGCGCGCCCGCCGAAGAATCCTCCCGCCTCGGTGGTGAAGATGCCCGAGCGCAAGATCGACACCACGCTCAGCGCCGAGCGCCTGCTGGCCCGGGTGCTGACCCCTGAGCGCATGTCCATCGTCACGCTGCTGGACTATGTGGATTATTTGCGCAACAACCAGCTGCAATATGGTCGACAGGTCGTCGCCTTGTGGCGCAAACTGGCATATCCGTTCACCCTGCTGGTCATGATCACCATTGCGGCTCCCATCGGCTTGATGCAAACGCGCCGCGGCGGCGTAGGCGCCAAGGTGTTCGTCGGCATCCTGGTCGGCGTGGGCTTCTTCATGCTGAACCAGCTGGCCCTGAACGTGGGCATGCTGGGCAAATGGCCGGCCTGGCTGACTGCCCTGGGTCCGAATATCGGAGCCATGATCCTGGCGCTGGGTGCCATGAGCTACATGGAATACCGCCACGCGATCACGCGGATCGTGCAACAACGTTGGCCGTGGAGCAAGAGTCCCGCATGAACGGCAGTATCTGGATGATCGGCGACGTGCAGGGCTGCTGCTCGCCGCTGGATCGCTTGCTGTCCCACCCCGAACTGGTCGGCGACCCGCAGTCGCGCTTCTGGTTCGCCGGAGACCTGGTCAATCGCGGCCCCCAGTCGCTGGAAACCCTGCGCCGCATCATCGACCTGGGCGACCGCGCGACCTCGGTGCTGGGCAACCATGACCTGCACCTGCTGGCCACGGCGGCGGGCGTGCGCAAGCCCTCGAAATCCGACACTCTGGAAGAGATCCTGCAGGCGCCTGACGCGGTCGACCTGATCAACTGGCTGCGGTTCCGTCCGCTGGCCCACTTCGAGCAGAACCACCTGCTGGTCCACGCCGGCACGCTGGCGAAATGGGACGTGGCCAAGACGCTGGCCCTGGCCGGCGAGGTCCAGGACGCGCTGCGCGGGCCGAACTGGCAGAAGGCGCTGCAGAAGATGTACGGCAACGAGCCGGCCACGTGGAAGGAAGACCACAAGGGCGGCAAGCGCATGCGGGTCATCATCAACGCGCTGACGCGCATCCGGCTGTGCACGCCCAATGGCCATATGGAATTCGCCACGAAGGTGACGCCGGGCGCATGGCCGGCGGGCCTGGTGCCCTGGTTCGACGTGCCCAACCGGGCGACGCGGAATGTGACGACGGTGTTCGGGCATTGGTCGACGCTGGGGTTGTTGCAGCGGCCGGATGTGATCTGCCTGGATACGGGGTGTGTTTGGGGTGGGTCGTTGACGGCTTTGCGGTTGCAGGATCGGAAGCTGGTGCAGGTGAAGTGTTCGCAGTTTCAGGATCCTTTGTCTGAGTAGCTGGGCTGCTTGGGTCTTCGTAGGGTCCGGCGGTCTTCGTTGGCTGCAAGTTCTTCGTAGGTCGCACGTCGGCGCAGGCGCGTGGGAGGCGAGCGCCCACGATTGCGGTCCGGAGCCTTCGCTCCGGACTTCCCCATCGTCATCTTCGTCACCGCCTGCGGCGGTTCCTTCAGATTCCCTTGGGCGCATCGAGGTTGCTCGCCTCCCACGCGCCTGCGCCGACGTGCTGCGTGAGTCTTGGCTTGGTGCGCTGCTGGAGCCGTGGTCAGGGGCGAGTCTTGGGCTGCCCGTCATTTTCGGCCGCGCGGGCGGCCGAAAATGACATACGTGATTTCTTGGATTGCTATTGTGTTCGCTGGCGCGGATGCGGGGAGGCGTTTGCTAATGGTCTCCAGCGCCTTGGGGGTGGGCGGTAATGGGTGGCGCGCGATGAAAATCTACTTGCGCTTGCAGACCCGGGTGCGCGCCACCCATCCGGCGCTTGGGTTGAACTGACGATTATTGACTGGTCGGCCCATTCGCGCCAGATATCTGACTAGACGCCACCACCTGCGCAGCATTCCCAAATCATCATTTCAACTCCGATGCCGGATGGGTGGCGCGCGCGAACGGGTCTGCATGCGCAAACCACTATTCGCCGCGCGCCACCCATCACCACCCCACCCCACTTACTCGCGAAGCCAACAACAAACCGCTCACCGCATTCGCGCAAGCGCGCACCGTCCCGACGCCCCACCCGATGTATGCCGCTCACGGCCGCCCGCGCGGCCGTGAGCGGCGGGCAACGCAAGACTCGCCCCAAACCACGGCTCCAGCAGCGCAACAAACCAAGAAAGCGGCAGTCCGTCGTCGCGGGCGGCGTGGCGGCGAGCAACCTCGATGCGCCCGAGGGAATCTGAAGGGAAGGCCGAAGGCCTGGACGAAGATGACGACGGGGGAGTCCGGAGCGAAGGCTCCGGACCGCAATCGTGGGCGCTCGCCGCCACGCCGCCCGCGACGACGGACGACCTACGAAGCAAACGCAAACGCAACAGCCACAGCCGCAACTACAGCCAAAGCTAGAGAACGCTCAAGATTGCATCTCGCGCCTGATGAGACAGCTCTAGCCGCGTAGGCAAGCTCCCATCCGGATGCCGCGCCGCCAATGGCGGTAAGAACACGACTTCGACGGCCAGCCCCGTCACTCCCAGCACCCGCCAAAGATTCGCCACCAAGGACTCCTCCCCCACGAACGCCGCATAGCCGCTGCGCTCGCCGTGCTGCAGGAATCGCAGCGCCACGGGCTGGATCTCGACCGCGGCCGAACGTGCCGGCTCGAACAGGCTGGCGTGGAAAGGCAGCAGCTCGAAACCTTCGCTGGTCGTGCCTTCGGGGAACAGGCCCACCGCGTCGCCCAGCTTGAAGCGGACCTGCATCGACTCGCCCATCGCATGGACCGCGTGGCGCTGGCCGCGTTCGATGAACAAGGTGCCCGCGCCGGCCACCAGCCAGCCGATGACCGGCCAGCTGCGGATCTCGCTCTTGGCGACGAAGGACGTGGCGCGCGCCGAATTCAGCACGAAGATGTCGATCCAGGATACGTGGTTGGCCACCATCAGCACCGGACCGGTCAGGCGCGGATCGCCCTTGAGGACGACCCGCAGGCCACAGAATGCCATCAGGCAGCGCGACCAGCGGCGATTCAGCCAGGCCCGCGCCTTGGAGCCGATCAAGGGATAGATCAGACCCACGCACAAGAGGCCGATGAGAATCCAGGGCACCACGAGGAACAGCCTAAGGACAAAGCGCAGCAGCTTCAAACCGGAGTCTCCCAGGCCAGGCTGCCACCGACCACGGTGGCGCGTACACGGCCGGGCAGCATCATACCCGCGAACGGGGTATGCCCGCTGCAGCTTTGCAGGGCGCCGGGCGTCACCAGCCACTCGGCGTCCAGGTCCGCCAGGCACAGATCCGCGGGCACGCCGGCGCCCAGATGGCCGGCGGGGCCGGCTTGCGGCGCGATCTTGTCCAGCACGGCGGCGGGGCCGCTGGTGACGCGCGCCAGCGCCTCGGCCAGCGGCTGGCGGTGGTCGCGCGCCCACTTCAAGGTCAGGGACAGCAGCAGCTCCAGGCCCGTCGCGCCAGGCGCGGAGGCCGGGAATGGCGCGGCTTTGGCGGCATCGCCGACCGGAGTGTGGTCGGAACACAGGGCATCGACCGTGCCGTCGGCCAGCGCCGCCTGGATGGCGTCGCGGTCGCGCTGGCCGCGCAGCGGCGGGTTCAGGTGGAAATCCGTGTTGAAGAAGCCGATATCCACGTCCGTCAGATGCAGGCTGTTGGCGGACACGTCGGCCGTGACCGGCAAGCCTTCGCGCTTTGCTGCGCGCAGTAGCGCCAGCCCGGCGGCCGAGGATAGCCGCGTCAGGTGCACGCGCGCGCCGGTGGCGCGCTGCAGTTCGAAAATGGTGTGCAGGGCCAGGGTTTCCCCCTGCGGCGGCAGCCCTTCGAGGCCCAGGCGCTCGGCGTAGGCGCCGCTGGCGACCGTCGCGCCGCGCGCCAGCCACGGGTCTTGCGGCCGCAGCCACAGCGCCAGGCCCATGCCGCTGGCGTAGCGCATCGCGCCCCAGAGCACGCGCGTATCGGCGATGCCCTGCTCGCCCTGCGTGTAGGCCAGGCAGCCCGCCTGGGCCAGCAGGCCGATTTCCGCCAGTGTTTCGCCGGCCAGGCCCACGGTCATGGCGCCCAGCGGATGGATCCGGCATTGCCCGGGCTCGGCGTGGCGCATCAACGCCTCGGCCTTGCCCGGCTCGTCCAGCGGCGCCTCGGCGTCCGGTGGCAGCACCAGGCGCGTCACGCCACCGGCCAGGGCCGCGCGCAGCTCGGAGGGCGCGAACGCCGTCGCGCCCGGCTGCGACACCCGCGCCGACAGATCGATCAGGCCGGGCAATACCGCCAGCCCCGTCGCATCCAGGCGGCGGTCCGCGTGAAAGCCGTCGGGCTCGCGGCCGACTGCCACGACGTGGCCGTCGGCGATGTAAAGGTCGTGCCGTCCATCCACAGCGTTGGCGGGATCGATCAGCCGGCCATTGGCGATGTGCAGCCTCATGGCGCGTCTCCGCTCAGCAATTCCAGGGCCGCCAGGCGCAGATGCAGTTCGATGTCCTCCAGCCGCGCCTCGATCGGCGCCAGGCTGGCCGCGACGTCGCCGTCAACTTCTATGCCGGGCGTCAACGCGCCCGCAGGCAACAGCAATGCGTCGGACCGGGCCGCGGCCAGCGCCTGCGGCGTCAGGCCGTAGGCATGGGCGTATTCGCGGGCCGAAGGCAGCAACGCGCCGCTTATACCTTCCACCTGCAAGGGCAGGACGATGACGACATCGGCGTCCTGCAGGCCTTCGCGTAGCGAGGCGCAGGCGCGCACGCCGAGTTGCGGCAGGTTTTCGGGCAACAGGGTGCGCGGCGCGGCGGCGCGGACTTCAGGCACCCCCAGCGTGGTCATGGCATGGATGACGGAGCGCGCCACGCCCGAGTGGCGGATGTCGCCCACCAGCGTCACGGCCAGGTTGGTCAGGTCCTGGCGGGCGTCCAGCATGGCTTGTACCAGCGCCAGTGCGGGCAAGGGATCGGCATGGCAGCCGTCGCCCGCGTTGAGGATGCGCAGGCCCGGCGCCGCATGCGCGGCCGCGCAATGCGCCGCGCCGCTGGCGCCATGGCGCAGCACCAGCAGGCCGGGAGCCAGCCTGGTCACCGTCGCGGCCAGCGCGTCGCCGGCCTGCGCGTCCAGTTCCACCGCCGACAGCGACAGGCGCTGCGCGGCGGCGGCATAGGCCTGGCGGTCCCGTGCCGCCTCTTCGGGCAAGCACAGGAACACGGACGAACCATGCCCCGCCAAGCCCTGCCCCGCTGCACCGCGCGCCGCAAAACCGCGCGCGGCCTCCAGCAGCCGCTCGACGTGGCGCCGGGGCAGCCCTTCGGTGGTCAGCAGGTGTATCAGTTCACCGCGGCGATCGAGTTGCGGATTGAGCATGGGGAGGCGGGACCGCGCGCCTCAGGCGGCAGGCAGGGTGTCCAAATAGCGTTGCAGGATGACGGCCGCCGCCATGGCGTCGTCCGCGGCATGGGTGCCGAGCAGGCGCTGCGCCTCCATGCTGGAGCCGCGTTCGTCCACCAGTTCGACGGCCAGGCCGAAGCGGCCGTGCAATTGGTTGGCGAAACGGCGGCAGCGCGCGGTGGCAGGCTGTTCGCCGCCTTCGGCGTCCAGCGCCAGGCCCACCACGACGCGATGGGGCTGCCACTCCTGCAAGAGCGCCGCGATGCGGCCGAAGCGCGCCTCGCGGACTTCGCTGAAGATGATTTCAAGAGGACGCGCCTGGCGCGTCAGCGTATTGCCGATGGCGATGCCGATCTTTTTCTCGCCGAAATCGAAGGCAAGCAGGGTCTCTTCAGGCATGGCCGGCATCGCCCGCCAGCATCACCGGATCGATGCCCAGCAGCTTCAGCGCGGCCGGATAGCGTTCCTCGGGGGGGACGTCGAAAATGATGTGGTCGTCGGCGCCCACGCTGAGCCAGGCGTTCTGCGCCATTTCGCTTTCGAGCTGGCCCGCGCCCCAGCCGGCGTATCCCAGCGTGACCAGCATGCGGGCCGGTCCCTTGCCGTCGGCCACGGCCTGCAGCACGTCGCGCGAGGTAGTCAGCGCCATGTCGCCCAGCTTGATGCTGGAGCTGTAGTCGCCGGCGGGCGCGTGCAGCACGAAGCCGCGGTCGGTCTGCACCGGACCGCCAAAGAAGACCAGGGTGTCCTTCACCGGGCCGATTTCGAGCGTCAGGTCGATGCGCTCGAACAGGGTGCCCAGCGTCAGGTCGGTGGGCCGGTTGATGACCAGGCCCAGCGCGCCACGTTCGGTGTGCTCGCAGACATAGATGACCGAACCCGCCAGGCTGCCTTCGACCATGCCGGGCATGGCGATCAGGAACTGGTTGGCGAAGTTGGCCGGCTGCGCCGTGGCGTCTTCGTGGTGTTTTTCCGTCATGGCAACCCCTACATGGGTAATCTGAAAGAACCGCGGGGAGGCTGCTCGTGCCCGGCATGCGTCATGCCCGGCGGCAGTCCGTCCCGCGGTTGCGAAGGATGGGGCGTAGTCCCATCTTACGAGCCTTGGCGGAATATGTCGGCGCTAGGGCCTCAGATTTCCATCAGTTCGAAGTCCTCTTTGCGGGCGCCGCATTCAGGACAGACCCAGTTGGGGGGCACGTCTTCCCAGCGGGTGCCGGGTGCAATGCCTTCGTCGGGCAGGCCGGCCTCTTCGTCGTAGACCCAGCCGCAAATCAAACACATCCAAGTACGCATAGTTCTCTCTTACATCAATTCCAGGCCCTTGCCCCGGCGTCAGGGCAAAGGTGGGGGGCTTCCATTAGAATGGGGACAATCTTACCGAAACCCAATAGGGGTTCCCCTGATTCACCGCAAATGAGTCCGGGCGCGCCCCCACTCTAGCGCTGTCCAAGTGGCCCCCGTTACTCCCCCCCTCGTTTTGGTCTTCGGTCCGCTCGATCCCTCGGGCGCCGACGGCTTGCCGGCAGATGCCGTGACCTGCGCCAGCCTGGGCTGCCATGGCCTCGCGGCCGTGACCGCGCTGACCGTGCGCGATACCGCCGGCATCGAAGAAATCCATCCCGTTACACCCGACCTGCTGGACGACCAGGCGCGCTGCCTGCTCGAAGACATGCCCGTGCAGGCCATCAAGGTGGGCGGACTATACACCGCGGAAACGGCCAGCGTGGCCGCGCAGGTCGCCGCCGACTACAGCCAGGTGCCGCTGGTCCTGCACCTGGGCCAGCGCGCCCAGTTGCCGGCCGACGCCGCCGACGAGGACGAGGCCGACGACCTGCTGGCCGCCACCCTTGAGCTGGTGCTGCCGCAGACCGACCTGCTGGTCATCGAGCACCTGCGCCTGGCGCAGTGGCACGCCGATGGCGACATCGATATCGGGGACGCACCCACGCCCATGCACGCCCTGGTGGCGGCGGGCGCGGAGTGGGTCCTGGTCCTGGGCAGCCCGCAGCGGCCCGGCCACTACGCCAACATGCTGCTGGGCCCCAATGGCCAGACCGCCACCCTGCCGTGGCAGGCGCCCCCGGACCGCAACGGCGACGCTGGCGGCGTGGCCGCCACCGCCATCACGGCCATGCTGGCGCGCGGCCTGGAGATGCCCGAGGCCGTGCGCCAGGGCCTGGCCCACGCCGACGCCGCGGTCGCCGCCAGCTTCCTGCCGGGCATGGGCCGGCGCATTCCCAACCGGATTCCCCCGCAATGAAAGCCCTGCGTTTTCCCGCCGGCCTGTACGGCGTCACCCCTGAATGGGACGATACCGACCGCCTGTTGCAGGGGGTGCGCCAGGCTGCCGAAGGCGGCATGCGCTCGCTGCAACTGCGCCGCAAGAACGTGCCCGACGCCGTGCGCGCCGCGCAGGCCCGCGCGCTGGCGCCGCTGTGCCGCGAACTGGGCGTGGTCTTCCTGATCAATGACGACTGGCGCCTGGCGCTGGACGTGGGCGCCGACGGCGCGCACGTCGGCCGCGACGACGAAAGCCTGGCGCGCATCCGCGCCGAGGCCGGCCCCGACCTGATCCTGGGCGGCTCCAGCTACGACGACCTGGGCCGCGCGCGGGAACTGCTGGCCGCCGGCGCGGACTACATCGCCTTCGGCGCCATGTTCGCCTCGTCCGTCAAGCCGGACACGGTGCGCGCGCCGCTGTCCGTCCTGACCGAAGCCCGCCGCCTGACCGACGATTGCGACGCCCCGCGCCCCGCGGTCGTGGCCATCGGCGGCATCACGCCCGACAACGCGCCGCTGGTGGCGCAGGCCGGCGCCGACGCCATCGCCGTCATCACCGGACTCTTCGGAGCGCCCAGCATCCGCGCCGCCGCGGCCGCATGCGCCGCGCCCTATTCCGCCAACCCCAACCGCAAGCCTTGAACGCCATGTCCAGTAACGCTCAGCTTTTCGAACGCGCCTGCCGCAGCATCCCCGGCGGCGTCAATTCGCCCGTGCGCGCCTTCCGTTCCGTGGGCGGCACGCCGCGCTTCATCAAGCGCGCGCAGGGCCCCTACGTGTGGGACGCGGAAGACAAGCAGTACATCGATTACGTGGGCTCCTGGGGCCCCGCCATCCTCGGCCACTCGCACCCCGAAGTGGTGCGCGCGGTGCAGGACG
The DNA here is from genome assembly GCF_903652925.1 of Achromobacter anxifer. GTDB lineage: Bacteria > Pseudomonadota > Gammaproteobacteria > Burkholderiales > Burkholderiaceae_B > Achromobacter > Achromobacter anxifer. The sequence goes on along the minus strand of NZ_CAHLAR010000010.1, from coordinate 98,411 downwards.
CGGCCGTCAACGGCCTGTCGTTCGGCGCCCCCACCGAAGCGGAAATCGAGCTGGCCGAAGTGCTGATCTCGCGCCTGCCCTCGCTGGAGCAGGTGCGCCTGGTCAGCTCCGGCACGGAAGCCACCATGACGGCCATCCGCCTGGCCCGCGGCGCCACCGGCCGCGCCAAGATCGTCAAGTTCGAAGGCTGCTACCACGGCCATTCGGACAGCCTGCTGGTCAAGGCCGGCTCGGGCCTGCTGACCTTCGGCAACCCCAGCTCGGCCGGCGTGCCGCCGGAATTCGTCTCGCACACGCTGACCCTGGAATACAACAACCTGGATGCCGTGCGCGAAGCCTTCGCCAAGCACGGCGCCGACATCGCCTGCATCATCGTCGAACCGGTGGCCGGCAACATGAACCTGATCAAGCCGGCGCCGGGCTTCCTGGAAGGCCTGCGCGAGGTCTGCACGCAGCACGGCGCGCTGCTGATCTTCGACGAAGTGATGACCGGCTTCCGCGTCGGCCCGCAAGGCGTGCAGGGCCTGACCGGCGTCAAGCCCGACATCACCACGCTGGCCAAGGTGATCGGCGGCGGCATGCCGGTGGGCGCCTTCGGCGGCAGCGCCGAAATCATGAAGCACATTGCTCCGCTGGGCGGCGTCTACCAGGCCGGCACGCTGTCGGGCAACCCGGTGGCCGTGGCCGCGGGCCTGGCCACGATGCGCCTGATCGCTGCTCCCAGCTTCTATGACAAGCTGTCGGCCCAGACCGCCAAGCTGGCGCAGGGCCTGCAGGAACGCGCCCGCGCCGCCGGCCTGGCATTCTCGGCCGACTCGGTGGGCGGCATGTTCGGCATCTACTTCAGCGACAAGGTGCCGACCTCGTTCGCCGAAGTCTCGGCCTGCGACACCGCGGCGTTCAATCGCTTCTTCCATGCCATGCTGGACCACGGCGTGCACTTCGCGCCGTCCGCCTTCGAAGCGGGCTTCGTCTCGGCCACGCACGACGACGCGGTGATCAAGTCCACCCTGGACATCGCCGAAAAGGTCTTCGCGTCGCTGTAACGACGCCGGGGAGCCGGCCCGCGGCCGCTCCCCTCAGGGCGCCTTGTAGTGTTCGTACAAGGCCGTCACATCCCGCACGTAGGCCTGGGTTTCCGCATAGGGCGGCACGGCGTCGTACTTGCGCACCGCCCCTTCCCCCGCGTTGTAGGCCGCCAGCGCCAGGTCCAGCCTGCCCGGATACTGGTCGAGCAGGCGGCGCAGATGGCGCGACCCCGCGTTCACATTGGTCGCCGGGTCCACCAGCGCACTCTCGACATCGGTCACCGACAGCAGCGGCGCGGCGGTGGCCGGCATCAGCTGCATCAATCCCAGCGCGCCCTTGGGCGAACGCGCATCGCTGCGGAATCCCGATTCGATCGCGATCACCGCGGTCAGCAAGGCCTGGTCCACGCCCGATTCCCGCGCCGCCCGCGCGATCAGCCCGTCATGCGCGGTGGGCGCCTTGAGCTCTTCCCAGCGCTGGGCGCGCGAAACCGAGACGAATGACATCAGGCGCGCGCCATCGCCGGACTGGGGCTCGCATTCCAGGCAGATCTTGACCGGGTTGGCGCGCCAGACCGTCCTGGCCTGCGCCCGTTTGTAATACTTGGCATAGCCCGTGGGCACCTTCATCGAACGCCAGACCCCATAGGGATCCTTGTAGCGGTAGATGTCCGCCGCCTGGGCCGGGCCGGCGGGCGCCAGCGCCAGAGCGCCCGACACGATGGCCGCCAGCGCCGCCATGCCTCCAGCGCGCGCCAGGAGGGCGCGCAGGGCCGGCAAGACGGGTCGGGGGTGGCGGTGCATGGAACGGGGCTCCGGCGGCGTCCAAGGACGCATTGGCGAGTGCCTATGCTGCGACGGCGCCGCCGTTTTGTCGCTAGTGCCGACGTCCTAGTCCTCGCCAGCCGGGCGCCGTCCCAGGGCGACACAGGGACGGAACTAGGGCATGCGGCGGAATTTGCCGACCTACTTTCCAGTAGCCTGCAACCCCTGAGCTAGAATATGACTTAATATTTCGTATGATTACTAAATAATTTCACCTGGCGCATGACGCCAAGGCCGGAGAGGCAAGATGGACGAAGAAAACACGCTCCAGCTGATGCTGGACGCCACGAGCAACGTCCTGACGGCGGTCTACACGCCGCCGGCGCGTCCCGCCGCGGCGGATGCCGCCATGGCGGCGGCAGGCGGCTCGGACGGCTCGACCTCCTTCGATGCCGACGCCAGCACCGCCGTCGCCGATGATGAGACCGAGCCGCGCACCCCTGTCAGCCTGCCCAGCTGGGACACCCTGGCCGCCGCCGCCGCCGCCCAAGGCTGGGGCGCCGAGGCGCTGGACAGCAAGGCCGTCCTGACCTTCATCGACCTGTGCCGCCATGCCACCGAACCCGTGCAGGCCCCCGTCGGCCAGGTCATCGACGGCTCGCTCGAACTGGAGCTGGACGCCGAGCACATGTCCGTCCTGCTGACGCTGCATCCACCCCAGGGCGGCAAGCCGGTGACGCTGGAAGGCGTGCGCCAGGTGCTGGCCGAACGCGGCATCGTCCACGGCATCCTGGAACAGGAACTGACCGACACCGTCACGCAGGGCCGCCGCGAAACCGTGCAGATCGCCCGCGGCACGCCGCCCACCCGCGGCACCCCGACACGCTTCGAAAGCCTGCTCGACCGCCTGAAGCCGCGCGGCCAGGACATCGACGAACTGGCCCAGGTGGACTACCGCGACCTCGGCAGCCTGCTGCTGGTAACGCCGGGCATGCCGCTGATGCGCCGCAGGCCGCCCCTGCCGGGCGTGGACGGCACCACCGTGCTGGGCGCGCCCATCCTGCCCGAGGAACTGCCCGACACCCCGTTCGCCAGCGAACTGTCCGGCGCCGCGGTCGACCCCGAAGACCCGCTGCTGTTGCGCGCCACCATCGGCGGCACGCCCACCCTGGTCAGCCATGGCGTGCAGGTGAACCCCATCGTGGAAGTGGACGCCGTCAACCTGTCCACCGGCAACATCCACTTCGAAGGCTCGCTGTTGGTGCGCGGCGACATCGCCGCCACCATGGAAGTCCACGTGACCGGCGACGTGATGGTCAACGGCACCATGGAAGCGGCGCTGGTCGAGGCCGGCGGCAGCGTGACGGTCAAGGGCGGCATCATCGGCCTGGCCGAGGCCCTGCAGGACGCCGCGGCCGCCGCGCGCACCGCCCGCGTGGTCTGCGGCGGCGCGCTGCGCGCCAAGTTCATCGAGAACGCCGTCATCAGCGCCGGCAAGGACGTGGACGTGGAACGCGAAATCCGCCAGAGCAGCATCGCGGCCGGCGGCAGCGTCAACGTCGGCCCCCCGAACACCCAGCAAAGCGCCATCACGGGCGGCCAGACCCGCGCCATGCAGGCCGTGCGCGCCGGCACCCTGGGCTCGCCCTCCGGCATCCCGACCCTGGTCCAGGCCGGCCTGGACCCGCACGCCGACATCAAGCGCGCGGCGCTGGCGCGCAAGCGCCAGAAGATGAACGAGGAAAAGGCCAAGCTGGAGCAGCTGCTGATGTTCCTGCAGGCCAATCCGAAACGCGCCCCCGGCGACGTGGCCGAACGCGCGCGCAACACCCACGTCAAGCTCAGCCAGGACCTGCTGGCGCAGGACGCGGAGGAGGCCCAGCTGGTGCGCGACCTGCAGCCGCTGGCCAGCGCCACCATCCAGGCGGCGCGCCGCTTCTGCGGCGGCGTGACGATTCAGGTGGGCAACAAGATGCAGGAATTCCTGGAAGACCAGATCGGCGGCAAGGCCGCCGTCGAGGCCGGGCAGATCGTCATCCGCTGACGCCGCCCGCTGGCGCCGCTCAGGGCGCCAGTTCCTTGAACCAGGCGCGCGGCGAAATGCCGCGGTCCGGCCCCAGGATGGAAAAACCGCCGTCCACGGGAATGTCCACCCCGGTCATCCACGACGCCGCGTCGGAACAGGCGAAACACACGGCCGCGGCGATCTCCTCGCCCGAGCCGACCCGCCCCAGCGGATGGAAATGCGCCCCCACCGCGTCCGCCGCCGGGCGCGAGCCGCCCGACAACTGCTCCACCGACGGCGACCAGGTCCATGCCGGCGACACCGCCAGCACGCGCACGCCGGCCGGCGCCAGCTCCACCGCGAAGTTCTTGGTGATCTGCAGCAGCGCCGCCTTGGACGCCGGGTACAGCGCCCGCCCGGCCGCGCCGAACTTGCCGCCCGTGCTGCCCATGTTCACCACCACGCCGCCGCGCGGCAAGAGCGGCGCGGCCAGTTGCGTAAAGATGGCGGCCGACACCAGATTGGTGTCCAGCGTGCTGTGCCATTCCTCGCGCGACGAAGCCAGGCCGCGGTCCGCGTACTGGCAGGCATTGTTGACCAGGATGTCGAGCCGTCCGAAACGCGCCACGGCGGCGTCGATGCAGCGCTGGATCTGGCTGTCCTGCCCGATGTCGGTTTCGCAATACAGCGCCCGGCCGTCCAGCTCCCGTTCCAGGGCGCGGCCGGCCTCGGCATTGCGTCCGACCAGCACCACGTTGGCGCCGGCCGCGGCCAGTCCGCGCGCGATGTCCGCGCCCAGCCCCTGGGTGCTGCCGGTGACGATGGCGGTCTTGCCGGCCACGCCGGGAAAGCCTGTGAAATCCATGATGAATCCTTGATCAATGAGCCGTGGCGGCCCAGCGCACAGCTTCCGCCACAGGTCCGGTTTGCGCAATCAGGCGCATGCTGGCCAGCGAGGCGTCATGCACCGCCTGGTCGGCGGAAGCGCAGGCGTCCTGCGCCACCATGACCTCGAAGCCGATGTCGGCGGCGTGACGCACGGTGCCTTCCACCACCGAATGCGTGGCGACCCCGGCCACCACCAGCCGGCGCGCGCCCAGCAGCCGCAGCGTTTCTTCCAGCGGCGTGCCGTAGAAGGCGCTGATGCGGGTGTGCTTCACCACGAACTCGCGCGCGCTGTCCTGCAAGGGCTGCAGCCCTTCATAGAAGTCGCTGCCCCACTGCCCCTCCGGCACGGCGCCAATGGCGGCGACGTTGCGGAAGATGGGGCAGTTGGCCATCAGGTCGGCGTAGTCCGGGCGGAAGGCGATTCGCACGTGCACGATGGGCAGGCCGTGGGCCCGCGCCCCGGCCAGCAGGGCCGCGGCGTTGTCCAGCAGGCGTTGGCGCGCGCCGCTGTCCGCATCCAGGCCCACGCGGATCTTGCCCTCGGGGTGCAGCACGTCGTTCTGGAAGTGCAGCGCCAGCACGGCGGCGTCGGTCATGGTCACACGAACACCTCGAACACGTCGTGGACGTCGTCGCAATTGACCAGGTCCACGCGCTTCATGCGGATGCGCCAGCTGTCGCCCTCGGCGGCCAGCTTGTGGGTGTAGCGGCCGGCCAGCTGGCGCGGCTGGCGCTTGCGCCATTCCGTCATCTGGAAGGTGGAATGCACCACCAGATTGCCGCCGGCGTCCACACCCTCGATCTCCACCGCGCCCACCAGCCGCGCGCTGCGCGTGGGCGGCTGCTGCGACCAGTTGCGCGGATGCTCCAGCCGGCGGATGCGCACGTCGCGCAGCATGCGGTCTTCCCAGAACAGCGAGATATGGTCGTAGGGGCTTTGCTGGCCCGGCACCCGCGGCATCCAGTACATGCCGTCAGCCGTCCACAACGCCTGCCATTCCGCATAGCGGCGCTCGTCCAGCAGGCGCGCCTCGCGGTACAGGAACTGCGCGATGCGATGGTAGGCGTCGGCCGGCACGTCGGCCGGCGACAGGCCAGCGGTGCTCACGTCGAAATCAAGGTCTAGCAGCATGAGCTGTCTCCGGCGGCGGCTTGCGTCGCGACGGCGCCGGCCTCCATATAGGTTTTCCAGGCGCTGAACTGGTTGCGCATGGGCAGCTCGCTGGTGCCGTTGACCGACACCAGGCCTTCCGCGTCGCTGCGGTCGCTGCCGTGGTAGCGGTGCATGCTGACCCATTCGCCGCCCTGCGTGGCGTTGCCTTCCTGGCAGCGGTTGTAGAGTTCGATGTCGTCCGGCATGACGTTGGACGAAGGCGAGTTAATGACGTTGGCGTACAGCATCGCGCGCTTGAACACGCCGTCCGGCGCGCCCTTGCAGCGGAAGGTCTGGATCTCGATCATGGTGCGGTCCACGGCGATGGGGCGGATCACGCGGAACTGCTGGAACACCGTGTGGGGCGAACCGCTGCCGTAGATCACCGTGTTGTGCCGGTTCATGCCCAGGATCTCGCGGGCGCGGGTCTCGCCATAGGCGGCGGTCAGGGTTTCGAAATGCGCGCGCGACACCGGATCGCGCTCGGCCGCGCCCGGATTGAAGATGCCTTCCATGTAGCCGTGGCCGTTGGGGTAGGCGCGCAGCTCCAGCTTTTCCCAGAATTCGTAGGGTTCGCCGTTGCCGTCCATGATGTGCAGCTCCAGCGGCATCTCGCCCATTTCCTTGGCCTCGTCGCGCGCGGCGGCATACGACGATTCGTGCGTGACGCGGGCATGCATGGTGTCGTGCAGGTTCTCGTAGAACACCTTCCAGTTCGAGCGCTGCATGACGCGGAAGATGCCGCCAGCCACTTCCACCTCGCCCACCGGCGAACGGTCGCAAAGGTTGTCGATGGACGAGCGCACCCCGCCCAGGAAGTCCTCCAGCGCCGGTCCTTCCTTGGACTGGCTGGCAAACACGAAGCCGCGATAGCTCTCCACGCGCGCCAGGCGGCGCATCGAGAACGAGGGGTCCGTGGGGTCGTAGGAGGTGCCTTCCAGGCCCTGCTTCAAGGGCACGCCCAGATGGCTGCCGTCCAGCTTGAAGGTCCAGGCATGGTAGGGGCAGCGGAAGAACTTGCCGACGCAGCCTTCGCCGTCTGCCACCACCTTGGCGCCCTTGTGCGGGCAGCGGTTGTACAGCACGTGCACGCGGCCGTCGCTGGCGCGCACCATCAGCACGTCCTGGTCGCCCACGCGCGTGGTGTGGTAGTCGCCCGTCTTGGGCACCTGGCTTTCATGGCCCACGTAGATCCAGGCGCGGCCGTAGATCCGCTGCATCTCCAGGTCGAAGATGGCGGGGTCGGTATAGACGCCGCGATGCACGCTGTCGCCGCGCACCATCGCGGCCAATTGTTCTTCGGTGTATGACATGTCCGGCTCCTACTTGTTCTCGCTTTCTTTCCAGCGCGCCATCAGCGTGTTCGACGGCAGGGTCTCGTCCAGCAGCTTGGCCGCGGTCTCGCGGCCCGCCACCGGCAGGCCCTTGGGATCCAGCAGGCCCACCTGCACCAGCACGCTGGCCTGGTCCCAATAGATGTGCTCGTGATAGAGCTTGTCGCCGCGGAACTTGACGATGGCGATCAGCGGGATCTCGACGTACTTGCCCGTGGGCTTCACGCCAGGCAGCAGCCAGTCGATCTCGGTGGTGTGCGTGAAGCAGAACAGCAGTTCGTCCACGATCTGCGTGGCGCCCACCGTGCGCGACAGCGGCACCAGGCGCGTGTCCGGCGGATTGCTGTTGACGAAATGGTGCTGGTAGAAGCGGCTCAGCTCCTTGTAGCCCACGCCCCCGGTCATGGTGGGGATGTGGTTCACGTAGGGCTCGGCCACCATGGTGGCCATCGTCGCCGCCACGTCGCGCGTGCCGAATTCGTATTCGCAGTGCTTGTCCCACAGATACGAATAATCGAACTCCGGGCCGATGGCGCGCTGCAGGGCGGCCATGCTGCGCTGGTGCGCCATCAGCGCGGACGGCTTGTCGTAGTGCTCGCCGCCGGTGCGCGCGAAGGCGTGGTCCATGCCCGGGTAGACGTAGATCTGCACGCCGGGCTTGTTGCCCAGCGCCTCCTGGATGCGCTGGCGCGCCTCCGGCGGACAGAAGCGGTCCTGCTCGGCGATGTGCAGCACCAGGCGGCCGCGCATGCCCGCCGCCTCTTCCAGGCTGTTCTCGATGCCCACGCCGTAGTAGCCGATGGCCACGTCCACATCGGTGCGGCAGGCGGCCAGGTAGGCCAGCTTGCCGCCCAGGCAATAGCCCAGCGCGCCGACGCCGCCCTGCTGTTCGGGCAGCGCGCGCAGCGCCGCGACCGTGGCGACGATGTCCTTCATGCCCAGCTCCACGTCGAACTTCTGGTAGAGCTCGAAGGCGCGCGGCATGTCGGCCGGACCGTCGGTCAGCTGGATGCCCGGCTGCTGGCGCCAGAACAGGTCGGGCACCAGCACCACATAGCCTTCCTCGGCCAGCAGCTGCGCCGCGCGGCGCATGAAGTCGTTCACGCCGAAGATTTCCTGGCACAGCACCAGGCCCGGGCCGTGGCCGGACGCCGGCACGGCCAGGTAGGCGCCGAAGGACTTGCCGTCATGCGAGGCCACCGTCACTTCGCGCGTCGTGATGTTCTGGGTCATATGTATCTCCTTGTTGCGGTTGTCCGCCCTACTTCATCTGGCAGGCTGCGGCGAAGGGGTCCTGGTACTGGGTCAGCACCGTGCCCGACAGCTTATTGGACAGCTTGCCCCCCGCGCCAGCCTCGACCACGCGCAGGTAATAGTTCTGTATCGGATACTGGTTGCGGTTGAACTTGAAATCACCGCGCACCGACTGGAAATCTGCGCGCCGCAAGGCCGGGCGCAGCGCGTCCGCCTCCAGCTTGCCGCCGGTCTGGCGCACCGCGCTGTCCAGCAGCATCGCCGCGTCATAGCCCTGCGAGGCATACAGCGTCGGGTTGCGGTTGTAGGTCTTCTTGAACTCCTCGACGAACTTGCGGTTGGCCGGGTTGTCCAGCTCCAGCGCCCATTGCGAGGTATTGCGCATGCCTTCGATGGGCGCGCCCACCGCCGCGATCGTGTCCTCGTCGCCCGAGAAGCCCGGCGCCAGCAGCGCGATTTCCTTGGACAGGCCGGCGCCGTTGAACTGCTTGATGAAGTTCACGCCCATGCCGCCCGGCAGGAAGAAGAACACCGCGTCCGGCTTGCTGGCGCGCAGCCGCGTGATCTCCACGCCATAGTCCAGCTGCCCCAACTGGGTATAGATCTCTTCCGACAGCCCGCCCTTGTACAGGCGCTTGAAGCCATTGAGCGACTCCCGTCCACCGGGATAGTCGGGCGCGATCAGCGCCACGCTCTTGTAGCCCTGGTCGGTGGCGTACTTGCCCATCGCGGCCGGGATGTCCTCGTTCTGCCACGCGACCGCGAAGAAATTCGGATTACAGCCCGCGCCCGCATAGTTCTCCGGACCGGTATTGGTGCTCAGGTAGATGGTGCCCGACTGCAGGATGGCCGGCATCACCGGCAGCAGCACGTTCGAGAACACGATGCCCGTCATCACGTTCACGCGGTCGCGCTTCAACAGCCGCTCCACCGCCTGCCGGCCGGTGTCCGCCTTCTGCTGGTCGTCCGCCACCACCACTTCCGCCGGCAACCCGCCAAGCTTGCCGCCCGTATGCTGCAGCGCCAGATTGAAGCCGTCGCGGATCTCGTTGCCCAGCGCCGCGCCCGGCCCCGACAGGGTGGTCAGCAGGCCGACCTTGACCTTGTCCGCGGCCACGGCGCCCGCCGCCGCCGTCATGCACACCAGCGCAGCCAGCGCGCGCCGGCTCCATAGATTTCGATTCATGAGCCACCCCGTTATCCCCGCCCGGCCGCGCCGGCGGAAAGCTGACAGAACCCGTCTGCCGTCGGTTTACGCATGCTGCCGAACAACGCCGCCAGCTTACGCGCCGCGGCGGCGCCCTCCAACACGCGCGAAGGGCCTGCAAGCGAGATTAGGCCGCCCCGGGCAGGCGCTCTATCCGGATTCCGTCAGCCTTATCCGGGATTCACTTAATTCCAAGTGCTTGACGTTTAAATTACCCTCGGCAGTGACACGGGAGGGTTCCCGTCCCGGAGGCATCCATGCAAGGCTGGTCCCGACTCACGCTTGCGCCCCTGTTCAAGCGGCGCGTCTTCAGCTCCACCCAGCAGGACGAAACGCGCACCCGCGTGTCCGAAGCCCTGAAAGAGCACCGCCTCACCTGGAAAGGCGGCCGCGTCGACGCCGAACTGAACCGGGGCCGCTTCGGCTCGCTCACGGTCTGTACCTTGCGCTACGGCGCCGAAGTCCACATCGAACCCGACCGCCTGCAGGACTTCATGCTGGTGCAGGTACCCCTCAGCGGCCGCGCCTGCATCGAATGCGGCAACGACCGCGTCGACGCCGACCCCGATTGCGCCGCCGTCATCGCCCCCAACCGCCCCCTGCGGCTGCACTGGGAAGCCGGCTGCGAACAACTGCTGCTCAAGATCCCCCGCGGCAAACTCGAAGCCATAGGCCAGCGCGCCTTCGGCGCCGCCGCCACCCGCCCGCTGGACTTCAGCCCCGCCCTGCGCCTGGACAACCCCGTCGGCGCCGTCTGGCGCAGCATGGTCGAAAGCCTGATCCACCTGCTGCCCACCCTGGACGACGGCGCCCCGCGCCCCCCGGCGGCCTGGCTGGAACACCTGGAAGACACCCTGGTGCTGCACCTGCTCTACAACCAGCCCAACAGCTGGCAAACGCACGCCGGCATCGCCCCCGCCGTCCCGCGCCGCCTGAACGCCGCCGAAGCCTACATGCGCGACCACCTCGCCGCCCCCCTGACCCTGGCCGACATCGCCCGCCACGCCGGCGCCAGCGCCAGCGCGCTGACGCGCCTGTTCCAGGAACACCGCAACACCACGCCAATGAACGCGCTGCGCGCGCTACGCCTGGACGAAGCCAGGAGCCGGCTGCGGACGCAAGCAACCGCCAGCGTCACGGAAGTGGCGCTAGGCGTGGGATTCGGACATTTGGGACGATTCTCGGAGTACTACCGGGAACGCTTCGGCGAATTGCCGCGCGAGACGCGGCGGGGAATGGAGTAAGGCGGAAGGCGAGATTTGCGGGACAGCGCGCAGCGTCATCACATGACGCCAGACACAGCGTAAGCCCCAAAAGGCCGCCCGCGCGGCCGACCTGGGGCGGGCCCCGCAAGACCTTCCGATCATCCACCAACTGTTGGCGAGAACGCCAAGCACACCGACCGCCCCAGCTGACTCCAAGTTTCAAACAATGGAGCCCGGTGTGGTGGGGCCCTGGGAGAGGCGGGGAGTCGATAAGCCCGAGGGAATCCGAAGGAGTCGCCGCAGGCGAGGACGAGGATGACGATGGGGAAGTCCGGAGCGAAGGCTCCGGACCGCAATCGTTGACCCGCATCTCCCAGGGCCCCACTACACCGGGCGCGCTAAGAACCACCAAACAGAGCAGCCAAGAAGCCTACGGCCTACCCCGCAGCCACTCCTCCAAATCCCCAGCAGGCAACGGCGGAGAAAACAAAAACCCCTGCCCCGCCGCACACCCCTGCTCGATCAAGAAGCGCCGCTGCTCCTCGTTCTCAACCCCCTCAGCCACCACAGGCAGACTCAGGCTCTCACCGATACGAATCACAGCGCTAGTCAACGCCCGCGCCGCATCATCGCTCTCCAGTCCCTGCACAAAACTGCGATCCAGCTTCAGCTCGTCCACGATAAGACGCCGCAAGTGCCCCAGGCTGGAATAACCCGTCCCGAAGTCGTCCATCGACAACCGCACGCCCAGCCGGTGCAGCTCCGCAATGGTCCGCAAGGTGCCCGCGGTCGCGTCCAGCACCACGCCCTCGGTGATCTCCAGCATCAGATCCGCCGCCGCCAGCCCAAATTCGGCCAACGTCGTCTCGATCATCCGCGGCAGGTTCAGATTGTGGAAGTTGGTAGCCGACAGGTTCACCGACACCGACGGCACCTGCAGTCCCTTGGCGCGCCAGACCGCCAGCTGCGAGCAGGCTTCGCGCACGGCCCAGTCGCCCAGGTCGCCGATCAACCCGCACTCCTCGGCCAGCGGCACGAAGCGCGCCGGCGAAATATCGCCTAGGGCCGGATGACGCCAGCGCGCCAACGCCTCCACCCCGTACAGATGGCCGTCTTCCAGGCCCACCTGAGGCTGGTAGTGCAGCCGCAGCGCCTTGTCCTCCAGCGCGTCGCGCAAGGCCGCTTCCAGCGCCAGCCGCTCCTGCGCCTGCCGGTTCATTTCGGCGCTGAAGAAGGAAATGCGGTTGCGTCCCGCCGTCTTGGCCTGGTACATCGCCATGTCGGCATGGCGCAGCAGCGTGTCCATGTCGCGCCCGTTTTCCGGGAACACGCTGATGCCGATGCTGACCGAAGGGTTCAGGGTGATGCCGCCCACCGAGAAAGGCTGAGCCAAGGCCACCAGCACGTGCTCGGCCGCCGCGGTCAGGCGGCCGTGCTCGAAGTCCGGCATCAGCATCACGAACTCGTCGCCCGACAGCCGGCCCACGATGTCGCTCGCGCGCGCCAGGCGGCGCAGACGCTGCGCCACGTCGCGCAGCAAGGCGTCGCCGATGGGATGGCCCAGCGTATCGTTGACCTGCTTGAAGCGGTCCAGGTCCAGGAACAGCACCGCCACGCGCTTGCGCTCGGGTTCCGCGCGCGCGATGGCCTGCTCGGCCTGGGCCAGCAGCAGGTTGCGGTTGGGTAGCCCGGTCAGCTCGTCGTAGAACGCCAGCTGGCGGATGCGGGCCCGCGCCTCTTCGCGTTCCAGCGCCAGGGCGCACAGGTACACGCACACGTCCACCAGCCGGTGGTGGAAATCATCGGGCAGGCGCCGCTCGCGGAAATAGAAGGCGAAAGTGCCTATCACCCGGCCGTCGCTGGATTTGATCGGTGACGACCAGCAGGCCTTTATGTCCTCGGGCAGCGGCAGATGGCGGTAATCGTCCCATAGCGGATCGGTGGAGATGTCCGGCACGATCACGGGCCGGCCCAGGAAGGCCGAGGTGCCGCAAGCGCCAACCTGCGGTCCGATGGCCACGCCGTCCAGGGCTTCGCCATAGGCCTGCGGCAGGCTGGGCGCGGCCAAGGGCCGCAACAGACCCGCGTCATCAACGCGCAAGACGCTGGCGGCCACCTCGGGCGCCAGGCGCTCGACCTCGCGGCACACCATGTTCATGACCTCGACCACCGAGGCCTCGTTGACCATGGCCTGCAACACGCGGCGCTGCAGGACTTCGTGCACCTTGGTGGGCGTGATGTCCGTCAGCACGTCGACGATGTTGACCAGCGCGCCGCGCTCGTCGAACACGGAGTTCGCCATCACCGACACCCACAGCGGCCGGCCCGCGCGGTCATAGACCAGCACGTCCTTGTGATAGCCCTCGCGGCAGGCGATGCGGCGGCCCAGTTCTTCGTGCGTGCCGCCGTCCGCCCTGCCCCCGGCCAGCAGTTCGCCCAGCTCCTGGTTGACCGCGTCGGCGCGGGAAAAGCCCAGCATGCGCTGGAAGCCGTCGTTGACGAAGACGATGCGGCCGTCGCGGCCCGACACCGCCACGGCGTTGCCGGTTTCGTTGATGCCCAGCAGCAGCAGGCGGATTTCCTCCTGGCGGTCGGCATCCGCGATGGACTTGCGCGAAATGATGGAAATGCGGACGACCTCGCCGCTTTCATCGGCGATCGGCATGTAGGTGGCTTCGATCCAGACGAAGCCGCCGTCGCGCTTGCGGTAGCGGCAGGTGCCGGTGAAGTGCTTCCCGCCCAGCAGCCTGGCCCATACCTGTTCGCCGCCGACGATGCCCTTGCCTTCGTCCATGCTGTCGCACAGCATGTCGTGGCGCAGGTCCAGAGCCTCTTCGCGGGCATAGCCCATCAGGGCCAGGAAGTTGGCGTTGGCATTCAACAGGGAGCCTGCCGGGTCGAAATCGAACAGCAGCAGCGCCCGATCCATGGCAGCCAGGTAGGTGCCCGAATGCCATGCGGCGCCTTGTGGGCGCTCGCCGGTAACGCCTGGATAAGAATCAAGCATATGGGGCTCCATGCCGGATAACAGCTGATCCGGTTTCATTCAGCGCTTCGGAAACCCGAGTTCGACGCGGTCGCGTCCGTCCTGCTTGGCCAGGTACAAGGCCTGGTCCGCGCGGCTGAGCGTTTCAGAGAAGGTCTCTCCCAACTGGTGGTATGCCATGCCTACGCTGACCGTCAATCTCAATACGTTGTCACCCACCGCGATCGCCAAGGCGCGCACCGCGCCGACCAGCCTGTCCATGACACGCTGGGCGTCCTCGGGTTGCGTGCTGGGCAACAGCACCAGGAATTCCTCGCCGCCCCAGCGGCCGCACAGATCGTATTCGCGCAGATTCTGGCCCAGCGCGCCGGCCAGCTCGACCAGCGCGCGGTCGCCCGTTTCATGGCCGTAGCGGTCGTTGACCGACTTGAAGTGATCCACGTCCAGCATCGCCACGACAAAAGGCAAGCCGCCGCGGGAAACGCGCAGGACCTCCTGCTTGACCATTTCCATCAGGGCGCGCCGATTCAGCAGGCCCGTCAGGGGATCGCGGTTGGAGGTTTCCAGCAGCGCCGAATTCAGGTCCCGCATCATGCTCTGATAGTGGTCAGAGATGCGCGCGATGCGCGTCAGACGCCGCAGCTGCCGGTCGAACCGGTCGCACAGGCCCAGCTCGCGCTCGTGCGCCATGCTCTGGTAGGCGTCCGACAGTTGGGTCACGCGCTCGATGCGCGCCATCTGCTCGGCCGTATGCCGCCAGAGCGCTTCCAGCGCTTCGTGCAACGGATGGCCTTGATAGGCCGGGTCCGCCAGCAATTCGGCGATGCGCTTGTCCAGCTGGGCGGCGTCGGGTTTCATTGGCGGCCGACGACGGAGAACGGAAAGGTGCAGTCTTCCTTGAACTCCTCGGCCAGTTCGCCGACACGCTCATTGCGCATGTCGTAGAACCAGGTGACGCTGACTTCGCGCCCCTTGCCGTGAGCCGCCTCCAGCACATCGAAGATGTCCATGACGGACTTGATGCTGCTGGTGTTCAGGTACAGCAGTTCCAGTTCCAGCTTGAGGGGCGCGGCGCCGCCCAGCAGGTAGGCCTCGACCCATTCGATGACCGGGCCGAAAAGTTCGAAGGAATTCTCGGGATAGGAGTCGCCGCGCATCGCCAGCACGCCGGCGGCGGAGTCGGCGGTGATGGCGGGCGTGGACTGGGTCCCGGGAATATTCAAATCGTTCATCAATTGCTCCAGATATATTTCTTGGACAGGCGCGCCTTCAGACCACGACGCTCAGGCTGAAGAACGCCTGTCCCGGCGCCGCGGCGGGCGTCAGGCTGGCTTCCAGCGGGGCGCCGGCCCGGCGGGCGATGTCGATCAGCCCCAGGCCCGCACCCGAGGCGACGCCCTGGGCGCGCGGCTTGTGCAGCTGCGCCTTGTACTCGGCCTTCAACGCCGCCTTGTCCAGCGTCGCCAGTTCCTTGATGCGAGCCACCAGCGACTCGCCGTCCTCGGACTTGACCAGATTGCCCGCGGACACCACGTAGCGGCTTTCGTCGCGGCGGCCGATCACCACGGTGGCCGAGGCGTCCACGTCGTCGTGCAGGGCGGCGTACTGGCGGATGTTCTGGATCATCTCGATATAGACCGAGAACACGTCCATGGCCTCGGCCGGCCGCACGTGCTCGGCGTTCAGGTAGTTCTTGAGCGCGTTGCCGATTTCCTCGATCAGGCTGCGGGATATCGGTCCGTTGAAGCACAACAGGGTGCGATTCTGGTTGAACCGTTCGCCCAACGCGTAGAGATCGGAGGCATTCATGGGGGTAACCGCCCTGATAACGTTTATTCGAAACGGAACGACAGCAGGGTGATGTCATCACGCTGCGGCTGTCCGCCTTGGTACTCGGCCAACGCCTGGGTAAAAGCTGCGGCCTGTTCGGTTAACGGCCGGCGCGCGTGCGTCTTGAGCATGTCCGCGAACCGCGTATTGCCGAAGCCGAAGCCGTGCTCGCCTCCCGCCTGGTCCAGGAACCCGTCCGTGACCAGGTAATAGGTCCAGCCCGGCTCCATCGCCAGCTCGATGTTTTCGTAGGTCTCGGTGCGCTTGTCCCCCAGCGCCCGCTTGCCGCCCGGCACCTCGCGCAGGGCATCACCGTTGCTCGCGTACAGGCTGATCTTGGCGCCCGCATAGCGCAGCCGGCCGGCCTGGCGGTCAATATAAACCAGGGCCGCATCGGTATTCGTGGCCAGCGCGCGCGGCAATTGCGCATCCGCAAGCATGGCGCGGATGGCGCCGTCGGTGCGGGTCAGGATGGCGGCGGGATCGGCCGGCCCGGCCTCGGAAATCGCCAGGTCGATGGCGGCGCGGGCCAGCATGGTCATCAGCGCGCCCGGCACGCCATGGCCTGCGCAGTCCATGATGCCCAGCAGGCAATTCGCGCCGTCGGAACGGAACACGTAAAAGTCGCCGCCCACCACGTCGCGCGGCTTCCACAGCACGAAATGATGCGCGCCTAGCGACTGGGTCAGCTGGCGGTCCGGCAGGATGGCGCGCTGGATCAGGCTGGCGTAGTCGATGGAATCGTCGATCTTCTTGTGCGCCGCGGCCATGGCGCGGTTGGCGTCTTCGAGTTCGGAGGTGCGCTCGCGCACCTTGGTCTCCAGTTCGGCAGTGTGCTGGCGCACCTTGTCGGCCATGACGCCGAAGGCGCGGCTGAGGTCGCCGATCTCGTCTTGGCCGCCGGGCGGCAGGCGCACGTCGTAGCTGCCGTCGGCAATCGCCCGCGCCGACTGCTGCAGGCGGCGCAAGGGGCGCAGCATCAGGCGCTCGATCGCGTATCCGAAGCACAGCAGCATGGCCGCGAACAGCACCACCAGGCCGATGGCGGCCGGCCAGAGCCAGTCCGTGTCCAGCACCCGGGCCGCGCCCAGGTCCACCACGGTCAGCACGTGCCAGTGCAGTTCCGGCATGTAAGCCACGGAAACCAGCTGGCGGATGCCGTCCATCTTGACCCAGGCGGATTGCACCGACTGCGGGTCGGCCCGCGCCGCCTTCATGGCGGCGGCCAGCTCGTCGCGCCCCACGCCGCCGTCCAGCAGGTTGAACACCAGGCTGCGGCTGGCGCCCGCGCCCGCCGCGCCCGAGTTGTAGGCGATGAGCGAGGCGTCCATGTGCGCCTGGATGGCCCCTTCCTCGTCGACGATGATGGGGGTGACTCCCGGCTGGCCGCTGTTGACGAAGTCGCGCAGGAAACCGCCCACGTCCAGGCCGGCGCCGGTCAGGCCGATGACGCGGTCGCCATCGCGCACCTGGACGTTGATCCAGACCTTGGTGGTCTGGAGCTTCAGGTCCGGGTTGACGTTGATGTTGTACTTGGCCGGCGACGCCAGCGTCAGGTAGAACCAGGCGTCGTCGGCCGCGCTCTTGCTCAGCGTGTAGCGCGGCGCTTCGGACAGGGGCTGGTCGTCGTTGAAGTAATAGTTGCCGGTGGCGGCGCTGGCGATGAAGTAGGCTCGTCCCAGCAGATCGCGGCGGTAGCCGTCGGCTTCGCGGAAGAACAGCTCGCGGGCGGCCGGATCGCTTTCGTGGCGCAGCCAGCGGCGCGTGACTTCGCTATCGGCCAGCCGCTGGGACAAGGCCAGTTCGCGGGACACCGGCGCCAGGATGCGCTGGCGGTTCAGTTGCGTGAAATTGTCGGAGAAAGCCCGCCCGAAGTGCTCCCGCACCCCGTCCAGCACCTGCCAGCCGATCAGGGCCGCCGGCGCCAGGGCGACCAGGCACGCCAGCAGCAGCGCCATCAACGATTTTCTGCGCAAACCCCATTTCGCCATGCAAAGTCTTCCTTACTGCTTGATAAGACGTAACGTGCGTAAAAAGGGGACGCGTGAGCAGGCTCCGGTTGTGTGACAACTTGTTGCCGCGCGCTTGCCCCGCTTGTTCAGCCCTGAGCCTGTTTACGGGCGTACCCACGCGGCACGTCCGGCGCGACAAGTGTAGAGAACAGCGGTTCCAATTGAAACAGGAGCAAACGCTTGTAAGACGTCAGGGCGTCTTAAGTTGCACTACTGCAATATAAATGTCGATTTATTGCTTTTTATATCATCGCTGGCGGCAGTTGCCGCCAGCCATTGCAGCTTTCTCGCTACACGCCCAGGTAGCGTTCCCACAGGCCGCGGTCCGCGTCCAGGGCCTGGGAGTCGCCCGTCCACACCACCTTGCCGCGCTCCAGGATCACGTGGCGGTCGGCCAGGCTCAGCAAGCGCTCGACGTACTTGTCGATGACCAGGATGGTCTGCCCGGCCTGGCGCAGGCGCGCCAGGCAATTCCAGATTTCCTCGCGGATCTTCGGCGCCAGGCCTTCGGTGGCCTCGTCCAGGATCAGCAAGCGGGGATTGGTGACCAGCGCGCGGCCGATGGCCAGCATCTGCTGCTCGCCGCCCGAGAGTTGGTTGCCCATGTTGCGGGCGCGCTCATGCAGGCGGGGGAAGAGTTCGAACACGCGCTCGGGCGTCCAGGGTTCGCCGATGTCCGGGTTGCGGGCGCCGACGAAAGCCGTCAGGTGTTCGCGCACCGTCAGGTTGGGAAAACACTGGCGCCCTTCCGGCACGATGGCCATGCCGATCCGGGCGATGCGGTCCGGGCTCCAGCCGCTGATGTCCTGGCCCGCGAACTGGATCTTGCCGCCGCGCAGGGGCAACTGGCCGAACAGGGTGCGCAGCAGCGTGGTCTTGCCCATGCCGTTGCGGCCCAGCAGGGTCACGACCTGGCCCGCGCCGATCTGCAGGTCCACGCCGAACAGCACCTGGCTGGCGCCGTAGCCGCTCTTGGCGGATTCGATGGTCAGCATCACGCGGTCTCCTCGTCGCCCAGATAGGCCTGCCGCACTTCCGGGTTGGCGCGGATTTCGTCGGGGGTGCCGGTCGCGATGACGCGGCCGTACACCAGCACCGACAGGCGGTCGGCCAGGCGGAACACCGCCTGCATGTCGTGTTCGACCAGCAGCATGGCGGCGCGGCCGCGCATGGATTCGATCAATTCGGTCAGGCGCACGGTTTCGTCGGGGCCCATGCCCGCCATCGGCTCGTCCAGCAGCAGCACGTCGGGCCTTGCGGCCAGCGCCAGCGCAAACTCCACCTTGCGCTGTTCGCCGTGCGGCAGGGTTCCCGCCGGACGCTCCAGCAGGCTGGCGTCGATGGCGCATTCCCGCGCCAGTTCGCGCGCCTGTTCATACAGCGCCGACTCGGCCGCGCGCGGCTTCCAGAAGCGGAAGCTGCTGCCCGCGTGCGCCTGCACCGCCAGTACCAGGTTGTCCAGCACCGTGGACTGCTTGAAGATGTTGGTGATCTGGTAGGACCGCGACAGGCCGGCGGAAACGCGCTGGTGGGCGTTCATGCCAGTGACGTCGCGCCCGCCCACCTTCAGCGTGCCCGAATCGGCCGTGAGCGTGCCGGACAGCAGGTGGATCAGAGTGGATTTACCCGCGCCGTTGGGACCGATCAGGGCGTGGATCTCGCCCGGGTTCAAGGACAGCGACACGTTGTCGGTGGCGACCAGCGCGCCGAAGCGGCGCACCAGTCCGGATGCCTGCAGGGCCGGCGTAACGGTAGCGTTCATGATCCCACCTTGCCGGATTGGGGTGCGGCGGCGCGGCCGCTGAACAGGGGGCCGAACAGCCCGACCAGGCCGCGCGGCGCGCCGAACACCACGCACAACAGCAGCACGCCCAGGGGCAGGTGCCAATATTCGGTCCACAGGCGCAGCACTTCCTCCAGGGTCAGCATGACCACGGCGCCCGCCACGCCGCCATAGCGCAGGCCGATGCCGCCCACCAGCACCATGATCAGCAGGTTGGCCGACTGGGTCCAGTGCATCAGGCTGGGCGAGATGAAGAGGTTGTGGTTGGCCAGCAGCGCGCCGGCCAATCCGGCCACGGCGCCGCTCAGCGTGAAGGCCATGAGCTTGACGCGGTACACCGGGTAGCCCATGGATTCCATGCGCGACTCGTTCTCGCGTATGCCTTGCAGCGCGGTGCCGAAGCGCGAAGCCACCACGCGTCCGAACACCCACATGATCAGCGCGAACAGCGCCAGCACCAGGTAATAGAAGCTGACGTCATTGGCCAGGTCGAGGCCCGGCAGGCTGGAATAGCCCGGCAGGTTCAAGCCGTCCTCGCCGCCGTACTGGCGCAGCGAAATGAAGATGTAGAACAGCATCTGCGCGAACGCCAGCGTGATCATGATGAAGTACACGCCGCGCGTGCGCAGCGAAATCGCCCCCGTGATGCAGGCCAGCAGCCCCGCCAGCAGCATGGCCACCGGCCACGAGACCAGCGCGGACGTGACGCCCGACATGGCCAGGATGCCGACCGCATAGGCGCCCGCGCCGAAGAAGGCCGCGTGCCCCAGCGCCACCATGCCGCCGTAACCCAGGATCAGGTTCAGGCTGGTCGCCGCCAGCGCGTAGATCAGCACGCGCCGCACGAAGGAAATGTAGAAGTCCAGGCCCAGCGCCGGCGCCACCAACGGGAAGACCGCCAGCGCGGCCAGCAGGACCACGGTCCAGATCGTGGATTTCATGCTCAACCCCGCGCCGGAAACAGGCCGGAGGGCCGGAACACCAGCACTGCCGCCATCAATACATAGATGGCGATGGCGGCCAGCGTCGGTCCGACGCTGGAAGCCACCGCCGGGGAAAAGACCTGGCGCAGCAGCATGGGCAGGAAGGCCCGCCCGGCGGTGTCGACCATGCCCACCAGCAGCGCGCCGACGAAGGCGCCGCGGATCGAGCCGATGCCGCCGATGACGATGCATACCAGCACCAGGATCAGGATTTCCTCGCCCATGCCCACCTGCACCGAGGTGATCGGGCCGAGCAAGGCGCCGGCCACCGCGGCCAGCATGGCGCCCAGCACGAACACGCCCAGGAACAGCAGCGGCACGCGCACGCCCATCAGCGTGGCCATCTGGCGGTTGGACGCGCCCGCCCGCACCAGCACGCCCGCGCGGGTGCGCGTCACGAACCAGTACAGGCCCGCGGCGGCGGCCACGCCGAACACGATGATCATCAGGCGGTAGGCGGGATAGAGCAGATCGGGCAGCAGCCGGACCGGGCCGGACAGCGCGGCCGGCATGTTCAGCATGACCGGGGCAGGCCCCCAGATCATCTTGACCAGATCGTTGGCGATAAGAATGACGGCGTAGGTGCCCAGCACCTGGGCCAGGTGGTCGCGCAGCGCCAGGCGGCGGATCAGCGTCAGTTCCAGCACCACGCCGACGATGCCGGTGGCGACGGCCGCCACCAGGACGGCGGCGGTGAATGAACCTGTGCGCTGCATGGTTTCGGCGGCGACATAGGCGCCGGCCATGTAGAGCGAGCCGTGAGCCAGATTCATGATGTCCATGATGCCGAACACCAGGGTCAGCCCGGCCGCGATCAGAAACAACATCAACCCAAACTGCAGACCGTTCAGCAATTGCTCGACGATCAGCGTAAACGTCATGAAAACTTCCCCCTGCCGCGAAGTGCCGATGGCCTGGCTCGCGGCTTAATCACTAAAGCCATCTGTTTGCGCATCGCGCTGGCGCACCCAGCGCCGCACGTGCAGAGGTGCACCCGATCCAGATGCCGCGGATCCGGCTCCGCCGGTCCGCAGGCATGCCCCCTTGAGGGGGAAGCGCGCAGCGCTTCGGGGGTGGTCTACAACTTGCACTCGCCGACGTACACGTCCTGGTACTTGTCGAACACCTTGCCCACCAGCTTGTTGGTGATGCGACCGCTGCCGTCCTTGTCGACGACGCGCAGGTAATAGGACTGGATGGGGTAGTGGTTCTTGCCGTAGGTGAAGCTGCCGCGCACCGAGGGGTAGTCGGCTTTTTCCAGCGCGCGCACGATGGCTTCGCGGTCGGAGGCCTTGCCGCCGGCCTGCTTGACGGCGGCGTCCATGGCCATGATCACGTCGTAGGCCTGGGCGGCATACACCGAGGGATAGCGGCCGTTGTATTCCTTGCGGAAGGCTTCGACGAAGGTCTTGTTCTGCGGCACGTCCAGGTCATGCGCCCACTGCGCCGTGTTGTACATGCCCAGCATGGGTTCGCCCACGGCCTGGATCACATCCTCGTCGGCGGAGAAGCCCGGGCCGATCAGCTTGACGCTTTGCGCCAGGCCGGTCGAGACGAACTGCTTGACGAAGTTGATGCCCATGCCGCCCGGCAGGAAGATATAGACGGCGTCAGGCTTGGCGGCGCGGATCTGCGCCAGCTCGGCGGCGTAGTCGATCTGGCCGAGCTTGGTGTAGACCTCGTCGCCCGGAGCGGTCTTGTAGCCGCGCTTGAAGCCGTTGAGAGCATCCTTGCCGGCCGGATAGTCCGGGGCCATGATGAACATCTTCTTGAAGCCGCGGTCCGCCGCGACCTTGCCGGCCGCTTCATGGAAGGCGTCGTTCTGGTAGGACGTGCCGAACCAGTACGGATTGCACTGCGCGCCGGCGAACTGGCTGGGGCCGGGGTTGTTCGACAGGTACGGCACCTTGGCCGCGAACAGCGCGGGGCCCACGGCCAGCGCCACGTTCGAGCCGATGGGGCCGGTGAAGAAATCGACCTTGTCGCGCTGGATGTAGCGCGTGACCAGCTGGCGGGCCTGGTCGGGGTTGCCGCCCATGTCGGTCTGCACGAATTCGGCGGGCTGTCCGCCCAGCTTGCTGCCCAGCTGCTTGATGGCCAGGTTGAAACCGTCGCGGGCTTCGGCGCCCAGGGCGGAGAACGGGCCGGAGATGTCGTTGGCGATGCCGACCTTGATCGTGTCGGCGCTGGCCAGGGCCGGCACCAGGGCGGCGGCAGCCAGAAGGGAAGTGATCAAACGCATGGTGGTGTGCTCCGTGCGCGAGCCCGCGCAGAGGGTGTTCTTTTTAAAATCGCGATTCGAAAGACTTCTTGCGGCACAGCCAAGGCTGGCGTGCTTCATAGTTTAGGTTTAAAGTATTCGGCAAAACAAGTCTAGGGTTTTTACCAAAGGGTTTTTACTAATAAGCTACCGCCATGGTTACCCTCTACCGAAACTATGATCGCGCCGCGCTGGATGTCCAGTACAACGCTCGCGCGACAGTACCCGACATCCACCCGATACTCAAGAAATACGCCGACGAGAGCGCCGCGGCGCGGCAGTCGCTGGCCTGCGCGCTGGACGTGCCCTTCGGCGACCACGCCGACGAACTGCTCGACATCTTTCCCGCGGCCACGGGCGCGCGCAACGCGCCGGTGTTCGTCTTCATCCACGGCGGCTACTGGCGCCTGCTGTCCAAGGACGATTCCAGCAGCATGGCGCCCGCGTTCACGCAAGCCGGCGCCGTGGTGGTCTCCGTCAATTATTCGCTTGCGCCCGCCGTCACGCTGGACCGCATCGTGGACCAGAACCGGCGCGCGCTGGCCTGGATACACCGCCACATCGCCGAATACGGCGGCGATCCCGCGCGCATCCATGTCTGCGGCAGCTCGGCCGGCGGGCATCTGGTGGGCGCGTTGCTGGCGGGAGGCTGGCATGCCAGCTATGAAGTGCCGCCCGACGTGGTCCGCGGCGCCGCGCCGCTGTCCGGCCTGTTCGACCTGCGCCCGCTGGTGCACACCCATATCAATGAATGGATGCGCATGAGCGAAGCCGACGCCATCCGCAACAGCCCGGCGCTGCGCCTGCCGCAGACGGGCTGTCCGCTCATTGTCAGCTACGGCGAAAGCGAGACCGCCGAATTCAAGCGCCAGAGCGACGATTATCTTGCCGCCTGGCGCGAGCGCGACTTTCCCGGGCAATATGTGCCCATGCCCGGCACGAACCATTACGACATCGTGCTGACGCTCAACGATCCCAGCAGCCCGCTGACCCGCGCGATCTTCGATCAAATGGGTCTGGCGCCCGCCCCTCATTCCCGGTAATTTCCACAGCCATGACCGACACTCCCGACCTGGAATCCCGCGCCGCGCCCGACGACCACCACGCGCTGCGCCTGTGGCTGCGCATGCTGACCTGCGCCAATCTCGTCGAAAGCGAGATCCGCAGCCGCCTGCGCAATGAATTCGACACCACCCTGCCGCGCTTCGACCTGATGGCGCAATTGCAGCGCGCGCCCAAGGGCATGAAGATGGGCGAACTGTCGCGCCACATGATGGTCACCAACGGCAACATCACCGGCATCACCGACCAGCTGGAAAAGGAAGGCCTGGTGGTGCGCACCAAGGTCGAATCCGACCGCCGCAGTTCGCTCATCAAGCTCACGCCGCTGGGCAAGAAGAGCTTCGCCCGCATGGCCCGCGCCCACGAGTCCTGGGTCAAGTCCATGTTCGGCGACCTGCCCGAAAGCACCCGCAATGCGCTGTTCCAGGCGCTGGGCGAATTGAAGCTGCAAGTAGTGGCCACCCGCTCGGAATCCGCCAAGGCCTGACCCTCCGCAAGCGCCCTTGTCCGCTTGCGGATTGGCGCATAATTGCCGCCATGATTCCGGTTTCCCTCCCTGGCGGTAATTTCTACGTGCTGATGGCTGCGTCGCTGGCCTGCCTGGCCACGCTGCTGACCTGGCTGGCCGTGCTGGCCACCACCCGCAGCGCCCGGGAATGGCTGGCCGACCACCGGCGCGGCGGCGCCATCCTGATGGCCTTCCTGGCGATCATCGGCGCGATCTTCCCCTATCAACAATTCAGCCTGTGGTTCTCGGCCCGGCAAAACGCCGAGGCCGACGCCGAGCGCAAGACCGTGCTGGCCCAGGCCACCCAGCTGTCCGGCGTGGACATGCCGGCCGGCACCGTGCTCAGCCTTGCCGTCCCGGGCGATCTCGCTTCGTTCGACCTGGCTGTCTTTCCCGAGACCCAGCCCCTCTCGATCCAGGGCCTGTCGGCCACGCGCATCTTCCGCTATCCCGCCAGCAGCAAGCAGGCGGAAACCCTGTCTGTAGAAATCGCGCGCGACCAGGCCCAGGAGGGCTGGCTGTGCGCGCACGGACACCGGCTTGAATTCGTGCTGCGCGACGGACACCCGCGCTTTGCCAGCTGCCACCTGGCCATCGGCAACACCCTGGACCAGCAGCCCGTCCCGCCGGGCGCCTGGCTGAAAGTCCTGAACAACGGCGCCGCCACCGACGCGCCGCGCTGGCTGCTGCGCACCGACGGCAGCGAGGCGCTGGACGTGGCCCGCATGCCCCTGCTGAAAGTGGACATGCAGCTGGACGGCCAGCGCCGCATGCTGGGCTTCGAAGGCCTGCTGGCGCGCGAAACCGTGTTGGGCGACATGACCTATCCGCCCGGCACCCGGGTGCTGGCGGCCAACCCGCGCCTGCCGGGCGCCCAGCCGGGCGACCTGCTGTTCTCGCCGTCGCGCGGCCGTTCGGCGCGCCGCGCTGGCGGCGAAGACGTGCCGGCAGGGAAGTCCGTGCTGCAGGCCCCGGACGGCGCCGTGCGCAGCGTGCTCGGCAACCGCGAGGCCGGCGTGCTGGACGTCGCGGACATGCGGATCGGCCCCTGACCTGCCGCTGTCCCAAACCGGTGGGATAATACAAAGCTTTCCCCCGCGCGCCGCCTCGCCTGGCGGCGATTCCGTCCTGCTCATTTCATGAGACGAAGTCATGGCCGTTAACCTGCAGATCCCCTCCGAGTCCGAAATTTTTCCTGTTGCCGGCGTTGAAATCGGCGTCACCGAGGCCGGCATCCGCAAGGCCAACCGACGCGATCTGACCGTATTCCGCTTCGCCCCCGGCACCAGCGTCGCGGGCGTGTTCACGCGCAACCGCTTCTGCGCCGCGCCCGTGCAGGTCTGCCAGGCCCATCTGGCCGCCGGCGGCCCGATCAGCGCCCTGGTCATTAATACCGGCAATGCCAACGCCGGCACCGGCGAGGAAGGCCTGCAAAAGGCCAAGGACACCTGCGCCGCGCTGGGCAAGCTGCTGGGCGTGCCCGCCGCCGAAGTCCTGCCCTTCTCCACCGGCGTCATCCTGGAACCGCTGCCGCTGGACCGCCTGGTCGCCGGCCTGCCCGCCGCCATCGCCAACCTGGGCGCCGACCACTGGTTCAGCGCCGCCCACGGCATCATGACCACCGACACCCTGCCGAAGATCTCTTCGACCAAGGTCCAGATCGACGGCAAGACCGTCACCTTCACCGGCATCAGCAAGGGCGCCGGCATGATCCGGCCCAACATGGCTACCATGCTGAGCTTCCTGGCCACCGACGCCGGCATCGCCCAGCCGCTGCTGTCCAAGCTGGCCGGCGAGATCGCCGACGCTTCGTTCAACCGCATCACGGTTGACGGCGACACGTCCACCAACGACTCCTTCATCATCGCCGCCACCGGCAAGTCGGGCGTCGAAGTGAATGCCGAATCCGATCCGGCCTACGCCGCCGTGCGCGCAGCCCTGACGGCCGCGGCGCTGGAACTGGCGACCAAGATCGTGCGCGACGCCGAAGGCGCCACCAAGTTCATGACCATCCGCGTGGAAGAGGCCGGCACCACCGATGAAGCGCTCAAGGTGGCGTACGCGGTGGCCCATTCGCCGCTGGTCAAGACCGCCTTCTTCGCCTCGGACCCCAATCTGGGCCGCATCCTGGCCGCGGTCGGCTACGCCGGCATCGACGACCTGGACGTGTCCAACATCCGCCTGTGGCTGGACGACGTGCTGGTGGCCAAGGACGGCGGCCGCAACCCCGCCTACCAGGAAGCCGACGGCCAGCGCGTGATGAAGCAGGCCGAGATCCAGGTGCGCATCGCGCTGGGCCGCGGCCAGGTCAGCGACACGGTCTACACCTGCGACTTCTCGCACGAATACGTGTCGATCAACGCCGACTACCGCTCCTGATCCGAAACTTCCGGGAATTCAGACGTGACCGCAACCGAGTTTTCCACCCTCATCCAGCGCGCCGAGCGCGTGCTGGCGCAGTTGGAAGCCTGGCTTCCGCCCCCCATGCCCGAGATCGACTGGACCGCCCACGCCTACCGCTGGCGCAAGCGCGGCGCCCGCGGCTGGCTGGACGCCGTGCGCCACGTAGCGCGCATCGACATGGAGGACCTTCAGCACATCGAGCGCCAGAAGGGCATCATCGACCGCAACACCCGGCAGTTCCTGGAAAAGAAGCCGGCCAACAACGTGCTCATGACCGGCGCCCGAGGCACCGGCAAGAGCTCGCTGGTCAAGGCCATGCTGGCCGCCTATGGCGACCGCGGACTGCGCCTGATCGAAGTGGACAAATCGGATCTGGGCGACCTGGCCGACATCGTCGAGCTGGTCGCCGCCCGTCCCGAACGCTACATCGTGTTCTGCGACGACCTGTCGTTCGAGGAAGGCGAAGCCGGCTACAAGGCGCTGAAGTCGGTGCTGGACGGTTCGGTCTCGGCTTCGGGCGACAACGTGCTGATCTACGCCACGTCCAACCGGCGCCACCTGATGCCGGAATACATGAGCGAGAACCTGGCGGCCAAGCACCAGCCCGACGGCGAAATCCATCCCGGCGAAACCGTCGAGGAAAAGATCTCGCTGTCCGAGCGCTTCGGCCTGTGGCTGTCGTTCTACCCCTTCAAGCAGGACGACTACCTGGACATCGTCTACCACTGGCTGCGCGAGCTGGGCTGCCCGGAAGCGCAGATCGAACCGTCGCGCACCGAGGCGCTGCAATGGACCATCGAGCGCGGCTCGCGTTCCGGCCGCGTGGCTTATCAGTTCGCGCGCGATTGGGCGGCCCGCCATGTCTGAAAAGATCGTCGACGTCGCCGCCGGCCTGATCCTGCGTCCGGACGGCATGCTGCTGCTGGGGCAACGCCCCGAAGGCAAGCCCTGGGCCGGCTGGTGGGAGCTGCCCGGCGGCAAGCTCGAACCCGGCGAAACGGTGCTGCAAGCCCTGGCGCGCGAATTGCAGGAAGAAATCGGCATCCGCGTCACGCAGTCGCGCCCCTGGGTCACCTATGTGCACGCCTATCCCCACACCACGGTGCGCCTGGCGTTCTGCCACGTCACCGGCTGGGAAGGCGAGCCGCGCAGCCTGGAAAACCAGCGCCTGGAATGGGTCGACCCCGCGCAGGCAGCCTCGGTGGGCGACCTGCTGCCCGCCACCCTGCCCCCGCTGCGCTGGCTGCAACTGCCCACCTCCTACGGCATCAGCTCCGTGGGTTCGCGGGCCGGCGTGGCCGCCTTCCTGGGCAGGCTGGAAGCGGCGCTGGCGCGCGGCGTGAAGCTGGTGCAGCTGCGCGAGCCGCAATGGCCGGACGGCGTGGCCGCGCCTTCGCTGCATGAAGTGCTGCAACAGGTGCACAAGCGCTGCCGCGCCGCGGGCGCCCGGCTGCTGGTCAACAGCGTCCATCCCGCCGCCTGGTGGCGCGAGGCGGACGGCGTGCATCTGCGCACGGCCGATGCCGCCAAGCTGACGGGCCGCCCCGAATTGCCGGCCGGCGCGCTGGTCGGCGTGTCCGCCCACGACAACGCCCAGGTCGTCCATGCGCGCGAAATCGGCGCCGACTTCGCGGTGCTGGGCCCAGTGCTGGACACCCCCAGCCACCCCGGCGCCCCGACGCTGGGCTGGGAAGGCTTCGTGGCAGGTAACCGCGACGCCGGCATTCCGGTGTTCGCGCTGGGCGGCCAGTCCACCCAGACCGTGTCGCAGGCGTTGCGCCACGGCGCGCATGGCATCGCGGGAATACGCGGGCTGATCTGAACGGCGCGGCGCGCTTGCTGAAAGCCGCCGGCCGTCTGACTGCTTGCCAGCCTGCTTGGCTGGCGCATCCACCCTCTCCCGGGCAGGGGCAGCCCCCTGGCCCCGCCCTTACCGGATCGACGCTATTCCGCGATCCCTTGCGGAACGCCGGCATGCGCCTTGCGCCGCGACACGCTTTCCCAGGCCGCCACCAGGATCATGATCAGCGTGGTCAAACCGCCCACCATGAGGTTGTCGGTCACAAAGGCGACGGGCGCCAGCACGGCCAGCAACACCAGCCCCGCCAAGTGCGACAGCGGAAAGCGGCCATAGACCACCGTCTTGTAGATGCCGTTGCCCGCCAGGTATAGCGCCGGGCCGCCGATCAGCGCCGCAGCCGCCGGCATGGCGATGCGCCCGTCCGGATGCAGGATGACCAATTCGTTGGCCACGGCCGACACGATCACGCCGGCAATCAGGATGACGTGCACGTAGTGAAACCACGCGCCGATACGGCCCGGATCGTCGGAATGCACGATGGCTTCGCTGCCGTCGCGGCTGCTGGTGTCGAAGTACACCCACCACATGGCGGCCGTGCCCAGGAAGGCCGCCAGCAAGGCGATCAGCGCGGGCGCGTCCCAGCGCTCCAGATCGGCCAGCGTGGCGCCACTGATGAGCAGGGTTTCGCCCAGCGCCACGATCACGAACAGCTGGCAACGCTCGGCCAGGTGGCCGCCCTCGATGGTCCATTCACGCGTGCTGGAACGGCCCAGGCCGGGAAAACGGAAACCGATCATGGGCGACAGGTATTCGCAGGCCACCGCCAGCGCCCATAGAGCCAAGCGCGTGCCGTCCTGGGCCAGCCCGCCCGCGATCCACAAGACCGCCGACACGCACAGCCAGGCCAGCATGCGGCGGAAGTTCGGCGCCAGCGGATGGGCGCTTCCCAGGTGCAGCACGATGAACAGCGTGCGGCCCACCTGGATCAGCGCATAGCTGACGGCGAACACCAGCCCGCTGGCGCCGAAGGCGCCGGGCAGCGCCGCGCCGAAGACCAGGCCGGCCAGCATCACCGCGAACAGCATGACGCGCATGGGCACGGCGTCGGGGTCGAACCAGTTGGTGACCCAGCAGGTGTACTGCCAGCCCAGCCAGACGGCGAACCACAGCACCAGCGAGTGCAGCGCGCCCATCAGGGTCAGGTCGTGCAGCAGGCCATGGGATATCTGGGTGACCGCGAAAACGTACACCAGGTCGAAGAACAGCTCGACATAGGTGACGCGGGCTTCGTGCCCGTCGCGGCGGCGCAGCAGGTTGGCGCTAGCAAGAAAGGTCATGGCATGGGCCCCGCCAGGTGATGGTGGCGCAGCCAGATTAGCGCAAGGCACACAGCGCCGGAGCGTCAAGGAATGCAAAGCCGGACGGGCGTGGCGGCGGCGCCACGCGAACAGATCTGCCGGGTCCGACCACCGCCCGCAACAGCGCGAAACCCGGCCCAAGCCGAACCAGGCTGGTAGCGCCCTGCGGTAAGCCGTCATAGGCAGGCATTACCGGGCGCGCTATAAAACCTGGCGTCATATTCCTGTTGAGGAGAGCACGATGAAATCAAGATCCGCCTACAAAGCGCCTTACTACAAAGCACGTCATGGCATCGACGAGGGCCTGCGAAAAGCCACCGCCCGGCTCGTCAGTCCGACGCCGCGACATGGCGCTGCCTTCAATCAACGGCCAGCCCCGACGCCCGCCGATAGTTCCTGGGACGCCTGGTTCGCAGGCGAATCGGTCACGGCCGACTTTCTCAACGACCGCGATCAGCCCGTGGCCAGAGCAGGAGGCCTCCCATGCCCCTGAAGTTCGTGCTCGACACGAACACCTGCATCTTCACCATCAAGAACAAGCCGGACGCAGTGCAGCAAGCCTTCAACCGACGGCAGGGCCAGCTATGCATCAGCGCGATCACCGCCATGGAGCTCGCCTACGGCGCTGAAAAGTCCGCCACCCCCACGCGCAATCACGCCGTGGTCGACGGCTTCCTGAAACGCCTGGAAGTGCTCGACTATGACCACGACGCGGCAGCGGATTCCGGTCAGCTTCGCGCGGAACTGGCGCGCGCCGGAACGCCCATCGGCCCCTACGACGCCATGATCGCCGGCCACACCCGTTCGCGCGGCCTGGTACTTGTTACCAACAACACCCGTGAATTTTCCCGCGTGCCCGGGCTGCGGCTGGATGACTGGACGCTGAAACACTGATCCAAAGCGCGCCCGTCGCCCCGCTGTCGTGCCCGTGTCGTGCCCCTGTCGTATCGCTGCGCCACCCTTTGGGCTACCTTGGTGACTCCGAACCAATGGGAATCGAACCATGTTGATTCAAAAGCTGCGCCTCAAGCGCGGATGGTCCCAGCAGCAGCTGGCCCAGGCCAGCGGCTTGAGCGCCAGGACCATCCAGCGCATCGAAGCGGGCCAACCCGCGAGCGTGGAAACGCTCAAGTCCATTGCCTCGGTCTTTGAAGTCGATTTTTCCACCCTGAACCCGGAGAAAACGGAAATGGATACGACGATGACGGCCGCCGAAGAGGCGGAACAGGAAGCCTTTGCCCACGTGCGCGCCTTGCGCGGCTTCTATGTGGCCTGCCTGCGGTACGCGCTGATCGCTGTGGCGCTGTACGCAATCAACCTGCTGACCTCGCCCCACCGCATGTGGTCATACTGGGCGATGCTGGGCCTGGGGCTGGCCCTGGCGGCGCATGCCGTCCGGGTCTACGCGCCATACCGGCTGTTCGGTCCCCAATGGGAAAAGCGCCAGGTCGAAAAGCGGCTGGGACGGCCGCTTTGACCCGCGGTCAATCGATCTTGTAATCCATCCAGGACGCGACCATCTCGCGCAGGCCGCCGCCGTCGTCGAAGGCTTCGCGTCCGCCCTCGGCCTTGTTGCGGCCCAATTCCAGGATATACATATAGTCGGACACCTCCGCGCAGCGGCGCACGTTCTGGTCCACCAACACCACCGTCATGCCTTCGTCGGCAAAGCCGCGGATCAGCGTATAGATCTCCTTGGAGATCTTGGGCGCCAGCATGGCGGTGGGCTCGTCCAGCAGGATGACGGAGGGCTCGATCAGCAAGGCCCGGCCGAACTCGACGAAGCGCTGCTGCCCGCCGCTCATGCTGGAAACCGGGTCGTCGCGCTTCTGCGCCAGGATCGGGAAGCGGTCATAGACCGAATCGATGCGCTGGCGCACGCGCGTCTTGTCCTTGCGGAACGGCCAGCAGCCCAGCAGCAGATTGTCGTGCACCGACAATTCGCCGAACAGGCTGCGGTGCTGCGGCACGAAGGCCACGCCATGGCGCGCGCGCTCGTGCGAAGGCTGCGCGCTGATGTCGGCGCCGCGCAGCGTGATGCGGCCGGTGCGCGGCGGCAGGAAGCCGAACATGGTCTTCAACACCGTGGACTTGCCGGCGCCGTTGGGGCCGATGACGCCCGTCACCTTGCCCGCGCGCGCCTGGATGTTGACGTGGTTCAGGATGGTGATGTCGCCGTGGTAGGCCACGGTCACGTCTTCCAGCGCGAGTATCGACGTGCTCATGTCAGGCTCCCAGATAGGCTTCGACCACGCGCGGGTCGGCGCGCACTTGCTCGGCGTTGCCCTGGCTGAGGATGGCGCCTTCGTTCATGACGATGATGTGGTGGGACAGCTGGTAGATCGAGGTCAGGTCGTGCGACACCAGCACCACCGAGCAGTCGTGCTCACCTGGCAGTTCGCGGATGACCGAGATCAGCAGCTGCGCCAGCGCCGGATTGACGCCGGCGAAGGGTTCGTCCAGCAGCACCACCTTGGGGCGCGCCACCATGATGCGCGCCAGCTCCACCAGCTTCTGCTGCCCGCCGGACAGCTCCTCCGCGTAGTTGTGCCGCAGCCGGTGCAGTTCCACCTTGTGCAGCCAGTACTCGGATTGCGCATAGCGCTCGTCGGCGCTGCGGCCGGTCTGCTGCTGCGCGACTTCCAGGTTGTCCAGCAGGGTCAGCTGGCGGAAGATGCGCGGCACCTGGAAGGTTCGGCCCACGCCCAGCCGGGCGACTTCATGGATCTGCCGGCCGGCGATGTTCTGGCCGTCGAGTTCGATGCGGCCCTCGTCCGGCGTGTAGATGCCGTTGATGCAGTTGAGCATGGTGGTCTTGCCCGACCCGTTCATGCCGATGACGCCCAGGATCGAACCGCGCGGCACGTCCAGGTCCACGCCCTGCAAGGCCACCAGCCCGCCGAAGCGCTTCTTGAGATTGCTGACTTTCAACATGTGTCAGGCTCCTTTCAGCGCAAGGCCTGGCGGCCGAACAGGCCGCTGGGACGGATGAAGATGGTGGCGACCATGAGCGTGAAGCCGCAGATGGTGGCGATGGAAGGATTGAAGAACACCACCGACACCTGCTCCGTGACGCCGAACAACAGCGCGCCCACCAGCGCCCCCACCGGATGGCCCAGGCCGCCCAGCACGATGACGATGAAGCCGATCAGGGTGTAGTCGTTGCCCATGAACGGCGAGAACGAGGGGAACACCATCGCCACCAGCACGCCGCTGGCGGCGGCCAGGCCGATGCCCAGCCCGAAGGCCACGGCCGACAGCCGTTCCGCGTTGATGCCCACGATGCGCACCGCGTCGCGGTTCATGATGATGGCGCGCAGCGCCTTGCCCAGCTGGCTGCGGTACAGGAACGCCGTCAGCGCGCCGATGATGGCCAGCGCGATGACCAGCGCCAGGAGGCGCACGGTCGGGATCAGCACCGGGCCGAACTTCAGGAACACGGGCTCGACTTCATACGGCAGCGAGCGCGCGTCGGCGTCGAACACCAGCAGCATGATGGCGCCCAGCATGATGGACACGCCGAACATCAGCAGCAGCGAGCTGATCTCGGGGTCGTCCGCCTTGGACAGGCGCGGAATCAGCACGAAATACAGCAGATAGCCCGCCAGGAAGAAGGCGGCGAACGCCAGCGGCAGCGCCACCAGCGGGTTGATGCCGGCGTACTCCATCAGGTAGAAGGCGAAGTACGCGCCCAGCACCAGGAATTCGCCGTGCGCGA
This sequence comes from Achromobacter anxifer, assembly GCF_903652925.1. Classification (GTDB taxonomy): domain Bacteria; phylum Pseudomonadota; class Gammaproteobacteria; order Burkholderiales; family Burkholderiaceae_B; genus Achromobacter; species Achromobacter anxifer. Next base: position 64,868 of record NZ_CAHLAR010000010.1, on the reverse strand, counting down.
AGTTGACCACGCGCAGCACGCCGAAGATCACGTTCAGCCCCACGCCGATCAGGCCGTAGATGGCGCCCAGGATCAGGCCGTTGATCAGCCCTTGGATAATCAGTCCGGTCATGGCGGTTCCTCAGGCGATGTAGCGGCGCAGTTGCGGCTTGCGTTTGATCAGGCTGCCGACGATCCCGCGCGGCAGGAACAGCATCAGCAGCACGATGATCAGGCCCAGCAGCAGCAGGTTCACCACCGGGAATTTCTGCCAGATCACGTGGTCGATGCCCAGCAGCGCCAGCGTGCCGACGACCGGCCCGAGGATGGTGCCGAAGCCGCCCGCCATCGCGTAGATGATGCTCTTGGCGGTGATCAGCACGTGGAAGGCGTATTCCGGATCCACCACGTTGGTGTACCAGGCCTCGATGCCGCCGGCCAGCGCCGGGAACAGCGCCGCCAGCAGCCAGGCCTTGAGCCGGGTGTTGGGCACGTGGATGCCGACGCAGGCGGCCGCGCCGTCGTCGTCGCGGATGGCCTTGAGCGCGCGGCCCAGGCTGGACACCGACAGCCAGGTGACGGTGGCCAGGGTGGCGCCCATCACGGCCAGCATGGCGTAGTAGCTGTGCGTGGGATTGTTCGCGTTGGACAGGATGATGCCCATGCTGCCGCCCGTGAAGGACTGCGGCAGGTTGGAGATCACCAGCTTGACGATGGTGGCCAGCGCCAGGCTGACGATGCCGAAGTACACCCCGCGCAGGCGCAGCGTGGGCGCCAGCAGCAGCGCGATCGCCACGCCCACGCCGCCCGCCGCCAGCAGCGATGGCAGGATGGGCCAGCCCAGGATCTTGTAGCAGATGCCGGTGGCGTACGAGCCCACCCCATAGAACACCACATAGCCGAACGGCAGGTAGCCCGTGAAGCCGACGCAGATGTTCATGGCGCTGGCCATGGTGATCCACAGCATCAGGTAGAACGCGAACGAGATGTTCGACGTGGCCATGGGGATCAGGGCCAGGCCCGCGGCCAGGGCGGCAAAGACGATGACGGCGATGCGGGTGCGCAACCGCAAGGCGCGCTGATCCTGCGCGCGATGCGAGGCGGCGCCCGCCGCCAGGACGGGACTGCTGCTCATATGTCTTCCTCCGGGCCGCTTCCGGGTTGGGCGGCCGCTTTATTTGGAGGCGATTATGACCAGTTCAAACCATAACTGCAAGTTAAGGACTAACCCTTATTTTGGACTGGAAAGGCCTCCGCGAGCACCCCGCGCAGCTCCTTGATGAACTCCAGCGCAATGGGCGAGGGCTCGCGGTTGCTGGCGTAGACGGCCGAGATGTTCAGCGGAATGCGCTCTGCCAGCGGCACGATGACCACGTCCGGCATGGTGTTCTGCATGACGGTGAATTCGTCGACGATGGCGATGCCCACCCCGGCATTCACCAGGGCGCAGGCCAGCTGGCTCCAGGGCACGTCGGCGCACATGCGGCACGGCAGGCCGGCCTGCTCGAAGGCGCCCAGCACCAGCATGCCGAAGGGCATGCGCGTGCCCACCACGATGTGCGGATGCGGCGACAGGTCGGCCAGGCTTACCTCGGCGCGCCCCGCCAGCGGATGCGCCTTGGGAATGGCGGCCACCATGCGCCCCACGTGCAGCGGCTGCGAGGTCAAAAAGGGGTGATCGGCCTGCATCACCACCAGCCCCAGCTCGGCTTCGCCCTGCAGCACATCAGTGATCAGCGTGGGCAGCGCGGTCGTGTTCAGCCGCAGCAGCAGCTCCGGATGGCGCTGTTGGAAGCGCGCCACGGCGCGCGGCACCAGGAACTGGGCCAGGCTCGGAATGGACGCCAGCCGCAACACCCCGGTGCCGTGTTCCGCCAGCGCGTCGGCCAGGTCGTTGACGCGCTGCATCATGCGCTGGGTTTTCTCGATTTCCTCAAACAGGCTCTGCACTTGCGAGGTCGGCCGGAGCTTGCCGCGGACCCGCTCGAAGAGCGTCACGCCCATTGCCTTTTCGGTGTGGGCCAGCATCCGGCTGACCGCCGGCTGGGAAATATTCAGCAACCGGGCGGCGCCGCTGATCGATCCGGCCATGACGATGGCCCACAGCATTTCAGTCTGTCGGTAATTCAATTTATTCAAGGCGTGCGCTCCATGCCTATTTGTTATACGCTATCTCGCGTGTTGAGCAAACATTGCCCAGCACCTGGCCCATGTCCGCTGGTCCGCCACGGCACGCGGGGCCGCATACCAAAAACGATAGGAGACCTCCCATGCACGCTAAACCCTGGCTGTTCCGCTTACCGGCGCTGGCCCTTGCCGTCGCCGCCCTGACCCCTGCCCTGGGCGCCGCCCAGACTTCGGACAAGATCCGGGTCGGCATGACTGTGTCGTCCACCGGCAGTTTCGCGCTGGCCTCGCAGTCGGGCGTGCGCGGCGTCGAACTGTGGGTCGACGACGTCAACCGCCGCGGCGGCATCGAAGTCAAAGGCAAGAAGTACCCGGTCGAACTGGTCAAGCTGGACGACCGCAGCGACAAGCAGATGGTGACGCGCGTTTACGAACGCCTGATTGTCGATGAAAAAGTGGATCTGGTGTTCGCGCCCTTCGGCTCTACCCTGACCGCCGCGGCCGCCACCGTCACCGAGCGCCTGGGCAAGTACATGATGGTCTGGTCCGCCGCCAGCGACGACCTGTACAAGCAGGGCTTCAAGAACATGGTGTCGGGCACGCAGATGCCCGTGTCGGCGATGCTGCGCGCCAACATGGAGCTGGCCGCCAACCAGGGCGTGAAGAAGGTCGCCATCCTGTATTCGGACGAGCCGTTCCCGGCGGGCCTGGCCGAAGGCGGCAAGGAACAGGCCACCAAGAACGGCATGCAGGTCGTGCTGTTCGAGAAGTACCCCAAGGGCCAGAAGGACTTCAGCACCATCCTGCAAAAGGCCCGCGCGGCCGGCGCCGAAGCGCTGGTGCCGACCTCGTACGAGGGCGACCTGATCAGCATGACGCGCCAGATGAAGCAGCTGGACATCAACTTCCCGTATGTCTTCATGGTGTATGCGTCGACCCCGCAATTCCAGGCCATCGGCGCGGATTCCAACTACATCTACAGCCACACCAACTACCACCCCGCGATCAACTGGAAGGTCAACGCCGGCATGACGCGCGAGCAGTTCGCCGCCGCCTATGACCAGCGCTTCCCCAAGGCCGAGTTCCCGCCCGACTTCCAGACCGCGCTGGCCTACGGCGCAGGCGCGTTGACCGAGGAAATCGTCAAGCAAGCCGGCAACACCGACGCCGCCGCGCTGAAGAAGGCCTCGCTGGACCTGTCCGGCAAGCTCACCGTCATGGCGGGCCCCTACGCCATCGACGAAACGGGCAAGCAGCTCTTGATGCCTTTCCCCGTGGTGCAACTGCTGCCGGGCAAGGGCATGGTCCCGGTCTGGCCGGCCGACGTGGCCACGCAAAAGCCGGTGTACCCCGCCCCCGACTGGAACAAGCGCTGATCGCGCAGGCAGGAAGGCGGCGCGCGGCAGCCCGCGCGCCGCGCTGACATCACCCGAGGAAAACATGTCTGACATTGCATTTGCCACGCTCGGCGAACTTGCGCAGGGCCTGGCCGACGGCCGCTACAGCTCGGTGGAGCTGGCGCGGCACTACCTGGACCGCATCGACCGCGCCAACCCGGCGCTGGGCGCCTACGTCAGCGTCGACCACGCGGGCGCGCTGCGCCTGGCCGAAGCCGCCGACGCGCGCCGCCGCGCGGGCTACGGCCTGCTCGGCCCGCTCGACGGCCTGCCCGTGGCCGTCAAGGATCTGTGCGACATCGAAGGCCAGGTCACCACGGCAGGCTCCCAAGCCTGGCGCGAGCGCCGCAGCGAGACCACCGCCACCGCCGTGACCCGCCTGATCGACGCCGGCATGGTGGTACTGGGCAAGACCCACATGGTCGAGTTCGCCTTCGGCGGCTGGGGCACCAACCCCGTCATGGGCACGCCGCGCAATCCCTGGGATCTGGTGCGCGCCCGCATCCCCGGCGGTTCGTCCAGCGGCTCGGGCGTGGCGGTGGCCGCAGGCTTGGCGCCCGCCGCGCTGGGTTCTGACACCGGCGGCTCGGTGCGCATCCCCGCCGCGCTCAACGGCATCACCGGCCTGAAGACCACGCGCGGTCTCATCAGCCTGTACGGCGCGGTGGCGCTGTCGCACACGCTGGACTCCATCGGCCCGCTGACCCGCGACACCCGCGATGCGCTGCTGCTGACCGCTGCCATGTCCGGGCCCGACGCACGCGATCCCGTGACGCGCGGCATCCCCGCTTACCGCTACCGCGAGCTGCGCGCGGGCGCGAAACCCCTTGCCGGCACTCGCATCGCCGTCATGCCGCAGGCGCAGTACCCCATCGCCATCGACGCGGCGGTACAGGGTGCCCTGGACGACACGCAGCGCGCGCTGGCGGACCTGGGCGCGGAATTCGTGGAAGCGCCCTTCCCCTTCGACTTCCACGACATGATGCTGCGCAACGGCCTGATCATCGCGGCCGAAGCCTATGCCCAGCATCGCGACTACATCGAGGACGACAGCCTGCCGCTGGGCCGCTACGTGCGCGCCCGCGTGCTCGGCGGCAAGCACACCGGCGCCGCCGACTACGTGCTGGCGCTGCAAGCCCATGCCCGCGCCTGCGCGGCCTGGCAGGACTGGATGCGCGACTTCGACGCGGTCCTGGCGCCCTGCCTGCCGTTTGCCGCCTGCCCGCTGGAGGAAGTGGACGAGGCCGCCACGCCGCTGGCGGCATTCACCCGGCCCGGCAATTACGTCAACGCCTCGGGGCTGGCACTGCCCGCCGGCTTCACCGCGGACGGCCTGCCCATCGGCGTGCAGCTGCTGGGCAAGCCCAACGGTGAAGACGCGCTGGGCCGCATCGGCATGGCCTTCCAGGGCGCGACCGACTGGCACCTGCGGCGCCCGGACCTGTCGGCGATCCAGCTGTAGTTCTTATAGAGAGCTGGTCCCGGCCAGGCCGGCCCGTCAGCGCGACGGCCGGCCTTTTTTCCTGCCCTCAGCGCATGCCGCAGACTGGCTGCAGCAGCGCTTCCAGCCAGTCGCCAAACACCTGCACCCGTCGCGACGGCGGCCGCCGCTGCGGATAGAGCAAGGTCATGGGCATGGGCGCGGGCCGGTACTCCGGCATGACCTCGACCAGCTCGCCCGCGGCGATCTGCGGCTGCACGTCATAGGCGGGGATCTGGATCAGGCCCAGCCCGGCGACGCAGCAGGCGATATAGGCTTCGGCGCTGTTGACGGTAACCCGCCCGCGCAACTGCACGCTGCGCGGCACGCCGCCGTCCAGCCACTCCCAGGGCGCCAGCCTGCCGGTCGACGGCGAGGCGTAGTTCACGCAAGCGTGGCCCGCCGCCAGGTCTTCCGGCGCCGCCGGCACGCCATGGCGCGCCAGATAGTCCGGACTGGCCACATTGATCAGCTGCAGCATGCCCAGCGGCCGGGCCACCAGGCCCGAGTCCGGCAGCACGCCAACCCGCAGCACGCAATCCACCCCTTCCTCGATCAGGTTGACGGCGCGATCCGTCACGCCCAGCGTGACGTCGATCTGCGGATAGGCCTCAAGAAATGCCGGCAGCGCCGGGGCCACGATCAGACGGCCCACGCGCCCCGGCACGTCGATGCGCAGCATGCCGCCGGGGCCCACCGACGCGTGGCGAAAGAGGTTCTCGGCTTCTTCCATGTCCGCCACCAGGCGCAGGCAGCGTTCGTAGAAGGCCGCGCCTTCCTGAGTCGGCGCGACCTGCCGCGTGGTGCGGTTCAGCAGCCGCGTCCCCAGCCGGCCCTCCAGCTCCTGCACGGCGGCCGATACGGTGGAGCGTGGCAGGCCCAGCGTGTCCGCCGCGCGCGAGAAGTTCGCGCACTCGACGACGCGGGCGTACACCCGGAACAGGTCTATGCGGTCCATGGAACGGGGCCTTCTGCGAGGGCGAGCCTCACTGTTCGTTATTTCTGGATAGAGTAGCCAGAAATAGCTGTTTTATGCGGATTTTTTGGAATATATCATCGTCTGCACTAGGGCTCGCATCCGGCGGCCCGATAGCGGAGAGGACCATGGCAGACCACGGAATCAAAGGCAAAACCGTCATCATCGCGGGCGGCGCGAAGAACCTGGGCGGACTGATCGCGCGCGATCTGGCGCAACAGGGTGCACGTGCGGTAGCGGTGCACTACAACAGCGCCGCCACCAAGGCCGACGCGGACGCGACGGTTGCCGCCATCAAGGCGGCCGGCGCGCAGGGCATCGCCTTGCAGGCCGACCTGAGCTCGGCCGGCGCGATGGAAAAGCTGTTCGCCGACGCGGTGGCCGCGGTGGGCCGACCGGACATCGCGATCAACACCGTCGGCAAGGTGCTGAAGAAGCCCTTCACCGAAATCACCGAAGCGGAATACGACGAGATGGCGGCGGTGAATTCCAAGTCCGCCTTCTTCTTCCTGAAGGAAGCCGGCCGCCACGTCAACGACAACGGCAAGATCTGCACGCTGGTGACTTCGCTGCTGGGCGCGTACACGCCTTTCTACGCGGCCTATGCGGGCACCAAGGCGCCGGTGGAGCACTACACCCGCGCCGCCTCCAAGGAATACGGCGCGCGCGGCATTTCCGTGACGGCGGTGGGCCCCGGCCCCATGGACACGCCGTTCTTCTATCCGGCCGAAGGCGCCGACGCGGTGGCGTACCACAAGACCGCGGCGGCGCTGTCGCCGTTCTCCAAGACCGGGCTGACCGACATCGAGGACGTGGTGCCCTTCATCCGCTTCCTGGTGTCGGACGGCTGGTGGATCACCGGCCAGACGGTGCTGATCAACGGCGGCTACACCACCAAGTAGGAGCGGCGCCATGCACGTGTTGTTGACCATCGTCGGAGGCCTGCTGCTGCTGGCCGTGTTCGCCCTCTTCGGCAAGCAATGGGGCGGCGACACGGCCGGCTCCATCGCCGCCGCCAAGCTGTTCCTGCCCGCGTGGCTGCTGATGTCGGTCGTCAATATGTGGGTCGGTGTCACGCGCGCCGGCTACACGGTGCGCGAGGAACTGCCGATCCTGCTGCTGGTGTTCGCGGTGCCGGCGGCGGCGGCCTGGCTGGTAGTCGCCTTCCTGCCGCGCGGCTGAGAAGCCGCTGGCGCTCCTTCGCGAGGATGCGCCAGCGCGCCTACCCAGCGCGCAAGCTCAGCGCTGCGCGGGCGCCGCGGCGGCTGCGTCGGCCGGGCTGTCCGCCTTCGCCTGGACTCCTGCGGCGGGCAGGTCGTTCCAGCCGCCGCCCAGGGCCACGATCAGGTTGACGCTGGCGGCCAGGCGGTTGCCCAACAGGCTCAGCGCATTGCGTTCGCTGCTGAGCGCGGTGGCATCCACCACAGCCACGCTCAGGTAGTCGACCAGGCCGGCCTTGTACTGGTTCTGTATCAGCCGCAGCGATTCGCGCGCCGATTCCAGCGCGCGGCGCTGCACCACCTGTTCATTCTCCATGACGCGCAACTGGATCAGGTAGTCCTCGACCTCGCGCAGTCCGGTCAGCGCGGTCTGGCGGTACGCCGCCGCCTGCGCGTCATAGGACGCGCGGGCCTGCTCCACCTGCGCCTCGCGCGCGCCGCCGTCGAAGATGGTCAGCGCCAGCGCCGGCCCCAGTGACCAGAAGCGCGCCGGCGCGGTCAGCAGCTCCGCGAACTGGCCGTTGCGAAAGCCGCCGTCGGCGGACAGCGTCAGATTGGGGAACCACGCGGCCTGCGCCACGCCGATCTGCGCATTGGCCGCCGCCGCGCGGCGTTCGGCCGCGGCCACGTCGGGCCGGCGCTCCAGCAGCTCGGACGGCAGGCCCACCGGAATCTGCGGCAATTGCAGCGCGAACACCGCGGGCGGCAGGCTGAACTGCGACGGCGCCTGCCCCATCAGCACGGCGATGGCGTGTTCGAGCTGGCCGCGCTGCCAGTCCAGGTCGATGGACTGCGCGCGCGTGCTTTCCAGCTGGGTGCGCGCCACGGCCACGTCGGCCTGGCCGGCCACGCCCACGGCATAGCGGTTCTGCGTCAATTGCAGGGACTTTTCATAGGCCGCCACGGTGGCGTCCAGCAGGCGCTTCTGCTCGTCCAGCACGCGCAGTTGCAGATAGGCCTGCACCAGCGCGGCCTGCGCGCTCAGGCGCGTGGCGCCCAGGTCGGCCAGGCTGGCCGCGGCGCTGGCTTCCGACGATTCCACGCTGCGCCGCACGCGGCCCCACAGGTCCACTTCCCAGCTGACGCTGCCGGTCAGCGAATACTGGTTCGAGACGTTACCGCCGGACGACGACGAGGAGGAGCCGCCCTGGCCGCCGCCGCTGCCCGAACGCGTCATGCCCGCGCCCGCGCCCACCGTGGGGAAGAAACCGGCGCGCGCGCCGCGCACCAGGGCCTGCGCCTGCCGGTAGTTGGCCTCGGCCTGGGCGACGGTCTGGTTCGACTGGTTCAGGCGCGCCACCAGGCCGTTGAGCGTGGCGTCGTCGTAGACCCGCCACCATTCGCCGCGATCGGCCTCGTCCTGGGGCTGCGCAGGCTTCCAGCCTTCGACCTGGCCCTGGCCTTCCTTGTAGGCTGCGCCCAGGTCCAGCGCCGGGCGCTGGTAGTCGGGGCCGACCGCGCACGCGCCCAGCAGCGCGCACAGCGCCGCCGCGACGGCGCCGCGCAGAAAGGGGATGGTCGGGACAAACTTGGCGTTGCGCATCATGTGGGTTCTATGGAAGCGGGAGCCTCGCCCTTGGATTCGCGCCTGCGCGCGGCCCACAGGCGGAAGCGGTCCAGGTAAAGATAGACCACGGGCGTGGTGTACAGCGTAAGGATCTGGCTCAGGACCAGGCCGCCGACGATGGTAATGCCCAGAGGCTGGCGCATCTCGACGCCGGCGCCGGTGGCCAGCACCAGCGGCAGCGCGCCGAAGATGGCGGCCATGGTCGTCATCATGATGGGGCGGAAGCGCGTCAGGCAGGCCTGGAAAATCGCGTCGCGCGGGCTCATGCCCTGGGTGCGCTCGGCCTCCAGCGCGAAGTCCACCATCATGATGGCGTTCTTCTTGACGATGCCGATCAGCAGGAACACCCCGATCAGCGCGATCAGCGTGAAGTCGTAGCGCACCAGCAGCAGCGCCAGCAGCGCGCCCAGGCCGGCCGAGGGCAAGGTGGACAGGATCGTCAGCGGATGGACGAAGCTCTCGTACAGGATGCCCAGCACGATGTACATGGTGACCAGCGCCGCCAGGATCAGCCAGGGCTGCTGCGCCAGCGTCTGCTGCAGGGCGGCGGCCGTGCCCTGGAAGCCGGCCTGGATCTGGTCCGACGGCAGGCCGATGCGCGCCACCGCCGCGTCGATGGCGTTGGTGGCCTGGCCCAGCGACACGCCGGGCGCCAGGCTGAACGACACCGTGTCGGCCACGAACAGGCCCTGGTGCTGCACGCTCAGGGGCGCGTTGGCGTTCTCCAGGCTGGTGAACGCCGACAGCGGCACGCGCGCGCCGGACGCGGTGATGACCTCGACCTGCCGGAGCGATTCGATGTCCTGCGCGAACTTGGGATCCACGCCCAGCACCACGTGGTACTGGTTCAGCGGGCCGTACATCACCGAGACCTGGCGCTGGCTGAAGGAATTGTTCAGCACCGTGGAAATGGTGGCCATGCTCACGCCCAGCCGGGTCGCGGCCTCGCGGTCGATCACCAAGTTGATCTGGCGGCCCTTGTCCTCGACGTCCGTGTCCACATCGGTGATCTCGGGAATCTGGGCCATCGCCTGCTGCACCTTGGGCATCCAGGTCCGCAGCAATTGCAGGTCGCCCGACATCAGCGTGTAGTCGTACGAACCCTGGCTGGCGCGCCCGCCGATCCGGATGTCCTGCTGCGACACCAGGAACATGCGCGCGCCGGGCATGTTCTGCAGCTTGCCGCGCAGCCGGTTGATGACCACGTCCGCGGAGACCTGGCGCTGCTCCAGCGGTTTCAGCTGTATCTGCATGAAGCTGCTGTTGCTGCCGCCGCGCCCGCCCGCGTAGCCCGTCATGCTCTGCACCGCCGGATCCGCCAGCACCACCTTGCGCAGCGCCTCCAGCTTGGGCAGCGTGGCCTGGAACGAGGTGCCCTGGTCGACGCGGAAAAAGCCCAGCAACTGGCCGGTGTCCTGCTGCGGGAAAAAGCCCTTGGGCACGGCCGTGTACAGATAGAGGTTCAGGCCCACGGCCGCCGCCAGGATCAGCATCATCAGGCGGCTGTGCGTCAGCGCCCAGCGCAGGCTGCTGCGGTAGCCGTCCAGCATGGCTTCGAAGCCGCGCTCGGACCAGCACGCCAGCCGCCCGGGCGGCTTCTGCTCCTTGGGTTCGTGGCGCAAGAGGCGCGCGCACATCATCGGCGTCAGGGTCAGCGACACCACCAGCGACACCATGATGGCGGCCGACAGCGTCACCGCGAACTCGCGGAACAGCCGTCCGACCACTCCGCCCATCAGCAGGATGGGGATGAACACCGCCACCAGCGACAGGCTCATGGACAGCACCGTGAAGCCCACTTCGCGCGAGCCGCGCAGCGCCGCGCGCATGGGCGACATGCCCTGCTCCACATGGCGCATGATGTTTTCCAGCACCACGATGGCGTCGTCCACCACGAAGCCCGTGGCCACGATCAGCGCCATCAGCGAAATGGTGTTCAGCGTGAAGCCGCAGAGATACATGATGCAGAACGTGCCGATCAGCGACACCGGCACGGCCACGCTGGGAATGATGGCCGCGCGCCAGCGCCGCAGGAACAGCAGCACCACCAGCACCACCAGGCCCACGGCTATGATCAACGTCAGCTCGGCCTCGTGCAGCGAGGCCCGGATGCTGGGCGTGCGGTCCTGCGCCACCGTCATGTTGACGTCGGCCGGCATCAGCGCCTGCAGGATGGGGAGCTGGGCGCGCACGGCATCCACGGTCTCGATGATGTTGGCGTCGGCCTGGCGCCGCACGATCATCAGGATGGCCTTGCGCTCGTTGAAGAAGCCGGTCTGGTACAGGTCCTCGACCGAGTCCTCGACGCGGGCCACGTCCGACACGCGCACCGGCGCGCCGTCCTTCCAGGCGACGATCAGCGGCCGGTATTGTTCGGCGCGGCTGAGCTGGTCGCTGACCATGATCTGCCAGTGGTAGCGGTCGTTCTGCAACACGCCCTTGGGGCGGTTGGCGTTGGCATTGGCCAGCGTGGTGCGCAGTTGGTCCAGCGACACGCCGCGGTTGGCTAGCGCCCCCGGCAGCACGGTGACGCGCACCGCCGGCAGCGAGCTGCCGCCCACCGTCACCTCGCCCACGCCGTCCACCTGCGACAGCTTCTGCGCCACGATGGTCGAGGCGATGTCGTACAGCTGGCCCTGGCTGAGGGTATCGGAGGTCAGCGCCAGCGTCATGATGGGCGCGGCGGAAGGATTGGCCTTGTGGTACGTGGGATTGCTGCGCAGGCTGGTGGGCAGCAACGAGCGCGCGGCGTTGATGGCGGCCTGCACGTCGCGGGCCGCGCCGTTGATGTCGCGGGACAGATCGAACTGCAGCGTGATGCGGGTGGAGCCCTGCGAGCTGCTGGACGTCATCTCGGTCACGCCGGCGATGCTGCCCAGCGAGCGTTCCAGCGGCGTGGCCACGCTGGACGCCATGGTCTCGGGGCTGGCGCCCGGCAGGCTGGCCGACACGGAAATAGTGGGAATGTCGACCTGCGGCAGCGGCGCCACCGGCAGCAGGAAGAACGACAGCATGCCTGCCAGCACGATCGCCAGGCTCAGCAGCGTGGTCGCTACCGGCCGGGCGATGAAGGGCGCCGACAGGATCATGACGCGTCCTCCGCCGCCTGCCGCATGCCGCGCCAGCGGCGCGACATGCGGTCGAACATCAGGTAGATGACCGGCGTGGTGAACAGGGTCAGCACTTGCGACAGCAGCAGGCCGCCCACCATCACCAGGCCCAGCGGCTGGCGCAGCTCCGCGCCGGTGCCGGACGACAGCATCAGCGGCAAGGCGCCGAACAGGGCCGCCAGCGTGGTCATCAGGATGGGCCGGAAGCGCAGCAGCGCCGCCTCATGGATGGCCGCGCGCGGGCTCAGGCCGCGCTTGCGCTCCGCGTCCAGCGCGAAGTCGATCATCATGATGGCGTTCTTCTTCACGATGCCGATCAGCAGGATGATGCCGATGATGCCTATCATGTCCAGCTCGGTGCCGCTGATCAGGAGCGCCAGCAGCGCTCCCACCCCGGCCGAGGGCAGCGTGGACAGGATGGTGATGGGGTGGATGTAGCTTTCGTACAGCACGCCCAGCACGATGTACATCGTCACCACCGCGGCCAGGATCAGCCACAAGGTGCTGGACAGCGAATTCTGGAACGCCAGCGCCGCGCCCTGGAAGCGCGTCTCGACGCCGGCGGGCAGGCCGATGTCGGCTTCCGCCGCGGCGATGTCCACCACCGCGCCGGACAGCGAGGCGCCCGGCGCCAGGTTGAAGGACACCGTCACCATGGGGAACTGGTCCAGCCGGTTCACGGCCAGCACGGTCTTGCCTTCGCTGATGTGCGCCACCGACGACAGCGGCACCTGCGCGCCGGTCGAGGTCGGCACGTGGATCTGGCCCAGCGAGGCCGGCGTCACCTGGAACTGCGGCTGCACCTCCAGCACCACGCGGTACTGGTTGGACTGCGTGAAGATGGTGGAGATCAGCCGCTGGCCGAAGGCGTTGTAGAGCGCCTCGTCGATCACCGCGGCCGTGATGCCCAGGCGCGAGGCCGCGTCGCGGTCGATTTCGACCCAGGTCTGCAGGCCGTCGTCCTGCAGGTCGTCGGTCACGTCCTTCAGGCCGCGCACCTGCCGCAGGCGCTCCACCAGCTTGGGAGTCCACTCGCTTAGCACCTTCAGGTCGGGGTTGGACAGCGTCATCTGGTACTGCGTGCGGCTGACGCGGTCCTCAATGGTCAGGTCCTGCACCGGCTGCATGTAGACCGTCAAGCCGTCCTGCTTGGCCAGGGCCTGCTCCAGCCGTCCCATCACCGTGCGCAGGTCGCCCTTGCGCTCGGACTGCGGCTTCAGCGCGATCTGCATGCGCCCCGCGCTGAGAGTGGCGTTGCTGCCGTCCACGCCGATGAACGAGGACACGGCCTGCACATCCGGATCCTCCAGGATCAGCCTGGCGGCGGCGCGCTGGCGTTCGGCCATGGCCGGGAAGGAAATGGACTGCGGCGCCTGGGTGATGGCCTGGATCAGGCCGGTGTCCTGCTGCGGGAAGAAGCCCTTGGGGATCACCATGTACAGCAGCACGGTCAGCGCGAAGGTCGCCAGCGCCACGATCAGGGTCAGCGGCTGGTGGCGCAGCACGACCTGCAGCCAGCGGTCGTAGCCGGCGATGACGCGGTCGATGAAGGCGCCCGTGAACTGATGGAAGCGGCCGTGCTTCTGCTCGGACTCGGCGCGCAAGAGGCGCGCGCACATCATGGGCGTCAAGGTCAGCGACACCACCAGCGAAATCAGGATGGACACCGCCAGCGTGATGGCGAACTCGCGGAACAGCCGCCCGACCACTTCGGTCATGAAGAGCAGCGGAATCAGCACCGCGATCAGCGAAAAGGTCAGCGAGATCAGCGTGAAGCCGATCTGCGAGGCGCCCTTGAGCGCGGCCTGCAGCGGCGTTTCGCCCTCTTCGATGTGGCGGGCGATGTTCTCGATCATGACGATGGCGTCGTCCACCACGAAGCCCGTGGCGATCGTCAGCGCCATCAGGGTCAGGTTGTTGATGGAGAAGCCGGCCAGGTACATGATGCCGAAGGTGCCCACCAGCGATAGCGGCACGACCACGCTGGGGATCAGCGTGGCCGTCACGCTGCGCAGGAACACGAAGGTCACCATGACCACCAGGGCCACGGCCAGCAACATTTCGAACTGCACGTCGGCCACCGAATCGCGGATGGTCTGGGTGCGGTCGGACACCACGCTCACGTCCAGGGTCGCGGGCAAGGCGGCGCGCAGCTGCGGCAGCAGCGTCTGGATCCGGTTGACCACGTCGATCACGTTGGCGCCCGGCTGGCGCTGGATGTTGAGCAGGATGGCGGGCTTGTCGCCGGCCCAGGCCGCCTGGCGCGTGTCCTCGGCGCCTTCCACCGCCCGCGCCACGTCGGACAGGCGCAGCGGCGCGTTGTTCTTGTACGCGATGATCAGGTCGTTGTAGTCGGTGGGGGTCTTGAGCTGGTCGTTGGCGTTGATGGTGGTGGAGCGCAGCGGGCCGTCCAGGTTGCCCTTGGGCTGGTTCACGTTGGCGCCGACCACGGCGGTGCGCAGGTCCGACATCGACAGGCCGTTGGCCGCCAGCGCCTGCGGATTCACCTGCACCCGCACCGCCGGCCGCTGTCCGCCCGCCACGCTGACCAGGCCCACGCCGGGGATCTGCGACAGCTTCTGCGCGATGCGCGTATCCACCAAGTCGCGCACCTGCGGCAGCGGCATGGTGGGCGAGGTGATCGCCAGGGTCAGCACCGCCGCGTCCGCCGGGTTCACCTTGTTGTAGGTCGGCGGCACCGGCAGGTCGCTGGGCAGCAGGTTCGATGCCGCATTGATCGCCGCCTGCACCTGCTGCTCGGCCACGTCCAGCGGCAGGCTCAGGTTGAACTGCATCGTGATGACCGACGCCCCGCCCGAACTGGTGGAAGACATCTGGTTCAGGCCCGGCATCTGCCCGAACTGCCGCTCCAGCGGCGAGGTCACCAGCGAGGTCATCACATCGGGGCTGGCGCCCGGATACAGCGTCACCACCTGGATCGTCGGATAGTCCACCTCCGGCAGGGCCGAAACGGGCAGTAGCCGGTAGGCGATGAAACCGGCGATCAGGATGGCCACCATCGACAGCGTGGTGGCCACCGGACGCAGAATGAACAGGCGCGACGGACTCACGGCAATTCCTGGCTTACTTCGACGGCGGCGTGGTGCCGGCCGGGGCGCCGGCGCCCAGATTCTTGCTGCTGGCGGCCGGGACGGCGTCAGCGCCGCCCACCACTTCCACCTTGGCGCCCGCGCGCAGGCGGTCGGTGCCTTCGACCACTACCCGGTCGCCGGGCTGCAGTCCTTCGTTGACGGCCACCATGCCGTTATTGACCGCGCCCAGCTTCACCTGGCGCACCTGCACGGTATCGTCCGGCTGCACCAGAAACACGAAGGCGCCGGCCGAGCCCTGCTGGACGGCGGCGGTGGGCATGGCGGTGACGTCCTTGCGCGTCAGCACATGCAGGCGCACGTTGACGAACTGATTCGGAAAGAGCGCGTCGTCGGCGTTGTCGAAACGCGCCTTCATCTTCAGGGTGCCGGTGGTCACGTCGATCTGGTTGTCCAGCGTTTCCAGCTGGCCGGTGGCGATGCGCCGGGTGTCGGCGCGGTCGTAGGCGTCAACGGTCAGCTTCTTGCCCTCCGCGAGCTCGGCGCGCACTTCGGGCAGCTGGGTCTCGGGCAGCGTGAACACCACGGCGATCGGCTGGGTCTGCGTGATCACCACCAGGCCGTTTGCATCGGAACTGGACACCAGGTTGCCGCGGTCCACCTGGCGCAAGCCCAGGCGGCCGCTGATCGGCGCCGTGATTCGCGCGTAGTCCAGCTGCAGGCGGGCGTTGTCCACATTGGCCTGGTCGCTCTTGACCGTGCCTTCGTACTGGCGCACCAGCGCCGCCTGGGTGTCGACCTGCTGCTTGGCGATCGAGTCCTGCTTGAACAGCGCCTGATAGCGCTGCAGGTCGCGCCGCGCGTTCTCCAGCTGGGCCTGGTTCTGCATCTGCGTGCCGCGCGCCTGGTCCAGCGCCACCTGGAAGGCCCGCGGATCCACCTGCGCCAGCAGGTCGCCGGCCTTCACGTACTGGCCTTCCTGGAATGCCACTTCCACCAGCTCGCCGCTGACCCGGCTGCGCACGGTGACGGTGTTGTAGGCCGTGACGGTGCCCAGCGACTTCAGGTAAATGTCGATGTCCTGCTTGGCGGCCGTGGCGATGCGCACCGGCACCGCCGGCGTTGCCATGGCGCCCGCCGGGGGCCTGCCGCCGCCCGGCCGCGCGCCCGCCCCGCCCGGCTTGGCCGCAGGCCGCAGCACCAGCCAGGCGATGCCCGCCACGACCAGCAATACGAGCGCCAGACCGACGATGCGGCGGCGGGTCCAACGGGTGGGCGGAGATACGGGACGGCTATCGGGCATGGAACAGTTCCGGCACTGGCGGAGAAAGCCGTATTGTCTACTAGACCGTCTCGATTTCCAGTCTCTCCACCCCTAGTTGAAACTGGCCGCAACAGGAATATGGGATGGGGCAGGCTGGGCGCGAGACCCCTGCGCTTGAACGCGATTGTTCAGCAGAGGCAATCCGTTACATGGTCCTCGATCTCTTGGGAATCCGACTCTTGGGCCTGGCAACTGCCGCTCCCTGCGGATACTACTGATCGGTTACGCGCGCTGGGCAATCTTGTTCTTGCTCAGAGGCGCTCGCGCTCCACCCATCCTACGAATTGCACAGGGTCATCTGGAAGGGCACGTCGCGCGCCACCTGCTGGGGCTTGAATTCGCCGTCCTGGGTGGAAAAACGTATCCAGATCATATACTTATTGGCACTGATCTCGGGAAATACGCCCTGGGCGGGGTCCAGCCAGACCCGCAGCAGCTGGAACTGCTTGCCGCCCAGCATCTGCTGGTAGGCGCCCTGCTCGCCGACGATGTCCGACTTGCGGCCGGATTCGCGCAGCAGCCGCAGGGCCAGGGTCAGGCCGTCGAAGAGAGGAATGAAGGGCGACACCCAGGCCTGAAGATCTGCGCAGCGGGCGGCCTCGGGTTTGTTCTGCCAGGCGAAGTACGACGGCATGTCGACCTGCGTGGCGCTGCCCGGCACGGACAGGCGTCCGCGCAGGCTGGTCAACCATTCGTTTTCACGCAGGGACTGCCCGGTCTTGCCAGGCGCGGCCAAGGCCGTCGTCACCTTTTCCATTTCGCGCAGCATGGCTTCAAGCGCATCCTGCGCCACGCCGGGGTGGTCGCGCAGCCCGACCAGCGCCATGCGCTGGCGTTCCAGGTCCTGCAGCACCGCGCCTTTGACGTCGGTGCGCTCGCAGGCGTCCAGCAGGTCGAACAGGGAGGTGACGGCAACCTGGTGCTGGCGTGAGTCCCCCTCGCGGGCAAAGAAGAAGAGCCTGTCGAACAGGTACTCCAGCCGCAGATAAGCGCGGATGCGCTCATTGAAGGGATATTCGTAAACAATCACGCTTTTTTACAGGCCCATCTGTGTTTGGCCGGCGGGCCAATATTATTCAGGGGTGCCGGCTCAACCTGGGGCTTGCCGGCCCGTCGTGCTCGCCAGCGCCAGCCAGCGGTCATGCAGGGTCTTCGCCTGCGCGCGCAATTGTTCCGGCGTCGTTCCCGCGTCATTGAGTATGACGTCGTCGGCAACTTCCAGCCGGCTTGCCCGCGCAGCCTGTGCCGCCATGATACGCCTGATGGCAGGCTCCGTCAGCCCGCTGCGCTGGCGCACCCTGGCCACCTGCGTCTCGGGGTCGCAGTCCACCACGCAGATGCGGTCCAGGCGCGGACGCCAGCGTGGCAGCGACTCCACCAGCAAGGGCACCACGAAGACCAGATAGACGCCGCTTGCGGCCTCGGCCTGGTTCTCGGTTTCGCGGCCGATGATGGGATGCAGCACGGCTTCCAGCCGCTGGCGCACCTGCGGATCCGAGAACGCCTGCTCGCGCATCCATGCGCGGTCCAGCGCGCCGTCGGGCGTCAGCGCCCGCGGGCCGAACTCGCGTTCGATCGCGGGCATGGCCGCGCCGCCCGCGGCGGTCAGCGCCCGCGCGATCTCGTCGGTATCGACCAGCGTGGCGCCCCACTCGGCGAGCATGTCCGCCACCCGCGACTTGCCCGATCCGATGCCGCCCGTGAGACCTATCTTCAACATTCCGTCCGTCCCATGCAGGGCATGACCCGCCCTACTGCAAAAACTGTCCCAGTCCCTGTTCGCCGCCCACCAGCAGCGTCACGACGCCCGCCAGCGCGAGATAGGGGCCGAAGGGCAGCGGCTGTCCGCGGCTGGCGCGCCCGCTCAGGGTCAGCGCGCCGCCGATCAGCACGCCCAGCAGCGATGCGCTCAGCAACAGCGTCGGCAGCGCCTCCAGCCCGAACCATGCGCCCAGGGCGGCCAGCAGCTTGAAGTCGCCGTAACCCATGCCCTCGCGTCCGGTCAGCAGGCGGAATACATGAAAGATAACCCACAGGAAGACATAGCCCGCGACCGCGCCGGCCACCGCCATCTGCACGCTGGTGTAGGCGTCGAACAGATTGACCAGCAGGCCGGCCCAAAGCAACGGCTGCGTCAACACATCGGGCAGCAGCGTCGATTCGAAATCGATCCAGGCCAGCGTCACCAGCATGGCCGACAGGCCCATGGCGGACAAGGCCAGCGGCGTGGCGCCGAAGCGCCAGGCGCAGGCAACGAACAAGGCGCAGGTCAGCAATTCGATGGCGGGGTAGCGCCAGCCTATGGCCGCGCCGCAAGCGCCGCAACGCCCGCGCAGCATGAGCCAGCCCAACAGCGGCAGCCGGCGCCAGCCGGTCACCGGCGCATCGCAGGCGGGACAGTGCGAGCGCGGCGACCACAAGCCGTAGCGGCTCGCGGGCCGCGGCTTGCCGGCCGCATCCTGGCAGTGGGCTTGCCACTCCTGTTCCATCATGCGCGGCAGGCGATGCGTCAACAGCGTCAGCCAGTTGCCGACGAACAGGCCCGCCAGCGCCGCCAGGGCGATGAACACGCCCAAGGGCAGATCGAAGACATGCCGCATCGCCGTCATCCGCCCACGCCGCGCAAGACCGCAACGGTGGCGCAGCCAAGGCTGGCGATGCTGCGCGAGGCGGACCGGCGGCGGTCATGTCGTAAATAGTGCATAAAGTGTTGACTATGCCCAAGAGCGGCTAAGGGGAACGTATCGAATCTTCGCATAAGTGCGTAAAATCGGAGACAGACTCAACACACGGATAAGCTGCCATGACCGCGCGCGTAGAAATCGGTACCCGCTCCCGCCAACTCAGCGTCATGGGGTTGCTTGCAGGCACAGCCTTGTTCGCGGCCGGCTGTGCCCAACAAAAGACGGAAGGCTATTACGATCCTCCGGCCGAAAGCACCGTCACCGACGCGCAATACCAGGGCTCGGGCGCCGGCTACCGCAGCGTCATCCGCGCGCCATCGCAAGTGCAGATCGCGCTCAAGCCCGACGCCCCCCGCAAGAACCAGAACCAGGCCGCCCAGGCTGCCGCCGGCGGCCAGACCACCGAGGACGGCCAGGCCGTCCCGGCCGAAACCGAGCACGGCTCGACCAGCGCGCCGATCGCAAGCACCCCGGTCGCTGCCAACCCCGCCATGCCCAGCGCCGCCGCTCACAACCTGGTGCCGCAACCGCAGACCTACATGGGCACCCTGCCGTGCTTCTCGCCTGCCATGCAGTGCACGGCGCAGCGCGTGACGCTGACCCTGGCGCCCAACGGCCGCTGGCGCGGCCGCGTGGCCTACCTGGAAGACGACCCCAAGAAGGGCCCCCCGGTAACCGAGCAAGGCTGCTGGGACGCCACCGACGAGCGCCCCTCGCGCGTCATCCTGATGGACAGCAAGGGCAACGGCCGCGCCGAATTCGTGGTCGCCGCCAACAACGTGCTGCGCGTGCGCTCCATCGACGGCCAGACGCCCAACCTGAACTACAACCTGACCCGCCAACCGGACCTGGATCCGATCGACGAACTGGCCAAGGCGGCAGCGCCGAAGTGCCCTTGACGTCCGCCGGCGGCCGCTAGGGCTGCCGCGCAATCCTGGCTCCCGACATCGGGCCTGACGAACATCTCGTTCATCAGGCCCGATGCTTTTGAGCTAGCCCATCTGGCAACCGACGCATTGCCGAAAGGTGGAGACGCGCGCAACCGTGATTCAGCGGCGGCAGGCGACGGAAACCAGCATCAGAGCCCGTATCAAACGCCAGCATCGGCGCCAGGCAGAAACGGTCCGGCGTCACGCGCAAGGCCAGCGCCCGGATCGGACTGAGGTGGCGCGGGACCCGCCTGATACTGGCCGTATTCCGGTCCGGACGCTTCATGCAGCACCTGACTTGGCACGCCACTGCCCAACCGGGGCATGGGAAGCAGCGCGTATTCGTGGACCGCTGGGCCCGGGTGCTCTTGCTGGCGGGACAGGCCCTGGCGGGGCGGGCCCTCGCGGCCCGCGCCAGCTCCGGGCGCGCCGGACGCCCCCAGCACCGGAGACGCGCCCGACCGCCCGTGCTCGCACAGCCGGCAAGCCAGTTGCATGGCATGGCGGACTTGCAGCTTGGCGAAAATGCGGGCGCGGTGGGCCTCCACCGTGCGCAGCGAAATGCCCAGGTCGATGGCGATGACCTTGTTGGGGCGGCCTGCGGCCACGTAGGCGACGATCTCCCGTTCGCGGGGAGTCAGGGAGGAAAGTACGGATTCCAGGTCGGGACGGGGCGCTTGCATGGGGCGGCTCGCTTGCAATGTGGGATTGCATCGAGTCTGATCCGCCGCCCGCCGCGAAGTAAGCTGGCAATTCTGTCAGGGGGTGACATGAATGCCCCCCAGGCCTTGCCGCCTCAGGCCGTGTAGGACAGTTCCAGATTGTCGATCAGGCGGGTGCTGCCCAGCTTGGCGGCCGCCAGGGCCACCAGGGGTTCGCCAGCCTGCAGGTCGGCGGCTTCCGGGCGCTTCAGATCGCGCTGGCGGCGCAGCGCCACGTAGTCCACCTGCCAGCCGCGCCGGCTCAGGGTGTCGATGGCCTCGCGTTCCAGCGCGGCGGCATCGCGTTCGCCCTGGGCCAGGCGCTCGCCGGCGTGCCGCAGCGCAGCGTACAGCGCGGGCGCCTCGGCGCGATCGGCATCGCTGAGGTAACGGTTGCGCGACGACAGGGCCAGGCCGTCCTCGGCGCGCACGGTCTCGTGGGCCAGCACTTCGACGGGCAACTGGAACTGGCGGCACATATTGCGCACCACCATCAGCTGCTGGTAGTCCTTCTTGCCGAACACGGCCACGCGCGGCTGCACGCAGGAAAACAGCTTCAGCACCACGGTGCTGACGCCTTCGAAGAAGCCGGGGCGGAATTCGCCTTCCAGGATGTCGCCCAGATCGTCCGGCGGCTGCACTCGGAAATTCTGCGGCTCGGGATACATCTCGCGCTCGTTCGGCGCGAACAGCACGTAGACGTCGCGCTCGCGCTCCAGCTTTTCGATGTCGGCGGCGAGGGTGCGGGGATACTGGTCGAAGTCCTCGTTGGGACCGAACTGCAGGCGGTTCACGAAGATGCTGGCCACCACCGGGTCGCCGTGCTGGCGCGCCAGCTTCATCAAGGACAGGTGGCCTTCGTGCAGGTTGCCCATGGTGGGCACGAACGACACGCGATTCTGGCCGCGCAGGTGGTCGCGCAATTCCTGGATGGTGTGTACGACTTTCAAGGGGATTCTCCGGGGTTGGGGGCAGCCCGGTCAGGATCAGGCCGCGACCGCCGCCACGCTGGTATAGGCCAGGCGCACATAGATGGGAGCATAGGGCTCGGCCTGCGTGATTTCCAGCAGGGACTCGCGGGCCAGCTCCAGCATGGCGATGAAATGCACGACGACCACCGCCGCCGGCGCGCCTTCGCGCACGCGCTCCATGAACAGGTCGCCGAATTCCATGAAGCGCACGTCGTTCAGGCGCCGCAGGATATGCGTCATGTGGTCGCGCACGGACAGTTGTTCGCGCGTGATGTGATGGTGCTGGTTCAGCTTGGCCCGCTTCATGATGTCGGCCCAGGCCGCGCGCAGGTCGTCCACGCTGACCTCGGGCAGCATGCGCTCCACGCTCAGGTCGGCCACCGCCTGGCTGCTGACGAAGTCGCGGCCCAGCTGCGGCATGGCGTCCAGCTTCTGCGCGGCCAGCTTCATCTGTTCGTATTCGAGCAGGCGGCGCACCAGTTCCGCGCGCGGATCCTCGGGCTCTTCGCCGGT
The DNA here is from genome assembly GCF_903652925.1 of Achromobacter anxifer. GTDB lineage: Bacteria > Pseudomonadota > Gammaproteobacteria > Burkholderiales > Burkholderiaceae_B > Achromobacter > Achromobacter anxifer. The sequence continues at coordinate 42,840 of NZ_CAHLAR010000010.1, read as the reverse complement.
GTCGGTCTTCTTGACCGGCAGCAACATGCGCGACTTGATCTCGATGAGCATGGCCGCCATCAGCAGATACTCGGCGGCCAGCTCCAGGTTGTGGATGCGGATCTGCTCCACGTACGACAGGTACTGCCGCGTGACATCCGCCATGGGGATGTCCAGCACATTGAAGTTCTGCTTGCGGATCAGGTAGAGCAGCAGGTCCAGCGGCCCTTCAAACGCTTCCAGGAACACTTCCAGCGCATCCGGGGGGATGTACAGGTCCGTGGGCATCTGGAACAGCGGCTCGCCATACAGGCGCGCGAACGCCACGCTGTCGATCGTGTCAGGGGTGCTGTCGACGGGCGGTGCCACCAGCGCGGCCAGGGCGTCGCCCGGGACGGAAGCGTTTTGGGCCATGGTTGCCGCGATGGGCTCAGTCGGCCTGGTAGACGTACGGTTTTTGCGCCACGCGAGCCGCGCGGAAGCCTTCCAGCAGTTCCGAGTCCTGCGGTTTGTCCCAAAGACGGGCGCGGCCCTCGCGCTGGCGCTCTTCGGTGCCAGGGTGCGATTGCTTGTAGTCTTTCAGGAAAAGGGTGATCTCGGATTCGTAGTTGGTCGCCATGGCACCAATTTCAATGGGTTTCGGATGTAGGGAGTTTACTTCACGGCGGCCCACCCCCCGGCGTTACAATCTCGCGGCACCCATCGCCCCCTCCCGCCATGTCCGCAGAATCCGCAGCAGCAGCCCACCCCGCCCCGCTCTCAACGGAGCAAGCAGCGCGCGCGGCGCGCATGATCCCCTTCATCGTAGGCTGCGCGCTGTTCATGCAGATGCTGGACGCCACCGTGGTGGCGACCGCCTTGCCGGCGATGGCCCGCGCCCTGGGGTCCACCCCGGTGCGGCTGAACGTGGCCATCACGTCCTACCTGCTGTCGGTGGCGGTTTTCGTGCCCGTCAGCGGCTGGGCCGCCGACCGCTACGGCGCGCGGCGGGTGTTCGTGGCGGCGATCGGCCTGTTCACGCTCAGCTCCGTGGCCTGTGCGCTGTCGCAGGACCTGCCGCAGCTGGTGCTGGCCCGCATCGTGCAGGGGATGGCGGGCGCGATGATGGTGCCCGTGGGGCGGATCATCCTGCTGCGCACCGTGCCCAAGCAGGATCTGCTGAAGGCCATGTCCTTTCTGTCCATCCCGGCCCTGCTGGGCCCGGTGATCGGACCGCCGCTGGGTGGCTTCATGGTCACCTACATGTCCTGGCACTGGATCTTCCTGATCAATATCCCCATCGGCGTCCTGGGCATATTCCTGGTGCTGCGCTATGTCGCGGAAATCCGCGAGGCGGCCGCCCCGCGCCTGGACTGGCTGGGCTTCCTGCTCAGCTCGGTCTGCCTGGCGACCCTGGTCAGCGGTTTCGAGGCCATCGGCCGCGACGTCATGCCGCTGCCCATGCTGCTGGGGTTGATCGCGATCGGCACGGTCTGCGGCCTGCTCTATGGCTGGCACGCCAAGCGCACGGAACACCCCATCATCGACCTGTCGCTGATGCGGATCCCGACCTTCGCCATCTCCACGCTGGGCGGCAACCTGTGCCGCTTCGCCGTGGGCGCCACGCCCTTCCTGCTGGCCATGCTGCTGCAGGTCGGCTTCGGACTTACGCCGTTCGCGGCCGGCCTGATCACCTTCGCCAGCGCCGCGGGCGCGCTGCTGATGAAGTTCGTGGCCACTCCCATCGTGCGCTACTTCGGTTTCCGCCGGGTCCTGACCATCAACGCCCTGCTGGCCGGCGCATTCATCGTCGTCTGCGGCGCGTTCACGCCCGCCACGCCGGTGTGGCTGATGATCGCCGTCCTGCTGGTCGGCGGCTTTTTCCGTTCGCTGCAGTTCACCGGGGTAAATACGCTAACCTATGCCGACATCCCGCCGGCCAAGATGAGCCGCGCCAGCAGTTTCGCCGCCATGGCGCAGCAGCTGGGCATCAGCCTGGGGGTAGGCGTGGCCGCGGTCACGCTGAACATCAGCATGTCCCTGCGCGGCGCGGAAACGCTGGCGATCCGCGACGTGGTTGCAGGCTTCATCGTCGTCGGCGTGCTGTGCATGGCCTCGACCTTCTCCTTTAGACGCCTCGACCCTCTGGCCGGGGCACACCTGAACGGCGCCAAACAAAGTGACGACGAATGAATTTGTCCTAGCCCTGGACCAGGGCACGACCAGCTCCCGCGCAATCGTGTTCGACCGTGAAGGCGTGGTGCGCGGCGTCGGCCAGCGCGAATTCCGCCAGCACTATCCGCGGCCGGGCTGGGTCGAGCACGACGCCGGCGAGATCTGGCACAGCCAGCTCGACGTGGCGCGCGAAGCCCTGCGCAACGCCGGCGCGACCGCCGCCGACATCGCCGCCATCGGCATCACCAACCAGCGCGAAACCACCCTGATCTGGGAACGCGCCACCGGCCGCCCGCTGGCGCGCGCCATCGTCTGGCAGGACCGCCGCACGGCGCCGATGTGCGACCAGCTGCGTCACGACGGCCACGCCCCGTTCCTGCAGGAGCGCACCGGCCTGGTGCTGGACGCCTATTTCTCCGGCACCAAGCTCGCCTGGCTGCTGGACCACGTGCCCGGCGCGCGCCAGATGGCCGACCGCGGCGAACTGGCCTTCGGCACCGTGGACACTTGGCTGATCTGGCAGTTGACCGGCGGCGCGGTGCACAGCACCGACCCCAGCAACGCCTCGCGCACCATGCTGTTCGACCTGCACACCCAGGACTGGAACGACGAGATCCTGGCCCTGCTCAAGATTCCCCGCAGCGTGCTGCCCCGGATCGCGCCCAGCAGCGCGGTGGTGGGCGAGGCCCTGCCCGAATGGCTGGGCGGCTCCATTCCCATCGCCGGCAACGCCGGCGACCAGCAGGCCGCCACCTTCGGCCAGGCCTGCTTCACCCCCGGCATGGCCAAGAACACCTACGGCACCGGCTGCTTCATGCTGATGAACGTGGGCGAGAAACCCGTGCAATCCAGGAACAACCTGCTGTCCACGGTGGGCTGGGGCCTGCCCCAGGCCGGCAACGGCGCCTGGCATCCCACCTACATGCTGGAAGGCGGCGTGTTCGTGGCGGGCGCGGCGGTGCAATGGCTGCGCGACGGGCTGGGCATCATCCAGCGCTCCGAGGAAATCGAATCCCTGGCGGCGAGCGTGGCCGACACCGACGATGTCTTCATGGTCCCGGCCTTCGCCGGCCTGGGCGCGCCGCACTGGGATCCCTATGCGCGCGGCACGCTGGTGGGCCTGACCCGCGGCACCACCCGCGCCCATATCGCCCGCGCCACGCTGGAATCCATCGCGCTGCAAAGCGCCGAACTGCTGACCTGCATGAACGGCGACAGCGGCATCGCGCTGACCGAGCTGCGCGTGGACGGCGGCGCGGCCCGCAACGACCTGCTGATGCAGATGCAGGCGGACCTGCTGGGCGTGCCCGTGGTGCGTCCGCGCGTGTCGGAATCGACGGCGCTGGGCGCCGCGGGCCTGGCGGGGCTGGCGGTCGGGTTCTGGTCGGGGCTGGACGAGTTTGCCTCGAAGTGGCAGGCGGAACGGACCTTCGAGCCGACCTGGCCGGAGTCCGTGCGCGCGGCGCGGATGAAGCGGTGGCGGCAGGCCGTGGAATTGTCCAAGGGCTGGTCGGATAGCGCCGGGAAGTAGCCTGGAAGCAGGCTCCGGAAAGCGGGTGCTGGAAGCAGGCCCAGAAGCAGACCCTGGAAATAGGCGCGCCAGCGGCAACGCAGGCGCCCGCCATGCAGGGCGCCTGGAACACCGGCATCCGCGCGCAAGCGCTCAGCCTCCGCCCCGCTCCCGCCGCTCCATGTACCTGCGGGCCATCTGATACCCCGCAAACACATAGAACGCATTGCTGTTGAGCACCAGCCAGGCGCCCAGCCCGGCCAGCAAGGCCACCACGGGCCCCACCGCCCGCACATCCCCCTGAGTCCAGGCGATCACGCCCAGGAAGCCCACGGCAATCAAGCCCCAGGCCAGGCGCTTGAGCACCACCAGCCCGAACGCGTGCCCGCCCATGAACGCCACCACCCCGATGGCCAGCGCCAAGGCCGTCGCCGCGCAAACCAGCACCAGCGCAAACGCCGCCAGCGCCGGCCCCGCGCCGCGCAGCAGCAGGCTCAGCACGCCTATCCCCACGCCCAGCCCGCCCGTCATCACCAGCACCGCCAGCACCAGCGGCGACCACATCCCCGGCGGCGCGCGGCGCGCATCCATGTCCGCCACGAAGCGGTGCATCGCCGCCGACACGGCAGGCTCGTCCCGCAACGGCAGCGCCGCCTCCAGCTTGCGGCACTGCGCGATCAACGCATTCAGCCCCGCCCGCGGCGCGCTCATCAGGTCCTCGCCACGCCCGAAGCGTGTTCCGCCACCGTGCTGCGCAACGCCGCCATCGCCTCCTGCACCGCGATCGGCCTGAAGGCGTCCTCGCGCCAGTACATGGCCACCGAGCCAAAGCCCGACAGGCGCACGGGAATGATCCGCATCGCCCGCATCTGCGAAAACCGCAGCGCCGCGCGGTGCGAGGCCACCCCGATCATGTCGCTGTTGTTGATCAGCGTGAGGTTGATGGTCACCGAGTTGGACTCCACGTGGTCGGACGGCGGCGCCTGCCCGGCCGAGGCCAGCGCCGCGTCCACCGCATTGCGGATAGGCGTGCCCTTGGGCCACAGGATCCAACGGTAGGACAGCAGGTCCTGCCAGGACGGCTGCTCGATCGCGAACAGCGGATGGCGCGGCCGCGCCACCAGGTGGATGGGTTCCAGGTACAGCGCCTCGAAGCGGATCGCCGGGTCGTGATGCTCCGGCGCCGAACGTCCCACCACGATGTCCAGATCGCCCTGCGCCAGTTGCGCCAGCAGCAGGTCGGTCGTGCCCTCGACCAGTTTCACCCGCGCCTGCGGCATGCGCTCCAGCAGCTTCATCACCGCCAGCGGCACCGTATCCGAGGCCGACGCGCCCGACGCGCCGATCACCACCCTGCCGCCGCCGCCCTCGCGCAGCGCCGCCATGTCGGCGCTAGCGCGGTCCAGCTGCGCCTCCACCCGCTGCGCGTGCGCGATCAGCACGTCGCCATGCGGCGTGGGCCGCAGGCCGCGCGCGTGCCGTTCGAACAGCGGCAGCCCGATGTCGTCTTCCAGATCCTTCAGCCACTTGGACAAGCCCGGCTGCGTCGTATTGAGCATCGCCGCCGAATGGCTGATGTTGCGGGTCTGGGCCAGGCTGAGCAGCATTTTCAGATTGCGCAGGCGCAACCGGTGGGTCCAGTCCATGCAGGCCCTCGTCTCGTCTATGTATATTCTTATTGGTATGGATAATAAGATAATTTCATTTCAAAACACATAGCTCCTTACGCATAATCGTCTCCATATCAGGACCAGCCGCGAACCACGCGGCGGCCACGCGAAGCCGGCGCCAGCCGGACATTCCGGAGACAAGCATGCCCGACGGTCACACCCCAGGCGCGGACCGCGCCGCCTATTACGCACGCATCGCCAGGAAACACATGGCGCCCCTGTGGGAGTCGCTGCACAACCTGGTGCCGCGCGAACCCGCGCCGCGCTGCGTGCCCGCCATCTGGAAATACGAGGACGTGCGCGACGACGTCATGGCGTCCGGCTCGCTCATCACGGCCGAGGAAGCCGTGCGGCGCGTGCTCTTCCTGGAAAATCCCGGCCTGCCCGGCCAGGCCAGCATCACCCAGAGCCTGTACGCGGGCCTGCAGCTGATCCTGCCCGGCGAGATCGCGCCCAGCCACCGCCACACGCAATCGGCGCTGCGCTTCATCGTCGAAGGCCGCGGCGCCTACACCGCCGTCAACGGCGAGCGCACCACCATGCGCCCCGGCGATTTCATCATCACGCCGTCCTGGACCTGGCATGACCACGGCAATGCCGAAACCGCCGAAGGCGGCGAACCGGTGGTCTGGCTGGATGGCCTGGACATCCCGTTGCTGCGCTTCCTGGACGCGGGCTTTGCCGAAAACTACCCCTCGGCCACCCAACCCGTGACCCGGCCCGAAGGCGACAGCATGGCGCGCTACGGCCACAACATGGCGCCAGTCCGCCACCAATCCAGCAGCGGCACCTCGCCCATCTTCAACTATCCGTACGAACGCAGCCGCGAGGCGCTGGACCAGCTCTACCGCCATGGCGAACTGGATCCCTGGGACGGCGTGAAGCTGCGCTACCTGAACCCGGCCACCGGCGGCTACCCCATGCCGACCATGGCGACGTTCATGCAGTTCCTGCCCGCCGGCTTCCAGGGCAAGACCTACCGCAGCACCGACTCCACCGTCTACAGCGTGGTCGAAGGCCGCGGCACCGCCCGCATCGGCGACCAGGAGTTCCACTTCGGCCCGCGCGACGTGTTCGTGGCCCCGTCCTGGCAGCCGGTGCAACTGGCGGCGCTGGACGACGCGACGCTGTTCAGCTATTCCGACCGCCCCGTGCAGGACGCGCTGGGCGTGTGGCGCGAAGCCCGCGTCGGCTGAAGGCCGCGCCCCTCTTCTTCCCTTTCAGCCGGGGCCTGCGCAGGCCCCGGCGCCGCATACCCAAAAGGTGACCCCATGTCTTACGTCGTTGATCCCGCCGCTCCCGTTGCCGTGCCCGTCGCTGGCAGCCAGGACAGCTTTCCCGTGCGCCGCGTCTATTGCGTCGGCCGCAACTACGCCGCCCACGCCCGAGAAATGGGCTTCGACCCCGACCGCGAACCGCCCTTCTTCTTCTGCAAGCCGGCCGACGCCGTGGTGCCGGTGGCTGAAGGCAGCACCCTGTCGCTGCCCTATCCTTCTGAGACCGCCAATCTGCACTACGAGATCGAACTGGTGGCGGCCATTGGCAAGGGCGGCGCCAACATCTCCGTCGACGAGGCCCTGCAGCACGTCTGGGGCTATGCCGTGGGCCTGGACATGACCCGCCGCGACCTGCAGATGAAGATGCGCGAAGCCGGCCGGCCCTGGGAACTGGGCAAGGCCTTCGACCAGAGCGCCCCCATCGGCCCGCTGTACCCCGCCAGCGCCGTCAAGAACATCGACCAGGCCGCCATCTGGCTGCAGGTCAACGGCGCCGACAAGCAAAGAAGCGACATCGGCAAGCTGATCTGGTCCGTCGCCGAAACCATCGCCTACCTGTCCAAGTACTTCCGCCTGGAAGCCGGCGACCTGATCTACACCGGCACCCCCGAAGGCGTGGGCCCGGTGGTGCGCGGCGACAAGATGCTGGGCGGCGTGGACGGCCTGGGCACGCTCAGCGTGCAGATGGTGTGACCATGCAGAAAGACACCGATGTGATCATCGTCGGCGCGGGAGTGGGCGGCCTGGTGCTGGCGCTGAGCCTGCATCAGGCGGGCATCGCTTGCCGCGTCTACGAAGCCGTGCGCGAAATCCGGCCGCTGGGCGTGGGCATCAACCTGCTGCCTCATGCCACCCGCGAACTGGACGAGCTGGGGCTGCTGCCCGCGCTGGACGCCATCGCCGTGCGCACCCGCGAATCGGTGTTCTATACGCGCCACGGCCAGTTCATCTACGGCGAGCCCGCGGGCATCGATGCCGGCTATGACTGGCCTCAATACTCCATCCACCGCGGCGACCTGCAAATGGCGCTGCTGGCGGCCGTGAAGCAACGCCTGGGCGAGGACAGCGTGGTGGTCAACGCCCGCTGCACCGGCGTGACGCAGGATGCTGGCAGCGTCACCGCCAGTTTCCAGGACAACGACGGCAATGCCTTGCCCCCCGTGCGCGGCCGTATCGCGGTGGGCTGCGACGGCATCCATTCCGTGTTGCGCAAGCAGCTCTATCCGCAGGAAGGCGCGCCGCGCTACTCGGGCGTGAACATGTGGCGCGGCACCACCCGCTGCAAGCCATTCCTGTCCGGCGCCAGCATGGTACGCGCGGGCTGGCTGTCCACCGGCAAGATGGTCATCTACCCCATCCGCGACAACATCGACGCGAACGGCAACCAGCTGGTGAACTGGGTGGCCGAGATCGACGCCGCCGAACCCGCGGTGCGCGACTGGAACCGCAGCGGGCGGCTGGAGGACTTCTTCCCGGCATTCGCCGACTGGCATTTCGACTGGCTGGACGTCGCGCGCCTGATCCAGGACGCGGATTCGATCCTGGAGTATCCGATGGTGGACCAGGATCCGCTGCCGACCTGGACGCAAGGCCGCTTGACCCTGCTGGGCGACGCCGCCCACCCGATGGTGCCGCGCGGCTCCAACGGCGCGGGCCAGGCCGTGATCGACGCCCGCTACCTGACCGGCCAGCTCAAGCGCCTGGGCCTCACCCCCGAAGCGCTGCAGCAGTATGACCGCGTGCGGGTCGAAGCCACCACGCGCGTGGTGCTGACCAACCGCAGCAATCCGCCCGACGCCATCCTGCGCGAGGTGCATGAACGCTCCGCCGACAAGCCCTATGCGCGGATCGAAGACGTGATCAGCCGCGAGGAACTGGAAGGAATATCGCGCCGCTACAAGCAGGTGGCGGGCTTCGACCCCGCCGCGCTGAAGGAGCGGGCGTCCTTCGTGTAATCCGCAAGCCGCACACGGACGCGGCCCCAGGCCGCGCCGTCATAACCACCAAGCCGGCGCATGACCGGCGACCCGACTGGAGACAAACCATGTTCAAGTTCGTACGCGTCCTGGCGACCGCGGCCCTGGCACTCACCGCCGCCGTCAGCCACGCGGCCTGGCCCGAGCGCCCCGTCACGCTGGTGGTGCCCTTCACGCCGGGCACCGGCATCGACCTGATCGCGCGGCAGCTGGCGGCCTCGTTGCCGCAGACGCTGGGCCAGCCCGTGGTCGTGGAGAACCTGGCGGGCGCCAGCGGCAACATCGGCAGCGAAAAGGTCGCGCGCGCCGCGCCCGACGGCTACACCTTCCTGGTGACGGTCAACACCTTCGTCATGAACAGCAGCCTGTACAAGGGCAAGCTGCGTTTCGATCCGCAACAGGATTTCGCTCCGGTCGGCCTCACTTCCTGGGGTTCGCTGCTCCTGGTCACGCACCCCTCCAACCCCGCCAACACCGTGCAGGACGTGGTGCGCGCGGCCAGTGCCGCGCCCGGCAAGCTCAGCTACGGCACCCCCGGCGTGGGCACGCCCCACCATCTTTCCATGGCCTTGTTCCTGGACCGCACCGGCACCTCGATGCTGCACGTGCCTTACAAGGGCACGTCCGGCGCCGTCACCGACATGCTGGGCGGACGCCTGGATTACATGTTCCTGCCCGTGCACGTGGCGCTGCCGCAGGTCAAGGCCGGCAAGCTGAAGGTGATCGCCACCGGCAGCCCCAAGCGCCTGCCGCAGCTGCCCGACACGCCCACGCTGACCGAAGCCGGCCTGCAAGGCGCGGACGTGGACATGTGGTACGGCGTGCTGGCGCCGAAGGGCACGCCCGCCGCCATCGTGGACCGCATGAACCAGCAGATCAACTCCATCCTGAAAACGCCGGCCACGGCCTCCGCCTTCGATGCGCAAGGCATGGTTCCCGCAACCTCCACCCCCGCCGAATTCGGCGCGTTGATCGCCAAGGATGCCAAGCGCTGGGACGACATCGTCACACGCACCGGCATCACGGCCGAATGACGCCGTCCGAGAGTTCCGTCCACCGCAACCGGTCCCGACCGTAACAACCTATGCAACTGCACAGCTTCTTCAACAGCTCCACCTCCTACCGCGTGCGCATCGCGCTGGCGCTCAAGGGCCTGTCCTACGAGTACCTGCCCGTCAACCTGCGCAAGCAGGAACAGCGCGCCGCGGACTACGTGGCCAAGAATCCCTCGGCGGGCGTACCCCTGCTGATCGACGGCGATATCCAACTATCGCAATCGCTGGCCATCGTCGACTACCTGGACGCCACCTATCCCGAGCCGCGCCTGATCCCCGCCGGCACGCTGGAGCGCGCCCGCGTGCTGGAGCTGTCCGACGCCATCTCCTGCGACATCCATCCCGTCAACAACATGCGCATCCTGCGCTACCTGCAGGACGTGCTGGGCGCCAGCGAAGAACAGAAGAACGCCTGGTACCACCACTGGATCCGCGAGGGCATGACGGCCGTGGAAGCGCTGCTGGCGCGCCACGGCCACGGCGCCTATTGCTTCGGCGACGCGCCCACGCTGGCCGATTGCTGCCTGGTGCCGCAGGTGGCGAACGCCCAGCGCATGGGCTGCGACCTGTCCGCCTATCCGCGCGCCCTGCGCATCTACGAACACTGCAACGCGCAGCCCGCCTTCCAGCAGGCCGCGCCTGCCCTGCAACCGGACTACACCAAGTGAGCCAGGAACCCGACACCCAGGGCGCGCCGCTGCGCGCCTACACCGACCCCGCCTACCGCCCTCTGTGCGACACCCTGGCGGACGTGCGCGCCAATATCGACCGGCTGGACGACGAGATCGTGCGCCTGATCGCCCAGCGCGCCATGTACGTGAAGGACGCCGCGCGCTTCAAGCGCGATGCCTTCCAGGTCAGCGCGCCGGCTCGCCAGGCGCAGGTCTTCGACAAGGTCCGGCTGCTGGCCGAACGCCACAACCAGGGCTTCGACAACCTGGACCAGGTGGTGGACGCCACGTACCGCGCCATGGTGGCCGCCTTCATCGCCAACGAACAAACCTACTTCAACGCCATGCAGGATCTGGGAGACACCCATGCATAAGCCCTCCGCGCCGCAGTTGGCGCGCCGTATCGCCAGCCGCGCGCTGATCCTGGGACTGGCCGCCCTGGCCCCGCTGGCCGCCGCGCACGCCCAGGCCTGGCCGGCCCAGCCGCTGAAGGCCATCGTGCCCTTCGGCCCCGGATCCAGCCCCGACCAGGTGGCGCGCATCGTCGGCGAAAAGGCCGGCGCCATCCTGGGCCAGAGCATCGTGGTCGAGAACAAGCCGGGCGCCAGCGGCAATATCGGCACCTATGCCATCGCCAACGCCAAGCCCGACGGCTACACCTTCGGCGTTTCCATCACGGGTCCGCTGGTCAACAACACGCTGCTGTTCGACAAGCTGCCCTATGCGCCCGCGACCGACCTGTCGCCGCTGACGCTGGCGGTGCACCAACCCAACGTGCTGGTCGTGCCCGCCTCGGCCGGCATTGCCAACGTCGGCCAGCTGCTGGATGCGCTGAAGAAGAATCCGGACAAGTACAACTTCCCCTCGCCCGGCGCGGGCACGGTGTCGCACCTGGCCGTGGAACTGATGCTGCAGCAGATCGGCGCGCGCGCCACCCACGTGCCCTACCCCTCGTCGCCGGCCGCGCTGACCTCGCTATTGTCCGGCGACACGCAGTTCGCCGCCCTGCCGCCCATCGCGGTCATGCCCATGGTGAAGGACGGCCGCCTCAAGGCGCTGGCCGTCACTTCGTCCAAGCGTTCCGCCCTGCTGCCCGACATCCCGACGCTGGCTGAAGTCGGCGTGCAAGGCATCGAAGGGTCGGCGTGGATCGGCTTCGTGATCTCGTCCAAGGTCCCGGCCGACATCCAGAAGAAGCTGTCCGACGCCCTGATCCAGGCCATCCGCGATCCCGAGGTGGCGAAGCGCCTGCAGGCGCAGTTCATGGACCCGGCCGGCACCACGCCCGCCGAGTTCCGCGCCTACATGGACGAAGAACTGAAGCGCTGGGAGCCCCTGATCAAGAAGCTGGGCATCAAGGGCCAGTAACACCATGCCGGGCACGCTGCCCGGCTCGGCATATGCAAGGAGAATTGGATGCTCATCACCGAACCCGCCCGCCAAGTGCCGCTTTACGGCGAGTATGACGTCGTCGTGCTGGGAGGCGGCCCCGCCGGCCTCCTGGCCGCCGCCAGCGCCGCGCGCAACGGCGCCAGCGTGCTGCTGGTGGAGCGCTACGGCTTCCTGGGAGGAATGGGCACGGCGGCCGGTGTCTCCAACTTCTGCGGTCTGCACGCGAACGTCCGCGGCAACATCCGCCAGGTGGTCCACGGCATGACGGACGAGCTGCTGGACCGCATGCGGGCCATGGACGGGCTCAACGATCCGCACCTGATCCTGGGCAAGATCCACGCCCAGGCCTACGACATCTCGGCCTTCAAGTGCGCCGCCGACGGGCTGGTCCAGGCCAGCGGCGCCCAGGTGCTGTTCCATGCCCTGGCCACCGGCGTGGCGCGCGGCGCGGACGGCGGCGTGGACGCGCTGTTCCTCGAAACCAAATCGGGCCGCTGCGCGGTGCGCGCCAAGATCTTCATCGATTGTTCGGGCGACGCCGACATTGCCCAGTGGGGCGGCCTGCCCTTCGAAAAGGGCGACGAGCACGGCGGCATGCTCTATCCCACGCTGATGTTCAAGGTCGGCAATGTCGACGGCGCTCGCGCCCAGGAAGCCTGGAAGACCATTCCGCAGCTGATGGACCAGGCCGCGGCCAGCGGCGAATTCACCTTCCCGCGCCGCGGCGCCATCGTGCGCCCGCAAAAGCACGACTACGAATGGCGGGTCAACGTCACCCAGCTGGCCAATGCCGACGGCAGCGCGGCCGACGGCACCGACGCCAATTCCCTGTCGGCCGGCGAGCTCGAAGGCCGCCGCCAGATCGTGCAGTACCTCGCCTTCCTGCGCGCCAAGGTGCCAGGCTTCGAGCAAGCCTACGTGCTGGACATCGCCCCGCAGCTGGGCATACGCGAGACGCGCCGCATCGTGGGCGAAGCCATGCTGAGCAAGGACGACGTGCTGGGCTGCGCCGACTTTGCGGACAGCATCGGCGTCAACGGCTGGCCGCTGGAAATGCACACGGCCGGCGACGTGCAATGGCTCTGGCCGCCGATTCCGGAATCGCGCGGCTACAACCAGCTGCCGTTCCGCATGATGGTGCCCAGGCGCGCCCCGGGCGTGGCCGGCAACGTGCTGGTGGCGGGCCGCTGCGCGTCCATGACGCACGAAGGCCAATCGGCGGCGCGCGTCAGCGGCAGCTGCTTCGTGATGGGCGAGGCCGCGGGCACGGCCGCCGCCATGGCGCTGCGCGCCGGTATCGCGCCGGGCGACGTGCCCATTCCCGCCCTGCAGGCGCAACTCACCCAACAGGGCGTGTTCCTGGGCGGCCAGGACTGAACCAGGCGGAGGCCACACATGAACGCAACGCATACCGGTAAATCCGTCATCGTGGTGGGCGGCGGCATAGGCGGCCTGGCCGCCGCGCTGGCGCTGACCCGCCAGGGCATCGCGGTGCAGCTGCTGGAACAGGCCGCGCACATCGGCGAGATCGGCGCCGGCATCCAGCTGGGCCCCAATGCCTTCGCCGCGCTGGACGCGCTGGGCGTGGGCCAGACCGCGCGCACCCGCGCCGTGTTCACCGACCACATCATCATGATGGATGCCGTGGACGCCAAGGAAGTCGTGCGCATCGATACCGGCGAGGCCTTCCGCGAGCGCTTCGGCGGCCCCTACGCCGTGATCCACCGCGCCGACATCCACCTGTCCATCCTGGAAGCCGTGCAGCAGAACCCGCTGATCAGCTTCCGCACGTCTACCCAGATCGCCTCCATGTCGCAGGACGACCGGGGCGTGGAGGTCGTGGACACGCAGGGCCAGCGCTACCGCGCCGACGCAGTGGTGGGCGCGGACGGCGTGAAGTCCGTGATCCGCGAACGCATGGTGGGCGACCCGGCGCGCGTGACGGGCCACGTGGTGTACCGCGCCGTGGTCGAACGCGAGAACATGCCCGAGGAGCTGCGCATCAACGCGCCGGTGCTGTGGGCAGGCCCACACTGCCACCTGGTGCACTACCCCCTGCGCGGCGGCCAGCAATACAACCTGGTGGTGACCTTCCACAGCCGCGAACAGGAAGAATGGGGCGTGCGCGAGGGCAGCAAGGAGGAAGTGCTGTCCTACTTCCAGGGCATACACCCGCGTCCGCACCAGATGCTGGACCGGCCCACCTCATGGAAGCGCTGGGCCACCGCCGACCGCGAGCCCGTGGAGCGCTGGGGCCAGGGCCGCGTCACCATACTGGGCGACGCCGCCCATCCCATGACGCAATACATGGCCCAGGGCGCCTGCATGGCGCTGGAGGACGCGGTAACGCTGGGCGAGGCCGTCAGGCAATGCGGGCACGACCTGGAGGCCGCCTTCCGCCTGTACGAATCCGTCCGCATCCCGCGCAGCGCGCGCGTCGTGTGGTCGACTCGGGAGATGGGCAGGCTTTATCACGCGCGGGGCGTCGAACGCACCGTGCGCAACATGCTGTGGACTGGCCGCAGCCAGTCCCAGTTCTACGACGCGTTGCAGTGGCTGTACGGTTGGAAGGTGGAAAACTGCCTCGCGGGGCATTCCTCTCAATAGAAAAAATGCAGGCACCAAGGAGACAATCATGAGAAAAACCGCAGTCCGCGGCAGCGCCGCGATCATGCTGGCGCTGGCCTCGTTCGCCGCCGCCGCGCAGCAGAAGCCGGTGGACATCGGCTTCATCGGCACGCTGTCCACCCCTGCCGGCTACATCGGCGAAGACGAGCGCGACGCCTTCATGCTGGCCGTGAAGGAAGGCGGCGGCAAGCTGGGCGGCGTGCCGGTCAACGTGCGCGTCGAGGACGACGCGCTCAAGCCCGCCAACGCCAAGCAGATCGCCGACAAGATGGTGCAGAGCGGCGTGCGGCTGTTCACCGGCATCAACTTCTCCAATGTCATGGCGGCCGTGGGCCCGACCGTGCTGAACGCCGGCGGCTTCTACGTCAGCCTGAACGCAGGCCCCTCCAACTACGCCGGCAAGGCCTGCAACCCCAACTACTTCTCGGTGGCGTTCCAGAACGACTCCTACGCCGACACCGCCGGCCTGGCCGCCAACGAGCTGGGCGCCAAGCGCGTCGTCATCATGGCGCCCAACTACCAGGCCGGACGCGACGCCGTCGCCGGCTTCAAGCGCACCTACAAGGGCGAGATCGCCGACGAGATCTACACCAAGCTGGAACAGGCCGACTTCTCGGTCGAACTGGCGCGCATCCGCTCGCTCAACCCCGACGCCATCTTCCAGTTCCATCCGGGCGGCGCGGGCATCAACCTGACCAAGCAGTTCGCCAACTCCGGCCTGGCCGACAAGATCCGCATGATCACGCCCATCTACTCGATGGACGACCGCATGCTGGCCGCCACCGGCAACGCCGGCAAGGGCTTCTACCTGAGTTCGCTGTGGAGCGCGGACCTGGACAATCCGCAGAGCAAGCATTTCGTCGAAGCCTTCACCAAGGCCTACAACCGCGCGCCCACCGCTTACGCGGCGCAGGCCTACGACACCGCCAACCTGATCGGCTCCGCGCTGAAGGCGGTGGACGGCGACGTCACCGGCCGCGCCGACGACTTCCGCAACGCGCTGCGCCGCGCCGACTTCCCCAGCGTGCGCGGCAAGTTCAAGTTCGGCCCCAATCAGCATCCGATCCAGGACTGGTACCTGCTGCACATCGAAGACGGCCCGGACGGCAAGCTGGTCTACAAGAACCTGAAGGTCATCGCCCGCGACCACACCGACGTGCACGCGGCCGACTGCAAGATGTAAGTCCGCACGGCGCCCGGCGGATTGCGCGCAGTCCGCCGGGCCCACTCCACAAGGAGTCCCCATGCTGATGTTCCTGGAGCAGGTCCTGAACGGCCTGCAGTACAGCGCTTTGCTGTTCCTGTTGTCGGCGGGCTTGACGCTGGTGTTCGGCATCATGAACGTCATCAACCTGACGCACGGCTCGTTCTACATGGTGGGCGCGTTCTGCGCGGCCAGCGCGGCGGCAGCCACCGGATCGTTCCTGGCGGCGGTGCTGGCCGCGCTCGCGGGCGCCGCGCTCTACGGCCTGGTAGTCGAACTGCTGGTGATCCGTCACCTCTACCGCCGCGACCACCTGGATCAGGTGCTGGCCACGCTGGGCCTGACGCTGTTCACCAACGAGATGGTGACCGTGCTGTTCGGCCGCAGCCCGCCCTTCATGGACATCCCGCCATTCCTGTCGGGCTCCATCGAAATCCTGCCAGGCCTGAACTATCCCCTCATGCGGCTGGCCTTCATCGGCGCCGGCGTGCTGGTGGCGCTGGGACTGTGGCTGCTGATCTCGCGCACCCGCGTCGGCATGCTGGTGCGCGCCGGCGCGGACGACGGCGAAATGGTCGACGCGCTGGGCGTGAACATCCAGCGCCTGTTCACGCTGATCTTCACGCTGGGCGCCCTGCTCTGCGGCTTTGCGGGCGTGATGGCGGCGCCGCTGCTGGCGGTGGAGATCGGCATGGGCGAACGCATCCTCATCACCACCTTCGTGGTCATCGTGGTGGGCGGCGTGGGCTCGGTGCGCGGCGCGCTGGCGGGTTCGCTGATGATAGGCATGACCGACGCGCTGGGGCGCGCCTACATTCCGTTCTGGATGTCGCGGCTGTTGCCGCCGGAGCTGTCGGACTCGGCAAGTTCCAGCCTGGTCTCGGCCAGCATCTACATCCTGATGGCCATCGTGCTGCTGTTCAAGCCGCGCGGCCTCGTGCCCGCGCAACGCTAGGGCCCCGCAAGGCTTATTACAACGTGAACAGGCCCTGGAGACGACTTCCATGACCAGAAAAATCATCGTCAACACGATCGGGCTGCTGCTGTTCGCCCTGGTGCCGGCCATCGCGTCGGCCACCGGCGAAAGCTTCCTGGTCAACCTGATGACGCGCTTTCTCATCTACGCCATCGCCGCCGTCAGCCTGGACCTGATCCTGGGCTACGGCGCCATGGTCAGCTTCGGCCATGCCGCCTTCTTCGGCCTGGGCGGCTATGTGATCGGCATCGCCGGCTTTCACCTGGCCCAGGGCGACACGCTGTTCGGCTGGAGCGGCAGCAACGCGGCGCTGGTGATGTGGCCCCTGGCCATCGCCGCCGCCGCGCTGGCCGGCCTGGTCGTTGGCTTCCTTTCGCTGCGCACCTCGGGCGTGCAGTTCATCATGATCACGCTGGCCTTCGGGCAGATGCTGTACTTCATCCTGGTCGGCCTGATGGTCTATGGCGGCGACGACGGCCTGTCCATCGATGCGCGCAACACCCTGCCCGGCCTGGACATGAACAGTCCCGCGACCTTCTACTACGTCTGCCTGGCGCTCATGACGGCATGGATCCTGGCCTGCCGCCGCATCGTCAATTCGCCCTTCGGCATGGCGCTGCAAAGCATCAAGCAGAATCCGCGCCGCAGCATCGGCCTGGGCCTGGCGCCCTTGCGCTACCGGCTCACCGCCTTCGTGCTGTCGGCCGCCGGCACCGGACTGGCGGGCGCGCTATGGGCCAACTACGCGCTCTTCGTCAGCCCCGACATGACGTCCTGGCAGAAGTCCGGCGAACTCATGGCCATGGTGATCCTGGGCGGCATGGGCTCCATCTTCGGCCCCGTGCTGGGCGTGGCCGTGTACCTGGGCCTGGAACAGGTCGCCACCGCCTGGACCGAGCACTGGATGCTGATCCTGGGCCCGGTGCTGGTGCTGGTGGTGCTGTTCGGCAAGCGCGGCGTCTATGGCTGGCTGGTGGGAGGCAAGCACCATGACTGATCATCCAAAACTGGAAATCCGCGACCTGCAGAAATCCTTCGGCGCGGTGCGGGCCACGCAAGGCGTCAACCTGCAGGTCCGACCCGGCGAACTGCATGCGCTCATCGGCCCCAACGGCGCGGGCAAGACCACCTTGCTATCGCAGATCAGCGGCGAGATCCTGCCGGACGCCGGCGGCATCCTTCTGGACGGCCGCGACATCACCCGCATGCCCGCGCACAAGCGGCCCGCGGCCGGACTGGCGCGCTCGTTCCAGATCAGCCAGCTCTACCCCGCTTTCAGCGCCGAGGACAACGTCGCCATGGCGGTGCAGGCGCACAGCCCCGGCGGCTTCAATCTATGGAAGAACGCCCGCCGCCTGCCGCAACTGCGCCAGCCCGCCAAAGAGGCGCTGCAACGCGTCGGCCTGGGCGAACGCGCCCACGTGCGCGTCTCGGAACTGGCCCACGGCGAAAAGCGCCAGCTGGAACTGGCGATGGCCCTGTCGCTGGACGCCTCGCTGCTGCTGCTGGACGAACCCATGGCCGGCATGGGCGCAGAGGAATCCCAGCGCATGACCGCCCTGCTGCAGGAACTGAAGGGCCGCTACGCCATCCTGCTGGTCGAGCACGACATGGACGCCGTCTTCGCCCTGGCCGACCGCATCACCGTGCTGGTCTACGGCAAGACGATCTTCACCGGCACGCCCGACGAGGTGCGCCATCACCCCGACGTGCGCGCCGCCTACCTGGGCGAGGAGGACTGATGCTGCAAGTCAAGCAACTGCAGGGCGGCTATGGCGCCAGCAAAGTATTGTTCGGCGTGGACCTCGACATCGCCGCAAGCCAGGTCGTATCCCTGATCGGCCGCAACGGCATGGGCAAGACCACCACCGTCAAAACCATCATGGGCATGCTGCCCGCGCAGGGCGGCAGCATCCTGCTCGACGGCAAGCCCATTGCGGGCCAGGCGCCGCACCGCATCGCCCAATTGGGCATAGGCCTGGTACCCGAAGGCCGCCGCGTCTTCGGCTCGCTGTCGGTGGAAGAAAACCTGATCGCCACCGCCCGCAACACCCGCGCGGGCTGGCACGTAGGGCGCGTCTTCGACCTCTTCCCGCGCCTGAAGGAACGCCGCGCCCAATCCGCCCGCACCCTGTCCGGCGGCGAACAACAAATGCTCGCCGTCGGCCGCGCGCTCCTAATCAACCCGCGCCTGCTCATCCTGGACGAAGCCACCGAAGGCCTGGCGCCGCTGATCCGCCAGGAAATCTGGAACTGCCTGCGCCGCCTGAAGGAAGAAGGCCAGACCATCCTGGTGATAGACAAGAACCTGAAGGAAATGGCGACGCTGGTGGACCGCCATCACGTCCTCGAAAAGGGCCGCGTCGTCTGGCAGGGCAGCCCTGCGGTACTCGCCGCGCAACCGGAGTTGGCGCAAAGATATCTGGGTGTGTAGGACGGGGCTAGCTCGTCTTGCCCGTCGATTCGAGGACGCGACGACGTGCAGTCTTTCCATTCGCGAGGGCGGTGACATCCAGTCTTTGGATTCGCGCAAGCAACGGCGTCTAGTCCTTGGATTCGCAAAAGCAGAGGCGATTGCCGAAAGGATCGATAACCTGCATCTCGCGCCCCCACGGCGCCTCTTCCACGCCGGGCCGCATATAGCCGTAGCCCTTGGCGTTCACCTCTGCATGAAACTCGTCCACGCCCCGCATCCGCACGAACACCGCGGCCCCGGGCGTGGCGTCGCCGTGGTGCTCGCTCAGATGCAGCACCAGATCACCGCGATGCACCTGCGCATAGAGCGGCATGCCCGGCTCGAAGCGGTGCTCCCAGTCCCACTCGAACCCCAGGAAATCCAGATAGAACTCGCGCGCCTTTTCAACGGAGAAGATGCGCAGGATGGGAATGGCGGCTTGCAGGTGCATGACGGCCTCAAGTCAGTAAGCAAGGACTCCCAGCATAGATCACAAGCCGCACACCAAAGCGCAAAGCGCACACCCTCACGACGCAAGCCACCACGTAAGCCCCAAAAGGCCGCCCGCGCGGCCGGCCTGGGGCGGGCCCCGCAAGATCTTCCGCCGCCAATCAATGAAGGCAAGAACCCTAAGCACACTGCTCGCCCCAGCTGACGTCATGTTTCAGATGCTGGAGCCCGGTGCGTCGGTGGCCCGGGATGCGCGGGGAGTCGATAAGCCCGACGGAATCCGTAGGGAAGGCCGAAGGCCTGGACGAGGATGAGGATGGGGCAGTCCGGAGCGAAGGCTCCGGACCGCAATCGTTGACCCGCGCATTCCGGGCCACCGGCGCACCGGGCGTCTTAAGAACCAACAACGCCCATCAAAACAAAGCCAATCAATTCAAACTAGCACCCGAGATCTTCACAATCTCCTGATACTTAGCCTTCTCATTCTTCACGAACTCGGCAAACGCCTCAGGCGTCATCGGCGCAGCTTCAGACCCCATCGTCAGCAAGCGCTGCTTCACATCCGCCTGCTGCATCGCCTCGGCATAGGCCTTGTTCAGCTTCGCCACCACAGGCGCCGGCGTGCCGCCCGTCGTGAACACCCCGAACCAGGTCCCCAGGTCAAAACCCTTGATCCCCGACTCTTCCACCGTAGGCACATCCGCCAGCAGCGACGAGCGCTTGGCCGTCGTCACAGCCAACGCCTTCACCTTGCCGTCCTTGATCAGCGGAGCCGAAGCCGCCAGGTTGTCGAACATGAAATCCGACTGCCCCGACAACAGCGCCAACTGCGCAGGCGCCGCGCCTTGGTAAGGAATGTGCTCGACGTTGATCCCCGCGCGCGCCTTCAACAGCTCGCCCGAAAGATGGCCAGCGCTGCCATTGCCGCCCGAACCGTAATTCAGCTTGCCCGGATTCTTCTTCGCATAGTCGATCAGATCAGCCAGCTTTTCGATCTTGTTCTTCTCGGCGAACTCGACGTTCATCACCAGCACATTGGGCACCGAGGCCACGATCGTCACCGGCGCGAAATCCTTCACCGGGTCATACGGCAGATTGGCGAACAGCCAGGGATTGATCGCGTGGGTCGCCACCGCGCCCATCACCAGCGTATAGCCGTCGGCCGGCGCCTTGGCCACCAGGTCCGCGCCGATGTTGCCGCCCGCGCCCGAACGGTTTTCCACGATGACCGGCTGGCCCAGCGAGCCGCGCACCTTCTCGGCCAGCATGCGGGCCATGGTATCCAGCGGACCGCCGGGCGGGTAAGGCACGACGAAGCGCAGCGGCTTGGTCGGGAAATCGGTGGCCTGGGCCAGCGCCGGCGCGCCGAAAGGCAGGGTCGCGGCCAGCGCCACGGCGCCTTGCAACAGGGCGCGGCGCACGGCGCTGCGGGGGGTCTGCGTCATGATGTTGTTCTCCTCGCTTGGGATCAATAGCGGTCAGTAGCATACCGCAGCGAGGAATAAGGCGTAACAAAGAGATACCAGCAGAACCGCCGGCTATTCGGATGACAACGCCCCCGCCACGTCCCGGGAAGCAGGCCGGCCGCCCCATGAAAAACACCCCGAAGATCGGCTCGGCGTCCAATCTTCGGGGTGCGGTTCGGAAGGCGGTTCCGGATCAGTGCAGGATCTGGCTCAGGAACAGCTTGGTCCGGTCGTTCTGCGGATTGTCGAAGAACTCGTCCGGGCTGTTCTGCTCGATGATCTCGCCGCGGTCCATGAAGATCACGCGGTTGGCGACCTTGCGCGCGAAGCCCATTTCGTGGGTCACGCAGATCATCGTCATGCCGCTTTCCTGGGCCAGACTGACCATCACGTCCAGCACTTCCTTGACCATTTCCGGGTCCAGCGCGGAAGTCGGCTCATCGAACAGCATGATCTTGGGGCTCATGCACAGCGAACGCGCGATCGCCACGCGCTGCTGCTGGCCGCCCGACAACTGGCCGGGGAATTTCTTGGCTTGGTCCGGAATACGCACGCGCTCCAGGTACTTCATGGCCGTGGCCTCGGCCTCGGCGCGCGGCTTCTTCAGCACCCACATGGGTCCCAGCGTCAGGTTCTCCAGCACCGTCAGGTGCGGGAACAGGTTGAAGTGCTGGAACACCATGCCGACGTCCTTGCGGATGGTCTCGATGTGCTTGAGGTCGTTGGTGAGCTCCGTGCCGTCCACGATGATGTGGCCCTTCTGGTGCTCTTCCAGGCGATTGATGCAGCGGATCATGGTGGACTTGCCCGAGCCCGACGGCCCGCACACCACGATGCGTTCACCTGGCGCGACGTCCAGGTTGATGTTGCGCAGCACGTGGAACTGGCCGTACCACTTGTTCACGTCCTGCAGTCGAATGATGGCATCAGACATGCCTGTACTCCCGTAAGTATCGCGATGCGCGCCCGCCTGTGGCGGACGCGCTGCAAAGTTCTAGCGTGCGTGGCCCGTGGCGAGGCGTTTTTCCAGCGCCTGGCTGTATTTGGACATGGAGAAGCAGAAGACGAAGTAGATGAGCGAAATGAACAGGTACGCCTCCACCCCGAATCCGCGCCATGCCGCGTCGGACAATGCCGCCTTGGCCGCCAGCGTCAGGTCGAAGATGCCGATGATCACCACCAGCGAGGTGTCCTTGAACAGGGCGATGAAGATGCTGACCAGCGGCGGGATCACGATCTTCAGCGCCTGCGGCAGGATGATCTTGCGCATCTGCTGCCAGTAGTTCAGGCCCAGCGAATCCGCGCCCTCGTACTGGCCTTTGGGAATCGCCTGCAGGCCGCCGCGCACCGTTTCGGCGATGTACGCCGCCGCGAACATGATGATCGCGATCTGCGCGCGCAGCAGCTTGTCGATGGAGAAGCCTTCCGGCAGAAACAGCGGCAGCATCACCGAGGACATGAACAGCAGGCTGATCAGCGGCACGCCGCGGATAAGCTCGATGTACACGACGCACAGCGCCTTGATGGCGGGCATCTTGGAGCGCCGGCCCAGGGCCAGCAGCACGCCGATCGGGAACGCGAAGGCGATGCCGAACGTGGACAGGATCAGCGTCAGCGGCAGGCCGCCCCAGCGCGCGTTTTCCACGTAGGTCAGGCCGAACACGCCGCCCCACATCAGGAGCGCCACGGCCGTCAGGCCCACGGTCCAGATGATGGCGAGCTTCCAGTTCCAGAAGCGCCGGATGCCGCTGCAGACGATCACGGCCACCAGGATGATGGTCGCGATCAGCGGACGCCATTGTTCGTCGAACGGATAGGTGCCGAACAGGATCAGCCGGTGCTTCTCGATGATGAAGGCCCAGCAGGCGCCGCCCGAAGCGCGGCACTCCTGCGCGTTGGCCGCGGAGAAGTTGGCCTTGATGAAGGCCCATTCCACCAGCGCCGGCACCGCCATCAGCAGGAACCAGGCCACCAGCACCGTGATGAGGATGTTCAGCGGCGACGAGAACAGGCGCGACTTGATCCAGGCCCAGGGACCCACGTGGGTGCTGGGCGGCGGCAGGCCTTCGGCGGGGATATGCGATGTGCTGCTCATATCAACGCTCCACCAGCGCGATGCGCTTGTTGTACCAGTTCATGAATATCGAGATCGACAGGCTGACCGTGAGGTACGCGCCCATGATGATGAGAATGCCCTCGATGGCCTGGCCCGTCTGGTTCAGCGTGGTGTTCACCACCGACACGATGTCGGGGTAGCCGATGGCCACGGCCAGCGAACTGTTCTTGGTCAGGTTGAGGTACTGGCTGGTCATCGGCGGGATGATCACGCGCAGCGCCTGCGGCAGCACCACCAGGCGCAGCACCTGCTTGCGGCGCAGGCCCAGCGAACCCGCGGCTTCCCACTGGCCGTTGTTGACCGCCTGGATGCCCGAACGCACCACTTCGGCAATGAAGGCCGAGGTGTAGATCACCAGGCCCGCCAGCAGCGCCGCGAACTCCGGAGACAGCGTCAGGCCGCCCGAGAAGTTGAAGCCCTTGAGCTCGGGCATGTCCAGGGTGAGCGAGGCGCCGCTGACCAGCCAGCCGATGATGGGGAAGCCGATGAGCAGGCCGATGGCGGCGCGGCCCAGCGGGAACACGTTGCCGGTCGCTTCCTGGCGCTTCTTGCCCCAATGGCCCAGCAGGATGATCGCCACGATGGCCAGGCCCAATCCGGCCAGCATCCAGTCCAGCGAATGGCCTTCCAGCCCCGGCACCTTCAGACCCCGGTTGGAGATGAAGACGCCCGGCAGCGGATTGTGCGCCTGGCGCGGACCCGGCATGTTTTCCGTGATCAGCGCGTACCAGAAGAACAACTGCAGCAGCAGCGGCACGTTGCGCATGACCTCGACGTAGACCGAAGTGATCTTGGCGACCAGCCAGTTCTTGGACAGGCGGCCGATGCCGATGAGCGTGCCGAGGATCGTCGCCAGCACGATGCCGATGACGGCCACGCGCAGCGTGTTGAGCAGGCCGACCAGGATGGCGCGGCCATAAGTGTCCGCCGGGGTGTAGGCGATGGGTGTTTCGCCGATGGCGAAGCCGGCCTCGCGGTGCAGGAAGCCGAAGCCCGTGGCGATGTTGCGCACGGACAGATTGTGCAGCGTGTTTGAAACCAGGAACCACACGGCCCAGGCCACGGCGGCCAGCGCCAGCACCTGGTAGACCACGGAGCGCACCCCGGGATCGTTCCAGTTCAGACGCCGGGGAGGTGCCGATGCAGGCGCGCTTTTATTGGGAGTATTCATGAGTGAATCTACAGAAGTCGGACACCGGGCAGCGAAGCCGTCAAGACCGCGCCACCCACTCCTGCCACCCGCCCGCGGGCGGGAGAGGAAAAACGGAGCGCCGGGCTCCGTTTTTCCAGGCAGCCGTGTGTTAGCGCACCGGCCAGCCGTACATCAAGCCACCTTGCTTGTAGGAAGCGTTCAGACCGCGCTCCAGCTTCATCGCGCTGCTCTTGCCCAGCGTGCTTTCGAAGCTTTCACCATAGTTGCCCACGTTCTTGATGATGTTGTAGGCCCACTTGTCGTCCACGCCCAGGTTCTTGCCCATGCCCGGGGTCACGCCCAGGATGCGCTGGATGTTGGGATTGGGGCTCTTGGCCATTTCATCGACGTTGGCCTTGGTGATGCCGTATTCCTCGGCTTCGAGCATGGCGTTGAGCGACCAGCGCACGATGTTGAACCATTGCTCGTCGCCCTGGCGGACCATGGGGCCCAGCGGCTCCTTGGAGAAGTCTTCCGGCAGGATGATGAACTTGTCCGGGTTCTCGAGCGTGGTGCGGGTCGACGCCAGCTGCGACTTGTCGGTGGTGAAGGCGTCGCAGCGGCCGGCCGAGAAGGCGCGGATGATTTCGTCGTACTTGTCGATCACGACCGGCTTGAATTCGATCTTCTGGCCGCGGAACCAGTCAGCCAGGTTCAGCTCGGTGGTGGTGCCGGGCTGCACGCAGATGGTGGCGCCGTTGAGTTCCTTGGCGCTCTTGACGTTCAGGTCCTTGGAGACCATGACGCCCTGGCTGTCGTAGTAGTTCACGCCCACGCCGATCAGGCCCAGCGTCGTGTCGCGCGTCAGCGTGACGGTGGTGTTGCGGGTCAGCACGTCCACTTCGCCGGACTGCAGCGCGGTGAAGCGTTGCTGCGTGTTCAGCGGGGTGAACTTGACCTTGGTGGCGTCGCCGAACATGGTCGAGGCGATGGCGCGGCACAGGTCGACGTCGATGCCCTTGTATTCGCCCTTGCTGTCAGCGATGGAGAAGCCCGGAATGCCCGTAGAAACCCCGCACTGGACAAACCCTTTTTTCTTGACGTTATCGAAGGTTGCGCCCGCATTGGCAGCCGCGGATGCTGCAAACAAAGCGGCGCCGATCGCGGCGAGTTTCAGTACTTTCATCGTGTTCTCCGTGTGGGATAAGGCGAAGTCGCACGCAGGCCGGGTTGGGTCCACGCATGGGCCGGATGGTAGCGTCCGCGCAGCACGCGGCGCATCCGGGAATTCCCTTGAAATATAGGGACACTGGGTGAAATGAAACGGTGTTTCCCGACAAAAAAGGGGACGCCTTTTGACCCGACGCAAACCTGTCTGGAAGCATTGCGCTGGAATATTTCTCCGGCTATCCCCCGGGAGGTTTAGGCCACCTTACTGTCCCCGAGTTACTATTGCGGCTTCATCTGACAGCCGCCATGATCGAATTCCAGCACGTATTCAAATCATATGGTCGCGGCCGCAATATCCTGGCCGACATCAACTTCCGCGTGAGCGCGGGAGAGTTCGTTTTCGTATCCGGGCCGTCCGGCGCCGGCAAGTCCACACTGCTCAAGCTGATCGGCGGGCTGGAGCCCGCCAGCCGCGGCTCGATCCAGGTCAACGGCCAGCGGCTGGACAAGCTGCCGGCGCGCGCCCGGCCGTACCTGCGGCGCGCCGTCGGCGTCATCCTGCAGGACACGCACCTGCTGTTCGATCGCAGCGCGTTCGAAAACGTCATGCTGCCGCTGGCGGTCACGGGCCATGCCTGGGACTCGGCCGCGGCGCGCGCCCGCGCCGCGCTGGACAAGGTGGGGCTGTCCGGCAAGGAAGACCTGAATCCGATCGAATTGTCCGGCGGCGAACAGCAGCGCCTGGCGATCGCGCGGGCCATCGTGAACCGGCCCGCCATCCTGATCGCCGACGAGCCCACCGCCAACCTCGACCACGACAACGCGCAGCGCATCATGAATGTGTTCCGCGACTTCAACCGCGTCGGCGTGACCACGCTGATCGCTTCGCACGACCAGGACCTCATGGCGCGCTACGCCACCCGCACCCTGCGCATCGACCCGGGCAAGTTCGCTGACTCCCAGGGTCCGGGAACGCCGCAGCCCGAGGGCGGCGCGGGGCAATCCGGTATCGGACAGCAGCCGGGCGCCGCGTCCGGCCGCGCCTATCCGGGAGAATCCGCATGAACGCCTGGCTGCGGCAACACCGCTACGCGCTCCTGGTCACCCTGCGCCGGCTGATCAAGCAGCCGTTCTCCTCCCTGGCCAACCTGCTGGTCATGGCCCTGGCCCTGGCCCTGCCGCTGCTGGGCAGCGCCATCCTGGTCTCGGTCCAGCCGGTGGCACGGCAGATGTCCGTCACGCCTGAAGTCACCGTCTTCATGCGCGTGGACGCCCCCGCGGGCGCCGCCGCGGACGTGGCCAAGCGCATCCAGGACGAATACAAGGACGACATCCGCGCCGTGCGCGTGGTGGGCCGCGAGGACGCCCTGGCCGACTTGCGCGCCAACCCGGCCTGGCAGCAGGCGCTGGCCGTGCTGCCGGGCAATCCGCTGCCGGACGCGGTGGTGGTCACCCTGGCCGACGGCGACAACCTGGCCGGCCGCGCGGACAAACTCGCCGCGTCCTGGAAGCAATGGAACCACGTCGACCTGGTGCAGCTGGACAGCGCCTGGGTGCAGCGCCTGGAGGCGATCCTGCGCTTCGCCCGTATCGGCCTGGGCTTCCTGGCCGCCTGCGTGGCGGTGGTGGTGCTGGCGACCGTCTTCAATACCGTGCGCATGCAGGCGCTCTCGCAGCGCGAGGAAATCGGCGTGGCCCGGTTGGTGGGCGCCACGGAATCCTTCGTGCGCCGGCCGTTCCTGTATCTGGGCGCGCTCTCGGGCGCTGTGGCGTCGCTGCTGGCCATCGGCGTGGCGGCGATCGCTCTGTCCCCATTGAACGACGCCCTGGTCGGGCTGGCCCGCAGCTACGGGGCGGAATTCGCCCTGCACCTGCCCGGCCCCGCGGTGCTGATCGGCGCGGTGGTCGCTTCCGGCGCCCTGGGCGCCTTGTCGGCGCGCTGGTCCGTCACCCGCAGCACGCGCTTCTGAGCCACGGCGCCTCAGGCGCCGCACAAAGGCTCCGTTTGAAGCCCCTTCTTCCCCGAGATCCGGGGAACGACTTCCGCCCGCTTGTGTAGGATGCCTGCATGCCTGCCAGCGGGCGGTGGCGTCCGCGCCTGGCGGCAATACAGGACGAATTACTGTGTCCGTTACACAGCATTTCTCCCGCTGGAAGCTTGAGTATGCAAGAATAAAGCGACATTTTATTACATATTTTGATACATTTTTGTTCCCGTGCAGCCAAATTCGTGTCCCAATCGCCGTTCTTGCCTTTAATCGAGTCCCATGGCCGCCCGTCTTGAAGCCCGTGCAACGCGCCACTATTTCGATAGCGCGTTCCAGTGTCAGGCGGTGAAAGTACTGCCCAACGAGTACTACGTCACCAACGAAGACCTGATGATCTCGACCGTCCTGGGGTCTTGCGTCGCCGCCTGTATCCATGACCCGATCACGGGCGTGGGCGGCATGAACCATTTCATGCTGCCCGAAGGCGACATGCAGTCGCCCGCCTCGGCCACCATGCGCTATGGCGCGTTCGCCATGGAAGTGCTGATCAACGAACTGCTGAAGGCCGGCGCCGTGCGCGACCGCCTGGAGGCCAAGGTGTTCGGCGGCGGCGCGGTGCTGTCCGCCATGCAGCAGATGAACATCGGCGAGCGCAACGGCCAGTTCGTGCTGCAGTACCTCAAGACTGAAGGCATTCCCGTCAAGGCGCAGGACCAGGGCGACGTGCACGCGCGCCGCATCAACTACTTCCCCCGCGACGGCCGGGTGATGGTCCGCAAGATGGCGCCGCACCACCAGCGCGCCGAGGAAATCATCGCCAAGCGCGAACAGGCCGCGGCCCAGAGCGTGCAGGCCAAGACCGAAAGCCCGCAGCGCGTGGAACGCTTCACCCGGCCGCCAGGGGTGGAACGCTTCGACCGGCCCGGGGTAGAGCGTTTCGACCGCCCTGGCGTGGAACGCTTTGATCGTCCGGCCCGCCCGGGCGTGGAGCGCTTCGACACGGGCCTGACCCGCCGCCGCCGCACGGAAACCACGGGCAGCTGAGCCGGCTGCGCGCCTACAATCAGTGCATGTCCACCGTACGCCTGTTCTTCGCCCTGTGGCCTGCCCCCTCGCTGGCGGCTACGCTCGCGGCCTGGGCGGAACAGGCCAGGCCCAGTTGCGGCGGACGCGTCATGCGCACCGAGACCCTGCACCTGACCCTGGCGTTCCTGGGGCCGGTGGACGCGGCGCTGGCCGACGAACTGGCCGCCGCCACCCCCGAACGGCGCCTGGCGCCCGATGACATGACGGTGGACCGCTATGGCGTCTTCGGCCGCCAGCGCATCCTGTGGGCCGGCCCCGGCGACACGCCGCCCGGCTTGCAGGCCGCCCACGACGAACTGTGGTCATGGCTGTCGGGCTACGGCTTGGCCGCGCCGCCCCAGCCCTTCCGCCCGCACGTCACCCTGCTGCGCAACATCGAGCACGCCACGCCTCCAGCCGACGCGCCCGCGCCCCTGGCATGGCGGTATGACCGCATGGTGCTGGTCGCGTCCGAATCGCAATCCGGCGGCAGCCGCTACCGCATCGTGGCGCAGTCCCGGCCGCAAGGCGCCTGACACCCCGCTCTGGCACAATCGCCGGGTTGCCACCACCCGGGATCGCCATGATCATCCTGCTGGACCAAGACGGCGTGCTCGCCGACTTCGAACACGCCTTCATCGACGCCTGGCGCGCGCGCCACCCGGACATCCCGCCGGTGGCGTTCGAGGACCGCAAGTCCTTCTACATCCGCCAGGATTACGCTCCCGAATTGCGCGGCATGGCCGAAGCCATCTACACGGCGCCCGGCTTCATCCGCGACCTGCCGCCGGTACCCGGCGCG
This sequence comes from Achromobacter anxifer, assembly GCF_903652925.1. GTDB lineage: Bacteria > Pseudomonadota > Gammaproteobacteria > Burkholderiales > Burkholderiaceae_B > Achromobacter > Achromobacter anxifer. The sequence goes on along the minus strand of NZ_CAHLAR010000010.1, from coordinate 13,704 downwards.
CTGGAAGCCGTGAAGGAATTGCTGGCGCTGGGCATGGACGTGCGCATCTGCTCCTCGCCCCTGTCGCAGTTCGAAAATTGCGTGGCCGAAAAGTACCTGTGGGTGGAAAGGCACCTGGGGCGCGAAGCCACCAACCGGCTTATCCTGACCAAGGACAAGACGCTGGTGCACGGCCATCTGCTGATCGACGACAAGCCCCTGATCGAGGGCGCCATGAAGCCGCGCTGGAAGCACATCCTGTTCGACGCTCCCTACAACCGCGAGGTCTCGGACCGCCCCCGCATCAGCTGGCAGAACTGGCGCAACGTGCTGGCCGGAGAGCTGTATACGGCAGACGAGTGAGTCCTGTTCAGCCGCCGTGATTTGGGACTATTCTGTGTTGCAGTACCCCCCACCCCGGAGGAACCCGCGCCATGAATCTGTACCGCCTGCTGAAGCAGCGAGAAGCCGATCACAAGCCCTTGCGTGTTGCCCTGCTGGGCGCCGGAAAGTTCGGCGCGATGTTCATGAGCCAGGCCCCGCGCACCCCGGGAATGCGGCTGGTCGCGGTCGCCGACCTGGTGCCCGACCGGGCCCGCGCGGCGCTTACCCGGGTGGGCTGGCCCGCCACCGCGCTCAACGCCGCCAGCACCAATGACGCGCTGAAGAACGGCAAGGTCTACTTCTGCGACGATCCCCTTGCCGTCATCGCCAGCCCCGACGTGGACATCGTCATCGACGCCACCGGCCAGGCCGCCGCCGGCATCAACCACGTGCTGGCCTGCTGCGAATACGGCAAGCACATCATCATGGTCAACGTCGAGGCCGACGCGCTGGCCGGCCCGCTGCTGGCGCGCCGCGCTCGCGAAGCCGGCATCGTCTATTCCCTGGCCTACGGCGACCAGCCGGCCCTGATCTGCGAAATGGTGGACTGGGCCCGCGCCAGCGGCTTCGAGGTCATGGCCGCGGGCAAGGGCACCAAGTACCTGCCGGAATTCCATACGTCCACGCCGGACACCGTCTGGCCCTACTACGGCTTCACCGCCGAAATGGTCGCGGCGGGCGATTTCAACGCGCAGATGTTCAACAGCTTCCTGGACGGCACCAAGAGCGCCATCGAAATGGCCGCGGTCTCCAACGCCACCGGGCTGCTGCCTTCGCCTTCGGGCCTGCATTTTCCGCCCTGCGGCGTGGACGACCTGGCCCGCGTGCTGCGCCCGCGAGAAAGCGGCGGCATCCTGCACCATCGCGGCCAGGTGGAGGTGATCTCCTCGCTGGAGCGCGACGGCCGCCCGGTGTTCCGCGACCTGCGCTGGGGCGTCTACGTGACCCTGGCCGCCGACAGCGACTACGTGCGCCGTTGCTTCAAGGAATACGGACTGGTCACGGACCCCAGCGGCAACTACACCGCCATGTACAAACCCTATCACCTGATCGGGCTGGAACTGGGCATCAGCGTGGCCAGCGTGGGCCTGCGGCGCGAGCCCACCGGCGCGCCCGCCGGCTGGCACGGCGACGTGGTCGCCACCGCCAAGCGCGACCTGCCGGCCGGCCAGATCCTGGACGGCGAGGGCGGCTACACGGTGTATGGCCGGCTGATGCCGGCGCGCGACTCGGTGGATGAGGGCTATCTGCCGCTCGGCCTGTCGCACCAGGTCAAGCTGAAGAACCCGGTGCGGCAGTCGCAGGCGATCCGCTGGAGCGACGTGGAATACGACGACAGCGCCACCGCGGTGCAATTCCGCCGCGAGATGGAACAGACCTTCGCGTAAGACCGGCCCGCGCCGCGGCACACGCAGTGCGGGCCTTGCGTCCTAGACCGGCGCGGGCCGCTCGGCCTGGAACAGGCGCAGGCGATCCGCGGCATTGCGCAGGTGCTGGTCAGCGGCGCGGCCGGCGGCGTCCGGATCACCCGCGTCTATGGCCGCGAAGATCGCCTGGTGTTCGCTCTGCACCGCGGCCATGCGTTCGGTGTACATGCGCGCCGTGTTGTTGCGCGCGCTGCGGATGACCCGGCGCACATTGGCTTCCAGGTAATCGTTCAGGGCCACCAGATGCGGGTTATGCGTGGCCTGCACGATGGCATGGTGGAACTGGTAGTCCTCTTCATCGCCCAGCTTGTCATTGAGCAGCGCATATTCCATGCCCACCAGCGCCTGGCGCATCTTCTTCAGGTCCGCGTCGGTGCGGCGCTGCGCCGCATAGCGCGCGGCGGTCACTTCGATGGACAGCATCAGCTCCAGGATGTGTTCCAGGTCCTGGTTGTCGCCCGGTGTGGGCGCGGCGATGCGGAATGCATTCTTCTGGAAGTTCGGATCGACGAAGACGCCGCTGCCCTGCTGCGACGTGATCAGGCCTTCGGACTTCAGGCGGGCCAGCGCTTCGCGCACGACGGCGCGGCTGACCGAGTAGGTTTCGGTCAGCTGCTTTTCCGTGGGCAGGCGATCGCCGGGCGCGAGCACCCCCTGGCGGATCTGCTCCGCCAGCGCGTCGCCCAGCGCCGCCGAAAGCGAACTCTTGGGTGCGGCGCGCTGCGGATCCTGTTCTTGGTTAGGCTGCATGTCGAATGGATGGAACGTGTAGGCGGCGCGCGTGCGCGCCGCCCCGTGTTTATGGAAGGAAGCCCTGTTCGGCTGGCCGCGGCCCCGACCGCTGGCGCCAGCCTCGGACTTTACGCGATATAGATGCCGCCGTTGACCTGCATGACTTCGCCCGTGACGAAGCCGGCCAGCGGCGAGCACAGAAAAGCGATGGACCCGGCGATTTCCTCGGCCGTGCCGTAGCGGCGCAGTGGCGTGCTTTCCAGCAGCTGCGCGCCCTTCTGCCCGATCAGGTCCTGCGTCATCGAGGTGGCGATGATGCCGGGCGCCACCGCGTTCACGCGGATCTGCGGCGCCAGCTCCAGCGCCAGGCTGCGCGTGAAGCTCTGCACCGCGCCCTTGGACGCGGAATAGGCCGCGTGCGCATAGCTGCCGCGCTGGGCCGCCAGCGAGGTCAGCAGCACGATGGAGCCGTCGTGGCGCAGATGGCGCTGGGCCGCGCGGCACACATAGAAGGTGCCGTCCAGGTTCACGCGCATCAGCGTGCGCCAGGCCTCGTCGCTGGTGTCCTTGACCAGGTTTTCGGGATAGATGCCGGCGCAATGCACCAGGTGGTCCAGCCCGCCGAAATGCTTGGCCGCCGCCTCGAACACGCGATCGCACTCGGCCGAGTTCGACACGTCCAGCATGCGGGTGTAGACGCGCTGCCCGCTGGGGTCCAGCTCGGCCGCCACCTCTTCCAGGCGCGCGCTGTCGATGTCGGTCAGCACCAGCCGGGCGCCATGCGCCGCCATCAGGCGCGCCGTGGCCAAACCGATGCCGTTGCCCGCGCCGGTAATGACGGCAACCTTTCCTTCGAACGAAATCATTCTGTCTCCTGAAGCACTCGTACGCGGGCGAGAACGCCTTTCCGGCGGCCACGGCAATTCCGATTGGACTCCCGAAACGGCCGCTTGACACGAGAAAAACGCTTGCCCTATGATTTATCTGACAACTTAATAAAGTTGCCTGACAACTTATTCCGAAAGCGTAAAGCAACTGCCGCTTCGAGGCAAGAGAGTCAGGAACGACACGGCGGCAAGCCGCTACCCAGGCAGGGGACAATCAGGTGGAAATCACCGGCAGCACTACCGTTTTCGCGATCGCGGCGGACCCGATCGCGCACGTCAAGACGCCCCAGCGGCTCAATGCCCTGCTGCGCGAGCGCGGCGTGGACGCGGTCATGGTCCCGTTCCATGTGGCTCCCGACGCGCTGTCCGGCCTGTTCGCCGGCATCCGCGGCCTGGCCAACCTGGGCGGCATCGTGGTGACGGTGCCCCACAAGGAAAATGCCGCCGCCCTGTGCGACGCCCTGACGCCCTCGGCCCAGCTGAGCGGCGCGGTCAACGCGGTGCGCCTGCGCGACGGCGTGCTGACGGGCGGCAACTTCGACGGCCTGGGTTTCGTCGCCGGCCTGCGCAGCCAGGGCCACGATCCGGCCGGCCGCCATGTCTACCTGGCCGGCCTGGGCGGCGCGGGCAAGGCCATCGCCTGTGCCATCGCCGACGCCGGCCCCGCCAGCCTGCGCCTGTACAACCGCAGCGCCGACAAGGCCGCCTCTTTCGCCGCCCATCTGGGCCGCCAATATCCCGGCCTGGCCATCAGCGTGGCCAGCGCCGCGCCGGAGGCCTGCGACATCGCCATCAACGCGACCTCGCTGGGCCTGAACGACACCGATCCCCTGCCCTTCCAGCTGGACGCGCTTGCCGCCGGCACCGTCGTCGCCGACGCCGTCATGAGCCGCGTCGACACGCCCCTGCTGCGCGCCGCCGCCGCGCGCGGCTGCCGTACGCATCCGGGCCTCTACATGCTGGAAGGACAGATCGCCGAGATTGCCCGCTTCCTGGGCATAGAAGAACCGCGCCGGGGCCTGTCCGCCCGCGCGCCTGCCTGATCCACGAATTCACCACACTCCCGTCCCACGGAGGAGACACGCATGAAATTGGCTTTCACCACCGGCCTGCTGTGCCTGGCCGGCATCGCCGCATCGGCCCAGGCCGCGCCCGTCAAGATCGGCCTGATCGAGACGCTGTCCGGCCCCCAGGCCTCGACCGGCCTGATGTTCCGCGCCGCGGTCAAATATGAGCTGGACCGCATCAACGCCGCCGGCGGCTGGAACGGCCAGCCGCTGGAACTGGTCGAGTTCGACAACCAGGGCGGTCCGGTGGGCGCGTCCGACCGCTTCCGCGCCGCCGCCGCCGAAGGCGTGCAGATCCTGGTGCAAGGGTCCTCGTCGGCCATTTCCGGCCAGCTGACCGAAGACGTGCGCAAGCACAACCTGCGCAACCCGGGCAAGGAAGTCGTGTTCCTGAACGTGGGCGGCGAGGCGCTGGAACTGACCGGCCAGAAGTGCCACTTCTACCATTTCCGCTTCACCACCAATGCCGACCTGCGCGTGAAGGCGCTGGCCTCGGTCATGTCGGCCGACGGCACGCTGGGCAAGCGCGTGTACGCCATCAACCAGAACTACTCCTGGGGCCAGGACATGGAAGGCGCCACCGAGCGCTTCGCCAAGCAGTACGGCTATGAAGTGGTCGGCAAGACGCTGCACGAAGTCAACAAGATCCAGGACTTCGCGCCCTACGTCGCGCGCATCCGCTCGTCCAACCCGGACACCGTCATCACCGGCAACTGGTCCAACGACCTGCTGCTGTTGATGAAGGCCACGCAGGCCGCCGGCCTCAAGGTCCGCTTCGCCACCGTGTTCCTGGACCAGGTGGGCAACCTGGCCAACGCCGGCGACGTCGCGCTGGGCCACTACATCGCCCACCCGTACAACATCGAGGCCGCGGGCGAGGAAGGCGCCAAGTTCGCCGAGGACTACAAGGCCAAGACCGGCCACTACCCCAGCTACACCGAGCCGCAGACCGTCATCGGCATCCACTTCCTGGGCGAGGCGCTCAAGCAAGTCAAGCCGCAGGACGGCAAGCTGTCCGTTCCGGAACTGGCCCGCGCGCTGGAAAAGGTCACCTATACCTCGTCCTTGGGCACCTACACGATGCGCGCCGAAGACCACCAGGTGCAGCTGCCCATGGTCGTGTCCAAGGTGAGCAAGAACGCCAAGTACAAGGCCGACGGCACCGACATGGGCTTCGAGCCGGTGAAGGTGCTGGCCGCGGCCGACGTGTCGGCGCCGCCGCAGGCGACCTGCAAGATGCAGCGGCCGAATTGATGGGTTAGCGCGGCCGGACCGTCAGCTTGCGCGTGACGGTCCGGCCGCCCGCAACCCCTCATCGCCCCTGGCAACCCCAATAAGCGCACCCCCGGCGCGGGCCGGAAAAACCCTGGTGCGCAATCGCTCGCAAGACGTCCGTCGTCTTAGCGCAAGAATCCTGGAGCGGACATGGAATACTTTACCGTCTCGCTGTTGAACGGCGTGATTTACGGCCTGCTGCTATTCATGGTGTCGGCAGGCCTGACACTGATTTTCGGCATGATGGGCGTGCTCAACTTCGCGCACGCCTCGTTCTACATGATAGGCGCCTATGCCGCCTACACCCTGACGCCCGTCATCGGCTTCTGGGCCGCGCTGGTCCTGGCCACCCTCATCTCCGGCCTGCTGGGCATGGGCGTGGAACGCTACTTCCTGCGCCGCGTCCACAAGTTCGGCCATGCGCAGGAACTGCTGGTGACCTTCGGCCTGGCCTTCATCGTGGCCGAGCTGATCAAGCTGTTCTACGGCGACTTCCCGGTCGACTACCGCGTGCCGCAGTTCCTCAACTTCGCCGCCTTCCGCGTGTTCGACGCCGACTACCCCTTCTACCGCCTGCTGATGGGCGGCGTGTCGCTGGCGATGTTCGCCGTGATCTATCTGCTGCTGTCGCGCACCCGCGTCGGCATCGTGGTGCGTTCGGCCATCTACCGTCCGCGCATGGCGGAAGCGCTGGGCCATAACGTGCCCCTGGTGTTCATGAGCGTGTTCGGCGTGGGCGCCGCCATGGCCGGCCTGGCCGGCGCGGTGGCGGGCGCCTTCTACACCACCAACCCCAACATGGCGCTGGAACTCGGCGTGCTGGTGTTCGTCGTGGTCGTGGTGGGCGGCCTGGGTTCGCTCGAAGGCGCCATGATCGCCTCGCTGCTGATCGGCCTGATCAGCTCCTTCTCGGTCGGCATCGACGCCAGCCTGGCGTCCCTGTTCGGCCTGTTCGGCGCCGGCGAGTGGGCCGAAAGCGTGGGCGGCCTGATGACCGTGAAGATCTCCAGCCTGGCCGCGACCCTGCCCTTCCTGCTGATGCTGGTGGTGCTGCTGGTCAAGCCCTCGGGCCTGAAGGGAGAGCAGGCATGAGCCAGACCCGCAACACTTCCGCAATCCTCGTCCTGATCCTGTGCGTGGCCGCGCTATGCGCCCTGCCCTGGCTGCTGCCTCCGGGCCAGCTGGTGGCGGCGGTGCAGATGCTGATCGCCGCGCTGTTCGCCTGCGCCTTCAACCTGCTGGCGGGCCAGGGCGGCATGCTGTCCTTCGGCCACGCCGCCTACTTCGGCGTGGGCACCTTCGCCACCATCCACGCCATGAACGCGCTGGGCGGCGCGGGCCTCTTGCCAACGCCGCTGATGCCGCTGGCGGGCGGCGTGGCCGGCCTGCTGTTCGGCCTGGTCGCGGGCTGGTTCGCCACCATGCGCGCCGGCGTGTACTTCGCCATGATCACGCTGGCGCTGGCTGAACTGCTGCACGCGCTGGCGCCGCACTTGAAGGGCGTATTCGGCGGCGAGGCGGGCGTGTCCGCCATGCGCATGCCGGCCTGGGGCTTCACCTTCGGTTCCGACATCGAAGTCTATTTCCTGGTGCTGGCCTGGGTGCTGGTGTCGCTGGCCGCGCTTTACGGCCTGACGCGCACCCCGCTGGGCCGGCTGACGCTGGGCCTGCGCGAGAACGCCCACCGCCTGCGCTACCTGGGCTACCGGCCGCACACGCTCAAGACCCTGGTGTTCGCGCTGTCCGCCATGTTCGCCGGCATCGCCGGCGGCCTGCAGGCGCTGAACATCGAGGCCGGCAACTACGTGCTGTTCGACGTCAAGCTGTCCACCGACGCGGTGCTGTTCGCCTACATCGGCGGCGTCAACGCCTTCCTCGGCCCGGTGCTGGGCGCGTCCATCCTGACCTTCCTGTCGCAGACCCTGGCCGACATCACCCGTTCCTGGCTGCTGTACCAGGGCATCCTGTTCGTGCTGGTGATGCTGTTCGTGCCGGACGGCCTGGTCGGCCTGGTGCAGGGCTCAGCCCGCTCGCTGCGCGAGCGCGGCCTGGGCAACTGGCTGCCGCGCGCCGCGGTGTCGGTCGCGGGCGGCCTGCTGCTGACCTGCGCCACGGTCTTCACGGTGGAACTGCTGCAACGCATGTTCGCCCGCGACTACCGTTCGCTGCTGGCGATGAACCCCGAGGCCGGCTGGCCCGACATTTCCCTGTTCGGCCACGACTGGGCGCCGCTGGCGCTGTCGACCTGGCTGATTCCGCTGGCGCTGTTCGCCGCGGGCCTGGCCGCCTGCCGCTGGGCGCTGGCCCTGTGGCGCGACGACGACCAGGCCGCGCCGGCGCTGGAGGCCGCAAAATGAGCCACGAGATCCTGACCCTGACCGATGTGCGCAAGTCCTTCGGCGACGCGCAGATCATCCGCGGCGTGAACCTGAAGGTCGAAGCCGGCGAACGCCACGCCGTCATCGGCCCGAACGGCGCGGGCAAGTCCACCCTGTTCCACCTGATGTCGGGCTCGTTCGCGCCGACCTCGGGCGACATCAGCCTGCATTCGCGCTCCATCGGCGGCCTGCCGCCTGAACGCATCAACCGCCTGGGCCTGGCCCGCTCGTTCCAGATCACCAACGTGTTCCCGCGCCTGTCGGTGCGCGAGAACCTGAGGCTGGCGGTGCTGCGCATGCATGGCCTGGTCTACAACTTCTGGCGTCCCATCGCGCGCAACCGCGCCGTCAACGAGGACGTGGACCGGCTGCTGGAAAAGGTGCGGCTGGCCGACAAGCAGCACACCGCCGCCGGCGACCTGAACTATTCGGAACAGCGCTCGCTGGAAATCGGCATGACGCTGGCCTCGCGCCCCAGAGTCATCCTGCTGGACGAACCCATGGCCGGCATGTCGCAGCACGAGGTGGACTACACGGTCGAACTGATCAAGGACGTGACCCGCGACTGCACGCTGCTGATCGTGGAGCACGACATGCAGGTGGTGTTCTCGCTGGCCGACCGCATCAGCGTGCTGGTCTACGGCGAAATCCTCGCCACCGGCACGCCTGCCGACATCCGCGGCGACGCCCGCGTGCGCGAAGCCTACCTGGGAGAGGAAACGGTATGACGACGCAATCCCCCTTGCTGAGCCTGCAAGGCGTGCACGCCCACTACGGCAAGAGCCACATCCTGCACGGCATCGACCTGACGGTCGGCCGCGGCGAAGTCGTGAGCCTGCTGGGCCGCAACGGCGCCGGCCGCTCCACCACCATGAAAAGCATCATGGGGCTGGTGGACGTGACCGGCGGCCGCATCAGCATCGAAGGCCGCGACATCACCAACAAGCGTCCCTTCGAGGTCGCCCGCGCCGGCCTGGGCTTCGTGCCGGAAGAGCGCGAGGTGTTCGCCAACCTGACCGTGGACGAGAACCTGCGCATGGGCGAACAGCCCAGGCGCGACGACGCGCCTTTCTGGTCGGTCGAGCAGATGTTCGACTACTTCCCGCGCCTGAAGGAGCGCCGCGGCACCAAGGCCGGCAACCTGTCTGGCGGCGAACAGCAGATGCTGACCATGTGCCGTTCGCTGCTGGGCAATCCCAAGGTCATGCTGATCGACGAACCCACCGAAGGCCTGGCGCCGAAGATCGTGGAAGTGATCGCCGACGTGATCCGCGACATCCACAAGCGCGGCGTGTCCGTGGTGCTGGTGGAACAGAAGCTGACCATCGCGCTGAAGGTCTCCACCCGCGTCAGCGTGATGGGCCACGGCCGCATCGTTTTCGAAGGACCGCCCGCGCAGCTGCATGAGCGCCAGGACGTCGTCCAGGAATGGCTGGCGGTCTGATCCGCCGGCGCGCACACCTATCAAAGAGGCACACATCTTGGACCAAACCTCAGAAGTCATCCATCCCGACCTGCGCGGCCAGAGCGTCGTGATCACCGGCGGCGCCAAGGGCATAGGTCTGGCCACGGCGCAGGCCTTCGCCCGCCAGGGCGCGCGCGTGGCGCTGCTGGACATGGACGCCACGGCCCTGGACGCAGCCGTCGCCGGCCTGGCCGCGCTGGGCGCCGAAGCCCTGGCCGTGCAGGCCTCGGTCACCGACGCCGATGCGGTCGAGCAGGCCTTCGCGCAGGTCGAAAAGGCCTGGGGCCGCATCGACGTGCTGGTCAACAACGCCGGCGTCTCGGCCAACAAGCCCACGCTGGAAGTCAGCGTGGACGAATGGCGCCGCGCCGTCGACATCAACCTGACCGGCGTGTTCCTGTGCGCCCAGGCCGCCGGCCGCCGCATGGTGCCCGCGGGCGCCGGCACCATCATCAACCTGGCCTCCATGTACGGCGTGGTGGCGGCGCCGGACCGCGCCGCCTATTGCGCCACCAAAGGCGCGGTGGTGCTGCTGACCGAGACCCTGGCAGTGGAATGGGGCCCCGCGGGCGTGCGCGTGAACGCGTTGGCGCCGGGCTACGTGGAAACGGACCTGGTGCGCGACCTGGCCGCGCGCGGCCGCCTCGACCCCGAGCGCCTCAAGCAGCGCACGCCGCTGCGCCGCCTAGCGCAGCCGGCCGAAATGGCCGACCTGGCGGTGTTCCTGGCCTCGCGCCAGGCCGCCTACATCAACGGACACACCCTGGTGGCCGACGGCGGCTGGAGCCGCTACAGCTACCTCTAATCGCAAGAACGCATACACACATCTCTGGAGATTCACTCATGGCCACCCACCAACCGCTTGAGCCCCAAGCGCCCTGGCGGCAACTGACGGTAGACGCCAAGGACTGGCAACAGGCGGACCCGGCCCTGCTGGGCACCATGCTGACCCAGCTGCACTGGATCCGCGCCTTTGAAGAAGCCGTGCTCGATCTGGCCGCCGAAGGCCTGGTGCACGGCCCCGCGCACTCGTCCGTGGGCCAGGAAGGCGGCGCGGTCGGCTCCGTGCTGGCGCTGGGCGCCGGCGACCAGATCAACGGTTCGCACCGCGGTCACCACCAGTTCCTGGCCAAGGCCCTGCAGCACGTCGCGCCGCTGGGCCTGGACCCGCGCAATCCGCTCACGCCCGCCATCGACGAAGTGCTGCAGAAGACGCTGGCCGAGATCATGGGCCTGGCCCAGGGTTACTGCCGCGGCCGCGGCGGCAGCATGCACCTGCGCTGGCTGGAGGCGGGCGCGCTGGGCACCAACGCCATCGTCGGCGGCGGCGTGCCGCTGGCCGCCGGCGCGGGCTGGGCGCACAAGCACGCCGGCACCGACCGCGTTGCCGTGACCTATTTCGGCGATGGCGCGGTCAACATCGGCTCCGTGCTGGAGACCATGAACCTGACCGCGGCCTGGAAGACGCCGCTGTGCTTCTTCATCGAGAACAACCGCTACGCCGTGTCCACCACGGTCGAAGAGTCCACCGCCGAACCGCGCCTGTCGGCGCGCGGCCTGGCCTTCAACATTCCGTCCTGGAAGGTCGACGGCATGGACCCGCTGGCGGTCTACCTGGCCATGTCCGAAGCCGTGGCGCACATGCGCGCCGGCAACGGTCCCACCATCGTGGAAGTGGACGTGTACCGCTTCTTCCACCAGAACGGCCCCTTCCCCGGCAGCGCCTTCGGCTACCGCAGCAAGGACGAGGAAGCGCAATGGCGCCGCCGCGACCCGCTGGACAGGATCGCCGCGGAAATGATCGGCCGCCAACTCATCACGCAAGCCGAAGTCGACGCCCTGCGCCAGCGCTGCAAGGACGTGATGAAGGACGTTTCCGGCCGCCTGACCGAAGCCGCCGACGGCGGCAAGCGCCGCGTGCGCGCCGACCTCTGGCCCAGCCCGGACTTCCGCGACGTGGGCCTGCGCAGCGACGGCTCGGAACTGGCCGGCCTGCGCTACCAGGAAGCCGCCGACCACGCCGGCCAGTCCACCGAGCGCAAGTTCGTGGACGCGGTGGCCGACGTGCTGGACCGCCGCATGGAAACCGACCCCGGCGTGGTGGTGCTGGGCGAGGACGTGCACCGTCTGAAGGGCGGCACCAACGGCGCCACGCGCGGCCTGAAGGACAAGTATCCCGACCGCGTGCTGGGCACTCCCATTTCCGAGAATGCCTTCGCCGGCCTGGGCGGCGGCCTGGCCATGGATGGCCGCTACCGGCCCATCGTGGAGTTCATGTATCCCGACTTCATGTGGGTCGCGGCCGACCAGATCTTCAACCAGATCGGCAAGGCCCGCCACATGTTCGGCGGCGACATCGACGTGCCCTTCGTGCTGCGCACCAAGGTCGCCATGGGCACGGGCTACGGCTCGCAGCACTCGATGGACCCGGCCGGCATCTTCGCCACCGCGCCCGGCTGGCGCGTGGTCGCGCCGTCCACGCCCTACGAATACGTCGGCCTGATGAACACCGCGCTGGCCTCCAAGGACCCGGTGCTGGTGATCGAGCACGTGGACCTGTACGCGTCCTCGGGCGAGGTGCCCGCGGACGATCTGGACTACGCCATTCCGTTCGGCAAGGCGCGCGTGCGCCGCGCAGGCAACAAGGTCACCATCCTGACCTACCTGTCCATGGTCAGCCGCGCGCTCAAGGCGGCGGAAGCCGCCGGCGTGGACGCCGAAGTCATCGACCTGCGCACGCTGGACCGCGCCAGCCTGGACTGGGACACCATCGGCGCCAGCATCATGAAGACCAACAACGTGCTGATCGTGGAGCAAGGCGCGCGCGGCACCTCCTACGGCGCCATGCTGGCCGACGAGATCCAGCGCCGCTACTTCGACTGGCTGGACCAGCCGGTCAAGCGCGTGACCGGCGGCGAAGCCTCGCCCAGCATCTCCAAGGTGCTGGAGCGCGCGGCCTTCGCCGACACCGAGGAAGTCATGGCCGGCCTGGCCGACGTGCTGGCCGACCTGGGAGAACAGGCATGACCCTGCACATGACCGTGCCGATGGAAGTCGGCATCTGCTGCGCCGACCTGGACGCGCTGCTGGCGTTCTATACCGGCGTCGTGGGCCTGAAGCTCGTCAACCGCGTGAACGTGCCGGCCGACAAGGCGCAGGCTACCGGCCTGACGCGCCATGGCTACGACGTGGCGCGCCTGCAGACCAGCTACGGCGAACGCATCAAGCTGCTGCAGCCCGCCGCCGCGCCCGAAGCCGCGGCGCGCGGCGCGGCCATCCTGGACCGCCAGGGCGCCACCTACCTGACCTTCATCGTGCGCGACCTGCCCGGCGTGGTGCGCGACCTGGAAGCCAAGGGCGTGGTTTTCGACAGCAAGCCGGCGCCCATGGAAGTGCGTCCCGGCACCTGGCTGGCGTTCTTCCGCGACCCCGAAGGCAATGTGCTGGAACTGGTCGAATACGACGATCCCGCCACCTACCGGCCCGACCTGGCCGGCGCCGCAGAATAGGACGAACATCGTGGCACACCTCATCAAGCTCCCCTCCGTTGCAGCCGACACCTCGGGCGGCACGCTGCACCAGTGGCTCAAGAAAGAAGGCGACACGGTCGCCGTGGGCGACGCGCTGGCGGAAATCGAAACCGAGAAGGCCATCGTCGAGATCAATGCCGAACAGGCCGGCGTGCTGGGCCGCATCGTGGTCCAGGCCGGCGCCGCCTCGGTGCCGGTGAACACCGTGATCGGCGTGCTGTTGGCGCAGGGCGAGGACGCCTCGGCCATCGACCGCGCGCTGGCCGAAGCCGGCGCCGCGCAGCCCGCCGCGGCTGTCCCGGCCGCTGCCGCCGCTTGCGCCGTGGTTCCGGCCGGCAGCGCTGCCGCCGCTACTCCCGCCCCTGCTCCGACCTCGGTCAACGGCTCTACTGCCTCTGCTCCAGCCGGCGCCGCAACCGCGCCTCGCGCCGGGGCCGCCGCGGACAACGCTGCGGTTCCCGGCGGACGCCTGTTCGCCAGTCCGCTGGCGCGCCGCCTGGCCGCGCAATGGCATGTGGACCTGCTGGCCGTGGCCGGCACCGGCCCGCACGGCCGCATCGTGCGCCGCGACGTGGAAGCC
>NZ_CAHLAR010000009.1 GCF_903652925.1 Achromobacter anxifer | reverse complement strand
CCGCGGCGCGCTGGACGTGGGCGCCACCACCATCACCCGCGAGATGGAAAAGGCGGCGGTGTACGCCATCGCCGAGCTGGCCGAGGAAGAACAGAACGAAGTCGTGGCGGCAGCCTATGGCACCTACGACATCTCGTTCGGCCCCGAGTACCTGATTCCCAAGCCCTTCGATCCGCGTCTGATCGTGCGCATTGCGCCGGCGGTGGCCAAGGCGGCGATGGAAGGCGGCGTGGCCACGCGTCCGCTGGCCGACCTGGAAGCCTACGAAGAGCAGCTGCAGCAGTTCGTGTACCACTCTGGCGCCTTCATGAAGCCGCTGTTCTCGGCGTCCAAGCGCATCGTGCGCGAAGGCGGCCCGGCGCGCATCGTGTTCGCCGAAGGCGAGGACGAGCGCGTGCTGCGCGCGGTGCAAGTGATTGTCGACGAAGGCCTGGCCCGTCCCATCCTGGTGGGCCGGCCATCGGTGCTGCTGACCCGCATCGAAAAGCTGGGCTTGCGCCTGCGCCTGGGCGAGGACGTCGAAGTCACCAACCCGGAATACGACGAGCGCTTCCACCAGTACTGGACCACGTACTGGGAACTGATGTGCCGCCGCGGCATTACCAAGGAAATGGCGCGCGTGGAAATGCGCCGCCGCATGACCCTGATCGGCGCGATGATGGTGCGCCTGGGTGATGCCGACGGCATGGTCTGCGGTTCGGTGGGCGCGTACCACGACCATCTGCGCTTTGTGGACGAGGTCATCGGCCGCCGTCCGGGCCACAACGTCTACGCCGCCATGAACATCCTGCTGCTCAACGAGCGCACGGTGGTGCTGGTCGACACGCACGTGAATGACGAACCCACGGCCGAGCAGATCGCCGAATTCACCATCGCCGCCGCCAACGAGATGCGCCGCATGTATCTGGCGCCCAAGGTCGCGCTGCTGTCGCGTTCGAACTTCGGTTCGGGCAGCTCGGCGTCGGGCGCGAAGATGCGCCGCGCGCTGGAGCTGGTGCGCCAGGCCGCGCCGGACCTGGAGATCGACGGCGAAATGCATGGCGACTGTGCGCTGGACGAGGCCTTGCGCATGCGCATCCTGCCTTCTTCCACGCTCAAGGGGCAGGCCAACCTGCTGGTGTGCCCGAACGTGGACTCGGGCAACATCGCCTACAACCTGTTGAAGACGGCCGCGGGCGGCAATGTGGCGGTGGGCCCGTTCCTGCTGGGCGCCAACGCGCCGGTGCACATCCTGACCTCCAGCTCCACCGTGCGCCGCATCGTCAATATGACCGCGATGACGGTGGTCGATGTCAACACGCCACGTTGAAGTGACTCCTCCCGGTCCGGCGTGCCCGCGCACGCCGACCGGCCTGGTCCTGACCGGAGGCGGCGCGCGCGCCGCCTATCAGGTGGGCGTGCTCAGCGCCATCATGGAGCTGCTGGACCCGGACTGGCACTCCCGCTTTCAAAATCCTTTCCACATCATCTGCGGCACTTCCGCTGGCGCCATCAACGCCGCCGCGCTGGCCTGCCGCGCCGACCGGCCGCATCTGGGTGTGCGCCGCATCCGCAGGCTGTGGTCATCGCTGAATACGGACATGATCTACCGGGCCGACGCGCCCGGCCTGATCCGTACCGGAGTCCGCTGGCTGGGCCTGTTGTCGCTGGGCTGGATGTATTCGGGCCTGACGCGCAAGCGGCCCCATTCGCTGCTGGACAATAGTCCCATGCAGGCCCTGCTGGAGCGCGTGCTGGATTTCCAGCATCTGCGTTCCAACCTGGAAAGCGGCGCGCTGTCGGCGCTGGCGATCACGGCGTCGGGCTATACCAGCGGCGAGCACCTGACCTTCTACCAGGCGCACACGCCCATCGAGCCCTGGCATCGCTATCTGCGGCTGGCGATCCCCACGCCCATCGGCATCGACCATCTGATGGCCTCGTCCGCCATTCCCTTCGTCTTCCCGGCCCGGCAGGTGCAGGTGCACGGCAAGGGCGAGTGGTGCGGCGACGGTTCCATGCGCCAGTTGGCGCCGATCAGTCCGGCCATCCACATGGGCGCCAACCGCGTGCTGGTGATAGGCACCGGCTACCGCGACGAGACCCACCCCGAGAACCGCGAGGATTCGCCGCCGTACCCTTCGCTGGCCCAGGTCGGCGGGCATGCGTTGGCCAGCATATTCCTGGACGGCCTGTCGGTCGACGTCGAACGCCTGGAGCGCATCAACTATCTGATGGACCAGGCCGGCGCCGATGGCGTGCGGGGCAATGCGCGGCGCATCGAGGTCCTGACGATCACGCCCAGCCAGTCGCTGGATGTCATGGCGCTGGAACATTTGCAGGACATGCCGGCCCAGGCCCGTGCCCTTTTTCGCGTACTCGGTGTATCGTCCGACCCAGGCCGTCCAGGAGGCGGGGCGCTGATGTCCTACCTCTTATTTGAATCAAGCTACACCAAGCGATTGATTGAACTGGGTTATGCCGATACGATGCAGCGTAACGAAGAAGTGATCGCCTTTTTCAAGGAGGCTCAGGCATGACGCGCAATGGCCAATCTACTCTGCAGCGGCAGCTGATGCGAGGCGGTGCGCTGGCCCATGAAGGGCTGGACAAGAAAGCCGTCGTCGACGCCGCTCACGAGCTCGGTTTGGCCCTGTTCGTCGCCAATTGCGATCCTGCCCGCAGTCGTTCCGCCGTGCTGCGCGCCATCGTCAAGGCCGTGGATTTCCCCGAGTACTTCGGCGGAAATCTGGACGCTCTCTACGACTGCCTCTGCGACACCGTGCTGGACCACAAGACCGGCGTGGTGCTGTGGCTATACAAGCTGCATTCGGGCGATCCGGCGCTGGAAGAGGATTCCGGGCGCATTGAAACCGTTTGCTCCGACGCGGCCGATTTCGCCCGCGAGAACGGCCGTGTTTTCGCGTATGTCGTCGAGCACGCCGGACGCCATCCGGACCCCGAGCCCGGAGTGGCCGCGGCGCCCTACGGCGAAGACAACTGATCCGGCCGTCCTACCAGGCCAGCAGCGCGCTGGCCGCCGATAGCAAGGCCAGTCCCGCTGTCTCGGTGCGCAGCACCCGGGGACCGAAGCGCACGGCCTGCACGCCGGCTTCGCGAGCCTGAGCCAATTCCTTGTCCGACCATCCGCCTTCGGGCCCGACCAGCAAGGTCAGGGCCTGCAGGCCGGGCTCGGCCCGCAGCGCGGCGGCCAGATCGTCGCCGGCTTCGGGATGGCACAGCAGGCGCAGCCCCTCGGCAGGTTGCGCCAGCCAGTCGGCCAGCGTGCGGGGCGCGTCCACGGCCATCAGCCGGTTGCGGCCGCACTGTTCGCTGGCGGACTGCGCGATGCGCTGCCAATGCGCCACGCGCTTGTCCAGCCGGGGCCCCGACAACTGCAGCACGCTGCGCTGGGCCGCGATGGGGCAGACGCGCGCCGCGCCCAGTTCCACGGCCTTTTCCACCACCCAGTCCATCTTGTCCCCGGAGGGCAGCCCTTGCACCAAGGTGACGCGCCCGGCCAACTCGGCCTCGCGCGGCTGGAATTCGCCCAGCTGGGCAAAGCCGGCCTTGCCGTCCACCTCGAGCGTGGCGGGATATTCGCCGCCCTGGCCGTTGAACAGCGCCACGGCCTCGCCTGCGCGCAGCCGCAGCACGCGCAGCGCATGGTGCGCCAGAGGCTCGGGAAGCGCCACGCGGGCGCCGGCGGTCAAAGGGATGTCGCAGAAGAAGCGGGGGGCTGACATATCTAGTGTGTATTACATGGGGGGTGTGGGGGCATATTGTCACGATCGGGCCGCCCCGAGGCAAAAACGCCCTCCTGGGGGCATCTTTTTTGGGGCGCTAGCCTAGCATGGGCCCGCCTTCTGGCCGATGGCGAGGGAGAAATCCTCAGATGCTAAAATCTCCTGCTTCGCAACCTACTCAACTGGCCCCTATTTCCTCAGTAGGCCCGCCAGCTTCACAGAGCCTTCCGAATGAGCAATCCGACCGCCCCTAAACTTGCCTTGGCGGATGCCATCCGCGCCCTCGCGATGGACGCCGTGCAACAAGCGAACTCCGGGCATCCGGGTGCTCCCATGGGCATGGCGGAAATCGCCCAAGCCCTGTGGGCCGGCAACCTGCGTCACAATCCCAAGGATCCCGCCTGGGCCAACCGCGACCGCTTCGTGCTGTCCAACGGCCACGGCTCGATGCTGATCTACGCCTTGCTGCATCTGACCGGCTATGACCTGCCGATCGAAGAGCTGAAGAATTTCCGCCAGCTGCATTCCAAGACCCCGGGCCACCCCGAAGTGGGCATCACCCCGGGCGTGGAAACGACCACCGGCCCGCTGGGTCAGGGCCTGGGCAATGCCGTGGGCATGGCGCTGGCCGAAGCGCTGCTGGCCGCTGAATTCAACAAACCCGGCCACACCATCGTCGACCACCACACCTACGCCTTCACCGGCGACGGCTGCCTGATGGAAGGCATCTCGCACGAAGTGTGTTCGCTGGCCGGCACGCTGAAGCTGGGCAAGCTGGTCGTGCTGTATGACGACAACGGCATCTCCATCGACGGCCACGTCGAACACTGGTTCGCCGACGACACCGCCAAGCGTTTCGAAGGCTACGGCTGGAACGTGATCCGCGGCATCGACGGCCATGACGTCGCCGCCGTGGACGCTGCCATCAAGGCCGCGCGTTCGCAATCGGACAAGCCCACGCTGATCGTCTGCCGCACCGTCATCGGCAAGGGTTCGCCCAACATGGCCGGCACGCACAATGTGCACGGCGCGCCGCTGGGCAAGGACGAAATCGCCGCCACTCGCGCCGCGCTGGGCTGGTCGTCGGAACCGTTCCAGATCCCGCAAGCCATCTATGACGGCTGGGATGGCCGCAAGCAGGGCGCCGCGGCCCAGGCCGAATGGCAATCCGCGTTCGACGCCTACGCCGCCGAATTCCCCGCCGAAGCCGCTGAATTCAAGCGCCGCATGAAGGGCGAAATGCCCGCCGGCTACGCCGACCAGTTCAAGGCGTTCCTGGACGCCACGCTGGAAAAGGCCGAAACCGTCGCCACCCGCAAGGCTTCGCAGTTCGCCATCACCGCGATGGCTCCGCTGCTGCCGGAAATGCTGGGCGGCTCGGCGGACCTGACCGGTTCCAACTTCACCGACTGGAAGGGCGTCGCCGCCGTCCGCGCGGGCGAAAAGGGCATCCAGTTCGGCCGCCACATCAACTACGGCGTGCGCGAGTTCGGCATGGCCGCCATCATGAACGGCGTGGCCCTGCACGGCGGCTACCTGCCGTTTGGCGGCACCTTCCTGACGTTCTCCGACTACTCGCGCAACGCCATCCGCATGGCTGCGCTGATGAAGCAGCGCGTGGTGCACGTGTTCACCCATGACTCGATCGGCCTGGGCGAAGACGGCCCGACCCACCAGTCCATCGAGCACGCCGCCAGCCTGCGCCTGATCCCCAACCTGTCGCTGTGGCGTCCTTGCGATACGGCTGAAACCGCCGTGGCCTGGAACGCGGCCGTGACGCGCCCCACCAGCATCGGCATGGACGTGCACGACGGCGGCCCGACGGCCCTGTTGCTGTCGCGCCAGAACCTGCCGTTCGTGCCGCGCGACGCCGCCACGGTGGACGCCATCGCCCGCGGCGGCTATGTGCTGCGCGATGCCGAAGGCGCCCGCGCCGTCATCATCGCCACCGGTTCGGAAGTCGCCATCGCGCTGGACGCGCAGGCGCAACTGGCCAAGGACGGCATCGCCGTGCGCGTGGTCTCCATGCCCAGCACCGACGTGTTCGACCGCCAGGACGCCGCCTGGAAGCAATCCGTGCTGCCCAAGGGCCTGC
Source organism: Achromobacter anxifer (assembly GCF_903652925.1). Taxonomy (GTDB): domain Bacteria; phylum Pseudomonadota; class Gammaproteobacteria; order Burkholderiales; family Burkholderiaceae_B; genus Achromobacter; species Achromobacter anxifer. Next base: position 294,631 of record NZ_CAHLAR010000009.1, on the reverse strand, counting down.
CGCGGGTGGCCGTCGAAGCCGGGGTTACCGCCTTCTGGCACAAGTACGTGGGGCTGGAAGGCGCCGTCGTCGGCATCGACCGCTACGGTGAATCCGCGCCGGCCGGCGCTCTGTTCAAGTTCTTCGGGCTGACCGCCGACAAGGTGGCCGAGACCGTCAAGCAAGTTTTGTAAAAAGGAGCTTAGTCATGACCATTCGCGTCGCCATCAACGGTTACGGTCGCATCGGCCGCAACATCCTGCGTGCCCACTACGAAGGTGGCAAGAAGCACGATATCGAAATCGTCGCCATCAATGACCTGGGCGATCCCAAGACCAACGCGCACCTGACGCGCTACGACACCGCCCACGGCAAGTTCCCGGGCACCGTCGAAGTCGACGGCGACTTCATGGTCGTCAACGGCGACAAGATCCGCGTGCTGGCCAACCGCAACCCGGCCGAGCTGCCCTGGGGCGAGCTGAAGGTCGACGTGGTGCTGGAGTGCACGGGCTTCTTCACGACCAAGGAAAAGGCCGGCGCGCACATCAAGGGCGGCGCCAAGAAGGTCATCATCTCGGCCCCCGGCGGCAAGGACGTCGACGCCACCATCGTGTACGGCGTGAACCACGGCGTGCTGAAGGCAACCGACACCGTCATCTCCAACGCTTCGTGCACCACCAACTGCCTGGCCCCGCTGGTCAAGCCGCTGAACGACAAGCTGGGCCTGGAAAACGGCCTGATGACCACCGTCCACGCCTACACCAACGACCAGGTCCTGACCGACGTCTACCACGAAGACCTGCGCCGCGCGCGTTCGGCCACCATGAGCATGATCCCCACCAAGACCGGCGCCGCCGCCGCCGTGGGCCTGGTGCTGCCGGAACTGAACGGCAAGCTGGACGGCTACGCCATCCGCGTCCCGACCATCAACGTGTCGCTGGTCGACCTGTCGTTCGTGGCCAGCCGCGACACGACCGCCGAAGAAGTGAACGGCATCCTGAAGGCCGCCTCGGAAGGCGAGCTCAAGGGCATCCTGGACTACAACACCGAACCCCTGGTCTCGGTCGACTACAACCACAACCCGGCCTCCAGCACCGTTGACGCGTCGCTGACCAAGGTTTCGGGCCGCCTGGTCAAGGTCTCGTCCTGGTACGACAACGAGTGGGGCTTCTCGAACCGCATGCTCGACACCACCGTCGCGCTGATGTCGGCCAAGTAAGCAACACGGCTAGTCGATAGAGGGGACGGATTTGTTTTCCGCGCATGCGGAAAATGGGTTCGTCCCCTTTGTACGCCCATCGTAGGAATCCAAATATGTCCAAGGTCAACACTCTGTCCGCGCTGGCCAAGTCCGGCGCCCTGTCCGGCAAGCGCGTGTTCATTCGCGCCGATCTGAACGTGCCGTTCGACGACGCCGGCCGCATCAGCGAAGACACCCGCATCCGCGCCTCGGTGCCCGGCATCCGCATGGCGCTGGACGCCGGCGCCGCCGTCATGGTTACGTCCCACCTGGGCCGCCCCAAGGAAGGCGTGCTGACCGAGGCCGATTCGCTGGCCAAGGTCGGCCAGCGTCTGTCCGAGCTGCTGGGCATGCCCGTGCAGCTGGTGCGCGACTGGGTCGATGGCGTCCAGGTCGATCACGGCCAGGTCGTGCTGCTGGAAAACTGCCGCGTGAACGTCGGCGAGAAGAAGGACGACGAAGCGCTGTCCAAGAAGATGGCCGCGCTGTGTGACGTCTACGTCAATGACGCCTTCGGCACCGCGCACCGCGCCGAAGCCACCACCCACGGCATCGCGCGCTTCGCGCCCGTGGCCTGCGCCGGCCCGCTGCTGGCCGCCGAACTGGAAGCCCTGGGCCGCGCGCTGCACGAACCCAAGCGTCCGCTGGTCGCCATCGTTGGCGGCTCCAAGGTGTCGACCAAGCTGTCCATCCTGCAATCGCTGGCCGACAAGGTCGACCAGCTGGTCGTGGGCGGCGGCATCGCCAACACCTTCATGCTGGCCGCCGGCCTGTCCATCGGCAAGTCGCTGGCCGAACCCGACCAGGTCGACCAGGCTCGCGCCGTGATCGACATCATGAAGCAGCGCGGCGCGGCCGTGCCGATTCCGGTGGACGTGGTGTGCGCCAAGTCCTTCGGCGCCGATGCCGAAGCCACCGTCAAGGCCGCCGATGCCGTGGCCGACGACGACATGATCCTGGACATCGGTCCCCAGACCGCGGCGCAACTGGCCGAGATCCTGAAGAAGGCCGGCACCATTGTCTGGAACGGCCCCGTGGGCGTGTTCGAATTCGACCAGTTCGCCAACGGCACCGAAGTGGTGGCGCGCGCCATCGCCGAATCCGAAGGCTTCTCGATCGCCGGCGGCGGCGACACCCTGGCCGCCATCGCCAAGTACGGCATCGGCGAACAGGTCGGCTACATCTCGACCGGCGGCGGCGCTTTCCTGGAATTCCTGGAAGGCAAGACCCTGCCGGCCGTGGCCGTGCTGGAAGCCCGCTACGCCGGGTAATACGGCGCGCCCTCGCAAGGCCGAAGCCGCCCCAAGCCGGGGCGGCTTTTTTTATGCCGCTCCCTTGATCCAGGCCACCCCGCTGCGGCTGGCTTGGTGTAGCCTTGGCGCAAAACGGCGCGCCCGCGCGGTCATCCCACCGATTTTCCCCCCCGCAGCACCATGAACCTACGCTTCATTCCCGGCCTCAACAATTTCCGCGGCATCACCCGGGAATCGGCGCGGCGCGACGTGACCGCCGGCCTCAGCGTGGCGGCGGTGGCGCTGCCGGTGGGCCTGGCCTATGCGGCCATGATGGGCGTGCCTCCCGTGGCCGGTCTGTGGGCGGCCATTGCCGGGATGCTGGGCTATGCCTTGTTCGGATCGTCGCGCACCTTGATCGTCGGGCCTGACACGGCCACCTGCACCCTGATCGCCGCCACCCTGACCGGGATGGCCCTGACCACGCCGGAGGACCGCCTGGTGGCGGCCACCGGCATCGCCCTGACGGTGGGGGTGGGCTGCCTGATCGCGCGCGCCCTGCGGCTGGGAGTGCTGGCCAACCTGCTGTCGCGGCCAGTGCTGATCGGCTACATGGCGGGCGTGGCCATCACCCTGGCCTTGTCCCAACTCAGCGGCCTGACGGGCGTGGGGCTGCGCAACAGCGGCTTGGTGCATCCCTTTCTGGAACTGTCGCGGCGATTGCAGGAAATCCAGATTCCGACCCTGATCCTGGGCCTGACGTCATGCGCGCTGCTGGTGGCGGTGAAGCGCTGGCGGCCCAATTGGCCCGGCCCCATTATGCTGGTGGTGCTGGCCTGCCTGCTGTCGTGGCTGTTCAATTTTCCCGGCCTGGGCATCGCGGTCGTGGGCACGGTGCCTGCCGGCCTGCCGGCGCTGAGCTTGCCCGTGCGGCTGGAAGGCGTGGACGGCATCCTGCTGGGCGCGGCGGGAGTGCTGGTGGTGAGCTTTTCCAGCGGCATCGTGACGGCGCGCAGTTTCGCGGCGCGCACGGGCGAACACGTGGATCCCAATCGCGAGCTGGTGGGCTTTGGCGCGGCCAACATGGCCGCGGGCCTGTTCCAGGGCTTTGTGGTGACCGGCGCGGACTCGCGCACGGCGGTGGGGCTGGTGGCCGGAGGCTCGTCGCCCCTGGTCAGCGTAACGGCCGCGGCGGCACTGGCCATCGTGGTGGGCCTGCTGAGCGGGCCGCTGTACTGGTTGCCGCAAGCCGTGCTGTCGGCCATTCTGCTGCTGGCCGCGATCAGCCTGTTCGACGGCCATGCCTTCATGCGGCTGGCCCGCATTTCGCGCATCGAACTGGCGTTCGGCATCCTGGCGGCGGTGGGCGTGGTGGGCTTCGGCGTGTTGCAGGGCGTGGCGGTGTCGGTGGGCGCCACGCTGTTGTACGCGATGTACGTGTCGGGTAATCCGCGGGATGCCTTGCTGGGGCGGCTTCCCGGCGAATCGGTGCTGGGCAAGCTGCACCTGAATCCCGAGGCGCAGCCGGTGCCGGGCGCGGTGATTTGGCTGTTCGAGTCCTCGGTGTGGTTCTTCAACGCCGACGCGTTCCGCCGGCGCGCGCGCGAGGTCATCGAGCATGCGGGCGAAGTGCAGTGGTTCGTGCTGGACGCCGAAGCCATGACGCAGGCCGACGCCGACGCCGTCGAGGCGCTGTACGAGCTCAAGCGCGAACTGGACGAGCGCGGCATCACGCTGCTGGTCGCGGGCGGGCACGGCCAGTTCCGCACCGCGCTGGAACGGTCCGGCCTGGTCAAGAAGATCGGCCGCGACAAGATATTCGGCAGCCCCGAGCAGGCGGTGGAAGCCATCGAGCGCTGGCGCCAGGCGCCGCCGGCCACGCTGGGATAGGGCCAGCGCGCAGGCCTTAGTCGATGATGTGGTACCCGCCGTCGATATAGATCGTCTGCCCGGTCATGCGGCGGGCGGCGTCGGTGGCCAGCCAGGCGGTGGCCTCGCCCACGTCGTCGATGGATACCAGGCTGCGGGTGGGCGCCTTGGCCTGGGCGCGGTCCAGCAGCGCGTCGAACTCGGCGATGCCCGAGGCGGCGCGCGTCTTCAAGGGGCCGGGCGAGATGGCGTGCACCCGTATGCCTTGCGGTCCCAGTTCCGCCGCCAGGTAGCGGGTGGCGGATTCCAGCGCGGCCTTCACCGGCCCCATCATGTTGTAGTGCTCTACCACCATCTGCGAGCCGTAGTAGCTCATGCAGAACAGCGCGCCGCCGTTGCGCATCAGCGGCTCGGCCAGCTTGGCCATGCGGATGAAGGACCAGCAGGAGATGTCCATCGCCTGCAGGAAGCCGGCGCGCGAGCAGTCCGTCACGCGGCCGTGCAGGTCGTCGCGCGGCGCGAAGGCGATGGAGTGCAGCACGAAGTCCAGTTGGCCCCATTCGGCCGCGATGCTGTCGAAGACGGCTTCGAGCTCGCCTTCGCGTATCAGGTCCAGCGGCAGCAGCAGCGGCGCGTCCACCTGGCGCGCCAGCGGCTCCACGTGGCGCAGGGCCTTGTCGTTGAGGTAGGTCACGGCCAGTTCCGCGCCCAGGGCGCGGAACGCCTTGGCGCAGCCCCAGGCGATGGAATCGGCGTTGGCGATGCCCGTCACCAGGCCGCGCTTGCCCGCAAGCGGCAGGGGCGCGCTCATCGCTGTTTCACCAGCGCCAGTGTGTGCTGCGCGATGATCAGTTCTTCGTTGGTGCGCACCACGTAGACGCCGATGCGGCTGTCGTCGCTGGAAATGCGCGGTCCGTGGCGGGCGTTGCGTTCCGGGTCCAGCTTGATGCCCAGCCAGCCCCAGTGCTCGCTGATCGCCTGGCGGATCTCGGCGGAGTTTTCTCCCACGCCGGCGGTGAAGACGATGCCGTCCACGCCGTTCATGGCGCATGCCAGGCCTATCATGCCTTCGGCCACGCGCCAGGCGAAGTACTGCAAGGCCAGCTTGGCCGAAGGGGCGTCGCTGGCCAGCAGTTCGCGCATGTCGTTGCTGATGCCCGAGAGCCCCTTCATGCCGCAGTCGTGATAGAGCAGGTGCTCGATCTCGTCATGATTCATGCCGCGTTCCATCATCCACAGCACCACGCCCGGGTCCAGGCGGCCAGGGCGGGTGCCCATGGGCAGGCCTTCCAGGGCGGTGAAGCCCATGGTGCTGTCCACGCTCTTGCCGTGATGCATGGCGCAGGCGGACACGCCCGAGCCCAGATGGGCCGCGATGATCTTGCCATCGGCGATGTCTGGCAGCGCCTTCTTCAGGCGTTGCGCGATGTATTCGTAGGACAGCCCATGGAAGCCGTAGCGGCGCACGCCTTCCTGGTACAGCCGTTCCGGCAGGGCGTAGCGGTCGGCCACGTCGGAGTGGCTGCGGTGGAAGGCGGTGTCGAAGCAGGCCACCTGCGGGATCCAGGGCCGGCGCTCGCGGATCACGCGGATCGGCGCCAGGTTGTTGGGCTGGTGCAGCGGCGCCAGCGGCGTGAAGGTGTCGAGCTTGGCCAGGACGGCGTCATCGATCAGCACGGGCTCGGACAGGTCGGGGCCGCCGTGCACCACGCGGTGGCCCACGGCCAGGGGCGCGCCGCCCAGGTGGCCGCTGAGCCAGGTGCCGACGACTTCCTGCCCGTTGGGCACGTCGGGCGCGTGGCTGGGCGCGATCTCGCGCTCGACCAAGGTCTGGCCAGCGGCGTCGCGCACCTTCAGCTTCGGGTGCGAGGTGCCTATGCCTTCAAGCTGGCCGCCCAGGCGCGGAGCCAGCTCCTGCGCGCCGTCGATGTCGTACAGATAGAACTTGATGCTGGAACTGCCGGCGTTGATGACGAGGATGGTGTCGCTCATGTCGCTGTTATTCCGGGTTGAGACAAGTTGCGTGCCACACGGCGAGAAGCGTGCCGTAGCCCGCGCAAGCGGGCTGGGGAGCCATTATTTCAGCGGCTGGGCCTGCTGCTGGGCCAGGTGGTGCGCGTAGATCGCCGCCACCGCGCAGGACGCCAGGCGCGAGCGCGGGCTGTCGGCGCGGCTGGTCAGGATGATGGGCACGCGCGCCCCCAGCACGATGCCGGCCGCTTCCGCGTTGGCCAGGAAGGTCAGGTTCTTGGCCAGCATGTTGCCGGCTTCCAGGTCGGGCACGACCAGCACCTGGGCCACGCCGGCCACCGGCGAACGGATGCCCTTGATGCGGGCGGCGTCGGGGCTGATGGCGTTGTCCAGCGCCAGCGGGCCGTCCAGCAGGCCGCCCGTGATCTGGCCGCGGTCGGCCATCTTGCACAGGGCCGCGGCTTCGATGGTGCTGGGGATGCTGGGGTTGACCTGCTCGACGGCCGACAGGATCGCCACGCGCGGCTCGCCCAGGCCCAGGCCGTGGTGCAGGTCGATCACGTTGCGGATGATGTCGGCCTTGGTTTCCAGGTCCGGGAAGATGTTGATGGCGGCGTCGGTGATGAACAGCGGCTCCGCGTAGGTGGGCACTTCCATGATGAACACGTGGCTGATGCGCCGGCTGCTGCGCAGCCCGGTGGCGCGCGCCACCACTTCGTGCATCAGTTCATCGGTGTGCAGGCTGCCCTTCATCAGCAGCTCCGCTTCGCCCGCGCGCACCAGGGCGACGGCGCATTCGGCCGCCGCGTGGCTGTGCGGGGCATCCACGATGCGGGCATCACCCAGGTTCAGTTTGTGCTCGGCGGCGGTGGCGCGGATCTTCTGCTCCGGACCCACCAGGATGGGTTTGAGCAGCCCCAGGTCGCGTGCTTCCAGGGCGGCCGACAGCGAGGGCTCGTCGCAGGGATGGGCGATGGCGCAATGCGCCGGCGCCAGCGTCTGGGCGCGCGCGATGAGCTTGTCGTAATGCGTGGAGGGAGGCAGCGTCATGCGGATTTTGCCTTGGCGGATTTACGCGCGGGGCGCGCGGCGGATTTTGCGGGGGCGCTGCGCTTGGCGCGCAGCGGCGTCGCGGGTTCGGATGCGGCCAGCTCAAGCACGGCCTGCTTCGATGCAGCGGGCTTAGGCGCGGCCGGCTTAGGCGCGGCGGGCTTGGTAGCGGCCGGCTTGGCAGCCGGCGCTCCAGCTTTGACCAGCTTGGGCGCTGCCAGCTTGGCCGTGGCCGGTTGGGGCTTGACCCGCTTGGGAGCGGCGGGTTGGGCCGCGGCGGAGGGCGCCTCGTGCCTGGCCGCGGCGGCGCGCAAGGACTTGTGGGCCGCCGTCGGCGCCTTGGGCGCCGGCTGCAGCGCTTCGTCGCGCTTCTGCGCGCGGCGTTCGGCGTACTCGAAGATGCGTTCCATCTCGTCCAGGCTTTCGCGCGCGGCCTCGCTCAGCGGTTCGGCGGCTTCCAGCACCCGCTTCATGGTGTCCAGCGCTTCGCGGATCGCGGCGGCCGGCTCGTTCTCCAGCAGGCGCGGGATGGCCTGGATGGCGGAGGGCGCGTCCAGCGTCATCATCAAGGCCTGGTCGCGGATGATGTCCTTGAACTCCTGCAGCGACAGCGCGCTGTTGGATTCCGAGCGCATCTTGCGGATCAGCGCATAGCTGCGCTCGTCCAGGCCGCCTTCGGCGCCGGATACGTAAAGCAGCATCCGGATCGCGGCGACGCGCAGTCCGCCTTCGAGCAGCAGCGAACGCAGTTCGGCGGCGCGTTCTTCCATGAAGCGGAGGTGCTCGGGCGAAACGCCGGGGTGCTTGCGCGGCGGGCCGGAGCGCGCGCCCAGGCCGGCCAGGTCCTGCACGATGGGCGAGCCGTACACGCCCATGAAAGTGCGTTCGTCCGCCGAATCGCGTAGCTCCTGCCAGATGTTCAGGCTGGTCTCGACCAGGTTCGAGAACATTTCCTGGGCCATCAGGAAGGGATTGGACGACGTAGCCGGCCGGCGGTGTTCGCGCACCTGTTGAGCGACTTTCGCGACGGGCGCGATGAGCGGATTGCGGTCGGAAATCAATTCGTAGGGCAGGCGCAGCGGGTGCAGGCGCTGCGACCATTCCGCCGATTGCGGCGTCACCAGGGCGCGCAGCCAGGGCTGCACGAAGCTGCGGTACATGCCCAGGTTGATGTCGGAAATGCGGGCGACGGCGGCGAAGCGGCGGTCGTCCTCTTCGTTGCGCTCGACGATGGCGCGCACGTCGTCCAGGGTGCGCTGCTCGAACGACAGCACGTAGTTGCCATAGGCCAGGTCGGCGTTGGGCGTGTCGGGCGTCTTGTCGGCGATCTCGGCCTGGTAGATGCCCGGCGGCAGCACGTCGATCATGTCGATGTTGGACGTGAACTCCTGGTGCTCCTTGCGCGCCACGCTGCCGGACACGAAGATGCCCAGGTGGCCGATGCTTTCATGCACGGCATAGACGATGGTCTGGCCGTGGGCCAGGACCTCGGCCTCGTCCTGGTACAGGTCGGGGATCCAGCCCAGGGCCTGCGGCGGGGGCGTGATGTTGTCGCCTTTGGAGCAGAACACCACGATGGGCGAGCGGATGTTGCGCAGGTCGATGCGGATGCCGTCCGAGGTCACCAGGCCGGCCGTGGCCAGGCGGTTGCCGACGAACAGGTTGTCGACGATGTACTGGATTTCCGGGCCGTTCAGGAAGACGTGGCCGCCCCACCATTTTTCGAAGCTCAGGTAGCGTTCGGCCTCGGTGTCGACCTTGGAGTACAGGTTGTACTGCTTGGACCACAGCGTGTTGGCGGGATTCAGGTTTTCGAAGTTCTGCACCAGCCAGGCGCCATCGAACTTGCCGTCGCCCAGGTCGCTGGTCATGGCGGTGAGCCAGCTGCCGCCCAGGAGACCGCCGGCGTAGCGCATGGGATTCATGCCGCGCCAGCCGGCCCAGTAGGACAGCGGAGCGCCGGCCACGATGATGGGGCCGAACAGTTCGGGGCGTACGGCGGCGGTCATCATGATCTGCCAGCCCGCCTGGCAATTGGCCACCACCACCGGCTTGCCTTCGGCGTTGGGGTGCAGCGAGATGATCTCTTCCAGGAAGCGCGCCTCGGCCATCATCACGTCTTCGACGGTCTGGGTCGGCATGGGCTGCGGCAGGAAGGTGGCGAAATAGCAGGGATGGCCCGTGCGCAGCGCCACGCCGATCTCGCTTTCAGGCTTGAAGCCGCCGATGCCGGGGCCATGCCCAGCGCGCGGATCGACCACCAGGAAGGGGCGCTTGATCGGATCCGTTTCCACGCCTGCCGGCGGCTTGATGCGTAACAGCCCGTAGTTGACCGGACGCGGCAGGCAGCGGCCGTCCATCACCAGTTCGGATTCCATGCTCAGCACATTGGGCGCGCGCTTGGCCATGTGCTCGTGGTACTGGTTGCCGCGCTGGCGCATCACGTCGGCGTAAAGCACGCTGCGCTGCCAGGCGTCGACTGCGTATTCGTAGGCGGCCGTCCAGGGGTTGTAGGACGGGGCGGGGTTGCGATCGTTGCCGGATCCGGCCATGGCGATCTCCTGTAGGTTGCTTGCGGCGGCGGCAAGCCGCCGCGCCGATTCCGAGTGGAACCGGCCGAGTTGACCTCTCCATTACACCGCAACTGATGTTGCGCTGCAACATCAGGGGGCTTGACGCAGGTCAAATGGGGTCGTGGCAGACCGCTTCGATGCGGTTTCCAGCGGGATCCAGCAGGAAAGCGGCGTAGTAATGCGGGTGGTAGTGCTCGCGCAGCCCGGGGGCGCCGTCGTCGCGTCCGCCCTGGGCCAGGCCGGCGGCATGGAAGGCGTCGACGGCGGCGCGGCTGGGCGCCTTGAAGCACCAGTGGCGGCGCTGGGCCTGCGCGGCAGGGCCGGCCTCGGCAAACACGGAAAAGTAGCTGTGGCCGCTGCTGCCGGCGCGGGCGCGCTCGCCGTAGCCGAGCGCATCGGGGCGGTCATAGACCTTGGCCGCCCCCAGCGCCTGCATGGCGGCGTCGTAGAAGGGCCGGGCGGCGTCCAGGTCGTGGACGGTGATGGAGACGTGATCCAGCAATTGCATCGCGGCTCCCGGCGGGGTCAGGCGCGCGCCGCGGCATTGTGCTCCAGCCATTTCTGGACGGAGGGGCGCTGCCATTGGGCTTCGGCGTAGGCCCGCAGGGCGTCGGGCAGGTCGTCCTGGAACAGGCGCCTGAGCATCAGGGCGAGGTCGGTGTCGGCGATGCACCAGCCGTCGAACAGCGAGGCCTGGTTGGCGCCTAGCAGATGGCTGGCGACGTGGATGAGCTTGGCCGAGGCAGCGTGGGCGGCATCCGACAGCGGCAGGCCGGCGGCGCCGTAGAAGACGGTTTCGGTAGGGCGTTCCTGGCGCAACGGCGCCAGGTCGCTGCGCAGCCAGGCCTGCAGCTGGCGGGCGCGGGCGCGTTGGCGCGCATCGCGGGGATACAGGGCGGCGTGCGCGGGGGCGGGAAAGACGTCTTCCAGGTATTCGGTGATGGCGCTGGATTCGGTCAGGCAGAAGTCGGCATGCGTCAACGCCGGCACGCGCGAGGTCAGCGCGCGGCTCTGATAGGGCTGCATGCGTTGTTCGCCCGCTTCCAGATCGATGGGGCGCACCTCGAACGGCAGCTGTTTTTCAGTCAGCGCCACATAGGCCGACATGGCGTAGGGGCTGAGGAACAGGGAATCGACGTATAGCGTAAGCGGGGCGCCCAAATCTAGTCTCCGGTCTGACGGGGGTGTGGCATGCCGCCCTGGCATGCGCCGCGGCGCAAGGCCGCGGGAACCACAAAGCGTAACGCAACTGGGGCCGGCCTGTCGCGCCGGGGCCTCAATCGACGATGAAGAGCTTGGCGCCGGTGGCGGTGGACGAACGGTGCGGTTCGGCCTGGTCAGCGACCTGGTAGCTCATGCCGGGTGTCAGCACGAACTGCCGGCCGTCTTCAAGTTCGGTGTGCAGTTCGCCTTCCAGGCAGAACAGGATGTGGCCTTTGCTGCACCAGTGGTCGGCCATGTAGCCCGGCGTGTACTCCACCATGCGCACCCTCAGATCGCCGAACTGCCGGGTCCGCCAGTAGGCCATGCCGGTTTCGCCGGCGTGTTCGGTGCGTTCCACCTCGGACCAGTCAGTGGTGCCGAAGGGGATGTTGCTCATCTTCATATCGAATCCTGCGTCGTGGGCCGGACCGGGACGGGTCCGGCGGGAAAACAGATACTACGCCAGCGCGGGCAGCTTCTTCTGCCAGAACATGGCGCGGCCGGTGGTTTCGTCCAGGGCGTATCCCTCGAAGCCCAGCTTGCGGTACAGCCCTTGGGCCACCGCATTGCCTTCCAGCACTTCCAGGGTGATCTTGCAGCAGCCCAGGTCGCGCGCGCGTTCTTCCAGCGCGTTCAGCAGCGCCTTGCCCACGCCGCGGCCCTGGAATTTCTCCGCCACGCCCAGATCGTGCAGGTTGAGCAGCGGACGGCAGGCGAAGGTGGAAAAGCCTTCCAGGTAGATCGCCACGCCGGCGGCTTCGCCGTCGATGCGGGCCAGCAGGGCGCGCGCGGTAGGACGGCGGGCCAGCTCGGCGATCAGGTTCTGCTGCGCGTGGGCGGGCAGGGGAGCGTTGCCGCCCATGGGGCCGCTGGCGTACTCGTTCAGCATGGCCAGCACCTGGCGGCCGTGTTCGGGGTTGTTGAAGTCGACGTCGATGATTTCCAGCACGTTCTTTTCCTGTGGGCTTGCCATGGTCGAAAGCGGCGCCACGGGGCGCCGGCAACCGGACATTATGCGCGTTGCGGCAAGCCTGACAAGGCGCATTGAAAAATCGCTCCATAACCCCTATCTTCTTGATATCCCTGGCCGGATCCGGCGAACCGGAGGCGGCCGCAACGCTTGCCAAGGGCTGCACATGGAGTTCAAGGACTACTACAGCACACTGGGCGTGGAGCGGGACGCCTCCGAAGACGACATCCGGCGCGCCTACCGCAAGCTCGCCCGCAAATACCATCCCGACGTCAGCAAGGAAAGCGACGCCGAGACGCGCATGCGCGACGTCAACGAAGCCTATGACGTGCTGCGCGACAAGGAAAAGCGCCTGGCCTACGACAACCTGGCCGCCGGCGTCTCGCCCGAGGGCAGCTTCCAGCCGCCGCCGGGCTGGGACGAGGGCTTCGAATTCCACCGCGGCGCGGCGCCCGGCGAAGAGGCGCAGTTCAGCGAGTTCTTCTCGTCGCTGTTCGGCGGCCGCGCCCGCCGGGCCGGGGCGCAGCAGCATCAGCAGGAATTCCGCGCGCGCGGCGAGGACCACCACGCCGCGATCGAGGTGGATCTCGAAGACGCGCTCAAGGGCGCCACGCGCGACATCAGCCTGCGCTCGATGCAGATGGACGAGCAGGGCCGTCCCCACATGCAGACCCGCACGCTCAGCGTGCGCATTCCCCCGGGCGTGCGCGAAGGCCAGTACATCCGGCTGGCCGGGCAGGGCATGCCGGGCTACGGCGGCGGCGAGAACGGCGACCTGTACCTGGAAGTCCGCTTCAAGCCGCATCCCCGCTACCGCGTCGACGGCCGCGACCTCTACATGACGCTGCCGGTGGCCCCCTGGGAAGCCGCGCTCGGCGCCGCCGTGCACGCGCCCACGCCGGGCGGCACGGTCGAGGTCTCGATTCCGGCGGGTTCCGCCAACGGCCGCAAGCTGCGCCTGCGCGGACGCGGAATTCCGGGCGATCCGCCTGGGGATCTCTACCTGGTGCTGGACCTGGTGCTGCCGCCGGCTGACAGCGAGGAGGCCAAGGCGGCCTACCGCAAGCTGCAGCAGGACCTGCCGTTCAACCCGCGACGCCACCTGGGGGTATGACCATGAAGAAAATAGTCGTCACTACCGCCACGGTCGTGGGCAAGTCCCGGCCGCTTTCCGCCGACGATCTGGCCCGCGCCTGCGGCGAGGAAGTCGAATGGGTCGCGCAGCTGGTCGAAGTCGGCATCGTCAGCAGCAGCGGCCAGGAGCCGGCCGATTGGCGCTTCTACAGCACCGACCTGCAACGCGCGCTGGATGCGCATCGCCTGGTGCGGGATTTCGGCGCCGGCCTGGACGCCGCGGCGCTGATCCTGGACCTGAGCCAGGAAGTCCGGCGCCTGAAGGCGCAACTGCGCGCCCTGGGCCTGGAAGACAAGTAGCGGCGGCCGGCGGCTGGGTAAACTAGCTGGTCGTGCAACGAGACCAGCGAAATACCTTGCAGCCCCCTCCCGCCTCCGCGCCCGCTCTTGCGGGCGGCCCCAGCATCGATGGCTTGAAGTCATGCCTGCCAGTCATGATCGGCTACTTCCCGGTGGCCGTGACCTTCGGCATCGCCGGAGTGGCGGCCGGCCTGTCACCCTTGCAAGTCGTGCTGATTTCCGTACTGGTCTATGCCGGCGCCAGCCAGTTCCTGCTGCTCGCTTCCATCAAGGCGGGCACGCCGTGGCTGTGGGTGGTGGCGCTGTGCTCGCTGCTCAATGCCCGCCACCTGCTGTACGGCCCGCTGCTGTCGCGCTTTTTGCCCGCGGCGCTGAACCAGCGCCTGAAGGTCGCGTTCCTGCTCACCGATGAAGTCTTCGCCACCGCGTTCAATCGCCTGCAGGCCGTGGAGCCCGCGGGCCGCCAGCGCTGGATGATCGCGCTGAGACTGGGCGCCTGGCTGACCTGGATCGCCGGCACCGCCGTCGGCGTCTACGCGGGCGACGGGCTGGAACGCCATTACCCCATGTTGTCCCAGGTGATGCGCTTCGCGCTGCCCGCGCTGTTCATGGCCCTGGTGTGCCAGGGCGCCCGGCGCGGCATGGGCTTGCCCATCGTGGCCGCGGTGGTCGGCGCCGGCGCCGTGGCGGCGCTGGGCCACACCAGCCTCGCCATCCTGGCCGGCGCCGTCATAGGCTGCGTCGCGTACCGCCTGAGGAGCGCCGCATGAACGCCGACGGACTGGGTTTCTGGGGCGCGGTGATCGCGATGGCGGTCATTACCTATCTCACGCGCGCCTTGCCCTTCATGCTGTCCGAACGCAGCCGCCTGCTGCGCCACTTGTCGCGCGAGGGCTCGGCGCTGGCGGCGTTGGGCCCGTCGCTGCTCGCAGGGATCGCGGCAGCGGTGATCGTGCCCGACCTGCTGGCCGCCGGGGACCAGGCGGCCAATATCGGCCCCTATGTCGGCGGCCTGGTCGTGACGGCCGTGGCCGCGCGCATGGTCAGCAACGCCGGCGTGGCCGTGTTGCTGGGCATGGCGGGATACGGGGTGTTGCTGGCCTTGGCGGCGTAGGACGTCCAGGGGCAAAATGGTCGGACTTCCACGGAGGCCGACCATGCTTACGCTCTACCATGCGCCGCGCTCGCGGTCGTTCAGGATCCTCTGGCTGCTCGAAGAACTGGGCGTGCCCTACGATACCGAGATGGTGTCCATCCGCGGCACCGATAGCGCGGGCCACATGCCCTCGGACTACATCGACATCCATCCGCACCGCAAGGTGCCGGCCCTGGTGCATGACGGCGTGCCCGTCTTTGAAACGCCCGCCATCGCCCTGTACCTGACCGACCTGTTTCCCGAAGCTGGGCTGGGGCCCGTGGTGGGCGACCCCCTGCGCGGTCCTTACCTGACCTGGCTGGCCTATTCCACGGGTGTGTTCGAGCCGGCGATGGTCGAGCGCGCCTTCAAGACCCCGCACCATGGGAGCGCGCTGGGCTGGGGCTCGGCGGACGAGGTCGAGCAGGTCTTGACCCGGGTCCTGCAGGCGCGTCCCTACTTCCTGGGCGACAAGTTCTCGGCCGTGGACATCGTGCTGGGCGGATCGCTGCAATACATGATGCGGGTGAAGGTCATGCCCGAGAGTTCCGTGTTCAACGCCTATGCGGAACGGCTGGGCAACCGCCCGGCCATGCACCGCGCCCTGCAGCGAGACGGCGACATCGAGGAGGGCTGAGGCGGCGCCTCGGACCTCAGGCGCGTTCGACGCGCGCGCGCAGGTCCGCCTGCCATTGCTCCGGGCTGCCCAGGTAGCGACTGGGTTCCAGCATCGTAAAGGCGCCGTCGCGCTCCAGCGCCAGGGTCGGGAAGCCGCTGCCGCCGACCTGGGCCAGCAGCTTGCGGCTGGCGGCGATGTGCGCGGTGGTATCGGCACCCTGGGCGGCGGCATAGGCGGTCCGGAAGGCCTGGGCGTCCAGGCCGATGTCCACCGCCAGGGATTCCAGCACGGCGGGATCGGCGATGCGCAGGCCTTGCACGTAATGGGCGCGCTGGATGCGCTTGAGCAGGTCCAGCCCGCGCCCGCCCAGGCTTTCCGCGGCCAGAATGGCGGTGGTGGGCGGTTCCGAGTCAAACACCGCGCCCTCGTCGCGCAGCAAGCCGTTGTAGTAGTCGTCGCCGAAGGGCTGGCCGGTCAGGCCGGCGATGCGCTCGTCATGCGGCATGACGTAGCGGCGCAGCCGGTCGGTGACCGGCTGGCGGTTGCCGCCCGTCATCATGCCGCCGCCATGGAGCGCGATGTCCAGTCCGGGTACGGCGCGGGCCGCCTCCACCAGCGGCGCGGCGCCGTAGCACCAGCCGCAGAGGGGGTCGAAGATGTAATGCAGGGTGGGGTTTGAAGTAGCCATTGCGTCATGGTAGACGCGGGCCCTTCCGCAGGTAAGCCCTGGCGGGGTAGCCAGAGTGTTGCATCGGCCGTGCAGATCGCCCGCACGGCCGGAAAGCCTTAGCCGGCGATCTGCACGCCGATCCAGAACAGGCCGGCGGCCAGCAGCATCGAGGCCGGCAGGGTCAGCACCCAGGCCATCAGGATGTTGCGCACCGTGCTGCCTTGCAGGCCGCTCTTGTTGGCGATCATGGTCCCGGCCACGCCCGAGGACAGCACGTGGGTGGTGGACACCGGCAGGCTGAACACGTTGGCGATGCCGATGGCGCCCATGGCGGTCACCTGGGCCGACATGCCCTGCGCATACGTCATGCCTTGCTTGCCGATCTTTTCGCCCACCGTCAGCACCACGCGGCGCCAGCCGACCATGGTGCCCGCGCCCAGCGCCAGGGCGACCGCCACGATCACCCAGAAGGGCGCGTATTCGGTGGTGGCCGTCAGGTCGGCGCGCAGGCGCTGCAGGTCGGCGCGTTCGCGGGCCGGCAGGCCTTCGATGCGCGCGACCTTCTTGGCCGTGTCGTCCAGGCACAGCAGGTAGCGGCGCACGTCGATGCGCTTCTCGGCCGACAGGTCGGCGTAGTTGGACACGCCGTGCAGGTCGGTCTGCAGCGCGGCGATGGTCGGCATGGTCAGCTCGGGATCGCAGCGGAAATTGCGCGGCAGCTCGGTGGTCGCGTCCACGCGCTTGAGCGCCAGGTACTCGCCCAGCATGGCTTCATTACGCTGGTAGAACACGTTCAGGTGGTTCGCCGCGTCGCGGGTGCGTTCGATCTGATAGGTGGTGCTGTTGGTGTCCAGCACGAAGTTGGCGGGCACGATGCCGATCAGCACCAGCATGATCAGGCCGATGCCCTTCTGGCCGTCGTTGGAGCCGTGCACGAAGCTCACGCCCATGGCGGACAGCACCAGCACCAGGCGGTTCCAGAACGGGGGGTGTTTCTTGTTGTCCAGGGCGCGGCGCTGTTCCGGCGTCTTGTGCATCTTAGACAGCGGCAGCCAGCGCTTGAGCGCCAGCAGCAGGCCGCCCGCGATCAGGAAGCCGGCCACCGGCGACACCACCAGGGACAGACCGATGTCGATGGCCTTGCCCCAGTTGACGCCGTCCGCCAGCGGCAGGTCGGTGATCAGCGCGTTGGCCAGGCCCACGCCCAGGATCGACCCGATCAGCGTGTGCGAGCTGGACGCCGGGATGCCGAAGTACCAGGTGCCCAGGTTCCAGGCGATGGCCGCGGCCAGCATGGCGAACACCATGGCCAGCCCGCGGCCGGTATCCACGTTGATCAGCAGTTCCACCGGCAGCAGGTGCACGATGGCGTAGGCCACGCCCACGCCGCCCAGCAGCACGCCCAGGAAGTTGAATATGCCGGAAAGCACCACCGCCAGATGCGGCGGCATGGCCTTGGTGTAGATGACCGTTGCCACGGCGTTCGCCGTGTCATGGAATCCATTGATGAATTCAAAGGCCAGGACGAATGTCAGGGCCAACACAAGACTGAGGCCTACCCAGAGGTCTAGGCCGTGGAAGAGGTCGAACATGGAGGCGGGGGAGGTTCCGGCGAGAGGAGCCGATTATTGCAGATTTGTGACCTGTCACTGGTTGCTTGCGGCTACCAAGTGCAGGCGGTGGCCACCCGCCTCCCCGCGGGAACGGTCCTCAGAACTTGGAATACTGGAACTCGATTTCCATCGGTTTGCCCAGATTTGCGGCGGTATCCGCCTGGATCACCATCACGGCCAGGACGCCCAGGTAAAGCAGGCAGAGCCACAGGGTTCTTTTCATGGTCGGCAGTCCTTCATGGGTTGAAGACTTCGGCGATGCGCTGGTTCACGCGCAGCCAGCCCAGTTCGCCCAGGTGCTGCACGTCGCGCAGCATCCCCACTTCAAAGGGCGCGCTGTACATGTCCATGCAGCGCATGGCGTAGCGCTGGCACATCGTGGCGACTTGCTGCTGCACCGGCCCGAAGCGGTCCAGGTCCTTGAACACCATGGGGTGCAGCGGTTGCATGACGAACAGGGCGGTGACGCCGCGCTGGCGCAGCAGCGCCATCAGGGCGTCCAGTTCGCGCAGTTCTTCGCGGCCGGTCAGCGGCTGGGGCTGGTAGGCGGTCTTGCCGCCCGCCGGAATGGACTGCAGGTACTTATTGAAGAACTCGTCGCGCACGGCGTAGCGGTTGCCGCCCATCAGGGACTGCTCGGCCTCCTGGGCCTGCGCGGCCAGCGCGTCCCAGTCCACCACCCGGGCGGCCGCGGGCGGACCCTCTCGTTCGCGTTCGGGAACGGGCGCGGCATAGGCCGGCGACCACAGGTCGACCAGGCGCTGGCGGAAGACGTAGGCCTGTTCGGCCGCCATCGACCAGGCCACGCCCGTGTCACCCTTGGCCTGCAGCCAGCGCACCAGTTCCGCCCGGCCCTCGGCTTGCCGCAGGAGGCGGGGCAGTAGCGGATTGGCATGCTCCTTGAATTCATCCGGGCCCAGCCCGCCTTCGCCGTCGAACCAGCCGGGCGACAGCATCACCACCACGCGCGACGCGGGCGACAGGTCTTCGGCCAGGGCCGCCAGCACCAGCTGCATGCCCAGGGACTGGAAGCCGGAATGGCCGTAGGCCAGCACCGGCATCTGCAATTCGTCCGCCAGGTAGCGGTAGGGTACGAAGCGCAGGTCGTTGCTGGTCAGCTCCGACGATCCCAGGATCACCAGCCGGTCGCCCGTGCGCAAGGCCTGGCTCATGCGCGACAGGTTGCGCGTCTGCTCCTGCAGCGTATTGCCCAGGTTGGGGATGTAGATGCCCGGCGCGGCGGCCGGCACCGGCTCCGTCTTCAGCGCCAGGGAGTGCAGGGCGCCCCACCCGGCGGCAGCCGCCGCGGCCAGGGCCAGCGCCGCCGCCAGCGCATGCTGCCGTAGTGTGCGTTTGAACATGGGGGGAACCAATGAGGCGCTCGGCGCCTCTATTTCCTGTCAGGGGATGGGATTGTTAGCGGATGTTATCGAGCGCGCATGACCGGAACAAGCGCGGGAAAGCGGGGCCGGGGCCGATTCGCTTTTTTGCCACAGGGCCGGCAGCCCGGACGGATGGCGCCGCCGCCATTCCCGCAGGGAGAGAATGCGATAGCATCGCTGTGGCGGGACTCTTCTGGATTTCCATGATTGACCTCGCCGCCCGCCGCATCCGCGCGCCCGAATGCTTCCTACCCAGATTCCGCAGCCCATGACCGCCACTACCCGTATCGCCCGCAAGCACCCCGACGAACTGATCGTGGGCCTGGTGTCCGTTTCCGACCGCGCCTCCAGCGGCGCCTACCAGGATCTGGGGCTGCCGGCGCTGCGCGAGTGGCTGGGCAGCGCGCTGACCTCGCCCTGGCAGGCGGTGGACCGGCTGATTCCCGACGAGCCCGAGCGCATCTCCGAGGCGCTGATCGAGCTGGTGGACGGCTGCGGCTGCGACCTGGTCCTGACCACCGGCGGTACCGGCCCGGCGCGCCGCGACGTCACGCCCGAGGCGACGCTGGCCGTCGGCACCAAGGAAATGCCCGGCTTCGGCGAGCAGATGCGCCAGATCAGCCTGCGCTTCGTGCCCACCGCCATCCTGTCGCGCCAGGTCGCGGTCATCCGCGAGACGGCCGATCATGCCGCGCTGATCGTCAACCTGCCCGGCCAGCCGAAATCCATCCGCGAAACGCTGGAAGGGCTGAAGGGCGAGGATGGCGCCGTGCTGGTGCCGGGCATCTTCGCCGCCATTCCCTATTGCATCGATCTCATCGGCGGCCCATACGCCGAAACCCGGCCGGAAGTCATCTCGGCTTTCCGCCCCAAATCGGCGCGCCGCGCGCCCCAGGCCTAGCGCGGCGCTGCGTTATATTGGCCGCCCCATCCACCCCCAATCCGCTAGAGAGCTCCATCGCCATGAAGGTCCGCACCGTTTTGTCCCTTACTGCCCTGGCCGTCCTGTCAGCCTGCGCCAACGTCAAAGACGTGCGCGACCGCGATCCGGTCTTCTACGGCTCCACCCAGCGCACGGCCGAGGACTACACGGCCTGCGTGGCGGACTCCTGGAAGAACATGGGCATCAATTTCCAGCAGAAGGCGGTGCGTAACGGCTTTGAGCTGATCCAGGAAGACAGCCTGGGCGTGGAGGCCGTGCTGACGACCACGCACTGGAAGGGCAAGACCGAGGTGCGCCTGTCCACGCGCATTGCCCGCCGCGACCAGACCATCATCGAACCCGCCAACCTGTGCCTGTGAGCGCCATGCTGCAACGTCGCGACGTATTGAGGCTGGGACTGGCCGCGGCCGCCGTCTGCCTGGGCCTGCCGGCCCGCGCGCAGCAGGCGGGCTTCATCAGCCGCAAGCTCAACGTGCCCGTGCCCGGCGGCGTCGCCGTGCTGGGGCTGGGCAATGCAGAGCGGGCGCCGGAAGTCACCTTCCTGGGCCGGCGCGTGCTGGTCGTGCGCGAAGAGGGCAAGCAGTGGATTGCCGTGGTCGGCATCCCGCTCAGCGTGAAGCCGGGCGAGCAGCAGGTGGAAGTCAGCGATGCACAGGGCAAGCGCGCGCTGCCCTTCAAGGTCGGCTCCAAGGAATACAAGGCCCAGCACATCACGCTGAAGAACCCGCGCCAGGTCAATCCGGACCCGGAGGACATGAAGCGCATCGAACGCGAGCAGGCCGAGCAGGCCGGCGCCAACCGCGCTTACCGCGCGGGCGTGACGCCCAGCAATCTGCTGCTGGACCGTCCGGTGAACGGCGGCCGCCTGTCCAGCCCGTTCGGCCTGCGGCGCTTCTTCAACGGCGAGGAACGCAACCCGCATTCGGGGCTGGACTTCGCAGTGCCTGCCGGCACGCCGATCAAGGCGCCGGCCGCCGGCGTGGTGGTGCTGGTGGGGGATTACTTCTTCAATGGCAAGACGGTGTTCCTGGACCATGGCCAGGGCTTCGTCAGCATGTTCTGCCACATGTCGGCCATCGACGTGAAAGTCGGCGACGAGGTGCCGCGCGGCGGACTGGTGGGCAAGGTGGGGGCGACCGGCCGCGCGACCGGTCCGCATCTGCACTGGAACGTCAGCCTGAACGACGCGCGCGTCGATCCGGCCATCTTCATCGGGGCCTTCAAGCCCTGAGCCGTTCCTGATGAATTGGAGAGGGGCGCTGCGGGTCCGGCCCGCGCGCCCTCAGACGGTCGTGTCCTGCAGCGCGATCTGTTGCAGCACGTGCTGGTGCACGCGCTCGGCATAGTCCATCTGCTGGCGCACGTATAGCTGTTCGGCTTCCTGGTCGTCCAGGCAGTTGTCGTACTTGGTCTTGGCGTCGGCGTAGGTCAGGCCGGTGTTGCGCAGGCTGTTGATGAATGCCTCGCGCGACTGATGCAGCAGGCGCAAGCCTTCCTCGCCCTTGACGAATTTTCTTCGCGCCAGGGCAAGCTGATCAGCGGCGGCTTGCAGTTCTTGTGTCAGGTCCATCTTGCTTCATGCTCATCCTGCCGGCGTCGCGCCTGGCAGAGGGCGCCATTCTTTCATGAACGGACGTTCCACGCATTACGGCAGTTCGCGGCTGGGGTTTAAGGCCCGCGCGAAAGAGGGGAGCCGGCGCGGGGCCGGCCCCGGAGGCCCAGGCTTAGCGGCGGTACTGCTGGGGACGCTGCGGGGCGGGGCCGCGCTCGTCCTTGTGGCGGAAGTTGATGCGGCCCTTGGTCAGGTCGTACGGGGACATTTCCAGGGTGACGCGGTCGCCGGCCAGGATGCGGATGCGGTGCTTGCGGATGCGGCCGGAGGCGTAGGCGCCGACTTCGATGCCGTTGTCCAGCGTGACGCGGTAGCGGCTATCGGGCAGCACTTCGTCAACGATGCCGTCCAGTTCGATGAGTTCTTCTTTAGCCATTCTTTTCTCCTATCAATACGCGCAGCCATGCCGGCGGCATGGCGCGCCGCGTAGGGCGGCAAGCGCGTCGGACCCGGACTAGCGGATCCAGCGGTTTGAACGTAAAACGTCCGGGCAAGCGCGGGTAGGGGCCACGGCATCCGGAGCGGATGTCTGAAATGACGGATACTCGCGCCGCGAGGGCAGTGTGCGCGCGGTGCGCGGCTTGGTCGCGGCGGCGTGTTTTGCGCAAATCGCCGGAAGAAGCGGGGTGGAGCTTGCGCTGCCAGGCCGCGCAACTATGGATGTGGAGGCGCGCCTGGCGGCGGCGGGGTTTTTCCGGGAAAACCAGGCACGCCCTGGGTTGCCCCGGCGTATTGCCCGCAGGCGGTACAGGTTCGCACTCAGAGTGACCGAAGCCCGGTTTTTGCGGAAAAATCACGGACTTATGTTACTGCAAAGCGCAATTATTAGCCAGTATTTATCTGTAGCCGCGCCGCGATAGTTGCTGCTCAACGACTCTAGCGCGCCGGGATCCGGTCACGGTATTCGGCCTCCACACGGCCCAGCACGGACCAGAACGGACCGGGGGCGCGGCCCGCCAGGCGGGCTTCGAGCACGCCCAGGTGCACATGCCAGCCGCCGGCCACGTCCACCATGCCGTCGCGCGAGGACAGCTTGCGGTGCGTCAGCACCAGGCGCGTCTGCTCGCCTTGGGGCGACAACTCGAAAGTAACTTCGGAAGGATGCCCGGGGGAACCGCCCCAGGTGAACGCGAGCAGCCGCGGCGGTTCACAGCGCGTGATGATGCCCTGCGTGGTGACGCCGCCTTCATAGGGCTTGTAGGCCTCGGGCACCGGCTCGGCCACCGACGACAGGTCGGCATGCATGAAGCGCAGGGTGACGCCGCCGCCCTCGCGCAGTTCCATGTCGCCGGACGCCAGCCAGCGGCCCCGCTTTTCGGATTCGGTCAGGAAGGCCCAGACCTCGTCGACGCTGGCGGGCAGCACGCGCGTGAAACGGATGGAGGTAGGGTCGAGGACGACGCCGTGATCACTCATGTTGTTCTCCTGGAGACGTGGACGGGGATTTGCTGGCGATGAGCGCGGCTTCCAGCACGCCCAGCCTGCCGGACCAGAATTGCTCGTAGAAGCGCAGCCATTCCATGGCCTCGGCCATGGGTTCGGGATTGAGGCTGCACACGTGCGTGCGGCCGCGGATGGAGCGCCGGACCAGTCCGGCGCGTTCCAGGGCCTGCACGTGCTTGGACGCGCCTGCGAAACTCATGCTGAGCGGCGCGGCCAGCTCGCCAATGGTCTGCTCACCCTGGGCCAGGCTGCGCAGCATGTCGCGGCGCGTGGGGTCGGCCAGCGCGCGGAAGACGGCATCGAGGACGGGGGTGGGAGTAAATTCAACCATGGGGTTGAATATAGTCCGGGCTCCCGAATAAATTCAACTATATGGTTGAATTTTTATGTAACCGCCTGCGGATGGTCTTCTTCCATCGCGCCGTAGGCGTCGGGGTACTGGGGCAGTTCGTCCGTGATGTCGAACCAGGGCGCCTTGCTGGCGACATGGCAGTGCGCGGCCGGCTTGATGCCCGGGTCGTCGTCCAGCGGCCCCAGCGGCAGGCCATAGATGTCCGGGGTCTGGTCGAAGCGGGTCAGCAGAGGCGTGCCGCAGGCTTCGCAGAAGCCGCGGTAGCTGCCTGGGGACGAGCAGTACCAGGTGACGTGGTTTTCACCCCGGGTCCAGGCGAAGTCATTGGCCTGGACCGTGGCTCGGCTGCGGAACGCGGCGCCGTGCGCCTTGCGGCAGATCGTGCAATGGCAGTTGAGCGCGTCGGTGAGCGGGCCAGTGATCTGATACGCGACGCGGCCGCACAGGCAGGAACCTTTGATCATGATGAACGCCCGGCTGTTGGGGGGACAACATCAATATACCCGCGGCGCGCGGGGCTGGAACCGGCTTTTATGACGAACGTCTTTCAGTCCATTGCGGTGGCCCCATTTTCCGGCAAATGAATCGATTCCCAGGTCATCGTGCTGTCATGCCGCGAAAACAGAATGCGGCAATGAACAAATCCATGGGGATCCAACGATGACTTACGCCATCGAAGTACAAGGGCTGAGCAAAAGCTTCCAGGCCGGCTCCAAGGCGCTGGACGGCGTGAACCTGCAGGTGGCCGACGGCGAGATGGTGGCCTTGCTGGGCGCCTCGGGTTCGGGCAAGTCGACCCTGCTGCGCCATCTGTCGGGCTTCGTGGCCGGCGACGCGGGCAGCGTGGCCGTCAACGGCCGCATGATCCAGCGCAATGGCCGCCTGAGCCGCGACGTGCGCGCCGCGCGCGCCGGCATCGGTTTCGTGTTCCAGCAATTCAATCTGGTGGGCCGCCTGCCGGTCATCACCAACGTCCTGACCGGCATGCTGCCGCGCGTGCCGCTGTGGCGCAGCCTGACGCGCTGGTTCCTGCGCGGCGAAGTGCGCCAGGGGCTCGAAGCGCTTGCCCAGGTTGGTATAGACGACTACGCATTTCAGCGTGCCTCGACCTTGTCCGGCGGCCAGCAGCAGCGCGCGGCGATCGCCCGCACCCTGGTGCAGAACGCCCGCGTCATCCTGGCCGACGAACCCATCGCCTCGCTGGACCCGGAATCGTCGCGCCGCGTGATGGACACGCTGGCCCAGATCAACCGCAGCCGCAAGGTGGCGGTGGTGGTGTCGCTGCACCAGGTGGACGTGGCCTTGCGCTACTGCCCGCGCGTGGTGGCGCTGCGCCACGGCAAGGTGGTCTATGACGGCCCCTCCGCGGCGCTCACGCCGGCCATGCTGAGCGACCTCTACGGCTCCGAGCTGAGCGAACTGCTACCCGAATATGCGCCGCAGGCGCCCGCCATGCCGGGCATGGCGCCCCTGTCCCGGTTGGCGCAAGCCGCCTGATTTTCCCGACCCATTTCTCCCCGGAGCCTTCCATGCTACGCAGAACCTTTGTGACCTTGATCGCCGCGGCGGCCCTGTCGCCCCAGGCCTACGCGCAAGACGCCAAGACCCTGAACTTCGGCATCATCTCGACGGAATCGTCGACCAACCTGAAGTCCGTGTGGCAGCCCGTCATCGACGACCTGAGCCGTTCGATCGGCGTGCCGGTCAAGCCCTTCTTCGCCTCCGATTACGCGGGCATCATCGAAGGCATGCGCTTCAACAAGGTGCAGATGGCCTGGTTCGGCAACAAGTCCGCCATCGAAGCCGTGGATCGCGCCCAGGGCGAGGTGTTCGCTTCCGTGATCGACAAGGACGGCAACCCGGGCTACTGGTCGCTGCTGATCGTCAACAAGGACAGCGAGCTGAAGACGCTGGACGACGTGCTCAAGCGCGGCAAGACGCTGAGCTACGGCGCGGGCGACCCCAACTCCACCTCGGGCACGGCCGTGCCGGGCTACTACCTGTGGGCCGCCAACAAGATCGAACCCAAGACCTTCTTCAAGACGGTGCGCGCCAGCAACCACGAAACCAACCTGCTGTCGGTCATCAACAAGCAGGTCGACGTCGCCGTCAACAACACCGAGGCGCTGGAGCGCTACCGCCTGAACACGGGCAAGGACGCCAACGACAGCGTGCGCGTGCTGTGGAAGTCGCCGCTGATTCCGGCGGACCCGCTGGTCATGCGCACGGACCTGCCGGCCGACCTGAAGGTCCGCATCCGCGAATTCTTCATCAACTACGGCAAGGGCAAGGATGCCGAGCGTGAAATGGCGAACCTGAAGGCGCTGACCTACCAGGGCTTCCGCGCCTCGGACAACCAGCAGCTGGTGCCGATCCGCCAGATCGAGCTGGCGCGCGAGAAGGCCAAGGTCGAAGCCGACACGACGCTGGGCCAGGCTGAAAAGCAGAAGCAGCTGGCCGAACTGGAAAGCAAGCTGGCCGGCCTGGGCCAACCCGCCGCCAAGCAGTAAATCCCGTCGCGGCAAGCCGGCGCGCCGCGGGGCGCGCCGGCTTGCCCGCAACTGAAAATCTCCACGCGGATCGCCTCTTTATCTTATGAACGTAGCCATGCAGACCTCTCGCCTTCCCGCCGCGCCGCGCTCGTCGCTGCCGGTTCTACTCGTGTGGGCCGTGGTGCTGGCGCTGCTGGTCATGTCCTGGAAGGGCGCCGACATGCGACCGCTGGACCTGCTGCGCGATTCGGGCAACATGGCCCAGTTCGCGGCGGACTTCTTCCCGCCCAATTTCCGCGACTGGCGCATGTATCTGGACGAGATGGTCGTGACCGTCCAGATCGCCGTATGGGGCACGTTCCTTGCCATCGTGGTGGCGGTGCCGCTGGGGCTGCTGTGCTCGTCCAACATGGTGCAGGCCTGGGTGTACCAGCCGATGCGGCGGCTGATGGACGCGTGCCGCGCCATCAATGAAATGGTGTTCGCCATGCTGTTCATCGTGGCGGTGGGCCTGGGCCCGTTCGCCGGGGTGCTGGCGCTGTGGGTGCACACCACGGGCGTGTTGGCCAAGCTGTTCTCGGAAGCGGTCGAGGCGATCGATCCGCGCCCGGTCGAAGGCGTGCGCGCCACCGGCGCCAATGCGCTGGAGGAAATCGTCTATGGCGTGATCCCGCAGGTGCTGCCGCTGTGGATCTCGTATTCGCTGTACCGCTTTGAATCCAACGTGCGCTCGGCCTCGGTGGTCGGCATCGTGGGCGCGGGCGGCATCGGCACCGTGCTGTGGGAAATCATCCGCAGCTTCCGCTACGCAGAGACCTGCGCCGTGATGATCATCATCGTCGCCTTCGTGGTGGTGATCGACATGGCGTCGGCGCGCATCCGCCGCGCGCTGATCTGAGCTTGCGGGGCCCGCCAGGGCCCCGCCGCGTCAAGCCTGCGCAAGCAATGCCTGGAACGCAGGCAGCGCCAGCAGGCCCGCCAGTTGCGCGGCCTGGACATCGGCGTCCGAGACCGCCGCGCGCGGCATCAGGAAGTTGACGGTGCCCAGGCAGACCTTGCCGTACACCACCGGCACATTGATAACGGACCGCAGGCCCAGGCGCTGGATCGCGTCGTGGTCGTTGAAGAACTCGCGGATCGCGTCCTCGCCTTCTCCCACGAAGACCTTTTGCTCCAGCAGCACGTGGCGGCCCCAGGCGGTGCCGTTCTTGTCCTTGCTGCCGCCCGGCGGATAGGCCTCGGGATTGGAGCTGTACAGCCGCACCACCCGCATGGCCTGCGCGTCATAGCGATTGACGGTGCATAGCGCATGCCCAAGCGCCGCGTGGGCGTGGGCATCGATGGCGCGCAGGGCCGCGGCCGGATCCGCGGCGGCGTAGGCCTGGGCGATGGCGCTCACGCCGGCCTGCGGCGGCTGGGCAGCTGGATTGATGCTGACGGTCATTCGGCGGTGATTCCCAGTTCTTTGATCAGCTTGCCGTACTTGTCGGCGTCGCGCGCCAGGATCTGGCCGAACTGTTCCGGCGTGGTCTCGGTCAGCAGCACGCCCATGTCGCCCATCTTCTTGACGACCTCAGGCCGCTTGAGGATCAGGTTGATCTCGCGGTTCAGGCGGGCGGTCAGCTCGGGCGGCATGCCGGCCGGGCCGAAGGCGCCATACCAGACCGACAGCTCATAGCCGGGCAGCGTCTCGGCGACGGTGGGCACTTCGGGCAAGAGCGGCGAGCGCGCTTCCTCGGTGACGGCCAGCAGCTTCAGCTTGTTGGTCTGCACATGCGGCAGGGTCTGGGTGCCGGCGCTGAACAGCACCTGGGTGCGGCCGGCCACGGTGTCCAGCACGGCCGGCGCGCCGCCGCGGTAGGGGATGTGCATCATCTTCACGCCGGCGGCCTTCTCGAACAGCGCGGCGCTGAGATGGTTGGTGGAGCCCTGGCCGGCGGAGGCGTAGGCCACGGTGCCCGGATTGGCCTTCAGGTAGGCGATGAATTCCTTCACGTTGGACGCGGGCACCGACGGGTTCACCACCAGGGTGTTGGTGACCAGCGCGAGTTCGGCGATGGGCGTGAAGTCCTTCACGCCGTCGAACGGCATGCTGGAGTACAGCGCCTGATTCATCGTGTGCGTGCTCATCGAGCCCACCAGCAGCGTGTAGCCGTCGGGCTTGGCGCGGGCCACGAAGGTGGTGCCGATGTTGCCGGACGCGCCCGAGCGGTTTTCCACGATGACGGGCTGGCCCAGCGACTGCGTCAGTCCCTCGGACAGCACGCGCGCCAGGATGTCGGTGGAGCCGCCCGCGGCCCAGGGCACGACCAGCGTGATGGGCTTCTCGGGCCAGGCGGCCTGCGTGAGCGCGGGCGCGGTCAGCGCCAGTCCCAGCGCGCACGTGCGCAGCAGTCGTTTGAATTGCAGTTTCATGGTGTTTACCCCTTTGCGTAATGTCCGGTCTGTGCGCCGGTTGGATGAAACAGGTTCAGCGGCCGGCGGCATAGCCCTGCATGCCGCGCGGGTTGGCCCCGGCGCGCAGCAGCAGGCCGCCGCCGGCGGCCGGTTCGCGGGTGCAGGCGCTGATGCGGCCTTCCGACCATTCCGGCCCTACCTTGACCTCGTGGCCGGCGTCGCGCAGCGCGTCCAGCGTGGCGGCCGGCATGCGCGATTCCACGGTCAGCCGGTTCAAGGTCAGGCTGCGGGGCCAGAACGAGCCCGGGAAATGATCGGTGTGCCAGGAGGGCGCTTCGATCGCCTCCTGCAGATTCATGCCCATGGCGTGGCGCAGGAAGAACGCCACCGTCCATTGGTCCTGCTGGTCGCCGCCCGGTGTGCCGAAAGCCATGTAGGGCTGGCCGTCGCGCAAGGCCAGGCCGGGCGACAGGGTGGTGCAGGGCCGCTTGCCCGGTTGCAGCAGGCCCGGCACGCCCTCGTCCAGCCAGGTCATCTGCAGGCGCGTGGTCAGCGGGAAGCCCAGGCCGGGCACGACGGGGCTGGAAGACAGCCAGCCGCCCGAAGGCGTGGCGGCCACCATGTTGCCGTCGCGGTCGATGACGTCGATCTGGCAGGTGTCGCCCACGAAGATCTCGCGCGCGGCCCACTCGGCCACCGGTGGCAGCGCGGCAAAGGTCGGTTCGCCCACGCCGAAGCGCGTGTCGGAGGCGGCCAGGGTGCGGACCGCGGCGTCCAGGTCGGGCAGGCGCGGCGCGAGTCCCCCCGGGCTGCCGGGCTGGAATGCGGACGAAGCGCGGGGGCCGATGCCGGCCGCGCGCGCGCGGGCATAGTCGTCGCTCAACAGGGCCGCCAGCGGCACCTGCGCGTGCTCGGGGTCGCCATACCAGGCGCAGCGGTCGGCAAAGGCCAGCTTGGCGGCCTCGGCCACGCGGTGCACGAATTGCGGCGAGACCGGGTCCAGCCCGTCCACGCCCAGGTGCCGCAGCAACGCCAGCTGCTGCAGGTGGACCGGGCCTTGCGACCAGACCCCGCATTTGGCCACGGTGTAGCGCCCGTACTGGACGGTGAGCGGTTCGTCGTAGGTGGCGCGCCAGTCGGCCAGGTCGGACTTGCGCAGCAGGCCGCGGTTGCGTTGCCCGGTGGTGTCGCGCACTTCCGCATGGGTGTAGTAGTCGTCAATGGCGTCGGCCACGAAGCCGCGGTACCAGACCTCCAGCGCCGCATCGATGCGCCCGCGGCGGTCGGTCGCGTTGGCGTGCGCTTCGTCCAGGATGCGCGCATAGGTGGCGGCGATGGCGGGCGTGCGGAACAGCGCGTCCGGCGCGGGCACGCGGCCGTCGGGCAGCCAGACATCGCGCGAACTGGTCCATTCGTCGCGGAACAGCGCCTGCACGGCGAGGATGGCCTGTGAGATGCGCGGCACCAGCGGAAAGCCGTTGCGCGCATAGTCGATCGCCGGGCGCAGCACGTCGGCCAGCTCCCAGGTGCCGTAGTCGCGCAGCAAGGTCAGCCAGGCGCCGAACGCGCCGGGCACCGTGGCGGGCAGCAGGCCGATGCCAGGCACCAGATCCACACCCAGGCCGCGGAAATAGGCCGGCGTGGCCAGCGCCGGCGCCGGGCCCTGGCCGCACAGCGCGCGCATGCGTTGTTCCCGTTCGCTCCAGAACAGGATGGGCACTTCGCCGCCGGGGCCGTTCAGGTGCGGTTCCACGATCTGCAGGGCGAAGCCGCCCGCCACGGCCGCGTCATAGGCGTTGCCGCCGCGTTCCAGCACGCTCATGGCGACTTGCGAGGCCAGCCAATGGGTGGACGAAACCACGCCAAAGGTGCCGCGTATCTCGGGGCGGGTGGTGAAGGAAGCGCTCATGGGGCCGTTCCAGGCAGAAGGGGACGTTTGCAGTATAGGGTTGTGGAATAACTGGTTTTTGCTTTGTTGGCATAATTGAATAACCAACTGGTTATAGGAAAAGACTTGAACTGGGATGCCGCCCGTCTTGCCAACCGCCTCAAGCACCGCCATCTGACGCTGCTGCTCAACATCGCCCGGCACGGTTCGCTCACGCGCGTGGCGGCCGAGGCCGGCATCAGCCAGCCCGCGGTCACCAAGGCATTAACGGAGGTCGAGGACATCTTCGGCGCGCCGCTCTTCATGCGCACAGGACGCGGCCTGCAGCCCACGCCGCTGGGCAATCTGGCGCTGGTGCGGGCGCGCCACATGCTCAGCGACCTGGACCTGTGGGCGCGCGAGGTCGAGGCGCTGCACGCCGGCCGTTCGGCGCACCTGCACGTGGGCGTGGTGCCCTACGTGTCCAGCGACCTGCTGACGGCCGCGATCAGCCGCCTGCACCAGCGCCACGGCGTGACGCTGAGCCTGCATCGCGCCACCACCGATCACCTGGTGCCGATGCTGCGCCGGCATGAGCTGGATTGCATCATCAGCCGCGCCACTTCGACGGTGGCGCACGAGGACCTGATCCATCGCGTGCTGTACCGCCAGCGGCCGCGCCTGATCGCGCACGGCCGGCTGGCGCAGAGGCTGGCGCGGCGCAAGCCGGACTGGGCCGCGGTGGCGGCGATGGACTGGGTCTTGCCGGCGGCCAATACGCCCACCCGGCAACTGATCGTTGAGCACTTCATCCGCGCCGAACTGCGTCCGCCGTCGCCGGTGCTGGAGGCCTACTCGACGGACGTGATCGAAGGCATGCTGACGATGAACCAGACCTTTGTTTCCGTGGTGCCCGAGGACATCGCGCGCGAGCTTTGCCAGCGCGGCAAGCTGGGCATGGTGCCTTGGGATTTCGGCTGGGAGCTGCCGCCGATCAATCTGATCCGGCGCAAGCGCGAGCAGCCGCTGGCGGCCGAGGACTGCTTTTCGGAGATCCTGCTGGACCTGTGCGGTGACGCCGCCGCGCCCTGGGGGCAGGGGGCGCGCTGAAGCGGTCTCAGGTCGCCAGCTTGCCGCGCGCGATGTCCAGCAGCGCGTCGGCAGCCGTCTCCGGCGCCGCGTCGTTGCTGACCCGCAGCAGGCGGCATTGCGGCGGCACGGGAAATGCCTGGGTGGCGCGGGCCAGTCGCTGCGCGATCTGTTCAGCGTTTTCGCGGCCGCGGCCCGCCAGCCTGCGGGCGAGCAGATCGGGGGCGACGGTGACCTCCACCGCCGTCAGCGTCGGGTAGCGCGCATGCGCCTGTTCCAGGTGCGCGCGCGAACCGTTGACGATGACCGCCGCGCCGCCGGACAGCCAGGCGTCTATCTCGATGCCGATGCCGTATTGCAAACCATGGCTGGCCCAGCGCAGCGCGAAGCAGCCCAGGGCGGAGCGGCGCTCGAATTCGTTTTCGGTCAGGGCCAGCGCGTCCTCGGTGCCGCCGCTGTCGCGGGTGATGTAGCGGTGCGCGACCAGCACGGGCTCGTCGCCCCGCAGGTGGGCGCGCAATAGCCGCAGCAGCGTGTCCTTGCCGCTGCCCGATGCGCCCATCAGGTAGATCAGGCGCGCGCCGTCGGCGGGAACGGAGGCATTCATGCCGCGGCCGGTCCTTGCAGATAGCCGGCGCCCGCGGCATCGGCGCTGGAGCCGTCGAAGCCGTAGTGCCGCGCCGCGATGAAGTCCGCGCCCGGCTCCGGCTGCACATAGACGCTGACGCCGGGCACGGCCATGGCCTGTCCGCGCAGGGGCTCCGCGAAGGCGGCGATATCGGCTTGCGCCTGGGCCAGCGCCGCGCCTTCCAGCTTGCCGGTCAGCGTGATGTGGAACACGTAGGTGTCGAATACATAGGGATAGCCCCAGCGCGCCAGCATGGACTGCTGTGCCGGGCTGAGCGCATGCGGTTGGCGGCGCGCGATTTCCTCGGGCGTGGGCGGGGCGCGCAGGGGATCGAGGTCGCGCACGGCGGCTTCGGCCAGGGCCTGGATCCGTGCCCGGCCCAGCGTGTCCGAGGGCGCGATGCGCCAGGCCAGGAGGCCGCGCAGCGGCTCGCATTCCAGCTCCACCGAGAACGGGCTTCCGCCCTCGGTCAAGCGGCGGGCGGCCGCGTCGACCTGTTGCGGGCTCGCGCCCGCGCTCAGCCGGAAGGGCGGCTTCAACGTGGCATGCAGGCCGTAGTGGCGCGGGGCCTCGGTCCAGCCGCGCGTATCCGCGCTCTGGCCGGGTAGCGGCGGCAGCGGCTCGCCGGTGTCGGCGCAGCGTCCCAGCCAGCGGCTGCCGTGTTCGCGCCAGGGGCCGGTGGGCGCCAGGTACAGGGCGTAGCGGTGGGCGAGCGGCATGGTCAGGCCGCCATGCGCTGGCTGTGGCTGTCGCCGAATGCGCGGGTGGCGTAGCGCAGCTCGCCGCCCACGATCGCGGCGCAGACGCGGGGCAGGCCCGGCACCTGGTCGTCCACCACGATGGCGTCGGCGATCAGGCCCGGCGTCAGCGCGCCGCGGTCCTTCAGGCCGGCGGCGCGCGCCGGGTTGAGCGACACCAGGTCCCAGGCTTGCGCCAGCGGCAGCACGCCGTCGTCGACCAGCCGCATCACGGCGGCCAGCGGGGCAGGATAGTAGTAGTCGGAGGTCAGGATGTCGCACAGGCCGGCGCGGACCATCTCGGTGGCGCTGGGGGCGCCGGTGTGGCTGCCGCCGCGCACCACGTTGGGCGCGCCGAAAACCACGGAATCGCCCAGGTCGCGGGCCACGCCCGCGGCCTCGCGGGTCAGCGGGAATTCCGCCACGCCGCAGCCCAGCTGGTGGTAGTAGCGGCGGGTGGCGGCGTCCGGGTCGTCGTGCGAGGCGACCTTCAGGCCGGCTTCCTGTGCGCAGGCGGTCAGTTCGCGCATGGCGTCGGCCACCGAGTCGGCCGCCGACATGGCGGCGCGGATGCGGTCCTGGAAGACGTCCAGGTCGCACTCGGCGCGGTGGGCGTATTGCATCAGCTTGCGTTCGTCGCCCAGGCGGCGGGCCATGCTGGGCAGGTGGTCGTTCAAGGCCAGGAAGCGCACGCGGCCATCGCGTATCCACTGCTGGGCGGTGTCCACGCCGCCCACGTGATGCGTTTCGAAGCGCAGATGCACGTAATGCCGCGCGCCCATGATGTGCCGCATCCGTTCCAGCGCGTCGAACATGCGTTCGGCGTAGGCCTCGCCGCGCAAGCCGCCTTCCCAGGACAGCGTCACGCCGTGGAATTCGGTGGTGATGCCGTTGGCCAGCAACTGGCGGTCGACGTCGAACAGGGCGCTGTCATACGGAAAGGTCACGCTGGGACGCGGCATGACGGCGCGCTCGAAGGCGTCGCCATGCAGGTCCACGATGCCGGGCAGCACCAGCAGGTTGCCGGCGTCGAACCAGGGCGCGCCCCGCGGCGCCGCGGCGGCGGCGCCTTCGATCAGTCCGCCATGGAACCTCAGGCTGGCCTGTTCGACGCCGCGCGGCGTCAGGATGCGTTGGCCTGTGACACCGGCCAGGGGCGAGGGGGCGTGCGTGTGTGTGTTCATGGCGTGACGTTAGCGGGATTGCATTACAACCAGATGTCTAGATGAGTTCAATTGCCTGCTGGAAATTTCCACGCCGTCCCGCGCGCAAGCCCGCGGGACGGCGGCCTTGAATCAGGTGTCGTCCGTCACCATCAGTTGCACCATGTCGCCCACGAAGCGGGCGACGCTGTATTGCAGGGGCGAGCCCTCCTGGTCCACGTTCAGGGCTTCCACCTGGAGTATCGGGCGGGTCTTGGGCTGGCCCAGCAGGCGGGCGATCTCGGGCGTGGGCAGCGCGGCGGTGATGCGCGACCACTTGCGCGTATAGTCGCCGATGCCGTAGTGGGCGTAGACCTTGGAGATCGAGCGCAGCGACGCCAGCCGCTCGGCGAAGTCGGGGAAGCGCTTTTCGTCGAAAAAGTGTTCCGAGACGCTGATGGGCCGGTTCTCGGCCTTGCCGACGATCTGCACGCGCAGCAGCGATGCGCTGCGCGCCAGGCCCAGGTGCTTGGCGATGTCGGCCGCGCGCAGGCTCTGGCTGCCCAGCACTTCCTGGTGGCCCAGCATGCCCTGGCTGCGCAGGTTCTCGGAAAAGCGCGTGCGCTTGCCGATGGCGTAGTCGATCGCGTGCTCATGCACGAAGGTGCCGCGGCCCTGTTCGATCCGGACCAGGCCGCTTTGTTCGAGTTCGCCCATCGCGCGGCGGATGGTGTGGCGGTTGACGGAAAACTTGGCGGCCAGCTCGGGCTCGGACGGCAGCTGTTCGCCCGCCGCATAGAGCTTGTTGCGGATATCGTCCGCAAGCGCCTCGCCGATTTGCCGCCAGACGGCGATGCCGGAACCTCTTTCGACCATAGGGTGTGCTCGTGCTGTCACATCAGCTTCATGAAGAATGGCAGTGATTGTGCACCATGAGGCGGCCGCCGGAAAGGCGCCGCGCGCACGCTGCAACTGTCATCAAAAATTCACGCCAGGCTGTTGAACTTCCTTTTCGGAGCGATCATACTCCATCCGGTCGTCTAGACGTTTAGAGGAAAAAATGGATCACCCCAAGACAGGGCAGGATGCGGCGGGCGCGCAACGCGCCGCCTGGATGCGCGTGCTGGCGCTGGCCGATCCGGCCGCGCTGGATGGCGCCTTTTGCGCACTGGCCGGCGTGCCGGCACACCAGACGCTGCGCCCGGCGCAGACCGGCATGGCCATGGTGCGCGCCCGCAGCGGCGGCACCGGCGCCCGCTTCAACCTGGGCGAAATGACCGTGACACGTTGCGCGGTGACGATGGATCAGGGCGTGGTCGGCGTGGCCTACGTGCAGGGCCGCTCGCAGCGCCATGCCGAGCAGGCCGCCGTGGCCGATGCGCTGTTGCAGCTGCCGGAATGGCATGACACGGTGCAGGCGCAGCTGATCCAGCCGCTGGCGCGCCTGCATGCCGACAGGGTCGAGCGCCAGGCCCGCGTGGCGGCGCAGACCAAGGTGGAATTCTTCACGATGGTGCGAGGCGAGGACTGACATGCAGCAACAGATACAAGCCGCCGCCGCGTCCAGCCGGGCGCTGCTTCCGGGCTTCGCGGACCCGGTCAACGACGCGCAGGCCACTTTCCGCGCCGCGCTCGACGCGATGGCCCATCCTGGCCGCGTCAACGAGATACTGGCCGACACCGGCGTGCCGCAAGGCCTGTCGCCCGCCATGACCGCCATGCTACTGACGCTGGTGGACGTGGACACTCCGCTGTGGCTGCCGGAATCGGCGGGCGCGGACGTGCTCGCCTTCCTGCGCTTTCATTGCGCCTGCCCCATCGTGCCGTCGCCGGCGCTGGCGCGCTTCGCGGCGG
This sequence comes from Achromobacter anxifer, assembly GCF_903652925.1. Lineage (GTDB taxonomy): Bacteria > Pseudomonadota > Gammaproteobacteria > Burkholderiales > Burkholderiaceae_B > Achromobacter > Achromobacter anxifer. The sequence goes on along the minus strand of NZ_CAHLAR010000009.1, from coordinate 259,135 downwards.
TGCCCGGGGGTTGCAAGGCGCCGGCGCTGTCGGCCTGCCACCAGGGCGATCCGGCCTATCCGGACCTGTCGACCACCTTGCTGATCGAGGTCGAATCCTTGTCGGCGGGCGCGCCCGCCATCCTCAGCGGCCCCGGCATCCAAAGCCAGCAGGTCCTGAACGTGCAAGGGCTGTCCGAGGATTTCTGGCGCGAGTGGCGCATCAATCATCAACGGTTTCCGCTGGGCGTCGATGTGTTCCTGACGCAGGAACGGCGGATTTGCGCGCTGCCGCGCAGCACGCGCAGGGAGAACTGACATGTACGTTGCCGTCAAAGGGGGCGAACGCGCCATCCTCAATTCCTACCGCATGCTGGACGACTACCGGCGCGGCGACCGCGAAGTGCCCGAACTGAGCCTGGACCAGATCCGCGAACAGATGCCGCTGGCGGTGTCGCGGGTCATGGCCGAGGGCTCGCTCTACGATCCGCAACTGGCGGCGCTGGCTATCAAGCAGGCCGCAGGCGACGTGATCGAAGCGGTGTTCCTGCTGCGAGCCTACCGCACCACCTTGTCGCGCTTCGGCTACACCCAGCCCATCGACACCGGCCGCATGCGTCTGCAGCGCCGCATCTCGTCCACCTTCAAGGACGTGCCCGGCGGCCAGATTCTGGGACCGACCTACGACTACACCCAGCGCCTGCTGGATTTTTCGCTGGAGGCGCAGCGCGAGGCCGACGCCTTGCCGCCCGGCGGCGAAGCCCTGGACAGCGCCATGCCGCGTGTCACCGACCTGCTGGCGCAGGACGACCTGATCGATGCCGAGCCGGTGCCGGAAGGGGATCCCGAACCCTTTGACCTGACGCGCCAGCCGCTGGATTTCCCGGCCTCGCGCCCCGCGCGCCTGCAGAACCTGGCGCGCGCCGACGAGGGCTTCCTGCTGTCGATGGGTTATTCGACCCAGCGCGGCTACGGCAACACCCATCCCTTCGCCGCCGAGATCCGCTACGGCGCGCTGGAGGTGGAAATGCACATCGAGGAACTGGGATTCGCCGTCACGGTGGGCGAGATCGATATCACCGAATGCCAGATGGTGAGCCAGTTCGCGGGCAACGCCGAGGAAGGCCCTAAGTTCACCCGGGGCTACGGCCTGACCTTCGGCTATGGCGAGCGCAAGGTCATGTCGATGGCGCTGGTGGACCGCGCTCTGAAGGCGCGCGACCTGGGCGAACGCGCGGACTCCCCGGCCAACGACCACGAGTTCGTGCTGTACCACAGCGACAACGTGGAAGCCTCGGGCTTCGTGCAGCACTTGAAGCTGCCGCACTACGTGGACTTCCAGGCCAACCTGGAACTGTTGCGGCGCATGCGCGCCGAACGCGCCGCGCCCGAAGCCGCGCGCAACGATCTGATGGACGAGGCGGTTTCCTCATGACTACGCAACACGCAAAGGTCGAACGCGACGACCACTACAACTTCGGCTACCTGGACGAGTCCACCAAGCGCATGCTGCGCCGCGCCCTGCTCAAGGCGGTCGCGATTCCCGGCTACCAGGTGCCGTTCGGCAGCCGCGAAATGCCGCTGCCCTACGGCTGGGGCACGGGCGGCATCCAGGTCACCGCGTCCATCATCGGTCCCGGCGACGTGCTCAAGGTGATCGACCAGGGCTCGGACGACACCACCAACGCAATCAACATCCGCCGCTTCTTCGGCCGCGTCACAGGCGTGGCGACGACGGAATCCACGCCCGCGGCCAGCATCGTCCAGACCCGTCACCGCATTCCCGAGACGCCGCTGGCGGAAGGGCAGATCATGGTGTTCCAGGTGCCGATCCCCGAGCCCCTGCGCTGGCTGGAGCCTAGCGAAACGGAGACGCGCACCATGCACGCGCTGGCCGAGTACGGCGGCATGCACGTCAAGCTGTACGAGGACATCGCGCAGCACGGCCACATCGCCACCACCTACGACTATCCGGTCATCGTCAATGGCCGCTACATGATGCGGCCTTCGCCCATCCCCAAGTTCGACAATCCCAAGCTCGACGGCAGCCCCGCGCTGATGCTGTTCGGCGCGGGCCGCGAAAAGCGGGTCTACGCGGTGCCGCCCTACACCAAGGTGAAGAGCCTGGACTTCGAGGATCACCCGTTCCGGGTCGAGACCTGGACCGAGTGCTGCGACCTTTGCGGATCGCGCGAGAGCTATCTGGACGAAATCATCCTGGACGACGCCGGCACGCGCCGCTACGTCTGCTCGGACACCGAGTACTGCAACGACCGCCAGGCGCGGCAGGGCGCGGAACAGGCCAACAAGGAGAACGCGGCATGATGCAGGCCCAACCTTTGCTTTCGGTACGCAACATGACGCGCACCTGGGACGGCGTGCACGGCTGCCGCAACGTCAACTTCGATCTCTATCCCGGCGAGGTGCTGTGCGTGGTCGGCGAGTCCGGTTCCGGCAAGAGCACGCTGCTGTCGGCCGTGTCGTACCAGACCCGGCCGGACACCGGCAGCGTCTGGTACGACACGCGGGACCAGGGCTTCACCGACCTGGCCGCGCTGCCCGGCGCTCGTTTGCGCCTGCTGTCGCGCACCGACTGGGGCTTCGTGCGGCAGAACGCCCGCGACGGCCTGCGCATGCAGGTCAGCGCCGGCGCCAACATCGCCGAGCGCCTGATGGCCGTGGGCGACCGGCACTACGGCGACCTGCGCCAGGCCGCCGGCAACTGGCTGCAGAAAATGGAGATCGACGTCGGCCGGCTGGACGACAGGCCCACCTCGTTCTCGGGCGGCATGCAGCAGCGCCTGCAGATCGCCCGCAACCTGGTGACCCATCCGCGCCTGGTGTTCATGGACGAGCCCACCGCTTCGCTGGACGTGTCGGTGCAGGCGCGCCTGCTGGACCTGCTGCGCCAACTGGTCTCCGACCTGGGCCTGGCCGCCATCGTCGTGACCCATGATCTGGCGGTGGCGCGCCTGCTGGCGCACCGCACCCTGGTCATGCGCGGCGGCGAGGTCGTCGAAAGCGGCCTGACCGACCAGATTCTCGACGATCCGCAGCATCCCTACACCCAGTTGCTGGTGTCTTCCATTTTGCAGAGCTGACCATGCGCGTAAAGACTCCCATGATCGAGGTGCGGGGCCTCGGAAAGATGTTCACCCTGCACAACCAGGGCGGCATGCGTCTGCCGGTGCTGGAGTCGGTCGACTTCGACGCGGCGGCCGGCGACTGCCTGGTGCTGGCAGGGCCGTCCGGCACCGGCAAGAGCACGCTGTTGCGCTGCCTCTATGGCAACTATCTGGCGACCGAAGGCAGCATCCGGGTGCGCTGGAACGATGAGTGGATCGAGCTGGCCGGCGCGCCCGAGCAGTTGATCCTCGCCCTGCGCCGTGAAGTGATCGGCTACGTCAGCCAGTTCCTACGGGTGATTCCGCGCGTGTCGGCGCTGGACGTGGTGGCCGAGCCCTTGCGCGCGGCGGGCGTGGACGCCGACGAGGCCCTCTCCCGCGCCGCCGCGCTGCTGCAGCGCCTGAACGTGCCGGCCCGCCTGTGGGGGCTGGCGCCCGCCACCTTTTCCGGCGGCGAACAGCAGCGCGTCAACATTGCGCGCGGCTTCATCGCGCGTCACCCCATCCTGTTGCTGGACGAACCCACCGCGTCGCTGGACGCCGACAACCGCCAGGTCGTGATCGAGCTGATCCGCGAGGCCAAGGCCGAGGGCCGCTGCCTGCTGGGCATCTTCCACGACGCCGAAGTGCGCGACGCCGTCGCCACGCAGACCCTGGCCCTGCGTCCCGCCCAGGCCGCGGCGGCCGCACTGGAGCAATGATGCAAAGCACCTATCTCACCCATGCCCGCGTGGTGCTGCCCGACCGCGTCCTGGAAGACAGCGCCGTGCTGATCGACGATGGCCGCATCGTCGCCATCGAGCCGGCCGGCGCCCGCGCCGACCGCGAGATCGACCTGTGCGGCCAGACCCTGTTGCCGGGGCTGATCGACCTGCATTGCGACGCCATCGAAAAGGAAGCCGAGCCGCGCTCGCGGGTGCTGTTTCCGCTGGATTTCGCGGTGGCCCAGGTGGACCGCCGCAACGCCGCGGCGGGCATCACCACGCCGTACCACGCGCTGTCCTTCGCCAACAGCGAATGGGGCGTGCGCAACAACCAGACGGCCGCGGAAGTGGTGCGCACCGTGCGTGCCTTCCGCCAGCACAGCCTGGTCGACAACCGCGTCCACTGCCGTTACGAAGTCACCGACGCCACCTCGGTGGACGTGTTGCGCGCGCTGATGGACGAGGGCGCGGTGGACCTGCTGTCGGTGATGGACCATTCGCCCGGCCAGGGCCAGTTCAAGACGCTGGAATCCTATCTGCAATACATGATGGGTAACCACGCCATGAGCCGCGAGCAGGCCGAGGAAGCGGCTCAGGCCAAGACCCGCGCCAAGGACGGCGCGGTGGCGCGGGTGGAGACGCTGTTGTCGCATGCGCAGGGCTTGGGCATACCCACCGCCAGCCACGACGACGATTCGATCCACCGCATCGCCACCATGCGCAACCTGGGCGTGGCGATGAGCGAATTTCCGATCACGCTGGATACCGCGCGCGCCGCGGTGTCTTGCGGCCTGCCCACCATCCTGGGCGCGCCCAATGTGCTGCGCGGCCAGAGCCAGAGCGGCTCCATGCGCGCCATCGACGCCATCCGCGCGGGCGTGGCCAGTTGCCTGTGTTCGGACTACCAGCCGTCCGCGCTGATCGCCGCTGCCTTCACGGTGGCCGCGCAGACCGACCTGAGCCTGCCGCAGGCGGTGGCGCTGGTCACGTTGAATCCGGCGCAGGCCTGCGGCTTGTCCGACCGCGGGCGCATCGCGCCGGGTCTGCGCGCGGACCTGGTGGCGGTGGCGCAGGTCGGGACGCAGCCCTTGATCAGCCACACCTGGTCGGCGGGCCGGCTGGTGTTTTCGGCGCACTATCCGCCTGTGCGCGCGAACCCGCAGCTTGCGCCCGAGGCGCAGGCCGTGGCCGCTTGACTCGTTGCCAGGAGAAATGCGATGCGTCCCATCGTGACGGCGGTGGCCTGCAGCCCGGCGCATGGGTTCAGCAAGGCGGTGGTGCCCGCGATCATGCTGCGCAAGGGGCTGGGGGTGGAGGGCGACGCCCACATGGGCGTCACCGTCAAGCACCGTTCCCGCGTCAAGGCTGACCCCACGCAGCCCAATCTGCGGCAGGTCCACCTGATCCACGGCGAACTGCACGACGAATTGCAGCTGGCGGGATTCAACGTGGCCGAAGGCACCATGGGCGAGAACATCACGACCCGCGGCCTTGACCTGCTGGGCCTGCCGCGCGGCGCGCTATTGCATATCGGCGCAGACGCGGTGGTCGAGGTAACGGGCCTGCGTAACCCTTGCTCCCAGCTCGACAACTACCAGAAGGGCTTGACGGCCGCGGTGCTGGGCCGGCATCCCGACGGCAGCCTGATGCGCCGCGCGGGCATCATGGGCATCGTCGTCGAAGGCGGCGCGGTGAGCGCGGGCGATGCCATACGCGTCGTGCTGCCGGCCTTGCCGCACTTGCCTCTGGAACGGGTCTGAAAACGGCAGGCGTACGCAGGGGCTGTCGCAAAAACATCGCCGGTATGCGCAGCCGGACGCTCGCGCATCTGGTTAAATGGCGGGAACGGCGTGGCCGCATTTTCCGCGGTTCGCCAGCCCTTTTTCCGGAGCGCGCGATGGCACGATTCAATTTCACCCAGGACCCCGAAGAACCCGATCTGTGGGCCGCCGAGAACGTCGCCGCGGGCAAGGGACGTCCGCCCATTCACGTCATGATCCAGACCGACGGCGAAGAGCCCGACAGCGGCGCGTCCAAGGTGGTCAAGGCCATCATCGACAAGCTCGACGACCACATCCTGGCCGCGGCCGAATTCCTGCTGGACAACTATTCCTACGAACACTACAAGAAGCTCGGCATTGAAGACAGCCAGCTGCTGCAGGAAGAAACCGCGGAAGCCATGGCCGAGAAGGCCGAGCTGCGCGCGCTGTGGCTGTTCGACGAGGACGGTGACGGCTATGAACTCTGGTTCACGCTGCCCTGGGACCCGGTGCATACCTACGACGTGGAATTCGAGGACGGCGAGCCGGTCTCGTGCTCCGTCAACGACTGAGTCCTATCGGACCAGTTCGAACTTCGTCGCCTGGCTCTGTCCCAGCGAATCGTCGTAGCGGTAGCGCAGCTTCAGGGTCTTGCCCTTGCGGACGGCGTCGGCGGCGGTGTTCTCCAGCGCCACGTCGATCTCGCGGTCGATGAATTCCGTGCAGTCGGTATCGGCGCGGGCTCCCTCGGGGATGTCCGCGTCCTTGACCTTGAGCCTGAACAGCACTTGTTTGATTTCGGTGCCGTCGGTGCGGAATTGCCGCATCACGACCGGCGGGTTGGCCACGGTGCCGCCCAGCTCGCAGGAAATGCGGGTCCAGGCGTATGAGGCGGGGGCGGCGGACATCAAGGCCGCGGCTGCCAGTACGCAGCGCAGGCTTAGGCGTTTCATGGCATGAGGACTGAGCGTGGCGCCCATGCGCGCCGCGCCTGTATAAGAAGCAAAGGGCTTATATGTTGCTCCCGGCGATGGCGCCGGTCAAGCATGCGCAAGCCATAAAAAAACGGGCCATGCGGCCCGTTTTTCATTGCCTGATGCTCAGGCTTCCTGGCTGGCGGGTTGGGCCGATGGCTCATCGCCAGACGCAGCGGTCCCGGCTTCGGTGAGCTCTTCCCGATTGCCTTCCAGCTTGGAAATCACGGCGGTGGCCAGGCTGTTGCCGACCACGTTGGTGGCCGTGCGGCCCATGTCGAAGAACTGGTCGATGCCCATGATCAACAGCAGGCCGGCTTCCGGCAGATGGAACATCGGCAGCGTCGCGGCAACCACGACGAGGGAAGCGCGCGCCACGCCGGCCATGCCCTTGCTGGTCACCATCAGCACCAGCAGCAGGGTCAGTTGCTGCGTGAAGCTCATCTGGATGTTGTAGGCCTGCGCGATGAACAGCACCGCGAAGGACTGGTACATCATCGAGCCGTCCAGGTTGAAGGAATAGCCCAGCGGCAGCACGAAGCCCGAGATGCGCTTGGGCACGCCGAAGCGGGTCAGCGCCTCGATGGTCTTGGGGTAGGCCGATTCGCTGCTGGCCGTGGAGAACGCCAGCAGCGTGGGCTCCTTGATCAGGCCGCCCAGGCGGAAGGTCGACTTGCCCAGGAACAGATAGCCGACGGCGAACAGGATCGCCCACAGCAGCGCCAGTCCCAGGTAGAACTCGCCTATCAGCTTGCCGTAGCTGACCAGCACGCCCAGGCCCTCGGTCGTGATGGCGGCGGCCATGGCGGCGAACACGCCCAGCGGCGCGAACCGCATGACGTAGTCCGTCACGCGGAACATGATCTTGGCCAGCTCGTCGATCATGTTGTAGAGCGTGTTGTGGCCTTTGCCGCGGACGTAGGACAGCGCGGCACCGAAGAACAGCGAGAACACCAGGATCTGCAGGATCTCGTTGTTCGCCATGGCTTCCGCGATGCTGCGCGGGAACACGTGCGTGAGGAAGGCCTTGAGCGTGAAGTCGCCCGTCTTCAGGCCCGAACTCAGGCCCGCGTCAGGCAGCGCCATGTTCATGTGGGCGCCCGGCTGGAAAATGTTGACCAGCGCCAGGCCCAGCAGCAGCGACAGGGCCGAGGCGGCGATGAACCAGATCATGGCGCGCATGCCGATGCGGCCCACGGCGCTGGCGTCGCTCATGCTGGCCAGGCCGGTCACCAGGGTGGCGAACACCAGCGGCGCGATGATCATCTTGATCATGCGCAGGAAGATGTCGGTGACCAGGCTGAAGTACGAGGCGATCTGCAGCGCCTCCTTCTCGTCCTGCGCGTACTTGTGGCAGAAATAGCCCACCACGATGCCCAGCACCATGGCGATGCCGATATAACGCGTCAGCTTCTTAGTGTTCATGATCAAAACGGAAAACAGGGATCGGTAGCCTGGCCCGGAGGCGGGCGCGCCGGCATGGGGCGGGCAAGAGGATCCGAAGTGGGGATGCCAGGGCAGTTCGCGAGGCCGCGGGTTTACCCTTGGGGCGCGATCTTAACGCCGCACACCTGACACGTAGTTGTCAGTTCGGGGACAGATCGAGGTGGCGCAGCGCGCCGCCCCGGGCGGCCTCCACAGCCAGGCCGATATCGGATTTGTATCAGTTTGGAACGGCGGCACTATCGCGCGGCAACATGCCAGAATGGGCCCGGCCGGCAGCCCAAGGCCGCCGCCGGCTCAATCCGAATAACAGGCCCCCGCGCGGGGCCGCACAAGGAGACCAGGCAATGCCGAAACGCGAACTGTCCGTGCTGGCGTCCGGATACACCTATCTGGAGGGGCTGCGCTGGCACGAGAACCGCTTGTGGGCGTCCGACTTCTATACCGAGCAGGTTATCGCCGTGGACCTGGACGGCAAGGTCGAGCAGATCTGCCGCGTGCCGCAGCAGCCCTCGGGGCTGGGCTGGCTGCCGGACGGCCGCCTGCTGATTGCGTCCATGAAGGACCGCAAGCTGCTGCGCCGGGAACGGGACGGCACCTTGGCCGTGCATGCCGACCTGTCGGCCTACGCCGGCGGGCCGGTCAACGACATGGTGGTGGACGCGCAGGGCAGGGCCTATGTCGGCAATTTCGGTTTCGACCTCATGGCCGGCGAGCCGGTGCGCAATACCGGCATCGTGCGCGTCGATCCCGACGGATCCGCGCGCCAGGTGGCCGACGGGCTGTGCTTTCCCAATGGCTCGTTCATCACGCCGGATGGCAAGACCATGATCGTCAATGAAACGTTCGGCAACCGCATTTCCGAATTCGACATCCTGGCCGACGGCGGGCTGGGGCCGCGCCGCGACTGGGCCGATTTCGGCCCGCTGCCGGCCAGCGGCGACCTGGGCGTGCTGATCGCCGCGTCCGCCATCGGCCCCGACGGCGGGGCGCTGGACGCGGAAGGCGCCCTGTGGGTGGCCGACGCCATCGGCAAGCGCATCGTGCGCGTGGCGCGCGGCGGCAGGATCCTGGAGCAGATCGACACCGGCGAATTCGGCATCTTCGCAGCCGCCCTGGGCGGGCCGGACGGCCGGACCTTGTTCATGGCCGCCGCGCCCGACTTCATCGAGGCCAACCGGCGCGCCAAGCACGAAGGCTGCATCCTGATGACCCGGGTGGACGCGCCGCACGCCGGCCGGCCATAGGCGGCGCGGGGGATCGCGGCGTCCGCGGAGCCCTGCGGACGCCGCGGCTTCATCCTTCTTGCGGATGAGGGCAGGCCAGGCCTGCTCCAACTGGTCTCGCCTGAATGGACCGGATACGGGCGGTTGCAAGACCTTTCGTCGAATCCCCCGTAAAATCACCCCGTTCAGCAAGACATCAACCATCTTTCAATAGACAGTACCTAAGGAGGACCACTCATGGCCCTAGTCTCCATGCGCCAGTTGCTCGACCACGCCGCCGAGCACGGTTACGGCATTCCCGCTTTCAACGTCAACAACCTGGAACAGGTCCAGGCCATCATGGAAGCCGCTGCGGAGACCGACAGCCCGGTGATCATGCAGGCTTCGGCCGGCGCTCGTAAGTACGCGGGCGAAGGCTTCCTGAAGTACCTGATCCAGGCAGCCGTGGAATCCTATCCGCACATCCCCGTGGTCATGCACCAGGACCACGGCCAGTCGCCCAAGATCTGCCAAGGCGCCATCGACCTGGGCTTCTCCAGCGTCATGATGGACGGTTCGCTCAAGGAAGACGGCAAGACCATCGCCGACTACGACTACAACGTCGAAGTGACCAAGAAGGTCGTCGACACCGCCCACAAGCTGGGCGTGACGGTCGAAGGCGAACTGGGCTGCCTGGGTTCCCTGGAAACCATGGAAGGCGACAAGGAAGACGGCCACGGCGCCGACGGCAAGCTGACCATGGACCAGCTGCTGACCGACCCCGAGCAAGCCGCCGACTTCGTGCGCCGCACGCAGCTGGACGCCCTGGCCATCGCCATCGGCACCAGCCACGGCGCCTACAAGTTCACGCGCAAGCCCACCGGCGACATCCTGTCGATCTCCCGCATCAAGGAAATCCACGCCCGCCTGCCCAACACCCACCTGGTGATGCACGGCAGCTCCAGCGTGCCGCAGGAACTGCTGGCCGAGATCCGCGAATTCGGCGGCAACATGAAGGAAACCTACGGCGTGCCCGTCGAGGAAATCCAGGAAGCCATCAAGTACGGCGTGCGCAAGATCAATATCGACACCGATATCCGTCTGGCCATGACCGGCGCGATCCGCCGCTTCTTCGCCGAAAACCCGGAAAAATTCGACCCGCGCGAATACCTGAAGCCGGCCCGCGCCGCCGCCAAGGCCATCTGTGTGGCTCGCTACACCGAATTCGGCACCGCCGGCAACGCCAGCAAGATCAAGGCGCTGCCGCTGACCGAAATCGCCGCGCAATACGCGTCGGGCAAGCTGGCCCAAGTGGTGCAGTAAGCAAAAGTCCCCGGACGCAGGACGCTTGTGCGTCCGCCGTCCGGGCGCAATGAAAAAGCGGTCCGCGCATGCGGACCGCTTTTTTTTCGGCTGCGTCGCGGCTAGGACGCGGGCGAGTTGCGGGGGAAGTGCGGCACGGTCCGGTCCACGTGGTGCCAGGACGGCGCCGACTCGGTCCAGAGGCTGGCGCGGGCGTGGAAGGCCTCGGGGTCGTCGAGCGAGCCGGCCCGCACGATGTCATAGCCCATGCCCGCCGAATTGCCGAACAGCGGCGTGCCGCAGTCGGCACAGAAACTGCGCATGACGGTATGGCCGGAGTCGCCGCGGTAGCGGTGCTCCTTGGGACTGCCGCGCAAGAGCGTGATGGAGCCGGTGGGGAAGATCAGCGCATGGGCCGGGGCGCCGCCGCTGGAATACTGGCAGTCCCGGCAATGACAGGTTGCCGCCATGATCGGTTCATCGGTGATGGCATAGCGCACGGCGCCGCACTGGCAACCGCCGGTCAGGTGCACCTGCGCGTCGGCGTGGGCGCTGCGTTTGAGGGAAGCATCCTGCATACGACTCTGTCTCCGGGCGTAGGGGCAGCGCCGTGACGCCAGCGGCGGTCGGCGCGCATCATGTTGGAGACCAGAGCCTAACCCGGCCGCCGGGCGGCGTCGAGGGGAGGGCGGCTCCGGCAAAACCGGCCCATTTGCAGTAACCTATGCGCTTTGCAGGACCCGCGCGCCGCGCCGGCCCTGCCCGCGGTTCCCGGATTCCGTTCTGCTTCCCGCCCTGGCGCCTGCCCGTGGCGGGAATCTTCATTATTGCCATAGGCCATTCCCGTGACTTCTGCTTTGCATCAATCCAGCATCAAGTCCTTGCCGCTGCTGGGCCGCGGTAAGGTGCGCGATATGTACGCCGTGGGCGACGACAAGTTGCTGATCGTCGCTTCGGATCGCATTTCCGCCTTCGACGTGATTCTCGACGACCCGATTCCCGGCAAGGGTCAGGTGCTGACCGAACTGACCGAGTTCTGGCTGCAGAAGTTGGCCCACATCCTGCCGAACCACTCCACCGGCATCAAGCCCGAGGACGTGGTCGCTCCGGACGAAGTCGACCAGGTGCGCGGCCGCGCCGTGGTGGTCAAGCGTTTGAAGCCCATCCTGGTGGAAGCGGTCGCCCGCGGCTACCTGATAGGCTCGGGCTGGAAGGACTACCAGGCCACCGGCGCCGTCTGCGGCATCAAGCTGCCCGCCGGCCTGCAACAGGCCAGCCAGCTGCCCGAACCGATCTTCACGCCCGCCGCCAAGGCCGAATTCGGCATGCACGACGAGAACGTGGACTTCGCCCACGTGGTCAAGGAAGTCGGCCAGGAAATGGCCGAGCGCATCCGCGACGTGACGCTCAAGCTCTATGCCGAGGCAGCCAAGTTCGCGGCCACCAAGGGCATCATCATCGCCGATACCAAGTTCGAATTCGGACTGGACGACGACGGCACCCTGTACCTGATGGACGAAGTGCTGACACCCGATTCCTCGCGCTTCTGGCCGGCCGACGGCTACCGCGTGGGCATCAGCCCGCCGTCGTTCGACAAGCAATTCGTGCGCGACTGGCTGGAAACCCAGACCTGGGACAAGACCCCGCCCGCGCCGCGCCTGCCCCAGGACGTGCTGGAAAAGACGGCCGCCAAGTACCGCGAAGCCCTGGATCGTCTGGTCGCCTGAACGCTTCCTGCCAAGAAAAACCCGCTCTGCTCCCAGGACGTCCGGATGAGGAAAATCCGGACCGCACTTCGGTTTTGGGAGGCAGGGTTCTTGAGTCGCCGGCGTCCGGACTGCGGGATTCCGATGCTCGCCCCGGTGGGGCTGCGCTTCGGATCCCTCCGTCCGGCCACCGGCTTACGGCATCTGCCCATGAAGGTGGTCTGAAACCAACGCATTAGGCGACTGTTAGCCGAGGACCCCGGAGTCATCCGAAGCACAGCCCCACCGGGGCGAGCATCGGAATGACGCAGGGCAGCCTCGGCGGCTAAAGAACCCCGACGTCCGCAAGCTCGAAGCCTTGCCGCTCCGCACTTCGGTTTTGGGAGGCAGGGTTCTTGAGTCGCCGGCGTCCGGACTGCGGGATTCCGATGCTCGCCCCGGTGGGGCTGCGCTTCGGATCCCTCCGTCCGGCCACCGGCTCACGGTATCTGCCCATGAAGGTGGTCCGAAACCAACGCGTTAGGCGACTGCCAGCCGAGGACCCCGGAGTCATCCGAAGCACAGCCCCACCGGGGCGAGCATCGGAATGGCGCAGGGCAGCCTCGGCGGCTCAAGAACCCCGACATCCGCAAGCTCCAAGCCCTGCCGCTCCGCCCCCCGGAAGTTGGACGTAAATCCAACTTCCGGGGGGCGTTTCATATGGAGCGAATTTTTTCGTCCTGAAAGCGCTTGCCCTACAAGAGTTATCAGGGCTTTCGATAGGATTTATTGCGAATTGTGACGTTATAATTCCCGGCTGCTTGCATGGGGACGTACCCCAGAAAGGAGCTCCCAGCATGGTAATGATGTTGCCTTTCCTGACTGGCCTGATCGCGGTGTGGTTCGGCATGCTGGGCAGGCGCCGCCCCTGCGTGACGTTCTGGCTGCTGACGCTGGCGCTCTTCGCCGCCTGGTGCCAGTACCACATGACCAGTCCGCTGGCCTTGTCGTTCTGAGGGCGCGGCGATGATCTTCTCCCGCAATCCCGCGCGCGGCTCGCGCATCCTGAACGGCCTGGCGCTGCTGGGCGTCAGCGGCGCCCTGGCCATGGCGTTCTTCTGGCAGATCGCCTATGACGAATTGCCTTGCCCGCTGTGCCTCTTGCAGCGCGTGGCGCTATTGCTGGCGGGCGTGGGCTTCCTGCTGAACATGCGCCTGGGGCCTTCGCCCATGCACTACGCGATGAGCATCGCGGCCGCGTTGGGCGGCATGCTGGCCTCGGGCCGCCAGGTGCTGCTGCACATCGCGCCAGGCGATCCGGGCTATGGTTCGCCGCTGCTGGGCCTGCATTTCTACACCTGGGCGTTCGTGGCCTTCAGCGCCATCATCGTGTTCTGCGCCGTGATGCTGGCCGTCGACCGCAAGTGGGGCGACAACATGCTGCGCAAGCCCCTGTCGGTGCTGGGCGTGCTGGTCATGGCCCTGTTTTTCCTGACGGCCCTGGCCAACGTCGGCAGCACCACGCTGGAGTGCGGTTTCGGGCCTTGCCCGGACAACCCCACTAGCTATCAATGGCTGGATTCCGCCGCCGCCAGATAGCAGCGCGGCGGCGCCGGGTAAAATACCGGGTTTCGCGGCATTTGGCCGCAGTCCTTAGCCTCTTTCCGCGGCGGCGCGCCGCGGTCTCAACTCTTAGACACCGGTTATGACAGCCAAGACTTCCGCAGCGGCAGTGGCCACCCCCGTGGTGGGCGTGATTATGGGTTCTTCCAGCGATTGGGAGGTCATGAAGCACGCAGTCACCATACTGGAGGACTTCGGCGTTGCCTACGAGGCGCGCGTGATCTCCGCCCACCGCATGCCGCAGGACATGGCCGAGTACGGCGCCGAAGCGCATGCGCGCGGCCTGCGCGGCATCATCGCCGGCGCCGGCGGCGCGGCGCACCTGCCGGGCATGATGGCCGCGCTGACCGAAGTGCCGGTGTTCGGCGTGCCGGTGCCGTCCAAGTACCTGCGCGGCGAGGATTCGCTGCTGTCCATCGTGCAGATGCCCAAGGGCGTGCCGGTGGCCACCTTCGCGATCGGCGAGGCCGGCGCCGCCAATGCGGCGCTGCATGTGATCGCCACCCTGGCGGGCACGGATGCCGGCCTGCACAAGAAGCTGGTGGCGTTCCGCGCGCGCCAGACGCAAGGCGCGCGCGACATGAAGGTTCCGCCCGAGGCTTGATCAGAATGACTCAATCGACTGCTTTCATGATTGCTCCCGGCGGCTGGCTGGGTTTGCTGGGTGGCGGCCAATTGGGCCGCATGTTCTGCCATGCGGCGCAGAGCCTGGGCTACAAGGTCGCGGTGCTGGACCCGGCTGCCGAATGTCCGGCGGGCATGGTGGCTGACCTGCACATCCAGGCGGCTTATGACGACGAGGACGGCCTTGCGCGCCTGGCGCAGACCTGTCAGGCCGTCACCACCGAATTCGAGAACGTGCCCGCCGACAGCCTGCGCACGCTGGCCACGCGCTGCCGCGTCAGCCCGGCGGCCGACGCTGTGGCCATCGTGCAGGACCGCATCGCCGAAAAGACCTTCATCGCCTCGCAGGGCATTGCTGTTGCGCCGCACGCCGCCATCCGCAGCGAGGCCGATTTGCGCGCCGCGTCGCAGGCTCTGTTCCCCGGCATTCTGAAAGTCGCCCGCCTGGGTTACGACGGCAAGGGCCAGGCCCGCATCAATACGCGCGAGGAAGCGCTGGCCGCCTTCGCCGAGTTCGGCGGCGTGGCGTGCGTGCTGGAAGCGCTGATGCCGCTGGACTACGAAATCTCCGTGGTTCTGGCGCGCGGCTTCGACGGCGCGAGCGTGGTGTTTCCGGTGGCGCGCAACGTGCACCGCGACGGCATCCTGGCGGTGTCGACGGCGGCGCCGGTGCAGCAGGACGCAGCCCATGCCGAAAGGCAGGCCTGCGCGACGCAGGCCGCGCAGGCCATCGCGCAAGGCCTGGGTTACCACGGCGTGCTGTGCGTGGAGTTCTTTGTGCTCAAGGACGGCAGCCTGATCGTCAACGAGATCGCGCCGCGTCCGCACAACAGCGGCCACTACACCATGGACGCCTGCCTGACGAGCCAGTTCGAGCAGCAGGCGCGCGCCATGGCCGGCCTGCCGCTGGGCGGCTCCGACCTGCTGGCGCCTGCCGTCATGCTGAACATCCTGGGCGACATCTGGTATCCGTCGGCCACCGCCACGGCGCAGCGCGAGCCCGACTGGGCCGCCGCGCTGAAGGTGCCCACCGCCAAGCTGCACCTGTACGGCAAGCGCGAAGCGCGCCGCGGCCGCAAGATGGGCCACATCACGATCGTGGCGCCGACCTTGCAGCAGGCCCGCGACGACGCCGCCCGCGTGGCGGCGGCGCTGGGCATGCAGGCTCCCGAGTAAAGCGCGACGACGTCCATGACCTCCTTGCCCCCGTCAGGCTCCGCCAGCGCCGCGGAGATCGCCTACGCCGCGCAACGCATGCTGGACGGCGAGCTGGCCGCGTTCCCCACCGAGACCGTCTATGGCCTGGGCGCGGACGCGGAAAACCCGCAAGCCGTGGCCAAGATCTACGCGGCCAAGGGCCGGCCGTCCAACCATCCCGTCATCGTGCACATCGCGCCGCAAGGCGACCTGTCGTACTGGGCGGCGGAAGTGCCGGCCGAGGCACGCCTGCTGATCGACGCCTTCTGGCCCGGTCCGCTCACGCTGATCCTCAAGCGCGCGCCGCACATCGCGGATACGGTGAGCGGCGGCCAGGACAGCATCGGCATCCGCTGCCCCTCGCATCCCGTGGCCCAGGCGCTGCTGGCGGCCTTTGCCGCGGGCAAGCCCAACGGGCAGGGCGGGGTCGCGGCGCCGTCGGCCAACAAGTTCGGCCAGGTGTCGCCGACGCGCGCCGAGCATGTGCGCAGCGAATTCCCCGAGGAAGTCGCGGCCGGCATGCCGGTGCTGGAAGGCGGCGCTTCGGAAGTGGGCATCGAGTCCACCATCCTGGACCTGTCGCGCCTGGACCGCGGCGCCGGCCCCGTGCTGCTGCGTCCCGGCCACATCAGCGCCGCGCAGATCGAAGCCGTGCTGGGCGTGCAGGTCTTCGCGCCCGATGCGGCCGCGCCGCGCGCCTCGGGCACGCTGAAGGCGCACTACGCGCCGCGCACGGCGCTGGAGCTGGCTTCCGACGCGCGCCTGCAGGCCGTGACGCAAGGCCAGGGTCTGCCTGAAGGCAAGGTGGTGGTGGTCGCCTACGGCGATCGTCCTGCCGCGCTGGACGCCCGGGTGCAATGGCAGGCCGTGCCCGCCGATCCGGCGCGTTATGCCCAGGCGCTCTACGGCCTGCTGCGCGACCTGGACAAGCAGGGCTACGCGCGCATCATCGTGCAGGCGCCGCCCGCCACCGACGACTGGCACGCCGTCAACGACCGCATCGGCCGCGCCGCCGCGGCTTTCACGCTGGATACGACGGATCTGTAGGAGGGGTGAAGCGCAAGGGTTCTTAAGCAAGAACTCCAACGTGGAACGCGCGCAACCCATGCTGTCGCAATAGACTGTTTTCCGGCCGCCGCAGGCGTTACTTGCTCACGGCAGCATGGGTTACGCGCGCTTGAGGTCAGCGTTCTTACTCAAGAACTCTCGCGCTTCGCCCAGCCTACGCGGCCAGGAATTCCCCGATTCTCTCCACCGCCTGTCGCAACGGCGGCAGGAATTCCTCCGTCAACCGGTTCAGCGGCACCCGCGCCGCCTTGACGCTGACGTTGACCGCGCCACAAGCCTTGCCGCTGGCCGAGCGCACGGGCACCGAGATGGCGCGCACGTTCAATTCCAGTTCCTGGTCAACGACGGCGTAGTCCTGCTCGCGGATGCGTGCGAGTTCGGCGCGCAGCCTGTCTTCGGTCACCAGCGTGAATTCCGTGTAGGGCTGCAGCTCGGTCGCGGCGAAGTAGCGGGCCAGGGCCGGTTCCGGCAGTTGCGCCAGCAGCACCCGGCCGATGGACGTGCAGTACGCAGGCAGCCTGCTGCCCAGCCCCATCGACGTGGCCAGCAGGCGGTTGACCTCGGAACGCGCCAGATACAGCATTTCGTGGCCTTCCATGATGGCCAGCGCACAGGTTTCGTTGATCGTGGCGCTGAGCTCTTCCAGCACCGGCTGCGCCAGCGAGACGAAGGGCGTGGATGAGAAGTAGGCGTAGCCCAGGCCCAGGATGCGCGGCGTCAGCACATACAGCCTGCCGTGCTGCTCGGCGATGCCCAGCAGGATCAGCGTGTGCAGGCAGCGCTGCACCACGGCGCGGGGCAGGCCCGCGCGGCGGCTCAGTTCGGCCGCGGTCTGCGGGTGGCGGCGCGTGCCGAAGGCGCGGATCACGTGCAGGCCGCGCGCCAGCGTCAGCATGTAGTCCGGGTCGCCGCGCAGCTGGTCGGGATGGTCTTCCGCCGCGAGCGGCGCGGCATAGCCGGGCGGAGGAAGATTGGGCCGCATCAGGCTGCGCGCAGCGGCGCGCCGGTGCGCGCCTGGAGTGCTGTCAGGGTCATGCCGTCGATCATATCCCGAACCAGCAGCCCGTCCGGCGTGACTTCGATGACCGCCAGGTCCGTGTAGATGCGGTCCACCACGCCGGCGCCTGTCAGCGGGTAGGAGCAGCGTTCGACGATCTTGGGTTCGCCGTTCTTGCTGTTGTGTTCCATCATGATGTAGACGCTGCGCGCGCCCACCGCCAGGTCCATCGCGCCGCCCACGGCGGGCGCTTCGCCCGGCTTGGCCAGGGACCAGTTGGCCAGGTCGCCATTGGCGGCGACCTGCATGCCGCCCATGACGCAGATGTCCAGGTGGCCGCCGCGCATCATCGCGAATGAATCCGCGTGATGGAAGTACGCGCCGCCTTTCAGCAGCGTCACCGGCTGCTTGCCGGCGTTGATCAGGTCCAGGTTGACCTCGCCCTCGGCGGGGGGCGGGCCCATGCCCAGAATGCCGTTTTCGCTGTGCAGCACGATCTCGCGGCCGGCGGGCAGGTGCGCCGCCACCAGCACGGGCATGCCGATGCCCAGATTGACATAGCTGCCGTCGGGAATGTCCTGGGCCAGGCGGCGCGCCATGGCCTCGCGGGTCAGGGGTTGGAACATGCGGATTCCTTTTGGGTTCGACAGGCGCTAGCTGGAGAAGGCCGCGTTGGCGACCTGGGTGACGCGCTTGACGAAGATGCCTGGCGTCACCACCGACTCGGGCGACAGCTCGCCCAACGCGACCTTGGCGCGCACCTGCACGATGGCGGTTTTCGCCGCCATGCACATGATGGGCCCGAAGTTGCGCGCGCTCTTGTTGTAGGTGAGGTTGCCCCAGCGGTCGGCCTGGTCCGCCTTCACCAGCGCGAAGTCGCCATGCAAGGGATGCTCGAAGACGTGGCCGCGGCCATCGATCATGCGGGTCTCCTTGCCGCGCGCGAGTTCGGTGCCGTAGGCCGTGGGCGTGTAGAACCCGCCCAAGCCGGCGCCGGCCGCGCGCAGGCGTTCGGCGATGGTGCCCTGCGGCACGCATTCCAGCTCGATCCTGCCCTGGCGGTAGAGCTCGTCGAAGACCCAGGAATGCGAGGCCTTGGGAAACGAGCAGATCACCTTGCGCACGCGTCCGGCCTTGATCAGCGCGGCCAGGCCGGTCTCGTGGTTGCCGGCGTTGTTGCTGACCACGGTGAGATCGCGCGCGCCCTGCGCGATCAGCGCGTGGATCAGCTCGGTGGGCATGCCGGCTCCGCCGAAGCCGCTGATAAGCACGGTGGCGCCATCGTGGATGTCCGAGACGGCCGCCTCGGGCGTGTCGTAGAACTTGTCGATCATGAGGGCCTCCGCGCTCAATCCACGGTGATGCGCGCCTGCTTGATGATCCCGGCATAGCGCGCCGAGTCCGTCTTCATCAGCTCCGCGAATTGGGCGGTGGTGCCGCTGGCGGGCAGGAAGCCGGCATCCAGGAACTTCTGCCTGACGTCGGGTTCCTTGACGATCTCGCTGATCTCGCGCGCCATGCGTTCGATGATGGGCGCGGGCGTGCCGGCCGGGGCCATCAGCCCGGCCCAGGATCCCGTGACGAAGCCGGGCAGGCCCGCTTCCTCCATGGTGGGAATCGAGGGTTCGGTGGGCCAGCGTTCCTTGCCCGTGAACGCCAGCGCCTTCAGCCGGTTCTGCTTCACGTATTGCATGGGCACCAGGATGGGGTCGAACACCATCGAGACCCGGCCGCCCAGCAGGTCGGCCAGGATGGGGGCGCTGCCCTTGTAGGCCACGTGCGTCATCGTGATCTTGCTTTGCAGCGCGAAATCGGCGCCGGTCAGGTGCGCGCTGGAGCCGTTGCCGCTGGAGGCGTAGGTGAGCTTGTCCGGATTCTTGAGGCCGTACTCGACCAGTTCGGCCACGGTCTTCACCGGTATGTCTTCGGCCACGAACAGGAACAGCGGCAGATCGGCCATCTGCGCCACGGGCGTCAGGTCGGCGGGCTTGTAGCCCAGCTTGTACAGATGGAAATTGATGATGTAGGCGGGAAGTATGGACAGAAAGGTGTAGCCGTCCGGCTCCGCTTTCGCGGCGATGCCCGCTCCCACGCTGCTGTTCGCGCCTGGGCGGTTCTCGATGATGATGGTCTGCTTCAGGCGCGGGCCCAGCTTGTCCATCACGATGCGGGTGACGATGTCGGTCGAGCCGCCGGGCGTGTACGGCACGATGACCTTGATGGGCTTGCTGGGCCAGTCATCCGCCGCGTGGACGGCGCCGGCGGCGAGTCCGGTCGCCGCCAGGGTGGCGCACAGCAGGGTTTTGAGGGTGCTGCGGCGGGACTGCAAGAAGCTTGCACATGCCATGGGTTGGTCTCCTCCATGAGCCGGCCGCGATCCAGGCGCGGCCGTTTTTTTGAGAGATTGCGGCGCCGGCAGCGGCGGGCCCGGGACGCGAAAAAAGTATGGCACGCAAGGTAAGCGCGGGCCGCCGTCGGGTGGGCGGATAAAGTTCGTTCACCGGACATCGCTGTAATCACTGGGCAGGCGGCATTTCCTCCGGGTTTCCACTAGGCGGCGTTGCGTTGTCCGCTCGGTGGACATCGCTTAATCTGGCGGCCGGCCCGGTAAGGCAGGGCTCGGTTTCAACCGCGACTGGCTTACAAGCCGGCGCGGCATCCATCTCAGGAGAAGCGATCATGAAGCGGTCCATCTTGTTTGCAGCCGGCGCCCTGGCCCTGGCTTGCGCATCCCAGGCGGCGGTGGCGGGACCCACCCTCGATGCCGTGAAGAAAAAAGGATTCGTGCAGTGCGGCCTGACCGACGGCGTATCCGGCTTTTCGGCCACCAACAGCAAGGGCGAATGGGAAGGCATGGACGTGGACATCTGTCGCGCGGTCGCGGCGGCCGTGTTCGGTGATCCGACCAAATTCAAGGGCACGCCGCTGTCCACGCAGCAGCGCTTCACGGCGCTGCAATCGGGCGAAGTGGACGTGTTGCTGCGCACCGTCACGCTGACGCAGACCCGCGACACCTCGCTGGGCCTGGCGGCCGTGGCCGCCAGCTTCTACGATGGCCAGGGCATCCTGGTGAACAAGAAGCTGGGCGTGAAGAGCGCCAAGGAACTCAACGGCGCCACGGTCTGCGTGCAGCCCGGCACCACCACCGAACTCAACCTGGCCGACTGGTTCCGCACCAACAACATCGAGTTCAAGCCGGTGGTGATCGACAAGGTGACCGAGGTCGTGCGCGCCTTCGAGTCGGGCCGTTGCGACGCCTTCACCGACGACGCTTCGCAGTTGGCCGCGGTGCGCGCCACGCAGGTCGCCAAACCGGACGACTACGAGATCCTGCCGGAACGCTTCTCCAAGGAGCCGCTGGGCCCCATGGTGCGCCAGGGCGACGAGAACTGGCTGGGCATCGTGCGCTGGACGCTGTTCGCGCTGATGGAGGCCGAGGAATACGGCATCACGCAGAAGAACGTGGACGAGATGCTCAAGAGCAACAACCCCAACATCGCGCGCATTCTGGGCGTGACGCCGGGCGCCGGCAAGAACATGGGCCTGGATGAAAAGTGGGCCTACAACGCCATCAAGGCCGTGGGCAACTACAGCGAAGTGTTCGAGCGCAACGTCGGCAAGGACAGCAAGCTGGGCCTGCAACGCGGCACGAATGCGTTGTGGAACAAGGGCGGCGCCATGTATCCCTGGCCGATCCGCTGAGGCCTGCGCTGGTCGAAACGGCCCGGAGCTTCCGGGCCGTTTTTTTATGGCATCGCCACGCGATACGTTCGCACCGTTATACGGTACGCTATGCGCTTTCCATTGGACGCCCCACGCGCCATGACGCAGAACCGAAACGCCGAGGATTCCCCATTGTTCATCGCCGCGCTGGCGCGCGGCGTCTCCGTCCTGCGCGCCTTCAGCGAAGGCCAGCCGGCCATGACCCTGCCGGAACTGGCCGAAGCGACCGGCCTGAGCAAGAGCTCGGTGCAGCGCTTCGCCCAT
The DNA here is from genome assembly GCF_903652925.1 of Achromobacter anxifer. Taxonomy (GTDB): domain Bacteria; phylum Pseudomonadota; class Gammaproteobacteria; order Burkholderiales; family Burkholderiaceae_B; genus Achromobacter; species Achromobacter anxifer. The sequence continues at coordinate 237,463 of NZ_CAHLAR010000009.1, read as the reverse complement.
ACCTTGTGGACCCTGGGCTACCTGCGCAAGGACCCCGTGAGCAAGAAGTTCTCGCTGGGTCCCTGGTCGCTGGAACTGGGCATGAAGTATGTCCAGACCAGCCCGCTGGTGCTGGGCGGCAATCCGTTCCTGCACACGCTCAACCGCAACAGCCAGGAAACCTGCAGCCTGGCCGAGCCCGACGGCCTGGACATGGTCTACGTGGCGCGCTTCGCCACCCACAAGGAAATGTTCGTGAACATGCCGGTGGGCATGCGCCTGCCGCTGTATTGCACGGCCGCGGGGCGCGCGGTGCTGGCCCGCCTGGACCCGGCGGTCGCGCGCGGCCTGCTGGAACAGTGCGACCGCAAGCCCTACACCGCCGCCACCATCACCGGCATGGACGCGCTGCTGGCCGAGCTGGAGTTCGCCCGGCGCCATGGCTATGCGCGTTCCGACGGCGAGTTCTACCCGGGCGACATCACGGTCAGCGCCGCGGTGCTGGACGCCGGCGGCACGCCGGTGGGGGCGGTCAACGTGTCCGTGCCGTCCAGCCGCTGGTCCTTCGAGCAGGCGCAGGCGGTGTTCGGTCCGCAAGTGGTGGAAACTGCGCACGCCATCAGCGCGTCGCGCACGCTGGGGCGCACGCGCCCCTTCTATGAAATGGAGCCGCCCGGCGGCGCCTTGCGCGGCGCGATGCCGTCCGGCGACGACGCCTGATTCCCGGGGCCGTGCCCTGCGCTGGCGCTGGCCGCTGGCGCCGATGCTAGCAAAATCCATACTAAATTAATCGGATATAAAAATACCGATTAGGGGAAACTCCCTAATTGGCTGGATGCTTGTACGCTTGCTACTCTTATTTCGACACGATCATATCGCACAGCGATTCAATCGAATCTAAATAGTGATCCCGGATGCTGCCCAGGCAGCGGGTCGTCACACAGGAGCCGAGTTGTGCAGCAGCCAGCCGAAGTCTGTTTTCATCCCGTCGCCGGGTTCATGGGCCTGCCGGCCGTCCGGGCCGCGGGTACAGGCGCGGCGCGCGCCTGCGTGGTGGGCATCCCCTTCGATTGCGGCACCCATCCGTTCCGCGTCGGCTCGCGCCAGGGGCCGGACGCGATCCGCGAGCAGTCCCGGCTGCTGCGGCCGGTGGACATCTTCCGCCGCCACGGCATCGACAATCCGCCGGAGTTCCTGCGCGCCATCGACGTGGGCAACGTGGCCTGCCATCCCGGCGATCCGGACGCCTCCTATCCGCTGATCGAGGCCGGCATCGGCGCCATCCTGGACGCCGGCGCCATCCCGATTTCCATGGGCGGCGACGGCGCGGTCACGCTGCCGCAGCTGCGCGCCGTGGCGCGCCGCCATCCGGACTTCGTGGTGCTGCATTTCGATTCGCACACCGACACTTATCCCATCCCTGGCTACAACACGGCCACCACATTCACGCGCGCCGCCGAAGAAGGGCTGCTGGACGTGGCCTCCAGTTTCCACGTCGGCACGCGCGGCAGCTCCTTCATGCCCGGCGTGCTGGAGTTCGGGCGCGAGGTCGGCTACACGATCGTGCCATACGACGATTTCGACCAGGACCAGAAGGGCGCGCTGGCCGACATCAAGCAGCGCATCGGCCAGCGTCCGGTGTACCTGTGCTTCGACATGGACATCTTCGACCCATCGTGCGCGCCGGGCGTGTGCACCCCCGAGTGGGGAGGGCTCTCGCCCAAGGAAGGCCTGGCGCTACTGCGCCAGCTTGCCGGGCTGAACTTCGTGGCGTTCGACGTGAACACCGTGTCGCCGCCGCAAGACGTGCAGGGGGCCACGGCCTTCCTGGCCGCCACTGTCATGCAGGAATTCTGCGCGCTGGCGGCGGTCGCGGTGCAGCAGTATCCGCAGGGGCGCCCGGCCTGAGCCGGCAGCGCCACGCCAACCATTTCATCCAAGGGGAAAACGATGAAACTCAAATCCATTTTGCTGGGCCTGATTGCAGCCGGCCTGCTGGCCCAGGGTGGCGCGCAGGCGCGCACGCTGGAAGAGATCCGCGCGGACCAGACCCTGAACGTCGTCACCACGGCGTCCGCGCCGCCGCACGGCTTCAAGAATCCGAAGTCGAACCAGCTCGAAGGCATCATGGTCGACGTGGCCGCTGGCGTGGCCAAGCACCTGAAAGTCTCGGACAAGCTGTCCGACGTGCCGTTCTCGGGCCTGATCCCCACGCTGACGTCCGGCCGCGCCGACGTCATGTCCGCGCCGCTCTTCATCACCGAGGAACGCGCCCGCGCCATCGACTTTTCCGCGCCGGTCTATGAATGGGGCGAGGGCGTCGTGGTCAGCGACAAGGCCGACAAGAAATACGCCAAGTTCGAAGACATGAAGGGCCAGCGCGTCGGCGTGCTGGTGGATTCGGTGCAGTTCAACATGATCAAGGACATGCCCGGCACCAAGGTTTCCACATACCAGGACTACTCCACGCTGCTGGCCGACGTGCGCGCCGGCCGCATCGACCTGGGCATCGTCGATCCGCCCAGCATCATCTACCAGATCAAGACCAAGAACATCCCGGGCGTGAAGCTGGATACCGGCTATCAGCCGCAACGCAAGTGGCAGGTGGGCATGGCCGTGCAGAAAGGCAACGCCGCCCTGCTGGAGGCGGTCAACGGCGCGCTCGCGCAGATGAAGCAGAACGGCGAACTCGCCGCCATCGGGCAGAAGTGGGGCGTGGCGGACCTGATGAGCAAATGACGCCGCACTGGCGCGGATAAGGAGCACGACGTGGATCTCGCGACCCTGAGCATGTACCTGACACCCCTGGCCGAGGGCACGGTCTGGACCCTGGCGCTGTTTTTCTGTTCGGCATTCCTGGCGGTGGCGTTGGGCCTGGTCGTCTGTCTGTGCCGCCTGTCGCCGTCGCGGCTGCTCAGCCGCGGCGCGCGTTTCTACATCGATGTGATACGGGGCACTCCGCTGCTGCTGCAGCTGTTCTACATCTACTACGGCCTGCCCGAAATGGGCGTGGTCATCAACGGCTTCGTCGCCGGGGTGCTGGGCCTGACCTTGAACTTCGGCGCCTATCTGGCGGAGCTGTTCCGTAGCGGTATCCAGTCGGTGGATAGCGGCCAGTACGAGGCGGCGCGCGCGCTGGGCCTGGGCAAGGTGCAGCGGCTGCGCCGCATCGTGCTGCCGCAGGCGCTGCGCACCGTGTTCCCGGCCCTGGGCAACTACGCGCTGGTTCTCATCAAGGAAACCTCGCTGGTGGCCGTCATCAGCGTCTATGAGCTGATGCGGGCAGGCGAAATGCTGGCCGGCGCGACCTTCCAGGCGCTGACCGTCTACACCATGGTGGGGGTCATCTACTTCGCCATGTGCAGCGTGCTGGCCTACGTGTTCCGCCGTTCCGAAAAGCGCTTGACGGTGCCGGGCTACTGGAGCGGCGCGGGCGAAAACCATGACATCTCCAAGGCCTGACGCGATGGACGGAATCAACTACGCGGCCCCGATCATCACGATGCAGGGCGTATGCAAGTGGTATGGCGACTTCAAGGTGCTGGACGAACTGGCGCTGGAGGTGCTGCCCGGCGAAAAGCTGATCCTGTGCGGACCGTCGGGCTCGGGCAAGTCCACCACCATCCGGCTCATGAACCGCCTGGAGGAACACCAGAAAGGCCGGATCGTGGTCGACGGCATCGAACTGAACGATGACCTGAAGAACATCGAGCGCATCCGCGCCGAGGTCGGCATGGTGTTCCAGCACTTCAACCTGTTTCCGCACCTGACCGTGCTGGACAACTGCACGCTGGCGCCGATGCTGGTGAAGGGCGTGCCGCGCGAGGAGGCCGAGGCCCGCGCCATGGAGTACCTGGAGCGCGTGAAGATTCCGCAGCACGCGGCCAAGTATCCGGGCCAGCTGTCCGGCGGCCAGAAGCAGCGCGTGGCGATTGCGCGGGCCCTGTGCATGCGGCCCAAGATCATGCTGTTCGACGAGCCCACATCCGCGCTGGACCCGGAGATGGTCAAGGAGGTGCTGGACACCATGGTGGCGCTGGCCCGCGATGGCATGACCATGGTCTGCGTCACGCACGAGATGGGGTTCGCGCGCGAGGTCGGCGACCGCGTGGTCTTCATGGACCAGGGTTGCATCGTCGAATCGGACACGCCGGACAATTTCTTCCGCGCGCCGCGCACCGAACGCGCGCAGGCCTTCCTGGGACAGATACTGGCCTGAGCAGGGCCGCGCAAATTCCGGTTGGCGGAACATGCGGAATGGTTCCATGACGGCGGCCTGAAATGGCTCTAGCCGGTTTCGGCTACGCTACCTATCATGCATATCACGCGGGCGCGCATGCGCCCTTGCACCGCCAACGGAAAACGACCAGGGAAAAAACGATGAACGGCGCTGATAGTCTTTGCGATACCTTGCTGGCCAACGATGTGGATGTTTGCTTCGCGAACCCCGGCACATCGGAAATGCACTTTGTCGCGGCATTGGATCGCAAACCGAAGATGCGCTGCGTGCTGGGCCTGTTCGAGGGCGTGGTGACGGGCGCGGCCGACGGCTATGCGCGCATGGCCGACAAGCCGGCCGCCACCTTGCTGCACCTGGGCCCCGGGTTGGGCAACGGCCTGGCCAACCTGCACAACGCCAAGCGCGCCCGCACGCCCATGGTCAACATCGTGGGCGATCACGCCACCTATCACGTCCAGTACGACGCGCCCCTGACCAGCGACGTCGAAGGCGTCGCGCGGCCGATGTCGCACTGGGTCAAGCGCACCATGAAGGCCGCCGACCTGTCGGCCGACGCGGCCGAGGCCGTCGGCGTGGCGCGCCGTTCGCCGGGCAATATCGCCACCTTGATCCTGCCGGCCGACGCGGCCTGGACCGACCTGCCGGACAACGCCGGCGCGCCGGTGCTGGCCAAGATCGAGGCCCTGACGCAGACCTCGGCCGAGGCGGTGCGCGCGGCCGCCGCCGCGATCCGCTCCGGCGAAGTCACGACCCTGATGCTGGGCGGCAGCGCGCTGCGCGAACGCGCGCTCAACGCCGCCGGCCGCATCGCGCGCGCCACCGGCGTGCGCTTGGTGTCCGAAACCTCCAACCGCCGCATCGAACGCGGCGGCTCGCGCACGCCGGTCGACCGCTTGCCGTACCCGATCGACCTGGCGGTGGCCAAACTGAAGGACGTGCGCCACCTGGTGCTGGTCGGCGCCAAGGCGCCAGTCGGCTTCTTCGCCTATCCGGGCAAGCCCAGCTTGCTGGCGCCGCCCGACTGCAACCAGGTCGTGCTGGGCACGCCCGAGCAGGACCTGGCGCATGCGCTGGAATGGCTGGCCGACGAGCTGGGCATCGCCCAGGACGCGCCGCGCCTGGCCGCGCCCGGTGCCAGCTACGACGTGCCGCAGTCCGGCAAGCTGACCGGCGCCGCCGTCAACATCCTGGTCGCGCACCACCTGCCGGAACAGGCCATCGTGTGCGACGAGTCCATCACCCAGGGCCGCGAATTTCCCATCTACAGCGCCAGCAGCGCGCCGCACGATTGGCTGATGCTGACCGGCGGCGCCATCGGCATCGGCCTGCCCCTGGCGACCGGCGCCGCTGTCGCCTGCCCGGACCGCAAGGTCGTCACCCTGCAGGCCGACGGCAGCGGCATGTACACCTTGCAGGCGCTGTGGACGCAGGCGCGCGAGAACCTGGACTGCCTGACGGTGATCCTGGCCAACCGCTCCTATGCCACGCTGCACGGTGAAATGAAAAACGTGGGCGTGCAGAATCCCGGGCGCAACGCCCGCCGCATGCTGGACCTGCAGGAGCCGCACCTGGAATGGACCCACCTGGCGCGCGGCATGGGCGTGGAGGCGGTCAGCGTGGATACGGTGGAAGGATTTGCGCGGGCGCTGCAGGAAGGCCTGAAGCGCCGCGGACCGTTCCTGATCGAAGCGGTGATCTGAGACCGGCTTGCCGGCCCCAGGGCCGGTGCAAGCCTTTTTAGGGCGAGCGGGTCCTAAACCCCCAGGTAGCGCGTCAGCTGCTCCGGTTGCCGGGCCAGCGACGCGCTGTCGCCGTCCTGCACGATCCGGCCTTTCTCCATCACCAGGCAGCGGTCGGTGTGCTCCAGCACCGCGCGGTAGTTGCGGTCCACGATCAAGGTGGACATGCCGCTGGCGCGGATCTGCCGGATGATCTTCCAGATCTCGGCCACGATCAGCGGCGCCAGGCCTTCGGTGGCCTCGTCCAGGATCAGCAGCTCGGGATTGGTCATGAGCGCGCGGCCGATGGCCAGCATCTGCTGCTCGCCGCCCGACAGTTGCTGGCCGCCATGCCCCAGGCGTTCCTGCAGGCGCGGAAAGGCTTCCAGCACGCGCGCGTAGGTCCAGTCCTGGCGGCCGTCGCGGCCGGCGCGTGCGGCTACCTGCAGGTTTTCGCGCACATTCAGGTTGGGAAAGATGCCGCGTCCCTCGGGCACGTAGGCCACGCCCATGCGGGCGATGGCATGGGGCTGGGCGCGGGTGCAGTCGCGCCCGTCCACGCGCACGCTGCCCTGGGCGCTCTTGACGTGGCCCATCAGGCTGCGGATCAGCGTGGTCTTGCCCATGCCGTTGCGGCCGACCAGGCCGACGGATTCTCCGGGCGCGATATGCATGTCGATGCCGCGCAGCACATGGCTGGCGCCGTAATAGACGTGCAGTCCGCCCGCTTCGATCAAGGCGTTCATGGTCATGCGGCGGCTCCATGCGCGTCATCGCCCAGGTAGGCGGTGCGCACCTCGGGGTTGGCGCGAATGGCGGCAGGCGTGCCGCTGGCGATGGCGCTGCCGTTGACCATCACCGTGATGGTCTCGGCGACGCGGAAGACTGCGTCCATGTCGTGCTCCACCAACAGGATGGCATGGCCGGGCTTGAGCGCGTCCAGCAGTTCCAGGATGCGGTCGGTTTCCTCTGGGCCCATGCCGGCCAGCGGTTCGTCCAGCAGCAGCACCTGCGGTTCGCCCGCCAGGCACATGGCTATCTCAAGCTGGCGCTTGCGGCCATGCGGCAGCAGCCCGGCTTCGCGCGCGGCGTCGTCCGCCAGGCCGGTGCGCTCCAGCGCATGGCGCGCAAGTTCCGCGCTGTGGCGGCATTCCGATGCGGAGCGCCACCAGTGCCAGAAGCGCTGGCGGCGCGCCTGGGCGGCCAGCCTGCAATTCTCGAACACGCTCAGTTCGGGAAAGATGGTGGACCGCTGGTAGCTGCGGCCCAGGCCGGCGCGGGCCCGGTCGGGCTGGCGCCAGGCGGTGATGTCGCGCCCGCCCAGCATGACCTGTCCGCTGCTGGGCGCGAGTTCGCCCGACAGGATGTTGATCAGCGTGGATTTGCCCGCGCCGTTGGTGCCGATGACGGCGTGCACCTGGCCGCGTTGCAAGGCCAGCGACACGCCATTCACCGCCGTGAGGCCGCCGAAGCGGCGCGTGACCGCGCTGGCGGCAAGCAGGACGTCAGACATGGGGTTCTCCCTGGATGGGCAGGCGGGCAGGGCCCGGCTGGCGGCTGGAAGGGGCGGCATCCGGCTTCGGCGCGGCGCGGGGGGCGTCGACGCCTGCGCCGGAAGTGCGCGCCGCGCGCCGTTGGCGCAGTTGCGCCGGCAGCCCGGCCAGGCCGTTGGGCAGCAGGGCCACCAGCGCGATGATGGCCAGGCCCAGGGGCAGGTGCCAGTGGCGCGCATAATCGCCGAACAGCTCCTGTGACTGGAACAGTTCCTGCAGCAGCACCAGCGCCACCGTGCCCAGCACCGCGCCGCCCAGGCTGGCCATGCCGCCCAGGATCACCATCAGCAGCACCAGGCCGGATTGTTCCCAGGCCAGCAGTTCCGGCGTGACGAAGCCGTCCTTCAAGGCGAAGAGAAAGCCCGCCAGGCTTGCCAAGGTGGCGCCCACGACATAGGCGGCGAGCTTGTACGGATAGGTCGAGTAGCCGGCCGCGCGCATGCGCTGTTCGTTGATGCGGATGCCGGCCAGCGCGGCGCCGAAGGGCGAACGCCGCAACAGCGCCAGGAAGCCCCAGGCCAGCGCCAGGCAGGCCAGCACGAAGAAGTAGAAGGTCCTGGCGTCGGCAAGGTCGAACGGCATCCAGCCGGCCACGGACAGTTCGGGGCGGAAGTACAGGTAGATGCCGTCGCTGCCGCCGCCGAGCTTGGTGTCGTGGAACACGTAGTAGGCCATCTGCGAGAACGCCAGCGTGACCATGATGAAGTACACGCCGCGGGTGCGCAGCGCCAGCGCGCCGGTCACGAACGCGTAGGCCGCGGCGGCGAGCAGCGCGGCCGGCAGCAGCCACCACAGGCTGGCGGCCTCGGATTCGGGCGACAGCAGCGCCGCGGCGTAGGCGCCGATGCCGAAGAAGGCGGCGTGGCCCAGGCTGACCAGTCCCGCGCCGCCCACCAGCAACTGCAGGCTGAGCGCGAAGATCGCGTAGATCATGATCTTGATCGCCAGGCCGGTGTAGTAGTCGCTGCCGCTCCAGGAAAAGGCGGCCAGCGCCAGCAGCGCCGCGATGGGCAAGAGTCGGTTCAACATGGTCAGCCCTGCTTGAACAGCCCTTCGGGCTTGCAAAGAAGTATGAAGGCCATCAGCAGGTACACCAGCACGCCTGCCGCGGACGGGAACAGCACCTGCCCGAAGGTTTCCACCACGCCCACCAGCATCGCGGCAAGGAAGGCGCCGCGGATAGAGCCTATGCCGCCGATCACCACCACCACGAAGCAGATGATGAGCACGCCGTTGCCCATGCCGGGGTAGACCGAGGACACCGGCGCGGCGATGCTGCCCGCCAGCGCCGCCAGCGCCACGCCGGCCGCGAACACCAGGCGGTAGAGCTTGTTGATGTCTATGCCCAGCGATCCGATCATCTCGCGGTTGCTGGCGCCGGCGCGCAGCATCATGCCCAGCCGGGTGCGCGTGATGACCCAGTACAGCAGCAGCGCCACCGCGATGCCCACGGCCGAGATGAACAGCCGGTAGACCGGATAGGTCATGACGTCGCCGAGCGCGATGCTGCCCTGCAGCCAGGCGGGCAGGGGCACGCCATGCACGTCATTGCCCACCAGGATGCTGCGCAGCTCCTCGAACACCAGGATCAGGCCGTAGGTCATCAGCACCTGCTGCAAGTGGTTGCGCTTGTACAGGTAGCTGAAGAACGCGGCCTCCAGCAGATAGCCCAGCGCGCCGGCGGCCAGCACGCAGACCGCCAGCGTGGCCAGGAAGCCGCCGCCCAGCCAGCGGTCCACCGCCGGGCCCAGTGCGAACGCCATATAGGCGCCGATCATGTAGAAGCTGCCATGGGCCAGGTTGATGATGCCCATGATGCCGAAGATCAGCGTGAGTCCGCTGGCCACCAGGAACAGCAGCAAGCCGTACTGGAAAGCGTTCAGGCTCTGGATGAGCAGGATGCTGATGTCCATGGGGCCCCCCTTAGGCCGGTTCCGGTCGGAGTCAGAGCTTGCAGCCGCGCGCGGGATCGGCCAGCTTCTTCACGGCGACGTCCACGACCTTGTTCTCCAGCCCGTCGACGCGGCGCAGGTAGATGTCCTGCACGGGATTGCCGGCGCTGGACAGCGTGAAGGGGCCGCGCGGGCTGTCCACCGTGGCGCCGCGCATGGCCTTGCGGAAGTCATCCTTCTTGGCGAAATCGCCGTTGACGGCGGCCAGGCCGGACTGCATCAGCTGCGCCGCGTCATAGCCCTGCACCGCGTACACGTCCGGCTGCGCCTTGTAGGCCTTGCTGTAGTCGGCGCGGAAGGCGTTGTCGCGCGGCGTGTTCAGGCCGTCGGCATAGTGCAGGGTGGTCAGCAGGCCCTGCGCGGAAGCGCCTTGCGCCTCCAGGGTGCCGTCGGTAAGGAAGCCCGAGCCGTACAGCGGAATGGTCTTGCTCAGGCCGGCGGCATGGTAGTCCTGCACGAATTTCACCGCGCCGCCGCCGGCGAAGAAGGTGAACACCATGTCGGGCTTGAGCGCGGCGATCTCGGTCAGGAGAGACTGGAACTCGACGTTGGGAAACGGCAGGCTCAGCTCCTTCACGACCTTGCCACCCGCCTTCTCGAAGCCTTCCTTGAAGCCGCCGATGGCTTCGTCGCCGGCCGCGTACTTCCAGGTGATGGTGACGGCGGTCTTGTGGCCCTTGGCATAGGCCACCGGGCCCATGGCATAGGCCGGCTGCCAGTTGGTGAACGAGGTGCGGAAGATGCCGGGGCCACACAGCGGGCCGGTGATGGCGTTGGCGCCCGCGTTGGTCACGATCAGCGTGGTGTCGGCATCCTTGGCGGCCTTGGCCAGCGCCATGGCCACGCCCGAGTGCACGGTGCCGATCAGCACGTCCACCTGGTCGCGCTTGATCAGGCGGTTGGCGTTTTCGGCCGCCTTGGCGGGATTGGACTCGTCGTCCACCTTGAAGTATTCGATCTCGCGTCCGCCCAGCTTGCCGCCTTGCTCGGCGACATACAGCTTGAAGCCATTCTCGATGGCGTTGCCCAGCGCGGCGTAGGTGCCGCTATAGGGCAGCATGAAGCCGACCTTGATCTTGTCGGCGGCCTGGGCGCCGGTGGCGGCGAGCGTCAGAGCCGCGGCGAGCGCAGCCCGGGTCAGGGCGTGGTTCATGGTGAGTCTCCGTGCTTGTTATGGGCCGACGCGAGGTCAGCGGGGTTGTGCCAGGCCGCCGACGAAACCGGCGACAGCCTGGATGACTAGTGCCGGCTGGTCCTTGTGCGCAGAGTGGCCGCAGTCGGGGATTTCCAGCAGTTCGGTCTGGGGCGCAAGGCGGCGTATGCCGCGGATCTGCGCCAGCGTGCCGTATTCATCGTCCACGCCCTGGATGGCCAGCACGGGACAGGCAATGCGGGGGAGGTATTCCTCCAGGTTCCAGCCGCGGAACGCGGGGTCCAGCCAGATGTCGTTCCAGCCCCAGAACGCCGAGTCGGGGTCCGCGTGGTATCGGCCGAGCCGGGCGCGCAGGTCCGTGTCCAGATAGGCCTGGCGCGCCTGCGCGATGCTGGCCACCGACACGTCCTCGACGCAGATGTGCGGGGCCGCGGCCACCACGCCGGCGATCGCATCGGGATGCATCGCGGCATATAGCAGGGCGATGGAGCCGCCGTCGCTGTGGCCGAACAGCAGCGGCTTGTCGCGCCTGGCGTCCACGTCCAGCGCCCGGAGCAACGCGGGCAGCACTTCGCGCGCCTCGCGGTGCATGAAATCCGCCGTCCATTTTTCCGCGGGCGGCCGCGGCGTCGAGTGCCCGTAGCCGTAGCGCGAATACACCAGTCCACGGCAGCCGGCCGCCGCACAGACGCGCTCGGGCCAGTCCTTCCACATGGACACGGAACCCAGCCCTTCGTGCAGAAAGACCAGCAGCGGAGCGCCTGGACTGTCGGACCCGATCCACCGGCATTCGAGGCGCTGGTCCCGGCCGCCGGCATGGAACTCGGCAAACACGGTCTCGGCCATGGCGCAGGCGCTCATAGCGTGGCCTCTTCCAGCTGGCGCAGGCGGAAGCGCTGTATTTTTCCGGTGGCGGTCTTGGGCAGCTCGTCGGTGAAATTGATCTGGCGCGGATACTTGAATGGCGCCAGGTGCTGCTTCACATAGCTTTGCAGCGCGGCCCCGGTTTGCGCGTCGGGTTCGAAGCCGGGACGCAGCACCACGTAGGCCTTGGTCTTGACCAGGCCGTCATGGTCGGGCACGCCGATCACCGCGGCTTCCAGCACGGCCTCGTGCTGCACCAGGATGTTCTCGACCTCCACCGGCGACACGTACTGGCCGCTGACCTTGATCATGTCGTCGCTGCGGCCGGCATAGGTGTAGTAGCCGTCGGCGTCGCAGGTGTACTTGTCGCCGCTCTTGAGCCAGTCGCCCAGGAAGCATTGGCGGGTCTTGTCGCGGTTGTTCCAGTACATCAGGGCGGCGCTGGGGCCCTTGATGTAGAGGTCGCCGATGGCGCCGGCGGGCACCAGTGCGCCGTTTTCGTCGCGCAGCTGCACTTCATAGCCGGGCACGGGCTTGCCCGTGGTGCCGTAGCGCAGTTGGCCGGTCCGGTTGGAAATGAAGATGTGCAGCATCTCGGTGGAACCGATGCCGTCCAGGATCTCGCAGCCGAAATGGCGCGTGTAACGTTCGCCGATGTCGCGCGGCAGCGCTTCGCCGGCGGATGTGCAGATCCGCATGGCCACCTGTTCGCGCGCGGGCAGGTCGGGCGAGGCCAGCATGCTGGCGTACAGCGTGGGCACGCCATAGAACACCGTCGGCTTGTGCCGGGTGAGGCGCTGGAAGACAGCCTGCGGGGTGGGGCGCTCGCCCATCAGGATGACGGTTGCGCCGACCGAAAGCGGGAAGGTCAGGCCGTTGCCCAGGCCGTAGGCGAAGAACAGTTTGGCGGCCGAGAACACCACGTCGTCCTCGCGGATGCCGAGCACGGGCTTGGCATAGAGCTCGGCCGTATGCCAGAGGTTGCCGTGGGTGTGGACCACGCCCTTGGGCTTGCCGGTGGAGCCGGACGAATACAGCCAGAAGGCGATCTCGTCGGACAGGGTGCGGGCCGCGGGCGCCAGCGGGGCGGCCGCCAGCAGGGCTTCGAATTCGTACGCGGCTTCGGGCAGGGGGCCGGCAGGCTGCGATATCACCAGGTGTTCGACATCGGCCGGGGCTTGCGCCATCGCCGCCTGGACGACGGGCAGCAATGCACCGGATACGAACACGGCGCGCACGCGGCTGTGGCCGATGATGTAGGCGTAGTCGTCAGGGGTGAGCAGGGTGTTCACGGCCACCGGCACCACGCCCGCGTGCAGCGCGCCCAGGAACACCACTGGCCAGTCCGCGGTGTCCTGCATCAGCAGCAGGATGCGTTCCTCGCGCCGCAGCCCCAGCTGGCGCAGGGCGCCGGCCATGCGCGCCACCCGCTCCGCCAGTTCGCCGTAGGTGAGCTGGCGCGTGTCGTCGATGTAGGCCGGCTTGGCGGCGCGCGGCGCGTTGAGCGCCGCCAGGTGGCTGGCGAAATTGAGTTCGGCGGGACAGGTGTTCACGGTTGTCTCCTGATGTCCTGTGGGGGTGGAAGCCGCGCGATGTGTTTTTTTCTGGCGGCGGGGCGGGCGCTAGGACCGCGTGAATTCGATGGCGCCGCCAGGCAGCAGGTACAGCACCAGGGTGCGGCCGCCGCTCACGGTCGGGCTGTGCGCGCTGCCGGGTCCGTAGACCAGCCAGCCGGCGCCATGGCCGTCGAAGCGCGCGCCTTCGGTCAGCGGCATGATCATGTCGATCTCGCCATTGGGATGCGCATGGTGGGGGCCGGCAAGATCGTTCATGTCCACCACGTCCACCGAGCAGTCGGCCAGGTCGGCCGCCGGCTTGATGACGCGGCCGTAGCGGATGCCGCCGCCTTCGCGGCTGCACATCCAGCCCTCGGCCACGCCCTGCCTACAGGTGGCGTATATCTCCTGGAACAGGGCGCTCTGGGGGCCGGCCTCGCGGTTCAGGCTTTCCTGCAGCGCCGCGTCCAGCGGCTGGCCTTGCGTCAGGCGAGTGACCTCGCGCATCAGGGCGTGGAATTGATCTGGCGTACTCACCGGGCTCCTCCTTTACACTGTCGGCGCTTCAGAATCGACATGAAATCGACTGCTGCTTTTTTTGCACATGAGCCGCTTTGGGCCTGTTTGAGGAAAAATAGTGCTTCCATTGATTATGGTCAAGCACTATAGTGCATAAAGCGTGGTAATCAGGGTTTTTGCGGAGTCACGTAAACATGAATCAAGCGCTAGACGCGGCGCCATCCGAACCCAGGCGGGAAGCGTTCCTGGTGGCCTTGGGCGAGCGCGTGCGCCGCTTGCGGGCCATACGCGGCATGACCCGCAAGAGCCTGTCGCAGGTGACCGGCGTATCGGAACGCCATCTGGCCAATCTGGAACACGGGGTGGGCAATGCCTCCATCCTGGTGCTGCTGCAGATTGCCCGGGCCTTCAACTGCGCGCTGGCCGAGCTGGTGGGCGACGTCACCACCGAATCGCCCGACTGGCTGCTGATCCGCGAGCTGCTCAGCGGCCGCTCGGAATCGGACCTGCAGCGCGCGCGCGAGGCCCTGACCCAGCTGTTCGGGGTGGGGGCGGGCGCGCAGCGCCCCAACCGTACCCAGCGCGTGGCGCTGATCGGCCTGCGCGGCGCGGGCAAGTCCACGCTGGGCCAGATGCTGGCCGACGATCTCGGCTATCCCTTCGTGGAACTGAACCGCGAGATCGAGCGGGTGGCGGGGTGCAGCATCCTGGAGATCCACAATCTGTATGGCCCCAACGCCTACCGCCGCTACGAACGGCGGGCGCTGGAAGAGGCCGTGCAGATCTACCCGGAAATGGTGCTGGCGACGCCGGGCGGACTGGTGTCCGAACCGGCCACCCTGAACCTGCTGCTGGCGCACTGCTATACGGTCTGGCTGCGCGCCACGCCGGAAGAGCACATGGGCCGCGTCATGGCGCAGGGCGACTTCCGCCCCATGTCCGGCAACAACGAGGCCATGGCCGACCTCAAGCGCATCCTGGCCGGGCGCGAGGCGTTCTACGCCAAGGCGGATCTCACCTGGGTCACCAGCAACCTGGACGTGCAGGAAAGCTTCGCCGGATTGCGCACCCAGGTGCGCAAGGCCTGCGGCCTGCCGCTATAGGCAGCTTCGATGCCGGTCCGCCCGGCAATATGCATTTTTGTGCATGCCCCGCTTGACGGGGCTTTTTTTGTCCTCTAATCTGCACAATAATTCATGTAGTGCAGTATTTTTCCTGTTCTGGCAGGCGTACGAGGAGACACACTATGAGCAGCACCCTCAACCGGGTTGACTTCAGGACCGACCCCGAGCAGTACCGCCACTGGCGCCTGAGCTTCGACGGCCCGGTCGCCACGCTGGCCATGGATGTCGCCGAGGACGGCGGCCTGCGTCCGGGCTACAAGCTCAAGCTGAATTCCTACGACCTGGGCGTGGACATCGAACTGCACGACGCCCTGCAGCGCATCCGCTTCGAGCATCCCGAAGTGCGCACCGTGGTCGTGACCAGCATGAAGGACCGCATTTTCTGTTCCGGCGCCAACATCTTCATGCTGGGCCTGTCCTCGCACGCCTGGAAGGTGAACTTCTGCAAGTTCACCAATGAAACCCGCAACGGCATCGAGGATTCCAGCCGCCACAGCGGCCTGAAATTCATCGCCGCGCTCAATGGCGCCTGCGCCGGGGGCGGCTACGAGCTGGCGCTGGCCTGCGACGAGATCATGCTGATCGACGACCGCTCCTCCGCCGTGGCGCTGCCCGAGGTGCCGCTGCTGGGCGTGCTGCCGGGCACCGGCGGCCTGACCCGCGTGACCGACAAGCGCCGCGTGCGCCATGATCACGCGGACATCTTCTGCACCCTGGTCGAAGGCGTGCGCGGCCAGCGCGCCAAGGACTGGCGGCTGGTGGACGACGTGGTCAAGCCGGCGCGCTTTGAAGAGGCGGTGCGCGAACGCGCGCAGGCGCTGGCGCAGGGCAGCAACCGTCCGGCGGACGGGCAGGGCGTGGCGTTGACGCCGTTGCAGCGCACCGAAAGCGCCGACGGCCTGTCCTACCGCTATGTAAACATCCAGTTGGACCGCGAGAAGCGCCAGGCCACCTGGACCGTGCGTGCGCCCGAAGGTCAGGTCGAAACCGAATTGCAGGACATCGTCGCCGCGGGCGCCGCCTGGTGGCCGTTGCAGATGGCGCGCGAACTGGACGACGCCATCCTGTCCATGCGCACCAATGAACTGGACATCGGCACCTGGATCATCAAGACCGAGGGCGATGCCGCGCTGGTGCTGGCCGCCGACGCCGCGCTCCAACAGCACGCGGACCACTGGTTCGTGCGCGAAACCACCGGCATGTTGCGCCGCACGCTGGCGCGCCTGGATGTGACGTCGCGCAGCCTGTTCGCCCTGATCGAGCCGGGCTCCTGCTTCGCCGGCACCCTGCTCGAACTGGCGCTGGCCGCCGACCGCAGCTACATGCTGGACAACGAAGACGAATCCGCGCCCGCGCAGATCGTGGTGGGCGAGCGCAATTTCGGCGCCTATCCCCTGGTCAACGGCCAGAGCCGCCTGCAGCGCCGTTTCTACGAAGAAGAGGGCCCGCTGGAAGCGGTGCGCGCGCGCGCCGGCCAGCAGCTGTCCGCCACAGACGCGCTGGACTTGGGCCTGGTCACCTTCGCGCCGGACAACATCGATTGGGATGACGAGGTGCGGATGATGCTGGAAGAGCGCCGCGCGCTGTCGCCCGATGCCCTGACCGGCCTGGAGGCCAATCTGCGCTTCGGCGGGCAGGAAACGATGGAGACGCGCATCTTCGGCCGCCTCACCGCCTGGCAGAACTGGATCTTCAACCGCCCCAACGCCGCGGGCGACAAGGGCGCGCTCAAGCTCTACGGCAAGGGCGAGCAAGCCGCATTCGACTGGAACCGGGTCTGACGGCCCCGCGATACCGCGCCGCGTGAATGCGGCCCACCCAAGGAACAGGAGCGAGACATGTCTGGAATCAACTACAGCGACAAGATCCCCAATAACGTCAACCTGTCCGGCGACCGCACCTTGCAGCGCGCGCTGGAGCACTGGCAGCCCAACTACCTGCAGTGGTGGCAGGACATGGGGCCCGACGGCTCCCATGGCTTCGACGTCTACCTGCGCACGGCGGTCAGCGTGCAGCCCGACGGCTGGGCGCACTTCGACCACGTCAAGATGCCGGACTACCGCTGGGGCATATTCCTGGCGCCGCAGGACGGGCAGCGCAAGATCCATTTCGGCGAGAACATGGGCCGCGACGTGTGGCAGGACGTACCGGGCGAGCACCGTGCCAACCTGCGCCGCATCATCGTCACGCAGGGCGATACCGAGCCGGCCTCGATCGAGCAGCAGCGTCACCTGGGCCTGACCGCGCCCTCGCAGTACGACCTGCGCAACCTGTTCCAGATCAACGTCGAGGAAGGGCGCCACCTGTGGGCCATGGTCTACCTGCTGCACCGCTACTTCGGCCGCGACGGCCGCGAAGAGGCCGACGCGCTCTTGCAGCGCAGCTCGGGGGATTCCGACAATCCGCGCATCCTGGGCGCGTTCAACGAGAAGACGCCCGACTGGCTGGCCTTCTACATGTTCACCTACTTCACCGACCGCGACGGCAAGTTCCAGCTGTGCGCGCTGGCGGAGTCCAGCTTCGATCCGCTGGCGCGCACCACCAAGTTCATGCTGACCGAGGAAGCGCACCACATGTTCGTGGGCGAGTCCGGCATTTCGCGCGTCATCCAGCGCACCTGCGAGGTCATGAACCAGTTGAAGACCGATGAGCCGCAAGCGGTGCGCGCGGCCGGCGTGATCGACCTGCCCACGATCCAGCGCTACCTGAACTTCCACTACAGCGTCACCATCGACCTGTTCGGTGCGGACCAATCGTCCAATGCCGCCATTTTCTACGGCTCAGGCCTGAAGGGCCGCTATGAAGAAAGCAAGCGCACCGACGACCATCAGCTGAAGAACGACATCTACCGCGTGCTGACCGTGGAAGGCGGCAAGCTGCGCGAGATCGAGGTGCCGATGCTCAACGCCCTGAACGAAGTGCTGCGCGACGACTTCATCCGCGATTCGGTGGCCGGCATCGGGCGTTGGAACAAGGTGATCGAAAAGAGCGGCCTGCCGTTCCGGCTGCAGGTGCCGCATAAGGCCTTCAACCGCCAGATCGGTACGCTGGCCGGCATCCGCATGTCGCCCGAAGGCGAGATCCTCTCCGAATCGCAATGGCAGGCCAACAGCCACAAATGGCTGCCGACGCCGGAGGACCGCGCCTTCGTTGCGTCGCTGATGGGGCGCGTCACCGAGCCGGGCAAGTTCGCCAACTGGATCGCGCCGCCGGTCATGGGCGTCAACCGCCAGCCGGTGAATTTCGACTACGTCCGTTTCAACTAAAGCGGGGCGGCGGCCGCGTGCGCGGCCGCCTACCGGAGCATGGGGAAGACCGAGATGAACGCTCCCTTACCAGCAGAAGTCCTCAAGCAGCACCTGATCGATCCCGAGATCTGCATCCGCTGCAATACCTGCGAAGAAACCTGTCCGATCAAGGCGATTACCCACGACTCGAACAACTATGTGGTCGATCCCGAGATCTGCAACGGCTGTATGGCCTGCGTGCCGCCTTGTCCCACGGGGGCCATCGACAACTGGCGGCTGATGGTGCGCGCCGAAGCCTACGGCGTGCAGGAACAGCTGGGCTGGGAAGAGCTGCCGGGCGAGAAGGCCTTGCCCGAATCGGCGGCGGCCGCGCCGGTCGGCGATGATGATGCCGCCGCCGCGGCGGAGCCCGTGGCGCCTGCACCGTCCGCCGCGCCCGGCGCGACGGTGCCGCCCTGGTCCGCGGCGCATCCCTACGTCAACCTGTACACGCACAAGGCGCCGATGACGGCCACGGTGGTCGGCAATTACCGCGTCACGGGCGCGGACACCGAAAGCGACATCCACCACATCGTGCTCGATTTCGGCGATCTGCCGTTTCCAGTGCTGGAAGGGCAGTCCATCGGCATCCTGCCGCCGGGCGTGGATGCGCAGGGGCGGGCGCACCATGCGCGCCAGTACTCGCTGGCCAGCCCGCGCGATGGCGAACGGGCGGGCTACAACAATCTTTCGCTGACGGTGAAGCGCGTCACCGAGGATCATGCCGGCGCGGCCGCGCATGGCGTGTGCTCGAATTACCTGTGCGACCTGGCCAAGAACGACAAGGTGCAGGTCATCGGGCCGTTCGGCCATACCTTCCTGATGCCGAACCATCCCCGCGCCAATCTCATCATGATCTGCACCGGCACGGGCTCGGCGCCCATGCGCGCCATGACGGAGCGCTACCGCCGCCGCATCGAGACCGGCGAAAACGGCAAGCTGCTGCTGTTCTTCGGCGCGCGCACCGAACGCGAACTGCCGTACTTCGGGCCGCTGATGAAGCTGCCGCGCGATTTCATCGACATCAACCTGGCGTTGTCGCGCGAAGCCGGACAGCCCAAGCGCTATGTGCAGGACCTGATCCGCGACCGCGCGGGCGCGGTGCGGGAATTGCTGGCGGACCGCAATACCTGCATCTACGTGTGCGGCCTGAAGGGCATGGAGGTGGGCGTGCTGGACGCCTTGCGCGAGGTGACGCTGCAAGCGGGCGAGGATTGGTCTATCCTGCATGATGCGTTGCGCCGCGAAGGGCGCCTGCATTTCGAGACGTACTGAATCCACAAACATGCGTGGCGATCGGCGCGCACTGGCGCGCCGATTGCATTTGCGGGGGGAAACTAAAAAATGAAGTTCGCCGAGTTCAAGGACGGCATGGTCATCAAGGGCGGTCCCGTCACCGTGACGGAACCCGAGATCCTGGAGTTCGCACGCAAGTTCGATCCCCAGTGGTTCCACACCGACGTCAAGCGCGCCGCCGAAGGCCGCTGGGGCGGGCTGATCGCCAGCGGCTGGCACACCTGCGCGCTGGCCATGCGCATGGCCGTGGACGCGGCCCTGCACGACTCCGAATCCTTCGGCTCGCCCGGCTTGGGCGAGGTGCGCTGGCGCACGCCCGTGCGCCCCGGCGACACGCTGCGTCTGGAAGCGCGCGTGCAGGGCGTGCGCACGTCCTCGTCGCGCCCGGACCTGGGCATCATCACCTGGGCCTGGACGGTCCTGAACCAGCACGACGAAGGCGTGCTGGAGCTGGACGCGACCAGCCTATTCGACCTTTCCGGCGACAACTGAGATTTGCGGGCCGCAGTCTGAGGCTTTGGTCCGCGAACTGGGCGCATGGCCGAGGCCCGCGCCCGAGTTCGCGGGCCCTCGGCGTCAGCGCTTGGCCGCCTGCTTGAGAATGGCGGCCGCGTCGGGACCGGCTGCCGCCTTCCACGCATTCACCGAGTCCGCCGCCGCATCCTTCAAGGCCTTGCGCACGGGCAAGGGCACGGACGTATTGATCGCCACGCCGTTCTTGCGCATGTTGGCGTAGTTCTGCTGCAAACGTCCGTCGATGCGCTTCCATTGCTCGGTTTCCGTCTGCGCCGCAGCCTGGTCGATGGCGCGGCGCGTGCGCGCGTCCAGGGCCTTGTAGGCTTGCAGGTTCATGGTCGCCACCGAGATCGGCATGGCGTAGTTGATCTCGGCGAAGTGGGGCAGGTGTTCCCACAGCTTGCGGCCCGCGCCGCCGTCGCCCGACGACAGCACCGCGTTCACCTCGCCCGAGGCGATCAGCGGCATCGCATCCGCGAAGGAGATGTTGCGCGCCTGGGCGCCGGCCTTCTGCATCACGTCCTGCGAGGTCGCGTCGTAGGTGCGGATGCTCAGGCCCTTCAAGACTGCGACGCTGTCGAGCTTCTGCTTGGACCAGATGCCTGAAGCCGGCCACGGCGTGGTGTAGAGCAGCTTCTGGCCGTGCGCCGCCAGCAGCTTTTCGTAGGCGGGCCGGGCGGCCTTGTTGAGGTTGCGGGCCTTGGACAGGGAGTCCGCCAGGAAGGGCAGGGACGACACGCCGAACAAGGGATACTTGGTGGCCAGCGCGCCCGCGAAGGCATCGCCCGCGTCCACCTTGCGCGCTTCCACCGCATCGATCATGTCGCCCGACTTGATGCCCTTGGCCGCGTCGTAGCTGGCGTCGATGATCACACCCCCGGCCGTCTTGGCGCGCACCAGTTCGGCGAAGGTGGACACTCCCTGGCCCGGCATGGACGTGGCCGGGTATTCGGTGGTCATGGTGAGGGTGGTGGCGGCATAGGCGCCATGGGCGAGAAACGCCATGGCGATGCCTGTGCTCAGGCGGGTGAACGCGTTGCCTTGCATGCGCGACTCCTGGTCGTGTGAGGGAAACCTGGTCGGGACACGCGGGACGGTGCGATGGCGCCCGGGCCTGTGTCTGGCCGATGCCGCAAAGCGTAAGGCGAGTGCAAGGGCGCGCCTATACGGGCTTACGGCAATGCCCGGATGGCATGGGCAGGCGTATGGCGCCGGGCAAAAAAAAGCCGCCCCGAGCGAGGGGCGGCCTTTTGCTTGCAGCGGATCAGGCGATCAATAGAAAGCCTGGATGCCGGTCTGCGCACGGCCCAGGATCAGGGCGTGCACGTCGTGGGTGCCTTCGTAGGTGTTGACCACTTCCAGGTTCACCAGGTGGCGGGCCACGCCGAACTCGTCGGAGATGCCGTTTCCGCCGAGCATGTCGCGCGCCAGGCGGGCGATGTCCAGCGCCTTGCCGCAGGAGTTGCGCTTCATGATGGAGGTGATTTCGACGGCAGCGGTGCCTTCGTCCTTCATGCGGCCCAGGCGCAGGCAGCCTTGCAGGGCCAGCGTGATTTCGGTCTGCATGTCGGCCAGCTTCTTCTGGATCAGCTGGTTGGCGGCCAGGGGGCGGCCGAACTGCTTACGGTCCAGGGTGTACTGGCGGGCGGTGTGCCAGCAGGCTTCGGCGGCGCCGACAGCGCCCCAGGCGATGCCGTAGCGGGCGGAGTTCAGGCAGGTGAACGGACCCTTCAGGCCGGACACGCCCGGCATCATCTGGTCGGCGGACACTTCCACTTCGTCCATGACGATTTCGCCGGTGATCGAGGCGCGCAGGCCGACCTTGCCGTGGATGGCGGGGGCGGACAGGCCCTTCATGCCCTTGTCCAGGATGAAGCCGCGGATCTTGCCGTCGAAGTCGCCGCCGACGCACTTGGCCCACACCACGAACACGTCGGCGATGGGGGAGTTGGTGATCCACATCTTGTTGCCGGAAATCTTGTAGCCGTCGGACGTCTTGACGGCGCGGGTTTCCATGCCGCCGGGGTCGGAACCGTGGTTGGGTTCGGTCAGGCCGAAGCAGCCGATCCACTCGCCGCGAGCCAGCTTGGGCAGGTACTTCTTCTTCTGCTCTTCGCTGCCGAATTCGTTGATGGGCACCATCACCAGGGACGACTGCACGCTCATCATGGAGCGATAGCCGGAGTCGATGCGTTCGACTTCGCGGGCGATCAGGCCGTAGCTGACGTAGTTCAGGCCGGCGCCGCCGTATTCGACGGGGATGGTGGCGCCCAGCAGGCCCAGTTCGCCCATTTCGGAGAAGATGGCCGGGTCGGTCTGTTCATTGCGGAAGGCGTTCAGCACGCGCGGGGCGAGCTTGTCCTGCGAATAGGCCAGGGCGGCGTCGCGCACCATGCGTTCTTCTTCGGTCAGTTGCTGGTCCAGCAACAGGGGGTCTTGCCAGTGAAAGGAAGGATTCGAGGACATGCTGGGTCTCCGCTATGGATTTCGGAATGCTAGAAAGTTTAAACCTAAAATAATTCGGGCGGCAAGCGGCGAATGGAACGGCCGGCGCGGGGCGCCGCCGTTCCGTCTCGCCGTCAGTGCTGCGCCTTGAGCGCTGCGTCGCGGATCTTTTCCAGGGTCGTGCCCGGGGTGATGGTTTCCGGATCGATGAAGCAGTGCAGAATGGCCGGCTTGCCGCTGGCCAGGGCGCGTTCGAAGGCCGGGCCGAATTGCTCGGTGGTCTCGACGCGTTCGCCGTGGCCGCCAAAGGCGCGCGCGTAGTCGGCGAAATCCGGATTCTTCAGCTCGGTCGCGGAAATGCGGCCGGGGTAGTGCTTTTCCTGGTGCATGCGGATCGTGCCGTACATGCCGTTGTCCACCAGCACCACGATGATGGGCAGGTCGTACTGCACCGCGGTCGCGAATTCCTGACCGTGCATCAGGAAGCAGCCGTCGCCGGCGAAGCAGACCACGGTCTTGTCCGGCGATACGCGCTTGGCGCCCACGGCGGCGGGCAGGCCGTAGCCCATGGAGCCCGAAGTGGGGGCCAATTGCGTGCCGTAGCGGGTGAAGCGATGGAAGCGGTGCAGCCAGGTGGCGTAGTTGCCGGCGCCGTTGGTCATGATGGCGTCGGCCGGCAGGGTCTTTTCCAGGTAGGCCATGACCTGGCCCATCTGCAGCGCGCCCGGCGTCGTGATGGCGCTGGGGTCGCTCCACTTCAGGTACGACTCGCGCATCGCCTGCGTGCCCGCGGCCCAGGCGGGCTGGGCCGGCGCCTTCAGCCCGGCCAGCGCTTGCGCGAAGGCGGCGGGCGAGGTGTTGATGGCCAGGGTGGGGCGGTAGACGCGCGCCAGTTCGGCGGAATCGGGATGCACGTGCACCAGCTTCTGCTTGGGCACCGGGATGTCCAGCAGGGTGTAGGCCTGGCTGGGGTTTTCCGACATGCGGCCGCCCACCAGCAGGATCAGGTCCGCATCGGCGACACGCTTGAGCAGCGCTGGGTTGATACCCAGGCCCACGTCGCCGATGAAGCAGGGGTGGTCGGCCGGGAACAGCATCTGGCGGCGGAAGGACACGGCC
This sequence comes from Achromobacter anxifer, assembly GCF_903652925.1. Taxonomy (GTDB): domain Bacteria; phylum Pseudomonadota; class Gammaproteobacteria; order Burkholderiales; family Burkholderiaceae_B; genus Achromobacter; species Achromobacter anxifer. The sequence goes on along the minus strand of NZ_CAHLAR010000009.1, from coordinate 214,142 downwards.
GTGGGCAGCGCGTGGCGCTGCGCGAAATCGGCGAACTGCTGGACCGCGCGGGCATCCCAGCGGGTGCCGCCCAGGATGGCGACCGGGTTCTTGGCCTCGGCCAGCAGCTTTTCCAGGTCGGCCAGCTGGCCGGCCGTGGGCGCGGAATCGATGGCTTCATAACGCGGCGCGTCGGCCACCTTGGCGGCTTCGACCAGCATGTCTTCGGGCAGGGCGATCACGACCGGGCCGGGACGGCCCGAGGTGGCGATATGGAAGGCGCGCGAAACCAGTTCGGGGATGCGTTCGACCTGGTCGATCTCGGTGACCCACTTGGCCTGCGTGCCGAACACGGCGCGGTAGTCCATTTCCTGGAAGGCTTCGCGTTCGCGCATGCCGCGCTCGATCTGGCCGACGAAGAGGATCAGGGGAGTGGAGTCCTGCTTGGCGATGTGCACGCCGGCCAGCGCGTTGGACGCGCCCGGGCCGCGGGTCACCATGCAGATGCCGGGCTCGCCGGTCAGCTTGCCGTGGGCGTCGGCCATCATGGCCGCGCCGCCTTCCTGGCGGCACACCGTGACCTTGATATCCGCATCGTGCAGGCCGTCCAGCACCGCCAGATAGCTTTCGCCGGGAACGCAGAAAACGTGTTTGACACCCTGCGCAACCAACTGGTCGACCAGGATGTGTCCGCCGAGACGGGATTCTTGCTGGGACATGGGGGTGGTAGTCATGATGAGCCGAGATTAGGACATCCGAGCATAATGTTCCTTGATCGCACAAGGCAATTGATAAAATTGCACAATCTATTGACCCACCGGCACGACCTGTCATGTTGCGCCGCGGCAAGCGCCACGCCCCTGAAGGCGGCGCCGCCCGGCCGGCAGTACCGGTTCCCGCTCCATGAGAAACGGCATCCCCAACCTGAGCGCCCTGCAGGCGTTTGAAGCTTCGGCCCGCCTGGGCAGCTTTTCCCGCGCGGCCGAGGAACTGTCCCTGACCCACAGCGCGGTCTACCGGCAGGTGGCCAGCCTGGAGGCGCGCCTGGGCGTGCAGCTGTTCACGCGGGTGCGCCGGCGCATCGTGCTGACCGACCACGGGGCGGAATACGCCGGCCGCATCCGCCACCACCTGGACCAGATCGAAAAGGACACCTTTGGCCTGGTCAGCCGCACCGGCATGGGCCGCAGCATCCACATTGCCGTGGTGCCCACGCTGGCGACCACCTGGTTGATACCGCGCCTGGCGGACTTCCAGCGGGAACATGGCGACATCACGGTCAGCCTGTCGGTGCGCACGCTGCCGTTCCAGTTCAAGGACCAGCCCTTCGATGGCGCGCTGTATCACGGCGACGGATTGTGGCCCGGCACCCAGGGCGTGTTGCTGTTCCCCGAGCGTGAACTGGTGCCGGTATGCGCGCCGGAGTTGGCCAGGCGCACGCCGGATCCCGGCGTTAGCGCGCTGTCCGGCATGACGCACCTGCACCTGGCCTCGCGCCCGGACGCCTGGCGCCAGTGGTACGGCGCCAACAGCCATCTGTACGGTCCGCAGGCCGCGGGCGGGCCGCGCTACGAACTCTTCACCATGGTGATGGCCGCCGTGCAGGCCGGGCTGGGCGTGGGGCTGATGCCGCGCTTCCTGGCCCAGCCCGCGCTGGACCAGGGCACGCTGGTGATGCCCGTGCCGCAGTCGCTGGCGGTCAGCCAGGGCTATTACTTCGGCTATCCGCTGCGCAGCGAGCGCTCCGAGGCCTTGAAGCTGTTCGAGAGCTGGCTGAAGTCGGCCGCCGCGGGCGTGGGCGAACGCTGAGCCGTAGAATCAGGCATGCCCGCAACCCGCCCGCCGCTTGAATCCCAGGCCGATATCGACGCCTTCATCGACGCCGTCTGGCTCGAGGACGGCCTCTCGGCCAACACCCTGGCCGCCTACCGGCGCGACCTGACCGGCTTCGCCCGCTGGCTGGAAGACCCGGAAGCCTATGCGCGCGAGATGGCCGACCGCCATGGCGACGCCGCGCAGGCGCAGGCGCTGCCCGCCGGACCCGCCAAGCCCTTGCGCGACGCCGGCAAGGCCGACATCGAAGCCTGGTTCGCCTTCCGCCACGAAGAAACCCGCGCCACCACCGCCAACCGCCGGCTGGCCGCGCTGCGCCGTTTCTATGCCTGGGCCCTGCGAGAACATCGCGCCGAACGCGATCCCTGCCTGACCCTGATCGCCGCCAAGCAGCCGCCGCGCATGCCCAAGACCCTGTCCGAGCAGCAGGTGGACGCGTTGTTGCGGGCGCCGGATCTGGAGCAGGCCCGCGGCCTGCGCGACCGCGCCATGCTGGAAACGCTGTACGCCACCGGCCTGCGCGTGTCCGAACTGGTGGGCGTGCGCACGCTGGACGTGAGCCTGAACGAAGGCGTGGTGCGCGTGGTGCTGGGCAAGGGCGGCAAGGACCGGCTGGTGCCGCTGGGCGCGGAGGCCGCGCACTGGATCGACCGCTATCTGAAGACCGGGCGGCCGGAGCTGGCGGCGGGCCGCGTGAGCGACGCGCTTTTCATCACCGGCCGCGCCGAAGCCATGTCGCGCCAGGCCTTCTGGCAGCTGGTGAAGAAGTACGCCGTGCTGGCCGACGTGCACGCGCCGCTGTCGCCGCACGTGTTGCGGCACGCCTTCGCCACGCACTTGCTGAACCATGGCGCCGACCTGCGCGTGGTGCAGATGCTGCTGGGCCACGCCGACATCTCCACCACGCAGATCTACACGCACGTCGCGCGCGAACGCCTGAAGGCGCTGCACGCGGCGCATCATCCGCGCGGCTAAGCCGCGCCGTCTCCATTCATCTCCGATCACGCATTCCCATGAGCAAAGCCCGCCACGTTTCCGAAACGCCCGCCACCCAGTTCCTCAAGCAGAACAAGGTGGCCTACACGGAACACACATACGAGTACGTCGACCACGGCGGCGCGGGCGAAGCCGCGCGCCAACTGGGGCTGGACCCCCATGCGGTGGTGAAGACGCTGGTGATGGAGGACGAGTCCGCCAAGCCGCTGATCGTGGTCATGCATGGCGACCGCGAAGTCTCCACCAAGAACCTGGCGCGCCAGGCAGGGCTGAAGCGGGTCGAGCCCTGCAAGCCCGAGGTGGCGCAGCGCCACTCGGGCTACCAGGTGGGCGGCACCTCGCCCTTCGGCACGCGCAAGAAAATGCCGGTGTGGGTCGAGGCCGAGGTGCTGGACTATCCGGTGGTCTACATCAACGGCGGGCGGCGCGGATATCTGATCGGCATCGACCCCAAGGTGCTGGTCACGCTGCTGGGCGCCAAGGGCGTGTCGGTCGCGCTGGAGTAGGGGGCTCGCGCGGGCGTGGTATCCCCATACCACCTCCCGGGCCGAAGGCGGCGCCACAATAGGGGCGCAGATCAAGAACCGGAGCCCGGCCACGGGCGCTGAACCGGCTTTCCGCCATCCCCTAGGAGACGAACATGAGCAAGCGACTGTTGATGCTGGTCGGCGACTACGCCGAAGACTACGAGACCATGGTGCCGTACCAGACCCTGCTGACGGTGGGGCACACGGTGCACGCGGTATGCCCGGACAAGAAGGCCGGCGACACCATCGCCACCGCCATCCATGACTTCGAGGGCGCGCAGACCTATACCGAGAAGCGCGGCCACAATTTCGCGCTGAACTTCGACTTCGACCGCGTCGAGCCCTCGTCCTACGACGGCCTGGTGATTCCGGGCGGACGCGCGCCGGAATACCTGCGCTTGAACGAAAAGGTGCTGGACATCGTGCGCGCCTTCGACAAGGCGGGCAAGCCGATCGCGGCGGTCTGCCATGGCGCGCAACTGCTTGCGGCCGCGGGCATCCTGAAGGGGCGCACCTGCTCCGCCTATCCGGCCTGCGCGCCGGAAGTCCGGCTGGCGGGCGGCACCTATGCCGAGATCGGCATCGACCAGGCCTACACCGATGGCAATCTGGTGACGGCGCCGGCCTGGCCCGCGCATCCGGCCTGGATGTCGCAGTTCCTGGCGGTGCTGGGCACGAAGATCACGCCCTGATCCTTCCGCGTCAATAAGAGCCGCGACGCTGCGCGCGCTTGTTGTGCCCTCACGGAGGTTTGTTCCCCCTGGACGGGCCTCTGCGGCAAGAAAAAAGCGCCTGGGGCGGCAGTCATGCCGCCCCAGGCGCTTTGCCGTTGCTGACTGCCGATCAGGCGAAATCGAGCACGATGCGGCCTTCGATCTGGCCGCGGCGCATGCGGTCGAACACGTCGTTGATGTTCTCCAGGCTTTCGGTGGCCACGGTGGCGTGGACCTTGCCCTCTTCGGCGAATTGCAGCGATTCCTGCAGGTCCAGGCGCGAGCCGACGATGGAGCCGCGCACGGTGACGCCGTTGAGCACCATGTCGAAGATCGACAAGGGGAAATCACCCGGCGGCAGCCCGTTGAGCGCCACGGTGCCGCCGCGTCGCACCATGCCCAGCGCCTGCTCGAAGGCCTTGGGCGATACCGCCGTGATCAGTGCGCCGTGCGCGCCGCCGATCTCGCGCTTGAGATACGCGGCGGGATCGGCGGTCTTGGCGTTGACCGTGACTTCCGCGCCCAGGCGGCGGGCGAAGTCCAGCTTGGCGTCGTCGATGTCCACCGCGGCCACGTTCAGCCCCATGGCCTTGGCGTACTGCACGGCCATGTGGCCCAGTCCGCCGATGCCGGAGATCACGACCCAGTTGCCGGGTCGGGTATCCGTCATCTTCAGGCCCTTGTAGACGGTGACGCCGGCGCACAGCACGGGCGCGACCTCGACGAAGCCGACATTCTTGGGCAGCAGGCCCACATAGTTGGCGTCGGCCAGTGCGTATTCGGCGAAGCCGCCGTTCACGGAGTAGCCGGCGTTCTTCTGTTGTTCGCACAGCGTTTCCCAGCCGCCCAGGCAGTGCTCGCAGTGGCCGCAGGCCGAGTACAGCCAGGGGATGCCCACGCGGTCGCCTTCCTTCACATGGGTGACGCCCGCACCCACCGCCACGACGTGGCCTACGCCTTCGTGGCCGGGAATGAAGGGCGGGTTGGGCTTGACGGGCCAGTCGCCTTCGACCGCGTGCAGGTCCGTATGGCACACGCCGCAGGCCTCGATCTTCACCAGCAATTCGCCCGGACCCGGGCGCGGCACCGCGACTTCTTCGATTGCCAGGGGCTTGCCGAATGCTCGTGCAACCGCTGCTTTCATGGTTTTATCCATCACTGCCTCCGAAGTCTGATCAAGATTCTTATGCTCGAACGCGGACGCTTTCCCGACCATGATTTATATCAACCCAGGTGGCCTCGGGCCGACGCCAGAAACGTGTGGTTGCAGAAAGCAGGCGGCGTCCGCTGTTGCGCTGCGCCTTGCCGGGGGCGAGGCTGACGGCTTACAGTGGCCGCTATAGACGTCTCGGCCCGGGCGTAATGTCCGGCTTCGAGTTCCAGGAGTTCCCATGTGTGAAATCTTCATCCGCGCCAGCGAACAGTCCTACACGCCCGAAACGCGTTCCCTGCGGCTGCACGGCGTGGCCACCAGCCTGCGGCTCGAAAGGCTGTTCTGGCAGGTGCTGGAGGAAATCGCCGGCCGTGACGGCATGCGCGTGACGCAGCTGATCGAACGTTTGTATGACGAACTGATCGAGTATCGCGGCGAGGCCGCGAATTTCACGTCCTTCCTGCGCGTCTGCTGCCTGCGCTACCAGCTGCTGCAGGCGGAAGGCCGAATCCCGCTGGACGCGGCCGTGCCGATCCGCTCGCTCAATCCCCAGGCCGTCCTGGAAGGCCTGCCGCCCACGTTGTACGACGCCCAGCCCCTGCGTCCCAAGCGCAAGGCCGCATAAGTCCGCGCCACGCCACCCAGGCGGCGGCGCAAAAGCAAAGGGCCCGAAATGTTCGGGCCCTTTGTTCGTTGCCGCGCGTTGCGTCCGGCGTTCAGCCGCCGGATTGGGCCGACGCCATCGCCACTTCGCTTTGCACGATGCGGCGGATGCGCACGGCATCGCCGATGCGCGACAGCTTGCCTTGCGAATCCAGCAGCACGATGGCCAGGTCGCGGCCGTTGATGCGGGCCAGCATGACCAGGCATTCGCCTGCTTCGTTGATGTAGCCGGTCTTGGACACCTTGATGTCCCAGTCGGGCTTGCGCACCAGCAGGTTGGTATTGCGGAAGGTCTGCGTGCGGTTGTTGATCTCGACGTCGTACTCGGTGTCGGTGGAATAGCGGTGGATCAGCGGGCGCTGGGAAGCGGCGCGCAGCAGGCGGGCCAGGTCATGCGGCGACGAGACGTTGTCGCTGGACAGGCCGGTGGGTTCGATGAAGCGGGTGCTGGTCATGCCCAGCGCCTGCGCCTTGGCGTTCATGGCGGCCACGAAGGCGGGCAGGCCGCCGGGATAGTGGCGGCCCAGCGCGTTGGCGGCGCGGTTCTCGGAGGACATCAGCGCCAGGTGCAACATGTCGCCGCGCGACAGCTTGGTGCCCACGCGCAGGCGCGAGGTGGTGTGCTTGAGGCCGTCGACGTCTTCGTCGGTGATCTCCAGCATTTCGTTCATGGGCAGGTTGGCGTCTACCACCACGACGGCGGTCATCAGCTTCGAGATGGACGCGATGGGACGCACCACGTTTTCGTTCTTGGCGAAGATGACCGTGGAGGTTTCCAGGTCCTGCACGTAGGCGGTGGTGGAACGCAGGGCAGCGGCCTCGGCCCGCACCGAGGTGGCGGGCGGCGGCATGGCGGCCGAGCCTGCGGCGGCGGCCGCTGCCGTGCGTTGCGCGCGCGACGGCTTGTTCGGCTTGCCATTCTTGCCGGCGGCGCCCTTCTTGGGCGGCGTGCCCTTGGCGGCGACCTGCTTGCCGCCCTTGGGAGGCGCGGCCTTCTTGCCGGCGGTGGATTTGGGGGGAGCCTTCTTGGCGGCGGGGGCGGCCTGCTTGGCGGCCGCGCTCTTGCCGGAGCCGGCTTTGGCGGCCGGGGGTTTCTTGGCTTGTTGCGCCTTGCAGGCCGCCGACTTGGCGTTGGTCTTGCAAGGGTCTGAATTCTTCGCGGCTTGCGCGGCGGGGGGCAGGAGCGCGCACACCGCCAGCGCCACAGGCGCTATCGCGTTCGCAATCGCACGTTTCCAGGAAAATGCCATGGTTTGAGCTGGCTTGTCAGTCTGTGAAGAAATGTTTCTTAAGCCGGCGTTTCGTCGGGTCAGAAAAAATCCAGATGAATTAGAGGCTTACGCGTCGAATTTAAACAGCAATTTCAAGTTGCGCGCAAGACGATTCGCTATCATCGTCGAAAAAAATAAGAGTGACGTATTGACGTAGCTTCAATTCGTCACAAGACAAGTCCGAGAAACTAACGGCACGCCGCGCGTGAGCGTAGCCCGGATTAACCCTCATCCTGCTGAATATGAGACTTTTGCGTCCATGCCGCCCACGGCAAAACGCCCCCATGAGGGAGGTAATCGCGTCAAGCGGACGGGGAGTCTGGAGGAGAGGAGAACGCCGGAACCGACGTTGGAGGTGGCCTCGCCGGGTGGAATCGAACCACCAATTGACCCTTAGGAGGGGCCGGTTATATCCATTTAACTACGGCGAGACTATTCCGGATCAGGCGGCAGGGGCAGAAAAAATGCCGTGACTGCTTTCTAAGGCCTTGATATCGCTGCGAATCTTCCGGGCCTGAGTTTATCACTGGCGGTCCGGGCTTCGGCGCAGGACGCAAGTCTATCAGCAGGCGGCGCGAGTCCCAAATCAGAAGGGCGCGCAGCCCGGGGTTCCGGACCCGGCCTCCGGCATGGCTATTGCCGGGCCGCGCAGGCTATTTGTATATGATGTCCGAGTCCCGCGCCAAGCGCCGGACCGCCCCGAGGAGGGGGCGGCGAACCAAAACAACGAAAAACGGGTTTCATGTCTAACCAAACCGAAACGAATTTCATACGTACCCTGATCGTGGGCACGCTGGTGGTGCTGCTCGCGATGGGCGTGCGCGCCACTTTCGGGCTCTTCATGCAGCCGATGGGGCTGGCGCAGGGCTGGGGGCGCGAGGTGTTCTCGATGGCCTTCGCGCTGCAGAACCTGGTGTGGGGCGTGGCCTGTATCTTCATGGGCATCCTGGCCGACCGCTACGGCTCGGGCCGCACCATTGCGTTGGGCGCGCTGCTGTACATGCTGGGCATGATAGGCACGCGCTTCGCCACCGACGAAACCATGCTCTACCTGACGGCCGGCGTGCTGGTCGGGCTGGGCCAGGCCGGCACGACCTTTCCGGTGATCCTGCCCGTGGTGGCGCGCGCCGTGCCGCCGGCTTACCGCAGCACGGCCATGGGCATCGCCAGCGCCGGCGGTTCGCTGGGCCAGTTCGCGGTGGTGCCCACCGGTCAGGCGCTGATTACCGGCCTGGATTGGCCGGGCGCGCTGTGGGTGCTGTCGCTGTTCGTCGCTTGCGGCGCGCCGCTGGCCTATTTCCTGCGCGGACGTCCGCAGGCCCACACCGGGCCGCAGCAATCGCTGGCCTCGGCGGTCAAGCAGGCGGTGCGCCATCCCTCGTTCCACTTCCTGTTCTGGAGCTACTTCGTCTGCGGCTTCCATACCGCCTTCATCACGCTGCACCTGCCGGCCTACGTGACCGACGGCGGCCTGACCGCGGGGCAGGGCGCCACCGCCATCGCGCTGATCGGCCTGTTCAACGTGTTCGGTTCGTTCTACGCAGGCAAGCTGGGCGGCAAGTACAGCAAGAAGCGTCTTCTGGCCGTGGTGTACGGCATGCGCGCCTTCGGCATTCTGTTGCTGCTGTGGATGCCGCTGTCGCCATGGGTGCTGTACGTCTTTGCGGCGTGGATGGGCCTGTTCTGGCTGGGCACCGTGCCGTTGACGCAGGGCCTGATCGGCCAGATCTACGGCCTGCGCTACGCGGCCACCTTGTCCGGCATCGTCTTCCTTGGCCATCAGCTGGGCAGTTTCATCGGCGTGTGGCTGGGCGGATACGCCTATGCCAAGACCGGCAACTATGACGCGGTCTGGTGGCTGGGCGTGGCGTTGGCGATCGTCGCCGCGCTGCTGTGCCTGCCGGTGCGCGAACAGCCGGTGGCGCAGCCGGCCGCGGCATGAGACCAGGCTTTTCAGGATCGATGATGGCATCCCCGACCCGCTCCGCGCCCGCCGCCCGCCGCCACCGCGGCTGGCGCGCCGCGGGCGTGCTGGCGCTGGTCGCCGTCCTGGGCCTGGCGTTCTGGGGCTACACCACGCCGGAAATGCAGATCCACTGGGAAAACCTGGCCGCGCTCTGCGGCTTCTAGGCGCGTTTTCCGTTCTGCCTCGCGGTATCCTACGGCGGTATTTCTTCCATCATTGCGCCCCGCCTCCAGGCGGGCGCCGCGGGTGCCCATGCAGGACTCATCGCTTTCCTATCCCGATCTATCGCTGCCGGACATCGGCGGCATGCCCGCCGCCGACACGCTGGTGCTGACGGTGAACAACCGCCTGTCGCGCCGTCTCACGCTGGAGCTGGCCGGACTGCTGCGCCAGGAACGCCAGGTCAGCGAATTGCCGCGCATCCTGCCGCTGTCCGCGTGGCTGGCCGATGCCGCCAACGAGCTCGCGTTCGAGACCGATGACGACGTGCCCGCCTACCGGCTGGACAGCTTCGCCACGCAGCTGGTGTGGACCGAGGCGATCCGCGCGGAAGAGGCCGAGCGCGTCCTGCTGGACGCGAGCCAGGCCGCGCGCTTGTCCATGGACGCGGACCTGCTCATGGATGAATGGGCGCTGCAGGTGCCGTCGGGCGCGGATACCGATGAATACCGCGGCTTCGCGAAATGGCGCGCGCGCTACCGCCAGGCGCTGGCGGGCATCGACGCCGAGGACGCGAACCAGGGTTACGCGCGCGTGCTGCGGGCCCTGGAGCAGGGGCGCCTGGCGATCCCGCAACAGCTGGTGCTGGCGGGATTCACGGACATGTCGCCGCGGTTTCGCCGCTTGCTGCGCGCCTTTGAAGAGCAGGGCGCCGTTATTGCGCAATGGCGCGACGCCCAGCGCACCGAGACGGCGGCGAGCCGCTACGAGGCCGCGGACCAGGGCGCGGAATGGCGCGCCGCGGCAGCCTGGGCGGCCGAGCGCCTGAAGGCGCATCCGCATGGCCGCTATGCCATCGTTTCGCCGCAACTGGAGGCGGAATCGCCTTTCGCGCGGCGCGTGCTGAGCCAGGCCCTGGCCGGGCGCAACGGCGAGCCCGCATATGCCTTCAACGTGGCGGTGGGCCGGCCGCTGAACGAATGGCCCATGGCGCGGGCCGCGCTGGCCTGGCTGCGCGCCCTGGCCGAATGCGCGCCGGGCAAGGGCTGCGGCGTCGAGGTGCTGGGCGCGGCGCTGTCGGGCGGGCATTGCGCCGGCGACGTGCGCGACCGCGCGCGGCTGGCTTCGATCGATGCGCGCTGGCGGCGCCAGGCGCAGCTGCATGTCAGCCCGCAGGACTGGCGCAAGCTGCTGGCGGATCTGCCGCTGCTGGCGCCGGCCTGGAACCAGGCCATGGAAATCTGGACGCAGGGCGGCCGCCAGGCCACCTGCGACGTCTGGATGCTGCGCATGAAGGCCGCGCTGATGGCGCTGGGCTTTCCCGGAGAGGGCGTGCTGGACAGCGTCGGCTATCAGGTCATGGGCGCGTTGGGCGATGCGCTGGGCAGCTTCTCGGCGCTGGCGCCGGCCGCCGGCCGGCTGGGCGGCGTGGCTGCGGTGAACCTGCTGGAAAGCGTGGCGCGTTCCGCGTCCTTCCAGCCGCAACGCGACCCGCTGGCGCGCCTGGACGTGCTGGGCTTGCTGGAGGCCGAAGGGGGCTACTGGGACGGCGTCTGGATGTTGGGCCTGACCGACGACGTGCTGCCCGCGTCGCCCAAGCCCAATCCGCTGTTGCCGCTGGCGGTGCTGCGCCAGGCCAAGGCGCCGCGCGCCACGCCGGAGCGCGAACGCGAATGGGCCGAAGGCATGTACGCCGCGCTGTGCCGCTGCGCGCCCGAGATCATCGTCAGCCATGCGCACATGGACGGCGAGCGCGAGTTGCGCCCCTCGCCGCTGATCGCGGCCGCAACGCTCACTGACTGGAAGCCCGCCGCGATGGAAACGCTGGAGGCCTTGCCGCAGGAAGCGCTGGACGACACGCAAGGGCCGCCCCTGGCGGCCGGCAACCGTGGCGGCGGCGGCCTGGACGTGCTGGACACGCAGGCGCGCAATCCGCTGTGGGCCTTCGTGCGGCACAGGCTGGGCGGGCGCGAGATGGCGCCCTACGCCGATGCGGCCACCGTGAACGTGCGCGGCCAGTTCCTGCACAAGGCGCTGGAACTGGTGTGGGGCATGATGCCGGACCAGGACGCGCTGCATGAGGTCATGGCCACGGGCCGCCTGCCCGCCCTGCTGGAGCAGGCGGTGGCGCAGGCCGCGGACGAAGAGTTGAAGGACTACGCCCCGGCTTTGCGCGCGCTGGAATGCCAGCGCGCGCAGGCCGTGCTGGCGTCGTGGCTGGACATGGAGGCGGAACGCCTGCCCTTCGCCGTGGCGCAGGTGGAAAAGAACCACCAGTGGCAGCGCGGCGCGCTCAACCTGAAATTGCGCCTGGACCGCATCGACACGCTGGGCGATGGCCGCAACGTCATCGTCGACTACAAGACCGGCGTGGCGGCGGCCAAGCCCGAGCCGGACTGGTCGCGCAACCGGCCCGTGAACGTGCAGCTGCCGTTCTATGCCTCGGTGCTGGCGGACGCCGCGGGCGGCGAAGTGGCCGGCCTGGTGCTGGCGCAGATCCACGCGCGGCAGGTTGCCGCGCAAGGCCTGGCCGACGAGGATCTGGGCGTGCCCGGCGTCACGCTGGCCAGCGACAGCAAGTACTTCGACGGCCTGTCCTGGCCGGACATACGGCAGCGCTGGCGCACGGCCATCGAAGCGCTGGCCGACGAGTACGCCGCGGGCTACGCGGCCAACGTTGCATATCGCCGCGACGACCTGAAATACTGCGATGCATTGCCGTTCCTGCGTTTGCATCTGGACGATGAGGACGCATGAGCCATGGCTGAACAAGAACGCCTGCCGCACGACCACGCCGCGCGCGCCGACGCGCTGGACCCGACCCGCTCGTTCCTGGTGCAGGCGCCGGCCGGCTCCGGCAAGACCGAACTGCTGACGGACCGCATCCTGGCGCTGCTGGCGACCGTGAACCGCCCGGAAGAAATCGTCGCCATCACCTTCACGCGCAAGGCCGCGTCGGAAATGCATGCGCGCGTGCTCAGCAAGCTGCGCCGCGGGCTGGATGCCGCGCCCGAGGCCATGCACGAACGCCGCAGCTGGGAACTGGCGCGCGCCGCGCTGGCGCGCAACGCGGAGCAGGGCTGGCATCTGCTGGAGCATCCCGCGCGCCTGGCCATCCGCACCATTGACTCGTTTTGCGCGGGCCTGGTGCGCAGCATGCCGTGGCTGTCGGAGTTGGGCGGCATGCCCGAGATCACCGACGACGCGCGCGCGCACTACGAAGCCGCCGCGCGCGCCACGCTGGACCTGGCCGACGACTACGAGGCCGTGCGCATCCTGCTCAAGCACCTGGATGTGGACGTGCAGGCGGCCAAGGACGCCATCGCCGACATGCTGGGGCAGCGCGACCAATGGCTGCCGCTGCTGCGCCACGGCTCAGACCGCGCCGGCATGGAAGCCATGCTGGCCGAGGCCATAGGCGAAGACCTGGACGAGCTCAGCGAGGCCATGCCCTATGGCTGGGCCGAGGCCTTGAGCGGGCCGGCGCGCCTGGCTGCCGCCAGCCTGCAGGACGGGGAAGCGGAAAGCAAGCTGCTGGCGCTGCGGGACTGGACGGAAGAGCTGCCGCCGGATGCTGAATTCCTGGACCAATGGCAGGCCGTGGCGCACCTGCTGCTGACGGGTACCGGTTCCTTGCGCAAGACCGTCAACAAGAACCTGGGCTTTCCGGCCAAGTGCGCGCACAAGGAGCCGTTCGTGGCCTGGCTGGAGGCCGCCGACGCCGATGCCGCCTGGGTGCGCCGCCTGCACGCCGTGCGCGACGTGCCCGCGCCGCATTTCACCGATGCGCAATGGGAAGTGCTGGGCGCGCAGCTGATGACGCTGGCGTTGGCGGTGGCGCAGCTGCGGCTGCGCTTTGCCGACACGGGCGAGGTCGATTTCATCGAGATCGCGCAGCGCGCCGCTGCCGCGCTGGGCAGCGCCGACGATCCGGGCGAACTGTTGTTGAAGCTGGACGCCTCGATCCGCCATCTGCTCATCGATGAGTTCCAGGACACCAGCCAGACCCAGCTGGACCTGCTGCGCACGCTGACCTCGGGCTGGCAGCAGGGCGATGGCCGCAGCCTGTTCCTGGTGGGCGATCCCATGCAGTCGATCTACCGTTTCCGCAAGGCGGAAGTGGGCCTGTTCCTGGAAGTCGCCGACATCGGCGTGGGCGAACTGCAGCCGGATTTCCTCAACCTGACCGACAACTTCCGCTCGCAGGCGGGCATCGTCGAATGGGTCAATCGGTCGTTCGTGCAATTGCTGCCGCGCCGCAGCGACGCGGCGGCGGGCGCCATTGCCTACAGCCCGTCCACCGCTTTTCACGAAGCCTTGCCTGAGCCCGCCGTGCGCTTCCATCCGGCCTGGTCGCGCGAAGGCGCGGCCCCGGCGGAAACGCAGGCCGAGGACATCGCGGTGGGCCTGGTGCGCCAGGCCCTGATCGACCACAAGGGCGCCAAACACCCCGTCGCGGTGCTGGTGCGGGCGCGCAGCCACCTGGGCAACCTGACCCGCCGGCTGGCGCAGGAGGGCATACGCTGCCGGGCGGTGGATCTGGTGCCGTTGGCCTTGCGGCCGGTGGTGGCGGACCTGGTGCAGCTGGTGCGGGCCTTGTCCCATCCGGGCGACCGCCTGGCGTGGCTGTCGGTTTTGCGCGCGCCGTATTGCGGCCTGACGCTGACCTCGCTGCAACGCCTGTTCGGCGACGATCACATCACCCCGGTGCCGGTGTTGCTGGAGCGCGCGCTGCGCGTTGCGCCACAGGCCGCGCCCGCCGCGCCCCCGAGCGCGCCGCAGGGCTCCTTGTTCGACGCGGCGCCGGAAGCGCCGGAGACGCCGTCCGCGCAGGCCGTGCTCGGCTCTGACGAATTCGAGCGCTTGCGCCAGGTGGCCGGCATCCTGCTCGACAAGCGCAATGCCTCGGGCGCCATGCCGTTCGCGGCCTGGGTGGAGTCGCTGTGGCGCCGCCTGGGCGGCCCTGCGTTGTACGCCGGCCTGTCCGTGGCTAACGACGCCGAAAGCCTGTTCCAGTTGATCGAGCGCCTGGCGCCGCATGGCGCCATCGACGTCGCGGCGCTGGACTCGGGCATCGCGCGGCTGTTCGCGGCGCCGGACGCGGCGGACGAAGACGAGGGCGCGGTCGAGATCATGACCATGCACAAGTCCAAGGGCCTGCAATTCGAAACCGTGATCCTGTACGGCCTGCACCGCGCGCCGCGCGGCGATCAGGCGCCGCTGGTGCGCTTCGAGCAAAGCGGCGGCCGCGTGCTGTTCGGCCCGGTCAAGCCGCGCGCCGAAACCGAGGCCGACCCCTTGTCGCGCTATCTGGGCGCGCGCGAGGCGCGCCGCGCCTCCTACGAGATCGATCGCCTGCTGTACGTGGCGGCAACGCGGGCGCGCAAGCGCCTGCATCTGGTGGGCCACGTGTCGGTGGACGAGGCCAGCGGCCAGGTCAAGACGCCGTCGTCCGCCAGCCTGCTGGGACGCTTGTGGCCTTGCCTGCAGGCGCCGGTTCCGCCATCGCTGGACGGCGAAACGCTCGTGCAGGAAGCCGACGGTCCCGAGTGGCAGGGCGAACCCTTGCGGCGGGTGGACCGCGCCGGGCTGGCGCAGCTGGCGAGCCTGGCGGACGTCTCGGTCAGTCCGGGTTTTGGCGCCGCGGCGCGCGGCGTCTGGGGCGAGGGCGGGGAACATCCGGCGTGGCAGCTGGAAGCCGGTTATGACGCCGCCATTGGCACCTTGTCGCACGCCTGGCTGGCGCGCATCGGCCAGGACGGCGCGCAGGCCTGGCCCGCACAGGCGCTGGCTGAACGCCTGCCCGCCATGCGCCGCCAGCTGACGCGCGCGGGCATACCCGCGAGCCAGGCCGACGCGGCCTCCGAGGCGGTGCTGGAAACCCTGCAGGCGACCTTGGCCGATGAGCGCGGCCTGTGGCTGCTGTCGCAATCCGGCGCGCGCCGCGAATGGCCGCTGATCGATGCCGCCGGGAAGGTGTCGGTGATCGACCTGGCGCTCAGCACCGAGGACGGCTGGCTCATCGTCGACTACAAGACCGGCAGGCCGCATCCGGGCGAGGCGCCAGACGCGTTTGCCACTCGCATGCGGCAACGCCACGGCGACCAGCTGTTGCGCTATTGCGCCCAAGTCACCGCCCTGGACGGCCGCGCCGCCCGCGCGGCGCTCTACTTCCCGCGGGCCCGCGCCTGGATCGACCTGTAGCGCGGCTCGCCGGCCCGGGCCTGGATAGACCTGAAACGCGGACCGCCAGCTCGGCGGCCGTCAGGTGAACGCGCGCACCGAATTGTTGATGCCGCGGGCGCAGTCGAACACCAGCGGACCCAGCCGCGCCAGCGCCTCTTCAAGGGTCCAGCGGCTGGTCGGCGCCACGATATGCACGGCGGCAACGGGCGTGCCGCGCTGGCCCATGATGGGCGCGGCAATCGTCATGTCGCCCAGGAACAGTTCTTCCTTGTTGTGCGCGATGCCTTCGCGCCGCGCCTGGCGGACGATCTCCATCAACCTGGCCGGATCGGTCTCGGTCCACTGCGTATGGCGCTGTAGCGGCGAGGCGTCCAGGATGGCCTGCGCGGCGTCTTCCGGCAGTGCGCCCAGATAGGCGCGGCCGCTGGCCGTGCAGTACATCGGGATGCGGCTGCCGATGGGCATGTGGATGGGAATGAACTTCGCCGCCACGACCCGGGACACGTAGACCATCTCGTGGTCCAGGGGTTCGGTCAGGTTGACGGTTTCCCCGGTGATGTTGGACAGCTCGGCCAGGAATGGGTTGGCGGCTTCGACCAGCGGGTCGGCCGCGATGTAGTTGTAGCCCAGCTCCAGCACCCGCAGCGTGGGGCTGAACTTGCGCGTCTTGGGCGATTTGCTGATGAGCCCCAGCTTTTCCAGCGTGTACACGGTGCGCTGGGCGGTGCTGACGCTGGTGCCCACGGCTTGCGCCACTTCCGACAAGGACATTGCGCTTTGCGCGCCACGGAACGCGAACAGGACTTTCAGTCCCCTCGCGAACGAGTGATTGAACATGCCATCGTCGACTTCCAGTTCGGCCTGTTCCAGCATTTTCGGCTCCTCGTTTTCCCGTATTTTGGGTGTTAATTATCGCCTAGCGGTAATACTAAATCTTCATGCGGGATTTTACTATTGCCCAAAGCATATCCGTTCCAATATTCTGCGCTCATTCATCTGTTTTGCCGGAGTGTGTGAGCATGGGGCAGGGTCAGAAAACAGCGGGGACGCCGATCCTCCAGATCCAGAACGTCAGCAAGACGTTCGGCGCGTCGGCGGCATTGAAGGGCGTCAGCCTGGATGTGCGCGAAGGCGAGTTTCTGACGCTGCTGGGCCCCAGCGGCTGCGGCAAGACCACGTTGATCCGGATCATCGCCGGCTTCGAAACGCCCACCTCCGGCGATGTGCGGATCGACGGGCAGTCGATCCTGTCCGCGCCGCCATACCGCCGTCCCCTGGGGATGGTGTTCCAGAACCTTGCCCTGTTTCCGCATCTCACCGTCGCCGAGAACATCGGCTACGGCCTGAGGATGCGCCGCGAAACGCCGGCCGCCATACGCGGCAAGGTGGAGCGCTCGCTGGCGATGGTGGGCCTGGAGGGCTACGGCGCGCGCTACATCGGCCAGATCTCCGGCGGGCAGAAGCAGCGCGTGGCGCTGGCGCGCGCCATCGTCATGGAACCGCGCGTGTTGCTGCTGGACGAGCCCCTTGGCGCCCTGGACATGAAGATCCGCCGCCAGATGCAGACCGAGTTGAAGCTGATCCAGGAAAAGCTCGGCACCACCTTCATCTTCGTGACGCACGACCAGGAAGAAGCCCTGACCATGTCGGATCGCGTCGCCGTTTTCCGCAACGGCCTGATCGACCAGGTCAGCGATCCCGCCACCATCTACGAAAAGCCGCAGACCCGCTTCGTCGCGGAGTTCGTGGGCGACACGAACTTCTTCGAAGGCGTGGTGCAGGCCGGCGCAGCGCGCGTGGACTGCGCCGAACTCGGCTGCGCCTTCGATCTGCCGGAGCCGCGCTTTGCCGCGGGCAGCGCCGTGGGCGTGTCGCTGCGCCCCCAGCACCTGAGGCTGGCGTCGGCGGCCGGCGCGCGCCTGCAGGCCCACGTGGAACGCCGCGTCTACGCCGGACAGAACACCCGCGTCTGGCTGCAGGCCGGCGCCCGCAGCCTGATCGCCGACTGGCCGGCGCAGGATGGGCTGTCACTGCCCGAACAGGGCGCAGCCGTCGGACTGACCTGGGACGACAGCCGCATTTCGGTCGTATCCCTCTAGCGCTGTTCACTCTTACTGGAGTCGCACAATGAGCATCCATCGATTCGCCAGCTGGACCGCCGCCGCGTTCATGGCCGTTTGCGGCGCTGCCGGCGCGCAGGAAATCACCATGGCCACCTGGGGCGGGGGCGTCGGCGCGGCATGGCGCGAGGCCTACGCCGAGCCCTTCACCAAGGAAACCGGGATCGGCGTGAAGATCGTCGAAGTGCCCACGCCCGAGGCCCAGGTGCGGGCGCAGAAGGACGCGCCCAAATTCAACGCGGCATTGTCGTCATTCTTCGAGGCCTCGCAGATGTACAGCGACGGCCTGCTCGAAGACTTCGACATGAGCGAGGTGCCGGCGCTGAAGAACGTGCCCGAGAAGTACCTGCTCAAGACGCCCGGCGGACGCCTGATCGGCGTCAGCACCTATTTCGCCTACTACGGCATCGCGGTCAACAAGGACCTGGCCAAGCCCTCCGATTTCTCGTCATGGAAAGCGCTGGGCGATCCCAAATGGGCGGGCAAGCTGTCCGTCACCCGGCCGGTGTACAGCTCGGCCTACGACCTGACCATCATGTCCGTGGCCGAAGGCGGCAACGAGCGCGACACCGCCAAGGGTCTTGCCCTGCTGACCGCGCTGGGCAAGAACTCGCTGGCGATGTACAGCTCGATGGCGCAGATGAACCAGCTGCTGCAGCGCGGCGAGGTCACGGCGGCCCCGTACTACTCGACCCGCGTCTGGCAGATGAAGCGCGACGGGCAGACCAATATCGAGATGGTCATCCCCAAGGAAGGCGCGCTGATCCTGCCCTACATCGTGGTCGTGCCCAAGAAGGCGCAGGGCCGCGCCAGCTACCTGAAGTGGCTGAACTACGTGGCGCAGCCGGAAGGGCAGTCGCGCATCGCCGACATCGCCGGCTACCTGCCGCTGAACAGCACGGCCAAGCTGTCTCCCGCGACGGAAAAGGAACTGGGCCAGCCCTTGAACGCGCTGCGCGACCAGCTCTACCAGCCGGACTGGAACTACATCGCCGAATCCCGCAAGTCGCGCATCGAGCTGGTCGAGCGCGCCATGGCGGGCGCCGGCCGGTAAGCCCGGAGCAGCCTCGATGAAATCGACCCGGCCGCCGCTGATCCTGCTGCTTCCTCCGGCGATCCTGATCCTCATGTTCGTCACGGGGATAGCCTATCTCGTCGTCGAATCGCTGCGCGCCGGAGACGGTTTCGGCCTGGGCAACTTCGCCAGTTTCTTCGCGCGGGCCGACTACGTCGCGGTGCTGTGGCGCACGATAGGGATCGCACTGGTCGTCACGCTGTGCTCCGTGCTGGTCGGCTATCCCATCGCCTACGCGATCGCGCGCTACCGCGGCAACCGGAATTTCCTGATGATGCTGGTCATCACGCCGTGGCTGGTCAGCGTGGTGGTGCGCACCTACGGCTGGGTGGTGATCCTGGGCCCCAAGGGCACCTTGAATTCGCTGCTGTTGTCGCTGGGCCTGATCGATACGCCCATGCGGCTGATCTTCAACATGACTGGCGTCGTGATCGGCCTGGTGCATGTCTTCAGCCCGTTCTTCATCGTTTCGGTGCTGGCGGTGCTGCTGCACCTGGACCGCGCGCTGGACGAGGCGTCGCAAACCTTGTCGGCGGGGCCGGTGAAGACCTTTCTGCACGTCACCTTGCCGCTGAGCCTGCCGGGCGTCATTACCGGCGCCATGCTGGTCTACCTGCTGTCCACCGGCGCCATCGTTACGCCGCTGCTGCTGGGCGGCGTGCGCGACGGCATGCTGGCCACGCAGATCTACCAGGACGTGCTGCAGGTCTTCGACTACCCCAAGGCCGCCAGCATGGCGATCATTCTGCTGTTCGCGGCGTTCTCGCTGGTCATCCCGCTGCAATGGCTTGAACGCCGCGTCGCCGCGCGCGTGTCCGGAATGGGAGCTTGATATGCGCTGGCTCTACCGCTTGCTGCTGGTGCTGCTGTTCGGCTTCCTGCCTTTGCCCATCCTGGTGGTGGCGGTGTCGTCGTTCACCTCCACCGGCTATTTCACCTTGCCCCTGGCCTCGCTGTCGTGGCGCTGGTACCTGGAATTCTTTACCGACGCGCAGTGGCTGGGCCTGCTGGCCGTCAGCGCCGGCATCGCCCTGCTGGTGGCGTTCATCAGCACCTCGGCGGCCTTGTTGGCCGCGCTGGTGCTGGACCGCAGCCGCATCAGGGGCAGCGGCCTGATCGAGTCCCTGATCATGCTGCCGCTGGTGTTTCCCAACGCGGCGCTGGGCGTGGCCTTCCTGGGCCTGCTCGGCCTGCTGGGCGTCAGCGGCTCGTACCTGGGCATCGTGCTGGCGCATTGCATCATCACGCTGCCGTTCGCGTACCGCCCCATCCTGAACTCCCTGCGCAAGCTGGATCCCGCGCTGGGCGAGGCCAGCATGAGCCTGGGCGCGCGGCCCGCGCAGGTGCTGCGCACCGTGACGCTGCCCATGCTCAAGCCCGGCCTGATCACGGCCTTCCTGTTCTGCTTCATCGTGTCGTTCGACGAGGCCACGATCACCGTTTTCCTGGTCGCGCCCGACGTCAATACCTTGCCCGTGCGCATCCTCACGCAGATACAGGAAAGCGCCAGCCCGGTGATCGCCGCCATCGCCACGTCCCTGATCGTCTTCACGCTTGCGCTGGTGCTGCTGCTGGAGCGCACGGTCGGCCTGGAGCTGTTCGCCGCGCCGGAGCGCGACCACTGAACCCCTTTTCATGTCCGGAGCCCGATATGTATGAGATCCAGCCCGAAGATGCAGAATTGCTCAAGCACTTCAGGACGACCACCACCAAGAATCGGCCGTTGAAGCTGAACCGCCTGCTCAACCGCTTGCGGATGGAGCCCATGGCCGGCAAGCAGGTCATCGTCTGCACCAAGCCTTATTCCGAGTACGCCATCGGCAGGCTGGGCGAGGAGCGGGGCGCTCCGGTCGAACTGGCGCCGCCGCGCTACGCCAAGCTGGCCGACGCGCAGTGGGCCTTGCTGAAGATCCGCTGGGCCATCCATTCCCCCTATCCCTGGCCGTCCGACCTGGACTGAATGCCGGCCGCCACGCCGCGTGGCCTGAACCCAATCGACGGAGCCTGTATGTACGAGATCCTGGGGTACCCCAGCACCTGGACGATCGCGCCAGGAGAGACCATGGAATTCAAAGTCAGCTGTGCGCAGGCGCTGCGCTACGACGCCGATCTGGTGCGCATCCGCAGCGGCGACGTGTCGCCGGGCGCGCCGGGGCTGAAGGAAACCGTGGTGTTGCCTGGCATCGCCACCGGCATCGCCGGGCGTCCGCAAGGCACGGAGACCGGCTCTCGCGCGGTGGCGCCGGCGTTCAGCGAGCCAGCCTCGGGCTGCAAGAGCTGGATCCTGGCGGTGATGCCGACCTTGCCCTGCAATGGCGGCGATCAGGCGATCCTGTCGCGCTGGGACGAGGCCGCGCGCGTCGGCTACGTGCTGGGCCTGGACCGCGACGGCTGTCTGTTCTGGGAGCAGGGCAGCGGGGGCCAGAGCGAACGTCTCACGCTCGCGCTGTCCATGACCGTGAGGCAGTGGTACCTGGTGGCGGTGAGCCTGGATCTGGACGCGGGGACGGTCGCGCTGCGGCAGATTCCCGCCAACCCCTTGCTGGCCGTGGATTCTCATGCGCAGGCCAGCGGCCGGCTGGCGGCGGTGGATCCGGCCGCGCTGGCGGGTCTGCCGCTGACGATGGGCGCGGCCGCCACCGGCAAGCCGTTTCCGCGCTATGCCCGCCACTACAACGGCCGGCTCGATTCACCCACGCTGCTGCCGTATGCCGCGGACGATGCCGACCTGGCGCAGCTGCGCGTCGAGGCCCCGGCGCGCCGCCATGCCGCGCCGCCCCTGGTTTCCTGGGATTTTTCGCAGCGCATCGACAGTGATGTGATCGTCGACGCGGCCAGGCCCTGGTCCGAGGGGCGCATCGAGAACCTGCCCGCGCGCGGCGTGCCCGGCCTGCGCTGGGATTCCAGCGTCATGTTCTGGCGCGAGCGTCCAGACCATTTCGCCGCGCTGCACTTCCACGACGACACGCTGGAAGACGCGGGCTGGGAAACCGATTTCAGCCTGACCGTGCCTGACGATCTGCCCAGCGGCCTGTACGCGGCGCGCCTCACCGGCGCGGCGGGAGAGCAGGAGCGCATCACCTTCATCGTGCGGCCGAAGGCGGGCGGTCCGCGCAAGCGGATCGCGTTCCTGGCGTCAACGGCCACCTACATGGCGTACTCGAACTCGCACTATCGTCTGGACGAAGAAGGCATGGAAATGAAGTCGGGCAACTTCATGGTCCTGTATCCCTGGGAGACCTACCTGGGCGAACACCGCGAGCTCGGCCTGTCCATGTACGACACGCATTCGGACGGCTACGGCGTCTATTACGCCTCGCGCCTGCGTCCGGTCTTCAGCATGCACCTGCAATGCCGCACCTGGTCGCTCAATGGCGACACGCATTTCCTGGACTGGCTGGATGAAAAGGGCTTCGACTACGACGTCATCACGGACGACATGCTGCACGCCGAGGGCCTGCAGGCGCTGGAGGGCTACAAGGTCGTCATGACCGGCGCGCATCCCGAGTACTGGACCACGCGCATGTGGCAGGCGATGGTGGCGTATCAGGGTCAGGGCGGCCGCCTCATGTACATGGGCGGCAACGGCTTCTACTGGCGCTGCGCCTACCATCCCGAGAAGCCCTGGCTGATGGAATTGCGCCGGACCGAGACCGGCGCCCGCTACAGCGAGACGCCGGCGGGCGAGAGCTACCACAGCTATACCGGCGAATACGGCGGCACCTGGCGCCGCATCGGCATCGCGCCGCAGACGCTGACCGGCATCGGCACGACCGCGACCGGGTTCGACGCCTCTTCCTATTACCGCCGGCGGCCCGAAAGCCATGATTCGCGCGTCGCCTTCATGTTCGACGGCGTGGAGGACGAGATCATCGGCGATTTCGGCAGCAGCGGGGGCGGCGCCGCGGGCGACGAGATCGACCGCGTCGACTACCGCCTGGGTACGCCGCCGCACACCTTGATCGTGGCCCGCTCGGAAAAGCACACGCGCTACTACAACGTGGTGCCCGAAGAGACGACCTATCACCATCCCACCATCAACGGCGAGGAAGCCAAGCACTGCTACGCGGACCTGGTGTTCTACGAATGCCTGAACGGCGGCGCCGTGTTCTCCACGGGCTCGATCACCTGGGGCGCGTCACTGGCCTGGAACGGCTACGACAACAACGTGTCGCGCATCACCGCGAACGTGCTGGCACGGTTCGCCGACGCCACGCCCTTCGTGTTCCCCCAGGCCAGCGGACGCTGATACACACCATGCGCGCACCAGACTCGGCCGATGCCCGGCAATCCTTGTGGCAGCAGACCGCGGGGCCAGCGCCCGCGACGCCGGCCCTGGCCGGTTCCGTCCAATGCGACGTCGTTATCGTCGGCGCGGGCATCACCGGCCTGTCCACGGCCCTGCATCTGAGCGAGTCGGGGCTGCGCGTCTGCGTGCTCGATGCCCAGGATCCGGGCTGGGGCGCCTCAGGCCGCAACGGCGGGCAGGTCATTCCGGGCATCAAGCACGACCCGCGGGCAATCCTGGCCCGCTATGGCAAGGAACTGGGGGAGCCGCTGTTGCGCATGGTGGGGTCGGCCGCCGACGCGGTGTTCGACCTCATCGACAAGCACGCCATCGCCTGCCATGCCACGCGCGCCGGCTGGATACAGCCGGCCCACTCGGCCCGGGCCCTGGAGACGGTGTCGGATCGGGCGCGGCAGTGGCTGGAGCGCGGCGCGCCGGTGGAAATCCTGGACCGGGAGACGGTCAGCGCGCGCCTGGGCACGGACCGTTTCCTGGGCGGCTGGATAGACCGGCGCGCCGGCAGCATCCAGCCGTTGCTTTATACGCGCGGCCTGCTGTCGGCGGCGCAAGCCGCCGGGGCTGCCGTGCACGGCCATACCCGCGTCAAGGCGCTGGAGCGCTCAGGCCAGCAATGGCTGGCCCGCACGGAGCAGGGCGCCACGGTTCGGGCCGACCATGCGCTGATCGCCACCAATGGCTACACCAACGGCTTGTGGCCGGGCCTGCAGCGCAGCGTCATCGCCGCCAACAGCTTCATCGTCGCCACGGGACCGCTGGACGCGCAGGCTTGCGGCCACATCATGCCCGGCGGCGTCGTGGCCTCGGACTCCCGCCGCCTGCTGCTGTACTTCCGCCGCGACCACGAGGGCCGTTTCGTGCTGGGCGGCCGGGGCCACTTCGCCGACCCCGTCGCGCAGCAGGACTGGGACCACCTGGTGCGCGGGGCGCGCATGCTGTTTCCTGAGCTGGCCCGGATTCCCTTCACCTACCGCTGGGCCGGCCGCATTGCCCTCACGCGCGACTTCGTGCCGCACGTGCATCAGCCTTCGCCCAATCTGCACATCCTGCTGGGCTACAACGGCCGCGGCGTCGCCCTGGCGACTCAGATGGGCCGCTACCTCGCCCGCACCATCGCCGCCGGCGAACCCATGCCTTACCCCGTCACCCCCATCACGCCGCTGCCATTCCACGGCCTCAAGCGTTTCTACATCGCCGTAGGCGTCGCCTACTACGGCCTGTGCGACAAGCTCTCGTAGACGCGCCAGCCCCAACCCCGGAGCACCCATGTCCATCCAACACATCCCCCAGACCCGCGACACCGCCCAGCTCGACGAGATCGGCCCCGTCGGCATCCCGCTCAGCAACCCCGCCTGCACGCTGCGCGCCAGCAAGCTGGTGATTCCCGGCGCCGAAGCCACCAGCGCCGGCATCTGGGAATGCACCCCCGGCCAGTTCCGCCGCCAGGTCCAGGAAGGCGAAATCATGCACATCCTCGCCGGCTCCGGCACCTTCACCCCCGACGGCCAGCCCCCCCTGCAATTCCGCGCCGGCGACACCCTGGCCATGCCCCCCAACACCCAAGGCGTCTGGCACATCCACACCGCCGTCCGCAAGCTCTACGTGCTGGCTCCCGCCACGCCCAACTAGGAAGGCATCACTCGGCAAGAGCTAAAGCAGGCACTCTTCCTATTCGAGATCACACCCAATAAGCAAAGCGCAGCTCCTCCGTCAGGCAAAGCGATTGCGCAACGAGCAAACATAGCCGGACAACGCGAAAAGGCGCACCCAGGGGAGATAGAAAGGCAAGGGAAAAAGGCGCAGCCCGGCGCAGATAGCCAGGCAAAGCGAAGCGAGCCAAAGGGACAAGCGAAGCGACGTCCCAACCCCCTCCCCCTCGGGGGGAGGGCTGGGGAGGGGGCGCACATACAGCCCCTCGGGGCCCGCCAGCCGAGATTCGAGCAAGCAAGCGAAGCGCAGCTCTGCTAGAATCTCGGCTGGCGGGCCCCTCCGCATGGTTCGGCGGTGAACCTGGTCAGGTCGGGAACGAAGCAGCCATAGTCGTTTAGGGTCAGTGCCGGAGTAAGGCTCGCCAACCGGATTCTTCAAAGCAACGCGTCATGCCCTGTGCATGGCGCGTTGCTTTCAAGGGGGACGGGGTTATTTTCCAAGGATACGTTCCACGGGAATAAGCCCGTCCCCTTTGCGTTTCAGGCCGCGCGGAGCATGGATGCGCATGCTGCTGCGCCGAACCCCGGAAGCTGGACCCGCCATTTCGGGCCAGCTTGCGAAACAGGCTCTACAATCCACCCATGACTTATCTGGTACTGGCCCGCAAGTGGCGGCCGAGATCGTTCGATACCCTCGTGGGACAGGATCACGTGGTGCGCGCGCTGACGCATGCGCTCGACACCCAACGCCTGCATCACGCATGGCTGTTCACCGGCACCCGGGGCGTGGGCAAGACCACGCTTTCGCGCATCCTGGCGAAGTCCCTCAACTGCGAAACAGGCATCACTTCCAAGCCTTGCGGCGTGTGCCGCGCGTGCACGGAAATTGATTCCGGGCGCTTCGTCGACTACCTTGAGCTGGACGCGGCCTCGAACCGCGGCGTCGAGGAAATGACGCAGCTGCTGGAGCAGGCGGTGTACGCGCCGGGCGCGGGACGCTTCAAGGTCTACATGATCGACGAAGTCCACATGCTGACCGGGCATGCGTTCAACGCCATGCTCAAGACGCTGGAAGAGCCGCCGCCTCACGTCAAATTCATTCTTGCCACGACCGACCCGCAGAAGATTCCGGTCACGGTGCTGTCGCGCTGCCTGCAGTTCAACCTGAAGCAGATGCCGGCCGACTCCATCGTCGGCCATCTGCAGGCCGTGCTCGGCCAGGAAGACGTGGGCTTCGAGGTACCGGCCCTGCGCCTGATCGGGCAGGCTGCCGCGGGCTCCATGCGCGACGCGTTGTCCCTGACCGACCAGGCCATCGCCTACAGCGCCGGCAACCTGACCGAGGATGCCGTGCGCGGCATGCTGGGCACCATCGACCAGCGGCACCTGGTGCGTCTGCTGGACGCGCTGTCCGCGGGCGACGCCAAGGGCGTGCTGGCGGTGGCGGACGAATTGGCGATCCGCGGGCTGTCCTATGCTGGCGCGCTGGCCGACTTGGCGGTGCTGCTGTCGCGCGTGGCCATCGAGCAGCGCGTGCGCGGCGTGACGCCGGCGGAGGATCCGCTGGCCGCCGACATCGCGCGGCTGGCGCAGACGCTGCATCCGGACGCCGTCCAGCTTTTCTATTCCGTGGCGGTGCACAGCCGCAGCGAACTGACGCTGGCTCCCGACGAATACGCGGGCTTCATCATGGCCTGCCTGCGCATGCTGGCGCTCAACGGCGAAGCCGGCCCGCAGACGGCGCTCGAAGCGCCTGCCGCGCCGGCCCGCCAGACGGCAGATGCGGCGGCGGCGCCGGTTGCCGCGCCTGCGGCGGCGCCAGCCCAGGCAGCGCCGGCTCCGGTTGCTGCGCCTGCGGCGGCGTCAGCCCCGGCTGTGCCGGCGCAAGTCGCCCCAGCCGCCGCGGCCGCCACTACGCCACCAGTCGAGCAGGCTCAGGCCCAGATGGCTCAGGCTGAGGCCGCTCCGGCCGCCGCGCCCGCAGTCATGACGCCGGCCGCGTCTCCTGCCGCGCCCGCGCCGGCGCAAGCCGCCGCTCCCGCGGCCGCTGCGCCGGCCCCTGAACCGATCGCCCCTGCTGCGGAACCCGAACCGGCGGCCGCGCCGCAAGCCGCGCAGGCAGGCGGCGTGCCGCCTTGGGAAGAGCTGCCCGCAGAGATGCCGGCCGTGTCCGAGCCCGATACCGTCAAGGCTGCGGGTTCGGCCGCGTTGGCGGTCACGCCGGCTACCGCCGCCGCCATTGCGCCCGCGCCCGCGCCCATGCCCCAGGCCGATGCCGACGACGGTCCGCCGGCTTGGGTCGATGAAGAAATTCCCTTCGAAGCCGAAGGCGGCTTTGCGCCGGACAACGGCTTCACGTCGGATCCCGACGACGATGACTTCGAAACCCTGGCCAGCGCGCCATCGGCCGCGCCGCAGCCCGTGGCCCGGCGCGAAGCGCCGGCTCCCGCCCGCAAGCGGCAGTCGTCGCGCGCCCGCATGGCGGACATGACCTCGGCCACCTGGCCCGAACTGGCCGCGCGCCTGCCGGTCACCGGCCTGGCCGCGGAACTGGCGCGCCAAAGCGAATGGGCCGGCGTGCAGGGCGATGCCATCATCCTGCGCGTCGCCGTCAAGACGCTGGCCGAAAGCGAAAGCCGCGTCCGTCTCCAGACCGTGCTGTGCGAGCATTTCGGCCAGGGCATACGGCTGGACGTCGAAGTCGGCGTGACGGGCGAGGCGACGGCGCATGCCGTGGCCCAGGCCGAACGCGCCGCCCGCCAGCAGGCCGCCGAGGACGCGGTCGCCGTCGATCCCTTTGTGCAGGCGCTCGTCGCCGATTTCGGCGGACAGGTCGTGCCCGGCTCGATCCGCCACGTCGATTCCCCCGCCGCCGCTGCCTGAAGCGGCGGCCATCCCTCATTCCCCTCGTTCAAGGAAGCACCGATCATGATGAAAGGACAACTGGCCGGCCTGATGCGCCAGGCGCAGCAGATGCAGGAAAACATGAAGAAGGCGCAGGACGCGCTGGCCGAGATCCAGGTCGAAGGCGCCTCCGGCGGCGGCCTGGTCAAGGTCACCATGACCTGCCGCCACGACGTCAAGCGCGTCGCGATCGACCCGTCGCTGCTGGGCGACGACAAGGACATGCTGGAAGACCTGGTCGCCGCCGCGTTCAACGACGCGCTGCGCAAGGCCGAAGCCACCTCGCAGGAAAAGATGGCGTCCGTCACCGCCGGCATGCCGCTGCCCCCGGGCATGAAGCTGCCGTTCTGAACGCAGCCCCAAGGCCGCAATGGACCCGCTACTGCCTGAACCCGAGCCGCTCGTCTCGCTGATCGAGGCGCTGCGGCGCCTGCCCGGCGTGGGCGTGCGCTCCGCCAGGCGCATGGCCTATCACCTGTTGCAGCACGATCCGCAAGGCGCGGACATGCTGGGGCGGGCGCTGGCGAGCGCGGTGCATGACCTGAAGCATTGCGCGCGCTGCAACAGCTTCTCCGAAGAAGAAGTCTGCGGCACCTGCATCAATCCCAAGCGCGATCCTTCGCTGCTGTGCATCGTCGAGACGCCGGCCGACCAGAACATGATCGAGTCCAGCCACGGCTACCGCGGCCTGTACTACGTGTTGATGGGCCGAGTCGCGCCGCTTGAAGGCATAGGCCCGCGCGAACTCGACTTCGACCGGGTGATCAAGCGCGCGACCGACGGCGTGGTGCAGGAAGTCATCCTGGCCACCAACTTCACCGCCGAAGGCGAGACCACCGCCCATTTCCTGGGCGAAGCCCTGGGCGAACGCGGGTTGCGGGTCACGCGCCTGGCGCGCGGCGTGCCCGCCGGCAGCGAGCTGGAATACGTGGACGCCGGCACCATCGCCTGGGCCCTGATGGAGCGCAAGACCACCTGATTCCGCAGTAGCAGAACGCCTTGCCGGCAACGCATCGGCAACGGCAAAAACCGTGAGGAAGACAAAACATGTCAGCGCTGACCGGACTCAAGGTCCTGGAACTCGGCACGCTCATTGCCGGCCCGTTCGCCGCGCGCATCTTCGGCGAATTCGGCGCCGATGTCATCAAGGTGGAAACGCCCCACGGGCCTGACGGCACGGGCGGCGGCGATCCCATCCGCAGCTGGCGCCATCTGCACGAGGGCAATTCCCTCTGGTGGACGGTGCAGGCCCGCAACAAGCAATCCATCGCCCTCAACCTGAAAGACCCGCGCGCGCGGGAGATCGCCCGCAAGCTGGCGCTGGACGCCGACGTGGTGGTCGAGAACTACCGGCCTGGCGTGCTGGAGAAGTGGGGCCTGGGCTTTGAACAGCTGCGCGCCATCAATCCCGCGCTCATCATGGTGCGCCTGTCCGGCTATGGACAGACCGGCCCCATGAAGGACCTGCCGGGTTTCGGCGCCATCGGCGAATCCATGGGCGGGCTGCGCTACGTGTCCGGCCATCCTGACCGGCCGCCGTTGCGCGTGGGCATTTCCATCGGCGATTCGATCGCCGCGCTGCACGGAGTGATCGGCGCGATGATGGCGCTGCGCCACCGCGACGCCACCGGCGGACGCTGGAACGGCAAGCAGGGCGCGGATTGCCAGGCAGGGCAGGGGCAGATGGTGGACGTGGCGCTGTACGAGGCCGTGTTCAACATGATGGAAAGCCTGGTGCCCGAATACGACGTGGCAGGCGTGGTGCGCGAACGCACGGGTGGCGCGCTGCCCGGGATCGTGCCCTCCAATACCTACACCACCCGCGATGGCCAGAACATTGTCATCGCCGGCAACGGCGACGCGATCTTCCACCGGCTGATGCGCGCCATCGGCCGCGACGACCTGGCGACGGATCCCGGGCTGGTGCGCAACGACGGCCGCGCCAAGCGCGTGGAGGAGATCGACGGCGCCATCCAGCAGTGGTGCGGCGCGCGCGGCATCGAAGAGGCGTTGGGCGTCCTGAAGGGCGCGGACGTGCCTGTCGGCAAGATCTACAGCGTGGCTGACATGTTCAGCGATCCGCAGTTCCTGGCGCGCCGCATGATCGAGCAGCACCGCTTTCCCGACGGCACGCCGGTCAAGCTGCCCGCCGTCGTTCCCAAGCTGTCGGAGACACCCGGAGAGACGCGCTGGGTGGGTCCCGTATTAGGGGAACATACCGAGGAAGTCCTGAAATCGCTGGGGTATGATTCAGCGGCTATAGAAGAGCTGGCGAAGACCGGCGCTATCGGTCTGCCCGACAACTAGGAGACAAGCACATGTCAGTCACTCGCCGTGATCTGCTCAAGATGGCCGGCGCCGCCGGCGTCATGGGCATGGCGCCCGCCATCGTGCGCGCGCAGAAGCTGGAGAAGACCAAGGTCCAGATCGCAGTCGGCGGCAAGCCGCTGATCTACTATCTCCCCCTGTCCATCGCGGAGGCCCGCGGCTACTTCAAGGACGAAGGGCTGGACGTCAGCATCGCCGACTTCGCGGGTGGTTCCAAGGCCTTGCAGGCCGTGGTGGGCGGCAGCGCCGACATCGTCTCGGGCGCCTTCGAGCACACCTTGTCGATGCAGTCCAAGGGCCAGGCCTACCGCGCCTTCGTGCTGCAAGGCCGCGCGCCCATGATCGGCGTGGGCGTGTCCAAGAAGAACATGCCCAACTACAAGAGCGCCGCCGACCTGAAGGGCAAGAAGATCGGCGTGACCGCGCCGGGCTCGTCCACCAACATGGTCGTCAGCTTCTTTCTGGCCAAGCATGGCCTGAAGGCTTCGGACGTTTCCATCATCGGCGTGGGCGCCGGCGCCGGCGCGGTGACCGCGCTGCGCAGCGGCCAGATCGACGCCATCTCCAATACCGACCCCGTGGTGTCGATGCTGGAGATGCCCGGCGACATCCAGATCATCGTCGACACGCGCACGCTCAAGGACACCCAGGACATCTTCGGCGGCAACATGCCGGCGGGCTGCCTGTATGCGCCGCAAGCCTTCATCGACGCCAATCCCAATACCACCCAGGCGCTGGCCAACGCCCTGGTGCGCGCCGACAAGTGGATCCAGAAGGCCGGCGCCGACGAGATCGCCAAGGCCGTGCCGGAAACCTATCTGCTGGGCGATCCGGCCGTCTACAAGGCCGCCATCGCCAAGAGCCTGGAAGGCCTGTCGCCCGACGGCATGATTCCCGAGGATGGCGCCGCCACCGCGCTCAAGGCGCTGGCCGCCTACCAGGCGGATTTCGACGGTTCCAAGATCGATCCGTCCAAGGTCTGGACCAACGACTACGCGCGCCGCGCCAACGAGAAGTACCCCAATGGCTGACGCCGCGCTGTCGCTGGAAAACATCAGCTGCACCTTTGTCTCCCGCGACGACCGCTCGCAACGCTACACCGCCGTCAGCGATACCTCCCTGGCCATCGCGCCAGGGGAGTTCGTGTCGGTGGTGGGGCCTACCGGCTGCGGCAAGTCCACCCTGCTCAATGTCAGCGCCGGCCTGCTGGCGCCGTCGTCGGGCAGCGTCAAGGTGTTCGGGCAGCCGCTGTCCGGCATCAATGAGCGCGCTGGCTACATGTTCCAGGGCGAAGCCCTGCTGCCGTGGCGCAGCGCGTTGGACAACGTGGTGGCCGGCCTGGACTTCGCCGGCGTGCCGCGCCCGCAGGCGCTGGAGCGTGGCCGCGAATGGATGCGCCGCGTCGGCCTGGGCGGCTTCGAGAGCCGCTATCCGCACCAGATGTCGGGCGGCATGCGCAAGCGCGCGATGCTGGCCCAGACGCTGATCCGCGACCCGGACATCATCCTGATGGACGAGCCGTTCTCGGCGCTGGACATCCAGACGCGCCAGCTCATGGAGAACGAGGTCCTGGACCTGTGGATGGCCAAGCGCAAGGCCGTGCTCTTCATCACCCACGACCTGGACGAAGCCATCGCCATGAGCGACCGCGTGGTGGTGCTGTCGGCCGGGCCCGGCACGCACCCCATCGGCGAATTCGCCATCGACCTGCCGCGTCCGCGCGACGTGGCCGAAGTGCGCACGCATCCGCGTTTCGTGGAGCTGCATGCCGCCATCTGGGGCGTGCTGCGTGAAGAAGTCCTAAAGGGCTACGCCCAACAGAAGCGAGCCTAGGCCATGCCCAAGCTGATCAAACCCGGTTCGGCCAGCCTGCGCTTCTGGCAGTTGCTGTTGCTGGTCATCATTCTTCTCGTTTGGCATTTCGCATCGCGCGATCCCAAGGTGGCCTTCTTCTTCGGCGAGCCGCTGAAGGTCTGGGGCCGCATCTGGGCCTGGTTCGTCACCAACGCGGACATCTACACCCATCTGGGCGTGACGCTGACCGAGACTGTGCTGGCCTTTTTCATCGGCACCATCGCGGGGCTGGCCTTCGGTCTCTGGCTGGGCCTGTCGCCGGGCGCCAGCGCGATCCTCGATCCCTACATCAAGGCCGCCAACTCGATGCCGCGCGTCATCCTGGCGCCCATCTTCGGCATGTGGTTCGGCCTGGGCATCTGGTCCAAGGTGGCGCTGGCTGTGACGTTGGTGTTCTTCATCGTGTTCTTCAACGTTTACCAGGGCGTGCGCGAAGTCAGCCCCACCTTGCTGGACAACGCCAGGATGCTGGGCGCACGCCGGCGCCAGCTGCTGCGGCACGTGTACCTGCCGTCGGCCACCAGCTGGGTGTTTTCCAGCCTGCACACCTCGGTCGGCCTGGCCTTCGTGGGCGCGGTGGTGGGCGAGTACCTGGGCTCGGCCAGCGGTGTGGGCTACCTGATCCTGCAGGCCGAGGGCACTTTCGACGTCAATACCGTGTTCGCGGGCATTATTGTGCTGACGGCGTTCGCGCTGGTGCTGGACGCCGTTGTCGGCATGGGCGAAAAGCGCCTGATGAAATGGCAGCCGCGGTCCGGCGAAACCGAAAAGATTTGAACGGAGTTTCCATGGCCCGTCTACCTTATGCCGACCTGACCCATCCCGAAGCGAAGCCGCTGGTCGACCGCATCGTCGCCGAGCGCGGCAGCGTCCTGCACCTGTACCAGATGCTGCTGCACAGCCCCGCCGTGGCGGGCGGCTGGCTCAACTACCTGACGTCGATCCGCCAGCTCAGCACCTTGCCTGGCGATTTGCGGGAACTGGTGATCATGCGCGTGGCGGCCATCAATGGCGCGCCCTACGAAGCCGACCAGCATGCGCCGATTGCCTTGAAGGAAGGCGTGTCGCAGGCGCAGCTGGACGCGCTGAACGATTGGGAAGCCTCCAGCCTGTTCGACGAACGCGAAAGGGCGGTGCTGGCCTATACCGACGCCATGACGCGCCAGGTGCAGGTGCCGGATCCCGTGTTCCAGGCCGCGAAGGCGGCCATGGGTTCGGAAAAGCTCATCGTGGAGCTGACCGCGACGGTGGCGGCCTACAACATGGTGTCGCGCTTCCTGGAAGCGCTGCAGGTGCACTCGCACGATCATCGCTGAGGCAGGCGCGCGGCCGCGGGCCGCGCATTTCCTTGCCTGCGCGGGCGCCGCGGCGCCCGCCCCGGTCAGGCCCGTTGCGCCTCGATCAGCGCGTCCAGCTTGACCGCGTCCGCCACGAACAGGCGGATGCCTTCCGACAGTTTCTCGCTGGCCATCGCATCCTCGTTGAGCAGGGTGCGGAACGTGATCTCGTCGGCGCCGATGCGGGCGATGTTGGCCGGCACGTCGTCGGCGCGCAATTGCGCCGGGGCGTCGCCCTCGGTGCCTGCCAGCTTGGTCAGCAGCTCGGGGCTGATGGTCAGCAGGTCGCAGCCCGACAGCGCCAGGATCTGGCCCACGTTGCGGAAGCTCGCGCCCATGATCTCGGTGGGAATGCCGAAATGCTTGTAGTACTGGTAGATCCGGCTGACGGACAACACGCCAGGGTCGCGGGCGCCGGCATTGTCGGCTTCGACCCAATTGGCGCCCGCGGACTTCTTGTGCCAGTCGTAGATGCGGCCGACGAAGGGCGAGATCAGCTGCACGTGCGCATCGGCGCAGGCCACGGCCTGCGGCAGCGAGAACAGCAGGGTCAGGTTGCAGCGCACGCCTTCCGATTGCAGGGCTCGGGCCGCCTGGATGCCTTCCCAGGTCGAGGCGATCTTGATCAGCACGCGCTCGCGCGGCACGCCGGCGGCTTCGTACAGGGCGATCAGGCTGCGGGCGCGTTCGATGGTGGCGCGCGTGTCGAAGGACAGGCGGGCGTCGACTTCGGTCGACACGCGGCCCGGGACGATGTCCAGGATGGCGCGGCCGAAAGCGACCAGCAGGCGGTCCATGAGTTCGGCGGTGGGGGCGCCGCGGTGTTCGCGCGCGGTCTTTTCCAGCAGGGGGCGGTAGGCGTCCTGCTGGACGGCCTTGAGAATCAGGGACGGGTTGGTGGTGGCGTCGGTCGGACGCAACGCCTTCATCGCTTCGAAATCCCCCGTGTCGGCGACGACGGTGGTGTGGTTGCGCAGGGCGTCAAGTTGGCTGGACATGGACGGTACGGCTCGCTGCAGGCTAGGGTTGAAGGTGTCCTAGCGTATCACTGAGGCCGCAGGCGCGCTGCCGGCCGGACGGCGGAGGGGGACGGCGGGACGCGGAAAAACAGCCCAAAACCCCGTTTCCGGCCTTATTTGGCGCGGTTCCCCGAGAAAAACGGCCGCTCAAGGTATAATCCGAAGGTTTGATTATCGATTCTAAAACCGGGGTTTACTGTGCTGCCGCAACTCTTTCCCGAGGGGATCAACCGCTTCCCTCCTGCAATTCTGGCTCTGGCGGACGGTACCATTTTTCGAGGCGTGTCGATCGGTGCGCCTGGGCATACCGTTGCCGAAGTGGTGTTCAACACCGCGATGACCGGGTACCAGGAAATTCTCACCGATCCCAGCTATAGCGGCCAGATCGTCACGCTGACCTATCCGCACATCGGCAATACCGGCGTCAACGCCGAAGACGTGGAAGCCAAGCGCGTCTTTGCCGCCGGCCTGGTGGTCCGCGACTGTCCCGCCCGCGTGTCGAACTTCCGTTCCACGCAATCGTTGCCTGAGTACCTCTCCGAGCAAGGCGTCGTCGCCATTTCCGGCATCGACACCCGCAAGCTCACCCGCATCCTCCGTGAAAAGGGCGCCCAGGGCGCCTGCATCTTCGTCGGCACCGACGCCGAGCGCGCCGTCGAGCTGGCCCGCGGCTTCGCCGGCATGGCCGGCCAGGACCTCGCCAAGGTGGTGTCGGTCAAGGATCGCGCCGAATGGACCGAAGGCACCTGGCAGCTGGGCGAAGGCTTCTCCAAGCCCGACCAGTCCAAGTTCCACGTCGTGGCCTACGACTTCGGCATCAAGACCAACATCCTGCGCCTGCTGGCCGACCGCGGCTGCCGCCTGACCGTCGTGCCGGCCCAGACCAGCGCCGAGGAAGTCCTGAAGCTCAATCCCGATGGCGTGTTCCTGTCCAACGGCCCCGGCGACCCCGAGCCCTGCGACTACGCGATCGAAGCCACGCGCGCCTTCCTGGACAAGAAGCTGCCGGTGTTCGGCATTTGCCTGGGCCACCAGATCATGGGCCTGGCGCTGGGCGGCAAGACGCTCAAGATGAAGACCGGCCACCACGGCGCCAACCACCCCGTGCAGGACCTCCAGTCCAAGCGCGTGTTCATCACCAGCCAGAACCACGGTTTCGCGGTCGACGCGGCCAGCCTGCCGGCCAACGCGCGCGTGACGCACGTCTCGCTGTTCGACGGCACGCTGCAGGGCTTCGAACTTACCGACCGCCCGGCCTTCTGCTTCCAGGGCCACCCCGAAGCCAGCCCGGGTCCGCACGACATCCTGGAGCTGTTCGACAAGTTCATCAGCCTGATGTCCGGCCAAAAGTAAAGATTGCATCATGCCCAAGCGTACAGACCTAAAAAGCATACTCATCATCGGCGCCGGCCCCATCATCATCGGGCAGGCCTGCGAATTCGACTATTCCGGCGCGCAGGCGTGCAAGGCGCTCAAGGCCGAGGGCTACCGCACCATCCTGGTGAACAGCAACCCGGCCACGATCATGACGGACCCGGAAACGGCCGACGTCACCTACATCGAGCCCATCACCTGGCAAGCCGTCGAAAAGATCATCGAGCGTGAAAAGCCCGATGCGCTGCTGCCCACCATGGGCGGCCAGACCGCGCTGAACTGCGCGCTG
Source organism: Achromobacter anxifer (assembly GCF_903652925.1). Classification (GTDB taxonomy): domain Bacteria; phylum Pseudomonadota; class Gammaproteobacteria; order Burkholderiales; family Burkholderiaceae_B; genus Achromobacter; species Achromobacter anxifer. Next base: position 178,441 of record NZ_CAHLAR010000009.1, on the reverse strand, counting down.
GACCTGGCTCACCATGGCGTGCTAAAGAAGCACAACGTCGAACTGATCGGCGCCAACGAGCACGCCATCGAAAAGGCCGAGGACCGCCAGAAGTTCAAGCAGGCCATGACCGACATCGGCCTGGAATCGGCCAAGTCGGGCGTCGCGCACAGCATGGACGAAGCCTGGGAAGTGCAGCGCCGCATCGCGGCCGAAGTCGGCACCTCCGGTTTCCCCGCCGTGATCCGCCCCAGCTTCACCATGGGCGGTTCGGGCGGCGGCATCGCCTACAACGCCGAGGAATTCGAAACCATCTGCCGCCGCGGCCTGGAAGCTTCGCCCACCAGCGAACTGCTGATCGAAGAGTCGCTGCTGGGCTGGAAGGAATTCGAGATGGAAGTGGTCCGCGACAAGGCGGACAACTGCATCATCGTCTGCTCCATCGAAAACCTGGACCCGATGGGCGTGCACACGGGCGACTCGATCACCGTGGCGCCGGCCCAGACGCTGACCGACAAGGAATACCAGATCATGCGTAACGCATCGATCGCGGTGTTGCGCGAGATCGGCGTGGATACGGGCGGCTCGAACGTGCAGTTCGCCGTCAATCCCAAGAACGGCCGCATGATCGTCATCGAGATGAACCCGCGCGTGTCGCGTTCGTCGGCGCTGGCGTCCAAGGCCACCGGCTTCCCCATCGCCAAGGTCGCCGCGCGCCTGGCCGTGGGCTACACGCTGGACGAGCTCAAGAACGAAATCACCGGCGGCGCCACGCCGGCCTCGTTCGAGCCCTCGATCGACTACGTGGTCACCAAGGTGCCGCGTTTCGCCTTCGAAAAATTCCCCACCGCCGACGCGCGCCTGACCACCCAGATGAAGTCCGTGGGTGAAGTCATGGCCATCGGCCGCACCTTCCAGGAATCCTTCCAGAAGGCGCTGCGCGGCCTGGAAGTGGGCGTGGACGGCCTGAACCAGAAGACCACCGACCGCGAAAAGCTGCAGGTCGAACTGGGCGAGCCCGGTCCGGAACGCATCTGGTACGTGGGCGACGCCTTCGCGCAGGGCTTCACGCTGGACGAAGTGCACAACATCACGCACATCGACCCGTGGTTCCTGTCGCAGATCAAGGAAATCGTCGACATCGAACTGGCGCTGGAACAGAAGACGCTGGCCGACCTGGACTACGCCACGCTGTGGGAACTCAAGCGCCGCGGTTTCTCCGACCGCCGCCTGGCCTTCCTGCTGGATTCCTCGGAATCCGAAGTGCGCAAGCTGCGTCACCAGCTGAACGTGCGTCCGGTCTACAAGCGCGTCGACACCTGCGCCGCTGAATTCGCCACCCGCACGGCCTACATGTACTCGACCTACGAGGAAGAGTGCGAAGCCGCGCCCACCGACCGCAAGAAGATCGTGGTGCTGGGCGGCGGTCCGAACCGCATCGGCCAGGGCATCGAGTTCGACTATTGCTGCGTGCACGCCGCGCTGGCGCTGCGCGACGACGGGTACGAGACCATCATGGTCAACTGCAACCCGGAAACCGTGTCCACCGACTACGACACCTCGGACCGCCTGTACTTCGAGCCGCTGACGCTCGAGGACGTGCTCGAGATCGTGCACAAGGAAAACCCGGTCGGCATGATCGTCCAGTACGGCGGCCAGACCCCGCTGAAGCTGGCGCGCGCGCTGGAAGCCAATGGCGTGCCCATCATCGGCACCAGCCCCGAATCCATCGACGTGGCCGAAGACCGCGAGCGCTTCCAGAAGCTGCTCAACAAGCTTGGCCTGCGCCAGCCGCCCAACCGCACTGCGCGCACGGAAGGCGAGGCCCTGGCCCACGCCGCCGAAATCGGCTATCCCCTGGTCGTGCGCCCCAGCTACGTGCTGGGCGGCCGCGCCATGGAAATCGTTCACGAGCAGCAGGACCTTGAACGCTACATGCGCGAGGCCGTGAAGGTCAGCAATGACTCTCCCGTGCTGCTGGACCGCTTCCTGAACAATGCCACCGAAGTGGACGTGGACTGCCTGGCCGACGGCGAAACCGTCTTTATCGGCGGCGTCATGGAACACATCGAGCAGGCCGGCGTGCACTCGGGCGATTCGGCTTGCAGCCTGCCCCCGTACTCGCTGTCGGCGGAAGTCATCGCCGAGATCAAGCGCCAGACCACGATGATGGCCAAGGCGCTGAACGTGAGCGGCCTGATGAACGTGCAGTTCGCCATCCAGGGCGGCGACGTCTACGTGCTGGAAGTGAACCCGCGCGCCTCGCGCACGGTCCCCTACGTTTCCAAGGCCACCGGCCTGCAGCTGGCCAAGATCGCCGCGCGCGCCATGGCCGGCCAGACCCTGGCCGCGCAAGGCATCACCAAGGAAGTCGTGCCGCCTTACTTCTCGGTCAAGGAAGCCGTGTTCCCGTTCGTGAAGTTCCCGGGCGTGGACACCATCCTCGGTCCGGAAATGAAGTCGACCGGCGAAGTGATGGGCGTGGGCACCAGCTTCGGCGAAGCCTTCGTCAAGTCGCAGCTGGCCGCCGGCGTGCGCCTGCCGGAATCCGGCACGGTGTTCATCAGCGTCAAGAACCAGGACAAGCCCCTGGCGGTGGAAGTGGCCCGCGGCCTGCACGCGCTCGGCTTCAAGCTGGTCGCCACGCGCGGCACGGCAGCCGAGATCGAAGCCGCCGGCATCCCGGTGCAACTGGTGAACAAGGTCACCGAAGGCCGTCCGCACATCGTCGACATGGTGAAGAACGGCGAGATCTCGCTGGTCATCAACACCGTCGAAGAGCGCCGCAACGCCATTGCTGACTCGCGTACCATCCGCACCCAGGCGCTGGCCGCCCGCGTGACCTTCTTCACGACCATCGCCGGCGCCCGCGCCGCGGTCGAAGGCATGCAATACCTGCGCCAAGGCCTGGGCCTGCAGGTCTATCCGCTGCAGGAGCTGCACGCCTCCTTGCAAGGCTAAGCCGGCAAACGCCACAATAGGGCACGCGAGAGCGTGCCCTATTTTTTTGCAACGCGATTCCGCAACGCCACCACAGGCATCAGGCACACATGGAAAGAGTCTTCATCACCGGCGCCAGCAGCGGCCTGGGACGCGCCCTGGCGCAGCAATACGCCTCCACCGGCGCCACCCTGGGCCTGTTGGGCCGGCGCGAGGACGCCTTGCGGGAACTGGCCGACAGCCTGCCCGGAGAACACCGCTGCTATGCGGTGGACGTGCGCGACCGCCAGGGCCTGCATGCCGCGGCCCAGGATTTCATTGCGTTCTGCCAGGGGCGGGTGGACGTGGTCATCGCCAGCGCCGGCATCAGCGCCGGCACCCTGACCGAGCACGGCGAGGACTATGACGTCTTCAAGGCCATCGTCGACACCAATCTGCTGGCCACCGTGGCGACCTTCGAGCCGTTCATCGCGTCCATGCGGACGGCGGGCTCCGGCCGGCTGGTGGGCATCGCCAGCGTGGCGGGGGTGAGGGGACTGCCGGGAGCGGGCGCCTACAGCGCGTCGAAGTCGGCGGTGGTGACCTACTGCGAAAGCCTGCGGCTGGAACTGGCGGCTGAAGGCATAGACGTGGTGACGATAGCGCCGGGCTACATCAAGACGGCCATGACGGCGCACAACCCGTACTCGATGCCCTTCCTGATGGAGGCCGACGCCTTCGCGCGGCGCGCACGCGCCGCGATCGGGCGGGGCGCGTCCTACGTGGTGATTCCCTGGCAGATGGGCGTCGTGGCCAAGTTGATGCGCCTCTTGCCCAATGCCGTGTACGACAGGCTGGCGCGCAACGCGCCGCGCAAGCCGCGCCGCGCGCGCTGAAGGTTCAGGGAGTGACGTCGTCGCCGACTTCGTCGCTCACGTGAGCCACGTCGCCCCAGTCCAGCACCTGCCATTTCCGTCCCTGCACGCCGACGCGGTTGATGCTGACGTTCAGCAGCGCGGCGTCGCGCGGCGCGTTCAGCGGCACGCCCGAGGCATGGCGCCAGATGATGTCGAGCACGCCGCCGTGGGTGAACATCAGGATGCGTTCGTCGTCGTGGCGGCTGGCGATGTCGTCCACGGTGGAAATGACGCGGGACTGGAACTGGCCCAGCGTTTCGCCTCCATCCAGCGGGCGCAGCGGATCGCGGCTTTTCCAGGCGGCCGCGGCCTCGGGCGCGAGCACGTCGATGCGTTCGTGGTCCAGGCCTTCCAGCACGCCGAAGCCGCGCTCGCGGATGCCGGGTTCCACGCGCACGCGCAGGCCCAGCTGTTCGGACACGGGCAGGGCGGTGGCGTGGGCGCGCTGCAGGTCGCTGCTGTAGATGGCGTGGATAGGCGTGCTGCGGGCCTCCGCGCGCATGCGCGCGGCCAGCAGGCTGGCCTGGTTGACGCCGAATTCGTTCAGGGGGATGTCTTGCCAGCCTTGCAGGCGCCGCTGGCGGTTCCAGTCGGTTTCGCCGTGGCGGATGAACCAGATTTCAGTCATTACGGTCTTGATGCGGGGATTGAGGCTTAGATCTGGGCGGGCGCGATGGCCGCGCGCGGTTTCCAGATGGTTTGAATGATCGAGCTTAACGCGACCAGCGCGGGCTCGCTAGCGCGCTCGTACGGCAGGATGAATCCCAGCATGGCGTCGACGCGCGCCTGGCCCCAGACGATGAAGTCGTTCGAGGCGGCGCCCGCCAGGGCGGCTTCCTCGCGCAACAGGGCGCAGCCCGCGCCGGCGCGCACCAGCGCGTCCAGGTTGGCCTGATCGTCGTTCTGCATCACGATGCGTGGCGACAGGCCGTGGCGCTCGAACATGTCGCGCAGCAGCAGGTGCGTGTGGCTGCCGGACGGGCCGTCCAGCCAGGGTAGTTGCGCCACCTCGCGCCAGCCGCCGCGTTTCAGCACCGCGGCGTGGTCCTTGGGCATGGCGATGCGGTAGCGCACGCTGCGCAGCGGCAGCCACAGCACGCCGCGCGGCGGATTGGCGGCGATGATCAGCGCCGCCGGCAGGCGGCCGGTGCTGACCAGTTCCGCCAGCGTGGCGGCGGGCAGGGTCTGGGTCTTCAGTTCGACCAGGGGCAGGCGCTGGGTGACGGCCGAGGCCAGTTCGCCCAGGCGCAGGAAGTCGGGTTTCTCGCTGGGCACGCCCAGCTCGATCGCGCCGTGCAGGCTGCCTTGCAGCTGCTGGGCCTCGGACTTGAACTGCGCGCCCAGCACCAGCAGCGATTCGGCGGTGGGCAGCAGCACCTCGCCGGCCTTGGCCAGGGCCAGCCGACCGCCGCTGCGGTCGAACAGCGCCACGCCCAGGCTTTGCTCCAGTGCCTTGATCTGCGCCGTCACGGCGGGCTGGGTCAGCGACAGCGCCTCGGCCGCCTTCGTCAGGTTGCCCAGCCGGGCGACCGTGACGAAGGCGCGGATCTGATAGATTTCCATGGGCCCGAGTTTAGGCCGCCAGGAGCCGCACCTGGGTGGGTTCGAGTCCGACCGAGACCGGGGCGCCGACCGGGAAGGGCGACAGTCCGGCCAGATGCGATTGGTCCGCCGTCAGGCGCTGTTCGCCGATCTGCACCTGGTAGCGGGTGAATTCGCCCAGGAACTCGCTGCTTTCCACGATGCCGGGCAGCCAGACGTAGCGCGCATCGCCCAGCCCGTCCGCCATTTCGATCTGCACCGTGTGCGGGCGGAAGCTGGCCGCCAGCCTCGATGCGGCTGGCGCTTCGCCCGCCAGCGGCAGGTGCAGGTCGCCCACGCCTTCCACCGCCAGCACCACGCTGCCGCTGGTGCGTTCGCGCACATTGCCTTCCAGCACGTTCATGGTGCCTACGAAGTTGGCGACGAAGCGGTTCACCGGATAGTCGAACAGGACGCTGGGCGCGCCGATCTGCTGCACCACGCCATGGTCCAGCACCGCCATGCGGTCGGCGGTGGTCATGGCCTCTTCCTGGTCGTGCGTGACGAAAATGGTGGTGATGCCCAGCCGGCGCTGCAGGCTGAGCAGGTCCTGGCGCATCTGCACCCTCAGCTTCTTGTCGAGGTTGGACAGCGGCTCGTCCAGCAGCAGCACCTGCGGTTCGATGACGATGGTGCGCGCCAGCGCCACCCGCTGCTGCTGGCCGCCGGACAGCTGGTTGGGACGGCGCTTGGCGTATTGCGACAGGCCGACCAGTTCCAGCGCGGCTTCCACCTTGGCGCGGATCTCGGCGCGCGGCAGCTTGCGTTCGACCAGGCCGAACGCCACGTTGTCCCAGACCGTCATGTGCGGCCACAGCGCGTAGTTCTGGAACACCATGCCGATATTGCGGTTCCAGGGCGGAGTGCTGCTGATGTCCTTGCCGTCCACCAGCAGCTGCCCCGCGTTGTGCCGGTTGAATCCGGCGATCAGGCGCAGCAGTGTGGACTTGCCCGAGCCGGACGGTCCGAGCAGGGCGAAGAACTCGCCGGGTTCGATGCTGATGTTGACGTCCTTGAGCACTTCCGTCTTGCCGTAGGACAGTCGGATGTTGCGGCATTCGACGCTGACTTTCTTCATGCGGATTCCCCTTCAGTGCGCGCCGGCCGCTGGCGCGCTTGGGCGCGCTCTACCAGCAGGTGCGATACATACGTGCCGATGGCCACCGCGGCCACCGCCAGGACGCCGAGCGCGGCGCCGGGCCCCCGGCCCGCCGCGCTCTGCATGTACAGATAGATGCCGTAGCTCATGGGCGCCTGGCTGTCCTTGGTCACCAGCATGATGGTGGCGGACAGTTCGACTGCCGCCGTCACGAAGCTGGTGACGAAGCCCGCCAGCATGCCGCCGGCCATCAGCGGCACCACCACGCGCCGTATGGTGCTCATGCGGGTGGCGCCCAGCGATTGCGCGGCTTCCTCCAGCGAGATGTTGATCTGCTGCAGCGAGGCCACGCAGGAACGCAGGGCATAGGGCAGCCGCCGCACCGAGTACGCGATCATGATGATGATCCACGACGAGGTCAGCAGGGTGCCGGTGCCGGGCAGTTCGATGCCGCGGAAGGTGCGCAGAAAGCCGATGGCCAGCACGATGCCCGGAATCGCCAGCGCGGCGGACGCCAGGAAGTCCAGCCACTGGCGCGCCGGCAGGCGGGTGCGCAGCATCAGGTAGGCGATAGCGGTGCCCAGGATCACGTCCACGCCCGCGGCCAGGCCGCAATAGAGCAGGGTGTTGGCGATCATGCCCTGGGATTCGGAGAACACCGCGGAGTAGTGCGCCAGGGTGTAGCCGTCGGGCAGCGGCGCAAAGCTCCAGACGCTGGCCAGCGACAACAGTAGCACGCCCATGTGCGGCGACAGCACCAGCAGCAGCACCAGAATGATCCAGCCGTAGGCCAGCACGCTTTCCATGGGGCGCAGCTTGCGCTTCTGGATGGAGCTGCCGCCCTTCTGCAGGGTAGAGTAGTCGCGGCCCTTGAGCACGCGCGCCGAGAGCCACAACGCCAGGATCGAGAACCCGACCATGATGACGCTGATCACGTAGCCCAGCGGGTCCTCGAGGCCCACCTGCGTGATGCGCAGATAGGCTTGCGGCGCCAGCATGTTGGTGGTGCCCAGCACCAGCGGCGTGCCCAGGTCGTCGAAGACCTTGACGAACACCAGCGACGCGCCGGCCACGTAGCCCGGCAGCGCCAGCGGGAAGATCACGCGGCGGAATAGGCGGAATCCGCGCGAGCCCAGGTTGAAGGCCGCTTCCTCCATGGCGCCGTCGATGTTGCGCAGCGCCACCACCAGGTTCATCAGGATGAAGGGGAAATAGTGCAGCGCTTCGACGAAGATGACGCCGTTCAAGCCTTCCATGAAGGGGATGGTGAAGCCGAACCAGTCGTTGAGCAGCAGGTTCACGCTGCCCGAGCGGCCGAAGATCAGCTGCATCGCGACCGCGCCCACGAAGGGCGGCATGATCAGCGGCAGCACGCCCAGCGTCTGGATCAGCAGCGCGCCGCGGAAGTCGAAGCGCACCGTGAAGTACGCCAGCGGCACGGCGATCAGGGACGCCAGCAGCGCCGACCAGCCCGCCACGTACAGGCTGTTGAAGAAGGCTTCCTTCATCAGCGGCTGGTTGAAGAATGCGCCGAAGTGGCCCATCGTGAAGCTGCCATCGGCGTTCACGAAGGCGCTGTAGAACACCGTGCCCACCGGCACGGCCAGGAACAGCAGCAGAAAACCGAACACCAGTAGCGCCGTCAGCAGGGGGCCGACGGGCAGGCGCGAGTGGCCCGAAGAATTCATCGAGATTCCCGAAATCGTTGCCAGGGGAAAACCGCGGCGGCGGACGGGGCAGGCCCGTCCGTCGCGCGCGTCCTGCGGTTGCGGCGGCCTAGAGCGCCGCGGCCTGCTTGGCGAGCTTCACGGCTTCTTCGTAGTTCGCCTTGGAACGGCCGTTCCATTCGCCTTCCAGCTGCGTGATCTGCTGGTTAACGGCGGCGTCCTTCTTGTTGCCGGCGAAGATGGCCAGGAAAGCCGGGTCGGCGGCCTTCTTGCCGTCGACCAGCGGCGCCCAGGTCAGCTTGCGGGCCTGCGCCAGCAGCTCTGCCGCCTTGCCGCTCTTGGCCTTGTCGCCCAGCTTGGCTTCGGCGTCGTAGATGGCCTTTGTGGCGGCCTGCAGTTCCTTCAGGCGGAACGTGACCGTCTGGTCGTACAGGGACTGCACGACGTAGTAGCGCGACTGCGACAGGTCGGCGTTGAACTGCACCTTGCTGCGCTTGGCGATCTCGGCGGGGTCGGGGTAGCCCTGGGGAATCTTGCCGGCCAGCGCCGAGTAGGGCAGCACCGGCAGGCGCGAGATCTTGGGCTCCAGCAGCAGTTCCTGGCCAGCCTGGCTGAGGGTGAAGGCGATGAACTTCTTGCCTTCCTCGGAGTTCTTCGCGCCTTCGATCAGCGCGATGTTGGCCGGCACGATGGCGGTCTCGGAGGGGTAGACGAACTCGACCGGGAACTTGGAGTACTTGCTGGACAGGCCGAAGAAGTCGATGACCGGGCCGGCTCCGAACTGGCCGTTGTTCACGCCGTCCGGCACGCCGAACGAGCGCTCGGTGACGGCGCTGCTGTTGCCCGACATGCGCAGCAGCGTGCTCCAGCCTTCGTCCCAGCCTTCGCCCTGCAGGATGGTTTCCACGGTCAGGTGCATGGTGCCCGAGCGCGACGGCGAAGTGATGCCGACGTGGCCGAACCATTGCGGCGACAGCAGGTCCTTCCATTCGACCGGGGCGGGAATCTTGTGCGCCGTGATGTAGCGCGTGTTGTAGATGATGCCGTAGCCGGCCAGGGCCTGGCCCAGGTACATGCCGCCGGGATCGTTGATGGGGTATTCGCCGATCTTGTCCGGCACCTGCTTGTTCGCCACGTCGGCGGAACTGGCCAGCAGCTTGTCGCGGCCCAGGACCTCAAACGCGTCCGGCGCGCTGGCCCAGAACACCTCGGGCCGCTGGCCGGCGGGCGTTTCGCGCACATAGGCGATGCCCGACACGGTGTTCTTGTTGAGGATTTCCAGCGTGATGCCGGGATTGGCCTTTTCGAAGGCGGTCTTGTAGGCCTGGGTCAGGTCCTTGGGGAACGACGTGATCACCGTGACGGTGCCTGCGAGGGCAGGGGCCGCGCAAACGGCCAGCACCGCACCTGCAAGGGCTGTGCGCATTGCATGCATGGTTTGTCTCCGTAGTTTTAATTTGTCCGGAGACAGTACTGGCTGGTCTGGGTAGCGTCCAATCAGAAATTTTGATGCGCGCCATCAATGCGGGCGCCCCGGCCGCGTGGGGGGGCGGGCCTTGCCCGCTAGGCCCTGGCGGATACGCCGCCTCGCATGGCCTGGGCCTGCTGGTCCATCACTTCAGTGATCTGCTGCTGGATCTGCATCGCCTGGGCATTGAGCGCCATCAGTTGCTGGGCCTTCATTTCGGCCGACATGCCGCTGGCCTGGACCTTGGCGATCTGGTCCATCACGCGCTTGAGCTGCCTCTGCAGTTCCTTGATCTGGCGCGTGTATGCGTCGTCGTCGCTGGAGTCCTCGGTTTCCTTGGCTTCCTGCACGTTGCCTACTTTCAGGCCGCCGGGGTTGTCGACGCGTATCTTGCCGTCCGCGGACGTCGTGCTCGCTTCCGTACCCGAGGCGCTCTTGGCTTCCTTGTTGGCCTGGATCTTCTGGGCCCACAGGTCCGCGAGGCTGTTGATGCGGGAATTGCCGCTGATGGGATCGATCGCCATGATTGCTCCTGCCGCGAGTGAGGATTTTGGGGTTTTCACTAGTACGGCATTCCGGCGGCGAACTTAAGCATTGCCCCCCGTTTGCGGCCCCCTTTACACTGGCGCCCGCTCACACCCAACACCTACTTTGGGATATCCATGTCCAATTCCTACTTTCCCCGCTGGCGCCTGGCGGACGACTCCGAGCCCGGCGTCATCATCGCGCCCGACGAAAGGCTGTCCTGGCCCAAGAACGTGGCCATGGGCGCCCAGCACGTCGTCGCCATGTTCGGCTCCACCGTGCTGGCCCCGCTGCTCATGGGCTTCGACCCCAACGTCGCCATCCTGATGTCGGGCATAGGCACGCTGATCTTCTTCCTGTTCGTCGGCGGCCGGGTGCCCAGCTACCTGGGTTCCAGCTTCGCCTTCATCGGCGGTGTGATCGCGGTGACCGGCTACGCGGGCGGCGGCGCCAACGCCAATATCGGCGTGGCGCTGGGCGCCATCATCGCCTGCGGCCTGGCCTACACGCTGATCGGGCTGGTCGTCTGGTTCGTCAACGCGCGCGCCGGCGGCGGCGCGAACTGGATCGATACCCTGATGCCGCCCGTGGTCACTGGCGCTGTGGTCGCCGTCATCGGCCTGAACCTCGCGCCCATTGCCGCCAAGGGCGCGATGGGCGCGTCGGGTTTCGACAGCGTGATGTCCATGGTCACCATCCTGTGCGTGGGCGGCATCGCCGTGTTCACCAAGGGCATGGTGCAGCGCCTGCTGATCCTGGTCGGCATGATCCTGGCATGCGTGGTGTACGGCATCCTGGCCAATGGCATGGGGCTGGGCAAGCCCATCGATTTTTCGGGCGTGGCCGCCGCGGCCTGGTTCGGCCTGCCGCATTTTGCCGCGCCGGTGTTCAAGGCCGAGGCCATGGGCCTCATCGTGCCCGTCGCCATCATCCTGGTGGCCGAAAACCTGGGCCACGTGAAGGCCGTCAGCGCCATGACCGGGCAGGACCTGGACCGCTACCTGGGCCGCGCCTTCGTCGGCGACGGGGTCGCGACCATGGTGTCCGGCGCCGTGGGCGGCACGGGCGTCACCACCTACGCCGAGAACATCGGGGTGATGGCGGTCACGCGCATCTATTCCACGCTGGTGTTCGTGGTGGCTGCCCTGATCGCCATCGTGCTGGGCTTTTCGCCCAAGTTCGGCGCGCTGATCCAGATGATCCCGGCGCCCGTGCTAGGCGGCATGTCGGTGGTGGTGTTCGGCCTCATCGCCATCGCCGGCGCCCGCATCTGGGTGGTCAACCAGGTGGACTTCAGCGACAACCGCAACCTCATCGTGGCCGCCGTCACGCTGGTGCTGGGCGCGGGCGACTTCACGGTCAAGCTGGGCAATTTCACCTTGGGCGGCATCGGCACCGCCACCTTCGGCGCCATCATCCTGTACGCGCTGCTGCGCCGCAGGAAGTAGGCGGCCAGGCCATGCGCGGGCGCTGGAGCTCCGCGCACGGCCCGCGAGCGTCTAGGTGCGCGATAGCCTCGAGGCCGGCGCGGCGCGCGCCAACTCCACCGGCGCCGCCTCGATCACCTGTCCCGACTGCGTCTTGAACACCGCGGTGGCCTCGGCCAGGCGCCGCGCCTGTTCCTCCATCGCGGCCGCGGCGGCGGAGGCTTCCTCCACCAGCGCGGCGTTCTGCTGCGTCACTTCGTCCATCTGCGTGATCGCCAGGCTGACCTGGTCGATGCCGCCGGCCTGCTGGGCCGAGGCCGCCGAGATCTCGCCCATGATGGCCGCCACGCGCTGCACCGATTCCACGATTTCCTGCATGGTCTGCCCGGCGGCGGCGACTTGCGCCGAACCGGCGGCGACCGTGTCCACCGAGGCCTCGATCAGCGTCTTGATTTCCTTGGCCGCCTGCGCCGCGCGCTGGGCCAGGGTGCGGACCTCGCCGGCGACCACGGCAAAGCCCTTGCCCTGTTCGCCGGCGCGCGCGGCCTCTACCGCGGCATTCAGCGCCAGGATGTTGGTCTGGAAGGCGATGCCGTCGATCACCGACACGATGTCGGCGATCCGCCGCGAGCTGTCCGAGATGCCGTGCATGGTGGCCACCACTTGCTCCACGTTCTGGCCGCCGCGCTGCGCCACGTCCATGCTGACGGCGGCCAGCTGATTCGCCTGGGAGGCGTTTTCGGCGTTCTGCTTCACCGTGACCGCCAGCTCCTCCATGGTGGATGCGGTCTCCTCCAGCGCGGCGGCCTGTTCCTCGGTGCGCACCGAGAGGTTGGCGTTGCCGGCCGCGATCTCCGCGGCGCCCACGTTGATCTCGTCCACACCCTGGCGCACGGACGTCACCGTGCGGGTCAGGCCTTCCTGCATGCGCTTGAGGGCGGCGAAGAGGACGCCGATCTCATTGTCGGAGCGGCTTTCCACGCGGTTGGTCAGATCACCGGCCGCGATCCGGTCGAAGTGCCTGCCGGCCTCCTGCAGCGGACGCAGCACGGCGCGGCGGATGAAGGTCCAGCACAGCGCGGTCAGCAGCAGGGCGGTCGATACCAGGGCCACCGACGAGATCCGTGCGGTGGAGTAGGTCTGCTCCGAGCTTGCCAGCACGCCGTCGCTGCGCTCCTGGACGCGGGCCAGGAAGGCCTGCATGTCCTTGATGAAATTCGCGTCGATCTGGGGCAGCCGCGCTTCGTCCTGCTGGTACTTGGCTGGCGCCCGTTCCTTCAGGGCGGCGTCCAGGGAATCCAGGATGGCGCTGTACTCCGTGAAGCGCCCCTGTAGCGCCAGGGCCAGTTCCTGGCCGCGCGGGCTTTTGGGCACGGCCATGTAGCGGGTGAAGCGATCGCGCGCCAGCTTCAGCTGGCTGGCGGCTTCCTGGCCGGCCTGGGCGGCCTGGTCCATGGCGCCGGCCTGCACGGCGGCCATGCCCGTGCCCAGCGCCAGGCGCGCCCGCAACAGGGCGGCGTTGGCTTCAAACAGCGGGTCGACCTGATGGACCGCGACATTGTTCAGGTCCTTGATCTCGGCCACGCTGCGCTCGGCGTTCATCCAGCTCAAACTGCAAGCCAGCGCCAGGGCAATCATGAAGCATCCGAGTACCAACAGCATTCCAGTACGGACTTTCAGTTTTTCCAGCATGAGAGCTCCTTGTTCTCGAACGCGATCCGTCGCGCGCGGGATTGGCCCGAGGGCTGCCCGCCGCGCTGTGGAACGGCGCACGTCGCGCCGGATGGCGGCGATGCGTACGCCACAACTGCAAACACCCGCAAAAAAACAAGTCACCTGCGTCCGGCATGTGCTCGCGGTCTGCCAGCCCTAGCCAGACGATCGTTCGTCGAATATAGGATGTATTAAAATGTTATATGTGACACAATTTGTAGGTTATAACGGTTTTGATCGCATGCCTCAGGCGTTTCCATGCACCGATCTGGGGCTTTGTTGCAAAAAACTATCAGAAAGTAGTTTTTACGCAACATGAATGGCTCATCCTGCGGCGCGGACGCGACCCGGCCGCGCGGATCGCTCGCGGATTGAGATAAATCAGAAGAAATGGCCGGTTTTAGCGGGTTACGGCAGCGAAATGCGCCGAAAACGACGTTTTCTCCGGCGGCTTGCAATTCCCGTGGACTTTGACCACAATATGACCTTGATTGCCCCGGTTCCGACCCGAGCCGGGGTTTTGTTTTGGTCGTCCGCGCCGCGCCGTCAATCTCGATACACCCGACGGCCTGCGCGCGCCAGGTTCACGACCTTCACCGAGAACGCTCCGTCCGGGGCGTTTTCTACTTTTGTTTGGGAAACGACATGTCTGCCATTCCTTTGACCGTGCGCGGGGCCGAGCGCTTGCAAGAAGAGCTCCAGCGGCTGAAAACCGTGGAACGTCCTGCCGTTATCAACGCGATCGCTGAAGCGCGTGCGCAGGGCGATCTCTCGGAAAATGCCGAGTACGACGCTGCTCGCGAGCGCCAAGGCTTTATCGAGGGTCGGATTGCCGAGCTTGAAGGCACGCTTTCCAATGCCCATTTGATCGACCCTACCGCTCTTGATGCCGAAGGGCGCGCCGTGTTTGGCGCTACCGTCGATATCGAGGACCTGGATTCGGGCGATCGCGTGACGTATCAAATCGTCGGCGACGTTGAAGCCGACATCAAGTCGAACCTGATTTCCGTGTCGAGCCCGGTGGCGCGCGCGTTGATCGGCAAGAGCGAAGGCGATGTCGTCGAGGTCAAGGCCCCGGCTGGCGTTCGCGAGTATGAAGTCCTGGGCGTCCGTTACATCTGACGCCAACGTAGTAAGCTGGAAACTGTCAAAACACCATAGTCCGAACCGTGCGTTCGACTGAATTCCGCGGTTTAATGCGGATTGCTATGGTGGACCGGGCGCGTAAAGCGCCCGTTTTTGTGCCTGGCGCTTACCTTTTCGCCGTCTTGCGGCTGGTGCCGCTGCGAGCTCCGGCCCGCAGGCTGAGCGCGCTGCCGGCGCGGCGGGGAATGCCGTGGCCGCTGGCGGAAGCCTTCTTGGTGCTGGGCCGCATGGGCTTGCCGTTCTTGTTGAGCTGGTCCTGGGGCACGAAGCGGGTCTTCGGCTTGGGCTCTTCGGTTTCGCTGCGGCGCGGACGCTTGGCCAGGGTTTTACCTTCGGCGGCCAGCTTCTTGGGCGTATGCGGCTCGGAAGCGCGGCGCTTGGCGGGGCGTTCGGGTTCCATGGCGGCCAGCGCGGCGGGCTTGATGTTGCCGGCCAGCGGGCGGAACAGGATCAGGGTCTTGCCCAGGTGGTGCACCGGAGCGCAGGAAAGCGTGTCGCAGATGGTCGACAGCATGGCATCTCGGGCTTCGCGGTCGTCGCCGCCGGCGCGCACCTTGATGAGGCCATGCGAAGTCAGTGCCAGGTCGATTTCCTTGAGCACGGCTTCGGTCAGGCCATTGTCGCCAATCAGGACGACGGGGCGCAGAGGGTGAGCGGCGGACCGAAGGTCGCTGCGCTCACGAGAGGTAAGTTCTAATATAGGCATGCGTGGAATTGTACGGTAATGGCCAAGAATAAATTCTCTAAAGACTGGATTCACCAGCACATCAACGATCCCTATGTGAAGCTGGCGCAACAGAAGGGCTACAGGGCCCGCGCCGCCTTCAAGCTGATCGAGATCCTGGACACCGAAAAACTGATGCGCCGGGGCGACCTGGTGGTCGACCTGGGCTCGGCGCCCGGCAGCTGGTCTCAGGTGGCGCGCGAGCGCCTGGCGGGACCGGGCGGGATCGTGGACGGGCGCATCATCGCGCTCGACCTGCTCCCCATGGAGCCCGTGGCGGGCGTCGAATTCATCCAGGGCGACTTCCGCGACGACGAAGTCTTGAAACAATTGGAAGACATGGTCGGATCGCGCGCGGTGGACCTTGTTATTTCCGACATGGCCCCCAACTTGTCTGGGGTGGGTATTGCCGACTCCGCGCGCATCCAGCATGTGTGCGAGCTGGCGATGGAATTCTCCTGCGCCCATCTGAAGCCCAACGGGGCGCTGATCGTCAAGGCCTTCCACGGCAGCGGCTTTTCGCAGATCGTGGAGTCCTTCAAGCAGCGCTTCAAGCGGGTGGTCGAACGCAAGCCGAAGGCTTCGCGGGATAAATCCTCCGAAACCTTTCTGGTTGCGCGCGATCTGAAGTAGCCCGGATCCGGGGCATATCGCCCCGATCCAGACGCAACCTACCGCCTGCCGGGACAACGACCAGAAAACTCACGAATCAGACAAAACTTAGAGGGGCCCAGGCATCCCGGGACGCAAGCTGGTCTGACAGGGTAGAATGGGCTATTGACATACTTGTGACTGTGCCATATGCGGGTGCGCGGTCGCCGGTCGGAATCGAAAGCAGGAGATCGACCTTGAATAATTCATTTTCGAAAGTCGCTGTCTGGATGGTGATAGCCCTCGTGCTGTTCACCGTCTTCAAGCAGTTCGACGGACGCGCTCAGACCCAGGACGGCGTGACCTACACGCAGTTCATGGACGACGCCAAGGCGGGACGTATCCGCAAGGTCGACGTCCAGGGCGACGTGCTGTACGTCACCCCTGACGCGGGCCGCGCCTACACGCTGACCTCCCCGGGCGACCTGTGGATGGTCTCCGATCTGCTGAAGTACGGCGTCCAGGTTTCGGGCAAGCCGCGCGAAGAGCAATCGCTGCTGATGAGCATCTTCGTGTCGTGGTTCCCCATGCTGCTGCTGATCGGCGTCTGGGTATTCTTCATGCGCCAGATGCAGGGCGGCGGCAGGGGCGGAGCGTTCAGCTTCGGCAAGTCGCGCGCCCGCATGCTCGACGAAAACACCAACCAGATCACCTTTGCCGACGTCGCCGGCTGCGACGAAGCCAAGGAAGACGTGCAGGAGCTGGTCGATTTCCTGCGCGATCCGAGCAAGTTCCAGAAACTGGGCGGCCGCATTCCGCGCGGTGTGCTGATGGTCGGTTCCCCCGGTACCGGCAAGACGCTGCTGGCCAAGGCCATCGCGGGCGAAGCCAAGGTGCCGTTCTTCAGCATCTCCGGTTCCGATTTCGTTGAAATGTTCGTCGGCGTGGGCGCTGCCCGCGTGCGCGACATGTTCGAAAACGCCAAGAAGCATGCTCCCTGCATCATCTTCATCGACGAAATCGATGCGGTCGGCCGCCAGCGCGGCGCAGGCTTGGGCGGCGGCAACGACGAACGCGAACAGACCCTGAACCAGATGCTGGTGGAAATGGACGGCTTCGAGTCCGGCCAGGGCGTCATCGTCATCGCCGCGACCAACCGTCCCGACGTGCTGGATCCCGCGCTGCTGCGTCCGGGCCGCTTCGACCGCCAGGTCGTGGTGCCGCTGCCCGATATCCGCGGCCGCGAGCAGATCCTGAAAGTCCACATGCGCAAGGTCCCGCTGTCGCCGAACGTCGACGCGACCGTCCTGGCGCGCGGCACCCCGGGCTTTTCCGGCGCCGACCTGGCCAACCTGGTCAACGAAGCCGCCCTGTTCGCCGCGCGCCGCAACGGCCGCACGGTCGACATGTCCGACTTCGAAAAGGCCAAGGACAAGATCATCATGGGCGCGGAACGCCGCTCCATCGTGATGCCCGAAGAGGAACGCAAGAACACTGCGTACCACGAGTCCGGCCACGCCATCGTCGCCCGCCTGCTGCCCAAGACCGATCCGGTCCACAAGGTCACCATCATCCCGCGCGGCCGCGCGCTGGGCGTGACCATGCAGCTGCCTGAGACCGACCGCTACAGCATGGACAAGGGCCGTCTGCTGTCGACCATCGCCGTGCTGTTCGGCGGCCGCATCGCCGAAGAAATCTTCATGAACCAGATGACGACGGGCGCCTCGAACGACTTCGAACGCGCCACCGCCATCGCCCGCGACATCGTCACGCGCTACGGCATGACCGACGAGCTGGGCCCCATGGTCTATGCCGAGAACGAAGGCGAAGTGTTCCTGGGCCGCAGCGTCACCAAGACCACGCACATGTCGGAAGCCACCATGCAGAAGGTGGACACCGAGATCCGCCGCATCATCGACGAGCAGTACAGCGTTGCGCGCAAGATCCTGGAAGACAACCGCGACAAGGTCGAAGTGATGACCTCCGCGCTGCTCGAATGGGAAACCATCGACGCGGACCAGATCGACGACATCATCGAGGGCCGCCCCCCGCGTCCCCCGAAGACGCCTCAGGGCCCGTCGGATACGTCCGACACGCCGCCCACGGGCCTGGCGGCAGGTGGCAATACGGCTGCCGCTGTCTGAGGCTGCTCATCCTGAGTTATGGCAAATAACTTCCTTTGCGGGCGCTTCGAGTTTGATCTCGAGCGCCCGCTTGTCATGGGTATCGTCAATGTCACGCCGGATTCCTTTTCCGACGGCGGCCAGCACGACGATACGGATTCCGCGGTGGCGCATGCGCGCCAATTGATCGCCGAAGGCGCCCAGATCCTGGACCTCGGCGGCGAGTCCACGCGTCCCGGGGCCGATCCGGTCTCCGTGGCCGACGAACTGGCCCGGCTGCTGCCGGTGGTGGAGGCCCTGCGCGATTGCGGCGTGCCCCTGTCCATCGACACGTTCAAGCCGGAAGTCATGCGCGCCGTGCTGGACGCCGGCGCGGACATGATCAACGACATTTATGGCTTCAGGCAGCCCGGCGCCGTCGAGGCGGTGGCGCATTCGCGCTGCGGGTTGTGCGTGATGCACATGAAGGGCGAGCCCCGCACCATGCAGGCCGCTCCCGAGTACACCGACCTGATCGGTGAAATCGGTCTTTTTCTGGGGGCTCGCGCACACAAGCTGCGCGCGGCCTGGGTCGATCCCCGCCGCATCGTGCTTGACCCTGGCTTTGGCTTCGGCAAGACGGGCGACCAGAATTTCCAACTGCTGCGCCGGCTGTCCAGCCTGCGCAGCGCCGGTTATCCATTGCTGATCGGCTTGTCGCGCAAATCCATGATCGGTCAGGCTACCGGCCGGCCGGTGGGCGACAGGCTGCCCGGCAGCATCGCCGCGGCGCTTGCTTGCGTGGCGCGTGGCGCTTCCATCGTGCGGGTGCACGATGTGGCCGCCACGGTCGACGCGCTCAAGGTATGGCACGCGGCAGAACAAGGAGCACTCAGTTCATGATTCGACGCAAATATTTCGGTACCGATGGCGTGCGCGGTGAAGTCGGCGGTCCGGTGATCAACGCCGAATTCGCCCTGCGCCTGGGCTACGCGGCCGGCCGCGTGCTGGCGCGCGAACACGCGGTGCGCGGCGGCAGCCGTCCGCAAGTCGTGATCGGCAAGGACACGCGGATTTCCGGCTACATGCTGGAATCGGCGCTCGAGGCCGGCCTGTCGGCCGCGGGCATCGACGTGCTGCTGGCTGGTCCGGTGCCGACGCCGGCGGTGGCCTACCTGACCCGGGCGCTGCGCCTGGTGGCGGGCATCGTGATCAGCGCCTCGCACAATCCGTACCACGACAACGGCATCAAGTTCTTCTCTGCGCAAGGCATGAAGCTGCCTGACGAGATCGAGGCCGACATCGAAACCGCGCTGGATGAGCCGCTGGGCTGCGTCGGTTCGGAAGCCTTGGGCCGGGCCCGCCGCATGGGCGACGCGCAGGGCCGCTACATCGAATTCTGCAAGAGCACCTTCCCCAACGATCTGGACCTGAACGGGATGACGATCGTGGTGGACGCCGCCCACGGCGCCGCCTACAACATCGCGCCCCACGTGTTCCGCGAGTTGGGCGCCGAAGTGCACGCCATTGGCGTCAACCCGGACGGCTTCAACATCAACAAGGGCGTGGGCGCGCTGCACCCCGAACTGCTGGCCAAGGAAGTGAGCGCCCGCGGCGCCCAGCTGGGCATCGCGCTGGACGGCGACGCCGACCGCCTGCAGATGGTGGATGGGCAGGGCCGCATCTACAACGGCGACGAACTCATGTACGCCATCGTGCGCGAGCGCATGCAGCGCGGCAAGGTGGACGGCGTGGTCGGCACGCTGATGACCAACTTCGGCTTCGAGCGCGAAATGCAGCGCCTGGGCGTGGGCTTCGAGCGCGCCAACGTGGGCGACCGCTACGTGCTGGAGCAGATGCAGGCGCGCGGCTGGCTGTACGGCGGCGAAAGCTCCGGCCATCTGCTGTGCCTGGATTGCCATTCCACCGGCGACGGCATCGTCGCGGCGCTGCAGGTCCTGACCGCGTTGCGCCGTAATTCGGTCGGACTGTCGGAGTGGGTTAGCGACCTGCGCATGTACCCGCAGAAGATGATCAACGTGCCACTGGCCCCGGGCCAGGACTGGAAGACGCATGCCGGCCTGAGCGCCGCGCGCAAGGCGGTGGAGGCCGAGCTGGACGGCCGCGGCCGCATCCTGATCCGCGCGTCGGGCACCGAGCCGAAGCTGCGCCTCATGGTGGAAGCCGAAGACGAGGGGCTCGCCGTGTCCTGCGCCGAGAAACTTGCGGCCAGCCTGGGGTGATTTCGGTCTTTCCGGTTCCGACCAAGGCCACCCGCCGCGTGACGGGTGGCCTTTGTTTGTTCAGGGTTTGTATAGATTTGTAAAGTTTTGTCGATTCAGGCGGAGGATTGATTTATCTGCGCCGGTCTAAACTTCATAGTCACGTAACATATTGGTCAAGTCTTTGACATACAGGGCGTCCACACTGACTGGACTCTCTAGGAGCTTCGCGCAATGCTGGAATTAGCACGCATCAATCCGAGCCGCAATGCCGCGGAACCTTGGACCGGCGCCGCCGCCAAGGTGCTGGTGGTGGGCTTGGCGCGCACCGCTGAAGAAATCGAGCAGATTCAACGCCTGCGCTACGACGTCTTCACCGAGGACATGGGCGCGGTGTTCCCCGATGCCCACGACGGCATCGAGCACGACCGCTTCGACCCGTTCTGCGAACATCTGATGGTCCGTGAGCTGGATACGGGCCGCGTCGTCGGCACCTACCGGATCCTGACGCCCGAAAAGGCGCGGGAAGCCGGCGGTTATTACTCGCAATCCGAATTCGACCTTTCCGGGCTGGGATCGATCCAGGACGAGCTGGTCGAGGTCGGCCGCTCCTGCACGCACGCGGACTACCGCGGCGGCGGCGTCATCATGCTGCTGTGGTCCGGCCTGGCCGAGTACCTGCGCCGTGGCGGCTACCAGTACGTGCTGGGCTGCGCCAGCGTCAGCCTGCGCGACGACGGCGTCACCGCAGCCGAAGTGTGGCGCACCATTTCCAAGCAGCTGCCGCAGGGCGACGAGCCCCGCGTGACGCCGCTGCACCGCTATCCGGTGGAAAAGCTCAACAGCACCTTGCCGGCGCGCGTGCCGCCGCTGATCAAGGGTTACCTGAAGCTGGGCGCGAGTGTCTGTGGCGAGCCCGCCTGGGACCCGGATTTCAATGCCGCGGACTTCCCTGTGCTGCTCAAGATGGACCGCATGGACGAGCGCTACCGCCGTCACTTCGGCCTGGACCAGCCCGCCACCGCCCCCGCGCAACGCTGAGCATCATGCGCCGCCTGCTCCGCCGCATGAAGATCAGACTGATACGGCGGGCCACGCGGCCCTTGCGAATGGAGCTAAAGCGGCTCGATCGCGAAACGGATCTATCGCCGTTCTAAAGCGCCACCTCCGCGCATCGGCGCGGAGCCCGGCAGGGCAGGCGGCATGGCCGCTGCCCCGCCGGTTCCTCAGAACTCCAGCAGTTCGAACGAAAAGCCCACCTTGTTCCACTCGGCTTCTTCAGCGCGCAGCGTGAAGTCGCTCAGGGGATGCTGCGCCAGCCAGTCGCGGTTGACCCGCACCACGATGGAGTTGTCGCGCACGGATGCCGTCAGCGGTAGCGGCTCGATTTCGTTGCGGCGGCGGAACAGCAGCACCGCCAGGCGCAGGCTGAGGATGGCCTTCCACTGCGCGCGCGTGCGCACCAGCGGTTCCAGCTTGGTCAGCTTGCCCTGGTGGCCGAGCGCCAGCAGCGCCAGCAATTGCTGGTCGGCCCGCGAGAAGCCCGGCATGTCGGCGTTTTCCAGCACGTAGGCGGTGTGCTTGTGATACGCGTTGTGGGCGATGGACAGGCCCACTTCGTGCAGGTCGGCGGCCCAGCCCAGCGCCGGGCGCAGCTCGGCGCGTTCCGGGCCGTCCGGGAACATGGCGTCGAACAGTGTCAGCGCGGCGTGATGCACGCGGCGCGCCTGGTTGACGTCGACGTGGTAGCGCTTCATGAACTGGCGCACCGATTCGTCGCGCTTGTCGTGTTCGTCGTCGCGGCCCAGCAGGTCGTACAGCACGCCCAGGCGCAGGGCGCCGTCGCCGGTGTGCATCACATCGATGCCCAGTTCGTCGAACAGGGCGCTCATGATGGCCAGGCCGCCGGGCAGCACGTCCGCGCGTTCAACCTTGATGCCGGGCAGCTCGGACGGAATCACGCGGCCCGAGCGCACGATGCGATCCTTCAGCTTGGCCAGGCCGGCGCGGGTGATACCGCGGTCCGAGAAGCGGCATTCGGTCAGGATGGCGAACAGCGCCTTGGCCGTGCCGGAAGAACCGTAGGCTTCCTTCCAGCCCATCTTGCGGTACTGCTTGGCGATGACTTCGATCTCGCGGCGCGCGGCCAGCTCGGCCTGCTTCATCTGGTGCGCGTCCACCACGCCGTCCGAGAAGAACTGGCGGCTGTAGCTGACGCAACCCATGTACAGCGAGGACATCAGGCCGGGCTCATGGCTCTTGCCGATGATGACTTCGGTGGAGCCGCCGCCAATGTCGATGACGAGGCGCTTGTTGGGCGAGGGGGGCAGGGTGTGGACCACGCCCGAAAAGATCAGGCGGGCCTCTTCGCGGCCGGCGATGACTTCGATGGGAAAGCCCAGGGCGGCTTCGGCCCGGGGCAGGAAGTCGCGGGTGTTGCGGGCGACGCGGAAAGTGTTGGTGGCGACGGCGCGAACCCGGTTGGGGTGGAAGCTGCGCAGGCGGTCGCCGAAGCGTTCCAGCACGGCGATGGCGCGGTCGATGGCCTCGTCGCCCAGGCGCTTTTCGGAGTCCAGGCCGGCCGCGAGCCGGACGGTTTCCTTGAGGCGGTCGATTTGATAGATCTGGGGCGTACCGTCCTGCTGAACGATGCGTCCGATGGAGAGGCGGAAGCTGTTGGACCCGAGGTCCACGGCGGCCAGAAGTTGATCCATGCGGCTCGTAAATATTGTCTTGGAGGTGGCCCGATTATAGAGACCCCATGTGACAGCGCCCCGGCGCGCGTATTTTTTCTTATGGAACAGGGGCTTGCAGCGCATAATCGCTCTGCTATGCGTCCCGGTTTTGGCTTACGCTATGTATTCGGCGCCGTGTCATGGAACCGTCACTTTTTTGCAGTAAAACTCCACGCTCTCCCTACGTATGGAATCCGGTATGCCCTCACGCCCTCCTGCCGAGCCTTTGCTTCTGAACCGCGAGTTGTCGCTGCTGAAATTCAACGAACGCGTGCTGGCGATGGCGGAGAATCCCAAGACTCCCTTGCTGGAACGCCTGCGCTACGTATGCATCGTCAGTTCCAACCTGGACGAGTTCTTCGAGATCCGGATTTCCAGCCTGAAGGAGCAGCAGCGCCAGTCGCCGAACCTGGTGGGGCCCGACGGCATGACGCCGGACCAGGCGTTCGAGAACGTCCAGCAGGCGGTGCATGAACTGGTCAATCGCCAGTACAACTTGCTTAACGACGAGATTCTGCCCGCCATGCACGCCGAGGGCATCGCGCTGCACCATGCGTCGGAATGGAATCCGCAGCAGCAGGAGTGGGCGCGCGAGGTCTTCAACCGCGACGTGATGCCGCTGCTGACCCCGATCGGGCTGGATCCGGCGCATCCGTTCCCGCGCGTCTACAACAAGAGCCTGAATTTCATCGTGTCGCTGTCGGGCGCCGACGCCTTCGGCCGCCAGGCCTCGATCGCGGTGGTGCAGGCGCCGCGCGCCTTGCCGCGCCTGATCAAGATGCCGCAGGAGCTGTCGGGCCAGCCCGAGGGCTACATCCTGCTGACCTCGCTGCTGCGCGCCTTCGTGGGCGAGCTGTTCCCGGGCCTGGAAATGCTGGGCTGCTACCAATGGCGGGTCACGCGCAACAGCGACCTGTTCGTGGACGAGGAAGAAGTCACCAACCTGCGCCATGCCTTGCAGGGCGAACTGTCGCAGCGCAACTTCGGCGCCGCCGTGCGCTTGGAAATCGACAAGCTGACGCCGGTCGAGCTGGAACACTTCCTGCAGCGCGAGTTCTCGCTCAAGCCCGAGGACACATACCGCGTCCCGGGCCCGGTGAACCTGTCGCGCCTGATGCAGCTGTGCAATTCGGATTCGCGGCCGGACCTGCTGTTCCCCGACTACCGCGCGCCCGTGCCCGCGCCGTTCGACCGCGTGGGCGACAAGCCGGCCGAGCTGTTCGAGGCCGTGGCCGAGCAGGACCGCCTGCTGCACCATCCCTACCAGTCGTTCCAGCCCGTCATCGACTTCCTGACCGCCGCCGCGCTGGACCCGGACGTCATGGCGATCAAGCAGACCATCTACCGCACCGGCGAGGATTCGGAGCTGATGAAGATCCTGCTGGCCGCCGCTCGCGCCGGCAAGGAAGTGACGGTGGTGGTGGAGCTGATGGCCCGCTTCGACGAACAGACCAACATCAACTGGGCCTCCAAGCTGGAAGAGGTGGGCGCGCACGTGGTGTACGGCGTGGTGGCGCACAAGACGCACGCCAAGATGGCCGTGGTGCTGCGCCGCGAAAAAGGGCGGTTGCGCCGCTACGCCCACCTGGGCACGGGCAATTACCATCCGCGCACGGCGCGCCTGTACACCGATTTCGGGCTGCTTACCGCCGATCCGAAGCTGTGCGAGGACATGGACAAGGTATTCGCGCAGCTGACCGGGCTGGGCGCGCGCCGCTCGCTCAAGGCGCTGATGCAGTCGCCGTTCACCATGCATGACGGCATGGTGGCGCTGATCCGCGCCGAGGCCCGCGCGGCCAAGGCCGGCAAGCGTTCGCGCATCATGGCCAAGATGAACTCGCTGCTGGAAGAGCAGATCATCGAAGAGCTCTACAAGGCAGGCCAGGCCGGCGTGAAGATCGATCTGATCGTGCGCGGCGTGTGCGCGCTGCGCGCCGGGGTGCAGGGGCTGTCCGAGAACATCCGGGTGCGCTCCATCGTGGGCCGCTTCCTGGAGCATTCGCGGGTTTTCTATTTCTACGCCGAGGGCGAGGAAACCGTCTACCTGTCATCCGCCGACTGGATGGACCGCAATTTCTTCCGCCGCGTCGAGATCGCCTTCCCGATCTACGACAAGACCCTGAAGAAGCGCGTGATCGACGAGGCCTTTACCTACGCCCTGCGCGACAACCAGCTGGCCTGGCAGCAACAGCCCGACGGCGACTACGCCCGCGTCAAGAGCCGCCGCGAGCCTTTCAATGTGCATCAGTACCTGATGCAGAAGCTGGGCGTGTAAGCCTGTTCATCGAAAAACGGGGTTTGTCCCCATCTGCCGGCCGCCCTGGCTTCCTCGGGCGGCCGTCTTGTTTTCAGGCGAGGCGAGGGTGGGCGCATGAAGCGTATGTGACTGTCACTATCTTGTCATCTGGGACTTTTAATATGCGAGGGTCGATGAAAGACAGGCAGTTAATCAAGCCTGCCAGACCCCTCCAACGAGCACAGAAGGAACCCAGATGTTCAAACGTGTCTTCAAACAAGTTTCCCTGGGCGTCGCGCTGAGCGCCGCCGTGTTTGCCGTCCAGGCCGCCGATGTGACCGGCGCCGGCGCATCGTTCCCGTACCCGATCTACGCCAAGTGGGCGTCCGACTACAAGGCTGCCACCAACAGCGCCGTCAACTACCAGTCCATCGGTTCGGGCGGCGGCCAGCAGCAGATCATCGCCAAGACCGTCGATTTCGGAGCTTCGGACGATCCCATGAAGGCGGCTGACCTGGAAAAGAACGGCCTGCTGCAATTCCCGGCCGTCATCGGCGGCACGGTGGCCGTGGTGAACGTCGACGGCATCGAACCCGGCAAGCTGAAGCTGTCGGGCCCGGTCCTGGCCGACATCTTCCTCGGCAAGATCAAGAAGTGGGACGACGCCGCCATCAAGGCGATGAATCCCGACCTCAAGCTGCCGTCGGCCGACATCATCGTCGTGCACCGTTCGGACGGTTCGGGCACCACCTTCGGCTGGACCAACTACCTGTCCAAGGTTTCGCCGGACTGGAAGTCGACCGTGGGCGAAGGTAAGGCCGTCAAGTGGCCCGTGGGTCAGGGCGGCAAGGGCAACGAAGGCGTCGCCGCCTACGTCGGCCAGCTGAAGAACTCGATCGGCTATGTCGAATACGCCTACGCCAAGCAGAACAAGCTGGCCTGGACGCAGCTGCAGAACAAGGACGGCAAGTTCGTCCAGCCGGAACAGAAGGCTTTCGCCGCCGCGGCCGCCAACGCCGACTGGAAGAGCGCGCCGGGCATGGGCGTGGTCCTGACCGACGAGCCGGGCGCCGATTCGTGGCCCGTCACCGCCGCCACCTTCATCCTGATCCACAAGTCGCAAGACAAGCCGGTTCAGGGCAAGGCCGTGCTGGATTTCTTCGACTGGGCCTTCAAGAACGGCGCCAAGTCGGCTGAAGCCATGGACTACGTGCCGCTGCCGGAAGCCGTGACCAAGGAAATTCGCGCCGCCTGGGGCGAAGTCAAGGCCGCCGACGGTAAGGCCGTCTGGAAGTAATGGGTACGGCGCGGGAGAGGCCAGGCAAGCCGGCCTCTCCCGCGCAGCCCTCCAGCGGCCGTCCCCGTGGTTCCGGAGTAACGGAACGGCGGGGACGGTCCGCCGCAAGACCTTCGCAGTTCTTCCCCCTGGTTTCCTAAGGAAAGTCCATCCATGAGCGCGGTAATGGATAATAGTGTGCCGCTTCCGCCCAGCGTGGCGGACTCCGTGACTACCGGCACGCCTTCGCCTATGAAGCAAAACAATAACGCGCTGATGGATGCGCTATTCAAGAATCTGACCCGGCTGTTCGCCTTCCTGGTGTTCATCCTGCTGGCGGCGATTCTTGTTTCCCTGATCTACGGCAGCCGCGAATCGCTGGCCAAGTATGGCCTGTCGTTCCTCTGGCTCAACGACTGGGATCCGGTCAATTCAAACTACGGCGCGGTGGTGCCCATCATCGGCACGCTGCTGACTTCGGCCATCGCCCTGATCATCGCCGTGCCGGTGTCCTTCGGCATCGCCATCTTCCTGACCGAACTGTCGCCGACCTGGCTGCGCCGCCCGCTGGGCACCGCGGTCGAAATGCTGGCGGCGATCCCGTCCATCATCTACGGCATGTGGGGCCTGTTCGTCTTCGTCCCCGTGTTTCAGCAGTACGTGCAGCCCTTCCTGATCGTCACCCTGGGCAGCCTGCCCGTGATCGGCGGCATCTTCGCGGGCCCGCCGTTCGGCATCGGCATCTTCACCGCCGGCCTGATCCTGTCGATCATGATCATCCCGTTCATCGCCGCGGTGATGCGCGACGTGTTCGAACTGGTGCCGGCGATGCTGAAGGAATCGGCCTACGGCCTGGGCAGCACGACCTGGGAAGTGATGTGGCGCGTGGTGCTGCCCTACACCAAGTCGGGCGTCATCGGCGGCATCATGCTGGGCCTGGGCCGCGCCCTGGGCGAGACCATGGCCGTGACCTTCGTCATCGGCAACGCCTTCAAGTGGTCCGGCTCGCTGTTCTCGCCGGGCAACTCGATCGCTTCCGCGCTGGCCAACGAATTCAACGAGGCGGGAGGCATACAGAAATCGGCGCTGCTGGAACTGGGCCTGATCCTGTTCCTGATCACGACGATCGTCCTCGCCCTGGCCAAGATGCTGCTGGTCCGCTTGTCCGCCAGTGAAGGCAAGAAAACCTGACGCGCCGCGAGCACAAGGAAAAGAACATGGCTGTATCCGTACTCAATATGCAGAACGGCACCTATCGCCGGCGCCGCGTGATCAACCGCGTCATGTTGACGGTGTCGCTGGGGACGCTGGTATTCGGGCTATTCTGGCTGTTCTGGATCATTCTGACGCTGCTGATGAAAGGCGCGCCCGCGCTGTCGTTCGCGCTCTTCACTGAAATCACGCCGCCGCCGGGGCAGACCGGCGGCCTCATCAACGCCATCTTCGGCAGCGTGATGATGGCCGGCGTGGGCACGCTGATCGGCACGCCCGTGGGCATCCTGGCCGGCACCTACCTGGCCGAATACGGCCAGCGCGGCTGGCTGGCGCCCGCCACGCGCTTCCTCAACGACGTGCTGCTGTCGGCCCCGTCCATCATCATCGGCCTGTTCATCTACGCCGTGTACGTGGCCCAAGTTGGGCATTACTCGGGCTGGGCCGGCGCCATCGCGCTGTCCATCCTGGTGATCCCGGTCGTGGTGCGCACCACCGACAACATGCTGCTGCTGGTGCCTAACAGCCTGCGCGAGGCCGCTGCCGCGCTGGGCTGCCCCAAGTGGCGCATGATCACCATGGTGTGCTATCGCGCCGCCAAGACCGGCATCATCACCGGCGTGCTGCTGGCCATCGCCCGGATCTCGGGTGAAACCGCGCCGCTGCTCTTCACCGCGCTGTCGAACCAGTTCATGTCGCTGAACATGAACGGCCCGATGGCCAACCTGCCGGTCGTGATCTACCAGTACGCCGGCAGCCCCTTCAAGGACTGGAACAACCTGGCCTGGGCCGGCGCCACCCTGATTACGCTGCTGGTGCTGGGCATCAACATCATCGCCCGCAACATGTTCCGCAAGTAAAGATCGCTTTGCCGGCGCGCCTGGGGCGCGCCGGAGCCAAGGGAAACCAAATGGAAAACACCGCTACCGCCGTCAAGAACAAGATCGAGGTCAAGAACCTGAACTTCTACTACGGCAAGTTCCATGCGATCCGCAATGTGAACATGTCGATCCAGGAGAAGAAGGTTACCGCCTTCATCGGCCCGTCGGGCTGCGGCAAGTCCACGCTGCTGCGCACCTTCAACCGCATGTTCGAGCTCTATCCCGGCCAGCGCGCCGAGGGCGAAATCATCCTGGACGGCGAAAACCTGCTGACGGCCAAGACCGACATCTCGCTGATCCGCGCCAAGGTCGGCATGGTGTTCCAGAAGCCCACGCCGTTCCCCATGAGCATCTACGACAACATCGCCTTCGGCGTGCGCCTGTTCGAGCGCCTGTCCAAGGGCGAAATGGACGAGCGCGTGGAATGGGCCCTGAGCAAGGCCGCGCTGTGGAACGAAGTGAAGGACAAGCTGCACCAGAGCGGCAATAGCCTGTCGGGCGGCCAGCAACAGCGCCTGTGCATCGCGCGCGGCGTGGCCATCAAGCCGGAAGTGCTGCTGCTGGACGAGCCGTGCTCGGCGCTGGACCCGATCTCGACCGCCAAGATCGAAGAACTGATCGCCGAACTGAAGAACGACTACACCGTCGTCATCGTGACGCATAACATGCAGCAGGCCGCGCGCTGCTCGGACTACACCGCCTACATGTACCTGGGCGAGCTGATGGAATTCGGCCAGACCGACCAGATCTTCGTGAAGCCGTCGCGCAAGGAAACGGAAGACTACATCACGGGCCGCTTCGGCTGATTGCCGAATCTGTCTGCCGCCAGCGGGGCGGTTGTGCCTTGGGATGGCCCGGCAAAAAAAACGGCGCGCTTTTCGAAGCGCGCCGTTTCTCTTTTACGGCTGTTGCAGGGCCTGCTTGGTTCCCGTCGCGGCCGGTTCCTGGGAACCACCCGCATGGCGGCCGGGAATCAGGATGACGAACACCGCCGCCAGCACCGCCGCGCAAGAGAACGCGATGAAGTTCCAGGCCAGCGGCAGTTTCAGGCTGGCCAGGTAGCCGCCCACGATGGGGCCGCTCATGGCGCCGATGCGGGCGAAGGACAGCGCCCAGCCCGTGGCCGCGCCGCGCGCATGCGCCGGGTAGTAGCCCGCCAGGTAGCCCGTCAGGATCAGCGACGAGGAAATGCTGCCGATGCCGGCCAGCGCTACCCACACATAGTTCACCGCCAGCGGATTGTTGTAGGTCAGGCAATAGATGCCGGCCGCGCCCGCCAGGTAGAACAGCGCCACGATGCGGCGCGGTTCGGTCTTGTCGGCAAAGCGGCCCAGCACCAGGCCGCCGATGGCCGAGGCCAGGCTGAACACCAGCAGGAAGGAAATGCTGGAGCCGAGGTCGTAGCCGTTTTTGCGCATGATCTGCGGCAGCCAGGTGTTCAGGCCATACACCAGCATCATGCCCAGGAACAGCGCGCCCCAGAAGCACAGCGTGGCGCGCAGGTGGCGCGGCGCGAACACCGCCGCCATGACGTCGCGCCAGGTGGACTTGGCGCCCGCGACCTCGCGCGGCCGGAAGGCTTCGAGCGAGGTGATGCCCAGGCGCTGCGCCTGCGCCCGCGCGCCGGCCTCGTCGCCCTTGGCCAGCAGGTATTCCAGCGATTCCGGCAGCAGGCGCGCCAGCAGCGGCACCAGCAGCAGGGGCAGGGCGCCCACCGCGATCACGGAGCGCCAGCCCCAATGGCTGAGCAAGGCCATGGCCACGGCCGCCGAGCACAGGATGCCCAGCGAATAGCCCGAGTACATCACGCCATAGTTGAAGCCGCGCTTGGCCGGCGGCGAATACTCGATGGTCAGCGCCGCCGCCACCGGAATCACCCCGCCCAGCCCCAGGCCGCCGATGAAGCGGAACACCGCGAACCAGGTCGGCGTGGGCGCCCAGGCCGCGCCTATCATCGTCAGCGAGAACAGAGTCACGCAGGCCAACAGCATGCGCCGGCGGCCCAGCAGGTCGCTCAGGGTGCCCACGGCGAACGAGCCCACGAACATGCCCGCCAGCGCGTAGCTGCCCAGCACGCCCAATTGCAGCGAGCTCAGGTTCCAGCTCTTGTCTTCGGCCAGCGCGGGCAGCACGGCGCCCATCACGCCCACGTCATAGCCTTCGAACAGAATGGCCAGCCAGCAGACGAAAAGCACGGTATGGGTGGTCCGCGTGGGCGTGGCCCAGGCGGATGGAGCGGAGGCGTTTGCCATGTGTTTCCCGATGTTTGGTTATTGGGTTGTGCCTGTGCGCCTGCTGATTCCAGCAGGCATTCCGGCGCAAAACACAGGGCGGCTGGCCTGGCGGCCAGTCCTCTGGCGGCTATCCACCGCAGCGTCGGAAGCCGCAATTAATTTAGGCTTGAAATATATAGGTGTCAATCAGGGATCGCCCGTCGGGGAGCCGGCATCGATGGGACGCATGCGGGGAACGGGCCAGCATGCGCGGTATCTGGTATAGTTGCCACCCTTCGGGGCGTAGCGCAGCCTGGTAGCGCATCTGCTTTGGGAGCAGAGGGTCGTGAGTTCGAATCCCACCGCCCCGACCAAAAAATCAAGGGGTTAGTTCATTCTGTGAGCTAACCCCTTTTGCTTTTTTCGTCTGCGCTATCTTTTCTGGGTAGCGAATTTCCAGCAGGCGGTACGCGCCTTGCTGGTGGCGGTGATCCGGGGAGTGTCGAAAGATTCGATCAGCGGCAATCCATCCGTGCACGCCACGATGAAAGTGGATTGTGTTTCGTACCGGTAGGCCAGGCGATGCGTGGCGCCCGGCTCCAGGCCCAGATCCTGTGTGATGAAGGTCTTCTTCGTGCGTGAGAATTCGCTGTCGCGGGGCTCGCAAACTGTGCCGTCCTTGGCGCCTTGGGCGGCATAGACATTGCAGTAGCCTACGGCTACGCGCACAGTGCAGGTATTGGTGTAAGTGAAGTACCCTTCCGGAGTCTTGCCTCGTTGCAGGCAGCCGCTCTGGTTCGAGCCGTATGCGAGCGCCCTGGTCTCGCGATCCGGCCTGGCGGGGGCAACGCTGGCATTCGCCTCTCCGGTTCCGTGTCCAGCGTTGGCGGCAGGAGCGCCGCTCATTTGCGTCACCCTTTGCGCCCAGGCGTCTTTCAGACAGGCGACCATGGGCGCCTGCGCTCCTTGTTCGGCCTTTGCCTGCATCGATTCGAATTTCCGCAGGGAATCTCGCGCTTCAGACAACGTGGCGGCATTCAATTGCCTGTTGTTCCGGCTTATCGACTTTGCCGCCCCATCCGCATTGCCAGGACCATATGCCTGGCGTATCTCCGCTTCGCAGACGGGTTTTAACGGTGCGCCCGCGCTGGCACTTGCGGAAGACGGTCCTTGCGGTTTCGGCGCCCATTGGATGATTTGGGGCGGAAAGCCGTTCTGCCTCAACATCTTGATGCGATAGTCGTACTCGGTGCGTAGCTTGTTTTCGTCTTCGTCGGGTTCCAATCCGGCGATGTGGCAGAAGTAGGAATGGGGGCTGCGGTAACGCTCACCTGTGTCTTGGCGATATTTCCCGATGCTTTTGAAATAGCTTATCCATTGCTGGTTGAGATCCTGGAGTACGCCTGTCTGGGCTTTGTCAACCTGGAAAATGCTGGTTCTGTAGTGCTCGTCAGGTCCTATGCCGCCGCCAATACGGGATAGGAGAATCGCCGCCTCGCAGTATGCCGATGCAGCCAGAGCGGGGGGCGCCGCCAACAGGCTGAACAGGAGCGCAAGTGCACGGGTTGGCGGCTTGATGGCAGAGATGCGCATGTTCGTCGGCAAATGGGTGATGAATCCGCCTTGAGGCAGGCGGATTATTACCTGCCTACCATTTCAATCGCGGGATTGATCGCATCAATGTGAAATACATCAATTTATTGCAATGTTATCACTTGTAACTCAGAAAAATTCCTTACGCCATAAGAAGATATACCTAGTTTCAGGTATAGACGAAGAGTTTCAATCCCCGTCTAATGCTTGCAGTCAATAGACAAAATGATGCATTGACTCAAGCAGAAACAGGGCGCCTTTTCGCAATAATGTATGCAGGCCCTACTGAATGCTTGAGTTAGTAACTGGCAAACAGGCAAGGAGGGCTAGAAGCATGTCAGCGACTGTGTTTTATGAACGGGCCGTGGCGTTGGATCGGGCAGCGCACCAGGACACCAAGATCCAGATTCAGCCGGACCATTACGCGTTCGCCCAGGACACGAATGCCTTGCCCATCGCCGCCAGCGAATTCGCGGACGCGGGCCGCCACTATCCCATCGTGTTCGTGGGCGACGAAGCCGGCAATTTCCACGTGGCCGTGCTGCTGGGCCTGGAAGACAAGTCCAACCTGTTCGTGACCGAGCTGGGCACCTGGAAGGCCGACACCTATGTGCCCGCCTTTGCCCGCCGCTATCCCTTCGTGCTGGGCACCACGGCCGAGGCCGACCGCCTGGCCGTGTGCATCGACGAGTCCTACCCCGGCATCAATACGGCCGATGGCGTGGCGCTGTTCGAGGACGGCAAGGAAACCGGCTACCTGACGCAGATGATGGAGTTCCTGCGCGTGTTCCAGGGCGAGATGGAACTGACCAAGAGCATGGCCCAGCGCCTGAACGAGCTGGGCTTGCTGACGGCCAAGACCATCACCATTTCGCAGGCCGACGGCGACCGCTACCTGAGCGGCTTCTGGGTCGTGGACGAGCAGAAGTTCGCCGGCATCGATGATGCCCGCGTGATCGAACTGCAGCGCGCCGGCATCCTGCGCCTGATCGAATTGCATCGCGCCTCGCTGGGCAACGTCCAGCGCCTGGCCATGCAGCTGGACGAGCAGCGCCGCCTGAAGGCGCAGCAGCAGAAGGACGTGGCGTCCACCACCGACGCCGCGCCCGCGCAGTCCGCGGCCTGATAGCTGCCGCAGGGCCATGCTGACCGCCGCCTTGACTCCCGCGATCGGCCAGGCCCCCAGCCAAGCCGGCGCCGAGCCCGAGATCCATATCCCCCTGCACACGCTGCGGGGGGAACAGCGGATCTGGGCGGACCGTTTGCTGTCGGTCTTCAAGAACCGGCAGATCGACGGGGTCGAGTGGTCGATGAAGTTCTCGGCCGCCGGCCTGGTCGGCAACCGCTTCATGCTGGGGATCCAGCGCGAGAACTGGCGCCAGCTGGATCTGGCCAGCTTGTCGCGCGAGCTCGCGATTCCGCAGGCGTTGTGGATGCGTGTGCAGCAGGACATGGAGCAAGCGCGCGCCATGTTCTTCGCCTATGAGCCCGACGGCGCGGCAGGCACGTACCGGGTCTACCTGGAGTTCATGCCCACGCCCGAAGCCTTGCGCCAGCACGGCGTGCTGCCGCTGGGCTGCGGGTACAAGTGGCATCCTGCGACGCAGCGCGAGGCGGCCGTGACCGCCTACCGCATGCGCTATCTGCAGGACCGCGCGGCGTTCGATGCGCATCTGGCGCCGTATCTGGCCCGGCTCGCCAATCCGGTGCTGCGGCAGGTCGCGCAATCGATCGTGACGCAGGCATGCGGAGAGGCGGATCCGGCGGGCTTCATGTTCCTGGAAGTGGACGAGGCCGATACCCGGCGCGATTCGTTCACGGTGACGTTTCGCGGGGCGGATCTGCCCTTGAGAGCTTTTATTCCCGACCTTTTGCGTCTTGCCGCCAGCCTGGCCCTGGCGGAAAGCGAAGTACTGGGTTTTCTTTTGCCCGACGAACCCCGCAGCCTCTATAGCCTGGCCGCGGGGGCCGCGCGGGACGGACACGAGTTTCTGACTGTCTACTATGACTGACAACGACAAGCTTCTCTTCCGCCCCGCGCATGCGCGCAAGGGCATGCTGGCGATGGCGGTGCTGGCCGCATTGAATGTGGCGGGTTGCGCCTCGAATGGCCAGAAGGCGCCTGCCGCGTCGGCGGCGCCGGCCACAAGCGCGGCCACGACCACAACCGCCGCGTCCGTCACGCCCTCCGGTCCGCAAACCGAAAGCGGCGCGCTCCAGATCGGCGAGCGCAGTCCGCAAGAGGATTCGGGCTTCGGCAAGGCGATGCCCAGCGCCAAGATGGACGAGGTGCCGTCGGCGCCTGCGCCGCGCTTCGACGAGAACACGGTGTTCCCGGCGCCCGCCTCGTACCTGGCGGAGAACATGCCGGCCTACAACGGCGCGCAACTGCCGGACCAGTCGGATCCCTTGACGCTGGACCAGGTCTACATGATGGCGCTGCAGAACGATCCGCAGATGCAGGGGGCCTACCAGGAGCTGCAGGCCGTGGGCTATGGCGTGATGTCCGCCCGCGCCGGCCTTCTGCCCAGCGTCAGCGGCGAAGTCAATCGCAGCCGCGTGCGCCAGAACGTGGTCGACAGCGAAAACGCCGTCTACCAGACGGGCCGCGCCAACTGGGCCGAGGACGGCTGGGCGCTGACCCTGAACCAGCCGATCTTCGAACTGGGCGCCTATCACAAGTGGCGCCAGTCGCAGGAAGCGGAACGCAAGGAAGTGGCCAGCTACGCCTACGCGCAGCAGGACCTGATGCTGCGCACGGCGACGGCCTATCTCAGCGTGCTCGCGGCGCAGGACCAGATCGAACTGACCGAGGCCGAACGCCGCACCACGCGCAAGCAGCAGGAACTGGTGCAGGCGCGTTTCCACAGCGGCCAGGAAACCCGCGTCGGCCTGAGCGAAGTGCAGGCCCGCCTGGACATCCAGGACGCCAACACGCTGCTGGCCAGGAACGACTATCTGGATAAGCAGCAGGCCGTCCAGGAAATCGTGGGCTACGGCAACCTCAAGCTGCGTCCGGTGCGCAAGGACCTGCCGATGACCTTGCCCGCGCCCAACGATCCCCAGGCCTGGCTGCGCACCGCGCTGGACCAGAACTGGTCGATCCGCGCGGCCTCGGCCGGCGTGGCGGTGGCGGAAAAGGAAGTGTCGGTGCAGAAGGCGGGCTATTACCCCAGCGTGAACCTGCGCGCTTCCACCGGCCGCAACGAAACCGGTGGCAGCCTGTTCGGCGGTGGCAGCACGGTCGCCGACACGCGCTTCACGGTGAACCTGTCGGTGCCGATCTTCCAGGGCGGCTACACGTATGGCATGAGTCACGCGGCGGCCAGCCGCCTGAGCGCGGCCTCGTCCGACCTGAGCCTGACGCGCCGCAAGGTGCAGCGCCAGGTGTTCTCTTCGTTCCAGAACATTGTGATCGGCATCGACCGGATCAAGGCGCTGAACAGCTCGGTGGAGTCCTTCGAACTGGCGCTGAAACTCAAGGAAGAGGGCTTCCAGGCAGGGCTGAACGACATCGTCAGCGTGCTGGACGCGACGCGCAATCTTTACAACGCGAAGCGGCAGCAGGCCGAGGCCGGATACAACTTTTTGCTGGACGGACTGAAGCTGAAGCAGGCTGCGGGCACGCTGAACGCGGCGGACATCGCGGCGATCAGCCAGCAGATGCTGTAGGGACGCAGGGGGCTTGCGGCAAGACGCGCAAGCCGGGGCTGTACGCAGGCAAGACAACAGCAGAGCCATCCGGCGGCCAGCCGGATGGCTCGGAATCGTTTAAATCAGGGCGTTGCATACGCCCGCAAGAAAAATGTCGAGCGACGATATGAGCATGAAGAAACTGGCGCGCAAACTCTGGACCGGCCGTTCCTCCCGCGAGGTGCAGCAATCCTTGTTCCGCAGGCGGCCGCTCTTCGAGGCGCTGGAGCGCCGCTATCTCATGTCGGCCGAACTGCTGGTCCCGCCGCCGCCGCCGGCAAGCGAGCAGGCTCCCGTGGTGGCGCCCGCCGACCCCGCCGCCGGCGCCCAGGGCAAGAAGCCCAGCGCGCCCGGCTCGCATCCGTACCTGGTGGAACGCGCCGCCTTCAAGGCCGTCACGCAGCACAGCGAAATGCTGACGCTGGAGCAGTACGCCAAGGCCAGCGCCACCCGCCAGGGCGACGCCAAGGCATGGCTGCCCGGTACGGAAGCCGGCCAGGGCAAGCCGTCGGCGCTGCCTGATGCCATTCCGGGCTACACCACGCATTCCGAACAGACGCCGGTGCGCCAGATCATCTTCGTGGATCCGGCGGTGGACAACGCCGAGCAGATCGTGCAGGGCCTGTATGGCCTGATCAGCGGCAAGACCGAAGGCCTGGACGGGCTGGCCAAGCCCAGCGGCGACGGCCCGCAACTGCAGGTGCTGCGCAGTCATGACACCGAGATCATCGTGCTGGACGGCCGCTATGACGGCGTGAACCAGATCACGCAGGTGCTGGGCCAGCACAAGGACCTGGCCGCGGTGCAGATCATGAGCCACGGCAGCGTGGGATCGCTGACGCTGGGCACCGCCACGCTGGGTTCCGGCCAGCTGGATGCCTACAAGGACCAACTGCGCGCCTGGGGCGACGCCATGTCGGAAGACGGCGACATCCTGCTCTATGGCTGCAACGTGGCGGCCGGCCGCGGCGGCATTGCCTTCGTCGACAGCCTCGCGGCCATCACGCGCGCGGATGTGGCGGCGGCGACCCATACCGTGGGCAGCGCCGCGCTTGGCGGCGACTGGGTGCTGGATTACCGCCATGGCGTGATCGACGCCAACACGGTGACCGTCGCCAGCTGGAATGGCGTGATGGCCAGCGCCAGCGGCCTGCAAAGCGGCGGCTCGACCCTGGTGGGCGTGGCGGTCAACGGCCAACTGGTCGGCTACGGCAGTAATAACACGTTCGTGTTCAACAACAGCTCCACCGCCGCGGTCACCACGATCGAAGTGCGCCAGGGAATGAAGCTGGATAACGGCGTCTGGGTGCGCAACGAAGACGACGACAACAGCAACAACACGCTGGATTTCTCGGGCGTCCAGGGCAACGTTACGGCCATCATCAGCAACAACGACGCCTACCAGATCACTTACTCGACGGTGGACGCGGGCAACAACTGGACCCAGCGCGTGGTCAACGTGGTGTTCAAGTCCGCCGACGGCTCGCAAAGCCTGAAGATCGGCGACAAGACCTTCAATCTGATAGGCACGGCGCAAAGCGGCAAGACCATACTGGACTACAGCGGCTATGCGACGGGGGTGACGGTGGACCTGTCCGGCCCCACGGCGGACTCCAATGGTGAAGAAATTCCGCCGCCGCCGCCGACCGGGTTCGGCTATGTGCGGGCGATCAGCGGAGTCAAGGGTTCCACGCAAGGCGGTAACAAGATCACGGTGGTGGGCGACACCACGGTCACGATCAATAACTCGCAAGACATCATCAAGGGCAGCGGCGGCGGCAACACCTACATCGCCGCAAGCGGCACCGTCGGTTTCAACCTGACCCAGCAGGCCGGCCAAAGCGGCAACACACTGGACCTTTCCCAATTTGGCGCAGACGTCACGGCCCGCGTGCAGACCAGCGGCGGCCTCAGCGTCTACATGGGCGCGGGCGTGGCGGCCGACGGCAGCGTCAACAGCCTGGCGACCGCGCTGGTCAGCAATCTCGATGTGCAGATGTTCTTCGGCGTCGCGGGTAAGACCACGCTGGACTACTCGGCCTATGAAGACAACGTCACCGTCAACCTGAACTTCCAGGACGGCAACACCGGCCTCTACAACGCCAGCGGCATGGCCGGCGTGCTGAACATCAGCAATGTCATCGGCGCTGGCGGCGAGTACGGCAACGACATCGTCGGCAACCTGGGCGACAACATCATTACCGTGGCCAACAGCCGCGGGCAGAACCGCATCAGCGGCGGCGGCGGCAACGATCTGGTGATCGGCAACCTGGCCACCGGCGGCGCAACCGAATACATCGCGGGCGTGGAAAGCAGCGCCGCGCTCAGTGGCGACAAGACCTCGGCCACACTGACGAACACGCCTCCGGGCGCAGGCGCCGCAAGCACGGTGACCCTGCGCGGCGTGAACGCCGTGACCTTGCAGGACTATCGCACCATCGACGCTGCTGCGGC
The DNA here is from genome assembly GCF_903652925.1 of Achromobacter anxifer. Classification (GTDB taxonomy): domain Bacteria; phylum Pseudomonadota; class Gammaproteobacteria; order Burkholderiales; family Burkholderiaceae_B; genus Achromobacter; species Achromobacter anxifer. The sequence goes on along the minus strand of NZ_CAHLAR010000009.1, from coordinate 140,068 downwards.
AGCGGGCAGCACCAATCACGCCGGCACCAGCGTCACGCTGGACGGCACCAATTATCGCGGCGACCTGACGCTGATCGGCAGTGCGGGCGTCAACGTCCTGCTGGGCGGCATGGGCCACAACACCTTTACCGGCTATCAAGGCGCCAACCAGCTGTGGGCGCAGGCCGGCTCGCTCAGCAACACGCTGGAAGAAAACGGCCAGTGGAACTACACCCTGACCAACGCCCAGCTGACGGCGGCCTACGCCTCCGACGGCACGCCCCTGGGCGCCGGGGTGGCGGCCCCGATCTTGAGCAATACGCTGCATGGCGCGTTCAGCGACGCGCGCCTGAACGGCGGCCTGGGTTCGACGCTGATCGACGCATCGGCCTTCAGCGGCAACACCGTGCTGGTCAGCGGCCTGATGGCCGGCGGCGTCATCCGTTCGGGTTCGGGCGACAACACCCGCCACCAGATCATGCTGCTGGGCGGCCGCTACAACGTGTACGGCGGCACAGGCGTCAACGCAGCCACCGAACTGGTCGTGGCGGCGGATGGCCTGACGGGTACGGACGGCGCGGGCTACAAGACGCAGATGGGCGATGGCGGCGTGGGCTATGTGTCGTTCGAGCAGATGGGCGCCACGGGCTGGATCAAGCGCTCGTCCGGCGAAACCCAGGCCACGGCTTCGACCTATGCCGGCATCACCAGCGTGCGCGTCGTCGCCGGCGAGTACGGCAACTGGATCGATACCTCGCGCTTCGCGGGGACGGCGGTGCTGGACGGCGCCGCCGGGCTGTCCAACTATTTCATCATCAGCAATGCCTACGCCACCCAGGTGATCGGGTCGGCGGGAAGCAATACGGTGGAGCTGTCCACGGGCGGCAAGAACGTGGCCCTGGACAACAGCCAGGTGAAGATCGGCTCGGGCGGCGCGCAGATCAGCAGCGCCTACACCAACGTCAAAGACTTCCGCTTCGTGGTGGAAGGCAGCGGCGCCAACACGGTGGACACCACCGCCTTCACCGGCGTGACCACCCGGACCTATCTGTCCGACCTGAGCTCGGGCTACACGCCCGCGGACGGTCCGGCGCTGGCCTTCGTGTTCCCCAACCATGCCAACGCGCGGGTCGACGTAGGCCTGGAAGGGGTGCGCACCATCCAGGACCTGCTGGACGCCATCGGCGCCGGCATCATGGTCAACGCCGCCGGCGAGCCGCTGCGCATTGCCGTGGGCGGGCCGAACGCCGGCAAGCTGATTCCGGCCACGGACACCACCAGCGCCTGGGATTATCTCTATGCGCTGACGGCCAGCCTCGACGCGCAAGGCCGCCTGCAAGTCAGCTACAGCCAGGACGCGATCGCGGCGGGCTTCTCCGGCGTGTTCTCGCTGGCGCCCGGCATGCAGACCGCGCTGAACGCCGACGGCACGGTGTCGACGTCGACGGTCAGCCTGTCGGATGCGGCCTACAAGCTGGGCCTGATCGCGGCCGGGCAGGTGCAAAGCAGTTCCAACGGCGCGGGCGTCCTGACGGGCGCGGCGCTCGCCATCGGCCATCAGACCCAGTTCGTGCTGGCGGGCTCCAATTCGACCATCCGCTCGGGTGGCGGCGACAACACCTTCGTCGTGAACTACGGCCAGGGCGCGCTGAACACCGGCGCCGGCAACAGCATTGCCGCGCAGGTCGGGGCACGCAACAGCCTGGTGGTCAACACCAGCCTTGGCGCAGTGCTGTCGAATGCCAACGTCCACTATGTCAGCGGCGGCTCGCCCGCGAGCCAGGTGGCGCTCAATGGCAGCGCGTTCGCGGACGCCACCCTCATCTCCACCAGTTCCACCGGCGCGACCACGCTGGACGCCAGCGTCTGGAACCAGGCCGTCACGCTGGCCACCCGCGGCGGCTACGACACGCTCAAGGGCAACACCAGCAATGTGTCCTTCGTGGTCACTCAGCCGGCGGACACCGCCGCTGGCAAGGTGACCGTGTCGCTGGCGTCGAATAGCGGCAGTGGCAACAGCCTGCAGGTGATGGCCCTGGGCGACGGCACCGCGCTGTCGCGCCTGATTTCCCAGACCGGCGCGATCGCCGGGGTGACGCTGGGAGCGAACACCGGCAAGCTGGACTACGTGCTGGACATCGGCAAGGGTACGCTGGATCAAGCCCTGTCGGTGGGGGGGCGCAATGTCATCATCCGCGGCGAATCCTACACGGTGCTGCAGAACATCACGCTGGACGCGGGCTACACCCTGCGCCTGGAGGGGCAGAACATTACCGTTGGCGCCACCAGCGGCGCCAACATCATGCTGGCCGCCGGCGCAATCGAGCTGGCGGCGCAGCGCTACCGTCCGTGGCGTAGCGCCATGGCCCAGATCTACGAGCTGGACGCCGGCATCACGGTCAACAATGCGACGCTGTGGGCCAGGGACCAGCAAGGATCCGGGGTCAGCCTGACCAGCAAGATCGACAGCAAGGACTATGACCTGGATCCGCTGATCAAGAACGGCGAAAACCAGTCCACCGTACTGAACTCGTTGGCGAGCGGAGTGAATTCGGCCTTCGATGCGCTGATGAAGTTCCTGGATGGCGCCAGCGCCATGGCGTCCTGGGCGGGCATCAAGTACACCTCGTCGATCACGGTGGGGACGCAGGCGCGCCTGGTGTCCAACGGCGAAGTGACCATCACCTCGACCACGTCCGCCACGGTCAAGCTCAGTCCGCTGGTGGCGAAGATCGCCGGCATTGCCGTGGGCGTGCTGCAGAACAAATCCACCATCGACGTGCAGGGCACGGTGATCGCGTCCAAGGCGATCACCATCAAGTCCGATCTCACCAACGAAATGGAGATCGCGCTGTTGCCCGGCCAGCTGGGCGCCGTGCCGGCGGTGATCGGCGTGGGCGTGGCGGTGGTGATCAGCGAATCCTCCGTGCACATCGGCACGGGCGCGCGGCTGGAAACTGGCCTGTTGCATACCGCCGACGCGTATACCAGCAGCGTCAGCGGGGTGGGCGGCGACGTTACGATCCAGGCCCTGACCAGCCACAAGAGCACGATTTCGATATCGGCCGCGGGCGCCATGGCCGAAAGCGACGACACCAAGCCGGTGACGGGCGCCGACGGCAAGATCGATCCGTCCAAGGAAACGGGCAAGTACAAGGCCAGCTACGCCAAGGTGGGCGTGGCGGTGGGCTTCGCATACAACCAGCTGACCACCGAAGCCTTCATGGACGGCACGGTGGTGGCTCGCAATGCGGGCAAGGTGACCGTCGAGGCCAAGGCGGAGGACGCGGGCAGCGCCATCGCCGTCAAGACCATCCTGGGCGGTCGCGCCGCCACCGGCAGCGATTTTCTTTCGTCGGCGCAGACCGAGGCCAAGAGCGCGGCCATCGGCAAGACAGTCACCCCCATCGTGGGCGGCGCCTTGAGCGGCCTGGGCACCGGAGCGCAGTACACCAAGAGCTTCTTCAGCGCGCTGGTGTCGGAAAACCGGGGCACCAAGTTCGGCGAGAAGATCAAGCAGATCAAGCAGGAAAAGGACTTCGAGGACCGCGCCAAGTACGACTCCGACATCCAGAAGGAAATCGACAAGCCTTCCACCGAGTTCCAGGTCGGGGCGGCGTTGGGCATGTCGATGAGCAACATCACGACCACGGCCCGCATCGGCAACGGCGTGACGGCGGCCACGGTCAGCACGGCGGGCGGCGACGTCACCGTCAACGCGCAGACGCAGTACAACACCAAGCTCACGGTCATGAGCGGGGTGGATGACCAGGCCATCGCCGACAAGCAGGCGTTCCTGAACAAGAAGAACAATCTCACGACCAATCAGCCCGAGCGCGCGGCGGGCCCGGACGGTTCCGATTTCGGCGCCGCGGCGGCCGTGATCATCGGCATCGACAACGTCGCGACCCAGGCCACTGTCAGCCAGCTGGCCAACATCAGCACCCAGGGCGGCGACGTGGCGGTGACCGCCAGCACGCTGAACCAGATCGACCCGAAGAAGCTCTGGCTGGTCAATCTGTATGCGCCCTTCGACGGCATCGACACCAAGTGGAACGACGCCGACGGCACCAAGGACAAGATGACGGTGGCGGGCAAGGCCGCCGCGTCCTTCCTCAACAATCTGCAGGCCACGTTGACCAGCACGGGCGGCATTTCGTCCAGCTTCAGCAGCTGGGCCAGCGCCACGGCCAAGAGCAAGAAGCTGGCCCTGTCCGGCGCCTTCACGGTGCTGGTGCAGGACACCAAGACCCAGGCCCAGGTCGCAGGCAAGATCAATACGACGCTGTCGGGCGGCGCGGCCGGCGACGTGAAGGTCGAGGCGGAGAATTCCTCGCAGCGCCTGAACCTGGTGGGCAACATCATCCTGCCGTCCATGTCCCTGGGCGGCGCGAAGTCGCTGCAGAAGGCCGCTCCGCGCGGCGCTTCCGAAGGCCGCTTCAGCTATGGCAAGGATCTGGTCAAGGGTTTCCTGACCCCCAAGTTCCAGGGCTTCGACTATGGCAGCAGCTCCAAGGAAGGCTCGGCGATCGGCGTGTCGGTGTACGTGAATGCCGCCACGCACCAGACGCGCGCGGTGGTCAGCGACACCGCCGAGATCAACTCGGGCAAGCTGACGGTCGATGCCGACAATGAACTGATTTCCGTGACGCTGGGCGCATCGGGCGGACAGGCCAAGACCCTGGCGCTCAATGGCGTGGTGCTGGTCAATTCCACCAGCGCGACGACGTTGGCGCAGGTCGGCCGCGGCGCCAACATCACCGCCGCGGGCGCGGCGTCCATCCAGGCCACGGACGCGACCTGGGTCGGCACGGTGGCGGGCGCCGCCGCCGGATCGCAGGCGGTGGGTGTGGGCATGAGCGTGTCCATCAATGACGTCAACCGCTGGACGCAGGCCCTGATTGGGGACACGCTGCGCGCGGCGGACGGCGCGCCCACGGCCCGGCCGGTGGGCTCGTTCTCGGCGGCGTCGCTGACGCTGCGGGCGGAAAACAAGGGTTTCATCGGCAATCTGGCCGTGGCGGGCTCGCGCGTTTCCAGCCCGGTGGCGGGCGCCGGCAGCGGCACGGGAGCGGGGGCCGGCGGCGCGGGCGGAGCAGGGGGCACGGGCACCAGCCTGGACAACCTCAAGCTGCCCACCAGCCAGGGCGACGCCGCGCCCGGCGCGGACAGTCCCGCGCCAGCGCCGACGGACCTGGGTTCGAAGCTGGAAGGCCTGAGCGGCCAGGTGACCCAGCTGACGCAGGATACGGGCGCGGCGCCGGGCAGCCCGGCGCCAGGCGGCGGGTCCGGCAGCCAGCAATCCAAGGCCGGCGTGGCCATTTCGGGCGCGGTGGCGGTCAACATGGTCAGCGACTTCGCGCAGGCCTATGTGAACGCGGCCGGCATGAAGATCACCATAGGCGGCGACGCCAAGGTAGAGGCGCAGAACGGCACCCATACCCTGGCCCTGTCGGGTTCGGCCGCGCTGGCGCAGTCGGACAACGCCAAGTCCAACGTGGGCATAGCCGGCGCCTACAGCATGAACATGCTGGGCGGCGAAGCGCGCGCCCAGGTGCTGGCCGTGGGCGAACTGGTGGTGGCTGCGGACTTGGCGCTGGCAGCGCGGCGTACCGGCGTGGCCGTCACCATCGCCGCCGGCATGGCCGGCGCCAAGGGGCAGAAGGGCGTGGCCGTGGCCGGTTCGGCTGCCGTCGGCGTGGCGGATTACGCCAATATCGCGGTGCTGGGCAATGCGGCCAAGGTCAGCGCTCGCGACGTGACGCTGGAGGCGCGCGACCTGAGCGTGCTGGTCACCGTGGCGGGCGCGGTAGCCAGTTCGGAAGGCAAGGCGGGCGTGGGCGCGGCGGTGGCGGTCAACGTCAGCACCAACAATGCCGAGGCGGGCATCCGCCAGGTGACCGAGCTGCTGTACACCGGACGCGTCGACGTGTCGGCGCAATCCACACAGGTGGCGGTGGGCTTTGCCGGCGCCCTGGGCGCGGCGCGCGACGGCGCGGGCGTGGGCGGATCGGTATCTGTCAACGTGCTGTCCAACCGCATCAACAGCTACCTGGTCAACAGCAAGGTCGTCTATGGCGGCGCGGCTGGCAGCAACCACGGCGTCGACATCCGGGCCGAGGACAAGAGCACGCTGGTCGCGATCACCGGCGCCGCGGGCGTGGGCAAGAAGGCGGGCGTAGGCATCGCCGTCAGCTACAACGAGATCGGCAACGTCGTCATGGCCGGGATCCAGGGTTCGACCGTGGACACGGGCGGCCATGGCGCCGTGAACGTCACGGCGAAGGACACCTCGTCCCTGGGCGGCGGCGCGGTCGGCGTCGGCGTGGGCATGGGCGAAGCGAAGTTCGCGGCCGCGGGCTCGGTCCAGGTCAACCGTGTCAGCTCGGCGGTGGCGGCCTATGTGCTGCCCAGCCGCGACGGCAATGGCGCGGTGACCGCGCGCAGCCGTATCGACGCGTCTGCGTTGACGGTCGAGGCGACCGAGAACAACACACTGGTCGCGGTGACCGGCGGCGTGGCGGTGACGGCTGGCGGTTCCGTGGCCGTGGGCGCGTCGGTCAGCGTCAACGAGTTCAGCTCGCGCACCAGCGCGCTGCTCGAATACGCGGACGTGGACGTCGCGGGCAAGGTCGATGTGTCGGCGCATTCCTCGCCGCTGCTGGTGTCCGTGGGCGCGGCGGGCGCGCTGTCCAAGAAGTTCGCGCTGGCGGGAGCCGTCAACGTCAACATGATGCGCGGCGCCACCGAGGCCCGCATCAGCGACAGCACGGTCAAGGCCGGCAGCCAGGCCGGCTTCTCGGGCGACGCCGTGCGCGTCAACGCCTCTGACGCGTCGGCCCTCTACGCCATCACGGTCGCCGGCGCGATCGCCACCCAGGGCGCGGCGGTGGGGCTGGCCGTGGCCGTCAACATCATGGGCGGCAACACGGCGTTCGACCGCAATCTGCTGGGCTTCAACAACACGACGCTGGCCGATTCCGGCGCGGCCGTCACCACGGTGGGAGTGGCCGACAATGCCGGCGCCACCGCCAATCCCAAGATCGCCGCCTCCATCCTGCGCAGCGACGTGCGCGCGGCGCAAGGCAACATCAACGTCTTTGCCGGCCTGGTGGACCCGATGGCCGCGGGCGGCAATGCCCAGCTCAATGGCGGCAATCAGTTGCCGGTGGGCGACGGCGGCATCGGCGTGAACCAGGGTGGCAGCACGCTGACCTTCACTGGGGATGCCGCGGCCATCATCAACGGCACCAAGGACGACAGCGGCAACGCCGGCATGCCGGGGCAATCCGGCGCGAGCGGCGGGGAATTCTCCGGCTGGCAGACCGGCGACGGCGTCTACCTGAGTTCGGGCGCCGGCAACATCACGCTGGCCGACGGCTCCAGCCTGCGCAACGACCGCGTGTACTACGTGATCCGGCGCGAGGCGCCGGACGGCCAGGCCATCATCCAGCTGGCGGACACCCAGGAAGACGCGCTGCGCGGCAAGGCCCTGCAGTTCGGCAGCGTGGTCAACCTGTCCGCCATCGGCTTCGCCCACGTGCGCATGCAGGAGGCCACCAGCGTCAACCTGCAGCCGTTCCACGGCGTGGACGCGGGCGTGACGCTGAATACCGCCACCAACACCCTGGTGCTGGCGCAACCCTTCCCGGGCGTGCAGGAAGGCTCCGCCATCATCTACAGCGGTTCGGTGGGCAGCAACGGCCAGATCGAGGACGTGCTGGCCAACCGCATCCTGGCCCAGGGCAAGGATGTGTTGAAGGTCGGCGTGACCTATTACGTGTTCAACCTGAGCGCGGACCAGACCTCGTTCCAGCTGCGCGACGGCCAGGGCAACGTGGTCGACTTCAGCGGCGCGGCCGTCGGCGGCGCCCTGCAGCGCTTCAGCGTCAGCAATCCCGCGGGCGCGGCCCTGAATCCGGACGGCAGCCTGACCCTGCCTAAGGCCCATGGCCTGGCCACGGGCGACAAGGTGGTCGTCAACCTGGCGGCCAACGGCATCCTGACCGGCCTGGCCAACGACCACGTCTATGTGGTCGAAGTGGTGAACAGCACCACGCTGCGCTTCAAGGACGTGAACGGCGCGGCGGTGACGCTGGGAGCGCTGGGGTATGTGGCGGAGTTCAACGCCGGCAGCAAGCGCTACGACTACTTCCTGGCCGACGCCAACGGCGTCAAGCTGCTGGACGCCCAGAACCGGCCGATTTCGGTCAACCCGGACGCCATGATCGCGTTCACTCAGGTCGCGCTGCAGCGACAGACCTCGCAGACCTCGACCAGCACGGGCAGCGACGGCACCCAGAACACCAGCATCACGCAAGGCACGCCGACCAATGCGACGCTGTCGGCCTCCTCGGCCAAGAGCCAGATCGCGGGCGAAAACAGCTTCTCGTTCGCCAGCGACGCGGGCCTGGCCACGGGCGACGTGGTCATCTACCGCAGCCAGGGCACGAACATCGCCGGCCTGGTGGACGGCCAGCGCTACTACGTGATCAATGCCTCGCAAGGCGGCGCGTTCCGATATCAGCTGGCCAGCTCGCTAGAGAATGCCCGCGACGGCATCGCGATGCAGCTGGGCGCGCTGACCGGCACGGGCGGCATCAGCCTGCAGAAGGCGGTTGACCGCATCAGCTCGGGCGGCCTGATCACGCTGGACATCGGCTCGCTGACCAAGGGCCAGTCGCTGAGCAACAGCATGCTCAGCATCACGGTGGCGGGAGCCGGCGGCAAGTCCCTGGGCGGCGCGGGCGCCATTGGCGTCAACCTGTCTCGGGCCGACGTCACCGCCATCATCGACAACACCGGCGCGGCCGCCGGAACCAAGGTGCAGGCCGACGCCGGCGCGGTATCGGTGTCGGCGCAGGACGCCAGCCGCATCGTGACGGCGACGGGCGCGCTGGGCATTTCCACCACCCAGGGGGCATCGGCGGCCATCGGCGCGTCCGTGGGCGTGGCCGACATGCGCAACAACGTGCGCGCGGCGATCGCGCAGGCGACCGTAGAGGCCCAGGCGGTGCAGGTGCGCGCCGAAGAGCGCGCCAGCATCTACAACGTGTCCGTGGGCCTGGCCGGCGGCGCGGGCGTGGCGGTCAGCGGCTCGCTGGCCGTCAACACGATCCAGAACACGGTGCATGCGCAGATCCGCGACGCCTCCGTGACGGCGACCTCGGGCGACATCCGCATCGTGGCGCGCGACACGGCCAGCATTGCGGCGCTGGCCGGCAACGTGGCGGTCTCGGTGGGCGGCCGGGTGGCCGCCGGCATGGCCTTCGCGGTCAACCAGATCTTCGACACGGTGTACGCGGGCGCGGTGCGCTCGTCCCTGTCGGCCACGGGCGACATCGTGGTGCAGGCGGCGTTTGCCAAGCCGGACGACCTGTCGCCGGGCCTGAACGCCCAGATTTCGACCATGGCGGTCAGCGGCGCGGTCGCGGCCGGCGGCTCCGGCGCCAACGTGGGCTTTGGCGGTTCCGCGGTCCTGAACTGGATCGCGAACTCTATCAAGGCCGAGATCGGCGAAACCTCGGCCGGCCAGGACGTGACGGCCGGCGGCGACATCGTGGTCCGGGCCAGCGACGAATCCACGATCAACAGCCTGGCGGGCGCGGTGGCGCTGGGGCTGGGGTCGCAGGGCGCGAGCGTGGCCGTGGGCGCCAGCCTGTCCTACAACTACCTGGGCGGCGCGCCCGCGGGCAACGCGCGCGAGCATTCCATTTCGGCGCAGATCCGCGACACGCAGGGCGCCGTGCGCGGCGCGCACGTGCAGGTGGCGTCGCTGTTCGAGGGCAGCATCCATAACGTGACCGTGGCGGGCAGCGTGGCCGTGGGCACGGCGGCGGTGTCGGTGGGCGGCGCGGTCTCTGTGAACCGGCTGAACAGCAAGAACGAGGCCGGCATTCGCAACGCGCGGCTGGTCGAGGCGTTGTCCGCCGGCGGCGCGCCGGGCGTGGCGGTGCAGGCGCGCGACGACGGCTATGTGCTGGCGGTGGCCGGCGGGCTGGGCGTGGCGGTGTCGCCGGGCAGCGGCGCGGGCATCGCGGCCGGCGTGTCGGCGACCCACAATACCGTCAACAACCAGACCCGGGCCTATATCGATGGCAGCAGCGCCAGTAACAGCGGCCTGAACACGGCCATCGGTTCGGCGCATGGCATCGCGGTGGACGCGGTCAACGAATCGCGCATCGTGTCGGTGTCGATCGGCGTGGCAGCGGCAGTCGCCGTGGGGCAGGGATTCGCCGGGGCGGGCGCCGGCGCGGGCAGCGGCAATACCATCGGCGGGTCGGTGGAGGCCACGCTGAAGAATGTGATCCCGCTGAACAATGGATATATCGCGGGCGACGTGCGCGTCAACGCCGAGAACACCGGCAGCATCGTGACGGTGGCAGGCGCCTTGGCGGTGGCGGTTTCCGCTGGTGGCATGGGCGCGGGCGCTTCGGTGGGCGTGTCGGTGGCGATCAGCGAAATCAGCACGACGGTGCGCGCGCTGGTCGAGAACTCGGTGATCTGGACGAATGGAACGGGCCAGGGCGTAACGGTATCGGCGTCGGACCGGGCCACGATCACCGCCATTGCGGTTGGCGGCGCGGTCAGCGTGCAGGCCGGCAGCGCGGGCGTGGCGATCGCGGTGGGCACCAGCGTCGCGGTCAACAAGGTTTTCAATACGGTGCATGCCGACATCCGGGGCGGCGACATCCAGACGGCAGGAGCCGGACTGTCCGTCAGTGCGAACCAGCAGGCCGGCATCCTGTCGGTGGTGCTGGGCGCTTCGGTGGCGGTGTCGGTGGGCGACAGCGCCAATGCCGCCATCGGCGGCGGCGGCGCGCTGGCGCGCAACGTCATCTCGGCCAGCGTGCAGGCGGGCATCTCGGACGCACACATCAGCACGGAGGGCGCGGGCGGCGCCAGGGGCGCGCTCGACGTGCGGGCCCTGGGCCTGTCGCAGATCAACGCAGTGGTGCTGGGCATGTCGGCGTCGGTATCCGTCAGCCACTATGCGGCCGCGTCGGCCTCCGTGGGCGTCGCCATGGCCGAAAACGTCATAGGCTACGACGTCAACAGCGCAGGCCAGGTGGTCGCGCTGGGCGCGAACCGTCCAGTCAATGAGATCACGGCATCGATCGACCGCAGCGCGGTGACCGCGGGCGCGGTCTCGGTGAACGCAAGCAACGTGAAATTCAAGGCCGACGGCAGCGTCGACCAACAGCAAAGCATAGACGCCGTGGTGGTGGCGGGCGCGGTCGCGGTGTCGGTGGCCTACGCGCCGCCCATCGTCGACGGCGCCAGCCTGGCGGTGTCGGGGGCCGGCGCGGGCGCACGGGCGGTCAACAAGATCAAGACCGCCATCACCGCCCGCATTACCGACCAGAACCAGGCTCACGCCTGGAATGCGGCCAGCGTGTCCGTCGTGGCGACGGACAAGTCGCGCATCGACAGCACGATCGCCGCGGTGGCGATCTCGGTGGCCGTGTCGCTGGGCGCGACGGCCTCGCTGTCCGTGGCGGCGTCGCTGGCCCAGAACGAGGTCGGCAACGACACGCTGGCCAAGGTGGACGGCGTGAACTTCACCGGCGCGCCGGTGATCACGGTCAAGGCGGACAGCCAGGCCAGCATCCACACGATATCCGTGGCGGTGTCGATCGCGGCGGGCGTCAGCCTGGGCGGCCTGTCAGTGGCAGGCGGTGGCGCCGATGCGCGCAACGTGATCAGCTCGTCCGCCGTGGCAATGATGAACGGCTCGCGCGTCACTGGCAACGGCGCCAATGCGTTGACGATAGACGCCGACATGAGCGGCGCGATCGACGCCAAGGTGGTGGTCGCCAGCGTGGCCTTCACTGCCGCGGGCGGCTCGCTGGCCATCGGCGCTTCGCTGGCGGAGAACGAGATTACCCAGGCGGCCGGCGCGCGCGCCAGCCTGAGCAATACGCAGGTATGGCATTTAGGCGCGGTCAATGTAAGCGCCGATACCAGGCAGACCCTGGAAGCGGTTGTGGTCGCGGGCGCGGTGGGTATCGCGTACCAGGGCGCGGCGCTTGCTGGCGCCGGATCGTCGGCCTACAACACCTCGCGCGCTGTCACGCGCGCCGAAGTGAACGGATTGACGCAGTCCGACGCCACCGTGCGGGGGGCCGAGAGCCTGAACGTCAGGGCATCCAATACGTCCACGCTCAAGGCCACCGCCGCGGGCGCAAGCCTGGCGGGCACCTCGCAGGGACTGGCCCTGTCGGTGGGCGTGGCCCTGGCCAGCAACAAGGCGCTGGGCGCAGTCGAGGCGGCGCTGTCGAACTCGGTGCTCACCGCCAGCGCCGGCGCGCAGATGACGCGGGTGGCGGTGACGGCCCAGGACACAACGACGCTGGAGGCCAAGGCCATCGGCGCGTCGCTGGCGTTCGCGATGCAGGGCGGCTCGCTGTCGGTGGGCGCCTCGGTGGCGCGCAACGTGGCGGCCATGAGCGTGCAGTCTTCCATTACGGGATCGACGCTGAACGTGTCGGACGGCGTCGCGGTGTCGGCCAAGGAAACGGCGACGCTGGACGGCGTGTCGGTGGCGGCCTCGGTGGCTGCGGGCTTTGCGGGCGTCGCCGTGTCCGGCGCGGGCGCGGAAAGCACGCAGACCGTCGCCAACGACGTGGGCGGCTACATCAGCGGCTCGACCATCACGGCGGGCACCGGCGTATCGGTGAAGGCGGACAATACCTCCAGCATCTCCGCCGTGACCGGCGCGGTGTCGGTCAGCGTCACGGGCGCGGGCCTGGGCGCCAGCATAGGCGTGTCGATTGCGAAGAACACTTTCGGCGCCTACTCGGGCGATGGCGTGACTCGCGCCAATCGCGCGCTGGCCTATATCGACAACAGCACGATCTCCGTTGCCAAGGGCAATGTGGACGTGCTGGCCACTTCCAGCGAAACGCTGACCAGCGTCAACTTCGCCGGCAGCGTGGCGGTGGCGGGCGCCGGCGGCTCGGCCGCCGGGTCGGGGGTGCAGGTCACCAATCGCTTTGCGACGACGACTTCCGCCTATATCCAGGGCTCGGAGGCCATCGCCGGCATCACTGGCGGGGCGGGTTCCGTGAACGTCCGCGCGCAGGACGCCAGCACGATCCTGAAGTCCGGCGCCTACGGCGTGGCCGTGGCGGCCTCGCTGCCGGTGCCGGGCAATTTCGGGCTGAACCTGGCCCTGGCCGTGACGCTGGTGGACAGCGAAGCCGCCAACGAGGTCAGCGCCTACATCAATACCGCCAGCGGCAAGAACGTGGGCGCCTATGACGCCGTGTCCGTCACGGCGCTGGAGAAGACCGACTTCAAGGGGCTGGACGCGGTCACCGCCTCGGTAGCGGTGGGCGGCGGCATCGCGGCGTCGGGCGCAGGGGTGCGCGTCACCAACAATACCCGCAACAACGTCAGCGCCCGGATCTTGGGCGCGGGCAAGGTGGGGGCGTTGGGCAAGGTCGAGATCAAGGCCGACACCCAGGTCCGCGCCGAGATCGACCTGACCCAGGTCAGCGTGGCGGTGGGCATCGTGGGCGCGGCAGTCGGCGTCGGCATCGCCGAGAACATCGCGCGCGACACGACCACGGCCTCCGTGGATGGCGCCACCGTCAGCGCGCCCGTGGTTGACATGAACGCGTTGGTCAGCGTCGACTTCAGCCAGACCCAGACGGCCGGCGTGGCCGCCACCACAGGGCTGGCCGTGAACGTCAACAAGGCGCTGGTCGACATCGCCACCACGACCCTGGCCGAGGCGCGCAATGGCGCGGTCCTGCAGGGCGTGTCGGTTTCCGTGCCGGGCCAGGGCGAGATCCCGGGCATGGTCAATATCAATGCGCAGGGCACCTATTACGGCCGCGCCTATTCCAAGGCGATCACCGGAGGCGTGATCGGCGTGGGCGTGATGAGCGCCGAAACCCGCCTGGGCGGCTCGCTCAAGGCCTCGGTGGACAACGCCACCGTGCAGGGCGCCATCATCGGCATCACCACCGCCGCCACCACCGAGCGCAACGGCGAGGCCGGCTTGCAGGCCGAGGCCCGTTCGCTGGAAGTGGGCGGCGTCACGGTGTCGATCGACAGCGCCAAGCTGACCACTGCCCTGGATTCGCGCGTGCAGATCGGCAACAACGCCCGCGTGGACGGCACGCTACTGAGCATAGTCGCGGGCCAGGTGCAGTCAGTGGACGTGAAGATGGACGCCGGCACGATCGCGCTGGTGGCTGGACGCCAAGGCAAGATCGATGTGGAAGTCGGCGGCAAGTCCGCCATCGACATCAGCGGCGGCGCGCAGGTGACCGGCAACAAGCTGGACATCCGCAGCAACAACACCGTGCGCGGCACCTCCACCCTGAGCGGCTACTCTGTCAAGGTGGCGGGTGCGGACGTCAGCAAGCACACGGTGACGATCAAGCCGGAATCGACCATCACCATCACCGGCGCGCGGCAGGCCAACAGCACGCTGGAGTCGGCGGGCATGACCGTGGTGCAGGCGCGCGGCAATTTCGACACGCCGGGCATGCTGGACCTGGTGACGACCAACGACATCATCTATACCCAGCGCAACAAGATCACCGGCGTTTCCGGCGTATCGGTGACGCTGTCGACCAACAAGCTCAGCACCGACGGCGCGCTGTCGCAGGTCAAGGTCAGCGGCGCGTTCCTGCGCAACGCCTTCGGCGACGTGGTCATGGCGGCCAACACGCGCGGCGTGACGACCACCATCAGCGATCTGCTGGTGGTGGCCGTGTCCAGCTTCAGCAAGTCGGACAGCAACAACGACCTGACGGTGCGCAACGCCATCCTGATCGACAATTCCTCGATCGAGGGCGACAGCATCCTGGCGCTGGCGGGCAGCGGCAAGGCGTCCGATCCGCTGTCCACCGGCTATCTGCTGGCCAACGACAACGTGTCGTTCACGCTGGTGGGCATTGCCCAGATTCCGGACGTGGACAGCGGCGCCCGGGCGCGCCAGATCAATACCGTGCTGATCGACGGGGTGTCCTCCATCGGCTCGCTGCTGAAGGCGCAGCGCAACGTGCGGCTGGAGACCAATCCGTCCAAGCTGGACCAGGCCCACGTGAACGGCTCGGTGCAGGTCATCGGCCTGAACCTGAATCCCACCGTCAAGCTGGCCGACGCCGTGGTGGATACCACGTCCAGCAGGGTCGCCACCGGTTCGGCGACCCAGATCATCGCCGGCGTGAACAATGCCGCCAACCTGTTCGTGATCCCGGCGGAATTGCTGGCGCAGCTGGGGCTGTCCGGGGCAGGCCTGCCCACGGCCGGGGCGCCGCTGCGCTTCGATTCGAACTCGCCCGTGGTCAAGGCCATCCTGGAAAAGCTGCTGGGCGCAGGCAAGACCAGCCTGGACGGCGCGCCGGGCACGGTCAACATCGACGTGCGCTATGAACTGACCGCGTTCAGCGCCAGCGACATCAAGGTCAACGTCACGACCGGGATGATCATCGAGCACAACGGCAGCTACTACCGCTACAACAGCCCCAATAGCCGCGACCTGGATCTGGCGGCGGAGGACTACGTCAACAACAGCTATTGGATGCGCCTGAGCAATCCGACCCAGGCGCAGAAGGACGAAGCGCTGGGGTCCGACTTCGGCGCCTTTGCCGCAGGCAACGTCGGCAGGCTGTACTTCGTGCTGAAGACGGTGGACATAGACCAGCCGACGCTGCGCTATGCCAGCCAGCAGAACGTCATCAGCGAGCAGATCCGCACGCTGACGCGGATGCAGGTCGAGCACGCCTCGGACCCGCAGGCGGTGGCGCGTTACCAGGCCAACATCGCCGCGCTGCAACAGCAGCTGCAAAGCATCCAGATGGGCATGACGCTGGCCAACGGCCAGATCCGCTATCTGGATTCGTTCAGCACCTTCTTCATCGACATGCCGGACATGTATGCGTCCGGCGGTTCGGTCTACGTGAGCGCCAGCGACACCAGCGGGGTATACCGGTCGGGCATCGACGCCCGCGCCAATACCCAGATCAATATCGTCAACGATTCGCCGATGCTGATGAACGTCAGGGACGCGGTCGTGCTGGACGGCACCATCATCCGGCCGGGTTCCGATGGCCAGCTGAAGGTATTCAAGACCGGGCACCTGTACATCAACGACGTGTCCGTCAAGGGAGCGTCGGGCGCCGACACGGCCGAGGTCAGCATCAGCCAGCTCAAGAACGGCTGGGCCGCGGACCCGTTCGGCGGGGCCTTGAATGACCCCTCCGATCCCACCAACAGCGTGGCGAAGATGATCGCGAACGCGCCGGTGGACCTGAGCCTGATGGGCGCGGTGGTGAACCCGCTGGGCAAGGTGTCGGTGATCAATGCGCTGGGCAGCATCAGCGTGTCCGGCACCATCCAGGCGCTCAGCCTGGACATCGTGGCCAAGGGCAATTTCAGCCTGCAAAGCGAAGGCTGGTACAACTCGGGCGCCGATCCCACGTTCCTGAACGACAAGTGGCAGAGCGTCATCAACGCCCTGAAAAACGGGGGCACCAGCACGGGCATCGACGACACGATGCAGAACGTCCTGCTGAAGTGGGGCTACAACAACCAGCTGGGCTCCTTTACCGGCTACCTGAACGGCAATGCCGCGGCCAGGGACTCGCGCATTTTCGCCCTGGGCGCCATCAGCATTTCGGCGCTGACGCTGAACATCGACGGCAAGATCCAGAGCGGCCTGACGGACGCCTACATCAAGATCGACAGCTCGTTCCGCGGCGACCAGGACAAGGCCTTGCAGGACGGCAACGGCTACGCCATCGGCGGCGTGTCGTTCAGCGCGGACGGATCGCTGAACCGCTATGGTGCCATCACGGGCCGCTTCGACTACGCCACGCAGACCATCATCCTGGATCCGATCCGGCTGGCGGGCGGCAGCATCTCGCTGACCGGACAGATCGTGTCGGTGGGCAACGGCAACCTGATCGTGGCCAACGGCTACGCCTCGGTCCATATCGACAACCAGACCACCTATGCGCTGGTGACGCACGATATCGACGTCAGCACCTATCGCCGCGGCCGCATCGAGATCATCGACACGGCGCGCGGGCAGAAGGACCTGTACGAGCTGCAGGGCCTGAACGACGTCGTGCACACGGTCTGGAACAAGTTCGTGCAGCCTTCGTCCACCTCGACGGACCCGCTGGCGCTGGACAGGATCTGGGTCTATGAAAACAGTGCGGGCCAGCAGGACGCGGCCGGCCTGCGGAATTCCGCGGGCACGCTGCAGGACGGCCGGACCCTGACGTTGACCTACAAGCCGCAGGCCGGCCAGATGATGGTCTGGGTGATGGGCTGGACCTCGGGTGAAACCACGACCACGGTCTACACCTCCAAGCGCTTCAACCTGTTCGGCGATTGGGATCCGCTGGGCTGGCTGACGAACAACGACACGACCAAATCCGGTCCGGTGACGGTCTACGAGACGCCGCGCCCCGTGCTGGTGTCCACCGTCGTCGCCTACGACGGCGTCAACTCGGTGCCCGAGGCGCTGCGCCAGCAACTGGCGGCCAGCGGCAAGCTGAACCAGGCGCTGCTGCCGACCACCATCGAAGGCAGCGGCACGCAACGCCTGGTCGAGGACGCCTCTGGCGACATTGTCGGTCCCGACGGCAAGCACTACCGCCTGGAGTCCTCGGGCGGCACGGCGCTGGACACGTCCACCTTCAGCGTGGCCTACCGCAAGTTCAACACCGGCGTGATCGTGCGCAACGACGGGCCGCACACCAGCGGCGGCGGTTGGCTGCGCACCAAGACCACCACGTTGACGCAAGTGGTCGAGAAGAAGCAGCAGGAACTCTTCACCTTCTACGTGCCGGCGTCGCAGGAGATCACGCTGAGCTTCCTGGGCTCCAGCAATAGCGACAACGCCATCTACATCCGCAGCAATGGCAACGTGACGCTGGCCGGCAACCTGATCGTCGGCAACGGCAAGACGGTGCATATCGAGGCGGTGTCGGCTTCGTCGCCTACGTCCATCACGATGCAGGGCGAGGTCGGCATCATGGCGCGGGACCCCAATGGGCAGATGCCTACCGGCGCGTCCGCCGTGGTCAACGTCGACGCCATCGCCCTGGGCGGCTCCATCAGCCTGAACGTCATGGGCTCGAACGGCTATACCCGGGCCGATGCGCGCAACGACATCCGCCTGAACTACTTCTCGGACGGTGGCAACAGTTCCTGGGCCACGCTGAAGAAGGTGGCCTCGGCGGCGGGCACGGTCTACATCGAGGCGCTCAACGGCATCTTCGCCCACGCCTCGGCTGGCAACGACACCGTGGTGACCGGCAACCGCATCGAACTGAACGCGGGCTACGGCGCCATCGGCACGGCTTCCAAGGCCTTGACGATCTACGCGCGCCAGGGTTTTGCCGCGCAGGCCGGCCTGGCTGGCGGCCCGGCGGGCGCAGACAAGAGCATCTACCTGGCGCAGAATGTCCTGAACGCCGACCTGACGCTGGTCAAGCCGGTGAACTGGAGCAATCCGCAGGCAGCCGTCTATGCGGCGCTGGGCAGCGTGCACATCAGCCTGAACGGCGGATCGCTGCTGGACGGCGAACTGGCCGACACGCGCACCGCGACCGAGAAGGCCTACCCGACGGTCACGGCCAAGCTGCTGGCCGACCTCAGCGCGCAGCTGTCGCAGTACGACAGCTACTGGTCGGGCGTGCGCTCGCTGCAGACCGCCACGGTCACGCTGGGCGGTTCGGGCACCTACCTGAGCACCCAGGCCGAAGGCGGGCAGTACCTGGCGATCAGCATGACGGCCGCCCAGTACGCGGCGGCCTTGCAGGCGGCGGTCGACGGCCATCACCTGGTGCGCCTGGCGTACAACAACAGCCTGAACGGCAATGCGCGCACCGAGATCCTGGGATACCTGGGGCTGGTGGCGGGCAGCGGCGCCAATGGCGTCTACCAATTCACCTTCACGCTGTACGACCCGTCCAACCCGAACGCGGGGCCGGTGTCGCTGGCTTCGCTTGGCTATACCGCCGGCAGCCAGGGCGTGCTGTACGGACCGTCCTACGCGCTGGCCGGGGCGACGGATCAATCCAACGCTAATCTGCCGATCACCTTCACCCTGCCCAGCGGGAACCTGACGACGCAGCAGGGTTCCGACACGCTGCGCCTGCAGCTCAGCGCCGACCAGATCGCGGCGTTCTACGCCAAGGGCGACCCGGCGATTGGGGACTACTACCAGCGCGTGCTGGCGGGACTGCGCAGCTACAACACCATTCTGGTCGGAGGCCAGGTGCTGGCGATCGACCAGATCCTGCCCACGGGGCAATGGTGGGGGTCCAACAGTTTCGACACGATCCTGATCCGGCTCAAGTCGCCCTATGTGGGCGACCTGACGCCGACCGACGGCAACGGCCACCGCGAACTGAACGTCGTCCTGAGCAATGGCAGCCAGACTGCCGGCGCGGGCAGCTACACCGGGAGCACCGACACGGCGCGGCCGCAGGTGCCGAGTTCCGGCACGTCTGCCGCTACCTTGCCGCAAGGCGACCAGGACATCACCACGTCCATCGTCAACGCGATCACGCAATACAACCTGGCGCATCCGCAAGCCAAGATCGACACGGGCCCGGGTTCGCTGTATGCCAACCTGACTGCCACGTCGCCCAGCAATCCCTGGTCCGTGGTCGAGCGCAGCAGCAGTTCCAATTCGTTGCTGTTGTCCGGCTCGCAACTGGGCTGGGGCATGCCGTCCGGCATCTACACGGTGCAGGGTTACAACCAGTGGATGAACCAGGCGGTCAACGGCCTGATCGGCAGCGAGATCTCGTTCACGATCGACGGCGTGAGCTACACGCGCCACATCGAATCGTTGAGCCTGGTCCGCGCCGACGGCTCGCCCGCCCTCAATCTGAACGACTCGCAGAACTACGTCTCCGTGACCTTCTCGGGCGCGGCGGTGGAGATCAAGAATTACTATGTCCGCAACGGCGCGGGCACGGTGGTCTCGAACCAGCTGCCCTCGGAACTGGCCTACGGCCTGACGGGCCTGGGCAAGGGTTCGGGCTCCGGCTCGGCCACGCTTGCCGTGGCGTACACCGTGCAGCGCGGCTTCGGCGCGACGGCGCTCAAGCAGGGCACGCTGAGCTCGGATACCCCCACTTCCTACTGGGGCTGGTATGGCAGCAACCTGCTGCCGTTCTACACCTACACGGAAAAGACGGGCACAGGCGCCGGCTATGTCGAGTACGTGGACATGGGCAACAGCTTCAGCTGGGACCTGACCGGCTCCAGCCTGAGCGATAGCGCGCGCACCCAGCTGGCCAACAGCATCAAGGCCTTGCTGCAGAGCGGGCAGTCGATCTCGCTGGCGGGCCTGGAGCTGTACATGACGAACCAGAATGGCACCTTGCAGGGCCACGAACTGGGCGTCTACGACAACGGCACGCTGCACATCCTGACCATCGTCGACGCCCAGGGCAATCCCCTGACTGCCGCCAGTTCGGACAGCGATTGGCTGACCGGCCGTATCACGTTCAGCGGCAAGGTCTACGCGCAGAAGTCGCAGCTGGAGGACCTGGACGTCTACAAGAATACCAACGTCCATGACCCCGCCGCGACCAGCGGCTACGTGCCGAATCTGCAAGGCAAGACGGTCAACGCGGGCATCCGCCTGGTCGACACGGGCTTCGCGCAGCAGTCGCTGACCCAGTTCGGCGCGGCCACACTGACCTTGCCCGGCACGGACCGCCTGGTCCAGGGCCAGCGCGTCGAGTT
Source organism: Achromobacter anxifer (assembly GCF_903652925.1). Lineage (GTDB taxonomy): Bacteria > Pseudomonadota > Gammaproteobacteria > Burkholderiales > Burkholderiaceae_B > Achromobacter > Achromobacter anxifer. The sequence goes on along the minus strand of NZ_CAHLAR010000009.1, from coordinate 119,353 downwards.
GAGCTTCTCGAATTCCAACCAGACTGTCATCTACTACGTGCAGAGCGTGAACGGACGGGTGGTGACTCTGTCGGACAGCGTGGACGGCGCCTTCAACGGCGGCACCCCGGTGAGCGTGGGCGCGATCCTGGCCCTGGCGGGCAATTCGCCCGGCGCGGTCACCGTCAGGCTGCTGGACGCCGCGGCCAGCGGCGCCTCGGTGCTGGCGGACAACGTCATCACGCTGACCGACATGAACATCGTGCCGGTCACGGACGCCAACGGCCAGGTCATGGGCTACCGGGCCTTGCAGAACTTCGACCGGGTGTACCTGAACGACGTGCGGCTGCAGACGGGCAAGGTGTCCAGCCTGCAGACCAACGTGGCCTACTACGTGCTGGTCGGCGCCAACAACACGATCCAGTTGTTCGCGTCCAAGGAACAGGCCATGCTGTATCAGCAGATACAGGTCCTGAACCAGACGCCGGCAGGCCAGGCGCTGGTCAAGGCGCTGTTCACGGATGCCGGCATCACGGGCGAGCTGTTGCGCGGTTTTGCCGCCACCGACGTTCGTGGCATGTTCACCGTGTCCACGCATCTCTTCCAGACCCAGGCGGCGGGCTCCACCGAGGGCCTGAGCGCGCAGATGCTGGCGCTGCACGAACAGCTGCGCAACCAGGGCTTCGACCCCAACTACCTGCCTGTGGCGCTGGATATCGCGGCGGCGCAGAATCTGGTGAAATCGACGCGCAACCAGGTCGTGTACGACTACGTGGTCGAAAAGGAACTGGCACAGACGGCCGAGTATCACAACTACTGGCGCGAACGCCTGGAGTCCTCGGCGGGCACGGCGGTGTCGGGCCTGGTGTCGGTCGGGTCGGGCAGCTTCAAGCTGGCCGACATGAATATCGTCGACGACGGCACCGGCCAGTTGCGCGCGCTGCGCACGGGCGACGAGATCTATTTCCGCAACGCCGTGGGCAATGTGCGCGCCGACACGGCCTACTATGCCATCGTGGGCGCTGACGGCACCATCCGCCTGGCGGCGTCGCTGGCCGATGCCATGCTGTACCAGACCGGAGCCGGACAGAACGACGGCCTGCTGGCGCTGTACCCGAACATGGGCCAGCCCATCACGCTGACGTTCGACGCGTCCAGCCTGAACGGCGCGGACGTGCAAGCCTACACCCGCGTCTACACCGTGCGCGCGGACGCCGCGGCGCAAACCGCTGAGGAAATCGCCCTGTACGGACAGACGTACGACGCGGGCCATTTCTTCTACTTCTCGAACGCCACCTTGCGCAATATCGAGAACAACCTGCTGTATCCGGTGTCGGCGGCCATCAACGAAAAGGTCTTCGACCTGGAAGGCAACGGCGAGAGCGCACAGCCGGTCGATCGCTTCCTGAACGTGAAGGCGGGCGCCGACATCGAGCTGCGTACGTCGGGCCAGGGCTCGATCGGCGCCCAGCTGGGCGACTACACGCTGCAGCTGCCCAACCTGGACGGGTTGTCGGACGCCGAACGCGCCAACGTGTTCGACTCCTTGCCGGAAGCCGACAAGGCCATCCTGTCGCGCGCCAACGCGGTGAACCTGGCGGGCGTCTACCACACGCTGTATCGCTACATCGGTCCGGCCGGCACCACGCCGCTGGACCGCAGCCAGGTCGACTTTTCCGATACCAGCCTGTGGCAGCGCTTCGAGCCGCTGTTCTCGAACGACGCGTCGCTGCTGCTGGGCAGGACCCTGGCGGCCGACAGCGCCGTGCAGTTCCTGTTCGCCGACCGCTTCGACCTGTACCAGAACAGCCGCCAGGTCTTCATCTACAACAGCAAGATGCTGGAAGGCGCCACGACGGCGCAGCGCAGCCAGCTGCAGGCGAACATCGATGCCGCGCGCGCCAACGGCGTGCAGGTCGTGGATATCGGCAGCGGCTTCCTGGACCCGGTGTGGAGCCAGATCAGCGTGCCTTACATGGCGCAGGACGGCGCCAGCCCGCAGGCGCTGAGCGCCGGCATGCTGGTGGGCGACATGCGCGATCCGCGCTACCTGACGCTGAAGCTGACGCGTTCGCTGGCGGTGCAGGCGGTCGATGGCGTGGTGTCCGCTTACAGCGACACCACGGTCGGCCTGGATTCGCCCCAGGGCAGCATCCGCCTGGGCGACATCCACGCCAAGCAGGGCATCACCATCGCCGTCGGCGCGCAGGGCGGTTCCATCATCGGTACCGACGCCGGCACGCTGGAAAGCGCCGGCCAGGTCAGCCTGGTGGCCGACAAGGACATCGTGGGCAGCACCCGCGACGCCAACGGCATCTACCAGTACGACGCCAGCAAGCATCTGCAGCTGAACCTGTCCGCCGGCCATTCCCTGTACGTGGAGGCGGGCGGCGTGGCGCGGGTGGCGCAATCGGGCGCCCAGGACCTGAACCTGGTCCTGGCGCATACCAAGGGCACGGCGGCGGGCGGCTCGTCCTATCAGGCGGGCGCCAATCTGCTCGTGGGTCAGGTGGTGTCGGCGGGCAGCGTCACGTTGCAGGCCGGGCAATCCATCCTGAACGCCACCGCCCAGGGCCAGCGGCAGTATGCCAACGTGGTGCTGTCGGATCTGAGCGCCTCGGATCTCGCCGCGCTGGGCTACGTGCGCGAAGTGGTCCTGATCGCCGGCAAGTCCGTGGGCCAGTTGGGCGCGGACTTGTCGCAGCAGGGTTCGCCGCTGCTCATCAGCATCTCGCAGGGCGACACGCAGGCATTGGTACGCGCATCGGCGGGAGAGAGCGTCAATCTGTACGGCATGCACGGCCTGCGGTTGGACGGAATCAACGTGGTCGACGCCAACGGCAACCGGGGCGATGCGCGCATCTATGCGCTGGATTCCATCCTGAACGGCACGGCTTCCGGGCAGGCCGCCATCACGGCGCGCAATGTGTGGCTGGAAACCCTGTCTGGCACCATAGGAGAGCTGGGTTCGCCCTTGCTGACGGACATGTCCGGCTATCTGGTGGCGTCGGCCTTGGGGTCGGTATCGCTCAGCCAGCTGGGCGCGCATGACCTGGCGCTGTCGCGGGTGGAGTCGCGTTCCCGCGACGAGGTTCACCTGAGCAGCGAGGCCAGCATCGTCAACGACAAGACGGCGCATCCGGGCGGTTCCAGCAGCCGCTCCGGCGCGGTCGTGACGGGCGGCAGCCTCTACTTCACGGCGGTCGGCTCGGTGGGCGGCTACGCCCAGTCCGACACGGCCGGTGCGCAGGCCAACGACGCGCTGATCGTGGCGGCGGTGGGACCGCAAGCGACGATCAATGCGCTGGCCGGCGGCGACGTGGCCCTGGTGCAACTGGGCGCAGCCACCGATGCGCAGGGCGCGTCGCAGGCGCTGTCCATGAACATCGGACGCATCGAGGCGAACAACGCCTGGCTGGTGGCGCGCCACGAAGCGGGCCAGTCCGCTCCTTCGGGCGACATCGTCCTGTCGTCGGATTCCGTGATCAGCACGGTGGGCGTGCTCAGCCTGCTGGCGGGCAACAACCTGTCGGTGGCCGGCCGCAACGGCCTGGCCCCGGGCGCGCTGATCCAGGCCGGACAACGCATGAACCTGCGCGTGGACCGCGACGACCGCGGCATGGCCGGCTACGGCAAGGCGTCGGTCATGGATATCAACGGCCGCCTGCTGGCGCCGCAGATCCACGTCTATGGCAGCCAGACCGGCGACAACGCCATCAGCTTCGGCAGCAATGCCGAGATCGGCGGCGGGCTGGACGGCAATGGCGGCTTGACCCAGGGCGCCTTGCTGGACATCACCGGCGGTTCGGGCCAGGACCGCATCACGGTGCGCGCGCTGCTGATCAATCAACAGCAGACTTACGTCCGCACCCTGGATGGCGACGATACCGTCACCTTCGATTCGTCCGATCTGCGCGGCAACCTGAGCGTGCAGACCGGACAGGGCGATGATGCCGTGTCCGTGCTCGATACGCGGATCAGCGGCGACCTGGCGGTGGCGGCGGGCGAGGGCGTCAACACGGTTCTGCTGGATGCCGCCGCCATCGGCGGCGATACGTCGATCACGAGCGGGGCGGGCGCCGACCAGATCACGTTGCGCAACAGCAGCCTGACGGGTTCGCTGACCGTGGCTGCGGGCGACGGTGGCAATACGGTCCTGCTGGAGGCGGTAAACGTGGGCGGCAACGCCGCGCTCACGACCGGCGCTGGCGCCGATCGGATCACGCTGCGGGATAGTGGCGTGACAGGCGCGCTGAGCGTGGACGCGGGAGATGGCGACAACACCATCCTGCTGGATACGGTGACCGTGGGCGGCAATGCCGCAATCACGACCGGTGTCGGCATCGATCTGATTACGCTACTAGATACGGACTTGGCCGGCACGCTGACCGTGGATGCAGGCGATGGCGACAATGCCGTGCTGCTGGAGCGCGTGACCGTAGGCCTGGCCACCGGCATCCGGACTGGCTCGGGCACCGATCGGATCACGCTGCGAAACAGCGGTCTGGGCGGCGCGCTGACCGTGGTTGCGGGCGACGGCGACAACACCGTGCTGCTGGATACGGTGAACGTGGGTGGCAACACCGCGATCACGACCGGTGCCGGCGCCGATCAGATCACGTTGCTGGATACGGGCTTGGCTGGCACGCTGACCGTGGATGCAGGCGATGGCGGCAATGTCGTGCTGCTGGAGCGCGTGACCACAGGCCTGGCCACCAGCATCCGGACCGGGCTGGGCGCCGATCGCGTCACGCTGCGCGATAGCAACCTGAGCGGCATGCTGGCCGTGGATGCGGGCACTGGCGACAACACAGTCCTGCTGGATACGGTGACCGTGGGTGGCGACACCGCGATCACGGCCGGTGCGGGCATCGACCAGATCACGTTGCGGAATAGCGGCCTGACGGGTTCGTTGACCGTGGATGCGGGCAATGGCGATAACACCGTGCTGCTGGATACAGTGACCGTGGGTGGCGACACCGCGATCACGACCGGTGCGGGCATCGACCAGATCACGTTGCTCAATAGCAGTTTGACAGGTTCGCTGACCGTGGATGCGGGCAATGGCGACAACACCGTCCTGCTGGATACGGTGACCGTGGGTGGCGACACCGCGATCACGGCCGGTGCCGGCGTCGACCTGGTCACGCTGCGGGATAGCGGCCTGACGGGTTCGTTGGCCGTGGACGCAGGCGATGACGACAACTCCGTGCTGCTGGATACGGTGACCGTGGGCGGCAATACCGCGATCACGACAGGTTCCGGCGTCGACCTGATTACGCTGCTGAATGCCGGCTTGAGCGGACTGCTGACCGTCGAGGCAGGCGATGGCGACAATATCGTGCTGCTGGATACGGTGACCGTGGGCGGCAACGCCGCGATCACGACCGGCGCCGGTCTTGACCTGATCACGCTGCTCAATAGCGGTCTGAAGGGTTCGCTGGCCGTGGATGCAGGGGGCGGCGACAACACTGTCCTGCTGAGCACGGTGACCGTTGGTGGCAACACCACGATCACGACCGGCTCCGGCATCGACTCGATCACGCTGCTGGACAGCGGCTTGACGGGTTCGTTGACGGTGGATGCGGGAGATGGCAACAACACCGTCCTGCTGAACACCGTGACCGTTGGCGGCAACACCACGATCACGACCGGTTCCGGCATCGACTCGATCACGTTGCAGGATAGTGGCTTGACGGGTTCGTTGACGGTGGATGCAGGCAATGGCGACAACACCGTCCTGCTAGACACGGTGACGGTTGGCGGCAACACCACGATCACGACCGGTTCCAGCATCGACTCGATCACGCTGCTGGACAGCGGCTTGACGGGTTCGTTGACGGTGGATGCAGGCAATGGCGACAACACCGTCCTGCTGGACACGGTGACCGTTGGCGGCAACACCACGATCACGACCGGTTCCGGCATCGACTCGATCACGCTGCTGGATAGTGGCTTGACGGGTTCGTTGACGGTAGATGCGGGCAATGGCGACAACACCGTCCTGCTGAACACCGTGACCGTGGGCGGCAACACCACGATCACGACCGGTTCCGGCAGCGATTCGATCACGCTGCTGGACAGCGGCTTGACGGGTTCGCTGACCGTGGCTGCCGGCGACGGCGGCAACGCCATCCTGCTGGATACGGTAGCCGTTAGCGGAAATACCTCGATCACGACGGGCAAGGATGCTGACCGTATCACCCTGCGCGACAGCCGCCTGGCTGGCGCGTTGGCCGTGAATGCGGGCGATGGTGACAACGCCGTTCTGCTGGACACCGTCACGGTGGGCGGCGGCACGGTCATCGTTACCGGCTCCGGAGCCGACCTGATCATGCTGTCGGATTCCGATTTCCTGGGGCACTTGTCCGTCGATTCCGGCGCGGGCGACGACAAGATCTGGATGTCGCGGATCCTGCTGGCCCGGGGCGCCGCCGTGCAAGCTGGCGAGGGCGATGACTACATCTATCTGTCGGCGCGTGCGTTGGCGGGCGGAATCTCGCTGCGCGGCGATGGCGGCAACGATCTCATCGTGCTGGACGAGCTGCCGTCCCTGACCAGCCAGCAGGGAACGCCCGGCGTGACCGACAGGGTGGACGTGGACGGCGGACGCGGTTCCAACCACGTCGTGGTGAACCTGAACGAGGCGCTGACCTCGATACTCATCAATGTCCACAACTCGGACGGGATGGGCGCCGAGAACCTGGCCGGCGTCAACCAGCTGACCATCAATGGCACGGTGCAGGACGAGAGCTTCCTGGTCCGCGCCAACTACGTCGCCAAGATCACGCCGCAAGGAGCCGGCTACGCCGACGCAGTGCAGCGCGTGAACTACGACCGCAGCTCGACGGGCGGACTGCGCCTGAATGCCGTCGACGGCGGCAACCGCTTCTATATCGACGACACCAGCACCTATGTGGTCATCGATGGCGGCCTGGGCAGCGACGCGTCCAAGCACAACGAGTACCAGGTCGGCCAGCTGTACGCGCTGGACCGCCTGCTGCCGCAAGTGGCCGCGGGCGACCAGATCGATACCGTGCTGACGACGCAGGGCTACCTGTCGCGCGGCAACAGCTACGGCTTGACGCTGTATGGCGCGCAGAACAGCAGCAACGTCTTCCGCGTCTACAGCAACGCCGCGCCGCTGGCGCTGCATGGCGGCAGCCGCGACGACGAGTTCATGGTCTATGCCTTCAAGGAAGCGCAGCCGCAGGCCAACGGCGAACGTGGCTATGTCATCAACGGCCCGGTGTCCATCGACGGCGGCGACGGCCTCAATACCTACACCATGCTGGGTTCCGAGGACGACGACGCCTTCGTGCTGACGCAGGAAGGCATACGCGGCGCGGGGCTGAACACCAGCTACCAGAACATTCAACGCGTCAACCTGGATGCGCGCGAGGGCAACGACCACATCTATGTGCTGTCCACCCGCAGCAACGTCATCACGACGCTGATCGGCGGCAGCGGCAGCAACACCTTCGACCTGTCGGGCGACGTGGCGGGCAACACCATCGTCACCGGCCGTGGCGGTTCGCGCGACGTGTTCGATGGCGCGCAACCGGTCAGCATCACCGCGCAACCCGGCGAGCTGGACGCCCACGGCGGCAATACCCTGTCGCTGTCCGTAAGCCTGGACGCCGGCGTGCTGCCGCGTCCGGCTTCCGGCCAGGCCTATGTGTCGCTGAGCAGCGCGATGGTGGCTTCGGCCCTGTACGGCTCGCTGTCGCAAGGCGCCGGCCTGTCGTCCGCGGACGCGCTGGCGGCCGCGATGCAGAGCCTGCAAGGGCGCGGCGTGCTGCTGTCGACCGACGGCGGCCAGAGCTGGCACCAGAGCGTGGTGCTGGCCTTCGACGCCAACGGCGCCGGGGCGCAGGCCTGGGGCGCCACGCAGCAGGTGCTGATCAAGGTCGAGGACGGCGCCGGCGTCGGCTTGCCGCCGCTGAGCCTGGCCGGCCGCGATCTGCATCTGTCGGCTTCGCTCTTCACGACGCTGCCGGGCTTGCAGGACGTGGCCCTGCCGCCCATCCTGGTGCGGGTCGCGGATCCGGCCTATGCCGGCCCGGCCAACGAGCCGGGCAAGGTGCGCAACCCGCGCGCCAGCGACCAGCCGGTCATCACGGTGGACCCGGCAACGGGTATCAGCTACGCCAACTACGGCGACCAGCCGCACGACGTGTCCGGCATCCAGGGCAGCTTGCTGATCGAAGGCGGCACGCTGGACCGTCCGGGCTACGACGGTGTGTTGCATGCCGGCGTGGGCCTGCCGGGCGAGACGGACGGTGCGCTGGGCGCGCGTCATGAAGGCGCGGCGCAGACGGCTCCGGCCAACAACCGCATCCGGATCTTCGAAGACGGCACGACTGTCGGCCAGACGGGCATGCAGGATCAGGTGGACAACCTGAGCGGGCTGGGCCGGCTGTACGACAACGCGCAGGCGGCTGATTTCGGCCGCATCACCGGGCTGGGCATGACGCCGGGCCTGGGCGGCGCGGGCGGCACGGTGTCGCAGACCGGCAAGGAAGGCACCCATGTGTATGACCGCGGCATCGTCTTCCATGGGGTGCAGTCGGTCAACACCATGCTGGGCCAGGGCGACGACACCTACACGGTGCGCCACGCCACGGTCGGGACGATGACCCTGGTGCAGGGCGGCGGCGGCAACAATCTGCTGGCGGTGGAAGGCTCGACCGTCGGCGGCGCCGAGCGTCCGGTCCTGCTGTTCGGTTCGACAAGCCAGGACGACGCCTACTACACCGCGGGTCCCGGCCAGCGCCAGGCGGGCCAGGCGCTGAGTTTCGGCAAGGCGGGCAACAACGTGCTGGACGCGCGCACCACCACCCAGGGCGTCATCCTGTACGGCGGAGCGGGCAACGACCTGATCTACGGCGGTTCCGGCAACGACCTGATCGCGGGCGGCGGCGGCAACAACGTCATCCACGCGGGCCAGGGCAACAACATCGTGTTCGGCAACGCCGGCATGAACGTCGACCTGGGCGCGCCCATGGACATGGGCGCGGCGGCGCGGGCCGACCTGCGCACGCTGGCGGCGCTGACCCTGGTGCTGACGCCGGAACAGGCTGCCGGGCTGGCGGTGGGCCGGTCCGCCGACCTGCTGGCGGCGGGCGGAAACACGATCACGGCCGGCGATGGCAACAACATCGTGTTCGCCAACTTCGGCCGCATCGTGACCGTGGATCCGGTGAACTACCTGCGAGACCGCGGCGACTTCATCGACGCTGCGGCGCCTGGCGGCGAGGCGCGCTATCTGGCGGGCGACGGATTGCGGATGCTGGAGACCATCAATCTGCCGGCGGGCGGCGTGAACACCATTACCGTGGGCGCGGGCCGCAATGCGCTGTTCGGCGGGATGGGCGACGACATCATCCGGGCGGAAGGCGCGGGCGGCTTCAACCTGATCGCCGGCGACGGCGCCCGGGCGCGCTACACCGACGCTGGACGCATTGCCGTGTTCGAGTCCATCTACCCGTCGGTGGGCGGCAACGACAGTCTCTACAACAACGGCGAAGGCGTGATGTTGGGCGGCATGGGCGCAGACCAGCTGGAAAGCGGCGCGGGCAACAACGTCATGTTCGGCGACAACGGCCGCGTGGTGTTCGTCAACGACCGCATCAGCCTGATCGAGACCATCGACATCGCGTTCGGCGGCGACGACATCCTGCTGGCGGGGACGGGCGGCAACTACATGCTGGGCGGCCTGGGCGCGGACAAGTTCCGCGGCAACTTCTCCAAGGACGTGATGGTGGGCGACTTCGCGGCGATCTACATCGATCCGGTGAGCGGCCGCGTCATCAACCTGACCCGTTTCGGCCAGGGCGGCAACACGCCCGACCTGATCACGCGGGCCATGGAGAACCTGTACTCGTGGAGCGGCAACTTCGGCGACTGGCCGCGGTCGGCGTTCGGCGCGCTCGTCAGCCGTTGGGGAGCCGATAGCCGCCAGGAAGCCGAAGGGCAAGCGGCGGCGGACCGGGTCAGCATGGGCGCGGCGCGGCCGGACATCGTGATCGACCGCCACGACGGCGGGCTTTCCGATTATGCTTCGTCGGCTCCGGCGGACGCGGTGTCCATGCGCACGGATCAGACGGTGCAGGACGGCGGCCAAGGGTATCCCGGCGGCGCGCAGCCGGCCGCGGCCACGCAGGCGCCGGCTGCCAAGACGCCGGCGGCCGATCCGGCCGATGAGGCCGCGTCGCAGGATGCCGCACCGACGGCCACCGCTGCGCCGCAGGACGCGCGGGCGCACGTCGAGTCGGACGCCGGGGCGGGCCTCCAGTCGGATGCCGCGCCTGCCGCGACGGGCGCTTCCGCCGCCGAGCGGGCGGCGTTGGCGGCCGGGGTGGGCTTGCTGGGTTTGAGCGGGGCATTGGGCGCGTCGGGCAATGGCACGGTCGTGTTCAATTCGAAGACCAACACGTGGGAAACCAAGGCGGCCCGCAAGCGCGGATTGAGCGTGCGGCGCCAGGAACCCGAGCTTACGGAGATTGGAAGCGAGGATGAATGATGCAGTCGTGCCCGCGCAGGTCAAGCGCGCGGACCTGGCCTGGTGGTCGGCGCTGTCGGCCGCCAGCGACCGCCAGTCGTTCCTGGACGCCTGGCTGGCCTTGCAGGCCGGCCAGCTGGCGGGGGTGCGCCATGCGGCGCTGATCCTGGGCGAGCCGGATACCGGTCCGTTCGAGGTCGCGTCGCAGTACCCGGCGGGCAGCCGGGCTGGCGGTACGTTCTACGCCGCCGTCGACGAGTCGCTGCAAGGCCGGGAGGTCGCGGTATCCGCCGACGCCCAGGGGCTGGTGATCGCCTATCCCATCGTGCTGGCCGGCCGCATCCACGGCGTGGCCGCCTTCGAAACCGCGATGCAGGCGCCCGAGCCGCTGGTGCAGGCGCTGCGCTGGGGGGCCGGAGTGCTGGAGCTGTGGCTGTCGCAGCGCCAGGAGACAGACAGCGCGCAGACGGTCGAGCGCCTGATGGTGGTGATCAACAGCGTGGCCCGGGCGCTCAAGGAAGGGCAATTCAAGGACGTGGCGCTGACCCTGGTCACGGACCTGGCTACCCGCCTGGAGTGCGACCGCGTCAGCATCGGCTTTCGCCAGGATGGACGCTCCAAGGTGTATGCGCTGTCGCACAGCAGCCGGCTGGTGCAGAACATGAACCTGATGCGCGCCGTGGCCGAGGCCATGGACGAGGCCATAGACCAGAACACCACGCTGTGCCTGCCGCAGGACGAGGCCCGCACCATCCAGCTGCGCGCCCACCAGAAGCTGGCGCGCGAATTCGGCAACCGCAATGTGCTGACCGTGCCGTTCGCGCCGGAGGACGAGGCCCGCGGCGCCCTGGTGTTCGAACGCCCGGACAATCTGCCCTTCGACCGCCAGAGCATAGAACTATGCCAGAGCGTGGTGCTGCTGGCCGGCCGCGTGTTGTACCAGCGGCTGCGGCAGGAGCGTCCCTTCTGGCGCAAATGGCGCGACGGCGTCTTGCGCGAGTCCGGCCGCCTGCTGGGCCCGCGCTACATCGGCCGCAAACTGGCCGCGCTGGCGCTGGTGGCCGCCGTGGCGCTGGGCGTGTTCGCGCAAGGGCCCTACCGCATCAGCGCCACCGCCACGGTGCAGGGCGTGGTGCAGCGGGTGCTGGCCGCGCCTTTCGACGGCTATATCAGCGACGCGACGCGCCGGGCGGGCGACGAGGTGAAGCAGGGCGACGCCCTGGCCGCGCTGGACACGCGCGAGACCGAGCTGGAACTGTTGCGCGCCGGCAATCTGGAAGTGCAATACCGGCGTCAGGCCGAAGAGGCGTCGGCGCGCGGCGACAGCGCGGCCGCCGCCATCGCGCAGGCGCAGGCGCGCCAGGCCACGGCGCAGATGCAGTTCTTTCGCGAGCAGATCCAGCGTTCGACCTTGCGCGCGCCGTTCGCCGGCATCATCGTCAGCGGCGACCTGAGCCAGCAGCTGGGCGAAGCCGTCAAGCGCGGGCAGGAGCTCTTCAAGCTGTCGCCGCCGGATGGCTACCGCCTGTGGTTGGACGTGGAAGACCGTCTGATCGACGACGTGGCCGTGGGCCAGACCGGCAGGGTGGCCCTGGCGGCCATGCCGGACCGGCAGATTCCGTTCACGGTCACGCGCATCGTGCCGCTGGCGCAAGTGCAGGAAGGCAAGACGGTGTTCCGCCTGGAAGCCAGCCTGGACCCGAAGTCGGCGCCGGCCTTGCGGCCGGGCATGGAGGGCGTGGGCCGCATCGACATAGACGAGCGTCGCTACGTCTGGATCTGGACCCACGGGTTTTTCGATTGGCTCCGCCTGAAGTGGTGGGCCTGGTTCGGCTGAAGAGCAGAAGATGTCCGGCACCGCGCTCTATAGCAATTCCTGGCACCGGGTCAGCACGCTGCGCCCGCGGCTGCGTTCGCACATCCATATCCACCGCCACGTCTACCGGGGCGAGGTCTGGTACGTGATGCAGGACCAGAGCAATGGCGAATTCCATCGTTACACGCCCGAGGCCAATCTGCTGATCAGCCTGATGGACGGCCGCCGCTCGGTGCAGGAGATCTGGGAGATCGCCTGCGGCCAGCTGGACGACGACGCCATGCCGCAGGACGAGGTCATCCGCCTGATGGCCCAGTTGCACCGCGCCGACGTGCTCACCACCGACCGCGCGCCGGACGTGCGCGACCTGGTCGAGCGCCGCAAGCGCCAGCGCATGCAGAAAATCAAGCAGTACATCGGCAATCCCAGCGCGCTGAAGATGCCGCTGCTGGATCCCGACCGCGGGCTGACGCGGGCGCTGCCGTACTACCGCTGGCTGTTCACCTGGGTCGGCGCCTTGCTCTGGCTGGGCGTGGTGGGCGCGGGCGCGGCCCTGGGCGCCATGCATTGGCAGACGCTGACGCACAACATCTGGGACCAGGTGTTTTCCTCGGGCAATGTGCTGGCCATGGCGCTGGTCTACCCCGTGGTCAAGGCGATCCACGAACTTGGCCACGCCTGCGCGGTCAAGGCGCGGGGCGGCGAGGTGCATGAGATCGGCCTGATGTTCCTGCTGCTGGTGCCCATCCCCTATGTGGACGCCTCGGCGGCATCGGCCTTCGCCGACAAGCGCTGGCGCATGCTGGTGGGCGGGGCGGGCATCCTGGTGGAGCTGTTCCTGGCGGCCGTGGCGATGATCGCGTGGACCCAGCTGGATCCCGGACTGGGGCGCTCGCTGGCCTATACCGTCATCGTGCTGTGCGGCGTGTCCACCCTGTTCATGAACGGCAATCCGCTGCTGCGCTATGACGGCTATTACGTGCTGTCCGATGCCATCGAAATCCCCAACCTGGGTCAGCGGGCCAATGGCTACCTGGGCTATCTGTTCAAGCGCTATGCGCTGGGGCTGCGGGGCGTGGAAGCGCCGCGCGCCACGCCGGGCGAACGCGCCTGGTTCGCGGGCTACGCGTTGCTGTCCTTCTGCTACCGCATGTTCATCATGTTCCTGGCCATCTTCATCATGGCCGGGCAGTTCTTTTTCTTCGGCGTGCTGCTGGCCATCTGGGCGCTGTTCAACACCATCGTCATGCCGCTGTGGCGCCTGGGCCGCCAGTTCTATGCCGATCCGCAGATCCAGGCGCACCGCCTGCGCTGCTACCTGATCTGCGGGCTGTGCGTGCTGGGCGTGGCGGGACTGGTCGGCGCGGTGCCGCTGCCTTCGTCCACCGACACCGAAGGCGTGGTCTGGGTGCCGCCGTCGGCCCAGGTACGGGCGCCGGTGGCCGGTTTCGTGCGGGCGCGGCAGGCGGCCGATGACGCGCCGGTGGGGCAGGGCGCGGCCCTGATGATGCTGGAGAACGACGAACTGATCCGGCGCGACGCCATGCTGGCCGCGCAGGTCGACGAGTACCAGGCGCGTTATGTGCAGGCCTATGCGCAGAACCAGGTCCAGGCGGCCATCATGCGGCATCAATGGACCAGCCTGCAGACCGAGAGGCGCGCGATCCAGGAGCAGGTGCAGGCACAGCAGGTGCGCAGCCCGCACGCCGGGCGCTATGTGTCGGCGCAGGCCGAAGACATGGTCGGCCGCTACGTGCAGCGCGGCGAGCTGCTGGGCTATGTGCTGACCGACGCGGAGACCGTGCGCGTGGTGGTGCCGCAATCCAGCCTGGAGCGCATCCACCGCTCGCTCCGGAACGTGCGCGTGCGGTTGGTGCAGGACAGCGGCGAAGAGTACGTGGCCGCGATCGCGCGCGAGGTGCCGGCCGCCACCGACGAGCTGCCCAGCCTGGCGCTGAGCCTGCAGGGCGGCGGCAGCATCGGGGTGGACCCGCGCAAGTCGCAGGAAGGGCGCGCCAAGTCCGCCGAGAACCTCTTCGTGATGGACCTGGCCTTGCCCGCGGACGCGCCGCGCGCCTATCTGGGGGCCAGGGTCTACGTGAAGTTCTCGCACGAACCCCGGCCGCTCGCCTTGCAAGCCTACGACGCGGTGCGGCAGATGGTGCTGCGCCAGTTCCGTTTCTGACCCCGCATCTGACATGCGCGCCTTCGACGCCCTGGCCCCGGACCCGCTCTATCCCGAGAAGGAGAGCGAGCGCCATGCCAACAAGCTGGAAGCCTGGGGCACGGGCGCGCTGCGCTGGCTCAGCCGCAAGCGCCGCCAGCCCTTGTGGCGCACCCGGCGCATCCTGGCGCGGGTGCGGCGCGAGACCGAGGCGCTGGGCGAACTTGACCTGGCGGGCGTGCGGCGGCGGGCCGACGAGATCGCATTCGACCTGCGCGCCAACGGCATCAGCCAGGAGAGCGCGGCGCGCGCCTTCGCGCTGATCCGGCAGGCCGGACGGTTGGCGCTGGGCAAGGCGCACTTCGACGTGCAGCTGCTGGGCGGCTGGGCCATGCTGCAAGGCATGGTGGCCGAGATGAACACCGGCGAAGGCAAGACGCTGACCGCGACCCTGCCGGCGGCCACCGTCGCCATGGCGGGCCTGCCGGTGCACGTCATCACCACCAACGACTACCTGGTCGAGCGCGATGCGCAGATCATGGGGCCGCTCTACGAGGCGCTGGGCCTTTCGGTGGCCTGGGTCAGCATGGAAATGGACATTCCCGCGCGGCGCAAGGCTTATCAGGCGGACGTGGTCTATTGCTCCAACAAGACGCTGGTGTTCGACTACCTGCGCGACCTGATCGTCCTGGACAGCGACAAGGACGAGGACGCCCTGCGCCTGGAGCGGCTGCGCGGCGAGCAGGGGCGGCTGAACCAGCTGTACCTGCGCGGCCTGTGCTACGCCATCGTGGACGAGGCCGACAGCGTGCTGGTTGACGAAGCCCGCACGCCTCTGATCATTTCCGGCGTGCAGGAGGACGACACCAGCGAGGTCACGCGCCAGGCCATGGAGCTGGCCGGCGGCATGGCGCCGGAGCACTACCGCCTGCATCGCGGCGAGCGCCGCGTCACGCTGACCGAACTGGGCCGCGAGCATCTGCGCGGACAGTGCGCCGCGCTGCCGGCGCCGTGGAGCATTCCGTTCCGGCGCGAAGAGCTGGTCCTCAGCGCCCTGACCGTGCAGCACCTGTACCGGCTGGATGAGCAGTACATCATCCGCGACGGCAAGATCATGGTGGTCGACGAATTCACCGGACGGGTGATGCCGGACCGCTCCTGGGGCCAGGGCCTGCACCAGATGCTGGAACACAAGGAAGGGCTGGAGCTGAGCGAGCCGCGCTCCACCCTCAAGAGCATCAGCTACCAGCGTTTTTTCAAACATTACCTGCTGCTGTCGGGCATGACGGGCACCGCGGCAGAAATCCGCGCCGAGCTGGGCCGGGTCTACGACCTGCCGGTGGTGCGCATCCCCACGCACCGCAAGTCGCGGCGGCGCCATGCGCCCGATGCCGTGTACCGCACGCTGGCCGAGAAATGGGCCGCGGTGTGCGAGCGCGCCAGCGCGCTGCACCGGCAGGGCGTGCCCATCCTGATCGGCACGCGCTCGGTCGCGGCATCCGAACAGGTGGCCCACGTGCTGGCCGAGGCCGGCCTGCCGGCGGTGGTGCTCAATGCCAAGCAGGACGCCGACGAGGCCGACATGATCGCGCGCGCCGGCGAGATCGGCAGCATCATGATCGCCACCAACATGGCCGGACGCGGCACGGATATTCCCTTGTCCGACGCGGCGCGCGAGGCCGGTGGCCTGCACGTCATCCTGACCGAGAGGCACGAATCGGCGCGTATCGACCGGCAGCTGGAAGGCCGCAGCGGCCGCCAGGGCGATCCAGGCCACGTCGAAGCCATCCTGTCGCTGGAAGACTCCGTGCTGGACAGCGTCGCCGGCGGCGCCTGGGCCGGCCCGGGACGGTTGCTGCGCGCGCGGCGCCTGCAGGACTGGAACTGGCTGGCCGCGCGCTGGCTGCGTTTCGCCCAGGCCCGCACCGAACGAAAACTGGCCCGCGAGCGCCGCCAGATGGTGGCCGCGGATGAAGAACTCGAAAATTCCCTGTCCTTTTCCGGGCAGGGCGACTGATATGCAAAGGCCCGATTCCATGACGCCACGCTACCGACTGCCACGCCCGGCCCTGCTTGCCGCCACCGCTACCCTCATCGCCGCCGCGGCAGGCGCCCAGGGCCTGCCGCCCGATGCCCGCCTGCCGCTGCTGGCCGAACCTGCTCTGTCAGCGCAGGCCGGCAATCTGCAGGCTCCCATGGCCTGCCTGATCGAACCCTTCCAGGTGTCCGAACTGGGCAGCGCCTCGGCCGGCGTGCTGGCGAGCATACTGGTGCAGCGCGGCGATGTGGTGAAGAAGGGGCAGGTGGTGGCCGAGCTGAACACCAGCGTGGACGAGGCCACGCTGGGTCTGCGCCGCGCCGAAGCCGCCTACCTGAGCCGCGTGGTCGACCGCAACACCGACCTGTTCAAGCGCCAGCTGCTGCCCGCCGGCGACTACGACGAAATGACCTCTCGCAGCCGCCAGGCGCAGCTGCAGGTGGCATTGCAGCAGGCGATCCTGGCCGAACGCAGCATCAAGAGCCCCTTCGACGGCGTGGTCGCCGAACGCTTGGCTGGCCCGGGCGACCGCATCAACGACAACAAGATCGTCAAGCTGGCGCAGATCAACCCCCTGCTGGTGAAGGTGGTTGTGCCTGAAAGCCTCTATGGCCAGATCAAGGCCGACGCCGAGGCGCAGGTCACGATCAACCAGGCCATCACCGACAAGCCGCTGCAGGCCAAGGTCTGGCGCATCGACCGGGTGATGGACGCGGCCAGCGGGACGTTCACGGTGCTGCTGCGCCTGCCTAATGAAGGCAATGTGATTCCGTCGGGCATCCGCTGCTCGGTGAAGTTCTGATTCAGGCAGTCCATTCCGCGATGAACTCATCGCGGAAGCGCCGGATCCAATCCAGCCGGCTCGCGGCCAGCAGGCGGCCGCCTTCGGTCTGCATCGTGCCGGCGATGCGCACCAGCTTCAGTTCGATGTGATCCAGCGTATAGACGCCGTCGTCCAGTTCGCGGTGTGCGCCCATGGGGTCGGAGGGATGGGCGAGCGCCCGGCCCAGCTGGCCGCCGATGTGGAACATGCGGGCCAGTCCCACCGGGCCAAGCGCATCGAGGCGGTCGGCGTCCTGCACGATGCGGGCTTCGATCGTGCGCGGCGCAATGTTGGCGGAATAGCTGTGGGCCTCGATGGCGTGGGACACGCCGTCAAGCCGGGCCGCGGGGTAGCCGATGGCGCGCAGCGCCTGGACGGCCTGCGCGGCCGCCATGGTCGAGGCGCGCGGCCGGTCGGGATGGTTCTTGGGCAGGTTGACCAGGTCGTGCAGGTAGCAGGCGGCCATGACGATGGCCGGGTCGGCTTCGGGGTGGTGCGCCAGCATGCCGCGGGCGGCCCTCCAGACGCGCTCCAGGTGGCTCAGGTCATGGGCGCCATCGCCGGTATCCGCGTCTCTGGCAATCCGTATGAGTTGCGGCCGCCATGCCGCCAAATCTTCCTGCCTGTTCATTTCTTACCGCCAGCTTCGGGTCCAACGGAAAGTGTACACAGCGCGCTTCGGGCCGCGCAGGCGCGGCCCGGGGGCGACGTCAACCGCCTTGCGCCTGCATCCGTCCCGCCGCGGTCGAGCAGATCCGGTACACCAGCGCCGACACCACGAAGCTTGCCGGAGCGGCAAGTGTGGCCGCGAAGCCGGCCGTGTGCATCAGCGCCAGGCCGCAGATCGCGCCGGCGAACCAGCCGGCCAGGCCGGCGCGGTTGAAGGCCGCGCCGCCGCCGTGCTGCGGCGCGGCTTCCTGGCCGCCCAGGATATGCACCAGCGCCACGGCCACCCAGGACACCACGAAGATGCCCTGGTAGGCCAGGGCCTGAAGCAGGTACGAGAACACGTCCAGCAGCATCAGCGCATACGTCACCGCGCCCACGATGACGGCCCAGACCGCCTTGGGCCAGCGCATGCCAGGCCAGCGGGAAAAGAACGCCTGCATGTTGATGGTGGCCAGATAGTAGTTGGCCGTGTTGATGCGGGTCTGCGTGATCCACACGAACAGCAGGCCGCCCAGCCCCATCAGCTTGAGCAGGGCCAGCACCACCGACACTTCCGACAAGGCCGCATCGCTGGGGATGGTGCTGACCAGGTAGATGCCGGCCACGCCGTTGAGCAGGAAGGTCACCAGATAGAAGGGCATGCCGAAGTTGTAGCGGCTGTGATAGGTCTGGTCTTCGCGCTTGCCGAAGCGGGCGTAGTCGAAGGTGAACATCATCAGGACCCACACGCCCATGTAGTACACGAAGGCGTCCCACCAGCCGCCGGGCACCGGGCCTTCGGGCGGGCCGAACGACAGCCACGCGTCGCTGTAGCCGTATTCCTGAGTCGCCATCACGACCGCCAGCAGCAGGCCCAGCAGATAGAAGGGGAGCAGGACGCCGTTGAACTTGTCCAGCCAGCGCTGCACGCTGCCGAAGATCAGCAGCACGCTGTAGGCGACCACCACCAGCGCCACCAGCCAGTACGGCACGGCAGGGTAGAGGTGATGCGCCGCGACCGACATCACCGCGCCCTCGAACACCGCGTAATAGATGGCGGTGGCAAAGAAGATCAGGGTGGCCAGCGCCGCGCCCGAGGTGCCGAAGAGGCGGCGCGAGAACAGCGCCACCGACAGGCCGGTGCGGATGGCGTAGCGGCTGATGACGCCGTTGATCAGCCCGTAGCTGATCACCGACAGCACCATGCCGATGATGGCGTTGCGGGCGCCGTACTTCAGCGCCAGGGTGGCGCCGACGACGATGTAGAACACGGCGCTGCACACGGCCCACCAGGCCATGGTGAGCGAGTAGCGGGGCATGCGGTCGCTGTCGGCGACGGCATGCAGCGAGTTGTCCGTCTCATCGGACGGTTTGCGTGGGGTCATATTGGCCATGACGGATCTCCTGGCGGGATCGGATGCTGCGGTTCGACTGCGGAACGGGCGCGCGTCGCCCATCGGCCCTGCGGGAGCGCAGGGCCGGGATCTTGGAAAAACCGTGGGAGAAGGCGCGGCGCGGCCGCGCCCCGGGGTCAGCCGCTGAGCGCCTGGCGCAGCCGCTCGAAGCGGGCGCGGTAGTCGCGCCGGGCGGCCACCGCCTGCTCCAGCGTCACCCGCTCAAAATGGGCGCTCTGGTTGGGCTGCATCTGCCCGACCTTGTCCAGGTCGGCGCTAATCACCGTGCCTATCATGGCGTAGCCGCCGCCGGAGACGGCGTCGCGGTGCAGGATGATGGGTTCCACGCCCGCGGGCACCTGGATGGAGCCGATGGGATAGCAGGCGTCGACGATGTTGGACGGGTCGGCGCCGGCGCCAAAGGGTTGTTCGCGGCCACGGAAGCGCAGCGGGCGGCCCTGCTTGTAGCGGTAGCCGATGCGGTCGGCCTCGGAGGTCACGGTCCAGGCGTCTTCATAGAAGGTGGCGGCGGATTCGGCTTCCAGGCGATGGTCGTACAGGCCCGGCAGCACGCGCAGCGTCTGCGTCTTGGGAGGGCTGACGGCCAGCTCGGCGGGCAGCTCGCGGCCGACGCGCGTGCGGATCGACGCCTGGCCCACCGCCAGCCGGTCGCCGGCCTGCAGCTTGCGGCCTTCGTGGCCGCCGATGGCGCCTAGCGCATAGGTCGAGCGGCTGCCCAGCACCTCCGGCACGTCAATGCCGCCGGCCACTGCCAGGCAGGCGCGGGCGCCGGCCTGCACGAAGTCGAACGACAGCCGGCTGCCCGCCGGCACCGCCAGCGCCACGTTGCAGGCCTGTGCCGCGCCGTCGAGCTTGGGGATCATGCTGGCGCCAGTCACGGCGATCACGGCGGCGCGGTGAAACAGCAGCTCCGGGCCCAGCAAAGTACATTCCAGCACGGCGGCATCGGCCGCATTGCCCACCAGCAGGTTGGCGGCGGCCAGCGCGTACTGGTCGAGCGCGCCGGATGGCGGGATGCCCAGGTGGTAGTAGCCCTGGCGGCCCGTGTCCTGCACCGAAGTGGCCAGGCCGGGCTTGATGACTTCGATGATGGCAGCGTTAGGCATGGAGGGTCTCCAGCAGTTGGGCGTTGCAGGCATCGGGCGCGCGCTGGTATTCGGCCAGCGAGAACGAAACTGGCCGGATGCGCAGTTCGAAGGCGCCGGCCTCGACTTGCGCCGCGGCCTGGTCGTATTCCTCGCGATTGATGGGCTTGAATTTCACGATGTCGCCCGGACGGAAGAACACCATGGAGTCACGCAGGTGAGCCTGGCGCTGGGCTGGCTCGAAGATGGGCGCGGGCGTGACGCCGAACATCTGGTAGCCGCCTGCGCCGCGCACCGAGTAGATGCAGCCGAAGCAGCCGCCGTGTCCCACCGTGTGCTTGGGCGTGTCGGTGCGGGGGCGCAGGTACTTCGGAACCTGCAGCTGGCGCTCGCGTTCCACCATCTGATACATGAAGGGCAGCCCGGCCACGAAGCCCACCATGGACACGAACCAGGGCGAGCCGGAATGCGCGTCAATGAAGCCCTGCACCGAGTCATGGCCATTGATGCGGGCCGCGTACTCCAGATCCGTGGATTCGGGATCCTGGTGTCTTTCGCGAAACCGCATCAGGGTTTCGTGGGTCCAGGGGTCGTTGTAGTAAACGGGCACTTCGATGATGCGGGTGTCCAGCGTCAGGCTGGCCAGATCCATGCCGGCTTCCAGCTCGCGCAGCAGGGCCAGCATGGCTTCGGGCGCGATGCGGTCGGGGTCGTACCGCACCTGGTACGAGGCATTGGCCGGGCAGATTTCGGTCACGCCGTCGACCGCGCGTTCGCGCAGCGCCCGCGTGATCGCCATGCCCTTGAAGAAGGACTCCAGCGACATGTCCTCGCTGATCTCGACGAAGATGAATTCGTCGCCGCCGTGGGTGTAGCGCAGGCTCATTGCCTCTCCTCCCGATCCTTTTGCATCCAGGCTTCAAGATAGTTGGTGTGGTAGCGGCCCGCCAGCACGTCCGCTTCTTGCAGCAGCTCGCGGTGCAGGGCCAGCGTGGAATGCACGCCCGCCAGTTCGACTTCATCCAGGGCGCGGGCCATGCGCGCCAGCGCCGCCGCGCGGCTTTCGTCCCAGACGATCAGCTTGGCCAGCAGCGAGTCATAGTAGGGCGGCACCGTGCATCCGGGATACAGCATCGAATCCACCCGCACGCCCGGCCCGCCCGGCCAGCGCACGTGCTCCACCCGGCCGGGGCTGGGCGCGAAGTTGCGCGTGGGATCCTCGGCGTTGAGGCGGCATTCGATCGCGGCGCCACGGATGGCGATGTCCTGCTGGCGCCAGCGCAAGGGCTCGCCGTCGGCGATGCGCAGCATCTCGCGCACCAGGTCCACGCCGGTGATGGCTTCGGTGATGGGATGCTCGACCTGGATGCGGGTGTTCATTTCGATGAAATAGAACTCGCCCGCGCCGCGGCTGTCGTCGTACAGGTATTCCAGCGTGCCCGCGCCGCGATAGCCCACCGAGCGCGCCAGCTGGGCGGCCGATTCGCACAGCTTCTGCCGCGTGGCGGCGTCCAGGGCGGGCGAGGGCGCCTCTTCCAGTATCTTCTGCCGGCGCCGCTGCAAGGAGCATTCGCGTTCGTACAGGTGCACGGCGTTGCTGCCGTCGCCCAGCACCTGGACCTCGATATGGCGCGCGCGCGGCAGATAGCGTTCCAGGTACACGCCGGACTCGCCGAAGGCGGCCTGCGCCTCGGCCTGAGCTTGCGGCATTTGTTCGCGCAACTGCGCTTCGTCGCGCACCACGCGGATGCCGCGGCCGCCGCCGCCGGCGGCGGCCTTGATCATCAGCGGATAGCCGATGACGGCCGCATGGGTCAGGGCTTCGTCCAGCGAGGACAGCACGCCATCGCTGCCCGGCACGGTGGGCACGCCGGCCGCCTGGGCGCAGGCACGCGCCGCGGCCTTGTCGCCCATGGTGCGGATGGTGGCGGCATCGGGGCCGACGAAGATCAGGCCGGCGTCGTTCACGGCCTGCGCAAACGCGGCGTTCTCCGACAGGAAGCCATAGCCGGGGTGCACGGCCTGGGCGCCGCTGCTGCGCGCGGCCTCCAGCAGCGCTTCGGTATTCAGATAGCTGCGCGTCGCGTGCGAGGGGCCGATGAACACGGCTTCGTCGGCCATGCGCGTGGCCAGCGCGTCGCGGTCGGCTTCGCTGTAGACCGCGACGGTGCGCATGCCCAGTTCGCGGGCGGCGCGGATGACGCGCAGCGCGATTTCGCCGCGGTTGGCCACCAGCACCTTGTGGATGCGGCGCGGGCGGTAGGGGAGATTGTGATCGGACATGACGCGCCTATCCCTCGATGCGCAGCAGGGGCTGGCCCGCTTCCACTGGATCGCCGTCTTCCACCAGGATCTCCGCCACCACGCCGCCGGTGGGCGTTTCGATCTGGTTGAACTGTTTCATGACCTCGACGATGCCGATGACGGCGCCGGCAGCCACCGTCGCGCCCGGCTCGACAAAGGGCGCCGCGCCGGGGCTGGGGCGGCGATAGAAGGTTCCGGGCAGGGGGCTGGGAATATCGTGCAACGGCATGGTTTTCTCCTTGGATTGTTGTTCGGGGGAATGGCGTTTCAGGGACCCGTCACGCTGGGCGGCGCGATGCGGATGCCGTGGCTTTCCAGCTTCTCGCGGGTGGCGCGGACCAGGGACAGCGCGCCGGGCGTGTCGCTGTGTATGCAGACGGAATCGAAGTCGATGGCGATGTCCTTGCCCTCCACCGTGCGTACCCGCCCCTCGGTGCAGGCGCGCAGCACTTTTTCCGCGACCTGGTTGGCGTCCAGCGGCTGCGTGTAGCGGGTGAAGACGATGGAGCCGCTGGCGTCGTAGTCGCGGTCGGCGTAGAACTCCCGCACCACGGGCTGGTTGAGCTCGCGCGCCAGCCGGTAGGTGATGGAGCTTTCCATGCAGTACAGCGCCAGGGTGGGCTCCAGTTCCTGCAGCGTCTCGATCAGGCGGCGCGACAGGGTCTCGTCGCGGGCGGCCTGCATGTACAGCGCGCCATGCGGCTTCACGTGCTGCAGCCGCAGGCCATGCAGGCGGGCGAACTCGCGCAGGGCGCCCAGCTGATAGACGATGTCGTGCACCAGCGCCTCGGCGCTTTCGCGGATGTCGCGCCGGCCGAAACCCACCAGGTCGCGAAAGCCGGGATGGGCGCCGATGCATACGCCGTGCTCACGCGCATGCAGCACCGTGCGGTTCATGATCCGCGGATCGCCGGCATGGAATCCGGTGGCGATGTTGGCCGAGCTGATCAAGGGCATGATCGCGTCGTCCACGCCGTCCCCGATGGTCCACGGGCCGAATCCTTCGCCCATGTCCGAGTTGAGGTCGATGCTGCGCTTGCTCATTGCGGGTGGCCTCCTTCGCGTTGCCTGCCGCATTCGACGCGGCGTGTGACGTGAACATTAGCCAAGCTCGCAGGGGATAAAAAGATCTTTTTATTGATCGAGCAATATCGAATTTTCAGATACCTTGAGCGTAGCCAACGGCCAGCGCTTGCCGGGTTTATCTATGAAAAATAAGGGATACCCCTGATCTGGTTCTTGCCGCACAAGAAAGAATTCGCAGATATCCTGATGGGCAGATATCGATTTAATCAATATGGCAGCCCATGTCCGTCACCCTGCGCCAACTCAAATACTTCATCGCGGCGGCCGAACTCGGCCAGATTTCGCAGGCGGCGATCCAACTGGCCATCTCGCAATCGGCCATCACCAGCGCCATCCGCGAACTGGAAGAGACCGTGGGCACGGCGCTGTTCCTGCGCGGCGCCCACGGCGTGACGCTCACGCATAGCGGCCGCACCTTCCTGAACCACGCCTACAACATCCTGTCCTCGGTGGACGAGGCCCTGCGCATGCCGGGCGCTGCCGAGGAAGTCTCGGGGCGTTTGCTGCTGGCGGCGTCCTACACCGTGATCGGCTACTTCCTGCCATACCACCTGCAGCGCCTGTCGCAGCTGTATCCGCGGCTGGACATCCAGCTGCACGAACTGAACCGCAGCGCGATCGAGGAAGGCCTGATCGCGAACCGCTACGACATGGCGGTGCTGCTGACCTCCAACGTCGCCAATCCGGATCTCGCGGTGGAGCATTTCTTCGGTTCGCCGCGGCGCCTGTGGCTGCCCGCCAGGCATCCGCTGCTGGCGGCCGACGCGGTGACGCTGGAAGACGTTTCGCGCGAGCCGTTCATCATGCTGACCGTGGACGAGGCGGCCTACACGGCCTTGCGCTACTGGAACGAAACCCCGTTCAAGCCCGATGTGCGGCTGCGCACCTCATCCGTCGAAGCGGTGCGCAGCATGGTGGCCAACGGCAGCGGCGTCGCGCTGCTGTCGGACATGGTCTACCGGCCCTGGTCGCTGGAAGGCCGCCGCATCGAAACGGTCCAGCTCAAGGATCCGATTCCTCCCATGAACGTGGGCCTGGCCTGGCGCCGCGGCGCGGAGATCTCGCCCGCCATGCAGGTGGTGCGGGATTACTTCCGGCATGCGTATACGGCGCAGCGGGGCGGCGCGGGCTGAGCGCGCGCCGGCGCTACGCCCGCTTGCCGGGATGTATGCCCATCGTCTTCGCAATGACTTCCAGCATGATCTCGTTGGCGCCGCCGCCTATGGCCGTCTGCCGCAGGTCGCGGTAGGCGCGCGAGATCCAGTTCTCGTTCATGACCCCCTGGCCGCCCCAGAATTGCAGGCATTCGTTCGGGATCTTCATCGACAGCTTGCCAGCGTAGTACTTGGCCATGGAGGCGAACTGGGCGATGTCCTGGCCGTCCATGTATTGCTCGATGGCGCGGTACAGCAACGAGCGCAGCGCCTGGATCTCGGTCTGCATTTCGGCCAGCTTGTGATAGACGACCTGGTTGGACAGGATCGTGCCGCCGAACACCTGCCGCTGGCCCGCGTATTCAATGGTTTCCTCGATGGCGCGCTCCATGGAGCGCATGCTGCGGGCGGCCACGAACATGCGCTCTTCCTGGAACTGCTCCATCTGGTAGATGAAGCCCATGTTCTCTTCGCCGATGCGGTTGCTCGCCGGCACCCGCACGTCGTCGAAGAACAGTTCGGCGGTATCGGAGGCGCGCAGGACCAGCTTGTCCAGCTTGCGCGAAACGCTGACGCCCGGGGATTTGAGCGGCACGATGATGAGCGACTTGTTCTTGTGCGGCCCGCCGTCCTGCGAGGTATTGCACAACAGGCAGATCCAGTCGCCCTGGACACCGTTGGTGATCCACATCTTGGAACCGTTGATGACGTAGTCGTCGCCGTCGCGGCGAGCCCAGGTCTTGATCTGCGATACGTCCGACCCGGCCGAGGCTTCGCTGACGCCGATGCAGCCCACCAGGTCGCCCGCGATGGTGGGGGCCAGGTATTCGCGCTTGAGCGCGTCGCTGCCGTGATGGGCCAGCGCCGGGGTGCACATCGTGCTTTGCACGCCGATGGCCGAGGTCAGGCCGCTGGATCGGACTTCTCCCAAGGTTTCGGCAAAGACCATCTCGTAGCTGAAGTCCAGCTCCATGCCGCCATACTCCGCGGCCTTGCCGATGCCGAGCAGGCCGGCCGAGCCGAAGGCTTTCATGACGCGGTGGGCGGGGAAGATCTGTTCGGCTTCCCATTCGTCCAGATAGGGATCCAGGTGCTCCGCGATGATGCGGCGGGTGGTCCGTTCGAGTTCGCGATGTTCGTGAGTGAATTGCATGGCTGTTCCCGGTTGGTTCAGTCGGAGGGCGGCTCGCCGGCATGGACGAGCGCCACCTGGCCGGCGATGAGCGCGCCGCCGTTGGCGTCCTTCACCCACACCTCATATCGCCCCGGCGCATCGGCGAGCCCCTCGCCCCCCGCGGTGATGAGGCCGCCGGCATGCAAGGGCCTGAGAAAGCGGATGTCCAGATCGAAGCGTTCCAGGGCAGCGGCTCCGAACGTGCGCGCCAGCGATTGCCAGATCAGGTTGACCGACAGGGTGCCGTGGGCGATGGTGCCGCCCATGGGCGTGGCGGCGGCGAACGCGGGGTCCACGTGCAGTGGGTTGAAGTCGTTGGTCAGTTCGGCGTAGAGATCGATGTCTGCCTGCGTGACCGTCATGGAGACTGTTTCAAGGGTAGGCGTCATGGCGGGTCCTAGGCTGCCCAGATCAGGTTCATCCGGCCGGTGTAGAGGGGGCGCCCCGCCTCGCCTTCGCCGGCGACTTCCAGTTGGAGATAGCGGCGTTCGCCCCGCAATTCCTTGCCGACGCAGCGCACGGTGGATCGGATCCGTTCGCCGGCTTGCGGCAAACCGTGGACGGAAAGCGCCTGCCGCGCGTGGATGTTGCCGGGCGGGCGCGGCGTCACCACGTTCAAGTAGGCGCGCATCATCAGCGCCACGGCCAGCCCGGCCTGACGGGCGGGCGCGTCCTGCGCGTGCGAGCCGAACAGGCGTTCCCAGAGCGCGAGCAGCCTGGCGTCCAACGGTTCTTCCCAGTCGCCCAGCACGGAGCCGGGCAGGAAACGGTCATAGGTGTACAGCGGGTTCATGGCAGCTCCGGTTCCACGATCGGCAGCAGATGGTCGCCGCGCGGCTCGAAGCCGATCCGCACGCGCTGGCCGATGGCCAGCGGGGAGTTCGCGCCGCCGCGCGCGTTGACCATGAGGCGGAAGCCCTCGTCCAGATCGACCAGCGCGATCACGTAGGGCGTGTCCGCCTTGAAGGCGGGCGTCGGGGCGCGATGGACCGTGGTGTGGCTGAGCACGGTGCCCAGGCCGGCCGAATCGTGCCAGTCCAGCCGTAGTCCGTGGCAATGCGTGCAGACGCTGCGCGGAATGCGCTGCACCGCGCCGCAATCCGCGCAACGCTGGTAGCGCAGCTTGCGGTCGCGGCAGCCTTCCCAGAAAGGCCGGGTTTCCGCCGTGGGGCGTATGGAGGGTTTTTCCATGTCAGGCGGCTCCCAGGACAAGTGAGCAATGGGCGGAAAGTATGCCGCCGTCTCCGTGCACGAAGGCCAGCCTGGCGCCGTCCACCTGGCGTTCGTCCGCCAGTCCGCGCAACTGGCGGACGGCCTCGACCGCGTGGAACATGCCGCCGGCTGCACCCGAGTGGCCATAGGACAGCAGCCCTCCGTGCGTATTGCAAGGCAGAGAGCCGCCCAGGCCCAGCTGGCCTTGCAGGGCGGCGGGTCCGGCTTCGCCGCGCGCGAAAAAGCCGATGGATTCCAGTTCGACCAGCAGGGTGATGGTGAACGAGTCATAGATGAGCGCGACGTCGATGTCGGCGGGCTTCAGGCCCGCCGCCGCGAACGCGCGCGCCGACGAGGCCTTGCAGCCGAAGTCGACCAGGCTGGGCGCGGAGACGATGTGTTCGTGCGTGTGGCCCTGGCCCGCGCCCAGGATCTCGATGGCGGGCCGCCGGGCATCGCCACCGGGGCGCCGGCTGATCACCAGCGCCGCGCCGCCGTCGGAAACCAGGCAGCAGTCGAGCATGCGCAGGGGCGAGCTGATTTCGCGCGAATTCAGCACGTCGCCGATGGTGATGGGCTCGCGCTTGTGCGCCTTGGGGTGGCGGCCGGCATGGCGGCGGTGCTCCACCGCAATGGCGGCCAGGTGCTCGGACGTCACGCCGTATTCATGCATGTAGCGCTGCGCGACCAGCGCGTAGGACGCGGGGACGCTGATGCCGAAGGGGCGTTCGAACTGCGGATGGCCGACTTCCGCCAGCGCCGCCACCGCGCCGTCGCGGGACAGCCCGGTCAGGCGGTTGTCGCCCGCCACGACCAGGACGTGATTGCATTGGCCGCTGGCCACCAGGGCGGCGGCCTGCATGACCATGATGCAGGCGCTGGCGCCGCCGGCCTGTATGGCCGCGCAGAAATTCGGGCTGAGTCCCGCGTATTCGCAGAACACCGAGCCCAGCATCAGATGAGGTTCGGTAAAGGAGTACGCGCACAGCACGCCGTCGATGTCGCCGGGCTCCAGGCCCGCGTCGCGGATCGCGCCGAATGCCGCCTCCGCGTGCAGGCTCATGCAGCTGGAGCCGGGCAGCTCGCCGACGCGGGTGTCGCTGGCCCCGGTGATGTAGGCATTCATCGTCATGCGTCGCCATCCTTGCCAGTCTTGGCGGGCCAGCTGAACGCGAGCGGCTGCTTGTCCAGGAAGCGGGCCACGGCGTCGTCGTGATAGGCGGTGTGCAGGGCCAGCGCCTGCGCGTGCGCTTCCAATTCGGCCAGCGTGTTCTGGTCCAGGTTGAAGGAGCGGTTGAGGATGTTCTTGGACATGCCCAGCGCTTCGGTCGACGCCGCATGAAAGCGGGCGGCCAGCGCCAGCGCCTCGTCCAGCAGGGCAGGGCCCGGCACGATGCGGTACAGGATGCCGAGCGCGTGCGCTTCCTCGGCAGCCACTTCGCGGGCCGAGAACACCAGTTCCTTGGCGCGCTGCAGGCCGACGATGCGCGGCAGCAGGAAGAAGCCGCCCAGGTCCGGCACCAGGCCGATGCGTCCGAACACGGCGCAGAAGCGCGCGGTGGGCGTGCCCAGGATGAAATCGCAGGCCAGGGCCAGGTTGAAGCCGGCGCCGAAGGCGGGGCCGTCCACGGCGGCGATCACTGGCTTTTCCAGGTTGACCAGCTCATGGAACCAGGTGTGCAGGCGGCGTATGCGGTCGCGGTCCTTGTAGACCGGGCGCTTGGCCTCGGACAGCGACTTCAGGTCGCCGCCCGCGCAGAACACGCCCTGCGCGCCGGTGATGACCACGGCCTTGACGGCGTCGTCGTCGCGCGCTTGGAGCACGGCTTCGGCCAGGCTTTGCCGCACTTCGAGATCGAAGGCGTTGCGCCGTTCAGGACGGTTCAGGGTAATGATGAGCGTCGCGCCGCGGCGCTCGCGCAGGACAAAGTCGGTCATGGCTTGAACCCCAGGCTGTACGCGATGATGTTCTTCTGGATTTCGCTGGTGCCCTCGCCAATGATGTAGACCAGGGCGTCGCGGTGAATGCGGCCTACCGGGTACTCGCGCATGATGCCGGCGCCGCCGAAGATGCGGATGGCCTGTTCGCTGACCGACACTGCGGTCTCGCTGGCGACCAGCTTGACGCGCGCGGCCGTGGCGGCATCCAGCGTGCCCTGGTCCACGCGCCAGGCGCCGTAGTACACCAGCCAGCGCGCCGCTTCGATCTGCGCCGACATTTCGGCCAGCTTGTGGCCGATGGCCTGGTACTGGCCGATGCGCTTGCCGGCCACCAGCCTGTCGTTGGCGTAGGCGCTGGCGGCATCGAAGGCGGCGCGCGCCATGCCCAACGCATTGGCCGCCACGCCCACCCGGTTTTCGCTCAGCGATTCCAGGATCAGCGGATAGGTGCCGGTGGTTTCGCCCAGCAGGCAATCGTCCGGGACGAACGCGTTGTCGATGTGGATCAGCGCCGTTTCCGACGCGCGTATGCCTTCCTTCTTGAGCTTGGCAATCTCGAAGTCCGGATTGGGCAGCTCGACGATGAACAGGCTGATCGATTCCGGGCGCAGTTCCGGGCTGGTGCGCGCGGCCACCAGCAGGAAGTCGGCGAATGGCGCATTGGTGATGTAGAGCTTGCTGCCATGCAGGCGCCATCCGCCTTCGACGCGCTCGGCGCGGGTTTTCATGGCGCGCACGTTGGAGCCGCCGTCCGGCTCGCTCAGGCCGAATCCCGCCACTTTCCGGCCTGCCAGGGCCGGCGCCAGGAAGCGGGATTTTTGCGCCGCGGTGCCGGCTTTCCAGATCGGCCAGATGCCCAGGTGCGTGTGGGCCGACCAGGTCGAGGCGAACGCCTGCGACAGGTAGCTCAGTTCCTCGCGCACGATGCAATCGCTGACCTTGTCCAGGCCGCTGCCGCCATCGGCTTCCGGGTAGCGCACGCCCAGCAGTCCCAGGTCTCCCCAGCGTTCGAAGACGTGCCGGGGAAAGGTCTCCTGCTCTTCGGCATCGAAAACCAGGGGGGCGAGTTCTTCCTGGCACAGCCGCCGCACGGTGTCGCGGACGGCTTCGTGCTCGTTGGAAAAGGCAAAGCTCAAGCTCACGGATATGCTCCTTTTGTCTCTGCGGACGGCGCCCGCCGCCAACCCGTCGCGGCTGGCTATTTATTCGATATAGAGAAAAATATTCTCGTTAAAAAATATCATAGCGGCCGTTCATTGATGCGTCAATCATCGGATCTCGGGGTTTTCTCCTTGACAAGCAGGAATGCCGATCCTAGACTTTATTCGCTATAAAGATAATTATTCGCTATAAAGAATATAGGAGACAACATGAAGACCGGAATACCCCTGCTTCAATCCTCGTTCTCATCGCGGCTGGCCAGTGCGGCCGCGGCCGCCTTTATGGCGCTGGGCGCAGCCCCGGCCCACGCCGAATCCGCCTATCCGTCCAAGCCGATAGAGATCGTGGTGGCCTCGTCGGCCGGCGGCATCCTGGATACCATCGCGCGCACCGCCGCGCATGGCATCGAACGCCTGGGCCAGCCGGCGGTGGTCAAGAATCTTCCGGGCGGCGGCGGAACCATCGGCACCTACGCGGTGGCGCGCGCGCCGGGCGACGGCTATACGCTGGGCGCCGTGGCGACCAGCCACGCGATCAATCCCAGCATCTATTCCAAGCTGCAGTACGACACGGCGCACGGGTTCAGCAACATCACCCAGATGGTGGAACTGACCAACTTCCTGGTCGCCAATCCGTCGGTGCCGGCTTCCAACCTGAAGGAGTTCATCGCCTTGGCCAAGTCCAAGCCGGGCTCCTTGACCTACGGGTCCGCGGGGACCGGACAATCCAATCACCTGTCCGGCGAATTGCTGCAGCAGGCGGCCGGCATCAAGCTGGTGCACGTGCCTTACCGCGGCAGCGCCCAGGCGCTGACGGACCTGCTCGGTGGTTCCCTGTCGGTGATGTTCGTGGATGCCTTGTCGGCCGAACCCTATGTAAAGTCCGGAAAGCTCAAGCTGATCGCCGTCACCGGACTGGAGCGTTCCCCGGCCTATCCCGACTACCCCACGCTGAACGAATCGGGCCTGCCGGGATTCAACGGCAATACCTGGCTGGGGTTGGTTGCGCCCCCGGGCGTGCCCAAGGGCATCATCGAGAAACTGCAAGGGGCGGTGCGCGCAGAGTTCGACGATCCCGTGGTGCGCAAGCGTCTGCTGGGGCAGGGTGTGATCCCGGTCGCGTCCGAGCCGCAGGCGTTCAGCGAGTTCCTGGACGGCGAGATGAAGCGCTGGGCACAGGTCATCAAAACGGCAGGCATCAATGCGAACTGACATGATGGACGAAGTGAATTCCGCAAGCGGCGCTGCCCGTGCCGCGCTGTCGCCGCTGGACGGGGCCGCGCGCGCGGCCGCCGTGCTGGAGGCGCGCAGCGTGGCCATCGTGGGCGCGTCGGCCGACCCGGGCAAGATCGCGGGCCGGCCGCTGGCCTACATGCTGTCGCGCGGCTTCGTGGGCAAGCTGTTCCCCGTCAATCCGACGCGCGACCAGGTGCAGGGCCTCAAGAGCTATCCCTCGCTGGCCGCGATAGGCGAACCGGTGGACCTGGCGATCGTCGGCACGCCGGCGGCGCTGGTCGAGGACGTGGTGCGCGAAGGGGCGGCCGCGGGCGTCAAGGCCTTCGTGGTGTTTTCCTCGGGTTTTTCCGAAACCGGGGAGGAGGGCGCCGCGCTGCAGCGCCGCCTGGGCGAACTCGCGCGCGCCCAGGGCGTCACGATACTGGGCCCCAATTGCCTGGGCGTGGCCAACAGCGCCACCGGCCTGATCGCCTCCTTCACCACCGCGCTGGAAGCGACGCCCATCAAGCAGGGCGGTTTCGCCTTCGTCAGCCAGAGCGGCGCGCTGGGCGCCTATTGGATGGACATCTGCCTGCGCTCGGGCCTGGGATTCAGCAAATGGATCACCACCGGCAATGAATGCGATATGGATGCCGCCTCGGCCATCGCGTACCTGGCCGACGATCCGCAGACGCGGGTGATCGGCCTGTATGTCGAGGACATCCGGGATTCCGAGGCGTTCCGCCGGGCCTTGCGGCGCGCGGCGGAGACGGGCAAGCCCGTCATTGCCATCAAGGCCGGCCGCTCGCAGGCGGGCGCGGCGGCGGCCGCGTCGCACACGGGGGCGCTGGCCGGCGACGATGCGCTGTATGACGCCTGCCTGCGCCAGCACGGCGCATTGCGCGTGGATTCGCTGAGCCAGATGATGGACGTGGCGCGGCTGTTCCTGTTCGACAGCGTGCCGCAGGGCGGGCGACTGGCCGTCATGTCCGTGTCGGGAGGCGCGGGCGTGCTCATCGCGGACGAGGCCGAAGGCTGGGGACTCGAATTGCCGGCGCTCGCGCCGCAGACGGCCGAGGCGCTGGCGCCCGTGCTGCCTTCCTTCGTCAAGGCCGCCAATCCGCTGGACCTGACCGGCAATGTCGTGCAGGACACGGCCAGCATCTCGCGCGCGCTGGAGGCCGTGGCGCGCGACCCCGGCAATGACGCCATCGTGCTGTTCGTCGGCCTCATGCATAGCATTGCCACGGCATTCACCGACGCGATCGCCCATGCGCGCCAGCGCACGCATCGCCCCATCGTCGTGATCTGGATCGGCGCCAAGGAGGAGTCGGTCGCGGTGCTGCAGCAGGCGCGCATTCCGGTGTTCCGCGACATTCCGCCGGCGGTTGCGGCGCTGGGCGGGGCGGTGCGCCTGAACGGCCTGCGCGCCGCCGCGCTGGCGCAACCGGCACTGCCGGGCCGCGGGCCCGCCGCCGCGTCCGCTGGCAAGACCATGTTCCTGGCGGAGTGGGACAGCAAGGCGCTGTTGCGCGGACTTGGCGTTGCCGGGATTCCCGCCGGCGTGCTGGTGGAAGGCGACTTGCCCGGCGGTCTGCCCGCGCCCTTGTCCTATCCGGTCGTCGCCAAGCTGCAGGCCAGCGACGTGCTGCACAAGAGCGATATCGGCGGCGTCGTGCTGGGCATCGCGGATGACGAGCAATTGCAGACGGCCGTGAAGCGGCTGCGCCAGATCGCGCGCGACCGGGGCATCGATGCGATGGGCATCCTGCTGGAATCGATGCAGCGGTTCGACCACGAATTGCTGTTGGGGCTGCGCCGCGACGCCCGGTTCGGCCCCACGCTGACGCTCGGCCGCGGCGGGGTGGAGGTCGAACTGGACCCCGACGTGGCCAGCCGCCTGCTGCCATTGGACGCGGCGGGCATCCAGGAAATGATCGGGAGCCTGCGTTGCGCCAAACTGCTGCAAGGATTCCGCGGCCGCGGCGCGGTGGACCTGCCGGCCCTGGCGAAGCAGATCGCGGAGCTGTGCCAGGCGTTCCTGGCGCGGTCCGACCTGGCGGAGATCGAGATCAATCCCCTGGCGGTGGGCGCCGGCCAGGCCTGGGTGCTCGATGCCGTGGTGAGCCGGTACGAATGATGGACGCCGCAAACCATGTGCTGGTGCAGGATGCCGACGGCATCCGCACGCTGACGCTGAACCGCGCCGCCAAGGCCAACGCGCTGAATGCCGGGATGCTCGCCGCCTTGCGGCGTGCGATTGATGGCGCGCCTGACTCGGGCATGGGCCTGATCGTGCTGCGCAGCGCCTCGCCGAGCCTGTTCTGCGCCGGTGGCGACATCGAGGAATTCGTCCAAAGCCCGGAGTTGTTGGAAGCGCAGGGCGTAGGCTTGCGTGAGCTGATGGGCGTCATGGCGAGCTGCCCGTGCCCCATCCTGGCCGTGGCCAGGGGCAAGGCGGCCGGCGCCGGCGTGATCCTGCTGGCCATGACCGATATCGTTATCGGCGCCAGCGACCTGACGCTTGCCTGCCCCGAGATCGCCTTCAACATGTATCCCGTCATGGTCCAGGCCGCGCTGCAGACCAAGGTTAGCGCCGCGCGGGCCCGGCAACTGTGCCTCAGCGGCCAGTTGCTGAAGGCCGAGCCCGCGCGCGAGCTGGGCCTGGTGACGGACGTGCTCGCGGCTGACGGCTTCGACCAACTTGCCGCCGACCGCGTGGCGTTCTACGTTGCGCGCCGGGAAGCCCTGGCCATCGCCCGCAAGGCGCGTTTGCAGCTGGAACCGCCCGATCTCGCGATCGGCCGCATCGCCGCGCTGGAGCCCTTGATGCATGAGAACTTCGCCCGGCCCGGCGTGCGGGAAACGATCCAGGCGTATCTGGCCAACATGCGCGCCAGGCGCGCGAATTGAGGCGCGCGCGGCCGGTTTGTGCGGGCAGGGGCTCTGTGCCACAATTTTTGCTCTTTTCTATCCAGAGAAATTCTCTGTCTTCAGAATGACGACCGAACAACCGGAAAAACTCGTCGGCGCCCTCGTGGGCGGGCTGCGCGTGCTGCGCTATTTGAGCGCCGCGCCCTCGGGCGTGGGCGTGACCCGGGTGGCGCGCGACCTCCAGCTCAATTCCAGCACCTGCTACAACTTCCTCAAGACGCTGGTGTACGAAGGCCTGGTGACGTTCGACGAGGCCACCAAGACGTACTCGATCGCGCTGGGGCTGGTCGAACTGGCCAAGGGCGTGCTGGAGCAGGGGTCCTATGTGCGGCTGGTTCATCCGCATCTGCGCGACATCGCGCGCGGCCATGGCGTCACCGCGACGCTCTGGCAGCGCACCTCGAACGAACGCGTGGTGCTGGTGGACCGCGCCGACACCGACAGTTCGGTGCGCGTGCACATGAGCGTGGGCCAGCGCCTGCCCATGTACATCGCGGCGCTGGGGCGGTGCATGGCGGCGCATTCCGGCCTGGACGACAAGGAACTGCGACAGCGTTTCGACAATCTGCGCTGGGACGACAAGCCGCCTTTCCAGGACTACCTGGAAGGCGTGCGCGAAGCGCGTGAGAAGGGCTATGCGGTCGATGCCGGCAACTACGTCAAAGGCGTGAGCACCGTCTCCGCCGCCGTGCTCGACGAATTCGGCAAACCCGCCATGGCCATCAGCGCGGTCGGCTTCAGCGCGCAGGTTTCGGGCGATGCCCTGGAGCGCCTGGGCGCGGACCTGCGCGACCGCGCCGTGCTGATCACGCGCGCGCTCTCGGGCGGCCGGGCCTGATTTTCCGCTGATGCGCCACCGCCTCTTCACGCGAGGGGCGGGACGGCTGCCGCCCGTTCAGGCGCGGCAAGAACTCCCTGAAAAACCCGATTGACGTCCGCCAAAACCTTTGCTTATGATTCATCTAACCGTACGGTTAGTAAATTAACTGACTGATAACTTATATGTAACAGTTCGACGGCGAGCAGATCGCCGGCGGAATCAAAGCGGTTGTTGCGAGGAGGCAATGGTGGCTAGCGCCAACAAAGAGCAGTTGCTGGACGCGTACCGGCGCATGTTGCGCATCCGACTGGCGGAGCTCAGGCTGGGACGCCTGTTCGCCGACGGAGAAGTGCCCGGTTTCATACACCTGAGCATCGGCCAGGAGGCCGTGGCGGCCGCGATGGGCATGGTGCTGCGTCCGGACGACACGGTCGCCTCGACGCACCGCGGCCACGGCCATGCATTGGCCAAGGGCATCGACATCGAGGACTTCTTCCTGGAACTGATGGCGCGCGAGGAAGGCATCTGCAAGGGGCGCGGCGGTTCCATGCACGTGGCCAATCTGTCGATCGGCATGCTGGGCGCCAATGCCATCGTGGGCGCGAGCATACCGATAGCGCTGGGCAGCGCGCTGGCCCATCAGGTCGGCAAGAAGGACCGCGTGGCGGTCGCGTTCTTTGGCGATGGCGCCATGGCCGAAGGCGTGCTGCACGAAAGCCTGAACCTGGCCGCGCTGTGGCGCCTGCCGCTGCTGTTCCTGTGCGAGAACAACGGCTGGGCGGAATTCTCCCCCACCCACAAACAATTCGTGGCGCCGCTGGACAAGCTGTCGGCGGCCTTCTCCATCCCCCACGAAAAAATCGACGGCAACGACGTGCTGCAGGTCGCGGACGCTGCCCGCGCGGCCGTGGCCAGCATCCGTGCAGGCGCGGGTCCGCGGGTGCTGGAGTGCATCACGCACCGCTGGCGCGGCCATTATGAAGGCGACCCCCAGAAGTACCGTCCTTCGGAAGAGATCGAAGGCCTGGGCGAGCACGATCCGGTCGCGCGCTTCGAAGCGGTGCTGGACAAGGAAGGGGTGGCCAAGGCGCAACGCGAACAGGCGTTCGAAGAGGTCCAGGCGCAGGTCGAACGCGCGGTCGAGCGCGCGCGGCAGGGCCGCCAGCCGGTCTGGCAGGACGCGCGCAACGATGTCTACACCACTACCGAGGCGAACTGAGATGGCTGAACTTCGTTTTGCCCATGCCATCAACCGCGCGTTGGCCGAGTGCATGGAGGAAGATCCGACGGTATTCCTGTTCGGCGAAGATATCGCCGAGGCCGGCGGCCCGTTTGGCGTGACCCGCGGGCTGCACGCCCGCTTCGGTCCGGACCGCATCCGCGATACGCCGATTTCCGAGGCGACGATGGCCAATGCCGCCGTGGGGGCGGCCTTGTCCGGGTTGCGGCCGGTGCTTGAAATCATGTTCATGGACTTCATGACGCTGACCATGGACGCGCTGGTGAACCAGGCCGCGAAGGCCCGCTACATGTTCGGCGGGCAGGCCAGCGTGCCCATGGTGGTGCGCACGCCGCATGGCGGCGGCATCAGCGCGGGCCCGCAGCACTCCCAGTGCCTGGAAGCGTGGTTCGCCCACGTGCCGGGCTTGAAGGTGGTCTGCCCCAGCAATCCCGCCGACGCCTACGGCCTGCTCAAATCGGCGATCCGCGACCCGGACCCGGTGGTCTTCGTGGAAAACAAGGCCCTGTACGCGCTCAAGGGCGAAGTGGCCGACGACGCAGCAGCCATCCCCCTGGGCCAGGCGCGTACGGCGCGCGCGGGCCGGGATCTGACCGTGGTCAGCTATGGCGCGACCGTGCACAAGGCGCTGCGGGCCGCTCAGGCGCTGGCCGCCGACGGCATCGAGGCGGAAGTGCTGGATCTGCGCAGCATTCAACCCTGGGACGAACAGGCGGTGCTGGCCTCGCTCAAGCGCACTCACCGCCTGCTCATCGTGCACGAAGCCGTCGAGGCGTTCGGCGTGGGGGCCGAGATTGCCGCGCGCATGGCGGACATCGGTTTCGACGAGCTGGACGCGCCCATCGCCCGCGTTGCGGCGCCCTTCGTGCCGGTGCCGTTTGCCCCCTCGCTAGAAGAACAGTACCAGCCGCAAGAGGCCGATGTCATTGCGGCCGCGCGCAAGCTCTGCGCCTGACTCCAGGAGACGACATGAACGAAGCAGCCAGCATTCTTACCGAAGTCCGCAACCGCGTCGGCATCATCACGATCAACCGTCCCAAGGTGCATAACGCGCTGGACATCCCGACGCTGATCGAACTGGAGCGCGCGTTCGCCGCGCTGGAAGCCAGCGACGACTGCCGGGTCATCGTCATCACCGGCGCCGGCGACAAGTCCTTCGTGGCGGGCGGCGACCTGGCCGACCTGAATTCGCGCCAGGGGCTGGCGCACTACCAGGAGTTCGCCGAGGACATCCACCGCGTATTCCGCCGGATAGAAGTCAGCGACAAGCCGACGATCGCCGCCGTCAACGGCTGGGCGCTGGGCGGCGGCACTGAACTGCTGTTGGCCATGGACCTGCGCATCCTGGCCGACAGCGCCATGATCGCGCTGACGGAAATCAATCTGGGCCTGTTTCCCGGCGCGGGCGGCACGCAGCGCATCATCCGGCAGGTTGCGCCCTGCCTGGCCAAGGAACTGATGTTCACGGGTGGACGCATCGCCGCCGCCGACGCGGTGCGCATGGGCCTGGCCAACCGCGCGGTGCCGAAAGAGGAACTCATGGCGCAGACGCTGGCCCTGGCGGAACAGATCGCCGGCAAATCGCCCCTGGTGCTCAAGTTGCTCAAGCGCACGCTGCGCGACGGGGCCGACATGCCGCTGGCCAATGCGCTGGCGCATGAACAGGCCATGATAGGCCTGGTGCTGGACACGCGCGATGCCCACGAAGGCATAGGCGCGTTCCTGGAAAAGCGCGAAGCGCGCTTCGCGGGGCAATAGCCCATGGGCGCGCTGAACGACCTCCTGATGCCCAAGCTCGGCCTGACGATGACCGAGGGCATGCTGATCGAATGGAGCGTGGTCGCGGGCGACCAGGTCAAGGCCGGCGATCCTCTGTTCGTGGTGGAAACGGACAAGGTCGCCAACGAGATCGCGGCCGAGGCCGATGGCTTGATCGGTGAGATCCTGGTGGCGGCGGGCGAGACCGTGCCGGTCGGCGCCGTGGTTGCGCGCTGGACGGGGCCGGGCCAGCAGGGCGGGCTGGAACCCCAGGCGCTTGCCGCCGGCGAGGCGGATCCAGCCCCAGAGGCGGAGGCGAAGACGTCCGCCGAACCGGAGTCCGCGTCCGCGGCGACAGGCCGCATTGTGGCCACGCCGCTGGCACGGCGTCTGGCTCGCGAACTGGACGTGGATCTGGCTGGCGTAGGCGGCACGGGGCCGGGCGGGCGCATCAAGGCGGCGGATGTGCGCCAGGCGCAGGCATCGGCGCGTGCGGCGCCAACCCGGGCTGCCGTTGCGGCGACGGCTCCGGCGGCGCCCGCCGCGGAGGACGCGCAACGCATCGCCGCGAGCGGATTGGTGCAGACCATGGCGCGGCGCATGACGCAGGCCAAGCAGGTCCCCCATTTCTATCTGGCGGCGGAGGCCGAAGTCAGCGAGCTGCTCGCGCTGCGCAGCCGGCTGAACGGCCAGCCCGACGCGCCCAGGCTGACGCTGAACCACTTCGTCATCGCGGCCGTGGCGCGGGCGCTGGAGGCGCTGCCGCAACAGAACCGCATCTGGAACGACGACCATATCGTGCAGTTCCAGGACATCGACGTCGGCGTGGCGGTCACCACCGAGCGCGGCCTGATGGCGCCGGTGCTGCACGGCCTGGCGGGCGTGGCGCTGGACGGCATCGCCCGGCGCTCCGACGCCTTGCTGGAGCGCGCGCGCACGGGCAATGCCACCCGCGACGACATGAGCGGCGGCGCCATCTCGATTTCCAACGCGGGCATGTTCAACGTCACGTACATGACGCCCATCATCAATCCGCCGCAGTCGGCGATCCTGGGCGTGGGCAGCATCCGCGAGGTATTCCGGCCCGACGCGCAAGGCGCGCCGGCGTTGCGGCGCGAGATGGGCCTGGTGCTGGCGGCGGACCACCGGCTGCATGATGGCGCCGGCGCGCTGAAATTCCTCAATCACGTCATCGAACTGCTGCAGGACCCGTACCGGCTGCTGCGCACCCATACCCAAGGATAGACTTCATGGACTTTTCGCTTTCGGACGAGCAGAAGCTGATCGTCGAGACCGCGCGCCGCATCGGTGAAACGTATGGCGTGGAATATTGGTATGAACAGGACCGCAAGAACGCGTTCCCCCAGGAATGCTGGCAGGCCATCTGCGAGGCGGGTTTGGCGGGGGCGGCCTTGCCGGAGGAGCACGGCGGCTCCGGCCTGGGCATGGTGGAACTGGCGCTGATCGTCGAAGAGCTTTCCGCCGGGGGCGGCGGTTCGACCCTGGGCCAGCTGTTCATGATCAATCCGATCTTTGGCGGCGTGCCGATCTCCAAGTTCGGCAGCGAACAGATGAAGCGCGAGCTGTTGCCTGGACTGACCAGCGGCGAGATCAATTTCTGCATGGCGCTCACCGAGCCCGACGCGGGCACCAACACGCTGGCGATGAAGAGCTACGCGGCGGCCCAGCCCGACGGCAGCTGGCGGCTGGACGGGCGCAAGATCTGGATCACCGCCGTGGACGCGGCGCAGAAGATGCTGGTCGTGGCGCGCACCGCCAAGCCGGTCGAGGGCGCGCGTCCCACCGACGGGATCTCCATGTTCATGATCGACGTCGAGCGCGAGGGTCTGAGCTATTCGGCCATCGAGAAAGTGGGCACGCAGACCCTCAGCGCCTGCTCGGTGTTCTTCGACAATGTGCGCATCGAGGCGCATGAACTGGTGGGCACGCTGGACAAGGGCTTTCGCGAACTGCTGGACGTGCTCAACACCGAGCGCATCGTGACCACGGCCAGCCTGGTCGGCGCGGGCCGGCTGGCGGAGCGCCTGGCGGTGCAGTACGCCAATGACCGCAAGGTGTTCGGCGGCAAGCCCATCAGCGCCTACCAGGGCCTGCAGTTCCCCTTGGCGCAGTCGCACGCGGAGCTGCAGTGCGCCCGTCTCATGAACCTGAATGCGGCATCGCTGTGCGACCAGGGGCTGCCGTATGGCTCCGAGGCCAACATCGCCAAGCTGATAGGATCGCAGGCCGCCAGCCACGCCATCGAACGCAGCATGCAGACCATGGGGGGCATGGGCTACGCGCGTGAATTCCACGTCGAGCGCCTGTGGCGCGATGCCCGGCTGTTCAAGTTCGCGCCGGTGTCGGAAGAGATGATCCTGAACTACATCGCCATCCACGATCTCGGCATGCCGAAGTCGTACTGAAACTGCACAATCGAGACGCGGGACCGGCCCAGGCCGCCACCCGCGCCGAGCCGCCACCCAAGGGAGAGACACCATGTTCAATCTGAGCGCAGCCATCGCCTATCACGCGCGGCGCGCACCCGATAGCGCAGCCATCATCTTTCGCGACGAAGCGATCGGCTACGCGGATTTCCACGACCGCATCCGCCAGGCGGCGGCCTTGCTGCAATCGCATGGCATAGGCCGCAACGACGTGGTGGCGCTGTTCATGAAAAACAGCGCAGCCTTCCTGGAACTGGCGTTTGCCGCCAGCTACCTGGGCGCGGTGTTCCTGCCGATCAACTACCGGCTGGCGGCGCCGG
This sequence comes from Achromobacter anxifer, assembly GCF_903652925.1. Classification (GTDB taxonomy): domain Bacteria; phylum Pseudomonadota; class Gammaproteobacteria; order Burkholderiales; family Burkholderiaceae_B; genus Achromobacter; species Achromobacter anxifer. Next base: position 78,116 of record NZ_CAHLAR010000009.1, on the reverse strand, counting down.
AGGCTGGCTACATTCTTGCCGACGCCCGCGCCAAGCTGTTGTTCGTGGACGAGGAATTCAAGGAGGTGGCCGCGCTGGAGGTGCTCAAGATCGTGCTCGACGCGGCGGCGCAGGCCGACTCGCGCCGCCTGGGCAAGCCGGGGCTGGCCGTGCCCGAGCAGGCCGCCGCGGCGGAGGACGACCTGGTGCGGCTGATGTACACGTCCGGCACCACCTCGCGTCCGAAGGGCGTGATGCACACCTACGGCAACATCCACTGGAAGTCCATCGACCACGTGATCGCGCTGGGCCTGACGCACCGGGAGCGGCTGCTGGTGGTGGGCCCGCTCTATCACGTCGGCGCCTTCGACCTGCCCGGCATCGCCGTGTTGTGGGTAGGGGGAACGCTGTGCGTGCACCGTGAATTCGATCCCGAAGCAGTGCTTGCCTCCATTGAACGGCACCGTCTGACTTGCGGCTGGATGGCGCCCGTCATGCTGAGCCGCGTGCTGGCCGTGCAGAACCCGGAGCGCTACGCCCTGGATACCTTTGGTTGGTGCATCGCCGGCGGCGAGAAAACGCCCGAGTCCCGCATCCGCGACTTCACCCGCGTGTTTACGCGGGGCCGCTTCATCGACGGCTTCGGCATGACGGAAACCTGCAGCGGCGACACGCTGATGGAGCCAGGACGGGAAATCGAGAAGATCGGTTCCACCGGGCGGGCGCTGCCGCACGTGGAAATCCGCATCGCCGACAACGAAGGCCGCTGGTTGCCCGCCGGCGAGAAGGGCGAGATCTGCGTGCGCGGGCCCAAGGTGACCAAGGGCTATTGGAACGCGCCCGAGAAAACCGCCGAAGCCTACTTTGGCGACTGGCTGCGCAGCGGCGACGTGGGCTACCTGGACGACGAAGGCTTTCTGTTCGTCACCGACAGGACTAAGGACATGATTCTGACCGGCGCGGAAAACGTGGCGTCCAGCGAAGTCGAGGCGGTGCTGTACGAGATGCCGCAGATCGCCGAAGCCGCGGTCATCGGCGTGCATGACGAGCAATGGGGGGAGCGCATCACCGCGGTGGTGGTGCTCAATCCGGGACACACGCTGACGCTGGAAGAGCTGGACCGCCACTGCCGCAAGCGCGTGGCCAACTTCAAGGTGCCGCGGGAACTGAAAGTGGTGGACGAGTTGCCGCGCAACCCGTCCGGCAAGGTCCTCAAGCGGGTGCTGCGGGACCGCTACAACGCCTGATCCCGCAGCAGGGGGGAAAGGCACGAGAAAACAGGGGGAGACAGCATGAGCTTGGCCAGCAAATTCGCAATCTTTTCGACGAACCTGAGCGTCGAGAACCTGCCGGCGCCGGTGATCGAGAAGGCCCGCGCCTGCGTGCTCAACGGCTACGGCATCGCCTTGGGTTCATACCCGACGCCGTTCTTCGGGGTGGCCGAAAGCGCCGTCCTGGCCATGGACGGCGAGCGTCCAGGCGGCGCCTCGCTGCTGGGCAGCGGCCGCCGCAGCACCGTGGCCGGCGCGGCGCTGGCCAATGCCGCGCTGTTCCACGGGCGGGCCCAGGAGGACACTTGCGGCGTGGCGCATTTCGGCGCGATCCTGCTGCCGCTCCTGACCGCGCTGGTGGAACAAGGTGAAGGCGCCATGGCCGACTTCCTGCCGGCGCTGGTGGCGGGTTACGAGGTCGGCGGCGCGCTGGAGTCCGCCTATTCGGCCCGCACGACCGCCGCAGGCCTGCGCGCTTCGCCGCTGTACGGCACGATCGCCGCGGCAGCGGCCGTCGCCCGTCTGTGGCGTTTGCCGGCGGACCGGACCGCGGCGGCCTTGTCCAATGCCGCTTCGTTCAGCGGCGGCATCCTGCAGTCCTTCGGCGACGGCACCGACGAGTGGCGCTACCAGGTCGGCATGGCGGGGCGCAACGGGCTGGCAGCGGCAACGCTGGCCGCCCGCGGATCGGTCTCGGCGGACGGCGCCTTCGAAGGCAGGTCCGGCTTTGTGCGGGCCTTTGTCCGGGAGGAATGCGACGCCGCCGCCATTGCCGGCCGCTTGGGTCAGGACTGGTCCTTGCTCAAGGTGACGTTCAAACCCTATCCGGTCTGCGCGCTCAACCAGACGCCGGTCCGCGCCTGCCTGCAGCTGCGCGATCAACTGGGCGCGCGCGCCCAGGCTGTGAAGACCCTGCGCGTGCACCTCAACCCCACCGTCGTGGGCTATGCGGGCATGGACAAGGAAGGCCCGTTCCAGAGCATCTCCGGAACGCTGATGAGCACGCAGTTCTGCGTGGCCACGACCTTGCTGCACGGGACTCCGACGATCGCGCGCATGGCGCAGTTCGACGATGCCGCGGTCGCGGGCCTGATCCCGCGGATCAGGCTGCATGCCGACGGCTCGCTGGGCCTGCTGGCCTGCCGCATCGAGGCGGAGCTGGAGGGCGAGGACGAGCCCGTGGTGGTGCGCATGGACACCGATCACACCGAGTACAGCTATGACCGGGCGCGCGTCTCGGCGCTGATACGCGGCATCGGCGAGGAGACCGGCGTGGCGCCGCGCGCCTATGACCGCATCGAACGGTTCGCCGCCGCGCTGCCGGATGCGGACCTGGGCGATGTCCTCGCCGCTTTCAAAGAGATCCAGACGGCCCGCTGAGAGGCCAGTGGATGGCGCCGCGCGACATCGGGGCGCCTCACTACAACGTGCAAGAACCTAGGAGGAGACAACATGTCCTGGTACAGGAAACCCACGCCTGCGTGGCTGGCGGTCGCGGTGGCGGCCTTGGTGTCGGGATCCGCGATGGCGGCGGATACCGTGAAGATCGGCATGACGTCGGCGCTGACCGGTCCGTATAGCGAATTCGGCGAAGGCAACCGCCGCGCCGTCGAGCTCGCCGTCGAGCAATGGAACGCCAAGGGCGGCATCAACGGCAAGAAGATCGAGATCGCGATGCTGCTGGACGACCAGCTGAACCCGGACCGCGCGGTGCAGAACATGCGCGCCATCCTGGACAACAAGGATATCGTCGGCATCATCGGCCCGGCGGGCAGCGGTCCGACCCTGGCGGTGATCGACATGGCCCAGGCCGATGGCCGGCCGTACATGAATCCCATCGCGCAGACGCCCGTCGTGACCTACGCGGGCGAGAAGACCGGCGAAAAGCCCCGGCCCAACGTGTTTTCGTTCGCCCTGCAGAACGACATCGAGGCCGTGGCCATGGGCGAGTACCTGGCCAAGCGCTTCAAGCGCATCGGCATCGTGCATGAAAGCACGGCCTATGGCGTGACCGGCGTCGATTACCTGTCCGCCTCCATCGGCAAGAACGGCGGGGCCAAGCCGGTCGCCACCGATTCCTACAACCAGGGCGCGCAGGACATGACCGCCCAGGTGGCGCGCATGAAGCGCGCCAACGTCGACGCGATTGCCGCCATCGGCCTGGGCAAGGACCTGGCGGTGTTGCGCCGGACCATGGCGCGCCTCAACGTGAACGTGCCGCTGGTCGCGTCCAACGGCGCGCTGGGCCAGCCGTACCAGGAAGGCGCGGGCGATCTCACGCTGGGCACCCTGGGCACGATGATCGGCGCGTTCGGCAAGCCCATGCGCCCGGCCGCGGCGGACTTCGCCAAGGCCTATAAGGCCAAGTACGGCGCCGACCGCTGGTGGGGCAACGATCCGGAGAATCCGCAGCTGTTCATGGCGATCTCGGTGTCCAACGGCTACGACGCGGCCAACGTGCTGTTCGAAGGCATCCGGCAGGCCAACTCCACCGATCCCAAGGCCATCATCGCGGCCATCGAATCGATCAAGGATTACCCGGGCGTCAACACTACGTACAACTTCTCGAAGGACCGGCATCACGGGATCGAGACGGACGGCGTGAAGGTGTTCGAGTACGTCAAGCAGGACGACAAGGTCCGGCTGCAGCCGGTCGCCCAGTAACCGGCGCGGCGAGCGTCCGGCGCCCTGCGGCGCCGGACGGCGCCTGCCTGCATGGATGATGGTGAGATGGATTTCTTTATCCAAATGATCGTGTCGGGACTCAGCGTGGGCGCCGCCTATGCGCTGATCGGGCTGGGCCTGAACCTGACGTTCTGGACCACCCGGGTGCTCAATTTCGGACAGGGCTCGGTGCTGATGGCGGGCGCGATGCTGACGGCGGTCATGGTCGGCGCCGGGGTCAACGTGTTCCTTGCGGTGGGCGTGTCGCTGCTGGCGACGGCCTTCATCCTGTGGGTGGTCGAGGTCGTCGGGGTCCGTCCCACGCGGCGCATCGCCGGCAGCATGGGGTGGGTGGTTTCCACCCTGGGAATAGGCATATTCCTGCAAGGCGTGGCGAGCTGGCTGTTCGGCACCCAGGCCGTCGCGTTTCCGGACGTGCTTTTCAGCAGTGCGGATACGGTGGAATTCCTGGGCGCCTATCTGTCGCTCCAGTACATCGCGGTGTTCGTCATCAGCGTGGTGATCGTCGGCCTGATGGAGTTGTTCCTGCGCCATTCCATCTGGGGCTACGGCGTGCGCGCGGTCGCGCACGACCGCGACCTGGCGGCGCTGATGGGCATACCCGTCTACCGGGTGGTGGTCTTCTCGTACCTGGTGAGCGGCGTGCTGGCGGGCATCGCCGGCATCCTGGTGTCGCAGGTGTCGGGCACGGTGGATCCGAATTTCGGCCTGCATCTGCTGATCCTAGCGTTCGTGGCGGCCGTCATGGGCGGCATGGGCAGCGCGTCCGGTTCGCTGGTGGGCGGACTGGCGCTCGGCGTGCTGGAGAAGCTGGTCGGCGGCTATGTGTCGCCCGCCGCGGCGGAGGTCGTGGCTTTCGTGCTCTTGATAGGCGTGTTGACGATACGGCCGCAGGGCCTGTTCGGCAAGCGCGAAACAGTGAAGGTGTGAGGACGATGAAACAGCTCGGTCAATTCCTGACGAACTCTTGGACGCTGGGCGCGCTGGCGGTGGCGCTGGCCATAGGCGCCGGCCACGTCGCCACCGGCACGGTGCAGATGTGGAGTTTCGTCATCATCAATATCCTGCTGGCGCAGGGCATCAATCTCCTGACGGGGATAAATGGCCAGATATCCCTGGGCCATGCCGGCTTCTTCGCCATCGGCGCCTATGCCAGCGCGATTGCGCTGAAATCCTGGGGCATGCCATTTCCCGCGGCGCTGGTCCTGGCGACCTTTGCCGCGGCCGCGGTCGGACTGCTGCTGGCCGGTCCGGCGGGGCGGGTGCGCGAGTTCTATCTGGCGATGATGTCGCTGGGCTTCGGACTGATCGTCTACGAACTGGCGCGCGAATTGCGCGGGGTGACGGGCGGCGTGATGGGCATGCGCGGCATTCCGTCCTCGCAGATCGGCACCTTGCAGATCTTCGGCTGGAGCATCGACACGGTCGCCTACTTCCGGATCCTGCTGGTGGTGCTGCTGGTCGTGATGCTGATGCTGCGCAACTTCGTCAAGAGCCATTTCGGCCGGGCGTTCTATGCCGTGCATGTCAGCGAGATCGCGGCCGGTTCGCTAGGCATTTCGCAGGCGGCGGTCAAGCGCGCGGCCTACGCCATCAGCGGCGGCCTGGCGGGATTGGCCGGAGGATTCTATGCCCACATGATCGGCTACCTCACGCCCGAGAGCTTCGGCCTGATGCGTTCCATCGAGATACTCGTCATGTCCATCGTGGGCGGCCTGGGCTCGCTGGCGGGGCAGGTGTACGGCGCGGTGCTTTTCACCTACCTGCCGCAGAAGTTGCAGGCCTTCAACGACTACCAGTACATCGTCTACGGCCTGATCCTGGTGTTCATCTTCACCTTGCTGCCCAAGGGACTGGCGGGCTTGCTGCGCACGCAGACGCGCTACAGCAAGTTCGACCAGTTGCGGCCAACAGCGGGCGGCGCGGCCGAAGCTCCGCTGTCGCGCAGGACGGCGGCCGAGGGCGCGAATACGGGGCAGGCGCTGGTGCGCGTCGAGGGCGTGGTGATGGAGTTCAGCGGCCTGCGCGCGCTGGCCGGCGTCTCGCTCGACCTGCGCGCAGGCAGCATTACCGCGCTGGTCGGCCCCAACGGTTCGGGCAAGAGCACGCTGGTCAACGTCATCAGCGGCATCTATGCGCCGACCGTCGGCCGCATCCTCTACAAGGGCCAGGACATCGCGGGCTGGCCGGCCCACAAGGTGGCGCAGGCCGGCATCACGCGGACCTTCCAGGATCCGCGCAACGTGCCCAGTTTCACGGTGCGCGAGAACATCCTGATGGGAGCCCATCGCCGCTACCGGCATGGCGCCCTGGCGGCGGCGTTCAATACGCCGGGCGCGCGGCGCGAAGAAGGCGCGCTGCTGCGCCAGGTCGAGGCGCTGATGCAGGCGGCTGGGCTGGCGGGGCATGCCGACGCCATCATGAGCGAACTGCCCTATGGCATCCAGCGCCTGGCAGAGGTGGCGCGGGCCTTGGCCAGCGATCCCGAGCTGTTGCTGCTGGACGAGCCTGCCGCCGGGCTGTCGGAAGTCGAATCGGCCCACCTGATCAAACTGGTCCGCCTGGCGCGGGACCATGGCGTGGCGATCATGATCATCGATCACCACATGGATTTCCTGGCCGAGCTGGTGGAGGAAGTGGTCGTGTTCGAGGCCGGCGAGGAAATCTACCGGGGCGACATGGACGGCATGCGCGCCGATACCGCCGTCATCCAGGCCTATCTTGGCGTCGAGGAGCCGGTCCATGCTTGAAGTACGCAATCTGCAGGTGAGTTACGGCGCGATCGATGCCGTGCGCGGCGTCAGCCTGACGGCGCGCCCTGACGGCATCACGGCGCTTATCGGCGCCAATGGCGCCGGTAAGTCGTCGCTGATGCGCGCCATTTCCGGCGTCACGCCGATCAAGGGCGGGCAGATCCTGCTGGACGGAGAGGACATATCCCGCCTGCCGCCGCACGAGCGGGCGCGGCGCGGGCTGGCCCACGCCATGGAGGGACGACGCATCTTTCACCAGCACACGGTCGAGGAAAACCTGATCACGGCCTGGCATTTCCGCAAGCCCAAGGGCAACTTCAAGACCGCGCTGGACCAGGTGTACGGCAATTTCCCGGTCCTGGCGCAGCGCCGCGCCGCGAAGGCGGGAACCCTGAGCGGCGGGCAGCAGCAGATGCTGATCCTGTCGATGGCGACGCTGCACGAACCGCGCTGCGTCCTGTTGGATGAACCTTCCCTGGGCCTGGCGCCCATCGTGGTCGCCCAGATATTCGACTTCATCAAGCAATATTGCGCGCAGGGCGGCCGGGTCGTGCTGCTCAGCGAGCAGATGGCGAGCCTGGCGCTCAGGGTGGCCGATTTCGGCTACGTGCTCAAGCACGGCAAGACGGTATTCGAGGGCACGCGCGAGGTGCTGCGGGGCAGCGCAGGCGCGGAGCTTTCCAGCGCCTATCTGGGCGCGGGCAGAACGGAATAGGCGGACATGCGGACAGACAACAGGAAGGAGCCCGCCGAGGGCGAAATCATCGAGACTGAACTGCTGGTGCTGGGCGGCGGGCCGGGAGGCTATACCGCGGCGTTCCGCGCGGCCGACCTGGGGCTTGCCGTGACGCTGGTCGACGAGCGGCCGGCCCTCGGCGGCGTATGCCTGAACGTGGGCTGCATTCCCTCCAAGGCGCTGCTGCACGCGGCCCGCGCGCTGGAAGAGACGCGCGGCCTGCATGAGCTGGGCATAGAGTTCGGCGAGCCCCGCATCCGCCTGGAGCGGCTGCGGCACTGGAAGGAAGCGCTGGTGGCCAAGCTGAACGGCGGGCTGGCCGGCCTGGCGCGGCGGCGCAAGGTCCGCGTGATGAACGGCCGGGGCCAGTTCACCGGCCCCGGCACGCTGGCGGTCGAGGGGGGCCCTTCGGTGCGCTTCAAGCAGGCCATCGTGGCCGTGGGTTCTCACCCCGTGCGCCTGCCGGGCCTCCCGCAAGACCCGCGCATCATGGATTCCAGTGATGCCCTGGCGCTCCAGAATGTGCCAGGCCGCCTGCTGGTGGTGGGCGGGGGGATCATCGGCATGGAGCTCGCCACGGTATACGCGGCGCTGGGCGCCCGCGTCACGGTAATGGAGCTGACGGACGGCCTGCTGCCAGGATGCGACCGCGACCTGGTGCAGCCGCTTGAGCTGCGCATGGCCGGCCGCTACGAGGCCATCCTGACCGGCACCCGCATGGTCTCGGCCAGCGCCCGCGACGACGGCGTACATGTGGCGTTCGACGGGCCGCAAGGCGCCGGACCTCAGGTGTATGATGCCGTCTTGGTTGCGGCGGGCCGCCGGCCCAACGGGGCCAGGATAGGCGCGGATCTTGCGGGAGTCCATGTGGATGAACGCGGTTTCATCCGCGTGGACGCGCAGCAGCGCACCAATGTTCCGCACATTTTTGCCATAGGCGACGTCGTCGGCGAACCGATGCTGGCGCACAAGGCGGCCTACGAGGGCAAGGTGGCCGCGGAGGCGGCGGCGGGCAGGAAGGCCGGCAACGACGCCAAGGTCATTCCGGCAGTGGCCTACACGGATCCCGAGGTGGCGTGGGTGGGCTTGACCGAGACCGCCGCGCGCCGCGACGGCGTGGCGTTCGAGTCGGCCAGCTTTCCCTGGGCCGCCAGCGGCCGCGCGCTGAGCCTGGGGCGGGGCGAGGGACTGACCAAGATCCTCGTCGACCCCGAGACCCGCGTCTTGCTGGGGGTGGGTATCGTGGGGCCGCAGGCCGGCGACCTGATTGCGGAGGCGGCGCTGGCTATCGAGATGGGCGCGGAGCCCGGCGACATCGCGCTCACCATACATCCGCACCCGACCTTGTCGGAGACGCTGGCGTTTGCCGCAGAGGCGTACGAGGGGACGCTCACCGAGTTGTTCCTCTCAGGGAAAAAAAGTTAAATATGCGGCCGGTCCACGCAATTCACCGGGAGGGTTTGATCAGTGGCGACATGGAATAACTCGGTGCCCACGCACAAGGTGATGCACCAATTGAAGCGCGAAGCGCTGCTGCGCCAGGCGATTGCCGCATTCAACCAGAAGGGGTTCCACGCCACTTCCCTGGGAGACATCGCGACCAGCCTGGGCGTCACCAAGGCGGCGCTCTACCACTATTTCCCGAACAAGCATGCCTTGTTGTACGAGGCGTTCGCCGAGGCGCTGCGTGTGGGTTTCGAGGCCATCGAAGCGGCGGAACGCCATGGCGGCACCGGCCTGGACAAGTTGCAGTTCGCGCTGCGCGACTACCTGGAGGTGACGCTCAGCGAAATGAGCCGCTGCGTCATCATCACGGAAGAGCACGCGCTGGAACCGGACGACCGCGCGGAGATCGTCAAGCAGCGCGACCGCTTCGAAGCCAAGCTGCGCGCCTTCGTGCGCGAGGGCATGGAGGACGGCAGCATCATCCAGTGCGATCCCAAGCTGGCCATTTTTTCCATTTTCGGGGCGGTGAACTGGGTGCCGAAGTGGTATTCGGACTCGGGCGAATGGAACAACAAGCAACTGGCCCGGGGCATGTCCGAGCTGCTGTGCCGCTCGATCGCCAGCAAGCCGCCGGAGGCGTTCGCGCCCGACCTGGGCAAGATGCAGGTGGAATAGGCGCACCGCGGGGCGCGGATTTCAGTTCTAATCTCGGTCTATCCAGCAAAACGCCATCACGTCGGCTGCCCCGCGCGGCCTGCCAGACCGGGAAAGAACAGAATGAGAACATCCTTGCTTTTCGTGGCCGCCATCGTGACCGGCTGCGCCAGCAGTTCCGGCAACCTGCTGACCGAGGAGAAGGTGCAGGCCATCCGGCTCAACGTCACCACCTACGACGAAATGGTCCGTGACTACGGGCCGCCGCGGTCCCAGCACTTGGGCGGGGACGGGCTGACCACCGCCACGTGGTTCTATTTCAACAATAGCGACTACGGCGCGATGGAAGACCAGCAGACGCTGACGGTGATCTTCAATCCGGACCGCACGGTCAAGGACTACGTGAACGCGTCCGCCGGATCGGGCAAGCGGCGCTAGGGCGCGCGATCCCTCAAAGCACCAGCTTCAGGCCGATGGCGAACATGGCCGCGGCGACGCAGGCGTCCAGCACGCGCCAGGCGTTGGGGTTGGCGAAGACCGGCCGCAACAGGCGCGCGCCGTAGCCCAGCGCGAAAAAGAAGACGAACGAGGCCGAGATCGCGCCCAGCGCGAAGGCGGTCTTGTGGCCGTCGTACTGGCTGGAAACCGAACCCAGCAGCACCACGGTGTCCAGATACACGTGCGGGTTGAGCCAGGTGAGCGCCAGGCAGGTCGCCAGCGCGGCATAGCGTCCGGCGGCCTTGGTCGACGAAGGCGTCAGGCTGTCGTGGCGGGCGCGCAGCGCCGACCGCAGGCTGCGCGCGGCGTAGGCGAACAGGAACAGCGCGCCGCCGTAGCGCAAGGCTGGTTCCAGCCAGGGCAGGGCGCCGACGGCCAGGCCGAAGCCGGCCACGCCGGCGCTGATCAGAATGGCGTCGGACAGGGCGCAGGCCAGGCAGACGACGAAAACGTGTTCCTGGCGCAGTCCCTGGCGCAGGACGAAGGCGTTCTGCGCGCCGATTGCCATGATGAGGCTCAGGCCGAGCAGGAATCCGGGGAGGTAGGCGGTGGTCATCGATACCCTTGAACGTAGGGCGACAGACTAGCCTTGCCTGGATGATTAGGACAGCTAATTATCCTAATCCATATTCAGTTTTTCTAAATATGAAAAAACGCCCGGGCGAACCCGGGCGCATCGATCCGTCCGTCAGGCTTCAGAACATGTGGCGGATGCCCGCCGAGGTCTGCAGCGTATGGGACTCGCGGATGTCCAGGCGATTGACGTAGGCGTAGAGGTTGGTGCGCTTGGACAGGTCGTACTGGTAGCCCAGCGCCCAGCCGGTGATGTCGGAGGATGTGGCGCGCTGGTACGAGGCCATGACCTTGCCCGCCTTGCCGGTCGGCACCGTGACGCCGGCGATGTAGGAATTGACGTTGTCATAGCCGGCGGACGGGCCGCTGTTGGCGTTGCGCAGATTGCCATAGGTGCCGTGCAGCGTGATCCATTCGAAGTCGTAGGAACCCGCAGCCTGGAAGTTGGTGGCGGTCTTCTTGTTGGGCTGCAGCGAGTTCGGGTTCAGGCGTTCATAGGTGAGCGCCGCGGCGACGGGACCCTTGTTGTAGCGCAGGCCCGCGGTCAGGACGCGGTCGTGGGCGTCGGTGGCGAACTCGGCGCCGTCGTTGGCCTCGAAGCTGTAGCCCAGGCCGGCCTGCCAGCCGTTCATCCGGGGCGTGGCGTAGAACACGGCATTGTTGACGCGGCCACCGGCGCCGAAGTCGCCGTCGTTGTAGCCCAGCACGGCGTTGTTGGAGCTCTGGCTCCAGCCAGTGCCGAACGGCGAGCCCACGCCAGCCCATTCGAAACCGTAGACCCATTGGCGGCCCAGGCGCACTTCGCCGAAGCCGCCGGCCAGGCCGACGTAGGCCCAGCGTCCGAACATGCGTCCCTGCGCCTGGGTGCCGTTGTTGGCGTTGAAGCCGCTTTCAAGGCGGAACACGGCCTTGTAGCCGTCGCCCAGGTCCTCGCTGCCGCGCAGGCCCCAGCGCGAACCGGACTGGTTGCCGCTTTTCTGGCGCAGGCTGGATTCGCCGTCCTTGCGCTCATAGAGCATGCCCAGGTCGACCAGGCCGTACAGCGTGACCGAACTGCTTTCGGCGGCTTGCACGGGACTCATGCAGGAAAGGGCCAGCGCGGCGCCCAGAAGTTTGCGTTGTCTCAGTTTTCTTTTCATGGTGATCCCCATTGGTGTTGTGCTGCGGATGGACGAGCGGCCCCTGCCGCCCGCGTGGCGCGCGGGAGGAAGGGGGTAAAAACGGATGGGCGGGTCAGGGAGCCGGCAAGGGCGTCAGCGCTTGCGGATCGGCGATATGCAGCGTCACGCTGCAGCCATGGACCGGCGAGAGATGCAGGGTGTTGAGGGCGACACGCTTTTCGCGGGCATCGGCCGCCGTCTCCCCGCTATTGGGATTGACGTCGTACTTGGGAAAGTTGCTGCTGGAGATGTCCAGCCTGATCCGGTGGCCCCGCTTGAACAGATTGCAGGTGGCGAAGGGCTCGATGGTGATCTCATAGACCTTGCCGGGTTCCAGCGCGGCCGGCTTTTCCCAGGACTCATGGAAGCGGCAGCGGAAGATGCCGTCGGTCAGGTTCAGCGCATAGCCTTCCGGATAATCGGGGTTGGCGGGATAGACGTCGATCAGCTTGGCGGTGAAGTCGGTGTCGGGGCAGTCGGACGAGATGCTGAGCCTGACCACGACCGGGCCAACCACGGCGAGGTCCTGCTCCAGCGGTTCGGTCTGGAACACCACCACGTCGTCGCGCGAGGCCAGCGGCAGGCCGGCCTGCTCGATGCCGAAGAAGCGGGCGTCCTCGCGCTGGTCGAAGCCGCCGCCCACGAACACCGGCTGGCCGGAGGTCAGCGCGCCGCCGATGGTGGGCACGGGACGCCGCGGATCGGCCTGGTAGCGGATGCGGGCGTCCTGCGCTTGCGGCGGTTCCCGCCGCAGGCCGCCGTCGGCATGCAGGAAATAGGGGGTGGGGCGGGCTTGCGGCACGGGCCAGGTGGCGGCCTGCACCCACTGGCCGCCGTGCTCGAAGCGGCCCTGCGCGTCGCGCCGGCCGCTGCCGCCGCCCATCAGGAACAGGCGGGCCACGGGGTCCGCGGCGGCCGGGCTGGCGTCCTGCTGCAGCCAGCGGCGGAACCAGGCCAGGCGGAACTCCAGCCAGTTCCGGGCGATGTGGCCGTCGAAGGCCGCGGCGGCGCCGAACTCGGCGTCGCCGCTATGCGTGATGTTGCGGTCGCCATGCAGCCAGGGACCCATGATGAGCCGCAGCGGCGCGTTGCGGCCCGCGCCCAGGCCCTCGAAGTTCTCCATGGTCGTGCGCACGTAGGCGTCGTACCAGCTGGACATCAGCACGACCGGAATGTCGGGGATGGCGTCGTAATAGCCCTGGGCGTAGATGCCCAGCTGGCGCCAGGACTCGTCGAAGCATTCGGCGCGCCACTGTTCGAACAGGTAGTCCTCGTACTCGGGCACGGCCGACAGCGGCGAATGGCCCGGGCGCCAGGGCATGCGCATGAACCACTGGCGGATGTCCTGGGCTTCGAGCGCGGCCAGCACCACCGGGTCTTCCTGCGCGGCCGGGCTGAGCTTGGCCTGCTTGTAGGCCCAGGTCGCCTGCTTCAGTTCGAAGGCGCCGGATTGGCGGATGCCGCATTGGTAGCCGTTGGAAAAGCCACCGGAGTCCAGCACCATGCAGGCCAGGCCGGGCGGGTTCAGGCAGGCCAGCGCCATTTGCGTGTGCGCGCCATACGACAGCCCCATGGTGCCGATCCTGCCGTTGCACCAGGGCTGGGCCGTGATCCAGGCCATGGTGTCGTAGCCGTCCTCGCCTTCGGACAGGTATTTGGTGAACTGGCCTTCGGAGTCGTAGCGGCCGCGGCAGTCCTGGAACACGACGGCAAAGCCGTGCTGCGCGAAGTAGCGCGCGATGTCGGGGCGCGGCTGGCCTTGCACGCCGCCAAGCTGCTCGGAACGGGAGATGTCGGCCTTGCCGTAGGGCGTGCGTTCAAGAATGACGGGCAGGGCCGCGTCCGTGCCGGGCCGGTAGCCGGGGGGAAAGTACACGTCGGTCGCCAGCAGCACGCCGTCGCGCGTGCGCACTTTCTGGTTGGACAGGTCCGCGAGGGGGCGGGTGGGGCTCATTTTGCTTCCTGTATGTAGACCATGGAGGTCCGTTCCAGCTTGTTGGCGCGCACCACGATGCCGTCGCGCGCTGCCCAGAAGACGACCGGGAAATAGAGGGGCACGATGCCGACGTCATTGAAGGCGGCTTCGGCGGCCTGGCGCAGCAGCTGGTTGCGTGCGTCGGTGTCGAACTCGGTGGCGGCCTGCGCCAGCAGGCGGTCCACCTCGGGGTTGGAGTAGCGCGCGCGGTTGAAGGCGCCGGTGCCGGCGGCCTTGTCGTAGGTGGCCAGCACGTTGGTCAGGCCGTTGGACGAATCGCTGGTGCTGTTGCCGTACGAGAAGATGAAGGCGCTGTACTGCTGCTTGCTGCTGGCGCCGGCGTAGACGTTGTAGGGCTGGGTGACCACGCCGTTGATGCGCAGGCCGGCGCGCGCCATCATCTGCGCCAGCGCCTGCGCCAAGTCGCCGTCGCTGGCGAAGCGGTCGTTGGACGAATGCACCGTCAGGCCGAAGCCCTTGGGATAGCCGGCCTCGGCCAGCAGCTTGCGCGCGCCTTCCAGGTCATAGGCGGTCGGCGGCAGCGCGGGCGAGTAGCCGCCCAGCCCTTCGGGCACCATCTGGCCCGCGGGCACGCCGGCGCCGCTCAGCAGGCGATCGGTGATGGGCCCGCGCATGAACATCATCGAGATGGCGCGGCGCACCCGCACGTCCTTCAGCGGATTGACGTCCATGGGCTTGCCCTGCGCGTCGGTGACATACGGACTCTTGTCGCGCGCCGAATCCAGCGCCAGGTAGATCAGGCGCGCCGAGGCGGACTGGTACAGCACGTAGCCGGGACGGCTTTGCAGCTTCCTGGTGTCGGTGGGCGGCACGCTGTCGATCAGGTCGACCGAGCCCGACAGCAGGGCGGCCAGGCGCGCGGCGTCGTTGGAGATGTAGCGGATCACGACGCGGTCGAAGTCCGGGCGCTTGCCCCAGTACTGGTCGTTGCGTTCCAGCTCCAGGCTGTCGCCCGGCTGCCAGCGCTTGTACTTGTAGGGGCCGGTGCCGATGGCGGCCCGCCCGGCATTGAAGTCTTCCGAGCTGCGGCCCTCGGCCGCGTGGCGCGACAGGATGTAGACCAGGCCGATCTGCTCCATCAGGTCGGGCGTGGGCTGCTTGCTGCGGATGCGCAGCGTCAGCGGGTCCACCACTTCGATGGCGGCGATGGAGCGCACCGCGCCGGTGAAAGGCGCAGGGCTGTTCGGCACCTTGGGCGCGCGCTGCAGCGAGAACACCACGTCGTCGGCCGTGAACGGCGAGCCGTCATGGAAGCGCACGCCGGGCCGCAGATGGATTTCCCACAGCGTCGGCTCCAGCGCCTGCCACGACACCGCCAGGCCGGGGCGGATCTGCATGTTCTCGTCGGTCGACACCAGACGTTCGAAAATGTTCTCGGCCGCCGCCTGGTTGTTGCCCGTGCGCGAGAACAGCGGGTCCATGGACGAGGGTTCGCTTGAGTGGCCGATGGTCAGCAGCGGACGGGCAGCGGCGCCGGCGCCTGCCGCCAGCAAGGTCACAATGAGCAGGGCCCGCAAGCCGCTGCGCAACAGAGAGGGTTTGAGACTTGCGGCTTTCATGGACGGAGGATTCCTTGCGCTGGCGCGTCCAGCAGATGACAGGCGGCGCGGCGGCCATTGCCCTGTTCCTGCAGCTCGGGCTGTTCGGTCTTGCAGCGCGGCATGGCGTGGGGGCAGCGCGGATGGAAATGGCAGCCGGGCGGCGGGTTCAGCGGCGAGGGGATCTCGCCCTTGATGGCGTGGAAGCGCCGCTTGCGGTTGGTCAGCCGCGGCACTTCTTCCAGCAGGGCCTGGGTGTAGGGATGCAGCGGCGCCTTGAAGATCTCGGCGGTGGGGCCGGATTCGACGATGCGGCCCAGGTACATGATGACGGTGCGGTCGCTGATGCGCTGCACGACGCCTAGGTCGTGGCTGATGAAGAGATAGGTCAGGCCCAGCGTCTCGCGCAGGTCCATGAACAGATTCAGGATCTGGGCCTGGATCGAGACGTCGAGCGCGGCGATGGATTCGTCGCAGATGAGAAAGCGCGGCTTGACCGCCAGCGCCCGGCCGATGCCCACGCGCTGGCGCTGGCCGCCGGAGAACTGGTGCGGGAAGCGGTTGCGGAAGTCCGGGTTCAGGCCCACCTGCCGCATCACCTCGACCACGTAGTCGTCGTAGTCGGCGCGCGCCACGATGCCATGAGCCAGCGGCGCTTCGCCGATGATGTCGCGCACGCGCTTGCGCGGGTTCAGCGAGGACATCGGGTCCTGGAAGATCATCTGCGTGGACATGCGTTGGGCGTGCGCGGCCTGCCCGGTCAGGGAGGAAAGCTCGCCGGCCGGCGTCAGCAGGGTGCCGGAGGTGGGCGGCAGGATCCCGGCCAGCACTCGGCCCAGGGTGGACTTGCCGCAGCCGGATTCGCCGACCAGGCCCACGACCTCGCCTTCGTGGATAGCCAGGTCCACCCGGTCCACCGCGTGCACCGTATGCGAGGCCACGCGCGCGCCCAGCAGCCCGGCCAGCCTTTCGGCGTAGTCGGGACGCTTCACGAACAGGCGCGATACCTGCTGGGCCTGCATCAGGATGGGCGTGTTCAAGAGAGGGCTCCTGTCTGGGGGTGAAAGCAGCGCAGCGTGCGTTCCTGTTCGGCCGTGATCTGCGGCTGTTCTTCGCGGCAGCGCAGCGTGGCGTGCGCGCAGCGCGGGCTGAAGGCACAGCCCTGCGGCAGCGCCAGCGGCGAGGGCGCCATGCCGGGGATCTGGTAGAGACGCGCGCCGCCCTGGTCGTTGCTGGGCACCGAGCCGATGAGGCCGACCGTGTAGGGATGGCGGGGATGGTCGAGGATGTCCGAGGTGAGGCCGGACTCCACCACGCGGCCCGCATACATCACGCAGACGCGGTCGGCCAGGCCGGCGACCACGGCCAGGTCGTGGCTGACCCAGACCATGGCGGTGCCGGTTTCGGCGCAGAGCTTCTGCATTTCGGCCAGGATCTGGGCCTGGATGGTCACGTCCAGCGCGGTGGTCGGCTCGTCGGCAATGATGAGGTCGGGCTTGTGCAGCATGGCGATGGCGATCGCCACGCGCTGGCGCATGCCGCCCGAGAGCTGGTGCGGATAAGCCTTCAGGCGCTCTTCGGGCGAGGGGATGCCCACCGCGGCCAGCGTGTCACGGGCGCGGGCCCAGGCGGCCTTGCGGCTGCAGCGCTCGTGCGCCTGCACGGTCTCGACCATCTGCGTTTCGATGCGGAACACCGGGTTCAGGGTCATCATGGGGTCCTGGAACACCATGGCGATGCGGTTGCCGCGCAGTTCGCGCAGCTCTTCGGCCGATAGCGTGGCCAGGTCGCGGCCCTTGAACAGGATCTGGCCGCCGTCGATGCGTCCGGGCGGGTCGATGAGGCCCAGCACGGAGAAGCCCGTGATGGACTTGCCCGAACCGGACTCGCCGACCAGGCCCAGGATCTCGCCCGGGTGGACGTCGAAGCTCACGTCGTCGACCGCGCGCACCACACCCGCTCGGGTGTGGAACCAGGTGCGCAGGTTCCTGACGGAAAGCGTGGGAATTGCCGGATTCATGGGGCTTCCTATTTCTGCAGGCGGGGGTTGAGCGCTTCGCGGATGCGATCGCCCACGATGTTCATGGTGAAGACCACCGTCAGCAGCAGGACGCCCGGGTAGACGCTGATCCAGTACAGGCCGGCCAGCATCTGCTGGTAGCCGTTGGCGATCAGCAGGCCCAGCGAGGGCTCGGTGACCGGCAGGCCGATGCCGAGGAAGCTGAGCGTGGCTTCGGCCGCGATGGCGTTGGCCGTCTGGATCATGGCGATCACGATGACCGGCGGCACGCAATTGGGCAGCAATTGGCTGAAGAGCGCGCGCCGGTGGCTCAGGCCCAGGCAGAGCGCGGCCTCCATGTATTCCTTGCGCCGTTCGACCACGGCGGTGGCGCGCACCGCCCGCGCGAAGTAGGCCCACTGCACCACCACCAGGGCGAAGATGACCTTGTCCAGGCCCTGTCCCAGGATGGCCAGCATCATCAGCGCGACCAGGATGGTGGGAAAGCCTAGCATCAGGTCGACCAGCCGCATGATCAGGGTGTCCACGCGGCCGCCGAAGTAGGCGGCGGCCAGTCCCAGCACGGTGCCCACCACCATGGCGAACAGGCCGCTGAGCACGCCCACGCCCAGGCTGGTGCGCAGGCCATACATCATGGCCGACAGCATGTCGCGCCCCTGCGCGTCGGTGCCCAGCCAGTAGGTGTCGCCGTAGACGCCGACGCTGCCGGGCGGCAGGCGGCCGTCCAGGATGGTGATGGCGGCAAGGTCATACGGGTTTTGCGGCGCGATCCAGCTGGCGAACAGCGCGGCCAGGACCAGCACACCCAGGATCGCGGCCGCGATGCTGGCGGCGCGGCTGTCGAGCACGCCGTACAGGGCCTGGCCCAGCGTGGTTTCGCGGTTGAGTTTCATGGCGGCGGATTTCATTCGGCGGCCCCCACGCGGACACGGGGATCGAGGACGGAGTAGATGATGTCCACCAGCAGATTGAGCAGGATGAACATGGTCACCACGATGAGCAGGTAGGCGACCACGACGGGGCGGTCGAGCTTCATGATGCTGTCGATGATGAGCTTGCCCACGCCGGGCCAGGCGAAGATGGTTTCGGTGACCGTGGCAAACGCGATCATCGAGCCGAACTCCATGCCGACGACGGTCACGATGGGGATCATGATGTTCTTCAGCACGTGCATGTAGATCACGCGCGACTCGCGCAGGCCCTTGGCGCGCGCGAACTTCACGTAGTCCAGCGGCATGGTCTCGCGCACGCCGCTGCGCGTCAGGCGCACGATGAGGGCGATCTTGAAGAGCGCCAGGTTCAGCGCCGGCAGGATCAGGTGACGGATGCCATCCCAGGAAGCCAGGCTGGTCTGGATGCCCAGCACTTCGCCGGTGGGTCCGCGCCCGGTGGAGGGCAGCCAGCCCAGCGTCACCGAGAAGATCAGCACCAGCATGATGCCCTGCCAGAAGTTGGGCAGGGAGAAGCCCAGGATGGAGCCGGTCATGATGCCGCGGTCCAGCGCCGAATCGGGCTTCAGGCCCGCGACCAGTCCCAGTGGCAGGCCGATGGCCAGGGCCAGCAGCAGGGCGACGAATGCCAGTTCCAGCGTGGCCGGCAGGCGTTGCAGGATGAGCTGGATGGCGGGCTGGTTGTAGACAAAGGACGTGCCCAGGTCGCCGTGCAGCGCGTTGCCGACGAACTTCAGGTACTGCTGGTAGAGCGGCAGGTCCAGGCCCAGCGAGGCCACGGCCTGGGCGATTTCCGCCTGCGAGGCGTCGGCCGGCACCAGGATCTCGATGGGGTCGCCGATGGCATAGACGCCGGCGAACACGATGAGCGACGTCAGGGCCAGGATCACGACGCTTTGGCAGAGCCGGCGGATAATGAACGCGGTCATGGCGCGGTGCGGCGACAGGAGGGGCGTGGGACAGCAGCGCGCATTTTGGCTCCTTGCGATTCGGCGCTAGTACGGATTGATTACGGATTGCTGAATGGGCAGAATCCGCGGTTGCCGGCATGTTCGAGCCAACGCGAGGGCTTGGCAACCGTATGCTGGGCCGGCATGCGTCTATGTGAATTCCGCCAAATTTGGTGCTAACCCTAAGATACGGGCAGACCGCCGCCATCGGCACGCCCGCGACGACGATGAATTTCAAGCAGCTAGAGGCCTTCCTGGCCTTCATGACTACCGGGTCGACCATCGAGGCCGCGCAGCGGCTGGGGACCTCCCAGCCCGCCGTCAGCCGCCTGCTCAGCCAGTTCGAGTCCGATCTGGGGCTGCCCCTGTTCATGCGGCGCAAGGGACGGCTGGTACCCAACAGCGAGGCCGAGGCCTTGCTGCCGGACGTGCAGAACATGATCCTGAATGCCAACTCGCTGCAACGCCACGTCAACCAGCTGCGCCTGGGCGGACTGCGGCGCACGCTGATGCGGGTGCAGTTGCCCAGCTCGGTCGCGCAGACCGTCATGCCGGCCGTGGCCGAATCCTTTCTGAACGATCATCCCGACGTGGCGCTGGAAGTGCTGGTCGGCACCTACGAAACCAGCGAGGCCGCGGTGCTGGGGCGCGAGGCCGATCTGGCGCTGGTGCGCTCGCCGACCTTGAATTCGGGGCTGGAAACGGTGGCGCGCCTGGACACGGATGCCGTGTGCATCGTGCCGCCCGGCCATGCGCTGGAAGCCTTGCCCGAGGTCGGACCGGGCGATCTCATCGGCGTCGACATGGTGCTGCTGGGACGCCAGCGCCTCTTGCGCCAGCAGATCGACCAGGTGTTCCGCCAGGGCGGCATGGTGCCGCAGATCCGCGCCGAGGTGCATGCGGTGGAAATGGCCTGTCGGCTGGTGGCGCGCGGCATCGGCGTGTCCGTGGTCAACGGCCTGTTCGCGCGCTTGTGCCAGGACATGGGCGTGATCTGCAAGCCCTTTGCGCCGCGCATCGGCTACAGCCTGGGCATGGTCACGCTTGCCGGCGAACCCCGCAGTCCGCTGGTGCTGGAGCTGTCGCGCCGCATCATCGACGAGATGTCGCGCATGGCGGGCAGCGATGCGTTTACGCTGGTGGAGCCTTGACGCGCAGGGATCGCGGCCCCGGATGCCTTGCAGCTTCCGGGGCTGGGGCGCGCCCGGCCAGGTCGTTTATCAGGCCAATCATCAGGCCAATGATCAGCCTGCTTATCAGCCCGCTTAATCGGCCTTCATGCCGGCCGACTTGACGATGGCGCCCAGCCGCTGGTCCTCGGCGGCGATGAACTGCTTGAAGTGCGCCACGCTGCCCGGTATCGGCTCATAGCCGGCATCGTTCAACTGCTGTTTGATCGACGGCGTTTCCATGACCTGGGAGATGGCGCGGTTCATGGCGTCGACGATGGGGCCGGGAGTGCCCTTGGGCGCATACATGCCGCCCCAGTGCGTGATCTGGATCTGCGGGAAGCCCTGTTCCGCGGTGGTGGGCGTGGACGGCAGCAGCGGTGTGCGGTGGTCGGCGGTCGCCGCCAGGGCGCGTACACGGCCGGCAGTCACGTAGTTGCGGATCGACACGCTGGCCTCGGAAGCGGCGTCGACCTGCCCGCCCATCAGCGCCGCCGAGCTTTCCGATCCGCTCTTGTACGGCACGATCGTCACCGGAACGTTGAGCGCCTGGCCCAGCATTTCACCGACAAAGTGCCCTGTGCTGCCGGTGCCCGCGGTGGCGAACAGGATGGGGTGTCCGCCCGCGCCGGCCTTCTTCTGCCAGTCCTTCAGCGTGTGGATGTCGCTCTTGGCGCTGACCACGATGACCGAGGCCGACTCGAACAGCAGTCCGACCGGCGTCAGGTCGGAGTCCTCGTACGGCATCTTGGCGCGCAGCATCTTGTTGGTGATGGCGCCGTTGCCTGCCACCAGGAAGGTGTAGCCGTCGGGATCGCTCTTGGCGACCATGTCGGAGCCGATCAGGCCGCCCGCGCCGGGCCGGTTGTCGATGACCACGGGCTGCTTCAGGTGGTCCGACAGGCCGGTCGCGAAGATGCGCGTCATGGCGTCGAGTTGGCCTCCGGCGGAAAACGGCACGATCAGCCGCAGCGGCTTGGCCGGCCAGTCGGCGGCCTGCGCCGCGCAGGCCAGCGTCAGCCCGGCCAGCAGCGCCAGGGCGCGCAGGGGCGCGCGTAGTCGTTTTGCATGCATGTCTGTCTCCTTGGTGGTGGTGATGGCATTGCGCTTCTTATGTGTGCTGCGCTTGTGTGTGCTGCTTGTTGCTGGCTTGAGGATCGGCCAGGGCCTGGCGCAGCACCGCGGGCAGGATGCCGCCGGCTCGCCAGATGCGGATTTCGTGCTCGTTGTCCAGGCGGCACGTCAGGGTCAAGGGTTGCGACGCGTTCTTGCCGCGGATGACGCAGGACACCTGGCCCCGCGGCGCCAGCCCGGCGTCGATCTCGATGTCATAGGTCTCGCCACCGTCCAGCCCCAGGCTCAGGCGCGTGACGCCCGGCGGGAACTGCAGGGGCAGCACGCCCATGTTGACCAGGTTCGAGCGGTGGATGCGTTCGAAGCTCTCGGAGATCACCGCGCGCACGCCGAGCAGCCGGGTGCCCTTGGCCGCCCAGTCGCGCGAAGAGCCCGTGCCGTAGTCCTTGCCCGCGATCACCACCACCGGTACGCCGGCTTCGCGGTACCGCATGGCGGCGTCGTAGACCGGCATGACCTCGCCGTCCGGCTGGTGGCGCGTGGCGCCGGCCGGCCCCTGGGGCAGCAGTTCGTTCGCCAGGGTGGGCTGCGCGAAGGTGGCGCGCATCATCACCCGGTGGTTGCCGCGGCGCGCCAGGTAGGTGTGCAGATCTTCGGGCGCCACGCCCAGCGACTGCAGATAGCGGCCGGCGCTGGATTGGGGAGGAATCTCGTTGGCAGGCGAAATATGGTCGGTCGTGACCGAGTCGCCCAGGATCAGCAGCGCGCGCGCGTCCGTCAGGCGCACGGCGCCGTCCTGGGTGGGCACGTCCAGGTAGGGCGGGCGCCGCAGGTACAGGCTTTGGTCGTCCCAGGGATAGCAGGCGCCGGCGCTTGTGGGCAGGTCCTGCCAGGCCGGATCGCCGTCGAAGATGTCGCCATAGCGCCGCGTGTACAGGCCGGGATTCAGGTGCGCGGCGACGATGGCATCGATTTCCTCATCGGCTGGCCACAACTCCTGCAGGCGCACGGGCGTGCCGTCGGCGCGCCAGCCCACCGGATCCTGCTCCAGGTCCCGCTCCACGGTGCCGGCGAGCGCATAGGCCACCACCAGCGCGGGCGAGGCCAGGTAGTTGGCGCGCGCCAGCGGATGCACGCGGCCGGGAAAGTTGCGGTTGCCGGACAGCACGGCGGCCACGCGCGGGTTGCGCGTGGCGATGGCCTGTTCCACCTCGGGCGCCAGGGATCCGGACAGGCCGGCGCAGGTGGCGCAGCCGTAGCCGGCCGTCTGGAAGCCCAGCTGGTCCAGCGCCGCCTGCAGCCCGCTGGCCTGCAGGTAGTCGGTGACGACGCGGGAGCCGGGCGTGAACGAGGTCTTGGTCCAGGGCTGCGGCCGCAGTCCCAGCGCGACGGCCTTGCGCGCCAGGAGGCCCGCCGCCACCAGCAGCCTGGGGTTGGAGGTATTGGTGCAGCTGGTGATCGCGGCCAGCACCACGGCGCCTTCCGGCAGGGACGAGTCCGCCGCCGCGGGCATCGCGTTCGCCGCCTTCCTGAAGCTGACGGGCACCTCGGCCAGCGCGATGCGTTCCTGCGGCTTGTTCGGGCCGGCCGCCACCCGGCCGATCTGCTCCAGGTCCACGTCCACGATGCGGCTGTAGCCGGGAGGCTCGGCGCCCGGCTCGCGCCACAGGCCGGAAGCCCGGGCGTAGAGCCGCACCCGCTCCACCTGTTGCGGATCGCGGCCGGTGCGCAGCAGGTAGGACAGGGTTTCCTCGTCCACCGGGAAGTAGGCGCAGGTCGAGCCGTACTCCGGCGCCATGTTCGACAGGGTCGCGCGATCTTCCAGGGTGAGTGCGCCGTCCAGCGCGTCACCGGTGAATTCGACGAACTGCTCCACCACCTTGGCCTCGCGCAGGATGCGGGTCAGGCTCAGCACGATGTCGGTGGCGGTGACTCCCGGCGCCGGCCGGTTGTGCAGCCGCACGCCGACGACTTCCGGCGCCCGGAACACCAGGGCGTCGCCCAGCATGGCGGCTTCGGCTTCGATGCCGCCCACGCCCCAGCCCAGCACCCCCAGCGCGTTGACCATGCTGGTGTGGCTGTCGGTGCCCACCAGCGTATCCGGACAGGTCACGCGCGCGCCGCTGGCGGTGGTCCGCAGCGTCGCGACTTCGGCCAGGTATTCGATGTTGATCTGGTGCAGGATGCCCTTGCCGGGCGGCACCAGGCGCAGGTTGTCGAACGACTCCTGGGCCCATTTCAGGAAGGTGTAGCGTTCGCGGTTGCGCGCGTACTCGCTCGCTTCGTTGGCGGCGCGGGCGCCGGCGTGGCCCGCCTGCTCAGCGATCAGCGAATGGTCCACGATCAGGTCGACCGGGATGTGCGGATTGATGCGGGCGGGGTCGCCGCCCCGCGCCTGGATGGCGTCGCGCATCGCGGCGAGGTCGATCAGGCTGGGAATGCCGCTGACGTCCTGGGCCAGCACGCGCGCCGGATGCAGCCAGACATCGGCCGGCTCGGCGTCTTTCGGCGCGTCCGGATGATAGGTCCGCAGCAGCGCCTGCGCATGCGGCCGGCGGTCGTGCGCGGCGCTCTCGTGGCGCAGCGCGTTCTCGATCAGGACCCGCGCGACATAGGGCAGGCGGCGCGCGTCCAGGCCTTGCGCGGCGGCGTAGGCCGGCACGGAGTAGTGGCGGCCGTGGTCCGCGTCGTCCTGGTAGACGAGCAGGAACGGGTCATCCAGCGAGGAATGCATGATGGCGGTGTCTCCAGTTTCGTTATTTTTCAGCTTGCGCCGGACGCGGATCAGGCCGCCTTGCCAGCGTACAGCGCGTCCAGTTTTTGTTCGTAGGCGAAGTAGCCGATGCTCTCGTAGAGTTCGAGCCGCGTCTGCATTTCTTCCACCATGGCGCTCTGCGTGCCGTCGCGGCGGATGGCGGCGTAGGTGCGCTGCGCGGCGCGGTTCATGGCACGGAAAGCCGACAGCGGATACAGCGCGATGGCCACGTCGGCCGTTGCCAGTTCGTCGACGGTCAGCAGCGGGGTCTGGCCGAATTCCGTGATGTTGGCCAGGATCGGCGCGGCCAGGGCGCGCGCGAAATCCCGGAACCCCGCCAGATCGTGCACGGCCTCGGGGAAGGCCACGTCGGCGCCGGCCTCGATGCAGGCCGCCAACCGGTCCAGGGCGCTTTGCCTGCCCTCGCTGGCCAGCGCGTCGGTGCGCGCGATGATGACGAAATCAGGGTCGGTGCGGGCGTCGACCGCGGCCTTGATGCGGTCCACCATTTCGGGCAGCGTCACCACTTCCTTGTTCGGCCGGTGGCCGCAGCGCTTGGCGCCGGCCTGGTCCTCGATCTGCATGGCCGCCGCGCCGGCCGCGATCAGCGACCGGGTGGTGCGCGCCACATTGAAGGCCGAGGCGCCGAAACCGGTATCGACGTCCACGGTCAGGGGCAGCGGGCAGACTTCGGTGATGCGCCGCACGTCGGTCAGCACGTCCTCCAGGCCCACGATGCCCAGGTCGGGCACCCCCAGCGAACCGGCGGCCACGCCGCCGCCGGACAGGTAGATGGCGCGAAAGCCTGCCTGCTGAGCCAGCAGCGCATGGTTGGCGTTGATGGCGCCGACGACCTGCAGCGGGCGTTCGGCCTGCATGGCCAGGCGCATGCGCGCGCCGGCGCTGGCAGGGGCGGAAGGGGATGTGGGGACCATGGCGTACGCGCTCCGTCAGTAGGGGGATGTTCCTGCTCATGCAAGATGCGTACCAGCCTGCCTCGCTCCCGCTGCGGCGGGCGGGGGCGGGGTTTTGAATTTCAGAATTGAACGAACTGGATTTCAATGGTGAGATATGCGGGAGCCATACCCGGAGAATCCGCCATGCTGCCCGCCACGCCGTCGATCGAACAGGAGTCCGCCACGCTGCCCCGCATCTGGGCCATCGGCATGGCGCGCATTTCGCGCAGCTTTGCGCAGATCCTGCCGCGCTATGCGGGCCGTGGCGAATTCAAGCTGATCGAGGCCGGCTTCGAGGCGGCCGCCAGCGCCATCAACCAGGCGGTCCGAGCCGGACAGGTCGATGCCGTGGTTGCGGCGGGCCTGAATGGGGCTTATCTGCGGCGCCACGTCAGCGTGCCGGTGGTGCAGGTGAAGATCGTCGGCTTCGAGGTCATGAACGCGCTGTCCACGGCCCGCCGCATTTCGCCGCGGGTCGCGCTGCTGGGACAGGCGGCCCAGTATCCCGAACTCGACACCTTCCTGCGCACGTTCGCCCTGGACATCCCGGTGCGGACCTATCTCGATCCGGACGACGCGCTGGCCCAGGCCCAGGCGCTGAAGGACGAGGGCGTGGAGGTGATCGTCGGCTCCGGCCTGATCGTCGACTACGCCGAACGCATCGGGCTCACCGGCGTGCTGGTGTACTCGCTGTCGACCATCGGCGCCTGCATCGAGGATGCCATCGAAATCACGCGCCTGCAGCGCATCGAGTCCGGGCGGCGCGAATACCTCAATGCGGTGCTCTCCAACCTGGACGAGGGCGTCGCCGCGGTGGATGCCGCCGGCAGGATCCAGGCCCTGAACCCCGCCGTCGAGCGCCTGCTGGGCATCAGCGCCGCGGGCATGGCCGGACGCCGGCTGGAGGAAATTTCGCCCGCCCTGTCGCTGGACGAGGTGCTGCGCAGCGGCAAGCGCGAAGCCGAGTCGATCCATCGCCTGGCGGGCAAGATGGTGGTGGTGAACCGGATTCCGCTGGCGTCGGGCGCCGGCCTGTCCGGCGCAGTGCTGACCTTGCAGGAGGCGGGCGCGATCCATCGCGCCGACCGCAGCCTGCGCACGCGCGCCCGCATGCGCGCCCACGCCGTGCGCTACACGCTGGACGATCTGTTCGGGACCGCGCCGCCGGTCGAAAAAGTCCGCATGCTGGGCCGCCGCTACGCGCGCGTCGACTCCACGGTGCTGATCGGCGGCGAAAGCGGCACGGGCAAGGAAGTGCTGGCCCAGGGCATCCATCAGGCCAGCGCCAGGCACAGCTTTCCGTTCATCGCGGTCAATTGCGCGGCCTTTCCGGAAAGCCTGCTGGAGAGCGAGCTGTTCGGCTACGAGGACGGCGCGTTCAGCGGCGCCCGCCGCGGCGGCAAGCCGGGACTGTTCGAGTCGGCTCACAATGGCACGCTGTTCCTGGACGAAGTGGGCGACATGCCCGCCGCGTTGCAGATCCGCCTGTTGCGGGTGTTGCAGGAACGGCAGGTCATGCCGGTGGGCGGCAGCGAGGCCGTGCCGGTCAATGTGCGCATCATCGCGGCGACGCACCGCGATCTGGCGGCGATGGTCGCCTCGGGCGATTTTCGCCAGGACCTGTTTTTCCGCCTGAACATCCTGCGCATCGACATGCCCACGCTGCGCGAGCGCGGGCAGGACATCTGGCCGCTGGCGCAACTGCTGTATGGCCGCATCCAGGAAAACCTGGGCCTGCTGCCGGGCCGGCCGCTGTCGCCCTGCACCCGGGACGCGCTGATGGCATACGCCTGGCCCGGCAATATCCGGGAGCTGGAGAACGTGCTGGAGCGCCTGGCGGTCTACCTTGCGGAGATGCCGGAGGACATGGCCGACGCCCAGATGCGGCGCATCGTTGGCGACGTCGCGCCCGAACTGGCGCGCCAGGCGGTGCAAGAAGGGCAGGCGGCGGAGTCGCTGGCCGGCAATGCGCGGCGCCGCGACGCAGCCCATATACGGGCGGTGCTGGCCCGTTGCAACGGCAACCGCCAGGAGGCTTGCGCCATTCTGGGGATCAGTCCGACCACGCTGTGGCGGCGGCTGCGGGAATAGGGGGAGGGCAGGCGCCCGCAAGACGAGGCAGGCGCCAGTCCGTGGCGGCGAACGGTTCAGCTGCTGCCCTGGTCGGCAGCGCGCAGGATGCCGTAAAGCTTGTCCTTCAAGTGCAGCTTTTCCTTCTTGAGCACTTCGACCTCATTGCCCGAGGCAGGCTGGATGCCGGCCTCCATGTTCTTGATTTCCTGGTCCAGGTCATTGTGGCGCTGGAACAGCGCGGAGAAATGCGCGTTTTCGGATTTCAGCTGGGTAATGAGGTGACGGTATTCAGGGAACATAGGGGCCTCTTTAAAGAACCGGTTGATGGGCACTGCGGGGAAACCGGGGAACCTGATGATCCTTAAGCTTTCGATTCCATGACACGCCAACCCCGCGCCCTTGTCAACCATCCGGGCGCATGCCTTCCGTCCGAGAATTGATGCCGCGCAAAGGGGAAGCAGGGACGCCATTCTGTCGCGCCTGATCACGTTTTATTACATGAAGATCCGTCCCCGGCGATAAACTCGCTTCCCCGTGGTCTGCCATAAATTTGAAATGAATCAGCGCGCGTCCATCCTTCGCCAGGTCTTACAGCTTTTCAAGCAGGACGGGAGGATCCACCCGGGTACGGGCATGATGAGCGGCGTGATCGCGCTGTTCCTGGCGATCCTGGCGGTCCTCGGCGTCCTGGCGTTCCATTTCCCCGCCTACCTGACCACGCCGGAGCTGCGCAGCTTCTACAACGTGGACGCGATGCGCGCGCTGCTGTTCACCGCGCTGCTGATCTCGGGCACCATCGCGCTGGCCAATACCGTGCTGGGCCGCCAGCGCTGGCTGAACATCGCCGCCTTCGTGCTGGTGTGCGGCGCGGTGGCCGCGGGCGGCAGCAACGTGGTGGTGACCACTTCCAATACGGGCAGCCATCCCTACCTGGGCCTGGACTGGTTCATCCTGGACCTGCTGGCTTCCAGCACCGTCTTCATCATTTTCGAGAAGCTGTTCCCCCTGTATCCGGGCCAGCCCGTGTTCCGCGGCGAATGGCAGGTGGACATGAAGCACTTCCTGTTCAACCACCTCTCGGTGGGGGCGGTGCTGCTGTGCATCAACTTCTTCGTGCACCGGCTGTTCTCCTGGGCGGCTTACGAGCCCCTGCAGCAGGCCATCCAGTCCTTGCCCTATCTGGCGGAGCTGTTCGTGGCCGTGCTGGTGGCGGATCTGGTGCAGTACGCGGCGCATCGCGCCTACCACGAGGTGCCGTTCCTGTGGCGGATCCACGCGGTGCATCACAGCACCCGCACGCTGGACTGGCTGGCCGGTTCGCGGCTGCACATCGTCGAATTGCTGATCACCCGCGTGGCGGTGCTGGGCGTGTTGTTCGCGCTGGGCTTCTCCAAGCCGGTGCTGGACGCCTACATCATCATCGTGGGCTTCCAGGCGGTGCTGATCCATTCCAACGTCAGGCTGCCCTGGGGCTGGCTACGTTACATCATCGTGACGCCGGACTCCCACCATTGGCACCATTCCTCGGACACCGAGGCGATCGACCGCAACTATGCCGCCCACTTCTCGTTCATCGACTACGCCTTTGGCACGGCGGTGCGCGGCGTGAGCAAGCGCCTGCCCGAGAACTACGGCATTCTGGACAACGACATGCCGGGCACCTTCCTGGCGCAGCAGGCCTACCCCTTCGCGCGCAAGAAATAAAACGGCGGCGCGCATCGTGCGCGCCGCCTTCGAAGCTGCCACGGGCCGGCGCGGCCCGTCCAGCCACTATCCGCCAGTTACTTGCTGGCCTTGACGGTCGAGTAAGCCGCCATCAGGTTGCGGTAGTCGGGGATGTGGTTGGAGAACAGCGTGCCCAGGCCTTCGATGTCATTGCGCCAGTCGCGGTGCAGTTCGCAGGCCACGCCGAACCAGCTCAGCAATTGCGCGCCGGCCTGTTCCATGCGGCTCCAGGCGGCGTTACGGGTCACTTCATTGAAGGTGCCGGACGCGTCGGTGACCACGAACACCTCGAAGCCTTCCTCCAGGGCCGACAGCGCGGGGAAGGCCACGCACACTTCCGTGACCACGCCGGCGATGATCAGCTGCTTCTTGCCGGTGGCCTTGACCGCCTTGACGAAGTCCTCGTTGTCCCAGGCGTTGATGTTGCCGGGGCGGGCGATGTAGGGCGCCTTGGGGAATTTGTCCTTCAGTTCCTGCACCAGCGGGCCGTTGGGGCCGTCCTCGAAGCTGGTGGTGAGGATGGTGGGCAGCTTGAAGTATTCGGCCAGGTCGGCCAGCGCCAGCACATTGTTCTTGAACTGGTCGGGCTGGAAGTCCCGCACCAGGGACAGCAGGCCCACCTGGTGGTCCACCAGCAGCACTGCGGCCTGGGTCTTGTCGAGTTTCACGTAGGGTTTGGTCATTGCGTACTCCATGAGGTAAGGCGCGCGCCTCGCGACGCGCTGGAAAACCGGGTGCAGCTCAACGCTGCGAGTCGAGCTGTTCGCCCTTTTTGACGACTTCCTGGGCCCGGTTGTAGCTTTCGATCAGCAGCTGGTAGGGCGGGAAGATCTTGGTATAGACCTCGGCCCACTTGGCCGCGTCCTCGCGGTTCCAGGTCTTTTGCAGTTCGGCGGCGACGGCGCCCGTGTCCATGGGCACCACGCCCGCCTGGACCACGCGCGCCAGGGTGATTTCCTGGGCCATCTTGCTGTACGTGCCCGAGGCGTCGACCACCACGAAGACCTTGTAGCCTTCGGCCACGGCGCTGATGGCGGGGAAGGCCATGCAGACGCTGGTGATGGTGCCGGCGATGATCAGGGTCTTACGGCCGGTGGCCTTCACCGCCGCGACGAATTCCGGGTTGTCCCAGGCATTGATCTCGCCCTTGCGGGCCACGTACTTGGCATGCGGGGCGTTCTCATGGATTTCCGGGATCAGCGGGCCGTTGGGGCCCTGTGGCACGGAGGCCGTCGTGATGACCGGCAGCTTCGCCAGGGTGGCCATGGAGGCCAGGGCGCCCGCGAGCGAGCGCAGTTCGGTCATCGGCATGTCGGCGACCGTCTGGAACAGGCCGCTTTGGTGATCGATCAGCAACATGGCGGCATCGTTGGGATCGATGACGGGGCGTTGGCCGTTGAAGTTGGCGGGGACGCTCATGATGTGCTCCTGATGACTTGGGGGATAGTCATCCTAGGAGCAAGTCATGGGGGCTGTGTAGGCCTGGAAAATGGGTTGCTGCGTCCCATCCGTCGGACGCTGCGCCTACTTCAGCGTGGGCAGCTTGTGGCGGACCTGGGAGTCGTGCTCGCGCCTGGCGACGTCGCGGTACTCCGTGCTCATGAAGTCCAGCAGATCCCGCACGCCGGGCAGCAGGCCGCGGCGCGAAGGGAAGATGGCATGGACGCTGCCGGCCTCGGGCTGCCAGGGCGCGCCCACGTCCACCAGGGTACCGGCGTCCAGCTCGTCGCGGATCATCAGCAGGGGCAGGGCGACCACGCCCACGCCGTTCAGCGCGGCCCGCTTCAGCGCCAGCATGTCGTCCGTCACCAGGCGCGGGGTGAAGGGCACGATCATGCGCGCGCCGTCCGGTCCGTCCAGCCGCCAATGGGATTCGCGCTGCTCCGTGCCCAGGGCCAGCGTGGGCAGCTGGCTCAGGGCGTTGGGATCGCCCGGCAACGGGAGCGCGCGCGCCAGCTCCGGGCTGGCCACCAGGCACTGGCAGCTCATGCCCAGGGGTTTCATCACCAGATCGCTGCTTTCTATGGGGCCGAAGCGCACGCGCACCGCGATGTCGAAGCCTTCGCGCAGCACGTCCACCGGCCGGCTGAAGCTCTTCAGGTAGACGTTGACCTTGGGGCAGCGCACCATGAAGCGCGCCACCAGCTCGCCCAGGAAGTAATAGATCAGCGCGGGCGGGGCGCTCATGCGTATGGTGCCTTGCGGCTCGGCGCGGGTGCGGTCGATGACTTCCTGCGCGGCCTCCGCGCCGGCCAGCATCGACAGGCATTGTTCGTAGTATTCCTGACCCAGTTCGGTCACGGCGAAGCTGCGCGTGGAACGCTGGATGAGCCGCACGCCCAGCCGGTCTTCCAGCAGCGCGATGCGCCGGCTGAGGCGGGACTTGGGTATGTCCAGCGCCCGTCCGGCCGGCGCGAACCCGCCGTTCTTGACGACCTGGACGAAGTAATAGAGGTCATTCAAGTCGTGCATGCTGCTACCCCGCTGTTCTGATAATAGGACGTCAAGGGGAGCATATAACGGCGGCGGTATGGCGCGGCGGCGTTTTCTTTTACATTTGCGAGTACGCACAGGAGCCGACATGCCCGCTTCCGACCCCGCAACGCTTGCCCGCGAAATCAAGGCGGCGCAGGACCATGCTTCTTCCATCGCGCCGGTCACGGCCAGGCGTCCGCGCTTCGATCTGGACGCCGCCTATGAGGTGGCGGCGCGCATACACCAGGCCCGGCTGGCCGAAGGCGCGCTGCTCGTCGGCCGCAAGATCGGCTTCACCAATCCGGCGATGTGGGCGGCGCTGGGCGTGGACTTCCCGGTGTGGGGGCGCGTCTACGAGCACAGCGCCGTTTACGACGACACCGGCGAGGTCCATTGCCGCCTGGGCCGCTATGTCGAGCCGCGCATCGAGCCGGAAATCGTGCTGCACTTCCATTCAGCGCCGCCGCAAACGCGGGATCCGGCCCGCATACTGGAATGCGTGGACTGGATCGCGCATGGTTTTGAACTGGTGCAGTCGCACTATCCCGCCTGGCAGTTCCAGGCTGCGGATACCGTGGCGGACAATGCCCTGCACGGCGCGCTCTTCATCGGCCCGCTCAAGGACGCGGCGGATCTGGGGCCTGACCTGATCGAGCGGCTGGCGGGCTTCCGGGTGGACCTGTCCTGCAACGGCGTCCTGCGCGAGAGCGGGACCGGCGCCAATGTGCTGGGCAGTCCGCTGGCGGCGCTGGCCCATCTGCTGGCGGTGCTGGCCGAACGGCCGAAGGAAGAGGCGATCCAGGCGGGCGAGCTGGTCACGACCGGAACGCTGACCAAAGCCTTTCCGGTGCATGCGGGCGAGACCTGGAGCACCGAGCTCGATGGCATCGGGCTGCCAGGCCTGCGGATCGTGTTCGACGAATGAGCCCTAGACGCTGGCGCGCCGGTTGAGCGTCAGCGGAAAGACTTCCTGGCGCGCGACGGGAGCGCCGCCGTTCAGGCGTTGCAGCAGCAGTTCGCCGGCGCGCGCGCCCAGCTTGCGGCTGTCCACGCCGATGGTGGTCAGGCCTGGCTCGATTTCGCTGGCGATGTCGGTGTCGCCGAAACCCAGGATGGCGATGTCCTTTGGAATGGCGAGCTTGCGGTCGCGCGCCTCGAACAGCGCGCCCACGGCCAGCAGGTCGTTGGCGCAGAACACGGCGTCGAAGGCCTGGCCCATGGCCAGCAGCCGGCTCAGCGCGGCGCGCCCATCGGCGATGGTCTGCGCGTTGTCCACGGCCAGCTCGGCCACCACTTGCAGGCCGAGTTCGGCCGCCGCGGCGTTGAAGCCCTGGCGGCGCAGTTCGCCGCGCCCGCCCTGGCGCGCCACGAAGGCCACGCGCCGGTAGCCGCGTTCGGCCAGGTGGCGCGCGGCCATGGCGCCGCCGTCGTAGTTGGAAAACCCGACCAGCATGTCGATGGGATCGCGCGGATAGGCCCAGGTCTCCATGATGGGGATGCCCAGGTCGCGCAGCGACTGGCGGTTTTCTTCGAGTTCGATGACGCCGGTGAACAACACCGCGGCCGGGCGCAGCGCGCGCAGCGACGCGATCATGCTGGTTTCCTTGGCGTACGAATACGAGGTCTGGCCCACCATCAGCTGATAGCCCTGCGGCTCCAGCACCTCGGCGCAGCCCTGCACGGCCAGCGCGAACTGCTGGCTGAGGATATTGGACACGAAGGCCGCGACCACGCTGGACTGCCCGGAACGCAGGGCCCGCGCATGCGGATTGGAGGCATAGCCGGTCTGCGCCACCACCTGCAGGATGCGGTCGCGCTTTTCGGCGGCCACTTTTTCCGGCTGGCGCAAGGCCCGTGACACGGTGATGGGCGAAACTCCGGCCAGCCGCGCCACTTCCTCGATGCGCGGCGGCTTGGCGGGGGCGGCCGCGCGCGCGGGCGCGGGGCCGCCTTCGGGCCGCACGCGCAGCACGTCGTCGTAGGTCGGGGAGTCGGAGGGCGCGGGCCGGTGGGTCATGCGGTTTCTTTTGATTGTTCCGGGTTCAGGCGGCAGCCGTCAGGATATCAGCCTGGCCGACCGGGCGCGCAACCTGGATCAGGCTGTCGCCCGATTCGCAGTCGGTATGCAGGCGCCGCGAAATGACGATGCCCGATACCCGGAAGCGCAGGACTTCCTCTTCCGCGTGCAGCTGGTTGAGGTCGTGGTAGTAGCCCGCGACATCGCCCTGGCGGACGGTCGCGCCGATGTCGACCGCGGGTTCGAACCAGCCCCGGCGGGTGGCGAAGATGTTCTGTTCGTGGCTGTCCAGCTCCAGCAGCTGCATGCCGGGGGCGGCGGGCTGGTGCGGGCCCAGCACCGGCGCGTCCGTCACGCCCAGCTTCTGCAGCAGGTTGTCGATGGCGCGCTGCGTGGCGGCCAACGTCGCTGGCGTCAGCGTGCCGCCGCCGCCGAATTCGCCGCTGATGCCGATGGCGCCGGCGCGCGCCGCCGCCGCCATGGAGGTGGGCGCATCGCGGCCGTTGGCGGCAACGAAGGCGTGGCTCATGCCCAGCGATCTCATCAGGTCCAGCGCGCGCGCCATGCGCTCGGGCGAATCCTGGCGTTCGATCAGGGCGGTGGGCAGGTGCGCCATCGAGGTGCCGCCGGAATGGATATCGAACACCACGTCATGGCGCGGAAACAGCTCATGCTCCAGGAAGTGCGCCAGCCTCTCGGTCGGCGTGCCGCCGGGCACGCCGGGAAAGGCGCGGTTGAGATTGCCGTGGTCCAGCGGCGAACGCCGCCGCGCCGCCATCACGGCGGGCAGGTTGGCCAGCGGCAGGATGGTGACCTCGCCGCGCACGCGCGCGGGATCCAGGCGGCGGATCAGCCGGCCCAGGGCGACTTCGCCTTCGTATTCGTCGCCGTGATTGCCCGCCATCAGCAGCACGCGCGGGCCGCTGCCGTTGCGGATGCGGCAGATGGGCGTCTTGATCTGGTAGTAGGGCGAACGGTCCACCGAATAGGGGGTGCCCAGGAAGCTGAGCGCCTTGCCGTCGGCGTCGAAGTCTATCTCGTGAAACAGGCCGGTATGCATGGGGAAGCAATGGCGCCGCGGGGGGCGGCGCAAGAATGGATCGGAAGGGGGGCGGGCCGCGCTTAGCGCAGCGCGGCGACCGCGGTCATCTCGACCCGCAGGTCGGGGTCGGCCAGGCGGGCCTCGACGCAGGCGCGGGCGGGCGGATTGGCGGGATCGATCCAGGCGTCGTAGACACTGTTCATGGCGTCGAAGTCGCCGATGGCGGGCAGGAACACGTCCACCGCCAGCAGGCGCGACTTGTCGCTGCCGGCCTCGGCCAGCAGCGCTTCGATCTTGGCCAGCACTTCGCGGGTCTGCGATTCCAGCGAGCCCTGGCGGTTGTCGGCCACCTGGCCGGCGATGAACACGAAGCCGTTGTACGACACGGCCTGGCTCATGCGCGAGCCGGATTTGTAGCGTTTGATCATGCGAGTCCTTGATGGGTGAGGCGATTACATCTGCGGCAGGGTCTGGGCTTCCTTGAACCACTTCTCCTGCAGGGCCGGCAGCTTGCCGTTCAGGCGGTTGGTGAAGAGGAAGGTGTTGATCCAGTTCAGCAGGTTCTGCTGGCCTTGCTGCACGGCGGCGTGGGCGGGCGACTGGCGGATCAGGAACTTGAGCTGCGGCGCCTTGGAGGGGTTGTCCTCGGCTACCTTGAGCGCGATGGCGCTGTTCTCGGCGAACGATTCCGACTGCCCGGCCAGATAGGCCGCCACGGCCGAGGGCGTGTCCTCGAAGCGCACCAGCTTGGCGCCCGGCGCGTTGTCGGTCAGCCAGATGTCCAAGGTGGAGCCCTTGGCGACGGCGATGCTGTGGCCCTTCAGTTCTTCCACGGTCTTGGCTTGCGGCATGGCTTCACCGCCGTACACGCCCAGGTTCACCGCGGCGTAGGGCTGCGAGAACATGACCTGCTGGGCGCGCTCGGGCGTGGCGCCGGCGGCGGCGATCAGCACGTCGACCTTGCCGGCCAGCAGGCTGGGAATGCGGCTGGCGCCGGTGACCTGCACCAGCTCCAGCTTCACGCCCATGTCGGCGGCCATGAGCTTGGCCAGGTCGATGTCCAGGCCCGCGGCCTCGCCCTTGGCATCCTTGAAGCCCCAGGGCGCGGCATCCATCAGCACGCCGACGCGCAGCTTGCCCGCGCCCAGCACGTCCTGCAGTTTGTCGGCGGCCGAGGCGGGCGCGGCCAGGGAGAGACAGACGGCCGCGGCGGCGGCCAGCTTGGCGAACAGTTTCATGCAATGACTCCAGTGGCGGATGGCTTAGTGGGTGGTAGGCGCGGCCGTGCCGATGAACTGGCGCAGCTCGGGGGTTTGGGGATTGGCGAAGAGTTCGGCGGGCGGGCCCTGTTCCCAGACGCGGCCCTGGTGCATGAACACGACCT
Source organism: Achromobacter anxifer (assembly GCF_903652925.1). Classification (GTDB taxonomy): domain Bacteria; phylum Pseudomonadota; class Gammaproteobacteria; order Burkholderiales; family Burkholderiaceae_B; genus Achromobacter; species Achromobacter anxifer. The sequence continues at coordinate 42,237 of NZ_CAHLAR010000009.1, read as the reverse complement.
TGGACGCGACGTTGCGGGCGAATGCCATTTCGTGCGTCACCAGCACCATGGTCATGCCCTGGCGCGCCATGTCTTCCATGACCTTCAGCACCTCGCCCACCAGTTCCGGGTCCAGCGCCGAGGTGACCTCGTCGAACAGCATCAGTTGCGGCGCCATGGCCAGGCAGCGGGCGATCGCCACGCGCTGCTGCTGGCCGCCCGACAGCAGGGCCGGATAGGCGTCGATCTTCTCGGCCAGGCCGACGCGGCGCAGCACGTCCAGCGCCAGCTCGCGGCCCTGCGACTTGGCGATCTTGCCGTTGAGCGTGGGCGCCAGCGTGATATTGCGCTCCACGTTCAGGTGCGGAAACAGGTTGAACTGCTGGAACACGATGCCCACGCGCTGGCGGAACTGGCGCAGGCCGGGCATGCCGGCGTGCACGCGCTCGCCGCCGATGCGGATGTCGCCGTCGTCCACCGTCTCCAGCGCGTTCAGGCAGCGCAGCAGCGTGGACTTGCCCGAGCCGGAGCGGCCGATGATGGTGACGATCTCGCCTTCGTTGACTTCGAGCGAGACGCCGTTGAGCACCGCGTTGGCGCCGAAGCGTTTATGGATGTTGGAAACTTCAACGAGCGCCATGGAAGCGGCCCTCCAGGTTACGGGCCCACATCGTCAGGGGCAGGCACGCCGCGAAATACAGCAGGGCGACGCAGGAATAGACCAGCAGGGGCTGGAAGGTGGCGGCGCTGGCGATCTGCCCGGCGCGCGCCAGTTCGACGAAACCCACCACCGAGGCCAGCGAGGTGCCCTTGATCAGCTGCACCAGGAAGCCCACCGTGGGCGGCAGCGACAGGCGGAACGCCTGCGGCGCGATCACGTGGCGGAACTGGTGCCATTTGGACAGTCCCAGGCAGGCGGCGGCTTCCCATTGCTCGTGCTTCACGGCCTGGATGCCGCCGTACCAGATCTGGCCCAGGAAGGCCGCGGTGTAGATGATGAAGGCGACGCTGACGGCGGTCAGCGCGGGCACCTCGATGCCGAGGAACACCGGCATGCCGAAGTAGAAGAACATCAGCAGGCCCAGGAGCGGCACGCCTTGGACCAGCTGTTGCAGGGTCGCGGCCAGCCAGCGCAGCGGCGCCGCGCGATGGCCGCGCAATAGCGCCAGCCCCAGGCCCAGCGGCGCGCCGATGGCCAGCGCGATCAGCACCAGGGCCACCGTCCACTGCAGCGCGCTGATCAGGGACGCGAAGTCGCTCAGGGTAAACGTACGCATGCTTGCGGCTCCTAGCGGCGCACGGGCCAGTTGAACGCCAGGCTGCCGGCCAGCGCCAGCAGGGCCTTGGTGATCAGCACCAGCGTGAAATAGATGCCGCAGATCACCGCATAGACCTCGAAGCTGCGGTAGGTGCGGCTTTCGATGAAGCTGCCGGCGTGGAACAGGTCCTCGGCCGATACCTGCGAGGCCAGCGAAGTGCCCAGCAGCAGGATGACCAGCTGCGTGCCCAGGGCGGGATAGACGTTGCGCAGGGCCGGCGCCAGCACGATGTGGCGGTACACCTGCCAGGAGCTCAGGCCCAGGCAGTGGCCGGCCTCGATCTGGCTGCGCGGAATCGAATCCAGGCCCGCGCGCAGGATTTCGATGGCATAGGCGCCGAAGTACAGGCTGAGCGCCAGCGCGGCGGCCACGAAGGGCGGCATGCGCAGGCCCAGGCCCGGCAGCACGAAGAACACCACGAACAGCTGGATCAGCGACGGCGTGTTGCGGAACACTTCGACGTAGGCGCGCAGCGCCAGCTTGACCGGCTTGGGGCCGTGGCGCGTCAGCAGGGCGCCGGCCAATCCGATGGCCAGCCCGGCGATCACGGCGATGACGGTCAGTTCCAGCGTGACCTGGATGCCGTCCCAGAGCTGCTCGCGGTAGCGCCAGATCTGTTGGAAGTTCAGCTGTTGCATGGCTTACCCGAAGAACGTGCGGTAGGCCGACTGCACGCGGCCGTCGGCGTCCAGGCCGAAGAACACGCGCCAGCGGTCCAGACAGGTGCAGGGATGCGAAATGCCGAACTCGATCACGTCGCCGGGCGCCAGCGCGCTGTCCGGCGCGATCGCAAGGAAGGCGTGCTGGTCGTTGAGCCGCGTGACGCGGGCCTGGGCGTCCCAGCCGGCCAGGGGCGCGCCGTCGCGGAAGGCGGCCAGCGGCGCGGGCAGGTCCTGGTCATAGGACACGTCGCGCATGCCGAAGCCGCAGATCGCCAAGCCCGGTTCCGGACGCGACAGGACCTCGCCCCACAGGCGCAGGGCCGGCCGGAAATCGGTGGCCGCATTGCGCGCCTGGCCGTCGACCTGGAAGCCGGCGCGCGCGTCCATGGCTTGCAGGGCGCGCTGGTAGGTGCCGTGGTCGTGGAAGAAGATGGCGCCGCTGCGCAGCACCAGCTGGGCGTTGCCGTCCTCGGCCAGCCAGGGCTTGGCGGCCTGCGTGACCTGGTCGAAAAAGGCCGAGCCGCCGGCGGTGAACACCAGCGGCGAGTGCGGCGCCAGGGCGCGCACCTGGCGGAAAGCGCGGGCGGCGCGCTCCATCAGCGCGGCGATATTGGTGGCGGTGAGCGCCGCGTCCGAGCTGGCGACGGCGCCTTCATAGGTGGCCACGCCGGCCAGCGCCAGCTTGCCGTCCTGTTCGCGGATGGCGTCCAGGATGGCGGTGACGGCGGCGTCATCGCGCGCGCCGGCGCGGCCGCCGCCGACTTCCACCAGCACTTCCGCGGGCCGGCCGGCCTGCGCCGCGGCGGCCGCCAGGGAACGCACCGTGGCGGCGGAATCCGCGAACGCCAGCAGGCGGGCATCGGGATAGGCCGCCAGCAGCTTGCCCAGGCGCGCGCCGCTGGCCGCGCCGCCAATCTCGTTGCCCAGCATCAGGCGCGTCACGCCGGCGCGCAGCAGCACGGCGGCCTGCTGCAGGTTGGCGACGGTGGCGCCCCAGGCGCCGGCGTCGAGCAGGCGCTGCACGATCTGCGGCGACATCGGCGTCTTGGCATGCGGCGCCAGCGCCGCGCCGTGGCTGCGGGCGTACTGGAAGATCCGTTCGACGTTGTGGGCAAAGGCGGCCTCGTCCAGGGTCAGGACGGGCAGGGCCATGTCGCCGTTCCTGGGCTGCCAGCGCCGGGACGCCACCGCGCGCAGCGGGAGCGCGGGCTCGCCCGGAGGAATGCCCCGGTAGGTGTCGTCCAGTGGGGTATCGAGCAGGGTTTCCAGGAAGGGATTCATGCGGCCGCCGAAGAAGGATTCAGGGTTATGACAACGTTGTCATTTAATGGCGGCAGTCTAATGGTAACGTTGTCAAATTAGGATTAGGGCTATCCCTTACGCAGAGGAATGGGTGCCTCAGGCCTGCGCCGAGGCCGTTTCGTCCTTCCAGCGCTGCTTGTCGCGCAGGGGGGGCGAGCCGAACAGGCGGCTGTACTCGCGGCTGAACTGCGACGAGCTTTCATAGCCCACGGAGTGGGCGGCCAGCGCCACGCCGGCGTCGTCGGTCAGCATCAGGCGCCGGGCTTCCTGCAGGCGCAGGTGCTTCTGGTATTGCAGCGGGCTCATGGCCGTGGCCTGCTTGAAATGATGGTGCAGGGAAGACACGCTCATGTGCACGTCGCGCGCGATCTCTTCCACGCGCAAGGGCTGCGCGTAGTTGTCGCGCAGGATGCGGATGGCCTTGGCGACGCGGTTGAGCTGGCTGTCCTGCAGCACCGACTGGCGCAACACCGCGCCCTGGCCGTTCATCAGCAGGCGGTACAGCAGCTCGCGCTTGACCAGGGGCGCAAGGATGGGGATGTCGCGCGGCGTGTCCAGCAGGCGCAGCAGGCGCAGCACCGCGTCCAGCAGGGAGCCGCCCAGCGGGTTGACGCAAAGGGCGCGCGCCGCCTCGGCGGGCGGCTGCGGCGGCAGGTTCTCGTCGCTGATCAGCGCGGTGATCTCCTCCACGTTCAGGTCCAGCCGCAGGCCCAGGTAGGGCAGGGTCGGGCTGGCGACGGACACCTTGGCCACGACCGGCAGGTCCACCGAGGAAATCAGGTAGTGGAAGGGGTCGTACTCGTAGGCCTCGTCGCCAATGAGCAGGCGCTTGGAACCTTGCGCGATGACGCCTAGCGCGGCCTTTTGCAGTCCGGGCTTGGCGCCGGTGGGTTGGGAGATGCGGTGCAGGTACAGGCCCTCTATGGGCGTATCGAGCGAACCCTCCAGGTCTCCCGTCATGCGTTCCAGCGTGCAGAGCAGCTCGCGCCGCGCGGGCTCGTAGGCGGCATCGAGGATCGGGCCGGCGAAGTCAGCGGCTAGTGCGGTGGTCAATGGCATGGAGGGCTCCGTGGCCTGGCGCGCCGCGGGCGGGCAGCTGGCGGAAAAATTGGAGGATCGGGTGCCTTTTAGTGTATGCCCTGGCGGGCCCCGATCCGGGCTTTGACGCCTTCCATGGAGAAATGGGCAGGAAATCCGGAGGAATGGGCGTCCGCGGCGCAACGCTCCCGATCGCCGGAGAATCGGGCAAAAAAAGCACAGGATCAAGCAGCGCCCGCGCCGGCTCCCGGACGCATACTGCCTATCGACCCGGCCGGCGCGCCGCGGGCCTCCCATCCCGGGACGCCGGCGCCCGCCGAGCCCTTGAAGGAGCGCAACCATGCGGTACAAGAAATTCGGAAGCACCGGCCTGTTCGTGTCGGAACTCTGCCTGGGCACCATGACCTTCGGCGGCGAAGGCGAGCTGTGGAGCAAGATCGGCAACCTGCAGCAGGAAGACGCCAACCGGCTGGTGGGCCGGGCGCTGGACGCCGGCGTCAATTTTATCGATACGGCCGACGTGTACTCGGAGGGCCGCTCCGAGGTCATCACCGGCCAGGCGCTGCGCGACCTGAAGGTGGCGCGCGAGGACGTCATCATCGCGACCAAGGTGTTCGGCCAGACGGGCGCCGGCGTCAATGCCCGCGGCAACTCGCGCGCGCACATCATGGACGGCGTCAAGAAAAGCCTGGCGCGCCTGCAGCTGGACCATATCGACCTCTACCAGATCCACGGCTTCGATCCCGCCACGCCGGTCGAGGAGACGGTCCGGGCGCTGGACAACCTGGTGCAGCACGGCCACGTGCGCTACGTCGGCGTGTCCAACTGGGCGGCCTGGCAGATCATGAAGGCGCTGGGCATTGCCGAGCGCCTGGGGCTGGCGCGCTTCGAGTCGCTGCAGGCCTATTACACGATCGCCGGCCGCGACCTGGAGCGCGAGATCGTGCCCATGCTGCAAAGCGAGGGCGTGGGCCTGATGGTATGGAGCCCGCTGGCGGGCGGCCTGCTCAGCGGCAAGTACGGCCGCGACGGCCAGGCCGAAGCCGGCAGCCGCCGCGCCGCCTTCGATTTTCCGCCGGTCGACCAGGAACGCGCCTATGACAGCATCGACGTCCTGCGGCGCATCGCCGGCGCGCGCGGCGTGTCGGTGGCGCAGGTGGCCTTGGCCTGGCTGCTGCATCAGCAGGCCGTGACCAGCGTCATCATCGGCGCCAAGCGCGTGGACCAGCTGGACGACAACCTGGCGGCCACCGCCATCCGGCTGACGGCGGACGAGCTGGCCGAGCTGGACCAGGTCAGCGCCTTGCCGCCGGAGTACCCGGGCTGGATGCATGTGCGCCAGGGCGAGCACCGGCGCAAGCAACTGAGCGAATCCGGCGTGGCGTGACTGGCGCGTAGTTCTGCTTTGCCTTGGGGCTCGGCTCGGCGGGAACGCTGGCGCCGATACCGTCGCTGCTGCTGGTGGCAGCGCCGGTGGCCGACGATATCCGCAACTTCCCGTTGCGTTCCTGACGCGCGGAGGCAGCAGGCAGGCCCCGCACCCATGTGCGGGGCCTGCCTGCGCGAGAGCGCGCAGTGCTTACTTCGGCATCAGCACGGTATCGATGACGTGGATCACGCCATTGGATTGATACACGTCATAGGTGCTGATGGTCGACATGCCGCCGCTTTCGTCCTTAAGAACCAGGTTGTGCTTGCCGTTCATCATCACCCACAGCTTGCCGCCGCTGGCGGTGGTCAGTTCCGCAGCCTTGCCGTCCTTCTTGATCCGGGCCGCGAGCGCGTCGAAGTCCAGCTTTCCGGGCACGACGTGATAGGTCAGGATCTTGGTCAGCGCCGGCTTGTTTTCGGGCTTGACCAGCGTATCGACCGTGCCCGCCGGCAGCTTGCCGAACGCGGCGTTGGTGGGGGCGAACACCGTGTACGGTCCCTTGCCTTGCAGCGTGTCCACCAGACCGGCCGCTTTCACCGCCGCGACCAGGGTGGTGTGGTCCGCGGAGTTCACCGCATTCGCGACGATGTTCCTGGTGGGCATCATCGCCTGGCCGCCCACCATGACGTCGGCGGCATGCGCGGGCGCCAGGATCAACGCGGAGCAGGCGATGGCAATCGAAGCTAGCAATTTCATGACGATCTCCTTTTGTGTGGCCGTCAAGAGGAGATACGAGGCTGGCTGGCGATTGGATGCGGCGTTTGATGCTAGGACAAACCCTGATCAGATAACGGAGCCGCTTAAAACGATAGGACCGGTCGGCACGCCGTTCGGAGCGCCGCCGGGCGGTTCGAGCGTGACGGCCACGGTGTCGCCCTGTTGTGGCGGCTGGCGCGGGGTCAGAACGGTGGTCTGGTCAGGCGTGAGCAGGCCCAGCGAGCGCGGCGCCTGGTTGGGCGAGATCGCCCATAGTTCCAGTGCGCGGCCGTCGGCCAGGGCCGTGAGATCGCGCATGGGCTGGACCGCCAGGCGATGATCCGCCAGGCTGTTAAGCACCAGCAAGCCGGGCGTCTTTTCCCCATTCAAAACGGCGACGGTGCGAGGCTGGGGTGGCGGCGAGGGCGGACGGAACAGCATGACGGCCAGCACGACGGCAGCGGCCGCCAGGCCAGCGGACAGCCTGCGCCACCACGAGAGGCGGTGCAAGTGGCTGCGGCTCGCGGGAGCTGGGCTCGGAGCGGGGGCGATGCGGGCAACGATCGCATCCCAGATACCGGGCGGGGGCGCTTCGGGCGGCAGCGCCAGCGCCAGGGGCAGCAGCTTGTCTTCCCAATCGACCACGGCGCGGCGCAGGGCCGCATCGTCACGCATCAACTGGATGAACCGGCGGCGCGCTCCCCCGCGCAGGCCGCCAAGCACGTACTCGGCGGCCAGGCGGTCTTGCAGCTCCGGGTCGCGGTAGTTCATTCCAGGCACCTTTTCAGCTGTTGCAGACCCCGGCGAATCCAGCTCTTGATCGTTCCCAGCGGCGCATTCAGGCGCGCCGCGATGGCTGAATGCGCCAAGTCGTCAAAGAAGGCCATGGCGATCGCAACGCGTTGCGGCCCCTCCAGCCGTCCGAGACACTCGGCCAGGCGGCGACCGTCCTGGCTGGCCTGAAGCTGCGCCAGCGGCCCAGGCCCGCTGTCGGCCATCGCCAGCGTCAGCGCATCGTCCGGATCCGGCAGTTCCGCGTTGGCGCGCCGCAAACGGTCGATGCAGCGATTGCGGACAATGCGCATCATCCAGGTCATGGGCTGGCCCTGGTCCGCGCGATATTGCCCCGCCTGGCGCCAGATCGACACGAAGCACTCCTGCAGCACGTCTTCGGCTGCAGCCTGGTCTTTCAACATACGCTTGGCCAGCGCAAACAGATGCGGGGACGCAAGACGATATATCTCGGCCAGCGCCGATTCCCGCTTTGCAGCGCACTGGACAAGCAGGGCCTGGAGGTGCTGGGCGTCGGGCATCGGTTCCTGGAGGGAATGGCACGCTGCGTCCAAGCATACCGGCCCGGCCGCAAGGCGTCACCAGAAAGTGCGGGCCTTACAATGCTTCGCACCGGGCCGGCAGGTTCGGCACCAAGACCTTGGAGGAGCAGAGCAGGCATGGACGCGGAATTCTGGCTGGAACGCTGGCGCGAAGGGCGCACGCATTTTCATCAAACGCGGGTGACCCCGCTGTTGCAGAAGTACTGGCCGGCGCTGGGCGTGCCCAAGGGCGGCCGGGTGCTGGTGCCGCTATGTGGCAAGTCGCTAGACATGGTGTGGATCGCGGCCCAGGGGCATCCGGTGCTGGGTATTGAACTGTCCGAGCTCGCGGTGGAGCAGTTCTTCGAGGAGAACGAACTCAAGCCGCTCACGCACGTGTCCATCTATGGCAAGCACTACGTGGCGGGCAGCATCGAAATCATCTGCGGCGACATCTTCAAGCTGGATGCGCAGCTGCTGTCGCATTGCGTCGGCGCCTATGACCGCGCGGCGCTGGTGGCGCTGCCGGAGGCCATGCGCGCCGACTACGTGCGTCACGTCTACGGCCAGCTGTCGCCGGCCTATCAGGGCTTGCTGATCACGCTGGACTATCCCCAGGAAGAAATGCCGGGACCGCCGTTTTCCTTGGTGGACAGCGAGGTGCAGAAGCTCTACGCGGACGTGTCGCCCGCCAGGATCATCGACCGCCGCGACATCCTGGAGAAGGAACCCAAGTTCCTGGCGGCTGGCGTCAGCCGGCTGGACACAGTGGTCTACCACCTGGGCGTCCAGGAATAAGCGAAGCGCCCGCGCCGCAGCGCGGGCGTCCTGCCTCGCTAGCTCAGGTCATCAGCCAGCCGCCGGCCACGTCCAGCACCTGGCCGGTGACGAAGCGGGCCTGGTCCGAGGCGAAGAACAGGCAGGCGTCCGCCACTTCCTCGGGCGTGCCCAGGCGGCGCAGCGCGGTCACCTGCGCCACGGCGTCATTGATTTCCTTGGGCACGGTCTTGAGCAAGGGCGTGCTGATGCGTCCCGGCGCCAGCGCGTTGACCGTGACCTGGTGTTCGCCCAGTTCCGCCGCCCAGTGGCGCGTCAGGCCGATCAGGCCGGCCTTGGTGGCCGCGTAGTGCGCCGCCACGATGTCGCAATAGGCGCGGCCCGCCACCGAAGACATGTTGATCACGCGGCCCTGGCGCTCGCGCACCATGTGCGGCGTGGCCAGATGCGTCATGTAGAACACGCTGTTCAGGTTGACGGCGACCACGTTCTCCCATTCCCGCGGCGGCATTTCCCAGACCTTCAGGGCGCGCCCGTCCGTCTTGGGCGAGATGCCGACGTTGTTCACCAGGATAGTGGCGGGACCCAGCTCGCGGCTGATGCGCTCGTAGGCGGCCTGGCATTCCTCGAAGCGCGCCACGTCCGCGTGCACGAAGCAGGCTTCGTGGCCGCGCTTGCGCAGCTCCTTTTCATAGGCCTGGCCGCCCTGGGAGTTGAAGTCGATGAGGCCCACGCGGCCGCCTTCGGCCAGGAAGCCCTCGACGATGGCCGAGCCTATGCCGCCGACCGCGCCGGTGACGATGGCGACCTGGTCCTTGAAGCGCCCGCTCATGCGGCCACCTTCAGCATGATCTTGCCGATATGCTTGCTGCTTTCCATCAGCGCATGCGCCTGGGCCGCCTCGGCCAGCGGGAAGACCTTGTGGATGCGTGGCAGGCATTGCCCCTGTTCCATCAGCGGCAGCACCTTTTCCGCCAGTGCGCGAGCGATCGCGCCCTTGTCCTCGTCAGAGCGCGGGCGCAGGGTGGAACCGGTGAACTGCAGGCGCTTGAGCATGATGGGCATGGCGTCGATCTCGGCCTTGCTGCCCTCCAGGAAGGCGATCTGCACCAGCCGGCCGTTGACCGCCAGCAGCCGCAGGTTCTTGTTGATGTAGGCGCCGCCCACCATGTCCAGGATCACGTCCACGCCCGGGCCGCCGCTGCCCTGGCGCACTTCGGCCTCGAAGTCGGCGTCGCGGTACAGCACCGCGTGGTGCGCCCCGGCCGCCAGGCAGGCGTCGGCCTTTTCCTGGTTGCCCACCGTGGTCCAGACTTCGGCGCCGAAGGCGCGGGCCAGCTGGATCGCGGTCAGGCCGATGCCGCTGGAGCCGCCATGCACCAGGAAGCGTTCGCCGGCCGCAAGGCGGGCGCGGTCGAACACATTGGTCCAGACCGTGAAGTAGTTTTCGGGAATGGCGGCGGCGGATAGCAGGTCCAGGCCGCGCGGCACCGGCAGGCAGTGGCGTTCGTCGGCCAGGCAGTACTGGGCGTAGCCGCCGCCCGGCGTCAGCGCGCAGACCTGGTCGCCGACCTTCCACAGGCTGGCGTCGGGACCGGCGGCGATGACGGTGCCGGAGACCTCCAGACCCAGGTAGGGCGAAGCGCCCGGCGGCGGCGGGTAGGAGCCCGAGCGTTGCAGCACGTCGGGGCGGTTGACCCCGGCGTAGGCCACTTCGATCAGCACCTGGCGGCCGACGGGGGCCTCCATGTCGCGTTCGGCAAGGCGCATGCAATCGGGCGCGCCGCCCTGGCCGTGGTCGATGAATGTGCAGCGTAAAGACATGGGAAGTGAATCCTTGGTATCAATGGCCCAGGTAGGCCTTTTTCACATGCGGGTCGCTCAGCAGCTCCGCGCCGGTGCCGGAGCGCACGATGGCCCCGTTCTCCAGCACGTAGCCGCGGTCCGCCAGCCGCAGGGTGCGGAATACGTTCTGCTCCACCAGCAGCACGGTCACGCCGTGCGCGGTGACGCCGCGGATGATGTCGAACATCTGCTGCACCAGCAGCGGCGACAGGCCCAGGGAGGGCTCGTCGAACACCAGCAGCTTGGGGTCGGCCATCATGCCGCGCGCGATCGCCACCATCTGCTGTTCGCCGCCGGAGAGCGAGCCCGCGTACTGGTTCAGGCGTTCCCGCACGCGCGGGAAAATGCCCAGCACCTCTTCCAGCTTGCGCTGCACGATGGGGCGGGCGGCGCGCTTGTACGAACCCATCAGCAGGTTGTCGCGCACCGTGAAGTGCGGGAACAGCTGGCGGCCTTCGGGAATCATGGTGATGCCGGCGTCCACGATGTCGTAGGGCTTGCGGTTGGTCAGGTCCTGGCCTTCGAATTCGACCTTGCCTTCGGTTGCGCCGATGACGCCGCACAGCGTCTTCAGCGTGGTGGTCTTGCCGGCGCCGTTGGCGCCGATCAGCGTGACGATCTCGCCGGCGCGGACCTCGAAGTTCAGGCCGTTCAGGACCTGGCTCTTGCCGTAGCCCGAGGACAGATTCGAAACCTTAAGCATCCTGGTACTCCTTGCCCAAATAGGCTTCGATGACGGCCGGGTTCTCCACCACGTCCTTGGGCGCGCCGCTGACCAGCACCGCGCCTTCGTTCAGCACGATGATGCGGTCGGACAGCGCCATGGTGGCCTGCATCATGTGCTCGATCAGCAGCACTGATACGCCCGAGTCGCGGATGCGGCGGATCATCTGGATGGACTTCTCGATGTCGGTGGGGTTCAGGCCCGCCATGACCTCGTCCAGCAGCAGGATGCGCGGCTTGATCGCCAGCGCGCGCGCCACTTCCAGGCGCTTCATGCCGCCCACCGTCAGGTTGCGCGCCTCGATGCCCAGGTACTTCACCAGGTCGGTCTGTTCGGCGACCTTGAGCGCGATCTGCTCGGCTTCCTCGCGGTTGGAGGTGCGGATGAAGGCGCCCAGCATGATGTTCTCCAGCACGGTCAGGCCGGTGAACGGCTTGGCGATCTGGAAGGTGCGGCCCAGGCCCTGGTGCGCGAATTCGTCGGGCGTCTTGCAGGTGACCCATTTGCCGTTCGCGTCCAGCATCGTGATGCCGCCCTTGTCCGGCGACAGGAAGCCCGACAGCAGGTTGAACACCGTGGTCTTGCCGGCGCCGTTCGGGCCTATCATGCCCAGGATCTCGTTCTGGTTCAGCGTCAGCGACACGTCGTTGGTGGCGCGCAGGCCGCCGAAGCTCTTGAACAGCTTGTCGGCCTTCAGCACCGGCTGGCCGGTGCGTTCTGCGCTGCGCAGGCGCAGCTCGTCGGCCAGCTTGAGCTTGGCGCGGGGCGTGCCCAGATAGGGCAGCCGCGACAGCCAGCGCTCGATGACCGGACCGAAGGCGCCGGCCAGGCCGCGCGGAATGGTCAGCACCACCGCCACCAGGATCAGGCCGTAGATCAGCCCGTGCATGCCGTTACCCACGCTGCTGAGCCAGCCGCGCGCCAGTTCGGCGATGGGCAGCACCAGGAAGGTGCCGGCGATGGGGCCGGCCACCGTGCCCAGGCCGCCGATCAGGGCGAACATGGCGACCTGGATCGACAGCTCCAGCGAAAACGCCGAGCTGGGATCGACGAAGGTTAGGTAGGTGATGTGGAAGGTGCCGATGATGCTGGTCAGCACGGCGGACACGACCGCGGCGATGATCTTCATGCGCACGGTGTGGATGCCGACGGCCAGCGCAGCGTCCTCGCGTTCGCGGATCGCGATCAGGTAATGGCCTATGCGCGACTTGCGGATGTACCAGGACGCCCAGGTCACCAGCAGGAACAGGCCGAAGGCGATGATCACGTAGTTGACCTTCTCGCGGAACACGATCCAGGTCCAGCCTATGTTCAGGGGCAGGCTGATGCCGCTGGAGCCGCCGGTCCAGCTTTCCTCGTGGATGACCAGCAGGCGCACCACCTCCAGGATGGCGATGGTGGCCAGCGCGAAGAACGGGCCGCGCAGGCGCAGGGTGGGGTAGCTGATCAGGATGGCCACGGCCGCCGAGATCGCCGCGCCCGCCAGCATGCCGAACCACGGCGAAATACCGAAGTTCTGCGTCAGCAGCGTGGCGGTATAGCCGCCGATGCCGTAGAAAACGGCATGGCCCAGCGACAGCTGGCCGGCGTAGCCGCCGACGATGTTCCAGGCCACGGACAGGGCCGAGAACACGAACAGCAGCACGAACAGGTTGGTCCAGAAAGGCGTGCCCATGACCACGGGCACCAGGAACATCGCGATCAGCAGGATCAGGCTGACGTAGGTCTTGGGATGTCGAATATCGGGAAACACGTCTCGCTCCTTGTTGCTCTGATCACTCTGTGCCGACGCCGAACAGGCCGTTCGGACGCAGCACCAGGATCAAGAGGAAGATCCCGAAATAAACGACCTCTTTCAGGTCGGGGGCGATGTAGAAGCCGGCCAGCGTGTCGACGATGCCGATGATCATGGAGCCGGCCACGGCGCCGTACAGGCTGCCCAGCCCGCCCAGCACCACGATCACGAAGGCCGTCAGCACGAAGTAGGTGCCCACCGTGGGAAACACCGGGTATTGCGGCGCCAGCAGGCCGGCGGCGATGCCGACGAAGGCCGTGCCCAGGCCGAAGGCGATGGCGTAGACATTGTTGACGTTCACGCCCATCAGCGTGGCGGCGTAGCGGTGCTGCGCCACGGCGCGCAGTGCGCGGCCCAGGTAGGTGCGGTGCATGAACAGGTGCAGCAGCACGGCCAGGCTCAGGCCGATCACGAAGGTGACGAGCTGCCCGCTCACCATGGAGTAGGGGCCGATATCGACGGTGCTGGTGCCCAGCTCCACCGGCGCGCGGTAGACGTTGGCGCCGAAGATCACCAGGGCCAGGTTCAGCAGGATGGTGGATACGCCCACCGTGGCGAAGATCTGGATGTGCTGGTCGGCGTTGAGCAGCGGCTGGATGATGCCCTTCTGCGTCAGCGCGCCCAGCGCGAACAGGATGACGGCGACCGGCACCAGGCCGGCATAGGGATGCACGCCGAATTGCGCCGCGATCAGATAGACCATGTACATGCCTATCATCAGGAATTCGCCGTGCGCGAAGTTCACGACGCGCACCACGCCGAAGATCAGCGTCAGCCCCAGGCTGATGATGGTGTACGCGCCGCCCAGCAACAGGCCGTTGATGACCAGTTGAATGAATATTTCCATGTTGCAACCTCTTAGAACGGGCAGCGGCCCCGGTCCGGCCGCGGTGGCGGCGGACCGGGGTGCGGACCCCGGGTAACGTCAGGCGCCCCCGAGCGCCTGGGCACTGGCGTGGCGCTTATTTCTTGAAGACGGGCTTGCCGAGTGCGAGGTTGCTGGGCGCGATGGTGACGAGCTTGCCGTCCTGCCACTGCATCACGTAGAACGTGGATGCGTTGTTCTGGCCGTCTTCGCCGAAGTCGAAGGCCCAGCCGTTGGCGGTCTGGCCGGCTGGCTTCTTGTAGGCCAGCACCGCCGCGCGGATCTTGTCCTTGTCGGTGGACTTGGCGTTGCCGATGGCTTCGAAGAAGGCCTTGGCGCCGACGTAGTTGGTCAGGCTGTGGCCCGATTGCGGATCGCTCTTGTAGGTGGCCTTGTAGGCTTCGAGGAACTTGTCCAGGCCCGGCGCGCCCGCCGGATTGATGGAGGCCTGCGGGAAGTCCAGGTCGAACACGCCGTTCATGTCGGCGCCCACGGCCTTGGCCGTGTCGGCCAGCGAGTAGCCGCCGCCCGCGCCGATCACCACCTTGGGCTTGAAGCCCGCGGCGCGCGCCTGGCTGAAGAACAGGATGGCGTCGTTCTGGTAGGCCGTCTGCAGCACCACGTCGACCTTGGCTCCCTTCAGGCGCAGGATCAGCGAGGACAGGTCGACGGTCTTGGCCGAGTACGGCAGCACTTCCGCCACGGTGTAGCCCAGCTCCTGCGCGCGCTTCTTCTCGGTGGCGGCCACGTCGGTGCCGTAGGGGCCGTCCTCGTGGATGATGCCGATCTTGATGTCCTTGGGATTCAGCCCCATGCCCGGCGCGATGGTGTCGTGCAGCGCATTGACCACCGACACGCCGTACAGCGCGGTGTTGGGGTTGCTGCGGAACAGGTACTTGTAGCCGCGCGTGGTGATCTTGTGCGCGGTGGCGCCCAGTTCGAAGTAGGGCACGCCGGCCAGCTCGGTCACGGGCGAGGCCGCGTACGAAATGCCGGAGGCGTAGCTGCCGAACACGCCGACCACGTTGGAGGAGATCAGGCGCTTGGTCTCCGACACGGCTTGAGTCGGATCGACGGCGTCGGCCTTGATGATCTCGATCTTCTCGCCGTTGACCCCGCCCGCGGCGTTGATTTCATTGACGGCCAGCTCCAGGCCGCGATAGCTCTCTTGTCCCAGGAGCGCGAGCGCGCCGCTGAACGGGAAGAGGGCGCCCACCTTCATGTCGGCCGCTGCGCTGCCGCTGGCCAGCGCGCCGCACACGCCCAGCGCCAAAACGATCTTGTTGAACTTGAACACTGTCTACGCTCCTTTGTCGGTATGGGATGCGGACTTTCTTGTTTGGTCCGTTTTTTTGAATATATGATATATCGGCAGGGCGGGTAGCAAACCCCGCCTTGGATTCTAGTTGGGGCCGTAACCCGCCGAATCGGGGAATTCCCTAAAGCCGCATGAATAAAGACTTAGCGGGCTGATACAGCGCAAACACGGGCTTGCATCATCCTTTTGAATGACACCTTAAGGTCGATGCCGAGCTTGCCGGATGTGCCGGTGTCTAGCTGTTTTTTTCATATATCGTATATCATCAAAAGCCTGTTTTTCATAAGAATCCTAGGAGACAGAGGCATGTTCGAGGAAGTGGATTTCGCCGGGAAAAGGGTGTTGATCACCGCCGGCGCGGACGGGCTGGGGCTGGAAATGGCGAAAGTGTTCCGCCACGCCGGCGCCTCGGTATTCGTGTGCGACGTGAACCAGGAGCGCCTGGCCGCGCTGCCGGCCGAACTGCCCGGCGTGCACGCCGCGCTGGCCGACGTGTCGGACGAGGACAGCGTCGCCGCGCTCTTCGACCAGGTCCGCGCCAAGCTGGGCGGGCTGGACATCCTGGTCAACAACGCCGGGGTGGCCGGCCCCACGGGCTATGTCGAAACCCTGTCCAAGGCGGATTGGGACCGCACGCTGGCCGTGAACATCACCGGACAGTTCCTGTGCGCGCGCCAGGCCATCGGCCTGCTCAAGGAGTCCAAGGCCGGCGTGATGATCAACCTGTCGTCCGCGGCGGGCCATCTGGGTTTCGCGGGGCGTTCGGTCTATTCGGCGTCGAAGTGGGCGGTGATCGGCTTCACCAAGTCCCTGGCCATCGAACTGGGTCCGCACGGCATCCGCGTCAACGCCATCCTGCCGGGCGCGGTGGAAGGCCCCCGCATCCGCGCCGTCATCGCGGCCAAGGCGGATACGCTGGGACGTCCGGTGCAAGAGATCGCCGCGCAGTACGAGAACCAGGCCGCGCTGGGCCGCATGGTCACCGCGCGCGATATCGCCAACATGGTGCTGTTCAATGCCAGCGAGGCCGCCCGCAGCGTCACGGGGCAGGCCATCGTGGTGGACGGCTTCACGCAGAAGCTCTACTGATGGCGGCCGGCTCACTGGCGCAACGCGCCGCCATCATCGGCACCGGCCTGATCGGCCAGGGCTGGGCCATCGTATTCGCCCGCATGGGCTGGGAAGTGCGTCTGCACGACGTCAATGCCGCCATGCTGGCCGAAGCCCGCGGCCTGATCCTGCAGCAGCTGCGCGAACTGGAAACCCAGGGACTGCTCAAGGATGCCGAAGCCATAGGCGCGCGCGTCCATGCTGCAAGCAGCCTGGCCGACGCCTTGCGGGGCGCCAGCTACATCCAGGAGAACTCGCCGGAGAAGGTGGAAATCAAGCGGGCCCTGTTCACGGAACTGGACGCCGCGGCCGAACCGGACGCCATCATCGGCAGTTCCACCTCCAGCATCCCCGCCAGCGAATTCACCGGGCATTTGTCCGGGCGGCACCGCTGCCTGGTGGCGCATCCGGTCAACCCGCCCTATCTGATCCCGGTCGTGGAGCTATGCCCGGCGCCGTGGACCAGCCCCGAGACGGTGGCGGGCGCCAGCGCGGTCATGGCATCCATCGGGCAGAAGCCCGTGCTGGTGCGCCGCGAAATCGAAGGCTTCATCCTCAACCGCCTGCAAGGCGCCTTGCTGCACGAGGCGTTCCGCCTGGCCAGCGAGGGCATCGCCAGCGCCGAGGACATCGACACGACCGTGAAGGACGGCCTGGGATTGCGCTGGTCGTTCATGGGGCCCTTCGAAACCATAGACCTCAACGCGCCGGGCGGCATCGCCGATTACTGCGCGCGCTACGGCGGGCTGTATCAATCCATCGGCGCGACCCAGGGCGATCTCGTCGCCTGGGACGGCGCGCTGGTCGACGCCCTGTCGGAGGAACGCCGCGGCCTGCTGCCGCGGGAAGATCTTGCCAAGCGCCGCTTCTGGCGCGATGAAAAACTGATGCGCCTCATGCGCCACAAGCAGGACAACGGAGACAACAATGGCTAAGCCCAAGCAGAAAGTCATCATCACTTGCGCCGTGACGGGCGCCATCCATACGCCCAGCATGTCGCCGCACCTGCCGGTCACCGCCGACGAGATCGCGGAAGCCGCCATCGGCGCGGCCCAGGCCGGCGCGGCGGTGCTGCACCTGCATGCGCGCGATCCGCAGACCGGCAAGCCCTCGCAGGACCCGGCGCTGTTCAAGCCCTTCCTGGAGCGGATCAAGCGGGAAACGGACGCCATCATCAACATCACCACCGGCGGCAGCCCCCACATGACGGTGGAAGAGCGCATGCGTCCGGCCACCACCTTCAAGCCGGAACTGGCGTCCCTGAACATGGGGTCCATGAACTTCGGGCTGTACCCGATGCTGGGCCGCTTCAAGGAATTCAAGCACGACTGGGAACGCGAGCATCTGGAGAACAGCCGTTCGCTGGTGTTCCGCAACACCTATCAGGACATCGAGTCCATCCTGACCCTGGGCAATGCCAACGGCACCCGCTTCGAGTTCGAGTGCTACGACATCAGCCATCTCTACAACCTGGCGCATTTCGTGGACCGGGGCCTGGTGAAGTCGCCGCCGTTCATCCAGTCCGTGTTCGGCATCCTGGGCGGCATCGGCCCGCATCCCGAAGACCTGATGCACATGAAGCGCACGGCCGACCGCCTGTTCGGCAACGACTACGAGTGGTCGATCCTGGGCGCCGGCCGCGGCCAGATGCCGCTGGCGACCATCGGCGCGGCCATGGGCTCGAACGTGCGGGTGGGGCTGGAGGATTCGCTGTGGATCGGCCCGGGCGAAATGGCGCAATCCAACCGGGTCCAGGTGGAGCGCATCCGCACCATCCTGGAAGCCTTGAACCTTGAAATCGCCACGCCCGAGGAAGCGCGCGCCAAGCTGGACCTGAAGGGTAAGGACAACGTCGCGTTCTGACGCGGCGGGGGCGCCGGCCGTTGGCCGGCCCCCTGCGGCGTCAGGCGCGGCGGCGCAGCGCGGCGGCCAGTGTGTCGGTGTCCAGCGCGCGGTCGAAGTTGGCGGCGTGGCGGGCCTTCAGGCTCAGCTCCGCGGCCAGTCGCAGTTCCGCGTCGGCGGGCGCGTCGGCTGCGCCCAGTTCGCGCAGGGTGACGGGCAGGCCCACCTGGGCGTACCAGCGGGTCAGCTCGGCCAGCATGTCGTCGCTGCGGTTTTCCAGCTCCAGCTGTACCAGCAGGCCGACCGCCACCTGCAGGCCGTGCGGGGCCGTGGCCACGCCGCTGATCTTGGGCAGCCCGCGCGTCAAGGCGTGGGCTATGGACAGGCCGCCGCTTTCGAAACCGAGGCCGCTCATGAGGATCATCGCTTCCACCACGCGTTCGAACGCCGGCGTGGGCTGGCCGCTGCCGGCCGCGGCCACGGCGTCGGCGCCGTCGGCCAGCAGGATGCGCAGGCAGCCGTCGGCGATGAACTGGGCGGTAAGGGGCGGCGCGGCGTCATACATGTTCCTGCCGCCATTGCGGCCGCATTGTTCGGCCTCGAACTTCTTCGAGACCGCGTCGCCCAGGCCGGCGCGGAAGAACTGCACGGGCGCGGTGGCGATGACCGCCGTATCCACCAGCACGATGCTGGGGTTGAACAGCATGTGCTCCACCGCCAGGAGATTGTGATGGGCGTCGTACAGGACGTAGTTCTTGCTGGTCGGCGCGTCGTTGGACGCGACGGTGGGCACGGTGATGAGATGGCAGGGCGAGGACTTGGCCACCGCCTTGCCCGCGTCCAGCGCCTTGCCGCCGCCCACCGCGATCACCATGTCGATGCCGGCGGGCGCGGCCTGCGCGCGCAATTGCGCGATCGACGCGGGCGTCAGGTCGCCTTCCACGATCAGCGGGACCAGCGACACCTGCTGCGCCGCGCACAGCGCTTCGATCCTCGGCCCCAGCACGCCATGGACGTAGCTGTCGATGACCAGGGCCGCGCGGCGGCCGAACAGGGCGGCGTACTGGCCCAGGGTGTCCAGGGCGCCGGGCCCCTGGATGTAGCGGCTGGGCGCGCCAAAGATCTTCAGCATCGGGTCTTCCTTCGGGTCTTGCTATTTGCGGGCTGTGGGAGGACGGTAGTCGAGTTCCTTTTCGCGCTCGACCAGCCAGTCGATCATGATCTTGCCGCCCCAGACCAGGTCGGCCTGGATGGCTTCCCGGGCCGCTTCGGAGTCGCGCGCCTTCAGGGCTTCCAGCACGGCTTCGTGGCGGTGTTCGTTCTGCGAATAGTCGAGTCCCGAGGTCTTGACGTGGAAGACCTTGAGGATGGGGCCGGTGATGACCCAGAACGATTCCACGGTGGCGCGCAGGATGGGCTTGTTGCTGGCTTCGAGGATGGCGAAGTGGAACTTGCGGTTCAGGTAGCTGGCGCGCTTGGGATCGCTGGCGGTGCAGGAAATGAAGTCCTTCTGCAGCGCGATCAGGTTGTCCAGCTGCTTGCGCGTGATGTTCTGCGCGGCCTCGGCCGCGCCCATGCCTTCCAGGTGAAAGCGGATCTGCTGGATTTCGCGCAGCTTTTCCGAATTGACGTAGGGCACGTAGACCGCGGTGGCTGCCTGCATTTCCAGGCCCTGCTCGCTGATCAGCCGGAAGATGGCCTCGCGCACGGGCGTGATCGACACGCCCATTTCCTGGGCCAGTTCGCCAATGATCAGGCGTTCGCCGGGTTCGTACTGCCCATTGATCAGGGCATTGCGGATTTCGTTGTAGACCCTGACGGAGAGGTTCTCTTTCTTTACCGGTTTCAGGCTGGACATGACAGGCTCGGGCTTGCTGTATTGATGGGCGGGGTTGGATTCGGGATGAATTCTATCCCGCCATGGCCAATTCAAGCGCTATGGGTATATTATATATCATATATTATTGTGGCAAGCGGGAAACGTGCTTAAGCACAGGAGCGCGCAGCGCTGCGGCCCAGAGACTAGGAGACAGCAAATGCAGGAAATCACCGGAACCACGCGCCTGTTCGGCATCCTGGCGGATCCCATCCACCATGTGAAGACGCCGCAGCGCATGAACGAGCATTTCGCCGCCATCGGTTTCGACGGCGTCTGCGTGCCGTTCCACGCCAGGCCGGACAACCTGGCGCAAGTGGTCGCCGGCTTGCGCCGCCTGGAAAACCTGGGCGGAGTCATCATCACGGTGCCGCATAAGACGGCCATCCTGGAGCTGGTCGACGACGCCACCCCGGTGACGCGCAAGATCGGCGCCGCCAACGTGGTGCGCCGCGAGGCCGATGGCAAGCTGGTGGCGCACATGCTGGACGGCGAGGGCTTCGTGCGCGGCCTGCAAAGCGCGGGCGTGTCGCCGCAGGGCAAGAGCGCTTATCTGGCGGGTGCGGGCGGCGCGGCCAACGCGATCGGCTTCGCCCTGGTCCAGACCGGCGTGTCGCGCCTGACCATCGCCAACCGCACGACGGCCAAGGCGGAAGACCTCAAGGCGCGCATCCTGTCGCTGCATCCCGGCGCCCGGATCGACGTGGGCACGGCCGACCCGTCAGGGCACGACCTGGTGGTCAATGGCACCTCGCTGGGCATGAAGCCGGACGATGCATTGCCGCTGGACGCCAGCCGCCTGACGCCCGATCAGCGGGTGTGCGAAGTCATCATGCAGCCCAAGGACACTGCCTTGTTGCTGGCCGCTCAGGCCCGTGGCTGCAAGGTGCACTACGGCGCGCCCATGCTGGCCTGCCAGATCGAGCTGATGGCGCAGATGCTGGGCGTGGCGGCGGACAAGCCGGCCGGCACGGGACGCTGAACCGTATGAGCGATTACGACTTCATCATTGCCGGCGGCGGCACGGCGGGTTGCATCCTGGCCAACCGCCTCAGCGCCGACGGCAAGCACCGCGTGCTGATGCTGGAGGCCGGCCATGAAGCGCGCAGCATGTGGATCTCGATTCCCGCGGGCTTTTCCAAGCTGCTGGTGAACCCCGAATACAACTGGCGCTTCGCCACCGAGCCTGAAGACAACGTCCACGGACGCACCATCGCCGTGCCGCGCGGCAAGGGCGTGGGCGGATCGACGCTGATCAACGGCATGATCTACGTGCGGGGCCAACCGCAGGACTACGACGGCTGGGAGGCCGCCGGCGCCACCGGCTGGGGCTACAACCAGGCCGAGCGCATCTTCCGCAAGATCGAATGCTACGAACCCGGCGACGCCAGCCGCGGCAAGAACGGTCCCATGCATCTGGAAGAGGTGGCCGAACGCTTTCCCATCGCGGATGCCTTCCTGAAGGCGGCGCAGGAAGACGGGCAGCCCTTGAACCCCGACTACAACGGCGGCAGCCAGGAGGGCGTGGGCTACTACCAGGTGCTGCAGCACCGCGGCAGGCGCTGGAGCGTGGTGGACGGCTATCTGAAGCCCGCCGCCGGCCGCAAGAACCTCAAGGTGGAATGCGGCGCGCACGTGACCCGGCTGGTGTTCGAAGGCAAGCGCTGCGTGGGCGTGGCCTACCGCAAGAACGGACAGGAACACATCGTGCGCGCGCGGCGCGAGACGTTGCTGTGCATGGGGGCGGTGCAATCGCCGCAGCTGCTGGAACTGTCCGGGGTCGGCAATCCGGCCCTGTTGCAGTCTTTCGGCATTACGCCGGTGTTGGCGCAGCCGCAGGTGGGCGAGAACTACATCGACCACTTTGCCACGCGCATGAACTGGCGAGTGAAAGGCACGGTGACGCTGAACGAAATGTCGCGCGGCTGGCGCCTGGCGCAGCAGGTGGCGCGCTACTACGCCAGCCACAAGGGCATCCTGACGCTGGGAACCGGGCTGGTGCACGGCTTCGTGAAAAGCGCGCCGGACCTGCCCGCGCCCGACGTGCAGTACTTCTTCGTGCACGCCAGCTACGCCAACGCGGCGGAACGCATCCTGGACCGGCATCCCGGCATGACGATAGGCGTGGCGCAGTTGCGGCCCGAGTCGGTCGGATCCATCCACATCAAGTCGGCGGATCCGCAGGCCGGCCCCGCGATCCGGCCCAACTTCCTGTCCGCGCAGGTTGACCGTGACAGCCTGGTGGGCGGCATGCAGGCGGCCCGGCGCATCGTCGGCCAGCCGGCCATGCATCGTTACATCGAATCGGAGATCAGTCCTGGCGCGGCGGTTGACAGCTACGACGAATGGCTGGATTTCGCGCGGCGCAACGGCCAGACCATCTACCACCCGATAGGCACCTGCCGCATGGGTTCGGATGCCGCCGCCGTCACCGACGTGCGCCTGCGCGTCAACGGCCTGTCCGGCCTGCGCGTGGTGGACGCCTCGGTGATGCCGAAGATGGTCTCCGGCAACACCCAGGCCGCCGTCATGATGGTGGCCGAGCGCGGCGCGGAGATGATCTTGGAAGACGCGGCTCGCGAGTAGGTAGGGCTGCTGCCCCCCTCGGGGGGGCAGCTAGCGCACGAAGTGCGCGTGGCTTGGGGGGCCCTTTCGCCGCCGGGCCGCCCCAAGGCGAAAGAGCCCCCCTCGGGGGGGCAGCTAGCGCACGAAGTGCGCGCGGCGTGGGGGGCAACACCCTTCAGCGGATGAGGAACCCGGCGCCGACGGGGTCATTCTTGTCGATCACCCAGCGCGCCGTGCCCAAAATGCTGGCCGTGCCCTTGACCGTGGGACGCACGGCGCGGGTGCCGTTCAGGTCCACCTCGCCCAGCAGGCAGCCTTCGAACACGCCGCTGCCCAGCAGGCCTTCCGACTTGATCGGCTGGTTCAGCCCCATCTTTCCGCGCGCCTCGAACATGGCCATCATCGCGCTGGTGCCGGTACCGCCGGGCGAACGGTCCAGCTGGCCGGCGCTGAACACGTGCACGTTCTTGTAGAACGCGCCCTCGATGGTCGGCTGGTGCCAGAAGGTGATGAAGTTCAGATTGTTGATGTGCGCTTCGGTCGGATGCTGGATGCGTTGGCGGGCGTTGAGCTGGTCGCGCACGATCAGGCCCATGCGCGACAGCTCGGTGCCGTTGTCCGGCGAGATGCGCAGGTCGCAGCCGGACAGGTCGACGATGCCGAAGTAGTTGCCGCCCCAGACGATGTCGGCCGACAGTTTGCCGTAGCCGGGCAGTTCCACCGGGATGTCCTGCGCGGCCACGTAGGCGGGCACGTTCTCGAAGCGGGTCCACAGCACGTTGTCGCCTTCGGACGCCACTTCCGACACGACCAGGCCGGCGGTGGTTTCGAAGCGGATCTTGGTGATGCCGTCCTTGCCGCGCGGCACCAGGCCGTTGGCCACCATGGCCATGCTGACCGCGATGGTGCCGTGGCCGCACATGTGCGAATACTCCGTGCCGTCGATGTAGATCAGGCCGGCGTCGTACTCGGGGCTGGACGGCGGCGTGAGGAACACGCCGAACATGTCCTTGTGGCCGCGCGGCTCGCGCATCAGCGCCTTGCGCAGCCAGTCGTAGTTCTGTTCCAGGAAGGCGCGCTTCTCCAGGATGGTGGAGCCGGCGGGGTAGGGGATGCCGCTATGCACGATGCACAGGGGCTCGCCTTCGGTATGGGTATAGATGACATCGAACGCGTCTTGCTTGCGCATGACTGTGGCTCCAGACAGGTAAGGTAGGGAAGAAAGGTTATTTGCCGCGTTCGGACAGCATGTCCAGCCCGACGGTCAAATCCAGGATGACGATGGCGATCACCGCAACCACGATCGTGGCGCCCGATACGGCTGCGATGGTCGGATCTATCGTGTATTGCACATAGTTGAAGAGCTTCACGGGGATGGTGTTCAGGTCCGCCGTGGTGTTGAAAATGGACAGCTCCACGTTGATCCACGAAGAGATGAACGCGAAGATCGAGCCGGTGACGATGCCGGGCCGGATCTGCGGCAGCACCACCAGGAAGAAGGTCGTCCAGGGGTTCGCGCCCAGGTCGGCCGATGCCTCTTCCAGCGCGCGCTGTTCCGGCGTCAGCAGGGTCAGCGTGGACCGCAGCACGAAGGGCGCGATGATGACGATGTGCCCGATCAGCAGGGACAGGAAGCTGCGCGTCAGGCCGAAGTAGGCGCCGTACTGCAGCAGCGCCGCGCCCAGCACGATGTGGGGCAGCACCAGCGGCGACATCAGCACCGAGGTCAGCGCGGCCTTGCCCGGGAACTCGTGGCGCGCCACCGCCAGCGCCGCGGGCACCGTCAGCAGCACGGCGGCGGCCGTGGCCGCCAGGGCCAGCACCGTGCTGGTGGTGAACGCGGCGACATAGCCGGCTTCGACCAGCAGGGTGCGGTACCACTCCAGCGTAAAGCCCTTGGGCGGAAACGCCAGGTACGGCGTGGCCGTGAACGAGGAACCCAGGATCACCACCAGCGGCAGCGCGAGGTAGGCCAGCACGCCCAGGGCGATCAGGCGGATCAGGTTGCGGGCGATCATCGCGCGGCTCCCGGCAGGACGGCGGCGCGGTTCGCGAGCGCCACCAGGATCAGGGTGAACACCAGCAGCACCATGCTCAGCGCGCCGCCGTAATGGAAGTCGAACACCGTGCTGTACTGCTGGAAGATCAGCATGGACAGCACCGACACGCGCCCGCCGGACAGCAGGGCCGGCGTCACGTAGGCGCTGACCGCCAGGGTGAAGACCATGATGGCGCCCGACACCACGCCAGGCAGGGTCAGCGGCCAGGTGATGTGGAAGAAGGTCGCCGCGGGGCTGGCGCCCAGGTCGGCCGATGCCTGCTCGCAGGCCGGATCGACGCGGGCCAGCGCATTGCCCACGGCCAGCACCACGAAGGGCAGCAGCACGTAGACCATGCCGATCAGGATGCCCAGCTCGGTGCCGATGAAGCGCACGGGGCGGTCGGCGACGCCCGCGCCCACCAGGGCCTGGTTGACCAGGCCGTTGCGGCCCAGCAGCACCATCCAGCCGAAGGCGCGCACGATATTGCTGGTGAACAGCGGCACCACCAGCAGGATCACGCAGAAGCGCCGCCAGGCCTTCCAGCGCACCACGCGCACCAGGTACCAGGCCAGCGGATAGCCCAGGATCACGCAGGCGACCGTGGTGAAGAACGCCAGCCGGAAAGTCACCAGGATCACGTCCCAGTGGTACTGGTCGCCCAGCACGCGCAGGTATTGCTGCGGGGTAAGGGTCAGGCCGTCGGCGCCGCCCGTGATGCTGGCCAGCGCCACCACCGCCAGCGGGGCCAGGAAAAAGGCCGCGAAGAACAGCACGGGAGCCGCCAGCAGCAGGCAGGGCGAACGCCAGGCGCGCAGGTTCATGGCTGCTCACCGATCAGGTGCAGGTGTTCCGGCGCGAAGGCCAGATGCGCCGTGGCGCCTGGGCCCAGGCCGGACGGCGCGATGCCGCCGTGGCGCGCCACCAGGACTTGCCCGCCGATGTCCACGTGGATCATGCAGTGGCTGCCCACGTTGATGACGTCGGTGACCTTGCCGCTCAACCCGTGCGCCGCGGATTCATCGGCCAGGCGCAGGTCTTCGGGCCGCAGCACGGCGACGCCGCGCGCGGGCGCGGTCCGGTCCGCGTGCGGCACGCGCAGTCCCTGGGCGTCCAACAGCAATTCGCCGCCGCTGGCGGTGTAGGGCATGAAGTTGGCGTCGCCGATGAACTCGGCCACGAAGCGGGTGGCGGGATGGCGGTAGATCTCGGTCCCGCCGCCCACCTGTTCGATCTTGCCCGCGTGCATGACGACCACGCGGTCCGCCATGGTCATGGCTTCTTCCTGGTCGTGCGTGACGAAGATGAAGGCGATGCCCAGTTTGGCCTGCAGATGCTTGAGTTCCAGCTGCATGCGCTTGCGCAGCTTCAGGTCCAGCGCCGACAGCGGCTCGTCCAGCAACAGCAGTTTGGGCTGGTTCACGATGGCGCGCGCCAGCGCCACGCGCTGCTGCTGGCCGCCGGACATTTCGCGGGGATAGCGCGGCCCGAAGTCCGCCAGGCCGACCATGTCCAGCGCCGAGCGGGCGCGCTCGGCCGCCGCCTGCTTCGACGCGCCCTGGCGGCGCGGACCATAGGCCACGTTTTCCAGCACGCTCATGTGCGGAAACAGCGCATAGTTCTGGAACACCGTGTTCAGCGGCCGATGGTGCGCGGCCAGGCGGCTGATGTCCTGGCCGTCGATCAGGATGCGGCCCGATTCGGGCCGCAGGAATCCGGCTATCGAACGCAGCAGGGTGGTCTTGCCGCAGCCGCTGGGGCCCAGCAAGGCCACGAACTCTCCCTGCTGGATTTCCAGGTCGATGCGGTCCAGCGCCTGATAGGCGCCGAACCGCATCGATACGCCTTCGATGGTGAGCAAAGCGGGCATGTTCGATCCTGGTCTAGCGCTTGCGGGCAACCTGGCGGTTCCAGGCGTCCGTGACCTCGGCGCGGCGACTGTTGATGAGGTTCCAGTCGAACAGGCTCAGGTTCTTGACCGAGCCTTCGGCGCCCCACGGCAGCTTGCGGGCCACGTCCTTGGACACCTGCACGTCCTTGACGGCCGGGCCCAGGTACAGGCGCGTGGCCAGGCAGGCGGCGGCGTCGGGCGTGAGCGCCGTGTCGATGAACTTCTGCGCGGCGGCCTTGTTCGGCGCGTTCTTGACCAGGTGCAGGCGCGCATCCGTGGCCCAGGCGCCTTCCTTGGGCACGGCAAAGCCGATGGGCAGGCCCTTGTCGATCAGGTCCCAGGCGCCCACGTTGAAGTGCGCGCCGATGATGGCCTCGCCGCTTTGGTAGGCATTGGTGGCGGCGCCTGAACTGTCGAAGAACAGCGCCGTGTCCAGCGAGGCCAGCTTGGCGTACAGCGGCGCCAGGTTGGACGGGTCGATGGCGAACACCCGCGCCAGGAAGAAGATGAACGGCACGCCGGAGGAATTCGCCGGTGAAGGAATGGCGACGGCGCCGGCGTACTCGGGTTTCCACAAGTCCTTCCAGCTGGTCGGCGGTTGGGGCACTTCCTTGGTGTTGTAGGCGATGCCCAGCGAGTAGTAGCCGGTGCTGACCGCGTAGGCGCCACCGGCGTTGCGGTACACGCCCTGGTCGATGACGTTCTTCAGGTTGGGAATGCCGGCAGGGTCCAGCGTGTCCAGCACGCCGGCTTCGGCGGCCAGTTCGCTGATGCCGCCGTCCATCCAGGCGACGTCGATGGTGGGCGCGCTTTTCTGCTGCTGCAGCTTGGCCAGCGTGGTCGTGGACGTTCCCACTTCGGGAACGACGGTCACGCCGGTGGCCTTGGTGTAGGGCTCGGCCACGCAGGCGCGGAATGCGTCGCCCCAGTTGCCGCCGTACCAGGCGACGGTGATTTTCTGCTGTTGGGCCAGCGCCTGGCTGGCGGCCAGCAGTCCGGCTCCCAGCAAGGCGGCGCGGATCGCGCGGCTAGTGTGTGTTGCCATGTCCAATTCCCCTTGTCGATTTATCGGCCCGTTCCCGCCGCGCGCGGCGCGGCAGGACGTTGCCATGGACACATCTTGGTCGATCCCCGGGAAAACCAGCTTGAAGGCCTGGGACAAAAACTTGAATAATTGCGACATGGATACCGCCACGCCCGCCGCAATTCCGTCTTTCTCCTATGACGATGAGCTCAGCGGCCAGCCTCGGGGGAAACCCGCACTGACCGTGGGTATCGTGCTGCTGGACCAGTTCACGCTAGCCGCCTTTGCCGGCCTGGTGGACGTGCTGCGGCTGGCGGGCGACCACGGCGGACGCAGCCGCCAGATCCATACCGCGTGGCGCGTCATGAGCTGGGACGGCAAGCCGCGCTGTTCCAGCGCCGGCCTCACCATCGAGGTGGCAGACAGCCTGCCGGACGATCCCACGCAGTTCGACTATGTGGCGGTATGCGGCGGCAACGATTACTTCAACGGCCGCCTGCCCGAGCCGCTGCGCGACTGGCTGCGGCTGGCGGCGGTGCAGCGGGTGCGGCTCCTGGGCATCTGCACGGGCACCTTCGCGCTGGCGCAGGCGGACGTCATCGGGCCGCGCACGGTCTGCGTGCACTGGAACGTGCTGGACACGTTCCGCGAGCGCTTTCCCGACACCCGCGCGGTGGTGGACCGCCTGTTCGTGGATGAAGGCGACCTGATTTCCTGCGCCGGCTCCACGGCCGCCATCGATCTGGCCCTGTACCTGGTGGCGCGGCATTGCGGACGCGACAAGGCGCAACAGGCGATGCGCCACATGATGCTGCAAGGCGTGCGGCCGGGGCGCGTGCCGCAGGCCCATTTCCGCACGGACCTGTCGGGCATCCAGGACCTGCGCGTGCGCCAGGCCGCGCACTTCATCGAACAGCGCATCGACAACCCGCCGCCGCTGGATGCGATCGCGCGCTATGTCGGCGTGGGACGCAGGCAGCTGGAACGCGCGTTCCGGCTGGCCACGGGCATGTCGCCCATGGCGTTCCAGCGGCAGCTACGGCTGGAGTACGGCAGTTGGCTGCTGTTGAACAATCCCAGCAGCATCACGCAGATCGCGCTGGACTGCGGGTTTGCGGACGGCGCTCATTTTTCGCGCGATTTCCGCGCGCATTTCGGCCAGTCGCCGCGGCAGTATCAGCAGGCGGCCGGCCGCGAGGGCGGAATCAGCGTGTTTCCCGCGTAGGGCCTGCGCACGGCCGGTTCCGGCGCGGGCAGGCCCTGGGCTCATCAACGCAAGGAGACGGCATGACCTATGACCTTTGGTACTGGGACGGCATACCCGGACGCGGCGAATTCGTGCGCCTGGCGCTGGAAGCCGGCGGCATTCCCTATCGCGAATGCGCGCGCCAGCCGGGCGCCGACGAAGGCACGCTGGTCGCGGACCTGAGCTCGGCGCGCAAGCATCCTCCGTTCGCGCCGCCTTATCTGGTGGCGGGCAAGATGACGCTGGCGCAGACCGCCAACATCCTGCTGTTCCTGGGCGAAAAACACGGACTGGCGCCGGAATCGCTGGAGGGGCGGCTATGGGTGAACCAGCTGCAGCTCACCATCGCCGACATGGTGGCCGAGGCGCACGACACGCATCATCCGATTTCCGCCAGCGAATACTACGAAGACCAGAAAGTGGAGGCCAAGCGCCGCGCGCGCAGTTTCCGCGAAGAGCGCATGCCCAAGTTCCTGGGCTACTTCGAGCGCGTGCTGGACGGGCCGCAGGCCTGGCTGGCTGGCGGCAAGCGCTGGACCTATGTGGATCTGTCCTTGTTCCACCTGGTCGACGGCCTGCTCTACGCCTTTCCCAAACGCATGGCCACGCTGGCCATCCGCTATCCGAACGTCATGGCGCTGCATGCGCGCGTGGCGGCGCTGGCGGAATTGCAGCCTTATTTCGAAAGCGGCAGGCGCCTGCCCTTCGGGGAAGGAATCTTTCGCCAATATCGCGAATTGGACGCCGCTTGAGTTGGGGCAAACCCTCGTGTTGCTGAATGCCAATTTATTTTTGAGGGGTCTCTAGAAAATCTTGAGACTCCCTCATTTTTAAGATTAAATATTTGCAAATTGTTAGATAAATATATCCATTTGTCTCGCGGCAGATAGGTCGAACGGCATCAAACCACCCGATACCGGGTAGGAGACGTCACGATGAAATGGATTCCCCTCAGCCAACTGTTGCGCGCGGACCGCGGCATGCAGAAGGCGGACATGCTTGGGCAGATCGCAGCGATCCACAACGCCCAGGCCGTCGTCGAGTTCGACCTGGACGGCCACGTGCTGGCAGCGAACGCGAATTTCCTGACCACCATGGGCTATGCGCTGGACGAGATCGTCGGGCGGCATCACCGCATGTTCGTCGACCCCGGCGAGCGCGAGTCGGCCGCCTATGAGCAGTTCTGGGACCGGCTGCGGCGAGGCGAGCACGATGCCGGGCGCTACCGGCGGATTTGCCGGGATGGGCACGACGTCTGGTTGCAGGCGTCCTACAACCCGATCTTCGACCGCCGGCAGCGGCTGCTGAAGGTGGTCAAGTACGCCGTCGACATCACCGCGCAGCAGCAGCGGCAGGCGGACGTCGAGGGCCAGCTGGCGGCGATTTCCAAGGTGCAGGCCATCATCGAATTCGAGCTGGACGGCACCATCATCCGCGCCAACGATCTGTTCCTGGCCGCGGTGGGCTACCGCGCCGACGAGATCGTCGGCCGCCATCACAGCATGTTCGTGCCGCCGGAAGAGGCGCGCGGCGGGGCGTACAAGGAGTTCTGGCGCAAGCTGCGCAACGGCGAGCACGACACCGGCCAGTATCTGCGCATCGGCAAGGGCGGCCGCCAGGTCTGGATCGAGGCCAGCTACAACCCGATCTTCGATGCCGAGGGCAGGCCGGTCAAGGTCGTCAAGTACGCCACCGACATCACGCGGCGCTTCACCGCCGCCCAGACCCTGCGTGTCGCGGTCCAGGGCCTGACCGAAAACGCGGAACGCGCGGGCCAGGCCAATACGCTGGCGCAGGACGCCTGTCGCGTGGCGGAGCAGGGCGGCAACACGGTGCAGGACGTGGTGCGGACCATGGGCGGAATCACCCAGAGTTCGCGCCGCATCTCGGAGATCATCGGGGTCATGGACGGGATCGCCTTCCAGACCAACATCCTGGCCTTGAACGCCGCGGTCGAGGCGGCCCGCGCCGGCTCGCACGGCAAGGGCTTTGCCGTCGTGGCGGCCGAGGTCCGCAGCCTGGCGCAGAACAGCGCCGCCGCCGCCAAGGAGATCAAGACGCTGATCACGTCCTCGGTCGAGCAGGTCGAGAGCGGAGCGCGCCAGGTGCAGTCGGCCGGCACGACCATGGACGACATCGTGGCCTCATCCCGCCGCGTCACCCAGATCATGGCCGAGGTGGTCGAGGTATCGCTGGCCCAGTCCGCCAAGCTGGGCGAGGTGACCGAGGACATCACGCAGCGCGCCGGCGCGGCGGAAAGCCAGGCGCCGCGCCGCGCCCTGCCGGCCGAGACGATCAGACCGGTCGCGCCGGCCCTCCGCGCCCGGCCGGCCGCCAACGCGCCGCTGCAAGCCCAGGCGGAATTGCAGTACGTGTGTTACTGAGGCCGGGACCTAAGACCTGGACCAGAGGCCCGGACCAGAGGCACGGTCCTCAAGAGGCCGATGCGCTATAAAGACGGTATTGATCTGAACCCGCAGGCCCGGGCAGGAGCCATTCCGCCCGGGCCGCGTCATTTGCGGCAACCGTCCATGACCGAATCCGAAGCCCTGGCTCTCGCCTCGCACCGCCATTACAAGGGCGGCCTTTATCTCTACCTGGGCACCGCCCGCCACTCCGAGACCGAGGAGTCCCTGGTCGTCTACGAACACCTGTGGCCACACGAGCGCGGGCTGTGGGTGCGCCCGGCGGAAATGTTCTTCGGCCAGATGCCCGACGGCACGCCGCGTTTCGCGCCCTTGCGGCCGGCGGAGTAAGGCCGTGACGTTCTTCTACCGGCGGCCGCGCGCGGGCAGCCCGGCCGCGGCGCCGGCGCGCAAGCCGGGGGCCGAAACCCTGACCGCCGCGCTGCATGCCTTGCGCGGCCCCTTCATCGTGGCCGACCTGGAAACCACCGGCCTGTCCACGGCGACGTGCGAAATCCTGGAATTCGCCGCGGTCCGCGTCGGCGCCGAGGGTACGCTGGAGCGCGAGTACACGCAGGTCGTGCGCACGCGCGGTCCAGTGCCGCCCTTCATCAGCAGGCTGACCGGCATCACGCAGGCGGAAGTCGACCGTCACGGCGTGCCGGTGAGGCAGGCGTTTTCCAGCTTTCTCGATTTCGTCGAAGACCTGCCGGTGTTTTTCCACAATGCTTCGTTCGACCGGCGCTTCCTGGGCGCGGCGGCCGAGCAGACCGGCATGCCGTTTTCCAACCCCACGCATTGCACCCTGGCGCTGGCCCGGCGCGCGTGGCCCGAGCTGCCGTCGCACAAGCTGGAAATCCTGGCGCGCCACGTGGGCGCCTCCGATCCCACTCACCGTGCGCTGGCCGACGTGCGCACGACCGTGGCCGTGGCGCTGGCAGCCAGTTCCCGCCTGGCGGCGGGCTAGGAGCGCCGATGTCCGACCTGGAACAGATCCGGCTCGCCGTGCGCCGGTTTACCGAGGAACGGGATTGGCAGCCGTTCCATACGCCGAAGAACCTGGCGATGGCCTTGGCCGGGGAGGCGGGCGAGCTCGTGTCCCTGTTCCAATGGCTGAGCGAGGACGCTTCGCGCCAGATGCCGCCGGAAAAGCTGGCCGACGTTGCGGACGAGATAGCCGATGTGCAGATGTACCTGGTGGCCCTGGCGGACCAGCTCGGCATCGATATCGCGGATGCCGTTGCCGGCAAGATGGTCAAGAATGCGCGGAAGTATCCGGCCGACGTGTTCCGCGGCAGCGCGCGCAAGTACGACGATCCGCCCGAACAGGCTTGATGGCGGCGGCGCGTCTTGCGCCGCCGGCCGGTCTTGCCGTCAGATCACTTTCTGCTCGTGATGCACTTGGGGCGGCTCGACGAAGAAGCCCGCCACCAGCTTGCGCCATTCCTGGAAATCGCTGGATTCGCGGAAATCCACCATGTGGTTTTCGACGGTTTCCCAGTCCACGACCAGCGTGTAGCGCTGCGGCTGTTCGATGCTGCGGTATAGCTCGACGCCATGGCAGCCGCGGGCGCGCAGGAAGTACGGCTTTGCCTGCGCGACGCCGGCCTCGAACAGCGCTTCCTGTCCTTCGCGGACATGGATGCTGGCAATCTCCTGGATCATGGTCTTGTCTCCCTACGGATAAGGCCGGGTAGCGCCCGGCCGGCCGCCGTAGTATCGCTGAAAATCCCGGGCGGCACGCTCGAGTCCCTGTTGCGCCTAGGGTGTGCGCGCTAGGGAAGTTGCCCGAGTCAGGCTCCCTCCATCCCATCCATAAAGTTGAAAATCCGGCTTCGCCACGCAGGCGGCGGCTGTCCGCTCTCGTCCATACGCACGGTGCGGGCGCAAGATTCCCCTAAATTTGGCTGAATGTTTTCGGGCTGCTTCTCCTCCTGCGGAACTCGGTCGCCCGTTTAACCGATATCGACTTGCCTAGGACGGCGCAATCATTCCGTACCAATACGAAAGTCCCACGCCTTTCGTCATGGATCTGGCGTGGTGCTGAGCGGTAACGGTCCGCGCCGGTCGGTCGCCGGTAATCGTGAATCCGTGCTTGCACGGAGCAGGAGGAGCTCAAATGAAAAAGCTCGCAGCAGCCGCCGCGTTGTCCTTGTTCGCCGCCTCGGCCTTTGCCGCAGGCCAGGTCGGCGGATCGGTGACGGGCCACGCCGGCGCAATCAATGGCACGGCATCATCCATCTCCACCGGTAGTTCGGTGGCCGCCACCCAGATCAACGGCTATGGCACTTCCAGCCAGGTGTCGTTCGGCATGACGGGCGGCGTTTCGGAAGTCGGAGGCACCTTCAACCGGGACGGCACGCAAGTCGTCACCAGCACGCGGCAGTACGCCAATAGCGATTCGTCGGGCTCCATGACGGGCAACGCGCCCATCATGGTGGGCGACAGCATCGCCAACGGCAGCGCCACGTTTGCCAAGACGGATACCAGCGCTTCGGCGACGGGATCATTCCATGCGGTGAACGTGGGAGCTTTCGGATCGATACACGGCATCGGCCCGGTGGGCGGCGTCGGCGGTTTCAATCACTGACCCAAGGAACCGGACGGCCCCGGCCGTCCGGTGTGGGGGGACATCATGAAGACTTTAGTGCTTGCCATTTCCCTGTCGCTGGCTGCGTTTTCCGCCAGCGCCCAGACCAGCAGTTCCAGCGCGACGACGTCGGCGTCATCGGGTTCGACCAACGCCGGCAACAACCAGGGCATCACGCTGAACTCCAACAACAGCGGGACCAGCACGGTGCGCAGCGTGCCGCCCTTGGGCGGACAGAGTTTCTACGGTTCCTTTTCGTCCGACAGCTGCATGGTCTCGGCGGGAGGCGGCGGCGCCGTGGTGGGTTTCGGCATGAACGTCGCAATTCCGATCGAGGATCAGAAGTGCAGCCTGCGGCGCAACTTCGAACGCACCATGCAGGCGGCGGCATCGACCAAGGACGCGGATCGTTCGCGCCGCCTGGAGACCGCGGCCATCGACATCCTGTGCCAGACCGACGACCGCACCAAGGCGGCGCTGGTGGCGCAGGGACTGTGCACCAATCCCGCCTTGACGACGGCGGACCATCGTTTCGACAGCAGCGCGGTCGCGCAAACGGCGCCTTCGGGTCCGGTCGTGGCCGACCGGCCGGCGCCGGCGCAACCCCCTGTGCCGGAGGCGCAGGCTTATCCGGTGCGCAGCGTGCAGAGCGCCGCGCTGTCCGTGCCGCCGCTGCGCAATCGGACATACGCCGACCTGTACTCGCCGGGCTGAACTTGCAGGGCTTGAGTTTGCCGGGTTGGGTTCGCCGGGCTGAGTTTGCCCGGCTGAGTTTGCCCGATTAAGGCGGCGCGCCCCGGTCCGCCTGCTGCGGGCCGCGGGCGTGGCGGAAAGCGCGGCGTTTAGGTCTGGGCGGGCGGCGCCACCGCGAGGGGCGCCGCCGGCTGCGGCGCCGAGGCCAGCAGCATGGTGGGCGGCGACGATACTTCCAGGCCGGCGTCGTGCAGGCGCTTGAGCACGGTGAACAGCAGGGCGCTGCGCACGCCATAGGCCGCGCGCGGCGACGAGACGTAGCCCTTGGCGTTGAAGATCAGGTGTCCGCCGTCGATGCCGTCCAGGAACACATTGGGCGCCGGCGTGTCCAGCACGTCCTCATGGTCCGAGAAAGCCTGCAGGATCAGTTCGCGCACCTGCTCGGCGTCGGTGGACAGCGGCATGGGCAGCTTGATCTGCACCAGGCCAAGCGGATTCGAGCGGGTCACGTTGCGCACGGTCTTGGTGACGAACTCCGAGTTCGGGACGATCACCGTGGAGCGGTCGCCCATCTGGATTTCCGTGGCGCGGACGTTGATGCGCAGGATGTCGCCTTCCACGCCGCCCAGCGAAACCCAGTCGCCGACCTTGACGGGACGTTCCGCCAGCAGGATCAGGCCCGAGACGAAGTTCTGCACCACCGCCTGCAGGCCGAAACCGATACCCACGGACAGCGCGCTCGCGATCCAGGCCACGCGTTCCAGGCCGATGCCCGCCGCCGAGAGCGACAGCGCCACCGCGATCACGAAGCCGGCATAGCCGAACAGCGTGGCGGCCGACAGCTGCATGCCGGGGTCCAGCTCGGTCGTGGGCAGGTAGCGGTTGGACAGCCAGCGCTTGAGCATCTTTACCGCGAGCAGCGACAGCGCCAGCACCATCAGCGCCTGCAGCACGGCGCCCGGACGGATCTGGGCCTCGCCGATCGCCAGGCCCTTGCGCAGCTGGTCGAAGCGCTGCAGCAGGTCCATCGGCGCTTCGCCGAAGGGCGCCAGCAGCAGGATGACAGCCAGCAGGCCGACGGCCACCCGGCCCACGCCGGACAGCAGCACGGCCGCCTGGTCGCGCATGCTGGGCGCTTCGTGGTCGCCGCCGTCGCGGTGCGAGGTGCCCAGCAGCGTGCTGAAGCCATCCTCGATCAGCGTGGACAGCAGATAGGCGGACGCCAGCACGATCAGCACCCACAGTACCTGCTTGACCAGGAAGCTGCCGAAGGCCACGTAGCCGGCCAGCAGGCTGGCCAGGCTCAGGATCAGCACGGTCCAGACCGCGCCCAGCAGCAAGGACACCCAGAAAGGGATCGGCGCGTCGTTCTCCTGCATGGCCTGGCGCCGCAGCCGGCGGCTGATGGCCAGCACCGCGCCCAGCGTCGCCATCGTCAGGACGGCGACGATGCCGGTCAGCGTGATGGTGGTGGTCAGGCTGGCGTTCAGCAGCACCGGCAGGCGCTCGGCCAGCCAGATCATCACCACCAGTACGCCCAGCACGCCGGGCAGCCAGCGCAGGCGCGTCGCTACCGCGTCGCTGATGGGCGGCAGGCGCCACGACGGCCGGTTCGCGGACAGCAGCGCATAGCCCAGTCCGGACACATAGCCGCCGAAACAGACCGTGGCGACCAGGTTCGCCAGCAGCGACGAGGTGTTGTCGCTGAGCTGGGAATTCCAGTCCAGCCCCATGTGGATCAGCAGCGCGATGACGCCGGGCGTGGCCACGGCCAGGACCAGGTGCGTGACTGCCAGGAAGGAGCGGCGCAGGCGTCCGGGCGGGACCCGGGTGGCCGTCACTCGCAGCAGGATCCGGCCGATGGCCACGCGCAGGGCGATCGCCAGCGCGATCGCGGAGCCCAGCAGCAGCCAGCCCCATTTGGGCGTTTGCCCGACGGCGGTGGACAGGTCGTCACGCAGGACTTCCAGGCGCTCCAGGTCGCGCGGGAATTCCTCGCGGAACTCGGTCCAGAATTGGTCGGACAGGAATGAGTCGCGCCGTTCGCCCAGGCGCGCCTGGAACTGCGTGCGCCGTTGCGCCGAAATCTGTTCGGCGGTCTGGCCGGCATCCACGGACAGCAGCCTGGCCAGCTTGATCTGGGCGTCCAGCGCCCGGCTGTTCTTTTCCAGCTGCATGCGCTGGGCCGCCACGTCGAGCGCTTCCTTGACGCCTTCCGGCGGCGAACCCAGTTCGCTCAGCCGGGCCGTCACGCTGGACAACTGCGGAGTCAGGGCCTCGGCCGCCGCGTCGGCCTTGGACTGGATGTCCAACGCGTCGCCGCGCTGCTTGACCAGGGTGGCGTCATCGGTTTCGTCGGCGACCCGCTTGCGGATGTCGTCGATCTGCTTGCGCGCGGCGGCCAGCGTGGCTTCCGTGTCGGCGGGTGTGGGGGGCGCCGCGGCGTGGGCCGGCAGCAGGAACAGCGCCAGCAGCAGCGCCGCCAGCAACGCCACGAAAACGGAGTGGCGCGCGCGGCGGTCGCGCGCGGGCAGGGGAAGGAAAGTCTGTGTCATGTTTCAGGGCGAGTGGCTCGCATCGAGGCGGGAGCATAGCAAGCCGCCGCCCTGTCCGTTGCAACAAAAACGAGCGCTGTGGCCCCCTTTTTCGAGGACGCCGCGAGCCTTGGGGAGACCGCGCGGACCGGGGGGGGAGAAACAGGGTCGGATAGGCGGCAGGGCCTGGTCTCCGGTCCAGCGACCGGGTTTGCCCGCAAACCAAGTTTACGAGGCCAACGTTTGGAAGCAACTCAGTCTGGAAGGAACTGGGTCTGGGAAGAAGCTCAGTCCGGAAGGAACTCAGTCTGGAAGGAACCCGGTCTGGAAGGAACCCAGTCTGGCAGCGGCTCAGGCCGGTCTTGGTAGCAACGCTGGCCGGCTCTGGCTGCAGCTCAGGCTGGCAGGGCGCCGCGTTGCGGGCCTTTTTTCGGCTTGCCCAGCACGGCGTCGCACACGTCCAGCCAGGCTCGGGCGGCATAGGACAGGTAGCCGGACTGCTGCCATATATGGCCGACTTCCCACTGCATGCCCGACTTGGCGAGCTTCGCCGTGCTCAGGCCGCGCGTCTTCATGCGCTGCATCAGGGGTTCGGGCAGCAGCGCCACGCCCAGGCCGGCGGAGGCCATCGCCACCAGGAAGTCCCAGTGCGCGCTCTGGGCCGCGATGCCGGGCTGGAAGCCGGCGTCGGCAAAGGCCTGCCGCAGGCGGCGCGTCATGGCGAAGTCGTCCGTGGGTATCAATAGCCGCGCGTCGCGCAGGGCGGCGAGCGGCAGCGAGGTCTTGCCGGCCCAGGGCGCGTCGGGCGGGCCTATCACCCAGATCGGGTAGCTGCCGAAAGGCTGGACGGCCAGGCCGCTGTCCGGCGCCACGGGCAGGATGGTCGCGCCCAGTTCCAGCTCGCCGCTTGCGACCAGGCCTTCCACCGCCTGGCCGGTACCTTCGCGCAGGGTCAGGTGGATGTCCGGGTGCAGCTCGCGGAAGCGCTTGACCACCGGCGTGAACAGCAGATTGATCATGGGCGGAATGCCGACCTCCAGCGCGCCGCGGCGCAGGTCCGCGGTCTGGCGCAATTCTTCCTGCAGCTGGCGCATCGTTTCCAGCACTTGCAGGCCGCGCTGGTACATGACCCGGCCGGTGTCGGTGGGGCGGGCCGTGTGGCCGTCGCGGATCAGCAGCGGCGTGCCGGCTTCTTCTTCCAGCTGGCGGATCATCTTGCTCACCGTCGACTGCGTGACGAAGAGCGCCTTGGCCGCCTGCGTGAAGCTGGCGTGCCTGACGGTTTCGACGAAGTACCGCAATGCGCGCACGTCCATGGACCGGGATTTCCTTGCGCAACGCGCAGAACATTCAAACGATGAAAAAAGCGACTGGTTTGGATGATTTTAAGTCATTACGAGATTTGAGCCGGCCTTCCTATACTGCCGAAAATTCGTTCCCTGGCAGCCAAGTCGCGGCCAGGGAACCTCGGGAAACGCCGCGTCAGACGGCGCCTGGGCGCCAAGGCGGCGACGCCGCGCCCCGCCGCTGGCCATAGGCCCTTAATTCTGGAGACACCATGCATCTCGACCGTATCCGCCACCCTGGGCTGCGCGCCAAGATCACTTCCGCCGATCAGGCGGCCTTGCTGGTTCAGGACGGCATGACCGTCGGCATGAGCGGTTTCACCCGCGCGGGCGACTGTAAATCGGTGCCGGCGGCGCTGGCGGCCCGCGCCGAGCGCGAGCCGTTCTCCATCACGCTGATCACCGGCGCCTCGCTGGGCCACGACACGGACAAGATGCTGGCTCAGGCCAACGCGCTGGCGCGCCGCATGCCGTTCCAGGTTGACACGACCCTGCGGCGCAAGATCAACCAGGGCGAGATCGCCTTCATCGACCAGCATCTGTCCGAGACTGTCGAGCAATTGCGCGCCGGCCACATCGGTCCGATCAACGTGGCCATCATCGAGGCTGCCGCCATCACCGAGACCGGCTCCATCGTGCCGACGATGTCGGTGGGAAATTCCGCTTCCTTTGCGCAGCAGGCGGACAAGATCATCGTCGAACTGAACATGAGCGTGCCGGCCGCCATCGAAGGCCTGCACGACATCTACGTGCCCGGCGACCGGCCGGCGCGCAAGCCCATCGGCCTGGTGTCGGCGGACCAGCGCATCGGCCAGACGTTCATCGAAGTGGACCCGTCCAAGATCGCAGCCATCGTCATCACGCAGGAGCCGGACAGCCCGTCCAATGCCTTGCCGCCCGATGAGGAAACCAATGCCATCGCCGGCCACATCAACGCCTTCCTTCGGCGCGAGGTCGACGCAGGCCGCCTGACGAACGAGCTGCTGCCGCTGCAGGCAGGCATCGGCACCATCGCCAACGCGGTGCTGCACGGCTTCGAGTCGTCCAGCTTCGAGAACCTGACGATGTACTCCGAAGTGCTGCAGGACAGCGCGATCGAGCTGCTGGACCAGGGCAAGCTGGCGTTCGCGTCCGCTTCGTCCATCACGGTGTCCAAGCCGGTCTATGAAAAGATCCTGGCCAATATGGAGCACTACCGCGAACGCATCGTGCTGCGTCCGCAGGAGATCAGCAATGCGCCCGAGATTGTCCGCCGCCTGGGCATCATCGCCATCAACACGGCGCTGGAATTCGACATCTACGGCAATGTGAACTCCACGCACGTGGGCGGCACGCACATGATGAACGGCATCGGCGGATCGGGGGATTTCGCGCGCAATGCGCACCTGGCGATCTTCGTGTCCAAGTCCATGGCCAAGAACGGCGACATCTCCAGCGTGGTGCCCATGGTGTCCCATGTGGATCACACCGAGCACGACGTGGACGTGCTGGTCACGGAATGCGGCCTGGCGGACCTGCGCGGCCTGGCCCCGCGCGAGCGCGCCCGCGCCGTCATCCAGCATTGCGTGCACCCGTCGTACCGCGAGGCCTTGCAGGACTATTTCGACCGGGCTTGCGAGCGCGGCGGGCAGACCCCGCATCTGCTGGAGGAAGCGTTCTCCTGGCATCAGCGCTTCAACGAAACCGATACGATGCGGCCGGCCAAACCGGCTGCGCGCAAGGTGGCCTGAGAGGCCTCCCGCGAACTGTGGCTGCCGCCGCCGCGGCGCCTGCCGGTTCATCCGTGCGTAGCGGATTCCGGTCTGCGGATCGTGGTTTCCGCAGGGCGCCGCGATTTGGTAGGGGTAAAGGAGCTCTGGCTGCTTTACCTTTTTTTTCGCCTATTGATCCTTGCAGGAATCGGACGGGGGCGCGGTCAGGTTGTGGCGCGACATCTCCAGCTCGTCGCGCAGCCACTGTTTCAACTCGACCAGGGGCGCCCAATCGCGCAGGCTGGGCCGGTAGACCAAGTGATAGGTCTGCGCTTGTTCATATTCGATGCTGACCGGCGACACCTGCACCAGCCGGCCCGCGCACAACGCGTCCGCGGCCAGCAGCTGGCGGCCCAGGGTGATGCCCAGTCCTTGCTCGGCCGCCTGCATCATCATGCCCGCATCGTTGAACGACGCCACCGGGTTGACCGGCGTATTCAGGCCTGCGGCGTTGAACCAGTATTGCCATAGTTCGCGCTCGCCCAGCAGGGGTTGGCGCGACAGGGTCTCGGGCGTGTTGTCGGGCAGCGCGGCCGCCGTCTCCGGCGACGCCAGGACGATCAGCGGCAAGGGGGTATCGAACAGGGGTTCCGATTCCACGCCCGCCCAGGGGCCGCGTCCGAAGCGCAGGGCGGCGTGGAAGCCGTCGCGCAGCAGATCCACCAGTTGCTGCGAAGTCTCTATCTCCAGCGTCAAACCCGGATTGCGGGCGCGCCACCGCGCCATGCGCGGCAGCAGCCAGCGCTGGGCGAAGGAGGGCAGCACCGACACGCGCAGGCGTTGCTCGCTGCCGGTGGCCGCGGCCGACGCCGCCATCGTTCCTTCATCCAGCAAGGCCATCGCGCCTTGCACGCTGCACAACAACGCGGCTCCAGCGGTATTCAGCACGATGCCGCGGCCGCTACGCTCGAACAAGGGAAAGCCGAGCTGGGTTTCCAGCACCTTGATCTGCTGGCTGACGGCGCTATGCGTCAGGTGCAGCCGTTCAGCTGCCGCGCGCAGATTCTGCAGCTCGGCCACGGCGCGGAAAGCGGGGAGAGTACTCAAGGGCAGGCGCATGGCAGGAACCGGAGTTTAGGTGATTGGTCATCATAGCTTACCGATAACCCCAGAACAATTCGATTTTCAGGCAAGCATTGGGCGAATACGCTTACCAAAGTGCATAAACACCTGGAGCCCATCATGTCTGCACAGCTTTGCACCTCATCTTCCCCGGCCCTAGTGGCTGTGCCCAGGGAGCGGCAGCAATCCACGCCCAAGCCTGACGCGGCGCCGGCCGTCGAGTTCGCTGCTCCCCGCCGCAGCCTCATCGCGACGCTCTTCGAGGCCTTGCGCCAGCGCCGCAACAAGGCGCGGATGCGCAAACTGGCGGCGGACCTGGATGAGCACATGCTGCAGGACCTGGGCGCTCCCTCCTGGCTGTTGAACGAAGCCGCCGTCAAGCGCGACCTGGCGCGGTTCCGCGACGCCGACTACATCCGCTGGTAGGCGGCCCGCCGCCTGCGTCGGCCCCGTTCTTTCTATATCGCTATATATAGAGAGACCGGGGCCGTCGTCTTTCGCGGCTTCCCCGCCCGGACGCCGGCATGAGGAAATTCAAGAAATTCTTGGCTCCGACGCGTGACGGGCGAAAAACTTGTGCTATAGTCTCGCTCCTTCGCAGTTCGGGCGGTTTTGAACGGCGAAGCCAAGCAAGCACTACAGGTCAGGCAAGGTCATCCAAGCCGGTCTGCCGCAAGGAAATCAGAAATGAGAGCCAAGCGGTTGTTGCATGGGTTGCAGCAAGTTAGGCAAAAGCCAGTTGCGCAATCTGCAAAAATAGTGTTAATATCTTGGGCTTGGCAGTTGCCGAAAAATTAGGGTTAACCCTGATATTTCGATAGCTGCTAAGGAGAGGCGGGCCTGAGGAGGTCGCAAGCAAGAAGGCGAAACGATGGATGTGACGCCGACTTGACAAGCGATAAAAACTTCTTCATAATCTCGTTTCTCTGCTGCTGACACGGCGATGTCGCGAAGGCGACGGAGCGTGAAGTTGGTAGCAAGATGCAGTAAGAAGTACAGAATTTAGCAGTACCGCTCTTTAACAATTAAACAACCGATAAGTGTGGGCGCTTGATGCGAGTGCATAGTGGCTTCGGTCACAAAGCACAATGAAATCAAGTGCTCACTAGAAGTGAAGTACCTTAGATGTCAAGTCTAAGCACATACCTCACTTCCTTTGAGTAGCGACGTATGACTCGACCCTTTCGGGGGTTAAGAA
>NZ_CAHLAR010000008.1 GCF_903652925.1 Achromobacter anxifer | reverse complement strand
AAGGCCGCCGCGCCTGCCGCGCCCGCGAAAACGCCGACGCCAGCAGCGCCGTCGCGGCCCGCGCGCCAGGCGCCGGCCTCCGTCGCCCGCCAGCCCGGCGAAAAGCCGCTGGCCTCGCCGGCAGTGCGCAAGCGCGCCTGGGACCTGGGCATCGAACTGCGCTACGTGCACGGCAGCGGCCCGGCCGGCCGCATCCTGCACGAGGACCTGGACGCCTACCTGCAAGGGCAGGGCGCAGGGAACCAGGCCCGCGGCGGCGTGGCCTATTCCGAGCGCAACGATGAGGAAAACGTGCCGGTCATCGGCCTGCGCCGCAAGATCGCGCAGAAGATGGCCGAGTCCAAGCGCCGCATCCCGCACTTCAGCTACGTCGAGGAAATCGACGTGACCGAACTGGAGGAACTGCGCGCCAGCCTCAACCAGAAATGGGGGGCTTCGCGCGGCAAGCTCACGCTGCTGCCGCTTCTGGCGCGCGCCATGGTGGTGGCGCTGCGCGACTTTCCGCAGATCAATGCGCGCTATGACGACGAGGGCGGCGTGGTCACGCGCTATGGCGCGGTCCACATCGGCATCGCCACGCAAAGCGACGGCGGATTGATGGTGCCGGTCATGCGCCACGCCGAGGCGCGCGACCTCTGGTCCATGGCGGCCGAGATCGTCCGGCTGGCCGAGGCGGTGCGCACGGGCACGGCCAGCCGCGACGAGCTGTCGGGTTCGACCATCACCATCACCAGCCTGGGCCCCTTGGGCGGCATCGTCACCACGCCGGTGATCAACCATCCCGAGGTCGGCATCGTGGGCGTGAACCGCATTGTCGAGCGCCCGGCGATCCGCAATGGCGCCGTGGTGGCGCGCAAGCTGATGAACCTGTCGTCGTCCTTCGACCACCGCGTGGTAGACGGCATGGACGCGGCGCGCTTCATCCAGGCGGTGCGCGCGCTGCTGGAACAACCCGCGCTGCTTTTCGTGGAGTAAGCATGAGCCAGATCACTAAGACTACGACCTTGCTGGTGATCGGCGGCGGCCCCGGCGGCTACGTGGCCGCCATCCGCGCCGGCCAGCTGGGCGTGCCGACCATCCTGGTGGAAGGCGCGCAGCTGGGCGGCACCTGCCTGAACATCGGCTGCATTCCGTCCAAG
Source organism: Achromobacter anxifer (assembly GCF_903652925.1). Classification (GTDB taxonomy): domain Bacteria; phylum Pseudomonadota; class Gammaproteobacteria; order Burkholderiales; family Burkholderiaceae_B; genus Achromobacter; species Achromobacter anxifer. Next base: position 303,218 of record NZ_CAHLAR010000008.1, on the reverse strand, counting down.
GCGCTGATCCACGCCGCCGAGGAATTCGACAAGGCGCGGCATTACGCCGGCAAGTCGGCGCTGGGCATTTCCGTGTCGGCGCCCGCCATCGACCTGGCCCAGACCGTGGCCTGGAAGGACGGCATCGTCGGCAAGCTGACGGGCGGCGTGGCCGCGCTGCTGAAGAAGAACGGCGTGGAAGTGGTGCGCGGCTGGGCCCGGCTGCTGGACGGCAAGACGGTGGAAGTGGACGCCGGCGAGTCCGGCGCCATCCGCATCCAGTGCGAGCACCTGCTGCTGGCGGCGGGCTCGGAGCCCACGCCGCTGCCGTCCATGCCCTTCGGCGGCATGGTGGTGTCGTCCACCGAGGCGCTGTCGCCCTCCAGCATTCCGAAGCAGCTGGTGGTGGTGGGCGGCGGCTACATCGGCCTGGAACTGGGCACCGTGTACCGCAAGCTGGGCGCCGAGGTGGCCGTGGTGGAGGCGCAGGACCGCATCCTGCCGACCTACGACGCCGAACTTACCAAGCCCGTGGCCGCCGCGCTGGCGAAAATGGGCGTGGCCCTGCATCTGGGCCGCAAGGTGCTGGGCCTGAACGGCGCCGGCAACGCGGTGCGGGTGCAGGATGCCGCCGGCGTCGAGAGCCTGCTGCCGGCCGACCGCGTGCTGATCGCGGTGGGACGGCGTCCGCGCACGCTGGACTGGGGGCTGGAAAGCCTGCAGCTGGACCGCAAGGGCAACGCGCTGCGCATCGACGACCAGTGCCGCACCTCCATGCGCGACGTGTGGGCCATCGGCGATATTGCCGGCGAGCCCATGCTGGCGCATCGCGCCATGGCGCAGGGCGAGATGGTGGCCGAGCTGGTGGCGGGCAAGCGCCGCCACTTCCAGCCCGCGGCCATTCCGGCGGTCTGCTTCACCGATCCCGAGGTCGTGGTGGCGGGCTTGTCGCCCGCCGACGTGGAAAGCGCGGGGCTGGACTGCCTGACCGCATCCTTCCCGTTCGCCGCCAACGGCCGGGCGATGACGCTGGAATCCACCGACGGCTTCGTGCGCGTGGTGGCGCGCCGCGACAATCACCTGATCCTGGGCTGGCAGGCGGTGGGACGCGGCGTGTCGGAACTGTCGGCGGCCTTCGGCCAGTCGCTGGAAATGGGCGCGACGCTGGAAGACGTGGCGGGCACCATCCATGCCCATCCGACCCTGGGCGAAGCCGTGCAGGAAGCGGCGCTCAAGGCGCTGGGCCACGCGCTGCACATCTGAGGAGCCCGCGGGCAGGGCGCCGCGTTCGCGCGGCGGTCCAGCCCGACGCGGCGCCCAGCCTGGCCCTTAGCGGCTACCGTCCACGTACGGCCGGGCCTGCAGGATCAGGATCTTGTCGCCCACCGCGGCCCACTCGATGTCCTGGTCCGCGCCGCCCAGGCGCTGCTTGACCTGGCCGCCGACCGCGGCCAGCCGGGCCACCAGCTCGTCGTTCAGGACCTGGCGCGCGCCTTCGATCGGCACTTCGCGCACGCCGCCCGCGGCGTCCGGCACCAGTTGGGTGTCCTCCGCGGACCGGGTCAGCACCTGGACCGCCTTGGACCAGCTGGAATACATCACCTGTTCGGCCTGGCGCTTGCCCTCGACCACCTTTATGCCCAGGCCGCGCTTGGCCGAGATGTAGGTGACGTAGCGGCGGCTGGCGTCGAAGGGATCGCGCGTGATCATCACGCCGGAACTGTCGGAAGGCGCCGCCTGCTGCACCAGCACCGCCATCACCACGGCGTCATTGCCGATGCCGGCCGCGCGCCGCGCCTCATAGGCTTCGAAGTTGTAGACCGAGGCCCACACCGTCTGCACCGCCTGCGCCAGCGCATCGGCCTGCGTCACGTTGGGCACGGTGGTGTAGAGGCCGGCGCCGCTGAAGCCCGGCAGGTCCTCGGAATTGGACGAGCTGCGCACGAACACGCCGCGCCCCTGCAACTGCTTCTGCCAGCGTTCGCGCCAGGCGGCGGCCAGCGCCGGATCGGGCTGCGCCTGGACGATGTCCTGGCGCAGCGCGGCCAGCTCGGCGCGGCGCACGTTGGCATCGCCGGCGAAGTCCGGCCGTTGTTCCAGCGCGGCGACGCGTTCCGCCACATGCAGCTGCGCCATGAAGGCCGCGTACTGCGCGAAGGGGATGCAGAAACCGTCCGGCACGGTGGCGGCGGGCGGCAGGGCGGATTTCAGCGCGCCCAGGTTGGCCGCCTTGACGCCGCAATGGCGGCTGTCGCGCGTGGCCATGCCGGAGAGCGGCTTGATCGTCTGGACCGTCAGGTCGGGCTTGGGCAGCTGCCGGGCGGCGGGCTTGGGCGCCGGCGCGGCCTCGGGCTTGGCGATGCGCCGCAGCTGGTAGCCGCTGCTGGTGACGGTCAGCTCGACCCATTGGCCGTCGTGCTCGCGCAGCGCCGCCACGGCGTCGCGCACATAGGCATTGGGGATGCGCCAGCCCTTGGCCAGCAGGTTGACGTGGGACAGCAGGGTGGACGGCCGTTGCGTGACCAGGCCGGCCACGGGCGGCAGCGCCACCGGCACTTCGTCCAGCACCAGGATGTCGGTCGGCGCGATGTCCGGCGTGTCGTCCACCGACTTCACGATGCGCAGGCGGCCCTGCGCGGCGCCGGTGTTCAGGGGCAGGAAGGTCTGTTCGCGCAGCAGCGATTCCTGCGTCACGGCGTCCAGGCCCGCGCTTTTCGCGACCTGTTCGTGCAGGGTGGAATTGGCCTTGAAGCGCACCGGCTCATAGAAGCTGGCCTGCACTTTCTGTTGGGTCAGCTGCAGCAGTTCCGGCGTGAGCCGGTCGCCTTCCCAGAATTCATAGGTATAGCCGGGCAGGTCGCGCTGCCAGCTCAGGGTGCCGAACAGCAGGCGCCGTTGCGGATCCTTGTACTGCGCGATCAGCGTGGCCTTGTCGCCGGCGGGCAGCAGGCGGCGTTCGCGCGCAAAGTTCTCGTGCAGCGAATAGCGTGGCGTATTCAGGTAATAGATCCGGTCGCCTTGCTGCCGGTCGATCACGAACAGCACGTGCGGGATCTCCAGCGGCGTGCCGGGGTTGTAGACCCGCGCCAGTTGCTGGAACTCGGCCTGGTTGGCGATCTGGTTCAGGAAGGCGGGACCGCCGCGCTTGGCATCGTCCGTCGGCTGTACCACCAGCTCATCGGGACGCAGGGGGCGCGACATGTTCTCGTAGGGGGAGGGCTTGCGCGCCGTCTGCGCCTGGGCCGCGGGGCCGGCGGCGGCCAGCAGGCCAAGCGCGGCCAGGACGGCCAGGCCGCTCAGGCGGCGGGAGACAGGGCGGCGGGGCGCGGACGATGGAGTCATGGACGGGCAGAGGGGACGCAACGAGCCGCGATGATATCGGAGCCGCAACGGGATGCGCCGCGCGGGTTGTTTCCGGATGTGGCCAACCATGCAATTACTTTGCCGCCGGCACGCAAAATACCCAATTTCAGTGATATCCGGACGGCGGCTAATCCGATCTAATCCGTTCCTGGCCTAGAGCCACGCCGGCGCCACGAGAATCCGGTCATCTTGCACGCCTTGATGGCAGCGGTTTTCGTAGGGCCTTTTCAAAGGGGTAGCGACAGCTGCCCCTTTTTTTCTGGAGCCGGCTCGCCGCGCGGCATGGGTTCCACGTCCAGTCCTGCTCGGGAAACTCCCTATCCGTCGAACGCGTTCCGCTTGTTGACAGCCGCCGCCCGCGATTCGATACTGAATCAAGTACGTATACGTACAAATTTATCTAGGCGCCGCCCTCCGCGGCCACGATCGAAATCGGGTTCCCACCGCGCTCGCAAAGGAGCAGGCAATGAAGAACGGCGAAATTCTTTCCGGATTCCTGGCTCCTCACCCGCCGCACCTGGTGTACGGCGAGAACCCGCCGCAGAACGAGCCGCGCTCGCGCGGCGGCTGGGAAAGCCTGCGCTGGGCGTACGACCATGTGCGCGAGAGCATCGAGCGCATGAAACCCGACGTGCTGCTGGTGCACTCGCCGCACTGGATCACCCAGGTCGGCCACCATTTCCTGGGCGTGCCGCGTCTGGCCGGCCGTTCGGTGGATCCGATCTTTCCCGACCTGTTCCGCTATGACTTCGGCATGGACGTGGACGTGGAGCTGGCCGAGGCCTGTTGCGAGGAAGGGCGCAAGCTGGGCCTGGTCACCAAGATGATGCGCAACCCCAAGTTCCGGGTGGACTACGGCACCATCACGACGCTGCACATGGTGCGTCCGCAATGGGACATTCCGGTGGTGGGACTGTCGGCCAACAACACGCCGTACTACCTCAACACCAAGGAAGGGCTCAGGGAAATGGACCTGCTGGGCCGGGCCACGCGCGAAGCCATACGCAAGAGCGGGCGGCGGGCGGTGCTGCTGGCCAGCAATACGCTGTCGCACTGGCATTTCCACGAGCAGCCGGAAGTGCCCGAAGACATGTCCAAGGAGCACCCGGCGCGCTACGACGGCTATCTGTGGGACATCCGCATGATCGAGCTGATGCGCAAGGGCAGGATGGGCGAGGTGTTCGATCTGCTGCCCCAGTTCATCGACGAAGCCTTCGCCGAGGTGAAGTCCGGCGCCTTCACCTGGATGCACGCGGCCATGGACTATCCGCAGCTGGCCGGCAAGTTCCATGGCTACGGCACGGTGATCGGCACCGGCAATGCGGTGATGGAATGGAATCTGCAGGAGGCCGGCCTGTCCCGCCTCGAAGCGCCTGCCGGCGCGGCAGCCTAGCCTGGCCAGGAGACATGCCATGACCCTCGTTTCCGCATTTCTCGTCCCCGGCAGCCCGCTGCCGCAACTGCGCGCCGACGTGGCGCCCTGGGGCCGGCTGAACCAGGCGTTGCGCGCCGCCGGCCGCGCGCTCGCGGCGTCAAGGCCCGACGTGGTGCTGGTGTATTCGACGCAATGGATGGCGGTGCTGGACCAGTTGTGGATCACCCGCGGCCGCAGCACGGGCCTGCACGTGGACGAGAACTGGCACGAGTACGGTGAACTGCCTTTCGACATCGCCAGCGACGCCAGCCTGGCGCAGGCCTGCATACAGGGCTGCCGCGAGGCCGGCATCCACGCGCGCGGCGTGGACTACGACCAGTTTCCCATCGACACCGGCACCATCACGGTCAGCACGCTGATGGGCTTCGGCACCGGCCAACTGCCCGTGACGCTGGCGGCCAACAACCTCTATCACGACAACGCGCAGACCGAGCAACTGAGCCGGATCGCCGTGCAAGCCGCGGCCGCGCAGAACAAGCGGGTGGCGGTCATCGGCATAGGGGGATTGTCCAACACCATGTTCCGCGAGCCGGTGGAGCCGGACTCGGACCATGTGACCGCGCCGGCCGACGACGAATGGAACCGCCGCATGCTGGCGCAGCTGGAAAGCGGCGACGCGGACCAGGTGCGCCAGCTCATTCCCGAGTTCGCCGGACAAGCCAAGGCGGAAATGGGCTTCAAGCACATGTCCTGGCTGCTGGGGGCCATGGGCGAGCGCTTCCGCGGAGCCAACGTCCTGGAGTATGCGCCGCTGTATGGCAGCGGCGGGGCGGTGGTGGAATTCAAGCTGGGCTGAAGTCAGGCAGCCCCGGCCAAAGCCAGCGGAATTTCTCGGGCTCCAACCGCGCGGCGCCACTTTGCGGGCCCCGACACATGCAGGTTGCCGCCATCGGCATCCACGGCGACGGTCACGGGCATGTCGGTGACTTCGAACTCGTGGATCGCTTCCATGCCCAGGTCCTCGAAGGCGACGACGCGGGCGCTGCGGATGGCGCGGGATACCAGATAGGCCGCGCCACCCACGGCGATCAGGTAGGCGGCCCGGTGGCGCCGGATCGCCTCGACCGCGTCCGGGCCGCGCTCGGCCTTGCCTATCATCGCGAGCAGGCCGGTGCGCTCCAGCATCATGTCGGTGTAGCCATCCATGCGGGTCGATGTGGTGGGGCCGGCAGGACCCACGGCTTCGTCGCGCACCGCGTCCACCGGACCCACGTAATAGATGGCGCGGCCGCGGAAATCGGCGGGCAGGGGTTCGCCCCGCGCCAGCATTTCCCGGATGCGCTGGTGGGCGGCATCGCGCCCGGTCAGCATGCGGCCGTTGAGCAGCAGCGTTTCCCCGGCGCGCCATGACGTGACTTCCTCGCGGGTGAGGGCATCGAGGTTCACGCGCCGGCCGGCCTTGGCGCCGCGCTCTGCGCCGAGGTCGGGCCAGAGATCCAGCGAGGGCGGTTCCAGGTGCGCGGGGCCGGATCCGTCCAGCACGAAGCGGGCATGGCGGGTGGCCGCGCAATTGGGAATCAGCGCGATGGGCTTGGCGGCCGCGTGCGTGGGATAGGTCTTGATCTTCACGTCCAGCACGGTGGTGAGGCCGCCCAGTCCCTGCGCGCCCACGCCCAGCGCGTTGACGCGCTCGTGCAGCTCCAGCCGCAGCGCGTCCCCGGGCGCCAGCGTTGCGCCGCGCCGCGCCCGGTCCTGCAAGTCGTGCATGTCCAGCGGCTGCATCAGGCTTTCCTTGGCCAGCATTACCGCCTTCTCGGCGGTGCCGCCCACGCCTATGCCCAGCATGCCGGGCGGACACCAGCCGGCACCCATGGCGGGTATCTGCGCCAGCACCCAGTCGACGATGCTGTCGGCCGGATTCAGCATCGCCAGCCTTGCCTTGTTTTCCGAGCCGCCGCCCTTGGCCGCCACCGTGACCGCCACGCTGGCGCCCGGCACGATCCGCATGCTGATGACGGCCGGCGTGTTGTCGCGGGTGTTGCCGCGCCCGAACAGCGGATCCGCCACCACCGAGGCCCGCAGCGGATTGTCCGGATCCAGGTAGGCGCGCCGCACGCCGGCATTGACCGCATCCTCCAGGCTGCCGTCGAAACCCTCCCAGCGCACGTCCATGCCGACCTCCAGGAACACGTTGACGATGCCCGTGTCCTGGCAGATCGGACGCCGGCCGATGGCCGCCATGCGCGAGCTGGCCAGGATTTGCGCCATGGCGTCGCGGGCCGGCGCGCTGGCCTCGCGTTCGTAGGCCCGAGCCAGGTGCGCGATGTAGTCGGCCGGGTGGTAATGGCTGATGTACTGCAGCGCGCTGGCGATGGATTCGATCAGGTCGTCCTGGCGGATGCGGGTGCTCATGGCGTGCGTGGTCCTCCAATGGGTGGAAAGGGGCGGGTTCACTCGGCGTGCAGCGTGATGCCGGGACGGTCCTTGACCAGACTTACCGCCACGAAGGACACCGCGGCCATGACGATGACGTAGACGCCGATGTGCCAGGACTGGCCGGTGGCCGTGATGATGGACTGCGCGATCATGGCGGCGAAGGCGCCGCCCAGGATGGAGCCCAGCGCGTAGCCTGCCGACACGCCCGAGTAGCGCACGTCCGCCGGGAACATCTCGGCGTACAGCGCGGCCTGGGGACCATAGGTCAGTCCCAGCGGCACCGACAGCACGGCCAGGGCGAAGGCGAACTGCGCGACGTCGCCGGAGTCGACGAAGGACCACATCGGCACCGCCCACAGCGCCAGCAGCACGTAACCCAGCTGGAAGGTGCGCACGCGGCCGATGCGGTCGCCCAGCCAGCCGCCCAGCAGCGTGGTGCCCAGCCAGCAGGCCGCCGCCAGCGTGCAGATCATCAGCACCTGCTGCGCCGGCATGTGCAGGGCGCGGCTGCCGTAGCTGATGAAGAAGCCCACCAGCAGATAGCCCGCCGTGCTGTTGCCCACGAAGATCAGCGTGGTCAGCAGGATCTGGCGCGGATGCTTGCGCAGCAAGGTGCCCAGCGGCGCCGAGGAATGGCTGCGGCGCGACTGCATCTGCAGGAACACCGGCGATTCCTCGACGGCGCGGCGGATGAAGACGCCGACGATGATGAGCGCGATGGACAGCAGGAAGGACACGCGCCAGCCCCAGGCCAGGAAGTTGTCGGCGCCGACCAGGGAGGTAATGCACCACAGCACGCCGGTGGCGACGATCATGCCCAGCGGCACGCCGATCTGCGGGAAGGCGCCGAACAGCGAGCGCCGGTCCTGCGGCGCGTGCTCGACCGCCATGAGCGCCGCGCCGCCCCATTCGCCGCCGGCCGAAAAGCCTTGCAGCACGCGCAGCGTCACCAGCATCACCGGCGCCCAGACGCCGATCTGCGCATAGGTGGGCAGCACGCCGATCAGCGCGGTGGAGACGCCCATCAGGATGAGCGTGGCCGCCAGCACCCGCTTGCGGCCGTAGCGGTCGCCCAGGTGACCGCAGATGATGGCGCCAAGGGGCCGGAAGAGAAAGGCCACGCCCACCGTCGCGAACGACAGGATCAGCGACAGCTCCGGGTTCTCCTGGGTGAAGGGCGCGAAGAACAGCGAGCCCAGCACCAGGCCGGCGGCCTGGACGTAGATGAAGTAGTCGTACCACTCGATGGCCGAGCCGACCAGCGTGGCGGCCAGCACCTTGCGGTCGTCGGCGCTGACCAGCGGGCCGGACTTGCGGGATGCGCCGGCGGGCGCGACGGCGGCGCCGTCGGCGGGGATTTCTGTCTGCATGTTTGTCTCCGTGGGGGATGCGGCGGTTCTGCTGAACAGGCCCTAGGCCGCGGCGCTTTGCGGCGCGTCGGGCTGGTTCTCAGGCCGGGCCGCGTCGAAGGCGGGCAGGCCGGAGCAGGCTTGCACGATGGCGCGGACCCGCCCGAAGGGCGCCAGGTCCGCGCCGTAGCGCAAGGCGTTGTAGACCTGGGGTATCAGGTAGCACTCGACCAGCGAGGGCGCGTCGCCCAGCGCATAGCCGCCGGGCTGCGCCTCGGGCAGCGCGGCCTCGAAGGCGTTGAAGCCCTCCGCGCACCAGTGGCGGTACCAGTCCTGGACCTGTTCGTCGTCCGCGCCGAACTGCGCGCGCAGCCGCTTGAGCGCGCGCAGGTTGTTGAGCGGATGCACTTCGCAGGCGATCAGCTGCGCCAGGGCGCGGGCCTGCGCCCGCAGGCCCGGATCGGCCGGCAGCAGCGGCGCGCCGGGACGGCGTTCCTCCAGGTACTCGATGATGGCCAGCGACTGCTGCAGGCGCAGGCCGTCGATTTCGAGCATGGGCACCAGGCCGAACGGCGCCAGCGAGCGGTAGGCGGGCTGCTGGTGTTCGCCCTTGACCATGTGCCAGTTGACCTGCCGGTACGGCAGGCCCTTCAAGGCCAGGGCGAGGCGGACCCGGTAGGCCGCCGAACTGCGCCAGTAGCTGTGCAGGATGAGGGGGGACGTGTCGGCCATGGCGCTCTCCGATCAGGCGGCGGCGGTTTCGGGCGAGCTGGCCGAGGCGGCGCGCGGCATGGGACGCGTGCCCGGAATCCGCACCTGCTGGTCGATGTCGCCGAACAGGCTGTGGCCGGCATCGTCGCGCATGCCGATGCGCACGCGGTCGCCGTGCTTGAGGAAGGGCGTGCGCATTTCGCCGTCGCGCAGTTTCTCGCGCACCCGCGCCTCGACCAGGCAGCACACGCCGGCGGCGTCGCTGGCGTTGGAGATCGTGCCGCTGCCGACCAGCGTGCCGGCGCCCAGGCGGCGCGTGCGGGCCGCGTGCGCGATCAGCTCGCCGAAGTGGAATTGCATTTCCTCGCCCGCCTGGGGCTGGCCGATCTGCCTGCCGTTGAGCCACACCTGCATGGCGCGGTGCAGCTTGCCGCCGCGCCAGTAGGGCGCCAGCTCGTCGGGCGTGACCAGCACGGGCGACAGGGCCGAAGCCGGCTTGCCTTGCAGGAAGCCGAAGCCCTTGGACAGCTCGGGCAAGACCACGTTGCGCAGGGTCACGTCGTTGACCAGGCCCAGCAGGACCACATGGTCCAGCGCCGAGTCCGCGTCCACGCCCAGCGGCACGTCGTCAGTTATCACCACGATCTCCGCTTCCAGGTCCACGCCCAGCTCCTCGCTGGCGGCGGTGATGTCCTCGCACGGGCCCATGAAGTCGTCGGACGCGCCCTGGTACATCAGCGGATCCGTCAGGAACGAGGGCGGCATTTCGCCGCCGCGGGCGCGCCGCGTCAGGTCCACGTGATTGAGGTAGGCCGAGGCGTCCAGCCACTGGTAGGCGCGCGGCAGGGGCGCGGCGCAGCGGGCCGGATCGAAGGGGTGGCTGGCGCCGTCGCCGGCGTTCAGGGCCTCGTACTCGGCTTGCAGCAGGGGCGCGGCGCGGGCCCAGTCGTCCAGCGCGGTCTGCAGGGTCGCGGCGATGTGCGGCACGGCGCGCATGCGCGTCAGGTCGCGGTTCACGACGGCCAGCGCGCCGTCGCGGGCGCCATTCGTCAGGGTGGCGAGTTTCATGTTCAGGTGCTCCGTAGCGGATGGGGAGGCCCTGCCGGGCCCATGGTGTGTGGGGCGTATGGAATCAGGCGGTGAGCTCGGCCCACATCTCGCGGTCGCGCTGGGCGGTCCAGACGCGCGGCTCGGCGATGCCGCTGGCTTCGTCGAAGGCGCGCGAGACGTCGAAGGGAATGGCGTGCTCGTAGATGACGACGTGGCCGAACTCCGGGTCCATCACGCGGCGCGTGTCTTCATAGACCTGCTTCAGGCCCTTGCCTTGCTCCACGCCCTGGCGCGCGCAGCCGTACAGGGTTTCGACCCAGCGCCGCGTGTAGCCGATGGCTTCGCGGCAGGCTTCTGGCGTGTTCAGCGCGGGGCCGCGGCCGGGCACCATCTGGCGCGGCTGCAGCGCCTGCAGCGCGTCCAGCGTGGCGGGCCAGTCGGCCAGATAGGCGTCGCCGGTGTAGACGCCCGCGTTGAACTCCACCAGGTCGCCCGAGAAACAGATGCCCTGGGAAGGAATCCAGACGATGGAATCGCCGCGGGTGTGGCCCGCGCCCAGGTGCATCATGCGCACTTCGAGATCGCCCAGGAATACGGTCAGCTCGCGCTCGAACACCACGGTGGGCCAGGTCAGTCCGGGGATGCCCTCGGCGGACTGGAACAGACGCGGGAAGCGGCCGATCTCCGAATCCATGTCGGCCTGGCCGCGCTCCACGATGAGTTCGTGGGTGCCGCGGCTGGCGAAGACGTTCACCGCGCCTTCGGCGGCGAAGGCCGAGGCGCCCAGCACTCGCACGGCGTGGTAGTGGGTCAGGGCCACGTGGCGGATGGGCTTGTCGGTGACGCCGCGGATGGCGCGTATCAGGCCCTGGGCCATGGCGGGGGTGGCGGTCGCGTCGACCACCATCACGCCGTCGTCGCCGATGATCACGCCCGAATTGGGATCGCCGTCGGCCACGTAGGCGTAGGCGTTCTCGGACAGGCGTTCGAAGGAGATTTTCTTTTCCGCCAGGTCGGCCTGGGAGGCGAAGGGTTTGCTCATGATGTTCCTAGTCTGGGTAAGTGATGGAGAGGCTCAGCCGGCGTGCGCTTCGCGGCGCTGCTGGCTGCTGGTGCCGGTGGCGCCGGGCAGCAGGCCGGCGGCCTTGTCGCGGCTCCAGGCGGCCAGTTCCTCGTGGGCGCTGCGGCGCTTGCGGGCCACGTAGTCGGCCACCGGCAGGCGCACGGTCAGTTCGAGCCGGATGCCGTTGGGGTCGAAGAAATAGATCGAGCGGATGAAGTGGTGGTCGGTCGGCCCCACCACCTCAACGCCGTGGGATTGCAGGCGCTGGCGCATCCGCTCCAGCTCGGCTTCGCCGCGGATCTCCATGGCGAAGTGGTTGACCCAGCGCGGCGTGGCGGGGTCGGGCAGGCTCTGGCCGTTGTCGCCCAGGTCGAAGAAGGCGATGTGCGAGTGGTCGGCGAACTCGAAGAACAGGTGCACGAAGGGGCAATGCTCGCCGGTGGAGGGCACGCGTTCCTCCTTGACCACGTGCACCAGCGGCAGGCCCAGGATGTCCTCGTAGAAATGCCGGGTTTCCTCGGCGTCGCGGCAGCGCCAGGCGAAGTGGTGCAGGCCCTGGATGGCAGGGGCTGGGGGTTGTTGCAGCGTCATGGCGCCGTCTCCTTGGTTCATGGAATGTTCAGGGCGGGCGCGCCCGGCTGGACCGCCAGGATTTCGTCCACCGCCGCCTGCACCCGGGCGGCGTCGTCCACGGCTTCGATGAGCAGCAGCGACAGCCGGGCCAGGCTGTCGCGCTGGTCCTCGGGGTCGGGCGTGTTGGTCAGCGCGATGAGGCGCTCTAGCAGGTCGTCAAGCTGTTGCTGGGATAGCGGCATGGCTGGCGCCTCCGGTCGATCGGTAGAGGCCGCGGGCCTCGGGCAGGGGTTCGGAACAGGCGCCCGCCGCATCCAGCGCCGCGGCGATCCACGCCTGCACGGCCGCGGGATCGTTCGTCTCGGGCGTGGCGGCCGCCATGACGTGCTGGTCGGGACGCAGCAGCCAGGCCTGGCCGTCCAGCGCCAGCCCGAGCTGATGCGCCAGGGCGGCGCGTCCGCGCTCGTCGCACAGCGGTCCGACGGCGACCCAGCGGACGAGGCCGGCGTCGTCCTGCGCGCTGGCCGGCAGCGCGTCGCCGAACACCAGTACGGTGAACCACGGGCCGAGCAATCCATGCAGGGTCAGGCCGTCGGCCTGGCGCAGCACCACGTTGGGCAGCGCGCGCCCGGCCAGCGCGTGCGGGCCGCGCGCCAACGCCGACGCCGGGTAGACGGCGGGCATGCACAGGCGGCCGGTGTTGATCATGCGGGCCGCGACCTCGTGCCGTGGCGCCAGCGCGATGATGGCGTCGCGCCACAGCGCGGCGGAGCGGGCCGCGCCCGGATAGACGAAGCGCGAGGAGCGGCGCGCCTGGCGGATGTTCTCCATCGCCGCGTGCTTGCGCTCCAGGCTGTAGCTGTCGAGCAGGGCGTCGCCCGCGCGGCCTTGCAGCAGCAGCGCCAGCTTCCAGCCCAGGTTGTCGGCGTCCTGGATGCCGCCGTTGCCGCCGCGCGCGCCGAACGGCGCGACCAGATGCGCCGAGTCGCCCGCGAACAGCACGTTGCCGTGGCGCAGGCTGTCCAGGCATTCGTGGCGGTAGGCCCAGACGCCATGCCAGGCGATGTCGAATTCCACGCGTTCGCCCAGCAGGTCCCAGACGCGCTGGCGCATGGCCGCGTCGGTGGCGGCCGCGGCCGGGTCCTCGTCCGGACGCAGCTGGAAGTCCAGGCGCCAGGTGTCGTCGGCCATCTTGTGGCGCCAGACGGCGCGGCCGTGGTTGCTGCGGGCGTCCAGCCAGGTCCAGCGTTCTTCCGGCCAGGTCGTGTCGCGCAGCACGATGTCGATGATGATCCAGCGGTCCTCGGTCTGGTCGTACACGCGTGGGCTCAGGCCCATCATGCCGCGCACCGCGCTCTTGGCGCCGTCGCAGGCGACCACCCATTGCGCGCGGCAGGCGTAGGCGCCGTCGGGCGTTTCCACCTGCAGGGTCGCGGGGCCGCTGGCCTGCGTTTCGATTCCGGCGACGCGGTTCAGCCAGCGCAGCTCGGCCAGCGGTTCGCGCATCAGCGCGTCGACCAGGAAGGCCTCCAGGTAGTACTGCTGCAGGTTGACGAAGCCGTTGTGGCGCATGTCGGGCTGGTCCTGCAAGGAGAAGGAGGCCACCGCCATGTCGCGGCACAGCACGCGGCCCACGTTCCAGCGCACGCCCTTGCCGACCACGGCATCGGCCATTCCCAGGCGATCGAAGATGTCCAGCGTGCGCTGCGCCCAGACCATGCCGCGCGAGGCCAGGCCGCGCACGCCGACGGTGTTGTCGTCGTCCAGCACGACTACTGGGATGCCGCGCCGCACCAGATCCAGGGCCAGCGTCAGGCCGGTCAATCCGGCCCCCACGACGGCTACCGGGTGCGGATCGCGGCGGGGACGGTCCATTTCCTCGGGCCGGATGTACGGGTAGATGGGAAGCTCTTTCATCGTTTTCCCTAGTTCGATGTGGTTTGTTGCAGGCACCACTCTAGGAGCGCGTCACGAGCCCGTCATGTCCTCACGGAAGAGGACACCGCGGCGGCGGAGGATGACTTTAGAATCGGGAAAACACGCGCAAGCGGGGGAAAACGACACCATGGAAGAGACAAGCAACCCTATGCCCGCGGGCGGGGGACCGGACCGTTGGGCCGAGTCCGCCGTCATGGACCTGGGCGGTCCGATGTTCCATGCCGCGCTGCTGCTGGCGCTGCGCGAAACCGTCGCCGCCGACCACGTGTCGCACGTGTTCTACGGCCACGAGGGCCTGGTGCAGTATTCGTCGGCGGCCAGCCTGCTGAACCAGTCCCTGATCGAATGGACCACCAACGTGTTCGTGGACAACGAGTTCTACCGGCGCGACCCCAATTACGGCCTGCTGCGCGACATGGCCTGCCGGCCCGGCCAGCATCCGGACCTGGTGGTGCAGACGGCATCGCCCGAGCGCATCGCGGACGACGAATACCGGCGCCTGCTGTTCGAACGTCCGGGCTTCGCCAGCAAAATCTCGCTCATCGGTTGCCGCGACGAGGGCACCAGCTACCTGAACCTGTACTTTTCGCGCACGCATTCTCCGAACGCGGCCGAACTGCTGCGCGGGCGCGCGCCCCTGCTGATCGCGCTGGCGCGGCGCCACCACCAGCTGTGCCGCGCGGAAACGGACGCGCCGCGCGCGCCGTCCTGGTGCAGCGGCCTGTCGCTGCGCGAGATCCAGGTGGCGGACCTGCTGCGCCAGGGGCATACGGCCAAGGAAGTCGGGCGCGAGCTGGGCTTGTCGCCCACCACCGTGGTCACCTACAAGAACCGCATCTTCAAGAAGAACAATGTGGCCAGCCTGAAGGAATTCCTGATCAAGGCGCCGGCGGCATGCGCCGCGCCGGCCTGTGCGCCGCAGGCCGGCGTGCGTTGAGCATGGCCTGCGCGGCAGGGGTTGCCCGAAGCGGGGCGGCCGGTGCGCGCCGAAATCGTTTGCGGTGATCGGGATCAGGCCGCCGGGCAAGCAGTTGTTGCCTAAGGTGGATGCGGTGGTGGAGATGTTGGGGGAGTCGCTGAAGATCGTTCAGGGACGATCGCCGCGTCGCTTGGTCTGAGAAAGATGCAGTCCGGCGCTGCGTTATCACGCCACCCTCTACGCTCACGGCAGGGAGGATAGCGGCTCGAATAAACACTTTTGTTTATTTATTCAACATTTTTGTTTATGCTCGATCTGGCCGTGACCATCGGTCATGAAATACAGCGAATTCAAGAGGTGGCTGGAACGACAAGGAGCAGTGTTCGTACCGCACAAATCGGGAAGCAGCCATTACCGCGTTACCTTGAACGGCATAACCACGATCTTTCCCCATCACGGCTCCAAGGAAATGGGCAAGCATCTGGAAAGTGAAATCAAGAAGCAGCTTGGGTTGAAATGACGCTGCTATCCCGCGCCGCGGATGCGCGTCATGCCGGTATTTCCTGGCTGGCATATTCATCTAACGGGAGGCCTGAATGCTGACCTATCCCTATACCCTGACTCGCGACACCAACGACACCTGGCTGGTTCGCTTTCCCGATATTCCCGAAGCGCTCACCGTGGGGCACGACGCCGAGGAAGCGGCGGTCAACGCCGAAGAGGCGCTCGAGGCTGCGTTGGAGATTTACTTCGAGGCGCGCCGCCCGATTCCCATGCCGTCTGAACCTGCCAAGGGCCAGGCATCGGTGACCTTGCCGGCCTTGGTCACCAGCAAGGTCTTTCTGTCGAACGAGATGATTCTTCAGGGCGTGCGCAAGGCGGAGTTGGCGCGGCGCATGGGCGTGCACATGCCGCAAGTGGATCGCCTGCTGAACGTGCGGCACGCATCCCGGATCGAGCAAGTCGAATCCGCGCTTGGGCAGCTGGGCCGCCGTCTGGACGTTTCGATCGCGTGAGACAGGCGGCTTCTGCCAGCCCCACGCTCCAATGAAAATCGGCCCCGATTTCTCGGGGCCGATGGTCTTGCATCAGAGGAACTCCGGCTTTATTCCGCCGTTTCCTGCAGCACGCGCTTGGCTTCCTCGGCCACGCGCTCGGGGGCGGTGCCGCCCACGTGCTTGCGGGCCGCGACGGAGCCTTCCAGGGTCAGTACCTGGTGCACGTCGTCGCCGATGCTGGCGTGGTAGGCCTTGAGTTCGTCCAGCGACAGGTCGGCCAGGTCGCAGCCGCGCTGTTCGCAGTCGCGGACCGCGTGGGCCACCACTTCGTGGGCGTCGCGGAAGGGCACGCCGCGCTTGACCAGGTAGTCGGCCAGGTCGGTGGCGGTGGCGAAGCCTTGCAGGGCGGCGGCGCGCATGTTGTCGGCCTTGACCTTGATGCCGCCGGCCATGTCCGCGAAGATCGTCAGCGTGTCGCGCACGGTGTCGACGGTGTCGAACAGGCCTTCCTTGTCTTCCTGGTTGTCCTTGTTATAGGCCAGGGGCTGGCCCTTCATCAGGGTCAGCAGGGCGACCAGGTGGCCGTTGACGCGGCCGGTCTTGCCGCGGGCCAGCTCGGGCACGTCGGGGTTCTTTTTCTGCGGCATGATCGAGCTGCCGGTGCAGAAGCGGTCGGCCAGGTCGATGAAGCCCACGCGCGGGCTCATCCAGAGCACCAGCTCTTCGGACAGGCGCGAGACGTGCGTCATGATCAGCGCGCCAGCGGCGCAGAATTCGATGGCGAAGTCGCGGTCGGACACGGCGTCCAGCGAATTGCGGCACACGCCGTCAAAGCCCAGGGTCTTGGCGACGCGTTCGCGGTCGATCGGGTAGGACGTGCCGGCCAGGGCGGCGGCGCCCAGCGGCAGGCGGTTGACGCGGCGGCGGCAGTCGGCCAGGCGCTCGGCGTCGCGGCCGAACATTTCGGCGTAGGCCATCAGGTGATGGCCGAAGGTGACGGGCTGGGCCACTTGCAGGTGAGTGAAGCCGGGCATGATGGTGCCGGCGTTGTCCAGCGCCACCGTGGCCAGGGCGCGGCGCAGCTGGCGCAGCAGGTCCAGCAGGTTGTCGATTTCGGCGCGCAGCCACAGGCGGATGTCGGTGGCGACCTGGTCGTTGCGCGAACGGCCGGTGTGCAGGCGCTTGCCCGCGTCGCCCACCAGTTCCACCAGGCGCTTCTCGATGTTCAGGTGCACGTCTTCGAGGTCGAGCAGCCACTGGAAGCTGCCGGCGTCGATTTCGGACAGGATCTGCGTCATGCCGCGCTGGATGTCGGCCAGGTCCTGGGCGCCGATGATGCCCTGGGCGGCCAGCATGTCCGCGTGCGCCAGCGAACCCTGGATGTCGTAGCGCGCCAGGCGCTTGTCGAAATCCACGGACGCCGTATAGCGCTTGACGAGTTCGGAAACCGGTTCGGAGAACCGGGCGGACCAGGCCTGCGCCTTGTTGGCGAACTGGTTTTGATCGGGGGAGGGAGTGTTTGCCATGATGGGCGGGATTATAAAGCCTGGCGCGGCGCCGGACGCCGGCCGCGGGCGGAGAGAACCATCCAGAAGGGCCTTTGTCGGATAATCCTGGATTAGTTTCAAGAACTTAGAGCAGGAATAGAGCCTATGCCCCTGGAATGGGAAGAACTGGTCACCCAATTGGACACCCATCTGCCGCGCGAGGCCTGGGCACAGACGCTGATCGGGATCGCCGCGCTGATCCTGACGGCGCTGTTCGTCCAGTGGGTCGTGGCGCGGGTCGTGCTGCTGCTGGCGCACCGCGTGCTGGTGCTGAGCGGCCGCGGCGACTGGGACAAGGCCCTGCAGCGCCGCCGCGCCTACCAGAACCTCTGGTACGCCGTGCCGTTCGCGGTGGTGTCGATGGGCATAGGCCTGGTGCCGCACGTCGAGCGGGCGGTGACCATCGTCGGCAGGCTGGCGCACGCCGGCGCCTGGATCTGCGTGTTCGTGGCGTTTTCCGGGGTGCTGAGCGCCTGGCAGGACACCTATTCGGCCACGACGCGCGCGCAAACCCGTTCCATCAAGGGCTACATCCAGATCGGCAAGCTGATCCTGATGGCGGTATGCACTGTTTTGGTGCTTTCCATCCTGATCGACCGTTCGCCGCTCTGGATGATCTCCGGCCTGGGCGCGCTGTCGGCCGTGCTGCTGCTGGTATTCAAGGACACGCTGCTGTCGCTGGTGGCCAGCACCCAGCTGACCAGCAATGACATGCTGCGCATCGGCGACTGGATCGAGATGCCGCAGTCCAACGCCGACGGCTTCGTCAAGGACATCGCCCTGCACACGGTCAAGGTGCAGAACTGGGACAACACCGTCACCACGGTGCCGACCTACAAGCTGTTCTCGGAAAGCTACCGCAACTACCGCCACATGTTCGAGTCGGGCGGCCGGCGCATCAAGCGCACGATCCGCATCGACGCCGCCAGCGTGCGTTTCCTGAACGAGGATGAAGCGCAGCGGCTGATGCGGTTCCGCCTGCTGCACGACTACCTGCAGGCCAAGACCCACGACATCGCCCAGGCCAACCAGACCATGGGCGAGCTGGCCAGCGTGCCGGCCAACCGCCGCCGCCTGACCAATATCGGCACCTTGCGGGCCTATGCGCTGGCCTACCTGAAGCAGAATCCCGAGGTCCGCCAGGACATGGCGATGATGGTGCGCATGATGGAGCCCACGTCCGAGGGCATTCCGGTCGAGGTCTACTGCTTTACCGCGGTGACCGCCTGGGTGGAGTACGAACGCATCCAGGGCGACATCTTCGACCATCTGCTGGCCATCCTGCCCGAACTGGGCCTGCGCCTGTACCAGCAGCCGTCCGGCGCCGATATCGGCGCGATGGGCACGCATCTGCGCGAAGGCGCGCTGCAGGCCGCGCTGGCCGTCGAGGGCGGCCGCCCGGGCCTGGCCGCGCCGGCCGAGCGCGGGCTGACGGACGCCAAGATGCCGCGCTAGGGCCTGTTCACGCTAAATCGAGCCTTGCACAGGCCCTAGGCCGGCGCGATCCGGAATCCCTCAGTTGGCGCGGGGGCGCCAGGGGCCGATCCGCCGGCGGGGCGCGGGTGGCCCCGTGAGATAATCCAGGCGTTGAAATCCCTGGCGATAGACCCGATGTCGAACCCGTTCTTCAACCTGTATTCCCACGGCTTTGCCCGGGTGGCGGTCGGCGTGCCCGAATGCAGGGTCGCGGACCCCGCGTTCAATGCCGCGCAGACCATCGCGCTGGCGCAGCAGGCCGCCCAGGGCGGCGCGGTGCTGGCGGCGTTCCCCGAGCTGGGCCTGTCCGCCTATACCTGCGACGACCTGTTCCACCAGAAAGCCCTGCTGGACGAATGCGAGGCCGCGCTTGCCCAGGTGGTGGCGGCGACGGCCGAGATGGACATCGCCGTGATCGTCGGCGCGCCGCTGCGCGTGGCCCACCAGCTGTTCAATTGCGCCGTGGTCGCCGCCGCCGGCCGGGTGCTGGGCGTGGTGCCCAAGAGCTACCTGCCCAACTACGGCGAATTCTACGAAGCGCGCCAGTTCAGCGCCGGGGATTGCGCCGTGGCCGCCGAGATCAGCCTGCTGGGACAGACCGTGCCGTTCGGCTCGGAACTGCTGTTCCAGATGGAAAAGCTGCCGCTGTTCCAGTTCCACGTCGAAATCTGCGAGGACGTCTGGGTGCCCATCCCGCCGTCCTCCTTCGCCGCGCTGGCCGGCGCCACGGTGCTGGTGAACCTGTCGGCTTCCAACATCGTGGTGGGCAAGTCCGAATACCGCCACCAGCTGGTGGCGCAACAGTCGGCTCGCTGCCTGTCGGCCTATATGTACACCTCGGCCGGGCGGGGCGAGTCTTCCACCGACATGGCCTGGGACGGTCAGGCGCTGGTCTACGAAAACGGCGAATTGCTGGGCGAGTCCGAACGCTTCCTGGGCCATTCCCATCTGCTGTTCTCGGACGTGGACCTGGAACGCCTGTCGCGCGAGCGCATGCGCCAGACCACCTTCGGCCAGTCGGTCCGCCGCCACCAGGACGAGGTGCGCAAGTTCCGCAGCGTGATGGTTCCCGTGAATCCGCCGCTGGAGGATGCCGAGCTGCCGCTGGAGCGGCGCGTGGCGCGTTTCCCCTATGTGCCGGCCGATCCGCGGCGCCGCGACGCGCGCTGCAAGGAGGTCTACAACATCCAGGTCCAGGCGCTGACCCAGCGCCTGGCCGCCAGCGGCATGTCCAAGGTGGTCATCGGCATTTCCGGCGGATTGGACTCCACCCATGCGCTGCTGGTCTGCGCCGAGGCCATGGACGCCCTGGGGCTGCCGCGCTCGAACATCCTGGCCGTCACCATGCCGGGCTTCGCCACCAGCACGCGCACGCTGCAGCAGGCGCGCCGCCTGATGGCGGTGGTGGGCTGCACGGCCTCCGAGATCGACATCCGCCCCAGCTGCCTGCAGATGCTCAAGGACCTGGGCCATCCCTATGCGGACGGCAAGCCGGTCTACGACATCACCTTCGAGAACGTGCAGGCCGGCGAACGCACCAACCATCTGTTCCGCATCGCCAACTTCAACAACGGCATCGTCATCGGCACCGGCGACCTGAGCGAACTGGCGCTGGGCTGGTGCACCTACGGCGTGGGCGACCATATGTCGCACTACAGCGTCAACGCCAGCGTGCCCAAGACCCTCATCACGCACCTGGTGCGCTGGGTGGCCGAATCCGGCCGTCTGGGTGAAGAGGGCGCGCAAGTGCTGCTGGACGTGCTGGGCACCGACGTCAGCCCCGAACTGGTGCCGGGCGGCGCGGACGACAAGCCGGTGCAGAAGAGCGAGGATTCCATCGGCCCCTACGAGCTGCAGGATTTCAACCTGTACTACACGCTGCGCTATGGCTTCGCGCCCACCAAGGTCGCCTTCCTGGCGCTGGCCGCCTGGGGCGACCGCGAGACGGGCGCCTGGCCCGAGGGCGGGCACGTGGTCCGCAACCAGTACGGCCTGGCCGCCATCAAGCGCAACCTGAAGATCTTCCTGGACCGCTTCTTCCGGCTCAGCCAGTTCAAGCGCACCTGCGTGCCCAACGCGCCCAAGGTCGGCTCCGGCGGCTCGCTGTCGCCGCGCGGCGACTGGCGCGCGCCCAGCGATTCCGAATCGGTGGTGTGGCTGCGCGACGCCGAGCGCATTCCGGACGAAGCCTGACCGGGATTTCCCGCCAAGGGGGAACCCGGTATTTGGGCCCTCTGGCGGGTGTTATTCTCTTACCCAACGCGCCCGGCCGCCTTGCCGCGACCGGGCGCCGCAACAGATCGAAACCCCAGGACGACCAACGTGAAACAAGTCACCGCCATCATCAAACCCTTCAAGCTCGACGAAGTCCGCGAAGCGCTGGCCGAAGTCGGCGTCAGCGGCTTGACCGTTACCGAAGTGAAGGGTTTCGGCCGCCAGAAAGGCCACACCGAGCTCTACCGCGGCGCCGAATACGTGGTCGACTTCCTGCCCAAGATCCGCGTTGAAGTCGTTCTGCCCGACAGCCAGGTCGAAGCCGCCATCGAGGCCGTCGTCAAGGCCGCCCGCACCGGCAAGATCGGCGACGGCAAGATCTTCG
This sequence comes from Achromobacter anxifer, assembly GCF_903652925.1. GTDB lineage: Bacteria > Pseudomonadota > Gammaproteobacteria > Burkholderiales > Burkholderiaceae_B > Achromobacter > Achromobacter anxifer. The sequence goes on along the minus strand of NZ_CAHLAR010000008.1, from coordinate 281,842 downwards.
TGACCCCGGTCGAACAGGCCATCCGCATCCGCACGGGCGAAAGCGACGAAGAGGCGCTGTGATCGGCGCCTGTTGAATCTACTCCCGCCGCGGGGCCGCCCTGATACGGGGCAGGCCCTGCGGGCGGCAGCAAGCGCACGAAGTGCGCGCCGCGTGGGGGTCCATGCCCGCCGCCGGGCCGCCCCAAGGCGGGCAGCCCCCTCGGGGGGCAGCAAGCGCACGAAGTGCGCGCCGCGTGGGGGTCCATTTCTCCGCCGGGCCGTCCCAAGGCGGAGCAGCCCTCTCTATCGAATCAGCTGATTCATCTCCAGGATCGGGCTCATCACCGCTAGCACGATCAGCAGCACGAACCCACCCATCAGTAGTATCAGCGCCGGCTCCAGCAGCGCGGTCATGGCCATGGCGCGCCGTTCCAGGTCGCGCGACAGGTTCTGCGCGCCGCGGTCCAGCAGTTCGGGCAGGCGGCCGGTTTTTTCGCCGCTGGCGATCAGGTGCACCAGCAGCGACGGGAATACCTTTTGTGCGCCCAGCGAGGCCGACAGCGATGCGCCTTCGCGCACGCGGGCGGAGGCTTCGTCCACCGCCTGGCGCAGCACGTCGTTGCCCAGCGTGCGCCGCGCCGCTTCCAGCGCCGTCAGCAGGGCCACGCCGCTGCCTGAGAGAATCGCCAGCGTGGAAGCGAAGCGCGCCGCGTTCACGCCCAGCACGAAGCGTCCCGCCAGCGGCAGCCGCAGCACGCGCGCATGCCAGGCGCGCCTTGCGGCCGGCGCGCGCAGCGCGTAGCGCCACAGTGCGATCGCCAGCGCCAGCGCCACGCCGGTGACCAGGCCCCACTCGCGCACATAGTCCGACAAGGCCAGCATGATCCGCGTCAGCATCGGCAGTTCCTGCTTGGCCTGGCTGAATGCGGACACCACCTGCGGCACCACATAGCCCAGCAGGAAGATCACGATGATTACCGACACGCAGGCCACGACTGCGGGATAGATGAATGCCGTCAGCACCTTGCTGCGCAAGGCGTTGCGCTCCTCGATGTAGTCGGCCAGCTTCTCCATCACTTGCGCCAGGTCGCCGGACTCCTCGCCGGCGCCAATCAGCGCGCGGTAGATCTCCGGGAAATCGCGCGGCCGCGCGGCCAGCGCGGCGGACAGCTTGTGGCCGGCGCGCACGTCGTCGCGCACGCTGCCCAGCGTCGCGGCGATGTGCTTTTTCTCGGCTTGTTCCAGCGTGGCGCTCAAGGCCGCGTCCAGCGGCAGGCTGGCAGCCAGCAGGCTGGCCAGCTGACGAGTCAGCCAGGCCAGGTCTGCATCCGACAGGCGCGTGCGCAGCGCGGCGCCGAGTCCTTCGGCGCGCGCCGCCAGCGAGGTGGACAGCGGCAGCAGGCCGCGGCCGCGCAGCTGGTTGCGGGCGCCGCGTTCGCTGTCGGCGTCGATCGTGCCGCGCACGATCTTGCCCAACGCGTCGGTGGCTTCGTATCGGAAGGAAGGCATCGGCAAGGCAAGGGCCCCACGCATGTCGAAAACGCGCAAAGCCCCGAATTTAAAGGGTTTCCAGGCCGATACGATGCCTGCGGATTATGACCGTAGTGTTGCACTGTCACCCCGTATACTCCGACGCGCTTTCACGTTTTTTCACACGATTTCACGTTTCAGGCACCTATCCCGTCATGCGTCACATTGCGCAATTCAGCCTTGCGGTACTGCTCGCCGCAAGCCAGCTCGGACCCGCGGCTAGCACGGTTCACGCTCAACAGGCCGACAATCGCGTCAGCCTGAATTTCGTCGAAACCGACATCCCCGCGGTGCTGCGCGCGCTGTCGCTGTTCACGCAGCGCAACTTCCTGGTGGACCCGCGCGTCAAGGGCAAGCTCACCCTGGTGTCGGACCGCCCGGTGGATAGCGCGCAAGCCCTGTCGATGCTGACGGGCGCGCTGCGCATGCAGGGCTTTGCCATCGTCGACGTCGACGGCGTGACACGTGTGGTGCCGGAGGCCGACGCCAAGCTGCAAGGCAGCGCGGTGGCGGGCAATCCGCGTCCGCAGCAGGCGCCGGCCGGCGGCGCGGGGCGCGCGCCGGTGCCCGTGTCGGCCTTCGCCAAGGGCAGCGGCAACAGCGGCGAAATGCTGACCCGCGTGTTCCCGCTGAAGTACGAGAACGCCGCCAACCTGGTGCCGGTGCTGCGCCCCATGGTGCCGCCGAACAACCCGATCAACGCCTATCCCGGCAACAACACGCTGGTGGTCACGGACTACGCCGACAACCTGGAGCGGATCGCGCAGGTCATCGCGCGCATCGACGTCCCAAGTTCGATCGACACCGACGTGGTTCCGGTGCGCTCGGCCATCGCGAGCGACCTCGCCATCCTGGCCTCGCAGCTGCTGGACACGCAAAGCAGCGACCCCACGCAGCGCATCGCCGTGGTGGCCGATCCGCGCAGCAACAGCGTGCTGGTGCGCTCGGGCAGCCCGGCGCGCACGCGGCTGGCGCGCGACCTGATCATGAAGCTGGACGCGCAGCAGAACCGCGCCGGCAACCTGCACGTGGTCTACATGCGCAATGCGCAGGCCACTCGCATCGCCGAGGTATTGGGCGGACTGCTGACCGGCCAGGCGAATTCCGCGCCTGGAGCCACGGGCGGCGCCAGCGGCGCAGGCGGCGCTGCGGGCGCGCAGGCTGCAGCGCGCGCGCAGAGCGTCTCGACCAGCGCCGGCATGGCGGGGCAGGGCATGGCCGGCTCCGCCAAGGGCGGCATGTCGGGCGACCAGGAACGCATCACGCGCGAGGACAACAGCTCGCAGGCGGTGTCGTATTCGGCAGGCGGCGCCACCATCCAGGCGGACCCGGCCACCAACTCGCTCATCATCTCGGCGCCGGAGCCGCTGTACCGCAGCCTGCGCGAGGTCATCGACCAGCTCGACCAGCGTCGCGCGCAGGTGCTGGTGGAAAGCCTGATCGTGGAAGTCAGCGAGGCCAAGGCGGCGGAGTTCGGCATCCAGTGGATGACGGGCGCAGGCAACATCAACAGCAACGGCACCAGCTTCATCGGCGGCACCAACCTTGGCGGCAGCGGCATCACCGGCAAGGGGCCGACCACCATCGACGCGCTGGGCGGCGGCCTGAGCGTGGGCGTGGTCAAGGGCACCGTCGACGTGCTGGGCAACAAGGTGATCAACCTGGGTGTGCTGGCGCGCGCGATGGAGAACACCGGCGAAGCCAACATCCTGTCCACGCCCAATCTGCTGACCCTGGACAACCAGTCGGCCAGCATCCTGGTGGGCAAGACTGTGCCCTTCGTGACGGGGCAATACGTGACCTCGGGCAGCAACGGCAGCACCAACCCGTTCCAGACCATCGAGCGCGAAGACGTGGGCCTGAAGCTCAACATCCGTCCGCAGATTTCCGAAGGCGGCTCGGTCAAGCTGGACATCTACCAGGAAGTCAGCAGCATCGACGAAAGCCGTTCCAATGCCACCACGGGCATCGTGACCAACAAGCGCGCCATCGACACCAGCGTGCTGATCGACGATGGTCAGATCATCGTGCTGGGCGGCCTGCTGGAGGACAACGTGACGCTCACCACCAACAGCGTGCCTCTCTTGGGCTCGCTGCCCGTGATCGGTTCGCTGTTCCGCTACGATTCGCGCAAGCGCACCAAGACCAACCTGATGGTGTTCCTGCGCCCCTACGTGGTGCGCGACGCGAACCGCAGCGCCAGCGTCACCATGGACCGCTACGACTACATGCGCCGCGCCCAGGGCGTGGTGCAGCCGGGCCAGCACTGGGCGCTGCCCGACATGCAGGCGCCGATGCTGCCGGCGCCGGGCTCCGCGCCGTCGGTGTCCAACAATGCCTATGACCTGCGGCCCGAGCACCAGGACGAGACGCTGCGCCGTCCGGCGCCCGTGACGGCGCAGTCCTTCGCGGTGCGGCAGTATCCGGGCATGGCGCAGACGAGCGGCGGGTCCGACGCGATCCGCGTGTCGCAGAGGCTGATGCACAGCGTGGCCGTGGACCCCGACACACTGCTATGAGCGCGCATCCCCTGCCTTATGCCTGGGCCCGCGCGCAGCGCGCGGTGCTGTCGCTGCGCGGCGGTCAGGCGCGCCTGACCGTCAGCCCGCGCACGCCGGAATGGGCCGTTCGCGAGATCCGCCGCTGCCACGGCGACATCGAGCTGGCGCAGATCGAGGACGAGGCGCTGGAAACCTTGCTGACGGCGGCCTACAGCCATTCCGAGGACGCCGCTTCGGTCATGGGCGTGGCCGAGAACGAGATCGACCTGGACCGCCTGATGCAGGACATGCCCGAGGTGGCGGACCTGCTGGAGGCCCAGGACGACGCGCCCGTCATCCGCATGATCAACGCGCTGTTCGCCCAGGCCGCGCGCGACGGCGCCAGCGATATCCATATCGAACCCTTCGAGACCCACTCGGTGGTGCGCTACCGCGTGGACGGCACCTTGCGCGACGTGGTGTCGCCGCGCAAGGCGCTGCACGCCGCGCTGATCTCGCGCATCAAGATCATGGCGCACCTGGACATCGCCGAAAAACGCCTGCCGCAGGACGGCCGCATCGCGCTGCGGGTGGGCGGACGGCCGATAGACGTGCGTGTCTCCACCTTGCCCACCGGCCACGGCGAGCGCGCCGTGCTGCGCCTGCTGGACAAGGAGGCAGGCCGCCTGCAGCTGGAGAAGCTGGGCATGGCCCCTGGCGTGCTGGGGCAGCTGGACCGCCTGATCCGTCAGCCGCACGGCATCGTGCTGGTGACCGGCCCGACGGGCAGCGGCAAGACCACCACACTGTACGCGGCGTTGAGCCGCCTGGACGCCTCCACCAGCAACATCCTGACAGTCGAGGATCCGATCGAATACGACCTGGCCGGCATCAGCCAGACGCAGGTCAACGCCAAGATCGACATGAGCTTCGCGCTGGCCCTGCGCGCCATCCTGCGGCAGGACCCCGACGTCATCATGATCGGCGAAATCCGCGACCTGGAAACCGCGCAGATCGCGGTGCAGGCTTCGCTCACGGGCCATTTGGTGCTGGCCACGCTGCACACCAACGACTCGGTGTCGGCCGTGACGCGGCTCACCGACATGGGCGTGGAGCCTTTCCTGCTGGCTTCGTCGCTGCTGGGCGTGTTGGCGCAGCGCCTGGTGCGCAAGCTGTGCCCGGCCTGCAAGAAACCGGCCATGCAGGACGGCGCGCGGGTGTTCCATCCGGTAGGCTGCGACGCCTGCAACCACACCGGCTACAGCGGCCGGTCGGGCATCCACGAACTGTTCACGGTGGACGACGAGGCGCGCCGGCTGATCCACGAAGGGCGCGACGAACGCGAGCTGCGGCGCGCGGCGGCGGCGGCCGGCATGCGCACCATGCGCGAGGACGGACAGCGCTGGGTAGATGGCGGGCAGACCTCGCCGGAAGAAATCCTGCGGGTGACGCGCGACGCCTAGGCCGGAAGCCGCGCATCCCCTTGCGGGGGGCGTGGCGCGGGCTAGGTCCCGAACGTCACGACATCCCCCGAGCGCCTGCCCAGCGCCGAGAGCAATCCATCCAGCGCCGCGCGATCGGCTTCGCGGGCGGACTGCGCGTAGGTGGCCTGGCCCTGGAAGCTCAGGCCGCCGCGGCCGCCGGCGCTGCCTTTGCCGGTCACGTCCAGGAGGCCGCTTTCCGTGCTCAGGGCCAGCGTGGCGCCGGACTTTCCGCCTTGCACCCGCAGCAGATAGCTGCCCACCGGGGCGACCGGGGCTAGCGCGGTGCTGGCGTTGCGCCAGCGCAGTTCGGCCAGGGGGCCGGCGGGCAGGGCGCCGCCCAGGCGCAGCGGCTGCCAGTTGATCTCCAGCGTGCCCTGGGGCGCGATGGTGTTCCAGGGCGCGCCCAGGGCGGCCAGCACGGAGGCCGGCGCGCGCAGCGATTGCGCCGGCACGGCCAAGCCGTTCCAGCCGGGGCGCGCGCGCAAGGGGCCTTGCAGCCAGGGGTGGGAGATTTCCAGCGATAGCGTGTCCCAGCGCCACTGCCATTGCACGGGCTGCGGCAGCATGCGACGGGCTTCGGGCGGGCCGAGGGCGATCCAGGCGCTGCCGCGCCACAGGGTGCCGCTGGCGTCGGCCAGCGTGACCGGCGATTTCTCCGGCAGGAAGGCAAGCAGCCAGCGCGCGGGCAGGGCGGCGGCGCCCGCGGCGGCGGCGCAGAGCGTGCCGGCCAGCAGCAGCGCGAGGGAACGTTTGGAAGGGCGCAGGCCTGGCATGTCAGCTCCGTTGCGCCGCTTGCGGCGCCGCCAGGGTGATCTTGCCGTTGACCAGTCCGGGCAGCGGCCGTCCGTTGACGTTGGCGGCGCGGCTCAGGTCCACCTGTTTGACGGCCAGGCTCCAGTCGCGCGCCGCGCCGTCCAGCCATCGCAGCAGCGCCGAGGACGGCGCCTGCTTCAGCGTCAGTCGCAGCTCGGCGCCGCTCTCGGCGGCGTCCAGGGTCCACTGGTCCGCGGGCAAACCGGCGCGTTCCAGCGAGGCCGCGATGTCGGCTTGCTCGGGCATGGCGCCGGCAGGGGCGGCGGACTTGCGCCGCAGCGCAGTGGCTTGCGCGGTCAGGTCGGCGACCGTCGCGGCCTGGCCGCGCAGAGCGGGCAGCTCGGATTGCAGCTTGCGCAACGCGTTCAAGGGCGGTTCGATCAGGCTGACGTAGACCAGCGCCGTGCCCAGCAGCAGTCCGGCCGCGGCGACCAGCCGCCGTTCGCGCGGCGCCAGCGCCTGATAGCGTTGACCGGCGCGCGCCAGCGCCGGGCCCAGGGTCTTGGCCAGGGATTGCCTGGCGGCATGCAGGGATTGCGGGAGTTTCATGGTTGAGCGCGCAGGATGCGCCAGGTGTTGTCGTTGTCGCCGCGTTCGAGCTTCAGGCCCAGGGCAGCGGCTTGCTGGATCAGCGCCGGCGTTTCGGCGACGCGCTGCGACTGTTCGCCCGCGTCGGCCAGTTGCAGGGTCAGCGCCTGGTCGGCATAGCCCAGACGCGCCACCTTGTCGGCGGCGAAGGGCAGGGCCTGGGCTGCGGCGCGGGCCAACGGCAGGAAGTCGGCGGCATTGGCGGCGCCGCGGTTCGCCTGCAGCGCGTCCAGCCCTTGTTGCGCCTGTCGCGGCGGGTCCAGCACCACGGGTAGGTCGGGAAAGGCCGCCAGCACCTGCGTGCGCATGCCGTTGCGCAAGGCGTCCGCCTCGGATTGCAGCTGCGAGGCATACAGGTTCAGGCCGGCGATCCAGACCAAGGCCGCGGCCGCAGCCCAGCGCCAGACCGGGCGCCAGGCCGAGACGCGGGCCGGCGCGAGTTGGGGCATGGCCAGAGACCAGGATGGCGTGGGCGCCTGCCAGCGCGGGTCGCCGGGATCGCGCAGCGGCGCCGCGATGTCGGCGCCCAGGGTCTGCGGCGCGATCAGCGCGTGCGCCCGCAAGCCCTGAGCGTTCAGCAGGCTCCAGGCGCGGCGCACGGGTTCGCGCGCGGCCCAGGCCAGCGGCACCGAGCCGTCGGCGCCGCGCGGGCCGTGGCCGATGGCCAGGGAGTCCAGGTCGCTGAGCACCAGCGGCTCCAGCGCGCTGTGGACCGCGGCGGCGTAGCGGGCGCGCGCGACGGCCGGGATCTGCACGCTGGTCGCGATCACGTCGGACGGATGCAGCACGGCTTCGCAGGCGGCCTGGGGATAGGCATGGCCCATGGCCTGCAGCGTCAGTTCGCCCTGGCGCGCGCAGCGGCCGCGCCGGTCGAACCAGGCGTAGGGCAGGGGTGAGTCGGCGCTGAGCTCGTCCAGGGGCGGCAGCGCGATGCGCAAGGTGTTCTTCAAGGGATTTCTCTCGTCCATATCGTGTCGGGAGCGGCCGGCGGCGAGCTGCGCAGCAGCGCCTGCATCGAGATCCGCGCGCGCTCGTAGGCCACGGCGCCGCTGGCCAGGAACCAGCCGCTGGTGGTGACCACGGCGGGCGGCGGCGCCTTGACGCCGGCGCCGGCCAGGCGGTTGGCGAAGTCGCCGGAATTGTTGAACCAGTTGCCGCGGTCGCGCTCGCCGGCCATGGAGCGCGCCTGGCTCAGCGACAGGCCGGGTGCCAGCGCCGCCAGCACCTCGGCAGGGGCGGTATTGACGTTGACGCTGGTGGCCACGGGCAGCACCGTCATCGTGCGGCGCAATTCATTGCGCACCGCCGGGTCCAACGCCAGCAAGACGGCCACTTCGTCCACCCCGCGCGGCAGGGGCGCGCGCGCCTGGGGCGCGGACTGCCGCTGCGGCGCGGAGGGGGCCGAGGGCGCGTCGGCCGGCGGCGCCGGCGGCTGCGCGGCCGCCATCACCTCGGCGATGCGCGGGGCCAGCGTGTCCGGCAGCTGCAAGGCGCCCAGCAACCGGCGCAGCACCAGTTCCTGCTCCGGCTGCGGCACGCCGTTAGTGGCCAGGTTGTACAGGTTGTACTTGCCTTGCTCGTCCTGCACCCGGCCCGAGAAGACGGCGACTCGATCGTCGCCGGGCCGCTCGATGCGCGTGTCCAGTACCGGCGTGGCCCAGATCTGGTCGCCGCGCGTGGTGGGTTCGCGCCGGCCGTGGTCGCGCACGATCAGCCGGGCCCAGTCGATGCCGCCCGCCAGCATGGCGCGGGCCTGGACCCGCGCCATTTCGTTTTCCACGCGCCGCGTGCTGGCGGTCTGGCGCTGGAACAGGCCGGTGGTCAGGGCGGCGACGATGGCGACGATGATGAGCGCGCTGACGACGGCGGCGCCGCGTTCGCTCCGGGAGCGGCGGGGCGCGTTCATGGCAGCTCCAGCACGCGGGTGTAGCGCTGCGGCGCGTTGGCTGCGCCGCGTTCCAGCACGATTTCCAGGCCGGCGGGCGCGGCGGACAGGCTGGCGTCGGCGTCGACCCAGCCGGCGCCCGGCACCCAGGCGCGCAGCTTCAGGGTCCGCGTGCCGGGCAGCAGCAGGACGCCCTCGCTGGCGGCGGGCAGCGGACTGCGCGCCGCCGGCGGTCCGCTGGCGCGCCACAGGCCGTCCTTGCGCACCTGCCATTGCACGCGCTGCCACAGGCCATTGCCGTCCGGGTCGGGACGCAGGATCTCGAAGACCGGGCCGCCGCTGGCGCGGCGCAGCAGGCGCAGGCCGCTGGTATAGGCCACGGCGTCCAGGCCGGCGGGCTCGAAGGCCGGGCCGCTGTAGGACAGTTCGACATCGCGCGCCATCTGGCCCAGCGTGCGGACGATGGCGTCGATGTCCTCGGCCTGCTCCTCGATCCGTTCGCGCGCGCCGGACACGTTGGCCAGGCCGCGCCAGGCCATCAGGCTGACGAGCGCCATCAGCGCCAGGGCCACCAGCACTTCGATCAGCGTGAAGCCGGCCTGGCTTCGGAGAGGGCGGCGCATGGCTATCGCAGGCTGGACAGAAGGCCGTCCAGCTGCAGCAGCACGGCGCCCGCTTGCGGGGCGCCGGCGTCGCGCACCTTGATGGAGACCTGGCGGAAGCTGCGGTTCATTGAATTCGTAAACTCCAGTTCGCATTGCAGCGCGCGGCCGCCTTGCGGACAGGCCTCGCTGCGCGTGCCGGCGCGCGGCAGGGCCGGCTCCAGCCGCAGCTGCGCCAGCGCGTTCTGCGCGGCCAGCAGCGCCAGCGTCTTGTCCTGCAGCGCGCGGTTGTTCTCGGCCATGACGCCGGTGGCGCGCAGCGCGGCGCCCATGGCGACGGCGATGATGGCCAGGGCCACCAGCACCTCGATCAGCGTGAACCCGCGTTCGCGACCGGGCCGGCGCGGCGGTTCAGCGGATCTCATAGCGGCCCGCGGCATCGCGCAGCAGGGTGACGCGGGAATCTCCCGCGCGCAGCGTCAGCGTGACGGGCGCGGCGACCCATTCCGTGTTGAACACCAGCGGCCGGTCCGGGTCGAGCCGCAGCTCGACCGGAGCGGCCGTCCAGGATTGCGGGCGCAGCACTTCGTCGCGTTCCATCCTGTCCAGGGGCAGGGGCCGGTCTTCCTCGGCGCTCAGGCCCGGCAGCCGTCCCTGGCGCTCGAAGGACCAGCCCTGGCCGCTGGCGAGCCAGCGGATGGGGCGGCCGTCGCTGCGGGCCTCGCTCTGCGCCACGGTGAAGGCGTCGGCCAGGCGCTGGGCGTCGCCGCGCAGGCGGTTGTCGCCGCGGCCGACGGACAGGCTCACCATGCTGGCCGCGATCGCCACGATCACCAGCACCACCAGGACTTCGACCAGCGTGAAGCCGCGTTCAGAGTTCCCAGGAACCGATGTCGGCATCGCCGTTTTCTCCCCCGGGCTTGTTGTCGGCGCCGAACGAGAACACATCGATATCGCCTTTGACGCCTGGGCTCAGGTATTGGTAGGGATGGCCCCAGGGATCGTTGGGCAGCTTGTCCAGGTAGCCGCGCCAGTTGTTGACGCCTTCGGGCTTTTGCACCAGCGCGCGCAGGCCCTGGGCCGTGGTCGGGTAGCGGCCGTTGTCCAGGCGGTACAGCTTCAGCGCCTGCATGATGCCCGCGATGTCCTGGCGCGCGGCCACCTGGCGGGCCTGGTCGGGGCGGTCCAGCACGCGGGGGACGATCAGCGCCGCAAGTATCCCCATGATCACAATCACCACCATGATCTCGATGAGGGTGAAACCCTGCTGGCGGGCAAGCCCGCGCGGTAGCTGACGCACTTTACGACTCCGGTCTTACATAAGTAGAAGCGGAGGATTGTGGACATGAAATATGACAGCAATACTCACGCCGCCGGCAAACACGCGGGGCTGGGACCAAGGCGCGAGGAACCCGGGCGCGCCGCCATGCTATGGTCGCCGGCAGGCCGTTTCCTTTCCCGCCGCTCACATGCTTTCCTTCTTCGGCTCCTTCATCGACCAGTTGCTGGACTACGCCCGCGCCCACGAGGACTGGCTGCCGGCCGTCGGCTTCGTCTTCGCCTTCCTGAAGTCGCTGCCGCTGGTGGCCCTGTTCGTGCCGGGCACCGCGCTGCTGGTGTCGGTCGGGGCGTTGCTGGGGGCGGGGGTGGGCCAAGGCGTCTACGTCTGGCTGGCGATATCCATAGGCGCGGCGCTGGGCGACTGGGTCGCGTACGTGACGGGGATAAGGGCCGGCCCCGCGCTGTTGCAATGGGCGCCGCTGCGCCGCAGGCCGGCGCTGATCATACGCACGGCGGCGTTCGTCGACCGCTGGGGCGTCCTGAGCGTGGTGCTGTGCCGCTTCTTTGGGCCGCTGCGCGCGACCGTGCCCATGCTGACCGGCATGTTCGGCATGCGCGCCGTGCCGTTCCAGATCGCCAACTGGGGGTCGGCCTTTGTCTGGGCCGGGGCCTTGTTGCTACCCGGCTGGGCGGGCATTGCGCTATTCAACGGCGGCTGAACCGCCGCGAACCTCACTTTTCGCGCGAGATGCCCGCGGGCGCGGGCGGAGCGGCCGGAGCCGGCAGGCGGCTCGGGCGCCCGGCCTGTTCCACCGTCACCGAGTCCGCCGCGACCTCGCGCAGCACGATGCCCGTAGCCACCTCGCCGCCCGCGCGCCAGGCCTGCGGCGGGCCGCCGTCGACGCTCAGCACGGCGGCGCCGTCGGGGCCGGCGGCGATCACGCCCAGCACGGTGATCTGCGTGCGCATCGCTTCGTCCTTGCCGAACCACAGGGCCACCGGCGTGTTGTCGGCCGCGCGCGGCGCGGCGGCCGACACCGCCGGGGGCAGGGGGCCGGGCTTGGGCGCCAGCAGGACCGAGGCCCACACGCCCACGCCGGCGGCCAGGGCCAGCACGGCAAGGATGCGGAACACGGCGGGCGCGGCGGGCAAGTTCGGGCGCAGGGACAGAGGCATGGAACGCGGATGCGGGACGGGTTGCGACGCGGCCGACTATAGCGGGCTTTCATGACAGGCTCGCGATCAGTATGCGGGTGTCTTTCAATTGCCACACCCGCCGCTGTCATCGTGCTTACATGACCCGTGTCTAGCATGCGCTCAGGTCCGGCTTGCAAGGCCGGGCATCCATCCTACCCAACAGGGACTACCCGCATGCAAGACCAGAACCAAGCCAATCGCCGCCGACTCCTGAAAATGCTGGGAGGCGCGCCGATGCTGCCGATCGGCGGCATCAGCCTGACCGCGCTGCTAGCCGGCTGTAATTCCAGCGACGATGACGACGACAGCGCGCCGCCCGTCGCGCCGGTCACGTTCAAGTCGGCCTCGTTCACGTCCATGGCCGCGCCCTCGCTGTCGCAGCCGGCGCTGATGGCGCGCACCACCGTGGGCTCGGCGCTGGAACTGGTGTTCAGCGACGGCTCCAAGCGCAGCGTCGAGCTGGGCTACGAGCCGTTCTTCATGACGGGCGACGCCGTGCCGGACGGCAAGGGCGGCACCGTGGTCGCGGGCGGCTATTTCAACCTGGCCGGCGCGCCCATCATCGACAACTCGGTGGCCGGCAAGGCGCGCCAGTTCTTCTCCAACTGTCCGGACGGCATGTCGCTGCTGTCGCTGTCGGAGCCGACCAAGGTGGCGGGCGTGGCCGGCAATGCGCTGTATGCGGTGGTGCAGTTCGAATACCAGTCGATGGACCAGGCGGGCAACGACATGTATGGCCTGCTGCCGTCGCAGATCGCGGTGCTGACGCTGTCGCAGGATCCCAACACGGGCAAGCTCAGCCTGGTCAAGTACCACACCGTGGACACCTCTTCCGTGCACGGCCTGTGGATCACCTGTGGCGCCAGCCTGTCGCCGTGGAACACCCACCTGTCCAGCGAAGAGTACGAGCCGGACGCGACCACGGCCAAGGCGTCCAAGTCGTTCCAGACCTATAGCCAGAACGTCTACGGCGATCCGGCCCGCGCCAACCCCTACCACTACGGCCACATGCCGGAAGTGACCGTGAACCCCGACGGCACGGGCACCATCAAGAAGCACTACTGCATGGGCCGCATTTCGCACGAGCTGGTGCAGGTCATGCCCGACCAGCGCACCGCGCTGATGGGCGACGACGCCACCAACGGCGGCCTGTTCATGTTCGTGGCCGACCGCAAGGCCGACCTGTCCGCCGGCACGCTGTACGTCGCCAAGTGGGCGCAGACCTCGGGCACGGGCCCGGGCGCGGGCAACCTGACCTGGATCAAGCTGGGCCACGCCACCAGCGCCGAAGTGAAGGCGCTGGCCGATCAACTGACCGCCGCCGACATCATGGACGTGCGCACGGCCGATCCGCTGGACGCCGCCTTCACCAAGATCCGCTACTCGGGCAAGGACAACTGGGTCAAGCTGCAACCCGGCCGCAACGTGGCCGCCGCCTTCCTGGAAACCCATCGCTATGCCGCCATGGTGGGCGGCACGCTGGCCTTCTCCAAGATGGAAGGCACCACCGTCAACGCCAAGGACAAGATCGCGTACAGCGCGATGTCCCGCGTCGACAGCTCCATGACCGACGGCCTGTCGCCCGGCTTCAAGGTGGAAGGCCCGGCGGCCGGCGCGGTCTACCAGCTGCACATGAAGGAAGGCCAGGTCGACACCGACGGCAAGGCTATCGACAGCGCCTGGGTGCCGGTCGACATGGCCGCGGTGCCGGAACTGGTCGGCCAGGTGCTGGCGGCGCGCGACGCGCTGGGCAACACCCACGCCGCCGACAAGATCTCCAACCCCGACAACCTCAAGTTCTCGGAGAAGCTGCGCACGCTGTTCGTCGGCGAGGACAGCGGCGGCCACGTCAACAACTTCCTGTGGGCCTACAACGTCGACACCAAGCAGATGTCGCGCGTGCTGTCGTGCCCGGTGGCCGCGGAATCCACCGGCCTGCAGGCGGTGGACGAGATCAACGGCTGGACCTACATCACCAGCAACTTCCAGCACGCGGCCGACTGGACCAGCGTGCACTCGGTGGTGCGTCCCACGCTGGAACCCCTGGTCAAGGCCAACTACAAGGACGGCTTCGGCGCATCGGTGGGCTACCTGACCGGTGTCAAGATCGGCGCCTGAGCGCCCGCGGGCCCTGGCGGCCTGCCTGCAAGTTCCGCGTTGCGGGGCGGCTTCCTTCGGGAAGCCGTTTTTTTGCGCAAGGGCATCCCGGATGCCTGTTGTATTGCGTTTGCGCGCAAAAGAATCCTGATCCGTCGATCAGGGTTTCTCTTCTTTGCTTCACGGGGCTTTCACCTTGGATGGCCATCATGTGGTCCAGCGTAAACCCTGTTCATGAAACGAGAAGAGAAGCATGCAACAAGCATTGAATTGGAGAAGATGGTGCGCGGCCCTGGTGGCGACCAGCGCATTGGCGGGCTGCGGGGGCAGCGATGACGACGGCGACGATACCGCCGTTCCGCCCACCACGCCGCCGGTGACGACGCCGGACCCGACCCGCGCCGACAAGGTGCTGTTCATCGGCGTCGACGGCCTGACCTATGACGCGATGCGCAGCGGCGTGGCCGACAAGTCGTTGCCCAACATCGGCCAGCTGAACGCCACGCGCGCCTGGACCGGCGGCGTGACGGGCGCGCCGACGCAGCAGCCCACGCTGCTTGCGCCGGGCTGGGCCACGCTGCTGACCGGGCAATGGGCCGACCAGCACGGCGTGCGCTACAGCGTGCAGGGCGAGACGCTGCAGACGCCGACGCTGTTCCAGCGCGTCAAGACGGCGCGTCCGCAAGCGCGCACCGCGGCCGCCTTCAATTCCACCACGCTGGCCGGCGTCGTCGGCGGCGACCGCGACAAGGGCTATCTGCAATCGTTGACCGACTGTGCCGGCGTCGACGCTTGCGTGGCCTCGCAGGCGCGCGACCGCATCACCGAGGGCTATGACGTGGTGGTGGCGCAATTCGGCGCGCCGGAACTCGCCGCTTCGGAGAACGGCTTCGGCACGTCCTACGACACCGTGATCCGCCAGACGGACACGGCCATCGGCGTGCTGGCCAAGCAGATCGCGGACCGCAAGAAGGACCATCCGGGCGAGAACTGGCTGGTGGTCGTGGCCTCCAGCCATGGCCTGGGCAAGAACGGCGCCAGCGACGGCCGCCCGTTCTCCTCGAACAAGACCATCCTGCTGGCCGCCAACCAGCCCGCGCTGCTGGGCGGTAGCGCCGACGACGCGTCGTTTGACGGCCTCTGGGACAACAATTGGTACGCGCTGCCCAGCGCCGCCGACGTGACGCCCACGGTGCTGGACCACCTGAAGGCCCTGCCGGCGGCCGCCAGCTATGACATGGCGGGCACCACGCTGAGCGGCAAGCTGGCGCTGCGCTACACCGCGGCCCGCACTTCGACGGACAACAAGAGCGTCACGCTGAGCTGGGTACGCGTGGGCGAACCGGCCGGCGACATCGTGATCAGCCGCGACGGCAAGGAGATCGCGCGCGTGTCCGGCACGGCCGCCGAGTACGTCGACAAGGGTTTCACCTTCGACACCGAAGGCGTGCACACGCTGAACTACAGCGTGGCGGTCGGCAGCGCGGTCAGCGCCGCGCGCACCACCGTGGCCTACACCAAGCCGCTGCCCTTGCTGGCCTCGCTGCGCACCAGCCTGACCATGCTGTTCCCGTTCGAGGGCAACATGACCGACGTGGCCGCCGGCGGCGGAGCCATCACGCCGTTCGACGGCACCCAGGCGCCGGCCTATGCCGACGTAGGGGTGTTCGGCAAGATGTTCAAGAATGACCGCAGCGCGGCGCCCCTGGGCGGCTTCAAGCTGGATTACCCGGCGGGCATGCTGGACGCGGCCCAGGCCTTCACCATCGGCTTCTGGTACCAGTCCGACGGCACGGCCAACGACCGTTCCATCCTGGGCAACAAGGACTACAACTCCGGCGGCAACCCCGGCATCACCATCGCGCAGTGGGCGGGCCCGGTGCTGTATTTCAACCTGGCCGGCGGCGGTTCGCGCGTCGACATCAACAACGTGAAGTTCACCCCCAACAAGCCGGTCTACATCGCGATGACCGTGGACAAGAAGGCCAAGACCATGACGGCTTCGGTCTACGACAGCGAACTCGGCTTCTCGCAACGCACCATCAGCACGGGCTCGGTCGACCTGACCAAGATCGCCGGCGTCTACGGGCCGCATCTGGGCCTGAACGAAGACGGGCGCGGCACCTACGGCGTCTGCTGCGCCGGCACCAAGGGCCCGTACACGATGTATTTCGACGACCTGGCCTACTGGTCGCGCGCCCTGACCGAGGCCGAGCTGAAGTCGCTCGCCATGTCCGGCAAGTCCGTTTCCGAACTGTTTCCCTGATGTACCGAGGATAGAAAAATGAGCATGTCCATGATCTTGCGCGGTTTCCTGCGCCTGGGCGCGGTGCTGATGCTGACCGCCACGCTGGCCGCCTGCGGCGGCGACGACGGCGACAGCGGCGGCGGCAAAGACCCCGGCACGGGCCAGCCCGAAACGCCCAAGCCCGAGCCGACCAAGCCCGAATTGCGTTGCGCGCCTTGAGCCGCATTCCCCACAGATCCATAGGAATAGAATCCGTGACGTTCGATAAAGACCAGGTCCACGCCGGCAAGCGCCGCTTCCTGCGCAACGCGGCCGCCTCGACCGCCGGCCTGACCGCGCTGTCGATGTTCCCGCCGGCGATCCGCCGCGCGCTGGCCATCCCCGCCAACAACCGCACCGGCACCATCAACGACGTCGAGCACGTGGTCATCCTGATGCAGGAGAACCGCTCGTTCGACATGTATTTCGGCACGTACAAGGGCGTGCGCGGTTTCGGCGACCGCTTCACCATCCCGCTGCCCGAGAAGCGCTCGGTCTGGGAGCAGAGCAACGGCACCCGCGTGGTGATGCCGTATCACCTGGACAGCACCCAGGGCAACGCCCAGCGCGTCGCGGGCACGCCGCACAACTATATGGACGCGCAGCTGGCCTGGGACGGCGGCCGCATGGACCACTGGCCGCGCTACAAGCAGAACCAGTCCATGGGCTACTACCGCAAGAAGGAGGTGGAGTTCCAGTTCGCGCTGGCCGAAGCCTTCACCTTGTGTGATGCCTACCATTGCTCCACCCATGGCGGCACCAACACCAACCGCCTGTTCCTCTGGACCGGCACCAACGATCCGCTGTCGCTGGGCAACGGCCCCTCGACCCGCAACCAGTGGGACAGCCTGGGCGCCTCGTCCACCGGCTGGACCTGGAAGACCTATCCCGAGCGTCTGCAGGAAGCGGGCGTCACCTGGAAGGTCTACCAGAACCTGCCCGAGAACTTCGGCGACAACTCGCTGGCCGGCTTCAAGCAGTACCGCCGCGCCAACGAACTGGCCGGCAATAGCGCCAACGGCGCGCCGTACCCGGCCTGGACGCCCTCGATGGACGCCGCCAATCCCTTGTACAAGGGCACGGCCAACACCATGCCCGACGGCGGTTTCCTGAAGGCGCTGCGCGAGGACGCCCTCAACGGCACGCTGCCGCAGGTGTCGTGGATCGTGGCCCCCGCCACGTATTCCGAGCACCCCGGCCCGTCCAGCCCGATCCAGGGCGCCTGGTACATCCAGGAAGCGCTGGACGCGCTGACGGCCAATCCCGAGGTCTGGAGCAAGACCGTGCTCCTGATCAACTTCGACGAGAACGACGGCTACTTCGACCACGTGCCGTCGCCCGCCGCGCCTTCGCTGAACCCGGACGGATCCATGGCTGGCGGCTCCACCGTCAACACCGACCTGGAGCGCCACACCCATGCCTCGGCCCAGGACGCCGCCGACGACCGCGTCTACGGCCCCGGCCCGCGCGTGCCCATGTACGTGGTGTCGCCCTGGAGCCGCGGCGGCTGGGTCAACTCCCAGGCCTTCGACCACACCTCGGTGCTGCGTTTCCTGGAAGCGCGCTTCGGCGTGGCCGAGGACAACATCAGCCCCTGGCGCCGCGCCGTGCTGGGCGACCTGACCTCGGCGTTCAACTTCGCCACGCCCAACAACGAGAAGCTGCCCGACCTGAACCTGCTGACCCGCGCCGGTTCGGACAGCGAGCGCAGCGCGCAGGAAGCCCTGAACGCCGTGCCGCTGCCCGACCCCAGCACCCAGGCCAAGCCGGTGCAGGAGCAGGGCGTGCGCTATTCCCGCGCCTTGCCGTACGAGCTGCATACCAGCGGCCGCGCGCAGCCCGGCACGGGCGCCATGCGCCTGGTGTTCTCCAACACGGGCAAGCAGGCGGCGGTGTTCCACGTCTATGACCGCCTGAACCTGGACCGCCTGCCGCGCCGCTACACGGTGGAGCCGGACAAGCAGCTGGAAGGCAGCTGGGACACGGCGGCCGACGGCGGCAAGTACGACCTGTGGGTGCTGGGTCCCAACGGCTATCACCGTCATTTCGCCGGCGACTTGACGCTAGCCCGCACGTCGGAGCTGGCTCCGGAGATCCGGGTCTGCTATGACGTCGCCAACGGCGATGTCTACGTCAGCTTCATCAACGGCGGCAAGAACCCCTGCACCTTCGAAGTGGCGCCCAACGCCTACTACGCCAACCATGAGCGCTGGAAGTTCACGGTGCCCGCGGGCGGCCAGGTCGAACAGCACTGGCCGCTGCAAGGCAGCCAGGGCTGGTACGACTTCACGGCGCGCCTGGCCGAGGACCCGGCCTATCTGCGGCGTTTCGCCGGCCGCGTCGAAACCGGCCGTCCGTCGGTGACCGATCCGGCGATGGGGCTGTAAGCCTCAGGCGGCGGTCTGTGGTTCGCGCGCCCGGAAGGCCATGGCGCACGCCTCGCAGATCGCTGCCGTAATGCCCTGGCGCGCATGTTCGCGCCGTTCCAGCATGCCGATGGCGCGCGACATCGGCCCCAGGTCCTGCGGCAGGGTGAGTATCCGCAGTTCGGCGCTGTGCTGCCAGTTGGAGCCGTGGATCAGAGGCAGCAGGGTGACGCCGACCTCCTGGCGCACCAGCTCCACCAGCGTCTCGATGGCGTTGAGTTCCAGGAATTCGTCCAGCGGCACCGCCAGGCGGCGCAGCAGCCGGTCTATCTGCAGGCCGGTGCGCTGGGTGCGGTCAAAGCGCAGGAACGGGTTCTGCGCCAGCACCTCGCGGGCGTCCGCCCCGGGCGCCGAGTGCGGCGCGATCACCACCAGCGGCTCTTCATATAGCGCGGTCCAGCGGGTGCTGGCCATCTTGCGGCCGGCCTCCACCAGGAACGCCGCGTCCAGTTCGCCGTCTTCCACCTTGCCCGCCAGTTCGCTGGCCTTGCCCGACAGGATGCGCACGTCCAGCTTGGGGTGCTGCTTCTTCATGCCGGACACCACCTTGGACAGCGTGCCCATGCAGGACACGATGCTGCCCACCGCGACCGAGCCGGCCAGCTCGCCGGGCGCGGTGCGCGGCCGCCGCATGCGGTCGTAGAGATCCAGCAAGTGCTTGATTTCGGGCAGCAATTCGCGGCCGGCGGCGTTCAGGATGGCAAGCCGGCCGCTGCGGTCGAAAAGCTCGCGCCCCAGCTCCGCTTCCAGGGAGCGCATCTGGAAGCTGACCGCGGCCTGGGTCAGCGCCACCTGCTCGGCCGCTTCGGAGAAGGATCCATGGTGGGCGACCGCCAGAAAGGTGCGCAGAAAGCGGATCGTACTCATAAAAATATCTTTTATGACGGAACAAAAAATCAAATTGATTTAATTAAACCACGGGAGTAACTTCGGCCGCTTACCCGTTATGAGACTAGCGATATGAAATCCTTCGACTGGGGCAACCCGTATCCTTCCGTCCGCATCCCGCTGTTCGCCCGCAACGTGGTGTCCACGTCGCATCCGCTGGCGGCGCAGGCAGGGTTGCGCATGCTGCTCAAGGGCGGCAACGCCGTGGACGCCGCCATTGCCGCGGCCGCCACGATCGTCCTGGTCGAACCGGTGTCCTGCGGCCTGGGCGGCGACTGTTTCGCCATCGTCTGGGACGGCAAGGAATTGCACGGCCTGAATTCGTCGGGCGTGGCCCCCGCGGCCTGGAGCACCGAATACTTCAAGCGCAAGCACGGCGTGGGCCCCAATGGCCTGGCGATCCAGCCCAAGCGCGGCTGGGACGCCGTGACGGTGCCGGGCGTGGTGGCCGGCTGGGCCGCGCTGCATGAAAAGCTGGGCAAGCTGCCGTTCGAGCAGCTGTTCGAGCCCGCCATCGAAATCGCCGAGCGCGGCTACGCCGTGCCCCCGGTGGTGGCGCACAAGTGGGCCGCCGCGGCCGAGGAACTGAAGTCGCAGCCGGGCTATGCCCAGGCCTTCCTGCCCGAGGGCCGCGCGCCCAAGGTCGGCGAGCACTTCCGCTTCCCCGATGCCGCCAACACGCTGCGCCGCATCGCCGCGTCCAAGGGCCGCGACTTCTACGAAGGCGAGCTGGCCGAGCGCATTGCCGCCTTCAGCAAGGAATGCGGCGGCGCCATGACCCTGGACGACCTGCGCAACTACCGTCCGGAGTGGGTCAAGCCCATCTCCAAGTCCTACCGCGGCTACGAGCTGCACGAGATCCCGCCGAACGGGCAGGGCATCGCCGCGCTGATCGCGCTGGGCATCGTCGAGCGCTTCGACATGGCCGACATCCCGGTGGATTCGGTGCAGTCGCAGCACATCCAGATCGAAGCCATGAAGCTGGCCTTCGCCGACCTGTACAAGTATGTGGCCGACCCGCGCTCCATGGAGGTGACGCCGGAGCAAATGCTGTCCGACGCCTACCTGGACAGCCGCGCCAAGCTGATCCGCCTGGACCGCGCCACCCATTTCGAGGCCGGCCGCCCGCATGCCGGCGGCACCATCTACCTGACCGCCGCCGACGAAAACGGCATGATGATCTCGTTCATCCAGTCCAACTACATGGGCTTCGGCTCGGGCGTGGTGGTGCCGGGCACCGGCATCAGCATGCAGAACCGCGGCGTGGGCTTCTCGATGGATCCGAAGTCGGCCAACGTGGTCGAAGGCGGCAAGCGTCCCTTCCACACCATCATCCCGGGCTTCCTGACCCGCGGCGGCAAGCCGGTCATGAGTTTCGGCGTGATGGGCGGCGACATGCAGCCGCAAGGCCACATGCAGACCGTGGTGCGCATGCTGGACTACCACCAGAATCCGCAGGCCGCCTGCTGCGCCCCGCGCTGGAAGGTCAACCGCGATTTCACGCTCGACATCGAGACCAATATGAGGGCTTCCACCATTGCGGGCCTGAAGGACCTCGGACATGCTTTGAAGTCGGTCGACGATCCGTACATGGATTTCGGCGCGGGCCAGTTCATCTGGCGCATGTCGGAAAGCGACAACGAGCTTGGCTATGTCGCCGCCAGCGACAGCCGGCGCGACGGTCAGGCGGTCGGCTTCTAAACACGCAGTATTGCAGCCTCAAGGGGAAAAAACACAATGAAACGCTTGACCTTGACCTTCGGCGCCAGCCTGCTGGCGCTGGCCGCGGGCGCGGCTTGCGCCCAGAACATCCGGATCGGCCTGCAGGAGGATCCGGACGTGCTGGACCCGCACCGCGCGCGCACGTACGTGGGCCGCATCGTTTTCACCTCGCTGTGCGACAAGCTGATCGACATCGATCCCAAGCTGCACTTCGTGCCGCAGCTGGCCACCTCGTGGTCGTTCAGCCCCGACAACAAGGTGCTGACCTTCAAGCTGCGCGAGGACGCGCTGTTCCATGACGGCAGCAAGTTCGACGCCGCCGCTGCCAAGGCCAACCTGGAGCGCGCCATGTCCCTGCCGGACAGCCTGCGCAAGGGCGAGCTGGCTTCGGTGGAAAAGGTCGACGCCCCCGATGCCGCGACCCTGGTGCTGACCCTGAAGAAGCCCGACGCCACCTTGCTGGCGCAGCTGTCCGACCGCGCCGGCATGATGCTGTCGCCCAAGACCTTCACCGACGACGCCGCCGCCGTGGGCCGCAAGCCGATCTGCTCGGGCCCGTACAAGTTCGTCGAGCGCATCCAGAACGACCGCATCGTGCTGGAGAAATTCGACCAGTACTACGACGCCAAGGATTTCGCCTTCAAGCGCCTGACCTTCCTGCCGATCCCGGACACCACCGTGCGCCTGTCCAATCTGCGCGCGGGCGACCTGGACATGCTGGAACGCCTCAATCCTTCCGATGCGGCGCAGGTCAAGGGCGACGCCAACCTGACCTTCGCGCCGGTGGCCGGGCTGGGCTTCCAGCAGTTCATGTTCAACGTGGCCAACGGCAAGCGCGCCGAGGACAACCCGTTCAAGAACAAGCTGGTGCGCCAGGCCTTCCAGTACGCCATCGACCGCAACGCCATCAACGAAGTGGCCGGCGGCGGCATCTTCGAGCCGGCGCAGCAGCCGTTCCCGCCCGCCAGCCCCTACCACAGCGACAAGTTCCCGGTCACCAAGCGCGATGTGGCCAAGTCCAAGGCGCTGCTCAAGCAGGCGGGCTTTGACCGCGTCAAGGCCGAAGTCATGTTCGGCAACAACACCACGACCTCGTCCATCGCCGAGATCGTGCAGGCCATGGCGTCCGAGGCCGGCTTCGACCTGTCGCTGCGCCCGACCGAATACGCGGCGCTGCAGAAGGAATCGGCCGGCGGCAACTTCCAGGTCGTGATGCTGGGCTGGTCCGGCCGGGTCGATCCGGACGGCAACATCCACGCCTTCGTCACCTGCAAGGGCGCGCTGAACGACGGCCACTACTGCAACCCGGAAGTGGACAAGCTGCTCAACGAGGCCCGCACGGTGCCGGACGAGGCCAAGCGCAAGGCCATCTACGACCAGGCCCAGACCATCATCCAGGACGAACTGCCCGGGGTGTATAACTATTACCAACCCTGGCCCTTCGCGCTGGCCAAGAAGGTCAAGGGCTTCACTCCCTATCCGGACGGCATGATCCGCCTGAAAGGCGTGACGTTCGCGCAGAAGTGATTTCGGCGCGGCCGTTGCGCGCCGCGCCAGCCGGACGCCTAGCGCGTCCGGTTGTTGTTTGCGGCGGCGGTGCCCGAGGTATATCCTGCCGGCCCCGTCCGCCGTTCCTGTCTTACGGTTTCTCAAATGCTTAAACTCATCTTGCGCCGCGTGATCGTCGCGATACCGACACTGATACTGGTGTCGATGATCGTCTTCATGCTGCAAAAAATCCTGCCCGGCGATCCGGTGCTGACCCTGGCCGGCGAAGAACGCGATCCGGCCGTCCTGGACTACCTGCGGGACAAGTACCGCCTCAACGATCCGCTGCCCGTGCAGTACGCCGCCTGGGCCACGCAGGTCCTGCAGGGGGACCTGGGCAAATCCTTGCGCACCGACGTGCCCGTCACCACGCTGATCGGCCAGAAGCTGCCGGTCACGCTGCAGCTGGCCGCCATGGCCATGTTCTTCGCCTTGCTGATCGGGATCCCCATGGGGATCATCGCGGCCGTGAAGAAGGGCAAGCCGGTGGAAATGGGCGCCAACATCGCGGCGTTGTCAGGCATGTCCATTCCCAACTTCTGGCTGGGCATCATCCTCATCATGGTGGTGTCGGTGCAGTGGAAACTGCTGCCGGCCTCGGGCTATGTCTCGCCCGCCGAGGACTTCTGGCTGTCGATCAAGACCATGCTGATGCCGTCGCTGGTGCTGTCCACGGCCATCGCCGCGTATCTGATGCGCCATACCCGTTCGGCCATGCTCGAAGCCCTGTCGGCCGACTACGTGCGCACCGCGCGCGCCAAGGGCGTGTCGCCGCGCAGCGTGGTGCTGCGCCATGCCTTGCGCAACGCGCTGATGCCCATCGTCACGCTGGTGACGCTGCTGTTCGGCGAACTGCTGGCGGGCGCCGTGCTGACCGAGCAGGTCTTCACGATTCCCGGCTTCGGCAAGCTGGTGGTCGACGCGGTCTTCACGCGCGACTACGCGGTGGTGCAGGGCGTGGTGCTCTGCGTCGCGGTGGGCTTCATCATCATGAACCTGCTGGCCGACATTCTGTACATTCTGGTCAATCCCCGCCTGAGGCACTCATGAGCGCACTTCCTGCAACGGCCGCAGCCGTCACGCCGCCCCGCAGCCGCAATCGCGCCTGGGGCAAATTCAAGCGCAACCGCATCGCCATGCTGGGCCTGGGGATCGTGCTGTTCTTCGTGCTGGTCGCCATCCTGGCGCCGCTGATCGCCAGCCACGATCCCTTCCAGACCAGCTTCACCACCATCCGCAAGGCGCCGTCTGCGTCCTTCTGGCTGGGCACGGACGAGTTGGGCCGCGACATCTTCAGCCGCATGGTCTACGGCGCCCGCGCCTCGCTGATGGCGGGCCTGGTGTCGGTCCTGATCGCGCTGGCGGTGGGCGTGCCCTTCGGCCTGGCCGCCGGCTATTTCGGCGGCTGGACCGACAGCATCATCTCGCGCGCCACCGAAGCGCTGCTGGCGATTCCCTTCCTGATCCTGGCCATCGCGCTGGCCGCGTTCCTCGGCCCCAGCCTGACCAACGCCATGATCGCCATCGGCGTCTCGGCCGCGCCCAAGTTCATCCGGCTCACGCGCGGACAGGTGCTGGCGGTCAAGAACGAGGACTACGTGCAGAGTGCGCGCGCCCTGGGCGCGTCCGACCTGCGCATCATCGGCCGCCACGTGTTCCCCAACGTCATGCCGCCGCTGATCGTGCAGGCCACCATCACCATCGCCACGGCCATCATCGCCGAGGCCAGCCTGTCGTTCCTGGGTCTGGGCCTGCAGCCGCCGAACCCGTCCTGGGGCTCGATGCTGAACACCGCCAAGAACTTCATGACCCAGGCGCCCTGGATGTCCATCTTCCCCGGTTCGGCCATTTTCCTCGTGGTGCTGGGCTTCAATCTGCTGGGCGACGGGCTGCGCGACGCGCTCGATCCGCGTCAGGACAAGTAATCACCATGGCAACAATGGATCCCAAACGCGTCGTCCAGGTCAACGACCTGACCGTGCAATTCAAAACCCCCGAACGCACCGTGGAAGCGGTGCGCAAGGTCTCCTTCCACGTCGACCGCGGCGAAACCCTGGCCATCGTGGGCGAATCCGGCTCCGGCAAGTCCGTGACCTCGCTGGCGCTGATGCGCCTGGTCGAGTACGGCGGCGGCCGGATCGTCAACGGCGGCATGCTGCTGCGCCGGCGCAACGGCGAGGTCCTGGACCTGCTCAACGCGCCCGACGCCACGCTGCAACGCGTGCGCGGCGCGGACGTGGCCATGATCTTCCAGGAGCCCATGACCTCCCTGAACCCCAGCTTCACGGCCGGCAACCAGATTGCCGAAGCCCTGCAGCTGCACCAGGGGCTGGACGCCGCCGCGGCGCGCGCCGAAACGCTGCGCATGCTGGAGCGGGTGCGCATCCCCGAGGCCCGCGCCATCCTGGACCGTTATCCGCACCAGCTGTCGGGCGGCATGCGCCAGCGCGTCATGATCGCCATGGCGCTGTCCTGCAAGCCCCAGCTGCTGATCGCCGACGAGCCGACCACCGCCCTGGACGTCACCATCCAGGCCCAGATCCTGCAGCTGATCCGCCAGTTGCAGGAAGAAATGGACATGGGCGTGATCTTCATCACGCACGACATGGGCGTGGTGGCCGAGGTGGCCGACCGCGTGCTGGTCATGTACCGCGGCGACAAGGTGGAAGAGGGCGGTTCCGACGAGGTATTTGCGCGTCCGCAGCACGCCTACACGCGCGCGCTGCTGTCGGCGGTGCCGCGCCTGGGCGCCATGCATGGCACGGACGAGCCCGCGCCGTTCCCGCTGCTGCGCGTCGACGAAGCCGCCAAGCGCTCGCAGGCGGCCGCCGCGCCGGTCGCCGCGCCGTCCACCGTGCGCCGCGAGAACGGTCCGGTGCTCAAGGTCCGCGACCTGACCACCAGCTTCGACATCACCGGCGGCATTCTGGGCCGCGTGCAGAAGCGCGTGCATGCCGTGGAGAAGGTCAGCTTCGATCTCTATCCGGGCGAGACCCTGTCGCTGGTGGGCGAGTCCGGCTGCGGCAAGACCACCACCGGCCGTTCGCTGCTGCAACTGGTCAAGAGCCAGGCCGGCAGCATCGAATTCGACGGCAAGAACATCGGCGCGCTGCGCGGCAGCGCCATGCAGACGCTGCGCCAGCACATCCAGTTCATTTTCCAGGATCCGTTCGCCTCGCTGGACCCGCGCATGACGGTGGGCTATTCCATCATGGAGCCCCTGCTGATCCATGGCGTCGCGCGCGGCAAGGCGGCGCAGGACCGGGTGCGCTGGCTGATGGACAAGTGCGGGCTGCTGCCTGAAATGATCGACCGCTATCCGCACGAGTTCTCGGGCGGCCAGCGCCAGCGCATCTGCATCGCGCGCGCCCTGGCCCTGAATCCCAAGGTCGTGATCGCCGACGAATCGGTGTCGGCGCTGGACGTGTCGATCCAGGCGCAGATCGTCAACCTGCTGCTGGACTTGCAGCGGGAGCTGGGCGTGTCGTTCCTGTTCATCTCGCACGACATGGCGGTGGTCGAGCGCGTGAGCCACCGGGTGGCGGTGATGTACCTGGGGCAGATCGTCGAGATCGGCCCGCGCCGCGCCATCTTCGAGAACCCGCAGCATCCCTACACCAAGAAGCTGATGGCGGCGGTGCCGATCGCCGATCCGCAGCGCCGCCACCGCGAGCGTTCGCTGCTGGTGGACGAGATCCCCAGTCCGGTGCGCAAGCTGGGCGACGATCCGCTGGTCGAGCCGCTGGTCGCCGTGGGCGAGGGCCATTTCGTGGCGCGCCACCCGATCGGGGTGTATTAAGGCAGGGAGGGGCATGCCGGCGGGCGCCTTGCGGGCGCCGCGCCGGCCGGCCGGGCCTGAAGCTAGCGCTTCTCCAGCGCCAGCTTCAGGCCGAAGGCGATGAATACCGCGCCCGTCATGCGGTCCAGGCCGCGCATCACGGCCGGCCGCGACAGCCAGCGCGCTAGCGGGCGCGTCGCGGCCACCAGCACCGCAAACCACAATATGCCCAGCACCGCGTGGATGCCCGCCAGCAGCAGGCTGAAGCGCAGCACGTCCGCGCCCGCGGGGATGAACTGGGGCAGGAAGGTGATGTAGAAGATCCCGATCTTGGGATTGAGCGCATTGGTCAGGCAGCCGCGCACGAACCAGCCGCCGGCGCTGGCGGCCGCGGCCGGCGCGGGCCGGGCGGCGGCGCCATCGGCGGCCTGCTTGCCGGGCAGCGTGCCCCACAGCAGTTTCACCCCCAGGTAGAACAGGTACAGCGCCGCGCAGATGCGCAGCGCGTCATAGGCCAGGGTGGACACCAGCAGCAGCGAGCCCAGCCCCAGGGCCGCCACGGCGCCCCAGAGCAGGCAGCCGGCGGCGACGCCCAGGCCGGCCATGAGGGCGCGGCGGCCGCCTTCGACGGCGGCGGTGCGCAGCACCAGGGCGCTGTCCATGCCCGGGGTCACGGTGAGGATGGCGGCGGCCAGGGTAAAGGCGAGCAGGGCGGCGGTGGCGGTCATGGGAGAGTCCGGCAGCGGATTGGCGGAGGCGCAGCGGGCCAGTGTAGCGCTGCCGGGCCTGCCGGCGCAGCCTTGCGGCGCCTTGCCCGACCGCCGCAGGCGTTATCATGGCGGCCTTCAGCAATTCGCCACATTCAACGGATTTTCACCATGGCCCTGCGCGCCACCATCTACAAGGCCGAGCTCAACGTCGCCGACACCGACCGCCACTATTACGGCAGCCACTCGCTGACGGTCGCCCGCCATCCCTCGGAAACCGACGAGCGCATGATGGTGCGGCTGGTCGCCTACGCCCTGCATGCGCAAGAGGAACTGGCCTTCACCAAGGGCCTGAGCGACACCGACGAGCCCGACCTGTGGGTCAAGGACCTGACCGGCGCGGTCAAGCTGTGGATCGAAGTGGGCCAGCCCGAAGAGCGCCGCATCCTGCGCGCCTGCGGCCGCGCCGACGAAGTCATCGTCTACTGCTACGGCGGCTCCGCCAGCAAGATCTGGTGGGACGGCGTGAAGAACAAGCTGGAACGCACCCGCAACCTGAAGATCGTCAACCTGCCGTCCGACCAGACCAGGGCCCTGGCCCAGCTGGCCGAGCGCACCATGCGGCTGAACGCCAACATCTCCGACGGCGTGGTGTATTTCTCGGCCGACAAGGGCGAGGTCAGCGTCGAGCCGGAGAGCTGGCGCTAAGGCGGTCCGGCCGACCGCCTCAGCCGCAGGCGTCGGCGGCCTGGTTCGCGGGATCGGCGCAGGCGCGCCAGCGGGCCTCGTCCATCGCGGGCACCAGTAGCACCCGGCTCATGGGGTCCGAATACCAGAAGATCCGGCCGGGCTTGTCGTTCACGGCCTGCCACACGCGCTCCTGGACGTCCGCCGCCAGCGGCGCGCGGCCCTTCGGGTCGGTCACGCCCTGGGCCAGGATGATCTGCGTGCGCGGATCCCAGGATTGCATGTCCGAGTCGTTCACCGGTATTTCGTCGGCGATGCGCACGATGCGCCACTCGTTGCCCGGAACCTCGCCAGACAGGCTGTTCAGTTCTTCCCGTTTCAGCGCGTAGGGGCGGGAGTCCCGCTCCGCGGCCTGGACCTCGGCATAGGACCTGTCGCTTTCCCCGGGAGAGTAGCGGCGCAGATAGCGCTGCTGCGGCCGGCCTTCGGCGTCATAGGTCTGGACCTGGAAGGCGCCGCCCTGCGCGGTGGCGTCGATGGCGCGCAGCAGGCGGCCTTCCGCGTCGCGCGCATAGAACCGGCCGCCTTGCGGCTCCTGTTCGCTGCCGCAACCCTCGTTGACGAAGGCGCTCAGCGCGCCCGGGGCGTTGCGTTTCAGGCAGGTCTGGCGGCTTGCCGCGTAGGTGGCGGGCCGCCGGTATTCCGTCTGCTCGTACTCGACCACGCGCGTCAGGGCGCCCGCAGCATCGTATTCCAGCGCGTAGCCGCCGGACAGGAACGGCGCGGCGCCGCGGGCGTTGTGTGGCGGCAACTCATATTGCTCGGCGCGGCACAGCCGGCCGTCGGCATCGAAATAGAGCCGCGCGGGCGCCTGGTCGACGCTGTCCAGCCGATAGGCGGACCAATCGACCTTGTCCATCCAGGTCCGCGGCAACGGGTCGCCGGTCTCGTCCACCCAGACCGGCGTGTTGGGGGCGGCAATGCGTTCGCCATGCAGGCCCAGCAGGACGCGGTCGTCGCCCAGGCCGGCCGACACGGGCACGGCCTTGAGCGCCACGGGCGCGGTGAAATCGGCGGGGGCGGGACCGCAGGCCGCCGCCGCGCCGCCGGCATAGGCGATGGCGCTCAGGGCAAGGGCAACGGCAAGTCGTTCAAGCATATTGCAGCGCATCCATGAACTTCACCAGGTCCCAGAACTCCTTGGACACGCCGCCCAGCCGCAATTTGCCGTCGCGGTCCTCGAACAGCAGGAAGGGATAGGCGTTGCGCTCCAGCGTGCCGGCCTGGGGCAGGCGGTAGGGCTTGAAGACTTCTTGATTGTTGAAATAGGGTTCCAGCCGGCCGCCGCCGTCCACATGCATGTAACGGACGCGCAGTACATGTTTCTGGTACTTGGCCTGGCTCTCGGGGAAGTCGCCGCCGTCGC
Organism: Achromobacter anxifer; assembly: GCF_903652925.1. Classification (GTDB taxonomy): domain Bacteria; phylum Pseudomonadota; class Gammaproteobacteria; order Burkholderiales; family Burkholderiaceae_B; genus Achromobacter; species Achromobacter anxifer. Next base: position 252,435 of record NZ_CAHLAR010000008.1, on the reverse strand, counting down.
CCGCCACCACCGAGTCGGCCAGGACCGCCAGGAAGACGCGCGCGAAGCCCGCGAAATGGATCTCGCCGCTGGTGGAGTCGCCCGGCGCCTCGGCCAGCGTCTTGACCAGCTGGGTGGCGCGGGAACCCGGCACGATGGTCTGCGCGAACAGGTTGTCGATATCGGCCGCGGCCGGGTCGGGAGACTGTCGCAGGCGCAGGAGGTCGGCGCGGAAATCCGTCAGCCATTGCCGGTAGCGGGCATTTTCCGCCTGGAGGTCGAGTTGCTGGGCGCCGGCGGCGCCGCAATAGAGGCCCAGCAGCAAGGCCAGGAGCAGGAGCCGGGCCTGTTGCAGCCAGCCTGAGGGCACGCGGATAGGGTGTTCCATAGGCTGGCGATCATATCGTTCAAAATGCTGCTATTTTGGTGCAGAGCGTGACAGAATGTCAGTCATGGTCACCGGCATGACCATACCGATAATCCGTGTTGAATCAGGTCCAGAAATGCCCACACCAGGTGACGTCCCCCCTGTATCTGCGCGCGCCGGCTGCGCGGAAAATGTGCAAACCGGGCTCGACGGTCCCTTGGACCGGCTTGCGCGCCTGGCCAGGCGCCACTTTGGCGTCGACATGGCGCTGGTGGCCTGCAGCGACGCCGATGGCGTCTGGCAGGCGCAGGCAGGCGCTCTGCCGGCGTCCGGCGCCGAATCCGGATCCCTCCCTTTTTCCGTGGACTGCCCGCTGCGCGCCGCCGACGGCCGCCAGCTGGGCACGTTCAGGCTGTTGCACGGCCAAGCTCGGGACTTCGGCGACGACGAGCGCGACGCCCTGCGCGATTTCGCCGAGCTGGCCGCCGCGGCCGTGGAGAAGCGCCAGGCCCTGGCGGCGGAACGGGCGGCCGAAGATGGTTGGCGAGTCGAGGCGCGCAACCTGTCCATGGCCATCGCCGGCAGCGGCACCGGCATCTGGGACCGCAACGTCGTAACCGGCGAAATCACGTATTCGCCGGGCTGGAAGGCCTTGCTGGGCTTTTCCGAAGCCGAAGTCAGCAACCGCATCGAAGACTCCTACAAGCGCCTGCACCCCGAGGACGCCGACTATGTGCGCGCCGCCATGCAGGCGCATTTCGACGGCAAGACCGAAAGCTACGAGGTCGAACACCGCATCCTCTGCAAGGACGGCAGCTACAAGTGGATCTGCAGCCGCGGCAAGGTCGTCAGCCGCGACGCGCAGGGCCGGGCCTTGCGCATGATGGGCACCACCACCGACATCAGCGCCATGAGGGCGATGTCGGAACGCCTGCGGCGCACGGCGGACCTGCTGGTCAACCTGACCGACGCCGTGCCCGGCATGGTGTTCCAGTGCGGCCAGCGGCCCGAGGGCGGGTCGCGCTTCCTGTACGTCAGCGCCGGCATCTGGGACATGTTCGAACTGATGCCCTACGACGTCCATACCACCCCGGCGGCGATCGAGCAGCGCGTGCATCCCGAGGACGTGGCCAATTACCACGCGTCGCTGCGGGCCGCGGCGGCTGCGTGCGTGCCCTGGCATCTGGAGTTCCGCGTCTGCCTGCCGGAGCAGGGAGTGCGCTGGCGCCAGGGCGACGCCAGCCCGCGCCAGGGGCCCGACGGCACGGTGGTCTGGCACGGCTTCGTCACCGATATCACCGACCGCAAGCGCGCCGATTTTGAGCTGCGCGAGCTGGCCGCGACCGACGCCCTGACCACGCTGCCGAACCGCCGCCATTTCATGTCGCGCATCGCCGCGGAGCTGGCCCGGATCAAGCGCCAGGGCAGCGATTGCGCGGCGGTGCTGATGTGCGACCTGGACCATTTCAAGCGCATCAACGACACCTGGGGCCACGCGATCGGCGATGGCGTGCTGCAGCACTTCGCCAACACGCTGCGGGCCCAGCTGCGCGCGGTCGACCTGGTGGGACGCATCGGCGGCGAGGAGTTCGCCGTGGTGCTGCCGGACACCGACATCGAACGCGCGCATGCCTTCGCCACGCGCGTGCAGCAGCGCATCGCGGCCGCCCCGTACACGCTGGGCGATGACCGCCATATCCCGCTGACGGTCAGCATCGGCATCTCCACCATGCACACCCTGGACGCCGACGCGGAATTGGCGCTCAGCCGCAGCGACCGCGCGCTGTATTACGCCAAGCAACGCGGACGCAACCGGATCGAGTCGGCGCCCTCAGTGTTTTCCCGATAGAACAAGCCGCAATGCCATTTGTTCCATTGACGGTACATTAGGACACCCCTAGAGTTCCCGCCATGGGAACGTCACTACCGCTACCGAAGTACCACCAGATCTACCTCGTCCTGCGCGAACAGGTGCAGGAGGGGCGTTTCGATCAGGACGGCGTGCCTGGGGAACATGCGCTGGCCGACCAATTCGACGTGGCCCGCATCACCATCCGCAAGGCGATGGAAATGCTGGTGGCCGACGGCCTGGTGTCGCGCCGGCCCGGCCTGGGCACCTGGCCGCTGCGCGCGGCGGCGAATCCCGCCAGCGCGCCCAAGGCTCGCCCGCAGCAGAAGGCCCACCTGACCGGCCTGCTCGAAAACATCGTCAACATGGGCCTGCGCACGTCGGTGCAGGTGCTGGACAGCACGCTGGTGTCGGCGGCGCCCGTGGTGGCCGAAGCGCTGGACCTGGCGCCTGGCGCGCCGGTGCACAAGAGCCTGCGGGTGCGCAGCACCGAGGTCGGGCCCTTGTCCCACATCACGACCTACGTGCCGCAGGCCGTGGCCGATTTCACCCGCGAAGACCTGGAGCGCGAACCCCTGCTGATGCTGCTGGAAGCGGCCGGCGTGGAGTTCGGCGGCGCCACGCAGACCATTTCGGCGCGCCTGGCCGACGCCCAGATCGCGCGCCACCTGGACGTGGCCGTGGGCTCCGCGCTACTAGCCGTGACGCGCATCGTGCGCGACGTGAACGAGCGTCCGGTGCAGCTCCTGCAGGGCCTGTACCGGCCGGATCGCTATCAATACCAGTTGCAGCTGTCACGCGTCGGCAGCATCGACGCCAAGGTCTGGGTCAGCGAAGAGCTGTCCGCCCAATTCCATTGAACCCCCGGAGATCGCCCATGAATTCGCGCCGCACTTTCCTCTATCAATCCGCCGCCGCGGCCGCCCTGGTTTCGGCGCCGTGGGTGGTCCGCGCCCAGGGCGCCAAGCCCGTCAAGGTCGGGATCCTGCATCCGGTGACGGGGGCGCTGGCCTATTCCGGCCAGCAATGCCGCCTGGGCGCGCTGCTGGCGATCGAGGACATCAACAAGGCCGGCGGCATCAAGTCGCTGGGCGGCGCGCCGCTGGAGGCGGTGCTGGGCGACGCCCAATCGCGCCCCGAGGCGGGCTCGGCCGAAGTCGAGAAGATGAACGAGGCGGGCGTGTCGGCCATCGTCGGCGCCTACGCCTCGGCGATCTGCCTGGCCACGACCCAGACCGCGGCCAAGTACAACCTGCCGCACGTGGTGGACGTGGGCGTGGCCGACCAGATCGTCGAGCGCGGCCTGAAGAACACCTTCCGTTTCGGTCCGGGCTACCGCGCCTGTAGCGAACGCGCCATCACCGACCTGGCGGCGCTGAACGACGCCGCGGGCAAGCCGGCCAAGACCGTGATGATCGTGCACGAGGATTCGCTGTTCGGCACCGGCACCGCGGCGCTGCTGTCGAAATCGCTGCCGCAGCACGGCTTCGAGGTCAAGGACGTGGTCAAGCACCCGAACCCGACCCGCGACTTCAACAACATCGTGCTGCGCATGAAGTCCCTCAATCCGGACATCGTGATTCCGGCCAACTACTACAACGAATACGCCTTGCTGCTGCGCGCGATGAAGCAGCAGAAGGTGCAGCCCAAGGCGATCTACTCGGTGCTGGGCGGCGCGGCCTCCAGCTACAAGTTCCTGAAGGAATTCCCCGACATCGCCAACGGCATCATCGACTGCAACCACTGGTTCAATCCCAAGGATGCGCGCGTGGCGCCGCTGAAGGCGCGCGTCGAAGAAAAGGGCGCCTACTTCAGCTACGAGGTGTTCATGACCTATACCGCGGTGCTGCTGCTGGCCGACGCGCTGGAACGCGCCAAGTCCGCCGACCGCGCCGCCATCACCGAGGCGCTGGCGTCCAGCACCTTCTCGGACCACATCATGCCCTACGGCCCGACCAAGTTCGTGGACGGCCAGAACACCGGCGCGCAGCCCTTGCTGACGCAGGTGATCGGCGGCGACATCAAGGTCGTCATTCCGGCGGACTACCGCCAGGCCGACGCCATCTTCCCGTTGAAGGCCTGAGCGTGCTCGATCCCGCCATCCTCTTTTCCTCGGTGCTCAACGGCCTGACCACGGGCGCGGTGTACGCGTTGATCGCCCTGGGCCTGACCTTGATCTACGGCGTGCTGCACATCATCAACTTCGCCCACGGCGCGGCTCTGATGGTGGCGCTGTACGCCGTGTACCTGCTCAAGGACCGCCTGGGCATCGATCCCTACGCCGCCTTGCCGCTGGTGGTGGCGGGCATGTTCGCGCTGGGCTACGCGCTGCAGCGCTACGTGATCAACCGCGCCAGCCACGGCAAGGACGAGAACATTCTGCTGGTGACGCTGGGCCTGGCCATCGTGCTGGAGAACCTGGCGCTGGTGTGGTTCAAGTCGGACACGCGCACCATCGACACGGCCTACACGCTGTCCACGGTGGAGATCGGGCCGGCCATGATCGCCTTGCCCAAGATCATCGCCTTCTGCGGCGCGCTGGCGGTGGCGGCGGTGCTGTTCTGGATCATCCGCAGCACCGACCTGGGCCGCGCGATCCGCGCCGTGGCCAAGGAAAAGCAGGGCGCCAAGCTCATGGGCATCGACGTGGAAAAGGTCTACGCGCTGTCGTTCGGCATAGGCATGGCCTGCCTGGGCGCGGCGGCCTGCTTCCTGCTGCCGGCCTATTACGTGAATCCGCAGGTGGGCAGCGGCTTCGTGCTGGTGGCCTTCACCATCGTGGTGCTGGGCGGCATGGGCAGCTTCGTGGGCGCGCTGGTGGGCGGCCTGCTGATCGGGGTGGTGGAGTCCATCGGGGGCCTGTTCCTGGGCGACTCGCTGGGCCAGATGGGCATCTTCGCGATCTTCATCGCGGTGCTGCTGTTTCGCCCGCAGGGGCTGTTCGGGGCGAGGGGCTGAGCATGGGCAAGGATCTATTGACTATCGCGCTGTTCGGCGCGGCGCTGGCGGCCGCCGCCGCGCTGACGGAGTCGGGCGTCGCCCTGACCTTCGTGATGATGTCGCTGTACGCGGCCCTGCTGTCGCAGGCCTGGAACATCCTGGGCGGCTATGGCGGCCAGCTGTCGTTCGGCCATGCGCTGTTCTTCGGCGTGGGCGCCTATGCCCAGGCGCTGGGGCAGTTGAACCTGGGCATCAATCCCTGGCTGGCGCTGCCCATGGCCATCGCGCTGGGCGCGCTGGTCGGGCTGGCGGTGGGCGGGCTGACGTTCCGCTACGGCCTGAAGGGCTCCTATTTCGCGCTGGTGACGCTGGCGTTCGCCGAGGTGTTCCGCATCCTGGCGCTGTCGGTGTCGTTCACCGGAGGCGGCGTGGGCCTGATGGTGCCGCTGCAGGAGGGCGTGGCGAACATGCAGTTCGGTTCGCGCCGCGGCTACATCTACCTGTTGCTGGGCTTCGTGCTGCTGGCGCTGGTGGTCACGGCCTGGCTCCGCCATTCGCGCTTCGGCGCGTACCTGCAGGCGGTGCGCGACAACGAGGACGCGGCGCGCGCCATCGGCGTGAATCCGCTGCGGGTCAAGCTCGGCGGCATTGCGCTGTCGGCGGCCTTCATGAGCGCCGCGGGCGCCTTCTACGTGCAGGTGTTCCAGTACATCGATCCGGGCATCGCCTTCGGTTCGGCCGTGTCGGTGGAGGCCCTGGTGGGCGCCATCGTCGGCGGGCTGGGCACCTTGTGGGGACCGCTGCTGGGAGCGGTCACGCTGCATGCGCTGAGCGACCTGACGCGCAACCTGTTCGGCGAATTGCCGGGCATCAGCATGGTCATCTACGGCGTGGTGCTCATCGTGATCGTGATGTTCCTGCCTCGCGGCATCACCGGCAGCGGGCAGGCGCTGGGCCGTCTGTTCAACGCCAAGGAGCGCGCCCGTGCCTGAGATCCTGTTGCAAGCGCGCAATCTATCTATCACCTTTGGCGGCCTGAAGGCGGTCCAGGACGTGAGCCTGGACGTGCGCCAGGGTTCGCTGACGGCCCTGGTCGGTCCCAACGGCGCGGGCAAGACCACGCTGTTCGGCCTGTTGTCCGGCTTTCTCAAGCCCGGTTCTGGCTCGGTGCATTTCGGCGGCGCCGACATCACCGGCCGCCCGCCGCACGAATCGGCGCGGCTGGGCCTGACGCGCACCTTCCAGATCGTGCAGCCCTTCGGCGCCCAGACGGTGCGCCAGAACATCGCCGTGGGCGCGCACCTGCGTCTGGGCAACCGCCGCGAGGCGCTGGCCGCGGCCGAGGAAGTGGCCGCCCGCGTCAACCTGCAAGCCTTGCTGGACCGGCCGGCGGCGGACCTCACGGTGGCGGGGCGCAAGCGCCTGGAGCTGGCGCGCGCGCTGGCCACGCGGCCGCGCCTGCTGCTGCTGGACGAAGTGCTGGCAGGGCTCAACCCCAGCGAGATCGACGAGATGATTCCGGTGGTGAAGAAACTGGCCGACGACGGCGTGACCGTGCTGATGATCGAACACGTGATGCGCGCGGTGATGAGCCTGGCCGAACATGTATGGGTGCTGGCGCAAGGCCGGCTGATCGCCTCGGGCACGCCCGGCGAGGTCACCCGCGATCCGGCGGTGGTCGAGGCCTATCTGGGCCAGGGCGCGGCGGCCAGGCTGGCCGCGCAGGGAGCGCCGGCATGAGCGCGCTGCTGGAAGTCCAGGGATTGCGCGCCGGCTACGGACGCATGGAAGTGCTGCGCGGCGTCGACCTGCGGGTGGACCAGGGCGAGATCGTGGTGCTGCTGGGCAGCAACGGCGCCGGCAAGTCCACCTTGAACAACACGGTTTGCGGGCTGTGCCGGCCCTGGGGCGGCACGGTGCGCTTCGAGGGACAGGACCTGACCGGCCGCCATTACCGCGACGTGGTCAAGGCCGGGCTGATCCAGGTGCCGGAAGGCCGGCGCGTGTTTCCCAATCTGAGCGTGCGCGAAAACCTTGAACTCGGGTCGTTCACCCGGGCGCGCGAGCGCCGCGCCGCCAACCTGGAGAAGGTGCTGCACATCTTCCCGCGCCTGCGCGAACGTCTGGCGCAGTTGGCCGGCACCATGTCTGGCGGCGAACAGCAGATGCTGGCGATCGGCCGGGGCCTGATGGCCGAACCGCGCCTCCTGATCCTGGACGAACCCTCGCTGGGCCTGTCGCCGCTGATGGTCGAGGAACTGTTCGGCCTGATCGGACGCCTGCATGACGAGGGGCTGGCGATCCTGCTGGTCGAGCAGAACGTGGGGCAGTCCCTGGAGACGGGACAGCGCGCCTACGTGCTGGAAAACGGGGCGGTGCGCTATAGCGGCGCCTGTCCGGAACTGATGGCCAGCGACGACGTGCGCCGGGCCTATCTCGGGATGTAGCCATGGCTGAGCCTCAAACGCTGGCCCAGAAGCTGATCGCGGCGGCCTGCGGCCGTTCGTCCGTCGCCGAGGGCGAGATCGTCACCTGTGCGGTCGACCTGGCCATGTTCCACGACTCCAGCGGTCCGCGCCGCCTGCAGCCCATGCTGCAGGAACTGGGCGCCACGCTGTGGGATCCGTCCAAGGTGGTGCTGGTCATCGACCACTATGTGCCCGAATCCGACGACGAGTCGCGCCGCATCGTGCGCATCGCGCGCGATTGGGCGGCCGAACAGCGGCTGCCCAACGTCTACGACTCGCTCGGCATCTGCCACGTGGTGGTGCCGCAGCACGGCCATATCCGCCCCGGCATGTTCTGCGTGGGCGGGGATTCGCATTCGCCCACCGGCGGCGCGTTCGGCGCCTATATGTTCGGCATCGGCAGCACCGAGATGCTGGGCGTGGCGGTCACCGGGCAGATCTGGGTGAAGGTGCCCCAGACCCTGATGATGCGCTGGAAAGGCCGCCTGGCCGAGGGCGTGACGGCCAAGGACATGATGCTGCGCATGATAGGCCGCTACGGCATGAACGGCGGCCGCTACCAGGCGGTGGAATTCTGCGGCGAAGCGGTGCGCGCGCTGTCCATGCAGGAGCGCATGACCCTGTCCAACATGAGCGCCGAGCTGGGCTCGCAGGTGGGCCTGATCGCACCCGACGAAACCACCGCGGCCTATCTGCGCGAGGCGGGCGTGACGCAGGAACTGGATCTGGCGCGCTGGCGCAGTGACGAAGGCGCATCGGCCGAATGGCACGACTTCGACGCCGCGGCGCTGGCGCCGCAGGTGGCCGCTCCGCATAGCCCGGCCAACGCCCGCGACGTGGACCAGTATGCCGACGTGCCGGTGCAGGTCGCCTATATCGGCGCCTGCACGGGCGCCAAGCTCGAGGACCTGCGCGCCGCGGCCAGCGTGCTGCGCGGCCGGCGGCTGGCCGCCGGCATGCGGCTGATGGTGGCGCCGGCCAGCCAAAAGGACCAGCGCCAGGCCGAAGCCGAAGGCGTGATGCAGGCGCTGCGCGAGGCCGGCGCCGACGTGCTGGCCACGTCCTGCGGCGCTTGCGCCGGCTACGGCGGGTCGATCCCCGACGGAGCCAGCGTCATTTCCACCACGGCGCGCAATTTCAAGGGGCGCATGGGCTCGGAAACGGCCCAGGTCTACCTGGCCTCACCCTACACGGTGGCGGCGTCGGCGGTCGCCGGCCGCATCGCCGATCCCCGGGAGTTCATGGCATGAGCGAGCAGTCTCTGACGCACCGCGTCTGGCGCGTGGGCGCGGATATCGACACCGACGCGCTGGCGCCGGGCGCCTACATGAAATTCGGCATTGACGAGATCGCGCGCCATTGCCTGCAACGGGTACGGCCCGAGTTTGCCGCCAACGCCCGGCCCGGCGACGTGCTGGTGGCCGGGCCCAACTTCGGCATCGGCTCCTCGCGGGAGCAGGCGGCCGCGGCGCTGGTGCGCCTGGGCATCGCCGCGGTGGTCGCGCCGTCCTTCAATGGCCTGTACTTCCGCAATGCCTTCAACGTGGGCCTGCTGCTCCTGACCTGCGAGCAGGCCGAAACCCTGCAAGAGGGCGAACGCATCGCCCTGGATCCCGCCGACGGCCGCATCCGCCGTGCCGCGGGTGACGCCGCGGAACTGCATTGCGACACCGTGCCCGCCTTCCTGCTGGAAATGGTGCAGGCCGGCGGACTGCTGAATCTGCTGAAACAGCGCAAGACTCATTAGGAACCACATCATGCTAGATCCCGTCACACTCGCGGTCCTCAAGGGCCGCCTGGAACAGATTGCGGACGAGATGGACGCCACGCTGTACCGCAGCGCGTTCAATCCCATCATTGCCGAAGCCCATGACGCCTGCCACGGCATGTACGACGCGGCCACCGGCGCCACGCTGGTGCAGGGCAAGTCCGGCCTGCCGGTGTTCGTGGGCGCGATGGCCTTCGCCGTCAAGGCCGCGGCCAAGGCGGCCGCCGAACGCGGCGGCATGGTCGACGGCGACGTCTGGCTGTTCAACGATCCCTACGAAGGCGGCACGCACGCCAACGATTTCAAGCTGGTGCGACCGGTGTTCCGCGGCGGCAAGCTGTTCTGCTTCCTGGCGTCCGCCGCCCACTGGCACGACGTGGGTGGCGCCGTGCCGGGCAACTACAACCCCGCCGCCACCGAGTGCTGGCAGGAAGCCGTGCAGATTCCGCCAGTGCGCATCGTGCGCGCGGGCGTGCTGGACCTGGACGTGCTGGCCATCCTGAAGGCCAACACCCGCCTGCCGGACAGCCTGTGGGGCGACCTGAACGGGCAGCTGGCGGCGCTGGAACTGGGCGCCGGCCGGCTGGACGGCCTGCTCGACGAATACGGCGACGCTACCGTGCTGGAGTCGCTGGACACCTTGCGCGAGCGGGCGCGCCGCCTGATGCGCGACCATATCGCGCGCCTGCCCGACGGCGAGTACGCCTTCGAGGACATGCTGGACAACGACGGCGTGCGCGACCAGCCGCTGCGCATCGCGCTCAAGCTCAGGGTCGACGGCGAGCGCCTGACGCTGGATTTCACCGGCACCTCGCCGGCCTGCGCCGGCCCGGTGAACATCTCCCGCGCCACGGCGATCCCGGCCTGCTACGTGGCCTTGAAGCACCTGTTCCCGGACGTGCCGGCCAATGCCGGCGTGCTGGACGCGGTGGATGTGGTGCTGCCGGACGGTCTGGTGATCTCGGCCGACCGTCCGCGGCCGGTGGGCGGCTATACCGAGACCATCCTGCGCATGATCGACGTGATCTTCTGCGCCATGGCCCAGGCCGAGCCCCGCCGCGCGCTGGCGCAGGCCTACGGCACCATCAACGCCTTGTCGATCGCCGGCTACCGCAGCGATGAAGCGCGGCGCGGCCAGCGCTGGGTGATGTTCAGCTTCTTCGGCGGCGGCCACGGCGGCCATTCGGACGGCGACGGACTCAGCCACGGCAACGCGCCCATTTCCACGGCCACCATTCCGCCGCTGGAGATCCTGGAAGCGGCCTATCCGGTGCGGTTCACGCAATGGGCGCTGCGGCCGGATTCGGCGGGCGACGGCCAGCACCGCGGCGGGCTGGGCGCCATCTATGAAATCGAATTGCTGGAAGACAGCGCCGAGGCCTTCATCTTCGGCGAGCGGGGCCGCAGCGCGCCCAAGGGCATCACCGGCGGCCAGGAGGCGGCGCTGAACGTGTTCCGCTATCAGCAGGACGGCGGCTGGCAGACCCCGCCCATGAGCTCGAAGATGCTGGGCATCCAGCTCAAGCGCGGCGACCGGGTGCGCCTGGAAACGCCGGGCGGGGGCGGCTACGGCGAGCCTGCCGCGCGTACGCAGGCGGCGCGCGAGCACGACCGCAAGATGGGTTATGTGGGTGGAAATCTGAAGGAGCAGGCGGCATGAGCGCGGCACAAGGCTTGGTGGTAGGCGTGGACGTGGGCGGCACGTTCACGGACATATTCGTGCTGGACGAAGCCGGAGGCAGCGCCCGCGTGGTGAAGGTGCCTTCGACCCGCGGCGAGGAAGCGCGCGGCTTCATGAACGGCATCGCACGCGTGGCCGATGGCGCGGACGCCATCGCCACCATCGTGCACGGCACGACGGTGGGCACCAACGCGCTGCTGGAGCGCAAGGTGGCGCGCACCGGCATCATCACCACGGCGGGCTTTCGCGACGTGCTGGAAATGCGCCGGCGCGACCGGCCCCAGACCTGGGGCCTGCGCGGCAACTATGAACCCGTGGTCCCGCGCGACCTGCGCCTGGAAGTCGACGAGCGGGTGCTGGCCGACGGCACCGTGCATACGCCGGTGGACCTGGCCCAGGTCGAGGCCGCGGCCCGGCAGCTGCTGGAGCAGGGCTGCGACGCGGTCTGCCTGTTCTTCGTCAACGCCTATGCCAACCCCGTCAACGAGGCGCAGGCCGCGGCCTGCGTGCGTGCGCTGTGGCCCAATGGCAATGTCACCGCCGCGACCGAGGTGCTGCCCGAGATCCGCGAATTCGAGCGTTGCTCCACGGCGGTGCTCAACGCCTCGCTGCAGCCGGTGGTGGGCAGCTATCTGACCAGGCTGGAATCGGACCTGAAGGACAACGGCTTCGGCGGCGAGCTGCTGGTGGTGCAGAGCAATGGCGGCGTGATGTCGCGCCAGACCGCCTGCGACGTGCCGGTGCGCACCGCGCTGTCCGGCCCGGCCGCGGGCGTGATCGCCTGCGCCGCCATCGCGCGCGCCGCCGGTTTTCCCAACGTGGTCAGCGGCGACATGGGCGGCACCTCGTTCGACGTGTCGCTGGTGGCGGGCGGGGAAGCCTCGCTGTCGGCGCAGACCGCCATCGACTTCGGCATGGTGGTGCGCGCGCCCATGATCCAGATCGAGACCATAGGCGCGGGCGGCGGCTCGATCGCCAGCGTGGACGCGGGCGGCCTGCTGCAGGTGGGGCCCGAGTCCGCCGGCAGCATCCCGGGGCCGGCCTGCTACGGCCGCGGCAATACCCGGCCCACCGTCACCGACGCCAACGTGCTGCTGGGCCGCATCGCGGCCGAGCGCCCGCTGGGCGGCGGCCTGCTGGCGCAGATGGACGTGGAGCTGGCGCGCGCCGCCATCGAGGAGCACGTGGCCAAGCCGCTGGGACTGGACGTGCATGCCGCGGCCGAAGCGATCCTGACCGTGGCCAACGCCAAGATGGCGGGCGCCATCCGCGTGGTTTCCATCGAGCGCGGCCATGACCCGCGCAAGTTCGCCTACATGCCGTTCGGCGGCGGCGGCGCGCTGCACGTCTGCGCCATGATGAACGAGGTGGACGCCGCCCGCGGCATCGTGCCGCGCTATCCGGGCGTGACCTCGGCCCTGGGCTGCGTCATGGCGGACATGCGGCACGACGGCGTGCAGACGCTGAACGTGGCGCTGAACGCGCTGGACGCCGACGACCTGCTGGCCCGCATCGACGGCCTGGCGCTGGCCTGCCAGGAACGGCTGGATTCCGCCGGCGTGGGCTTCGAGGGCATACGCGAAAGCATCGAGCTGGACATGCTGTACGTCGGCCAGAGCCATACCGTGCGGGTGGAAATCGGCCGCGGCGAGCTGAACCGCGCCGGCATCGGCGCGGCCTTCGATCGCGCCTACCGCGCCGCCTTCGGCCGCAGCCTGGAAGGCATCGCGGTGCGCATCCTGAACCTGCGCTATGCGCGCATCGGCCAGCGGCCCAAGTTCGACCTGGCGCTGCTGGCGCCGACCAGCACCGACATGCCGGCCGCGCTGGGCACGCAGGCGGTCTTCCACGGCGGCCAATGGCACGACGCCGTGCGCTACGCGCGCCTGGACCTGCCGGTGGGCGCCGAGGTGGCGGGGCCCGCCATCCTGGAGCAGCCGGATACCACGATCTGGATCGAGCCCGGCTTTGCCGGCCAGGTCGATTCCCTGGGCAATCTGCTGATCGCCCGCCAGGCCTAGTGTGAACGAATCCCAGGAGCGGCCCATGTCTGCCTTCGATCCCCGTAGTACCGCGCTGGTCATCATCGACCTGCAGAACGACTTCCTGGCGCCCGGCGGCGCCTACGACCGCGGCGGCGCGGTCAGCCCTCAGGCGCGCGCCTTGCCCGCCCGCGTGGCGCCCGTGGCCCGCGCGCTCAAGAAGCAGGGCGGCTTCGTGGCGTCCAGCCAGTTCACCTTGTGGCCGGACGCGCACGGCGAACCCATGATCTCGCCTCACCTGAGGCAGTTGCGTCCGTTCCTGCGCAAGGGCGATTTCGTCGCCGGCTCGCAGGGGCAAGCCAATGTCGCCGAGCTGGACGGGCTGGTGGACGTGTCCGTCTGGAAGGTGGCGTATTCCGCCTTCTTCAACACCCAACTGGACTGGGTGCTGCGCCGCGCCGGCATTTCCAGCGTGGTGATCGCCGGCATCGTCACCAATGGCGGCGTCGCCAGCACGGCGCGCGACGCCCATATGCGCGACTACCACGTGGCGGTGCTGGCCGACGGCTGTGCCGCGCCCACCCCGGCCATGCACGATGCCGCGCTGGCGGACCTGCACACCGTGGCCGAAGTGTGGTCCTGCCAGGACTTCCTGGGCAGGCTGGCCTCGTGAGGGGGCCGCAGGTCCTGCGTGGCGCCGCGCCCGGCGCGGACGCGATGCATGTGCCGGTGGCCATCATCGGCGCGGGCGCCTGCGGCCTGACCGCCGCGTTGCGCCTGGCCGATGCCGGCATCGAGACCGTGCTGATCGAGCGCGATGCCGCGCCCAGCGGCTCCACCGCCTTGTCGTCCGGCTTCATCCCCGCGGCGGGATCGGCGGCGCAGCGTGCCGCCGGCATCGAAGACGACGCGCGACGCTTTGCCGCCGATATCCAGGCCAAGGCCGGCGGAAAAGCGGCGGCGCACCTGGTCGCCGCCTATGCGGACGCGTCCGCGGCCGCGGTGGACAATCTGGCGCGCCACGGCCTGGCCTTCGAGGTGCTGGACGGCTTCCTGTATCCGGGCCACACCGCCCGCCGCATGCACACCTTGCCCGAGCGCACCGGCGCGGCCCTGGTCGCCGCGCTGGAGCGCGCCGCCACGCAGGCCGGCGCCTATCTGCTGACCCGCGCCCTGGCGCGGCAGATTTGGGCGGACGAGGACGGACGCGTCACCGCGGTGGGCTGCGAGCGGCCGGACGGCTCCATCGACGTGATCGGCTGCGACGTGCTGCTGCTGGCCTGCAATGGCTTTGGCGGCAATGCGGCGATGGTCGCCGAGCATCTGCCTGCCATGCGCGAGGCCGTCTACGGTGGTCACGTCGGCAACGACGGCAGCGCCATCGAATGGGGCGCGCAACTGGGCGCGCGTCTGGCGGACCTGGGCGGATACCAGGGCCACGGCTCCTGGGCCACGCCCCAGGGCGCGCTGATTTCCTGGGCCGTGATGATGGATGGCGGCGTGCAGATCAACCGCGAAGGGCGCCGTTTCCACGACGAAACCCATGGCTATTCCGAGGCCGCTGTCCATGTGCTGGCGCAGCCGGGCGGAGTGGCCTGGAACGTATTCGACGACCGCACGCTGGCGCTGGCGCGCGGCTTTCCGGACTTTGTCGATGCCGAGGCGGGCCAGGCGCTCAAGACGTGCGCGGACAGCGCGGCGCTGGCGGCGCTGATCGGCTGCGATGCCGGCGTGTTGCGCCAAACCCTGGCGGACGCGGCGCCGGGCATGTCCGACGCGCACGGCCGGCGCTTCGAGCGCGCCTTGCAGGCGCCGTACCACGCCGTCAAGGTGACCGGCGCGCTATTCCATACGCAGGGCGGGCTGGACATCGACGCGCATTGCCGCGTGCTGGACCAGGCGGGCAGGGCGCTGCCTAACCTGCTGGCCGCGGGCGGCGCCGCGCGCGGCGTATCGGGCAATGAGGTGTCCGGCTACCTGTCCGGCAACGGCCTGCTCAGCGCGGTGGCCGGCGGCCACATTGCCGCAGCGACCGCCGCGTCCTTGCTGGGCCGCGAGCTTTCCTAGGATTCAACTGACTATGCAAAAACAGAATCTGCAATCACAGCTGGCCGGCGGCGCCGTGCTGGCCCCCGGCGTCTACGACGCCCTGTCCGCGCTGATCGCCGAGCAGGCGGGCTTTGGCGCGCTGTACCTGTCGGGCGCTTCGATCGCGTACACGCGGCTGGGCCGCTCGGACATCGGGCTGACCACCTATAGTGAAGTCGAGGACACGCTGGCCCGCATCACCGAACGGGTGGCCACGCCTGTCATCGTGGATGCGGATACGGGCTTCGGCAACGCCTTGAACACGCAGCGCACGGTGCGCGGCCTGGAGCGCGCGGGCGCCGCCATGATCCAGCTGGAGGACCAGACCTTTCCCAAGCGCTGCGGCCACCTGGACGGCAAGACCGTGATCCCCGCCGGCGAAATGCGCGGCAAGCTGCAAGCCGCGGCGGATGCGCGCGTCCATGCCTCGACCCTGATCCTGGCGCGCACCGACGCGCTGGCAGTGGAAGGCCTGGAAGCCGCGCTGGACCGCGCCGAGTCGTATCTGGAAGCGGGCGCGGACGCGCTGTTCATCGAAGCGCTGCGCACGCCGGAGCAGATGCAGGCGGCGTGCAGCCGCTTTGCGCATCGCGTTCCCTTGTTGGCCAATATGGTCGAAGGCGGCAAGACCCCGGTGCAAAGCGCCGACGCCCTGACCGCGCTGGGATTCCGCATCGTGATCTTCCCGGGCGGCACGGCGCGCGCGGTGGCGCACACCTTGCAGGGCTACTACGCCAGCCTGCGCCAACACGGCACCACCGCGCCATGGCGCGAAGGCATGCTGGATTTCGACGGCTTGAACGCCGTGATCGGCACGCCCGAGCTGCTGGAGCGCGGACGGCGCTACGAGGGCTGAGGCAAGCGCCTCAGCGCGGCGTGCGCTGGTGCGGCACCAAGGGCGGCACGGGCTGACCGGCGATCAGCTCCCAGAACGCGGGCAGGAAGCACTCGGCCACCAGCAGCGGCTGGCCCTGGCGCCAGAAGACGGAGCGGCGGGCCCAGATGCGGCCGCCATCGAGATCGCGCTGGCTGGCGGGTAAAGCGCCCAGCGCGGTGGCATGGAAGGGCACCGGCGAGGCCAGGCGGCGGCAGGCGAAGGGCGAACGCGCGACCGTGCTGTCGTGGTAGAGCATGTCAGCCAGCGGACGGGTCAGCAGGCGGCGCATGCCTTGCCACGAGCCATGGGACGCGCGCAGCGGCGTCAGGCTGCGGGCGGGCACGCTGTCCACGCCGTTCACCGACATCAGCACTTCGCGGATCCAGACGGGCGCGCCGGGCGCGATGCCCATCGCGCGGGCTTCGTCCGGCGGCGCGCCATCGGCATACTCGGCCAGCACCCGCAGCCGCACCTGGCCGACCTGGCGCAGGCCGGCCGTCAGCGCGCCGGGGCGGAACAGCCAATGGCGCGGGGCACGGGGCAGGATGGGCGGCGCGCTGGCCAGCCAGCCTGCGGCAAGAGGAGGATGATGTGCTGCGGGTTTGCTCATGGCTGCGTATTATGCCAAGCCCGGCCAACGGTCCCCATGCGTCGCAGTGACGCAGCGCCAGGCCGGCGCCGGAATATCGTCCGGGAAAGCACTTATTGTCCCAGGAACCCGCGCCTCCCTATCATTTGCACACGGTCAACATTGACCAGAACGGCTTGCAGTACCCCGCAGCAATAATTGCTGCCTGAACATTCAGTCTGGCTATAAGAGCCCCCGACTTGCACGCACAGCGTGGTCGGGGGCTTTTTCGTTTTCAATTTCTGAGTATGGAGTTCGCATGCAAGCGTCGGATCCGCTTCGTTCCCCCGCCTCCGTGACCTGGGTGGCCAGCGTGCAGATGGAGCCCGCCATCGGCGAAGTCACCGCCAATATCGCGCGTTCGATTGAACTGGTGGAGCAGGCCGCGGCCCAGGGCGCGCGGCTGGTGGTGCTGCCCGAATTGGCGAACACGGGCTACATGTTCGAAAGCCGCGAGGAAGCTCATGCCCTGGCCGAGGTGGTGCCGGAAGGGCCCAGCTCGCAGGCCTGGATCGCGCTGGCGCAGCGGCTGGGCATCTACCTGGTGGCGGGCATCGCCGAACGCTGCGGTGGCCGTCTGTACAACTCCGCCCTGATCGCCGGTCCGCAGGGCTACATGGGGACCTACCGCAAGCTGCATCTGTGGGGCGACGAGAACCTGTATTTCGAAGCCGGCGACCTGGGCTTGCCGGTGTTCGACACCGAGCTGGGCCGCATCGGCGTGGCGATCTGCTACGACGGCTGGTTTCCCGAGGTCTACCGGCTGCTGGCGGTGCGCGGCGCGGACATCGTGGCGGTGCCGACCAACTGGGTGCCGATGCCGGGACAGACGCGCGACGGGCCGGTCATGGCCCACGCGCTGACCATGGGCGGCGCCCATAGCAACGGCCTGACGGTGGTGTGCGCGGACCGCGTGGGCACCGAGCGCGGCCAGCCCTTCGTGGGCCGCAGCCTGATCGTGGGCTCCCAGGGCTGGATCGCGGCCGGCCCGGCCAGCATCGACCAGGAGGAAGTGTTGCTGGCGCCGATAGACCTGCGGGCGTCGCGCCGGGCGCGCCAATTGAATGATTTCAACCACGTGCTGCGCGACAGGCGCCGCGACATCTATGACGAGCAGTTGGGCGCCGGCGCAGGCCCGCGCTAAGCCACGGCCCAGGCCGTTCCCCCCCAAGGAGAAAACCCATGAAGAGCCTATTCAATAGCTGCCGGATCCGCCTGTCGTTTGTCGCATTGCTGGCCGCCGCGGGCGGCGCGCATGCCGCCGAGCCGCTGCGCATCGGCGTCCCGGTCGGCCTGTCGGGCGCCAACAGCGTGGTGGCGCCCGGCGTGGTGCAGGCCTCGCAGCTGGCCGCCGACGAGATCAATGCGGCCGGCGGCATCCTGGGCCGCCAGATCGTGCTGGAAATCGCCGACGACGCCTCGGGCGCGGTCGGCGCGCAGAAGGCCTACGACACCCTGGTGTTCCAGAAGAAGGTCGACGCCATCATCGCCATGGAAACCAGCGCGGCGCGCAATGCGGCGCTGCCCATCGTGTCGCGCGGCAAGGTGCCGTACATCTACACCTCGTTCTACGAGGGCCGTTCCTGCAACCGCTGGCTGCACGTGAACGGCTGGGTGCCGGAGCAGCAGGTGGCGCCGGTGGTCGACCATTTCATGAAGGAGCGCAAGGCCAAGACCTTCTTCCTGGTGGGCAGCGACTACGCCTTCGGCCGCGGCATGCTGAAGTTCACGCGCGACTACATCGAGAAGCAGGGCGGGCGCGTGGTGGGCGAGGAATACCTGCCCATCGATGGCTCCGATTGGACGCCGGTAGTCTCCAAGATACGCTCGACCAATCCGGACGCGCTGATCAGCTCGACCGCGGGCGGCGGACCCAACGTCAGCCTGGCCAAGCAGGTCCAGGCGGCGGGCCTGTCCATGCCCTACGGCAACCTGGCGATCGACGAAGGCACGGCCAAGACCATGGGCGATACGGCGGTGGGCATGTACATGTCGGCCTCGTACCTGACCAGCATCGATACGCCGCAGAATCACAAGTTCCTGGATGGCCTGAAGGCCAAGTTCGGCAGCGACGCCAAGACCGCCAACGAGTTCTCCGCGCCCCAGTACGAAGCCTTCTATCTCTACAAGGCGGCGGTCGAGAAGGCGGGCGGCACCGATTCGGCCAAGGTGGTGCAGGCCCTGAGCGAGGTGTCGTTCGACGGTCCGCGCGGTCCCGTGAAGATGGACCGGCAGCGCCACGCGGCATTGACCATGCGCCTGGGCCAGGTGCAGCAGGATGGCTCCATCAAGATCCTGCAGACCTTCGACAAGGTCGATCCGGGCGCGCAATGCCCGGACCTCAAGTGACGATCGGGGCGTGTGACGATCGGGTCAAGTGACACGCGCCGCCGGCCGGGCCGGCGGCGCCGGAGAGCGATATGGGTTTGTTGCTGGACATCCTGAGCACGGCCGCGATGCTTTTCATCGTGACCGCCGGGCTGATGATCATCTTCGGCGTGATGAAGATCGTCAATTTCGCGCACGGCGCGATTCTGACGCTGGGCAGCTACGCCAGCCTGGTCGTGACGCAGCTGGGTCTGAACCCCTGGCTGGCGCTGCCGTTCGCGCTGGCGGTCGGCGTGCTGGTGGGCATGGGCGTGGAGCGCCTGATCGTGCAGCCGCTGTACAAGCGGCCGCTGGACGCCATTCTGGCCACCTGGGGGCTGGGCATCGTCATCGGCCAGCTGATCACCATGGCCTTCGGACGGGAAGTGAAATTCGCCGATTCGCCCATTCATGGCGCCGTGTCCTTCCTGGGCACGGAGTATTCGGCGTACCGGCTGTTCCTGGTGCCCGCGGCCTTGCTGATGTATGCCGCCATGGCTCTGCTGCTCAGCGGCACGCGCTTTGGCGTGCGGACGCGGGCGGTGATCATGAACGAGGACCTGGCGCGCGGCCTGGGCATCAACGCCGAGCGCATCCGCTTCACCACCTTCGGCCTGGGCGCGGGGCTGGGCGCGCTGGCCGGCGCGCTGATCACGCCCTTGTCCAGCGTCGATCCCAACATGGGCCTGCCCTGGCTGGTCAGCGCCTTCATGCTGGTCATGGTGTCGGGCCATTCAATCACCGCGCTGCTGCTGACCTGCCTGGTCTATGGCGCCTGCCAGGTGCTGGTGAGCGTCTTCGTCAGCCCGATCCTGGGCGGCGTCACTATCGCCGTGCTGGCCGCGCTGACGCTGCGCCTGCGCCCTCAAGGATTCGCCCATGACTGATCGCACATTGACTTCGCAAACGCTGGCCGGCAGCGCCACCGACGATTCCTTGCGGCGGGCTGCGCGCAGCCGCAGCCTGCTGGGTCTGGCCGGCCTGTGCCTGGCCCTGACCGCGGCAGGCCCCTGGCTGTTTGACACCTACCTGCTGAACGTGCTGATCAAGGCGCTGTTCTTCGCGGTGGCGGCGGTCACCGTCGACGTGCTGTGGGGCTACACCGGCTATCTGACCTTCGGCCAGTCCGCCTTCTTCGGGGTAGGCGCCTACGCCGCGGGCCTGGCCTTCACGCACTACGGCTTCTCGCCGGGGATTGCCGCGCTGGCGGCCCTGGCGGCCGTGGGGGCCGCGGCGCTGCTGGCCCTGGTGACCGGCTGGCTGTCGTTCTACCGCGGGGCATCGCCGTTCTTCGCCACCGTGATCTCGCTGGTGCTGCCCATCGTGCTGATGCAACTGGTGCTGTCGGGCGGCACTTATACGGGCTCGTCTTCCGGCCTGACGGGTTACGAGACCTTCGACCTGTCGCTGGAAGCCTGGTACGTGATCGCGGCGGGCGGGCTGTCGGCCGTGGCCCTGCTGGCCTGGGTGATGGTGCGCAGCGACGGCGGCCGCATCCTGGTCGCCCTGCGCGACAACGAGGCGCGCTGCAGCTATCTGGGCATGAACACCGCCCATTGGCGCATTGCGCTGCTGGTGGTCTGCGGCGCGGTGGCGGGGCTGGCGGGGTTTGGCTATGGCGCCTTCAGCGGGGTGGTGGCGCCGGAGCTCACCGGCTTCGTCTTCGGCACGGAACTGATCATCTGGGTCGCGCTGGGCGGCCGCGGCACCATCTGGGGGCCGGTGCTCGGCGCGATCCTCATCAACGTCGCCGGTTCCTATCTCAGCGGCAACATGCCCTTCGTCTGGCAGCTGCTCTTGGGCGTGACCTTCGTCCTGGTGATCCTGCTGCTGCCGCGCGGGCTGTTGCCGCTGCTGACGGCGCCATGGCGGGGAAGGGCGGCCAAGGCCGCCTCGCCAGCGCTGGGCGAGCGCGCCGCGCCGCTGCGGCAGGCGGGACGGGCGGGACAAGCCCTGAGCCTGGCCGGCGTGTCCAAGCATTTCGGCAGCCTGAAGGTGCTGGAGGGCATAGACCTGCAAGCCAGTGGCGGTGAACTGGTGGGCCTGATCGGTCCCAACGGTGCCGGCAAGACCACGCTGATGCGCTGCATCGCCGACGGCGCGGAGCGGTCCCAGGGCAGGCTGGAGCTCTATGGCCATGAAGTGCTGCGCGACGGCCCGGAGCAGTGCGTGCGCCTGGGGCTGGGCCGCAAGTTCCAGAATGCCAACGTGTTCGACACGCTGACCGTGGCCGAAAGCCTGCGCATCGCCACCACCTTGCGCGAGCGGCCCTCCTGGTGGCGCCGCGCGCCCACGCTGGATCTGCCACCGTACGCGCTGGAGACGCTGCGCGTGACCGGCCTGGACCAGCGCCTGGATAGCGTGGCGCGCGATTTGTCGCATGGCCAGCAGCAGGCATTGGAACTGGCCATGGTGCTGGCGCTGGAGCCGGGCATCGTGCTGCTGGACGAGCCCACGGCCGGGCTGAGCAAGGCCGAGCGCCTGCAGATCGGCCACGTGCTGTCATCCCTGGCGCACCGCTATGGCTTGTGCTGCCTGCTGGTGGAGCATGACCTGGACTTTGTCAAGGAAATCGCGACGCGCATCGTGGTGCTGCACCAGGGCCGCATCGTCATGGACGGCGGATTCCGCGAGGTCGTGGAATCCGAACTGGTGCGCACCATCTATGCCGGCAGCGCGCCGGCCGCGCAAGGAGCAGGGCAATGACGAGCATCGCGGCGCCGGCGTTGCGCCTTGAAGGGGTTTCCAGCGGCTACAAGCGTGCCATGGTGCTGCACGACGTGTCGCTTGCGGTCGAGCGCGGCGCCTGCGTGGCGCTGCTGGGCAAGAACGGCATGGGCAAGAGCACCTTGCTCAAGACCGTGATGGGCTACCTGCCCAAACAAAAAGGCCGCGTCAGCGTGGGCGGGGTGGACGCGACCCGGCTGCGGCCGCACGAGGTGGCGCGCTGCGGAGTGGCCTATGCGGCCCAGGAGCAGCCACTGTTCCCCGACCTGAGCATCCGCGACAACCTGCGCCTGGGCCTGCCGCGCGAACAACTCTTCGACGAGCGCTTCGCCGAGATCGCCGAGCTGTTTCCCGTGTTTGCGACCCGGCTGCGGCAGCATGCCGGCACCTTGTCGGGCGGCGAACAGAAAATGCTGCTGGTGGCGCGCGGGCTGATGCAACGGCCCGCGCTTTTGCTGCTGGACGAGATCACCGAAGGCTTGCAGCCCTCGGTGATCGAGCGCCTGGGCCGCGCGCTGAACTGGGAGCGCGAGCGGCATGGCACGACGATGTTCATCGTGGAGCAGAACGTGGCCTTCGCGCTGGACGTGGCCGACCGCTACCTGGTGTTGAAGCAGGGCAGCATCGTCGATGAAGGCGACGCTGGCGCGTCCGAGGCGGCGGGCAATATCATTGCTCATCTGAAGGTATGAACGCCAACCGGCCCGGATTCGCCATGATGCACACGCGCAAACCCCGTTCAAGGATTCCATCATGACCTCGCCCCAGGACAAGGACGCCGAGCGGCCGGGCTGGCGCATCGGCGTGCTCTATTCGCGCAGCGGCGTCACCGGCACCACGGAATCGCAGCATTTCTTCGGCACGGTGCTGGCGGTGGAGGAAATCAACGAGCTGGGGGGCGTCCTGGGCCGGCCGCTGGCGCCGGTCGCGTACGACCCGCGCAGCGACGCCGAGGAATACCGCCGCCTGGCGGCCCGCCTGCTGCTGGACGACGAGGTCAGCGTCATCTTCGGCGGCTGCACCTCGCATTGCCGCAAGGCCATGCTGCCGGTGGTGGAACGCAGCAATTCCCTGCTGTGGTACGGCTCGGTCTATGAAGGCTTCGAGTACTCGCCCAACGTCATCTACACCGGCGCGGCGCCCAACCAGGGCAGCATGCAGCTGGCGGCCTACCTGATCCAGAATTGCGGCTCGCGCATCTTCCTGGTGGGAGCGGACTACATCTATCCGCGCGAGACCAACCGCATCATGCGCGAGACCGTCGAGGAGCATGGCGGCGAGATCCTGGACGAAACCTATCTGCCGCTGGGCTGCGACGACAGCGAGATCAACGACGTCGTGGCCGACATCCGGCGCATCCAGCCCGACGTGGTGTTTTCCACCCTGATCGGAGCCGATGCGCAGCGTTTCTACCAGCGCTACCACCAGGTCTGCCAGGCGGAGGGTCCGGCAACGGCGCACATTCCCATCGCCAGCCTGACGATGGCGGAATCGGAGGTGGCCGAGATCGGACCGCAACGCTGCGTCGGCCACATTACCGCGGCCACCTACTTCAACACGGTGGACACGCCCGCCAACGCGCATTTCCTGCAACGCTGGCGCGCGCGCTTCGGCGACCATCCCGCCAGCGTCTACGCGGAAACCTGCTACAGCCAGATGCACCTGTTCGCGCGCGCGCTGCAGCGCGTGGGCAGCATGGATACCCGCAAGCTGGTGCAGGCGGTGCACCAGGTGCAATTCGACGCGCCGGACGGGCTGATGTCCGTGCTGGCGGAAAACAACCATAGCGTGCTGACGCCGCGCATCGGCGTGTGCCGCGAGGACGGGCGCTTCGACATCGTCTGGGAGAGCGATGAACCGGTGAAGCCCGACCCGTACCTGACGGCGTTCGGCCTGGACGAGTTCTGGTTGAAATAGCCATGGACCATAGCCTACGCCGCCTCTACGAGGACCTGCGCAGCGTGGCCGTCGCGGTGGTGTATCCGCCGGGCGAGGACCGCGACGTGCTGGTCGAACAGCTCAAGCGCATCGGTTGCCGCATCCACCTGCACTGGCCATTCCCGGAGACGCCGCCCGCCGCGGTGGACGTGATCTTCTTCCAGGTCTCCCAATGCGGCAAGAACAGCGCCGCCTGGTCGGCCAGCGAGGTCGAGGCCACCTTGATCGCCTTGTCCGAGTACGAAACGCCGACCACGCTGAAGCAGCTGCTCAAGACCAATGCGCACGGCGTGCTGACGCGGCCGTTCCGTTCGGCCGGCGTGCTCAGCACGCTGGTGCTGGCGCGTTCGGCCAAGCAGTTCCAGGGCCGGCAACAGTCCAAGATCGACAAGCTGGAAAGCACCATCAAGGCGCGGCGCGTCATCGAAAAGGCCATACGGGTGCTGATGGATCATCAGCGCCTGGACGAGCGCGCCGCCTACGAACACATGCGGACCCGCGCCACGGGCCTGCGCGTGAGCGTGGCCGAAGTGGCCGCGATGATCATCGAGGCCAGCGAGGCCATGGAAAAACTCGGCCTGGGCAGCTTGCGCCCGGGGCCGTCCCAGAACAACTGAACGCATTGAATGCGTCTATGAGAGGAGCCGGACAATGAAGGTCATGATCGCCCGCCTGAACCACGAGACCAACACGTTCTCGCCGGTGCCCACGCCCTTGTCCGCGTTCGGCAATGACGGGCCCGCCTTCGGCGCCCAGGCCTACGCGGAGAACAAGGGCAAGCGCACGGCCATGTCCGCCTTCATCGACATCGCCGAGGCCAACGGCGCGACCGTGGTCACGCCGGTGTCGGCCACGGCCTATCCCAGCGGGCGGGTGTCGTCGCAGGCTTACAGCGAACTGTGCGACGCGATCGTGGCGGGCGCCCAGGGCTGCGGCGCCATCCTGCTCGATCTGCACGGCGCGATGGTGGCCGAGACCACCGACGACGGCGAAGGCGACCTGCTGGAGCGCCTGCGGCGGCGCACGCCGGACGTGCCCATCGCGGTGGCGCTCGACCTGCACGGCAACGTCACGCCGAAGATGATGGCCAACGCCGACGTGATCGTCAGCTTCAAGACCTATCCGCACGTGGACATGTACGAGACCGGCGAGCATGCCGGCCGCATCCTCTACGACTGGCTCAATGGCGGCCCGCGTCCGGTTATGGCCTGGCGCCGCCTGCCGCTGATGACGCACACCTTGCGCAGCGCCACGGCAGAGGGCGCGATGCGCAACGCCGTGCAGGCCGCCAGGCGGGCGGAGGCGGCGGGCGTGGCGGCCGTGTCCGTGCTGGCGGGCTTCGCGCTGGCCGATATTCCCCATCCCTGCCTGAGCGTGGTCGTGGTGGGGCAAGGGGACCAGCAGCAGGCGGAGCGCGTTGCGGCCGAAATGGCCGGGGCCATCTGGGCCGAGCGCGATGGCTACTTCTACGACAGCGAGCCCCTGGCCGATTCCCTGGCCCGCGCGGCCGAACTGGCCCAGGGCGCCGACAAGCCCGTGCTGCTGCTTGACCACGGCGATAACTGCATGTCCGGCGGCACCTGCGACACCATGGAGGTGCTGATGGCGGCCGTGGATGCGGGCCTGACCGGCATCGTCGCGGGACTGTATTGCGATCCCGACGCCGTCGCGGCGCTGGCGGCGGCGGGCGAGGGCGGCCAGGTGGAACTGCTGGTGGGCAACAAGCGGCCGATTCCCGCCATCGGCCGTCCGGCGGCGCCCGTGACGCTGCGCGGGGTGGTCCGGGCCGTGACCAATGGCGAGTACGTGATCACCGGGCCGACCTATACCGGACAGACCGCCTGCATGGGCCGCAGCGCGGTGCTGGACATCGGCGCGGCGCAACTGGTGATCACCGAGAGAACGCATGAGCCCTGGGACCTCGGGGTGTTCGAAAGCATGGGGCTGGATCCGCGGCGGGCCCGCTACGTGCTGGTGAAGTCCCGCATGTACTGCCGGCCGGTATTCGGGCCCATCTCCCAGGCGCTGGTGGAATGCGCCAGCGCGGGCGTGACCAGCTCGGATTTCGCGCTGTTTACCTACGAGCGCCGCAGCAGGCCGTTGTATCCGCTGGACCCGATGGCGCCTTCGGACTACGACCCTGCGGCGTGACGAGAGCGCCGCGTGGCGTCCGCATACAATACCGGCCATGGAAAAAGTACGTATCTCCAAGCTCATGTCCGAGCGTGGCCTGTGTTCGCGCCGCGAGGCCGACTCCTATATCGAACGCGGCTGGGTCCGGGTTGACGGCGTGGTGGTGTCCGAACTGGGCGCCCGGGCCTATCCTGACCAGGTCATCACGCTGGAACGCGCCGCGCAGGCGCGCCAGACTTCGCGCGTCACCATCCTGATCAACAAGCCGGTGGGCTATGTGTCGGGGCAGGCCGAGAAGGGCTACACGCCTGCGGTCGCCCTGATCGACTCCCGCTCCCGATTTGCCGGCGACTGTGCGCCGCAGCGTTTCGAGCGGGCGCACCTGGACGGGCTGGCGGTGGCCGGCCGCCTGGACATCGATTCGCAGGGCCTGCTGGTGCTGACGCAGGACGGCCGCATCGCCAAGCACCTGATCGGCGAAGACTCCAGCGTGGACAAGGAATACCTGGTGCGGGTGCAGGGGAACCTGTCCGACAACGGATTGGCGCTGCTGAACCATGGCCTGTCCCTGGACGGCAAGGCTTTGAAGCCGGCCCAGGTGCGCTGGCAGAACAGCGACCAGCTGCGCTTCGTGTTGCGCGAAGGCAAGAAGCGGCAGATCCGCCGCATGTGCGAGCTGGTCGGCCTGAAGGTGATAGGCCTGAAGCGCGTGCGCATCGGCCGCGTGTCGCTGGGCGACCTGCCGCTGGGGCAGTGGCGCTACCTGCGCGAGGACGAGCGTTTCTGAGCGCCATTCCGGCCCCGATTGAACGGCCCAGCCGACAACTGTTGTCGGCGGCCCCTAAATTTTTCAGTCTGTTTCCGGTTCCTGCCTGGTTCAGAAAGCAGGAGTATCCTTCGCCTGCCCGTTGCCGCCCAGGCGCTCCATCAGGAATTCGATGAAGATCCTGGTCTTGGCGGGTAGAAGCCGCGTCTCCGTTACCGCGTAGACCGGGAACGGCCCCAATTGCCAGTCAGGCAGCACGCGCTGCAATTGGCCGGACTGCTGTTCGGCCGGCTGGCCGCCCACGAGCACCACGATGCCCGCGCCCAGCATGGCCAGGCGCCGGGCCATGGCGACCCCGTTGACGGAAAAGCGGTTGCCCGGCGTGAATTCGATGTGGTTGCGGCCGTCGGTCAGGGGCCAGCGGGTGACCTGTCCCGCGCCCTTGGCGCGGAACTCTATGCATTCGTGCCGGGTCAAGTCGCTGGGGTGCTGCGGAACGCCGTGCTTCTCCAGGTATTCACGCGAGGCGTACAAATGCGCGGGCAGCATGCCCAGCAGCCTCGCAATCTGTGTCGAATCGGGCAGTTCGCCGATTTCGATGGAAATATCGCAGGTCTGGAACACGCGCGACGCGTGGTCCGGATTGGCCAGATCAAGGAAGAAGGTCACGTCGGGATAGCGGCGGGAAAACTCCATGAACGACTCAGCCAGGAAGTCCGTGCCGAAATCCGCGGGCATGTTCACCCGCAGCGGCCCGGCCGGTCTGTCGACCAGCTTCTGCAGTTCCTCATGGGCGATCTGCGCCTCGGCCACGATGCGCTGGCAGCGATCGAAGTACAGCCGGCCCGCATCGGTCAGCTCGACCTTGCGGGTGGTGCGGCTGAGCAGGCGCAACCCGACCGACCGCTCCAGTTCGGCCACCTGGCGGGACAAAGTCGATTTCGGCACGCCGAGCATCGCCGCCGCGCGGCTGAAGCTGCGCGTTTTCGCGACTTCGACGAAAAGTTCCATGCCTTGTAAGCGTTTCATGACGAAATTCTGTCATATAGAGGTGAGGCTATTGTCCCATAAATGGAATGATGTTTTCTCAACATGCCTCTTTGTTTCTCGGGCGGGATAACTCAGAATGCGAGTTCTGCAATGCAGCAATGCGACAAAGCCCAGCCTGCGTGTTCGAGGCAAATCCACCCAATCGATGCGCACGGACCGCTCAGCAGCGGACCGGGGCGGGCATTTTTTTGTTGAAATCGGGAATGCAATCTATGGATAAGAAAAGCGCTATGTGGCGCAGCGCGGCGGTTGTCACGCTGACGGCATCGGCCCTCACTCTGGCCGCTTGCGGCAAGAAGCAAGACGCTCCTCAGGCGGGCAAGCCCAATGTAACGGTAGTGACGCTCGCCACGCAGCCCGTTTCGCTGACCACCGAACTGCCCGGCCGCACCTCGCCCTTCCGCGTGGCCGAAGTGCGTCCCCAGGTGAATGGCATCGTCCAGAAACGCCTCTTCACCGAGGGCGGCGAGGTCAAGTCGGGGCAGCAGCTCTACCAGATCGACCCCGCCCTCTATCAAGCCAGCCTGGACAGCCAGAAGGCCGCCCTGGCGCGGGCCCAGGCCCAGCAGAAGACGGCAGCCCTCCTGGCCGAACGCTACAAGCCGCTGGTCGCCACCCGCGCGGTCAGCCAGCAGACCTATGACAACGCCGTCGCCTCGCGCGACCAGGCCGCCGCCGACGTGCTGTCGGCCAAGGCGGCGCTGGACACGGCCCGCATCAATCTGGTCTACACCAAGGTCCTGTCGCCCATCGACGGCATCATCGGCCGTTCGGCGGTGACCGAAGGCGCGCTGGTCACGGCCAACCAGACCACGGCCCTGGCCTCGGTACAGCAGATCGATCCGATCTACGTCGACGTGACCCAATCCAGCGTCCAGCTGCTGCGCCTGCAGAACGCGCTGGCCAGCGGCCAGCTGAAGAAGGCCGACGGCGACCAGGCCGCCCTGGTGACCTTGACCCTGGAAGACGGCTCGCAATACGCGCAGCCGGGCAAGCTGCAGTTCTCCGAAGTGACGGTGGACCAGGGCACGGGCTCGGTCACGCTGCGCGCGGTGTTCCCCAACCCGGACCGCCGCCTGTTGCCGGGCATGTTCGTGCGCGCCCGTCTGGCAGACGGCGTGGCCGCCGACGGCCTGCTGGTGCCCCAGCGCGGCGTGACCCGCAACCAGCGCGGCGTGCCGACGGCGCTGGTGGTCAACGCCAAGAACCAGGTCGAACTGCGTGAACTGAAGACCGACCGCGCCATCGGCGACAAGTGGCTGGTCACCGATGGTCTGGCCGCCGGCGACAAGGTCATCGTGGAAGGCTTGCAGATGGTGCGCCCGGGCGCCGAGGTGGTCGCCACCGAAGCCAGCGCCGCCCCGCAGCCGGCGCAGCAGCCGCAAGCAGCCGCCGCGGCGGCGAAGCAGCAGTAGTCAGGAGCCTTGCATGGCAAAGTTTTTTATCGATAGACCGGTCTTCGCATGGGTGATCGCGATCGTGCTGATGATGGCCGGCGCGCTGTCCATCCTGAAGCTGCCGGTCTCCCAGTACCCCAACATCGCGCCGCCGGCCATCGGCATCGCGGTGACCTACCCGGGCGCTTCCGCGCAGACCGTGCAGGACACCGTGGTGCAGGTGATCGAGCAGCAGATGAACGGCCTGGACGGCCTGCAGTACATCTCGTCGGAAAGCAATTCCGACGGCAGCATGTCCATCACCCTGACCTTCACGCAGGGCACCAACCCTGACACCGCGCAGGTCCAGGTGCAGAACAAGCTGTCGCTGGCGCAGCCGCTCCTGCCGCAGGAAGTGCAGCAGCAGGGCATCCGCGTCACCAAGGCGACCAAGAACTTCCTGATCGTGGCGGGCTTCGTGTCCACCGACGGCTCGATGACCAAGGACGACCTGGCCGACTACGTCGCGTCCTACGTCCAGGATCCCATCAGCCGCACGCAGGGCGTGGGCGACTTCCAGCTGTTTGGTTCGCAGTACGCGATGCGCATCTGGCTGGATCCGGCCAAGCTCGTCAACTACGGCCTGACCACGGTCGACGTCGTGACGGCGATCAAGGAACAGAACGTGCAGGTGTCGTCCGGCCAGCTGGGCGGCCTGCCGTCCGTGCGCGGCCAGCAGCTGAACGCCACCATCATCGGCCCGTCGCGCCTGGAAAAGCCGGAGGACTTCGGCCGCATCCTGCTCAAGGTCAACACCGACGGCTCGCAAGTGCGCCTGAGCGACGTGTCGACCATCGAGCTGGGCGGCCAGACCTACGCCATCGACAGCTTCTATAACGGCAAGCCGGCCTCGGGCCTGGCGATCAAGCTGGCGCCGGGCGCCAACGCGCTGGACACGGCGCAGGCGGTGCGCGACACCATCAACAACCTGAAGCCGTACTTCCCGGCGGGCATGGACGTGGTCTATCCGTACGACACCACGCCCTTCGTCAGCCTGTCGATCCACGAAGTGTTCAAGACGCTGGTCGAGGCCATCATCCTGGTCTTCCTGGTGATGTACCTGTTCCTGCAGAACTTCCGTGCCACCATCATCCCGACGCTGGCGGTGCCGGTGGTGCTGCTGGGCACGTTCGGCGTGCTGGCGGCCTTCGGCTACTCCATCAACACCCTGACCATGTTCGGCATGGTGCTGGCCATCGGCCTGCTGGTCGACGACGCCATCGTGGTGGTGGAAAACGTCGAGCGCGTGATGGCCGAGGAAGGGCTGACCCCCAAGCAGGCCACCCGCAAGTCCATGTCGCAGATCACCGGCGCCCTGATCGGGATCGCCATGGTGCTGGCGGCCGTGTTCATTCCCATGGCCTTCTTCGGCGGGTCCACGGGCGTGATCTACCGGCAGTTCTCCATCACCATCGTGTCGTCCATGGTGTTGTCCGTGCTCGTGGCCATCGTGTTCACGCCGGCCTTGTGCGCGACCCTGCTCAAGCCCATCCCCAAGGGCCATCATGGCTCCAAGAAGGGCTTCTTCGGTTGGTTCAACCGCACGTTCGAGCGCAGCAGCCACGGCTATGCCAACACCGTTGCGCGCGGCCTGAACCGCACCAAGCGCCTGATGGTGGTCTACCTGGCGCTGGTCATCGCCATGGGCTGGATGTTCACCCGCATCCCGACCGCGTTCCTGCCGGACGAGGACCAGGGCATTCTGTTCGCCCAGATCCAGACGCCTGCCGGCGCCACCGCGGAAAGCACCAAGGCCGTCATCGACGACGCCACGAACTACCTGCTGACCGAAGAGAAGGACGCGGTCACCTCGGTGTTCGCGGTCAACGGCTTCAACTTCGGCGGCCGCGGCCAGAACGCGTCCATCCTGTTCATCAAGCTGCGCGACTGGGAAGAGCGCGGCGGCGCCAACCTCAAGGCCGGCGCCGTGGCGGCGCGCGCCAACGCGCACTTCGCCAAGACCGAACGCCGCGCGCAATTGTTCGTGGTGCCGCCGCCGTCCGTGATGGAACTGGGCAACGTCACCGGCTTCGACTTCCAGCTGATGGACCGCGCCGGCGTGGGCCACGAGAAGCTGCTTGCCGCGCGCAACCAGCTGCTGGGCGAAGCCGCCAAGAGCCCGGTCCTGCGCGGCGTGCGCCCGAACGGCATCGAAGACGCGCCGCAGTACCAACTGGACATCGACCGCGAGAAGGCGCGCGCCCTGGGCGTGGCCGTGTCGGACATCAACAGCACGCTGGCCACGGCCTGGGGTTCGTCGTACGTCAACGACTTCATCGACCGCGGCCGCGTGAAGAAGGTGTTCGCGCAGGGCGAGGCCTCCTCGCGCATGCTGCCCTCGGACCTGGATAAATGGTACGTGCGCAACAATGCGGGCGACATGGTGCCGTTCTCGGCGTTCGCCAAGGCCACCTGGAGCTACGGTCCGCAAAAGCTGAACCGCTACAACGGCGTGCCGTCCTACAACCTGCAGGGCCAGGCGGCGCCGGGCTACAGCTCGGGCGCGGCGATGGCGGAAATGGAACGCCTGGCGGCCAAGCTGCCGGTGGGCGTGGGCTATGAATGGACCGGCCTGTCGTTCGAAGAACGCCTGTCCGGCGCCCAGGCGCCCGCGCTCTACGCGATTTCGCTGATCGTGGTGTTCCTGTGCCTGGCGGCACTGTACGAAAGCTGGACGATTCCGTCGGCGGTGATGCTGGTGGTGCCGCTGGGCATCATCGGGGCCTTGCTGGCCACCATGCTGCGGGGCCTGTCCAACGACGTGTACTTCCAGGTGGGGCTGCTGACAACCATTGGTTTGGCGGCCAAGAACGCCATCCTGATCGTGGAGTTCGCCAAGGAGCACTACGAGGCGGGCGCCAGCCTGACCGAGTCGGCCATCCACGCCGCGCGCCAGCGCCTGCGCCCCATCCTGATGACGTCGCTGGCGTTCATCCTGGGCGTGACGCCGCTGGCGATCTCGTCGGGCGCGGGTTCGGGCAGCCAGAACGCCATCGGCACGGGCGTGATCGGCGGCATGCTGACCGGCACCTTCCTGGCCATCTTCTTCGTTCCGGCCTTCTTCGTGATCATGTTGCGCGTCTTCAAGGTCAAGCGCATGAGCGAAAACGTCGACAAGCACGACCCCAGCGTCAACGGTACGCAGGACGTGTCGACGGAGGGTCAATCGTAATGACATCCCCGATGAGAACCTTGTTGTCTGTTTCCCTGGCGGCGGCCCTGGCGGGCTGCTCGCTGGCCCCCACGTACGAACGGCCGGATGCGCCGGTCGACGCGGCCTATCCCACGGGCCCGTCCTACCAGGCGGCCCAGGCCGCCGGCGCGGGCGGCATGATGACCGCCGACATCGGCTGGCGCGATTTCTTCGGTTCGGATCCGCTGCTGCTGCAACTGATCGAGCAGTCCGTGGCCAACAACCGCGACCTGCGCGTGGCGGCCCTGAACGTCGAGGCGGCGCGCGCTCAGTACCGCATCCAGCGCGCCGACCTGATGCCCAGCGTGGGCATCGCCGGCCAGGAATCGGCCCAGCGCACGCCGGCCGACCTGAGCGCCAGCGGCCGCGCCACCACCAGCCACAGCTACCAGGTCGGCGCCGCGATGTCGGCCTGGGAACTGGACTTGTTCGGACGCATCCGCAGCCTGAGCGACAAGGCGCTGGAATCCTATCTGGCGCTGGACGAAACGCGCACGGCGACCCAGCTGACGCTGATCGCCGAAGTGGCCAACGCCTATCTGACCTTGCGCGCGGACCAGGAGCTGCTGAGCCTGACGCGCGACACGCTCAAGAGCCAGCAGGATTCCTTCAAGCTCACGCAGCAGAGCTACGACCAGGGCCTGTCCACGGCGCTGGACTTGAGCCAGGCCGAAGTGTCGCTGCGCACCGCCGAGCGCAATCTGTCGCAGTACACGCGCCAGGCCGCGCAGGACCGCAACGCGCTCGTGCTGCTGGTAGGCCAGCCCTTGTCGCCCGAGATGACGGTGGCGCTGGACAACGCGGTCAAGCTC
This sequence comes from Achromobacter anxifer, assembly GCF_903652925.1. Classification (GTDB taxonomy): domain Bacteria; phylum Pseudomonadota; class Gammaproteobacteria; order Burkholderiales; family Burkholderiaceae_B; genus Achromobacter; species Achromobacter anxifer. The sequence continues at coordinate 219,386 of NZ_CAHLAR010000008.1, read as the reverse complement.
GACGATTCCATGCTGCCGACCACGCTGCCCGCCGGCTTGCCCTCGGACCTGCTGGCGCGCCGCCCGGACATCCGCGCGGCCGAGCACCAGCTGAAGGGCGCCAACGCCAACATTGGCGCTGCGCGCGCGGCGTTCTTCCCGACCATCAGCCTGACCGGCTCGGCCGGTACCGCCAGCGCCAGCTTGGGCGGCTTGTTCGAAGGCGGCTCGGGCGCCTGGAGCTTCGTGCCCCAGATCTCCGTGCCGATCTTCGCGGGCGGCTCGCTGCTCGCCGGCCTGGACCTGGCCAAGGTGCAGAAGAACATCGAGGTCGCGCAGTACGAGAAGTCCATCCAGACGGGCTTTCGCGAAGTGGCGGACGCCCTGGCCGGCCGCGGCACGCTGGATGAGCAAATCCAGGCGCAGCGGCTGCTGGTGGCCGCCAACCAGCGCGCCTACGATGCGTCCGACCAGCGTTTCCGCCAGGGCATCGACGACTACCTGAGCGTGCTGGACTCGCAGCGTTCGCTGTACACCGCGCAGCAGGCCCTGGTCGACACGCGTCGGGCCAGGCTGTCCAACCTGGTCACCTTGTACAAGGTGCTGGGCGGCGGCTGGACCGAGCGCACCGTGACCGCGCAGGCCCAGTAGGGCAGAGGCCGCGGCACCCCGCAAAAGAAACGGGCCGATCAAACGATCGGCCCGTTTTCATTCCGTACCCAGCAAGATGTCAGGTGCGCTTCTTGGCGATCAGGCCGACGACGAACAGCACGATGATCGCGCCGACGACCGAGCCGATCCAGCCTGCCGGTTCGCCTGGTTGGTACCAACCCAGCGACTGGCCCAGGAAACCGGCGACGACCGAGCCGACGATACCCAGGATGGTGGTCATGATGATCCCCATGTTCTGGTCTCCGGGCATGATGGCGCGGGCGATCAGGCCCACGATGAACCCGACGATGATCATGATGATGATGCTCATGCGCGTACTCCTTGCTGGAAGTAAAAGGGGCAGTGTGGCTAGATAATACCCACGCCCCGCGCGCAGCGGCTGTAACAACTGGTGTATGGGCGGTGCGCGACATGCCGCGCCCGCAAGCGGCGCCGGACGGGCAGCCTCAGGACGTCAGGTCGATCAGCTGGCGCACGTCCTTGGTCAGGGCGTCGATGCTGTCGGTGTCAGAGGCCAGCAGCCGCGCCTTGCCGTCCTTGTCGAATATATACACGCCGCGGCTGTGCGTGACTTCGTACATGTCCGCGTCGTCGCCCGGGCGCGGCTTCTCGATCTGGTAGGCCACCCGGTAGCGGCGCGCCAGGTCCGCAATCTGCTTTTCATTGCCGGTCACGCCGATGGCATTGTTGTTGAAGGCGTTGACATAGGCCTGCAGGATGTCGGGCGTGTCGCGGTGCGGGTCCACGCTGACAAACAGGATGCGCACGTTCTTGGCCTTGTCGCCCAGGTTCTGCAGCACGGCCGTCAACTGCGCCATGGTGGTCGGGCAGATGTCTGGGCAGCTGGCGTAGCCGAAGAACAGCAGCACGGTCTTGCCCTTCAGGTCGTCGCTGCTGACCATCTTGCCGCCCGCGCCGGGCAGCGAGAACTGCAGGTCGGGCAGGTGCCCCTTCACGTTGTACAGGGTCCAATCGACGTTCCTGTCGCCGCAGGCAGCGAGAAACACGCACAGAGTCAGCAGCAGGCTGCGCAGGGCGCGGCCGGAAATGAGGTGTCGCATGAGTCCAAGGGCCGGGTAGGGGGTAAACCTTTCGATTCTACCCGCAAGCCGGGGGGCGGACGGATGGCTCAGGGCGCCGCAATCCGGCTGTGGCTTGCCCTGGCGCAAACCTCGTTTGCGCTATCCGGCGGCGGCACTTGTAAAGCTTTGTCTGTTTATTGTTTGGAAGTGGCGAATTTCGCGGACCCGGCGAGATGTCTGCCGCTAAATTCAGGTCCGTGTCAGATTTCATTATCCAGAGGCTTCGTACATGGACATGCCGGCCAGGAATTCCTTGCGCTATCCCTACTATCCGTATTACCCCGTGGTCCTGGACATCCTGCGCAGCCGCCTGGCGGACTCCGTGCTGGACGCGCCTTGCGGCCTGGGCTGGCTGGGCGACATGCTGCCCGCGGCCAGCGGCCGCCAGGTGGATATCGACGGGGTGGGCCTGTGGGAATTTCCCGAGGCCGACGGCGGTTATCGGCGCGTGACCGAGCACGACCTTGAAACCCCGTTGACGGTGCAGGCGCTCTACGACGCCGTGGTGTGCTGCGAGGGCATACATCTGCTGACCAATCCCGGCGTGTTGATGCAGAGCTTCCAGCGCGCGCTGCGTCCGGGCGGCACCCTCATCATCACCACCCCCAACACCTGGTACTTCCGTTCGCGCCTGCAATTCCTGTTGCGCGGCTTCCACTCAGGCTTTCGGCCGATGGTGGGGCGGCAGCGCGGCGAGGACTACGTCACGTACTTTCCCTGGAGTTTTCCGCAGCTGCACCTGCTGCTGAAGCACTACGGCTTTACGGACATCACTTTGCATGAGGTCAACGAGGCCAAGCCCAAGCGCGTGGTGGAGCATTTGCTGGCGGTGCCGTCGCGCTTGTATTACGGACGGCGGCTCAGGCAGGCGCAGGACGAGGAGAGCCGCCGCTACTGGAAGCAGGCGGGATCCGACCAATCCGTGCATGGACGCTGGCTGGTGATGTCGGCGCGCCGGCCGGTCAGCGATTCTTCCATCCAATAGAAAACGGCCCGCCAGGGGCGGGCCGTTTGAATGGGCGCTGCGTGGGCGCGGCGCTCAGGCGGGCGTCATGCCGCTGTGGCGCAGCAGGGCGTCGATGCGCGGGGCGCGGCCGCGGAAGGCGGCGAAGGACTCGGCCGCCGGGCGGGAGCCGCCCACGGCCAGCACTTCGCGCCGGAAGCGTGCGCCCGTTTCGGGATCCAGCGTGCCCAGGGCATTGCCGGCTTGGCGGGCCGCCGCTTCCTCGAAGGCTTCATAGGCGTCGGCCGACAGCACTTCCGCCCATTTGTAGCTGTAGTAGCCGGCGCCGTAGCCGCCCGCGAACAGGTGCGAGAAGGCATGCGGCAGGCGGTGCCAGGCGGGCGGGAACAGCACGGCGACTTCCTTGCGCACTTCTTGCAGCAGGGCCAGCACTTCGGCGATCGACGCGCCCTGGGCGCGGTCGTGCATCAGCATGTCGAACAGCGCGAATTCGATCTGGCGCACGGTCTGCATGCCGCTCTGGTAGTTGCGGGCGGCGACCAGGCGGTCGTAGAGCGCGCGCGGCAGCGGCTCGCCCGTGTCGACGTGGGCGGACAGCTTTTGCACCACCGCCCATTCCCAGCAGAAGTTCTCCATGAACTGCGAGGGCAGTTCGATGGCGTCCCATTCCACGCTGGCAAAGGCCGCGGCGCCCGGCTCGTCCACCTCGGACAACAGGGCGTGCAGGGCGTGGCCGGTTTCGTGGAACAGCGTGATGACGTCGTCGTGCGTCAGCACGGCCGCCTTGTCGCCGTTGGGGCGCGAGAAATTGCAGGTCAGGTAGGCGATGGGCGTCTGCACCTTGCCGCCGACGACGCGGCGCGTGCGTTCGCTGTCGACCCAGGCGCCGCTTTGCTTGCCGGCACGGGCGTACAGGTCCAGGTACAGATAGCCGATGAGTTCGCCCTTGGGGCTTTCCACGCGCACGCCGCGCACGTCGCCGTGCCACGACGACACGGGCGTTTCCGCCAGGCGCACGTCGAACAGGGTTTCGATGACTTCGAACAGGCCGGACAGCACGCGCGGCTCGGTGAAGTACTGCTTCACCTCGTCCTCGGAATAGGCGTAGCGCGATTCGCGCAGGCGCTCAGAAGCGTAGGCCACGTCCCAGGGCTGCAGGTCGTCCAGGCCCAGTTCGCCGGTGGCGTAGGCCTTGAGTTCGGCCAGGTCGCGCTGGGCATAGGGCTTGGCGCGCGCGGCCAGGTCGCGCAGGAATACGGTGACTTCCTTCGCGTCGCGGGCCATGCGGGTCTGCAGGCGCAACGCGGCGAAAGTGCCCAGGCCGAGCAGGCCAGCCTCTTCGGCGCGCAGGGACAGCAGTTCCTCGATCAGGGGTGAGTTGTCGAACTTGCCTTCGCCCTGCTCGGACGCCACGGTGCCGTAGCCGCGGTACAGGGCCTCGCGCAGCGCGCGGTCCTGGGCGTACTGCATGACGGGCAGATAGCAGGGCATCTTCAGCGTGAGCTTCCAGCCGGCCTTGCCATCTTCCTCGGCGGCTGCGCGCGCCGCAGCGCGGACGTCGCCAGGAATGCCGGCAAGGCGCGCTTCGTCCTCGACCAGCAGCGACCAGGCGTCGATCGAGTCCAGCACGTTTTCGGAGAACTTCTGCGAGGCCTGGGCCTCGCGGTCGGAGATGGCGGCGTAGCGCTCGCGGTCCGCGCCTTGCAGCTCCACGCCGCTGAGGCGGAAGTCGCGCAGCGCCATTTCCACGATGCGGCGGCGCACCGGCGTCCAGGACGCGAAATCGGGGGCGGAGGCCAGGCGCTGGTATTGCTTGTACAGGCCTTCGTGCAGGCCGACCCAGGTGGAGAATTCGGTCACCAGGGGCAGGGCGGCGTTATAAGCCTCGCGCAGCTCCGGGGTGTTGACCACGGCATTCAGGTGGCCGGCCACCGACCAGGCGCGCCACAGGCGCTCGGAGGCGGTATCCAGCGGTTCCGCCACGGCTTCCCAGGTGGGCGCGAGCGCCGGGTCGGCGGCGCGGTCCACGGCCTGGCGGGCGATGCCCAGCAGTTCCTCGACCGCGGGCACGATGTGTCCGGGCTTGACGGCCGCATAGTCGACGAGGTCGGAAACAGGGGCGAGCAGGGGATTCTGGGACATGGCGGTAGCGGGAGGAATAGGGACAAGAATCAGGTTGGGGCGATTCCCGGGAATGCAAGTGCGATGGGCGCGGCGCGGGAGTTCTGGCAGTAGAACTCCCGCGCCGCGCCCATTACATGCAAGGTATCAGCCTGCGGCGCGTTCCGCGGCTTCGATCGTGTTGATCAGCAGCATGGCGATGGTCATGGGGCCCACGCCGCCCGGAACGGGGGTGATGGCGCCAGCCACTTCCTTGGCCGAGGCGAAGTCCACGTCGCCGCACAGCTTGCCGTCGGCGCCGCGGTTGATGCCCACGTCGATGACGACGGCGCCGGGCTTGATCATCGAACCGTCGATCATGCCGGGCTTGCCGGTGGCGACCACCAGCACGTCGGCGCGGCGGGTCTGCGCCGCCAGGTCGCGCGTCTTGGAATTGCAGATGGTGATGGTGGCGCCGGCCTGCAGCAGCAGCATCGCCATGGGCTTGCCGACGATGTTGCTGGCGCCCACGATCACGGCTTCGGCGCCGCGCAGCGTCACGCCTTCCGATTCCAGCATCTTCATCACGCCGTAGGGCGTGCAGGGGCGGAACAGCGGCTGGCCGGTCATGAGCAGGCCGGCGTTGCTGATGTGGAAACCGTCCACGTCCTTCTCGGCCGCGATGGCTTCGATGACCTTGTGCGAGTCCATGTGCTTGGGCAGCGGCAACTGCACCAGGATGCCATGGATGGTCGGGTCCTGGTTCAGGACGGCGATGCGGGCCAGCAAGTCGGCCTCGGTCATGTCAGCCGGATACTGCTCCTTGACGGAATGCAGGCCGGCCTTTTCGCAGGCGGCAACCTTGTTGCGGACGTACACCTGGGAGGCGGGGTCCTCGCCCACCAGCACCACGGCCAGGCCGGGGCGGGTGCCCTTGGCGGCCAGGGCGGCAACGCGTTGGGCGGCTTCTTCGCGAATGCGCGCCGACAGGGCCGCGCCGTCGATAATTCTGGCGGTCATGCAGTTGCCTCGGGTTTGGCCAAGGCCACTTTCATCAAATCAGCTACGGTGGTCACTTCAAGTTTTTCCATGATGTTGGCGCGGTGCGCCTCTACGGTCTTGATGCTGATGCCCAGGTCGTCGGCGATCTGCTTGTTCAAGCGGCCGGCGACGATGCGCTCCAGCACCTGCTGCTCGCGTGCGGTCAGGCGCGCCAGCATGGCTTCGTGGTCCTTCTGGGCCTGGTGCTTGCTCACGCGCTGCGTGGCCTGCTCCAGCATGCGCGCCACGATCTCGCGCAAATCGGATTCATTGAACGGCTTTTCCAGGAAGTCCACCGCGCCTTTCTTCATGGTGGACACGGCCATGGGTACGTCGCCGTGGCCGGTGATGAACACGATGGGCAGCGGGGCATTGCGTGCGATCAGCTGTTCCTGCAGTTCCAGGCCGCTCATGCCGGGCATGCGCACGTCGGCGATCAGCACGCCGATCTGGCTGGCGTCGTAGTCTTCCAGGAAGGATTCGCCGCTGGCGTAGGCGCGAACGCGGTAGCCATTGGCTTCCAATAGCCAGCGCAGCGAATCGCGGACCGCTTCGTCGTCGTCAACAATGAAAACCGTGCTCGACAGGTGGGGCGTGTTCATGCGTGCAACTCCTCGGACTGATCGTTCTGGGCCTGCGACTGGGGTGCAGCGCAGGGCAGGGTAAAGCGGAAAATGGTGCCGCCGGCGGGATTGGGATCCGCCCACAGGCGACCGTGGTGCGATTCAATAATGGTACGGCAGATATTCAGCCCCATGCCCAGGCCCTGGGTCTTGGTGCTGAAGAAGGGTTCGAACAGGCGCTCGGGTTCGGCCAGGCCGTGGCCGCGGTCGACCACGGCGACCTCGATGTGCTGTTCATGCAGGATCACGGCGACCTTGAGCTCGTCGGATTCGCTCTTTTCCATGGCTTCCAGCCCGTTCTTCAGCAGATTCAGCAGCACCTGCTCGATCAGGATGGGGTCGGCCAGCACGTCTGGCGCGTTCGACGGCACGAACCGGTCGATGCGGATGCGGCGCTTGCGGGCGTCGATCTCGGCGAAGCCGATGGCATTGTCCACGATCCGGCTGATCGCGACGCGCTGGCGGCGCGGCTCGCTGCGCTTCACGAATTCACGGATGCGGCTGATGATCTTGCCGGCGCGCTCGGCCTGCGAGGCGGCCTTTTCCAGGGCCGGCAGCAGCATGTTCGGGCTGGTATGGCCGGCCTTGACCAGGGCGACCGCGCCCATGCTGTAGTTGGCGATGGCGGTCAGCGGCTGGTTCAGTTCGTGCGCCAGCGACGATGCCATTTCGCCCATGGTGGTCAGGCGGCTGGTGAGCTGGATCTTTTCCTGCTGCACGCGCGAGGCCTCTTCATGGACACGGCGCTCGGTGATGTCGCGCGCCACCTGCATGCGCACGCGCCGGCCGTCGGTCCAGGCCAGCATGCGGTGGTGCACTTCGAACCAGCGCTGCACCGAGGGCGCGAAGACTTCCACCGATTCGTCGGTGAAGCGGCCGCGGCGGCCGGCCAGCAATTCGTCATGGCCGCCGGTCTGCGCGCCGAACACGCGGCGGTAGGTGCGGTTGGCGAACAGCAGTTCCAGGCCGTCGTGGGTGTCGGCGGTGACCGAGATGGCGTCGTCCAGGCCTTCCAGCACCGTCATGAAGCGTTCGTGCGCGGCCGTCAGGGCCTCGCGGATGCGCTTGGGCTCGGTGATGTCGGTCATGGAGGTCATCCAGCCGATCTGGTTGCCGTTGGGGTCCAGAAGTGGGGACACGTACATGCGCGCCGTGAAGCGCGAACCGTCGCGGCGCTGCGCCTCGACTTCCAGGCCGCTGCTGGGCGTCTTGCCGGACATCAGCACGTCCAGGGTGTGCTGGTGTTGTTCGTGGCGGCCCGGCACCCAATAGGGGAAGGGCGGGCTGCGGCCGATCAGGTCGGCCTCGTTCCAGCCGATCATGCGGCAGAAGGCCGGGTTGACGTAGGCGATGCGGCCTTCCATGTCCAGGACCCGCATGCCGGTGGACATGGAGTTCTCCATGGCGCGGCGGAATCCGGTTTCGGCGATCAGGGCAGCCTCGGCCGCCGAGCGGAAGCGGGTATAGCGCCACAGCATCAGCAGGCTGATGACGATCACGCAGGACAGGGCCAGCACCACCCAGATCAGGCGTTGCTGGCGCATTTCCTGGTCGATGGTGACAAACATGACGCTGTCGTCATGGATGCGCTGCAGCCAGAAAAACACCGCCATCACACAGATATAGAGGATCAGCACCATGGCTGGCGTGACCCAGTACACCCCGCGTCGGCGAGTGCGGGCGTGATCGTGGAACGGCGTAGGAATATTGGACTTGGGCGCGCTGGACATGGAATTCGGGCCGGATAGACCGCGCATTTTAGTGCGTGTTGGCAGGGATTTGCCGGGAATCAACCCCTCCTTTTGGAGTACCCACTAAAAAGTATGACGCTAAACCGTTCAGCTTGCTTTCATTTTTCCGCATTATGAAATGCCGTACCGCAACATGAAATTTTGCTTGCGACCGGTTAACCTTCTTTCTTAGAATGCCCGCTGATAGGGAACCGACCCAGTAGCAGGTCTCTAGAACACCCCGACCCATGCACTGCATGGTAGCCCGGATGATCCCGGCTACCATGCGATGTCCGCGAGTAGATAAAGAAGCGGGTGTGGTCACGAACAAACCCAACAGGAGACACACGATGTCCTCTTACGCCCAGGCTGGCGCCGTGCAGGCTGCCAACGACGAAGACACCCTTGAAACCCAGGAGTGGCTCGAAGCCCTGGCGGCAGTCCTTGATCGTGAAGGACCGCAGCGCGCCCACTATCTGCTCGAACGCCTGATCGACGAAGCCCGTCGTTCCGGCGCCCATATCCCGTTCTCGCCGAACACCGCCTACGTCAACACGATTCCCCCCGGCCTGGAGCCGGCCCACCCGGGCAACCTGGAGCTGGAATCGCGCATCCGTTCATACGTGCGCTGGAACGCCATGGCCATGGTGGTCAAGGCCAACAAGCACAACCCGCCGGACGGCGGCGACCTGGGCGGCCACATCGCCTCCTTCGCCTCGCTGGCCACCATGATCGGCTGCGGCCAGAACCATTTCTGGCATGCCGAGGACGAAAACCACGGCGGCGACCTGGTCTACTTCCAGGGCCACACCTCGCCCGGCATGTACGGCCGCGCCTACCTTGAAGGCCGCCTGACCGAAGACCAGCTGAACCATTTCCGCCAGGAAGTGGACGGCAAGGGCCTGTCCTCGTACCCGCACCCGAAGCTGATGCCGGACTTCTGGCAGTTCCCGACGGTATCGATGGGCCTGGGCCCGCTGATGGCCATCTATCAGGCCCGCTTCCTGAAGTACCTGCACGCCCGCGGCATCGCCGACACCAGCAAGCGCAAGGTCTGGGTGTTCTGCGGCGACGGCGAAATGGACGAACCCGAATCGCTGGGCGCCATCGCCCTGGCCGCCCGCGAGAAGCTGGACAACCTGATCTTCGTCATCAACTGCAACCTGCAGCGCCTGGACGGCCCGGTGCGCGGCAACGGCAAGATCATCCAGGAGCTGGAAGGCGACTTCCGCGGTTCGGGCTGGAACGTGATCAAGCTGATCTGGGGCGGCTACTGGGATCCGCTGCTGGCGCACGACAAGGAAGGCATCCTGCGCAAGATCATGGAAGACACCGTGGACGGCGAGTACCAGGCGTACAAGGCCAACGACGGCAAGTTCGTGCGCGAGCACTTCTTCGGCAAGCACCCCAAGCTGCTGGAAGCCGTGTCGCGCATGAGCGACGAGGACATCTGGCGCCTGAACCGCGGCGGCCATGACCCGCACAAGGTGTACGCCGCGTTCAACGCCGCCGCCACCCACGAAGGCCAGCCCACCGTCATCCTGGCCAAGACCATCAAGGGTTACGGCATGGGCCACGTCGGCCAGGCCAAGAACCCGACCCACCAGCAGAAGAAGCTGGAGCTGGACTCGATCCGCGAATTCCGCGACCGTTTCGGCATCCCCATTCCGGACGACCAGCTGGCCGACCTGCCGTACTTCAAGCCGGCCGAAGACTCGCCCGAAATGAAGTACTTGCACGAGCGCCGCGCAGCGCTGGGCGGCTACCTGCCGCGCCGCCGCGCCAAGGCCGACGAGCAGCTCAAGGCCCCCGCGCTGGAAGCCTTCAAGGCCGTGCTGGAACCCACTGCCGAAGGCCGTGAAATCTCCACCACCCAGGCTTTCGTGCGCATCCTGAACCAGGTCCTGCGCGACAAGGAACTGGGCCCGCGCGTCGTGCCGATCCTGGCCGACGAATCGCGCACCTTCGGCATGGAAGGCCTGTTCCGCCAGATCGGTATCTATGCGCCGGAAGGCCAGAAGTACACCCCGGTCGACAAGGACCAGGTCATGTACTACAAGGAAGCGGCCGACGGCCAGCTCCTGCAGGAAGGCATCAACGAAGCGGGCGCGATGAGCTCCTGGATTGCGGCGGCCACGTCGTACTCCTCGAACAACCGCATCATGATCCCGTTCTTCATCTATTACTCGATGTTCGGGTTCCAGCGCATCGGCGACCTGGCCTGGGCGGCCGGCGACATGCAGGCGCGCGGCTTCCTGCTGGGTGGCACCGCCGGGCGCACCACGCTTAACGGCGAAGGCCTGCAGCACGAAGACGGCCACAGCCACATCCTGGCGTCCACCATCCCGAACTGCGTGTCCTACGACCCGACGTTCGGCCATGAACTGGCCGTCATCATCCAGCATGGCCTGAAGCGCATGGTGGAAGACCAGGAAAACGTCTATTACTACCTGACGGTGATGAACGAAAACTACCCGCAGCCCGGTCTGACCCAGGGCGACGAGGAAGGCATCATCAAGGGCATGTACAAGCTCAAGTCGCACGGCAAGGGCAAGAACCGCGTGCAGCTGATGGGCTCGGGCACGATCCTGCGCGAAGTCATGGCTGCGCAGGAACTGCTGGAAGCCGACTGGGGCGTGGCCTCGGACCTGTGGAGCGTCACCAGCTTCACGGAACTGCGCCGCAACGGCCTGGACGCCGACCGCCACAACATGTTGCACCCCGAAGAGAAGAAGCCGCAGGTGGCCTACGTCACGGAACAGCTGGCCAAGACCGAAGGCCCGATCATCGCGTCGACCGACTACATGAAGCTCTTCGCCGACCAGATCCGTCCGTTCGTGCCCAAGGGCCGCGAATACAAGGTGCTGGGCACCGACGGTTTCGGCCGCTCGGATTTCCGCTCGAAGCTGCGCGAGCACTTCGAAGTGGACCGCCACTTCGTCGTGGTCGCCGCGTTGCGCGCGCTGGCCGACGAAGGCAAGGTGCCGGTTGCCAAGGTGGCCGAAGCCATCAAGAAGTACGGCATCAATCCGAACAAAGCCAACCCGCAATACGCCTGAGGGTAAAGAGACATGAGCAACATCGTGCAAATCAAGGTTCCCGACATCGGCGACTTCAAGGAAGTGGAAGTCATTGAAGTGCTGGTGGCGGTGGGCGACACGATCAAGGCCGAACAGAGCCTGATCACCGTCGAATCCGACAAGGCCTCGATGGAAATCCCCGCGTCGCAGGGCGGCGTGGTGAAGTCGATCAGCGTGAAGGTGGGCGACAAGGTCGCGGAAGGCACGGTCGTGCTGGAAGTGGAAGCGTCGGGTTCGGGCGAGGCCGCGGCTCCCGCGGCTGCGCCGGCCAAGGAAGAAGCACCCAAGGCCGAAGCCAAGGCTGCCCCGCAGCCGGCCGCCGCCGCGCCGGCAGCTCCGGCTGCCGCCAGCGGTCCGGTGAACATCGAAGTGCCGGACATCGGCGACTTCAAGGAAGTCGAGGTCATCGAAGTCATGGTCGCGGTGGGCGACACGATCAAGGCCGAACAAAGCCTGATCACCGTCGAGTCCGACAAGGCCTCGATGGAAATCCCCGCCTCGCAAGGCGGCGTGGTCAAGGAAGTGAAGGTCAAGGTCGGCGACAAGGTCGCCAAGGGCTCGGTCGTGGTCGTGGTGGAGGGCGCCGCGCCCGCCGCCGCCGCTGCCGCAGCCCCGGCTCCGGCCGCCAAGGCCGAAGCCGCTGCCGCTCCCGCCGCCAAGGCCGAAGCGCCGGCGCCTGCCGCGCAGCGTCCGGCGCCCGCCGCCGCGCTCGAGGACGCCAATCTCAAGCCGGGCCAACTGCCGCACGCCTCGCCTTCGGTGCGCAAGTTCGCGCGCGAACTGGGCGTGAACCTGAGCAAGGTCAAGGGCTCCGGTCCCAAGGACCGTATCACCGCCGACGACGTGCGCGGCTTCGTCAAGCAGGCGCTGGCTGCCGGTCCCGCTGCCGCCAGCGGCGGTTCGGCCGATGGCGCCGCGCTGGGCCTGTTGCCGTGGCCGAAGGTCGACTTCACCAAGTTCGGCCCGATCGAAGCCAAGCCGCTGTCGCGCATCAAGAAGATCTCCGGCGCGAACCTGCACCGCAACTGGGTCATGATCCCGCACGTCACCAACAACGACGAAGCGGACATCACTGACCTGGAAGCCCTGCGCGTCACGCTGAACAAGGAAAACGAGAAGTCGGGCATCAAGGTCACGATGTTGGCCTTCCTGATCAAGGCCGTCGTTGCGGCCCTGAAGAAGTTCCCCGAGTTCAATGCCTCGCTGGACGGCGACAACCTGGTGCTCAAGCAGTACTACCACATCGGCTTCGCCGCCGACACGCCCAACGGGCTGGTGGTGCCGGTGATCCGCGATGCCGACAAGAAGGGCATTCTGCAGATCGCCCAGGAAATGACCGACCTGTCCAAGAAGGCGCGCGATGGCAAGATCTCGCCCGCCGAAATGCAGGGCGGTTGCTTCTCGATCTCGTCCCTGGGCGGCATCGGGGGCACCTCGTTCACGCCGATCATCAACGCTCCTGAAGTGGCGATCCTGGGCGTGTCGCGCTCCTCGCACAAGCCCGTCTGGGACGGCAAGCAGTTCGTGCCGCGCCTGATCGTGCCGCTGTCGCTGTCGTACGACCACCGCGTCATCGACGGCGCCTCGGCCGCGCGCTTCAACGCCTATCTGGGCGCCTTGTTGGCCGACTTCCGCCGCATCGCGCTGTAAACGGGGAGCCCCATGAGCAATACCGTTCAAATCAAAGTGCCGGACATCGGCGACTTCAAGGAAGTGGAAGTCATCGAGGTGCTGGTCGCCGTGGGCGACACGATCAAGCCCGAGCAGAGCCTGATCACCGTCGAGTCCGATAAGGCCTCGATGGAAATCCCCGCGTCGCAGGGCGGCGTGGTGAAGTCCATCAACGTTAAGGTCGGCGACAAGGTCGCCGAAGGCACGGTGGTGCTGGAAGTGGAAGCGGCCGCCTCGGGCGCTGCCGCCGCCCCGGCCGCCAAGGAAGCCCCCAAGGCCGCCGAGGCGCCCAAGCCGGCCGCCGCCGCGCCCGCCGCAGCCAGCTTCAAGGGCTCGGCCGACGGCGAGTACGACATGCTGGTGCTGGGCGCCGGCCCCGGCGGCTATTCCGCCGCCTTCCGTGCCGCCGACCTGGGCCTGTCCGTGGTCCTGGTGGAACGCTACGACACGCTGGGCGGCGTCTGCCTGAACGTCGGCTGCATTCCGTCCAAGGCGCTGCTGCACAACGCCGCCGTCATCGACGAAGCCCGCGAGCTGGCTGCCCACGGCATCAGCTTTGGCGAGCCCAAGATCGACCTGGACAAGCTGCGCGGCTACAAGGACAGCGTGGTCGCCAAGCTGACCGGCGGCCTGGCCGGCATGGCAAAGGCGCGCAAGGTCACCGTGGTGCATGGCGTGGGCGAATTCGCCGACCCCAGCCACCTGACGGTCAAGTCCGCCGACGGCAAGACCCAGACCCTGCGCTTCAAGCAGGCCATCATCGCCGCCGGCAGCCAATCGGTGAAGCTGCCGTTCCTGCCCCAGGACGACCGCATCGTCGACTCCACCGGTGCCTTGCTGCTGCGTGAAGTGCCCAAGAAGATGCTGATCATCGGCGGCGGCATCATCGGCCTGGAAATGGGCACGGTGTATTCCACGCTGGGCGCGCGCCTGGACGTGGTGGAAATGCTGGACGGCCTGATGCAGGGCGCCGACCGCGACCTGGTCAAGGTATGGCAGAAGAAGAACGCCTACCGCTTCGACAACATCATGTTGAAGACCAAGACCGTGGGCGCGGAAGCCAAGAAGGACGGCGTCTACGTCAGCTTCGAAGGCGAGGGCGCTCCCAAGGAACCGCAACGCTACGACCTGGTGCTGCAAGCCGTGGGCCGCAGCCCCAATGGCAAGAAGATCGGCGCCGACCGCGCGGGCATCGCCGTGACCGACCGCGGTTTCATCGAGGTCGATCGCCAGATGCGCACCAACGTGCCGCACATCTATGCCATCGGCGACATCGTCGGCCAACCCATGCTGGCCCACAAGGCCGTGCATGAAGGCCACGTCGCCGCCGAAGCCGCCGCCGGCCAGAAGTCCTTCTTCGACGCCCGCGTCATTCCGTCGGTGGCCTACACCGATCCGGAAGTGGCCTGGGTCGGCCTGACCGAGGACGAAGCCAAGAAGCAAGGCATCAAGGTCGAGAAGGGCGTGTTCCCCTGGGCCGCCTCCGGTCGCGCCATTGCCAACGGCCGCGACGAAGGCTTCACCAAGCTTATCTTCGACGCGGAAACGCATCGCATCCTGGGCGGCAGCATCGTGGGCACCCACGCTGGCGACCTGATCAGCGAACTGGCCCTGGCCGTCGAAATGGGCGCCGACGTGGTCGACATCGCCAAGACGATCCACCCGCACCCGACCCTGGGTGAATCGGTAGGCATGGCTGCGGAAGTCGCTGAAGGCGTCTGCACCGACTTGCCGCCGATGAAGAAGAGGTAAGGCGCTGGGGGCGGTTCGCGGGTAACGCTCCGCGCGTTATCCCCTTCGAGCGCGCAAAAGCAAAAGCGCCGGCCCTGCATAGGGGCCGGCGCTTTTTTTCCGAGTGCCGTTAGCGCAACAGCCTGGTCTTGTGGAAGGCAAGTCGTGCCCCGCGGATGCGGGAACGTGGCTGTCTTGAGGCGGAGGGGGGGCTTCCCCTGCTCAGGCGTGCGTATCAATGCGCGAACCCAGCGTGGCGTCCACGGCCAGCACGGGCAGCGACTGCATCAGCGTCAAGGCCGTGTCCGCCTGCGCATTGAGGGCTTTCTTCAGCACGCGGGCCTGCACTTCCTGCATGAGATTCGCGTCCTTCAGGGCCAGGGCGGTATTGACGGTGTTGTTGATCGAAGCGTCCATTGGGTGTCCTGGTGTGGAATGTGGGTGTTCAAACCGAGATGCGATTATGGCGCGGGATTGCGATTCGAGGCAAAGCATTCATGGCCCGCAAGGCCGGACATTCGGGTCTGCACTGCAGGCCGCTGCTTCAAATCGCCACTTCAGGCCGCCACGGTAATTCCGCGCGCGTGCGCCCGCCGCGCCGGCTCGACCACGATTTCAACGTGCTGATCCAGCGATACCAGGGCCCGCATCAGCCGTTCCAGCGAGATGTTCTGCAATTTGTAGCGTCGGATCTGCGAGACCTTGGGTTGCGTCATGCCCGTAAGCGCGGCCGCCTCCATCTGGCTGAGTCCACGCTGGTCGATCAAGTCATTGAGCTTGAGCGCGAGCGCCGCCTTGGCCGACAGTTCTTCGGCATCCTCGAAACCTAGGTCCAGCAGGACGTTATCGGTGCTCGGGGAACTGTTGTTGCGTGTCATTGCATACTCCTGCCGGATTCGTGCCGGGCCACCGCCGCTTTCAAGCGTTTTTCGAGGAGTTCGATGTCCGATTGCGGCGTGGCGATGCCGGACTTGGATTTCTTCTGGAAAGCATGCCGCCCAGCTGGACGACGAACAGGGCGACGCCCATGTCCTTCTGGACGTCGATGGGAAATTTCTTGAAGTCCTTCTTGGCGGATCCTTCCCAATACAGCAGCTTTCTTTCCATAATTATATCCGTTCGGATATATATCTCGGGCCCCCAAAGCCTTGCTCCGGGTCGCGCATTCCGGGTTGGCGCGCAGCGTCAGATCCCGGTGGATATGGGGCGGGTATCGATAGGGGCTTGGTCATGGCTGCCTTGGTACGTGTTGGGCAGCAGGCAGGATAGGCTTTCGAGGACTGGCGCGGTTGTGGAGAGGGATCGTTTCAGCACGCGGCCTCGAGCTCAAGGCCGGTTCGGACATTCCTTGATCGTGCCCCAGGCCCGATGCGGCTCGCAGTACTGCTTGCGCGCTGCCCAGGCACAATCCGGGCGCTCAAAAAACCCCAGCGTCGCGCAACGCGCCAATTCGCTCTTCAATTCGCCGACCCAGGCCAGCGGGTCCTGCGCGGGAATCTCGGTGACCCGCAAGGTGGACCGAGGAGCGGAGGCAGGTGGTTCCGCCGCTTGCTCGACAGGACGTGATGCGCCCGCGTGCTCCTGGCGGGTGGGGGTGGCCGATTGCGCTTGGCCTGGGGCATGCTCTGGCGCAACATCCGGCGCGGGTACGGAATCGGGTGGCACGGTGCCGGCCGTGGATTCCGACGGGGCGGGTGCGGGTTCGACCGTGGCCTTAGCGGGATCCGACGGAACCGATTCGGACGCGGCCTCCATGGTGGGCGACGGCGTAAGCGGCATACGCACCGGCCCGGCCGCGGTCGAGCCCGAGCGCGGGGTGCTTGGCGAACTCCATGACACGACCAGCAGTACCAGCGCGCCGTAGATCGCAAGCGTATAGATCACGGTCAGGGTGGCGTAGCCCACGCGCTTGCTCGTGATCGGCCGTCCTTCTTCCCGGCCCAACAGGCTTCGCCACCCGACGAGTACAGCCCCCGGAGCGGAAATCAGCCACCAACCGAGCCGCCGCAGCAGTCCTGCTTCTTGTTGGGGTGGAGCAGCCTGCGCCTGGGCAACCAGCAATTCACGCAGTGCGCGATTCTCTTCGCGCAGACGTTGGGTCTGCTCGTCCATCGGCGCCTGGCTATCTGGATCCGTGGTGCTGCCGTGCTGCGTAGCTAGTGGATCGGGGGGCGTCGCGGTCATGTTGTGAAAACTATGGATACAAAAGCGTGCAGTCGCGAGTATGGGGCAATCGCAAGAAGTGAAAAAGGGGAATAGTCTGAAAAAAATGGGCTAATTGGGACTGGAGCGAGGCGTGCCTCGGCAGTCCATCGAATAGCCTTGAGGCTGCTGCGCTGCCAAGCCGCCGTATCGGCAGTTGGCGCCAGCGGAGAGGGCAAACAGTAAGGACTGAGAAAAAGAAACAAGCCGGCGTATGCCGGCTTGTTTGTTGCGACAAGGGCGTGAGGACCCTTGTGCGGTGGCGGGAGGGCAGAGCCTTGCGGCTCTGCGTCTGCCCGACCGTCAGGCGTTGCGGCGTGATTAACGCAGCAGCGACAGGACGGATTGCGGCACTTGGTTGGCTTGGGCCAGAACCGAGGTACCAGCTTGTTGCAGGATCTGCGCCTTGGTCATGTTCGACACTTCCGTGGCGTAGTCAGCGTCTTCGATACGCGAACGAGCGGCGGAAAGGTTGTTGATGGTGTTGTTCAGATTCGCGACCGTGGATTCGAAACGGTTTTGAATGGCACCCAGGTTGCTGCGCAGCGCGTCGACCTTCGACAGCGCGGAGTCCAGCGCGGCCAGCGGCGAGGTCGTTGCGCCCGACGACAAGGACGTCAGGGCCATGTTGGTCGTATCGATCTTGAAAGCGGCCGTGGTCGGGGTGCTGACGTCGGCCTTGGACGGCTCGACGGCGATGTAGAACACGCCACCGGTGCTCTTGATGCCGCGCGAAGCCAGGTTGCCCTGTTCAGTCGCGTTGGCGGGCGTAATGGTGACTTGGGCAAAGAAGTTGCCGTTGTCGTCCTTGTACACGTTCGTGGCGTCGAAAGCGACGCTGCCAGCGGCAACGCCCAAGCGCTCAGCCAGTTTGCCGCCGGTATTTTCCGCAACCGTCGCGCCTGCGACTTGGCTGGTCGAACCGTAAGCCTTCTGGAAGTCGGCGGCAACTGCTGCGACGGGGGTGCCCTTGGGGCCGCTGACGTTGAAACCTTGCAGGTTCAGGGTCTGAGCGGTGATCTTGCTCAGGTTGATGTCGATGGTTTCGTTGTCGTTCGCGCCGACCTGGATCGTCAGGGTGTTGTCGTTGGCGAGAACCTTGATGCCGTTGAACTGGGTCTGACCCGACACGCGGTCGATTTCGTCCAGGCGCTGCTTGATTTCCGACTGGATCGATTCCAGGTCGCTGGGCGAGTTCGTGCCGCTGGTGGCTTGGACCGACAGTTGGCGCACGCGCTGCAGGTTGTTGTTGATTTCGTTCAGGGCGCCTTCGGTCGTTTGAGCGATCGAGATGCCG
The DNA here is from genome assembly GCF_903652925.1 of Achromobacter anxifer. Classification (GTDB taxonomy): domain Bacteria; phylum Pseudomonadota; class Gammaproteobacteria; order Burkholderiales; family Burkholderiaceae_B; genus Achromobacter; species Achromobacter anxifer. The sequence continues at coordinate 201,214 of NZ_CAHLAR010000008.1, read as the reverse complement.
TCGTTGGCGTTACGGGCGGCTTGGGTCAGGCCCTTGACGTTGGCGGTGAAGCGGTTGGCGATGGCTTGGCCAGCGGCGTCGTCCTTGGCGCTGTTGATGCGCAGGCCCGAGGACAGGCGCTCAATGGCGCTGCCCAGGGTGGACTGCGATTTGTTCAGGTTGTTTTGTGCAACCAGGGACAGGTAATTGGTATTGATGACTGCCATGTGAGGCTCCCAAGAGAGAAAGGCTTCTTCAAACTGGGCAGCGACGCCGCCCACTGGTGTTAACGGGAAAGTTCGTCGACTTTTTGTCTAGGAATCTCTCCGTTGCCAGGATTACGGCAGTCCAAAATCAATCTTTAGCGCTATTTCTCGAAAGTCGAAATTTTTCTTGTATCGCTGATGCGGGCATATCGAGTGGCCCCGGGGGGGGCTGCGCCATTCGCGCGGCGACGCTTGCACGGAAGAGGGCGGGTGCGTGGCGGCGCAGGGCGGCGGAAGGCCGGACATGGATCTGTTGAGAGGCGTGGGCGGCCATCCTCCTGGCCGGCAATGCAAAACGGACGCATGGCGCGTCCGTTTTGCATTGTCTGTCTCCGCTGCGGCCGGAGCATGTATTTATAGTGTGCCGCTCTAGATAACTTGCGCGATCTGCCCTTCCTGGGGCAATTCCTGCCAGGCCTGTTCCTTCAGCTTCGCGCGGATCCGCGCCGTCGCCTGCGATCTCAACTGGCACACGCGGGCTTCCGTCACATTCAGGATCGCGCCGATTTCCTTCAGGTTCAGGCCCTGCTCGTAGCACAGGGACAGCAACAGTTTTTCGCGTTCGGGCAGGGCGTCGATGGCGTGTACCAGCGCCTGGCGGAAATCTCCGGCCAGCAGCGAGTCCAGCGGGTTGCCGCCGGCGGCGCCATGGTTGAGCGTGGCGGCCCAGTCGGATTGGCCGCTGGCCGAGTCGGGCTCGGTGGTGAAGTCCTCGTAGTGCACGATCTGCACGCCTTGGGCGTCGTGCAACAAGGATTGGTACTCGTCCAACGGCATGTCGAGCTGTTGCGCGATCTCGGCTTCGCTGGGCGCGCGCATCAAACGCTGTTCGAGCTGCTGGATGGCCTGTTCTATCTTGCGCGCCTTGGCGCGCACGCTGCGCGGCAGCCAATCCTGCCCGCGCAGCTCGTCCAGCATCGCGCCGCGGATGCGGGTGGTGGCGTAGGTTTCGAATTGGGCGTCGGCCGTTTCCTGGTAGCGGCGCACGGCGTCGAGCAGGCCGATCATGCCGGCCTGTATCAGGTCGTCGAGTTCTACGCTGGCCGGTAGCCTGGCGAGCAATTGCAGGGCCAGCTTCCGCACTAGCGGGGCATATTCGACCAGGCTGTCATCTGCGTGGGGCATTGCGGGAATGTCGGGCGGTGTCCATCGTGACGCATCGTCGGTTGTTGTCAATTTGCGACATTGTCGACAAACGCGCGGCTGCGATAAAGCGAGCTGAATTTAGTGGTCTGCAAGGTGCCATTGTCGGTAAATAGGCCTGTTTCATTCCTCAAAGTACGCAATGTTTTGAATGCTTATTTGCCAAATTGACGTAAATTTGTCTGAAATTTATATGTCAAGGTGTATCGCATCCGGTAAGTTGCGCAACATCAACAAAGTTTTGTCATATAAGTCATAGAAAATGACATCAGCTGTGGTAAATTTTACTTAAATTGCGAACAAATGATACATTTCGCATCAAAGCAAGGTGTATCGGACGCAGGAGCATCGGAATTCCGGCGCTTTTGCTTACATAGGCCCCCATCGGCGGGATAGGGAACAGGGAGTTGGGCGTGCAACAAGTCGAAAATTCATTGCTGACAGACATTCGTGAAGTGAATCTGTCCTATTTGTTACTGGCGCAGCGTATGTTGCGTGACGATTACGCAGCATCGATGTTCCGCTTGGGGTTCAGCAACGAAGTTGCCGACATCCTGATGCGGCTTTCGCCGGCCCAGCTGGTCAAGCTGGCCAGCTCCAGCTCGCTGCTGTGCCGATTCCGCTTTGATGATTACAGCCTGTTGTCCGCGCTGACCCATGATGTTCTGGGTGGTGCGCTGCAGCAAGCGCACGCGACGATTCTGCTGGCCAAGCAACCCGTCGAAGAATTGGCCTGACGGCCTGATCATTCCATCCGGAAACACGTGCAATGGCCACCAAGAGCGTTTCGCAGGAAGCGGATGACATCCTGCTTGCCAGCTCCATGATCACTTTGGGCGCCCGGCTGCAGGTGCTGGAGGCTGAAACCAGCCTCAGCCATGACCGCCTGGCCCGCCTGTACCGCGAAATACGCGGCTGCTCGCCACCCAAGGGCATGCTGCCTTTTTCGGTCGACTGGTTCATGACCTGGCTGCCGAACATCCATTCCTCGCTCTTCTACAACGTCTATTCATTCCTGAATACGCGTACCAGCAGCAAGGGCATACGCGCCACGATCGACGCCTACCGCCTCTATCTCGAGAACGCCGGCACGGATGCCGCTGAAGCCGCAGAGCCCGTCCTGAGCTTCACGCGCGCCTGGATGCTGGTGCGCTTTTTCGACAGCGGCATGCTGCAAATGTCCGCCTGCCGCCAGTGCGGGGGGCATTTCATCGCCCACGCCCACGATCCCCAGTCGGATTTCGTGTGCGCGATCTGCCGTCCGCCACCCCGCGCCGGCAAGACGCGCGCCGCGGCCAAGGCGCGCGCCGGCACTCGCCCCGCGCCCGTTGCGAATACCGCCCGGCTCTGACCGGCGGTATCCAAATACATCAAAAGCCCTGGAAAACCCCCCGTAACCCGCCTTTTTGGCCCGGGGGGAACAGGGGATCATTGACGCCGGTTTTAGACTTCGTTGGCAGGGGCCTGATGTGTTGATTGTTATCGGTTATCTCGTGGTGGGCGTCTCGGTCGTCGGCAGCTTCATAGCGCTGGGCGGCCATCTGGGCGCGTTGTACCAGCCGTTCGAGCTCACGCTGATCTTCGGCGCGGCTTTTGGCGCCTTCCTTGCCAGCAACAGCAAGAAGTCGCTGATGCTGGTGAAGGCGGCGCTGCCCGACGCGCTGAAAAGCTCGCGCTACGGCAAGGACGTATACATGGAGCTGATGGCGCTCCTGTACGTGCTCTTGAACAAGGCGCGCCGCGAGGGCCTCATGGCCATCGAATCGCATATCGAGGATCCGGAATCCAGCCCGATCTTCAGCGAATATCCGCGCATCGCCAAAGACGCCAAGCTCATGGAGTTCATCACGGACTACCTGCGCATCATGATCAGCGGCAACATGAGCTCGTTCGAGATCGAGACCCTCATGGACGAGGAAATCGAGACCTACCGCCATGAGCGCGAAGTCCCTGTCCGCGCCCTGCAGCAGATGGCCGACGGCCTGCCGGCCTTCGGTATCGTGGCGGCGGTGCTGGGCGTGATCAAGGCGCTGGCGGCGGTGGACCAACCCCCGGCGATCCTGGGCGACCTGATCTCCAAGGCCATGGTCGGCACCTTCCTGGGCATTCTGCTGGCCTACGGTTTCGTCGGCCCGCTGGCCTCGCGCATCGAGCGCCGCAGCGACGAAGCGACCAAGGTGCTGGAATGCATCAAGACCACGCTCCTGGCCAGCATGAACGGCTACCCGCCCCAGCTGGCGGTGGAATTCGGCCGCAAGGTGCTGTTCTCGGCGGTGCGTCCGACCTTCGGTGAGCTGGAAGAACACGTCCGGCAAGCCAAGTCCACCGCCACCGGCAAGGCCTGACGGAGCGGGCCATGAGCACGGTAAACAACCACCGTGTGGTGATCCGCCGCAAGAAGGTGCACGGCGGCGGGCACCATGGGGGCAGCTGGAAGATCGCCTACGCCGACTTCATCACGGCGATGATGGCGTTCTTCCTGGTGATGTGGCTGATCAGCGTCGTGCCGCGCGAAGAGCTCAAGGGTATCGCGGAGTATTTCCGCATGCCGTTGCGCGTCGCCATCACGGGCGGGCCCAGCAGTTCGGCCGAGACCAGCGCGGTGCCGGGCGGCGGCCACGATCCCTTGCGCAGCGAAGGCGAGGTCCGCCGCGCGCAGGGCAACCGGGTCGAGGCGCAGCCGATGGGCGACGCCGAGCGCCGCGAGCAGCATCGCCTGGAAAACCTGAAGAAGCGCATCGAGAACGTCATCGAGACCAGCCCGGTGCTGAAGAACTTCCGGCCCCAGCTGCTGATCGACCTGACCACCGAAGGCCTGCGCATCCAGATCATCGACAACCAGAACCGTCCGATGTTCGCGACCGGCCGCGCGGAAGTGCAGCCCTACATGCGCGACATCCTGCGCGAATTGGGGCCGGTACTGAACGAATTGCCCAACAAGGTCAGCATTTCCGGCCACACCGACGCGTCGCAGTATGCGCGCGGCGAGCGCGCCTACAGCAACTGGGAGCTCTCGGCGGACCGCGCCAACGCTTCGCGCCAGGAATTGGTGGCGGGCGGCATGAACGAAAGCAAGGTCCTGCGCATCCAGGGGCTGTCGTCCAGCATGAGCCTGGTTAAAGATGACCCGTATGCGGCCGTTAATAGACGCATCAGCCTAGTGGTGCTCAATCAGAGCACCCAGCGGCGCATCGAAAACGAGAACGCCGCAGCCGCGGACGTCAGCGCCAAGGATGCCCGCGAGGTGGGAACGGCAGTGGAAGCGGCGCAAGCCGCCGCCCAGGCCACGACGGCAACCAAACCAGGCGAGACGGAGAGCAACCCGTCCGCGGAAGGGGTTCGATAGCAATGGCGGCAACGATTCTGGTGGCGGACGACTCGGCGACGATGCGGATGATCGTCCAGGCGACGCTGGCGGGCGCGGGATGGACAGTCTTGACGGCCGGCAACGGCCAGGAAGCGCTGGAAATGGCCAAACGCCATCCCGTGGACCTGGTGGTCAGTGACTGGAACATGCCGGTCATGGGCGGCCTGGAACTGATCCAGGGCTTGCGCCAGGAGGACCAGTATCTGGACGTGCCGGTGCTGGTGCTTACCACCGAGGACGATGTGGACAGCAAGATGGCCGCCCGGGATCTGGGTGTTTGCGGCTGGCTTTCCAAGCCGGTCGACCCCGATGTGCTGGTGGAATTGGCGTCTGAACTGCTCGACGAGCAGGCCGGCGCGTAAGCAGGTTCATTTTTGAAGGCGTACGGGTCATGAGTTCTGGTTTGGACCTCAGTCAGTTTTACGAGACCTTTTTCGACGAGGCGGATGAGCTGCTCGCGCAAATGGAGCAGTTGCTGCTTGAGCTTGACGTGGGCGCGCCCGACATCGAGCAGCTCAACGCCATTTTCCGCGCGGCCCACTCGATCAAGGGCGGGGCGGCGACGTTCGGCTGCTTCACGCAGCTGGCGGGCACCACCCATTTGCTGGAAAACCTCCTGGACGCGATCCGTCGCGGCGAAATGGCGCTGCGCACGGACATGATCGATATTTTCTTGGAAACGAAAGACGTGCTCAAAAGCCAACTGGATGCCTACCGGGCCTCCGAAGAGCCCGATGAAGCCGTGTTTGAGCGTATCTGCGCCGTACTGAGGCAGCTCGCGCTGGAGCATAAGGATCCCGCCGCGGCCCCCGCGCCGGTTCAGGCGGCCGCACCCGCTCCGGCCCCGGCTCCCGTGCCGGTGGCAGTGGCTCCGGCGCCCGAGCCGCAGGCTCCGGCCGCGGAGTCCGGCAGTCTGCCCTTGCGAGTGCGGATCTCCAAGGTCTCCGACAAGGACGCCGCCTCGCTGCTCGAAGAAATGGGCAACCTGGGCAACGTAAAGGCCAGCGAACGCGCCGACGGCGCGCTGACCGTATGGATGGACAGCACCTGCACGCCGGACGACATCGAGGCGGTCTGCTGCTTCATCGTCGACGGCGACCAGCTGGAAATCACCCGCGAGGCGGCTCCCGCGCCAGCGACGGCTGCCGCCGCTCCCGCGCCGGCCCCGATTCCCGCCGCGGCTCCGGCTCCGGCCGCGCCCGCCGTGGCCGAATCCGCCGCTGCCGCCGAAGCCATCACCCAGGCAGCCCGCGCGACGCGGCCCGCCGCCGCCGCGCCCGCGCATGCGGACAAGGAATCCACCTCGATCCGCGTGGGCGTCGAAAAGGTCGACCAGGTGATCAATCTGGTGGGCGAACTGGTCATTACCCAGGCGATGCTGGCCCAGACGGCCTCCACGCTGGACCCGGTGCTGCACGACCGCCTGCTCAACGGCATGGAACAGCTGGAACGCAACGCCCGCGACCTGCAGGAAGCGGTCATGTCCATCCGCATGATGCCGATGGACTACGTGTTCAGCCGCTTCCCGCGCCTGGTGCGCGACATCGCCAGCAAGATGGGCAAGCAGATCGAACTGCAGACCCACGGCCGCGCCACAGAACTGGACAAGAGCCTGATCGAACGCATCATCGATCCGCTCACCCACCTGGTGCGCAACAGCCTGGATCACGGCATCGAGACGCCCGAGAAGCGCGTTGCCGCGGGCAAGGATCCGGTCGGGCAGCTGGTGCTGTCGGCCCAGCACAACGGTGGCAACATCGTCATTGAAGTCAGCGACGACGGCGGCGGCTTGAACCGCGACAAGATCCTGAAGAAGGCGATCGCCCAGGGCCTGCCGGTCAACGAGAATTCGCCGGACGACGAAATCTGGCAGCTGATCTTCGCGCCTGGCTTCTCCACCGCCGAAAAGGTCACGGACATCTCCGGCCGCGGCGTGGGCATGGACGTGGTGCGCCGGAATATCCAGGACATGGGCGGCCATGTGCAGCTGTCGTGCGAGCCGGGCAACGGCACCACCACGCGCATCGTGCTGCCCTTGACCCTGGCGATCCTGGACGGCATGTCGGTGCGCGTCGGCGAGGAAACTTTCATCCTGCCGCTGAACCACGTGACCGAATCGCTGCAGCCCACGAACGACCAGATCTATTCGGTGGCGGGCAACGAGCGCGTGATGCACGTGCGCGGCGAATACCTGCCGCTGGTCGAGATGCATCGCGTGTTCTCGGTGAGCGACGCCCAGACCGATCCGACGCAGGCCATCGCGGTCATCATGCAGGCCGAGGACCGCCGCTTTGCGCTGCTGGTGGATCACCTGATCGGCCAGCACCAGGTCGTGGTGAAGAACCTCGAATCCAATTACCGCAAGGTGCCGGGCATTTCCGCCGCCACCATCCTGGGCGATGGCAGCGTGGCCCTGATCGTCGATGTATTTGCGCTTGCGCGCGCCAACCGCGAGCGTTGGTCGCAGCCCGAAGCCATTCTGAATTGATGGAGAAATGAACCTCATGGCAGCCAAACCGCATGCGCAAGCCGCGCGCAATGAAGATGTCGGCAGCGAATTCCTGGTCTTTACGCTGGGCGACGAAGAGTACGGCATCGATATCCTGAAGGTGCAGGAGATCCGCGGCTACGACGCCGACACGGTCACCCGCATCGCGAATGTTCCGCCGTTCATCAAGGGCGTGACGAACCTGCGCGGCATCATCGTGCCCATCGTCGACCTGCGCATCAAGTTCAACCTGGGCCGCGTCGACTACAACGAGCAGACCGTCGTCATCATCCTGAACCTCGACCGCCGCGTCGTCGGCATCGTGGTGGACGGCGTGTCCGACGTGCTGATGCTCAATTCCGGCCAGATCCGTCCGGCGCCCGAGTTCGGCGCGACCCTGTCGACGGAATACCTGACGGGCCTGGGCACGGTCGACGAACGGATGCTGATCCTGGTGGACATCGAGAAAATGATGACCAGCGACGAAATGGCGCTGGTGGAGAAGGTCGCTTCCTGATCGGAACCGGCCTGCTTGGAGGTAGAAGCGCCATATTGCACCCAATGTGGCGCTTTCCTTTAACGATTTCAGTCTAGGAGTGGTTCTTGTGATGCGCAAGTTTTTCGCGAACATGACGATACGCAGCAGCCTGTTGTGGGTGCTGGCGTTTTTCTCATTCATGTTGGTGATCGGAGCCGCGCTGGGCGTGCTGTCTCTGCGCATCAGCAATGGCACCCTGGCGGAGATCAAGCAATCGCAGGAACTGGATGACGCGGTCGGCCGCGTGGTTTCCAGCTACAAGGACACCATGACCGGGCTGGGCCGCGCGGCCTCGGCCAACTATGCGGACATCGTGAAGAACGTCGGACAGGCCACGTTGCTGACCCAGGGGCTGTCATCGGACGCGGCCGGCCTGCTGGAGCGCGCCAAGGCCTCCATGAACAAGGGGCAGGCCGAATACGAGTACTACAAGACCTTGTCCCGGCCGGCCGAAGCCGCCGAGGCGCTGAAAGAGATCGACGAGTCCTACGGCGCGCTGGTGCAGCAAGGCCTGACGCCGCTGGTCGCCTCCCTGGAAAAGGCGGACATGCCTGCCTTCCAGAAGCAGGTCCAGACCGTGCAGGACGCCCTGGAAGGGCGGTTCGCGCGTGCGATCGAAGGCTTCGATTTCTGGCGCGCCAGCAAGACGCTGGACGCCCATGAAGTGGCGCAGGTGCGCTACCAGTTCGTTCTGATGGCGGTGGGCGCGGGCGGCGTGATCGCCGCGCTGCTGGTGTTCGCCACGTATGTTTTCCTGCGCCGGCGCGTGCTGTTGCCGCTAAAGGAAGCGGGGCATCACTTCGACCGTATCGCCGGCGGCGACCTGACCGCCCGCGTGGACGTACGCAATACCAACGAAATCGGCCAGTTGTTCGCCGCCCTGAAGCGCATGCAGGAAAGCCTGACGCGCACGGTGGCGTCGGTGCGCCGGGGCGTGGACGAGATCAACGTCGGTTCGCACGAGATCGCGGCGGGCAATACGGACCTGTCCAGCCGCACCGAGCAGCAGGCGGCCTCGCTGGAGGAAACCGCGGCCTCGATGGAGCAACTGGCTTCGACCGTGAAGCAGAATGCGGACAATGCGCGCCAGGCCAACCAGTTGGCAGCCAGCGCCTCGGACGTGGCCGAGCGCGGCGGTTCGGCGGTGTCGGAAGTGGTCAGCACCATGCAGGAGATTTCCGCCAGCTCGCGCAAGATCTCCGAGATCGTGTCGGTGATCGACGGCATTGCATTCCAGACCAACATCCTGGCGCTGAATGCGGCCGTGGAAGCGGCGCGGGCGGGCGAGCAGGGCAAGGGTTTCGCGGTGGTGGCGGGCGAAGTGCGCTCGCTGGCGCAGCGCAGCGCGCAGGCCGCCAAGGAAATCAAGGGCCTGATCGAGGACTCGGTGACCAAGGTCGGCGCCGGTTCGCAGCAGGTGGAGCGCGCCGGCTCCACGATGCAGGAGATCGTGGCCTCGGTGAAGCGTGTGACGGACATCATGGGCGAGATTTCGGCGGCGTCCGAGGAACAATCCAGCGGCATCGAGCAAGTGAACCGCGCGGTATCGCAGATGGACGAGGTCACGCAGCAGAACGCGGCGCTGGTGGAAGAGGCGGCGGCCGCCGCAGGTTCGCTGCAGGAACAGGCGCAGCGCCTGGCCGAAGCGGTGGCCGTGTTCAAGGTCAACGCGGGCGAGGTCATCGAAGTGCCGGCCCAGCGCTTGTCGTCGGCGCGTTCGTCCGATGACGACGCGCGCTTGCAGGCGCCGGACGCGCTTGCACTCGGTCATTGAGGACGGCAGTGGCTACCGTGGCAACCCTGGCGCCGTCCATTCCGGTGGACCGCCAATTCGACTTCCGCGACGCGGACTTCTCGCGCGTGCGCAAGATGATCCACGCGCACGCCGGCATTTCCCTGGGCACGCACAAGCGTGAAATGGTCTACAGCCGCCTGGCGCGCCGTCTGCGCGCCTTGGGGCTGCAGGATTTTGGCAGCTATCTGGATCACCTGGAAAGCGAGCCGGACGCCGCGGAATGGGAAGATTTCGTCAACGCGCTGACGACCAACCTGACGGCGTTCTTCCGCGAATCCCATCACTTTCCCATCCTGGCCGACTTCGCGAAGCGGCGCGGCGGTCCGGTGTCGGTGTGGTGCTGTGCGGCCTCGACCGGCGAAGAGCCATATTCCATCGCCATGACGCTGGTGGAAGCGCTGGGGCCGCGGGCAAGCTCCTGCTCGGTGCTGGCCACCGATATCGACACCAACGTGCTGACGCGCGCGCGGGCTGGCGTCTACCCTGCCGAGCGCGTGGACAAGATGGACGGCGAGCGCCTGCGCCGCTTTTTCCTCAAGGGGCGCGGCGCCAATGAAGGGCAGGTCCGGGTGCGCCCCGAGATCGCCGACATGGTGCGCTACGAGACCTTGAACCTGTTGGCGCCGGCGTGGCCGATCAACGAGCAGTTCGACGTGATCTTCTGCCGTAACGTCATGATCTATTTCGATAAACCGACCCAGGCAAGAATCCTGGAGCGGTTCGTGCCGCTGCTCAAGCCGGGCGGCTTGCTGTTTGCCGGCCACTCCGAGAACTTTACCTATATCAGCCGGGATTTCCGTCTGCGCGGGCAGACCGTCTACGAATGCGCGGGCAGGTCCTGAGCGGGACGAGGCAGCAATAAATGAAGAAAATCAGCGTTTTGTGTGTGGACGACTCCGCGTTGGTGCGCGGACTGATGACCGAGATCATCAACAGCCAGCCCGACATGGAGGTGGTCGCGACGGCGCCCGATCCCCTGGTCGCGCGCGAACTCATCAAACGCCATAACCCGGACGTGCTGACGCTGGACGTGGAAATGCCCCGCATGGACGGGCTGGATTTCCTTGAAAAGCTGATGCGCCTGCGGCCGATGCCGGTGGTGATGGTGTCGTCGCTGACCGAACGCGGCGGGGAAATCACGCTGCGCGCCCTGGAACTGGGCGCCATCGATTTCGTCACCAAGCCCAAGCTGGGCATCCGCGACGGCCTGCTCGAATACACCGAGATCATTGCCGACAAGATACGCGCCGCGTCGCGCGCCAAGCTGCGCGCGCCGGCGGCGCACGCCACGCCGGCCACGCCTGCGCCCATGCTGCGCCGGCCCCTGTCCAGCTCGGAAAAGCTGGTCATCGTCGGCGCCTCCACGGGCGGCACCGAGGCGATCCGCGAAGTCCTGCAGCCGCTGCCGCCTGACAGCCCGGCCATCCTGATCACCCAGCACATGCCGGCCGGCTTCACGCGCTCGTTCGCGCAACGCCTGGACGCGCTCTGCGCCGTGACCGTGCGCGAAGCCGCGCACGGAGACCGGGTGCTGCCGGGACACGTGTACCTGGCGCCGGGCGGTGACACGCACATGCGCCTGGGGCGCAGCGGCGCCAACTATGTGATCGAGCTGGAAGCCAGCGAACCCGTCAACCGCCACCGTCCGTCGGTGGACGTGCTGTTCAATTCGGCCGCCGTGGCCGCGGGCAAGAACGCCATCGGCGTCATCCTGACCGGCATGGGCAAGGACGGCGCCGCGGGCATGCTGGCCATGCATCGCGCGGGCGCCCACACGATTGCGCAGGACGAGGCCAGTTGCGTCGTCTTCGGTATGCCCCGCGAAGCTATCGCCATAGGCGCCGCGGATGAAGTGGTTTCGTTATCGGCGATCAGCGAACGCATTCTGACTCGCCTGGGCGATCGCGGGCACCGCGTCTGACGCGGCAGGCTCCCCGATCGGTCCAAGGCAAATTTTTTCTGGAGTAGAAGATGGTAGACAAGGGCCTGAAGATTCTGGTGGTGGATGACTTCCCCACCATGCGGCGGATCATTCGCAACCTGCTCAAGGAGCTGGGTTTCGAGAACGTGGATGAGGCCGAGGACGGCGCCATCGGACTGGAAAAGCTGCGCAACGGCGGCTTCCAGTTCGTGGTGTCGGACTGGAACATGCCCAACCTGGATGGCCTGGAAATGCTCAAGCAGATCCGCGCCGACGCGGCGCTGGCGTCGCTGCCGGTGCTGATGGTGACGGCGGAGGCCAAGAAGGAAAACATCGTTGCCGCCGCCCAGGCCGGGGCCAACGGCTATGTGGTCAAGCCCTTCACGGCGGCGACGCTGGAAGAGAAGCTCACCAAGATCTTCGAGAAAATCGCCGGTTGAGGTGCGCCATGAGCACGACGGAAAATGAAAACCCGGCGGAATCCACCGACCTGATCCACCGCATCGCCTCGCTGACGCGCATGTTGCGCGACAGCATGCGCGAGCTGGGCCTGGACCAGGCGATCAAGGACGCCGCCAACGCCATTCCCGACGCCCGCGACCGTCTGCGCTACGTGGCGCAGATGACGGAGCAGGCCGCCAACCGCGTTCTGAACGCGACCGAGCTGGCCGGCCCGATCCAGGACGGCCTGTCGCGTTCGGCGCAGGCGCTGGATGCGCGCTGGCAGCAATGGTACGACCAGCCGCTGGAACTGCCCGAGGCGCGTGAACTGGTGAAGGACACCCGCGCGTACTTGCAGGAAGTGCCGAAGCAGGCGCAACAGACGCAGTCCCAGCTGATGGAAATCACCATGGCGCAGGATTTCCAGGACCTCACGGGCCAGGTCATCATGCGCATGATGGACGTGGTGGGCGCGATCGAGCGCGAGCTGCTGCAGGTGCTGCTGGACAACGTGCCGCAAGAGCGCCGCGAGGAGGCCAACAGCCTGCTCAACGGCCCGCAGATCAGCCCGCAAGGCAAGACCGACGTGGTCACCAGCCAGGATCAGGTCGACGACCTGCTGGCCAGCCTGGGCTTCTAGGCAAGCGCCGCGCCGCCGGGGATGTCCTCCGGCGGCGCGGTGTCGGTCCGCAAGCCGGGCATGAACGTATTCCCTAAGGGCGCAAACAGCGTCCGGCCGATAGACTTCCCGCCATAATAATTAGCAGGGGCCGTGCAGCGTGAAACATGGCGCGCGCGCAGCGCGCCAGGCAACGGATGCCCACAGAAGGCGATCCGGGCCGGCACAAGGAGGTTCATCGTGGCCAGATCCGTATTCCGCCTGGGTGGCATGTGGCGGTTGTTGCGGCGGCTCAATCGCGGCGACGCGACGCTGTCGGAACGCACACTATCCATCAGCCCGGCCGTCTGGCCGCTGTACCGGTTCATGGGGCGGATACGCAGCCGCATCATGACCGTCCGCCAATCCAGCATAGAAATCGCGCTGAACGCGGCGCGTACGCAATTCCAGGCCGGCCGTTGTTCGTTGCTGGCCCAGGAGCAGGCGCGCGCGGCGCAGGCGCTCGCGGCCAGCGGGGCGCAGATCGCCGCCTTGTCGGGTTCCACCTCCAGCCATGCGCGCGAGATCGCCGAGGTATCGGGGCAGAATCTGCTCACGGCGCGCCAGGCGCAGGCCGAACTGGCGGACGTCAAGGAGCGGGTGGAGCGCATGACGCGCGAGATGGCTGCCTTCACCGAAGTCGTCGGCCAGTTGACCGGCCGCGCCAGGTCGGTGGCGGACATCAGCAAGCTGATCAAGGACATCGCTTTGCAAACCCAGCTGCTGGCCCTGAACGCAGGCGTCGAGGCCGCCCGCGCTGGCGATGCGGGCAGGGGGTTCGCGGTGGTGGCCAGCGAGGTAGGGCGGTTGGCCGAGCGCGTGAATTCGGCCACCAGCGATATCGGCAGGCATACGACCGAGATGCTGGAACTGGTCGACACCACACAACGCCAGACACAGACGCTGCGCGAGGACGTCGATGCGTCGGGCGGCGTGCTGGACCGCACTTGCTCCAGTTTCGAGCGTTTCGTGCGCGATTTCGACGGCATGAACCGCCAGATGGGTGAAGTGGTCCAGGCCGTGGGCGAAGTGGACATCACCAACCACGGCATGAGCGAGGAAGTCGGGCGGATCGCCGCGCTCAGCGCCGACGTGCTGGAGCGTGTCGGCAGCATGTCCGGCGAGATCGACCGCATCCGCCGCCAGACGGAAAGCGTGCAGGAAGTGCTGGCCGACATGCGCACGGGCGCTACCGCCTTCGACGGCCTGTGCGATGCCCTGGATGCCTTCCGCGACGCGGCCGCCAGCCTGCTCGAGGATGCCCGGGCGCGCGGCGCGGACGTGTTCGACCGCCACTATCAGCGGATTCCGGGCAGCGAACCCCCGCGCTTTCATACCCGCTACGACCGCGCGATCGACGAGGCCTTGACCCGTCTGCTGGACAGCGTGCTGGAGAGCATACCGGGCGGGATCTACACCATCCTGGTCGACGACCGGGGTTACGCGCCGGCACACAACAGCCGCTTTTCCCATGCGCCTAGCGGGGATCCCCAGATGGACATCGTGCGGACGCGGCACAAGCGCATCTTCGATGATCCGGTGGGGCGGCGCCTGGCCGCCAATACCGGTGCGATGCTGTTCCAGACCTATTCGCGAGATACAGGCGAGATCGTCAACGACATCTCTGTCCCTGTTTATTTGGGCCCGGAGCATTGGGGCGCGGTGCGGATCGGCCTGGACTACGGCCGCTTCCAGGCGGAGGTGGAAGAGGGCGCGGGCGGGCACGCCGCCGCTGTCGCGGCGCGCTGACGCCGGTCCTCGCCGGCCATCCCGGGGCGAGCGGCGCCGGGGCAGGGCGCGCGTCCCGCAACGCATCCGGGAATAGCGCCGCTTTCCCCCCGTTTCTTGGCTTATCGCCCAGGGCCCGGGCCTCCTAGAATCTCGGCGGGCAGCTCGTCATTCCAGAATCCGCGAGCCGCAACGACACCGCAGAGCATGGCCGAAGAAAGCGACCTCGAAAAAACCGAAGCCGCCTCTCCCAGGCGCCTGGAAAAGGCGCGCGAGGAGGGGCAGATTGCGCGTTCCCGCGAATTGGGAACGTTCATGATGCTGGCGGCGGGCGTGGGCGCGATCTGGGTTGGCGGCGGCTCGCTCTACCGCGCCCTGAGCGGCGTGCTGCGCAACGGCCTGGCGTTTGACCAGCGCATCGTCCTGGATCCCGGCGTGATGGTCGAGCGCGCGGTCGACGGCTTCGGCCAGGCCTTGCTGGTGCTGTTGCCGATCTTTGGCCTGCTGGCGGTCATCGCGGTCCTGTCCAGCGTGCTGCTGGGCGGCATCGTCATATCCGGCAAGCCGCTCCAGTTCAATTTCTCCAAGCTCAGCCCCATTTCCGGGATGAAGCGGATGTTCTCGTCGCAGACGGTGGTCGAACTCATCAAGGCGCTGGCCAAGGCCGCGCTGGTCGGCGGCGTGGCGGTCTGGGTCATCTGGCGTTACCACGACGACATGCTGAGCCTGATGCACGTGGCGCCGTCGGCGGCGCTGATCAAGGCGCTGACGCTGGTGGCGATGTGCTGCGCCTTCATCGTGGCGTCGCTGATGGTTATCGTCATGCTGGACGTGCCGTGGCAGATCTGGAGCCACCTGAAGAAGCTGCGCATGTCCAAGGAAGACGTGCGCCAGGAACACAAGGAAAGCGAAGGCGATCCCCACGTGAAGGCGCGCATCCGCCAGCAGCAGCGCCAGGCCGCGCGCCGCCGCATGATGTCCGAGGTGCCGAAGGCGGACGTGGTGGTGACCAACCCCACGCACTATGCCGTGGCGCTGAAGTACGACGAGGAAAAGAGCGGGGCGCCGCGGGTCCTGGCCAAGGGCACCGGCCTGATCGCGGCCAAGATCCGCGAACTGGCGGCCGAGAACCGCATCCCTACATTGGAAGCGCCGCCGCTGGCGCGCGCATTGCATCAACACGTGGAGCTCGGGCAGGAAATCCCCTCCGAGCTGTACACCGCGGTGGCGGAAGTGCTGGCGTGGGTTTTCCAGCTGCGCTCCTGGCGGGCCGGGTGGGGAGCCGAACCGACGGCCCCGACCAAGCTGGCCGTGCCGGCCGCGCTGGACCCGCAAGCCAAAACCGCAGCACAAGGAGTTTAAGGAATGAGCGCTTTGCTCACCATGTTGAAGAGTAGCGGAGCCACGCACGCGCGGCTGCTGGCGGGCCCCATCCTGATCGTGATGGTGCTGGGCATGATGGTCCTGCCGCTGCCCACGTTCCTGCTGGATCTGCTGTTCACCTTCAACATCGCGCTGTCCGTGATGATCCTGCTGGTGGCGATGTTCACGCGCAAGCCGCTGGACTTCGCCGCGTTCCCGGCCGTGCTGCTGTTCGCCACGCTGCTGCGCCTGTCGCTGAACGTCGCCTCCACCCGCGTGGTGCTGCTGCACGGCCACACCGGCCCCGACGCGGCGGGCAAGGTCATCGAGGCCTTCGGCCACTTCCTGGTCGGCGGCAACTTCGCCGTCGGCATCATCGTCTTCGTCATCCTGACCATCATCAACTTCATCGTCATCACCAAGGGCGCCGGCCGCATCGCCGAAGTGGGCGCGCGCTTTACCCTGGACGCGATGCCGGGCAAGCAGATGGCGATCGACGCGGACCTGAACGCCGGCCTGATCGGCGAGGATGAGGCGCGCAAGCGCCGCGCGGAAGTCTCGCAGGAATCGGATTTCTTCGGATCCATGGACGGCGCCAGCAAGTTCGTGCGCGGCGACGCCATCGCCGGCCTGCTGATCATGGCCATCAACATCATCGGCGGCCTGATCGTGGGCGTGGCCCAGCACGACATGTCGATGGGCGATTCGGCGCGCGTCTACACGCTGCTGACCATCGGCGACGGCCTGGTGGCCCAGATTCCGGCGCTGGTGATTTCCACCGCCGCCGGCGTGGTGGTGTCGCGCGTGTCGACCGACCAGGACATCGGCCAGCAGATCCTGAGCCAGCTGTTCTCCAATCCCAGCGTGCTGTTCCTGACGGCCGGCATCGTCGGCATCATGGGCCTGATTCCGAACATGCCTCACGTCGCATTCCTGACCCTGGCCGGCGCGCTGGGCTGGGGCGGCTGGATGCTGTACAAGCGGCAGGCGGCGGCGGCCGCGGCTAAGGCGGAGGTGCCGCCGCAGGCGATCACCCAGGCGCAGGCCGCCGCGGCGGAGGCCAGCTGGGACGACGTGTCCATGGTGGACCAGCTGGGGCTGGAGGTCGGCTACCGCTTGATTCCGCTGGTCGACCACGCCCAGAACGGCGAACTGCTGCACCGCATTCGCAGCCTGCGCAAGAAGTTTGCGCAGGACGTGGGCTTCCTGCCGCCGGTCGTGCACATCCGCGACAACCTGGAGCTCAAGCCCAACGACTACCGCATCCTGCTGTCCGGCGTGGAAGTCGGACATGGCGTGGCGATGCCCGGCCAGTGGCTGGCGATCGACCCGGGCGGCGTGACGATGCAGATCAAGGGCACGCCGACGACGGACCCCGCTTTCGGTCTGCCGGCGCTGTGGATTGACGGCAGCCTGCGCGACCAGGCGCAGGTGGCGGGTTACACGGTGGTGGACGCCGGTACCGTGGTCGCGACGCACCTGAACCACCTGATGCACCGCCACGGCTCCAATCTGCTGGGCCGCCAGGAAGTGCAGCAGCTGCTGGACCGCATCGGCCGCGACGCGCCCAAGCTGGTCGAGGACCTGGTGCCCAAGACCCTGTCGCTCACGGCGTTGCAGAAGGTGCTGCAGGGCCTGTTGTCGGAAGAGGTTCCGATCCGCGACATGCGGACCATCATCGACACCTTGTCCGAGCACGGCCCGCGCCTGGCGGCATTGGCGGCCGGCACGGGCAGCCAGCCGGACATCAACGAACTGATCGCGTTGACGCGCCGCTCGCTGGGCCGCGCCATCACGCAGCAATGGTTCCCTGGCGAAGGCGAGCTGCGCGTGATCGGCCTGGACGTGAAACTGGAGCGCGTGCTGGCGCAGGCCATGACGACCAGCGGCGGCCTGGAGCCCGGGCTGGCCGATACGCTGCTGCGCGAAGCGCAGGCGGCGGTCGAACGGCAGGAGTCGCAGGGCAATGCGCCGGTGCTGCTGGTGTCGCCGGTCTTGCGCGCGCCCTTGTCGCGCTTCCTACGGCACCATTTGCCGCAGCTGGGCGTGTTGTCGAATACGGAAATTCCCGATGAGCGCATGGTGCGTGTGACCGCGCTCATCGGCGGAGGTAATGGGGCATGAAGATAAGCCGTTTTTTCGGGGCGAACAGCCGTGACGTGATGCGTCAGGTCCGGCAGGTGCTGGGGCCCGACGCGCTGATCGTGTCGAACCGCAGCGTCGACGGCGGCGTTGAAGTGTTGGCCACCGTCGAGGGCGCTTTCGACGATGCCGCCCATGAGGCGGCGCCGCGCCAGGAGGCCGCGTATTCCCGGCAGCCCGAAGCGCGGCAGCAAGCGCCCGCCGGCTCGCCGGCAGTTCCACGTTTCGATGTGCCGGACCAGGGCGCGCGCGCCCCGGCTCCCGTGATGCCGCAGGGCGGATACCCGGCGCCGTCGCGCTCCATTGCCGCCTACCAGACCGCCTACGCCTCCTCGACGCAAGCCGAGGACGAGACGCCCGAGGCTCAGCAACCGGTCGCGTCCGCGCCCGCCGCTCCCGTACGCGTTGAATTGCCGTCCTTGCCGCCGCTGCGCCAGATGCCCGCCGCCGGCCCGGCCGCGACACCCGCGGGCGCCGCAACGGTTGCGCCGCAAGCTTATGCAGCGGTTGCCACCGCGGGCACGGCTCCCGTTGCGCCGCCTGCCTATCCCGCAGCGCCGGCGGGCACGGCGCAGGCGACGCCGTCCGCCTATTCCGCGTCTCCCTCCACGCCGGCTCCCGCAGCGCCGATGCCCGCGGCCCGTGCGCCCGAAGCGCTCCAGTCCGCGCCCGCGCCTTCCATGGCTCGCATGCCGGATGCGCCGCTGCGCCAGCCTCCAGCCGCGCCGCCAGCAGCCATGGCCGCCGATGCCGCAGCCGGCTTGCAGGACGCCATCAGCGCATTGCGCGGCGCGCTGGAAAGCCGCATGGACGGGCTGCTCTGGGGCGGACGCCGGGGGCCGGGCCGGGAACCGGCCGGAGCTGCGTTGTTCCGCAGCCTGCTGGATGCTGGTTTCAGCACGAAGCTGGTGCGTACCCTGGTGGAGCGCCTGCCCGAGGGCATGACGCCGGAAACGGCGTTGAGCTGGGCCCGCAACGAACTGGTGACGCACCTGCCGGTGCTGCGGTCCGAGGACGAATTCCTGGCCGGCGGCGTTTATGCGCTGGTCGGTCCGACGGGCGTCGGCAAGACGACCACGTTGGCCAAGCTGGCCGCGCGCTGCGTGGCGCGCGAAGGCCGCGAGCAGGTTGCGATGCTGACCACGGACAATTTCCGGATCGGCGCGCTGGAGCAGTTGCAGATTTACGGGCGCCTGATGGGCGTGCCCGCCCACTCGGTGCGCGACGCGGGCGAACTGCGCCGTATCCTGGCGGAGTTGGGCAACCGCAAGATCGTGCTGATCGACACCACCGGCATCAGCCAGCGCGACCGCCTGGTGGCGGAGCAGGCGGCCATGCTGTGCAACGCCGGCAAGCCGGTGCGCCGGCTGCTGGTGCTGAATGCGGCCAGCCAGGGCGACACCCTGGACGAAGTGGCGCACGCCTATCGCAATGGCGTGGGCGAGGACGTGGCCGGCTGCATCATCACCAAGCTGGACGAGGCCACGCGCCTGGGCGCGGCGCTGGACACTGCCATCCGCCACCG
Organism: Achromobacter anxifer; assembly: GCF_903652925.1. Taxonomy (GTDB): domain Bacteria; phylum Pseudomonadota; class Gammaproteobacteria; order Burkholderiales; family Burkholderiaceae_B; genus Achromobacter; species Achromobacter anxifer. The sequence goes on along the minus strand of NZ_CAHLAR010000008.1, from coordinate 181,861 downwards.
TTTGCCGATCCATTACATGTCGGTCGGCCAGAAAGTGCCCGAGCACATGGAGCTGGCCCGGGCCGACGTGCTGATCGACCGCGCCTTTTCCATGGTTGAGCGCGCCCGCGCGCTATATACCCCGAGCGAAGCCGACCTTGCGACGCTGGTGTCGGCCTCGCGCGAGTCCGAGAGCGTGGATCCCGCCCGCAAACGGCAGTTGCTGGCTTCCGCCATCCTGCGCCCGCAAGGCGGCGCGGACTCGGTCGAGGCCGCGCAGAATCTGGACGACGCCATTGCCTGGCTGGAAAGCGACCGTGCCTGCGTGCAGGCCCGAGCTTCCTGGCGCGGCTACGTGGACGACGCTTCGGGTTCCAGCCTGGCCCCGTTGGCCGACGAACCCCTGTCGATGGCGCGCCGCGAATTTTCCGCGGTCTGCGGACGGCATCTGCTTGCCGTGCACGGCAAGGCCGCCATGAAGGGCGAGGGCCTGCCGGGCGGCACGCTGCTGGGCACCTTGTTGATGAGCGACCGCGGTACCGCGCTGGCGGCGCCGGCGCAGCAATTGGTACTGCCGCACGGCATGCTTTCTTCGTTCGCGCCCGCGGCGCCGGCCCAGCCGGACGCGGCCCTGGCGTTGCAAGCGCGCGTGGATTGGCTGACGGAAAAGCTGGCGCGCGTACCGGTCGTGCACATGCTGGAAGCCGGCACGTCCGCCTTGTGGCCCGCCCTGAACGAGCAGGGCGTTGCCTGGGTGGCGCGCAGCGCCGGCGGCCAGCGCGTGATTCAGGATGACTGCCCCACCAATCTGAACGCGGTGGGCAAGAGCGTGGGCTATTTGCCCGTCGGCCAGCCTGGCGACATGCCGGGACTGCACAGCATCCAGGCAGGCAAGCGCGTGCCGCTGGCGCTGTGGGCGTCGGGCACGGAAGTGACGCTATCCGGCCGCGGCGCCGGCGACCCGGTGCGGCTGGTTTGCGCCCGACTGATCGATACGGTCAGCGGGGAAGTGGCCGGGCAGCTGTTCGGCATGACGAATCTGCCTGCGTCCCAGGCGGACGCGGCGACGGTGGCGCGTTGGTTGGTCTTGCAGGATGAGGCCAAGGCGGGCTTCCGCTATATGGTGAATGCCTGGCAGGCCTTGCCGGCCGTGGACGGCGCCCATGCGCTTGCGCGTCAGGCGTTGATGGCCGGGCAGATGGGCGCCGCTTGCTGGCAGTTGGCGCACACGTGTGGCGCAGAGATTCTGCAGGGTCCCTTGTCGGGCATCATGGGTACGGAACGCAAGCTGTCGGGGCGGATGTTGCCCGTGGCTTTGTTGAAGATGTACGCGATGCTGGAAATGACCGGGGGGTGAACCGGGCCGTGGCCCGGCTGTTCAGCCGGCGACGATGGGCTTGCGGCCCGGGGCGCTGCGGGCGCCGCGGCCGCGGGCGTCATAGGTGTTCGTCGAGCCGCCCGCCACGCCCATGTTGCGCAGGGCGTCCAGCGATTGCTGCGTATAACGCAGGTGCACGTCGATGAGCGCGCCGTTGCGCATATTGATTTCGTTGGCGGATGCCGATTTGTTCAGCAAGGCCTGCCAGACGCCCGACAGTTGCGGGTGCAGTACGGCCGCCTGCTCGGTGCCGGTGTGTCCCGGCGGCAGGCCGATCTCCGTGAGCAGGGAATCGCGGACCTGGCTCAGGTCCACCAGCTGACGGGCGACGTTGCCCTTGCGCTCGGTGATTTCCTGCAGCACCTCGACGCTTCCCAGGCCCACCAGCACTTCGGTCTCTTCTTCCAGGATGGAGGAGAACTCGGTGATCAGGGCATCTTCCTGGCGCATGCAGGATTGCAGGGAGTCGACGGTGCTCATGGTCATGCTTCGGCTCGGTATATCGGGGTTTACTACGTCTTGGGTTTGCTACGGAAGTTCATTGCGACAGGCCACTGCCGCAGCGACGCGGCGGCAGCTCACTTCAACAAATCACGGGCGCTGGCGATCAGGCTGTCGGCGATGCGGCCGGTGTCGATCTTGAGCTGGCCCGAGGCAATGGCCGCGCGGATGGCGGCGACGCGTTCGACGTTGATGTCGGTCGAGCCGTCCTGCAGCGCCAGCATCTTGCGCGATGCCGAGCTCAGTGCCACCTGCGAGCTGCTGGAACCGCTGGCGCTGCTGGCGCCATAGGCCTGGGCAACCGCGGAGTCGGCGCGAGGAGCGACAGCGTCGGCCGATAGGGGGCGGTTGGTGGTGGAATTGATCTTCAAGGTTTTCTCCGCAGGGCGTCCTGGGTCGGTTGTGCGACGGATTCGCCTACTTGTGTCTCTGTAACGTCAGGTCCGGACGGAACTTTAGGGCGGACGGCCTGTTGGCGCAACGCGATATGTAACAGCAATTACAGTTGTATTTCCACGAGGCTGGCGTTGCGCACCACGCCGCTGACCACCTGGCCGCCGGCGGTGCGCACCTGCACGGTGGCGCCGGGCGCCGCATTGTCCAGCGCCTGGCCTTCGCTGCTGACCACGAAACCGTTGCCGCGCGCGTTGATGCGGACATTGGAGCCGCGCACCACCGACTGGGCATTGCGCAACGCCGATCCGCGCACGGCTTGCCCGGCATTGATGCGGTGGACCGCCGTCATGCCGACCACGGTCTGCGGGTCGGTGATGGCACCGGGGGGCAGGGCCACCAGGTCGCCGTCCCGCGGCGCCAGGTCATCTGGCGTCAGGGCCTGCCCGGCGGCAATCATGCGCGAGGCGACGTAATAGTAGCCCGGCACGCTGACCGTGGCCTGCACGTAGGCGGTCCAGGGCTTGGGCGCGTTGCAGCGCACGCCCACCGTCATGCGGGAGCGCAGCTTCATGCCCGAGGGCATAAATGGGGACATGGCATCGCAGGGCGCCAGGCGTTCCGCGCGCGGGGGATCGATCGCGATGGAGGGTTGGCCGGGCAGGCCGGCCAGCTGGTCGCGCAGATAGGACTGGGCCGCAAGCGCGATCGCCTCGGGAGCCTGGGTGGCGGCTTCCTGGGCCTGCGCGGCCAGGGGCAGCAGCAGGAAGGCCAGGCAGGCAGCGCGCGCGCGGAGTCGTCTTGCGGAGATCTTCATGATGGATGAATTGTAGAAGTCCGCGGCGCTCGGCAATACGTGAATTGGATGAGAAATGACGGGTTATTTGGCTGATTGTGTTCAGCCCCCGGCCCCTATGATGCCGTCATCCAATGGGATAACGGTCTGTCCGGAATCCCGGGTTTCATCCGAATTGCAACGCACCAAGGCGCCACGATGCTAGACAGGCTTAATGAAGATTTCCGGTTCTTCCAGCAGTCCCTGGGACTGCGCGCACAGCGCCAGGAAGTACTGTCGTCGAACATCGCCAACGCCGATACGCCCAACTACAAGGCGCGGGATTTCGATTTCAAGACGGCGATGACCAACGCCATGGAAGGCTCCAAGCGCCTGGCCGACACCTCGCTGACGCTGACCTCGGTCCGCCATATTCCGGCCAAGGCCGTGTCGCAAGGCCCCACGGACCTGCTCTACCGCCTGCCGTACCAGCCCAGCATGGACGGCAACACGGTGGACATGGATATCGAGCGCGTGCAATTCGCGGATAACACCCTGCATTACCAAAGCACGATGCAACTGCTGTCTGGCCGCATCCGGACCATGATGGCCGCAATTCAGGAATGATTTTTAAAGGGAGCGGCAGGCAATGTCCTTGTTGAGCATTTTCGATATCGCCGGTTCGGCGCTCAGCGCGCAATCGCAGCGCATGAACGTGGCGGCCAGCAACATGGCCAACGCCGACAGCGTGGTCGGCCCCGACGGCCAGCCTTACCGCGCCCGCCAGGTCGTGTTCCAGGTGAATCCGCCGGCCGGCCAGGCGCTGGGCCAGGAGATCGGCGGCGTGCGCGTGGCCGGCGTGGTCCAGGACCAGTCTCCGCTGAAGCTGGTCTACGACCCGAAGCACCCGCTGGCCGACGCCCAGGGCTACGTCAGCATGCCCAACGTCGATCCGGTGGCCGAAACGGTCAACATGATCGCCGCCTCGCGTTCATACCAGGCGAACGTGGAAGTGCTCAACACCGCCAAGTCGTTGATGCAAAAGACGCTGACCATCGGCCAGTCCTAATTTCCGGAACCAGTGAACCCATGACCACCATCGACCAATCGACCAGCAAGACCGGCCTGGGCCTTGCGCAAACCGGCGCCAACGGCAGCAGCACGGCGCAGGGTCTGCAGGACCAGTTCCTGAAGCTGCTGGTCACGCAGCTGCAGAACCAGGACCCCCTGAATCCGATGCAGAACGCCGAGCTGACGTCCCAGCTGGCTCAGATCTCCACGGTGGAAGGCATCACCAACCTGAAGAACACGATGCTCGCTATCAGCGGGCAGATCGACGTGTCCCAGTCGATGAATGCCGTGTCCATGATCGGCAAGGGCGTGCTGATTCCCGGCTCCAAGATCAAGCTGGGCGTGGACGCGGATAATCCCGCCGCGCGCGTGGTCACTCCTTACGGTCTGGATTTGCAGGGCGACGCGCAGAAGGTGCAGATCCGCATTTCGGACGCCAACGGCGCGGTCGTGCGCACGATCGAAACGCAGGATCAGAAGACCGGCGTGTACACGCTGGACTGGGACGGCAAGAACGACAACGGCGTGCCGCTGGAGGCGGGCGCCTATACCGTTTCTGTGCTGGCCACGGACGCCGATGGCAAGAAGGTGAACGCGGAAGTGCTGAGCTACGGCAAGGTCAAGAGCGTGGCGTATTCCACCAACGGCCTGAGGCTGGATCTGGGCCTGGACGGCCAGACTAGCATGCTGGACGTGCGCAAGGTAATCGGCGCCTGAAGCGGGCGCATTGAATCGGTGCCGGCGCGGGCGCGGCGGCTTCCCCTAGTTAAAGATTAGCGAGAACAAACATGGGTTTCGGACAAGGATTGAGCGGCTTGAACGCCGCGGCGCAGAACCTGGACGTCATCGGCAACAACATCGCCAACTCCGGCACCGTCGGCTTCAAGTCGGCGACCGCGTCGTTTGCCGACGTCTACGCCAGCTCGCGGGTCGGCCTGGGCGTCAAGGTCGCGGCGATCAACCAGCGCTTCACCGTCGGTACGGTGAACGGCGGCGGCGGTGAATATGACATCGCGATCGACGGCGCCAAGGGCATGTTCCGCGTCACCGACCAGAGCGGCGCCGTGATGTACACCCGCAACGGCGAATTCCTGGTCGACAAGAACAACTTCATTGTCAATGCCCAAGGCTATCGCCTGACGGGCTACCCGCCCGGCTCGGTCGGCGCGAACCCGGTGGAACTGCAACTGCCCACGGCCAACGTGGCGCCCCAGGCGACGTCCACTGGCACCACCGTGGCCAACCTGGATGCCAACGCGAAGATCGTGTACCCGGTCGATACCGTGACCGCGCCGGCCCAGCCCGGGTCCGTGTCGCTGGGCGGCACCGCATACACGTTCACCAAGGCTGCTGGCGGCGCGCTGACCTGGACGCCCGGCAATCCTCCCCCCGCCACCTATGGCACGGCGCCCAATACCGTGACCATCGACGGTACGGGCCAGGTGTCCGCCGGCGCACTGAACAACATTCCGGGCTTCGTCGACTACACCGCCGCCGTCGTCGAACTGGGCAAGCCCTTCGATCCCAAGCTGAGCACGACCTATACCAACGCGTCGCCCATGACGGTGTTCGACTCGCTGGGCAATTCGCACCAGGTCATGCAGTACTTCGTGAAGCGTCCGGCCGATGCCGCGGGCAACAGCGTCTACGACGTGTACTACACGATGGACGGCGAGGCCATGGCGCCGACCACCAATGCGGGCAATGTCTGGGGCAATCCCCAGCAGTTCACGTTCAACAAGGCTGGCGTGATGACCAGCGCGCCCGTGGTGAATTTGTCCTTCGCCACGCCGGGCGGCGGGACCACCCCGGCCGATCCGATCAACATCGCGATGAACTACGCCGGCACCACCCAGTACGGCAGCGCCTACAAGCTGGTGGCCAAGCCCAACGGCTATGCCTCCGGCGAGTTCAGCGGCATCAACATCGGTGGCGACGGCAGCCTGGTGGCCAGCTACACCAACGGCCAGACGCAGGTCGTGGGCACCATCGTGCTGGCCGACTTCTCCAACCTGCAGGGCCTGCAGCCCGTGGGCAACAACGCCTGGACCGAAACCGCCGCCTCCGGCCAACCCATCCTGGGCCAGCCTGGCAGCAACGGCTTGTCCAAGGTCGTGGGCCAGGCGACCGAGTCGTCCAACGTCGACATGAGCAAGGAGCTGGTGAACATGATCATCGCTCAGCGCACCTACCAGGCCAACTCGCAGACCATCAAGACCCAGGACGAAATCATGCAAGTCCTGATGAACCTGAAGTAAGGCCGGCAGGCAGCGACGACACCGACGGAATAGGCAATGGACCGTATCATCTACACCGCCATGAATGGCGCGGCGCGTATCACCGAGCATCAGGCCGCGCTTTCCAACAACATGGCCAACGTGAACACGACGGGTTTTCGCGAGCAGATCGCGCTGTACCGGTCGGTTCCCGTCACGGACGGGGTGAGCCTGCCCACGCGCGTTTCGACGGTGGCGTCCACGCCGCGCAACAGCTTCCAGATGGGCAATATGCAGACCACGGGCCGGGACCTGGACGTGGCGCTGTCCAGCGAGCGCGGCTGGCTGGCCGTGCAGACGCCGCAGGGCGAGGCCTATACGCGCGCCGGCAGTCTGCAGGTGGGAATCAACGGCCTGCTGCAGACCTCGCTGGGCCAGCCGGTGCTGTCAGACCAGGGCGGTCCCATCGACGTGCCCGACCAGGCCGCGCTGACGATTACCTCGGATGGCACCATCACGGCCATCGGCGCGGGCGACGCGCCGAACAACATCCTGAACCTGGGCCGCCTCAAGCTGGCCAGCCCGCCGAACGAGCAGCTGGTGCACGGCGATGACGGCGTGTTCCGTCTGGCGCCGGTCAATGGCCAGCCTGCGCCTCCGGCGCCCGCCGACCCCAGCCTGCGGCTGCTGTCGGGCGTGCTCGAAGGCAGCAACACCAATCCGATGGCGGCAATGGTGGGCATGATCGCGAACGCGCGCCGCTTCGAGCAGCAGATGCAGGTGATCCAGCAGTCGGACCGCAACGCCGAGCGCGCCAACGGCATCCTGTCGGTAAGCGCCTGATACGGCAACTGAATTAAAAACAATTTCCGCGCGCGGCCGGGCCGCGGCACCAGGAGTACTTCATCATGATGCGTTCGCTGTGGATCGCCAAGACGGGCCTGGAAGGTCAGCAGACCTCCATGGACGTGATTTCGAACAACTTGGCCAACGTCTCCACCAATGGTTTCAAGCGCGGCCGCGCCGTGTTCCAGGACCTGATGTACCAGACGCTACGCCAGCCCGGGGCCCAGGTCGGCGACGCCACCCAGCTGCCTTCGGGCTTGCAGCTCGGCACCGGCGCGCGCGTGGCCGCGACCGAGCGCATCCACACCACTGGCAACCTGAACAACACCGGCGGCGAAATGGACATCGCCATCAACGGCCGCGGTTTCCTGCAGGTCGAATTGCCGGATGGCACCCAGGCGTACACCCGCGACGGCGCTCTGCAACGCGACCAGAACGGCCAGTTGACGACCGTCAGCGGCTACGTGATCCAGCCGCCCATGAACATCCCCGACAACGCGCTGACGATCTCCATCGGCAAGGACGGCATCGTGTCGGTGACGCAGCCTGGCGCCGCTGGCATCAATGTGCAGGTCGGCCAGTTGCAGATCGCCACGTTCATCAATCCCACCGGGCTGCAAAGCGTCGGCGAAAACCTGTACCTGGAAACCGACGCCTCCGGCCCGGCCAACCTGCTGCAGCCGGGCGTCGACGGGGCGGGTTCGATCATGCAGAACTACGTCGAAACGTCCAACGTTAACGTCGCTGAGGAACTGGTCAACATGATCACCACGCAGCGCGCGTACGAAATGAACAGCAAGGCCGTCAAGACGTCGGACGAAATGCTGGCCCGCCTGACCCAACTGTGATGTCCATGTCTGTCCTGCGTCTGGTATCGAGCGCGGCACTGGCTTTGCTGGTGGCCGGTTGCGCCATGATTCCGCCCGAGCCCATCGTGACCGGGCCGACGACGGCCGCGCCGCCGCCTCAGCCCACGCCCATGGCGCAGCCCACGGGCTCCATCTACCAGCCGACGACCTACGGCAACTATCCCCTGTTCGAGGACCGCCGTCCGCGCAACGTGGGGGATATCGTCACCATCGTCCTGAACGAAAAGACGAACGCCTCGAAGAACGTCGCCACGAACACAAATCGCAGCGGCAACACCACTCTCGGCATCGCCGCGGCGCCGTCCTTCATGGACAGCTGGGCCAACGCCAACCTGAACACGGAAGCCAAGGGCGGCAACGTGTCGCAGGGCAAGGGCGACAGCACCGCGAACAACGCCTTCACCGGCACCATCACCACGACGGTGGTGGGCGTGATGTCGAACGGCAACCTGCAGGTCGCCGGCGAAAAGCAGATCGCCATCAACCGGGGCAGCGAATTCGTGCGCTTCTCCGGCGTGGTGGATCCGCGTTCCATCACCGGCACCAACACCGTGTCGTCCACGCAAGTGGCCGACGCGCGCATCGAATACCGCAGCAAGGGAGTCATGGACGAAGTCCAGACCATGGGCTGGCTGCAACGCTTCTTCCTGATCGCTTCGCCGTTCTGAACATGAAACAACCGAATCCGATATCCGCCTTGCTGTCCTTGTTGGCGCGCGTCTGCGTTTCGGTCGGACTGGCGGCCGGCGCCGGCGCGGCCCATGCCGAGCGCCTCAAGGACCTGGCCTCGATCCAGGGCGTGCGCGGCAACCAGCTGATCGGCTACGGCCTGGTGGTGGGCCTGGACGGCAGCGGCGACCAGGTGCGCCAGACGCCGTTCACGCAGCAAAGCCTGACCAATATGCTGTCGCAGCTGGGCATCACCGTGCCCGCCGGCAGCAACATGCAGCTGAAGAACGTGGCGGCGGTCATGGTCACGACCACGCTGCCGGCCTTCGCCCGCCCGGGACAGACGCTGGACGTGGTGGTGTCCTCCATGGGCAACGCCAAGAGCCTGCGCGGCGGCACCTTGCTGATGACCCCGCTGAAGGGCGCCGACAGCCAGGTGTACGCCATCGCCCAGGGCAACATCCTGGTGGGCGGAGCCGGCGCGTCCGCCGGCGGTTCCAGCGTGCAGATCAACCAGCTGAACGGCGGCCGCATCAGCGCGGGCGCCATCGTCGAACGCGGCGTGCCCACCACGTTCTCGCGCGACGGCTACATCTATCTGGAACTGAACAACACGGATTTCGGCACGGCGCAGAACGTGGTCGCCGCACTGAACCGCAAGTTCGGCCAGGGCACCGCCACGGCGCTGGACGGCAGGGTGGTGCAGGTGCGCACGCCCATGGAGCAGGCCTCGCAGGCCCGCTTCCTGTCGCAGGTCGAGGACCTGCAGGTGGCGCGCGCGCCCACGGTCGCCAAGGTCATCATCAATGCCCGCACCGGTTCGGTCGTGATGAATCGCACCGTCATGATCGAAGAGGCCGCGGTGGCCCACGGCAACCTGTCGGTCATCATCAACCGCCAGAACCAGGTCTCGCAGCCGGACACGCCCTTCACGGAAGGGCAGACGGTGGTGGTGCCGAACACGCAGATCGAGGTGCGCCAGGACAACGGCTCCCTGCAGCGCGTGAGCACCAGCGCCAATCTGGCTGACGTGGTCAAGGGCTTGAATGCCCTGGGCGCCACGCCGCAGGACCTGCTGGCGATCCTGCAGGCCATGAAGTCCGCGGGCGCCCTGCGCGCCGAACTGGAAATCATCTGACGGCCATGGCTTACACCAATGATGCGGCGCGCGGCGCAGGCCGCCAGGATTCGGTCTTCGACATGGGGCGCCTGTCGGACCTGAAGCGCGACGTCAAGAAGGACCCGGAAGGCACCGAGCAGCAGAAGCAGGTGGCCAAGCAGTTCGAGGCCCTGTTCCTGCAAATGATGGTCAAGCGCATGCGCGAGGCCACGCCCAAGGAAGGGCTGTTTGATTCCCAGCAGACGCAGATGCTGCAGTCCATGGCGGACGAGCAGTTGGCGCTGCACCTGGCGTCGCCCGGCATCGGTCTGTCCGGTGCCATCCTGGCGCAGATGCAGCAAGGCAAGCCGGGCGAGCTGGGCGCGGATGCGATCAAGCGCCTGGGTGAGGGCGGCGATCTCGATTTCCGTTCGGCCGGTTCGCGGGAAGTCTCGGCGCTGCTGAACGTGATGCGCAACAACAGCGCTCAGAACCGTGCGCTGGCCGCCGCCGAGGGTGCGCCCGAGCATGTGGTTTCCTTCGTCTCCAAGATGTCGCGCGCGGCCAATCTGGCATCGCAGCAAAGCGGCGTGCCTGCGCGCCTGATCATGGGCCAGGCGGCGCTCGAATCCGGTTGGGGCAAGCGCGAGATCAAGCATCAGGACGGCAGCACCAGCTACAACCTGTTCGGCATCAAGGCCGGCGCCAGCTGGAAGGGCAAGGTCGTCAACGTGCTCACCACCGAATATGAGGACGGCGTGGCGAAAAAGGTGACGCAACCTTTCCGCGCCTATGCGTCCTATGAGGAATCGTTCGCGGATTACGCGCGCCTGATCGGCAACAGCCCGCGCTACGAAGGCGTGACGCAGGCGCGCAATGAAATCGAAGCGGCGCGCCGGATCCAGGACGCGGGTTATGCGACGGATCCGCAGTACGCGCAGAAGCTGATCGGGGTGATGAGCCAATTGCGCGGCGCGGCATCCAAGGTGGAAATTTCCCGCCAGATGTTGGATGGACTCTAAATTCGGATCATCTCCTGCCGTTAACGGAGTATCCAGGTATATCGGTTGCGCTTAAATACGGGGCGTTGTCAGCATGAACATGTATAAATTGGCGCTGGGCGGGCTGAACGCCGCTCAGGCAGGCTTGGCCACCACCAGCCACAATATCAACAATGCCACCACGGTCGGTTACAACCGCCAGCGCGTCATGGTTTCGACGGCCGGCGCGCAGGCCACCAGCAACGGCTACATCGGCCGCGGCGTCCAGGTCGACACCGTCGTGCGCAGCTACGACAGCTTCCTGTACAAGCAGCTGGTTGGCGCCCAGGGCAGCGGCGCCCAGCTGCAGACGCAGTTTGACCAGGTTTCGGCGATCAACAACCTGTTCGCCGACCGCACGGTGGGCATCGCTCCCGGCCTGACCAACTTCTTCACCAGCATGAACGCCGTGGCGAGCAAGCCCGCGGACCCCGCGGCGCGCCAGGACCTGCTGGGCAAGGCCAATAGCCTGGCCACCCAGATCCGTTCGGCCTACACGGAAATGCAGAATCAGCGCATCGGCCTGAACACGCAGATCACGACGACGGTGGAGCAGGTCAACAGCTACCTGTCTCGCATCGACGACCTGAACCAGCAGATCTCGCTGGCCACGGGCAAGGCGGGCGGCAGCCCCCCGAACGATCTCCTGGACCAGCGCGACCAGGCGGTGATGGAACTGAATAAGTTGGTGGGCATCACCACCTACGAACAAGGCGACAAGATCAATATCTCGCTGGCCAATGGCGGCCAGGCGCTGCTGTCGGGCAATACCATTTACCCGTTGCAGGCGGTGGCTTCGTCCAAGGACGCGGGCCGTACCGCCATCGCCTACACCTTGCCGGCAGGCGCCGGCAAGACGGTTGCGGTGGAACTGAACGACGCGGAAGTGACCGGCGGTTCGCTGGGCGGCCTGCTGCAGTTCCGGGCTACCTCGCTGGACGTCATGCAAAGCCAGCTGGGCCAGATGGCCGTCGGCCTGGCGCTGTCCTTCAACGAGCAGCACAAACAGGGCCTGGACCAGAACGGCAACCCGGGCACCGACTTTTTCGGTATCGGTTCGCCGCAAGGCGTGCCCAATGCGCAGAACAAGAGCAACGCGACGCTGACTGGCGAGTTCACAAATCTGAACAACATCAACGCCAAGGAATACGAGATCTCGTTCGATGGCACGAACTACCGCGTGCTGCGCATGCCGGAAGGTTCGCAGGTCTACAACGGTCCGTCTACGGGTACGCCGGGCACGCTCGATCTCGAGAGCGAAATGGGCGTGAAGCTGACCATCAGCGCGCCGCCCCAGGCGGGCGACAAGTGGTCGCTGGCGCCCACCCGCGATGCGGCGCGCGACCTTACCGTGCTGATCAGCGATCCGTACAAGATCGCCGCGGCCGATGCGGCCGGCGGCGACGCCAACGGCAAGAACGCGCTGAAGCTGGCGCAGCTGCAGAACTCCAAGGTGCTGGGCAACGGCACGATGAGCGTGAACGACATGTTCGGCCAGGTCGTGAACACCGTCGGCGTCCAGACGCAACAGCTCAAGTCCGCCGCCACCGCCCAGGCCAACCTGATCACGCAGAAGACCGCGGCGCAGCAAGCCGTGTCGGGCGTCAACCTGAACGAAGAATACGTCAGCCTGTCGTTGTACCAGGAGCAATACCAGGCCAGCGCCCGCATCATCGATGTGGCCAGCACCATGTTCGACACGCTGCTGGGTCTGCGCGGCTGATCGGATCGTTGAATCGTGACCAATAAAGATAATTTCGGAGCTTCACCATGCGCCTGAGCACCTCGATGATGTACGCGAACGGCCTGAAGGGCGTTCTCTCTCAGGAATCCGACATGAACCGCCTGGTTGAGCAGGTCGGTAGCGGGCGCAAGAACCTGAGCCCTGCGGATGATCCCCTGGCGGCCGCGCAGGCCATCAGCGTGGCGCAGACGCAGAGCATGAACAACACCTACGGCTTGAATCGCCAGACGGCCAACACGAATCTGGGCCAGGAAAGCAATACCCTGACCGCGGTGACGAATGCCTTGCAGGAAGCGCGGACGCGTATCCTCCAGGCAGGCGGCGTGCTCTCCGATAGCGACCGCCAGACCTTGTCGACTGCGCTCAAGAGCACGCGGGATGCCCTGCTGGGTCTGGCCAATACGACGGACGGCAATGGCCAGTACCTGTTCTCGGGCAACGATGGCAGTGTGGTGCCCTATTCCAAGAACGCGGCAGGTCAGATCGTCTATAGCGGTTCGGTTGGTGAACGGACGATTCAGGTGGATCAGAGCCGACAGCTCTCGACCAGCGATCTGGGCAAGGATATCTTTGGCCGCGCCAACCCGGGGTCGCAGACGTTTGTTACCTCCGCAGCCAGCACCAACACCGGTACGGCCGAATTCACCGCGGCCTCGGTGACGCCAGGTACGGCCAACGCGGGCAAGAAGTTCGCGGTGCAGTTCGAAACCGATGCGGTCACCGGAGCCGTCGGTTATCGGGTCACGACGACCAATCCCGACGGTTCCAGCGCGACCGTGCCTGCAGCCGGCTCGCCCGCGAAGGCCTACGCCGACGGTGCAACCATCGATCTGGGCAGCGGCGTATCGATGTCGGTCAAGGGCGCCCCGAAGGCCGGCGACGTGATCAACGTCGACAGCGTCCAGTCCGCAGGCATGAACATGGACGTGTTCGCCACCCTCAACGATGTCATCGCCGCCCTGGATGCGCCCAGCGCCGGCGATCCGGTCGCAACCGCCAGGCTGAACAACGTCTTGGCCACGACCAACAGGAAGCTGGCGAACACCTACGACAACGTGCTTACGGTGCAAGCGTCGGTGGGTGCCCGGATGAACGAACTGGAAGCGCTGGACGCCACCGGCACGCAGAAGGGCTTGTCGTACTCCAAGTCCCTGTCGGATCTGGAAGAGCTGGACTATTACCAGGGCGCCAGCCAACTGGCCCTGCGCCAGGTTGCGTTGCAAGCGGCGTCGGCGGCATTCATGACCATCCAGGGATCAAGCCTGTTCAGCCGCAAGTAGTAATGCTGTAGGTCCAAAAACGCGCCATTGCGTGCGGAAGGTTGCGCCGTTGCGGACGCTACTGGCCAGGGGCCGGGGCGTCCGTGCGTGCGTGCAGGGTAGGAAATAGTCGTTTCACATCGTTTAACGCTTGGATAGTCCATGCTTGTCAACTTGAAAGTCCGCACCTGTCTAGTTCTGGTGTTGCTGCTCTTCACGGGCGCCATGTTCATATCCAATGGCGTTTCCTGGGTCGGGCTGAATTCCAGTAATACCAAGCTGGAGCAGGTCAATGATGCCTACTCCACGCAAGCCACGCTGTTGAACAAGGCTTACACGCTGTTCCTGCGCGGCCGTTTGCTGCTGGCGACCTCCCTGATGGATCTGCAACAGGGCAAGACCGAACAGGCCGTTTCGCAGACCAAGCGCGCGGAAGGGCTGATGCAAGAGGGCGCCAAGGCGCTGGACGAGTACCGCAAGGCGCCCCGCCTGGAAGGCGCCGAGGCGCTGAACCAGAAGCTGGAAAGCGCCTACAAGCAGTTCGACGACGTGGTCAAGCGGCAGGTTGCCGCCCTGTCCTCGATGGCGGTGCAAGAATACCTGGACCTGAACGATGCGGGCAGCGCCGCGAACTCGGTGTTGCGCGAGGCGGTGGGTGGCGTGCTGGACTTTGTCGATACCAGCACCGACGAATTGGTGGCCCAGGCTGCCGTGGCGCATGGGATTTCGCGCACGGTCACGATCGTGATGCTGGCGATTGCGCTGGTTCTGGCCCTGGGCTGCTGGATCTTCATCAGCCGGACCGTGCTGCGGCCGCTGCGCGATGCCGGGGACCATTTCGAGAAGATCGCTGCGGGTGATTTCACCGGCCGTATCGAGGTGCGCAGCACCAATGAGATCGGTCAGCTGTTTGCCTCGGTCAAGCGCATGCAGGAGAGCCTGACGCGCACCGTGGCGTCGGTGCGCCGCGGCGTGGACGAGATCAACGTCGGTTCGCGCGAGATCTCGGCAGGCAATACGGACCTGTCCAGCCGCACCGAGCAGCAGGCGGCCTCGCTGGAGGAAACCGCGGCCTCGATGGAGCAGCTGGCTTCGACCGTGAAGCAGAATGCGGACAACGCGCGCCAGGCCAACCAGTTGGCGGCCAGCGCCTCGGACGTGGCCGAGCGCGGTGGTTCGGCGGTGTCGGAAGTGGTCAACACGATGCAGGAGATCTCGGCCAGCTCGCGCAAGATCTCCGAGATCGTGTCGGTGATCGACGGCATCGCGTTCCAAACCAACATCCTGGCGCTGAATGCGGCCGTGGAAGCGGCGCGCGCAGGCGAGCAGGGCAAGGGCTTTGCGGTCGTGGCGGGTGAAGTGCGCTCTTTGGCGCAGCGCAGCGCCCAGGCGGCCAAGGAAATCAAGGGCCTGATCGAGGACTCGGTCACCAAGGTCGGCGCGGGCTCGCAGCAAGTGGAGCGCGCCGGCTCGACGATGCAGGAAATCGTGGCTTCGGTGAAGCGCGTGACGGACATCATGGGCGAGATCTCGGCGGCGTCCGAGGAGCAGTCCAGCGGCATCGACCAGGTGAACCGCGCGGTGTCGCAGATGGACGAAGTCACGCAGCAGAACGCGGCGCTGGTCGAAGAGGCGGCGGCCGCCGCAGGTTCGCTGCAGGAACAGGCGCAGCGCCTGGCCGAGGCCGTGGCCGTGTTCAAGATCAATGCGGGCGAAGTGATCGAGGTGCCCGCCCAGCAGCTGGCGGCGCAACGCAGCGCTCCGCGCATGCCGGCGCCGGCGGCACCCGCCAATGCATCGGCCAGGACAGCTGCCAAGGCTGCGGCTGAACCGGCCCAGGCGCAAGCGCCTGAAGCCTCGCCGAAGGCCGCACCCGCGCCGCGTTTGACGCAAGTCGCCCGGCCCAAGCCGGCGGCCGACTCTGCCACGACGGTCCGTCCGCTGCGTCGTCCGGCCAGCCGCCCGGCGAGTGCCGCGCAAGCCGCGCCTGCGGCAGCGCCGGCCAGTCGCCGGCCGCCACCGTCGGACGACGATTGGGAGTCTTTCTGACGGAGCGATCCGGCAGCGCAGCACATGCAGTAAAGCTACCCCCCTTTACGTCCTGGCGGCAACGATGCCGCCAGGACGATTACCGGAATACACGGAAATGTTTAGCAATCTGAAGGTGCGCACGGGCCTGATGCTCGCTCAGTTGGCCGTGGCTCTGGCCGCGCTTGTGGCCATCGTCCTCGGCTGGAACAGCATGCGGTCCAATTCCGAGGCGATCAACGCCCTGGATACGCTGAGCGTGCAGCAGGCCAATCTGATCAAGGATGCTTACACGCAAATGCTGCGCGCCACCATACGCGCCGACATTGCCGCCGCGCAACGCGCCACCGGCGACGCCAGCGGCGCGAGCGAGAACACGCGCACGGTGCAGCAACTGGTAGCCGATGCCAAGAAGAAGATGGAAACCTTCAAGGGCATTCCGAAGACCACCGCGATCGGCAAAAGCGCGGAGGGGGATCTGATCTCTTCGTTCAACGGCTTTGCCGACGCGCTGCAAGCCATGATGTCGGCATTGGACAAGGGCGATTCGGCGGCCTACCTGGATCTGAAGAACACCCGTGCAGGCGCCGCGAGCGGAGCCTTTTCCAAGCAATTGAGCGACTTCGCGAAGGAAATTACCTCCTACAGTGAAGAGATGGTGGCGTCCTCGCGCTCGCAGGCGGCCACGATGGCCATTGTGTACATCGTGCTGGCCGTGGTGATCGTCGCGGTGTGGCTGGGCGCCTTCCTGTTCATGAATCGTGTGGTCCTGCGCCCGTTGCGCGCGGTCAGCGACAGTTTCGATAAGATCGCCGGCGGCGACCTGACCGTCCGAGTGGATGTGACCTCCACCAACGAGATAGGCATGCTGATGGCGGCGGTCAAGCGCATGCAGGACAGCCTGACCCGCACGGTGTCGGCGGTGCGTCGCGGCGTGGACGAGATCAACGTCGGTTCGCGCGAGATTTCGGCGGGCAATACGGACCTGTCCAGCCGTACGGAAGAACAGGCGGCCTCGTTGGAAGAAACCGCGGCGTCGATGGAACAGCTGGCCTCGACCGTGAAGCAGAACGCCGACAACGCGCGCCAGGCCAACCAGTTGGCGGCCAGCGCTTCGGACGTGGCCGAACGCGGCGGTTCGGCGGTGTCGGAAGTGGTCAGCACCATGCAGGAGATTTCCGCCAGTTCGCGCAAGATCTCGGAAATCGTGTCTGTAATCGACGGCATCGCGTTCCAGACCAACATTCTGGCGTTGAACGCGGCCGTGGAAGCGGCGCGGGCGGGCGAGCAGGGCAAGGGCTTTGCAGTGGTGGCGGGCGAAGTGCGTTCGCTGGCACAGCGCAGCGCCCAGGCGGCCAAGGAAATCAAGGGCCTGATCGAGGACTCGGTGAGCAAGGTCGGCGCGGGTTCGCAGCAGGTGGAGCGCGCGGGCGCGACGATGCAGGAAATCGTGGCCTCGGTGAAGCGCGTGACGGACATCATGGGCGAGATCTCGGCTGCGTCCGAAGAGCAATCCGGCGGCATCGACCAGGTGAACCGCGCGGTGTCGCAGATGGACGAAGTCACGCAGCAGAACGCGGCGCTGGTGGAAGAGGCGGCCGCAGCCGCGGGCTCGCTGCAAGAACAGGCGGAACGCCTGGCCGAGGCGGTGGCCGTGTTCAAGATCCATGTGGGCGAAGTGATCGAAGTTCCCGCGCATCAGCTGGCCGGCCAGCGTCCCGCGCCGCGTATGGCCGCTCCGGCGGCGCCGGTGCAGGCAGCGCCCGCGCCCGCCGCGGAAGCCAAGGTCGTGCCGGCGGTGCGCCTGACGCACTCCACGCGCGCCAAGCCGGCCGCGGCCGAGGGCGCGACGGCGGCGCGTCCGTTGCGCCGTCCGACGCTGCGTCCGACCGCCGCGCCGGAAGCGAAACCCGCCGCGCCTGCAAGCCGCCGGTCCGCGCCTGCGGATGACGATTGGGAATCTTTCTGACACCGGCCTGGCCGGTAAATGGGTAGGGTATGCGAGGCTATATACATCTTCTGGCGGCGGCCGCGTTTGCGGTGTTTCTGGCCGGCTGCGCCGCGACGGGCCACAATTTCGACCCGGACAAGCTGTCGACCCTGACCCCCGGGCAAACGACGCTGGAAGAGGCTTCGCGGGCGCTCACCGCCCCTCCCGACAAGATCTACAAGCAGACCGACGGCACGTTCCTCGCGCTCTGGGCATTCAAGATCACTTTCGTCGCTGACGGCTTGTACAGCCGCAAGGAAGCGCTGTTGCAGTTTGGCCCGGACGGCCGGCTGCTGCGCCTCGTCGACAGCACCAATATCCTGCTGGAACCCTGGGAACGCCAGAAGCTGCTGGGACCGGCGCCTATGCCTGACATGCGTCAGGATCTGGCGCCGCCCGTTGCGGAACCCGAGGTGCAGACCATCTACATACCGGGCCCGGGTGAACCGACCGGCTTGCAGCCGCGGGGCAAATAGCGCCCTGTAGTCCAGCGGGAAACGGCGCGGCGCAGGCCGCGCCGTACGTCGCCCTGAGTACATGCCTCGTGTAACAAGGCATGTCCATAGGGTGGTTTTTCATTTGGTCAGAGTAGTTCCTGAGGCATGGGGAAATAATATGGAAGCGAGTCTCGAATCCGGCGGGAAAGCCGGCAAGGCAGGCAAGAAGAAGGCCGCGCGCGCGCCCAAGGTGAAGCGCAAGCTGCGGTTGCGGGACGCCCGCGTCGGCACCATGTTGCTGTGGGTCATGGCGTTTTTCGCGGTACTGATCGCGGCGGTGGGCGGCCTGGCCGCGTATTTCCTGCAGAGCAACTATGAGTCGATCAGCGAAGTCAGCGCCTTGACCGAGCGTTCCAAGCAGGTTGAGGTGATCAACAGCGACATGCTGCGCGCGCGCGTCGCGCTGATGGTTGCCGCCCGCCACCTGCAGGAATCGGGTTGGGGCAGCGGTGAAAACTCGGCTCGCGATGCCGCAGCGGCGCTGAAAGGCGCGACGGATCTGCTGACGGGTGTGCGCAGCCGCTTCGCCGATTTCCAGAAGAACATGCTGCAGGACGATACTGGCCGCCAGCTGTCGATGAACCTGGTGCGCCGTTATCGCTCCTATATCGACGATGGCGTGGATACCATGGTCGAGGCCCTGCGCAGCGAAGACTATTCGACCTTCTACATGGTGAACAACGAGTACGGCACGCCGCGCAGCGCCGCGTTCATCGAGGCGATCAACGAATTCGGCAAGTACATCAACGATCAGCAGCAGAGCACGATCGATGAGGCCGCTGCCAATTTCAAGCTCGCCATGGTGGCAGTGGGCGTTGCAGTCGGCCTGGCCGTGCTGCTGATGATCCTGGCGCGCCTGGTGTTCGGCCGCCTGGTGGTGCGTCCCCTGGTGGAAGCCGGGCAGCATTTCGACAGGATTGCGGCAGGCGACCTCACCAGCCGCGTGGAAGTGCGTTCGCACAATGAGATAGGCCAGCTGTTCGCCGCCTTGAAGCGCATGCAGGAAAGCCTGACACGCACGGTGTCGACGGTGCGCCGCGGCGTGGACGAGATCACGGTGGGCTCGCGCGAGATTTCGGCGGGCAACACGGACCTGTCCAGCCGCACGGAAGAGCAGGCGGCCTCGCTGGAAGAAACCGCGGCCTCGATGGAAGAGTTGGCCTCGACCGTGAAGCAGAACGCGGACAACGCGCGCCAGGCCAATCAGCTGGCGGCCAGCGCCTCGGACGTGGCCGAGCGCGGAGGTTCGGCGGTGTCGGAAGTGGTCAGCACGATGCAGGGCATTTCTGCCAGCTCGCGCAAGATTTCCGAGATCGTGTCGGTGATCGACGGCATTGCATTCCAGACCAACATCCTGGCGCTGAATGCGGCCGTGGAAGCGGCGCGCGCGGGCGAGCAGGGCAAGGGCTTTGCGGTCGTGGCGGGTGAAGTGCGCTCGCTGGCGCAACGCAGCGCCCAGGCGGCCAAGGAGATCAAGGGCCTGATCGAGGACTCGGTGACCAAGGTCGGCGCGGGTTCGCAGCAGGTGGAGCGCGCGGGCGCGACGATGCAGGAAATCGTCGCTTCGGTGAAGCGCGTGACGGACATCATGGGCGAGATCTCGGCGGCGTCCGAGGAGCAATCCAGCGGCATCGACCAGGTGAACCGCGCGGTGTCGCAGATGGACGAAGTCACGCAGCAGAACGCGGCGTTGGTCGAAGAGGCGGCGGCCGCCGCAGGTTCGCTGCAGGAACAGGCGCAGCGCCTGGCCGAGGCGGTGGCCGTGTTCAAGATCAATGCGGGCGAAGTAATCGAAGTGCCCGCGCACCAGTTGTCTGGCTACGCCGCGCCGACTCTGACGCAGGCTTGACGTTACTGGCCCGAAAGGCCAGGAGCAGGACCGCGGCCGCGGTCCATCCGCCTTGCGGGCGCAGG
The DNA here is from genome assembly GCF_903652925.1 of Achromobacter anxifer. GTDB lineage: Bacteria > Pseudomonadota > Gammaproteobacteria > Burkholderiales > Burkholderiaceae_B > Achromobacter > Achromobacter anxifer. Next base: position 161,593 of record NZ_CAHLAR010000008.1, on the reverse strand, counting down.
CGCGCAAAATTCATGCGCACGTTAAGTTTTCGAAAATCTGACCGTTAATTGCAATAACGCCTGAAAAGGGCGGTGAACAGTGTTCGAAGGCGTTTGGACTTCCTGGAAGCTCAGCCTGACGAACCCGGGCGGGGGAGCGCGTCTATGCGGGGCGTCAGATCCGGTTTGCTCGCCGTTGTTCATTCGCTGCCCGACCGATGTACCCGGAGACAAGCTGTGCGCGTCAACCTACCCGTCCATAACGTGGAAACCAAGCTGCGCGAAGATCAGTATCTGATCTCGCGTACCGATACGAAGGGCCGGATCGTCTATGCGAATCCGGCCTTTGTCGAAGTCAGCGGCTTCTCCCGCGAAGAACTCATCGGCAAGGCGCATAACATCGTGCGCCACCCCGACATGCCTCCGGAAGCCTACGAGGACCTGTGGGAGACGCTGCAGGCCGGCGAATCCTGGCTGGGTCTGGTGAAGAACCGGCGCAAGGATGGCGGCTTCTATTGGGTGCTGGCCAATGCCACGCCCATCGTCGAGAACGGCGAAGTCGTGGCGTACTCCTCGGTGCGGGTGCGCCCGTCCGAAGAGCAGATCGAAATGGCCGAGGCGCTCTACGCTCGCATCCGCGAGGGCAGGGCCCGGGGCGTGCGCATCCTACGCGGCCGTCCGGTGCGCGCCGGCTGGCGCCGTGGCCTGGACGCGCTGACGTTTCCCTTCAAGCGCACCGTGCGCAGCCGCATGTTGCGCCAGGCGCTGCTGTCGTCCGGGATCATGGCTGGCGCGGGGATCTATGGCTTGCGTGCCAACTGGGACGAACTGAGCACGCTGGGCGCGAGCCTGGGCTGCGCGGCGATCGCCTTGGGCATCATCGCCATCTTCGGTTCGGGCTGGCGCCTGTCGCGTTCACTGCTGGATCCCATGGTCGACGCCGCCAACATGGCGCGCCAGGTTGCGGCCGGAAATCTGACCACGCAGATCGTGGCGGATTCCGATGACGAGATCGGCAGCCTGAAATTCTCGTTGGAGGTCATGCGCAAGAGCCTGATAGGCATTGCGCAGGACGTGTATCGCGGCATCGAAGGCACGACCCATGCTGCGGCCCACATCGCGCGCGGCAACCAGGAGCTGGCTGGCCGCACGGAGGGCCAGGCCGCGTCCCTGCAGCAGACCGCCGCCAGCATGGAACAGCTGACGTCCACCGTGCGGCAGAATGCGGACAACGCGCACCAAGCCAATCAGCTGGCCGCCAGCAGCATGGACGTGGCGCGCCGCGGCGGCGTCGCGGTGGGGCAGGTAGTCAGCACCATGCACGGCATTTCCGACAGCTCGCGCAAGATTGCCGACATCGTCAGCATCATCGAAGGCATCGCGTTCCAGACCAACATCCTGGCGTTGAACGCGGCGGTGGAAGCGGCTCGCGCCGGGGAATCCGGCAAGGGCTTCGCAGTGGTGGCGGGCGAGGTCCGCAGCCTGGCCCAGAAGAGCGCCCAGGCGGCCAAGGAGATCAAGGGCTTGATCGAGGATTCCGTCGAGCGCGTGACGGAAGGCTCGCTGCAGGCCGAGCAGGCCGGCGCGACGATGCAAGACATCGTGGCCGCCGTGCACCGCGTGACCGACATCATCGGCGAGATCTCGCAGGCCTCGCAGGAGCAATCCAGCGGCATCGAGCAGGTGGACACGGCCGTGTCGCAGATGGATGTGATGACGGTGCAGAACACCGCGCTGGTCCAGGACCTGGGCGGCGCCGTCGTGCAGCTGGGCAGCCAGTCCAGCGCGCTGCGCGACACGATCCGCGTGTTCCGCCTGACCGGACAGCAGTAAGACCCGGCAATCCCAAGCCTGGCGCCGGCGGCGCCTGGCCTGGGCGCGGAGCCAGCTGGGCTGGCGGAACCAGCGGGGCTAGCGCCCCGCGAGCGCGTCGGCGACGCGGCTCATCGCGTTCAGCCCCGATTCGAACAACGATTCCAGGAAGGGGCCGGCATGCGGCAGCACGACGGCCAGGATCGTTACGCCGATGATGAGCGTCACCGGAAAGCCGATCGAGAACACGGACAGCTGCTGGGCGGCGCGGTTCAGGATGCCCATGGCCAGGTTGATGGTCAGCAAGGCGCAGATCAGCGGCAGCGCCAGCAACAGGCCCGAGATGAATATGGTCTTGCCCCATTCCACCACCACGCCCCAGCCGTTCTGATGCAGCTGAATCATGGCGATGGGCAGCGTGTCGAAGGAGCGCACCAGCGCCGCCAGGACCAGCAGGTGGCCGTCCAGCGCCAGGAAGGTGAGCATCGCGATGATGTTGAACAGGCGCGACAGCACCGCGGTGTTGGCGCCCGAGCTGGGATCGAAAAAGGAAGCGAACGACAGGCCCATCTGCAGGCCCACGAATTCGCCCGCGGTCTGTACCGCGGCGAACACCAGGCGCATCGTGAAGCCCAGCGCGATGCCGATCAGCACCTGCTGCATCACCATCCACAGCCCGGCAAAGGATCCAGGCGCGATGGGAGGCATGGGGTCCAGGGCCGGACTGACGGCGACGGCCAGGACGAAAGCCAGGCCAACCTTGACCTTGACCGGGATCAGCGATTCGGAGAAGAGGGGGGCCGTGCCCACCAGCGCCAGGATGCGCACGAACGGCCAGAGGAACTGGCCGATCCAGCCGTTGAGCTGTTCGAGCGTGAAGGCGATCATGGGGAGGAAAGGTCCGGCGTCCGGCGGCGAAGGCCGCTCAGGACACCAGCATGGGGATCTGGCCGATCAGTTGCCGGATGTAGTCGACCATGACGCCGATGAGCCAGGGGCCGAGCAGCACCAGCACGCCGCACATGGCCAGCAGCTTCGGAATGAACGACAGCGTCATTTCGTTGATCTGCGTGGCGGCCTGGAAGATGCTGATGACCAGGCCGACCACCAGGGTGATGAGCAGCAGGGGGCCCGCCATCGCCAGCACGATCTTCATCGCCTGGTAGGTCATGGTCATGACGGTTTCGGCGGTCATGGCGATTCTCCTCCAGGCGTTATTGGTAGAAGCTCTGGGCCAGCGAGCCCATGAGCAGGTTCCAGCCGTCCGCCAGCACGAACAGCATCAGCTTGAAGGGCAGGGCCACTGTCACGGGCGGAACCATCATCATGCCCAACGCCATCAGCACGCTGGCGATCACCAGGTCGATGATGAGGAAGGGGATGAAGATGGTGAAGCCGATCTGGAACGCGGTCTTGAGTTCACTGGTAATGAAAGCCGGCACCAGGATGCGCAGCGGCACTTGCGAGGGGTCTTCCAGGGCCGGCTGCTTGGCCAGGTTGGCGAACAGCGACAGGTCGTTCTCGCGCGTCTGGTGCAACATGAAGGTGCGCAGCGGCGCGGCGGCCCGCTCGACCGCGGCCTCGAACTGGATCGAGCCCTCGGACAGCGGCTTGTAGGCGTCGGTGTAGATCTTGTCGAATACCGGCGACATCGTATAGAAGGTCAGGAACAGCGCCAGGCCGATCAGCACGTGGTTGGGCGGCGACATGGCCGTTCCCATGGCGCTGCGCAAGAGGCCCAGCACGATGATGATGCGGGTGAAGCCCGTCATCATCAGCAGCGCGGCGGGCAGGAACGACAGCGACGTCATCAGCAGCAGGGTCTGCATGCTGAGCGAATAGGTTTCGGAGCCGTTCGGTCCCGGGGTGGCGGTCAGCGCGGGCAGGGTGGCCTGGGCGACGACACCCGCGGGGAACAGGGCCAGTCCCAGCAGCGCGGCGGCGCCGAGCAGGTGCAGCGCGCCAGGCCGGGCGCGGGCGGATGTCGTGCTTGTAGGCAAACTCATGGGTGTCGCTTGGATGGCGCGGCAGCGCTAGCGGCGCTTGAGCGCCTGGCCCAGCTTGGCCGCGAAGGCGGCGGCGGGCAAGGTCGAAGCCTCCGGCAACTGGCCGGCGGGCAGGGTATGCAGGGTGTTGAGCTGGTTCGGGCCGACGCCCACCACCAGCCAGGTGTTCTCGACTTCCACCACGACGATGCTTTGGCGCGGACCGACCGGCAGGCTGGCAACCTGCCGCAGCAGATTGCCGCCGCCGCGCTGAGTCAGCCCGGCGCGGCGAGCCAGCCAGGCCGAGACCAGGATGGCGGCCAGGACCAGGATCAGGCCGACGATGACGCGCAGGAGGGCGGAATCGGTCATGACGCCAATATCAACGGCGATTGTTCAAGCGGTTGATCCGCTCGGACGGCGTGATGATGTCGGTCAGGCGGATGCCGTACTTGTCTTCGACCACCACGACTTCGCCCTGGGCGATCAGGTAGCCATTGACGAAGATGTCCATCGGTTCGCCCGCCAGGCCGTCCAGCTCGACCACGGAGCCCTGACCCAGTTGGAGCAGGTTCTTGATGGTCAGGCGGGTGCGGCCCAGTTCGACTGTCAATTGGACGGGTACGTCCATGATCAGGTCGATGTCCGCGCCGGCGCCGCCCGTGGCGCCAGCCAGCGGCTTGAACACGGATTGCGCCGCGGACTGCGCGGTTGCGGCGGCAGGCGCGGCCGCGGGAGCGCCTGCCGGCGTGGCAGGGGCTGCGGCGGCGGTCTGTTCCGCCATGGCGGCGGCCCAGTCGTCCTGGGGCTTCAGGCCGTCGGCCTGCGTGGGCGGATTGGCGCGGGATTGTTCGGCCAGCGCGTCGGCCCAGTCGTCGGCCGGGGACGAGCCGGTACCGGGCTCGTTCTTGTCAGTCATGGTCAGAGGCCTCGTTGGATTCTGTATCGTGGGTAAACATGTTTTGTACGCGCAGGGCGTACTGGCCATTGAAGACGCCGTAGCCGCATTCCATAAGCGGCACGCCATCGACGCTGGCGATTATGGTTTCGGGCACGGTCACGGGCAGGACGTCGCCTACCTTCAGGCGCATCAGCTCGCGGATCGACGAAGGGATGCGAGCGAACTCGGCCACCACGTCGATGTCGGCGCTGCGCACCTGGCGCGAGAGCTGCTGCGCCCAGCGCTGGTCCACTTCCTCGAGCGTGGTCTCCTGCAGGGGCCGCGTGAGCAGATCCCGCACCGGCTCGATCATGGAGTACGGCAGGCAGATGTTCAGGTCGCCGCCGGTCGCGCCGAATTCGATGTGGAAGGAGGTGACGACCACCACTTCGTTGTTGCCGGTGATGCTGGCGAACTTGGTGTGCATCTCCGAGCGCACGTACTCGAATTCGATCGGATAGACGGGGTCCCAGGATTTGCCGTAGCTTTCCAGGGTCAGGTTGAGCAGGCGCCGGATGATGCGCTGCTCGGTCGTGGTGAAGTCGCGGCCTTCGACGCGCGTGTGGTAGCGGCCATCGCCGCCGAACAGGCTGTCGATGACCAGGAACACCAGGTTCGGGTCATAGGTGAAGAGGGCGGTGCCGCGCAGGGGCTTCATCTGAATCATGTTCAGATTGCTGGGCACCGGCAGATTGCGTTCGAAATCCGCGTACTTCAGGATCTTGATCGAACCCACCGTGATGTCGGCGCTGCGGCGCATGAAGTTCAAGAGCACATGGCGCATCTGGCGCGCGAAACGCTCGTTGATCAGCTCCAGCGTCTGCATGCGGCGCCGCACGACGCGCTCCGGAGAGCTCAGGTCGTAGGCGCGCGCGCCGGCGTTCTGGCCCGCCGCTTCGGTTTTGCTGTCGCTTTCGCCAGTGACGCCGGCCAACAGCGCATCGACCTCGTCCTGGGAAAGAAATGCCTCGTAGGCCATGCTTATTGCACCACGAACGCCGTGAACAGTACGTCGGTGACATACTGGCCGTCCGGCAGGGGCGAGAACGGGCGATTGACGGCCTGCTTGATCGCGGCGGCCATGTCGGTCTTGCCTTGCTGCGTCTGCACGCCGGTGGGCGATTGCGACGACAGAATCATCAGGATGCGGCTGCGCACTTCAGGCATGTATTTTTCGAGCCGCGTGCGGGTCTGCTCGTCGCTCACGCGCAGGGTCAGGCCCACGTGCATGATGCGTTCCGTGTCCGCGTTCTGCAGCGTGACGGTGAAGGGTTCGATCGGCACGAAGATGGGAGCGGGCACGGCGACCGGGCCGGCGGGCGGCGCGACGAACGTGGCGGGGGTTGCCTGGGGGCCTTGTCCGGGCTGGCCAGGCTGACCCGGTTGGCCAGGCTGGCCGGCCGGCGTCTGGCCGACGCCGAGCTGCACGGTCGCGCTGGCTTGCGGCTGCATGCGTTGAGTGATGAACCAGGTTGCGCCGGCGCTGGCCGCGGCAACGATGAGCAGGACCAGGATCGCCAGCAACGGGCGGAGAATGCGGCCCATGCCGGAGCGGTTGGAGGCTGCGCCGCGCGCGGGCATGGGTGAAGGTTTGGAAGTCGCCATCTCGGTGTCGATGCGTGTTTTGCCGCTGATGAAAACGGGTTCTTAGTGGATGAAAGCATTCTGCCCCAAATGCCGCCGCCGCTTGGAGGCGAAAAACAGGGCGAAAGCCGCGTATCTCAGGCTATTGCTGCACCGCGCAGCCGGGGCCGCGAGCGGTGCGCAGGTTTGTCAGGCGAAGGTGTCCACGAGCGCGTTGGCATTGCGCGCGACCGTCACTGCTGCAGGCGCTTCGGCCAGGGTCTCGTTGCCGGACTGGCCGCCGCCGGACTGGCGCTGCGATCCGCCGCCGCCCTGTTGCGCGAACTCCTGCTGGGCGGCTTGTTCGCCCACGTTGGTCTGGCCCAGCGAGATGCCGGCCTGGGCTAGCGCCTGCTGCAATTGCGGGATCGCGTTTTCAATCGCCTGGCGCACCGAGGCGTGAGCCGAGACGAAGGACGCGCTGGCCACGCCTTCGGACAGGTTCAGGCTGACGCGCAGCGGACCCAGATCGGGAGGATCGAGGCGCAATTCCGCGGTCTGCATGCCCTGGCGGGCGCTGTGGCTCATCATGACGACCTGCTGGCCGAGCTCGGTACCCCAGTGCGTGCCGCCCACGGGGGTGGCGACCTGCATCACCAGCGGCACGGCGGGCGCGGCGATGGCCGCCGGGTTGGCGGCAGGCGCGACGACCTGACGCTGCGTCGCGGCGGCAAGCGCCTGGGCCAGGTGGTCTTGCGCGGAGGCGCCATGTTGCGGCGCCTGGAATTGTTGCGCGGCGTTGGCCAGCGTCTGGACCGATTCGTCGTCGGCGTGTTCCGGCAGCGCGGCGTGGCCGGCTTCGGCGCGGGCGTCGCGGGCGGGACGAGGCAACGGGGCGTCGACCGCCAGGCGCGGCGTTTCGGCCTTGGCCGGCGCGGCGGCGACGGGGGGCCGTTCCGGCACCTGCGTGGCGACGGGCGCGGTGCTGCCGGGTTTGGCTGCCGCGGTCACGACCGGCACGGCGATTTGCGCATCGCGGATGGCTTGCGCGGCGGCCGCTTCGGCTTGAGGCGCGGTGGTGGCGACAGCCGCGGCGCCTGCCTGCACCGTGGGCATCGCGTCCGCGGCATTCAGCGCGGCGGTCAGGACTGCCGCGCCGCTGCTCATCGCGGCGGCGGCTGCGGCCGCGTTGCCGCGCGCAAGCTGCACCTGCTCGGCGGCCTGGGCGGCGATTTCCAAGGCTTGCTGCGGCAACACGACGGCAGGCTGGGCGGCGGCGACCGCGAGTGCGCCGGCTTCCGCCTGCGTGGCCGTCTGCACGGCCGCATCGATGGCGCTGGCGGCGGCGTTTTCCGCGCGCGCGGCCGAGTCGCCGGAATTCTGGCCGCCCGACTGGGTCTTGGAGCCATTGCCGGCCGGCCGCGAGCCGGAGGCCTGGTCCGGGCGCTGTTGCGCGGGACGCTGCTGGGCCAGCACGTCGGAGAAGGTGGGGCCCTTCTTGTTGGCGGGCGCGGACTTGGCGCCCAGGGCGTCGGCGGCCGGCGTGGGCACGACAGGCGCGATCGAGGGCAGGGGCAGGGGAGCGTTCATCTGGGGCTTCCTGTGAGGTATTGCTTAATGCATGCCTGCCTGGCGTTGGACCAGGCGGGCGGAGTATTCGTCGTTGGCGCGCTGTTCGCGGCGGGATTCCACCACGGCCTGGGCACGCAGTTCACGCTGCGCCAGCGCGTCGTAGGAGTTGAGCTTGCGCTTTTCCTGCTGCCAGTAGAGCCGGCCTTTCGCCAGGTTGTCGTCGGCTTGGCGCAACACACCTTGCTGCTGGCTGATGGCGTCGTCGAGCGTGCTGATGAAGCGCTGGTAGTTGTGGCAGTCGCTGGCCGACATGCCGGTGGTCATCGCCTGCTGCAGCCGTTCCAGGTAGTCCTGGCGGTAATCCTGCAGCATGCCCAGCTGGCGTTCGGCATTGGTGCGTTCGGCGCTGAGCCTGCCGAGCAGGCGGGCGGCTTCGTCCGTGCTCTCCTTGGCCAGGTTGATCAGCATGTCCAGGGGCAATTGGCTAGGCATAAGCGTCTCTCAATTCGAAACTGGCGCGCAGCTGGTTGACGGCGGCTTCGTAGCCGACGTTCTCGCCGATGTCCTGCTGCAGGAATGCTTCCAGGCGCGGGTAGCGGGCGATGGCGTCGTCCAACTGCGGATCGTTGCCGGCGGCGTAGGCGCCCACGGCGATCAGGTCGCGGTTGCGCTGGTAGCGCGACAGGCTTTGCTTGAAGCGGCGGACCACGGCGAACTGCTCGGGCGTGATCAACGAGGTCATGGCGCGCGAGATCGACGCTTCGATGTCGATGGCGGGGTAGTGGCCCGCTTCGGCCAGGTGGCGCGACAGGACGACGTGGCCGTCCAGGATGGCGCGGGCCGAGTCGGCAATCGGATCCTGCTGGTCGTCGCCTTCCGCCAGCACGGTGTAGAACGCGGTGATCGAGCCGGCCTTGCCGGACGGTCCGGGCGCGCCCATGCCTGCTCGTTCGACCAGCATCGGCAGCTTGGCGAAGACCGAGGGCGGATAGCCCTTGGTGGCTGGCGGTTCGCCGATGGCGAGCGCGATTTCGCGCTGGGCCATGGCGTAGCGCGTCAGCGAGTCCATGATGAGCAGCACGTCCAGACCCTGGTCGCGGAAGTGCTCGGCCAGGCGCGTGGCGTAGGCGGCGCCCTGCAGGCGCAGCAAGGCGGAAACGTCGGCCGGGGCGGCTACCACGACCGAACGCGCCAGGCCTTCCGGGCCGAGGTTGTGCTCGATGAATTCCTTGACTTCCCGGCCCCGTTCGCCGATCAGGCCGACGACGATGACGTCGGCCTTGGTGTAGCGGGCCATCATGCCCAGCAGCACGCTCTTGCCGACGCCGGAACCGGCGAACAGCCCCATGCGCTGGCCGCGGCCCACGGTGAGCAGGCCGTTGATGGCGCGCACGCCCGTGTCCAGCACGGTGTCGATCGGCGCGCGCGACAGGGGATTGATGGGCTGGGCGGACAGGGGAGCGAGTTCGGCGCCCGTGAGCGGACCCAATCCGTCCAGGGGGCGGCCGGCGCCGTCCAGGACCCGGCCGAGCAGGGCGTTGCCCACCGGCAGGTGACGGCCCAGCTGCGGCTTGGCGTTGCCGTTCAGTTCGGCCTTGCGGGGTAGTGGGATCTGGCGCTGGACTGGCGGTTCGCCGGGCACGACGCGCGCGCCGGGCGGCAGGCCGGAAATGTCGGCCTGTGGCATCAGATACAGAGTGTGGCCGTCGAAGCCCACGACTTCGGCGTCGGCCCAATGGTCGTGGCCGCGCGCGATCTCGATGCGGGCGGCGGCCCCCACCGGCAGGCGCAGGCCGGTCGCGTGCAGCACCAACCCGGTGGCGCGCGTGATCTTGCCGCTGACCAGCCAGGGGTCGGTCGAGGCGGCGCGGATCGAGCCGATCTGCAGCTGGGTTTGCCAGCGGTCGATGACCGGCACGGCGGCGGCGGGCGCGGCCGCTTGGCCGGGCTGCGCGGGAGCCGGATTGGCGCTCACGCCGGATCCTCCCAGGAGACGTTGCGGCCCAGCGAGGCCGCGACCCGGCGCCAGCGCGTCTGCAGGGTGGCGTCGATGTCGCCGTAGGGCGTTTCGGCGCGGCAACCGCCGCGCGCGATGGATTCGTCGGCCAGGACGCGCCAGTGGCCTTCCTTGAGTTCATCCGCCAGGTGCAGGCGGATCAGCTCGATGTCCTCGGGATTGGCCCACAGGCGCATCTGGCCGCCGGCGGTCGGATTGATGTGCAGAACTTCGCGCACGGCGCTGACCACGGTGTCCGGCTGTTCCGCGAGGGTGGTGCGCACGACCTGCTGGGCGATGTCCAGAGCCAGGGTCAGCAGGCCCTGGCCCATTTTTTCTTCGAGCGAGCCCAGGGACGCCGCGCAGGCCTCGACCAGGGTACGCAGGCGCTGCGCTTCCTGCGCGCCTTGCTCGCGGGCCTGGGCCAGGCCTTCGGCGTAGCCTTGCTCGCGGCCAGCCGCCAGGCCGGCTTCGTAGCCGGCTTGGCGGCCCGCTTCCAGGCCATCCGCATGGCCCAGGGCGTGGCCTTCCTCGCGGCCTTCGGCCAGCGCCTGGGCGCGCAGCTGGGCCATCACCACTTCGGGGTCGGGACCAGGATCGGGTTCGGGTTCCGGCTCGGGTTCGACGTGCGCGGGCTCGTCGAACGACAGCATCTGCCAGCGGCGCCAGGCGGCGCTGCGCGAGATGAGCGTCGTCGCGCCGCTGTCCACGTCAGACATACGTGTCGTCTCCCTGGTTGCCCAGGACGATCTGGCCGCTCTCGGCCAGGCGGCGGGCGATCTGCAGGATCTTCTTCTGTTCGGTCTCGACCTTGGACATGCGGATCGGGCCTTGCGCGTCCAGGTCTTCGCGCAGCATTTCGGCGGCGCGGCTGGACATGTTGCGCAGGAACTTGGCGCGCAGCTCTTCGGGCGCGCCCTTGAGCGCGACCATGAGCGTGTCGTTGTCGATTTCCTTGAGGATGAGCTGGATGGCGCGATCCTCGACGTCGAGCAGGTTGTCGAAGACGAACATCTCGTCGATGATCTTCTGCGCCAGATCGTTGTCGCGTTCGCGCAGGCTGGCGACGACGGTTTCTTCCTGGACCGAGTTCATCATGTTCAGGATCTCGGCCGCGGTGCGCACGCCGCCCATCTTGCTGCGCTTGGCGCCCTGGCCGGCCAGCACGGAATTCAGCACTTCCGTCAGTTCGGACAGCGCCGCCGGCTGCACGCCGCCGAAGGTGGCGATGCGCAGCATGACGTCGTTGCGCAGGCGGTCGGTGAGCAGCGCCAGCACGCCGGCCGCGCGGTCGCGCTCCAGGTGCACCAGGATGGTCGCGATGATCTGCGGGTGCTCGTCGCCGATCAGCTCGGCCACGGTGTTCGGATCCAGCCAGTTCAGCGCGTCGATGCCGCTGCCGCCTTCGCCGGCTTCCAGGATGTCCTCGATCAGGCCGGCGGCGCGGTCGCTGCCCAGGGCCTTGGTCAGCACGCTGCGGATGTAGTCGTCCGAGCCCAGCGTGACGGCCATGAACTGGTCGGCTTCCTGGCGGAACTCTTCCAGCACCACGGCGACGTCGCTGCGCGTGACCTGCTTCAGGCTGGCCATGGCGGCGCCCACTTGCTGGACTTCACGGGCGCTGAGGTACTTGAAGACCTCGGCCGCGGCGTCTTCGCCCAGCGACATCATCAGGACGGCGCTGCGCGTCATGCCGTCCAGCGGAGTGGAATCATTTTTCATCTTTGTTCATCCAAGTGCGCAGCACCATTGCGACGGCGCGCGGATCCTTGCTGGCCATGGTGCGGGCGCGTTCCAGATTGTCCTGGTAGCGGTCCACTTCCTTGGCGCGGGCCACGTCCTGGGCTTCACGCGCAGCCTCCAGGCGATCGGCTTCGGCTTGTTCCGGATCGACCGGCGGGTACAGGTAGTCGCCCACCGTGCGGCGCAGGACGCGGTACAGCCACAGCGCCAGCACGCCACCGACCAACCAGGCCAGGATCGTCTTGAACAGTGAGATCATTTCCGGATCGCGCCACATCGGCACCGGCGGCGGGCCGTCGTTGAACTGGCTGTTGACCAGGTTGAGCGAGTCGCCGCGGTTCTCGGAGTAGCCCATGGCTTCGCGGACCAGGTTGGTCAGCTTGTTCAGTTCCTCGGGCGGCAGCGGTTGCAGTTCGCCGTCCTTGTCGCGCATGTAGTTGACGACCACCGCCACCGACAGGCGCTTGAGGTTGCCCACCGGCTGCTTGATGTGGCTGATGGTGCGGTCCACTTCATAGTTGGTGGTGGCGTCGCGGCGTTCGTTCAGGTTGCCGGTGACCGCTTGCGTGCCGGTCTGCTGCTGGCCGGCGGCGGGCTGTTGCGGCTGGCCGGGGCGGGGCGGCTGGGGTTGCGGCGGATTGGCGATGGGCGCCTGGGGATTGGCCGGCGCCTGGTTGGACAGCGCGCCCGGCACGCCCTGCGCGGGATTGACGCCGCGCTGGGTCGAGTCGCTGGTCTGCTGGCTGCGTACGGCAGCCTGGCCGGGTTCCTGGTTCGGGCGGTAGACCTCGGACGTTTCCTCGCGGCGGGCGAAGTCGACGTCGGCGCTGGCCTGGGCGTGGACGTTGCCCGGACCCACCAGCGGATTGAGGATGGTGAGGATGCGTTCGACCGTGCGCTGTTCCATTTCGCGCACGAAGCGCATCTGGTCGGCGTCCATGCCGCGGCCTTCGCCCAGCGGCGCCGACAACAGGCGGCCGTTCTGGTCGACGATGGAGACGTTTTCGGCGGTAAGTTCGGGGACGCTGGAAGCCACCAGCCACGAAATCGCCGAGACCTGGGCGTCGCTCAGGCTGCGGCCCGGGTGCAGGTTCAGCAGCACGGAGGCGGTGGGCGCCTGGCGTTCACGCACGAACAGCGACTGGCGCGGCATGGCCAGGTGCACGCGGGCGTGCTGCACGGTGTGCATGGCTTCGATCGAGCGCGCCAGCTCGCCTTCCAGGCCGCGCTGGTAGTTGATCTGTTCCGTGAACTGGCTGGCGCCGAAGCGGGCGTTGTCCATCAGCTCGAAGCCGACGGAGCCGCCGCGTGGCAAGCCCTGGGAGGCCAGCTGCAGGCGTGCGTCGTAGACGCGGTCGGACGGAACCAGCAGGGCAGTGCCGTTCTCGTTATAGCGGTAGGGCACGTTCATCGTCCCCAGCGCGGCCACGATGGCGCCGCCATCCCTGTCGTCCAGGTTCGAGAACAGCACCTTGTACTTGGGCTCGCTGCTCCACATCGCCACGGCGACGATGGCCGCGACCAGGGCGGCGGCCGCTCCCAGCAGAATGGGCTTGGGCAGCGCGCGCACCTTCTCCAGCACGGGGAATCTCGTCAACAGCGACGAACTCAGGGTGGCCTGCTGGTTCATCGGCGGCCCCCGCTGGCCACGCGGAGCTGGGAATGGGACTTCATGTCTGGGTAGGGCAGATTACACATGCAACGTGCTTCTGGTCTGGGGAGAGCGTGGATTATTGCCCCTGAGACGTCCATCCCAATCGTTGAAAACAGCCGGTTTTTGGCGTTACTTATCTCCTATGTCCGCGACAGGCGGCGGGGAGCGGGCGCAACCTGGCGGAGAGGCTGGCGCATTCGCGGAAATGTCGGGTGTTTTGGCGGTTCTTGTCGGCTATGGATTGCCGCCATCGGCGTTACGCTGTGCGCAACTTAGGCGTAATCCCCACCAGCAAGGAATCAGGTAATGGCTGTATCAGGCTTGTCCGGCATCGAAAGCATGCTCCAGCAGATGCGCACGGTCGTGAGCAAGGCGGAGACCGGTAACCTCGGCGCGGGTGAAATGGTCGGCCAGCCGGACGGCTTTGCAGCCGAGCTGCAGCGCTCCATCCGCCGCGTGACGTCGGCTCAGAACGCCGCCACGGCCCAGGCCAAGGCCTTTGAACTGGGCGCGCCGGACATCTCACTCAATGACGTCATCATCGACATGCAGAAGGCCAGCATCGGCTTCCAGACGGCAGTGCAGGTCCGCAACAAGCTGGTTGCGGCCTACAAGGAAATTTCCTCGATGTCCGTGTGATTTCCGATCCTGGGCGGGCGCGCTAGTCTCGCCCGGGATAATCCAGGCCCCGGGCCTGGAGATGGGGGCTCGTCTTTCATGCCCCTCGAAAAAACATCAATTGCGTTGCGCGCCTTTCTCCAGGCGCCACACCACCTGTTGCAGCCAGTTCTCCTGGCGCGCATCCAGATTCAGGAAAATCGCCCCCAGGTGGCTTACCGGCGGTTCGCCGGTAAGCGATACGTGCTTGGGCTCCGGTTCGTCCGGGCTGGACGCCTGAATCATGGGCTGCCCCGAGATCGGGTACACATTGCGTACTTCCAGGCTGGCGTTGATCTTGCCGAGATCGCCGAAATCCAGTTGCACGTTTTCCATGACCGCGCCGCGTTCCGGCAGGGCGGGCACCGCCAGCCCGGCGCGCAGGCCCACGCCGTCCACCGAGATGTCGCGCACCGTGAAGCTGTAGGGCTTGTCCAGGGGCGAGGCCTGCCAGCTCGCGCGGCATTGGTTGGCGGCAGCGATCAGCGAGGCGCGGAACATCTTGCGGCGCTGGATGCGGGCAAGGCGCTCCGGGAACGGCGACACCAGCGCGGCGCTGCCGTCGTCGAAATGAATGATGTGGGGCCGCTGCACGCGGAAGCGGATCTGCACGCCGCCATAGGCGGTGGCATGGAAGTGGAAAGTGGTGCCGCTCAGCAAGCCCATGGAGTCGGATTGCTCGAAGTCCGCGCCGGCGTAGTCGCGCGGCCTCCAGAAGAATTCGCCGGCCTGCTTGTCCACGCCCAGGATCAGCACGGCCATCTCGCGGTCCGCGGCGTCGCGCACCAGGATGTGGCTGTCGGGGTGGGTCAGCTCGAACAGGGCTGAGCGCATGTCTTCAGGCCGGGTCAGCAGGAACTCCGGGTCGCTGGCATCCAACACGTTGGTCGTCCTCAGGTAATAGGGTCAGGCGGGCGGAGCGGGTTCGGGGAACTCGCGCGATTCCAGGCGGTAGAGCCAGGCCAGCAATTCTGCCACCGCTACATAGAGTTGGGGAGGAATATGTGCGTCCAGGTCCACTTGCATGAGCAAGCCGACCAGTTCGCGCGACTCGTGCACGTAAAGGCCGTTCTCCTGCGCGGCGCGGACGATGGTGTCCGCGAGCTGGCCATAGCCCTTGGCGACGACGCGCGGAGCGCCGTCTTTTTCTTCGTAGGAAATGGCGACCGCCGCGTTGCGGTTGGCGTTCGGGGACGTTTCCGGGGTGGGGGCAGGGCGGCTCATCAGATATCGGCCGGGAAGTCGGGGCGTGGTTCGACCACGTTCACCGACAGGTTGCTCAGGGTCAGGCCCGCCGCCAGCAGGCGCGAGCGCAGCGCGTCCGAGGAATCATTCAGTTCCGTCGCGCTGTGCGGGGCGATCAGCTGCAGGACGATTTGGTCGCCGGCGAGGTTCAGCCGCGCGTCGACCAGGCCCAGGCGGGGCAGGTCCAGCTTCAGGCGCGTGGCCCAGGTGGGAAGCGCGGAATCAGGATCGCCACCGTAGGGGTCGCGCTCGACTTCCCATTCCATGGGCGTGCCTGGCCACGCTTCGCCCTGCCAGGTCAGCGCCTGGTTGGCCAGCACGTCCAGCTGCTGGCGGACCAGTACGGTCAGGTCCTGGTGAATGCCGCTAATCTGGCCGCCGGCTGGCGACGAACCGGAAGCGCCGGGACTGCTGGGCGCGGCGTCGGCGCCTGCGCGGGTGGTCGCGGATGCGTCGGCCCGGGCGCGCGCGGGCGCGGCGTCCTGCGCGGACGGGTTCTTGCTCAGCAAGGCTTGCGGTTCATTGCGTAATTGCTGCGGGGTGGTCCTTCCGAAGACCATGTCGGTCAGATGGGACTCATAGAACAGGCCGCTGCCTTGCAGCGCCTGGCGCAGGGCTTGCGCCAGCACGCGCGCGGAAGGTGCGCCGGCGCTCAAGGCGGCGTGTGCCGCGGCGTCGGGGCCCTTGGCACCGCCTGTGTTTTCGGCATGTCCGGCGGGTCGATCAGCCTTGGCGCTCCCATCCGTCTTATCGGCGTCCAGGGCCGCGGCGAGCGAGGCGGCCACGGCCGGCGATTGCTGCGCGGACGCGGGGACGCCGGGTTGTGCAGCGGCCTGGCCTGGCGTCGCGGTGGCGGCTTGACCCGTCGTTTGCGCGGGAGGCTGGCCCGGTTGTGCCGGGAGGGACTGGCCAGGCGAGGCGCCCGGCTGGTCGGCGGACGTGTTGGCAGCCCACAGCGGCGCGCGTCCCTGGACGGCAGGCGCCGCCTCCGGGAACTGCGCCAGCAAAGCCAGGATGGTGCGCGCGGTCGTGCCCAGCGTGGTCGGCGCCGAGGCCGTGGTGTCGCTGCTGGTGACCAGGCCGCGGGCGGCCAGCGCCAATGCGGCCGCGGTTTTGGGGTCGACGACAGTATTCTGGCGGTCGCCGCGGGCGCCGCCAGTCTGTATGCCTTGCCGAGGGTCGCGGGCCGATCCGTCCGAGGCGCCGGGTTTCTCCGGACTGCCTGGCTGGCTGACCGCGTCGGGCCGGGCGCCGGAAACCTGATTGGCGCTGGCGGCGGACATCGTCGTGCCCAGCACGGCGTCCAGCCGCTGCACCAGGACGTTGCCAAGTGCGGCGGGACCTACGCTCATTCTTCAGGCGCCTGGTAGCCGTACGCGGACAGCAGCGTCTGCTGGCGCTTCATGCGTCCCAGCAATTCGCCCAGGCGCGCCAGCTGCGGCAGCGCCAGGTCGCGGGTCAGGGCGTCGTTTTCGAGGATGCGCACGAGCAGGTCGTATTTCATGGCGCGGCCGGCATCATCCAGCGGCGCCACTTTTTCGGTCTGGCGCAGGCGTTCCACCAGTTCGCAGTATTGCTGTCCATGGACCATCGCTCCATCCCAGTCGCCGGCCTGCGCGGCCGCTAGCATTTCTCCCGTGATGAGAGCGATCTCCTGGTAATGCTCCAGGATGGGGGAGGTGTACTGAGTCGTGGACGTCATGGAAATCTCGGGCGTTCGATTGCTGGACGGTGCGTATGTCGTCGTGCCGTCAAGGTTGTACGCCCCCGGCAGGGCGATCAATGGATGTCTGCCAGGCCTCGGCCAGATCAGCCAACAGGCGATCGGCCGTTTCAAGCGATTCCGCGTCTGCTTTCAGGTTTGCCATCAGCAGCGTGCGAACGATGTAGTCGTACAGGCGCGCGAGGTTGGCGGCGATTTCGCCGCCCGCCTCCATGTTCAGTCCGGTCTTCAGGCCTTCGTCGACGATCTTGATGGCCTTCGAGATGGCAGCGCCGCGCTCAGTGATTCTGCCTTCCTGGAGGTGAAGGCGAGCCTGTCCGATTGCCGCCCGGGCGCCCATGTAGAGCAGCGAGATCAGCCTTTCCGGGCTGGCGCCCAGGATCTGTGTTTCCAGGCCTATCTCGGCGTAGGAACGCACGGAATAGGAGCCGGTCGGGCGGCGGGCGGCGTAAGTCATCAGTACATCTTCTATAAATTATTTCGATTTGGTCATGGCCGCGAACTGTTGGGTCAGGTAGTTGGCCGTGACCGTCTGTTGCGATACGAATTTGTCCAAAGCGACGAATTGGGCGCGCATGGCGGCCATGGATGCCGCGCTGGTAGCCTTGGCGCGTTCCAATTGATCCTTCACGTCCTTGATGGACGCGTTCAGCCCATCCTGGCTGGTCTTGATGGAACCCTCGGTGCCCAGGGCTGCCTTGGTGGCGGCGTCGAACTTGGCGGCCAGACCGTCGGCCGAGGTCATGAGGCGCTTGACGTCGGCGGGATTGGCGGCCAGCGCCTTGTCCAGTTCCTTTTGGTCCAGCTTCAGTTGGCCCGTCTTGGGATCCATGGCGATGCCGAGATCAGCCAGGGAGCGCACCGAGCCTTCCTGGGTAAAGACCTGCAAAGCGCCGGACATCGCGGACTGGATGCCGCGCGTCGTGCTGTCGCCAGTCAGGGCCTGGTTGGTTTGGGCGGAGATGTCGAAGGCAGTCAGTTTCGTGATCGTGCCTTGCAGCGCGTTGTAGGCATTGACAAAATCCTGCACCGCCTTGCTTGCGACAGTGGTGTCGCTTTGCAGTTTCAGGGTGACGGGCTTGTTGACGTCGGTCTTGGCGGTGAGGTTGAGCGTGACGCCATCGATGGCGCTGGAAATGCTGTTGCTGCCGCTCTTGATGGTGATCCCGTTGACCTCGACTTCCGCATCGGTGGCGGCGGTCTGCTGAGTCAGCTGCGATCCGCTAGCTGAGTTGTAGCTGAGGATGTTCTGGAGTTCGGGGGTGCCAGTGACGGTAATGGACTTCACCGACGCCTGCACGCCCGTATTCTTCGCGCTCAGCATCAGGTAGCTGCCAGAGTCATTGGTGATGATGGTCGCGCGCACGGCGGCCTTGTCGTCGCCGTTGATGGCCTTTGCGATGCCGTTCAGCGAAGTGTCGTCCTTCAGGTCGACGGTGTACTTCGTGCCGTCGGTGAGTTCGATTTCAAACGAGCCGGTGGCGCCATTGGAGGCCTTGCGATCGGCGACGAGGCCGGATTGCAGGGTCTGCGCGGTAGCCACGTTTTTCACGTTGATCGCGTACTCGCCCATCGTGGCGCCATCTGCACCGATCGTCGCGGTCAGTCCGTCGCCGATCACGGTGGGTTTCACTGCGTCCAGCGTCGACGATTTGCCCAGCGCGGCCGCGGCTTTCTGCAGGGCCTCGACTGCGCTCTGAATCTGGCCAAAGGCGCTTACACGGGCTTCGTAGCTGGCTTGGCGATTGCTGTACAGGCTGAGTTTCTTGTCCTCGGCCGCCTGGAGGTCCGTCAGGATCTTTTCAAGGGGCAAGCCGGTGGTCGAGCCGAGGTTGGTGATAGAAGCCATATGAAATTCCTTCCTAGCGATGCGATTCTGTCAAAAATTCGATGCCGGCGATTGGCCGGGTTAGGGCATAAGGCAGGCCTAATTCGGCGCTTCCATGGTCGGTGACGTTGAGGCGGGGATCCGCGTCAATTCTGGGGCCGGATCAAGCGGAGGTCTTGATGCCGTTGCCTTGCATGTTCACAATCATTTTTGCGATTTTCAGTAGTGTTTCGCTGGGGATAGTGCGAATGACGTCACCTGACTTCGCGTCCACCACCGAGACCACGACCTGGTGCACGTTGGGATCTATTTCGAACTTCAACTGCGTGGACCAGGCCTTCATCTGGTCGTTGATCTCGTCCAGTGCCTTGTCCAGGGGAAGTTTCTGCGAATCGGATTGATCCGACGTCGCGCTGTCCGAAGCCCCGCTGTTCGTTGCGGCAGCGGTGGGCACTACGCTCACGGCGGGGTCCGGCGCGACCGGCGCGGCCGGGACCGGCGCTGGTGCAAACGATGCGGGGGCTAGGGGGGTTACGGCCATGATCACTCCAACGGCGATGTGGGCGTCTCGGAGGAACGCGCTGTTTTCAGGGAATTCTCAGCTACGATTACGGCAGGCCGCCAGGGAACTTTAGCCACCTGCGAGCCAGATGTTTCACGTGCTAAATGGTCAGGATTGGGCAATGAGTGTCAAGACGGCGCTGCGAGTTATCGAAATCATCGAAACCTATGCCCGCGAAAAGCGCGCGCTGCCGCTGTCGGAACTGGCCCGCTTGCTGGATGTGCCGGTATCGAGCTGCCTGGCCCTGATCCGTACCCTGACCGGCCTGGGCTATCTCTATGAAACGGGGCGGCGCCAGGGCTACTACCCGACCGGCAGGCTCCTGGCCATGGCGCAGCGCATCGCGCGCGCCGACCCGGTGCTGGACCGGGTCTATCCCAGCCTGACCGAATTAAGGGACGCCACCCGCGAAACAATCGTTTTCGCCAAACTGAGCCAGGACGGGCGGGTGGTCTACCTGGACGTGCTGGATTCGCCACATACGATCAGATACGCGCCTGTTGCAGGTGAATTCAAAGACGTACACGCGAATTCGCTCGGCAAGGCGCTGTTGTCGCTATTGGATGAGACGGCGCGCGATGCCTTGCTCGCCGCCATGCCCATGACCCGCCACAACGAGCGCACCCTGGTCACGCGCGAGGCGCTGCTGGCCGACCTGGAGCTGTCGCGCCAGCGCGGTTGGTTCATGAACAGCGGCGAGTCGATTCCGGACGTGGGCGCCATCGCCTGGCCGGTCACGCTGTCCGGCGAACACTACGCCATTTCGGTGGGCGGTCCGATCTACCGGATCGAGCCGCAGCAGGAAGCCTATGCCCGCATCCTGCGGGCGGCATGCACCGCGCTGGAACAACAGGCCTGACACGCAGGCCTGGCAAGCGGGCTGGACGCTCTGGCTGGGCAACAGGGCCTCAAGAACGGCCCTGAAACAGCAGCCTTAAAAGGCAGCCCCGAAAAGCCGCCCGCCCCGGCGGCGCTCAATAGGACTTGGGCAGCCCCAGCACCTTTTCCGCGATGAAGCACATGATCAGCTGCGGGCTGACCGGGGCGATGCGCGGGATGAAGCTTTCGCGCAGCAGCCGTTCCACGTGGTATTCCTTGGCATAGCCCATGCCGCCCAGGGTCATGACCGCGGTCTGGCAGGCGTTGTAGCCGGCTTCGGCCGCCAGGTATTTGGCGGAATTGGCGTAGGGGCCGCAGGGTTGGCCGGCGTCATACAGGCTGGCTGCCTTGAACACCATCAGATCGGCGGCTTCCAGTTGCATCCAGGCCTGCGCCAGCGGATGCTGGATGCCCTGGTTCTGGCCTATCGGGCGGCCGAACACGGTGCGCTCGCCGGCATACTTGACGGCGCGGTCCAGCGCGGCGCGGCCGATGCCCACGGCTTCCGCCGCGATCAGGATGCGTTCGGGATTCAGGCCGTGCAGGATGTATTCGAAACCCCGGCCTTCCTCGCCGATGCGGTCGGCCACGGGAATGCGCAGGCCATCGATGAACAGCATGTTCGAGTCCACCGCCTTGCGGCCCATTTTCTCGATCTCGCGCACTTCTATCTTGCCGCGGTCCAGGTCTGTATAGAAAAGCGACAGGCCCTGGGTGGGCTTTTCCACCTCGGACAGCGGGGTGGTGCGGGCCAGCAGCAGCATCTTGTGAGCGACCTGGGCGGTCGAGATCCAGATCTTGCGGCCATGCACGACGTATTCGTCGCCCTGGCGCACGGCGCGGGTGCTGAGCTTGGTGGTATCCAGCCCGGCGTCGGGCTCGGTCACCGCGAAGCAGGCCTTCTCGCGGCCCGCGATCAGCGGCTCCAGCCAGCGGCGGCGCTGCTCGTCGCTGCCGAACACCACCACGGGGTTCAGGCCGAAGATGTTCATATGGACGGCCGAGGCGCCGGTGAAGCCCGCGCCCGAAGCCGCGATGGTCTGCATCATCAGCGCCGCCTCGGTCATGCCCAGGCCGGCACCGCCATATTCTTGCGGCATGGCGATGCCCAGCCAGCCGTTGCGCGCCAGGTCGGCATGCAGCGGTTCCGGGAAGCCGCCTTCGCGGTCGCGTTCCAGCCAGTATTCGTCCGGATAGCGCTGGCAAATGCGGGACACGGCGTCGCGCAACGCCAATTGGTCAGGGGTGAATTCGAAGTCCATCAGTCGTTTCCATCGAGGGTGATGCCGCGGGCCGCCAGGGCGTCGATCCGGGCGCGGTCGTAGCCGGCTTCCGCCAGCACTTCGCGGCTGTGCTCGCCCAGCCTGGGGGCGGGCCGGCGCAGCGAGGTGGGGGTGCTTTCGTATCTGCCCAGCGGCGCCGTGGTGCGGATCGGGCCTTCGCTGGGGTGATCCACGGCCTGGATGAAGCCCGTCGCGGCCAGGTGTTCATCCTGCAGCAGGCTGTCCACCGTGTAGAGCGGCGAGGCCGGAATGTCCGCCCGCGCCAAGCCGTTCAGCCACTCCTGGCTGGTTCGGGTGGCGATGACGTCGGCGACAAAGGCGTAAACCTCGCCGATGCGGGCGGCGCGGGCGCCGTGTGTGCTGAAGCGCGGGTCCTGCGACAGCTCGGGCTGGCCGATCAGGTCGAAGAAGTTGCGCCAATGCTTGTCGTTGTAGATCAGCAGACAGATATAGCCGTCGGACGTGGCATAGGGCCGGCGGTGCGGCGCCAGCAGGCGGGCGTAACCGGTGGGGCCCAGCGGCGGCTCGAAGGTCGAGCCGCCCAGGTGGTCTCCCAGCACCAGATGGGCCATGCCTTCGAACATGGGGATTTCCACCTGCTGGCCTTGCCCCGTGCTGCGGGCATGCAGCACGGCGGACAGCAGCGCGATGCCCACGTGCAGCCCGACGGCCCGGTCGGCCAGGGTCAGCGGCGCATAGCGCGGCACGTCGCCGCTTTGTTGCGCGGAGAGCGCGGCGATGCCGGTCTGGCCCTGGATCAGGTCGTCGTAGGCGGGGCGGCCCGCATAGGGGCCGGCCTCGCCGTAGCCATAGGCTCCCAGATAGACGATGCGCGGATTGCGCGCCGCCACCGCCTCATGGGACAGCCCCAGCCTGGCCATGGCCTGGGGGCGGATGTTGTAGAGCAGGGCGTCGCAGCTTTCGGTCAGCTTCAGGCAGGCCTCCAGGCCTTCGGGCGTCTTCAGGTCCAGCACGACCGAGCGCTTGTTGCGGTTCAGGTGCAGATAGATATGGCCCATGCCGGGGTTGCGCATGGGGCCGACGGCCCGCATGTTGTCGCCCGCCGGCGGCTCCACCTTGATGACGTCGGCGCCCAGGTCGGCCAGGACCTGGGTGGCATAGGGGCCCATCACCACCGTGCTCAGGTCCAAAATGCGCACGCCCGCCAGCGGGCCGGCGGCGGGCGTTGCGGATTGCGGCTGTCCGGTCATTGCTGTTCGATCCCCGCGTCGCGGATCAGCTTGCCCCACAGGTCCAGCTGGGCGCCGACGAATTGGGCGAACGCGTCGGGCGTGCTGGAGAAGGCGTCGAAACCCAGCCCGGCCAGCCGTTTCTGCACGTCGGGCTTGGCCACCACCTGATTGATCGCGGCATTCAGCTTGGCCACGATTTCGGGCGGCATGCCGGCGGGGCCGAAGTAGCCGTTCCAGGAGTTCAGGTCGAAATCCTGCACGCCGGACTCCGCCATGGAGGGCAGGTCCGGGACGATGGCGCTGCGTTCGGCGGTGGATACGGCCAGGGCGCGCAACTGGCCCGATTGCACGAAGGGCAGGCCGGACGCCAGGTCGGTGAACATGAAATCGACCTGGCCGCCGACCACGTCGGTCAGGCCCTGCGGCGTGCCTTTGTAAGGCACGTGCAGGATGTCGATGTTGGCGCGGTTGGCCAGGGTGGCGCCGGCGACGATGCCGGTGCTGTTGCCGCTGGCGTAGGTGATGCGGCCGGGATGCTGGCGCGCGTCGGCGACCAGTTCGCTCACGGACTTCCACGGCCGCTTCGGATTCACGACCAGGATGAAGGGCAGGTTGCCGCCGCGGGCGATGGGCGTGAAATCCTTGACCGGATCGTAGGGCACGCTCTTCATCAGCCAGGGGGCGGCCGAATGCGAGGTATTGGTGGTGACGAACAGGGTGTAGCCGTCCGGCTTGGCGCGCGCCACGTAGTTGGCCGCGATGGTGGCGTTGGCGCCGGGCTTGTTCTCGACGACGACCTGCTGGCCCAGGATGGTGGCCAGTTCGGCGCCGAAGATCCGGCCCACGGCGTCGGTGCCGGATCCGGCGGGGAACGGGACGACCAGGGTAATGGGCTTGGTCGGGTAGTCGGCGGCATGCGCGGCCGGCGCGGCGATCAGGGCTGCGCAACTGGCCAGGGCGGCGCCCAGCAGGCTTAGGGATTTCATGGGTTTGTCTCCTGTGTGCTTCGGATTCAGGCGCGGTTTCTGCGTCCGCTGCCCGAGGCTGCGCCGCTCAGGCGGCGGAGGGTGGCGCCGGAAAACCGCGAATGACGCGGTCGGGGGATTCCTCGTAGGGAGGCGTATAGATCACCAGCAGGCGGGCGGGCTCGTCGCTGGTGACGGTGAAGACGTGCGGCACGTCCGGGGGGAAGTAGCAGCAGTCTCCGGGGCCCATGTCGGCCCATTCGTCCTGCACCTGGGCACGCGCCGTGCCCGACAGCAGGTAGCAGACCTGTTCGATGCCGGGATGGGCGTGCGGCAGGGCGCCCTTGCCCTTGTCGATCACGCCCAGCAGCACTTCCACGCCGCGGGCGCCCACGGTGCCGGGACCGATCAGGCGCCGATTGAGCGTTCCGGTGTGGTTTGCAGGGTGGTAGCCGGGCACGTCGGCCTCGCGCACCAGCCAGAATGGGGTCTTGCCTTGCGTCATAGGTGGTCCAATAAAATTTCCATACGTGAATTTATTTTTATGTATGAGAAAAATATCGGCAAGCGGTTTTTCATCGGCGATACCGTGCCGCACCCTAGGGGATTAGGGAAAACACCGGGCGCGGACTGCTAAAATCGAAGGCTGATTTCACTTTCGGCCCTGTCATGTCTTCTGTCCGCACGCCCGACGCTTCCGCCACCCTGTCCGATTGGCTGCAGTACCTGGAATCCATCCACGCCACCGCGATCGACATGGGCCTGGACCGGGTGCGCGAGGTGGCCGAGCGCCTGGGGCTGGAGCTGTCCGGCGTGAAGTTCATCGTCGGCGGCACCAATGGCAAGGGCTCCACCTGTGCCATGCTGGAAGCGATCCTGCTGGCGGCCGGCTACAAGGTCGGGCTGTATACCTCCCCGCACCTGATCGACTTCAACGAACGCGCCCGCATCAATGGCCAGATCGCCACGGACGACGCGCTGATCGCCCAGTTCCAGGCGGTCGAGGCCGCGCGCGGCGAGGTGTCGCTGACGTACTTCGAATTCACCACGCTGGCGATCCTGCGGCTGTTCTCGCAGTCCCGGCTGGACGCCGTGGTGCTGGAAGTCGGCCTGGGCGGACGCCTGGACGCCGTCAACATCGTCGATGCCGATTGCTCCATCGTCACCAGCGTGGACCTGGACCACACCGACTGGCTGGGCGACACGCGCGAGAAGATCGGCTTCGAAAAGGCCCATATCTACCGTAGCGGCCGGCCGGCCATCTGCAGCGATCCCATGCCGCCGCAATCCCTGCTCGACCACGTCAAGGAAATCGGTGCGGACCTGTGGCTGTTCGGGCGCGATTTCAACTATTCCGGCGACCGCCAGCAGTGGTCCTATGGCGGGCGCAACCAGCGCCGCAACTCGCTGGCCTATCCGGCGCTGCGCGGCGCCAACCAGCTGTTGAACGCCTCGGCGGCGCTGGCCGCCCTGGAGTCGGTGCGCGACCGCCTGCCGGTGCCGCAGCAGGCCGTGCGCCTGGGCCTGCTGCAGGCGTCCCTGCCGGGCCGCTTCCAGATCCTGCCCGGCCAGCCGGCGGTCATCCTGGACGTGGCGCACAACCCGCATGCCGCGGCGGTGCTGGCGCAGAACCTGGACAACATGGGTTTCCATCCCTACACCCACGCGGTGTTCGGCATGCTCAACGACAAGGACCTGGCCGGCGTCGTCGCCAAGCTGGGTACGCGCATCGACAACTGGTATTGCGCCAGCCTGCCCGGCCCGCGCGGCACCTCGGGCGAAGCGCTGGCGCAGCAGGTCGCCGCGGCGCTGCCGCCCACGCCGGCGGGGGGCGAAAGCCCGGGTATCGCCGCGTACGCGGATCCCGCCCAGGCCTTTGCCGCGGCGCGCGAGCGGGCAGGCGAGAATGATAGAATCGTGGTGTTCGGCTCGTTTCTCACCGTGGCCTCGGTTTTGCAGGCTCTGGGTCGCAAGGCATAGGCAGCATCGGGTCAATCGCGTCCAGGCGGCCCGCCGCCATATCGCCGCAAGGAATTCTCCTCCATGGGTTTTTTCACACGCAAAGATCCTGCCGACCAGGCGCAGTCCTCCAAACGGGCGGCTGTGCCCAGCGAAGTGCAGGCTGCGGAGCTGCGCGGCCGCGCGCGGCGCAGGCTGGCAGGCGCCGTGGCGCTGGTGCTGGCCGCAGTCATCATCCTGCCCATGGTGCTGGACTCACAGCCCAAGCCGGTCGACGACAACATCCCCATCCGGGTGCCGGAACGCAACACGCCGTTCCAGCCGCAAGTGACCGAACCCCAGGTTGCCGCGCCGCAGACGCCCGCGCCGGGCGGCGCCGCGCCGACCGATCCTTCGGCCATACCCACGCCGCCTCCGGTCACCTCGGTGCAGCCGCCCGCGACGGCAACGCCGACGACGCCTCCGGCAACCCAGCCGGCGACCCCGCCTGTTACCGCGGCCGTCACGCCGCCCAAACCCGAGCCCAAGCCGGCCACGCCGCCCAAGCCCGAGCCCAAGCCGGCGACGCCTGCCAAGCCCGACACCCGTTCGGATGACGGCGCGCGCGCCCTGGCCCTGCTGGAAGGACGCCCGGCGCCCGCCGCGACGGCCCCCGCGCCGAAGCCGGCCGCCAAGGGTAATTTCGTGCTGCAGATCGCCGCCTACACCACGTCGGAAGACGCCCAGTCGCGGCGCGGCAAGCTGCACCAGGCTGGCGTGACCAACGCCTTCGTCGAGCAGGCCACCGTCAATGGCAAACAGCAGTACCGTCTGCGGGTGGGGCCGTTCCCCTCGCGCGAGGCGGCGCAGGCGGCCCAGGCGCGGTTGCGCACCTTGGGCTATGACAATGGTTTCATCGCCGCCCAATAGTGACCGGCTTCGACTTCGTCGTGCTGGCCATCCTGGCGGTTTCGGGTGTGCTGGGTCTGGTGCGCGGCCTGCTCAAAGAGGTGCTGTCGCTGGTCGCCTATCTGCTGGCCTTCGTGGCCGCGATATGGTGGGGCCCCACGGTCTATGCCTGGCTGGAGCCTTATATTGAAACGACGCTGCTGCGCATGGGAGTTTCGTACGCAGCGGTGTTCATCATCGTGCTGCTTGGCGTGGGGCTGGTCAACATGACGCTTGCCGCCTTGATCCGCAGCACCGGACTGAGTCCCGCCGACCACGGCTTGGGCGGGATGTTCGGGCTGGCCCGTGGCCTGTTGATCGTGCTGGCGCTGGTCGCCGCCGCAGGCTACACGCCGCTGCCGGAAGAGCCGTGGTGGAAGGACGCCATGTTTTCGCATTCGGCCATCGAGGCCATCAAACATATCAAGACGTGGTTGCCGCCATCCCTGGCGACGTGGCTGCCGTATTGATTAGCTTTAAATCAACCAGGAAATCTCACCATGTGTGGAATCGTAGGGGTCATCGGGCGCGGGCCGGTCAACCAGCTGCTCTATGACAGCTTGCTGTTGTTGCAGCATCGCGGGCAGGACGCCGCGGGCATCGCGACGTCGCAAGGCAACCAATTCAATATGTACAAGGCGCACGGCCTGGTGCGCGACGTCTTCCGCACGCGCAACATGCGCGCGCTGCCGGGTACGTCGGGCGTCGGCCAGGTCCGCTATCCCACCGCGGGCTCCAGCGCCAGCGAGGAAGAGGCCCAGCCGTTCTACGTCAACGCGCCGTTCGGCATCATGTTGTCCCACAACGGCAACCTGACCAACTGGCGCGAGCTGCGCGAGTCGCTCTACCGCGTCGACCGCCGCCACATCAACACCAACTCCGATTCCGAAGTCCTGCTGAACGTGCTGGCGCACGAGCTGCAATCGGCAGCCAGTGGCGTGTCGCTGGATGACGACGCCATCTTCCGCGCCGTGTCGGCCCTGCACAAGCGCGTGCGCGGCGCCTACGCCGTGGTGGCGCAGATTTCCGGTTACGGCCTGCTGGCCTTCCGCGATCCCAACGGCATCCGTCCGCTGTGCATCGGCCGCCAGGAAACCGAAGAGGGCGTGGAGTGGATGGTCGCGTCGGAATCGGTGGCGCTGGAGGGCAGCGGTTTCGCCTTCGTGCGCGACGTCGAGCCCGGCGAAGCCGTGTTCATCGACCTGGACGGCCGCTTCGTCAGCCGCCAGTGCGCCGACAATCCGCAGCTGGTGCCCTGCATTTTCGAATACGTGTATTTCGCGCGTCCGGATTCGCTGATCGACGGCGTGTCGGTTTACGACGCCCGCCTGCGCATGGGCGAATACCTGGCCGACAAGGTGGCGCGCAACATGCGCCTGGGCGACATCGACGTGGTCATGCCGATTCCGGACTCCTCGCGTCCCGCCGCCATGCAGCTGGCCGCGCGCCTGAACCTGGACTACCGCGAAGGCCTGATCAAGAACCGCTACGTCGGCCGCACCTTCATCATGCCGGGCCAGGCCGTGCGCCGCAAATCGGTGCGCCAGAAGCTCAATGCCATCGGCATGGAGTTCAAGGGCAAGAACGTGCTGCTGGTGGACGACTCCATCGTGCGCGGCACGACCAGCCGCGAGATCGTCGACATGGCCCGCGCCGCCGGCGCCAACAAGGTCTACTTCGCCTCGGCCGCGCCTCCGGTGCGTTTCCCGAACGTCTACGGCATCGACATGCCCACGCAGAGCGAACTGATCGCCACCGGCCGCAGCGACGAGGAAATCGCCCGCGCGATCGGCGCCGACTCGCTGGTCTACCAGGACCTGCACGATATGCAGCAGGCAGTGCGGGACATCAATCCCAAGCTGTCGCGCTTCGAGGCTTCGTGCTTTGACGGCGAGTACGTCACTGGCGACATCACCGCCGAATACCTGGCCCGCCTGGGCCAGTCCCGCGCCGAACCCGGCGAGGAAGGCGGCGCCAGCGGCCTGCAGTTCAACATGGGCTACGCCGCCAACGACGCCTGAGCGCGGCGCATCGGTCGAACCCAATAAAAATGCCGTCCCTGGTGGACGGCATTTTTTTGCTCGCGGTTTGCGCGCGCCCCTTCCTGTGGGGAAGGGGCGTGGCGTCTACGCGGATCAGGGCGCGGGCGTGGCGTCAGCCATCTTGGGCTGCCGCAGGCCGCGGATGAAGTTGACGAACTTCCAGACGATCACCAGCCCGATCACGCCGAGCAGGGTGGCGCTGATCGGCCGCGTCACGAACACGTCGAACGAACCCCGGCTAAGCAACATCGCGCGGCGGAAGTTCTCTTCCAGCATGGGGCCCAGGATGAAGCCCAGCATCAGCGGCGCGGCGCCCATGCCCAAGCGCAGGAAGGCATAGCCGATCAGCCCGAATACGGCCGTGATGTAGATGTCATCCAGGCTGTTGTTGATGCTGAAGGTGCCGACGATGCAGAAGAACAGGATCGACGGGAACAGGACCGTGTAGGGAATCTTGAACACGGAGAGCCAGTAGCGCACCAGCGGCACGTTCAGGATCAGCAGGAAGCAGTTGCCCACCCACATGCTGGCCACCAGGCCCCAGAACAGGTCCGGGTGCGAACCGATCATGTTGGGACCGGGCTGCACGCCCTTGATGATGAACGCGGCCAGCATCAGGGCCATCACGGCATTCTCGGGAATGCCGATGGCCATCAGCGGGATGAAGCTGGTGCGGGCGGCGGCTTCGTCCGCGGCGGCCTGGCCGGCCACGCCTTCGATCGCGCCATTGCCCATCTCGTGCTTGTACTTGCTGAAACGCTTGTCGGCCGCATAGGCTGCAAACTGCGCAATCGTGGGGCCGCCGCCGGGCAGGATGCCCAGCGCCGCGCCGATCGCGCTACCGCGCAAGGCGCTCGGGATGATCCGCTTGAACTCGGCCCAGGTCGGCATGAGCTTGATCTTGCCGTTGAACGGAGTCAGTTCGTTGCGGTTGTCCAGGTTCTTCACGATTTCCGCGATGCCGAAGCAGCCCAGCGCAATGCTGATCAGGCCGATCCCGTCCTGCAGGAAGGCGAAGTCCATGGTGTAGCGCGCGGTGCCGCTATTGACGTCCGTGCCGATCGAGGCCAGCAGCACGCCGACGATGGCCATCGCCAGGCCGGTCAGCATGTTGCCGCTGCTGACGAAGCTGACGCAGAAAAAGCCCATCAGCATCAGCGCGGTGTAGTCCGCCGGGCCGAACAGGAAGGCGGCTTCGCCCAGGATGGGCGTCATGGTCGACAGCACCACGATGGCCACCGTGCCTCCGATGAAGCTGGAGACGCCCGCCGTGAACAGGGCGAGGCCGGTCTTGCCATTGAGGTTCATCTGATAACCGTCTATGCAGGCGACGATACTGCTTGCATGCGGAATCTTCATGGTGATGGCGCTGACGCTGTCGCCATACTGCGCGCCGTAATAAATGCCGGCCAGCATGATCAGCGCGCCACCGGTGGGTATGGAATAGGTCAGCGGCAGCAGCAGGCTGATCGTGGACAGCGGGCCCAATCCGGGCAGCAGTCCGACCAGGGTGCCAATAACGCAGCCCATCGCGCAATAAAGCAGGTTTTGCCAGGTCAAGGCATGCTCGAAGCCGAGCATCAGGTTATTTATGATTTCCATCGCGCGCTCGCTTCAATATAGGGGCAGGTTAAGGCCGAGAAAGCTCTTGAATGCAAAAGCCACGGCAATCAGCCCTCCTGATATTTTCAGGTTTCTCAGGGTTGAATATGAAGTGGCGGCCAGCGAGGCGCAGAAAACCAGGAATATGATGCCGACGATCATATTGACCGCGCCGGATATTGCGGCGCAGCCCACCAGGCTCAGCATGATGATGGAAATGTTCTTGATGCTGTGGCTCATGGGAACCGGCGGCGTGAAGAACGAGGTGATTACCGTGATCAGCCCGATGACAAACAGCGCCGAGCTTGCCATCAGTGGAAAGAGGCCCGGTCCGCCCCTGGAAAATGTACCGACCTGATATTTGAGTGCCGTCACTCCGAAAACAAGGGCGAATACCATCATGAATGCGCCCCTGACAAAATTCTGGTTATTCATATGTCTATGAATACCCCTCTCCACATTTATATTGCTGCTGCTTTGTTCAAGCACCATCTTCTCCTTGTTATATAAAACGCTTACAAGGAGCTGGAATTTTCGACCCCCTTACAAACGCCTGAGAGAGTCTAATAACGGCCACTTTCACTCCGCTTTCGGTTTTTGGCGATAAATTCCGGATTTCATGCTCGCTAACCCTAGGGGCATCGAAATTTTTCGCCGCCGAATTGGAGTATTCAGCTTGCGTTAAGAATATAGTCAGATGGCTTTAAGAAAACAGTCAGAATGGAGTCAGAATATATTCAGGAAACGTTCAGAATTTGGTTTCAGGTAACTGCCAGGAATTAATCGATCCGGGAGGCGAAAAATATATGCGCCGCGATTAATCAGGCCTTTGGATCCCACAACGGCTGGCGCGTCGCTTCCAGGTGCGTCAGGTATAGGCGAAGATCGAATTCGTACTGGTGGTACTGCGGCTCCATGCGCAGGCACATGCTGTAGAAGGCCTTGTTGTGGTCCTTCTCCTTCAGGTGAGCCAACTCATGCACCGTGATCATCTTCAGGAATTCGGCGGGCACGGTCTTGAACAGGGTTGCCACCCGGATTTCATGCTTGGCCTTGAGCTTGCCGCCTTGCACGCGCGAGATATAGGTGTGCTGGCCGAGCGCATGCTGGATCACGTGGATCTTGCTGTCGAAGGCGACCTTGTTGATCTGGTCGCCATTGCGCATGTAGGCGTTCTTCAGGTCCGTCACGTACTGGTACAGCGCGCGGTCGGTGCGCACGCCGTGTGGGCCGGCGGGGTAGCGGGCCAGCAGCGCCGCGCCGAGCTTGCCGTCGTCCAGCAGCTTGCGGGCCTGGACGAGCAGGGATTCCGGGTATCCGGTCAGGTACTTCAAGGTAGACATGATCAAAAGGGTATGACAGTCAGCCGCGGCCAGATCTCGGCATGGCGCTTGGCGGCCAGGCGCGAGGCGTAGGCCTGGCGATCCGCTGCGGGGCTGGGCCGCAGCACCAGTCCGAACAGATCGGCCATTCCATGCGGGGCGATGATATCCACCAGGCCATCCCGCGTCAGGCGCACCGCCACGCAAGTGGCGGTTTCGGGCCAGGTGGCGATGCCGGCCGTCAGCGATGCCGCCGGGGGCGGCGCCACGCCAGTGCTGTCGCGATGCCACAAGTGCACGCGAGCCTGGTTCACGACCTCCCAGGCGGCGTCGGGCGCCGCCGCGTGCAGGCGCCTGGCGACGTCCGCCTCGTGCCCGGGCGTGAGATCCGTGGGATCGTGATAGACGAAGTCGACGTCGGCCGGCGCGTGGCTGCCCGCCGGATAGCCGTGCAGGTGGTTCCAGACCAGGGAGCGCACCACGCCCGCGCCGATGCAGCCGTCCGTGGGGCCGTGGTCGCGGGCAGCGTGCAGCCAGCGTACGAGCGGCGGGTGCGCCAGGACCAGCCGGCGCAGCGTGGCGGCGTGCGGGTCCTCGGGCGGAGTCAGCACCGGCTTAGCGCGTATGGCCGCGCCGGAAGGCGACCGGTAGCGCCATGAAGAAGAGGATGGCGAAGAGCGCCAGGCTCCACAGGGCGTACTCGATGCCGAGCACCGGCACCTTGGCGTCCATGCAGGTGGCGTAGATGCCGAACAGCCAGGGCACCGCGCTTTCCAGGCCGATGCCGGTCATGAAGCGGTCGGCGAAGGTCTGGTCGCAGGACAGCATGTTGGCGGCCACGCTGTACTGGTACCAGGCGGCGGCGATGCCGCCCAGCGACAGCAGCCCGGCGAGCGCGCCGCAGAGACGAGTCAGGGCCCGTCCGCCGCCGAATCCGCCTATCAGCGCGATGACGCCGATCACCAGGTAGATCAGGCGCTGCATGACGCACCAGGCGCAAGGCGGCATGTCGAAGACGTGCTGGGAGACCAGGGCGATGCCGACCGCGCCGAAGCAGAAGAGGGCGATCAGGCGGAGCAGGCGTTCTGAACGAGAAGTCATTGTTGTTCTGAAAAGGGGGTGAAAAGGAGCCAGGCGCGGCGCCTGGCGAGGCTTAGGCCTTGGGAATCGGAATTGGTTGCATCACCTGCTGCAGCACGCCCAGCAGCAGTTCGCGCGAACCTTCCCAGAAGATCTGCACGCCCAGGCACAGCATGATGAAGGCCGACAGGCGCATGAACACGGCGGTGCCATTGTCGCCCAGGCGGTGCAGCATCTGCGCGGCAAAGCGCAGGCAGATATAGAGCGTCACGGACACCACGATGATGCCGGGAATGGAGCCGCCCAGCCGTAAGAGGCTGAGCACGTGGTTCTGGTCCCGCAGCGACACGCCGACCGTGATGGCCGCGGCGATGGAGCCCGGGCCGCAGCTGATGGGAAAGGTCAGGGGATAGAACGCCCGGGCCTTGGCCATTTCGGGGGTGAAGGATTCGGCCATGCGGGCCACGCGCTCGGTGTCGGCATCGGGCGAATTCACCAGCCGCCAGGCGCTGGCGATCACGAGCATGCCGCCGCCGACCCGCACGATGGACAGGGAGATGCCGAAGAAACTGAGCAGCACGTTGCCCGCCACCATCGCGACGACCAGCATCAGGCAGACATTGATGGCCACGCGCTTGGCCAGCACCATGCGCGTGGAAGAGGACGCGCCTTCGGTCAGCGACAGGAAGATCGGCGCGATGGCGGGCGGGTTCAGGAAGGGGAGCAGGGTGGCCAGCGCGAAAAAGAAGCTGCCGCCGAAAACGCGCAGATATTCGTTTAGCTGCATGGGTAGGGCAATCGCCTGGCCGAAAACCGGGATTGTATGCGGTCCCGGCGGCCCTGGCGATGCCCGGTCGGGGACTGGCTTTGGGGCTGGGTTGGGGAGCGGCCTGTGGGCCGCTCAGGCCGCGCGCTGCCGCGCTTCCTCGCCCGCCAGAGCGTCCAGGACGTCGCGTTCGAACTGCATCTGGCTGCGCGGGCGGGCCAGCGCCGACCCATCCACGATGAACACGTCCTCGACGCGGTCGCCCAGCGTCATGATCTTGGCCATCAGCAGGTTCACCTCGTGGCTGGCGAAGACCCGGGCCAGGGCGTGCAGCAGGCCGGGGCGGTCGGTGGCGGTCACGGACAGGCGCCAGGAGGTGCTGCGCTCGTCGGGTTGCAGCTCGGCCTGCGGCATGACCGGGAACACGCGCGACACGCGCGACTGCCGGCCGCGGCCGTAGTAGCCGCCGCGGGCCGGTTGCTGCTGGGCGGCGGCATGCGGATCCTTCAGCCGTTCGGCCAGTTCATGCTCGACCAGCGTGGCCTGGGCGCGCAGGTCGCTGGCGCCTTCCGGCAGCAGCACGATGAAGCTGTCCAGCGCCCAGCCGTGGCGCGTGGTGTGGATGCGGGCGTCCTGAATCGAGAGCGATTTGGCATCGAAATAGCCGCAGATCGCCACGAACAGGTCGGGCGCGTCGCGGGTGTACACCATGATCTGCAGGCCTTCCCCGTGTTCGGTGGGGCGGGCTTTGACCACGGCCTGGGCCGGTGCGACCTGGTGGTACAGGTGGCGCGTGTGCCAGGCGATGTCCGAAGCGTCGTGGCGCAGGAAGTACGCCACGTCGAGCTGGTTCCAGAAGGCTTCACGGGCGTCGTCGCGCAGGCCCGCCAGGCGGGTCAGGCGGGCGGCTTCTTCCTTGCGTTCGGTCAACACCGTGTGCGCGTCGGCATGGGCGCCGCCCAGCGCCGCCAGGGTCAGCTTGTACAGGTCTTCCAGCAGCTTGCCCTTCCAGGCGTTCCAGACCTTGGGGCTGGTGCCGCGGATGTCGGCCACCGTCAGCAGGTACAGCGCGGTCAGGTGGCGTTCGTCCTTCACGGTGGCGGCGAAGTCCTGCACCACCGTCGGGTCGGACAGGTCGCGCTTCTGCGCCACGGCCGACATCAGCAGGTGCTGGCGCACCAGGAACTCCACCAGCTGGGTGTCTTCGGGCTCCATGCCGTGGTCTTGCGCGAACTTGCGCACTTCGCGCGCACCCAGCTCGGAGTGGTCGCCGCCGCGGCCCTTGGCGATGTCGTGGAACAGGGCGGCCACGTACAGCAGCCAGTGGCGGTCCAGTCCGGCGATCAGCTGGCTGGCCAGCGGATATTCCTGGGCGTGCTCCGGCATGGTGAAGCGGCGCAGGTTGCGCACCACTGCCAGCGTGTGCTGGTCCACCGTATAAGCATGGAACAGGTCATGCTGCATCTGGCCCACGATGCGGCGGAACACCGGCAGATAGCGCGGCAGGATGTTCAGCATGGTCATGCGCCGCAATTCATGCACGATGCCGCGCGGCTGCTGCAGGATCTGCAGGAACAGCTTGCGGTTAACGGGGTTGCGGCGGAACTGCGCGTCGATGCGGTGGCGCGAATGCCAGATGGCGCGCAGCGTGCGGGCCGACATGCCGGTCAGTTCCGGATGCTGCTGCATCACCAGGAAGGCGCGCAGCAACAGGGTGGGATTGCGTTCGAAGCCGTCGTCGCGAATGATGTCCAGGCGGTCGCGCAGGTTGCGGAAGTCGTCGTCGATGTCGCGCGCGTCGCTGTCGGGGCGCGGGAACAGCCGTTCCTCGATGTTCTGCACCAGGATGCCGTTCAACTGCGTCACCAGCCGCGCCGCCCAGTAGTAGCGCTGCATCAGCAGTTCGCTGCCGCGGCGGGTGGCGGTGGCGTGGATGCCGTAGACCTCGGCCAGCGCCGGCTGCAGGTCGAACAGCACACGATCCTCGCGCCGGTTCGCCAGCAGGTGCAATTCGATGCGCAGGCGCTTGAAAGCCTGCTCGGCCTTGCGCAGGTCGCGGGCCTCGGACGAGGTCAGCAGGCCGGCCTGCGCCACGGAACGCCAGCTATCGCCGAAACCGGCCGCGCGCGCCATCCACAGGATGACCTGCAGGTCGCGCAGCCCGCCGGGGGATTCCTTGCAGTTCGGTTCCAGCGCGTAGGGCGTGTCGTGATAGCGCGCGTGGCGCTGCTGCATTTCGACGCGCTTGGCGCGGAAGAAGGCGCGCGGGTCCAGCCGGGACTTGGTCGCGGCCTCGAACTTCTTCATCAGCGTGCGGCTGCCGGCCAGCCAGCGAGACTCCAGCAAGGCTGTTTCGACGGTGATGTCGGCATCCGCCTCGCGCTCGCAGTCCTCGATGGTGCGCACGCTGTGGCCAGGCTCAAGGCCCAGGTCCCACAGCGAGGCCACGAGCTTCTCTATGGCCGACTCTTCCTCGCGCGTGGGGGCGTGAGGCAGCAGGATGAGCAGGTCGACGTCGGAGTGGGGATAGAGTTCGCCGCGGCCATAGCCGCCCACGGCCGCCAGCGTGGCGCCGGCCGGCAGCGGGCACTGCTTGACCAGATCGCGCAGGGCCGCGTCGACGATGCGGCGCAGCTCGGAGAGCAGGGTGTCCGGGCGTTCGTGTTCGCGGAATTGCGTCACCGCGGTCCGCCGGGCTTCCTGGATTCGTTCGCGCAGGGCGCTGAGGGTTTCGGCGGTCATGGTGGCGGCAGCTTGTGTTTCAGACGGCGGGGATGACCAGGGGTTCGGTGATGAAGGCGGGCGGTTGCGGCATGCCTGGGGACAGGGTCAGCACTTCATAGCCGGTTTCGGTTACGCAGACAGCATGCTCCCACTGGGCCGACAGGCTGTGGTCGCGGGTCACGACCGTCCAGCCGTCGGACAGCTGGCGGATCTCGCGGCGCCCGGCGTTGATCATGGGTTCGATGGTGAACAGCATGCCGGTCGTCAGCGGCACGCCCGTGCCAGGCTTGCCGTAATGCAGCACCTGCGGATCTTCATGGAAGCGTTGGCCGATGCCGTGACCGCAGAATTCGCGCACCACCGAAAAGCCGTTGGCCTCCGCATGTTTCTGGATCGCGTTGCCGACATCGCCCAACGTGGCCCCGTTTTTCACCTGCTGGATGCCCTTCCACATGCATTCGAAGGTGATCTCGGTCAGACGGCGCGACAATATGGATTGTTCGCCCACTGCGTACATGCGGCTGGTGTCGCCGAACCAACCGTCCTTGATGATGGTGACGTCGATATTCAGCGAGTCGCCGTTCTTCAGCACCTTGTCGCCCGGGATGCCATGACAGACCTGGTGGTTGACCGAGGTGCAGATGGCGCCGGGGAAGGGGGGATAGCCCGGGGGCGCGTAGCCCACGGTGGCGGACTTCACGCCGAGCTCGTCGGTCAGGTATTCCAGGCAGAGTCGGTCCAGTTCCCCGGTGGTGACCCCCGGCTTCACGTGGGGGGTGATGAAGTCGAGGACTTTGGCCGCATCCTGGCAGGCGGCGCGCATCTTGGCCAGGTCGGCTTGATTGGTGATTGTGCCCATGGAGTCGCTTGGCGATATCTCGCTTGAATGTCTGCTTGAAAGAATAGTAGAATTATAGGCTTCCCTAAAATTTTGGGGAGCAATCGGGTTACGGCAAAGGCTGAACCCGGCGGGTGTCGGTCCAAGGACGCGGACCAGGCAGCCCGGCAGTACTGGCGGCGGATCCATCCCAGTGGGATCGGCGGCATGCCCTGAAGTTTCACCGCAAGCGAAGGTTGTGGAGCGAATTCGGGCAGGCCGTGGGTGACACGGGCGGGAGCGTCGGTTGGTATCGGTCGGGCGGAATTGGAAGGCAGTCCGAAGATGGGCGCAAGCTGGGACGCGGCGTGCTTGTAAGCCCGGTCATGTTTTAGAGCGGCGATGCAGGCTCAGGGTCTGGACATCAATGTGGATGTCGGCTTAAGTTCTTGAAAACGTTCGCGTTTTCTTAAGAAATGCCCCGATGGTCTGATGCGCGATCAAGTAAGTCTGAACGCGAGGAGCCGGATTTTCCAGAGCTGGATTTCGCCGCCAACAAAACAGGTCCGGGTGCGCTTTCGGGAAACCGCCGGAAACTTCCAGGAAATTCCTGGTGGGTCTGGACAAGCGCCTGCAAGCGTGCGGTGCAAGGCTTTTGGTCGTGGCGGCCGTCTGGGTTTATCGCGGCAGCGTAGTAGAAGCGCCTAGGCGCTGTAGTTATTGCGGCAGTGATCGGTCGGCCCGGTTAAAATTTTGTCATCCCGCACAGGCGGGAAATCGCGCGCAACACCACCCAGGGTGTCAGCCAGAGGCTGATGCAGGTGCGGCGCAAGAAATCAACCCTTGGAGAAAGTTATGTCTTTGATGCGCGAAATGCTGGAAGCGGGTGTCCACTTCGGTCACCAGACCCGCTACTGGAACCCCAAGATGGCCCCCTATATCTTCGGCCATCGCAACAAGATTCACATCATCAACCTCGAAAAGACGGTTGATAAGTACCAGGAAGCCACCAAGTTCGTGAAGCAGCTGGCTGCTCGCGGTGGCAACATCCTGTTCGTCGGCACCAAGCGCGCTGCTCGCGAGCTGGTCGCTACCGAAGCCGCCCGTTGCGGCATGCCCTTCGTCGACGCCCGCTGGCTCGGCGGCATGCTGACCAACTTCAAGACGGTCAAGACCTCGGTCAAGCGCCTGAAGGACATGGAAGCCGTGGTCGCCGAAGGCGGCGCCGAGCGCATGATCAAGAAGGAAGGCCTGCTGTTCCAGCGCGAACTGGAAAAGCTGAACAAGTCGATCGGCGGCATCAAGGACATGAACGGTCTGCCTGACGCCATTTTCGTGATCGACGTCGGCTACCACAAGATCGCCATCGCCGAAGCCAAGACGCTGGGCATCCCCGTGGTCGCCGTGGTTGACACCAACCACTCGCCCGACGGCATCGACTACGTCATCCCCGGCAACGACGACTCGGCCAAGGCCATCGCGCTGTACGCCAAGGGCATCGCCGACGCCGTGCTGGAAGGCCGCGAGCAGAACCTGAACGGTCTGGTCGAAGAACTGGGCGAAGGTCAGGAAGAGTTCGTCGAAGTCCAGGACAACCAGGCCTAAGCCTGTTGTCATGTCCGGCGGTTAGCGTCTGGGAGCGGTTCCGCATGCGGGTCCGCTCCCGCCTCGCCGGCAATGCGAAGGTGGGCTCCCATCTTCCTGATCCGCCAAGCGCGGATGTCCCATCGAATCAAACCACTGTTCCGGTTTCCCGGAACATGTTCTAGCAAATTGGAGCAAACATGGCTGAAATTACCGCTGCCCTGGTCAAGGAACTGCGCGAAAAGACCGACGCCCCCATGATGGAGTGCAAGAAGGCCTTGACGGAAGCCGAGGGCGACCTGGCCCGCGCCGAGGAAATCCTGCGCGTCAAGCTGGGCAACAAGGCCAGCAAGGCCGCCGCCCGCGTCACCGCTGAAGGCCTGATCGGTCTGTTCATCTCCGCCGACGCCAAGAAGGGCGCCGTCATCGAAATCAACTGCGAAACCGACTTCGTCGCCAAGAACGACGATTTCGTCGGCTTCGTGAACAAGCTGGCCGAGCTGGTCGCCACGCAGAACCCCGCCACGGTGGAAGCCCTGTCGGCGCTGCCCTACGGCGACGGCACGGTGGAAAGCACCCGCACCGCCCTGATCGGCAAGATCGGCGAAAACATCTCGATCCGCCGCTTCGAGCGCATCGAGACCCCGAACGCGCTGGCCAGCTACGTGCACGGCGGCAAGATCGGCGTGCTGGTCGAATACACCGGCGCGGAAGAAGTGGGCAAGGACCTGGCGATGCACATCGCCGCCACCAAGCCCAAGGCCCTGAACGCCGACGGCGTGAACCCGGCCGACATCGCCGCCGAGCGCTCGGTTGCCGAGCAGAAGGCCGCCGAATCGGGCAAGCCGGCTGAAATCGTCGCCAAGATGGTCGAAGGCTCGGTCGCGAAGTTCCTGAAGGAAGTCACCTTGCTGTCGCAGCCGTTCGTCAAGAGCGACAAGCACAGCGTTGAGCAGATGCTCAAGGAAAAGGGCGCTTCGATCAGCAAGTTCGTGCTGTTCGTTGTCGGCGAAGGTATCGAGAAGAAGACCAGCGATTTCGCCGCTGAGGTCGCCGCCGCCGCCGCTGGCCGCGCCTGACCCAGGGTATAGTGCTTAAGGGCCGGCGCTAGATTAAATTCTAGTCCGGCCTATTTCTTGTCTTACACTTTCGTCGGATTGTTCTTCGGGATATCACCTATGAGCAGCAAAGCATACAAACGGGTTCTTCTCAAACTTTCCGGCGAGGCGCTGATGGGCGAAGATGCATTCGGCATCAATCGCTCCACCATCGTCCGCATGACCGATGAGGTCGCCGAAGTCGCCGCCACCGGCGTCGAACTGGCCATCGTCATCGGCGGGGGCAACATTTTCCGTGGCGTCGCCCCGGGTGCGCAGGGCATGGACCGCGCGACCGCCGACTACATGGGCATGATGGCCACCATCATGAACGCGCTTGCGCTGCAAGACGCGCTCAAGCACAAGGGTGTCGACACCCGCGTGCAATCGGCCCTGAATATCGATCAGGTCGTCGAGCCGTACATCCGCCCGAAGGCGCTGCGCTACCTCGAAGAGGGCAAGGTCGTCATCTTCGCGGCAGGCACCGGCAATCCCTTCTTCACCACGGATACCGCCGCTGCGCTGCGCGGCGCGGAAATCGGGGCGGAGATCGTGCTGAAGGCCACCAAGGTCGACGGCATCTACAGCGCGGATCCCAACAAGGATCCCACCGCCACGCGTTACTCGCGCATCAGCTTCGACGAAGCGATTGTCCGCCGTCTGGAAGTCATGGACGCCACCGCGTTTGCGCTGTGCCGCGACCAGAAGCTGCCGATCAAAGTGTTTTCGATCAATAAGTCCGGCGCCCTCAAGCGGGTGGTCAGCGGCGAAGACGAAGGCACCTTGGTACACGTTTAAAGAAAAGGAAATTCCATGAGCGTCGCAGAAATCCGCAAATCCGCCGAAGCCAGGATGGCCAAGTCGCTTGACACGCTCAAGACCAACCTGGCCAAGATCCGCACGGGCCGCGCCCACACCGGCATCCTGGACCATGTGCAGGTCGAGTACTACGGTTCGCCCGTGCCGATCAGCCAGGTCGGCAACGTGAACCTCGTGGACGCCCGCACCATCAGCGTGCAGCCCTACGAGAAGCACATGGCCTCCGCCATCGAAAAGGCGATCCGCGAATCGGATCTGGGCCTGAATCCCATGTCGATGGGCGACTCCATCCGCGTGCCGATGCCCGCCCTGACCGAAGAGCGCCGCCGCGATCTGACCAAGGTGGTCCGCAGCGAAGGCGAGGACGCCAAGGTGGCCGTGCGCAACCTGCGCCGCGAAGCCAATGAAGCGTTGAAGAAGCTGGTCAAGGACAAGGAAATCTCCGAGGACGACGAGCGCCGTTCGCAGGACGATGTCCAGAAGCTGACGGACCGCAGCGTGGCCGAGATCGACAAGATGGTCACGCAGAAAGAAGCGGAAATCATGACCGTATAATTCCTGGATGCCGCCAGGGTGATAGGCTAGGCCGTATCAACCTGGCGACCAGGATATCCTGCCTGAGCGCCGTCCTGTCCATCGATTCGCAGCATTGCTGCCAGGCGGTGGAACGACGGCGCAGGCTTTTCTTCACGTAATTCCGTTTTCGCCGTTTCACCGCGCGCAGCTCCAGACCAATGGCAACCAGTTCGACCCAGGCGGTTCCCGCTACCCGCGACATTCCCGAGCACGTGGCCATCATCATGGATGGCAATGGCCGGTGGGCGACGAGGCGGCTGCTGCCGCGCACGGCCGGCCACGCCAAAGGCGTGCAAGCGGTGCGGCGCGTCGTCGAGGCCTGCGGCCGAGCCGGCGTGCGCTATCTCACCCTGTTCGCCTTCAGTTCCGAGAACTGGCGCCGCCCGGCCGAGGAAGTGTCACTGCTGATGCGCCTGTTCGTGCAGGCGCTGGAGCGCGAAATCGGCAAGCTGGAAGAGCAGGGCGTGCGTTTGCACGTCATTGGCGACCTGTCGGCCTTCGAGCCCCGCTTGCAAGAGCTGATCTTCGCGGCTCAGGAGCGCACGGCGCACAACGACCGCCTGCACCTGACCGTTGCTGCCAACTATGGCGGGCGCTGGGACATCCTGCAGGCGACGCGCGCCATGCTGGCAGCCGAGCCGGGCTTGGCCACCCAGCCCCAGCTGGTGGACGAGGAGCGCCTGGCCCGTCATCTGTCCATGTCCTGGGCGCCGGAGCCCGATCTGTTCATCCGCACCGGTGGCGAGCAGCGTATTTCCAATTTCCTGATCTGGCAGATGGCCTACGCGGAGTTCTACTTCACGGACCGCTATTGGCCGGATTTCGGCGCCGCGGAGCTTGCGGCCGCCTTTGACTGGTACCGCACGCGCGAACGCCGTTTCGGCCGCACCAGCGCGCAAGTCGGCGAAAACGGCGCGAAATAACACGAACGGCGACTAGCGCGTCTTTCCAGGGCTGTACACGAGGAGACCGTCACATGTTGGGCCAGCGTATCGTTACCGCAGTCGTTCTGTTGGCCGTTCTGGCTGCCGCGATGATCAGCGCGAACCCCTGGTGGTTCGTCGCCTTGTTGGCCCTGGCTGCCGCCTGCGCAAACTGGGAGTGGCTGCGTCTGACGCTGCCGCAACCGCCTTCCCCCTTGATTTCCATAGGCGTGGCCGTCCTGCTGTTCGCGGGCATGCTGGCGCTGGCCTCGGCCTGGCTGGCTGGCGACCGCGCCGGCATGGCCGATCCGGCCTGGGTATTGCGCTACGTGGTGCCAGCGGTCGCCGCGGTGTGGCTGCTCGGCGGCGTGACTGCGGTGGTGCGCGGGCATTCCGACGCGCCGCCCGCC
The DNA here is from genome assembly GCF_903652925.1 of Achromobacter anxifer. GTDB lineage: Bacteria > Pseudomonadota > Gammaproteobacteria > Burkholderiales > Burkholderiaceae_B > Achromobacter > Achromobacter anxifer. The sequence continues at coordinate 119,366 of NZ_CAHLAR010000008.1, read as the reverse complement.
AGCCTGGGCTGGTCGGTTTTTTCCGTGCCTGCCGCATTTGCCGCCTGGGCCGTGCTGGCGCAGATGTTCGTGGCGCGCGGCGCGGGCTTCGTGGTGTCGCTGCTGGCGCTGGTGTGGGTCGCGGATATCGCCGCTTATTTTGCCGGCCGCGCGTTCGGCAAGCGTAAACTGGCGCCGCGGGTCAGCCCGGGCAAGACGATCGCGGGTGCGGTCGCCGGCGTGCTGGGCGCGGTGGTCTGGATCGGTCTTTCCAGCCTGTGGGAAGGCACTTACGGGCATGCGCTGGTCGAACGCTGGACCTTCTGGCTTGCGCTGCCCATCGCGGCATTGCTAGGCGTGCTGTCGATCGTGGGCGACTTGTTCGAGTCGCTGCTCAAGCGGCGCGCCGGCCGCAAGGATTCCAGCACGCTGCTGCCCGGGCATGGCGGGGTGTATGACCGCATCGACGCGATTCTTCCCGTCGCGCCGTTTGCGCTACTTTTGTCTGGAGTGTTGTTTTGACCGCTTTTCAACGCGTCGTCGTGCTGGGATCGACCGGTTCGATCGGTGAAAGCACGCTGGATGTGATTGCCCGCCACCCCGAGCGGCTGGCGGTTTATGCCTTGTCCGCCTACAGCCGGATGGAGCGGCTGGCTGAACAGGCGCTGGCCTGCCGCGCGGCTGTCGTGGTAGTGCCCGATTCGGCCGCTCGCGCGAAGTTCGTTGCGGCCTGGGGCGGCAAGCAGCCCATGCCCGAAATCCGGGTCGGTGCGCAGGCGCTGGCCGATACCGCTGCCGACTCGCAATGCGACTCGGTCATGGCCGCCATCGTCGGCGCGGCGGGCCTGCCCGCCGCCTTGGCCGCGGCGCGCAGCGGCAAGCGCGTGCTGCTGGCCAACAAAGAGGCGCTGGTCGCCGCCGGCTCGCTCTTCATGCAGGCTATTCGCGACAACGGCGCCGAATTGCTGCCTATCGACAGTGAACATAACGCTATTTTCCAGTGTCTGCCCCATGGTGGCCGCGCCGTCGCGCCGAATCGTCCCGCGCCGGGCGTCCGCCGCCTGCTGCTGACCGCTTCGGGCGGCCCGTTCCGGGGGCGGGATCTGGAAGACCTGCACGACGTGACGCCGGCCCAAGCTTGCGCCCATCCCAACTGGAGCATGGGCCGCAAGATCTCGGTGGATTCCGCCACCATGCTCAACAAGGGCCTCGAAGTGATCGAGGCGCATTGGCTGTTCGCGATGCCCGCCGAGCGCATAGAAGTCGTGGTGCATCCCCAGAGCGTGGTGCATTCCATGGTGGAGTACGACGATGGCTCCGTGCTGGCGCAGCTGGGCCAGCCCGACATGCGCACTCCCATTGCCTATGGCCTGGGCTTTCCCGAGCGCCTGGATAGCGGCGTCGGTCCGCTGGACCTGACCCGTCTGGGACGATTGGACTTTGAAAAGCCCGATCTGGCCCGCTTCCCGTGCCTGGCGCTGTCCTTCGCGGCGCTGCGCGCCGGGCAGGGCGCCTGCGTGGCGCTGAACGCTGCCAACGAGATCGCTGTCGACGCCTTCCTGACCGGCCGCCTTCCTTACACCTGGATTCCGCGCGTGATCGAGGCTTCCCTGGAGTGGCAGGCGCGGCAAGCATCTGTTACGCTCAACAGCCTTGACGACGTGCTCGCGCTTGATTCCGATGCGCGCGTCTTCGCGGGCAACCTGGGCCTGGCCTGATGCAGGCATGGGCGCCGCCCGCTGGCCTCTGATTTCCTAGATTTCCCTGATCCCGATGCTTTTCACCCTGCTGGCCTTTGCGGTTGCGCTTGGCACCCTGATCATCTTCCATGAGCTGGGACACTATTGGGTGGCCCGTCTTTGCGGCGTGAAGGTACTGCGCTTCTCCGTGGGCTTTGGCAAGGTCATCCTGCGCCGCACCGACCGTCACGGCACCGAGTGGGCGGTTTCCGCCTTGCCGCTGGGCGGCTACGTCAAGATGCAGGACGATCCTCCCGCCGGCGCAAGCGCGGCGGAGGCGGCTGGCGCCTTCAACCGGAAACCTGTCGGCCAGCGCATCGCCATTGTCGCCGCCGGTCCGATCTTCAACCTGATTCTTGCCGTTGTCCTCTACGCCGGGCTGAACATGGCCGGCACCGAGGAGCCCCAGGCGCTCATCGCTCAGCCCGCTGCCGGCACGCCGGCTGCCAGCGCCGGCCTGCTCGCCGGAGACCGCATCCTGGCCATCGACGGCGAGGAAGTCGCCTCCTGGTCCGACGCGCGCTGGCGCCTGATGGATGTCATGGCCACCGGCGGCAAGGCCCAGATCGAGGTCAGAACGCCGGCGGGCGCCGTGCAGCAGCGTGAACTGGTCCTGCCGTCCAACACGATGGATCCGGCTGGCGGCGACCCGCTGGCCGCGGCCGGCGTCCGGCTGGCCCAACCCAAGCCCGCAGTGCGCGCCGTCAACGATGGCGGAGAAGGGCAAGCGGCTGGCTTGCGGACCGGCGATCTCGTCCTGGCGGTGAATGGCGTGCCCACGCCCGATACCGGGGCCCTGGTCCGCCAGATACAGGAAAGCGCGGGCAAGACCCTGGCGCTCACGCTGGCGCGCGACGGCGCCAATATTTCCCTGAACGTCACGCCGCGGGCCGAGACCGTCAACGGCCAGCAGATAGGCCGGCTGGGCGTGCAGCTGGGCGGCGACGTGCCCATGGTGACCGTGCGTTACGGTGTGTTCGAAAGCCTGTGGAAGGGCGCCGTCCGCACCTGGGACACTGCGTGGTTCTCGCTGCGGATGATGGGCCGCATGGTGACGGGCGACGTTTCCTGGCGCAATGTCAGCGGTCCTGTGACCATTGCGGACTACGCCGGCCAGACCGCCAGAATCGGAATTGTTGCGTATATCGCCTATATCGCCTTGATCAGCATCAGTCTGGGCGTACTAAATTTGCTGCCTATTCCTATGCTGGATGGTGGTCATCTGCTGTACTATCTCGTCGAAATTGTGCGGGGTAGCCCGCCGCCAGCAAGGTGGATCGATATCGGACAGCGCGCCGGCATAGGTTTATTGGCAAGTCTGATGGGGCTTGCGCTGTTCAACGATTTCACGCGTTTGTTCACTTGAACGCGATTTAGCATAAAATCCCCCGCCATTTGCACGACCGAGGATACTCAAGGATGTCTTTTCGCCGGATGTTTCATCACAAAAAGGGTGTACTGCCGGGTTTGATCGCCGCACTGCTGGTACCGGCCATCGCCCACGCCTTCGACCCTTTTGTCGTGCGGGATATCCGCGTAGAAGGGATTCAACGGACTGACGCCGGCACCGTCTTCGGCTATCTCCCCGTCAAGGTGGGCGAAAAGTTCACCGAGGAAGAAGCGACCGAAGCCATCCGCCGCCTTTACGGCACCGGCTTCTTCACCGACGTGCAGATCCAGACCGACAACAACGTCGTCGTGGTGGTCGTGCAGGAGCGTCCCACGATCGCGTCGGTCAACTTCAACGGCATGCGCGAGTTCGACTCCAAGGCCATCACGACCTCGCTGGCGCAGGTGGGCTTTGCCGAAGGCCGCATTTTCGACCGCTCCATGCTCGAGCGCGCCGAATACGAACTGAAGCAGCAGTACCTGTCCAAGGGCAAGTACGGCATCGAAGTGACTTCCACCGTGACCCCGCTGCCGCGCAACCGCGTGGGCGTGAGCTTCGACGTGTTCGAAGGTTCGGTCGCGCGCATCCAGGAAATCCGCTTCGTGGGCAACAAGGCTTTCTCGGAAAGCGATCTGCTCGACGAATTCAAGCTGACCACGCCGGGTTGGCTCACCTGGTACACCGATACCGACAAGTACTCGCGCGAAAAGCTGGAAGGGGATCTGGAGCGCTTGCGCTCGTTCTACCTGGACCGCGGCTATCTCGAGTTCTCGGTCGAGCCGCCGCAGGTCACGATTTCGCCGGACCGCAAGGACATCCGCATCACGATCACCGTTCACGAAGGCGAGCCCTACAAGGTGCGCAGCGTGAAGCTGGCCGGCAACCTGCTGGGCCTGGACAAGGAAATCAACGGCCTGGTGGACATCAAGCCGGAAGAGACGTTCTCGGCCGCCAAGGCCAACGGCTCGGCCAAGGCCATCACCGACTACCTGGGCGAGCTGGGCTACGCGTTCGCCAACGTCAACCCGAACCCGCAGCTGGACCGCGCCAAGCATGAGGCCGACCTGACGTTCTACGTCGACCCCAGCCGCCGCGTCTACGTGCGCCGCATCCAGATCGGCGGCAACACCCGCACGCGCGACGAAGTCGTGCGCCGCGAAATGCGCCAGCAGGAAGCCGCCTGGTACGACGCCAAGGACATCAAGACCTCGCGCGACCGTGTCGACCGCCTGGGCTATTTCAGCGATGTCAACGTCAAGACCGATCCGGTCCCGGGCTCGCCCGACCAGGTCGACGTCAACGTCGACGTGAAGGAAAAGCCGACCGGCATGATCAACCTGGGCGTGGGCTACGGCTCGTCCGAAAAGGCGATTCTGTCGGCCGGCATCAGTGAAGACAACGTGTTCGGCAGCGGCACCAACCTGACCCTGCAACTGAACACCAGCAAGACCAACCGCGCGGTGGTTCTGTCGCACACCGATCCGTACTGGACCAAGGACGGCATCAGCCGCACTACGTCCGCCTACTACCGCGTGACCGAGCCCTGGAACAACAACGACGGCGACTACCGCGTCAAGGCCATGGGCCTGGGCATGAACTTCGGCGTGCCGATTTCGGAATACGACCGGATCATGCTCGGCGCGAACTTCGAACGCAACCAGATCGACCTGTTCAACAACTCGCCGGCTGCGTACGAGAAGTTCGTCAGGGACTATGGCGATTCGACCAACTCGGTGATCTTCACCACCGGCTGGACCAAGGACACCCGCGACAGCGCCCTGGCTCCGACCAAGGGTTCGTACACGCGCCTGAAGGCCGACCTGTCGACCGTCGACCTGAAGTACACGATGCTGACGGGTCAGCAGCAGTATTTCGTGCCGCTGGGCGGTTCCTACACGCTGGCCTTGAACGGCATGGTGGATTGGGGCCAAAGCTACGGCGGCAAGGATTATCCGATCATCAAGAACGTCTATGCCGGTGGTATCGGCACGGTCCGCGGCTACGAAGGTTCGTCGCTCGGTCCGCGCGACGTGAAGACCGGCGACTACCTGGGCGGCACGCGCCGCATCATCGCCAACGCGCAGCTTTACCTGCCGTTCCCGGGCGCCTCGAAGGACCGCACCCTGCGCTGGTTCATCTTCTCGGATGCCGGCCAGGTTTCGGCGGGCAGCGGCTTGCAGTGCACCAGCGGCAAGCCGGGCAGCGAGGTCGAGGATCCTTGCGGCTGGCGCTTCTCGGCGGGTATCGGCCTGTCGTGGCAGTCGCCGATGGGACCGCTGCAGTTGTCCTATGCCCGTCCGCTCAATTCGAAGCCGGGCGACGACAAGCAAAGCTTCCAGTTCCAGATCGGGACCGGTTTCTAAGCGCGTCGTTACGCTTGAAAACAAGGGAGAAAGGCGCTCCGCCGGCTCCCTTGCTGTTTAGTGGCACAATACACACTTTGGCTTTGCCTTACTGGAAGGTGAGATTTTCATGATGTCTGATTCCGCACTTAAAACCTCGAATTCGCTGCGCGCCAAGCGCCGCGGCAAGCTGGGCGGCTCCATTGCCCTGGTAGGTGCGCTCATTCTCGGTTCGGCTGCTGCGATTCCTGCGCAGGCTCAAGGCACGAAGATCGGTTTCGTCAATACCGAGCGCATCCTGCGCGAATCGGGTCCGGCCAAGGCTGCGCAAAGCAAGATCGAAGCCGAATTCAAGAAGCGCGACGACGAGCTCCAGCGCCTGAACAACAGCCTGCGTTCGCAAGCCGAGAAGTTCGACAAGGACGCGCCTGTCCTGTCGGAGTCCGACCGCGTCAAGCGCCAGCGCGAACTGTCCAACCTGGATACCGACCTGCAGCGCAAGCGCCGCGAGTTCCAGGAAGACTTCAACCGCCGCCGCAACGAAGAATTCTCGGGCATCGTGACGAAGGCCAATGAGGCCATCAAGCGCATCGCCGAGCAGGAAAGCTACGACCTGATCATTCAGGACGCCGTGACGGTCAACCCGCGCATCGACATCACCGACAAGGTGATCCAGAGCCTGGGCAAGTAAGCAGCTCCCGTCACGTCATGCCGGTTTTACTGGATCTTGCCCGCGCGCCAACGCTGGAAGCACTGTTGAGCGCCGCCAATACCCAGGGAATGGACTGGCGTATCAGCGCGGTTCCCGGTTCGGACCCCTTGCGGGTCTGCGGCATCGGAACCCTGTCATCGGCGGGTCGGCAGGAAATCGCTTTCCTCGCCAACCCCCGCTACCAGAGCCAACTCGGCGCCACGCAGGCAGGGGCGGTCATCGTCTCACCCGACGTGGCCGAGGCTCTGGAGGCGCAGGGCGACGCCCGGCCGCCGTTCGCGCTGGTCGTCTGTAAGCATCCCTATCTGCTTTACGCCCGCGTGGCGCAGTGGTTCGACGCCGCGAGGCATCCTGCGCAGCCGGCTTCCACGCATCCTACTGCCGTGGTCGCGGCGGACGCCGTCATCGAAGAGGGCGTGCGCATCGGTCCGCATTGCGTCATCGAGTCCGGCGCCCGCATCGGCCGCGATAGCGTGCTCGGCCCGGGCTGCGTCATCGGCGCAGGCTCGTCGGTCGGCCCTGGCAGCCGCCTGCACGCCCATGTCACCCTGTACGACGGCGTGAAGGTGGGCGCGCGCGCGATCATCCATAGCGGCGCCGTGCTGGGTGCGGATGGATTCGGCTTCGCGCCCGATCCTTCGCTGGGCAAGGGCGCCTGGGGCAAAATTCCCCAGCTGGGCGGGGTTACCGTCGGCGATGACGTCGAAATCGGCGCCAACACCACGATCGACCGCGGCGCGCTGGAAGACACGGTGGTGTCCGACGGCGTGAAGCTGGACAACCAGATCATGGTTGCCCACAACTGCCGCATCGGCGCGCATACCGCCATGGCGGCCTGCGTGGGCGTGGCTGGTTCGACCACCATCGGCGAGCGCTGCACCATAGGCGGCGCTGCCATGCTGTCGGGTCACCTGACGCTGGGTGACGACGTGCATATTTCCGGCGGCACCGCGGTGACGTCGAACATTTTGAAGCCTGGCCGTTATACCGGGGTCTTCCCGTATGCGGAACATGGCGAATGGCAGCGCAACGCCGCCGTGATACAACAGTTGGCGCAACTGCGCCGGCGCGTGCGGACGCTGGAAAAGGACTAGGGCGCCGCCGCCCTGGCGCGTCCGCGCCGCACGATTACTTTACTTCGCAGGAAAGCATAGAAAAATGGAACTCGACATCAAGGGGATCATGGAGAGGCTGCCGCATCGTTATCCGATGCTGCTGATTGACCGCGTCGTCGAAATGGTGCCAGGCAAGTCCATCGTCGCCATCAAGAACGTCTCGATCAATGAACCGTTTTTCAACGGCCATTTCCCGCATCACCCGGTAATGCCGGGCGTGCTCATCGTGGAAGCGATGGCTCAGGCTTCCGCCCTGTTCTCGTTCACAGACGAAAATGGCGGCCTGAAATGCGAAGGTTCCAAGACCGCGTATTACCTGGTCGGTATCGACGGCGCGCGTTTCCGCCGCCCCGTGGTGCCGGGTGACCAGCTGCGCATCGAGGTCGAAGCCGAGCGCCTGAGCCGCAGCATCTGTAAGTACCAAGCGCGCGCGACGGTCGACGGCCAGGAGGTCGCATCGGCCAAGCTGATGTGCGCGATTCGCAGCCTGGAAGAGTAAATGGCAGGAAACATCCACCCCACCGCTGTCGTTGATCCGGCGGCAAAGATCGACCCGACCGCGGTGGTGGGTCCGTTCGCGATCGTCGGTCCCAACGTGACCATCGGTGCGGGCACCGAGATCGGCCCGTACTGCATGGTGGACGGGGTGACGACCATCGGGCGCGACAACCGTTTCTACCGCTATTGCTCCATCGGCGGCATGCCGCAGGACAAGAAGTACCAAGGCGAGCCTACCCGCCTGGAAATCGGCGACCGCAACACCTTCCGCGAGTACGTCACGCTCAACACCGGCACCGTGCAGGATGGCGGCGTCACGACGCTGGGCGACGACAACTGGATCATGGCGTATGTGCATGTGGCGCATGACTGCCACATCGGCAACAACACCATCTTGGCCAATTCGGTGCAGCTGGGCGGTCACGTCCACGTCGGCGACTGGGCCATCGTGGGCGGTCTGACCGGCGTGCATCAGTTCTCGCGCATCGGCGCGCACAGCATGACGGGCGGCAACAGCTCGCTCATGCAGGACACGCCGCCTTTTGTGCTTGCGGCGGGTAATCCCTGCCGCCCGGTGGGCATCAACGTCGAAGGCCTCAAGCGCCGCGGCTTCACGCCCGCCGACATCGCGGCGCTGCGCGATGCCTACAAGATCATCTACCGCCGCGGCCTGTCCCTGGACGCGGCGCGCGCCGAACTGCGCGCGCGTCAGCAGGCGGAGCCCGAGGTCGCGCCGCATCTGCAGGCCTTGCTCGACTTCCTGGACGTCGCGAGCCGCGGCATCATCCGCCCATGAGCTCGCGGATCGGCATGGTGGCCGGCGAGCCTTCGGGCGATCTGCTGGCCGGTCGCATCATTGCCGGTCTGCAAGCGCGTGACGCCGGCGTCCGCTGCGAGGGCATCGGAGGGCCGCAGATGCAGGCCCATGACTTCGACGCCTGGCATCCCATGCACGCCCTGACGGTGTTCGGCTATGTCGACGCCCTCAAGCGGCTGCCAAGCCTGCTCGGCACCTACCGCGACGTCAAGCGCCGCTGGCTGGCGGAACCGCCCGCCGTCTTCGTCGGCATCGACGCTCCGGACTTCAACCTGCGCCTGGAGCACCAGTTGCGCCAGGCGGGTACGCCCACCGTGCATTTCGTGGGGCCTTCGATTTGGGCCTGGCGCTATGAGCGCATCCACAAGATCCGCGAATCGGTATCGCACATGTTGGTGCTGTTTCCGTTCGAGGAAGAGATCTACCGCAAGGAAGGCATTCCGGTGACCTACGTCGGCCACCCGCTGGCCGGCGCGGTGCCGATGCAACCGGATCGCGCCGCCGCGCGTGCGCGCCTGGGCATCGACCAGAATGCCCGAGTGCTGGCCATTCTGCCGGGTAGCCGTTCGTCCGAGATCCGCCTGCTGGCGCCGCGCTTCCTGCAAGCCGCCCAGATACTGCTGAAGAAGGATCCGGCCCTGCAATGCATCGTGCCCATGGTCAACGATCAGCGGCGCGCGGAGTTCCAGGCCATCCTGGCCCAATACCCAGTGCCGGGCCTGCGCTGCGTCACCGCGCATGACCTGCATGGCGAGGGCGGCGAACGCCAGGCGCCAGTGGCGTGGTCCGTCATGGAGGCCGCCACGGCGGTGCTGGTGGCCAGCGGCACGGCCACGCTGGAGACCGCGCTGTACAAGCGGCCCATGGTGATTTCCTACGTGCTGTCGCCCTGGATGCGCCGCATCATGGCGTGGAAGTCCGGCCAGCAACGCCCTTATCTGCCCTGGGTCGGCCTGCCGAACGTGCTGTTGCGCGATTTCGCCGTGCCCGAGCTGCTGCAGGACGACGCCACTCCCGAAAAGCTCGCGGAAGCGACCTGGACCTCCCTGACCGACGATGCGGGCAGGGCGCGCATCGAGGCGCGCTTCACCGCCTTGCACCAGGAACTGCTGCGCGATACGCCAGCGCTGGCCGCGCAGGCGATCCTGGAGGTGGCGGGTGGAGCAGCCTGACCTGTTCGCGGCCCCGGAGCAGCCGGCCATGGTGACGGCGGGCGTCGATGAGGCCGGCCGCGGCCCGCTGGCGGGCGCGGTGTACGCCGCGGCCGTCATACTCGATCCCGCCCGGCCCATCGACGGGCTGGCGGATTCCAAGGTGCTGAAGGCCGCCACGCGCGAGGCGCTGGCGCTTGAAATCCAGGAGCACGCCCTGGCCTGGTGCATCGCCAGCGCCAGCGTCGCCGAGATCGACAGCCTGAACATCCTGCGCGCCACGATGCTGGCGATGCAGCGGGCAGTCCAGGGCCTGTCCACCGTGCCGCAACTGGCGCTGGTGGATGGCAATCAGGCTCCCAAGCTCGGCTGCACGGTGCAGACCGTCATCAAGGGCGACGCGCTGGTGCCCGCGATTTCCGCGGCCTCCATTCTGGCCAAGACCGCGCGCGACGCGGATCTGCTGCGCCTGCACGCCTTGTATCCCCAATACGCCTTCGACCAGCACAAGGGCTACGGAACGGCGCTGCACTTGCAGATGTTGCGCGAGCACGGTCCCTGTGCCGAGCACCGGCGCAGCTTCGCGCCCATCAAGGCTTTTGGCCTGACTCCATGAAGCACATCAGTTCCCGCGACAATCCCGCCGTCAAGGCGCTGGTCAAGCTTGCCGGCACCGCCGGCAAGCGCGGCGCTCCGGTACTGCTGGACGGCGTGCACCTGTGCCAGGCCTGGCTGCAGCATCATGGCGCGCCCGATCAGGCGATCTTCGACGTCGAGCGCCTGTCCCAGCCGGATATCGCCGCCCTGGCGGCGGCGGTGCCGGACCGCGACTGCCTGGCGTTGGATGCGCGGCTGATGCAGTCGCTGGCCGCGGTCGAGAGCGGGCAGGGCGTGGCCTTCCTGGTGACGCCGCCGGTCCTGGATCTGCCTGACGCCGTGGACGAAAACTGCGTGCTGTTCGACCGCATCCAGGATCCTGGCAATGTCGGCACGCTGCTGCGCACCTGCGCGGCGGCAGGCGTGAAGCGGGTCTTTCTGGCCACCGGTACCGCCGCTGCGTGGTCGCCCAAGGTGCTGCGTAGCGGCCAGGGCGCCCATTTCGCCCTGGCGATCCATGAGCACGTCGACCTTGCGGCCTTGTTGCCGAAGCTGAACGTGCCGCTGGTGGCCACCGCGCTGGACGGCGCGCAGGACCTGTACGCCGGCCGCCTGCCGGAGCGCTGCGCCTGGGTGTTCGGCCATGAGGGCCAGGGTGTGGCTGGCGCGCTGCTGGCTGCCGCGCGTCTCAAGATTTGCATCCCGCACGATATGGCCGCCGTGGAATCGCTTAACGTGGGCGCGGCTGCGGCGATCTGCCTTTTTGAACAGCGCCGCCAGAGCTTGAGCGGCGGGCGCTGAAGCGGGTCTCGTCACCGGTTTTGCCGTTGCGCGGGCGATTGTGGCCCGCCGTTATCCCGAGGGGAACATGATGGCGCCAGAAATGCCGTACACCGAGAGGGGCCGCCGTGCACGCGCGGCGCGGGCGCTGCTGCTGGCTTGCGCATGCGCGCTGGCGCTGGGCGCTTGCGGTTCCGGCGGCGTCCAGAAGGTCGGCATGGTCCGCACGGACGCCAGCGACGCAGCCAACATCATTCGATTATCCCGGGCCGTGTCGGCGGCGCTGCCGGACAAGACGGCAGTCGACCTGCCGGCGGCCTCGCGTTGGCTGCGGGTCGGGGCTCTGCCCCAGGGCGACGTCTACCGCTCCGCCGACGCTCCGTTTACGCTGCCGGGCCGCCGGGGCGAAGCCTGCATGGTGGCTTCGTCCGGCAAGCTGCTGGGAGTCTATCTGCTGGGCGACAGCCTGTTCATGCCGCTGTCCCGCCCGGTGACGCTGCCCGTGTCGATGCGCCAATCGGCCCTGCGCGGGCTTTTCAGCCCCGGTCCAGGCCCACTTCCTGCAGCACCGTCGTGGCGATCTCCTCGATCGATTTGGTGGTGCTGGACAGCCAGGAGATGCCTTCGCGACGCATCATGCGTTCAGCCTCGGCGACTTCGTAGCGGCACTGTTCCAGCTGCGCGTAGCGGCTGTTGGGACGGCGTTCATTGCGGACTTCGGCCAGGCGCTCGGGCTGGATCGACAGGCCGAACAGTTTCGCGCGATGCGGGGCGATGGTCGAGGGCAGGGTGCCGCGTTCGAAATCGTCGGGCGTGAGCGGGAAATTGGCCGCCTTGATGGCATATTGCATGGCCAGGTACAGGCTGGTGGGCGTCTTGCCGCAGCGGGACACGCCGACCAGGATCACGTCTGCCTGGTCCAGCTGGTTCACGAATTGGCCGTCGTCGTGCGCCAGGCTGAAGTTGATCGCGTCGATGCGGTTGCGGTACTTTTCCGAGTTGGCCTGCATGTGCGAGCGGCCGATGGAATGGCTGGACTTCAGGCCCAGGGCCTGTTCGATGTGGCTGACGAAGGTGCCGAAGAGGTCCAGGAAAATTCCGTTCGCCTGGCGAACACGAGCCAGGATGTCGGGATTGACCAGGGTGCTGAACACGATCGGGGGCACGCCCGCCTCCTGGGCGCTGCGGTCGATCCGCATGGCGACTTCCGCCGCCTTTTCCAGGGTGTCGACGAAGGGCAGGCGGATGGGCTTGAAATCCACCTGCTCAAACTGCGAAAGCACTGACTGGCTGAAGGTTTCTGCGGTGATGCCGGTACTGTCGGAAACGATGTATACCGTGCGTACGATCGGGGTAGATGTCATGTGTAAAAAATTCCAACCAGGCAGATGGCCGGATGCACTCCACCGAGTACAATCAGGCCCCTATAAGTCACCCCAAGGGCGGTCCAAGGCCAGTTTGGTCAGCGCGTAAATTGGGGCTGTGATCCGGTTCCGATCCAGCTTCCTGATGCATTGACCAAACTCGCTTTCATTCCATTGTAAAAGGTGACTTCAATGTCGTACGTTGTTTTGTTCGAGCAGCTCCGCATGACGGACGTGGACTCGGTAGGAGGCAAGAACGCATCACTAGGCGAAATGATCAGCCAGCTGTCTGGCGCGGGTGTCCGCGTGCCGGGCGGCTTTGCCACGACCGCCGACGCCTTCCGCGACTTCCTCAAGGCCTCCGGCCTGGACAAGCGCATCGCTGAACGCCTGACCACGCTGAACCCCGAAGACGTGCGCGAGTTGGCCAACGCCGGCGCGCAGATCCGTCAATGGATCATCGACGCTCCGTTCTCGTCCGAATTCGAATCGCAAATCCGTGCAGCCTTTGCCAAGCTCGACGCTGATGGCAAGGGCTCGTTCGCCGTGCGTTCCTCCGCCACCGCGGAAGACCTGCCCGATGCCTCGTTCGCGGGCCAGCAGGAAACCTTCCTGAACGTCGTCGGCATCGACGACGTGCTGGACAAGATCCGCCACGTGTTCGCGTCGCTGTACAACGACCGCGCCATTTCCTATCGCGTGCACAAGGGCTATGCCCACGCCGACGTCGCCTTGTCGGCCGGCATCCAGCGCATGGTGCGTTCCGACAAGGGCAGCGCCGGCGTCATGTTCACCATCGACACCGAATCCGGCTTCCAGGACGTGGTGTTCATCACCTCGTCCTACGGCCTGGGCGAAACCGTGGTGCAGGGCGCGGTCAACCCCGACGAGTTCTACGTCTTCAAGCCGACGCTGGCCCAGGGCCACTACCCGATCGTGGGCCGCCGCATCGGCTCCAAGCTGATCAAGATGGAGTTCGACCCCGAGCGCCCCGAAGGCCGCGCCGTGCGCACGGTCGACGTGCCGGTGTCCGAGCGCAACCGCTATTCGCTGACCGACGACGAGGTCAATGAACTGGCCCGCTACGCCGTCATCATCGAAAAGCACTACCAACGTCCGATGGACATCGAGTGGGGCCGCGACGGCATCGACGGCAAGATCTACATCCTGCAGGCGCGTCCCGAAACGGTGAAGTCGCAGCAGGGCGCCAACGACGTCCAGCAGCGCTACCGCCTGAAGGCCACCGGCCAGGTCCTGATCACCGGCCGCGCGATCGGCCAGAAGATCGGCGCGGGCCCCGTGCGCGTGGTCGGCGACATCTCCGACATGGACAAGGTCCAGCCGGGCGACGTGCTGGTCACCGACATGACGGATCCCAACTGGGAGCCCGTGATGAAGCGCGCTTCCGCCATCGTCACCAACCGCGGTGGCCGTACCTGCCACGCGGCGATCATCGCGCGCGAACTGGGCATTCCGGCTGTCGTGGGCTGCGGCAACGCGACCGACGTGCTGAAGGAAGGCCAGGCCGTGACCGTGTCTTGCGCCGAGGGCGACGAAGGCCGCATCTATGACGGCCTGATCGAAACCGAAGTGGAAGAAGTGCGCCGCGGCGACATGCCCGCCATCGATCTGAAGATCATGATGAACGTGGGCAACCCGCAGCTGGCCTTCGACTTCGCCCAGATCCCGAACGGCGGCGTGGGCCTGGCCCGCCTGGAATTCATCATCAACAACAACATCGGCATCCACCCGAAGGCGGTGCTGGACTATCCGAACGTTGATGGCGAACTGAAGAAGGCCGTTGAATCGGCAGCCCGCGGCCATGCCAGCCCGCGCGCGTTCTTCGTCGAGAAGATGGCCGAAGGCGTGGCTACCATTGCCGCCGCCTTCTATCCCAAGCCCGTCATCGTGCGCATGTCGGACTTCAAGTCCAACGAGTACCGCAAGCTGGTCGGCGGTTCGCGCTACGAGCCCGAGGAAGAGAACCCCATGCTGGGCTTCCGCGGCGCGTCGCGCTACATCGCCGAGGACTTCGCCGAGTGCTTCCGCATGGAATGCGAAGCGCTGAAGAAGGTGCGCGACGAAATGGGCCTGACCAACGTCGAGATCATGGTGCCCTTCGTGCGCACCCTGGGACAGGCGGCCAAGGTGGTGGACCTGCTGGCCAAGCATGGCCTGGCTCGCGGCGAAAACGGCCTGAAGCTCATCATGATGTGCGAAGTCCCGTCCAACGCAATCCTGGCCGACGAGTTCCTGCAGTACTTCGACGGCTTCTCGATCGGTTCGAACGACATGACCCAGTTGACGCTGGGCCTGGACCGCGATTCGGGCATGGAGCTGCTGGCTGCCGACTTCGACGAACGCGACGAGGCCGTGAAGTTCATGCTGCGCCGCGCGATCAAGGCTTGCCTGGCCGCCAACAAGTACGTCGGTATCTGCGGCCAGGGCCCCAGCGACCATCCGGACTTCGCGCAATGGCTGAAGGACGAGGGCATCCTGTCGATGTCGCTCAACCCGGACACCGTGGTCGATACCTGGCAGCGTCTGGCCAAGGGCTGATCGCCTGGTTCATGTGAAAACCCCGCGCCTTCGGAGGCGCGGGGTTTTTTTATGCGCGGGACATGTGCGGCGCAGGCCAGGCCGAGCTTGTCCCGCGGCGTCCGCAACGCGGCGCAGGCCAGACCGCGCCTGTCGCGCGGCGCCCGCTATGCGGCGCGGGCTTCGCGCGCGATCAGTTCGCGCTTGCGGTCTATGCCCCAGCGGTAGCCGGCCAGCGAGCCGTCGGTGCGCACCACGCGGTGGCAGGGTATGGCCAGCGCGATGTTGTTGGTGGCGCAGGCGCGGGCCACGGCGCGCACCGCGCGCGGCGAGCCGATGCGTTCGGCGATGTCGGTGTAGGTGGCGGTCTCGCCCACGGGGATTTCGCGCAGGGCTTGCCACACCTGGCGCTGGAAGGCGGTGCCGCGCACGTCCAGCGGCAGGTCCAGGCCGCGCGAGGGGTCTTCGACGAAGCCCACGACCGCTGCCACCCAGCCTTCGAACTGCGCGTCGGCGCCGATCAGGCGGGCGGCCTTGAAGCGGTCCTGCAGGTTGCGCACGAGTTGTTCAGGGTCTTCGTGCAGGGCGATCTCGCAGATGCCGGTATCGCTGGCCGCCACCAGCAGCGCGCCCAGGGAACACTGGGCGACGGCGAAGCGTATGTCCACGCCGGCGCCGTTCCTGCGGAAGGCGGTGGGCGTCATGCCCAGGATGGCCGGGGCGGCTTCGTAGAAGCGGCCGCTCGAATTGAAGCCCGCGTCGTACATGGCATCCGTGACGCTGGCGCTTTGCTTGAGGTGTTCGCGGGCGCGGCTGGCGCGCAGGGCGTCGGCATAGGCCTTGGGGGTGATGCCGGTAGCCGCTTTGAAGACCCGGTGGAAATGGAAGCGGCTCATGCCGGCCTGTTCGGCCAGGGCGGACAGGTCCGGCGCTTGCCCGGCTTCCAGCGCGCGGCACGCGCGCTCGATGGCGGCGGCGTGCTGTTTGCTCAAGGCGGCTTGGTTCATGAATCAGCTCCCGATGCGCGCGGAAGGCGCGCTTGGACCCATCGTCTCAAATGTCGTCCGCCGCCGCACTCCGGATATTGCGCCGGCCCCTGAAGGCGCCGGCGGCCGCTGCCGCTATGCGGGCGCGTAGGCGTCGAGGAAACGCCGCAGCAGGCCGCCCGCCACCGGCGTGGCGCGGACATTGGCGGACAGTCCCGGGACGTCCAGGTTTTCGGCGGCGTAGCGGCGGCCGAAGCGTTCCAGATGGGCGCGGATGAAGTCGGGACCGAATTCGGGGTGGAACTGGGTCGAAAACACGTTGCGCCCGATGCGGATCATCTGGTGCTCGTCCAGGTCCGAGCGCGCCAGCACGGCGGCGCCAGGCGGCGGCTGCAGCACGGTCTGCGCGTGCAGCATCTGGGCGGGGAAGGTGGGCGGCAGTCCGGCCAGCAGCTTGTCGCCAACGGCGGGCGGCAGCAGTTCTACCGTCTGTGTGCCGACTTCGCGTCCGGCGGGGTTGTAGCCGACCTTGCCGCCCAGCGCGTAGGCCAGCAGCTGGTGGCCGTAGCACACGCCGAACATGGGCAGGCCCGCCGCCGCGGCTTGGCGCAGCCAGGCGGCTGCGTCTTCGCTCCAGGGTTCCTTGTCGGTCACCATGGCAGGCGAGCCCGTGATCAGGGCGGCGCGGTAGCTGGACGGATCCCGTGGCCGCTGGCCTTCGTGCACGGGCACGATTTCCATGGTTTCGGGCGTCAGGCCGGCGGCCTGAGCGAGTTGTTCGGCATAGCCGCCGAACTGGCTTTTGAGCGTGTCGTCCGGATCGCCGGTGTGCAGGATCAGGACGGGAAGAGCGGTAGGTATTGCAGCGGTCATTGGGGGCTAGTGCGTAAAGGATGCGGGCGCCGGGGTCCGGAGTGAGGTCCACCGCCAGCGCACATCATAATCCAGCGCTATTGTCCGTGACGCAAACGCCTTTCCCGTTCCGTCCCGGAAATACGTACAATTCCGCACAGATACTCATCCTTTCGGGCGAAGAAAAACTATGTGGATTTGGCTGGGACTGGCCGCGCTGGCCCTGATCGGGGAATTGGCGACGGGGACTTTCTATCTGCTGCTGGTGGCCCTGGGATTGGCTGCCGGGGGCGTGGCCGCCTGGCTCGGCACTGGCCTGGAATGGCAGTTGCTCGGCTGCGGGATCGTGCTGCTGGTGGGCCTGCTGGTCCTGCGCAAGACCCGCGTGCTGAAGAAGCGCGAGGTTAATTCGGCCCGCAATGCGGACGTCAACCTGGACATCGGCCAGACGGTCTCGGTCGAAGCCTGGTCCGACCAGGGCACCGCGCGCGTCTGGTACCGCGGCGCGCACTGGCACGCGGAACTGGCCCGCGGGCATGCGCCGGTCGCGGGCGAACAGACCATCACCGAAATGCGCGGCTCGATCCTGGTCTTGACCCCCAAAGGCAAGCCGGGCCAGGCCTGAACACCGCCGGCCCGCCGCGGGCGGGACCGGCTGCGGGCGTCCGCGCCGTCCTGGCGGCGTCCATGAATGTATTTACCAGAAGGAGAGGCTCCGAATCATGATGATCGAAACATCCACCATCGTCCTGCTCGTCATCGTCGCGTTGGCGATCCTGATAGTCATCAAGGCGATCGCCATCGTGCCTCAGCAGCATGCCTGGGTGGTCGAGCGCCTCGGCAAGTTCGACCGGGTCCTGTCGCCGGGCGCGGGCTTCGTCATTCCGTTCATCGAACGCGTGTCGTACAAGCACTCGCTCAAGGAAATCCCGCTGGACGTGCCCAGCCAGGTTTGCATCACGCGCGACAACACACAGCTGCAGGTCGACGGCGTGCTGTACTTCCAGGTGACGGACCCGATGCGCGCATCGTACGGCTCGTCGAACTACATCTCGGCCATCACGCAGCTGGCGCAGACCACCTTGCGTTCCGTCATCGGCAAGATGGAGCTGGACCGCACCTTCGAAGAACGCGACGCCATCAACAGCAACATTGTCTCGTCGCTGGATGAGGCGGCGCTGAACTGGGGCGTGAAGGTCCTGCGCTATGAAATCAAGGACTTGACCCCGCCCAACGAGATCCTGCGCTCGATGCAGGCGCAGATCACCGCCGAGCGCGAAAAGCGCGCCCTGATCGCGGCCTCGGAAGGCCGCCGCCAGGAACAGATCAACATCGCCACCGGCGAACGCGAAGCCGCGATCGCCCGTTCGGAAGGCGAGAAGCAGGCGCAGATCAACCAGGCGCAGGGCGAGGCCGCCGCGGTGCTGGCGATCGCCGAGGCCACTGCCAAGGCCATCACCCAGGTGGCGGACGCGGTGCGCCAACCGGGCGGCATGGAAGCCGTCAACCTGAAGGTGGCAGAACGCTACGTCGAGGCGTTCGGCAATGTCGCCAAGGAAGGCAATACGCTGATCCTGCCGGCGAACCTGTCGGACGTGGGCGGCATGATCGCCTCCGCCATGACCATCGTGAAGTCCACCCGCAACAGCTGATATCCGCGCCTTCGGGCGCCCGACGATGATCGCTCCCGTTAATTTGCTTCTGATAGCAGCACTGGCGGGAGTGCTTGCGCTGTGCGTGCTCGGGTCGCTGGCCCGCAGCGGCATGGCGGGCATCAAGGAAGCGATACGCGCCAATCTGCTGACGCTGGCAGCCTTCGGACTCTATGCGCTGCAGATCACCGATGCGCCGTTGTGGCTGTCGGTGATCGCGTCCAATACCGCGGTGGCGCTGGCGCTTTGCGCCTACTACACGGGCTTGCGCCGGCTGGTCGGGCTGCCGGTGCCCAGGCGCCTGATGGTGCTGGCCTCGGGCGCGACGCTGCTGGTGCTGGCTGGCTATACCTACATCGAACCCGAGGTCGGGCCGCGCATGGTGGCCATGTCGGCTCTGATGGCCGCGTTCATGGTCGCTATCGTCGTCACCGTGGGGCGCGGCATGCCGGCCAACCGGTCGCGCTACGCTTACCATTTCGTCCGCGTGGTGGCTCTGGTGTCGGCGGCCGTATGTATGACGCGCGCCGGCGTTTACTTGCTGGACATCGCAACGCCCCAGGCCCTGTTGCTGCCCACCGTGTGGAACACCGTCTTCATGACCCTGGGCGTGCTGACGATGCCGTGCCTGACCCTGGGCACCATCATGATCATCCACGACCGCATGCTGGCCGACCGCGAGCAGGAGGCCAGCACCGACTTCCTGACCGGGCTGATGTCGCGCAAAGCATGGTGGCTGCAGGCGGAGCGCTATTGCGCCCAGGCCTTGCGCACGCGGCGGCCGCTGACGCTGCTGTTGCTGGACATCGACCATTTCAAGCGCATCAACGACACCCACGGCCACGCCGCGGGTGATGCGGTGCTGCGCCATTTCGGCCTGCTGGCCACGGCCACGCTGCGCACCGGCGACCACGTGGGCCGGGTGGGCGGCGAGGAATTCGCGGTGCTGTTTCCGGACATGCGCAGCGACGCGGTGATGGAGGTGGCGGGCCGGCTGCTGGATTCGGTGCGCCGCACGCCCTGTGCGCACGGCGGCAGCATCATTTCCTATGCGTTCAGCGCGGGGGTGGCGGATTGGGTGCCCGGGGAAAGCCTGCAGGCGTTCTTCGAGCGGGCGGACCGCAAGCTCTATGCGGCCAAGGCGGCGGGGCGCAACCGCATTGTGGGCCCGGGGCAGGAGGCGGAACGCCAGCCGCTGCCCGAGGCCGCCTGAATCAGTCGTCCTTGCCGCGGCGCGGGGCGCGGGTGTCGTGCTTCATGATGCGTTCCTTCTCGCGCTGCCAGTCCTTTTCGCGCGCAGTGTCGCGCTTGTCGAACAGCTTCTTGCCGCGGCCCAGCGCGAAGTCCAGCTTGATGCGCCCGTTCTTGTAGTGCAGGTTGAGCGGCACCAGCGTGTAGCCGCGCTGCTCGACCTTGCCGATGAGCTTGCTGATTTCCTCGGCCTTGAGCAGCAGCTTGCGCGTGCGCATGGCATCGGGGTGGATATGCGTGGAGGCCGTGGGCAGGGGGCTGACGTGCATGCCCAGCAGGTACAGTTCGCCGTCGCGCACGATGACGTAGCTTTCCTTGAGCTGCACGCGGCCATCGCGGATCGCCTTGACTTCCCAGCCTTGCAGCACAAGGCCGGCCTCGTAGCGGTCTTCGATGAAATAGTCGTGCGTGGCCTTGCGATTGTCGATAATGCTCATAAAGCCCTTGTGCCTGGGTGCCGCGCCTGCAGGGCGCGCCGATGGAGTCGCCTGTGGCGGTGCCAGCGGGTTTGCCTATTTTGGCCCCAGGTCTGTTGTGCCGGTAAAATCTTGCCATTCTAGCCATTTGCGATAGTCGATGCACAAAGTACAGCGATCCGTCCTGGTGCCTTACAGCGCCGCCCAGATGTTCGATCTGGTCGCCGACGTGGAGAAGTACCCCGAGTTCATGCCGTGGTGCGGCGGGGCCGAGGTGCAGACCCGCGACGAGCACGGCATGCAGGCCTCCATCCTGATCAGTTTTGCGGGCATGAAGCAGCGCTTCACCACCCGCAACACCCATGCCTATCCCGACCGGATCGACCTGGAGTTGGTCGACGGTCCGTTCTCCAGCCTGGTGGGGCACTGGGAGTTCCAGCCCCTGGCCGAGGACGCGTGCAAGGTCCTGTTCACCATGGAGTACGCGTTTTCCAACCGGGCGCTGGAAATGGTGGTGGGCCCGGTGTTCAACCGCATCGCCACCAGCTTCATCGATTCCTTCACCAAGCGCGCGCAGGCCAAGTATGGCGAATGAGCCGTCCGCGACGCCGCAGATTGGCGTCTGCGTCTGTTATGCCTTGCCAGGCCACGTCTGGCTGCGCGAGTTGCGCCTGCCCGCCGGCGCCACCGTGGCCGAGGCGCTGGCGGCCAGCGGCTTCGCCGAGGCCTTTCCGGTGGTGCAGCCCTGGAGCCGGGGCGTGGGCATTTTTGGCAGGGCCACGGAGCCGCAGGCGCGGCTGGCCGACGGCGACCGCGTGGAGATCTACCGCGGCCTGAGTTTCGACCCTAAGGAATCGCGCCGCCGCCGCGCCGAACACCGCCGCGCCAAGACGGCGAAGAACGGCAGAATTCGCCCGGCCGGACTGTTGTAGGCAACGGCTCGCGGGGCGGCCGGCCGCCCGCACAATGTCGCAAATAGGACAAATTCCGTGCCGGCTTCCGGCGTAAGATAGGCATCGTCACGCATTTACGTTTACGTCAACGTCATGTCAAAATCGGCAGGCTGGCGTTCACGAGACGGCAGCAACGCCAACAGACAATACTCAGTACAACAGGAGACAGGCTGTGGACTTGGAACTGACCGACGAGCAACGCGCTTTTGCGCAGGCGGCGCGCGACTATGCGGAGGGTGAACTGGCGCCCCACGCCGCGCGCTGGGACGCCGAAGGCATCTTCCCGCGCGAGGCGTTCGCGCGGGCCGGCGAGATGGGCTTCTGCGCCATCTACGCCAGCGAGGACATCGGCGGCTTGGGGTTGCCGCGCCTGGACGCCACCCTGGTGTTCGAGGAAATGGCGGCGGTCGACCCCTCGACCACGGCCTTCCTGACGATCCACAACATGGCCACCTGGATGGTCGGCAACTGGGGCCAGCCCGGTTTGCGCGAGGCCTGGGGGCCGTTGCTGGCCAGCGGGCAGAAGCTGGCTTCCTACTGCCTGACGGAGCCCGGGGCGGGCTCGGACGCCGCGTCGCTGTCGACCCGGGCGCAACGCCAGGGCGACGAATACATCGTCAACGGCGCCAAGGCCTTCATTTCCGGCGCGGGCGACACGGACCTGCTGGTGGTCATGGCGCGCACCGGGGGCGAGGGCGCGGGCGGCATCAGCGCGTTCGCGATTCCCGCCGACAGCCCGGGCATAGCCTACGGCCGCAAGGAAGAGAAGATGGGCTGGAACAGCCAGTCCACACGGCCCATCACGTTCGAGAACGTGCGGGTGCCGGCCGCCAACATGCTGGGCCAGGAAGGCGAGGGCTTCAAGATCGCCATGAAGGGCCTGGACGGCGGGCGCATCAACATCGGCACCTGCTCGGTGGGTGCGGCGCAAGGCGCGCTGGACGCGGCCCGGCGCTACATGGACGAACGCCGCCAGTTCAACCGCCGCCTGGCCGAGTTCCAGGCCCTGCAGTTCAAGCTGGCCGACATGGCGACGCATCTGGTGGCGGCCCGTCAGATGGTGCGCCTGGCCGCCTGCAAGCTGGATGCCGGTGCGCCCGACGCGGCGACCTATTGCGCCATGGCCAAGCGCTTCGCCACCGACATGGGTTTCCAGATCTGCCTGGACGCGCAGCAGATCCACGGCGGCTATGGATACCTGCGGGACTATCCCTTGGAGCGTCTGGTGCGCGATACTCGCGTTCATCAGATTCTGGAGGGGACCAACGAGATCATGCGCGTGATCATCGCCCGCCAATTGTTGGAAAAAGGAGCCGACATAAGATGAATGCACCGGTGCTGTTCGAAGAAAAAACCGCTGCCAATGGAGTGGGGTTCGGGATCGCGACGCTGAATTCGCCGCAGACCCTGAACGGCCTGTCGCTGGAAATGGTGGACCTGCTGGCCTCGCAGTTGGATGCCTGGGCGCATGATCCCGGCGTGGCCCTGGTGGTCCTGCAGGGCGCGGGCGACAAGGCCTTCTGCGCCGGCGGCGACCTGCACGGCCTGTACCGCAGCATGAGCGAAAACGCGGGCAAGCCAGGCTGGAACAACGCCTACGCGCGCCGCTTCTTCGAACACGAATACCGCCTGGACTACCGCATCCACACCTATCCCAAGCCCGTGCTGTGCTGGGGCCATGGCATCGTCATGGGCGGCGGGATCGGTCTGATGATGGGCGCCAGCCACCGCGTGGTCAGCGAGAGTTCCCGCTTGGCCATGCCGGAAGTCACGATCGGCCTGTTCCCGGATGTGGGCGGCAGCTGGCTGCTGAACCGCATGCCTGGCCGCATCGGCCTGTTCCTGGCCCTGACCGGCGCGCAACTGGGCACGTCGGACGCATTCTTCGCCGGCCTGGCGGATTTCCGTCTGGACCACGCGGACTGGCCCAAGCTGCTGGCCTCGCTGGAAGAGCAACCCTGGGCCGGGCAGGCGGCGGGCGGGGCGGAAGACGCCATTCCGCCGCGCTCGATCAACGACGGCCTGCTGCGCCGCGCCCTGACGGCGCTGGAACCCAAGACGCCGCTTGCGCCGGGCCATCTGCGCCAGCATTCGTTCCTGATCAACAGCCTGTGCAACGGCAACCGCCTGGACGACATCTACGAAGAGCTGGCCGCGCTGAAGGACCACGAGGATCCCTGGCTGGCGCGCGCCGCGCAGACCATGCTGGCGGGTTCCCCGGGGTCGGTGCGCCTGGCGTTCACGCTGCAGCAGCGGTTGCGCCTGCGTTCGCTGGACGACGTGTTCCGTGTCGAGTACATCGCGGCGCTGGCTTGCACCGCCCACGGCGATTTCGCGGAAGGCATCCGCGCCTTGCTGATCGACAAGGACAAGAAGCCGCGCTGGAACCCGGCCGTCATCGACATGGCGACCGACGCCTGGGTGCAGAAATTCTTTGACGAGCCCTGGCCCGAGGGCGAGCCCCACCCGCTGGACGACCTGGGCAAGGAAGGGCGCTAGCGCCCCGCGGCGGCGGTTCCGCCGCCGCCCGCCGGCGCCGCAACGCAGTACACGATGGTTCCACACCTATAGCAATAGCAACAGGAGACAAGACATCATGAGCAGCATCGCGTTTATCGGTTTGGGCAATATGGGCGCGCCCATGGCATTGAACCTGGTCAAGGCCGGCCACAGCGTGACGGTCTACGATCTGGTGCCCGCGACAGTCAAGAGCCTGACGAACGCCGGCGCCAAGGCCGCCGCGTCCGCGTCGGAAGCGGTCAAGGGCGCCGAGGTGGTGATTTCCATGCTGCCGGCCAGCAAGCACGTGGAAGGCCTGTACCTGGGCGAGGACCTGCTGGGCAAGATCCCGTCGAGCGCGCTGGTCATCGAATGCAGCACCATCGCGCCGGATTCGGCGCGCAAGGTGGCGCAGGCGGCCGACGTGCGCGGCATCGCCATGATCGACGCCCCGGTCTCTGGCGGTACGGGCGGCGCGGCCGCGGGCACGCTGACCTTCATCGTCGGCGGCCAGACCGCGGCGCTGGAACGCGCCCGCCCGATCCTGGAAAAGATGGGCAAGAACATCTTCCATGCCGGCCCGGCCGGCGCGGGCCAGGTCGCCAAGATCTGCAACAACATGCTGTTGGGCATCCTGATGGCGGGCACCTCCGAGGCGCTGGCGCTGGGCGTGGCCAACGGGCTGGATCCCAAGGTCCTGTCGGACATCATCGCCAAGAGCTCGGGCCGCAACTGGGCCACGGAACTCTACAACCCCTGGCCCGGCGTGATGGAGCATGCGCCGGCGTCCAAGGGCTACGCGGGCGGTTTCGGCGTGGACCTGATGCTTAAGGACCTGGGCCTCGCGGCCGAGGCGGCCTTGTCGGCGCGGGCCTCGATTCCGTTGGGCGAGCTGGCGCGCAATCTGTATTCGCTGCATAGCGCCGGCGGTTCGGGCAAGCTGGACTTCTCCAGCATCGTCAACCTGGTCAAGCGCGAGCAGGACTGACATGGCACCCTCGCAAGCGCCGCTGGACCCGGCCGGCCGGGTCCAGGAGAGCTTCGCCCGGCAAAGCATCATGAAGTTGCTGGGCGCGCAGCTGGACGTGGTCGAGCCGGGCAGGGTGGACATCGTGCTGCCTTACCGCGCCGACCTGTGCCAGCAGAACGGCTTTCTGCATGCCGGCATTTCCACCACCATCGCCGACAGCGCGGGCGGCTACGCCGCCTACAGCCTGTTCGCGCCGGGCGAGGATGTGCTGACCTCGGAGTTCAAGATGAACTTCCTGGCGCCCGCCAAGGGCAGCCGCTACGTGGCCAGCGGCCGCGTGGTCAAGCCCGGCAAGCGCCTGTCCGTCTGCCAGGTGGAAGTCCATGCCTACGACGGCGAGCAAGCCACGCTTTGCGTGATAGGCTTGCTTACCGCGGTGCGCGTGACGCCGCGTTGAATCTCCCGCGCGCGGCGGGTCCGTCCAGGCGGCCGGATCCGCCGCGCGTTTGTCGCGCGTCGCACAGGTAGCTGGCAATGCCTTCAAAAGAACACCATCGGATTTTCCGCAGCAACTGGCTGCGCGCGGCAGTGCTGGGCGCCAACGACGGCATCGTCTCCACCGCCAGCATCATCACCGGCGTCGCCGCGGCGCAAGCCACGCACGGAGCCATCCTGACCTCGGGGTTGGCCGGCCTGGTGGCCGGCGCGCTGTCGATGGCGGCGGGCGAATACGTGTCGGTGCAGTCCCAGGCCGACACGGAAGCCGCGGACCTGCGCATGGAGCAGCGCTCGCTCAAGCGCAACTCCGGCGAGGAACTGGACGAACTGATCGGCATCTACGTGGACCGCGGCCTGACGCGCGATCTGGCGGAGCAGGTGGCGCGCCAGTTGACCAGCCACGACGCCCTGGACGCGCATGCGCGCGATGAACTGGGTATCTCCCTGCACAACCGTGCCCGGCCGGTGCAGGCTGCCGTGGCGTCCGCGGCATCGTTCGCCGGGGGCGCGGCGCTGCCGCTGGTGGTGGCGGCGGTCGTGCCCGTGCCGCAGCTCATCGGCTGGGTCATAGGCGCATCCGTCGTCTGTCTGGCCGGCCTGGGTGCGCTGGCGGCCCAGGCCGGGGGCGCGCCCAAGGGGCCGGCCGCATTGCGGGTGACGGTCCTGGGCGCCTTGGCCATGGCCGTGACGGCGGGCGTGGGCGCGCTGTTCGGCGTGGCGGCCTAGGGCCGCAATGAAATCGGCCCGCGCAGGGCGGGCCGGGGATTCAGCGCATGGCGGGCCGCGGACTCAGGGCGTGATGGAGTAGGGCAGCGGTGCCGCCGCAATGCGCGGACCGTCCGCGGCGCCCAGGCGCAGGTCGCCTTCCGGCAACGCCGCCAGAGTGGTTTCGAACAGCACCGACACGACGCCATCCTTGCCGGCGGCATCCACGATCCGTCCGGTGGGCTCGCCCGGCTGGGTGGCGTCGTAGACGTCCACGCCGGCCAGTGCCTGATCCTGCACGGCGGCGTCGGCGATGGTGCCGTAGGCCATGCGGCGCTTGACCGTGCCGCGGTAGTGGCTGCGCGCCACGACTTCCTGGCCGGGATAACAGCCCTTGGTGAAGCTGACGCCCTGGATCAGGTCCAGGTTGACCGTCTGCGGAATGAACACGTCCTGGGTGGCCGTGGTGATCCACGGTATGCCGGCGGCCAGGTCGGCGGCGTGCCATTGCGCGGCGGAGGCCAGGCCCAAGGCGCCTGCCAGCGCGGCCGACTGGTCCAGCTGTTCGTCCGACGCGATCCACCACCAGCGCAGGTCCGCGCCGGCGGACGGGGCGGCGATCCAGGTGCCCGAAGGCAAGTCGGCGCGCTGCCAGGGCTCGCGCGGCAGCGCGCCGGCGGCGGCTTCCAGCGCGGCGGCGTCGGCGTCCGAGGCCGCCGTGACGCCCGCCACGTGCAGCGGCGTGGCCGCCAGCTTGGCCTTGGCGCGCAGCACGAACATGGACAGGCGCTTGAGCAGGGCCGGGGCCAGGTCCTGGCGCACCATGCCGTAAAGCTGGGGCGCGTCGTCCGCGCTGCCGAGGGCGCCGCGCCACATGACCAGCGTGGCCAGCAGGCGGCCCTTGGCCGTGCAGTAGCCGGCCAGGCGGGCGGCGTCCTGCGGCAGGCCGGTGACGTCCTGCGTCAGCTGGCCATGCAGGAAGGTGAGGGCGTCCGCGCCGGAAGCCGCGAAGACCTGGAAATCTTCCAGCGGCGCGACTTGCGCGCAACCTTCGGCGCGCGCGGGAATCGAAGTATGGAAAGCGTGCATGGAGGCGGTGTTGCTCGCATCGTCAAAGAGCAGATGATAGCCGCCTTCCCCTGCCGGCAGGGCCATGTCCCCGCCGCGCGCAGGGACGTGCGCAGCGTTCTGGCCCCTCTTTTGGCGCGCCAGGTCCGCGCGATCAATTAAACTTCCGACACTTATGAAGAAGCGACTCTTTTTTTACGTCTTGTGGTTGTTCCTGCTGATCGCGCTGGCCGCCGCCGCGGCCGTGGGCGGCGCCTGGTATTGGATGCACAAACCCATGCATCTGTCGTCCGACAGGATCGATTTCGTGGTCGATCCGGGCAGCAGTCCGCGCACGGTTGCGCGCGTCCTGAACGAGGCCGGCGTGCCGGTCTGGGAGCCGGGTTTCATCTGGATGGCGCGCCTGTCCGAACTCGACAAGCAGATGAAGGCCGGCGGCTACCAGGCCATCAACGGCGACTCGCCCTGGCAACTGCTCGAACGCCTGGCGCGCGGCGACATGACGCAGCGGCAGATCACCTTCCTGGAAGGCTGGACCTACCGCCAGATCCGCCAGGCGCTGCGCTCGCATCCCGACGTCAAGCAGACGCTGGGCGAAACCACCGATGAAGAACTGATGGAACGCCTGGGGTCCGATATCAAGCAGCCGGAAGGGCTGTTCTTCCCGGACACCTACATCTTCACCCCTGGCAGCACCGACTACGATCTGCTGCGCCGCGCCTATCAGGAAGGCCAGCGCATCCTGCGCGACACCTGGGCCCAGCGCCAGTCGGACCTGCCGGTGACCACGCCCTACGAAGCCCTGGTGCTGGCGTCCATCGTGGAAAAGGAAACCGGCCATGGACCAGACCGTCGCCGCGTGGCCGGCGTATTCACCAACCGGCTCAAGATCGGCATGCTGCTGCAGACGGATCCCACGGTGATCTACGGCATGGGCGAGGCCTACCAAGGCCGCATCCGCAAGCGCGACCTGCAGACCGACACGCCCTGGAACACCTATACCCGTCCCGGCCTGCCACCCACGCCGATCGCGGCGCCGGGCCGCGCGGCGCTGCTGGCGGCGGTGCAGCCCGAGCAGCACAAGTACCTCTTCTTCGTTTCCCGTGGCAACGGCACCAGCGAGTTCTCGGTCAACCTGTCCGAGCACAACCGCAACGTTTCGCGCTACATCCTGGGCCAGGGCCAGGGCCAGAATGCCGCGCCGGCGCCGGCGTCGAACCGCGGCCCGGCCAACGGCGGCCCGGCGGCCTCCGGCAGTTCCAGTCAGGCTCCGGCGCCGTCCGCCAGCCCCAGCCCGGCTCCGGCGCCCGCTGCGCAGCCCACGCCAGAATCGAGCCAGGATCCGACCCCGGCACCAGCACAAGGACAAGACCAATGACCACGCGCGGACGCTTTATCACGCTGGAGGGCGTCGACGGCGCGGGCAAGAGCACGCACACCGTCTGGATCGCCGATTTCCTGCGCGCGCAGGGGTTGGACGTGGTGTCCACCCGCGAGCCCGGCGGCACGCCGCTGGGCGAGAAGCTGCGCGCCTTGCTGCTGTCCGACCCGATGGGCCTGGACACCGAGACCCTGCTGATGTTCGCGGCTCGCTGCGAGCATCAGCGCCAGGTCATCGAGCCGGCGCTGGCGCGCGGCGCCTGGGTGGTCTGCGACCGCTATACGGACGCGACCTACGCCTACCAGGGCGGCGGCCGCGGCCTGGGCGCGGCGCGCGTGGCGGCGCTGGAAGACTGGATGCAGGCGGGCAGCCCCGACCGCACCTGGCTCTTCGACGTGCCGCTGGAAGTGGCGCGCGCGCGGCTGGCCGATGCGCGCGAGCCCGACCGCTTCGAGCGCGAAGGCGCGGCGTTCTTCGAGCGCACCCGCGAGGCCTACCATGCGCGCGCGAAGGCCGATCCCGAGCGCATCCGCGTCGTCGATTCGACCCAGACTATCGCTCAGGTCCGCGCCGGCCTGGAAGCGGGGCTGCGCGAATTGCTGGGACAGGCGGCATGAACGCCACCCGCGCCACCAAGGACGAGGAAGGCGCTACGTCCAACGCGCCGCAATTCCTGCCCTGGCAGGAGGAAACCGCGCGGAACTGGCTGGGCAACCGCGACCGCTTCGCGCACGCCTGGCTGATCCACGGACTGGCCGGTATCGGCAAGCTGGACTTCGCGGTCGCGGCGGCCGCCAGTCTGCTTTGCGAGTCCCCCGTGAACGGGTTGGCCTGCGGCCACTGCGCCGCCTGTGCCTGGTTCGCCAGCGGCAACCATCCCGACTTGCGCCGCATCCGGCCCGAGGCCGTCGCCGTGGAAGAGGGGGCGGACGCCGCCGAGCCCTCGGAAGACGCCGAACCCGCCACGGGCGCCGCCAAGCGCGCGCCGTCCAAGGAAATACGCATCGACCAGATCCGCTCGCTGGAATCCTGGTTCAACACCGCCACCCACCGCGGCGGCTGGCGCGTGGCGCTGCTGTATCCGGCCCACGCGCTGAACGTGGTGTCGTCCAATGCCTTGCTCAAGGTGCTGGAAGAACCGCCCCCGCATACGGTGTTCCTGCTGGTCGCCGACGCGCCGGACCGCTTGCTGCCGACCCTGGTGTCGCGCTGCCGTCGCCTGCCGCTGCCGGCGCCGGACCCGGACACCGCGCTGCAATGGTTGCGCGAACAGAACGTGGAGCCGGCGCGTGAATGGCTGGCCGCCGCGGGCGGCGCGCCGCTGGCGGCGCTGCGGCTGGCGCAGTCGGGCGAGGCCGCTTGCCCGCCCTGGCTGACGCAGCTGGTCGGTCCGCTGTCCAAGGGGCAGTCGCCGGACGTGGGCACGCTGGCCGAGGCCCTGGAAAAAGTGGCGGCCAGCGAATGGATCGACGCCTTGCAGCGCCTGTACACGGACCTGATGCTGGCCAGCGCGGGGGCGCCGGCGCGCTATTTTCCGGCCCTGGCCAGCGGCGTCGCGCAGGTCGCGGCGCGCATGAATACGGCCAAGGTGGCCGAGGCCGCGCGCTGGCTGACGCGCCAGCGCGCGCTGGCCACCCATCCCCTCAACGCCAAGCTTTTTGCCCACTCGACCCTGCAGCGCGTGGTGCTATCCTGCCTGGCATAAGTAGTAGCTCCAGACTCATCATGTACGTCGATTCCCACTGCCATTTGAATTTTCCGGAACTGGCCGCCGACCTGCCGGCCATTCTTGACCGGATGGCCGCCAACCAGGTCACGCACGCGCTGGTCGTCAGCGTCAACATGCCGGAATGGCCGGGCCTGATGTCGCTGGTCGAACCGCACGCCAATCTGTGGGCCTCGGTCGGCGTGCACCCCGACTACGAAGACACCCCGGACCCCAGCCCCGAAGAACTGGCGCGCCTGTCGGAGCATCCCAAGGTCGTGGCCATCGGCGAGACCGGGCTGGACTACTACCGCCTGTCCGAACCGCTGGACTGGCAGCGCGAACGTTTCCGCCGCCACATCCGCGCCGCCCGCGACACGGGCCTGCCGCTGATCGTGCATACGCGTTCGTCCGCCGAGGACACGGTGCGCATGCTGCGCGAGGAACGCGCGGCCGAGGTCGGCGGCGTGATGCATTGCTTCACCGAAACCTGGGAAGTGGCGCAGGCGGCGCTGGACCAGAACTTCCATATTTCGCTGTCCGGCATCGTGACCTTCAAGAATGCGCAGATCGTGCACGAAGTGGCCGCCAAGGTGCCTCTGGACCGGCTGCTGATCGAAACCGACTCGCCGTACCTGGCGCCGGTGCCGTACCGCGGCAAGCTGAACGACCCGTCCAAGGTGATCCACGTCGCCGAGAAAATCGCCGACCTGCGCGGCATTTCCGCGGCTGAGGTTGCGCAAGCTTCTACGGATAATTTCTTCCGTCTTTTCAATAAGATAAAGAAATAATCTAATCCAATTTATTTAAAGTAATTTATAGGATTTCCATGGCCAAGCGCATCGCGTCCTCCCAGAAGTTCGTCCTGTCGTGTTGCCGTGGGGCATTGCTGGCGCTGGCCCTGGGGTTGAGCGTGCCGGCAGGCGCGCAGGCGGCTAATCCGGGCGATTGGTGGGTGTACGTCGCCAACGACTATCCGGACGACATCAAGGAATTGCTGGCGCGCGGCGAGGATCCGAACGTGCGCTACAAGAACGGCCAGCCGGCGCTGATGCGCGCGGTGGTGGACGGCGCGTGGAAGGTGTTCGACGTGCTCGCCGCCGACAAGCGCACCGACGTGAACGCCGAGAATCCCGCCGGCGAGACGCCGCTGATGTACCTGGCCATCGCCGGCCAGACCGAAAGGGCCAAGAAACTCATCGCCCGTGGCGCTCAGGTCAACCGCCTGGGCTGGACGCCGTTGCATTACGCGGCGTCGAAGGGCCAGCTGGAAATGGCGCGCTTGCTGCTGGCTAACAAGGCCATGGCCAACGCGCCCGCGCCCAATGGCGAAACGCCCCTGATGATGGCGGCGCTGTCGGGCCGCAAGCCCATGGTCGACCTGCTGCTGCAGGCAGGAGCGGACGTGGGCACCCGCGACACCAAGGGCCAGACCGCGGCCGACTGGGCCCGCACCGGCAAGTCCACGGCGCTGGCGGCGGAACTGGACAAGCTGATCGCGCAGCAGGAGGAAACCCACCGCAAGCTGCGCGCCTCGCGGCCGGCCGAGGAAGGCGCCGAAGCCGGCGCCGCGGCGGGCGCGGAGGCGGGGACCGCCGTTGGCGCAGAGCAGGGTGCGTCTGCCGCCCCGGCGCCGGCCCAGGCTCCTGCGCCGGCCCAGGCGCCGGAGAAGGCCCCGGCGTCTTCCGCCGTCCAGGGCGTGTCCGGCGTCAAGCTCAACAACTACGACGAACCCGCCGCGCCCTGACGCGCAGGTTCACGGCAGGCTGGCCCGCAAGGGGCCGGCCGCCATGGCTTCAGATCACGTAGTTCTTGTAGCGCTCGATATAGTCGCGGGCGCTGCCATTCAATTCGCGCACGCAGCGCTCGGCTTCGTCGGCGTCGCCGCGCACCATCGCGTCCAGCAGGGCGCGGTATTGCTTGATTCCCATCTCTGAGCGGCCCGGCAACAGGGCCACCCGGCGCATCGACACGCGCGTGCGGTCGTAGATGCGTTCGATCATGTCGCTCAGCACCGGATTGCGCGCCAGTTCCTTGATGTGGTTGCGGAACTGCTCGATCGTGGCCACATGGGCCTCGATGTCGCCGCTCTTGAGGCTTTGCTCGAAAGGTTCGCCCAGCAGGGCCTGCATCGCGGCCCAATCGGCGGGGGTGGCGTTGGCGATGGCCAACCGCACCGCCAGGCCGTCCAGCGCCTCGCGCACCTGATACAGCCGGTAGGTCGTTTCCATGTCGACCAGGGCGACGACGGCGCCTTTGTTGGGCACCCGTTCCACCAGTGCGCGGTCTTCCAGCGTGGCCAGGACTTCGCGCGCTTTGGCGCGCGGGATCTCGTAGGCCTGGGCCAGGTCTTCCTCCGGCACGCGCGTGCCGGGCAGCAAGGCCTGCGAGGCGATGCGTTCCCGCATATCCAGGATGACTTCGTGGGTGGAGGCCGGCTTGCGTGCTTCCTTGGCGGCGGCGTCAGCAGGGGCGGTGGCGCGTTTATTGGGCATGTAGGCACCTGGGTTGAGTGGCGGAAAGCATAGCATCTTTTTGAACTCAAGATTGTGCACAATTAAGGATGCTAGTTTGTAAATTAGCATTGACACAATAAAACGCACAAGAATATAG
This sequence comes from Achromobacter anxifer, assembly GCF_903652925.1. GTDB lineage: Bacteria > Pseudomonadota > Gammaproteobacteria > Burkholderiales > Burkholderiaceae_B > Achromobacter > Achromobacter anxifer. The sequence goes on along the minus strand of NZ_CAHLAR010000008.1, from coordinate 86,795 downwards.
TGGCTCCACTTCGTCGCCGTACCCACGCATCCAAGGAGCCCAGGGCAATGAAAGACGCCGCGCAGTCCCCTCAACTTCCCGGCCCGCAGTGCCAGGCTTATCAGGCCCGGCGCAATGCCGCCGTCGCCCTGGGCGTGGCCAACGGGCCACCGGTGTTCGCGGGGCGCGCCAGAGGCGCCACGCTGACCGACCTGGACGGGAACGCCTTCATCGACTTCGCCGGCGGCATCGGAACCCTGAACGTCGGCCACGCGCATCCCGAGGTGGTGGCCGCCGTCCAGGCGCAGGCCGCGCGCTACCTGCACACCTGCTTCAACATCGTCATGTACCCGGAATACATCGAGCTGGCGGAAACGCTGGTCGACCTGGTGCCCGGTTCCTGGCCCAAGAAGGCCATGCTGCAGACCACCGGCGCCGAGGCCGTGGAAAACGCCATCAAGGTGGCGCGCCGCGCGACCGGCAGGCAGGCGGTGGTGGCCTTCGAGAACGCCTTCCACGGCCGCACCTACATGGCGCTGTCGCTGACCGCCAAGGCGCCGGCCTACAAGAGCGGCTTCGGTCCGTTCGCGTCCGAGGTCTACCGCGCGCCGTTCCCGGTGCGCTACCGCTCGGGCCTGAGCGAAGCCGAATGCGCCGAGGCCGCGTTCAAGCAATTCCGCCGCCTGGTCGAAACCGAGATCACGCCCGAGCAGGTCGCGGCCGTCATCATCGAGCCGGTGCAGGGCGAGGGCGGCTTCCACGACGCGCCGCCCGCCTTCCTGCAGGCCCTGCGCGCCTATTGCACCCAGCACGGCATCGTGCTGATCGCCGACGAGATCCAGTCCGGCTTCTGCCGCACCGGGGAATGGTTCGCCACGCAGCATGCCGGCATCGAGGCGGACCTCTACACCCTGGCCAAATCCATGGGCGGCGGCCTGCCGATAGCGGCGCTGGTGGGGCGCGCCGACCTGATGGACGCGCCGGCCGTGGGCGGCCTGGGCGGCACCTATGGCGGCAACCCGCTGGCTTGCGCGGCGGCGCTGGCGACCATCGCGGTCATGCGGCGCGAGGACTATGCCGCGCGGGCCCGGGATCTGGGCGCCAAGGTGCGCGAACGCTTCGCGACCTGGGCCAAGCGGTTCAGCATCGTCGGCGACGTGCGCGGCCTGGGCGCGATGGTGGCGTTCGAGGTGGTGCGCGGCCAGAGCGACGACAGTCCCGCGGGCGATCTGGCGGCCCATATCGTGCAAGCCGCCTATCAGGGCGGGTTGGTGCTGGTGAAGGCAGGCTTTTACGGCAATGTGATCCGCTTCCTGGGGCCGCTCGCCATTACCGAAGAGGAACTGGCGCGCGGCCTGGACATTCTGGAACGGGCGGTGGCCGAGGCTCAGCGCCTGGCCGACGCGCGCGCCACGCAAGCGGCCTGAGGAGCAGTCCATGCATACGCTGTTGAAACTGAAGAACGCGCGCAAGGTGGTCAGCCAGCTGGGCGCGGCAAAACCGGGCATGGAAGTGCTGGTGCTGTATGACCTGCACACCCACCATAACGTCGAACCGCTGGCCATCGCGGTGGACGAGGCGGGCGCCGGCCTGCATCTGCTGCAGATCGCCGGTTCGGCGCGCCACGGCCGGCAGCTGTCGCCGGTGGTGGCGCAGGCCATGCAGGCGGCCGACCTGGTCATCGCCCTGACGCGGGCCAATGCCGCGCACACCGACGCGCGCCAGCAAGCCACCCGCGCCGGGGTCGGCGTGATCGTGCTGCCCGAATCCCATCTGCCCGACTTCTTCCTGGCCGAAGGCTGGGACTGCGACTTCGACGCGCTGCGTCCGCAGATCCAGGGCCTGGCCGATGCGCTGACCCGGGCCGACACCGCCCGCGTCACCAGCGCGCTGGGCACCGACGTGACCATGAGCATCGCCGGCCGCCGCGGCCGCGCGCTGCACGGCTTCGCCAACACCACCGACATTTCGGCGGGCTATTGCCTGGAGTCCAGCCTGGCGCCGGTGGAAGGCACGGCCGAAGGCGTGATCGTGGTGAACGCCAGCATCCCCGGCGTATCGCTGATCCGCGACGAGCCGGTGCGCATCCATATGGAGAAGGGCATGGCGGTGGCGATCGAGGGCGGGGCGGTGGCGCGGCAGTTCCGCGACCTGCTGGCCAGCTTCAACGACCCCCAGGTCTACAACCTGGGCGAGCTGGGCGTGGGCATGAACCCGCGCTGCCAGCTGGACGGCACCATGCTGTCCGACGAATCCGTCTACGGCTCGATCCAGCTGGCGCTGGGCACCAGCGCCTACATCGGCGGCACGGTCAAGGCGGCGGCGCACTACGACACCATCGTCACCGACGCGACGCTGGAGCTGGACGGCCGGGTGGTGCTGCAGGGCACCGAGCTGCGGCTGGAGGAAGCGGCATGAGCATAGACCTGAGCCGCGACGCCGACGGCGTGGCCACCGTGCTGATGAACCGCCCGGAAAAGCGCAACGCGTTCACGCTGGACATGTACCGGGAGTTCGGCCGGGTCATGCGCGAGCTCGACGCCGACGACGCGGTGCGCTGCGTGGTGCTGCGCGGCGCGGGCGGCGCCTTTTGCGCCGGCAGCGACATCGGCGGCTTCGAGGAGGACCGCGACGGCGCGGCGCAGGCCGCCGAGTACGCGCTGTTCACCTTGTCCATGACCGACACGCTCAAGCACCTGCGCCATCCCACGGTGGCCTGCATCGAAGGCGTGTGCGTGGGCGGCGGGCTGGAACTGGCCGCCTTGTGCGACATCCGCATCGGCGGCAGGAACAGCCGCTACGGCATCCCCGTGAACCGGATCGGACTGACCGTGGACCACCAGGAACTGGCCGACCTGATCAGCGTGGTCGGGGCGGCGCGAGTGCTGGAGATCCTGCTGGAAGGGAACATCTTCGGCGCCGAGGAGGCCATGTCCAAGGGCCTCTTGAGCCGCATCGTGGACGACGAGCGCGTGGCGGAGCAGGCCTACGCCAGCGCCCGCCGCATCGCCGCGGCGGCGCCGCTGGTCAACCGCTGGCACAAGCGTTTCGTCGGCCAGTTGCGCGAAGGGCGCGAGCTGAGCGCGGACGAGCGCAGCGAAGCCTACGCCTGCTTCGGCACCGAAGACTACCGGCGTGGCCGCGAGGCCTTCGCCGCCAAGCGCATCCCCGAATTCATCGGCCGCTGAAGCGGCCACCGAACCAAGACGGACTGCATATGAGCCAAGCTGCATCCCCCCTTGCCGGCATCAAGATCCTGGATCTTTCGCAGATCATGGCCGGCCCCTACTGCACCATGGTGTTGGCCGACCTGGGCGCGGAAGTCATCAAGGTCGAGAAGACCGGCGCGGGCGACGACTCCCGCGAAATGGGCCCTTACGTCAACGGCGAGTCCACCTGTTTCGCGCAGATCAACCGCAACAAGCAGGGCGTGGCGCTGAACCTGAAGGACCCCGAAGCCCGCGAAGTGCTGTACGAGCTGGCCCGCTGGGCCGACGTGGTGGTGGAGAACTACCGGGTGGGCGTCACCAAGTCGCTGGGCGTGGATTACGAGACGCTGTCGCGCATCAATCCGCGCCTGGTGTATTGCTCGATCTCCGGCTACGGCCATACCGGTCCCTATGCGGGCAAGGGCGGCTTCGACCTGGTGGCCCAGGGCATGAGCGGCATCATGAGCATGACGGGCGAACCCGGCGGGCGGCCCTTGAAGTCGGGCATCGCCATCTATGACGTGGGGGCGGGCCTGACCGCGGTCTACGCCATCCTTGCGGCCTGCATCCACCAGATGAAGACGGGCGAAGGCCAGCACATCGACATCGCGCTGGCCGAGTGCGGATTGCCCTGGTTCGTGTGGGAGGCCGCCGCCTACTTCGCCGACGGCACCGTGCCAGAAGGCACCGGCAGCCGGCACCGAGTGTCGGCGCCGTACCAGGCCTTCGGCACGCGCCAGGGCTACATCATGATAGGCGCCGCCAATCAGCGCACCTGGGAGCGCCTGTGCGCCGACGTGCTGGAACGGCCCGAGCTCATCACCGATCCGCGCTTCATCACGAATTCCGACCGACTGGCCAACATCGCCGAGCTGGAGCCGCTTCTGGAAGCCGAATTCGCACGCGCCGACGCGGCCGAATGGATCGAGCGCTGCGAGCGGGCCTCGGTGCCTTGCGGCCCGATCAACGATTTCGGCCAGGCCATGCAGGATCCCCACTACCTGGCGCGCGGCATGGTGCAGGAGCTGGACCATCCGGCGCTGGGCCGGATGAAGACCATAGGCATTCCGACCAAGTTCTCGCGCACGCCCGGCGCCTTGCGCACGGCTGCGCCGCTGATGGGCCAGCACACCGACGAAGTGCTGCGGCGCTTCGGCGTGGCGGAGGACAGAATTGCAGGCATGCGCGCCCGAGGAGTCATCGCGTAGCAGGCAAACCGCAGCAGGCAGTATCGAAGTCGCATCCAAGCTACAAGGGGACGCCGGCCATACCAGAGCCGGCGGCTATTCGAAGTTGAACAAAGATGTTCACGCCGCAAGGAACCTTCATGACACAGCCCACCCATCTTTCCCGCCGCGGCTTCATCGCGGCCAGCGCCGCGCTGGCCGCTTGCGGCGCCGTACCTTCCCTGGTCCGGGCGCAAACGGCCCAGCCGTTCCGGCTGGGAGCGCTCAATTCCATCACCGGCGTCGGCGGCCCCTACGGGCCGGCCATGCTGGAAGCCATCAAGATCGCCATCGATGAGGTCAATGCCGCCGGCGGCGCAGCCGGCAGGAAGATCCAGCTCTACGCCGAAGACGACCAGACCAAGCCCGACGCGGCGGTGCTGGCGGTGAAGAAGCTGATCGAGATCAACAAGGTCGAGGCGGTGGTAGGCATCTGGCCGTCCTCGGTGGGCCTGGCCGCCATGCCCATCACCAACGCGGCCGGCCTCATCACCATGAACACCTGCGGCGCGCCGGAAATGCTGACCGAGAACAAGCAGGGGCTGGCCTGGATGTTCCAGGCGTCCAACGCCGTGTTCGGCCGCGCCTTCGCGGAAGTGGCGCGCCAGCGCGGCTTCAAGCGGCCGGCGGTCATGGCCTTCAACAACTCCACCTTCGTCGGCCAGGCCAACTACTTCCGCGACGCGTGGCAGGAAAAGGGTGGGCAGGTCAGCGCCTTCACCATCTACGAGCCCAACCAGACCACCTACCGCACCGAGCTGACCAAGGTGCTGGCTTCCAAGCCCGACGTGATCTCGCTGAGCGCCTACCGGCCCGACGCCACCATCATCCTGAAGGAATGGTTCCAGACCGGGCAGGATTGCAAGTTCATCATGCCCGGCTGGACCGCCAACGAAGACCTGGTGAAGGCGCTGGGCAAGGAGGCCACCGAGGGCATCATCTCGATCTCCAACGTCGCCGCCCATGAGCACCAGGCGTTCAAGAACTTCGCCGCCGAATTCCGCAAGCGCACCAAGCGCGAACCCGACATCTTCGCCTCGCAGTCCTACGACATGGTGATCACCTTGGCGCTGGCCATCGAGGCGGCGGGGCCGACGGCGGACGTGGCAGCCATCAACGGCAAGATCCGCGCCGTCACCGCGCAGGGCGGCGGCGAGAAGGTCAGCGGCTTCGCCCAGGGCCAGGCGCTGCTGCGCGCCGGCAAGCCGGTGGACTACGACGGCGCGTCCTCGCGTCTGGACTTCGGCAAGCATGGCGAGACGGTGCCGGACTTCGGCGTCTTCGACATCCATGACGGCAAGCTGGTGCTGAAAGAAGTCATCGCCGGCCAGGTCTGAGCATAAAAAAACCAAGGGGAACACAAGAATGGATGCAATCACCGTCATCAACGCCGCGATCAACGGCGTTGTGATCGGGATGCTGCTGGCCTTGCCGGCACTGGCGATCACGCTGGTGTTCGGCATCGCCCGCTTTCCCAATGCCGCCAGCGGCGACTACATGACGCTGGGCGCCTACGTGGCCGTCTTCACGCAGGCGCTGGCCGGCGGCTCGATGCTGGCCGGCGGCCTGGCCGCCGTGGCGGCGACCACCCTGGTCAGCCTTTTCTTCTATGCCTGGGTGTTCCGGCCGCTGGAGTCGCGCTCCAACGTGTCGCGCCTGATCGCTTCCATCGGCGTGGCGTTCGCGCTGCGCAGCACGATCACGTTCTTCGCGGGGCAGGACCAGTACACCTTCGACCTGCCGCTGACGCGCGCCTGGAACTTCGGCGGCGTGCGCATCCTGCCGACGGATCTGTACATCGTCGGCACGGCGCTGGCGGCGCTGGCGCTGGTCTTTGCCCTGATGCACATGACCCCGACGGGGCGGCGCATGCGGGCGGTGGCGGACAACCCGGAGCTGGCCGCGGCCAGCGGCATTCGCGGACGGCGCGTGATGATCACGCTGTGGAGCATCGCTGGCGCCTACTGCGGGCTGGGCGGCGTGCTGCTGGGCATCAAGGCGGTGGTGATCCCCGAGCTGGGCTGGGAGCTGCTGATGCCCATGTTCGCGGCCGTGATCCTGGGCGGCATCGGCAATCCGGTGGGCGCCATCGTCGGGATCATGGTGTTCAGCATCGCGCAGGAAGTCGCCAGCCTGGTGGTCGGGCCGGCCTACAAGATCGTATTCGCGTTCGCGGTGCTGCTGTGCGTGCTGCTGCTGCGTCCCCAGGGCATCTTTGGCCGTCCGATGGCGGCGAGGTGAAATCATGGAAGCCTATCTGATTGCAATCGCCATCGGGATCCTGATCTACATGCTGCTGGCTTTCGGCCTGTCGCTGCACTACGGGTTCACCGGACTGATCAACTTCGGCCACGTCGGCTTCTTCGCCATCGGCGCCTACACCTCGGCGCTGCTGTCGCTCAAGGGCGTGCCGATCCCGCTATCCATGGTGGCGGCCGCCGCCATCGCGGCGCTGGCGGCCTGGCCGCTGGGCATGATCGCGCTGCGGCTGGGCAGCGACTACCTCGCCATCGTGACACTGGGCTTTTCGGAGTCGGTGCGCATGATGCTGCAGACCGAGGAATGGCTGACCCGCGGCATGCATGGCCTGCCGGGCATTCCGCGCCTGTTCGCGGGCTGGGCCTCGCCGCAGACCGTGGACCTGTGGATCATGTTGCTGCTGGTGGCGGTCAACGCCGGCGCCTTGTTCCTGATCCACCTGGTGATACGCAGCCCCTTCGGCCGCGTGATCGAGGCGGTGCGGGACAACGAGGTCGCCGTGCGCGCGCTGGGCAAGGACCCGGCCCGCTTCAAGACCCGTTCCCTGATGCTGGGCGCGGGCCTGGCCGGCCTGGCGGGCGCCTTCCAGGCGCACTACCTGACCTTCATCAGCCCGGAGCAGTTCGTGCCGCTGATTACCTTCTACATCTGGATCGCCATCATCCTGGGCGGGGTGGGGCGCTTGAGCGGCGTGGTAGCCGGCACGGTGCTGCTGGTCGGCTTCCTGGAAGGCTCGCGTTTCGTGCGCGACTTCGTCGGCGGCATTTCCGAGGTGCAGATGGCCAGCGTGCGCATCGGCGTCATCGGCCTGGCGCTGATCTGCGTGGTCCTCTACCGGCCCCAGGGCATTTTCGGCAACGCAGGCACCACGCGCAGGAGAAAGGCATGACCTTGCTTTCCATCAAAGGGCTGAGCGCCAGCTTCGGCGGCTTCAAGGCGCTGGACGACGTATCGCTGGAAGTGCGCAAGGGTGAAATGGTCGGCGTGATCGGCACCAACGGCGCGGGCAAGAGCACGCTGTTCTCGGTGGTCACGGGCTACATCCCGCCCAGTTCCGGGTCGGTGCGCTTCGCCGGCGAGGACATCACCGGCGTGGCCGTTCACCAGCGCGTGCGCCGGGGCCTTGCCCGCACCTTCCAGGTGCCGCGCGAGTTCAGCCAGCTGACGGTGTTCGACAACATGATGGCGGCCGCGCCGGACCAGCGCGGCGAAAAGCTGGCGGCGCTGGTGTTCGCCCGCCGCGAGGTGGCCCGCGAAGAGGCGCGCAACGCCGAACGCGTGCACGAGCTGCTGGCTTTCCTGAACCTGTCCCGGGTGGCGGACGAGCCGGCCGGCAAGCTGTCGGGCGGCCAGAAGAAGCTGCTGGAACTGGGGCGGCTCCTGATGCTGGAGCCGCGCTGCATCCTGCTGGACGAGCCGTTTGCCGGGGTCAACCCGGTGCTGATCGAAGAACTGTCGGCGCGCATCGTGGAACTGAACCAGCGCGGCCTGACGGTCGCCATCATCGAACACAACCTGGAAGAACTGTCGCGCATCGTGCCGCGCATGTACGTCATGGACCGCGGCCGCGTCATCGCCGAAGGCACGCCGGACAGCGTGCTGGCCAATGAACAGGTGCGCGAGGCGTACATGGGGGGAGTGATATGAGCCAGCTCGTCATGCAGGGCCTGTCCGGCGGCTACGCCGAAGTCGATATCGTCTCCGGCATCGACATGCACGTGGCGCCGCGCGAGATCGTCACCATCGCCGGCACCAATGGCGCCGGCAAGTCCACCCTGGTCAAGGCGGTGATGGGGCTGTTGCCGCGCATCGCCGGCGTCATGAGCTTCGACGGCCAGGACCTGCTGGCGCTACCCGTCGAAGAGCGGGTGCGCATCGGCATTTCCTATGTGCCGCAGGTGCGCAATGTGTTTGGCGCGCTGACCGTGCTGGAGAACCTGCAGGTGGTCGAGCACGTGCAGGGCCGCGAGCAGCGCATCCGCGACATGTTCGACCTGTTTCCCGCGCTGGCCGGGCGGCGCAAGACGCACGCCGAGAACCTGTCCGGCGGCGAGCGCCAGCAGTTGGCCTTCGCCCGCGCGCTGATGTCCTCGCCGCGCCTGATGGTGCTGGACGAGCCTTCCGCCGCCTTGTCGCCGGCGCTGACCGAGCAGGTGTTCGCCGAAGTACGGCGCCTGCCGCAGATCGGCGTGGGCGTGCTGATGGTGGAGCAGCGCGCGCGCCAGGCGCTGGCGTTCAGCGACCGCGGCTACATCCTCGATTCCGGCCGCATCGTGCTGACCGATACGGGACCGGCGCTGCTGGCCAACCAGCATATGAGCGATCTGTATATCGGGCGGGGGGGCGGCCATGCGCAGCCGTCAGGCGCCTAGCGTTCCATTCCTACATTCTTTCCAGGAGAGCCAAATCTTGCCTACTTCCGACACGAGTGTTTCCCTCGCATCCGCCGCGCGCCGCCCGGCGCCCGGCGCCGTCGCCGCCCTGACCGCCACCGAGGGGCTGGCCGCCCTGGAGCAGGGCAAGCTCAGTTGCGAGGCCTGGGCCCGCGCCTGCCTGGAGCGCATCGAGGAGCGCAACGGCGGGGTCAAGGCCTGGGTCCGGGTCGATGCCGAGGGCGCGCTGGCCCGCGCCCGCGCCTGGGACCGCCACGGCCGCCGCCATCCGCTGGACGGCGTGCCGCTGGGCATCAAGGACACCATCGACACGGCGGACATGCTGACCGAACTGGGCGACCCCGAGATCTTTCCCGGCCGCCAGCCGCAGGCCGACGCACCGGTGGTGACGCAGGCGCGTGAACTGGGCTTTAACGTGCTGGGCAAGAACACCGTGTCGCGCCACGCCATCATGCTGCCCGGCCCGGCGCGCAATCCGCACGACCTGAGCCGCACGCCGGCGGCATCCTCGGCCGGCTCGGCCGCCGCCGTGGCCGACTTCATGACGCCGCTGTCCATCGGCACGCAGACGGCGGGCTCGATCCTGCGGCCCTCGGCGTTCTGCGGCGCGGTGGGCTTCAAGCCCACGCTGGACGCCATTCCCTATGTCGCGATCCGGCGCTATTCGCGCGTGCTGGACGTGATCGGGCCGATCTCGCGCTCGGTGGACGACGCCGCGCTGTTCATGCGCGCCTTTACCGGCGATCCGCGTTTCGATCCGGCCTCGGCACTGCGCAGCGATTTCCGCGTGGGAGTGTGGCGGCCCAAGCACTGGGCGGACACGGAACCCTGCATGCGCGACAGCTTCGAAGCCAATCTGCGCGCGCTGTCGGCGGCGGGCGTGAAGGTGATGGAACTGGACATGCCGCCGGCGTTCGACACCATGGGCGAGGCCCAGGACGTGATCATGGCCTACGACCTGGCGCGCGAATACGCCGCCATCAAGCGCGACCATGCCGCGTTGTGCGATCCGGGGCTGATCGAATACCTGACCATGGGTGAAGGGCTGTCCGCGGCCGACTACGCAGGCGCGCTGGACGCCGCCGACGCCTGCCGCCGCGCGTTCTACGACGCGGCGCGCGGCGTCGACGCCGTGGCCATGCCTTCAACGCTGGGCGAGGCGCCGCTGGCCAGCAGCACCGGCAGCTCGGCCTTCATCCGCATCTGGTCGCTGCTGCACAACCCGTCCATCACCTTGCCGGTCGCGCGCGGCCCCAACGGGCTGCCGCTGGGCTTCCAGCTGGTCGGCTTCGTGAAGGAGGATGCCCGCCTGCTGTACTGGGCCCGCTGCGCGGAGCGCATCCTGGGATCCACCGCGCACCAGGCCTGACGGGCCCGGTTTGGGCTAGGTCCGACGCGTTCCGCCGGGGCGCGCCGGATTTTCAGCGCCTTCGGGCGCTTTTTTTGCGTCCTCGTTTCGGGGTTTTCCCGAGTAATTCTCAGTATTCGGGAATCAAAAGTAGGAAAAGAACCATAAATTGATAATCTGCGCTCCGTTAGCTTGGAGCCAAATGTTGAAAGCGGATCAATCAGTCGGGGCGGGCGCGGATCGCGTGCTGTACGTGCTGGCCACCCTGGCCAGGCATGACGGCCCCCTCAGCATTGCCGCGCTGGCCGAGCAGACCGGGCTGGCGCAAAGCACCCTGTACCGGCAGGTGGCGCTGCTCAAGCGCTGGGGTTTCGTCGCCGAACACGAGGGCGAATACGGCCCGGGGCCGCTGTGCGTGCAGCTGGCCTGGGGCTTTGACCAGTCCTCGTTCCTGATCCACGAAGCGCAACCCGACATGGCGGCGCTGGCCGTGGCCTCGGGCGAAACCATAGGCCTGCTGGTGGCGGTCAAGGACCAGGCGGTGTGCCTGGACATGATCGAAAGCCAGCATCCGCTGCGCTGTTCCTTCACCAAGGGGCGCGGCCTGCCGCTGGCGCGCGGCGCCTCGGCCAAATCGCTGCTGGCCTTCATGCCGCTGGCCCGCCTGCAGGCCGCGCTGGCCTACCTGGCCGCCGAGGCCGGCGTGGACGCGGGCCGTCTCGGGCAGGAGCTGGAAACCATTCGTACCCAGGGCTACGCCGTGACCGACAGCGAGGTCGACGCCGGCGTCTGGGGCGTGAGCGTTCCGATTTTTCAACGCGCCAACCAGGCCGTGGCTTCGATCACGCTGATGGCGCCTTCGACCCGGGCTGCGCAGCGGCCCGAGGCATTGACCGAGATGACCGTGGCCGCGGCCCGGCGCATTTCGGCGAAGTTGCAGGCCCATTGACACCGCTGCCTGCCTACCTGGCCGTATCCACCCACATCCGTCCGCCGTATCCACTTTCCATAGGACTCACCATGACCACTCGCCGCACACTGCTGACCGCCGCCCTGACGCTGGGCCTCGCCTGGAGCGCCGGTCCGGCGTTCGCCCAGGAAACCATCCGCGCCGTCACCGACGCGACCTTCCCGCCGATGGAGTTCGTCAAGGACGGCAAGCGCACCGGCTTCGACATCGAGCTGGTGGAAGCCCTGGCCGGCGCCATGGGCAAGAAGGTCGAGTGGATCGACATCGACTTCAAGGGCCTGATTCCCGCCCTGCAGGCCGGCCGCGCCGACATCGCCGTGTCCGCCATCTACATCACGCCCGAGCGCGCCAAGGTGGTGGATTTCACCGATCCCTATTACGCCGGCGGCCTGGTGGTCATGACCAAGAAGGACGGCCCGATCAAGACGCTGAAGGACCTGGACGGCCGCAAGGTGTCGGTGCAGGTCGGCACCAAGTCGGTCAACTACCTGAAGGAACACTACCCGTCGGTGCAGCGCGTGGAAGTCGAGAAGAACCAGGAGATGTTCAACCTGGTGCAGATCGGCCGCGCCGAAGCCGCCGTGACGGGCAAGCCCGCCGCCAAGCTGTTCGCGCAGAGCACGCCTGACCTGACCGTGCTGGCCGATCAGATCACCACCGAGGACTACGGCATCGCCGTGCCCAAGAACAAGCCCGAGCTGACCCGTGAACTGAACGCCGCGCTGCAGAAGATCAAGGCCGACGGCAGCTACCAGGCCATCGTCAACAAGTGGTTCGAGGCCCCCGCGAAATGAACCTGGATTTTTCTCCCGTCTTCGCCGACTTCGGCGCGCTGATGAACGGCGCCGTGGTCACCGTCGAGGTGACCGCGGGCGCCTTGCTGCTGGCCTGCATCATCGGCCTGCTGGTGGGCGTGGGGCGTCTCAACCCCAAGCGCTACGTCATCTACAACCTGTGCAGCGTCTATCTGCTGCTGTTCCGCGGCACGCCGTTGCTGGTGCAGCTGTTCATCTGGTTCTTCGGCCTGCCGCATTTCGGCATCACGCTGCCGGCGTTCGCCTGCGGCGTGCTGGGCCTGGGCATGTATTCGGGCGCCTATGTGTCCGAGATCGTGCGCGGCGCGATCCAGTCGGTGGACCGCGGCCAGACCGAGGCGGCGCGCTCGCTGGGCATGTCGTCCGGGCAGGCCATGCGCATCATCGTGCTGCCGCAAGCCGTGGTGCGCATGATTCCGCCGCTGGGCAACGAATTCATCGCGCTGATCAAGAACTCGGCCCTGGTGTCGCTCTTGACGATCCACGACCTGATGCATGAAGGCCAGAAGATCATCAGCGTGTCCTATCGCTCGCTGGAGACCTATCTGGTGGTGGCGCTGATTTATCTGATCCTGACCACGGCCACCATGCTGGTGCTGCGCAAGGTTGAACACCGCCTGCGCGCGGGAGGGATGGTGCAATGAACTCCGCAATGAACTCCGCTACGGCCCGGGCCGCGGACCCGCAAGAAATGATCCGCATCCGCGGCCTGCGCAAGGCCTATGGCGACCATGAGGTGCTGCGCGGCATCGACTTCGACGTGCTGCCGTCCCAGGTGGTGGTGGTGATCGGGCCCAGCGGCTCGGGCAAGAGCACCTTGCTGCGCTGCTGCAACGGCCTGGAAGTGGCGCAAGCCGGCACCATCGACATCTGCGGCCAGACCCTGCTGGATCACGGCACGCTGCTGCCCGAAGCCGAGCTCAACCAGTTGCGCATGCAGGTGGGCATGGTGTTCCAGGGCTTCAACCTGTTCCCGCACCTGTCGGTGCTGGAGAACGTGACCGTCGCGCCGCGCAAGCTGCGCGGCATGGGCCGCGAGGAAGCCAACGCGCTGGCGGCGGACCTGCTGGACAAGGTCGGCCTGGGCCAGAAGATGTCGGCCATGCCGGCCAGCCTGTCGGGCGGCCAGAAGCAGCGCGTGGCCATCGCCCGCGCCCTGGCGATGCAGCCCAAGGTCATGCTGTTTGACGAGCCGACCTCCGCGTTGGACCCGGAACTGGTGGGCGAAGTGCTGCAGGTCATGAAGCTGCTGGCCAAGGAAGGCATGACGATGATGGTCGTCACGCACGAAATGGGCTTTGCCCGCGACGTGGCCGACGTGGTGGCGGTGATGGACGGCGGCGTGATCCTGGAGTCCGGCTCGCCGGACGTGATCTTCACCCAGCCGCGCGAACCGCGCACCCGCGAGTTCCTGCAAGCGGTGCTGAGCGCGGGGCAGGGGGCGGCATGAGCGTGGCGCAATTCGACAAAAGCCTGTGGAAGGCCCGCGACGACAGCGCCGAGCAGGGCGATACGCGCCGACTGGCGCACATCGTCGAGGCGGCCGCCGGCCAGGCCCGCAAGGGCGAGGCGGTGCTGCTGGGCTTTGCCTGCGATGCCGGCGTGGTCCGCAACCAGGGGCGCGTCGGCGCGGCCGAAGGTCCCGCGGGCATCCGCAAGTTCCTGGCGGGCCTGCCCGCGCACGGCCTGACGCGCCTGCTGGACGCCGGCGACGTGGCCTGCGAGGGCGACCGGCTGGAGGAGGCCCAGGAGCAACTGGGCCTGCGCGTGGCGGAATTGCTGGAGCAGGGCGCCCGTCCGGTGGTGCTGGGCGGCGGCCACGAGATCGCCTGGGGCAGTTTTCAGGGTCTGGCGCGCTGGCTGGACGCCCGCGGCGACACCGAACCCGTGCTGGTGCTGAACCTGGACGCGCACTTCGATCTGCGCACGGGGCGGCCGGGCAGCTCGGGCACGCCGTTCGACCAGATCTCCCGGTATTGCGAGGAACGCGGACGCGCCTTGCAGTACGCCTGCCTGGGCGTCTCGCGGCTGGCCAATACCCCGGCGCTGTATGCCCGCGCCGCGGAAGTCGGCGCCATCTGGGTCGAGGACCGCGACATGCAGGAACGCCATCTGGCGGCGCGCCTGGCCAACGTCGACGCCTTGCTGGCCCGGGCGCGGCACGTGTACCTGACCATTGACCTGGACGTGCTGCCGGCCGGGGTCATGCCGGGCGTGTCGGCGCCGGCGCCTTTGGGGGTGCCGCTGACGGTGGTCGAGGAAATCGTGCTGCGGGTCAAGGCCAGCGGCAAGCTGCGCCTGGCCGACATGGCGGAATTCAATCCGCGCTATGACCAGGACGGCCATGGCGCGCGGGCGGCGGCCCGCCTGGCCTGGCGGTTGTTGCAGGATTGAGCGGACCGGCGCTTCATCCTTTGGATGGGTGCTGGATCAGGCGGGGCGGTTTCCTTGGCAGGAAACCGCCCCGTTTTTCATCATTCTTATGGCGGGCGGCAGGGTTTGCGGCTTACGGCTGGCAGGCTGGACGCTGCCGGTTTGGCGGCTTAGGATAAGGGCAGCATCAGGCTTGGGTTTGCAGCCCGTTCAATAGCCGCAACAGTTATGCGTCCCCAATTAAAATATTTTTGTTTTAAATGGGGACGCTATAACTTTCGTGGATAAAATGGCGCAACTTTGTCAGGAGAGCCAGCTCATGTCTCAAACTCCCACCCACGCATTGCCGTCTTATCTGAACGCCGAGGATCTCGGCCCCTGGGGCAACTACCTGCAGCAAGTCGACCGGGTGACCCCGTATCTTGGTTCGCTGGCGCGTTGGGTCGAGACCCTGAAGCGCCCGAAGCGCTCGCTGATCGTCGACGTGCCGATCGAACTCGACAACGGCAGCATCGCCCACTTCGAGGGCTACCGCGTCCAGCACAACACCTCGCGCGGCCCGGGCAAGGGCGGCGTGCGCTTCCACCAGGACGTCACGCTGTCCGAAGTGATGGCCCTGGCGGCCTGGATGTCGATCAAGAACGCCGCGGTGAACCTGCCCTACGGCGGCGCCAAGGGCGGCGTGCGGGTTGATCCGCGCAAGCTGTCGGCCTCCGAACTCGAACGCATGACGCGCCGCTACACCTCGGAAATCGGCGTCATCATCGGACCCTCCAAGGACATCCCCGCTCCCGACGTGAACACCAACGCCCAGACCATGGCCTGGATGATGGACACGTACTCCATGAACGAAGGCGCCACCGCCACGGGCGTGGTCACCGGCAAGCCGATCGCGCTGGGCGGCAGCCTGGGCCGCGTGGAAGCCACCGGCCGCGGCGTGTTCGTGGTCGGCTGCGAAGCCGCGCGCGACCTGAACATCGACGTGTCCAAGGCGCGCGTGGTGGTGCAGGGCTTCGGCAACGTGGGCGGCACCGCCGCCCGCCTGTTCCATGAAGCCGGCGCCAAGGTCATCGCGGCGCAGGACCACACCGGCACCGTCCACAACGCCGAAGGGCTGGACGTGCACAAGCTGCTGTCCTACGTGTCGCAGCATGGCGGCGTGGGCGGTTTCTCCGGCGGGCAGGCCATGGACAAGGATGAGTTCTGGACGCTGGAAACCGAATTCCTGATCCCGGCCGCCCTGGAAAGCCAGATCACCGTGAACAACGCCGCCAAGGTGCGCGCGAAGATCGTGGTGGAAGGCGCCAACGGCCCGACCACGCCCGAAGCCGACGACATCCTGGCCGAGCACGGCGTCTACGTGGTGCCGGACGTGCTGGCCAACGCCGGCGGCGTGACGGTCAGCTACTTCGAATGGGTGCAGGACTTCTCCAGCTTCTTCTGGAGCGAGGACGAGATCAACCAGCGCCTGGAGCGCCTGATGCGCGAAGCCTACGCCTCGGTGTCGCAAGTGGCCAAGGAACACAAGGTCACCCTGCGCACGGCGGCGTTCATCGTCGCTTGCACGCGCATCCTGCAAGCGCGCCAGGTACGCGGCCTGTACCCCTGATACCCGATACGGCGGGACGTTTCCGGACGTCGCGCCGAGGAGGGCAGGGAGACAAGAACCGTCGCCGCGCCGCACCCGTCCTGCGGGATTGCGGTCCGGCGGCAAAAAGGAAAATCGCCCCGCAAGGGGCGATTTTCATTGGGGCGCGATTGGGGCGCGGGCGGGGGCCTATGAGCGGGGCAGCAGCTCCGGCTTGAGGATGCCGCGCAGGTCCGCATACGGAATGCTCAGCTCGGGTTCGCCATGCGAGTACGGCGCGATGGAATAGGCGTCGTACTTGACCACGATGCCGTCGCGCGTCAGCGCGTAGTTGTCGCTTTCCTGGAACGGCCACATCTTGTTGTAGGACGCAGGATCGCGGCGCGCGTCGGGATTGGTCGCCAGCCACCTGGCGTGCGCCTGCTGCAGCGCGGCCACGTATTGCGGATGGCGGCCGGGGATCAAGGCTTCCTCCAGGCCCATCACGCGGCCGCGGCTGCGTTCCCAGTTCAGGTACTGGGTGGCGGGGATGCCGTGCGCGGCGCCGGTCAGGAATTGCTCGGTGTGCAGCTCGATGGCAACGATGTCGCCCACCGTGTCCTTCACGCTGGCCTTGAAATAGGTGGCATCGCGCGGACGCGCCACCGTCCAGAAGTACTGCGTGTATTCGGACAGGGTGTCGTAGGGCCCGCGGCGGTTGGCGTCGGTGCCCGTCATGTAGGCCAGCACGTGGTCGACCAGCGCGCTCAGCTTGGGGATGCCGGGGAAGGCCACGCTGTCGATCTCGATGCGCGGGCAGTCGCCTTCGCAGCCGGGCTTGCTGGACGCCCACTTGATGCGTTCAGTGGACAGGTCGCCCACTTTTTCGGGCGTGGACGCCGTGGCCGGCGCCTGCGTGGCCAGCGTGATGTCGGCGGGCGGCGTGCTGCCGCAGCCGGCCAGCGTCAGCGCGCCCGCAGCCAGGATCAGACCGCCGATCGCGCCTTGCGGCGTGAATGTGCGATGCATTGAACTACCTCCAGAAAATCGCGACCGGGCCGTTCAGGGCACCACTCCGGTCCATTCGGCGGTGGAGAATTTCTCGGCCGCCTGCGCCTGCGCGCGCGCCAGGGTATCGCTGCCCACCTGCCCTGGAGTCAGACGGTGCAGGCCGGCAAAGGTTTCCACCATGCGGTCGATGATGGCCTCGCGCGTCAAGCCGGTCTGGGTGCGCAAGGGATCCACGCGCTTCTTGGCGCTGGTGGTGCCCTTGTCGGACAGCTTCTCGCGCCCGATGCGCAGGACTTCGACCATTTTATCCGCGTCGATGTCATAGGACATGGTCACGTGGTGCAGCACGGCGCCGCCGCGGCGGGCCTGGGCCGCGCCGCCGATCTTGCCGATGTCCGAGGCGATGTCGTTGAGCGGCTGGTACCAGGCCTTGATGCCCAGCCCTTGTAGAGCGGTCAGCACCCAGGCGTCCAGGAACGCGTAGGACTCCTGGAAGCTCATGCCATGCACCAGAGCCTGCGGCGCGCTGAGCGAATAGGTGATGGAGTTGCCGGGTTCCATGAACATCGCGCCGCCGCCGCTGACGCGGCGCACGACCTCGATGCCGTGGCGGCGCGCGCCCTCGGGATCGACTTCGTTCTTCAACGATTGGAAGCGGCCGATGACGACGGCGGGCGAGGCCCATTCCCAGATGCGCAGCGTGGGCGGACGCAGCCCGGCGCCGACCTCGTCGGTGATGACGGCGTCCAGCGCCATGTGCAGCGCGGGCTCCTGCGGCCCTTCATGGATCAGCTGCCAGTCGTAATCGTTCCAGTCGGTGCGCGTCATGCCAGCGCCCTCCGCAATACGACGGCGACGGCTTCGGCCGAAAAGCCGAACATTTCGGCATCGGCGGGCAGCGCCGATTGCACGGCCAGCGCCAGTTCCAGTTCGCCCGCGTCGGCAGGCAGGCCGTTCAGGCCGCTGTTGATGGCGTCCAGGGCCTCGGGCGGCTCAAGAAAGAAGTCGCCGCTGATGCGCACATCGGCCAGGCGGCCGTCGCGCACTTCCAGGTCGGCGACGACCAGTTTGCCGCCGGGGACTTTGTATTCGCCATGCATGGGCGCTCCTTGCTGAATCGATACTCAAAAAAAACTACAGGCTGAGCTTCATGCCGTCGTGGCTGGCCTTGAAGCCCAGGCTTTCATAGAACCGGCGCGCGTCCGGACGGGCGCGGTCCGTGGTCAGCTGCACCAGGCCGCAGCCCTGGATGCGGCATTGCTCGATCGCCCATTCGAACATCTTGCGTCCGAGGCCGGCGCCGCGCGACGACGAGGCGATGCGCACGCTCTCGATCTGTCCGCGCCACTGGCCCAGCCGCGACAGGCCGGGTATGAACGATAACTGCAAACAGCCGACCAGGTTCGCGTCCTGTTCGACCACGGCCAGGAATTGGTTGGAATCCTGGCCGATCGCGGCAAAGGCGGCAGCATAGCGCGGGTCCAGCGGCAGCGCGGCATTTTCGCGCGTGGCGCCCAGCTCGTCGTCGGCAAGCAGGGCGACGATGCCGGGCAGATCCCCCAGGCGCGCGCGGCGGAAAACCAGTTGTGGTTCAGGCATGGCGGCTCCTTCAGCGGGCGACGTTCTGGGAGGTCTGGCCGAACAGGATGCGGCGCGATTCCTCGTCGCTGATCGACGGGGCGGTGTTGATGGTGTCGGCCAGCGCATAGGCGTGCTGCGTGGCAGGGCGCGCGGCGATGGCGTCGAACCAGCGCTTCAGGTGCGGGAAGTCGTTCAGATCCTGGCCCTGCTTGGCGTGAGGCACGATCCAGGGATAGGCGGCCATGTCGGCGATGGAATAGTCGCCGGCGACGAATTCGCGGTCCGCCAGGCGCTTGTTCAGCACGCCGTAGAGGCGGTTGGTTTCCTTGACGTAACGGTCGATGGCGTATTGGATGCGTTCCTGCGCATAGCCCGAGAAATGGTGGTTCTGGCCGGCCATGGGGCCCAGGCCGCCCATCTGCCAGAAGAGCCATTGCGAGACTTCGGCGCGGCCGCGCACGTCGGCGGGCAGGAAGCGGCCGGTCTTTTCGGCCAGGTATTGCAGGATGGCGCCGGACTCGAACAGCGAGATCGGCGCGCCGCCGTCCGCGGGCGACTGGTCGACGATGGCGGGGATGCGGTTATTGGGCGCGATGGCGAGGAATTCGGGCTTGAACTGATCGCCGCGGCTGATGTTCACCGGATGGATCTTGTAGGGCAGGCCGGTTTCTTCGAGGAACAGCGTGATCTTGTGGCCGTTGGGGGTGGTCCAGTAGTAGAGATCGATCATGGGATGTCCTGTTCGTTGCGCCGGCGGCGGCCGGCGCAGGGAAAGGCCATGATAGCGGGGCCGGGTTTGCGCCGGCCCCAATAACCGGGGGCGGGGTACGGATTTGTCCCGGTCCGCACCCGGCCGCGGGCCTCAGGCCGCGCCCGCGCGCGGCCGGCCCGGCAGGCGCCAGGTCCAGTTCAGGCTCACGCCCGCCGCCGCCAGGAAGATCATGGCCACACCCGTGATCTGCGTGGCGTCCATGCGGTGGCCGTAGACCACGAAGTCCAGCAGGATGGCGACCGCCGGATAGATGAAGCTGAGCGCGGCGGTGGAGGTCGTCGGCAGCTTCTGGATGGCCGAGTACATCAGGATGTACATCAGGCAGGTGTGGATCAGCCCCAGGGCCACGAGGTAGCTCCATTGCAACGGGGCGGCAGGCAAGGCGTGGAAGTCCGCCATGGGCAGCAGCATGACGGCGCCCAGCGTCACCTGCACCAGCGCCAGCACCTGCGGCGGGATGTGCTTGAGCCGCTTGACGATGATCGCGGTGATGCCATAGAGCGCCGCCGCGCCCAGGCCCAGCAGCAGTCCCGACAGGTAGGCGCGGCCGTCCGCGCCGCCGGCTTGCGTCAGGCGCAGCACCAGCAGCAGCCCGGCGAAGGCCAGCACCGACCAGGCCAGCTTGCCCCGCGTCGGGCGCTCGCCCAGGAACAGCACGCCCAGGCCGATCAGGAAGAAGGGCTGCACGTTGTAGACGGCGGTCGCCAGAGAGATCGACGCCAGCCGGTAGGCGGAAAAAAGCAGCACCCAGTTCAGCACCAGCGCGGCGCCGGCGGCCAGGGCCAGCGCCAGCGTCCTGGCGGTAAACAGGCCCGGCTTGAGCAGGCCGCGCGCGCAGCAGTACACGAACAGCGCCAGGGCGCCGAACAGGCAGCGGAAGAAGACCACGTTCCAGGCGCTCTGGCCGGATTCCAGCACGAACACGCCCAGGGTGCCGGACAAGGTCATCGCGGTGGCCATCTGGACCAGGCCCACGCGTTCTGATGAGGGATTCATGAGGGTTCTCCGACGGGCTCGCGGCCGCGAAATTCGATGGAGAAATTATCCCAGGCGGATCAAGCTGGTTATATGATGTTGATGTGGTGAATCGAACGTCATACCTTTGTTTAGGTGGAATTTATGCAAAACGACCTAAAAAGCGAAAGCCCGATTCTGGACGGTATCGACCGCCGCCTGGTAGAGGCGCTCACGGTGAACGCGCGCACCACCACGGCTGACCTCGCGCGCCAGGTCGGCATGTCCGCGCCCAGCGTGGCGGACCGTTTGCGGCGCCTGGAAGAGTCTGGCGTGATCCGCGCCTATACCCTGGACGTGGACCCGGTGGCGCTGGGGTATGCGCTGGAGGCCATGGTCCGCATCCGCCCCTTGCCAGGGCAGCTGCGCCACGTCGAAGGCCTGCTCCAGCAGATCCCGGAATTCGTGGAATGCGACAAGGTAACGGGCGACGATTGCTTCATCGCCCGCATGGTGCTGCGCTCGATCTCGCACCTGGACGGCATCCTGGAACGCGTGACCGAGTTCGCGGAAACCAATACCTCGATCGTCAAGGCGCACACGGTGCGCCGCAGGCTGCCGCCGCTGCGCTAGCGTCCCGGCCGGTCTGCGGGCCTGCCAGGAAGCCGGCCCTCAGACCGGCGCCGACAGCGCCTTTTCGACGTCGTCCTTGAGGCCGGCGGGCGTGTCGGTGGGCGCGTAGCGCTTGATCACCTGGCCGTCGCGGCCCACCAGGAACTTGGTGAAATTCCACTTGATGCCCTCGGTGCCGAAGACGCCGGGCTTTTCGCCCTTGAGCCAGCGGTACAGCGGGTGGGCATCGTCGCCGTTGACGTTGATCTTGGCGTAGAGCGGGAAGGTGATGTCGTACTGCAGGCTGCAGAAATTGCGGATCTCGGCCTCGTCGCCGGGTTCCTGGTGGCCGAACTGGTCGCAGGGAAAGCCCAGCACGACGAAGCCGTCGTCGTGGTAGGAGCGGTAGAGCTCCTCCAGGCCAGAGTATTGCGGCGTGAAGCCGCATTTGGATGCCACGTTCACCACCAGCAGCACGCGGCCGCGGTACGTGTCCAGGGATTGTTCCGTGCCGTCGATGGCGCGGGCGGAAAAATCGTAGAGGGTGCTCATGCTGGCTCCTTAGGCGTCTGAGCGCGAGGGCGTCAGCG
Organism: Achromobacter anxifer; assembly: GCF_903652925.1. Classification (GTDB taxonomy): domain Bacteria; phylum Pseudomonadota; class Gammaproteobacteria; order Burkholderiales; family Burkholderiaceae_B; genus Achromobacter; species Achromobacter anxifer. The sequence continues at coordinate 65,136 of NZ_CAHLAR010000008.1, read as the reverse complement.
CGCCGGTTTGTCCTGCGAGTGTAGTCCCGGCGCGGCCGTAGTAGCGCGTGCCCCACAGGGTCAGCAGCAGCACGGCGGCCGTGATGCCCGCCGACATCCAGGGCAGGTCGGTCAGCGGCAGGCCGTGGCCCAGGGCCATGCTGCCCAGCCAGGCGCCGCCGGCGTTGCCCAGGTTGAAGGCGCCCTGGTTCAGGGTGGACGCCAGGTTGGGAGCGTCGGCCGCCTGATCCACGATGAGCGTCTGCAAGAGCGGCACCACGGCAAAGCCCAGCACGCCCCAGATGAAGGTCATGACTAGCATGGGCGCGAGCGCGTAGATGGCCTGGCTCATCACCAGGAAGACCAGCAGCAGGCCGATGAAGATGCGGCGCAGCGATACTTCCAGGCTGCGGTCGCCGAGCTTGCCGCCCAGGGTGCTGCCCACGGTCAGCGCCACGCCGAAGAGCAGCAGCACGCCGGTGACGCCGCGTTCGGACACGCCGGTCACGTCGCGCAGCAAGGGGGCGATGTAGGTCAGCACGCAGAACAGCGCGGCGGACGCCAGCACGCTGGCGGCCAGCGGCCACAGCACGCGCACGTCGCGCAGCACCTTGAACTCGCGCAGGATGTTGCCGGGCTGCATGGGGATGCGCGACGGCAGCCAGGCGGCCAGCGCGGCCACGGCCAGCAGGCCGATGCCGCTGACCACCCAGAACGTCGAACGCCAGCCGGCCACCTGGCCCAGCGCGGTGCCCAGCGGCACGCCCAGCACGTTGGCCAGCGTCAGGCCGGTGAACATCAGCGCGATGGCGCTGGCGCGCTGGTTGCGCGGCACCAGGTCCGCCGCCACCACCGCGCCCAGGCCGAAGAAGGCACCGTGGCAGAAGGCGGTGAACACGCGCGCTGCCATCAGCAGGCCATAGTTCGGCGCCAGCGCGCACAGCAGGTTGCCGAGCACGAAGGTGCTGGCCAGGCCGATCAGCGTGGCCTTGCGCGGCAGCTTGGAAGTAATGACGGCCATGATGGGCGCGCCGATCACCACGCCCATGGCGTAGCCGGTGATCAGGAGGCCCGCGACGTCGATGCTGACTTGAAGGTCCTGGGCAACGTTGGGCAAGAGGCCCATGATGACGAACTCGCTGGTGCCGATGCCGAAAGCGGCGGCGGCCAGCGCGATGAGGTGCAGGGGCATGGGAGTGGGGCCGGGACGAAAAGGAGGGCCGCGGCGGCAATGAACGGGCAAGGACGGAATTCTAGCGCAGGCTAGACCAGCTTCAGGTCCACGGGCGCGACGCCCGGAAACACCTGCGCCAGGCGCGCCTTGTCCAGGCCATACAGCCGCGAGAACAGGCCGGCGAACACGGCGCGGTACTCGTTCAGCACGGGATAGTCGCGGTCCTGGAACAGGGTCTCGCGCTTGACCTCCACCTGGCGGCCCGCGATGCGGCCGCCGCGCACATTGCCGCCCATGACCCAATAGACGGTGCCATGGCCGTGGTCGGTGCCCTTGTTGCCGTTCTCTCGGAAGGTGCGGCCGAATTCGCTGATGACCACGACCGTGGTCTGTTTCCAGGCCGGCCCCATGGCGTCGGCATAGGCGGCCAGCGCCCGCCCCAGCTGGCCCAGGCGGTTCGATAGCAGGCCGCTGGCGGCGCCTTGGCCAACGTGCGTGTCCCAGCCGCCGACGTCGACGAAACCCAGGTTGTAGCGGTCGGTCATGAAGCGCGCGATGCGGCGCGCTTCCTGCTCCAGCCTGTCGGCCGACACGGCGTTGCCGCTGGCGGCCTGCATTTCCGCATCGATCTCCTCGCGCGCCGCGCCCATGACGCGCTGTCCCTCGGCGACCGAGGCATGCAGATCGGTGTTGCGGTACATGGACTCGATGACGCGGTTGTCGTCCTCCGTCAGCCGCGACTTGCGCGCGGCGCCGATCAGGTCGACGTTGGGCACGCGCTCGTCGCCGCGGAAAATCTGCGGCACTTCGCTGGTGAATGCGGCGGGCTGGGTGCGGCCCGCGTTCAGGGTCGCCGCGAGCCGGTTCAGGAAGCCCGAACGGTAATTGCCGCCCTTGCTTGCGCCTTGCCCCAGTTCGATGCTGTTCTGGGTTTCGAAATGGCTGCGGCTGGTGTCGTCGGTGCCGGCGAACGGCAGGAACGCCAGCTGGCGCTTTTCGTAGTAGGGCAGCAGGCTTTCGGCCAGCGCCGGGTGCAGGGCCCAGCCGTCGCCCAGGGGCAGGGCGGAGCCGGGGCCGCCGCCCGGGCGGGCAATGGCGATGTTGGGCCGGGATTCGTAATAGAAGTCGCTCGTGGCCGGCACCAGCAGGCTGGCGGCGTCGTAGGCGCCGCGCATGAAGACGAGCAGCAGGCGGTTGCCCGAAGCGGCGGGGGCGGCGTACAGGCGGCTGCTTCCCAGCACCAGCGGTGCGGCGGCCATCAGTTGCAACAGGCGGCGGCGGTCCATGATCTGTTCCTTGGTTCTTGCGTTGCGTTGCTGTCTTGCGGGCTCTTCAGCGGCGCATGAATTCCGGCGAGGCCAGCAGATAGAGGTTGGCTTCGCGCGGCGTTCCGGCTTGCGCGATGGCCTCGCGCGTGGCGGGCGACAGCCCGGCGAACAGGCCGTTGCCCTCGTTGGCTTTCAGCAGGTTCGGCAGGCGCGGCGGATTGGCCGGCGCGGCGCCGTCTTCCTGGTAAAGGGCCTTGCTCGCGCCGACCAGCGCGCCGGCGACCTCGAAGCGCACGGACATCTGCCCGGACCCGGACCAGTCCGCCTTGCTCATGGGATAGCCGTCAGGCGTCAGGCGCTGGTTCAGCGGCTGGCCGAGCTGCCTCAGCATGCCCAGGCCCGGCTTGGGATTCAGGATCGGCGGCATGTCGCCATAGGCCAGCCGCAGCGAGGAATAGACGTAGTGCACCGGATCCTTGAACACACCGGTCTTGAGCGAGGCCGCGAACTCCGGCGACGCGAACAGCGTGTGCAGCGTGGCGGCGATATCGCCGTCGCTGGCGAGGAATGTCTTGCTCATCTTGTCGACCAGCGTCGCGGGCGGACTGTCGCCCACGAAGTAGGCGGCGAGCTTGCCGCTGACATGCCTGGCGGTGGCCGGGCTGCGGGCCAGCAGGTCGGCCGCCTCGTCCACTTCCTGGATGCCGGCCGCCGCGATGCGATGGCCGAGGAACGTCTTGTCGCCCTGGTCGTGGCGCGCCGGGTTGAAGAGGAACAGGCCGTCCTGCACCACCTGCGCGCGCCATTCCGGCCGGACCTTGGGCGGCTCGGGCTTGGCGGCGACGCCCATGCCGGTCAGGATGCGGGCCAATTCCTGCACGTCGGCTTGCGTGTATCCGCTGCCCACGCCCAGCGTATGCAGTTCCATCAGCTCGCGCGCGTAGTTCTCGTTGATCTTGCCCGCGACATTCTGCGTATTGTCCAGATAGATCAGCATGGCCGGCGCGCGCATGGTGGCCTTCAGCAGGTCGCGGAACTTGCCGAGCGCATGCGGGCGGATGGCGCGGTCCTCGTATTGCGAAAGAAAGATGCCCACGTCGCCTTTCTGCAGGTCGACATTGAAGTGGTTCATCCAGAACCAGGTCATCTGGTCCTGCAGCTGCCTGTCCGAATACAGCGCGCGCCACACCGCGCGCTGGTTGACCTCGGCGGCACGTTGCAGCGAAAACTGGCGGGCTTCGCGCATGGCTTTCTGCTGTTCGTCCGGCGGTAGCTTTCTGGCCTCGGTGCGCATCTCCAGCTGGGTCGCGCGCGCGTCCTCGTCGGAGTGTTGCGAGATCGAGAGGGCGTCGATGCGCGCCTGCACCTCGGCCGGCAGCTTGTCTTCGGCGGCGGGGCGCAGTTGCGCCTGCAGGTAGCGTTCGGGCCCCATCTTCTCGATGCGGGCCAGCTCGGCCGGCGTCGCGCCCCAGGTCACGCGGTTGACCAGGGCGGCTTCGCCCGCCCGGCTGTCGGGTCCCGCTTGGGCAAGCGAGGTCGCGGCCAGCGGCAGCAGGAGCAGGGGGGCGGCGCGCAGCAGGCGCAGGCACAAGAGCTTCATGGGGCGGATACCTTGCGGAAGGCAACTTGAGGTAAGACAGGATAGTCCCCAATGAATTCGGTCCGGCCCCGTCTTGAAACGCGGCGAAATGGATATCTGCGCGGATGCCTGCGCCGTCCCGCCTATCTCCGCGCGCGGCGCGGGGCCTTTGCGCGGATCGCGGCGCGGCCGTCCTATCATGGTCGCATCGCAGAGATGCACGAGCGCCCGCAGGAGGCCGACCATGGAAGGAATGACCGAACGCCTGGAGGCGATGCTGGCCAAGGGCACGGACAACATGCTGTTGCGTTTTTCGCTGGGCAAGGCCTATGCGGAGCAGGACTGCTTCCGCGAGGCCGAGACCCATCTGCGCGCGGCGCTGGCGTTCGATCCGGCCTACTCGGTGGCCTGGAAATGGCTGGGCAAGGCCTGCCTGGGACAGGGCGACAAGAGCGGTGCGCGCACCGCCTGGGAATCCGGCCTGCAGGCCGCGCAGGCGCGCGGCGACCAGCAGGTGGTGAAGGAATTGCAGGTGTTCATCAAGCGGCTGGACAAGGAGGCCGCGGCCGGCGCCTGAGGGCGGCTGCCGCAAGCCCGCGCCGGCGGCGGGCTGCACGGGGTGGCGCAAGGCCGCGCCAGGGGCGGGCTGCATGGGCAAGCGTAGGCCCGCGCCAGTGGCGGGCTACATCGGCTGACGCGCCGGCAGGGGGTGCGCGGGCCTGATCCGAAACACTTCGATCGCGTGGCGCAAGTCCTCGGCGCCAGCTGGCTCGTGGCTGTCCGCCGCCGCGTCGGCCAGGCCGGCGTGCGCATCGCGCGCAAGGCTGACCAGGTTCCGGCGCGTGGCCTCCAGTGAAAAACGCAACGCGCCGGTTTCGTCGTCCGGCGGGTCCGGCTGGTCTGGCGCCAGGGACGCGCCCAGATTGCCGGCGGCGATCTGCCGCGTGAATTCGGTTGCCGTGGCCAGCAATCTGGAGAGCGAGCGGGCGTATGCCCAGCCCGACGCGAAGATCACCAGGACGCCGCCTGCCAGCAGGACCGCCGCCACGGCCAGCTCCGCGGCGCTCATTTCGCCGGCCGCGCCGTGCAGCGCGTAGCCGCCGGCGGCCAGAAACAGCGCGGACGCCAGCGCGGCCCAGGCCAGCATGCGCGCGCGTATGCCGGCGGCCTGCCAATCATGCAGACGTCCCGCCAGGCCCGCGGGGCGGATCCGGCCCGCGTTCAGCCGCAGGCCGCGGGGCAAGCCGCTGCGCAGGCGTCGGTAGGCGCTGTCGGCGGCATCGATCTGCGCGCGCGTGGGCTTGACGCGCACGCAGGCATAGCAGACCGTCACGCCGCGCTCCACCACCGGAGTGATGCTGGCCAGCGACCAGTAATGGCCGCCATGCTTGCGGCGGTTCTTGATCACGCCCGTCCAGGATTGCCCGCGCTGTATGGTGCGCCACAGATCGTCATACGCGGCCAGCGGCATGTCGGGGTGGCGCATGGTGTCGTGGCCCTTGCCGATGAGATCCTCGCGCGCGTAGCCGCTGACCTCCAGGAACGCGGGATTGGCATAGATGATGCGGCCGCGCGCGTCAGTGCGAGTGATCAGGCAGTGCTCGTCGTGCAGCGTGTATTCCGTATCTTGGGGCGGCGGGTCGTCGCGCATGCGTCTGTCCTCCTGCTGTCGGTGTTGGGGGCGCAGGGGGATCATCCGGGACGCGGCCGGAAGCGGCGTTGACGCAGGTCAAGGCAGGCGGATGCCGCTCAGGCGGAGAGCAAGCCGCCGAACGCCTCCAGCGCGCGCAGCCGGCTCTGCGCCAGGTCGACGATGGCGAGCGGATAGCCCGCGGCCGCGCGTTCCATGGGGCTCGGGTCGTGGATGGCGCGGTCGTCCAGGTGCGCCAGCTCCGGCAGCCATTCGCGCAGGAACACGCCGTCGGGATCGAATTTGCGCGACTGCGACAGCGGGTTGAAGATGCGGAAATAGGGGACCGCGTCCGCACCCGTGGACGCACTCCATTGCCAGCCGCCGTTGTTGGCGGCCAGGTCGCCGTCCACCAGCTGCGCCATGAACCAGGCTTCGCCCAGCCGCCAGTCGATCAGCAGGTTCTTGGACAGGAACATGGCCGCCACCATGCGCAGGCGGTTGTGCATCCAGCCCAGCGCCAGCAGTTGCCGCATGGCCGCGTCCACGATGGGAATGCCGGTGCGGCCCTGTTGCCAGGCGCGCAGGTCCTCGGGCGCATCGCGCCAGGGTACGGCGGCGGTCTCGGGCTTCATGGGTTGATGCATCGAGAGCGCGGGATGGGCCGCCAGCAGATGCTGGTAGAACTCGCGCCACAGCAGCTCGTTGATCCAGGTGGAGGCGCCGGCCTTGCCGCCGTCCACTTCGCCCTGATTGGCGGCCAGCGCGGCGCGCAGGGCCTGGCCCGGCGACAGCACGCCTGCGGCGAGATAAGGCGACAGGCAGCTGGTGGCGGGCAGCGACGGAAAGTCGCGCTGCTGCTGGTAGGCGTCGATGACGCCATCGGCAAAGGCTTCCAGCCGCTCGCTGGCCGCGTCCTCGCCGGCGGGCCAGAGCGCGCGCACGGCGTCTGAGGGCGCGGCATAGCCTTCGAAGGCGTCGGGCAGCGGATCGGCCGGCCATGGCGGCGGGGTTTGAGCGCGCGGCGCGGGCACGGCGCGCAGAGGCGCCGTGCGCAGGCGTTCGCGGCAGGCGCGCGCATAGGGGGTGTAGACGCGATAGCACTCGCCCTTGCCATTGAGCACCGAGCCCGGTCGCAACAGCGAGGCGCCGTGATGCAGCGTCCAGTCCACGCCCATGGCCTGCAGGTTGCTGGCGACGGCCTCGTCGCGGCGACGCTCGTTGACGGCCCACTCGGCGTTGGCATGCACATGGCCGATGGCATGCGCGCGGCAGAAGCTGGCCAGAGCCTGTGGCGCCTGGCTCCAGTCGGGCACGGTCAGCAGGCGCAGCGGGATGCCCAGCCGGCCCAGCTCATGCGACAGCTCGCGCAGGTTGCGCAGCCAGAAATCGACCTTGGCCGGCGCGTCGCCATGCTGGCGCCATTGGCCGGGCGCCGCCAGGAACAGGGCGGTGACCGTGCCGCCGGAAGCGGCCGCGGCCAGGGCGGGGTTGTCGTGCGCGCGCAGGTCGGTGCGCAGCCAGAGCAGCGTGTTCATGGTGGGTTCTTCGGGGCAGGGGGCGGCGCGCGGCGGCGAGGCTGGCATTCTATCTTGCGCCTGGCGGCGCCGCGTCCGCGGTCCGGCTTGGAAGACGATGTAAAAACTACGAGTAGATGTGTCCACTACGGCAAGACGCTGCGCGGGGCGCCCCGCAGGGGAATCCGCGCAACGCGGCCGGATCGCGGCGCTTCGCGGTCAAACCATGAAACACGCTGTCGCGCCGCGCGTATTGACGCGGGTGGGCCCCCGCCATGTAATCCAAGTAAACGACTAGAGCAAGATGAACGCTATGGGAAATCTGATGGACCTACGCCCGTCTTTTCTGAGGGGCCGCACACCTGCAGGCAAGGCGTCCCGCGATGTTTTGCAGAAGCTCTGGCGTTCAGTGGGTTTGCCGGACGAATCGCTGGACCATGTGGTGTTGACGGGCGCCGACCCGGTGCTTCCCTCATCCTTCGCGGTCGGCACGGCGGCGCAGGCCAGCATGGCGGCGGCGGCCTTGGCCGCGGCTGAAATCTGGCATCTGCGCGGCGGCGCCAGGCAGCAGGTCGGCGTCGACATGCTGCACGCGGCGCAGGAATGCCGCAGCCACTACACCATCAACGGCGTCACGCCGAATCCCTGGGACCCCATCACCGGCCTGTACCGCTGCGGCGACGGCGGCTGGGTCCGCATCCATGCGAATTTCGCGCATCACCGCGACGGCGCGCTGGCGCTGCTGGGCTGTCCGACCGGCGAAGACACCAACCGCGCGGCGGTGGAACGCGCCTTGAGCCGCTGGAAAGCCCTGGACTTCGAGCAGGTCGCGGCCGACGCGGGCCTGCCGGTGGCCGCCATGCGCAGCTTTGACGAATGGGACCGCCATCCGCAGAGCCAGGCGGTCGCCGCCCAACCGCTGCTGACCCTGGAGCGCATCGGCGAGGCCGACCCGCGGCCCTTGCCCAAATACGGCCATGGCGCCCGGCCGCTCAAGGACATCCGCGTGCTGGACCTGACCCGCATCATTGCCGGTCCGGTCTGCGGCAGGGCGCTGGCGGCCTATGGCGCCGACGTCATGCTGGTCAATTCCCCGAATCTGCCGAATATCGACAACATCATCGACACCAGCCGCGGCAAGCTGTCGGTGCTGGCCGACCTGGACACGGCGGACGGACGCATCGCGCTGGGCAATCTGCTGCGTAGTGCGCACGTGTTCGTGCAAGGCTACCGGCCCGGCGGCCTGGCCGCGCTGGGCTTCGGTCCGCAGGACGCGGCGCGCATCCGGCCGGGCATTGTCTATGTGTCGCTGTCGGCCTATGGCGACAAGGGCCCCTGGGCTGGCCGCCGCGGTTTCGATTCCCTGGTGCAGACGGCCACCGGCTTTAACCACGCCGAAGCGCAGGCCGCCGGCCAGGATGCGCCCAAGCCCATGCCCATGCAGATCCTGGACCACGCGTCCGGCTACCTGATGGCGTTTGGCGCTCAGGCCGCGCTGGCGCGCCAGGCGACCGAAGGCGGCAGCTGGCACGTGCGCGTGTCGCTGGCGCAGACGGCGCATTGGCTGCGCAACCTGGGCCGCATCGACGGCGGGCTCGCCTGTCCCATGCCGGGTTTCGACGGCTTGCTGGAAACCGAGCCTTCGGGCTTTGGCGAGCTGGTGGCCCTGCGCCATGCCGCGCAGTTTTCCGATACGCCGGCCCGCTGGACGCGTCCGTCCAGCCCGCCCGGCACCCATCCCCCGGTCTGGCCGTTCAACTAGGGACATGGTCGGCGCCGCAAGGCGCCGTCCGTGGGGCGAGTTGCCTATTCGGGCAAACCGCTCGCATTTGATTCGGTCCTATTCCTTCACTCGCGCCGCGGCAGGGCCTGCCTGATCGGTTCCCTTGCGCCCAACCCTTGCCGAGCCGCTGCTTGCGCCTTCCCCAGCCATTTCCCGCGTGACCCCGGGCCGTTTTGCGACGGCGAAATTCCGTTCGTCCTGCGTCAGTATTGGAAAATTACATATTGACATTGAAAGACATAAAAATAGCATTCAGTCATTAATTGTCATTTTTCAATAACAGAGGAATCTTCCAGGGCCGTCGTCGAGCGCGTCTGGGGATTTCGTCCTGCAAATGAGCCAGGACGAAGCCAGCAACGCATCAATTCACTAGCTTGACGACTTTGCCGAGGCGGCGCTTCCCGTCGCTTCCCGGACTTCCTTCGACTCAGGGTTTCGACGATGCGCAAGCGATTCAAGCTATTTGCGTGGCAGCGCCTGCCTGGACGGGCAGGCGGCAAGGCGCTATGCCTGGCGCTCGCGAGCGCTCTGCTGGTGCAGGGGTGCACGGCTCCCATCGCGGGGGAAAGGCGTCAGCCGCAGCGCGCCGAGGCCGGCCCATCCACCTCCGGCACTGGCGCGCCGGGGACGGGCGGCGCGCCGGACCTGAGCGCGCCGGCCGCGCGGGCCCGCATCCTGGGGGAACTGGAACCCGCGCCCGACCTGGAAGGACGTCCCTTGTCCGTCGCGCCCGGCGGCGGCGCCAGCGCCGATGCCAGGTCTGTTGCCGGCGGCAAGGCCACCAGTGAAGCGAAGCGAGCGGCCGAGAGCTGGCTGGGCCAGTACGGGACGGCCAGGCTGGACCTGCTGGGAAGCTTCCATGGCGGCGCCCTGGACATGCTGTTGCCGATTCACGATTCGGGGATTGGTCTGATTTTTTCCCAGTTCGGCGTGCGCCGGACCAATCTATTGCAGGAGGCCTACCGGACCACGGTCAACCTCGGGTTGGGCTACCGCCATTTTGGCGACGGCTACATGGCCGGCGGCAATGCCTTCCTGGACCAGGACGTGTCGCGCGGCCACCGGCGGCTGGGCCTGGGCGCCGAATGGTGGGCGGACTACCTGAAGCTCGGCATGAACGGCTACTTCCGGCTCAGCGACTGGAAGCGCTCGCCCGATGCGCGGGATTACCAGGAACGCCCGGCCAATGGCTGGGACGTCCGGACCGAAGGATATCTGCCGCAGTATCCGCAGCTGGGCGGCAAGCTGATGTTCGAGAAGTACGACGGCGACGAGGTCGGCCTGTTCGGCGCGAGCAACCGGCAGAGAAATCCCAGCGCCTGGACCCTGGGCGTTTCCTACACCCCGGCGCCGGCCGTCACCCTGGGCCTGGACCACCGCATGGGGCAGGGCGGAAAGTCGGATACGAGCTTCAAACTGGGCCTGAAGTACGCGATAGGCGTGCCCTTGGCCAAGCAGATGCGGTCCGGCGAGGTCGCGAGCAGCCGCAAGCTCGCCGGCATGCGCATGGACCTGGTCGAGCGCAACAACGAAATCGTCCTGGAATACAAGAAGAACGATCCCATCACGATCCAGCTGCCGGCGTCCGCTTCCGGCTATCCGCAGACGGTCATCGGTTTCCCGGTGACGCTGGCGGGCGCGGGCGTTGCGCCCAGGATCGAATGGTCCGGCTCCGCGGCGGCATTCGCCATGCCCTACGGCGGCGGCGCGGCGGGATCGATGAAGCTGCCGGATTACCGCAGCGATGGCGCCAATAGCTATCAGCTGATGGCGACCGCCACCGACGCGCACGGCCGCAAGATCCGCTCCAACGTCATGAACGTGAGCGTCGATCCACTCAGCGTCAGCGTTGCCCGCTCCAAGGCCACGGCCATCGCCGATGGCGTCGACAGCGTCAGGTTCACGGCCCAGGTGCGCGGCGTCCAGGCGGAAGCCATGGCCGGGCGCGCCGTGGCGTGGGCGCTGAAGGGGGCCGGCGCGATCACGCAATCCTCGGACCGGACGGATGCCGACGGCATGGCATACGCCGTGGTCAGCAGCAAGGTGGCCGCTGTGATCGGGATCGAGGCGACGGAGTCCCTGGGGTTCAAGGGCGCAAGCGAGGCAGAGTTCCTCGACGATCACAACACGGTGGGCGTGACGCAGCTCGACGCGGCTCCCGCGGCCATACTCGCAAATGGCAAGGACAAGGCCGTGCTGAAGGCGACGGTCAAGGATGGCAAGGGCAACGCGGCAGGCGCAGGCGTGGCGGTGACCTGGACCGCCACCGGCGGCCAGCTTGCCGGCCTGGCCAGCAATACGGATGAGAACGGCGTGGCCGTGATGGAACTGCTGTCCGCCACGGTCCCTGGCGCCGCGGTCGTCACCGCCAAGACGGGACCCGCGGATCCGGGGAAGACGAGGTCCGTGGAGCTCCTGCTCGACACATCCGATGCCAAGGTCGTGCTGCTTGCGCCAAGCAAGACGACCGCGCTGGCCGGGGGCATCGATACCGTGACCTTGACGGCCACGGTCACGGACGGCCGGGGCAATCCCGTGGGCGCCGGCGTTGCCGTCAACTGGAGCGCTAGCCTGGGCGAGCTGAGCGCCGCTGCCAGCGGCACCGACGCAAACAGCCAGGCCACGGTGGTGCTGACGGCGCCTGCCGTGGTTGGCACGGCGCTCGTCACGGCGACGGCCGCCAAGGGCGATGCCGGCAAGACTGTCTCGGTCGGCTTTGCCGTCGATGCGCAGAGAGCCCGCGTGGCCGCGCTGACGTCGAGCAAGACCAGCGGCCTGGCCGATGGCGCGGACACGGTCACTCTTACCGCCACGGTCGACGATGGCCGCGGCAATCCGGTGGGCGCGGGCGTCGCCGTCAACTGGAGCGCCAGCCTGGGCACGCTGGGTGGCACCGCAAGCAACACCGATGCAAACAGCCAGGCCACGGTGGTGCTGACGGCGCCCGCCGCGGTTGGCACGGCGACCGTCACTGCCAGGGGCGCCAGCGGCGACGCCGGCAAGACCGCCGCAATCCCCTTCGTCGCGGACGCCGCGAGCGCGCGGGTGGTCTCGTTGGTTCCAGGCGAGGCCAGCGGCGTGGCCAATGGCACGGATAGCGTGGTTCTCACCGCCACGGTTGAAGATGGCAGCGGCAATCGGATAGGCGCGGGCGTCGCGGTCAACTGGACCGCCACATTGGGTGCGATCGCCACGACCAGCGTCACCGATGCCAGCGGCCAGGCCACGGCGCTGCTGATCGCGCCCGTCGCTCCGGGTACGGCGATCATCACGGCGACGGCCGCCAAGGGCGATGCCGGCAAGACTGTCTCGGTCGGTTTCGCGGTCGACGTGCAGAAGGCCCGCGTGACCGAGCTGACGCCGAGCAAGACCAGCGGCCTGGCCAATGGCGCGGATACCGTGACCCTCACGGCCATGGTTGCGGATGCCTGGGGCAATCCAGTGGGCGCGGGCGTCGCGGTCAACTGGAGCGCCAGCCTGGGCAGCCTCGGAGCGGCGGTCAGCAGGACCGACGGCAACAGTCAGGCTACCGTGGTACTGACCTCGCCGGCAGGCGTGGGCAGGGCGGCTGTCACTGCCCATGCCTCTGATGGGGACGCGGGGAAGACTGTCACGATCGCGTATATGGCCGACTTGTCCAGCGCTCGTGTTGTCGCCGGGGCGTACAGCGGCAACAAGTCCCCCGTCCTGGCGAACGGCGTGGATGTCATAACCCTTTGGGCGTACGTAAAAGACGCCACGGGCAATCGGGTGGCCGGGGCGACCGTAGACTGGACCACCAACCTGGGCACTCTGGATAGCGTTACCAGTCTCAGCGACGCCAACGGCGAGGCGCACGTCATGCTGGTGTCGACGATTGCTGGCGATCCTGTCGCGACGGCCAGGGTAGGAGCTGCGGATCCGGGCAGGACCATAGGCATGCCGTCCTTCGAGCCTGACCCTTCCACTGCCCGCGTGGTTGAGCTTACGCCAAGCAAGGCCAGCGGCGTGGCCAATGGCGTCGACACGGTGAGTTTCACGGCTGTCCTTAAGGATCGTTATGACAACCTGATGTGGAAATATGCAGCCGTCAATTGGACGACGTCCGGCGGCGTGCTGGCTGCGGCCGTGAGCGAGACTGACGCCGGTGGCAAGGCGACGATGCTCCTGTCCGCGCCGAAGGTGGCCGGCAGGGTGGACGTCACAGCCAAGGGCGCTGCGGCAGATGCAGGCAAGACGGCCAGCGTGACTTTTTCAGGCGGGGCGTCTTCCTCCCGCGTCGGCAGCGCCTCCGCCAGCAAGACCAGCATCCTGGCCAACGGCCGCGACACGGTGATCCTCACGGCAACGGTGCTGGACGGCGACGGCAATGCCGCGGGCGAGGGTCTGGTCGTCGACTGGAACACCAGCCTGGGCATGCTGGACGGACCTGCCAGCCGTACCAATGCCAATGGCGTGGCCACGGCCGTGTTGACGGCGGGGAAGGTGGCGGGCGTGGCGGCGGTGACCGCCAAGGCAGGAGCCGGGGATGCGGGTGGGGCCATCCGCGTGACCTTGACTGCCGATCCCATGTCCGCTCGCGTTGCCTCGCTGTCCTCCAGCAAGGCCAAGGGCGTGGCCAACGGACGCGATAGCCTGACTCTCACGGCCACGGTCCACGATGTCAATGGCAATCTCGAGGGTGCGGGGGTTGCCGTCAACTGGAGGACCAATCTGGGCAGCTTGGCCGCATCCAGCAGCAGTACTGACGCCCGCGGCGTCGCTACGGTCATGCTGCGCGCGCCTGCCTCCGCTGGGGTTGCGGTGCTGACCGCCAGGGCGGCCGCCGCGGATGGGGGAAAGACCATCCGGGTGGGCTTCGAGCAGGGCAACGTCGGGCCCCCGCAGCCATGACAGGCATGGCCGTGCCGGCTACTGCTTCGCCTTCCACTCGCGCAGGGCGCGCATGGTGTTGGCCACGTGGGCGTCCGGGCTCATGTCGGTGTACTCATACAGGATCTTGCCCTGCGGCGAGATCACGTAGGAGATGCGCTGGGCGTATTCAGGACGCTTGTCGTGGACGGCGTCGTAGGCCTTCATGATCTTGCCGTCGCCATCGGCCGCCACCGCGAACTTGCCGCGGCATTCGCTGACCGAAAACTTGTTCAGGGTGTCGATGTTGTCGGTCGACACGCCGATAACGGTGGCGCCCAGCGATTTGTACTCGTCCGTGGCCTCGGCGAAATTGTGCGCCTCTATCGTGCAGCCTTGGGTGAAGGCCGCCGGAAAGAAATAGAGCACCACCGGGCCCTTCTTGAGCGCCTCGCTCAGCGAGAAGGTATATACCTTGCCGCCCAGCGAAGCCTGGGTGCTGAAATCCGGCGCCGGGGCGCCCACGTTCAGGGCCGCCTGTGCCACCGGGCCGGCCAGCAGGCCGCATAACAACAAGCTGTGGGCAATACGTTTCATCCGAGTCTCCAGGTATATCGAGACCGCGCGTAGCGGCCGGGTCTACTGTAGCTCCGCGCCAGCGCGCGGGTCCAGTCCGGCCCGGCCGCGCCAGGCCAGCCATACCTGGCCGGCCTAGTCGCGGCCGCGGTTGTCGCCACCGCCTTGCTGCCGCTGCTGCTCACGCTGTTGCTGCTGGCGTGCCTGCTGCTGGGCCTGCTGTTGTTCACGCTGCTGTTGCTGGCGCATCTGTTGCTGCGCCTGGGCTTGCTGGTCGCGTTGCTGCTGTTGACGAGCCTGCTGCTGTGCTTGCTGGTCGCGTTGCTGCTGCTGGCGCGCCTGCTGCTGAGCCTGCTGATCGCGCTGTTGCTGCTGACGCATCTGCTGGGCCTGCTGATCGCGTTGCTGTTGATCACGCATCTGCTGGGCTTGCTGATCACGCTGTTGCTGCTGGCGCGCCTGCTGTTGGGCCTGTTGGTCGCGTTGCTGCTGATCGCGACCCTGTTGCCGGGCCTGCCGGTCGCGCTGCTGCTGATCCCGCATCTGCTGCTGGGCCTGTTGGTCGCGCTGCTGCTGGTCGCGCGTCTGCTGCTGGGCCTGCCGGTCGCGCTGCTGCTGATCCCGCGTCTGCTGCTGAGTCTGCTGGTCGCGCTGCTGCTGATCGCGCGTCTGCTGCTGGACCTGCCGGTCACGCTGCTGCTGATCCCGCATTTGCTGCTGCATTTGCTGCTGCGCTTGCGGCGGACGGTTCTGCTGGCCGGGCGAGCCATCGCGTCCATTGCCATTGCCCGGGCGCTGGCCTTCGGGCGGCCTGCCGTTGGGCTGATGATCCACGAAGGCCTGCGGCGGACGGCCCTTGTTCTGGTCGTAGAACTGGGATCGGTTGCTGCCGGCGTCGCGCACATAGTTGCGCTGCATGTCGGTCTGCGGCGAATGGCGTTCCTGGCGCGCCGCGAGTTCGCGCGGATCGGCCTGGCGCCGGATGCCCGAGGGGCCGCCGTTGTAGCTGATGCGGCGGTTGTCGACGTTGTTCACGACCACGGTGTGGTTGTAGACGTTGGTCACGCGCGTGATGTTCACGTTGGTGACGGACTGGTTGTAATAGAAGCGGTCGCGCTTCCAGTAGCCGCCCACGTAGCCCAGGCCGGTATAGCCGAAGCCATAGTTGATCCCGCCATAGAAGCCCACGTGAGGCCCCCAGTAGCCTGCGTTCCACAGATACACGCCGTTGACGAAACCCCAGTAGCCGGGCGTCCACAGCGCGCCGGTATAGGGCGCCAGCACCCAGGCGCCGGGCACCCAGAAGAAGCCGTAGCGGTTGAGGCTCCAGTAGCCCGGGACCCAGATATAGCCATCCGCGGGGGCTGGCGGCTGGACATAGACGGGCAGGGGCGGCGGCGGCGCCGGGCTGCGGTCCACCAGCGCCAGGTTGGCATTGGCGGGATCGCCGGCGTCATAGGCGGGCGCGGCCGGAGCGGGCGGCGGCTCATAAGTCTGCGCCACGGCGCCCGCGCTGACGGCCAGCAGCAGGGCTGCGGCCAAGGGGCGAGGACGGAAGATCCGGGAGTAGGCGTTCATGGTCATTCCTTGGCGCAACAGGCGCGGGGATCAATAGCCACGATAGTAGTAATGGGGCGCCGGATAGTAGTAATACGGCGAGTAATAGACCGGAGCCGGACGGTAGTACGCCGGCCGTGCCGGCACCACCACGCATCCGCTCAGGGCGCTGGCCATGGCCAGCATCAGCAACAGACTCTTCTTCATTTTGCGGCTCCTGCCGAGCGCCTGGCGTGAATCACGCCCTTATTGCGCTCGGTAAGGATTAGGCCATAGGCCCATGCGCCAAGTTCTGTTTTGTAATCGTTCCGAAACAGCTTTCAGGTGTCGGATGTTTGCGCCGCCGTGACGAGCGATGTCGTTCGTATCAATCTGCGCGCCCAATAAACAGGGGCCGCCTGAGCGACCCCCGTGTCTTGCGTATTGCCGTGTTACGGCGTTCAGTTCCAGCGGCCGCCGTTGCCGGCGAGGCTGAAGCGGCCGGCGCCCATGAAGGCGATCGCCAGCGCGGTGAACAGGAACATGCCTTGCAGTTCCAGCGCCCAGCCGCCGTTGTTGGTCATGCTGCTGAGCTGGCCGGTGTGGGCCAGCAGAATGGCGACGACCATGTTGACGGCGATCAGCAGGCCGCCCAGGCGGGTGTAGATGCCGACGATCAACAGGACGGGGGCGAGGATTTCGCCCACATAGGCGCCATAGGCGAGGAAGCCCGGCAGGCCGTGCGAGGACAGCATCCCGGCGATGCCGCTGACGCCGCCGCCGGTCAGTTTGAACAGGCCATGCAGCAGAATCAGGATACCGAGGGTCAGGCGCAGGATCAGCTTGCCGGTGTCGTCGGACTTGATCATGGTGAGTTTCTCTTCTATTGGTTGAAAGGGGATCGCGGCCGTTGGAACAGGTTGCGAGCCTTTGGTTCCGCGCCGCGCGCCGCCGCCAAGGCGGTCGCCAGTGCAGGCGGGGCCATTATTGCAAAACCCGAGCAAAAATCATCAAGTTTTTGTCACCGGAGGATACTCAGAATTCCTCCAGGAAGCGCATGCGGAAGCGTCGGCCCTTGATATTGCTGTTGGACAGGCGCGAAAACGCCTGCTTGGCGATCTGCCGGTCCAGCGCCACATAGGAGTTGAACTCGGTGATGTTGATCTTGCCGACCTGCTCGAACGTCAGGCCGCCGTCGCCGGTCAGCGCGCCCAGCAGGTCGCCCGGGCGCAGCTTGTCCTTCTTGCCGCCCTGGATGCTCAACGTGATCATCGGCGCGCGCAGCGGACGGTCGGCCTTGGGCCGCAGCGTCTTGATGTCGGCCCACACCAGCGGCGCGCCCTGGTACTGCTCGATCAGGTTGGCCCAGCGCATTTCATCCGGCGAGCACAGGCTCAGCGCCAGGCCCCTCTGGTCGCCGCGGCCGCTGCGGCCGATGCGGTGCACGTGGACCTCGGTGTCCTTGGTCACGTCGACGTTGATGACGGCGCTCAAGTTCTGGATGTCCAGGCCGCGTGCGGCCACGTCGGTGGCCACCAGCACGGCGCAGCTGCGGTTGGCGAACTGGATCAGGATCTCGTCGCGCTCGCGCTGTTCCAGGTCGCCATTGAGCGCCTGGGCGCTGATGCCTTCGGCCTGCAGCCGTTCGACCAGGTCATGGCTGCGGATCTTGGTGTTGCAGAAGGCCAGCGTGGACTCCGGGCGGAAGTGCGCCAGCAGGCGGACCACGGCATCCAGGCGGTCGCGCTCATCGATCTCGTAGAAGATCTGTTCGATGCGGCTGGCGTCGTGCTGCGCCTCGACCTTGACTTCGGCGGGGTTGCGCAGGAAGCGGGCGCTGAGCTTGCGGATATTGTCGGGGTAGGTCGCCGAGAACAGCAGGGTCTGGCGCTTGGTCGGGCAATGCGAGGCGATGGCCACGATGTCGTCATAGAAGCCCATGTCGACCATGCGGTCGGCCTCGTCCAGCACCAGGGTGTTCAGGCCCGACAGGTCCAGGCTGCCGCGCGCCAGGTGGTCCTGGATGCGTCCGGGCGTGCCCACGATCAGGTGCGCGCCGCGCGCCAGCGATTCGGCCTGGGGGCGCGCGGCGGCGCCGCCGCACAAGGTCAGGATCTTGACGTTGGGGATCTGCCGCGCCAGCCGGCGCAGTTCCTGCGCCACCTGGTCCGCCAGTTCGCGCGTGGGGCACACCAGCAGCGCCTGCGGCGCCAGCCGGGCGGGATTCAGTTTTTGCAGCACGCCCAGGCCGAACGCGGCGGTCTTGCCGCTGCCGGTCTTGGCCTGCGCGATGAGGTCGCGGCCTTCGAGTATCAGCGGCAGGCTTTGCGCCTGGATGGGCGTCATCTGCTCGAAACCCAGGCTGTTCAGGTTTTCCAGCAGGGCGGGCAGCAGGGGCAGGGAGGTAAAGGAAGTGTCGGTCACGATAAGAGAGAGTCGCTGTTTGCCCGAGAGTGTAATGCCTGGGGCTGGTTGCTGCCGAAATAAGGGTCGGAACATGCGGCGGCCAGACCGAGCATGGACCGCGGACCGCCGCTGCCGACGGGTCTTGGACTGCGAATCGCGGCCGCCGGCCGCGGCGATCCCGGGCGGAAGGTCAGGCCTCGGGCCCGT
This sequence comes from Achromobacter anxifer, assembly GCF_903652925.1. Classification (GTDB taxonomy): domain Bacteria; phylum Pseudomonadota; class Gammaproteobacteria; order Burkholderiales; family Burkholderiaceae_B; genus Achromobacter; species Achromobacter anxifer. Next base: position 46,651 of record NZ_CAHLAR010000008.1, on the reverse strand, counting down.
AGGTGCCCGCGAGCGCCCGGGCCGCCTCCTGCATGCGCGGCAGCCAGGCGCGCGCGCCCTCGATGGACAGGCGGGCCACCGGGGCGTGCAGGGCGACCGCGGCGATGGCGCGCGTGCCATGCAGGATGGGCACGGCCATGCAGACGATGCCCAGCAGGAATTCCTCGCGGTCGAAGCTGGCGCCTTCCTTCTTGATGGTCCGCAGTTCCTGTTCCAGCGCGGCCACTTCGCACAGCGTGTTGGGCGTGTAGCGCGGCAAGGGAGCCGCGGCCAGCAGGCGCTGGCGCGCCTCGCGCCGCATGTGGGCCAGGAACAGCTTGCCGCTGGCCGAGCAGTGCAGCGGCACGCGCGAACCCGATTGCAGGTTGACGCGCAGCGGCCAGGCGGTTTCGACGCGGTCCAGGTAGATGACCTCGTCGCCGTCCAGCATGGTGCAGTTGCAGGTCTCGCCGATCTCGTCGACTAGGCTGTCCAGGATGCGGTGGCGTTCGCCGCGCAGCGGCGAATTCAGCAAGGTGTCGCGCGCCAGCGCGCTCAGGCGGGGACCGCTGACGTAGCTCTTGCCGGCGGGTTCGCGCAGCAGCATGCCGGCGTCAACCAGGCGTGACAGGATGCGCAGCACGGAAGGCTTGGGCAGGCCGGTGGCGTCGGTCAGCGCGGCCAGCGACACCGGCTGCCCGGAGCGGGCGACCTGTTCCAGCAGGGTCAGCGCGCGCAGCGCTGCGGAGGATTCGTCTTTCATCTTTCAATAATTGAAGATTCGGCGGCGTGCTGTGCATCCTCGCACGGATTTTGCAGAAAATGAAACGCCGTGGGCTGGGAGCGACGGGGTTTCTGCTGCAGTATCGGTTCATGCCGGCCCAGATGCAATCCGACACCGCCGGCCTGCCAGGAGAGAGACCATGAGCAGCAAGCAACACATGACCCCCAGCGAAGCGTTTGTGGAAACGCTGGTCGCCCAGGGCGTCAAGGACGTATTCGGCATCGTCGGCTCGGCCTTCATGGACGCGCTGGACCTGTTCCCGGCGGCGGGCATCCGCTTCGTGCCCACGGTGCACGAGCAGGGCGCCGCGCACATGGCCGACGGCTATTCCCGCGTGACCGGCCGCCACGGCGTGTGCATTGCGCAGAACGGCCCCGGCATCACCAACTTCGTGACCGGCGTGGCCGCGGCGTACTGGGCGCACAGCCCGGTGGTGGCGATCACGCCCGAGACCGGTACCGCGGGCATGGGGCTGGGCGGATTCCAGGAAACCGAACAGCTGCCCATCTTCTCGCGCATCACCAAATACCAGGCCCACGTGAACCGCCCGGACCGCATGGCCGAGTTCACGGCCAAGGCCTTCGACAACGCGCTGGCCGAACGCGGCCCGACGCAGCTGAACATTCCGCGCGACTACTTCTACGGTGAAATCGACGTGGCCATACCCGAACCGCGCCGCATCCGCCGCGGGCCGGGTTCGGACGAGGACCTGGAAGCGGCGGCGCAGATGCTGGCGCAGGCCAAGTTCCCCGTCATCGTGGCGGGCGGCGGCGTGCTGTTCTCGGACGGGCAGGCCGAGTGCGTGGCGCTGGCCGAATTGCTGGGCGCGCCGGTGGTGACCAGCTATCTGCACAACGACGCCTTCCCGGCCAGCCATCCGCTGTGGTGCGGCCCGCTGGGCTACCAGGGCGCCAAGGCCGGCATGAAGCTGCTGTCGCAGGCCGACGTGGTGCTGGCGCTGGGCACGCGCCTGGGACCATTCGGCACCTTGCCGCAGCACGGGCTGGACTATTGGCCGCAGGGCGCGCGCATCATCCAGGTGGACGCCGACCACCGCATGCTGGGCCTGGTGCGGCCGGTGTCGGTCGGCATCTGCGGCGACGCCAAGCCCGCCGCCGCCGCGCTGACCGCCAAGCTGCGGGGACGCGAGGTCGCATGCGCGGCCACCAAGGCGGGGCGCGGCGAACAGATCGCGGCGCAGAAGGCCGAATGGGAAAAGGAACTGGACAGCTGGTCGCACGAGCGCGACGACTGGAGCCTGGACATCATCGAACACGGCGGCGGCCGCATGCATCCGCGGCGCATGCTGCGCGAGCTGGAACGCGCCATGCCCAAGCACGTGATGGTGTCCACCGACATCGGCAACATCTGCTCGGTGTCCAACAGCTACCTGCGCTTCGAGGAGCCCAACTCCATGCTGGCCGCCATGAGCTTCGGCAACTGCGGCTACGCCTTGCCGGCGCTGATCGGCGCCAAGCTGGGCCGGCCCGACCGCCCGGCCGTGGCCTACGTCGGCGACGGCGCCTGGTGCATGAGCTTCCAGGAACTGCTGACCTGCGTGCGCGAGAAGATACCGGTGACCGCCGTGGTGTTCCACAACGGCCAGTGGGGCGCCGAAAAGAAGAACCAGGTGGACTTCTACGGCCGCCGCTTCGTCGGCAGCAACCTGAAGAACCCGAACTTCGCCGAGCTGGCGCGGGCCATGGGCGCGGAAGGCATACGGGTGGAGCACGCCGACCAGGTGGGCGCGGCCCTGCAGGCCGCGTGCAAGGCCCAGTCCGAAGGCAAGACCACGGTGCTGGAAATGATGGTCAGCCAGGAACTGGGCGATCCGTTCCGCCGCGATGCCCTCAAGCAGCCGGTGCGCTTCCTGGACAAGTACAAGCAATACGTGAACCAGCCGTTCCATCCGGGCGAGGTGCCGCTGTCGATCGATCCCGCCAAGCGCTGATCGCGACGCTGCCGGCGCGGCGGCGGCCGCGCCGGATTTCTTCCGCCTGGCGCCGCGGTCCTTGCGCGGCAGGAGCAGACAGACATGGAAAGCGATCGATTGTTCGAGCCGCTGCGCACTGCCGCGCTGTCGGCGGGGCGCTTGCGCACCGCGGTAGCGTATCCGCTATGCCCGACCAGCCTGGGCGCGGCCGTGCAGGCGCGCGACGCCGGCTATATCGAGCCGGTACTGGTCGGTCCGGCGGCCCGGCTGCACGTCCTGATGGCCGAGCTGGGGCTGCGCGAAAACGAAGTGGAAGTGGTCGACACGCCGGATGACGAGTGCCAGGCCGCGCGCGCGGCAGCGGCGCTGGCGCGGGACGGCGCGGTGCGCATGCTGATGAAGGGCAGCCTGCACACGGACCACTTCATGTCGGCCGTGGTGGCGCGCGACGCCGGCCTGCGCACCGACAGGCGCATCAGCCACGCCTTCGTGATGGCGGTGGCGGCGTATCCCAAGCTCTTCATCCTGACGGATGCCGCGGTCAACATCGCGCCGAGCTTGCAGGAAAAGGCCGACATCGCGCAGAACGCCATCGACCTGGCGCGCGCGCTGGGCGTGGACCGGCCCAAGCTCGCGGTGCTGTGCGCGACCGAATCGGTCAATCCCTCCATGCCCGCCACGCTGGACGCGGCGGCCCTGTCCAAGATGGCGGACCGCCAGCAGATCCGCGGCGGCGACATCGACGGCCCGCTGGCCTTCGACAACGCGATCTCGCGCGAGGCGGCCGATCAGAAGGGCATCGTGTCGCGCGTGGCGGGCGACGCCGACATCCTGCTGGTGCCCGACATCGAAGCCGGCAACATGCTCTACAAGGAGCTGACCTGGCTGGCGGGCGCGGGCACGGCGGGGCTGGTGCTGGGCACGCGCGTGCCCGTGCTGCTGACCAGCCGCTCCGATTCCATGCAGGCCCGCGTCAACAGTTGCGCGGTGGCCTCGCTGTATGCGCGGGCGCTGGCGGGCTGAATCGCGTCCGCACGGCGGGCTGGCTCCAATAAGTCTGGCGGTTTGGTACTAAGCCAGGACCCGCAGGCTCGCTACGCTACCCCCAAGGCCATCCGATGAATGGTTCGCAGACATGACATCAAGGGGTAGACCATGCGCAGCGCAAGAAAATGCCTGACCACGATACTCTCGGCGCTGGCCCTGGCGGGCGGCGCCATGGCCGCGGATGCGCCCAAGCCTGGCGGCACGCTGGTCATCGGTTCCACGCAGGTGCCGCGGCACCTGAACGGCGCGGTGCAATCGGGCACGGCCACCGCCTTGCCCAGCTCGCAGCTGTTCGCCAGCCTGTTGCGCTACGACGCGGACTGGAAGCCGCAACCCTATCTGGCCGAGTCCTGGGAGCTGGCGCCGGACGGCAAGTCGCTGACCCTGCACCTGCGCAAGGACGCCTTGTTCCATGACGGCAAGCCGGTGACCTCGGCCGACGTGGCGTTCTCGGTCATGGCGGTCAAGAAGAACCATCCGTTCCAGACCATGCTCGCGCCGGTGGAGGCCGTGGATACGCCCGATCCCTACACGGTGGTGCTGCGCATGAGCAAGCCGCATCCGGCCATCCTCCTGGCGCTGTCGCCGGCCCTGATGCCGGTGCTGCCCAAGCACATCTACGACGACGGCCAGGACCTGAAGAACCATCCGCGCAACTCGGCCGATGTGGTCGGTTCCGGCCCGTTCAAGTTCAAGGAATTCAAGCCCGGGCAGGAAATCGTGCTGGAGAAGTTCGACAAGTTCTTCCTGCCCGGCAAGCCCTACCTGGACCGGATCGTGGTGAAGATCAATCCGGACGCGACCAATCTGCTGATCGGGCTGGAGCGCGGGGACATCGGCGTGCTGCCGTTCATGACCGAGCCGACCATCCTGCGGCGGGCCAAGGACAATCCCGCCATCGTCATGACCAGCAAGGGCTATGAAGGCATAGGCGCGCTCAGCTGGCTGGCCTTCAACACCGCGCGCAAGCCGCTGAACGACGTGCGCGTGCGCCAGGCCATCGCCTATGCCATCGACAAGGGCTTCATCACCAAGGCGCTGAACGCGGGCTTCGCCAAGCCCGCCGACGGCCCCATCATCGGCACCAGCCCCTACGCCACGCCGGATGTCGCGAAGTATCCGCTGGACCTGAAGAAGTCCGAGGCGCTGCTGGAAGAGGCGGGCTTCAAGAAGGACGGCAAGGGCGAGCGCCTGTCGCTGACGGTGGACTACATGCCGGGCTCCGACGTGCAGGGCAAGAACGTGGCGGAGTACCTGCGCAGCCAGTTGAAGAAGGTGGGCATCGCCGTGCAGGTGCGCGCGTCGCCGGACTTTCCGACCTGGGCCAAGCGCATCGCGAGCAAGGACTTCGACATGACCACCGACATCGTCTTCAACTGGGGCGATCCGGTGATCGGCGTGCACCGCACCTACCTGTCGAGCAATATCCGCGACATCATCTGGACCAACACGCAGTCCTATTCCAACCCCAAGGTCGATGAGCTGCTGGAGCAGGCCGGCACGGAGACCGACGCGGACAAGCGCCGCGCGCTGTATGCGGAGTTCCAGCGCCTGGTGACCGCCGACGTGCCCATCGATTTCCTCACGGTCATTCCGTACCACACGCTGTCGTCGAAGAAGGTGCATGGCCTGCCGGACGGCATCTGGGGCGTCATGTCGCCCATGGACGATACCTATCTGGAATAGGGCGGAGCTGCCATGACGCGCTATCTCTTGCGCCGCCTGGCCTATGCGCTGGTGCTGCTGCTGGCCGTGGTGACGCTGAACTTCCTGCTGATCCACGTTTCGCCGGGCGACCCGGTGGAAACCATCGCGGGCTCCATGGGCGGCATCAGCGAGGAACTGCGGGCCCAGTTGCGCGCGCAGTACGGCCTGGATAAGCCCTTTCTGGCGCAGCTGGGCATCTACCTGATGCAGGTGCTGCGCGGCGACCTGGGCTATTCCTATTTCTTCAACGTGCCGGTGGCGCAGCTGATCTGGGACCGCGTGCCGGCCACGCTGCTGCTGGTGGTGACCTCGGTGCTGAGCGCCTTCCTGGCTGGCACGCTGCTGGGCACGCTGGCCGCGCGCAAGCCCAACGGGCCGCTGTCGCAAGGCATCACGCTGCTGTCCGTGGTGGGCTATTCCGCGCCGGTGTTCTGGACCGGCATCATCCTGATCATCCTGTTCGCCTCGGTGTTGCCGATCTTCCCGGTGTCCGACATGCGTTCGGCCGGCGGTCCGCAGGACGGCTGGGCCGGCGTGCTGGACGTGCTGCACCATCTGGCGCTGCCGGCCTTCACCCTGGCGTTCGTGTACCTGGCGCAGTACAGCCGGCTGGCGCGCGCCAGCGTCATGGAGGCGCTGGCGGCCGACTACATCCGCACCGCGCGCGCCAAGGGCCTGCCGGAACGCAAGGTGCTGTACAAGCACGCGCTGCGCAACGGCGTGCTGCCGGTGGTGACCATGCTGGGGCTGCAGTTCGGCAACGTGCTGGCCGGCGCGATCCTGGTCGAAACGGTTTTCAACTGGCCCGGGCTGGGCCGCCTGGCATTCGACTCCGTGCTCCGGCGCGACTATCCCACGCTACTGGGCATCCTGCTGTTCGCCTCGCTGCTGGTGGTCGTGATGAATCAGCTCACCGATCTGGCCTACCGCCTGATCGATCCCAGGATCAAGACCTCATGAGCCAGACCCCTCCCGCCGTTCCCATTGCCGCCTTGCAGGGCCAGGCCGCCAGGCCGCCGGCCCGGCCTTCCTACGAAGCCTTGCGGGTGTTCGCGCGCAACCCTACGGCGCTGGCCGGCGTGCTGTTGCTGGCCGCCATCCTGGCCGTGACGCTATTCGGACCGCTGCTGATGGACGCCGACCCCTTCGAGATCGCCGGCGCGCCCATGACGCCGCCGGGCGCGGACGCGCTGCTGGGCACCGACTACCTGGGCCGCGACGTGTTCACCGGCATGGTCTACGGCGGCCGCGCCACCTTGCTGGTCGGCGTGGTGGCGGCGGTGCTGTCCATGGCCATCGGGCTGACGGTGGGCGCGCTGGCGGGCTACTACGGCGGCTGGATCGACGAAACGCTGATGCGCGTCACCGAGTTCTTCCAGGTGCTGCCCACCTTGCTGTTCGCCATGGTGCTGGTGACGCTGTTCTCGCCGTCGCTCGCGACCATTTCGGTGGCGATCGGCGTGGTCAGCTGGCCCGGCACCGCGCGGCTGGCGCGCGGCGAATTCCTGCGCCTCAAGCGCCGCGAGTACGTGCTGGCGGAACGGGTCATCGGCGCGGGTGACGCCCGCATCATCTGGCGCGTGATCCTGCCCAATGCGCTGGCGCCCCTGATCGTGTCCGCCACCCTGGCCATCGGCATGGCCATCCTGTTCGAGGCCGGCCTGTCGTTCCTGGGGCTGGGCGATCCCAACATCATGAGTTGGGGCCTGATGATAGGCAGCAACCGCCCCTACATCCTGACCGCGTGGTGGGCCGTGACCCTGCCGGGCGCGGCCATCTTCCTGACCGTGCTGGCCGTCAGCCTGATCGGCGACGGGTTGAACGACGCGCTCAATCCGAATTCGCGGGGGCGGGCATGAACGCCGCGCTGCAGGAACCCGTGCTGGAGGTCGATGCCCTGAGCCTCGAATTCCAGTCGCGCGGCCGCGTGGCCGAGGTGCTGAGCGCGGTGAGCTTCGAGCTGAATCCCGGCGAGACGCTATGCCTGGTCGGCGAGTCCGGCTGCGGCAAGAGCATGACGGCGCTGGCCATCATGCGCCTGATCCCGGCGCCGGGCCGCATCGGCGGCGGCAGCGTGCGCCTGCGCGGCGACGACTTGGCCGGCCGAGACGAAGAGGCGATGCGCCAGGTGCGGGGCAACCAGATCTCCATGATCTTCCAGGAGCCCATGACCGCGCTGAACCCGGTCTATACGGTCGGCGACCAGATCGGCGAACCGCTGCGGCTGCATCAGGGGCTGAGCAAGAGCCAGGCCCGCGAGCGCGCCATCGACATGCTGAAATCGGTCGGCATCCCCTTGCCGGAGCGGCGCGTGGACGACTATCCGCACCAGATGTCGGGCGGCATGCGCCAGCGCGTGATGATCGCTATCGCGCTGGCCTGCGATCCGGACGTGCTGATCGCCGACGAGCCCACCACCGCGCTGGACGTGACGGTCCAGGCGCAGATCTTCGACCTGCTGCGCGAGCAGCAGGCGCGGCGCGGCACCGCGGTGCTGCTGATCACGCACGACATGGGCGCGGTGTCGGAGATGGCCGACCGCGTGGTGGTCATGTATGGCGGGCGGGTGGTGGAGCAGGGCGGCGTGCGGGAGATCCTGGAGCAGCCCCGCCATCCCTATACCCAGGGCCTGATCGCCTGTCTGCCGGAACTGGACCGCGAACCCGACGATATCCGCCCCGATCTGCCGGAGATTCCCGGCGTGGTGCCCTCGATCTGGGAGCGCGGCGCGGGTTGTCCGTTCCTGGAACGCTGCGGACACGCCATGGCCCGCTGCCGCGACGCCTTTCCGCCGTTGACGCGGGTGGGCGCGGGGCATGACGTGGCCTGTTGGCTCTATCCGGAGGCCACGCGATGACGGCGCCGCAATCTCCCGCCTTGCTGTCCGTGCGCGACCTGGCGGTGCATTTCCCCATCGGCGGACGCGGCCGCGACGGCAAGCCGATAGTCGTGAAGGCCGTGGACGGCGTGTCCTTCGAGCTGCAACGCGGCCGCACCCTGGCGATCGTGGGCGAGTCCGGCTCCGGCAAGACCACCACCGCCTTGTCGGTGCTGCGCCTGGCGGATCCGACCGCGGGCTCCATCCACTTCGACGGCACCGACCTGACCGCGCTGAACGGATCGGCCTTGCGCCGCATGCGCCGCCGCGTGCAGCTGGTGTTCCAGGATCCGTATTCCTCGCTCAATCCGCGCCAGCGTGCGGGCGATATCGTGCGCGCGCCGCTGGACCTGATGGACATCGATCCGCCCGGCGGACGCGAGGCGCGCGTGGCCCGCATGTTCGAACTGGTCGGCCTGCGCCCGGAACAGCGCCAGCTGTTTCCGCACCAGTTTTCCGGTGGGCAGCGGCAGCGGTTGAATGTGGCGCGGGCGCTGGCCAGCGCGCCGGACCTGATCGTCTGCGACGAGCCGGTGTCGGCGCTGGACATCGCCATCCGCGCGCAGATCCTGAACCTGCTGCGGCGCATCCAGCGCGAACAGGGACAGTCGTTCCTCTTCATCTCCCACGACATGGCGGTGGTGGAACATATTTGCGACGACATCGCCGTCATGTACCTGGGCAAGATCATCGAGCAGGCTTCGCGCACCGCCTTCTTCACCCGCCCGCTGCATCCCTACAGCGTCGCGTTGATGTCGGCGGTGCCCACCGTGAAGGGCGGGCGCGAACTGGCCGCGCGCCGCGTGCGGCTGGCCGGCGATCCGCCCAGCCCGGTGGATCCGCCGCCGGGCTGCCGCTTCGTCGGCCGCTGTCCGGCCGCGCAGCCGCTCTGCGCCACGCGCGAACCGGCCTTGCGCGAAGTCGCGCCGGGCCACCGCGTGGCCTGCCATTTTGTCGAGTCCCGCGATGGCGTCCTGGTGTCGCCCTTGCAGGCATGAACCCCACCGAACGGAAGGACCAGCCGATGATCCAGCACGCCGAACGAACCACGATCTACGCCGCGCGCAGCATCCTGACCATGAACCCGATGCAGCCGCGAGCCACGCACGTGGCGGTGCGCGCGGGCCGCATCCTGGGGGTGGGCAGCCGGGAAGACCTGGCGGGCTGGGGGCCGGCCGAGCTGGATGAACGCTATGCGGACAAGGTCCTCATGCCCGGCCTGGTGGAAGGCCATTGCCATCTGCCGGAAGGCGGCATGTGGAAGTTCGTCTACGTGGGTTTTTACGACCGCCGCGGACCGGACGGAAAACTGTGGGAAGGGCTGAAAAGCTTCGAGGCGGTCGCCGTCCGGCTGCGCGAGGCCGAGCGCGCCTTGCCGGCCGGGGAAACGCTGATCGGCTGGGGCTTCGATCCCATCTTCTTCGATGGCGCGCGCATGCGCGTGCAGGACCTGGACGCGGTTTCCGCCGAGCGGCCCGTGGTGGTCATGCACGCCAGCATGCACCTGATGAACGTGAACACGCCCATGCTGGCGCGCGCCGGCATCGACCGCGACACCGACATCGAGGGCGTGACGCGCATGGAAGACGGTCAACCCAGCGGCGAGCTCTGCGAGTTCGCGGCCATGTTCCCGGTCATGCGCCTGATCGGCAGCCCGTTCCGCACCGTGGGCGTCTCGGAAGAGGGCCTGCGCATGTTCGGCAAGGTGGCGCAATGGGCGGGCGTCACCACCGCGACCGACCTGGTCAACGAACTGGGCGACGACGGCCTGGCGACGCTGGCGCGCGTCACCGCCGAACCGGACTATCCCGTGCGCATCGTGCCGGCCGCGTCGGCGCTGACCTATGCCGGCGATCCAGCGCGCTGCCTGGCCAGGCTGGAGGACGCGCGCCGGCTCAACAACGACAAGCTGCACCTGGGCATGGTCAAGCTGGTGGTGGACGGGTCGATCCAGGGGTTCACGGCCAGGCTGCGCTGGCCGGGCTATTACAACGGCGCGCCCAACGGCATCTGGGTGATCGCGCCGTCGGAACTGGACGCGCTGGTGCAGGCCTATCACGACGCGGGCGTGCAGCTGCACATCCATACCAATGGGGACGAGGCCACCCAGCTCGCCATCGACGCGGTCGACCGCGCCTTGCGCCGCAGCCCGCGGCAGGACCACCGCCATACGCTGCAGCACTGCCAGATGGCCGACGCGGCGCAGTTCCGGCGCATGGCCAGCCTGGGCATGTGCGCCAATCTCTTCGCCAACCACATCTTCTATTGGGGCGACGCGCACCATGCCCTGACCATGGGCCCGGACCGCGCCAACCGCATGGACGCCTGCGCGTCCGCGGCGCGCGCCGGCGTGCCGTTCTCGATCCACTCGGACGCGCCCATCACGCCGTTGGGACCCTTGTTCACGGCCTGGTGCGCCGTCAACCGCCAGACCGCCTCGGGCCGGGTGCTGGGCGAGTCCGAGCGCATCGGCGTGGACGCGGCGCTGCATGCCGTCACGTTGGGCGCGGCCTACACCTTGCATCTGGACCATCTGGTTGGCTCGGTCGAAGTCGGCAAGTACGCGGACTTCTGCGTGCTGGCGGACGACCCCATGGAGTTGGCGCCGGAGCGGCTGAAGGACGCGCGGGTGCTGGGCACCGTCATCGGCGGCCGGCCCTTGCCGCTGCGGGAAGCCTGAGATGACGCCCCAGGGCGGGGAACGCATCGCGCTGACGGTGGTGGGCGGGTTTCTCGGCGCGGGCAAGACGACCCTGCTCAACCATGTGCTGTCCGCGAGCCGCCGGCGCGCGGCGGTGCTGGTCAATGACTTCGGTCCGGTCGATATTGATGCCGGGCTGATCGCGCAACGCAGCGACCAGGTGATCAGGCTGGCCAACGGCTGCGTCTGCTGCTCCATGGCTGGCGGCCTGGACGATGCCCTGGCGCGCGTGCTGGCGCTGGATCCTTTGCCGGAATGGATCGTGATCGAGGCCAGCGGCGTGTCCGACCCGGGCCGCATCGCGCAAGTGGGCATGGCCGATCCCATGCTGCAGCTGGAAGGCGTGGTGGTGCTGGCCGATGCCGCCAACGTGCGGACTCTGGCACAGGATCCCTTGCTGGCGGACACGCTGCTGCGTCAGCTCAGGGCCGCCGACCTGCTGGTGCTGAACAAGACCGACCTGGTGTCGGACGAGGAGCGGGCGTCGGTGCGGCAGTGGCTGCATGCGGCGTCGCAGGGGGCCGCGATGATGGAGGCGCGGGAAGGACGCGTGGATCTGGGCCATCTGCTGGGCGAAGGCGCGGCGGGGCATTTTGCGCCGCACGATTGCGCGGGCGGCGCTTGCGGCCATCCTGCGCACCATCTCACGCAACCTCCCACGCACCAGCCGACGCACCAGCCGACGCATCCGCCGACACAACCCCGCGGCGGCCTGCAGGACGATCCCGACCACCCGTTCCAGAGCTGGCTGTGGCGCGCGCCCGCGCTGGTCGATGCCGACAGGCTGGCCAGCAGGTTGCGCGAGGCGCCCAGGCAGCTGCTGCGCGCCAAGGGCTGGGTGCGCACCGACCGGCACGGCCTGGTGCTGGTGCAGCTGGCGGGCCGGCGCGTGCGCTATGACACGCAGGCCAGGCCGCCACCCGACGTGCAGGAACCCGCGCTGGTGCTGATCGGCATGCGCGGCGCCGTCGATCCCGGCGAGGTGGCCGCATGGCTGGCGCCGGCCGCGGCATAGCTCGCGCGTTCGCGTCTGGTGCAAGCGATTTCCCGCTTCTGGTTCTAGACCCTGCCTGTGGGCTCACTTACCTTGGATCCTGAATGCTGGCGCATGCCGCGCCGGTGTCTACCGGAGGGTTGCAATGCACAAGACCGTCACCGCGGACATGCTGGCCGAGTTCGCCGCGGCCTGGAACCGCCACGATATCGACGCGCTGATGTCGTTCATGAGCGACGACTGCGTGTTCGAGACCGTGGCCGGCCCCGAGCGCTGGGGCGCGCGGCATGAGGGACGCGAGGCGGTGCGCGCGGCCTTCGCCGCAGCCTGGGCGAACTTTCCCGACGCGCAATGGAGCAACGGGAACCATTGGGTCGCGGGCGACAGGGGCGTGTCGGAATCGACCTTCAGTGGCACCGCCGCCGACGGCTCGCGGGTGGAGGCGGACATGGTGGATGTCTTTACCTTCAAGGACGGCAAGATCCGCGTGAAGAACGCCTACCGCAAGCAGCGCCCGGCCTTGCCCGCGCGCGCCTGAGGCTGAGCAACCCGCACTTCGCAACCGGAACGCAGCATGGATACTCATATGTCCTTCCAAGCAGAAGGTCCGGCCCCCGCTGGCCGGGCGCCGATCAGCGCGTACAACCCGGCCTACGATCCGCTGGTGTCGCCGCCGGGCCGAGGGCAGGATTACGCGCCCACCTACTGGGTCGCGACCGCGGGCGCGCCGCCCGAGGACGACGGTCCGGTCCCGGGCGACATCGACGCGGACGTGGTGATCGTGGGTTCGGGCTTCACCGGGCTGTCGGCGGCGCTGGCGCTGGCGCGCGACTACGGCGTGAAGGCGGTGGTGCTGGAGGCCAACCGCGCGGTCTGGGGCTGCACCAGCCGCAATGGCGGGCAGGGCCAGAACGCGTCCGGCCGCCTGTACCGCTCGCAATGGATAGCGCGCTGGGGCCTGGACACGGCCAAGCGCCTGGACGCGGAGATCCGCGAAGGCTTCGAGTACTGGAAGAGCCTGGTGGCTCAGGTGGATTGCGACGCGCAGCCGGGCGGCCACCTGTACACGGCACACCGCCAGAAGAAGATGGCGTTTCTGGAAAACGAGAGCCGCGTGATGCGCGAGGTGTTCGGCTACGACGCCAGGATGCTGAGCCAGGGCGAGCTGCGCGAGCGCTACGTCAACGACCGCGAGGCGGTAGGCGCGATGCTGGAGCCGGACGGCGTGGGCGTGCATCCCCTGAAGCTCGCCTACGGCTATATGCGGCAGGCGCGCGCTCTGGGCGTGCGTATTCATCCGGGCAGCCCGGTGCTGGGCTGGCGCGCGGAGAACGGCGGGGTGCGGCTGCAGACTCCGGGCGGCTACGTGCGCGCGCGGCGGGTGGCGTTCGCGACCGGCGGCTACACCGCGCAAGGCGTCAACCGCCTGCTGGACAACCGCATCATGCCGGTGTTGTCGAATTCCCTGGTGACGCGGGTGCTGACGCCGGCGGAACGCGATGCCGCGGGCCTGAAGAGTACGGTGTTCATCACCGACACGCGCACCTTGCGCTTCTATTACCGCCTGCTGCCCGACGGCCGCATGCAGATAGGCAGCCGCAGCGCCTTGCGCGGCGCCGACGCGCAGCATCCGCGCCACCTGGCGCTGCTGCGGCGGGGGCTGGCGCGCAAGTTCCCCACACTGGCGGGCGTGGACGTCGATTATTCGTGGTGGGGCTGGGTGGACGTGAGCCACGACATGATGCCGCGCGTGACGCAGCCGGACCCGGCGCAGCCGATCTATTACGCCTTCGGCTATGGCGGCAACGGCGTGGCGTTTTCGGCCCATGCGGGCCGCCGCCTGGCGCAGCGCATGATGGGCCAGGACGGCGTGTCCTGGGATCTGCCCATCTACGATTCGCCCTTGCCGGGCCATCTGTTCGCGCCGTTCCGCCGGATCGGGCAGGGCCTGCTGTACCGCTGGTACTACCTACGAGACGAAGTGCTCTAGCGCGTGCAGGTCCGGGCCCGGGGCTTGGCCCTGGGCCGGTTGTGCGCCGGCCGCGGCGCGGTGGCGGTCGACGACCTTGGCCAGCCTGGCAATGCCGGGCTCGATGTGTTCCGGCCGGATCGAGGTGAAGCCCACGCGCAGGAAGTTGCGCGGCGCGTCGGCACCATTCATGAAGAAGACATCGCCGGGCTCGATGACGACGCCTTCGGCCAGCGCCTCCTCGGACAGCGCGACGGCATTGAGCCAGGCGGGCCCTTGCAGCCAGCAGGACGAGGACCCCGTGATGGGGATGACCTTGAAATCGGGCAGGTGCCGCGCCAGCGCGCGGGCCAGTTCGGTGCCGCGTTCCTGGTAGGCCTGGGACTGCCTGCGCAGCAGCGAATGATGGTGGCCCAGCGAAATGAACAGCGAGAACGCGCGCTGGATATAGGCCGAGGGGTGCCGCAGCATCAGGCGGCGCAGGGCGCGCAGTTCCGCCGTGAGTTCGCGCGGCGCGACGATGTAGCCGATGCGCAGCCCCGGCGCGAAGGACTTGGCCAGGCTGCCCACGTAGATCACGCGGCCGTCGCGGTCCAGGCTTTTGAGCGCGGGGATCGCGCCTTCGCCCCAGCGGCTCTCGCTTTCGAAGTCGTCCTCGATGATCAGGCTGTCGGCCTGGCGCGCCAGCGTCAGCAGGTTCTGGCGGCGTTCCGGCGACAGCGTGACCGTGGTGGGGCACTGGTGGCCGGGCGTGACGAAGATGTAGTCGCAGCCCAGCAGGTGGGTGCCGGTGCACAGCCCCTGTTCGTCCACCGGCAGCGGCAGCAGGTTGCGCGTGTGGCTGGCGAAGATATTGCGGGCGTCGGGATAGCCGGGGTCCTCCATGCCAACCACGGTGTCGTCGTTGACCAGCAGGTCGGCCAGCAGGTAGAGCGCGTGCTGCGCGCCCACGGTGATGACGATTTCCTCGGCGTCGGCCCAGACGCCGCGGCGCGGCAGCACCTGGGTGCGGATCTGCTCGATGAGCGCGGGGTCGTCATGGGTGATGAGGTCCGGCGCCCAGCTGCGGATGTCCAGCACCGACAAGGCCTTGATGCAGCATTCGCGCCATTCGGCGGTGGGAAACAGGTCCTGGTCGAACTGGGCGTAGACGAAGGGATAGGGCTGCTTCTGCCAGTCACGCGGCTTGGTGATGTTGCGCTGGCGGGACGGGCGAAAGCGCAGCCGTTCCTCCCAGCGCACGCCGGGTTCGCGGCCATCGTCGGCGGGCGCGGCGTCCGGCGTGGAGCCCGAGTGGCCCTGCATGACCGTGTCGCTGACGAAGTGGCCGCTGCGCTCGCGCGAGACCAGATAACCTTCGCTCACCAGCTGCTGGTAGGCGAACACCACGGTGTTGCGCGCGATGCGCAATTGGTCGGCCAGGTGCCGGCTGGAGGGCACGGGCGTACCGGGCGGCAGATGGCCGCTCAGGATGGCAGACACCAGCATCTGGCGCACGCACGCCTGCAGGCTGAGGTTGGGCGCGCTTTCCCGTTCAAACAGGCGCTCCCACAACACAGGCTTGAGCATCGAGGCCTGGCTGGACATGACGGCTCCTTGTGTAGGCCGCGCAGCCGGTAGCCGCTGCGCAGGCGCCTTCTTGAGGATAGAGGAGCCGGATGGGGGAAGAAATGAGGGATTGCCCGGGCGCAGTCAGACCCGTCCCTTCCAGGGGATGGCGAACTTCTCCACATAGCGGACCAGCAGGTCGAAAGCGAAGGCGAACAGGCCGATCACGATGATGCCCATGATGACCGTGTCGCTGGCCAGGAACTGGGCGGCGTTCAGCACCATGAAGCCCAGGCCGCGGTCGGCGGCCACCATTTCGGCGGCCACCAGCGTGGTCCAGCCCACGCCGATGCCGATGCGCATGCCCGTGAAGATTTCCGGCATGGCGGCTTTCAGGATCACGTGCCAGACCACCTGGGCGGGCGTGCCGCCCATGGCGTAGGCCGCGTGGATCTGTTCGATCGACACCGAGCGCACACCGGCGCGGGCCGCGATCGCCATGGGCGCGAAGATGGCCAGGTAGATCAGCAGGACCTTGGGGAACTCGCCGATGCCGAACCAGATGATGATGAGCGGCAGATAGGCCAGCGGCGGCAGCGGGCGGTAGAACTCGATGGGCGGGTCGAAGATGCCGCGCGCGTAGCGGTTCACGCCCATCAGGATGCCGACCGGGATGGCGGTCAGGCAGGCCAGGAAAAAGGCCCCGAACACCCGCGACAGGCTGGCCAGCGCATGCTCGGTCAGCGTGGAATTGGCCACGCCGTCGGTCATGGCGGAGACGAACTTGTCGTACACCGCGAAGGGCGAGGGCAGGAACAAGGGCCGCACCCAGCCGGCGCTGGTCACCAGGAACCAGAGCCCGATAAGGGCCAGGCTGGTGATCAGGCTGATGTGGCCGCTGTAGCCCGCGCCCGGCGCGCCATAGACCTTGCCCGGCGCCGCGGGCTTGTGTCCCGTGCGGCTGCTAGCCATGGAAGCCTTGGGGGGAGGAAGCTCGCTCGTCGCCATAGATGATGCCGAGGACTTGTTCGCGCATGGCGATGAAGTCGGGACTGGATTTGATGCTGCGGCCATCGCGGGTCTCCAGGTAGCGCCGGTTGAAGTCCGGCGTGAAGGTGTGCGTGATGCGGCCCGGGCGGGGCGACATGACGATCAGCCGCGAACCCAGAAACAGCGCCTCTTCGACGCTGTGCGTGATGAAGAAGAACATCTTGTCGGTCTGTCGCCAGATGTCCAGCAGCAGCTCCTGGATGGTCTCGCGGGTCAGCGCGTCCAGCGCCGCCATGGGCTCGTCCATCAGCAGCATGGCCGGGTTGCAGGTCAGGGCGCGCGCGATGCCCACGCGCTGCTGCATGCCGCCCGACAACTGGTAGATCATGTGGCGGTGGAAGTCCTGCAGGCCCACCAGCTCCAGGTTGCGGCGGGCGCGGGCGCGGCGGGTTTCCTTGTCGACCCCTTGCAGTTTCAGGCCGAACTCGGTGTTCTCCAGCACGTTCAGCCAGGGCAGCAGGGCGTGCTTCTGGAACACCACGCCGCGGTCGGCGCCGGGGCCGACGATGGGCTGGCCGCCCAGGGTGATCTCGCCCTCGGTCGGCGACAGGAAGCCGGCCAGCAGGCTGAGCAGGGTGGTCTTGCCGCAACCCGAGGCGCCCAGCGCGACGACGAACTCGCCGGGCTGTATGGTCAGGTTGACGTTCTGCAGCGCGATCACCGGGCCGCTGTCGTGCAGGCCGGGATAGGTGACGCTGACTTTCTCCGCGCACAGGCTTTGCGCGGCGGACGTGGACTGCATGGTCATGCCGGGTCCCCTTGTTGGGGCGCAGTCCGCGCGCGGGCGGGCTGTGCCATGGCGCGAGGCGGGCGGCGCCGGTCGCGCCGCCTGCCCGGACGCCGCTTACTTTTCGGCCGCCTTGGCGTACTTGTCCGTGACGTGCGGGCTGTAGTCGGCCAGGGCCTTGTCGATCTGCTTCTGGTCCTTCAGGAAGTTGGCGCTGGCGGCGAAGGCGCGCGCGGCGCCCGATTCCTTGCCGCCGCCCAGCCAGACGTTCGAGGCCTGCTCCTGCACGGTCGGGAAGACCAGCAGCTGCAGCGCCTCGACCATGTCCTCGGGCTTGCCGCCGATCAGCTTGACGATGCTCTTGACCTGCGGCGAGTCGGCGGTCCATTTGGCGCTGTTGGCGCGGTAGTCGGCATAGGACTTGGCCAGCACGCTGGTGAAGGCAGCCATGAACTTGGGATTCTTGGCGGCCCAGGCGCGGTCGACCACGATGCCGTCGAAGGTCGGCACGCTGGCTTTGCCGATCTGTTCCGAGTCGGCAATGATCTTGCCGGTCTTGGCGATCTCGGTCAGCGCCGGCGGCCAGACGTAGGCGGCATCGATGTCGCCGCGCTGCCAGGCGGCCACGATCTGCGGCGGCTGCATGTTCAGGATGCGCACGTCGCGCGGATTGATCTTCCAGACCTGTTCCAGCCCGACCAGCAGGTGGAAGTGGGAGGTCGACACGAAGGGCGTGGCGACGCGCTTGCCCTTGAGGTCAGCCGTGCTGTTGATGCCGGAGCCGTTGCGCGCCACCAGCGCCTCGGACTTGCCGATGTTGTCCAGGATCCAGAACAGTTCGAGGTCCACGCCGCGCGTGGCGGCGGCGGTGATGCCGGTGGAGCCCAGCACGCCGACCGGCACGTTGCCGGAAGCCAGGGCCGTGGAAATATCCCCGCCCGAAGTGAACTGGCGCCAGTCGACCTGGTAGCCGGCCTCCTTCAGCGCCTTGTCGAAACTGCCGTCGGCGATCGCCGACAGGAACGGCCCGACGATGAGCTGATACCCGACCACCAGCTTGGTCTGGGCATAGGCGGGAGCGGCCAGCAGCGCGGCGGCCAGGCCGGCCAGGGTGCAGCGGCGGATGAGGCGGAATATCGCGTTCATGGAGATCTCCGGGAGGGAACGGCCGCGCTCCGGCGCGACCGGGATGCTGATATCCAGTTTGCCCGGATGGGGCCAGAACGCTAGGGCCAGATGCCCGGATCAGTAGGAGCCAAAAACGGACCAGGCCCGCCTGCCGGCCGGCAGGGCCAGGATTGGCGCGGCCGGCGCGGCGGGGCGGGCCCGCGACATGCGCCAAAAGGGGGAGGGACGATCGTGCTAGCGGATGAGGCTCAGGAACTCGGCCCGGGTCGACGGGTTTTCGTGGAATTCGCCCAGCATGACCGAGGTCACCATCGACGAATTCTGCTTTTCCACGCCGCGCATCATCATGCACATGTGCTGGGCTTCGATGACCACGGCCACGCCGGCGGCGCCGGTGACGGATTGCACGGCCTCGGCTACCTGGCGGCTGAGGTTTTCCTGGATCTGCAGGCGGCGCGCATACATCTCGACGATGCGCGCAACCTTGGACAGGCCCAGCACCTTGCCGTTGGGCAGGTAGGCCACGTGCGCCTTGCCGATGAAGGGCAGCATGTGGTGTTCGCAGAGCGAATACAGCTCGATGTTCTTGACCAGCACGATCTCGCGCGTGTCCGACGTGAACAGCGCGCCGTTGACGATTTCGTCCAGGTTCTGGCCGTAGCCGCGGCACAGGTGGCGCATGGCCTTGGCCGCGCGGGCGGGCGTGTCCGCCAGCCCTTCGCGGGACGGATCTTCCCCTAGTTCTTGAAGAATGGCGGTGTAGTTCTTTTCCAATGACATCGGGGACTCCTGGGGGCGGCGCTGGTTGCGGCGCTTGACTGTGTGTAGCCTGGTGACGCAAGTCTACCTCAGGCCAGGAAGGGTTTCCCCTTGGGACGGGCGGGAGGGGGAACCCGCGCCCGTTGGGGACAACTGGCGCGCGGTATGGGGCGCCAGCCTAGACGCCGCGGTTTTCCACGGCGTACTTGATCAACTCGGCCTGGCCGTCTATGCCCAGCTTGCGCTTGATGTTCAGGCGATGGGTTTCCACCGTGCGCACCGACAGGCCCAGCGCCTGCGCGATCTGCTTGTTGGCCTCGCCGCTGGCGATGTGGCGCAGCACGTCGCGCTCGCGCTGCGTCAGCATGGTGGCAGGCGCCGTGGCCTGCGACAGGCGCACCGCCACCGCGGCGCTGAAATAGTTGCGGCCCGCCATCACGGCGTCGATCGCGGTGACGATCTCGTGGGCCGGCTCGTCCTTCAGCAGGTAGCCGCGCGCGCCGGCCTTGACGGCCTGCACCATGTATTCGGGGTTGTCGTGCATGGACAGCACCAGCACCGCGATCTGCGGGTAGCGTTCGTGCAGCAGGGCGGTCAGTTCCAGCCCGCCCACGCCGGGCATATTCAGGTCCATCAGCGCCAGGTGCGGCAGGGTGCCTCCCTGCGGATCCTCGGCCATGCAGGCGGCCAGGAAGGCCTGGGCGGCGGCGGCGTTGCCGGCTTCGCCCACCACCCGCAGCTGTGGCACGGTTTCCAGGCGCAGGCGCAGCCCGTCCCGCACCAGTGGGTGGTCGTCGATCAGCAGGAGTCGGATGGCGTCGGGCTTGTCGGTCGTCATGCTTCGGAGCTTGCGGGTAGGGGGGCGGCGGGCAGCGGCAGCCAGGCCTGCAGGACCGTGCCCTGAATCGTGGAATGGAAGGTCAGGGTGCCGGACAGCGCGTTCATGCGTTCGCGCATATTGCGCAGGCCGATGCCGCGGCGCGGATCCTGCTGCACTTCGGCGTAGTCGAAACCGCGGCCGTCGTCGGCGATGGTCAGGCGCAGGTCGCGCGCGGAGTAGGCCAGCGTCAGGTCGGCGCGGGTGGCGTCGGCATGGCGGATGACGTTGGTCAGGGCTTCCTGGGTGACGCGGAACAGGGCGGTGGCATAGGCCTCCGGCAGCTTCACCGGTTGCCCGGCGGTATGCAGGCGCACGGCCAGGGGCGGCGCGCCGTCCTGGCTGGGAATGGCGAATTCCCGGCCCAGGTGTTCCAGCGCGGCCGGCAGGCCCAGGTCGTCCAGCAGCGTGGGCCGCAGATTGTGCGAGATGCGCCGGACCTCGCCCACGGCGGTGTTCAGCCGGTCCAGCGCGCCGCCCAGCGGGTTGTCGATGTGGGCTAGCGCTTGCGGCTCGTCGGGCAGCGTCTGCCGCAGCCGTTCGCGCGCTGCCTCCAGCGACAGCTTGATGGATACCAGCACCTGGCTGATGCCGTCGTGCAGTTCGCGCGACAGGCGGGCGCGCTCGTCTTCCTGGGAGCGCACCAGCTGCCTGGCCATCAGCCGCAGCTTGGCGTCGGACTGGCGGTGATCGCTGATGTTCAGGGCCAGCCCGCAGGCCGCCACGCCCAGGATGGACACGGCGGCAATGCCGGCGACCCAGGCGAACATGTCGCGGATATTGGCTTGTGCGGCGGCGTCGATGCGTTCCAGCGCCTGCTGCACGTCGTCCAGGTAGATGCCGGTGCCCAGCATCCAGCCCCAGCGTTCCAGCACCACCACGTAGCCCAGTTTTTCCTCGGTCTGGTGGGTGGAAGGCTTTTCCCATAGGTAATGCACCGCTTCGCCTTCCTGGCCGCCGCGGCGGGCGGCCGCCAGCAGGTTCTGGATGACGGGCTGGCCCTTGGTGTCGCGCAGGTCCCAGAGGTCCTGGCCCACCAGTTCCGGCTGGCGCGGGTGCATCAGGTTCTTGCCCTTCAGGTCGTAGACGAAAAAGTAGCCGTCGTGGCCGAACTCCATCTGCGCCAGCAGGTCGAGCGCGCGCTGGCGGGTGGCGTCGTCGTCGGCCGCCGCCTGCAGCGGCGCGATGGCGCTGTAGGCGAGGTTCACGTAGTGGCGCAGTTCGCCTTCCTTGCTGGCCAGCCAGGCGTTTTCCACCACCTGCTTTTCGCGCTGCGCCAGCTGCAGGCCCTGCACGTAGACGGCGACCGTGATGGCGGCGACCGCCACCAGCAGGGGCACCGCGGCGAGCAGCAGGATTTTCAGGCGCAGCTTCATAGTGGATTTGTATCAGCGCGGATGGCGTTGTTGCGGTGCGGTATCGAGGGCGCCGCGATGGAGATCAGGGAAATTTTTGCGTTGATTTTACGATTTCCCGCAAATTATGTTGCGGCGCATTGCGTAGTAACACGTAGTGAAGTTGCGTAGTTCCGCGCTTGTTGCTGCGTAGTCAAAACGAAATACTAGCGTCCGCGTCGACACGGCGCTGCGTGGACGCGCGCGCGTCCGCCACCCCACAACAATGAGTCTGCCTTCCGCGGGACGATAAAAGCGTTTCACGCCAAAAGCATGGCGGGAGGCTAGAGGAGCACTTATGCAAACCAGCAGTAAGGGACTGGGTCAGCACCTGGTCTGGCTGGCGGTTGCGGTACTGGGCGCGTTCGCGCTAGGCACCGTGGCGCTGGCCAGAGGGGAGACCATCAATGCGCTATGGGTGGTGATCGCCGCCGTATGCGTGTATTTGATCGCATACCGTTATTACAGCCGCTTCATCGCCAAGAACGTCTTCCAGCTGGATCCGACGCGCATGACGCCGGCCTGGAAGCATAACGACGGTCTGGACTACGTGCCCACCAACAAGCACGTGCTGTTCGGCCACCACTTCGCCGCCATCGCCGGCGCCGGCCCGCTGGTGGGCCCGGTGCTGGCCGCGCAGATGGGCTATCTGCCGGGCATGTTGTGGATCCTGGCCGGCGTGGTCTTCGCCGGCGCCGTGCAGGACTTCACCATCCTCTTCATCTCGACCCGCCGCGACGGCCGTTCGCTGGGCGACCTGGTCAAGTCCGAGCTGGGCAAGATCCCGGGCGTGATCGCGCTGTTCGGCGCCTTCATGATCATGGTCATCATCCTGGCCGTGCTGGCGCTGATCGTGGTCAAGGCGCTGACGCACTCTCCGTGGGGCACCTTCACGGTGGCCGCGACCATCCCCATCGCGCTGTTCATGGGCGTGTACCTGCGCTACATCCGTCCGGGCAAGATCGGCGAAGTCTCCATCATCGGCTTCGTCGGCCTGATGGCCGCCATCACCTTCGGCCAGGACGTGGCCGCGCACCCGGTGATCGGCCCGATGTTCGACTTCGACGGCAAGGGCCTGACCTGGATCCTGATCATCTACGGCTTCATCGCCTCGGTGCTGCCGGTGTGGCTGCTGCTGGCCCCGCGCGACTACCTGTCGACCTTCCTGAAGATCGGCACCATCGTCGGCCTGGCCATCGGCATCGTCGTGGTCGCGCCTGAACTGAAGATGCCCGCGCTGACGCAGTTCGTCGACGGCTCCGGTCCGGTGTGGTCGGGCAACCTGTTCCCGTTCCTCTTCATCACCATCGCCTGCGGCGCGGTGTCGGGCTTCCACGCCTTGATCTCCTCGGGCACCACGCCCAAGCTGATCGAGAATGAAACCCAGGCCCGCTACATCGGTTACGGCGGCATGCTGATGGAATCCTTCGTCGCCATCATGGCGCTGGTGGCCGCTTGCGTGATCGAGCCGGGCATCTACTACGCCATGAACAGCCCGGCGGCCGTCATCGGCACCACGCCCGACCAGGTCGCCCAGGTGGTGTCCAGCTGGGGCTTCGTGGTGACGCCGGCCGACCTGATCCAGACCGCCAAGGACGTGGGCGAAAGCACCATCATCTCGCGCGCGGGCGGCGCTCCGACGCTGGCCGTGGGCATGGCGCACATCCTGCACCAGGCCATCGGCGGCCCGGGCATGATGGCCTTCTGGTACCACTTCGCCATCCTGTTCGAAGCGCTCTTCATCCTGACGGCCGTCGACGCCGGCACCCGCGCGGGCCGCTTCATGCTGCAGGACCTGCTGGGCACCTTCGCCCCGTCGCTCAAGCGCACGGATTCGCTGCCCGCCAACCTGATCGCCACCGGCCTGTGCGTGGCGGCCTGGGGTTACTTCCTGTACCAGGGCGTGGTGGATCCGCTGGGCGGCATCAACACGCTGTGGCCGCTGTTCGGCATCGCCAACCAGATGCTGGCCGCGATCGCCCTGACCCTGGGCACGGTGGTGCTGTTCAAGATGAAGCGCGACCGCTACGCCTGGGTCACCGTGCTGCCGACGCTGTGGCTCTTGGCATGCACGCTGACCGCCGGCTGGCAGAAGCTGTTCCACGCCGACCCGCGTGTCAGCTTCCTGGCGCACGCCGACAAGTACAACGCGGCCATCGCCGAAGGCAAGGTTCTGGCTCCGGCCAAGTCCCTGGGCGAAATGTCGCGCGTGGTGTTCAACGACTACATCAACGCCGGCCTGTGCGCGATCTTCATCTTCGTGGTGGTCAGCATCGTGGTGTTCGGCCTGCGTTCGGTGCAGCGCGCGCGCAACGAGAACAAGCCGACCGCCCGCGAAATGCCTTACGAAACGCTGCCGGCCGCCGCCGGCGCGGACTGAGCGGATCAGGGAGACGACGCATGCTGTTTGGCAACATGAGTTCCGCGGCCGGCGCCGCCGGCCGCTACCTGGGGCAGACGCTCCGGCTGATGGTCGGCGTGCCGGACTACGAAACGTATGTCGCGCACGTGCGGCGTACGCACCCTGACCAGGAGCCGATGACGTACGAAGAGTTCTTCCGCGAGCGCCAGGACGCGCGCTATGGCGGCAAGAAACGGATCGGCTGCTGCTGAGCTGACGAAAAGGCCTCGCTTGCGAGGCCTTTTTTTCGTCCAGGGAACCCGCTAAGCAGCCTTCCTGCGCAGCTTCTCCGCGTAGATCACCAGCGGCACCGCCCCGATCGCGCACAGCGACATCACCAGGAACCCTCCCGGCGCATAGCTGCGATACAGCGCGCCGCCCAGCTGGATGCTGGCGAACATGAAGACGCCGCCCGACAGCAGGGCATAGAGCGCGATGGCCGAGGTCTTGATGGCGGCGGGCACGTGGCGCGCGATGTACCACATGATGGCCGCGTTGTTGCCCGCCAGGGTGAAGCACTGCAGCAATTGCAGCGCGGCGATCAGGGCCGGGTCGGTGGTGGCGGACAGGCCGGCCCAGCGGATCGCGGTCATGACGGCGGACGCCAGGATCAGCCATTGGGCGCCGGTGCGGGCCAGGATGCGGGGCGCCAGGAAGAAGAACAGCACCTCGCTGGCCACGCCCACCACCCACAGCATGGAAATCAGCGCCGTCGACAGGCCGCTGGCGGTCCAGTAGAGGGTGGAATAAGAGTAGAGAAAACCGTTGCTGGCCTGGACCAGCGAGGCCGCCGCGATGCACATCAGCAGCGGCCGGTCGCGCAGGACTTCAAGCATGGGCAGGCGCACCGGCGGCGCCGGCGTTTCCCCGGGGGACGGGCGGGCCGCCTGCGGCAGCAGCCGCACGCAGGCCAGGCAGGCGATGATGAGCAGGATCGACAGCCACATCACCCAGTCGGCGTCGAAGGTCTTGATCAGGTAGCCGCCGGCCAAGGTGACCACGGCGAAGCCCAGCGAGCCGCAGGCGCGCATGACCGTATAGGAGCTGCCCTGGCCGCGGCCGCTGGCGATGGCCATGCGGTCCATCAGCGGCAGCACCGCCGGGAACATGGCGTTGAGCAGCAGGGTAATGGCCAGCAGCCAGGCTGGCGTGCTGCTGAACGGATAGCAGATGAACAGCGCCAGCGAGGCGGCCAGCGCCGCCGCAATCAACGCGTGGGCGCGCCCGCTCTGGTCGGCCACGTGGGCGACCACGGGCGTGGACAGGATCTTGGGCAGGAACGAGGTGGCGACGATCAGGCCGATGAGGGCGGGATCCAGGCCGCGGCTGGCGAACCACAGGGGCAGGAAGGGAATGCTGACGCCTTGCAGGCCGTAATACAGGAAGTAAAACCCGTGCAAGGCGAGGGCGCCTTGTCTGGCGTCGGGATTGCCGCGCATAGCGATGGAGGGATCCGGCTGAATTGACGCGGCGTAGCATACTCCTGGTACAGCAGGATTTCAGGAGGGGCTTTGATTCCGGACATTGGCAAAAGTGCGCGGGCGGAACTACGCTAGGAATGTCGCGGCGCGTACAAGCTGCGCTGCGCGTGCGTTTTCCCCCCCATCATTCCTAGGAGTTGCGACCCATGGCCAAGAAACTGGATGAGAAGACCACCAAAGCCCTGAAAGAGCGGCGCAAGCGCCCGCTGGCGACGCCAACCGATCTGGCGTCGGCGGCCACCAGGGACATTTCCGCGGCGTTGAACCAGATACTGGCCGACGTGTTCGCCCTTTATCTCAAGACCAAGAACTTCCACTGGCACGTCAGCGGCCCCCATTTCCGCGACTACCATCTGCTGCTGGACGAGCAGGGCGACCAGCTGTTTGCCATGACCGACCCGATCGCGGAGCGCATCCGCAAGATCGGCGGCACCACGCTGCGGTCCATCGGCCAGATCGCGCGCACGCAGCGCGTCGCGGACAACGATGCCGACTACGTGCAGCCGCTGGACATGCTGGCCGAGCTGCGCGACGACAACAAGGCCCTGGCCGCGGCGCTGCGCGAGGCGCATAACATCACAGACGAGCACCGCGACATCGCCAGCTCCAGCCTGATCGAGAACTGGATCGACGAAACCGAGAGGCGCACCTGGTTCCTGTTCGAGGCCAGCAGGGAAGGCGATTCGACGGGGCATTGAGGCGGTCCCAGCTGCGCGCCGTTGCCCGGCCGCAGCAGGTGCCCGACCCACAGGAAGGCAGACCGCAGGTCTGCTTTTTTTTTGGGGGCGCAGTGCACACGCTAATCCGAAAAGCCCTGGGGATTCCGCGGGAGCCCGCGCGAAATTGCGCTCCGCCATCAATAATGATTACAATTCCCATTCTTAAAAACTCATGAAGCGGTCGCGCTACGGCCATGTCGTCCTTGCCATCTTTGGAGCACCGAGAGCTTGGCTTGCTCTACCGCGAGCATCACGGTTGGCTGCGCGGCTGGTTGCTGCGGCGCTTGAATGTGCCCGCCGAAGCCGCCGATCTGACTCAAGACACGTTTCTGCGCTTGCTGGCGTCGCCGGCGTCCATGGCGCAGTTGCAGGGCATAAGGCAGCCTCGCAGTTTTTTGGCCACGGTTGCGCAACGCACGCTGGTGGACCACATCCGCCGCCAGGTGCTGGAGCGTGCCTGGCTGGAGACCCTGGCGCAACAGCCGGAGGCCCATGCGATCTCGCCTGAAACCCAAACCATCCTGCTGGAAACGATCCGCGAGATCGATGCCATGCTGCACGGCCTGGGCGAGAGGGTGCGGCGCGCCTTCCTCATGTCCCAACTTGAAGGCGCAAGCTACGCGGACATCGCAGCCAAGCTGGGTGTGACAGTCAGTTCGGTGAAGAAGTACATGGCGCGCGCGACCGAGCATTGCCTGGTCTACGCCTTGGAACGGCAATAGGCGCGCGATGGCGGACAAGACTATCGCCGCGGCGGCGCAATGGTATGCGCGGCTCTGCGCTGATGATGTCAGCGCCGCCGATGTGACGGCGCATGGCCGCTGGCTGGCGGCCGATCCCGAACATGCCCGCATCTGGAGCCAGGTGGAACGCCTGCGCGGCACCTTGGGTGCGGCACCCTCGCAGCTCGCCGCAGATGCGCTCAATCGCGCAGACCTCCACTTCGCGCGTCGACGCAGTGCGCTGCGGTCCGGCCTGGGAGCGGCGGCGCTGTTCGGCGCCGGCGGCTTGCTGGCCTGGCGCATCTTGCCGGTCGAGCAGATGGCGGCGGGTTATCTGGCCGACTACCGCATGGGTACGGGCGAACGGCGCGAACTGATGCTGGCGGACGGCACGTTGCTATGGCTGGACAGCGCCAGCGCGGTGGACGTGACAGTGGACGCGCGCGGCCGGCGCATCACCGTCCATGCGGGCGAAATCCTGATCGACACCGAACACGCCGCTGCCGGCTTGCCGCCCTTGCAGGTAAGGACGCTGCACGGCACGGTGCGCCCGTTGGGCACGCGCTTCACCGTCAACCGGCAGGACGCCCACACGCGAGTCGCTGTGCTGCGGCACGCGGTGGAGCTGCGGCCCGCGGGAGCGGGAGCGCCGCTGGTGCTGCACGCAGGCGAACAGGGCGTGCTGGAAACGTCGGCAGCCCGTCATGAAGGCGCCGTCACCGGCGAACCCGACGCCTGGACCCGCGGTTTGCTGATCGTGGACGATGTGCGGCTGGGCGACCTTGTGGCGCAACTGGACCGCTACCGGCCCGGCCGTCTTAGTTGCGACGAGG
The DNA here is from genome assembly GCF_903652925.1 of Achromobacter anxifer. Lineage (GTDB taxonomy): Bacteria > Pseudomonadota > Gammaproteobacteria > Burkholderiales > Burkholderiaceae_B > Achromobacter > Achromobacter anxifer. The sequence continues at coordinate 19,020 of NZ_CAHLAR010000008.1, read as the reverse complement.
CGGTGGCCGCGTTACGCGTGTCGGGCGCATTTCCGATCGACGACACCGACCGTGCGCTGGCCGCCGTGGAACGCGCGCTGCCCGTGCGTATTTCGCGCTTCACGCGCTACTACACCCGGGTCGTCGCGCGCGGCTGATTTATTTTCGCCTGGCATTGTCCTTTTTCCATGCTCATCCGACTTAGCAGGGATTACGTCGGATTTGAATCACGGAAAACCTGAACTTATGCCTTTCGCTACCTCCTTCCATCGCCATCCAGGTCCTCTGGCACCTATCGCCGGCGCCGTCTTTGTCGCATTGATGGCATTGGCGTCGGCCCCGCCCGCTATGGCGCAGACCGTGCCGTCCGCCGATGCGGTCCGGTCCTACGATGTGCCGGCCGGCCCCTTGGGCCTGGCGCTCAGCCGCTTTGCCGCCCAGGCGGGCGTGGTGCTGTCGTTCGATGCCCAACTGACGCAAGGCAAGCAAAGTGCCGGCCTGCATGGCCAGTACGGCATTGCCTCGGGGCTGGAGGCCATGCTGTTGGGCACCGGGCTGGAGGCCATCAGCCAAGGCGGCAACAACTACGGGCTGCGCATAGGCGGCGCGCAGACGCTTGCGCCCGTGGAAGTGCTGGGTTCGCGCGAACCGGCGCCAAGCGAAGGTTCGGGCTCGTACACCGTGGGCTTGTCCACCACCGCCACCAAGCTGCCGATGACACTGCGCGAGACGCCGCAATCGGTATCGGTGATGACGCGCGAACGCTTGTCGGACCAGGGCCTCAATACCTTGGAGGACGCCATCGCCAACACGCCGGGCCTGACCTTCAAGAAAAAGGGGTCGGCCGATGACAACGAAAAGGGCTTGTACGCAAGGGGCATGGAAGTCACCAATATGCAGGTGGATGGCGTGCCCACGCACAAGGATTTCAATGCGCTGGGGCTGGATACCGCGCTGTACGACCGGATCGAAGTGGTGCGCGGTTCCACGGGTTTGTTGAACGGCGCCGGCAACCCTGCCGCGTCGATCAATCTGGTGCGCAAGCGTCCGACCCGCGAATTCGAGGCCAGCGTGGGGGCGGCTATCGGCTCCTGGGACTACAAGCGCACAGAGTTCGATTTGGGCAGTCCGCTGGACGAGGCCGGCAAGCTTCGCGGCCGGCTGGTTGGGGCGTGGCAGGAAGGCGGTTCGTTCATCGACCGCGTCAAGCAGGATTCGCAGTTGCTTTACGGGGTGGTCGAGGCCGATCTGGCCGAAGGCACGCTGTTGACTCTGGGCGCGGAATACCAGCGCAAGAAGTGCACGGCGTGCTCGTACTTCGGCTTTCCCGCCGCCTACGCGGACGGTTCGAAAACGGATTTCCGCCAGCGCTTCAACTCGGCGACCAACTGGAGCCGCCAGGAACGCACGCGCTACAACGTGTTCGCCACGCTGGATCACGAGTTCGCGCCGCTGTGGAAGGGGTCGGTGACCGTCTCGCGCACGGGTGACGACAATGACCGCACCTACGGCTGGTTCAGCAGCAACGGCTGGGCAGACCCGGCGACGGGCCGGGGCGCCTCGGTGTGGGTCGCCAAATGGCCCATCCCCAAGACGCAGAACGCGGTCGATGCCAGCCTGAGCGGCGCATTCGACGCCTTCGGCCGCCAACACGACCTCGTGGTGGGCGCGAGCGCGTCGCGCACGAGGGGCGACTACGACATGTATCCGCTTTGGACAGCGCCGGGCTACGACGCGAAGATTCCAGACATGCGCGACTGGAACGGCGACATGCCCGAACCGGACTGGCAGACCACGGGGAGGCGCTATTACACCGAGAAGCAGGCGTCGATCTACGGCGCGTTGCGCCTGCGCCCCACTGATGCCCTGTCCGTGGTGCTGGGATCGCGCGTGAGCTGGTGGGACCAGCAGGCCTCGTACAACTACAACGACGGTTCGTCCTACCCGGACAATATGCGCGAGCAGGGTGTCTACACCCCCTATGCCGGCGTGGTCTACGACCTGACCAGCGCGGTGTCGGCCTATGCCAGCTACACCAGCATCTTCCAGCCGCAGCAGGCGCAGAGCGTGACTGGCAGCGTGCTGGCGCCGATCAAAGGTAATACCTACGAGATCGGACTGAAGTCGGCCATGCTGGACGGCCGCTTGAACGCGGCGCTGGCCCTGTTCCGGACCCGCCAGGACAACTACGCCATGCTGGATGGCGACCGTCTGGCGCCGAACGGCGACAACGCCTACGTCGCCGCCGACGGCGCGGTCATGCGGGGCGTGGAAGCCGAAATCAGTGGCGAACTGACGCCGGGCTGGCAGATGCAATTGTCCTATGCGTACGTGGACCGTCGTCTGCCGCAAGGATTCACCACGCAAGTCGGCCTGCCGCGCCACATCGCCAAGCTGTACACCACCTATCGCCTTCCCGGCGCATTGAGCGCCCTGACGGTGGGGGGCGGATTGCGCTGGGAAAGCGGCAGCGAGTACACCAGCCGAGGACCGGGTGGACAGCCGTTCGAGTCGTCGCAAAGCGGCTATGCCCTGGTGGACCTGATGGCGCGCTACCAGTTCAGCCGCCAGTGGTCGGCGACCTTGAACCTGAACAACGTGTTCGACAAGAAGTACTACGCCAGCACGAACGTATACAGCAACTACTACGGCGCGCCGTTCAGCGCCATGCTGGGCGTGAACTACAGGTATTGATGCGCTGAGGCGGGATGCAGGCCGACTTGAGCCGGCGGCCTGTCAGCCGTGCTTGCCGAAACCGCCGCTGGCCCACTCCGATGCGCGTTGCACGTTCAGCTTGTACGTGGGCGCGACATGGGTCTGGGCCAGCTGTTCGCCGGATTCGTCGTAGGCGCTCAGCACGGCATACGGCTCGTCTTCATCGGGAACGATATCCAGCTTGACGGTCAGGCGGCCGGCGGCGCTGTCGATCCTGACGCTCTTGTGCAGCGTGGCATGCAATTGCTGTTCGTGGCGGCGCAGCACTTCCCGGGCGGTCTTGACCAGGGTGATGAACGCCGGGGAGTCGAGCGGCTTGGGGTTCTTCTTGTCGCGGCCCATGGTCCATGGGCCGACCAGCGCCGGTTCGGCCTCGCCGTCCATGGTCATTTCCACGGCCCAGCCGTCGTCGTCCTCGTTCTTGATGATCCGGGCGGTCCAGCCGTCGTCGCGCCATAGCGTGGGTTGCTGTTCCTTGGGGGCGTCGGCGGCGTCAATGTCCGGTACGAGGGCGTCGTTCACTGCTGTATTTCTCCTGGTTTTGCTTGTCCGCAGGCCTGCATGATACCGCCCGGCGCCGCGGCCGGTGGCGCCGCCGGGCACTTTTTGGCACGCCCGGTGCGCGGCTGCCGCGGTTGCATTGTCGGACGTAGCCTCACTTCTCCGCTTTCATCACCAGCACCGGCTGATCCCGATACCGCTGCGGAAACGTCTTCGCCAGGTTTTCGACCTTGGGCACGTCGTTCACCATGATGTACATGCTGTACGGATGGCGCACCAGGTAGTCCTGGTGGTAGTCCTCGGCCGGGTAGAAGGCCTTCAGCGGTTCGATCGTGGTGGCGAGCGCCTTGGGATAGACGCCGGCCTTGTTCAGCTGCGCGATGTAGGCCTCGGCGACCTTGCGTTGGCTGTCGTCGGACGGGAACACCGCCGAACGGTATTGCGGGCCGGTATCCGGCCCCTGGCGGTTGAGCTGGGTCGGGTCATGGGCCACCGAGAAATAGATCTGCAGCAATTGGCCGTAGCTGACCTGGGCGGGATCGTAGGTGATCTCGACCGCTTCGGCGTGGCCGCTGCGGCCGCCGCTGACCGTGTCGTAGTTGGCGGTGGCCGCCTGGCCGCCGGCGTAGCCGGAAACGGCCGAGCTCACGCCCTTGACGTGCTGGAACACGGCCTGCACGCCCCAGAAGCAGCCGCCGGCGATGACGGCTTTTTGCGGCGCGGCGGCCGCGGGCGGGTCCAGCGCCGGGGGCGGGATGATGACGGCGGATTCGGCGGCGCTGGCCGTGGCGGCTCCCAGCAGGCCGCAGGCGGCTGCCAGCGCGGCGCAGAGTTGGCGGGGCAGGCGGGTGACGGACATGATGTCTCCTGATGGAAGTGGCGGCCGGTAGTCAGGCCTGGGGGGTGAACGCCAGGGCCACGCCATTCATGCAATAGCGTAGTCCGGTCGGACGCGGGCCGTCATCGAAGACGTGGCCCAGATGGCCGCCGCAGTTGGCGCAGTGCACGGCGACGCGGGTCATGCCGAAGCTGCGGTCGGTGGTCTCGCCCACGCCGCCGTCCAGCGGCTGCCAGAAGCTGGGCCAGCCTGTGCCGCTGTCGAACTTGGTGGACGACGAGAACAGCGGATGGGCGCAGCCGGCGCAGGCGTAGGAACCCTTGCGGTACTCCTTGTCCAGCGGGCTGGAATAGGGCCGTTCGGTGGCTTCGCGGCGCAGCACCTGGTATTGCTCGCGGGTCAGCCGTTCGCGCCATTGCGCATCGCTCAGCGTGTAGGGAAAGGCCTGCGCGGCGGCCGCCGGGCCGCCGCGCGCGGCCAGGACCGGGGCCAGGCCGGCGGCGATGGCCGCCGCGCTGCCCAGGCCCAGGAAATGCCTGCGGTCTAGTTTCATGACATGCTCCGGATCAGGGGCGGGCCGGGAGGGCGCTATTGCTTCATGCCGTCTTTCGACATGCCGTCCTTGGACATGGAATCCTTGGACATGCCGTCCTTCGACATGCCGCCTTTCGACATGCCGTCCTTCGACATGCCTTCCTTGGACATGGAATCCTTCGACATCGAATCCTTGGACATGCCGTCCTTGGACATCGAGTCCTTGGACATGCCATCTTTCGACATGCCGCCCTTGGACATTCCATCCTTGGACATCGAATCCTTCGACATCGAGCCGCCGCCCATGGCGTCCTTGCTCATGTTGTCGGCGGCGTGGACCGCGGCGGCGCCGAAGGCCAGGCACAGGGACAGCGCGGCGGTGGTAGCGATTTTCTTCATGATGCGTTCCTTCAAGGAGTGTGGGTAGGGAAAGATTCCACCTAGCTGCCGCCGAACCAGTTGTAGCCCTGGTCCTCCCAGTAACCGCCCGGGTAGGTGTTGGTGACGAAAATTGCCTGTATGTGCTTGGGGTTCTTGTAGCCAAGCTTGGTAGGCATGCGCAGCTTCATGGGGAAGCCGTACTCTGGTGGCAGCGTCTGGCCGTCGTAGGTCAGCGCCAGGATGGTCTGGGGATGCAGCGCGGTGGGCATGTCGATGCTGGTGTAGTAGTCGTCCGCGCACTTGAAGCCCACGTACTTGGCGCTCAGGTCGGCGCCCACGCGCTTGAGGAAGGAGGAAAACGGCACACCGCCCCATTTGCCGATGGCGCTCCAGCCTTCCACGCAGATGTGCCGCGTGACCTGGTCGATCTGCGCCATGGCGCGCAGCTCATCGAGCCGCCAGCGGCGCTTGTCCGCGACCAGGCCGCTCACTTCCAGCCGGAACGATTCCTCGTCCACGTGCCGCACCTCGTCGATGCTGTAGTAGGCATTGAAGGGAAAGGGCCGCGTCATCATGGATTCGGGATAGGTGGGCGCCAGCTTGTTCGGATCGAAGATCCAGCCCTGCACGCGGTCGTTCAAGCGCGAGACCGCGGTCAGCGCCTTTTCGACGCTTTCATCGTCCGACAGCGAGCAGCCGGACAGCATGGCCAGCCCGCCCAGGGTCAGGCTGCTGCGCAGAAAGACGCGGCGCGAAGGCTGTTCGATCCGCTTTTCCAGGATCTTTCCGGCTTCCTTCAGGATGGCAGGGCCATCCAGGCCGGGCAGGGAGGGGCGCTTTTTCGGGTTCACGGACGGCTCCTCATTTGCCGCGGATCATGGCGATCAGGCTGCGCGGCACCAGCGCGACCATCACCAGGTGGACCGCCACGAAGGCCGTGAGCAAGGCCATGGCGGTGAAGTGCACGCGGCGCGCGGTCTCGTAGCCGCCCATCAGCTCGCGCAGCAGGCTGAACTGCACCGACTTCCACAGCACCAGGCCGGACAGCACCAGCACCGCGATGTCGAGCATCACGAACAGATAGGCCAGGCGCTGCACCTGGTTGTAGCGGCGCGGGTCGGCGTGGGCCAGCTTGCCGCGCAGCGCCGCGCCCAGGTCGGCGGCCACGCCGCGGACGCTCAGGGGGAAGAACTTGCGCCACAGCCTGCCGGTGGCGAGATTCATCGCCAGGTACAGGACGCCGTTGAAGAACAGCAGCCACATGCCGGCGAAGTGCCATTGCAGGGCGCCGCCCAGCCAGCCGCCCAGCGTGATTTCCCGGGGGAACACGAAGTCGAACAGGGGGGACGCGTTATAGATGCGCCAGCCGCTGGTGACCATGATGACCACGGCCAGGGCGTTGAGCCAGTGCATGATGCGCAGCCAGCCGGGATGGATGGGGGCGCCAGGCACCGGGACGAGGGGCGCATCGTGGTTTGCAGGGGGGGCCAGCATGGCAGGGCTCCGGTGGCTTGTTGTCGTTGGAGCCATTCTTCCCCCGGCGCCATACCGAAGTCCTCACGCAAACTTAAATTAAATGTGATAACTCGGCCGCCCGGATTGGCGACAATAGGCGCATCGGCCCCTTGCATTGGCCCCTTTTAGAGCGCTTGCCCCCATGGACACGCCCCGTCGCGTACTTATCGTCGAAGACGACGCCCACATCGCTGAACTGCTGCGCCTGCACCTGCGTGACGAAGGCTACGCGGTCGAACATGCCGCCGACGGCAACGAAGGCATGCGGCGGCTGGAGGAAGGCAGCTGGGATGCCCTGGTGCTGGACCTGATGCTGCCTGGCATCGACGGCCTGGAGATCTGCAAGCGGGCGCGCGCCATGGCGCGCTACACGCCCATCATCATCACCAGCGCGCGCTCCAGCGAGGTGCACCGCATCCTGGGCCTGGAACTGGGCGCGGACGACTACCTGGCCAAGCCGTTCTCCATGCTGGAGCTGGTGGCGCGGGTGCGGGCGCTGCTGCGCCGCAGCGAGGCGCTGGAGCGCAACGCCCGCATCGACGCCGGCAGCCTGGCGCTGCACGGCCTGTCCATCGATCCGGTGGCGCGCACCGCCGAGGTCGACAACCGGCGGCTGGACCTGACGCCGCGCGAGTTCGACCTGCTGCATTTCTTCGCGCGCAATCCCGACAAGGTGTTCTCGCGCATGGACCTGCTGAACCACGTCTGGGGCTACCAGCACGAAGGCTATGAACACACAGTCAATACCCATATCAACCGGCTGCGCACCAAGATCGAGGCGGATCCGTCCAATCCGCAGCGCATCCTGACGGTATGGGGCCGGGGCTACAAATTCGCCGCGGGACCGGCCGGCGCGGGAGGCGCATCATGAAGCGGCTAACGCTCACCCAGCGGCTGTCCGCCGTTTTCGCGCTGCTGTTGCTCGCCTGCTGCGGCGCGTCGGCGTGGCTGCAGATCGCCGCCAATTCCCGCTACGAGCAGGAAGTGGTCCAGCGCCTGTCCAGCGGGCTGGCGCAGCACATCGCCGGCGCCAACGAATTGATGGACACCAATGGCTGGAAGCCGGACGCCGTGCGTTCGCTGTTCGACATGCTGATGGCCGTGAACCCCGCGGTCGAGGTCTATCTGCTGTCCAACGACGGCCGCATCGTGGGCGACGCCGCGCCCGCGGGCCAGATCAAGCGCGACCGCGTGGACCTGGGACCGGTCAAGCGCCTGCTGGCCGGCGGCATGCTGCCCATCACGGGCGACGACCCGCGCAGCCTGGACGCGCAGAAGGTATTCAGCGCCGCGCCGGTGCGCGTGGGCGGGCAGGAAAAGGGCTACGTCTACGTGGTGCTGCAAGGCCAGGCGCATGACGCGCTGGCGATGGCGGTGTCGCGCAGCTCAGTGCTGCGCACGACCCTGTGGTCCATCGCGCTGGTCGCGCTGCTGGGCCTGGTGGCGGGCCTGGCGGCGTTCGCGCTGATCACCCGCCCGCTGCGCGGCCTGACGCGGGCGGTGCGAGCTTTCGACGGAGACGACGGACAGGCCCTGGCCGCGCTGGAGCGTCCCGGCGACGCCTCGGACCGCAGCAGCGACGAGATCGCGATCCTGCGACGCAGCTTCGTACAGATGGGCAAGCGGATCTCGGAGCAGTGGCGCGAACTGACGCGCCAGGACCAGCAGCGGCGCGATCTGGTCGCCAATATTTCGCACGACCTGCGCACGCCGCTGACTTCGCTGCACGGCTATCTGGAAACCCTGAGGCTGAAGGACGAGACGCTGGATGCCGGGGAGCGCCGCCGCTACCTGGACATCGCGCTGGCGCAAAGCCGCAAGGTGGGCCGGCTGGCGCAGGAACTGTTCGAACTGGCGCGGCTGGAATCCGGATTGGTGCGGCTGGAGCCCGAGACCTTTTCGCTGCCGGAACTGGTGCAGGACGTGATCCAGAAGTTTGAATTGGCGGCGGAGGCGCGCCAGCAGCGGTTGACCACCGACATCCCGCGGGAGCTGCCGCCGGTGCGCGCGGACCTGGGACTGATCGAACGGGTGCTGACCAATCTGCTGGACAATGCCATCCGCCACAGCCCGCCCGGCGGCCATATCGAGCTGCGGCTGGACGCCGCGCAGAACCAGGTGCAGGTACAGGTCAGCGATACCGGCGAGGGGATACCCGAAGCCTTGCGCGCCGGCCTGTTCACGCGGGCCAGCGCCCTGAACCGCGGCCCGGGCGGCGGGGGCGGGCTGGGGCTGGTGATCGTGCAGCGCATCCTGCAGCTGCATCACAGCGAGATCAGGCTGGTGGACCGCGGGGGATCTGGGGCGGTGTTCCAGTTCAATCTGGCCGCGGCGCGCTAGCGGCTGCCGGCGCGCCAGGGCCGATCCGTTCCTGCCAGTCCACAGCGGCCAGTCCGGCCCGGTCGGCCTGCGTTTGCCATCCTGTCATCGCGGGTCCGCGTCCGGCGCAGCGCTGTCTGCCGCCGCCACCCGCCGCACCGTGCCGCGCGCGGCATCCACTTCCAGCATGTCGCCGCTGACGACGTGGCGCAGGATGCCCTGCACATTGACGACCGCCGGGATGCCGAACTCGCGCGCCACGATGGCGCCATGCGACAGGTAGCCGCCTGCCTCCATCACCAGCGCGCCGGCGCGCAGGAACAAGGGAGTCCAGGCGGGATCGGTGGACGGCGCGACGAGGATGCCGCCGGGCGGCATGGCCAGTCCTTCCGACGGCGTGCGGGCGACGAATGCAAGGCCTTGCGCATGGCCGCCGGCGGCCGGCGTGCCGCGCCAGGCATGCGCGCCGTCCGCGTCGTCATGCTCGGCGTCGGTCGTCATGGGGGCGCTGCCGCCGGCGTATTCGGCGATGACGTCCGGATCCGGCTCGGCGGCCCAGGCCTCCAGCTGCGCGCGGCGCAGGGCGGCGCGCCGGCCCGCCGCTGCGGGCGTGAGCCGGGCGTCGGCCAGGGCGTAAAGCTCGGCCGCCGTCAGGTGGAAGATGTCGTCGGCGGCGGTCAGCCCGTCCGGGCCTGTAAAGCGCCGGCCCAGCGCCAGCGCGCTCTTGCGCGCCGCCGCCAGATAGGCCACCAGCACGCTGCGGGCGGCCTCGCGCTGCGCGCCTTCGAGGCGGGCGGCAGCCAGCAGCTTGAAGGCCAGGGGCCGCTGCCACAACGGCAACGCGGCGCGCACCCGCTGCCGAGCCAGGCTTGCGGCAGCGTCCTGGCGCGCGCGCAGCGCGTCGGCGTCGGCGCCTATCAACTGCACCACGCTGTCCAGCAGATAGCCGGGCGCTTCGCGCCAGCGCGGATTGCGCAGATAACTCTCATAAACCGCGCGGTGGCCGTACTGGCGCAGGAAATCGGCGAACGCGCGCTTGAACGGGCTGGCGTCCGGCAAGGCGCTCTGCCAGGCCGCGCTGTCCCGTTGCGGGTCGCGCAGCCAGGCCAGCGCCTGGGCGTCGGCCGCGGCCAGCCCGGCCAGGTCCATCAGCGCATAGCTTTGCGCCGCGGTCACGCTGGGTTCGCCGCCGGCCATCAGCGCCGCGGTCAGCGCATGGCCCTCGCCGGGGCAGGCCCTTTCCACCAGCTCCAGCAGCTTGTGCAGCGCGCCGCCGCCCGAGCCTTGCAGAAAGAACAGTTCGTCCGACGCCAGGACCGTCTGGAATTGCTCGCGCAGCCGCGCGCCCAGCGCCGCGTTGGAGGCGGGCGGCGCTTCGTCCAGCCAGGACTGGGCGCGCGCGAACAGGCGCGGCAGGTCGCCGGCCGCTCGCTTGCGCAGGGGCCCGGCGCGTCGCAGATAACGCAGGACCCGCCAGCCGCGCTGCAAGCGCTGCGCCAGCGTGGCTGGCGGCACGGCGATCACGGGCTGCGGGCCACCCAGTAGCGTATTCATGGCTTGCGCGGGTATGCCCAGCGCGTCATGGCCCACCCATTGGATGACCGAGGCGTCCAGGTACATGCGGCCATGGAACAGCGCCGCCATGCGCACGCCGGGCAGGGTGTCGTAGCCGCTGAGCTGGAAGCCGCGGCTCAGCATGCGTTGCGCCATGACGCGGCCCGAATCCCATTCCATGGCCGACAGGGCTTGCGGCAGGACCTCGCGGGTGTTGCCGCGCGACCAATAGGAGGGCTGCGCGCGCAACGCGGGATAGGTATGGCGCGCCGCCGCGGTGACGGGGCGCGCCTGCACGATCCAGAAGCGCCGCCCGTCCCATACCCATTCGATGTCATACCCCGTGCCGGAGTAGTCCAGCGCGCGGGCGGCGTCGCGCGCGATGTCACCCAGGGCTTCGGCCTGCGCGTCGCTCAGCACGGCCTGCGCGGCCTGTTCCGGCGGCGTGTCGGCCAGGCGCGTACCCGCGCCATCGGCGGGCAGGCTGGCGTGGCGCTTGGCGCCGATGCGCCGCTCCAGCAGCGGCCAGGCCTGCCGCAGATAATCTTCGCGCAAGCGGTACTCGTCGCCCTCGGCCTGGCCGCCGACCAGCGATTCGCCCAGGCCCCAGTTGGCGTGGATCAGCATCTCGTCATGGCGGCCCGACACGGGATCGATGGTGAAGGCGATGCCCGATGCGACGGCATCGATCAGCGGCATGACGACCACGGCCATGCCCGCGGCCTGCACGCCCAGCTTCTGGCGATAGGCACGCGCCTGCGGCGTCCATTGCGAATCCCAGATCTGCCTGAGCGCCTCGATGGCCGCATCGGCGCCGCGCACGTTGAGGCAGGAAAGATGGATGCCGGCGAACGACGCGCCCGCGGAGTCCTCTTGCGGCGCGGACGAGCGCAGGGCCAGCGGCCGCTCCTGCCAGCCGCGCGCGGCCAGTTCGCCGCGCAAGGCCTGGGCCACGGCGGGCGGCACCTCCTGGCCCGGTTCCCGCTCCAGGCTGAGTTGGGCGGGCAGCACGAAACCGTCGGGCACGGGCACGCCCAATTGCGCCATGCGGCCCAGCTGCCAACCCTTGCCGCCCGCGGCCTGGGGCCCGGCAAGCGCCGCCGCGGGCCAGTCCAGCAGGGCGGCAGTCATGCCGGGGCTCCGGGCGTCACGCCGTGCACGAAGAGGCTGATGGCGGCGTCGAATTCCGCCTTCAGGCTGGCGCGTGGCAGGTCCAGCCAGCGCAGCATCGCGCCCAGGTACAGGAACTGAAGCTGGTGGGCCAGCTGCTCGGCGGCCAGATCGGTGCGCGCCTGGCCCTTGGCCTGCGCTTCTTCGATCAGGGCGGTGAACAGGGCCTGCATGCCGCTGCGCGGCGCGCGGCCGTCGCCGCCCGCGCCCGGCTGCAGCGTGGACAGGCGGTAGCGCAGGTACGGGCCGAGATAGGCGCGGTGCGATTCCGACCAATGCGCCGAAGCATGCAGGATCCGCCTCAGGCGCCGCGCCAGGGTGGGCAGGGCGCGCAGCGCGGGCAGGAGGTCCTGGACGCTGGCGGCCAGTTCCGCGTGGAAGCGGTGTGCCAGCAGGGCTTCCTTGACGGGGAAATGGTTGTACAGCGTGCCCTTGGATACATCCGCCTGGGCGGCGATTTGTTCCATGGTGACCGCGTCATAGCCCAGGGTTTCGAACAGGCGCCAGGCGGTTTGCGCCAGATGGTCCAGGGTTTGCAGGCGTTTGCGTTCGCGGCGTCCGGCCTCGGGCGCGGCGGATTCGGATGGGGGCGTGGCGGGAAGGTCCATGGCCTTAAAATAATTGAACGACGAATAATATTGTACGTCGTTCAATTATTTTGGAAAGTCCCCGCCGTGGCCCGGCGACAAGACTCAGGCCGCGGCGGGCATCTGGCCGTGCAGGAGATAGTCCATCAATTCACGGACCGAGCGCATGGCGTTGCCGAAGGGCAGTTTGGATGCACCGCGGAAAAACAGGCCGCGGCTGACTTCGCCGCGCATGGCGGCCGCCAGCTTCAGGTCGATGCAGAACTGTCCGAAGCGCGCCAGGCCGTCGCGCAGCCCGCATTGCGTCAGGCAATCCATGCGCTGGCTGCAGCGCCGCGCGTCGCAACGGGTGTTGGCCTGCAGTGTCTTTTCCTGGCGCAGGTAGCGCGTCAGCCAGGGCGTTTCCACGGCGCGCGCGGGCAGACCGGCCACGCTGGTGAATTCGGCCAGCTTGTCGGGGTCGGCGTCGATCAGCACGCGCTTGAAATTCTCGTGGGCGTCGCCTTCGCGGGTAACGGCGAAGGCCGTGCCCACCTGCACGCCGTCGGCGCCGTTGGCCAGCCAGTGGCGCACCTGCTCGTGGCTGCCCACGCCGCCCGCCACGATCAGGCGCGGCGCGTCCGGGCCCAGCGCCAGTTCCTGGAACAGCGTGTGGCAATCGGCCAGCACGCGCTGGAAGTCGAAGCGTTCGTTGTGGATGTCGTCCAGCCGCGCCGCGCCCAGATGGCCGCCGGCATAGCCGGGATGCTCGATCACCACGGCGTCGGCCATGCGGCCCTTCTTCATCCATTTCTTCAGCACCACGGCTACGCCGCGCGCCTCGGACAGGATGGGCACCAGCGCCACCTTGGGGTAGTCGGCCGTCATTTCGGGCAGATCCAGCGGCAGGCCGGCGCCCATCACGATGGCCTGAGCGCCGCTCTCGCAGGCCTGGCGCACCAGGGCCGGATGGTCGCGCACCGCCTTCATGACGTTCACGGCCACCAGGCCGCGGCCCTGCGCGGTGTCCAGGGCGGCGCGCACTTCGCGGTGCAGCGCTTCCTGATTGGCGCTGTCGATCACATCGCGGTCATGGCAGCGTTCGGTTTTCTCCAGCAGATCCGGATGGTGATGGCGCAAATCCACGCTGGCGATGGTGCCCATGGCGTTCTGGCTGGCAACCGCGCCGGCCAGGCGATGGGCGGATACGCCGACGCCCATGCCGCCCTGGACGATGGGCAGCAATTCGCGTCCGGCGAGGGTGAGTGATTTGAACCACGTCATGTTGAGTCTTTCCTCTGGTCAAGTGGACAGAGGCTAGAGCAAGGACTGACGGGTCGCCTTGCGCAGGATCAAGCGCGGGGCAGCTAGCCCCGCGCTAATTGTCTATCCCAGCAGCTTGACGATGGCCGGGACCGACAGCACCGCCGTGTAATACCCCATGAACTGCACGCCCGTATTGAAGCCGAACAGTCGAGACAGCAGGCCGCCGATCAGGCCCATGGTCAGGATCACGAGCAGGCCGAGGAACTGGCCTTCCCAGATGCTGATCACGATGATCAGGCCGACGAAGGTGGCGATGATGGCCTCATGGCTGACCTTGCGCGACACGAACAGCGCGGCGCGGCGCGCGAAGTTCATGGCGAAGGGATAGGAGACCACCGCGGCCAGCAGCACCGCCAGCATGCCGTAGCCCAGGAATTCCCAGTGGTTCAGCAGGTTGTGCAGATTGTGCGTCTGGCCCGAGGCGGCATCCACCGTGAAGCGCGGCGGCGCGTTGAAGAGCGGGGCGGCGGGGCCGGCGGCCACCGGGCTCAGCGGCAGGCCGAAAGCGATCAGCGGGATCAGCGCCTCGGCGATGTAGGTGGCCTCGGTCACGCCGTTGCGCGCGCTCAGCACCGTGGTCAGGCGGTGGTAGGCATGCTTGATGCGCGAGCCCACCAGTTCGCCCAGCACCACCGTCATCGCCACGGGGCTGAACACGAAGGTGGCGCTGGAGATGGCTGCGGTGGCCAGGGTCCAGCGCGTCTGCGTGCGGTCCATGACCTTCAGCGGGTTGGGGAAGTAGCCCGACCAGCCCTTGACGTCCGGCGCCAGCGAGAACGTGCGCACCTTGTCGCGCATCATCCGCGCGCGGCCCTGCGGCGAGATCACCGTGAACAGGTCGGCGATCAGCGGGCCGATGGCGATGCCCAGGAAGTAGCTGATGCTGAGTTTGACGCCATACTTGGCGGTCAGGCTTTGCAGCGCGATGATGACCACCACGAAGGGCACCAGCAAGGCCACGGCGGCCCAGCGTCCGGCCGAGAAGTAGGCGATCAGCACCGCCGCGGCCAGGAAGATCCAGGGCGCGGACTTGGTGATGGCGGCGCCGAACGGGGCCAGCAGCACCGCGAACAGCACCGCCAGCGGCACCGCCACGAAGGCCGCGACGATGGCGCCGGACACCATTTTGCGCAGCGCGATGTGCGGCACGCCCAGCTTGCGCAGCATGTTCGCGTCCTGCAGCAGCGGCGTGGCCAGGGTGTCGCCGGGGATGCCCAGCAGGGCCGTGGGCACGGCATGCGTCATGTGCTTGGCGACCGCGCCGGCCAGGAAGAAGGTGAACACGCCCGCGGGCGGCACGCCCAGCAGCACCACCAGCAAGGTCAGCGGCGCCAGCGTGGTGGTCTCGTCGGTGCCGGACACCAGGCCGATGGCCGCGAACACCACCGCGCCCAGCAACCCCATCGCGGCGGCCACCATGATCTGTTCGAGCAGGATGGGATCGCTCATGCCAGCGCCTCCTTGCCTGCGCCCTGGCGCGAGCCGGCCGCGGCTTGCGGCTGCGGCGGCTGCGCGGCTGGCTCGGCGAACAGATCGTAGAGGTCCAGCTCCTTCAGTTCGCGCTTCACGGGTTCCGGCAGGTCGGCCAGCGTGCCCAGGCCGCCGGGCTGCTCGGCCAGTTCGGCCAGCACTTCGGCGCGCCAGGCCGGATCGTGCGTGGACGTATGTTCGATGACTTCGCGCTTGGGCGGGAACAGCCGGGCGCAGATCACGCCCGCCAGCACGCAGCCGGCCAAACCGGCCAGCATGGCGTAGGCGTGCGCCAGTTCGGGCGACGCGACGATGCCGCGCAGCCAGCGGCTGGCGGCAAAGAAGCCCGCCACGCTGATGACGATGCCCAGGCCGATGGCCCAGGCCAGCTGGCGCAGGTCCACCGTGTCGCTCCAGACTTCCGCCAGGCGCCAATCAGGCGCCGGGGTGCTTGGTTTCATGTCTCTCTCCTCTGTGGTCGGGCGGCGCGCGGAGGATACCGGGC
Organism: Achromobacter anxifer; assembly: GCF_903652925.1. Classification (GTDB taxonomy): domain Bacteria; phylum Pseudomonadota; class Gammaproteobacteria; order Burkholderiales; family Burkholderiaceae_B; genus Achromobacter; species Achromobacter anxifer. Next base: position 3,647 of record NZ_CAHLAR010000008.1, on the reverse strand, counting down.
GCCGCCTCTGTTGTTGTCCGGGACCTGCGCGCGGCTATTGCCCGCGCACGGGTCCCGGCCCTGCGGGCCAGGCTTATCGCGGGTTGCGCAATTCCTCCAGCAAGGCCAGGGCGCGGTCGGTGCGGACGTCCTTTTCCGCGGCCATGCGCTTGGCGATCGCGTCGATCTCGGCGCCCGTGGCGCCGGCCACCAGCGCGATGTTGCGGGCGTGCAGGGCCATGTGGCCGCGTTGTATGCCTTCGGTGGCCAGCGCGCGCAGCGCGCCCAGGTTCTGCGCCAGGCCGACGGCCACGGCGACTTCGCCCAGTTCCTGGGCGGAGCGCACGTCCATGATCTTCAGCGCCAGGCGGGCCAGCGGATGGGTCTTGGTGGCGCCGCCCACCAGGCCGACCGGCATGGGCATTTCTATGGTGCCCACCAGCGCGCCCGAATTGTCCTTTTCCCACTGCGTGAGCGAGGTGTAGCGGCCGTCGCGGCAGGCGTAGGCGTGGGCGCCGGCCTCGACCGCGCGCCAGTCGTTGCCGGTGGCGACGATGACGGGATCGATGCCGTTCATGATGCCCTTGTTGTGGGTGGCGGCGCGGTAGGGGTCGACGGCGGCGAAGGTGTAGGCGTCCAGCACGCCTTCGATGATCTCGGCGCCGCTGCGCTCCTTGGTGTCCAGCGCCTGCGGCGTCAGGCGCACGCGGGCGCGGGCCAGGCGCAGGTCGGCCAGGTTGGACAGGATGCGCAGGCGCACCGAGCCGCCAGTGATCTGTTCGACCAGCGGCGCCACGGCCTCGGCCATGGTGTTGACGGTGTTGGCGCCCATGGCGTCGCGCACGTCCACGATCAGGTGCATCACGATCATGGGGCCGCGCGGCGTGTCGGGGAACACGTGGACCTCGATGTCCTGGCAGCCGCCGCCCAGCTCGATCAGCACCTTGTCGCGGCTGTTGGCCAGGGTGACGATGCGCTCGCGTTCGCGCAGCAGCGCCAGGCGCGCGCCGTGCGGATCGCTCAGGCCCAGCACCTGCACCTGGGCGCGCATCAGCGGCCGGGTGCTGGACGTCTCGAAGCCGCCGCATTCGCGCGCCAGCTTGGCCATGTAGGACGCGGCCGCCACCACCGAGGGCTCCTCGACCGCCATGGGCACCAGCACGTCGCGGCCGTTGACCTGGAAGTTGCCGGCCACGCCCAGCGGCAGCTCGAAGGCGCCGATCACGTTTTCGATCATGCCGTCGGCGCGGTCCAGGCCAAGCGCGCCGGGACTGGCGAGCAACTGGCGTTCCTCGGCGGTAAGGGCGGCGGCGTCGGCGATGGCGGCGAGGCGTTGCGCCGGGGTCAGGGCGCGGAAATTGGGCAGGCGTGAATCGGCCACGATGGCATGTCTCCAGTAAGAATCAAGTGGCCTGATTCTAGGTAAACTGTACCGCTATTGAGAGGTACAGTTTGGGCAAACAGTACCATTGCACTGCACCAATTTTGGCCGCCCATCCAACGGGAATTCCAGCGTGGAAGACGCAGCAACCAGCGGCAGGACCCAGCGCCCCGCGCCCATTGCCGAGAGCCTGGCCAGGCTGATCGGCCAGCAGATCGCCGACGGCGTGTACCGCCCGGGCGACAAGCTGCCGTCCCTGCGCGAACTGGCGCAACTGCACCGCTACGCCAAGAACACGGTGGTGGTGGCGTTTGAAATGCTGGTGGCGCAGGGGCTGGTGGAGCCGCGCCGGGGCTCGGGCTTCTTCGTGCTGGAAACCGATTTCGGGCGCAAGGCGGCCGAGGAAGAACCCGGCCAACTGAGCCGCGCCATGGACATCGTGTGGCTGATGCGCGAACAGCTCAAGACCCAGCCCGACGCCGTGGCGGTGGGCGACGGCTTTCCGCCGGTGGAGTGGCTGGCGGACATGCGCATGGACCGCTATCACCAGAAGGTGGTGCGCACGGGGCTGGGCGCCTTGTTCCGCTACGGCAGCCGTTTCGGCTATGCGCCGTTGCGCGAAAGCCTGGTGCGCAAGCTGGGCGATGTGGGCATCAGCGCCGCGCCGCCGCAACTGGTGCTGACGCATGGCGCCAACGAAGCCATGGACCTGGTGATCCGCTACTTCGTGCCGCCGGGCGCGGCCGTGCTGGTCGACAACCCCGGCTACTACCCGCTGTTCGGCAAGCTGAAACTGGCCGGCGCGCGCATGCTGGGCGTGCCGCGCCTGGCGGACGGTCCCGACCTGGCCGCGCTGGAAGCCTTGCTGCAAAAGGAAAAGCCGCGCCTGTTCTTCACCCAGTCGCTGGCGCACAACCCCACCGGTTCGGACATCTCGCCGGCCAAGGCCTACAAGGTGCTGCAGCTGTCGGAACGCTACAACCTGACGGTGGTGGAAAACGACCCGCTGGCCGACTTCAAGCCCACCTCGGCCGTGCGCCTGTCGGCGCTGGACCAGCTGGAACGCACGATCTACATCGGCAGTTTTTCGAAGTCGTTCTCGGCCGCGCTGCGCGTGGGCTACATCGCCTGCAACGCGGCCCTGGCCAGCGACCTGGCCGACCTGAAGGCGCTGGTGCACGTCAGCAGCTCCGAATACTGCGAACGCATGGTGGACGTGATGTTGCGCGAAGGGCACTACGAGCGTCATCTGGTCAGGCTGCGCCAGCGGCTGGAGGCCGCTACCGGCCAGGCGCTGGAGGTGCTGGACGCGCTGGGCGCCGAGGTCTACGCCCGTCCCACCAGCTCGCTGTACCTGTGGTCGGCCTTTCCCGGCGTGCCGGATTCGCTGACGCTGGCGGCGGACCTGATGCCGCAGAAAGTCATCATGGCGCCGGGGCGCGTGTTCAGCGTGGATCCGACGGCGGTGTCGCCGTGGTCCCGCTGCAATGTGGGCGCCGTGGGGTCGCCCCGGTTCCTCGCCACCTTGCAGCGGCGCCTGGCTCAGCGATAGGCGAACTCCTCGAACCACTGCATCAGCAGGGCCAGGGCTGGCGCGCCGAGCGCTCGTACCGGCGGCGCGTCGGGCGAGCGGCGCGCGCCCTGGACCGCGAAACGCCGCACGCCGCGGCGGGCCAGTTCGCGCGCCAGGGCCAGCAGGCGCGTTTCGCTCAGCCAGTCCGGATGCCAGGTGACGCGGCATTCGAAGTCGGCGCCGGCCGCGAGCAACTGCGCCAGGCAGGCCTGGGCAGGGCGTTGCGAGTCGCGCCGGCCGGTGACGTCGTCGTAGCCCTGGGCGTCGGCCTTGATGTCCAGCCCCACCCAATCCAGGTGGCGCAGCACGTCGGCCAGGCGCAAGGGATAGATGCCGGCGGTATGCAGGCCGACGCGATAGCCCATGCGCCGCACATCGCGCAGCATCTGCGGCAGGCGCGGTTCGCTCAGGGGTTCGCCGCCGGAGAACACGACCGCGTCCAGCAGGCCCTTGCGCGTTTCCAGGAAGGCGCGCGTTTCGCGCCAGTCATAGCGCGCGGCGCGGGTCTGCAGCTCGACGTTGTGGCAGTAGTGGCAGCGCCAGGGGCAGCCCGCGATGAACACGACCGCGGCCAGTTGGCCAGGCCAGTCCACGGTGGAAAACGGCACCAGCCCGCCTACCGCGGGCGAGTGCCGCGGCAGGGGCTGGGCCACCGGTTGCGGCGGAGCCGGGTAGGCCGGGCGCGCAACCAGGCGGCGCGCGCCCGGGGCGCAG
>NZ_CAHLAR010000007.1 GCF_903652925.1 Achromobacter anxifer | reverse complement strand
CCGTGGCGGTCGGGCCCGTGGACGGGGCGCCGGCGCCGCCGTCGCGTCCGTACAGGCCGGCGTTGGGGTCCGGCGCCTGGCGCGGGTCGGGCAGCTTGCCGTTGTCGCCCTGGCGGCTGGCCCGGTCGACGAAGGGCACGGGCGCCTTGGTGACGTAGAAGGCGACGGCGGCGGCCACGATCAGGCCGATGAGCAAGCCGGCCAGCGCGCCGTACAGGGTGCTGCCGCTTTCGCCGGAGGAACGACGGGTGGTTTTGCGCTTGGTTGCCATGAACCGATGTTACATCCGCTCGGGCGCGGACACGCCCATCAGTTCCAGGCCGTTGGCCAGCACCTGGCGCGTGGTCGAGGCCAGCCGCAGGCGGGCCAGCTTCAGCGCCGTGTCGTCGACCAGCACGCGCTCGGCGTTGTACCAGGCGTGGAAGTCCGAGGCGCAGTCACGCAGCCAGAAGGCGATGTGGTGCGGCGACAATTCCTGCGCCGCCAGCGCCACCACATTGGGGAATTCGGCCAGGCGCTGCATCAGCGCGAACTCGGTCGGGGCGGTCAGCAGCGCGGCGTCGGCCTGGGCCACGTCGGCGGCCGGCATGGCGGCGTTGTTGATCACCGAGCAGATGCGGGCATGCGCGTACTGGATGTAATAGACGGGGTTCTCGTCGCTCTTGGACAGCGCCAGGTCCACGTCGAACACGAATTCCGTGTCGGCGCGGCGCTGGATCAGGAAGTAGCGCACCGCGTCGCGGCCGACCCAGTCGATCAGGTCGCGCATGGTCACGTAGCTGCCGGCGCGCTTGGAGATCTTGACCTCTTCGCCGCCGCGCATCACCTTGACCATCTTGTGCAGCACGTAGGACGGGTATTCCTTGGGAATGCCCTCTTCCAGCGCCTGCAGCCCGGCGCGCACGCGCGCCACGGTGCCGTGGTGGTCGCTGCCCTGGATGTTCACGGCGCGGTGAAAGCCGCGTTCCCATTTGGCCTTGTGGTAGGCCACGTCGGGCACGAAGTAGGTATAGCCGCCTTCGCTCTTCCTCATGACGCGGTCTTTGTCGTCGCCCGTGCCCAGTTCGGTGGTGCGCAGCCACAGCGCGCCGCCTTCCTCGTAGGTATGGCCGCCGGCGATCAGCGCCTTGACGGTCGCTTCGACGCGGCCGGAGGTGTAGAGCGAGCTTTCCAGGTAGTAATTGTCGAACGCCAGGCCGAAGGCCTGCAGGTCCAGGTCCTGCTCGCGGCGCAGATAGGCCACGGCGAAGACGCGGATGTCGTCCAGGTTGTCCACGTTGCCGGTGGCGGTGACGTCCACGCCGTCGGAGTGGATGGTCGCGCCGGCCTGGAAATCCCGCGCGATGTCGGCGATGTAGTCGCCCTTGTAGCCGTCGGCGGGCCAGTCGGGGGAATCGGTCGTCAGGCCGCGGGCGCGGGCCTGCACGCTGATGGCCAGGTTCTGGATCTGGTTGCCGGCGTCGTTGTAATAGAACTCGCGGGTCACGTCCCAGCCGATGGCGTCGTACAGGCGGCAGATGGCGTCGCCCAGCGCGGCCTGGCGGGCATGGCCCACGTGCAGCGGACCGGTGGGGTTGGCCGACACGAATTCGACCAGGATCTTTTCACCGTTGCGCGGCGCGCGGCCGAAGGCGGCGCCCTGCTCGGCCACGGCGGCGATGACGGCCTGGCGCGCGGCGGCGGTGACGCGCAGGTTGATGAAGCCGGGGCCGGCGATTTCAGCGCTTTCGATCAGGCCGGCGGCGCCGGGCTGGGCCATCAGGGCATCGACGATGGCCTGGGCCAGTTCGCGCGGGTTGCGGCGGGCCGGCTTGGCCAGTTGCATGGCCACGTTGGTGGCGACGTCGCCGTGGGCGGCGACCTTGGGGCGCTCCAGCAGCACGGTTGCTTGCGCGTCGGGCAGGCTTTGCGCGACGGCGGCCTGGATCAGGGAGATAAGCTGTTTTTGTTGCTCGAGGAGCATGGGCGTCTGGAGAAGTTCTGAGTTAGTGACGGACGCGCCCGCCAGGGCCGGGCCAGTCGGGCGGAGCGGACAGGCAGCGGCGTATGGCCGGGCGGACCGCGCGCGCCGCATTCATGGCCGCGTCAGGTCCCGCTGTCACGGGAATCTCCTGAATCATAGCTTGATTTGGTTATCGGACAGGCCCTGGCCCGGGCCGGCAAGCCTCTGTCGGCGGGGCCGCAGGGGGCGGATCGTGCCGCTCAACGGACCTGCGTCAGGGGGCCAGTTGGCAGTCCTCGGGTGTTGCGGTAGTGTATGTAAGTAATCAATGTGGGAGACTGGAATATGCTGATCACCTTTCATTCCAAGGTCGTGGCCGAGGTTCTGATGCTGACCGACCATGCCGGCGCGCTGCTGCTGGCAGCCGGCAAGTCCTTCAAGGACAAGATCCCGGAGCGCGGCGTTTTCACCGTCGAGCAGCTGGGGCCGGCCATCAGCGGCATCGAGCACGCGATCGAGGAATACCAGAATGCCCGTGACGGCTCCGAGGAAGAGGACGAGGACAAGGCCCCGGCTTCGCCCATGGCCCGCATGGTGGGCCTGAAGGAGCGCGCCTTCCCCCTGCTGGACATGATGCGGCAATCCCAGGCCGCGGGCGCCGAGGTCACCTGGGAAGTGTCGCGCGGCTGGTAGGCCGGCAAGACTATGTCGCCGGGCGGACAATCTGCCCGGCGTTTTTTGCCTACCCTGGTCGCCTGACGCCACCCCGAGGAAACCACACCATGCGTTGCGATATCACCATTGTTTTCGATTCCCGCCGTTCGCTCGACCTCTCGGCCAGCGTCGAACCCTCGCCGCAACGCCAGAGCGACGCGCGCGACTGGTTCGACGGCGCCTGGGAAACGCTGGGCTGCGAACCGCTGCGTCCCAGCGGCAAGGTCCTGTTGCTGGACAAGGTGCTGGGCGTGGCCGATGCGCTGGGCTACGACACGCTGTCCTCCGACGCAAAGGAAGCCGGCGAGTTCGCGCAGCACCTGGCGCTGGCCCTGGAGCGTCCGCGCATCACCGTGGATCTGCCCGGCCTGACGGTCGGCTACTAGGAATCCGCCGCTTCAAAGAAAACTGCCCCGTCCGGGGCAGTTTTGCTTGGGGGCGGTCCGGTCGCGGTCAGCGGATGCCGGCGCGCATGAACGACTGCACGAACTGGCGCTGGAACAGCAGGAAGGCGATCAGCAGTGGCGCGGCCGACATCAGGGTGGCGGCGGTGATGACCGACCAGTCGATGCCCTGGTCGGTCGACGAGAACACCTGCAGGCCCACCGTCAGCGGCCGGGATTCGACCGAGTTGGTGATGATCAGCGGCCACAGGAAGTTGTTCCAGTGGTGGCTGACCGACACCAGCCCGTAGGCCACGTAGATGGGCTTGGCCAGGGGCACATACACCTTCCACAGCACCTGCAAGGCGTTGGCGCCTTCCATGCGGGCCGCCTCTTCAAGTTCGCGCGGCACGGTCTTGAAGGTCTGGCGCAGCAGGAAGATGCCGAAGGCCGAGGCGAAGTACGGCAAGCCGATGGCGAACACCGTGTCGCGGATGCCCAGCTGGCTCATGGAGCGGTAGTTCTCCACCAGCAGCACGTCCGGCATGATCATCAGCTGCAATAGCACCAGCATGAAGACGAAGTCGCGGCCGCGGAACTCGAAGCGCGCGAAGGCATAGCCGGCCAGCGTTGACAGCACCAGTTGCGCCGCCAGCACCATGGTGACCAGCAGGAAGGTGTTGAGGAAGTAGCGCGGGAACGGCGCGGCGTGCCAGGCGCGGACGAAGTTGTCCAGCGTCAGCGGCGCGAACAGGTCGAAGCGGGTCGCGTAGGCGGGCGGATGGAACGCCGCCCACATGGCATAGGCCAGGGGCAGAATCCACAACAGGCCGAGCGCCCAGGCGCCCAGGGTATCGAGCTTGTCTTTCATTGATAGTGCGTCCTGCGGTCCAGCCAGCGGAACTTGATCAGCGCGGTCAGCGCCAGCACCACCAGCAACACGACGGTCAGCGTGGCGGCGTAGGCCGTGTCCCAGAAACTGAAACCCACCTGGTAGATGTAGTACAGCAGCAGCGTGCTGGCGTTATCCGGCCCGCCGCGGGTCATGACCACCACGTGGTCCACCAGGCGGAAGGCGTTGATCAGAGCGTTGATCAGCACGAAGAGCGTGGTGGGCATCAGCAGCGGCCACAGGATGCGGCGGAAATACTGCCAGCGCGACGCGCCTTCCAGCATCGCAGCCTCGCGCAGCGACGGCGATACCGTCTGCAGGGCGGCCAGGTAGAAGATCATGAAGAAGCCGGACTCCTTCCACACCGTCACCAGCATCAGCGCGGGCAGCGCGGTCTCGCGATTGCCCAGCCAGTTGGGACCCGGCGAGCCGAACAGCTGCATCACCTGGGCGATCAGGCCGTATTGCGGCGTGTAGAAGAACAGCCAGATGTTGGCCACCGCCACCATGGGCAGCACCGTGGGCGTGAAGTAGGCCATGCGCAGGAAACCGCGACCGCTCAGGTTGCGGTTCACCCACAGCGCCATGATCAGCGCGATGCCGATGGACGTGGGAATGGTGCCCAGCGCGAACCACAGGTTGTTCCATAGCGACTGCCAGAACACCGGGTCGTCGAGCATGACGGCGTAGTTGTCCAGCCCCACGAAGCGCGCGGGGCGCGCGCCCTTGGGGGTGGAGAAAAAGCTGTGCCATAGCGTCGCCACCGCCGGGTAGTGCGTGAAGGCGGCGAGCAGCACGATGGCTGGCAGCAACAGCAGCCAGCCATAAAGCGCGTTTAAAGAGCGGCTCATCGTGCTTGTCGGCTTTACTTGTAGGGACGCAGTATGCGGTCGGCCTCGCGTTGCGCGTCGGTCAGGGCCTGCTGCGGCGTCTTGGAACCCGTCAGCGCCGCCTGCAAGGCGTCGTTCAGGGTCTTGGTGACGCGCTGGTTCTCATGCGTGGAGAATTCCGCCACGCTGACTTCCAGCTGGTCGCGCGCGACCGCGGCGGCCGGCACTTCCTGCGCGTACTTCTTCATCTTCTCGGTCTGCCAGGCGGCCGGGGTCACGGCCACGTAGCCCGTGGCGATGCTCCAGTCGGCGGCGCGCTCGGGCGTGGTGACCCATTGCGCGAACTTCAGCGCGGCCTGCTGCTGCGCCGGCGTGCCGCTCTTGAAGATGTAGAAGTTGCCGCCGCCGGTCGGGCTGCCGCCACGCTTCTGCTGCGGCATCATGGCCACGCCGAACGGGAAGTCGGCGTTCTTGCGGATGTTGGTCAGGTTGCCCGTCGTGGTCCAGACCATGGCGGCCTTCTTTTCCAGGAAGTCCTTGGGCGTGGTGCCCCAGTCGATGGTGCCGGTCGGCATGATCTTGTGCTTGGCCGACAGGTCGCGCCAGAACTGGGCGGCTTCCACCACCGCCGGCTTGTCCAGGTAGACCTCGTTGCCGGCCTCGTTCATCAGGATCGCGCCGTTGGGCGTGGTCAGCGCCTGGAACAGCCAGTAGGCGAACGCGCCGCCCGAGGGGATCTCGATGCCCCACTGCGTGGTGTTGCCGGAGGCGTCCTGCTTGGTCAGCTTCTTGCCGTAGTCGACCAGTTCGGCCCAGGTCGCCGGCGCGCGCTCGGGATCCAGCCCCGCGGCCTTGAACAGGTCCTTGTTGTAGTACATGACGATGGTCGAACGCTGGAACGGCACGCCCCAGGTATGGCCGCCGGTGCGGCTATTCTGCATGAAGGCGTCATAGAAGCCGCCCAGCCACTTCTTGTCGGCGTCGGTCTTGGCCAGACTGTCGATCGGCACGATGGCGTCTTCGTCGATCAGCGTGAACATGTCGGTGGACAGCAGCACCGCCAGCTGCGGCGGGGTGCCGCCCTTGAGCGCGGTCAGCGCCTTGGCGATCGAGTCCTGGTAGGAGCCGGCGTAGATCGGCTTGATCTTGATGTCGGGATTTTCCTTCTGGAAATCCGCAACCATGTCGTCGACGATCTTGGTGATCGGGCCGCCGACCGCGACGGGGTAATAGAACTCGACCTCGACCGGCTTGTTCTGAGCCTGTGCGGGCAGCGACAGGCAGGCGGCGGCCAGGCTGGCGGCCAGGGTTTTCAGTACGATGCGACGCATGTTGTTTTCCTTTCCTGTGTACGGGCCCTAGCGGCCGGCGGAGTTGATGACCGCCGAATCGGCGGCAAAGAAGTGCTGCTGGCTGTCCTGCCAGGACAGGCCCAGGGTTTCGCCCGCGCTGGCGCGAAGATGGCCGCCCACGCGCACGGCCACGCCGCTGGTGTCGCCCACGCGGCATACGACGATCGAATCCGCGCCGAAGTACTCCACGCTTTCCACGGTGGCCGCGATGCCGCCGGCGTCGATGCGGATGTGTTCGGGGCGCACGCCGAGTTTCGCCGCGCCAGCGGGCGCGCCTGCGATGTCGGGTCCCTGAGTGCCCGCGATGACGAAGCCGCCCTGCCGAGGGGCCAGGCTGATCAGGTTCATGGGCGGCGTGCCGATGAAGCGCGCCGCGAATTCGGTGGCGGGCCGCGCATACAGGCCGTCCGGCGTGTCGTGCTGTTCGATCTTGCCGCCGCGCAGCAGCACCACCTGGTCGGCCATGCTCATGGCCTCGGTCTGGTCGTGCGTCACGTAGACCATGGTGATGCCCAGGTCCTGTTGCAGCGCGCGGATCTCGCGGCGCATTTCATGGCGCAGCTGCGCGTCCAGGTTGGACAGCGGTTCGTCCATCAGGCAGACCGGGGCCTCCGAAATCACGGCGCGGCCCAGCGCCACGCGCTGCTGCTGCCCGCCAGAAAGCTGCGACGGCTTGCGGTCCAGCAGATGGTTCAGGCCCAGCAGGCTGGCCACGCGTTGCAGGCGGCGGTCGTAGTCGCGGGCCGGCTCCTTGCGCACCTTGAGGCCGAACAGGATGTTCTCGCGCACCGACAGGTGCGGAAACAGCGCATACGACTGGAACACCATGGAGATGCGGCGCTTGGCGGGCGGCAGCTGGGTGACGTCGCGGTCGCCGATATGGATGCTGCCCGAGGTCGGCGTGTCCAGCCCCGCGATCATGCGCAAGGTGGTGGATTTGCCGCAGCCGGACGGACCCAGCAGGACCGTGAAGCTGCCGGCGGGCACCGTGAAGCTCACTCCATGGATCGCGGCGGCGTTGCCGTACTGTTTGGTGAGGTTATCCAGAACGATGGATGACATGCTGTCTCGAAGATCTAATAGTTAGATCCGCATTGTTGCCTGTTATGAAAACCTTTTCATTGTGCAGCGCAAACATGACGGATGTATGGCAGGACAAACTTTCGTAGTCTAGCTTCGGCCTCAGGCGAAAGGGTATGGACCGGGGTATTCCCCGATCACGGCGTGATGCGTGATCAGGTTGCCGCCCTGCCACCAGTGCAGCTGGTAGCCGGGCGGTTCCATGATGTATTGCAGCGTCGGGCGCGGCCCCAGCTCCAGCGCGAGCTGGTGCGCGGTGCCCGGACAGGTGGAGGCGATGGTGCCGCCGAAGCGCTGGAAGATCGTGCGGTGCAGATGGCCGCAAAGCACGCGCTCCACATTGGGAAAGCGCGCCACGATGCGCTCGAGTTCGGGCGCGCCGGCCAGCAGGCCGATGGCGTCCATGTGTTCGATGCCGGTCAGGAACGGCGGATGGTGCATCAGGACCAGCGTGGGCCGCTCGGGCTGTTCCGCCAGGCGCGCGGCCAGCCAGTCCAAACGGTCCTGGCACAGTTCGCCATGGCTTTTCATCGGCACCACCGTGTCCAGCGCCAGCATGCGCAGCGGATAGGTCTCGATGGCGTACTGGATGAACGGGCCTTCGCCCTGCAGATAGCCATGCTCGGGAAACGCGGCGCGCAGCTGGGCGCGGTCGTCGTGGTTGCCGGGCAGCAGGAAATACGGGATCTCCAGCGCTTGCAGGTGTTCGCGCAGCGCCTGGTATTCATGCGGACGGCCCAGGTCGGTCAGGTCGCCCGTGATCAGCACGCAGTCGGGCCGCGGGTTCAGTGCATTGAGCTCGCGCACCGCGGGCGTCAGGAAAGCCGCCGGATCGATGATGCCGTAGGCCTTGTCGCCCGGGGTGCGCATGTGCAGGTCGGTGATTTGTGCGATGAGCATGACGCTTGATCGGATGAATGGTTGTTGTAGGGAAGGACTCAGCGGCGCACGGGCGCGGCGGTGCCGCCGACGACGATGCAGTGCGGCAGGCGGTCCGAGTGCGGGGGCTGGCCCTGGATCTGCGCCAGCAGGTTCGAACAGGCAGTTTCGCCGATGCCGTCGCTGGGCTGCGCCACGGTGGTCAGGGGCGGCGTCAGCAAGGCGCCGAAGCGCATGCCGTCGAATCCGCAAACCGAGATGTCCGAGGGTACGGACAGCCCCAGCCCGACCAGGTCCGCGATGACAGCGGTGGCCAGCAGATCGTTGGAGCAGAACAAGGCGGTGGGCGCCTGCTTGCCGCGCAGCGCGGTCTTCAGCGCGTCCACGTCGCTGCCCGTGTGCGAGCTCATCGAGATGTGCTGGATGGCGTCCAGGCCCAGGCGCTTGGCGCAGGCGCGCGCACCCACCAGGCGGCGGCGGGCGCGGTCGGAAGCGGTCAGCGGACCGGTCACGAGCGCGATGCGGCGATGGCCCAGCGCGGCCAGGTGGGCCACCATGTCGCTGGCGGCGGCGCGGTTGTCGACCGAGGAGAAGGGGTGGGCGGACGATTCGTTGTAGACGAGCACGTAGGGAATGCCGGCATGGTCCAGGTCGTCGAGCGTGGCGCTTTTGGCCGCGTCCGCGACTGTCAGGATCAAGCCATCCACCTGATGGTCCATCAAGCCCTGGACCGCGGCCGATTCCACCGCGGGATCGTAGCCGGTGGCCGTCAGCATGACGCTGTAGCCGGACTCGCGCGCGCGCCGCTCGGCGCCTTCGAAGCATTCGGCGAACACGGGGTTGGACAGCGTGGGCAGGATCAGCCCGATGGTGCGCGTGCTGCCCGAACGCAGGCTGCGGCCCACGCGATTGGGCCGGAAGCCCGCGCGCTTGGCGACGTTGCGGATATGCGCGAGCGTGTCGGGATGCACGATCTCGGGCTGATTGAACGCGCGTGAAACCGTCGCCGGGGAAACTCCCGCCTTGCGAGCCACTTCAATAATGGAAAAGCGGGGCGACGAGCGCGATGCCATGGCGGGGAGGTTGCGGGTTTCGTGAAAACGATTTCATCTTACTCGACAAATATGACCTTTGTGTTGCACGCGTTTGCGCTATGCTGGTAGCAACGCAACAATAATAGCCATGGCGCAACGTGCGATTTTCCCGGGAAAAACCGGCTTTTTCGGTGTTTTTCCCAATTGACTCGACGCGCACAATGGCTGAAGTCGGTCCACCCGAACTGCGCGGCAAGATGTCGCCGCGCAGCGCGGCGGATCCTCGGTCAAAGGGGGCCGGGTGCGTATTTTGCTGCCGCGCGAGATGCGCGGTACCGGTAAAGAGGAAAGGACCATGTCTACTGCCTTAAACAGACTTGGCGCGCTGGAAGCCGCGCGCAAGCTGCAACGGCGCGAATTGACCGCAGAGCAACTGGTGCGCGCCTGCTTTGCGCGCATCGAGCAACGCGAGAACACCATCCATGCCTGGACGGCGCTGCAAAAGCAGGCCGCGCTGGAGCGCGCGCAGGAACTGGACCGCGGCGCGCTGCGCGGACCGCTCCATGGCCTGCCCATCGGCGTGAAGGACCTGTTCGACACCGTCGATCTGCCCACGCGCTATGGCTCGCCCATCTATGAACGCCATCGTCCCGGCCTGGACGCGGCCTGCGTCGCGCTGTGCCGTGGCGCGGGCGCGATCGTCATCGGCAAGACCGTGACCACCGAGTTCGCCACCTATCTGGCGGGTCCCACGCGCAATCCGCGCAACGAGGCCTATTCGCCGGGCGGCTCGTCCAGCGGCTCGGCGGCGGCCGTGGCCGACGACATGGTGCCCTTCGCGCTGGGGTCGCAGACCGCGGCGTCCATCATCCGCCCGGCCTCGTACTGTGGCGTGGTGGGCTTCAAGCCCACCTTCGGCGGCATTCCTCGGGCGGGCGTCAAGAGCCTGGCTGAATCGCTGGACACCATCGGCGGCTTCGCGCGTTCGGTGCCGGACGTGGCGTTGTTCGCCTCGGTGATGATGCGCGATCCGCGCATGCTGGAACTGGCATACGACGGCAAGCCGCGCATCGGCATGTACCGCACCCTGCAATGGCGGCATGCCCAGGCCGAAACCAAGGAAGCCTACGCGCAGGCCGCGGCCATCCTGTCGCGCGCTGGCGCCATCGTCGAGGAAGTGCCGCTGCCGCCCGACCATTGCGTGCTGGTGCAGCTGCATGCCGACATCATGGCGTTCGAGGCTTCGCAGGCGCTGGCCTACGAGCGCCTGGAGCATGCGGCGCAGCTCAGTCCCAAGATCCAGGCCATCCTGGAGGCGGGTTCGCGCATCACCGCGGAAGAGCACATCAAGAACCTGGCCCGCGCCGCCGAATCGCGCGCGCGCGTCAATGCCTGGTTCGACCAATACGATGTGCTGCTCGCGCCCAGCGCCAGCGGCGAGGCGCCGTTCGCGGACCTGGGCACGGGCGACCCGCAGTTCTCGCGCGCCTGGACGCTGTTCGGCCAGCCTTCGTTGAACCTGCCCTTCGCCACCGGTCCGCAAGGCCTGCCCGTGGGGCTGCAACTGGTGGGCAGGCTGCACAGCGACCATCAGACGCTGGCGATCGCGGCCTGGGTCCATCAGCGCCTGCTGGCGGCCAGCGCGCCCGACATCGGCGCGGCCGACATCTGGCCGCGCGGCTGAGCGCCGCCCGATGGGTTTGCGCCATCGAGGCATTGCCTGAAGCAAGATGTGGCCCGGCAGGCAGCGCCATGAAGGCATCGCCTGAAGCAAAACGCGCCCCGGCGGGGCCGCGCCATCAGGGGGGCGCCCAAAGCAAAAAAGCCAGCCCGATAAGGCTGGCTTTTTTTACGCCGGGTTGCGGATCACGCGGTCTCGGCGGTTTCTTGCTCGGTTGCGGTCACGGTGCCGGCATTGATGTGGCGGTTGACGGCGCTCAGCACGGCCTGGAACGAGGCCGTCACGATGTCGCGGTCGATGCCCACGCCGAAGCCGGTGGCGGATTCGCCGACGCGCAGCTCGACATACGAAGCGGCGCGCGTGTCGGTGCCGGTGCCGATGGCGTGCTCGTGGTAGTCCATGATGCGCACGGGCACGTCCAGCGCGGCCACGAAGGCCGAGATGGCGCCATCGCCCTTGCCGGTCACGATGCGGCGTTCGCCGTTGTATTCGAGTTCGGCTTCGATGCTGAAGTGCTGGCCTTCACCGGCCGACGGGTTGCCGTCGATGCGATGGCGCACCAGCTTCCACGGCGACTTCTGTTCGAGGTATTCGCGGTTGAAGATCGTGTGCACGTCGTCGGCCGTGACTTCGCGGCCGGTCTCGTCGGTGACACGCTGGATGGCGCGACTGAATTCGATCTGCAGGCGGCGCGGCAACACCAGGCCGTGTTCCTGTTCGAGCAGGTACGACACGCCGCCCTTGCCCGACTGGCTGTTCACGCGGATCACCGCGTCGTAGCTGCGGCCGAGGTCGGCTGGGTCGATCGGCAGGTACGGCACTTCCCATACGGCGTCGGCCTTCTGCTGGGCGAAGCCCTTCTTGATGGCGTCCTGGTGCGAGCCCGAGAACGCGGTGAAGACCAGGTCGCCGGCATAGGGATGGCGCGGGTGGACCGGCAATTGGTTGCAGTACTCGGCGCAGCGGCGCACTTCGTCGATGTCCGAGAAGTCCAGGCCGGGATGCACGCCTTGCGTGTAGAGGTTCAAGGCGAGCGTGACGAGGTCGACGTTGCCGGTGCGCTCGCCGCTGCCGAAGAGGCAGCCTTCGATGCGGTCGGCGCCGGCCATCACGGCGAATTCGGCGGCGGCCACGGCGGTGCCGCGGTCATTGTGCGGGTGCACGCTGAGCACGATGCTGTCGCGGCGCGCCAGGTTCTTGTGCATCCATTCGATCTGGTCGGCGTACAGGTTGGGGCTGGTGGCCTCGATGGTCGCGGGCAGGTTCAGCACCATCTTGCATTCCGGCGTGGGCTGCCATACGTCGGCCACGGCGTTGGAGACTTCGAGCGCGAATTCGGGTTCGGTCGTGCTGAAGACTTCGGGCGAGTACTGGTAGCGCCACTGCGTTTCCGGGTGCTGGGCCATGTACTGCTTCACCAGGCGGGTGCCGGTGGTGGCGATGTTCTTGATCTCGTCCTTGCTCATGTTGAACACGACCTTGCGGAACGCCGGGGCGCAGGCGTTGTACAAGTGGACGATGGCTTGCTTGGCGCCGGCGGCGGATTCCACCGTGCGGCTGATCAGGTCTTCGCGCGACTGCGTCAACACGATGATGGTGACGTCGTCGGGGATGCGCTTTTCGTCGATGAGCTTGCGCACGAAGTCGAAGTCGGTCTGCGAGGCGGACGGGAAGCCCACTTCGATTTCCTTGAAGCCGATCTTCACCAGCTGTTCGAAGAAGCGGAGCTTGCGCTCGACGCTCATGGGCTCGATCAGGGCCTGGTTGCCGTCACGCAGGTCCGTGCTCATCCAGATCGGCGCCTTGGTGATGCGGCGGCTGGGCCAGGTGCGTTCGGAAAAGTCGCGGGTAAAGGGCGCGAAGGGGACGTATTTGGTGGCGGGGTTGGCAAGCATCATCACTACACCTCGATCGGTTTCTTTTGAATCCCGGGAGTACTGCTCTCGGCGGCTGCGCGACCGGATGACGGTCTTGTGCCAGGGTTTGCCGTGATTGGCCGGCAGGATTCAGAGATAAAAG
This sequence comes from Achromobacter anxifer, assembly GCF_903652925.1. Taxonomy (GTDB): domain Bacteria; phylum Pseudomonadota; class Gammaproteobacteria; order Burkholderiales; family Burkholderiaceae_B; genus Achromobacter; species Achromobacter anxifer. Next base: position 361,316 of record NZ_CAHLAR010000007.1, on the reverse strand, counting down.
GGGGAAATCGCGTGTGGCAAGCGTGGCTGCCGAGCTACCACGGGGACACTAGGCCCGGCAACCGATCGGTAGGTATAGCGATAGCGCGATGGAGGAGATGCGAGCGCGCAGGCCGGCAACCGGGGCGTCGAAGCGTCCGGTGGCAATCGCGAAGGAGGTGCGGTAATCGGCCATAGGTTGCTAGTCGAACATATTTTCGGCGGAAGCGCAACTGAATGTTCTTTTGCGTTGATGCGAAAAGCAGGACTGTGGTCGCACTTTTTGCTGAAGAAAATTCAGGAAAAAACGGGGTCGGATAATTTCCCCATTTTTTCCTGCACGCAGGGCGGGCGTTATTGCGTCCGCATGTTCCCGTTCTTCACGACCTTGCCCAGGCGTTCGCGTTCGCTCGCCGCGAACTCGACGAAGCTGGCGCGCGACCCGCCGCCGGGTTCGATGCTGCTTTGGCGCAACGCGTCTTGCACTTCCTTGGTCTGCAGGGATTGTTCGACCGCCGCGTTCATCTTGTCCAGGACATCCGCGGGCGTGCCGGCCGGGGCGAACAGGCCGGCCCAGTGGCCGATGCGGATCGCCGGAAAGCCTTGTTCCGCCGTGGTGGGAATGTCAGGCGCGCTGGCCATGCGCTTGTCCCAGGTCGTGGCCAGAGCCTTGAGCTTGCCGCTCTGGATCAGCGGCAAGGTGACGATGCTGGCTTCTGAGGTGGCGTCGACCTGGTTGCCGATCACGGCCGTCACGCCTTCGGAACCGCTCTTGTAGGCGATGGGGTCGATCGGCAGACCGGTCGCTTCCTTGACCATTTCCGCCACGAAATGCGGCGTGCTGCCGTTGCCCGCGGTGGAGAAGGTAATGCGGTCGGTCTTCGCCGCTTTGGCGCGCGCCACGAAGTCCTTCAGGTCCTTGGCCGGGTTGGACGGATTGGCGACGATGACCGAGGGCGTGATCGACAGCAGCGCGACCGGGGTCAGCTCGGAGTCCTTGTAGGGCTGGTCCGAGCGGATCAGGCTGTTGGTGACGGTGCCGTTGCTGCCGACCAGATAGGTGTAGCCGTCGGCGGGGCTGCGCGCGACGTGCGCGGCGCCCACGACGCCTCCCGCGCCGGGGCGGTTTTCGACGATGACGGACTGATGCAGGGTGGCGCCCACCGCCTTTGCGATGATGCGGGCGACCAGGTCATTGGCGCCGCCCGCGCTGAAGGGGGCGACGAAGGTAATCGGTTTGTCGGGCCAGGCGGCCGAGGCAGGCGCAGCGGCGAACGCGGCTGTGCAGGCCAGCAGCAGTCCGGCGGCATGCCGGGCAGAGGTGCGAAACATGGGTACAGCTCCAGGAGGCTGGCCGCGCATTCGGCTGTTGTGGCCGCCGGGAGGCTGGTTATGGTGCGCGGCCCGCGGTTGCGCGAGCCTGGAGCGGCAGTATAGGGTTGCCTGGCTGGCAAGGGACTGAAACAAACAGGCCGCCTCTCGGCGGCCTGCTATGGCGATGGAGGGAGGACTTGGCTTACCGGGCCGGGCCGATGCGCGGTTCCACGTAGCGCTCGCTGCGCCCTTCGTTGCGTGCTTCGCGGCGGACTTCGTCTCGGGGTTCGCGCGGCGGGCGGCTGTCGGAAGATTCCAGGATGCGGGCCTGTTCTGCGACCATGGCGATCTTGCCGGCGCGGTTGTGGCGGATTTCAGACAGCGCGCGGCGCAGATCGCCGACTGTGAAGGGTTCCTGGCGGTCGCCCCAGGTCCAGCGCAGCACGCCCAGGGTCTCGTCCGACAGATTGGGCGCCAGATCGGCCAGCACGCTGGTTTCGACCGGCGTGGCGCTGCCCGATGCCAGGCTGGCGGACAGCCAGGCGCGCAGCGTGAAGAACACGATCAGGGTCCAGATGCCGGCCACCACCCACCAGATGTAGGGATTGACCTTCTGCACCATGTCCATGGTCGGCTGCCCCAGGGAATGAAGGAATTCGTAGTTCACGGTGCGGCCGAAATTCAGTATCCAGTTGGCGGCCAGATACCAGATGACCACGGCGACGGCGATGACTATCGCACGCACTACGAGTCGGGGAAGCGCCAGTTTGAGCAGGGTCTGGCCAATGAGGCGGCAGTCCTGGCGGACGCTTGCGGGCGAAGTCAGATTCATCATGCAAAATATTGTACCTATGACCCGTCCAATTTTAGAACTGCGACCTGGCCAGCATTTGACGCTGACGCCGCAACTGCAGCAATCGATCCGATTGTTGCAGTTGTCCACGCTCGACCTCGAAGCCGAGATTTCGCAAGTGCTTGCCGAGAACCCGTTGCTGGAGCGGCAGGACGACGCGCCGTCGGCCGAAGCGCCGGCGGAATCCGACCGCGAATCCTCGGTGCAGGATGACGAGCCGGCAGCCGAGCGTGAGACGCCCGTGGACGAAATGCCGGGTTCGGGCGGGGTCTATCCCGATGAGGACTCCAGCCGGCCCGAGGCCGCGCGGCCGGAGACGCTGCGCGAGCACCTGCTGGGCCAATTGATGCTGACGCGCGCTGCGCCGCGCGATGCGGCGCTGGCTGGCCTTCTGATCGACGAACTGGACGAGAACGGCTATCTGGGGTCGCCGCTGGAGGAGATCCTGGGCTGGCTGCCGCCCGAGATGGAGCCGGACATCGATGAGCTGAAGGCCGCCCTGTCGCTGCTGCAGTCGTTCGATCCGCCTGGCATCGGCGCGCGCGACATGGCCGAATGCCTGCTGTTGCAACTGCGCAACCCCGACCTGGAGCAACTGCCCGAAGCGGCGGATTCCGCAGTCCTGGCATGCGCACGGCAGATCTGCGCGCAACACCTGGCCCTGCTGGCGACCGGCAACGCCGCGCGGCTGTGTGCGGCGGTGGGTTGCGACGAAACCACGTTCCGCGCAGCCCATGCCCTGATCCGGCGGCTGGAGCCGCGCCCGGGACGCGCCTGGACGGTGCCCGCGGCTGACTATGCGGTGCCGGACGTCATCGTGCGCAAGACCCGGGGCGGATGGCAGGTGACCCTGAACAGCGCCGCCGTGCCCAAGCTGCAAATCAACGGGCTGTATGCACAAATGCTGGGCAACCAGAAGGAGTCCGCGCACGCGGGGTTGCAATCGCAGCTGCAGCAGGCACGCTGGATGATCCGCAACGTGGAGCAGCGCTTTGACACCATCCTGCGCGTGGCCCAGGCCATCGTGCAGCACCAGACGGCCTTCTTCAGCCAGGGGCCGGCCGCCATGCGTCCGCTCATCCTGAAGGACATCGCCGGCGAGCTCGGATTGCACGAATCCACGATTTCACGGGCCACAACACAGAAGTACATGCTCACTCCGTTTGGCACGCTGGAGCTCAAGCGCTTCTTCGGTACGGGGGTGTCGACGGAGGGCGGGGACGCCACCTCGGCGACGGCGGTGCAGACCTTCATCCGTCAGATGGTTGCGGAAGAGAACCGGGCCAAGCCTTTGTCCGACAGCCAGATCATGCAAAAGTTGGCCGATCAGGGGATAGTCATCGCCCGGCGGACGGTGGCAAAGTACCGCGAGGCGCTGCGGATTGCTCCGGCATCGCTGCGCAAGGCGCAGGCGGCAGCGCGCTGACGGCGCCTTGAAATAAGGGACGGGACTGTGGAAATTCGTCCCTTATTTCAAAGACTTGCGTGACACTTCGGTTGCAAATTTATTTGCTTGCGGGGCTTGCCAGTAGCAGAATAATTTTCGATAATTATTCTCATGTACATTTGCGTATGTAATGCCATCACCGAACGCCAAGTCCGCGCCAGCGTGGACGGAGGCGCGACGACGCTTTCCGACCTGCAATTCGAGCTGGGCGTGGCCACGTGCTGCGGCTGCTGCGCGGCGACCGCCGCCGAATACCTGCCGGGCGGCCGCTGCTCCAGCGTGTGCGACGTGCGCTCCATAGCCGTTCCGGTCAATCCTCCGGCCGCCGTGGTCGAATCGGGTGCGCCCGCTGCCAACAGCAGCTTCCCGATCCCGCTGGTCGCCATCGCCTGAGGATTGCAGTCTCCCTGCGGCTCGCTGCCTTCACGCGGCGGGCCGTGTTGCTTCCTTCTCGCAAAATTCCCGGATAGTCATCGCCAGTTGCCTTGCGGGCTCGCGCAGCGTGTCGGCCAGGCATAGCGCCAGTTCGGTCGACGGCACCGCCGGCAGTGCCGCGTCGATGATCCGATGGTCCGGCAAGAGACAGCGCCGTTCCAGCAGCGCAACCCCCAATCCCCCCGTCAATGCCGCCTGCAAGCCTCTCAGATTCGGGCTTTCGTAGGCGATGCGCCAATGGCGGCCCGCCGCTTCCAGGGCGTGGATGGCGCGGTTGCGGTAGATGCAGCCTTGCGGAAACGCCACCAGCGGCACGGGTTCGCCGGGCGCCAGGGTCATGCCCGGGCCTCCGATCCAATGCAATTGCTCAGCCCAGGCGGCCAGCGAGACGCCCGCGCCGGGCTCCCGTTTGAGCAACGCCACATCAAGATCGCCTCTTTCCAAGGCACGCGTGAGCGCCGAGGTCAGATCGCAGCGGACCGATAGCCGCACGCCCGGCCGCGACCGCGCGAAATCCGCCACCAGGGCAGTGAGCGTGTCGGCCGCGAAATCGTCGGGAATGCCCAGGCGGATGACGTCCACCCGCTTGCGTCCGCTGACGGCCTCTCGGACCTCCGTCGACAGGGCCAGCATCCGCCGCGCATAGCCCAGCAGGCGCTCGCCATCCTCGGTCAACGAGACCTGGCGGCCTTCACGGACGAACAGTGCGCACTCCAGGGTTTCTTCCAGTTTGCGGATTTGCTGGCTGACGGTGGATTGGCTGCGGTGCACGCGCTCGCCGGCCGCGGTGAAGCCGCCGGCATCCACCACCGAAACAAAGCTGTGCAGAAGATCGAGATCAGGCATGGCGGCGTCCGAATGCATTTGATTTTCGAATACTTTCGATCCGAATAAAGAGTTTGTCAATGGATCGGTGCCCGCGCAGAATCTCCCCATCCGCCGCCTATCCGGCTTTGGCGCCCTACTTCGGATGTTCACTCCATGAAGGCCTCCTCGACTCTCTCCGCCGCCGCTTTGCCAGCCCAAGCCGCACCGGGCATCAGCTGGGCGCCCATCGCGGCATTCTGCTTCCTCTGGAGTTCCGCGTTTGCGGCCGCCAAGATCGCCGTGCGGGATTGCCCGCCGCTCACGCTGCTGACCATCCGGTTCCTGATCGCCGGCGCCCTCATGCTGGGCCTCGCCGCGGCCAGCGGCCGCTGGAAGCTGCCCACTGGACGCGATCTGGCGTCGCTGATCCTGCTGGGCGCGTTGAACAACGCGCTGTACCTGGGCTTGAGCTGGTCGGGCATGACCACCGTATCGTCCGCGTTCACCGCCGTGCTCATCAGTACCAACCCTTTGCTGATCGGCGTGTTGGCCGGCCCGGTGTTGGGCGAACGGCTGGGATGGCGCAAGTTGCTGGGCCTGTGCCTGGGACTGGCGGGCGTGGCCCTGGTGCTGCGCTCACGGCTGTCCGGCATGCAGGAAGACCTGCACGGCACGTTGCTGGTCACGGGAGGCCTGGTGGCGCTGGTGGCGGGCACGCTGCTCTACAAGCTGCTGAAGCCGACCTCGGGCCTGTGGACTTCGACGGGCATACAGTCGCTGGCTGGCGCTGCCGCGCTGTTGCCGTTTGCATTGGCGCACGAGAGCCTTGGCGACGCGCACATGACCGCGAGCCTGTTCTGGAGCATGGCTTACATGATCGTGGCGGTGTCGATGGGCGGCTACTACCTGTGGTTCATGATCCTGGGCCGCGCCAGCGCCACCGCGGCCAGCGCGCTGCATTTCCTGATGCCGCCGCTGGGCCTGTTGTTCGGCTGGGCGGTGCTGGGCGAGCACGTGTCGTGGCTGGACCTGCTGGGCATCGTGCCGATCGCGCTGGGCATCTGGCTGGCGACGCGGCGGACCGATTAGCGCATCGTTGTCGTGCATCGCCGCGGCGGGTTGCCGATCCGCAACGGATCGGCTTGCGCCGCTTGCCGCTGTCTTACGCCCAGCCCGGGGACGCATCGGGACATGCAATGGCGCGAATCTGACCGACGATTCCGCCACGCCGCGCGCCGATAGCCCGCGTGGGCGTTGCGCCAAGCATGCAAGGCATCACTCACGCATACTCATTCTCATTGGCCTGTCGCTTTCCGGTAGCGCTACTAAAGCGTTTTACCAAATGCAGCGCTAGGCTAGGCGCGGCCCCGCGCCAGATGGTAGTCTGCCGGGGTTGCGTACGCGCGGCATCGTGCGCTCCTTTGTCGCGATGCATCTGCGTCGCGCCTGACTGCAAGGAGTCCATCATGAAAGGCGACAAAACCGTCATCCAGTTTCTGAACAAGCAACTGACCAACGAGCTGACGGCCATCAACCAATATTTCCTGCATGCCCGCATGCTGAACCATTGGGGCTTCGACAAGCTGGGCAAGCACGAGTACGAAGAATCCATCGGCGAAATGAAGCATGCGGATCGTCTGATCGAACGCATCTTCATGCTGGACGGCCTACCCAACCTGCAAGACCTGCACAAGCTGCTGATCGGCGAAGACGTGCCGGAATTGCTGGCCTGTGACCTGAAGCTGGAGCAAGGCGCCCAGGCGACCGTGAAGGAAGCGATCGCGCATTGCGAATCGGTCCGCGATTATGTCTCGCGCGATCTGTTCCAGGACATCCTGGACGACACCGAAGAGCACATCGACTACCTGGAAACGCAGATCGACCTGATCGACAAGGTCGGCATCCAGAATTACCTGCAAAGCCAGATGTCCGTGCCGGAGTAATCTTCCGGTCATAAAAAAAGGCGCCCTGCGGGGCGCCTTTTTTATTGCTGGCACTGCGCGGCCTGTGCCGCGCGCCGATACTTCAATTCGGACGGGCCGGGCATTCGGCCATCGTGCCCCAAGCGCGGTTGGGACCGCAATACTTGTTGCGCGCAGCCCAGGAGCACGAGGGGCGCTCGAAGAAGCCTTGCGTGGCACAGTGCGCGAGTTCGCTCTTGAGCGCGTCCTTCCAGCCCATGGCGCCAGGCGCTTGGGCAGTGTTCGGGGGCGGCGGGGGCGCCTGCACCATTTGCGGCGTGCCGTAGCCGCTGGCCTGCGTCTGGCCGCCATTGATGGCGGTGGAAGTGCCGGGCGCCTGCAGATCCAGCGTGCTGACGTCGGAGGGGCCCGAGGGCAGCGGCACTTGCTGCGAGGCCGCCGCGATTTCACGCGCCTGGTCGGGGCTGATGCGTTCGCGCGAGAGCTTCACCGAAGGATCGCTGACGCTGTCGAACAGCGAAACGGTATTGACCTGCCATTCGCGGTCGGCGGGCTTGTCGGGCACGCCCAAGGTGCCGTCGATGCGCGGTTGCGGCGGTTGCGCCACATACGGACGGCCATTGGCATCCAGCACGGGCTGCTGGGATGCCGCGGCATCCTGGCCAGGAGCAGGCGCGGCGGGCGGCGCGTGCGCCACCAGCCAGTCACCCAGTTGAATTCCGCCCCAGGCCGACGCGCCAAGCGCGATCAGGAGCGTTGCGAATAAAAAACGCCAAGACATTGCTACCCTCATCTGCCGTGCGGAACCCGAACGGGTCTACGCCTTGTCTCCGAAAACCTTGCCGCCGTGCTCCCGCATGGCATGGAATTTCACATCGGGATACAGTTCCTCGGCCACGCGCAACTGCGCGGGCGAACCGATCAAAAACGCCGCCGCATCCACAACATCATAGGCGATATGGGCCGCATTGGCATCCATGAACTTGCGCAGCGCCTTGGGGTTTTCAGACGTAATCCAACGTGCCATTGTGTAGCGGGAAGGCAGCATCCGGGCGTCCACGCCGTACTCGGTCTTCAAGCGGTGGGCGACCACTTCGAACTGCAGTTGGCCGACCGCGCCCAGCAGCAGCGAGCCGCCGGCGGCTTCGGGGCGGAACACCTGGATGGCGCCTTCCTCGCCCAATTGGGTGAGGCCGGTGCGCAACTGCTTGGTGCGCAGCGGGTCCTTCACTTCCACGGCCTGGAACAGCTCGGGGGCGAAGAACGGCAGGCCCGTGAACTGCAGGGTCTCGCCTTCCGTCAGCACGTCGCCCAGCTGCAGCACGCCGTGGTTGGGAATGCCGATCACGTCGCCGGCATAGGCCTCGTCCAGCAGCTCGCGCCGCTGCGACAGGAACGACACCACGTTGTTGGGGCGCATTTCCTTGTTGGTGCGCGCGACCTTCAGGCGCATGCCGCGCTCGAAGCGGCCGGAGCTGACGCGCACGAACGCGACGCGGTCGCGGTGGGCCGGGTCCATGTTGGCCTGCACCTTGAACACCACGCCGGTGAACTTGGGCTCCACGGGTTGCACCAGGCGCTGCATGGACTCCCGCGGGCCCGGGGGCGGTGCCTGTTCGACCAGCGCGTCCAGCACTTCCTGCACGCCGAAGTTGTTGATGGCGGAGCCGAAGAACACGGGCGTCTGCTTGCCGGCCAGGAACTGCTCGCGGTCGAAGGCGGGCGCGGCTTCGTTGATCAGCTCGATCTCGCCGCTGGCTTGTTCAAACGCCGAGCCGAAGCGCCGCGCGATTTCAGGATTGCTCAGGCCTTCGATGAAGTCGTCGTTGTCGGAGCGGCGCTCCTGGCCGGGGCGGAATACGCGCATGCGGTCCTGGCGGATGTCGAACACCCCGCCGAACGCCTTGCCCATGCCGACCGGCCACGAGAACGGCACAGCGTCCATGCCCAGGTGGCCTTCGATCTCGGACAGCAGTTCCAGCGGTTCGCGCACTTCGCGGTCCATCTTATTGATGAACGTGATGATGGGCGTGTTGCGCGCGCGGCAGACCTGCAGCAGGCGGATGGTCTGGGGTTCAACACCGTTGGCGGCGTCGATCACCATGAGCGCGGCATCCACCGCCGTGAGCACCCGGTACGTGTCTTCGGAGAAGTCCGCGTGGCCCGGGGTGTCGAGCAGGTTGATGACGCAGTCGCGGTATTCCATTTGCATCACGGAGGACGCCACGGAAATGCCGCGCTGCTTTTCGATTTCCATCCAGTCGGACGAGGCGTGGCGCGAAGCCTTGCGCGCCTTGACGCTGCCGGCGATCTGGATCGCGCCTGCGAACAGCAACAGCTTTTCGGTCAGCGTCGTTTTACCCGCGTCGGGGTGGGAAATGATGGCGAACGTACGGCGCCGCGCTACTTCGTGAGGGATGTTCATGATCGGAGGATTTTACTTGGCGCCGCTTTAGGGCCCGGCGCGGTCCGGTATCGGGCATGAAAATGCGAGGGGCATGCGCCGACAGCGGCGCATGCCCCTCGCATGGGGTTCAGGAATGGCGGCGGAACGACGCCAGGAACACGCCCGCCAGGATGAACAGCGAGCCGAAGGTCCGGTTCATCCAGCGGATGTGCTTGGCGCTGCGCAGCATGCGCAACACGCGCGCCGCCAGCAGCGTGTACACGCCCATGGCCACCAGGTCGGTGAACGCCAGCGTGGCGGCGATTGCCGCGTATTGCTGCGTCAGCGGCAGCGCGGTGTCCACGAACTGCGGCACCACGGCCAGCAGGAACACCGTGCCCTTGGGGTTCATGGTGTTGATCAGGAAACCGCGCAGTACCAGTTCACGGATCGAGGCGCGCCTGGGGTCGCCGGAATCCACCGTGACCGGCGCCGCGTCCGTACGGATCTGGCGCACGCCCAGGTAGATCAGGTAGGCCACGCCCAGGTACTTGACCACGTTGAAGGCCATTTCGGACGTGGCCAGCACGGCGCCCAGGCCCACGGCCACCACCACGAACTGGAACAGGATGCCCATGATCAGGCCAGCCGTGTTCCAGTAGCCGCGCGCGAAGCCGTACTTGAGCCCCGAGGACATCGCCGAGATCGCTCCCGCGCCTGGCGAGAACGAAATGGCCCAGGAGGCCAGGAAGAACGTCAACCAGGTGGATAAGGGCATGGCGCGAGTCCGTGGGTGCGGTTGCGGGTGATATTACTTGCTCAGCAGCGCGGCGCGCGGAGCGCCCGCCGGGCGTCCCGAACCGCCGTTGCCTGCCGGACGGGCGGACCCTTCCGGACGGCGGTGGTTCTGCTGCGGACGGCCTTCGTTGCGGCCGGCGTGGGCCGGACGGTCGGCAGGCTTGCCGTCGCGCGGGCCATGGTTGGCACGGCCTTCGCCGCCGGCGCGGGCCGGCGCGGGGGCACGGCCGCCAGCCGCGGCGCGGGGCTGGCCCTGGGCGGGACGCGAGCGGCCGCCGTTGCCATTGCCATTGCCGTTGCCGCCACGGCCGCCATTACGGCCGCCGCCGCCGCGCGGGCTGCGGTTGTCTTCGTCGCGTTCCTGGCGGTCGAAGGCCGCGGCGGTCGTCGCCGGGGGCGTCCAGCCTTCCACGGGCTTGCGCTCGATGGTCTTCTTGATCAGGCGCTCGATGTCCTTCAACAGCTTGATTTCGCTGTTGTCGACCAGCGAGACCGCCGAGCCCGTGGCGCCGGCGCGGCCGGTGCGGCCGATGCGGTGCACGTAGTCTTCAGGCACGTTGGGCAGTTCGAAGTTGACCACCTGCGGCAGCTGGTCGATGTCCAGGCCGCGCGCGGCGATGTCGGTCGCCACCAGCACCGTCACGGTGCTGTCCTTGAAGCCGGCCAGCGCGCGGGTGCGCGCCGATTGGCTCTTGTTGCCGTGGATGGCGGCCGCGGTCAGGCCGTCCTTGACCAGCTTTTCGGCCAGGCGGTTGGCGCCGTGCTTGGTGCGCGTGAACACCAGCACTTGATGCCAGCCGCTTTCGCGGATGATGTGGCTGATGAGGTCGCGCTTGTGGTGCTGTTCCACCATGTGCACCGTCTGGGTGACCAGCTCGGTGGCGGTGTTGCGCGGGGTGACCGACACCTCGCCCGGATTGTTCAGGACGCCGCGCGCCAGGGTGCGGATCTCGTCGGAGAAGGTGGCCGAGAACAGCAGGTTCTGGCGCTGCTTGGGCAGCAGCGCGAGGATCTTGCGGATGTCGCGGATGAAGCCCATGTCCAGCATGCGGTCGGCTTCGTCCAGCACCAGGATCTCGACGCCGGACAGGTCCACGGTCTTCTGGCCGCAGTGGTCCAGCAGGCGGCCGGGCGTGGCGACCAGGATGTCCAGCGGCTTGCGCAGCGCGGAGATCTGGGGGTTGATGTTGACGCCGCCAAACATCACCATGGAGTTCAGCGGGGTGTACTTGCCGTAGGTCTGCACCGATTCCTCGACCTGCGCGGTCAACTCACGCGTCGGGGTCAGGATCAGGCAGCGCGGGCGGCCGGGCTTGCGCAGCTCGGGCTTCTTCTGCATCAGCAGATGCAGGATGGGCAGGGTGAAGCCTGCGGTCTTGCCGGTGCCGGTCTGGGCGGCGGCGAGCAGGTCGCCGCCTTTCAGGACCTGGGGAATGGCCTGGGCCTGAATGGGAGTGGGCGCGGTGTAGCCGGTGTCGGCAATGGCGCGCAACAGGGAATCAGCCAGCCCGAGGTCGGCAAAAGGGGAAGAGGTAGTCAAAACAACTCCAGCGGCAGCCCGTCGCTCAAGTTGAGAGACTCCAATCCAGGCGGACGAATAAGGAGAAAAGGGAAGCGCCCTGATGGGCGAAGCTTGGCAACGAAGGGCCTAGCGGACGTGTGCAGATTGGCAAAGCACACCGGGCGATTGTAGCGGATGTGGCGCTGCAGCACTTGCGGTAATCGGCCGTTCTGTATCAATAAGCAACATATTGCAGTGCCTTTGCACGAAATAAGTGTTTTCCCTAGGCGACAGTCCCTATAATCCGTCCGCTTTCATCCATTTGAAGAATAAAGGATTGCAATGAAAAAATCGGCAGTAGTGGGCGTTGTCGTCGCGCTGGGCGCGATCTGGACCGGCACGGCCTGGTATACGGGCCAGAAGGCCGAGGCTTTCGTCAAGCAATCGATCGATCAAGCAAACATCGAACTGAAGAAGTTTGGTGAAAAATGGGGTGTGACCCCCGTGGTTGAGCTGGTGTCGTTCGACCGCGGCGTGTTTTCGTCCACCGAACGCTACCGCGTGAAGTTCACCGAGCCGGCCGCCGACGGCAAGCCGGCGCAGGAACACGAGATCGTGTTCCTCGAGCACCTGGACCACGGCCCGTTCCCGCTGTCGAACCTGAAGTCGGGTTCGTTCGCGCCGGCCATGGTCGCCAGCCGCTTCCAGCTGGAAGAGACGCCGATCGTCAAGGAATGGTTCGCCGCGACCAAGGGCGCGGTTCCCGTCTCGGGCGCCTATAGCGTCAGCTACGCCAAGAACGTCTCGGGCAACTTCGCCCTGGCCCCCGCCGAATTTGCCAAGGACGCCAACAGCCTGAAGTTCTCGGGCATGAAGGGCGACATCACCTACGCCACCGGCAGCAAGCACGGCACGGTCGCGTTGGCCACCGACAGCCTGGTGCTGTCGGGCCAGTCCGATGACAGCGACATCGTCAGCGTGGCCATGCAGGGCCTGACCCTGAACAGCGACCTGAAGCCGGCCTCGAACGACATGTACGTGGGCAGCCAGAAGGTCGGGTTCAAGAACTGGACCATCACGTCCAAGGAAAAGCCGCCCGTCCAGCTCAAGGACACGGTCATCGCCGTCGACGTGACGGAAGCCGATTCCAAGATGGCAGCAAAGATGGCCGTCGATTTCGGCATGATCAACGTGCAGAACAAGGACATGGCAGGCCTGAAGCTGGCCCTGGACCTGAAGAACATGGACTCGAAGGCGTTCAAGGCGCTGAACGACGTCTATGAGGCTTCGTCGACCCGCATGATGCAAAACAAGGGCGAGCAACAGATGCCCGAGTTCACGGACGAAGAAAAGCAGATCCTCAAGACCAACTTCGAACTGATGCTGGCTGGCAATCCTTCCCTGTCGGTGTCGCCGCTGGAAGTGCGCACCGCCAACGGCACGTCGACCTTCAACCTGGATCTGGACCTGGCCAAGCCGACGTCGATGGACGGCGAGTTCGCCGAGACGCTGCAGCAGGCCATCCGCAAGCTCAACGCCAAGCTGGTGCTGTCCAAGGGCAACCTGAGCGACCTGATGGCGATCGAGCCCCAGGTGCGCGGCGTGCCGGCCGAGCAGGCTCTGCAGACCGCCAAGGGCCAGGCTGAAATGGTGGGCACCATGGCCACCGCCATGGGCATGGCCAAGGTCGAGAACAACAACATCGTGACCTACCTGAACTACGCCGACGGCCAGGTGGACTTCAACGGCAAGAAGATGCCGGTTGAGCAGTTCATGATGATGGTGATGAATGGCGTGATGGGCGGCGGGCGCTAAGACAGGCGTACGACCTCACCGCAGGTAATGGAAAGGCCGCCGCGCTTACGGGCGTGGCGGCCTTTTTCATTGCTTGCTTCGCATCAGAGCGGCAGCGCGCCGGCCGCCACTTCCCCGTTGCGCAGCACCGCCACGTGGAAGCGCTTGTCGGCCGCCTTCAGGATGTCCTCGGCGGGATTGCCCTGCACCAGCAGCAGATCGGCCACCTTGCCGTCGGCGATGACGCCGTGCTCGTCCATGCCCATCAGGTCGTGGCCGCGCGAGGTGCCGGCGATCAGGGCGTCCAACGGCGTCATGCCGAATTCCACCATGTAGGCCAGCTCCATCGCGTTCTCGCCGTGCAGATTGAACGGCGTGCCGGCGTCGGTGCCCATCGCGATGCGCCCGCCCGCCCTGTAGTACATCTGGAACGACTCGCGGTGGCGCTGTTCCACCGCGCGCGCCTTTTCCACGGCGTAGGCGGGAATGCCGTTGTCGGCATTGGCGATGATGTTGCGGACCGCGGCGATGGTGGGCACCAGGTAGGTCTGGGCGTCCAGCATTTCGCGCAGGCATTCGTCGTCCATGAAGATGCCATGCTCGATGGAATCGATGCCGGCGCGCACGGCGTTCAGGATGCCCAGCGTGCCCTGCGCGTGGCTGGCGGTGCTCTTGCGAAAGCGCTTGGCCTCGTGCACGCCGGCCTTCATTTCGTCGAAGCTGTAGTGCGCGTCCATGGGGCTGACGCCCGGCGTCATGACGCCGCCCGTGGCCATGATCTTGACCAGGTCGCAGCCGGCGTGGACCTGTTCGCGCACGGCCTTGATCACGTCCTCGCAGCCGTCGGCGACGCGGCCGATGCGGTTGCCGTGGCCGCCAGTCATGCAGATGATGCGGCCCGAGGCCCTGATGGTGGGGCCGGGAAACACGCCGCGCGCGATGGCATCGCGCACGCCGAATTCCAGATAGTCCTTGCCGCCGCAATCGCGCAGCGCCGTGACCCCGCCGCGCAGGCTGGCCTGGGCGTTTTCCAGCGCCGTCAGCGTGATCTGCGCCGGGCCCTGCTTGCTCAGCTGCGCATTGGGATCGGCGCCGCCGGTGTAGACCAGGTGCACGTGGCAGTCCGCCAGGCTGGGCATCAGGGTCATGCCATCGGTGCGCACGGTCGCGCCGGCAAAGCCGGAGAACTCGCCGGCCGGCGCCACGCGCGCCACGTGCCGGCCTTCGACCAGCACGCCGTGGCCGGGCAGCAGCTTGCCCTTGCCGTCGAAAACCTGGCCGCCGATGAATAGGGTCTGTCGTGTCGCCGTCATGTCTCGCTCCGGGTTGCGCCTGGCGCTACCCCGCCACGTCCAGCCCCTCGCGGGACATGGATTGCAGTCGGGGCATCAGGCCAAGCAGATGTTGGCTGTAGGGGTGTTGCGGACGTTCGAAGAGATCCTCGGTAGCGGCTACTTCCAGCAGTTCGCCATAGCGCATCACGCCCACGCGGTCGCACATCTGGCGGATCACCGGCAGGTCGTGGCTGATGAACAGCATGGTCAGCCCGAGCTCCTCCTGCAGGTCCTTCAGCAGGTTCAGGATTTGCGCCTGGATGGAGACGTCCAGCGCCGAGGTCGGTTCGTCGCAGATCAGGAAGCGGGGCCGCGTGGCCAGGGCGCGCGCGATGCAGATGCGCTGGCGCTGGCCGCCCGAGAATTCATGCGGAAAGCGCTCGGCGGCGCGGTCGCCCAGGCCCACCACGTCCAGCAGGTCGGCCACGATGCGGCGCGCCTCCGCCTCGCTGGCCGCCAGCTTGTGGAAGCGTATCGGCTCGGCCACGATGTCCAGCACGCGCATGCGCGGGTTGAGCGAGGAGAACGGATCCTGGAAGATCATCTGGATCTGCCGACGGAACGGGTTCAGCTGCTTTTCGCCCTTGAGCGCGGTCAGGTCGGTGCCGCCGAAGTTGACCGAGCCTTCGCTGGGCGTATAGAGGCCGGAGATCAGCCGCGCCACCGTGGACTTGCCTGAGCCGGACTCGCCCACCAGGCCGAACACCTCGCCTTCGCCGATGGAAAAGTTGACACGCTTGACCGCGTCCAGCGTGCGCTGGTTGCGCTTGAGCAGCGCGCTCTTGAGCACGAAGCGCATGCTCAGGTCCTTGACCTGCACCAGCGGGCCGCCGGTGCGCGCGCCGAAGTCGCGGCGCTGCCCCAGCCAGTGCGTGGCCAGGTCCAGCGGCTGCGCCGGCTTCTTCACGTCCTCGATGTAGGTCACCAGCGGGAAGCGCCGCAGCTTGATGTCGGGACGCGGCACGGCCGAGATCAGGCTGCGCGTATAGGGATGGTCGGGGTCGCCCAGGATCTTGGCGGTGGGGCCCTGCTCGACCAGCTTGCCGTGGTACAGCACCGCCACGCGGTCCGTTACGTCCGCGATCACGCCCATGTCGTGCGTGATGATGATCATGCCCACCTGCTCTTCGCGGCACAGCTTCTTGAGCAGCTCCAGGATCTGCGCCTGGATCGACACGTCGAGCGCGGTGGTGGGTTCGTCGGCGATGATGACTTCGGGCTCGCAGCACAGCGCCAGCGCGATCACGACGCGCTGCCGCATGCCGCCGGAGAACTGGTGCGGGTACTGCTTGACGCGCAGTTCCGGCTTGTCGATGCCCACCTGCGCCAGCAGCTGCACCGCGCGCTTTTGCGCCTCGGCGTGGGACAGGTCCAGGTGCACCTGCATGGTCTCGACCAGCTGGCTCTCGACCGTCTGCAGCGGATCCAGCGAGGTCAGCGGATCCTGGAAGATCATGCCGATGCGGCGGCCGCGCACCTTGCGCTTCTGCGCGGGGTTCAGCGTGTCGATGCGTTCGCCATTCAGCAGCACGGCGCCGCCCGCCAGGCGGCCAGGCGCTTCCAGCAGGCCGATGACGGCATTGCCTATGGTGGACTTGCCGGCGCCGGATTCGCCCACCACTCCCAGGATCTCGCCCTTCTCCAGGGACAGCGATACGCCGTCCACGGCCACCAGCGTGCCGCGGCGGCTGGGGAATTCGATGCGGATATCTTCGATGTTCAACAGGGCCATGGCGTCCTCAGCGCAGCTTGGGGTTGAGCGCGTCGCGCAGCCAGTCGCCCAGCAGGTTGACCGACAGCACCAGCGCCACCAGCGCGATGCCGGGGAAGATGGAGATCCACCACATGCCCGAGAAAAGATAGCTGTTGCCGATGCGGATCAGCGTGCCCAGCGACGGCGCCGTGGGCGGCACGCCCACGCCCAGGAACGAGAGCGTGGCTTCGGTGATGATGGCGATGGCCAGGTGGATGGTGGCGATGACCAGCACCGGTCCCATCACGTTGGGCAGGATGTGGCGGCGCAGGATGGTGAAGGGGCCGATGCCGATGAGGCGCGCCGCCTGCACGTATTCCTTGTTGCGTTCCACCAGCGTGGAGCCGCGCACGGTGCGCGCGTACTGCACCCAGCCGGAGATGCCGATGGCGAAGATCAGCACGTACAGCGCGAGCTGGTCATGCATGTCGCGCGGCAGGAGGCCGCGCGCCACGCCGTCGATCAGCAACGCCACCAGGATGGCGGGAAACGACAGCTGCACGTCGGCGATGCGCATGATGAAGCTGTCCACGCGGCCGCCGGCGTAGCCGCTGATGAGGCCCAGCGTTACGCCGAGCACCATCGAAAACAGCACCGAGGCGAAGCCCACCAGCAGCGACACGCGCGAGCCGTACAGCACGGCCGACAGGATGTCGCGGCCCTGGTCGTCGGTGCCCAGCAGGAAGTCGGGGCTGCCGCCCTCTTCCCAGGACGGCGGCGTGTTGGCGTCCATGATGCTCAGGGAGGCCAGGTCGAAGGGGTTGTGCGGCGCGACCACGGGCGCGAACAAGGCGCCCAGCAGGATGGCCAGCGTGACGATCGCGGCGACGATGGCGCCAGGCGACCGCTTGAAGCTGTGCCAGAGGTCGCTGTCGGCCGCGCGGGCGAAGAAGGGAGCGATGCGAGCAATCATGCGGATTCCTTTACTTGCTCTGCACGCGCAGACGCGGGTCCACGGCGAAGTACAGCAGGTCCACGACCAGGTTGATGAGCACGAACATGAAGGCGATCAGCACCAGATAGGCCGCCATGACGGGGATGTCCACCATGCTGATGGCCTGGATGAACAGCAGGCCCATGCCGGGCCACTGGAACACGGTTTCCGTGATGATGGCGAAGGCGATGATGGAGCCCAGCTGCAGCCCCGTGATGGTGATGACGGGCACCATGGTGTTCTTCAGCGCATGGCGGAAATTGATCAGCCGTTCCGGCAGGCCGCGGGCGCGCGCGAACTTGATGAAGTCGGCGCGCAGCACTTCCAGCATTTCGGCACGCACCAGCCGCATGATCAGCGTCATCTGGAACAGCGCCAGCGTGATGGCGGGCATGATCAGCGCCAGCCAGCCGGATTTGGTCAGGAAGCCCGTGGTCCACCAGCCCAGGCTGACCACGTCGCCGCGCCCGAAACTGGGCAGCCATCGCAGCTGCACGCCGAAGAACAGGATGAGCAGGATGCCGATCAGGAAGGTGGGCAGCGAGATGCCGGCCAGCGAGATCGCCATGAAGGCCTTGGACAGCACGCCGTGGCGTTTCAGCGCGGTATAGATGCCCATGGGTATGCCCAGGGCCAGTGCCATCACGGCGGATACGAAGGACAGTTCCAGCGTGGCCGGCATGCGTTCTTCGAGCAGTTCGCTGACGGGCCGGCGGTGGCGGTACGACATGCCGAAATCGCCGCGCACGGCGTTGGCCACGAAGTGCGCGTACTGCACCACGAAGGGATCGTCCAGGCCCAGCTGCTCGCGCAGCTGCGCGCGTTGTTCGGGCGTGGTGTCCTGGCCCACCATGCTGGCTATCGGGTCGCCTACGTAGCGGAACATGGCGAACGCGATCAGCGCCACCGTCAACATCACCAGCACCGACTGGATAAGCCGTTGCGCAATAAAGGAAAGCATTATCGGGAGCCCTCGGTTTCAGATAACGCCGGGCCGCGTTTCCCTCGGGTGGGGGGAACCGGGGCTGGGCCGGGCGCGCCCGGGCGGCATGCGCCGCCCGGGGCTCGCTTGCGGGTCGATTACGGCAGGACGACGTCGCGCAGGTCGAGCACGTCGTCGGCGCGCTGGATGACCTTGATGTTGTCCTTCACGCCCCAGGACATGGGCTGCTGGTGCAGCGGCAGATAGCCGTAGTCGTTGCGCACGATCTCGAATGCTTCCTTGATCATGGCGTTGCGCTTGGCCTGGTCGGTTTCCACGCCGATCTTGTCGGTGAGCTCATCGACCTTCTTGTTGCAGTAGCCGCCCAGGTTGAACTGGCCCGCCGCGGTCTTGGCATTGCGGCACGAGGTGAGGTTCAGCAGCGTGTTGTGCGCGTCGGTCGAGCTGGGCGTCCAGCCCAGCATGTACATGCTGGTCTGGTTGCCCGCCTGCAGCAGGATCTTGCCGAAGTACTTGGACTTGGTCTGCGCCAGCAGGTTGATCTTGATGCCCACGCGCGCCAGCATGCCGGCCACGGCCTGGCAGACCTTCTCGTCGTTGACGTAGCGGTCGTTCGGGCAGTCCATGGTGACCGTGAAGCCCTTGGGATAGCCGGCCTCGGCCAACAGCTTCTTGGAGCGTTCGGGGTCCGGCTTGTACGGCGCGCCGAAGGAATCGTCATAGCCGTTGATGGCGGTGGCGATGAGCGAGCCCAGCGGCTTGGCCGCGCCGCGCATGATCTTCTCGTTGATGGCCTTGGTGTCCACGGCCAGCACCACGGCTTCGCGGACCTTGGGATCCTTGAAGGGGTTCTTGCCCTTCACGTCCGAGAACAACAGTTCGTCGCGGTCCTGGTCCATGCCGATGAAGATGGCGCGCGCTTCGGGCGCGGTCAGCGGCTTGACGCCCTTGGCGTCTTCAAGCCGCTTCCAGTCCTGCACCGGCACGGGCTGCACCAGATCCATTTCGCCGGAGATCAGCGCGGCGACGCGTGTGGCTTCCTGCGTGATCGGCTGGAAGATGACTTCGTCGACGTTGGTCTTGATGTCCTTGTTCCAATAGCCGTCGAAGCGCTTGAGCACGGTCTTCACGTCGGGCTGGCGTTCGGCCAGCATGAAGGGGCCGGTGCCGTTGGCGTGCAGGTTGGCGTAGTTGCCCTGGTTGTCGCCCTTGACGTTGGTGGCTTCGGTGGTCTTGTTCTTTTCCGACCACGACTTGCTCATGATGTACAGGAACACCCATTCGCGCGGCAGGATGGGGTTGGGCGTGGGCGTGGTGACTTCGATGGTGTAGTCGTCCACCTTCTTGATGTCGGAGGCCTTGGCGCCATAGCCCTTCATGTCGGAGCCCGGCGTCAGGCTGCGCTTCCAGGAGAAGATGACGTCGTCCGCCGTGAACGGCGAGCCGTCATGGAACTTCACGCCCTTGCGCAGCTTGAACACCCATTTGGTGGGCTCGGGGTTTTCCCAGCTTTCCGCCAGCAGCGGGGTCAGTTTGAGATTGCCGTCGTAGCCGGCCAGCGTTTCGTAGATGTTGCCTTGGAAGCCCAGCGTGAACGTTTCGTTCAGGGCCATCGGATCCATGGACGTCGCATCGCCCTGATACGACCAGTGGAAGGTCTTGGCGGCCGCGCCAGCGCTGAATGCCAGCGAGGCAGCAACGGCAGCCGCGAGCGCAGCTTGCTTCAAGTGGGGAAAAGTACGCATAGCCCTCATGCTCCGTGTGGTGCGCGGATAGCGCGACAGAAGTGACAGGGCCCCGGCCCCATGGGGTGCCGGGGCATGGCGTTGCTGCTTACGACGAAAGACGGATTGGGGTCTGGCGGGACGCAGCGCGAGCTGCGCGCGCGCCGGTGATGGCGCTGCCGGGAATCACTGCGTAGGACTTCGACTTCACGATAGACCCAACCCCTTGTGATTATCATGACGGGGACGGACCCGCGCCGATGCAGAACGAATCTTATAGACGCATTCGTTTAAGCGTCAATCGGTTTGGATTGGGGTTAGTACTTGCTTGCCGACGGCGTGGAATGGTGCGTTCGGCAAGGCTGGCGGCTCTACGCTCAGGCGCCGGTAGGCGGCGCGTCGGCAAGGGTTTTCGCCAATTCGCGCACCACGCGCTTGCGCCGGTCGCTGTCTTCGTAATGCTCGCCCAGGGCTGACCATTCGGGCCGGCTGCGGGCTTCCTTCAGCGCCTCGGGCAAAGGTCCCTTGCGCCAGGCCTCGTCCTCCGGATGATCTAGTCTCAATGGCTCACGCGCGGCGTGGCCGCGCCGTTCCAGGGCTTCGATCAGCTGCCGCTGGCGCAAGGCCAGGAGGCGCAGCACGGGGTCGTCCACGCTGATCTCGCGCCAGCCGCGCAGCTTGCCGGCCATGCGCTTGCCCAGCTTCTCCACGCCTTGCCACAGGCCGCCCGCGGCGGCGCCGATCAGCATGCCGGTGCCCAGGCTCAAGCCCGCGCTGAACAGGTCCACGGCCGCGCCTGCCATCGCGCCGGCGGCGGCGCCCATGCCGACCTGCACGCCCATGTCCTTCAGCGCCTGCGGATGGAACAGGTCCATGCCCCAGCGCTCTCCCTGCAGCGGCAGCGCATCGTCGTCGGTGAAATCCGCGGCGCGGAAGTTGTAGAGCGCCAGCAGCGCATTGACGCAGGTCTGCTCGCGCTGGCGCACCTGGTTGCGCAGCTTGTCCGAGGTGGCGGCCAGCGCGGCATCGTCGCTGGCGCTGGACACGTGCAGCGCGGCCACGTCGATCAGCAGATCGGCCAGCAGTTCGTAGGCCGAGTCGCGGCGCGCGCGGCGTTGCGCGGCCAGGCTGGCGGACAGCCGCGACAATGCGGCGGCGTGGCGGTCCAGCAGCACGCCGAGCTTGGCGTAGAGCTGTTGCTCGCCATCCAGCGGCGGCGCGACGGTATCGAATTCCACAACCGCATGCAGCCCCAGCCGCGCCATGGCGGCGCGCCACTCGTCGGCGCGGTGCGCGGGCGCATTGACGAAATTCAGCACCGGCAGCAAGGGCCGGCCGCAAGCGGCCAGGATGGCGAGTTCGTCGCGGTGCTTGCCCAGCACCGGGTCGCGCGCGTCGATCACATACAGGGCGGCGTCGCAGTCCAGCATCTTGGCCAGCACGCGCGCTTCCTGCTCGTAGCGGCCATGGGCTTCGGGCGTGTCGAGAAAGCGGCGGATGCGCGCCGGGCCGTCCAGGCGTTCGTCGGGGCGGTCCAGCCGCTCCAGGTATTCCAGCAGCGAGATGCTGTCTTCCATGCCCGGCGTGTCGAACCATTCCAGCACGGCGCGGCCTTCCAGCCGCAGGCGCGCGCCTTCGACGTGGCGGGTGGTGCCTGGGCTGTCGGCGACGTCGCCGAAGGTGGTGTCGCGCGTCAGCGTGCGCAGCAGCGAGGTCTTGCCGGTGTTGGTGTGGCCGACCAGCGCGATCTTGATGATGTCATCAGCCATGGGTGGACTCCAGCCACGCATAGGGAGCATCAGGCGCCTGCAGCACGGCGTCGGCGGGCAAGCCCAGCGCGAGCAGGCGTTCGCGCCACAGCGGCGCGCGGGTGGCGGCGGCGTCCACGCCCGCGCGCGGCGTGACCAGCCAGACGCGGGTCTGTTCCGCGTGCGCGGCCAGTTCCGCGATCAGCGACAGCGTGCCCCGGTCGGGCGTCTGCCGCGCGTCGCAGGCGATCAGCATGCGGGTGGCGGCCTTGCTGGCCAGCGCGTCCAGCACGCGGTTGCGTTCCTCGCGTGTGTCCAGGTTGCCGGCCTCCTGGATGCCCGCGGGGATGCCGGCGGGCGGCCAGGCCAGGTCCGGCGGCAATTCCAGTCCCAGCAGCACGGGCTGGCCGCCCAGGCCCGCAAGCGGCGGCGCGCCGACCCGCGGCTCGTGCAGCGGATCGACGGGGCGGTCGATGCCGGTGGACTGGGCGGGCGGTTCCAGCCGGTCGCGCAGCGCGGAGAATCCGGGCAGCGAGGGATCGATGCGCAGGCCGCGCAAGGCGCGCAGCGTGTTGACCACGCACAGCGCGCCGGCCAGGAGGCGGGGCAGGATGCCGTAGACCACCAGCACGCCGATCAGCCAGAGCGACCATTGCACCTGCGCCTCGGCGGGCAGGACCTGGGCGCCGTCGCTGGCGCGGATCATCGCGGCGTCCGGCATCGGAAAGCCCAGCTGCGCCGGCAGCCAGCCGATGGCCTGGGTGAGACTGACGAAGGTGTCGGGCGCCAGCAAGGTGGTGGCCCAGATGAAGCGGTAGCTGGCGGTGGACAGCACGGCCAGCAGGACAGCCAGCGCGGCGCACAGCGCGGTCAGCCAGAGCAGGTGGCTGATGCTGCCGAACAGCCAGCGCAAGGCGCCCGCGCGCGCCAGCAGGTTCAGGAAGGCTTGTGGCACCAGTGCGCCGTCGGGGCCGCGGGCCAGCTTGCGGGTGGCCCAGAGCCACAGGCGTCCCAGCCCGGTGACGGCCGAAGCCCGCAGCAGGAAGCTGGCCAGCCAGAGCAGGAAGGTGAGCGTATGCAGGCCCAGCAAGGCGCCCAGCGCCCACAGCACGTTGACCGGCCGCGATCCGTCGCCTAGCGCGCCCAGGGCGGCGCCGGCGCCGGACAACAGGGCAAGCAGGAACAGCGCGGCCAGGATGCCGAGCGCGCTGCGGCGCCAGGTTTCGATCAGGGGAATGAGGTTTTCGCGCCTGGCCAGCAATGCGGCGCGGGCCAGGATGCGCGTGGGCAGGTCGCCGTCCTGCTGGCGCACGCGCCGGACCGCGTCCGCGTCTTCCAGAGGCCCCCAATGCGCTTCGCGCAGGCGGACCAGTTCTGCCAGCCAGTGCGCGCGCACGGGGCTGGCGCTGACGGGTTCAGCCAGAGGGGCGGAGTCGCGAGAGGTCGGGGTCGGCATCGCGTCGGGAAGGGGCGCGGTCAGGCCCTAGGGGCGGTGGGCCATTGTAGACCGGGCCGATCGGGAAACGGGGCCGTAGCGCCCGGTTCAGTGGCGGGCGCGGGCGCTGCGGTATTGGCCGGGGGTGACGCCGGTGGCCTCGCGGAACACCCGCGCCAGGTGGCTGGCGTTGCCGAAGCCGCTGGCCTGGGCGATACCGGCGAGATCGCGCTTGCCGGTCGTCAGCAGCGTGCGCGCATGCGCCAGCCGCCGCGCGCGCACCCAGGCGTGCGGCGGTTCGCCGAAGGAGGCGTGGAACATGCGGGCGAAGTGGTAGGTGGACAGCGCCGCCACGCCCGCCAGCTGGTCCAGCGTGAGCGGTTCGGCCAGGTGCGCGTCGACGTAGTCCATGATGCGCCGGCGCACGGCGGGCGCCAGGCCGCCGCGCAGCGTAGCCGAGGGCTTGCGCGCCACGCCCTGGTTCAGTAGGTGGTGCAGCACGGTCTCGGCCGCGCTGCTGGCCGCCAGCCGGTCGGCGGGCTGGTTCCAGTCGGTGCCGAGCAGTTGCCGGCACACGTCGATCAGCGATTCGTCGTGGATGTAGGTGCGGTCGCGCAGTTCCAGCGTGCGGGGCTCGCAGTCCAGCCGCATGACGGCTTCGCGCGCCAGCCGCTCCGGCGCGATGTAAAGGTGCAGGAAGTGCACGCTGTCGTTCATGCTCCAGCGCGAGTAGTGTTCCGAAGGCAGCACGCAGAACTTGCCTGCGCCGCCGTGCAGCGCATCCTGGCCTACGCGGAACGACTTGTCGCCGCCGCGCAAGTAAAGCGACAGGGTGTGATGGCCGGGGTTGTCGTAGCCCAGGGTCTCGTGGGCGCTGCGCGACCATTGCGAGATGGCGATGCCTTCGCCCAGCGCGGCAGCCCGCTCCAGCGTCGCGGTGGAGCTCGCCAGGGTGCGGAAGACGGAGAAATCGGCGGGAGCCGAGGCGGTGGTGGCCATAGGATCCAAATGCTACTGCGATCTCGCGCGGGACGCGCGCGCGCAGGGAAGAAAACCGCAAGAACCGGCAATCCTGGCCGTGCCGGCAGGTGCAAACTAGGTTCCCGGGCGGTTTCCTGGACCGCCGTTCCGCGTCCCTGTATCAGCCTCGCATCGTGAACCTCTTCCTGTATTTCCTCACTGTCGTCATCTGGGGCACCACCTGGATCGCCATCAAGCTCCAGCTGGGCGTGGTGGCCATACCCGTGTCCATCTTCTACCGTTTTGCGCTGGCGGGCCTGATTCTGTTCGTGATCCTGGCGCTGACCCGCAAGCTGCAGAAAATGGACCGGCGCGGCCACTGGCTGTGCGTGGGCCAGGGCCTGTGCCTGTTCTGCCTGAATTTCCTGTGCTTCTACACGGCGACCCAATGGATCCCCAGCGGCCTGGTGTCGGTGGTGTTCTCGGCGGCGACGCTGTGGAACGCGTTGAACGCCCGCCTGTGGTTCGGCACCCGCGTCGCGCCGCGCGTGATGCTGGCCGGCGCGATGGGCTTTTCCGGCCTGGTGCTTCTGTTCTGGCCGGAACTGGCTGGCCAGCAGGCCAGCCACGAAACCCTGCTGGGGCTGGGATTCGCGCTGCTGGGCACATTCTGCTTTTCCACCGGCAACATGCTGTCGTCGCTGCAACAGCGCGCCGGCATCCGGCCTCTGACCGGCAACGCCTACAGCATGCTTTATGGTGCGGCCATCCTGCTGGCAGGTTGCGTGGCGGCGGGCCTGCCGTTCGAGTTCGACACCTCGACGTCCTATGTGGGCGCGCTGCTCTATCTGGCCATTCCCGGGTCCGTGATCGGCTTCACCGCCTATCTGACGCTGGTGGGGCGCATGGGGCCGGCGCGCGCGGCCTACTGCACCGTGCTGTTCCCGGTCGTGGCCCTGAGCGTGTCCACCTTTGCCGAAGGCTACCAATGGACGGCGCCGGCCCTGCTGGGCCTGGCGCTGGTGATGCTGGGCAATCTGCTGGTCTTTACGAAGTGGACGCCGTTCGCGCGGCGCGCGGTGGCCTGACGGGCGCCGCCATGCCCTGGCTCAGCGGGCCAGGGCGCGCAGTCCATCCAGCAGGCGGTCGATTTCCGCGTCGTTGGTCAGATAGCTGACCGAAGCCCGCGCAATCTGCGTCAGGCCGCGCGCCTGCATGTCCAGCGGCGTGTAGGGCACGCCGTTGCTGCCGATGGTGACGCCCTGCGCCGCCATGGCGCGTTGCACCGATACCGCGTCCTGGCCGGCCAGATTGAAGGCCACCAGGCCCGAGCGCTCGCGGCCCTGGTCCAGCACGGTGATGCCGGGTATGGCTGCCAGTTCCGCGCGCAGGGCGCGGGCCGTGGCGTCGATGCGCGCCCGGATGGCCGGCAGGCCGAGGTCCAGGGCTTCCTGCAAGGCATTGGCCAGGCCGCAGCGCAGCGCTAGCGAGGCTTCCGCCGATTCCAGGCGGGCGGCGTCCTGCCGCAGCACCGGCTCGCCGTCCGCGCCCAGCGGGGCGGAATGCGTGTCGACGAAGGCGGGCGTGAGTTGCTCCAGGAAGCCGCGCCGCACATACAACAGGCCGGTGCCGCGCGGGCCGCGCAAAGCCTTGCGGCCGGCCCCGCTCAAGACGTCGCAGCCGATCTGCGCCACGTCCACCGGCAGTTGGCCGACGGCTTGCGCCGCGTCCACGAAGTACGGAATGCCGTGGCGTCGCGCCACGCTGCCGATGGCGGCGGCGGGATTGATCAGGCCGCCGTTGGCCGGCAGCCAGGTCAGCGCGATCAGGCGCACCCGTTCGTCCAGCATGGTCTCCAGCGCCTGCGCGTCCACGCAGCCGCTGTCGTCCGAGGGTATGGTCTCCAGCGTGGCGCCGGCGCGCTGCGCCTTCAGGCGCATGGCCGCCAGGTTGCCGCCCCATTCGTGGCGGCCCACCAGAATGCGGTCGCCGGGGCGCCACGGCGCCAGCGCCGCGAACGCCGCGCCCCAGCCCGGCGAATTGCCGCCAGTCAGCGCGATTTCGGCGGGCTCTGCATTGAGCAGCCGGGCCGCCAGCGCGCGGGCCTTTTCCGTCAGCTCCCGCGAAGCCACGCCGGCCTCCATCGGGCCTTGCGTGGCCTCGCGCTGCAGATGCGCATGGATGGCTTGCAGCGTGGCGGCTGAAGGCAGCGACGCGCCCGCATGATTGAAGTGGACGGTGGTCTGTGCGCCGGGAGTCTGGGCGCGCAACGCTTCCACGGCGCTGGGGGTCAGGGGGGCGGACATGGCTGCTCCGGCTTGGGTATGAAGATCAGGCTTGCGTCAGCGCGATGACGGCTTCGACTTCCACCGCCACGCCCTGCGGCAGGGACGCCACGCCGACGGCGCTGCGCGCATGGCGGCCGGCATCGCCGAACACCTCGACCATCAGGTCCGAGGCGCCGTTGGCGATGGCGCTCTGGCGATTGAAGTCCGGCGTGCTGGCCACGAATACGCCCAGGCGCACCACGCGCGCCACGCGGTCCAGCTTGTCGCCGGTGGCGGCGGCGATTTGCGACAGCAGTCCCAGCGCCGACAGGCGCGCCGCTTCCACGCCATCGGCGTCGGAGATCTGGTCGCCCAGGCGGCCCAGATAGGCGGCCTTGCCGCCCTTGCGGGAGATCTGGCCAGAGATGTACAGCAGGTTGCCTTCCTGCACGAAGGGCACGTAGTTGGCGGCGGGCGCGGAGGCGGCTTCCAGGGTCAGGCCAAGTTCGGCCACGCGGCCGGAGATCGAGCGGGTCATGAAGGGGCTCCTGAATGGGGAGAAATGGGTACTCCCCATGCTATCGGCCGTGGCTGCCCCTGACCAATCAATTTTCACGCAGTACACATGAGCAAAACTAATGTGTGTCGTCCAGCACAGCGGCTTCCTGCGCCAACCAGGCATGGAAACGTTGCGCCGCGTCGCCCAGCGAGCCGCGCGGCGTCACGTACCACCAGCCGATGCGGGGCGCCTCCAGCGCGGAGCCAGGCAGCGCCTCGACCAGCGCGCCGCTGGCCAGCTGGGCGCCGATCAGGCGGTGGCGTCCCATCGCCATGCCCTGCCCCGCCAGCGCGGCCTCCACTACGATGTTGTAGTCGTGCAGGCGCACGGGCTGCACGCCGCCCAGGTCCACGCCGTGATGCCGCGCCCAGGCGTCCCATTCGAAGGGATGGCGGGCATGCGAGGCCAGCAGCGGAAAGCGCAGCAGGTCCTGCGGCGCGCGCGGCCGCTTGCGGCCCGCGATCAGCGCGGGGGCGCAGACCACCGACAGGCGTTCCGTCATGATCAGCCGCGCGCGCACGCCGGGCCACACGCCGCGGCCGTAGCGGATGGCGACGTCGACCTCGCCGCCCGCAACGTCGGCCAAGCCGATGTCTGGCTGCAATTGCAGATCGATGTCCGGATGCGCTTCGGCAAACGCCGCCAGGCGCGGCGCCAGCCAGCGCGTGGCAAACGAAGCCAGCAGCCCGACGCGCAGCGTCTGGCGCGCCTTCGCGGGCGCCCGCAGCTCGTCGGTGCCCTGGCGCAGCAGTTCGAAGGCCGCGTGCACGCGTTCGTAGTAGGCCTGTCCGGCCGCGGTCAGCGCCACGGCGCGCGTGCGCCTTTCGAACAGCGCCACGCCCAGCTCCGCTTCCAGGCGCTGGATGTGGTGGCTGACCGCGCTCTGCGTCACGAAGAGTTCCTGCGCAGCCAGCGAAAAGCTCATGCGCCGCGCAGCCGCTTCAAAGGCGCGCAGGGAAACCAGGGCAGGCAAGGATCGCGCGGAACGCATGGAGACAGGCGAAGTGGTGATGAGGGAATGCGCATCATCGTACGCCGCGCGCGGCTCGGCAAACAGGCGCGTGCGCCGCGTCCAAATGCAAAAGGCCCGCAAACAAGTTGCGGGCCCTTCAGTACTGCATTCTTTGGCTCCCCGAGCTGGGCTCGAACCAGCGACCTGCGGATTAACAGTCCGTCGCTCTACCGACTGAGCTATCGGGGAACAGGTAGAGGGGGCGAATTATGCACAAAAAATCGGAAGAATGCAAAACGGGGTGGGCGAGAGGGTCTGACGCCAGTTTTTTTGCTGGCACGCCAAGGCGCGCACATGCGCGCGCCGGGTACTTGCAGTACCGGAACCCTGTCCAAGCGGAGTTCGGGCAGGAACCATTCTTTGCAGTGCGGAGGGCGGACCCGCTTCCTCAATGGCTCCTTGCCGGATACCCGTGCTTCCCGTTGTGATGGCGCGCAAGGCGGCGAACCTGCGCTGCGGTATAGCCCTATTCATGCACCAGCTCCACACGGAGTTGGTCTTCGGTTCTGTGCTGGCTCGACATCACCAACGGTGTCTTGCCATCCATGATTCAAAGAGAGATTCGCACCAGCTCTTCACCGCGGCGGTTCCGGCAACGAGGATAGGCGGTCCGTTGAACAGGACTTCTTTGGGCCACCTCTTTTGCCAGAGGCGCTTTTGCCGCGTTCCGGGGAGATGATTTGTGTGCATGGAGAACCGCGCCTCCTTGGGGCAGGACTTGACGCGATTGTAGGCAGCGATTTCGTGGGTAGGCCCGGTTTCGGTGTTCCGGGTCGTGTTTATAGGACAAAGCGCAATGCGCTGACGCTGGGCCTGGCTTTCCGTTCCGATTCCGGGCAACAAAAAACCCGCGCCGTCATAGCCGGAGCGGGTTTTTCAGATCGTCTCGGGACGGATCCGCGGAGTGAATCTGGTGCCGGTGAAAGGAATCGAACCCTCGACCTTCTCATTACAAGTGAGCTGCTCTACCAACTGAGCTACACCGGCGCTGCGTGCCGGGGCACGCGCAGGGTCTGCATTGTAATGAAAAAAATGCAGGCCCTGCGGGGCAGGTTTTATTTGACGATGGTCAGGCGCGGACGCTTGGGTTCGTCGTCTCCGCCGTCGTCGCCGGAGGGGGCGTCGGCGTCGGAGCCTTCGGGCGCGGCGGGGGCCGTCGCGCCCTGGGCGCCCGCTTCCGGCGGTTCGTAGGGCTGCACTTCAAAGCCCATGCCTGCGCCGGTTTCGCGCGCGTAGATGGCGCTGACGGCGCCCACGGGGACGTAGACGTTTTCGGTCACGCCGCTGAAGCGGGCCTGGAATTCGATGAATTCGTTGCCCAGCACCAGGCGGTTGGTGGCCAGCGTGCCCACGTTCAGCGTGATCTGGCCGTCGCGCACATGGGCGACGGGCACCATGGTGTGCTCGTCGACTTGCACGGTGATGTAGGGCGTGTAGCCGTTATCGGTGCACCATTCGTGCAGCGCGCGGATCAGGTACGGTTTGGTTGAAGTTTCACCCATCACGCAACAGCCTTAGCGACGCATCACTTTTTCCGAAGGCGTCAGCGCTTCGATGTAGGCCGGACGCGAGAAGATGCGTTCGGCGTACTTTTGCAGCGGAGCCGCGTTCTTGGGCAGTTCGATGCCGTAGTGGTCCAGGCGCCACAGCAGCGGAGCCACGGCCACGTCGAGCATGGAGAATTCCTCGCCCAGCATGTACTTGTTCTTCAGCAGCATGGGAGCCAGTTGGGCCAGGCGGTCACGGATGTTCTGGCGCGCGTTGGCCAGCTTCTTCTCGTCGGGCTTGGCGCTGCGGTCTTCCAGCGTCGAGACGTGAACGAACAGTTCCTTCTCGAAGTTGTAGAGGAACAGGCGGGTGCGGGCGCGCATGACCGGGTCGGCGGGCATGAGCTGCGGATGCGGGAAGCGCTCGTCGATGTACTCGTTGATGATGTTCGACTCGTACAGGACCAGGTCGCGCTCGACCAGAATGGGCACTTGACCGTACGGGTTCATCACCGAGATGTCTTCGGGTTTGTTGTACAGGTCGATGTCGCGGATCTCGAAATCCATGCCTTTCTCGAACAACACGAAGCGGCAGCGTTGCGAAAACGGACACGTGGTTCCGGAATAGAGCACCATCATGGCGGTAAGTCCTTTATTGAAAAACGAAAGGCCAGCGCCTTAATCTAGCAGGCGCTGGCCCCAATTGCCAGGCGGGATAGGCGTACAGCCCTATCCGCAGATTCCGTCCCTATTTGCAATCAGGGACAGATGGAAACCTGGCGGGGCGTTGCGGTTAGCGCACGTGTTTCCAGTACGAGGCATTGAGGCGCCAGGTAACCAGGAAGAACAGCAGCAGGAACAACATGACGCCGACGCCGAGACGGACGCGGAATGTCTGGACGGGTTCGGCCATCCAGGACATGAACGCAGTCAG
Source organism: Achromobacter anxifer (assembly GCF_903652925.1). GTDB lineage: Bacteria > Pseudomonadota > Gammaproteobacteria > Burkholderiales > Burkholderiaceae_B > Achromobacter > Achromobacter anxifer. Next base: position 330,991 of record NZ_CAHLAR010000007.1, on the reverse strand, counting down.
GTCGGCGACGTCGTTGTCGTATGTTGCGACTTGGGCCGGGTTGGCGGCCTTAAATTTGGCATCGAAGGTGGCATGGCCGTGGTAGTTGGCTACCGGTTCGGCCTTGACCGTGGAAAAACCCTGTGCATCGTACACCGTCGTGACGCGTTCCCAGGTCTTGGGGTCGCCTTCCTTGCCCGCGACCTCGTGCATGGCGACGGTCGTGAGCTCGCGCGGACCCTGCACTTCCCAGAGCGCGTGAGGCATGCCCACCGACGGGAAGACCAGGTTGTTCCAGCCCGTCGGGCGCGAGGTGTCGCGGTAGAAGGTGCGCAGGTAGGTGTAGATGTAGTCGGCGCCCGAGGGGCCGGCGTTCACGGATTTGGCGCGCGCGATCACGGACAAGTCCGGGGGCGTCGTGCCGAACCACTGCTTGGCGTCCTTCGGGGTCATGGCGACGTTCATCATGTCGCCGACCTTTTCGCCGGTGAACAGCAGGCTTTCCTTGATCTGCTGGTCCGTCAGGCCGATGTCCTTGAGCTTGTTGTAGCGCATCGAGGACGCGCTATGGCAGTTCAGGCAGTAGTTGACGAACAGCTTGGCGCCGTTCTGCAGCGACGACATGTCGTTGACGCGGTACGGCGCCTTGTCCAGCGGGTAGCCGCCTTCGGCGGCGAAAGTGGCGGTACACGTGAGCATCAAGGCCACGGCACCAATCAGCTTCTTGATCATGGTTAATCCGTTATCTGGTGGGCTCAGTGAGCGTGGAACGTGACGCGCTCGGGCACTTTCTTGAAGGTGCCCAGGCGGCTCCATACCGGCATCAGGAAGAAGAATGCCAGGTACAGCAGCGTGCCGATTTGCGACGTGAGGTTCAACGGCGGACTGGGCGGCTGCGTACCGATGTAGCCGAGCACCAGGAAGTTGACCATGAAGATGCCGTAGATCCACTTGTGCCAGGTGGGGCGGTAGCGGATCGACTTGACCGGGGAGTGGTCCAGCCAGGGCAGGAAGAACAGGATGACGACCGTGCCGCCCATGGCGACCACGCCCCAGAACTTGGCGTCGATGGCGCGCAGCAGCACGGCCACGACGATCAGGATGCCGGGGACGGCGATGCGCATGAAGCCTTTCAGGTTGCTCTTGACGAGCAGCGCGATGGCGCCCAGGACGGAAGCGCCTGCCAACACCCAGGTGAACTCGTCGGTGGTGGCGCGCAGCATCGAGTAGAACGGCGTGAAGTACCAGACCGGCGCGATGTGCGGAGGCGTCTTCAGCGAGTCAGCGGGGATGAAGTTGTTGAACTCGAGGAAGTAGCCGCCCATTTCCGGCGCGAAGAACACGATGAACGCGAACACGAGCAGGAAGCCGGCCACGCCCATCAGGTCATGCACCGAGTAGAACGGATGGAACGGGATGCCGTCCTTCGGACGTCCGTACTTGTCCTTCGGGCCTTGCTTGATCTCGATGCCGTCCGGGTTGTTCGAGCCGACTTCGTGCAGCGCCACCAGGTGGGCCGCGACCAGGCCGACCAGCACCAGCGGAATGGCGATGACGTGGAAGGCGAAGAAGCGGTTCAGCGTGGCGTCCGACACGACGTAGTCGCCGCGGATCCAGATGGACAGCTCAGGGCCGATGAAGGGAATGGCCGAGAACAGGTTCACGATCACCTGGGCGCCCCAGTAGGACATCTGGCCCCAGGGCAGCAGGTAGCCGAAGAAGGCTTCCGCCATCAGACAGAGGAAGATCGCGACGCCGAAGATCCACACCAGTTCGCGCGGCTTGCGGTACGAGCCGTAGAGCAGCCCGCGCAGCATGTGCAGGTAGACGACGACGAAGAACATCGACGCGCCGGTGGAGTGCATGTAGCGCACCAGCCAGCCCCATGGGACTTCGCGCATGATGTATTCGACGGACTGGAACGCGCGTTCGGCGTCCGGTTTGTAGTGCATGACCAGGAAGATGCCGGTCACGATCTGCAGCACCAGCACCAGCAGGGCCAGTGAGCCAAAGAAGTACCAGAAGTTGAAGTTCTTCGGTGCGTAGTACTCGGACAGATGGGCTTTCCAGGTGGAGGTCACCGGGAAGCGCCGGTCCAGCCAGCCCAACAGGCCTGTTGTCTCGACGGTTTTCTCGCCAGCCATGTAACGGCTCCTTCTCTAATACGTGGCGTATTGTTTTACTTACGTAATTCGGGAAAAAAGCGCGACGCGAGCGTCAGGCCTTGTTGTCTTCATCGACGCCCACAATGATGCGGGTATCGGTGAGATATTGGTACGGCGGAACTTCGAGGTTGTCGGGAGCGGGCTTGTTCTTGTAGACACGGCCAGCCAGATCGAACGTGGAGCCGTGGCAAGGACAGAGGAAACCTCCCTGCCAGTCGGCGCCCAGGCTGCCGCCCTTTTCGAAGTGAGAGGTGGGCGAGCAACCGAGGTGGGTACAGATGCCGACGCAGACGAAGAGCTCGGGCTTGCGCGAGCGGCCTTCGTTTTCGGCGTATTTGGGAGTGAAGCCGGGGCGCTTGGACTGGGGGTCGGCAAGCAGCGGGTCCTGGGTTTTCAGGCCGGCCAGTTGTTCAGGAGACCGGTGGATGATCCAGACCGGCTTTCCGCGCCATTCAACCGTCTTCATGGTGCCGACGGGAATGTCGCCAACATCTACTTCAACGGGAGCCCCAGCAGCGCGGGCTTTTTCGGAGGGAGAAAACGTGCTCACAAACGGCACTGCCGTTGCGACACCTGCTACGCCACCCACAGCACAGGCGGTGGTAACCCAGAAACGTCGCGAAGGATCAGGTGGCAGGTTGGGATCAACCGCACCGTCATCGTCGTGCACCAGCGTATCCTGACTCATCTTCCTATCCTTGTTGATGCGCCCGCTCTACGAGTAGCATCACTTCTGCGGCATCGGGTTCGCGGGAATTTGTAACAACATAGCAACCGCGTATTATAGCGCCAGCCCACTCACGGGCGTATCACGAAGGGAGTGCTTTTATGAGCAAAGCGACTGGTTTCGTCAAAGAATTTCGAGATTTCGCTGTAAAAGGCAACGCGGTGGACCTGGCGGTTGGTGTCATCATTGGCGCGGCATTCGGCAAGATTGTCGACTCGCTGGTCAAGGACATCGTCATGCCGCTGGTCAACTTCATACTCGGCGGTTCAGTCGATTTTTCAAACAAGTTCCTGGTTCTGTCGATGCCGGCCGGCTACAACGGCCCGATGACCTACGCCGACCTTACCAAGGCCGGCGCCAACGTGTTCGCGTGGGGCAACTTCATCACGATCATCATCAACTTCGTGTTGCTGGCCTTCGTGATCTTCTGGATGGTCAAGGCCATCTACAAGGCTCGCGCCAAGGCCGAGGAAGCGCCGGCCGCACCCGCCGCGACGCCCGAAGACGTGGCGCTGCTGCGCGAAATCCGCGATCTGCTCAAAAAGCCCTGATCCGGCACTGCCGCAGGCCTGGGATTCGCGCTAGGCGGATTTCAAGCCTGCGGCTGGCGGACGTTCCCGCCGGCGTTGCGCCGGTTTCCGCTGAACGCCCCGCCCCTCAGTCCCTTTCCTTCGTCATTTCCCGTTCCACGCGGCGCGCAAACATTGCGAAGCTGGCGCGCACGATGCTGGGCTTCAACAGGAAGTCGTGCGATTCGGCGGCCAGCTCGTCATTCACCGGCTTCACTTCTCCGTATGCGGCCGCGGCCAGCAGCTGATTGCGCGCGGCGCGTTCCATCAGCACCGACAGGTACAGCGCTTCTTCCACGCAGGAGCCCGCGGCCAGGAAGCCGTGGTTGGCCAGCAGGATGCAGCGCTTGTCGCCCAGCGCGGCGGAAATGATCTCGCCTTCCTGGTCGGCGATGGGCAGGCCCGGCCATTCCTTCAGATGGGCGCAATCATTGTGGAACGGCGTCGCGTCCATGTGCGCGACGACCAGCGGCTGGCCCGTCATGGAGAGCGTCGAGACATAGGGCGGGTGCGTGTGGATGATGCATTGCACGTCGGGACGCTGCCGGTAGACCCAGAAATGGAAGCGCACGGCGGGGTTGGGCGTGCCAGGGCCTTCCAGCACCTCCATGTCCTCGTTGATGCGGATGACGGTGCCTGGAACGATCTCGTCGAAGGCATGGGCCATGGGCGTGGTCAGGAACGTGCCGTCGGGCTGGCGCACGGTGATCTGGCCCGCCAGGGTTTCCGAATGGCCTTCGCTGGCGAGGACGCGGCAGCTCAAGGCCATTTTTTCCTGTTCGCTCCAGTTGCCGAAGTCGAGCTTGTTCGCGGAACGCGCAAAAAAGGCGTCGGCATGGGCTTGTTTTTCCAGCATGGGGTCTCCTTGGGGATAATGGCTCAATTACACGCCCGCCTCGCGGCCCTGCAATTGACCGATCACGAACGTGGGTTGATTCAATGCGACAGGAACGCGGGCGCCCTACCGGCCATAGCAGGCCGGCCCGACAGAGTGTCCCGAGCATGCCACGCGCCAGCCAGACCACGAATCCAGCCGCCCGGCCCGCCTGGTCCGAGGCCGACCTCAACTTCGCGCCGCAGTTCCGGCCCTTCTACGCGCAGGAGGTGGCCGGCTACGAGCGCGAACTGGACAAGCTGGTCCTGCCCGGCGAGTTCCGCGCGCTGACCGAGCATCCCCGGCTGCAATTGCAGGCCTGTCGGCTGCGCGCGGGGGGATTGGTGGTGAGCCTGGAGTCCACGCCGATCAGCGTGCACCACCGCGCGGAGCACGCGGCCGATCTGCGGCATGCGGAGTTCCTGGCGAGCTTTGTGATCGCGGGGCATGGCGTCATCGTGCAGAACGAGGCCACCCTGCCGCTGGAGCCCGGCGACATCATCTTCCGCACGACCGCGCTGCCTTCCGAGATCCGCATGTACACCGACTCGCGCATCGTGGTGGTCAAGGGGCCGCTGTCGCGCTTGCTGGGCGCGCACAGCCCGGCGCTGTCCCAGTTCACCGCGCAGCGCGGCGCGGCGGCCCTGCCCATGGTGCAGACGGCGCACCGTTGCCTGCATCACGTGTTCTTCGATCAGGCGGAATCCAATCCCGCGTCGTCGTTGTTCGCCGAGCAGGCGCTGCTCGCGCTGCTGGCCTCGATCTACACCAGCCAGGCGCTGGAGAAGATACCGGGCGATGCGCGCGCGCCGGCCGACAACTGGCAGGTGCTGGCCAGCTATATCGACGCGCACATCACGGATCCGGAGCTCTCGGTGCAGGCGGTGGCGGACGTGCTGCGCGTCACCACGCGCTGGGTGCATCGGCTGTTCAAGATGCGATCGCTGCAATACACCAGCTATGTGCGCGAACGCCGCCTGCAGCTGGCGCGCGAAGCGTTGGAGGATCCGCGGCGCGCGCACGTCGAGGTCAAGGAGATTGCGGCGTCTTGCGGCTTCCAGCATGCGAGCCATTTCATCCGCCGTTTCCATGAGCGCTTCGGCATGTCGCCCGCCCTCTACCGCAAGACATCCAGAAGCGGCGACGCCGGCAACTAGAACCGCGCCGCCGCGCCTTAACCGCGACGCAGGTCCTGCGGCGTGGGCTTCATGAGGAATGCGGACGTGCCCGCGACGATCCCGAGGAATGCCAGGTAGACGCCGACGGGAAGAATGCTGTCGAACTTCTGCACCAGCGTGGCCGAGATCAGCGGCGCCAGGCCGCCGCCGATGGCCGCCGAGAATTGCACGCCGATGGACAGTCCCGAGTAACGCAGCTCCGCGGGAAACTGCGCGCTGTAGAGGCTGGACTGGGGCGCAATCATGATGGCGTAGTTGAAGGCCATGGCGATGAAGACGGCAAGACTGTAGGCCGCCAGCGAACCGCTGCCCACCGCGAGAAAGATGGGGATGGCCATGACACCAAGGAACATGCCGCCCCAGCCGCAAACGCGGCGCGCGCCGATGCGGTCGGCCAGCACGCCGAACAGCGGGATGGTGAACATCAGCACGCCGGCGCCATAGAGCAAGGCGTGCAGCGCGTCGGCGCGGCTGAAGCCCAGCTTGGACACGGCGTAGGACACCGAGAACACGAGGAAGGTATAGATCAGGGTCACCTCGGCGATCTTGCAGCCTATGCACAGCAGCAGCGATTTGCCGTGCTTGCGCAGCAATTCGCCCAGCGGCATCTTGTCTTCCAGCGATTGCCTGGCCTGCGCCTTTTCGCGCTTGACCTGTTCGAACTCCGGCGATTCGTCGATGCCGTGGCGGATGAACAGGCCGACGACGATGAGCACGGCGCTGGCCAGGAACGGCAGGCGCCAGCCCCAGGACAGGAAGTCCTCTTCCGGCAGCCGCGTTACCAGCGCGAAGGAACCCACCGACAGCAGGATGCCCAGGGGCGCGCCCACCAGCGGCAGGCTGCCGAAGAACGCCTTCCATTTCGGCGGCGCATGTTCCACCGCCATCAGCATGGCGCCGCCCATTTCGCCGCCGAACGACAGCCCCTGGCCGATTCGCAGCACCACCAGCAGCACCGCCGCGGTAATGCCGATCTGTTCGTAGGTCGGCAACAGCCCGATGAGCACGGTACAGATGCCCATCAGCAGCAGGCTCAGCGTCAGCATGGACTTGCGGCCGATGCGGTCGCCGAAGTGGCCGAAGAGGATGCCGCCGATGGGACGCGCCAGCATGCCGCTGGCGAACGCGCCAAACGCCGCGAGCGTGCCGGTCGCGGGATCGAACTGCGGGAAGAAGATCTTGTTGAACACCAGCGCGGCGGCGGTGCCGTAGGCGAGGAAGTCGAAGGCTTCCACCGCGGTGCCGATCACGGTCGCCACGGCGACGCGGAACAGGTTCGGCTTCTTGTGTGATTGGGCAATAGGCTGCGCGGCCTGTATGGCGTCCATGTCGTTCCCTCTTGTCTTGTAATAGTGGTTTTTGTCGTTGTGCGCGGGGCTCAGGGGCCTGGCGGCACGTAGCCCGGCAACTGCCGTATGCGCTTGCGCCACGCCGCGATGGCGGGATAGGCGGCGATGTCGATGGCGGCCTCCTCGGCCAGCGCCGCATAGCCGTAGCAGGCGATGTCGGCCACGGTCGGCACGGCGCCGCCGGCCAGCCAGTCGTGGCCGGCGAGGCGTTGGTCCATGCGGCGCAGGACGCGCTCCGTGCGCCGTTGCATGCCGGGCACGTCGAGCAGAGCTTCCTCCACGTCCAGGTGATGGGCCGCCTCCGCGTTGCTCACCACATGGGTCAGCCGCAGCGGCTGCAGGCTGTTCGCGATTTCGTTGGCGGACACCGAGATCCAGGCATGCATGGCGCCTGTTTCGGCCAGCGGCGCGAGCCATGCGGGGGCGTAATGGTGGGCCAGGTGCAGCAGGATGGCGTGGCTGTCCCAGATGGCGAGTTCGCCGTCTGTCAGCGCAGGGATCTGCTGGAAGGCGCTGATGCGCTCGAAGGCCTCGGTGTGGTTCTTGCGTGCAAGCACGTCCACGAACACGCTTTCATACTCTTTGCCGATGAGCGCGAGAAACAGCCGGACTTTGTAGCAGTTGCCGGAGCGGGGGTGGTCGTAAAGGGTCAGCATGCAGTGGCTCCGCGTGTAGGAGGCCCCGCCGGACAGGTCCGGCTGCGGGTGGCTGCATGGAATGCTAGGGCTGGGGACTGCGGTCAGAATTGACAGGGAGAGAACCGCGATTGACCGAAAGCGACGCACAGGCGTTGCTTTGACCGCGCCCTCTGGTTTTCCCGGAGCCGGGTCTGGCGGATCGAGGACCCGGCGGCGCGCGCGAAAGCTGCGGGCGCCTGCAATGCAAACGCCCCCTTCCGGGGGCGTTTGGTGAACGATGTGCGGCGCTTGTTATGCCGGATTGTCGATGTCCACGAATTCGACCTTGATGCCGAAACGTTCCGCCACTGCCTGTCCCAGCGCCTGCACGCCGTAGCGCTCCGTGGCGTGGTGGCCCGCAGCGATGAAGCCGACGCCGGTTTCGCGCGCCAGGTGCACCGTGGATTCGGAGACTTCGCCCGTGATGTAGGCGCTGGCGCCCGCGTCCACGGCGTCGGCCAGCATGCCTTGCGCGCCGCCCGTGCACCAGGCCACTTGCGCCAACGGCAGGTCGGGGTCGCCCACCACCAGCGGCTGGCGGCCCAGGTGCTCGGCCACGCGCTCGCCCAACTGGCCCAGCGTCTGCACGCCGGGAGCCGAGCCCAGCCAGACCAGGTTGTCGGGGCCACAGGTCCGCGGCGCGCCGTCGTCGCGCAGGGACGGGGACAGGCCCAGCACGCGCGCCAGCTGCGCGTTGTTGCCCAGCGTGGGATGCGCGTCCAGCGGCAGGTGGTAGGCGTAGAGGTTCAGGTCGTTTTTCAGGGCCAGGGCCATGCGCGCGCGGCGCGTGCCGATGACGCGGCGGTCCTCGTTGCGCCAGAGCCAGCCGTGGTGCACCAGCACCGCATCGGCGCCGCGTTCGACCGCCACGCGCAGCAGCGCTTCGCTGGCCGTGACTCCGGCGATAATGTGTGCGATTTCGGATCGGCCTTCCACCTGCAGCCCGTTGGGGCAATAGTCCTTGAAGCGCGCCGCTTGCAGGGTGTCGTCCAGCCAATTGGCCAGGACGCGGGAGTCCACTTTACTCATAGCTAGTCCTATCAGAATCATGCGCCGATATTGGCTGATATTTGCTCAGGCCGTCACGGTCTGCCTGGGTATTCTATTCGTGGTCACGACCTTGCGGCCCGACCTGCTGCGGCTGGCCGGCCCGGCCGCCGGGCCTCTGCCCGCCATCGCGGCGGCAAGGCCGGCGGCAGACCGCGCCGTGGCCGCGACGTCCTATGCGGACGGCGTCGCCCGCGCGGCGCCGTCCGTGGTCAACGTATACACCACCAAGCACGTCAACGTGCCGCTGATCCCGCTGCCCGACGATCCGGTGCTGCGCCAGTTCTTCGGCCAGGTGCCGGGCGTGACGCGGCGCCAGGCTTCGACCAGCCTGGGGTCCGGCGTGATCGTGAACCAGGACGGCTACGTGCTCACCAATTACCACGTGGTGCAGGCCGCGGATGCGATCGAGGTCGCGCTGGCGGACGGCCGCCGCGACGCGGCCAAGGTGGTGGGCGCGGACCCCGACACCGATCTGGCGGTGCTGAAGCTGGCGACCTTGCGCGCCCTGCCCGCGGCCACGCTGGCGTCGGACCGCGGCCTGCGCGTGGGCGACGTGGTGCTGGCCATCGGCAACCCGTTCGGCGTGGGCCAGACCACGACCCAGGGCATCGTGTCGGCGCTGGGCCGCAACGGCTTGGGCCTCAATACCTACGAGAACTTCATCCAGACCGACGCCGCCATCAACCCCGGCAATTCGGGCGGCGCGCTGGTGGACGCGGCGGGCAATCTGGTCGGCATCAATACCGCCATCTATTCCGAATCCGGCGGCTCGATGGGCATAGGCTTCGCCACCCCGATCGAAATCGCGCGCAAGGTCATGGACGAGATCGTCCGGACCGGCGGGGTCAAGCGCGGCTGGCTGGGCGTGGAGCCGCAGGACGTGACGCCGGACCTGGCGCGCGCCTTCGGACTGGAACGCGATACGGCGGGCGTGATCATCGCCGGCGTGATGCGCGACGGCCCGGCCGCGCGCGGCGGCTTGCGCGTGGGCGACATCGTGCTGTCGGTCAATGGCAAGCGCATGACGGATACATCCGGCCTGCTGTCGGAGATCGCGCAGCTGCCGCCGGGCCAGAGCGCCACGCTGGGCATCCTGCGCGGCGGCAAGCCCGTGGAGTTGGCGGTGGTGGTGGGCACGCGCCCGGGCAAGCCGCGGTAGGAAGGGGGCGCGCCGCGGCGCGGCGATGAGCCAGGCTGTTGTGGCGAGCCGGGCCGAGACGGTGGCTCAGGTCGCGGCCGGGTCCTTCGCCATCAGGCGCACCGCCGACACGATGGCCTTCTTGGTGCTTTCCGACTGGTTCCGCAGCAGCGCCCAGATTTCCGTGCAATAGCCGTCCGCGGCGCCGCCAGGAGGGTTGGCGCCGTTCCAGGGCGCATCGCCGCCCGGGCCCACGCCGTCGGTTAGCCAGGGCACGCTGGTGTCCAGGGCGAGCGCCAGCCGCTGCAAGGTGGCGCGCGAAGGCGAATAATGGTCTTCGCGCCTGAGTATGCGGTGGATGCAGGACTGCGGCACGCCGGAGATGCGCGCCAGTTGGTTCTGGCTTTTGATGCCGCGCCACCGCATCAGGGTGTGCAGCCGTTGGGCGAGTGACATGAAGGCAATGTAGAGTCGCCGTCAGCCGCCCACAAGGTGAAACGGTCCTGCTTTGTGGGCAGGACCGTCCAGGGTCAGTTGCGTTCGGTCAGCGAGCCCGAGTCTGAGCCGTTTTCCGCTTCCGGCTTGGGCGTGACCATGCGGGCGCAGATCAGCCCGATCTCGTACAGCAGGCACAGCGGCACCGCCAGCATGAACTGGCTGACCACGTCGGGCGGCGTGACCACCGCGGCGATGATGAAGGCGCCCACCACGACGTAGCCGCGGGCGGACTTCAGCTTGGACAATTCGACCACGCCCATCTTCACCAGCAGCACCACGGCCACGGGCACTTCGAAGGTGATGCCGAAGGCCATGAACATCGTCATGACGAAGCTCAGGTAGGCCTCGATGTCCGGCGCCGGCGTGATGGACTGCGGCGCGAACGTGGCGATGAAGTGGAACACCGTGCGGAACACCACGAAATAGCAGAACGCCATGCCCGCGATGAACAGGAAGGTGCTGGAAATGATGAGCGGCAGCGCCAGGCGCTTTTCATGCCGGTACAGGCCGGGCGCGACGAAGGCCCAGGCCTGGTACAGCACCACGGGCAGCGCCAGGATGAACGCGGCCATCATCGTGACCTTGACCGGCACCATGAACGGCGTGATGACGCCGGTGGCGATCATGCGCGTGCCTTCCGGCAGCGAGGCCAGCATGGGCTGGGCCAGCACGTCGTAGATGGCCGACGCGCCGGGGTAGATGAACAGCACGATGAACACGCCGATCACGGCGGCGGCGGCGCGCAGCAAGCGGGTGCGCAGCTCGACCAGGTGGGAGATGAAGGTCTCCTGCTGGCCTTCTTCTTGGGATGCGTCCTGGGTCACGTCGGTGTTCCGGAGGGCGGGACGGGCTTGGCGGCGGGCGCGGCGTCGTCAGCCTTGGGCGCGCTGGGCGCCGGGGCGGGTTGTTGAGTTGCGGCCGGGGCGGGCTCGGCCACCGGCGGCAGGTCCAGATCCAGGCTGTGGTTCTGGCCGGGCGGAGGGGCGATGCTGCGTTCGGGGGCGGCCGGCGCGTCGCCGACGATGACCGGCGCGGCCTTGACGCTGGCTTCGCGCGCGACCTCGTCGAGTTCCGCACGGAACTGCTGGACCGGCTCCTGCAACGAGGCCTGGGTTTCGTTCAGCGACTTCTGCACGCCTTGGGCGGCGTCTTCCATTTCGCTCTTGAACTTGCGCAGTTCATCCAGTTCGATTTCGCGCTGGATATCGGATTTCACGTCGTTGACGTAACGCTGCGCGCGCCCGAGCAGGTGGCCGACGGTACGGGCAACCTTGGGCAGGCGTTCGGGGCCGATGACGATCAGGGCGACGACGCCGATCACCATCAGTTCAGTGAAGCTGACATCAAACATTCGACGGCCGCTCGGGAGTGGATGCAACAAGGGCCGGCCTGTTCAAGGCGGGCCCGGGAGGTGAGCCGACGGCTCAGGAGTTCGACTTTTCCTTGGCCTGCACGTCGATGGTGTCGCCGGAGACGCGCTGTTGCGCTATCGGTTCCGCAGGCTTGTCGCCATTGGCGTCCTTCATGCCTTCCTTGAAGCCTTTGACCGCTCCGCCCAGGTCCGAACCGATGTTGCGCAGCTTCTTGGTGCCGAAAATCAGCGCCACGATGACCAGGACAACCAACCAATGCCAGATGCTGAAACTACCCATGATGTTTCTCCGAATTACGCGGTGGGGGCCACGCGCCCTTTCCAGGGACGCGAGCCGCCGATGATGTGGAAATGCAGATGCGGGACTTCCTGGCCGCCTTCGACGCCAGAATTGATCATGATGCGAAATCCACCATCAGGGCCCGGATTGCAACCGTTTTCAGCGGCTAACCGCGGCGCTAACGACATCATTCTACCCAACCATTCTGAGTCCTCCCCCCTAATATCCTGCATGGATGTGACATGACGTCGAGGGATCAGCAATAAATGTACCGGCGCGGCCGGATTGATATCGTGGAACGCAACAAAGTCCTCGTCCTCGTAGACTTTCTTGGACGGGATCTCGCCAGCGGCGATCTTGCAGAAGATACAGTTGTCGCTCATTTTTCCGGGTTCCGTGTTCAGTCTTGCGGGCGGCTCGCCTTTTCCGCCAGGCCGGACAGGCCTTCGCGGCGTGCCAGTTCGGCCAGCACATCCTCGGGCCGAAGCTTGAAATGGGTCAGGGCCACCAGGCAATGGAACCACAGGTCGGCGGTCTCGCTGACGATGCGGTCGGGCACGCCGTCCTTGGCGGCCATGACCAGTTCCGTGGCTTCCTCGCCGATCTTCTTCAGGAAGGCGTCGGGGCCCTTGGCCAGCAGCTTGGCGGAATAGGAGGCTTGGGGGTCGCCGCCGTTTTCGGGCCGGCGGGTTTCCAGGGTATCGGCGATGCGCGCCAGGATTTCGGCGGCGCTTGCAGCTTGTTGGGTCATTTGTAGATCAGTTCGGGGTCTTTCAGCACGGGGTCGACCGTGATCCAGGACGCCTGGTCGGTCTGGCCTTCCAGGCGGCGGTAGAAGCAGCTGGCGCGCCCGGTATGGCAGGCGATGCCGCCCTGCTGGTGGATTTTGAGCAGGATCACGTCGCCGTCGCAGTCCAGGCGCAGTTCGTGCACTTCCTGGGCATGGCCGGACTCCTCGCCCTTGCGCCACAGGCGCTGGCGGGACCGCGACCAGTAGACGGCGCGCCCGGTGGCGGCCGTTTCGGCGAGCGATTCGCGGTTCATCCAGGCCACCATCATGATCTGGCCGTTCTCGGCGTCCTGCGCGATGGCGGGTATCAGGCCGTTTTCGTCGAAGACGACGTCGGCCATCCAGGCGGGTTCGTTGCTCATCTCATTCATCCGTTGTCCTCGCGCGGCGCCTTGCAGGCCGCCACTGGCGCGTGGGGACTCATAATCTTACGGCAATACCTTGTTGCACGCCTGATCGGGGTTCCCCGAAGCGCCGCAGGCGCTTCGGGAGGTCACATCCGGACCGGGATGCCCTGGCTGGCCATGAAGCGCTTGCACTCGCCGACCGTATGCTGGCCGAAGTGGAAGATGCTGGCGGCCAGGACCGCGCTGGCGCGGCCGGTGGTGACGCCGTCGGCCAGATGCTGCAGGTTGCCCACGCCGCCCGAGGCGATGACGGGCACCGGCACGGCGTCCGACACGGCGCGCGTGAGTTCCAGGTCGAAACCGGACTTGGTGCCGTCGCGGTCCATGCTGGTCAGCAGGATTTCACCCGCGCCGTAGGCGGCCATGCGGCGCGCCCAGGCCACGGCGTCCAGCCCGGTGGCCTTGCGGCCGCCATGGGTGAAGACTTCCCAGCGGGCGGGTTCGCCCTCGGCCGAGACGCGGCGCGCGTCGATCGCCACCACCACGCATTGCGAGCCGTGATAGTCCGAGGCGGCCCGGACCAGTTCCGGATTGGCCACTGCGGCGCTGTTGATGCTGATCTTGTCGGCGCCGGCGTTGAGCAGGCGCTGGATGTCGGACACCTGGCGCACGCCGCCGCCCACGGTCAGCGGAATGAAGACCTGCGAGGCCACCTGTTCGATGATGGGCAGGATCAGGTCGCGGCCGTCGCTGGTGGCGGTAATGTCGAGGAACGTGAGTTCGTCGGCGCCCTGCTCGTTGTAGCGGCGGGCGATCTCGACGGGGTCGCCCGCGTCGAGCAGGTTGACGAAGTTCACGCCCTTGACGACGCGGCCCGCGGTGACGTCCAGGCAGGGAATGATGCGGCGGGTCAGCGCGCTCTGTGCGGGCGCGCCGGCCCCTGGGGTGCTGCTGGAAGTGGTCATTTTGCCAATTCGTCGGCGCGCGCCTGCGCCGATTGGAAGTCGAGCGTGCCTTCGTAGATGCTGCGGCCCAGGATGGCGCCTTCAACGCCTTCGTCCTCGACGGCGCAGAGGGCTTCGATGTCCTGGATGCCGGCGATGCCGCCCGATGCGTAGACCGGGATGCGCACGTGCTGGGCCAGGCGGACCGTGGCTTCGACGTTGACGCCGGACAGCATGCCGTCACGGCCGATGTCGGTGTAGATGATGGCTTCGCAGCCGTAGTCCTCGAACTTCTTGGCCAGGTCGAGCACGTCGTGGCGGGTCAGCTTGCTCCAGCCGTCGGTGGCGATCTTGCCGTCGCGGGCGTCCAGGCCGACGATGATCTGGCCGGGGAAGGCGCCACAGGCATCCTGCAGGAAGCCGGGGTTCTTGACCGCGGCCGTGCCGATGATCACGTAGGAGATGCCGGCGTCGAGATAGCGCTCGATGGTGTCGAGGTCGCGGATGCCGCCGCCGATCTGCACGGGGATGTCGTCGCCGACAGCGTCCAGGATCGCCTTGATGGGCGCCTCGTTCTTGGGCTTGCCGGCGACGGCGCCGTTCAGGTCGACCAGATGCAGGCGGCGCGCGCCTTGCTCCAGCCAGCGGTTGGCCATGGCGGCGGGGTCTTCAGAGAACACCGTTGCATCGTCCAGGTCACCCTGGCGCAGGCGCACGCAGCGCCCGTCTTTGAGATCGATGGCGGGGATCAGCAGCATGGTGGGCAGCGAAAAAATATAGGGGTTAAACGGGCTGACGGGCGTGGGCCAGGGGCCTACGGCTGCCAGTCTACAAAATTGCGATACAGGCGCAAACCGTGCTCGGCGCTCTTTTCGGGGTGAAACTGCACCGCGAAAATGTTAGCCGCCGCCACCGCGCAGGTAAAGGCGAGGCCATACTCGGTTTCACCAACAGTCAGGTCCGGATCTTCCGGATCGGCGTAATAGCTATGGACGAAATAGAAGTGCGTTTCGTCCGGAATGCCGGCCCAGATAGGATGAGAGCGCGTTTGGCGCACTTTGTTCCATCCCATGTGCGGGACCTTGAGGCGTTCGGGGCGGGTATCGACCAATCCGGCCGCGCCGGCGTCGGCCAGGCAGGCCTCGTCGTCGCCGCTGACAGGCTCGGCGAAATCCGGGCCCGAGAAGCGGCGCACCACGCCGCGGAACAGGCCCAGGCAAGACGTGCCGCCTTCCTCGCTGGAATCGAACAGCATTTGTTCGCCCACGCAGACGCCCAGGAGCGGTTTCTCGCGCGCGGCGCGGACGACGGCCTCGCGCAGGCCGGATTCGTTCAGCGTGCGCATGCAGTCCGCCATGGCGCCCTGCCCGGGGAACACGACGCGGTCGGCCGCGGCGATCTCCTGGGGCTGGCTGCAGATGCGGATGTCGGCATCGGGGGCGGCGTATTTCAGGGCGCGGGCGACGGAATGGAAATTGCCCATTCCGT
The DNA here is from genome assembly GCF_903652925.1 of Achromobacter anxifer. GTDB lineage: Bacteria > Pseudomonadota > Gammaproteobacteria > Burkholderiales > Burkholderiaceae_B > Achromobacter > Achromobacter anxifer. Next base: position 315,566 of record NZ_CAHLAR010000007.1, on the reverse strand, counting down.
AGTCGACGATGGCGATAGTGGTCACTTCTTTCTGCCTGCTGCGGTGTGGATGGCGGAGGTTACAGCACGCCCTTGGTGGACGGCACGACGTCGCCCATGCGGGGGTCGACTTCCATGGCCATGCGCAGGGCGCGGCCACAGGCCTTGAAGACCGTTTCCGCCTGATGGTGGGCATTGACGCCGCGCAGGTTGTCGATGTGCAACGTGATCAGGGCGTGGTTGACCAGGCCCTGGAAGAATTCACGGGTCAGGTCCACGTCGAAATCGCCGATGCGGGCGCGGGTGAAGGGGATGTGGTATTCCAGGCCCGGGCGGCCCGAGAAATCCACCACCACGCGCGACAGCGCTTCGTCCAGCGGCACGTAGGCGTGGCCGTAGCGGCGCAGGCCGGCCTTGGTGCCGACCGCCTTGGCAATGGCCATGCCCAGCGTGATGCCCACGTCTTCCACGGTATGGTGCGCGTCGATGTGCAGGTCGCCTTCCGCCTTGATGTCGAGGTCGATCAGGCCGTGGCGCGCGATCTGGTCCAGCATGTGGTCCAGGAACGGCACGCCGGTGTCGATCGTCTGCTTGCCGGTGCCGTCGAGGTTGACGGCCACGCGGATGCGGGTTTCGTTGGTGTTGCGGGTGATCTCTGCGGTACGCATGTTAAGCACTCAGAATCTCTTGCAGGGCGGATAGCAAGGCGGCGTTTTCAGCCGGGGCGCCCACCGAAATGCGCAGGCAGTTGGCCAGTAGCGGATGGGCGTTGGAGAAGTTGCGAATCAATATTTTGCGCGTTTTCAGCGCCAGATGCACGGCGTTGCCGTCCAGCTTGCCGGAAAAGCGGGCAAGAACGAAGTTTCCGGCGGACGGGAATACCCGCACGCCGGGCAACCGGGCCAGCGCGGCCGCCAGCGGCTCGCGGTCCGCGCGCAGGCGGGCGGCCTGTTCGTCCAGCACCGGCTTGTGGCGCAGCACGGCCGACAGCGTGGCCTGGGTCAGCACGTCCAGGTTGTAGGGCGGACGGACCTTGTTCAGTTCCGCGATCCAGGCCGGATGGCCGGCCAGGTAGCCGAAGCGCAGGCCGGCCAGGCCGATCTTGGACACCGTGCGCATGACGACCACGTTGGCCGCGTCCAGCACCTGCGGCATCCAGGTACGGTCGGCGAAGGGCTGGTAGGCCTCGTCCAGGACGACCAGCCCGGGGGCGGCGGCGACGATGGCCTGGACCTCTTCGTCGGACCAGAGGCCGCCGGTGGGGTTGTTGGGGACGGCCAGGAACACCACCTTGGGCTGGTGTTCGCGGATGGCGGCCAGCATGGCCGGCAAATCCAGGGTCAGATCATCCGTCAGCGGCACGCCGACGAAGCGCGCATGGTCGAAGCGCGCCGCCATGTCGAAGTAGACGAACGACGGCCAGGGCGACAGCACCGTGTCGCCCGGGTTGCAGCAGGCCTGCACGATGATGTGGATGAGCTCGTCCGAACCGTTGCCGAACAGTACGTCGGCCGCCTCGGGCACGCCGAAGGCCGTCTTCACGGCCTCCTGCAGCGCCGACAGGTCGGCCGCGGGATAGCGGTTCAGCGGGGTGTCGCGCACGGCCCGCGCGATGTCCTCGCGGACGGCGTCGGGCAGCTCGTACGGGCATTCCATGGCGTCGAGCTTGATGCAGCCCTCGGCATTGGCCACGGGATAGGCGGCCAGTTCGCGGATATCCCCCCGGACGGTGCCGGCGATGCGGTCGGCGACGCTGGCCGGCAGGCTCATGGCTGGTCGATCCGGTACTGGGCGCTGGCGGCGTGCGCCTGCAGGCCTTCGCCCAGCGCCAGTTCGGCGGCGATGCGGCCCAGCTTCTGGGCGCCCTGGTGCGAGACCTGGATCAGGCTGGAGCGCTTCTGGAAGTCGTAGACGCCCAGCGGCGACGAAAAGCGCGCCGTGCGCGAGGTCGGCAGCACGTGGTTGGGGCCGGCGCAGTAGTCGCCCAGGGATTCGGAGCTGAAGCGGCCCATGAAGATCGCGCCGGCGTGGCGGATCTGCGCGGTCCATTTTTCGGGATTCTCGGTGGAGATCTCGAGGTGCTCGGGCGCGATGTCGTTGGCGATCCGGCAGGCCTCTTCGAGGTCGCGCACCAGGATCAGCGCGCCGCGGTTGGCCAGGCTGACGCGCAGGATGTCGGCGCGCGGCATGGTGGGCAGCAGGCGTTCGATCGAGGCCTGTACTTCTTCGATGAAGGCGGCATCCGGGCACAGCAGGATGGACTGCGCGAGCTCGTCGTGCTCGGCCTGCGAGAACAGGTCCATGGCGATCCAGTCGGCCGGTGTCTTGCCGTCGCAGATAACCAGGATTTCGCTGGGGCCGGCGATCATGTCGATGCCGACCACGCCGAACACGCGGCGCTTGGCGGCGGCGACGTAGGCGTTGCCCGGCCCGACGATCTTGTCCACGGCCGGCACGGTGGCGGTGCCGTAGGCCAGCGCGCCCACGGCCTGCGCGCCGCCGATGGCGAAGACGCGGTCCACGCCGGCGATGGCCGCGGCGGCCAGCACGATGGGGTTGCGCGCGCCGTCGGGCGTGGGCGTGACCATGATCAGTTCCTGCACGCCCGCGACCTTCGCCGGGATGGCGTTCATCAGCACCGAGGACGGGTAGGCGGCCTTGCCGCCGGGCACGTAGAGGCCCACGCGGTCCAGCGGGGTGACCTGCTGGCCCAGCATGGTGCCGTCCGCGTCGGTGTAGGTCCAGGTCTCGGCGCGCTGGCGTTCGTGGTAGCTGCGCACGCGCTCGGCGGCGGCTTCCAGCGCGTTGCGCTGGGCGGCCGGCAACGCGGCCAGGGCCGCTTGCCATTCCGCCTTGGGGATCTCCAGCGTCTGGGCCGATGCGCCGGGCATGCGGTCGAAGCGCTGCGTGTATTCCACCAGCGCGGCGTCGCCGCGGGCGCGCACGTCGGCCAGGATGCCGGCCGCGGCGCGGTCGATGGATTCGTCCTCGGTGGCCTCGAAGGCCAGCAGCGTGGACAGGGCGGATTTGAATCCGGGATCGCGGGAGTCAAGACGATTGATCAGGGCCATGGCGTCATGGAGCAAGCGGGTAACGGCCGCCGCGGCGTCGCGGCGGGCGGAGGTCAGGCGTTGCGGGAGGCGGCTCTCTCGAAGGCGTCCAGCAGCGGCTGCAGGCGCGCGCCGCGGGTCTTGAGCGCGGCCTGGTTGACGATCAGGCGCGAGGAAATCGGCATGATGTCTTCCACCGCGACCAGGTCGTTGGCGCGCAGCGTGCCGCCGGTGGACACCAGGTCCACGATGCAGTCGGCCAGGCCCACCAGCGGCGCCAGTTCCATCGAACCATACAGCTTGATGATGTCGACGTACACACCCTTGGCCGCGAAGTGTTCACGGGCTGACTGCACGTACTTGGTGGCCACGCGCAGGCGCGCGCCCTGGTGCACGGCGCCTTCGTAGTCGAAGCCCTTGCGCACGGCCACGGCCAGGCGGCACTTGGCGATGTTCAGGTCGATGGGCTGGTACAGGCCGCCGGGCTGTTCCTTGGCGTGCTCGATGAGCACGTCCTTGCCGGCGATGCCCAGGTCGGCCGCGCCATACTGCACATAGGTGGGCACGTCCGAGGCGCGCACGATGATCAGGCGCAGGCCGGGATCGCTGGTCGGCAAGATCAGCTTGCGCGAGCTTTCGGGATTCTCGGGGACCTCGATGCCGGCCTCGGCCAGCAGGGGCATGGTCTCTTCGAAGATGCGCCCCTTGGACAGCGCCAGGGTCAGGGGGGTGAGGGGGGCGTCGCTCATGCCTGTTCCTTGGTAACGCGTTGGATGTTCGCGCCCAGGGCGCGCAGTTTCACTTCCATCTGATCGTAGCCGCGATCCAGATGGTAGATGCGGTCGACCAGGGTTTCGCCATCGGCGGCCAGGCCGGCGATGACCAGGCTGGCCGAGGCGCGCAGGTCGGTGGCCATGACGGTGGCGCCCGACAGGCGCGGCACGCCGCGCACGATGGCGGTGTGGCCGTCGATGCCGATGTCCGCGCCCATGCGGCGCAGTTCCTGCACGTGCATGTAGCGGTTTTCGAAGATGGTTTCGACGATGACCGAAGTGCCTTCGGCCACGGCGTTCAGCGCCATGAGCTGGGCCTGCATGTCGGTGGCGAAGCCCGGGTATTCCAGCGTGCGAAAGCCCACGGCGCGGGGGCGCGTGGACATGGCGCAGCGGATCCAGTCGGGGCCGGTTTCGATGGTCAGGCCGGCTTCGGCCAGCTTGTCGAGCGTGGCGCCGAGGATGCCGGGATCGGTGTTGCGCAGGACGATGTCGCCGCCCGCCGCGCCCACCGCGCACAGGAAGGTGCCGGCTTCGATGCGGTCGGAAATGACGCGGTGCTCGGCGCCGTGCAGGCGTTCCACGCCGTCGATCACGATGCGGCTGGTGCCATGGCCCTGGATGCGGGCACCCATCTTGATGAGCAGTTCCGCCAGGTCCACCACTTCGGGTTCGCAGGCGGCGTTTTCCAGCACGGTCCGGCCTTCGGCCAGCACCGCGGCCATCAGCAGGTTCTCGGTGCCGGTGACGGTGACCATGTCGGTGCGCACCGAGGCGCCCTTCAGGCGCTTGGCGCGCGCCACCACGAAGCCGTGCTCGATGCTGATTTCAGCGCCCAGCGCGGCCAGGCCCTTGATGTGCTGGTCCACCGGACGCTGGCCGATGGTGCAGCCGCCGGGCAGGCTGACGCGGGCTTCGCCGAAGCGCGCCAGCAGCGGGCCCAGCACCAGGATGGAGGCCCGCATGGTCTTGACCAGTTCGTAGGGGGCTTCCAGCTTGTCGATCTGGTTGGCTTGCAGCGTGACCGCGCCGTCCGCGCCGCGCTCGGCGCGCATGCCCATGCGGCCCAGCAGGCGCAGCATGGTGGCGGTGTCGTTCAGGTGCGGCACGTTGCTGAGGGTCAGCGCGTCGGCGGTCAGCAGGCCGGCGCACAGGATGGGCAGGGCCGAATTCTTGGCGCCGGAGATGGCGATTTCGCCTTGCAGGCGCGAACCGCCGGTGATGCGTAGCTTGTCCATTACTTGCCTGCTTGCTGGTATTCGGCGGGGGTCATGGTGCGCATGGACAGCGCATGGATCTCGGCCTTCATGCGGTCGCCGAGCGCGGCGTAGACCAGCTGGTGGCGCTGGATCAGGCGCTTGCCTTCGAAGGCGGCGCTGACGATGACCGCGTCGAAATGCGAGCCGTCGCCTTGCACGTCGAGATGTTCACAGGGCAGGCCGTCCGCAATGTATTGGCGGACTTGCGCGGGAGTGGGAAGCATGGACGTCAGTTCCTGAGTTTGTAGCCGCTGGCCAGTAGCCGCAGCGCATAGAGCGATAGCGCGAGGAACACCCCCGTCACCACCGCCAGGCTGCGCCAGGGGGAGACGTCCGACACCGAGAAGAATCCGTAGCGGAAACCGTCGATGGTGTAGAAGATGGGGTTCCAGTGGGACACGCTCTGCCAGAAGGCGGGGAGCGTATGGATGGAATAGAACACGCCGGACAGGAAGGTGGCCGGCATGATCAGGAAATTCTGGAAGGCCGCGAGCTGGTCGAATTTCTCGGACCACAGGCCGGCGATCAGGCCCAGCACGCCCATGATGCCGCAGGCCAGCACCGCGAAGACGGCCAGCCACAGCGGGTGGGCGGGAATCAGCGAGACGAAGAACAGCGCCACGATCCACACGCACAGGCCGACCGCCAGGCCGCGCACGATCGCCGCCAGCACGTAGGCGGCGAAGATGTCGCGGTGCGACAGCGGCGGCAGCAGCATGAACACCAGGTTGCCGGTGATGCGGCTTTGGATCAGCGAGGACGAGGGATTGGCGAAGGCGTTCTGCAGCATGCTCATCATCATGAGCCCGGGGATCAGGAAGGCCGTGTAGGGCACGCTGCCGTACACCATGACGCGCCCTTCCAGCACGTGCGCGAAGACCAGCAGGTACAGCAGCGCGGTGATGACAGGGGCGGCGATGGTCTGGAAGCTGACCTTCCAGAAGCGCAGCAATTCCTTGCGCAGCAGGGTTGGAAAGCCGGAACCCGCGTCCAGGCGGGGCTGCACCAGCGGCTGGCTGGCGGTCGCGGCGGGCTGGGTCATGACGAGATCTCTTCGGGTTGCAGGGCGGGCGCGGGTTGCTCGTCGCCTTCGTGCATTATGCGCACGAAGGCGTCTTCCAGGTCGACTCCGCCGACGCGGGCCATCAGGGCCTGGGTGGTGTCGAGCGCCACGATGCGGCCGCGCTTGAGCATGGCGATGCGGCCGCACAGGGCTTCCGCTTCTTCCAGGTAGTGGGTGGTCAGCATGATGGTGTGGCCGGCCTTGTTCAGGCGCGAGATGAATTCCCACAGCGTGCGCCGCAGGTCCACGTCGACGCCGGCGGTGGGTTCGTCCAGCACGATCACGGGCGGGCGGTGCACCAGCGCCTGCGCCACCAGCACGCGGCGCTTCATGCCGCCGGACAGCGCCCGCATGTTGGAGTTGGCCTTGTCGGCCAGCCCCAGGTTGAACAGGATTTCGTCGATCCAGTCGTCGTTCTTGCGCAGGCCGAAATAGCCGGACTGGATGCGCAGGGTTTCGCGCACCGTGAAGAACGGGTCGTAGACGAGTTCTTGCGGCACCACGCCCAGGGCCCGCCGCGCCGACTTGTAGTCGGCCACGACGTCGTATCCACAGACCGTGGCGCGGCCCGAGCTGGCGTGCGCCAGGCCGGCCAGGATCGAGATCAAGGTGGTCTTGCCGGCGCCATTGGGGCCGAGCAGGCCGAAGAACTCGCCGTGCTCGATGTTCAGGCTGACGTTGTCCAGCGCCTGGAAGCCGGCGCCGGGCGCGCGCCCGAGCAGCTTTTGCCAGCCGCGCTGGCGCGGGGAGTAGACCTTGGAGACGTTTTCTAGACTGACGGCGGACATGACGGCGGCAAGTGGCCCGAAAAGAGCGAATTGATCATTATATAAGCGCGCCGCTGCGGGCCCGGCCGGTAGCCCTGGCGTTTCCCCGGGTATCCGGTTGGTCTGTCCCCAAAATAATCGGCCCGGCGGGCCGCAAGGGCGCGCCGGGCCGCGACAGCCGCAAGGCCTGTCACTGATTGCGCTGGTTCAGCGCCTTGATCAGGCCGTCGATGCCGTTCTGATTGATCTGCTGCGCGAACTGGTTGCGGTAGTTTTCGATCAGCCAGATGCCTTCGACGTTCATGTCGTAGATCTTCCAGCCCTGGGGCGTCTTTTCCAGGCGGTAGTCGACGCCGGTCGGCTGGCCGTTGGCTTGGCTGATCAGCGTGCGCACGACCACGTCGTCGGCCTTGGGATCGCCGCGGAACGGCAGCGCGCTGACGGCGGTGCTGGACGTGACGCGGGTCAGCGCGCCGCTGTAGGTGCGCACCAGCGTGCCGCGGAAAGCCTCGGCCAGTTCCTTCTTCTGTTGGTCGGAGGCCTGGCGCCAGTAGCGGCCCGCGGCCAGGCGCGTCGTCTTCTGGAAGTTGACGTAGGGCAGGATGTGCTCGTTGACGACCTGGTTGATGCGGGCGGTGTTGCCGGCCTTGACGGCGCCGTCGGCCTTCAGCACGTCCAGGGCCTCATTGGCCGCGGACAGCACGAACTGGTCGGGGGCGCCGTTGGGGTCGGGTTTGGCCTGCGCGCCGGCGGCCAGGCTCAGGCCCAGAAGGCCCGTGAAGACCAGACGTTGCAGCAGGGAAACTAGGGATACTCGCATCAAAACTCCTTACTAGCACTGATACCGCGGAACTCGCGGTTGGCGGTTTACTTGACCGCCGGTTGTGCAACGGGGGCGGCTTCGCCCTCGTCGTCTTCGTAGTTGGGCAGCGCGGACTCGTCGTCCACCTTCTGGCCCAGCACCATGGCGGCGCGGCGCTGCAAATAGGCGTCGCGGATGAAGCTGTACGGGTCGAGCGCGACGCGGTCGATCGTGTCGGTGGCGCTCAGCAGGCTGGAACGCGTGTCGACGACGCGCAGGCCCCACAGCGAATTACGCAGGCGGACGTTGTCGATGGAGTCCACGCCCATGTAGCCGTAGGTCGTGCCGGCGTAGTCGCCCACCAGGCCCACGCCGTCGCGCACCGAGGACGCGCCGAAGAACGGCAGCACCAAGTACGGACCCTGGCCGAAGCCCCACACGCCCAGCGTCGTGCCGAAGTCGTTCGGGATGCGGCGCGCGCCGTTGGCCGAGGCGACGTCGAAGCAGCCGCCCACGCCCATGGTGGTGTTGAACAGGAAGCGGCCCAGCGTGTTGACGAAGTCGTGGCCGCGGCCTTGCAGGAAGCTGTTGGCGCCGGACCAGAGGTCGCCGACGTTGCTGAAGATGTTGTGCACGCAGCTGCGCACCGGCTGCGGCGTGACGTAGGTGTAGGCCTGCGCCACCGGCTTGAAGACGGCGCGGTCGACGGTGTCGTTGAACTTGTAGACACCCCGGTTGAAGCCTTCCCAGGGATCGCGAGGATCCGGGTTCTGCGGCGCCGCGCAGCCAGCCATCAACGCGCCTGCGGCGGCGACAGTGGCAATCCTGGAGAGAGCTTTCGTGTTCATGATCAGGGTATCCCTATCAACAATTCTTATGATATTGCGGACCTGAGACGCAAGGCTGTTACCGCGTCTGTCGCATTGTCTTTAATTAGGCGTCTTCGCGGCGGGTTCCGGCGCGTTCGTGCCTTGCTTCTCCGCCGACCCATACAGGAACTGGCTGATCAGTTGTTCAAGCACCACTGCGCTTTGCGTGTAGCGGATCTTGCCGCCATCGGCAAAGTTTTCCTCTTCGCTGCCCGCGGTCAGGCCCAGGTACTGTTCGCCCAGCAGGCCCGAAGTCAGGATGGACGCCGAAGTGTCCTTGGGGAACTGATAAGCCGTTTCCAGGTTGACCGAGACGATCGCCTGGTAGGTCTTGTCATCGAACGAGATGCCGGACACCCGGCCCACGACGACCCCGGCGCTCTTGACGGGCGCGCGCACCTTGAGGCCGCCTACGTTATCGAAGTTGGCCGTCAGCGTATAGGTTGGCGCGAAAGAAAAGGTACTCAAGTTGCCGGCGCGCAACGCCAGGAATGCCAGCGCGATCGCGCCCAGCAAGACAAACAGGCCTACCCAGAAGTCGGTTTTTTCGCGAGACATGATCGATCCGTATCAATTTCCAAACATCAAGGCGGTGAGCAGGAAGTCCAGCCCAAGTACCGCCAGGGAGCCCACCACCACGGTGCGCGTGGTGGCGCGGGCAACGCCTTCGGGGGTGGGCTTGGCCTGCCAACCTTCGTAGAGCGCAACCAGCGTCACCGTGACGCCGAACACCAGGCTCTTGATGACGCCATTGGCTACGTCCTTCCAGACGTCGACGCCGTTCTGCATCTGCGACCAGAAGGCGCCGGCGTCCACGCCTATCATCAGCACGCCCACGACCCAGCCGCCCAGAATGCCCACCATGGAGAACACCGCCGCCAGGATGGGCATGGCGATGATGCCGCCCCACAGGCGCGGCACCAGCACGCGGCGTATGGGGTCCACGGCCATGACTTCCATGGCCGCGAGTTGTTCGCCGGCCTTCATCAGGCCGATTTCCGCGGTTAGCGAGGTGCCCGCGCGGCCGGCGAACAGCAGCGCCGTGACCACGGGTCCCAGTTCCCGCACCAGCGACAGGGCCACCAGCAGGCCCAGCGCTTCTTCCGAACCGTAGCGGTTCAGCGTGTAATAACCCTGCAGCCCCAGCACGAAGCCCACGAACATGCCGGACACGGCGATGATCAGCAGCGAGTAGTTGCCGATGAAGTGGACCTGCTGCGACACCAGGCGCGGACGCGACAGCGCAATGCCGCTGCGCGCCAGCATGGAGCCGAAGAAGCGGGTGAAGTAGCCGATGCCGGAAACGCGGTTGCGCACCCAGCCGCCCAGGGCGCCGATGGCGTTGTTGGATCCGCTCATGCGCGGCGTCCCTCCTGTTGGGAAAGCCACTTCTTGAAAGCGGGCGTTTCGGGATACTGGAACGCGACCGGGCCGTCAGGCTCCCCTTTGAGGAACTGCTGCACGTAGGGGTCTTGCGAGGCCGATAGCATTTCCGGCGTGCCGGAGGCGGCAAGCTTGCCCTGCCCGACCAGGTACACCTGGTCCGCGATGGCAAAAGATTCGTGCACATCGTGCGTGATCAGCACCGAGGCGCAGCCGAGCCGGTCGGCCAGGCTGCGGATCAGGCGGGCGGTAATGCCCAGCGAGATCGGGTCCAGCCCGGCAAACGGTTCGTCGTACAGAATGAGTTCGGGTTCCAGCACCACGGCGCGGGCCAGCGCCACGCGCCGGGCCATGCCGCCGGAGATCTCGGCCACCTTCAGGTGCGCGGCCGCGCGCAGGCCCACGGCGTCGAGCTTGTCCAGCACGCGTTCCGTGACTTCCGGTTCCGTCAGCTTGGTGTGCTCGCGCAGCGGGAAAGCCACGTTCTCGAAGACGTTCAGGTCGGTGAAGAGCGCGCCCTGCTGGAACAGCACGCCCATGCGGGTGCGCAATGCTTGCAGTTCGGCGCGATTGACGTTGGCCATGTCCTGGCCGAAAGCCAGCACCCGGCCCCGCTGCGCGGTGAGCTGGCCGGTGGCCGCACGCAGCAGCGTGGTCTTGCCCGAGCCCGAACCGCCCATGATGGCGACCACCTGGCCGGCGCGCACGTCCATGGAGATATCGCGCAAGACGGTGAAATCACCGTAGCCTAGCGCCACACCTTCCAGGCGCAGGGCGAATTCCGTGGTGTTGCTGGTTTGAGCGGGCATGGGCAACGAAAGGGTGTTTCGGCGGCGGAGCTTGCCCTGCTGTCTGATTGACGCGTCTGGCAATACTGGGGGCCGGCGCGGCTAAGACAGGCGGCGTCGGGAAGCGCCCTGTTACTCATAAGCCGGAGGCAAGGCAGGGCCTGGGCTCCCGGCGGCGAGGCGCCATTGTAGCCCGACGCTTTGTAATCACAATGCGATAGCCCGTGCGTGGAACAGTGTTTTCGTCTTAAGGAACAATATGTTCAGCGGCGCGCCTGTGCCGCCGCGGTCTCCCGGACCAGGCGCCGGACCAGGTCGGCGGCGGTCTCGCGCCGCGCCATCGGCGCGCCCTGGCCGGCCCAAAGGGACAGCACCTCGAGGTTGCCGGCCTTGCCGCCAGCGGTGCGCATGGGCCGAGTCAGCGCGTTCTGCAGGGGATACGGCAGGATGTCGGCGGCGATGGCGTCGGCCTCTCGCATGAAGGCGTTTTCGATGCCGCGGGCCGGCCGCCCGGAAAAGGCGCGCGTGACGCGGGATTGCTCGGCGCGCGAGGCGGGCAGCAGCGCCTTGTAGCCTTCGCTGATGCCGGATTCCACGGTGGTCAGGAAGGCCGTCCCCATTTGCGCCAGATCGGCGCCCAGGGCCAGGGCGGCGGCGATGCCGCGGCCGTCCATGATGCCGCCGGAGGCAATAACAGGGACGGATACTGCGTCGACCACTTGGGGCACGAGCGCCATGGTGCCGATCAGCGATTCCTCGAAACCGCCCAGGAAAGTGCCGCGGTGGCCGCCCGCCTCGGCGCCCTGCGCCACGACGGCGTCCACGCCGTCCTGTTCGAGGGCGACCGCTTCGCGCACCGTGGTCGCCGTGCCCACGGTCAGGATGCCCAGTTCGCGGCAACGCGCGATGGCCGTGGCCGGCAGGCGGCCGAAGGTGAAGCTGAGAACCGCCGGGCGCACGCGCAGGACGGCCTCGATCTGTTCCGGCAAGGGGTCGGCCTGGGGGCCGGGCGCCGCGGGAGGCGTCAGGCCCAGTTGCTGGTGATAGCGGGCCATCAGCGCCAGCATGCGGCCGGCGTCGCCGCGCATGGGCTCTTCCGGCACGGACGCGAACAGGTTGATGGCGAACGGCAGCGGCGTGCGCGCCCGGATGTCGCGCGCTGCCGCTTCGATCTGTTCGGGGCTCATGTAGGCCGCCCCGAGCGAGCCCAGGACTCCCGCCTTCGATGCTTCGGACACCAGCTCCACCGTGGTGGCGCCGCCGGCCATGGGGGCCTGGACGATGGGGTGCTGCAGCTTGAGCAGATCAATCAGACGGGAAGCCATGGGAGTACTCCTGGAGGGTTACTGGAGCTGGATGTTGCCAGCCTTGATGACGTGCGCCCACTTCTCGGTTTCGCTCTTGATGAAGGCGCCGAATTCCTCGGGCGTGCCGCCGCCGGCCTGGCTGCCGGTGTCGGCGATCGCCTTCTGCACGTCCTGTTCCTTCAGGATGCGGTTGAACTCGGCGTTGAGCTTGGCGATGATGGGCGCGGGCGTGCCGGCGGGGGCGACGATGCCCTGCCAGTTATAGGACTCGAACCCGGGCAGGCCCGATTCGGCCATGGTGGGCACGTCGGGCAGCACGGCCAGGCGCTTGGCGGACGTGACGGCGATGGGGTGGATCTTGGCGCCCTGGATCGCGGGCAGCGCGGAATAGCCCATCTCGAACATCATCGAGATATGCCCGCCCATGAGGTCGGTCGCCGCCAGGCTGCCGCCCTTGTACGGGACGTGGACGATGTCGATCTTGGCCTGTTCGCGGAACATTTCGCCGGACAGGTGGTGCGCGCCGCCCACGCCGGACGAGCCGAACGACAGCTTGCCGGGCTGCTTCTTGGCCAGCGCGATCAGGTCCGCCAGCGTCTTCACGGGCAGCTCGTTGTTCACGCTCAGCACCAGCGGGCTGTTCTCGATCAGGATAACCGGGGCCAGATCTTTCTGCGGATCGTAGGGCATGTCCTTCATCAGCGTCGGGTTGACCGCCATGGGCGCCAGGTTGCCGGTGCCGATGGTGTAGCCGTCGGGCGCGGCGCGCGCGATCAGGTTGGTGCCGACCACGCCGCCCGCGCCCGCCTTGTTCTCGACCACGATGGGCTGGCCCAGCGAGTCGCCCAGCTTGCGCGCCAGCAGGCGCACGCGGGTGTCGGCGAAGCCGCCCGGGGCGTAGGGCACGATCATGGTGATGGGCTTGGACGGCCAGTCGGCGGCCTGGGCCTGGGCGGCGCCGCCGAAAGCGGCGGTGGCCGCCAGGGCGACAATAAGGGGACGCAACGATTTCATATAGATGACTCCTGGCTTTGTTTTTTTAGTGTGAACGGGCCCGCGGGCCGATCGCATTATGCCCAGCGGCATCGTCATCTGTCGTGATCTTTCCCAAACGCCACGCGGATAGCGCCAGCAGCGCGGCGCTGGCCGCCAGCACCTGCGGCAGGCCCGCGCCCCAGCGCGCCGCCCAGGACGCCAGCAGCGGTCCCAGAATCTGGCCGGCCGCGAAGGCCGCGGTCATGAGCGCCGCCGCGCGCGGCGCCGAAGCGCCGGCCAGGCGCCGCGCGGCCAGCATGCCCGCTTGCGTGATCACCATGAAGGTCCCGCCCACCAGCAAGGCGGCCAGGATCACGGCGGCGATATGGTGCCAGAGCGCCACCGCCACCATGCCCAGCGCCATCAGGGCCTGGGCGGCGCGCCAGACCCGCACGCTGTCGCGGCCCCGGGCCAGGCGCGGAACCAGCAGGCAGGACACCGCCGCCGCCAGGCCGAACAGCGGCCAGGCCCAGCCGAAGATGGCCGGGTCTGGAATGATTTCCTTAGCCATTGCCGGCAGGAAGGTGGCGGGGATGATGTAGCCCACGCCGAAGACGCCGTAATGCAGCGCCAACCGGGGGATGCCGCCCGGTAGCGGGGCGGCGGGCGCGGCGTTGGCTTGGGCACGGACCGGCGCCGCTTGGCGCTCCAGGCCCGGCCAGGCGATCGCGGACAGCGCCAGCGCCAGGCCGCCCAGGGCGATCCAGGTCGTGTCGGCGCTGGCGCCCTGCGCCATCAATGCCAGGCAGGCCAGCCCTGTCAGCGCGATGCCCGCGCCCACGCCGGCATAGGTCACGGCGGAGGCCTGCGCGTCGCGCGGATCGCCCGCCGGCACCGCCCGCCACGCCGCCACGCAGATGAAGGCGCTGGCGCTGGCGTAGCCGGCGGCCAGCCGCAGCGCGCACCAGACCGCGACGTTGTGCCAGAGCGGCATGGCCAGGGTCAGCAACGCCACCGCCAGCAGGCTGGCCGCCAGCGTGCCGCGCAGCCGGCGGATGGGCCAGGCCACGGCGGCCAGCGCGCCCAGCAGATATCCCGCGTAATTCGCCGAGGCCAGCCAACTGCCCTGGGACAGCGACAGGCCGGCCTCCTGCGCCATCAGGGGCCAGACCGGCGTGAACGCGAACCGGCCGATCCCCATGGCGGCCGCCAGCGCCAGCGCTGCTGGCCATGCCAGGGCGGCGGCGCTGCGGGGCGCGGGGATGGAAGGGTAAATGGGCGTTGACATGAGCCCTACTCTACGGCTGTACTAATATCTTGAATAATGAATTATTAAGATAGCGAGTTCTCAAAATGAGAAACTTGGACCTCGACGCGCTGCAGATCTTCAAGGCCGTGGCCGACCAGGGCGGCGTGGCGCGCGCCGCGGCGCACCTGAACCGCGTGCAGTCCAATGTGTCGACGCGCCTCAAGCAGCTGGAGAGTTCGCTCAACGCCCCGCTGTTCCGGCGCCAGAACCGCCGCCTGGTGCTGTCGGACCAGGGCCGGGTATTGCTGTCCTACGCCGACCGCCTGCTGCGCCTGGCCGACGAGGCCCAGGCGGCGGTGCGGGATGGCGCTCCGCAAGGCGCGCTGCGCATCGGCACCATGGAAAGCACGGCGGCCGCGCGCCTGCCGCCCATCCTGGCGGCCTACCACGCGGCCTGGCCGCAGGTGCGGATCGAACTGGTGACCGGCACGTCCGGCGCGCTGGCGGCCAAGGTGCGCAATTACGAAATCGAGGCCGCGTTCGTGGCGCAGCCGTTCCCGGCCGAGGGCCTGGCGACGATGGACGCGTTCAAGGAAGAGCTGGCGCTGATCTCGCCGCTGGCCTGGGACCCGATCGAAAGTCCCAAGGATCTGGGCGATCGCAGCGTGATCGCGTTCGCGGCGGGCTGCTCGTACCGGCGCATCCTGGAGTCCTGGCTGAACCAGGCAGGCGTCGCGCCGGGCAAGGTGATGGAATTCGCCTCGTATCACGCCATCGTCGCCTGCGTGGCGGCGGGATCGGGCGTGGCCATCGTGCCGCGCTCGGTGCTGGCGGTGCTGGGGGCGGAACATACCGTGCGCGTCAGCGCCCTGTCCGGCTCGCATGGCCGGGCCCTGACCCAGCTGGTGTGGCGCGCCGATGATGACACGCCCGCATTGCAGGCCCTGCGGCACAAGCTGGAGGCGCCGCAAGGCTGAGGCCGTCGCGCCAGGCGCGGCCTGTGCGCTTGCTTTAGAAGCGGTAGCCGACGCCGATGGTCGCGACCCACGGATCGATACGCGCGGTGCCGATGTGCTGGCCGTCCAGCTTCACCTTGGAGCGGATGTCGATGTAGCGGATGTCGGCGTTCATGAACCAGCGCTCGTTGATCTTGAAGTCCGCGCCCAGTTGCGCCGCGACGCCCCAGGAATCGCCCAGCTTCAGGTTCGAGCCCTTGAGCGGACCTTCCGCCTTGGTGTCGAAGAAGTGGGTGTAGTTGATGCCCACGCCGATGTAGGGCTGGATCATGCTGTCGGGCAGGATGTGCCATTGCAGGCTGAGCGTCGGCGGCAATTGCTTGGTGGAGCCGATCTTGCCCAGGCCGCTGCCGCTGACGTCATGCTGGAAGGGCCAGGCGCCCAGCAGTTCGATGCCGATGTTGCGCGTGGCCATGTAGGTCAGCGTGAAGCTCGGGCGCACATTGTTGTTCACGTCGAGTCCGACGCTGCCGTTGAGCACGGTGCCGTTGTTGGACGAGGGACGGACCTGCGTCACGCCGACCTTGAACAGCACGTCGCCCGCTTCGTGGGCATGCGCGGGGGCGGCGAGCGTGCCGGCGGCGATCAGGCCGGCGATGGCGGTGGCGCGAATACGCCCATTCAGCGAAAACATTCTCTTCTCCGATCTTTCCATTGGGTGAGACGACAGGTTCTCAAACCTGGCGTCTGGCCCGCTTGATGTGTGTCAAATCGTGAAAAGACCGCAATCGAAAAGTGGTTATGTTGCAACAGGCCCGGTGCGCCCAAGCCGCGCGCGCAAAAAAAAATCGCCGCCGGCGCGTGCGCTCGGCGGCGATCTGGCTGATGGCGGAAATCAGCGCGGCAGTTCGCTGCTGCCCATGAGGTAGGCATCCACCGAGCGCGCGCACTGGCGGCCTTCGCGGATGGCCCAGACCACCAGGGACTGGCCGCGGCGCATGTCGCCGGCGGTGAAGACCTTTTCGACGTTGGTGCGGTAGTCGTCGGTATTGGCGCGCACGTTGCCGCGCGAGTCGCGATCGACGCCGAAGGCATCCAGCACCGTCTGCACGGGCGACACGAAGCCCATCGCCAGCAGCACCAGGTCGGCCTTGATCTCGAATTCGGAGCCTTCGACCTCGCGCATCTTCATCTGGCCGGTGGCTTCGTCCTTGAACCATTCGACGCGCGCGCCGACCAGCTTCTCGACCTTGCCGTTGCTGCCCTGGAGCAGCTTGGTGGTCACGGACCAGTCGCGCTCGCAGCCTTCCTCGTGCGAGGACGAGGTGCGCATCTTCAGCGGCCAGTACGGCCACGTCATGGTCTTGTTCTCGCTCTCCGGCGGCTGGGGCATCAGTTCGAATTGCGTGACCGAGGCCGCGCCATGGCGGTTGCTGGTGCCGACGCAGTCGGAACCCGTGTCGCCGCCGCCGATCACCACCACGTGCTTGCCCTTGGCCAGCGTCTGGTTGGTGAGACGGTCGCCCGCCACCGCCTTGTTCTGCTGGCGCAGGAAGTCCATGGCGAAATACACGCCCGACAGCTCGCGGCCCGGCACCGGCAGGTCGCGCGGCGTTTCCGAACCGCCGCTCATCACGACCGCGTCGAACTCGGCCAGCAGCGATTCCGGCGTGCGCACCGTCAGGCCGTCGGCCACGGGGTCGCTGGGGTTGCCGATGTAGGTCGACGGCGCGAATTCCACGCCTTCGGCTTCCATTTGCGAGATGCGGCGGTCGATCTGGTGCTTTTCCAGCTTGAAGTCGGGGATGCCGTAGCGCAGCAGGCCGCCGATGCGGTCGCTCTTTTCGAACAGCGTCACCGAGTGGCCGGCGCGGGCCAGCTGCTGCGCGCATGCCATGCCGGCGGGGCCGGAGCCCACCACCGCAACCTTCTTGCCGGTCTTGCGCGCCGGCACCTGCGGCGAGACCCAGCCTTCGGCCCAACCCTTGTCGATGATGGCGTGCTCGATGGACTTGATGCCGACAGCGTCGCTGTTGATGTTCAAGGTACAGGCGGCTTCACACGGCGCCGGGCAGATGCGGCCGGTGAACTCGGGGAAGTTGTTGGTGGAGTGCAGGACATCCAGCGCGCGCTTCCAGTCCTGCTTGTACACCAGGTCATTCCAGTCCGGGATGATGTTGTTGACCGGGCAGCCGTTGTTGCAGAACGGGATGCCGCAGTCCATGCAGCGCGCCGCCTGCTGCTTGGCCTGGTCGTCGCTCAGGTGCAGCACGAATTCGCGCCAGTTCTTCAGCCGCTTCTGCGGGGCCTCGGAGGCCTCCTGCAGGCGCTGAAATTCCATAAAGCCGGTTATCTTTCCCATGGTATCCCTCACGCAGCCAGTTGTTGCGGGTTGGCTGCACGCCACATTTCACCCAATGCGCGACGGTAGTCCGTCGGCATGATTTTCACGAATTTGCCGCGCGAGGCTTCCCAGTCGCCCAGGATTTCGCGGGCGCGGAAGCTGCCGGTGTAGCGGAAGTGGTCTTCCACCAGGCGGCGCAGGATGGCTTCGTCCGTTTCGCGTTCGCCGCCGCGCTGGGCGCTGTGCCAGACGTCGATGTTGTTCTGGGCGAGCTGTTCCGCGTGCGGCACGATGCTTTCCAGTTCGACCATCGACAGGTTGGCGCGCTGCTTGAGCGTGCGTTCCGGATCCCACACGTAGGCCACGCCGCCGGACATGCCGGCCGCGAAGTTGCGGCCCGTGGCGCCCAGCACCACGACGGTGCCGCCGGTCATGTATTCGCAGCCGTGGTCGCCGGTGCCTTCCACGACGGTGGCCGCGCCCGAGTTGCGCACCGCGAAGCGTTCGCCGGCCACGCCGTTGAAGAACGCCTCGCCCGCCAGCGCGCCGTACAGCACGGTGTTGCCGGCGATGATGTGGTCGGGGCCGAAGCCGCGGAAGTCATTGGGCGAGCGCACGATGATGCGGCCGCCCGACAGGCCCTTGCCGACGTAGTCGTTGCCTTCGCCCACCAGGTCCATCGTGATGCCGTGGGCCAGGAACGCGCCGAAGCTTTGGCCAGCCGTGCCGTTGCACTGGATGTGGATGGTGTCGTCCGGCAGGCCTTCATGGCCGTAGCGCGCGGCCACCGCGCCCGAAAGCATGGCGCCGATGGTGCGGTTGCGGTTGCGCACGGGGACGATGAACGAGACCTTCTCGCCGCGTTCCAGCGCGGGCTTGCTGCGCTCGATCAGCTGGTGGTCCAGCGCGCCGGCCAGGCCGTGGTCCTGCTCTTCGGTCTGGCGCACGTCGGCGTCGGACTGGGTCTGATGGAACACGCGGGCGAAGTCCAGGCCCTGGGCCTTCCAGTGCTCCACGCCCGAACGCATGTCCAGCAGGTCCGCGCGGCCGATCAGGTCGTCGAACTTGCGGATGCCCAGCTGGGCCATGATTTCGCGGACTTCCTCGGCGATGAAGAAGAAGAAGTTCACGACGTGCTCGGGCTTGCCCTGGAATTTCTTGCGCAGGACCGGGTCCTGCGTGGCCACGCCCACCGGGCAGGTGTTCAGGTGGCACTTGCGCATCATGATGCAGCCTTCCACGACCAGCGGCGCGGTGGCGAAGCCGAATTCATCGGCGCCCAAGAGCGCGCCGATGACGACGTCGCGGCCGGTCTTCATCTGGCCGTCGGCCTGCACGCGGATGCGGCTGCGCAGGCGGTTCAGCACCAGCGTCTGCTGGGTTTCGGCCAGGCCCAGTTCCCAGGGCGTGCCCACATGCTTGATGGACGACACCGGGGACGCGCCCGTGCCGCCGTCATGGCCGGCGATCACGACGTGGTCGGCCTTGGCCTTGGCCACGCCCGCGGCCACCGTGCCCACGCCCACTTCCGACACCAGCTTGACCGACACCGATGCCTTGGAATTGACGTTCTTCAGGTCGTGAATCAGTTGGGCCAGGTCTTCGATGGAATAGATGTCGTGGTGCGGCGGGGGCGAGATCAGGCCCACGCCCGGCACCGAGTAGCGCAGCTTGGCGATGTATTCCGACACCTTGTGGCCGGGCAGCTGGCCGCCTTCGCCGGGCTTGGCGCCCTGCGCCATCTTGATCTGGATCTGGTCGGCCGACGACAGGTATTCGGCGGTCACGCCGAAACGGCCCGAGGCCACCTGCTTGATCTTCGAACGCAGCGAGTCGCCCTTCTTCAGTTCGACGTCCGCTTCGATGCGGTCCGAGCCCAGCACCGAGGCCAGCGTGTCGCCGTCCTTGATGATGCTCTTGCCTTCGCGCATTTCGGCGCGGTAGCGCAGTTCGTCCTCGCCGCCTTCGCCGGTGTTGGACTTGCCGCCGATGCGGTTCATGGCCACGGCCAGCACCGAGTGCGCCTCGGTGGAGATCGAGCCCAGCGACATGGCGCCGGTGGCGAAGCGCTTGACGATGTCCTTGGCGGACTCGACGTCGTCCAGCGGAATCGCGCGCGACGGATCGAAGCGGAACTCGAACAGGCCGCGCAGGGTCATGTGGCGGCGGCTCTGGTCGTTGATGATCTGCGCGTATTCCTTATACGTGCGGTAGTTGTTGGCGCGCGAGGCGTGCTGCAGCTTGGCGATGGAATCCGGCGTCCACATGTGCTCTTCGCCGCGCACGCGATAGGCGTATTCGCCGCCCGCGTCCAGGTCGTTGGCCAGGACCGGATCGGTGCTGAAGGCGGCGCGGTGCTGGCGCAGCGCTTCCTCGGCCACCTGGAAGATGCCGATGCCTTCGATGTTGGAGGAGGTGCCGGTGAAGTACTTGTTCACCAGGGCGGTCTGCAGGCCCACGGCTTCGAAGATCTGCGCGCCGGTATAGGACATGTAGGTCGAAATGCCCATCTTGGACATGACCTTGTTCAGGCCCTTGCCGATGGCCTTGATGAAGTTCTTGACCGCCTTTTCGGGGTCGTTCATCTTGCCCAGCGATTCCAGCGCCAGGTACGGGTGGATGGCTTCGGCGCCATAGCCGCCCAAGAGCGCGAAGTGGTGCACTTCGCGCGCCGAGCCGGTTTCCACCACCAGGCCGGTGTTGGTGCGCAGGCCGGCGCGGATCAGGTGCTGGTGGACCGCGGACGTCGCCAGCAGTGCGGGGATGGCCACGCGCTCGCTGTCGACCAGGCGGTCGGACACGATCAGGATGTTGTAGCCGCTACGCACCGCGTCCACGGCGCGCGCGCACAGCGCGGCCACGCGGGCTTCGATGCCCTCGGGGCCCCAGGCGGCGGGATAGGTGATGTCCAGCTCGAAGCTGCGGAACTTCTTGCCCGTGACCTGTTCGATGTCGCGGATCTGCGCCATGGCGGCGAAGTCCAGCACCGGCTGCGACACTTCCAGGCGCAGCGGCGGGTTGACGTTGTTGATGTCCAGCAGGTTCGGCTTGGGGCCGATGAAGGACACCAGCGACATCACCAGCTGTTCGCGGATGGGGTCGATCGGCGGGTTCGTGACCTGCGCGAACAGTTGGCGGAAATAGTTGTAGAACGGCTTGGCGCGGTCGGACAGCACGGCCAGCGGGGCGTCGTTGCCCATCGAGCCGATGACTTCCTCGCCCGTCGTGGCCATGGGTTCCAGGATGAACTTGTAGTCTTCCTGGGTCCAGCCGAAGGCCTGCTGGCGGTCCAGCAGCGACACCTGCGACTGCGTGGCGACGGCGGCCTGGCGCGGAGCCGGCAGCGATTCCAGCTTGATCTGCAGGCGTTCGATCCACTGGCGGTACGGCCGGCTGTTGGCCAGCTGCAGCTTGATCTCGGCGTCGTCGATGATGCGGCCCTGTTCCAGGTCGATCAGGAACATCTTGCCCGGCTGCAGGCGCCACTTCTTGATGATGCGGTTTTCAGGGATGGACAGCGTGCCGGCTTCCGAGGCCAGGATGACCATGTCGTCATCGGTGACCAGATAGCGGGCCGGGCGCAGGCCGTTGCGGTCCAGCGTGGCGCCGATCTGGCGGCCGTCGGTGAACGCGACCGCGGCGGGGCCGTCCCACGGCTCCATCATGGCGGCGTGGTATTCGTAGAAAGCGCGGCGGCTTTCGTCCATCTGCGTGTGCTGTTCCCAGGCTTCCGGGATCATCATCATCATGGCGTGGGCCAGCGAGTAGCCCGAATTCACCAGCAATTCCAGGCAGTTGTCGAACGTGGCGGTGTCCGACTGGCCTTCGTAGACGATGGGGTACAGCTTCTTCAGGTCGTCGCCCAGCACGGCCGACTGCATCATGCCTTCGCGTGCGCGCAGCCAGTTGAAGTTGCCCTTGACCGTGTTGATTTCGCCGTTGTGGGCGATCATGCGGTACGGGTGGGCCAGCGGCCAGGCGGGGAAGGTGTTGGTCGAGAAGCGTTGGTGCACCAGCGCCAGGGCAGACACCGTGCGGGTATCGGCCAGGTCGCGGTAGTAGCGGCCGACCTGGTCGGCCAGCAGCAGGCCCTTGTAGACCACGGTGCGGACCGAGGCCGAGGGCACGAAGTATTCCTTGCCGTGCGCCAGATGCATGTTCTGGATGGCGTGGCTGGCGGTCTTGCGGATCACGTACAGCTTGCGCTCCAGCGCGTCCGGCACCATCACGTCGGCGCCGCGGCCGATGAACAGCTGGCGGATCACGGGTTCGCAGGCGCGCACGGCAGGCGACATGGGCATGTCGACGTCCACCGGCACGTCGCGCCAGCCCAGGACGACCTGGCCCTCGGCGCGCACGGAGCGTTCCAGTTCCTGTTCGCAGGCCAGGCGCGAGGCCGTTTCCTTGGGCAGGAACACCATGGCCACGCCGTACTCGCCGGGGGGCGGCAGGACGATGCCCTGGTGGTTCAGTTCGTCGCGGTAGAGCGCATCGGGGATCTGGATCAGGATGCCCGCTCCGTCGCCCATCAGCTTGTCCGCGCCGACCGCGCCGCGGTGATCCAGGTTTTCCAGGATCTTCAGGCCCTGCTGGATGATGGCGTGGCTTTTCTTGCCCTTGATATGGGCGACGAAACCGACGCCGCAGGCGTCATGCTCATTCTTGGGGTTGTACAGGCCCTGGGCGGAAGGCAGACCGATGCGGCTGGCATCGATGGGGATCGCCTTGGGAGGGGGACAGGATTCGATCGGGGTGGTTTGGGGCATGGCGCGCTCCGCAGTGGGCCTGCGTCGTAATGTTGCAGTGCAGGAGACGGACAATACCCCCGACAAGAGTAGGGTGCAATAGGAATAAATAGGGCGTGTCCCTATTTATAATAAGGGCATGTCACTTTTCAATAATAAAGGGACGCATCAAGAGCCGCGCCAATAGGGGCTTGTGGGAGGGGGGTGCACCACGAGGGTGCGGGTACGGACTGGAAATCCGCCTTTTCCCGATTATCTGTCCCCGTTAATTTTGAGTTTTAGGCGGGCATGTGACCAAGGCGGACGTTGCGGGAATGCAAATGCGGACCCCGGGACGAAGCGCCGCCTAGTCCCGGCAGGCCAAAGCCGGGCGCGATCAGACGGCGAAGACAGTGGTGGGAGCCAAGCAGCGGGAGCCGAGGGCAACGCCCGATCCGTGGCGGTACGGGCCCGCGCGCGGCGTTGCTTCAGGGATGGGGATGGGCGGGATCCGCCGCGCGGGCGGATCCGCGATCAGGAAGTCGAGGTGGTGGGCGTGGACGTCGACGGCGTGGTTCCAGCGTCGGCATCGGAATCGGCGGGCGTCGCGGCAGCCGGCTTCTTGCGCGGTCGGCCGCGCTGGCCGGGAGCTACCCGGCGGCTGGCCGTGTGGGCCAGGCTGGCGATGAAGGCGGGGCCGCCCAGCGCCCACTGGCCAGAGACCGCCTGGTCGATGCGCTGGGTTTCCTCGCGCGACAGGCCGTCCTGCAAGCGCTTGCGGTAATTGGCCTGGCGGTCGAACGGGGTGTTGCCGCAGGCCCAGTAATCCGCGTGATCCGATTGCCACTGGGCGGGGGCTGCGGTGGTGTTGCCGGTATGGCTGGCGGCGGAAGACCAGGGCCAGGAATCGGGATCCTGCGACGCGCCGCTGCGCACCGGGTAGGTTTCCAGCCAGACCAGCGAGGGCAGAACCCAGGCCCCCGGCTCCAGCAAGGCGGAGCGGTAGCGGCCTGCGAAGACCCGGCCGCCGCGCAGGCGCGCCGCCAGGTTGCGGCCCAGCGTTTGCATCAGGCGCGGCAGGCCTTCTTCGTCGGCCGGCGTGGCCAGCAGCAGGATGCGGTCGTTGGCAAGCAGCCAGCCGTGAACCGAGACCCGGTGGCGTTGGGCGGATTCGCCCAGCCAGGTGGCCAGTTGGTTCAGGATGTCGGCCGGCGCGGGTTGCGACGGCGCCGCCAGCGGCTGGATGAAGTTGGCCTGCACCAGTTGGGGCAGCCCAGGGGCGTACAGACGGGGCAGACGGGCCATAGTGTCAGGACTTGCGTATCTGGAAGAACGGGTTGTCTTCGCTCACGGTATATAAATAGTGCCACGGTGGGCGCTGGTCAAGTCCCGTGATCATGGTCGGGGCATGAAATCGCTTTTTTTCTGTCGTTCGTACCCCATAAAGCCCAGGTTAACATTCGGCGACGGAACGTCGCACCGTGGGTATCCCCTAATCCGCGAGCGGTTTTTCCACCCCTTTGAAACTGGAGGAAAGCAATGGCAGTCGCCCTGGAACTCATTTCGCAGCATCGCTGCTTCGGCGGCTGGCAGCGCTATTACCGCCACGAGTCCGCGGAAATCGGCCTGCCCATGCGGTTCTCCGTCTATGTCCCGCCGCAGGCGGAACAGGGGCCGGTCCCCGTGCTGTTCTATCTGGCGGGCCTGACCTGCACTGAAGAGACTTTCATGATCAAGGCCGGCGCCCAGCGGCTGGCCGCCGAGCTCGGAGTCATGCTGGTGGCCCCGGACACCAGCCCGCGCGGCGCCAACGTGGCGGGCGAGGACGAAAGCTGGGACCTGGGCACCGGCGCGGGCTTCTATGTGGACGCCACCACCCCCGCCTGGCGCGGCCACTACCGCATGTACAGCTACGTGACGCAGGAGCTGCATGCCATCGTCACCGGCGACGCCCTGCCCGGCGACGCGTCGCGCACCGGCATCTTCGGCCATTCCATGGGGGGGCACGGCGCGCTGGTGCTGGCGCTGCGCAACCCGGGCAAGTTCCGCTCGGTATCGGCGTTCGCGCCCATTGCCGCGCCCAGCCAGTGCCCCTGGGGCAAGAAGGCATTCGGCGCCTACCTGGGCGACAAGGTCGAGGACTGGGCGGCCTATGACGCGTCGGCGCTGATGCGCGGCGCCACGAATCCGTTCCCCGCCGGCATCCTGATCGACCAGGGCGAGTCCGACCAGTTCCTGGCGGAACAGTTGTATCCCGAGGTATTCGAGGCGGCCTGCGCCGCCGCCGGCCAGCCGCTGGAGCTGCGACGCCAACCAGGCTACGACCACGGCTACTATTTCATCTCGACGTTCATCGAGGATCACATCCGGTTTCACGTCGAGCGGCTTGGAAAACCGGCCGCCTGAAGGCGCGCTTCTATACTGGCGAGCCTGCCGGGGCGGGCTCCCGGCCCGCCGCCTGCGGTCTGTGCTCAATAGGAACGCCTGATTTGATCAACGGAATCGCTCCCTTCGTCTGGATACTGCTGGGCGCCGTCGTTGTCCTGCTGCCGGGCATCGTCATGCTGCTGGGCCGCGGCGGCCCGCGCGACGAGCGCGGCCGCCGGATGTTCCAGTTCCGGCCCGTGCGCCGCCTGTTCGGCTTGATGCTGGTGCTGCTGGGCTGCGTGTCCGGGCTGCTGGCGCTGTCGCTGGTGCAGTTCTTTCGCCTGACGGCCGACGAGCCGGTGGCGCGCATCGAAGTCCGCCAGGTGGCCGACGGCCAGTTCCAGGTCAGCGCCAGCGCGCCGGGTTCCGGGACCAAGCAGTACGTGCTGTACGGCGACCAGTGGCAGATCGACGCGCGCGTCGTGCGCTGGCGCCTGCCGGCGCTGATGGCCGGCGTGCCGCCCTTGTACCGGCTGGAGCGCCTGTCCGGCCGCTACAGCGACGCGGCGCGCGAAGCTTCCGCGACGCGCTCGGTCCATGCGCTGGATGACTGGCCGGCGCCCGACCTGGGTTCGCTGAAGAAGAATTTTCCGAACTGGTTCCCCTTCGTCGATGTCCAATTTGGCAGCGCCGCCTATATGCCTTTGTTCGATGGCGCCCGCTACCAGGTCCTGATGGACCCGCGCGGGGCGCTATTCGTCCGGCCCGACGGAGCGGCCACGGCCGAGGGGCTCAAGCGCCTGGGATGGTGATGCCCCAGGCCACGCCCGGCGGCCGGGCCGGCCGCCCTGGGAGCGTGCTCCTTGTTAAATGGGGGTGCCCAGCATAGTCGCAGGGGCCGATCACCCCAAAAAATAAACGGGGACGCAATTGGTTCCAGGAAACTTTGACGCGCCGCAATAGTCGAATTAGCACTCCCAATACTAGAGTGCTAACATCGAATCCATGTCGTTATCCCTTCGCCATCCGGAGACCCCCGCTATGAAGCAACCCAGTACCTCGTTGGCCGCTCCCGGCAACGCCCTGGCGTTGGCCATTGCCAATCCGGGCGCACTTGGCACGATCGACGCTTATATTTCCTCGGTCAACCGCCTGCCGGTCCTGTCCGCGGAACGTGAAACCGAGCTTGGCCGCCGCCTGCGCGACCAGGAAGACCTGGGCGCCGCGCGCGAACTGATTCTGTCGCACCTGCGCCTGGTGGTGTCGGTGGCCCGCCAGTACCTGGGCTATGGCCTGCCGCATGCCGATCTCATCCAGGAAGGCAACGTCGGCCTGATGAAGGCCGTCAAGCGCTTCGACCCCGAGCGCGGCGTGCGCCTGGTGTCGTTCGCCGTGCACTGGATCAAGGCCGAAATCCACGAATACATCATCCGCAACTGGCGCCTGGTGAAGGTCGCGACCACCAAGGCCCAGCGCAAGCTGTTCTTCAACCTGCGCAGCATGCGCCCCGACGGCCAGACGCTGGACCCGGAACAGGTCGACCACATCGCGCGCGAACTGAACGTGCGCCGCGAAGACGTCAGCGAAATGGAAGTGCGCCTGTCCGGCCGCGACATGTCGCTCGAAAATCAGGACGACGACGATGACAGCTATGCGCCCATCGCCTACCTGTCCGACGAAGGCCGCCAGGAACCCACGCGGGTGCTGGAACGCGCTGCCCGCGACCAGTTGCAAAGCGTCGGCCTGACCGACGCGCTGGAAGCGCTGGACCCGCGCTCGCGCCGAATCGTCGAAGCCCGCTGGTTGCAGGACGACGGTGGCGCCACGCTGCACGAGCTGGCCCAGGAGTTCGGCGTGTCGGCCGAGCGCATCCGCCAGATCGAGGCGGCCGCCCTGAAGAAGATGCGCGGCAACCTCGCTGCCTGAGGTGTCCGCACGACCATGCAAAGGGCCGCGATCAGCGGCCCTTTTGCTTTTCAGGCCGGTTGCGGCCGGTCATGAATAAATTGATACAAATTCGATCGAGAATTTTGCACTGCGCCAGAAACTTAATGAGGATCGCGCCGCCTAACTTCATGTAGACCGCGAACTTTGGTTGGCTGTCTTGTCATCCGTCTCGGCTTCTCCTCTTTCCCCTCCCCTATGAGACGGATGCTTGCGGGGCACCATGCATACCTGGTGCCCCGTTTTTTATGCGCGTTCGTTTCGCAAGGGATGGCGCGCCGTGTGCGCCGCAGCGTAAAGGCTCGGCCGCTCAGGCCGCTTCGGCGTTATCGGACGCCGTCTTGGCGCCGTGCCACAGCGCGTCTTGCACGCGTCGCACTCCCGTCGCCATCGAGCCGTCCTGGTACAGCTTGATCCAGCGGTAGCCGGGCGCCATGTTGTCCACCACATGCTTGCCGTCGCGAATGCTGAACTGGAAGCAGGTCGACGGCGTGGCCAGCATGCGCAGGTTGTGGCGGCGCCGGTCGAACTCGTGATGCACGTGGCCCCACAGCAGCACGCGGACTTGCGGCCAATGCGTCAGCAGCTTGAACAGCGCCTGCGGGTTGTCGATCATCATCGAATCATGCCAGTGGCTGTCGATCTGCATGGGGTTGTGATGCATGGCGATCAGCGTGTGGCGGCCCGGCGCTTCGGCCAGGGCGGCCTCCAGCAGGTCGAGCTGGTTGGCGGGCAGATGGCCGGCGTTGGAGCCGGGCACGGTCGTATCCAGGGAGACCACGCGCCACGCGCCCACGTCGGTCACCGGCGCCGACCATTGCGGCAGTTCCTGGCGCATCACGCCCGGCAGGTCGTGATTGCCCGGCAGACAGCGGATATTGGCCTGCGCCAGGGCCGGCGCTTCGGACAGGACGCGCGCCAGGCGGCGATAGGCCTCGGCCTCACCGTCCTGCGACATGTCGCCGGTGGCCAGCAGCAGGTCGGGATGCTTGCCGTCGGCCTCGATCTGGCGCAGCACGGCTCGCAGGCTGGCGTCCGTATTGACGCCCAGCATCGAGGTTTCGGGCTCGCCGAACAGATGGCTGTCGGTCAGCTGGACCAGCATGGCGGGCGCATCGTCGCGCCGCGTCAGGGAATGGATCCGGGCCAAGTACTGCTCCTGCAAAGTTTGCGCGATTCCACATTACCCAAAAACGCGGCGCGACGCGTATCGCTTGTCCGCATTGGGGTAACGAAACGTGCATTCTCCACGATTCCTGACGGTTTCCCGCCCGGCGCCGGGGAAAAAAGCCGCTATTCTTGTGGAACTTTACACAAGCACCAATAACGGACCATGGATGTAGGTTTTCTCGTATTCGGCCTGGCGGGCTTGCTCACGCTGGTCTGTTTCATGCCGCCTCTGGCCGGCCGCCTCAAGCTGCCCTACTCGGTGCTGCTGGCTATCGTCGGCTGTCTGCTGGGCATCATCGTGCACGTGCACGGCTGGGCCCCCAGCTGGATCGGCGACTTCCTGGACTCGCTGGAACGTTTCGAGATTTCGTCCGAAACCTTCCTGATGGTGTTCCTGCCGGTGCTGCTGTTCGAGACCGCGCTGTCCATGAACGTGCGGCGCCTGATGGACGACATCGGTCCCATCCTCATGATGGCCATCGTGGCCGTGGTGGTTTGCACCGTGGTGGTCGGGGTGACGCTGGACGCCATTTCGCCCTACGGCCTGGTGGTCTGCCTGCTGCTGGGAGCCATCGTCGCCACCACCGACCCCGTGGCGGTGGTGGGCATCTTCCGTGAAGTGGGCGCGCCCAAGCGCCTGACCACGCTGGTCGAAGGCGAAAGCCTGTTCAACGACGCGGCCTCCATTGCCTTGTACTCCGTGCTGCTGGCCGTATTGGGCGGCCATGGCGAACTTACCGCCAGCGGCATCTTCAACGACTTCATCGTGCACTTCATCGGCGGCGGCATAGCCGGTTTCGCCATGGGCCGGCTGGCCTGCTTCCTGTTCGCCTGGCTGCGCGGCTTTCCCACCGCGGAAATCACGCTGACGCTGACGCTGGCCTACCTGTCCTTCTTCATTTCCGAGCATTACCTGAACGTGTCGGGCGTGGTCGCCACGGTGATCGCCGGCCTGGTGGTGGGATCCACCGGCCGCACGCGCATGTCGCCCACCACCTTCGAATACCTGTCCAGCGCCTGGGAACAGTTCGGCTTCTGGGCCAATTCGCTGATTTTCCTGTTCGCGGCCATGCTGATCCCCAAGCTGATGGCGGCCGCCGACTGGCAGGAACTGGCCCTGGTGGCCGTGGTGTTCGTGGCGACGCTGGTCGCGCGCGCCATCGTCGTCTTCGGCCTGTTGCCGCTGCTGGGGCTGACCCGGCTTGGGACCAAGGTCAGCAGGCCCTACAAGGTGGTCATGCTGTGGGGCGGCCTGCGCGGCGCAGTATCGCTGGCGCTGGCGCTGGCCGTTACGGAACAGACCGGCGTGGCCGAAGAGGCGCGCCAGTTCATCGCGGTCGCCACCACCAGCTATGTGCTGTTGACCTTGTTCATCAATGGCATCAGCCTGCGTCCGCTGATCCGCATGCTGGGTCTGAACCAGCTGTCGCCGGTGGAGCGCACCATCCGCAACCAGGCCCTGGCCGTGGCGCTGGAAGACCTGCAGGGCAAGACCGAGGAGGTCGCCAAGACCGAGCACATCGGCACCGAGGTCCGCGAACGCATCCGTTCCGTGTTCGACGCCAGCCTGACCAGCGTGCATGACGGCCAGGTCAGCCAGATGACCGACGACCAGCGCGTCGCCGTGGGCCTGGCCATCGTGGCCCAGCGCGAAGAGGAAATGTTCTTCGACATCCTGAAGGCGCAGATCGTGGATTGGCGCATGGCCGAAACCCTGCTGGCGCGCGCGGAACGGCTGGAGGACGCGATCCGCCTGGGCGGCATTCCCGGCTTCGAGCGCGCCATCGTGGCCGACGTGCGCTATTCCACCGGCTTCCGCCTGGCGCTGCGCCTGCACTACCTGTTCGGCTTCCAGGGCTGGCTGGCGCGCGAACTGGGCCAGCGATTCGCCAATCTGATGAGCAAGCGGTCCGTGGCGCAACGCCTGATCGTGTTCGCGCGCGAACAGATCACGCCTCTGCTGGGCGAGCAGGCCACCCAGCGCATCGTGTCCCTGCACCAGCGCCGCCTGGATCTCATCGAAAACGCCATGCAGGCCCTGAACCTGCAATATCCTTCGTACGCCCAGTGGCTGCAGGAAAGCTACCTGGGCCGCGTGGCCCGCGAAATGGAACGCATCCGCTACCGCGACATGCTCGAACAGTTCCTGATCAGCGGCGAGGTGTACGCGGACCTGATGTCCCAGTTGAAGAGCCGCTGGGCCCATATCGACAAGCATCCGCCGCTCGACATCGAAATGAGCGCGGCCGAGCTGATCAAGCGCGTGCCGCTATTCGAGGGCCTGTCCGCCGATTCGCTGAGGGCCATCAGCAAGCTGCTCAAGCCGCGCCTGGCGCTGCCCGACCAGCGCGTGCTGACCAAGGGCCGGCATGGCGAGGAAATGTGTTTCGTGGCATCCGGCGCCGTGGCCGTGCACCTGCCCGACCACACCATGATCGAACTGGGCAGCGGCGAGTTCTTCGGTGAACTCGGGCTGCTGGGCGAGCAGCAGATCATGCCGGACGTGACCTCGCTGGGCTACAGCAAGCTGCTGATGCTGTCTTCGCGCGACTTCCACGCCCTGCTGGCGCGCGACGAGCATCTGCGCGAACGCATCCAGCTCGTGGCCAAGCAGCGCCTGCGCGCGATCGAAGTGTGGAAGCAGTTCTCGCAGGCCAATGCCGCGTCTGTTCCGGCCCCCGCGCCGGTCGCCGCGCCCAGTCCCGCGCAGGCGGCCGAGGCCGCGGAAGCGGCGGGCGCATCGCCCAGCCCCGTGGCGCAGACGTCTCGCGATGCCCAGGGGGCGCGCGACGCCGAGGTATCTCGCGATACGCAGGGGCACCATGATGCCGAGGCATCTCGCGATACCCAGGCGCTTCACGATGCCCAGACGTCTCAAGAAGCCCGGGCCGCCGCAGCGCCGGACGACAACGACGCGCCGGACAGCCCGGCCCTGGGAGCGCCGGGCATCGTCCCCCGCTAAT
Organism: Achromobacter anxifer; assembly: GCF_903652925.1. Lineage (GTDB taxonomy): Bacteria > Pseudomonadota > Gammaproteobacteria > Burkholderiales > Burkholderiaceae_B > Achromobacter > Achromobacter anxifer. The sequence goes on along the minus strand of NZ_CAHLAR010000007.1, from coordinate 284,834 downwards.
GGCTGTTGCCGGCAGGCGCTAGGCCGGGATTTCCCCGGCCGCGCGGCGCTGCATGATGTCCTCGATGATCACCAGCGCCGCTTCCAGCGTGAATTCGCCTTCGGCCACCTGGCGCACGGCCGTGGCCGCGTCGATGGTGGCGATCTCCATGACCTCGCCGTCGCGGTTGGCTGGGCGGGCGTCGGCCGCCAGCACGCAGGTGCTGGTCAGGACATCCTCGACCTGATAGCCCTCGGGCAGGCGGCGATGGATGCGCAGGATCGTGCGCAAGGGCGAGCGCCGCTGCAGGTCGGGTTCGTCCAGCCCGGCCTCTTCGCCGCATTCGCGCACCAGCGCCAGTTCCAGGTCCTCGCGGCTGCCGGCGAGTCCGCCGACCAGCGTGTCCCACATACCGGGATCGGTAGATTTGCTGAGCGCGCGGCGCGCCACCCACAGGCGTCCGTCCGGCGTCCACGCGTTCAAGTGCACCGCTTTCGTGAGCAGGCCCAGCGGCCGCACCGCGGCGCGTTCGATCACGCCCAGCGGCTCGTTTCCGTCCAGAACGTCCAGCAATTCGTTGCGCCAGCCGCGCAGGCAGTTGGCTTGGCGCAACAGTTCCGCGGCCTGTTCAAGCACGCCATCGAGGTCCGCGCCCGGTTGCATGTCTTCGCCGATGCGCAGGGCCGTGCCGTCGGATGCGATGGCGGGGGCGCCGCGCAAGGCATCGCAGGCCGCATGCGTGGCCCAGCCGCAGCGACGCCCCGCTATATATAAAGCGCGCGCGCCTTCAGGGGCGGGCTCTTGCGCGCGTGCGCGCAGGGCTGCGTACAAATCGGACAACTGCTTGGGCATCGTGGAACCGTGGTGATGATGTTGCCGATGATTTTATGCCACCCTGTTTGCGGCCCGCGGTCAAGGGGGCGCGGCCAGATGGGGGCGGGGCCGATGAATTCAAGGGCACTAACTTACATCTGTTTGCGCGTCCGCTATAATCCGCCAGTTTCTTTGTGATTTCGAGTGGGAACGACAGGGGCCGCTCTATCTCCCTGCCACGCCCTACCATCTAATAATTGCGCGTTGCCCGGTTCCGCGGTGACTTCCGCCACTAGCGAACGGACCTTCGCGCCGTGTTTCGAGGTAAGCATGAAGAAGTGGAGAGGGATACTGGGGGCTTGTGCGATGCTGATTGGCAGCGTGGCAGGTGCTCAGGTGCAAGACATGCCCGGCGGCCCGAAGGTCAATCAGCTCAATCTGCATGAAGGCGTGACGGCGATTTCGCGCGACATCATGTGGTTGCATTGGATGTTGCTCACGATCTGTATCGTGATCTTCATCGGCGTCTTCGGAGTGATGTTCTACTCCATCTGGGCGCACCGCAAATCGCGCGGCCACAAGGCTGCCACCTTCCATGAACATCTGGGCGTGGAAGTTGCCTGGACCGTCATCCCGTTCATCATCGTCATCGCCATGGCGCTGCCCGCCACCAAGACGGTGGTCGCGATGAAGGACACCTCCAGCGCCGACCTCACTGTGAAGGTCACCGGCTACCAATGGAAGTGGGGCTACGAGTACCTCGACGGCTCAGCCACTGGCATCAAGTTCCTCTCCACGCTGTCGACCCCGCGCGCCCAGATCGAGAACCGCGAACCCAAGGGCGAGTTCTACCTGATGGAAGTGGACAACCACCTGGTCGTCCCTGCGAACAAGAAGGTCCGCATCGTCCTGACCGCGGCCGACGTCATCCACTCCTGGATGGTTCCCGACTTCGGCGTGAAGCAGGACGCCATCCCCGGCTTCCTGCGCGACACTTGGTTCAACGCCGACAAGCCCGGTATCTACCGCGGCCAGTGCGCGGAACTGTGCGGCAAGGATCACGCCTTCATGCCCATCGTCGTGGAAGTCATGGCGCAAGCCGACTACGACAAGTGGGTTGAAGACCAAAAGAAGAAGATGGCGGCAAACGCCGACGATCCCAATAAAGAGTGGACGGAAGCCGAACTGGTTGCCCGCGGCGAAAAGGTTTTCGCGGCAAATTGCGTTGCCTGTCACCAGGCCAACGGCAAGGGCATTCCGGGCAGTTTCCCCCCGCTCGACGGAGACAAGGTTGTTCTGGGCCCGAAGGCGGACCAGATCAACACCGTGCTGAAGGGCAAGCCCGGCACCGCGATGGCGGCGTTCGGCGGGCAGCTCAACGATGTCGAAATCGCAGCGGTCATCAGCTATACGCGCCATGCCTGGAGCAATGCAGGCAAGGGGCAGGACCCGACGGTTCTACCGAAGGACGTGCAGGCTGCGCGCTGATTGCGCGCGCCTCGCCACGCCTTCGCAGAACCGGTTCCGTTTAGTTAGAGATACCCTGCCGGCCCCGTGGATCGGGCCCGGCACTCAGCAGGAAGGAGTCCATCATGAGCAGCGTCACTGTAGACCACGTGTCGCCGGGCCACGGCCACGGTCACGATGACCACCACCACGCCATCCCCACCGGCTGGCGCCGCTGGCTTTTCGCCACGAACCACAAAGACATCGGGACGATGTATCTCATCTTCTCGTTCGTCATGCTGCTGGAAGGCGGCACGCTGGCACTGCTGCTGCGCACCGAGCTCTTCGAGCCGGGCCTGCAGTTCTTCCGCCCCGAACTCTTCAACCAGTTCACCACCATGCACGGTCTCGTCATGGTGTTCGGCGCGGTCATGCCGGCCTTCGTGGGCTTCGCCAACTGGATGATCCCGATGCAGATCGGCGCCTCCGACATGGCGTTCGCCCGCATGAACAACTTCAGCTTCTGGCTGCTGCCGGTGGCCGCGATCATGCTGACGGCATCGTTCTTCGTGCCCGGCGGCGCCACCGCGGCCGGCTGGACGCTGTACGCGCCGCTGTCGCTGCAGATGGGCCCCGGCATGGACCTGGCGATCTTCGCGCTGCACATCATGGGCGCCTCGTCCATCATGGGCGCGATCAACATCATCGTGACCGTGCTGAACATGCGCGCGCCCGGCCTGACGTTGATGAAGATGCCGCTGTTCTGCTGGACCTGGCTGATCACCGCCTTCCTGCTGCTGGCCGTGATGCCGGTGCTGGCCGCCGCCATCACCATGGTGCTGACCGACCGCCATTTCGGCACCGGCTTCTTCAACGCCGCCGCCGGCGGCGACCCGGTGCTGTACCAGCACGTGTTCTGGTTCTTCGGGCATCCCGAGGTCTACATCATGATCTTGCCGGCGTTCGGCATCGTGTCGGCCATCGTGCCTGCGTTCGCCCGCAAGAAGCTGTTCGGCTACGCCTCGATGGTCTACGCCACGGCCTCCATCGCCGTGCTGTCCTTCATCGTGTGGGCGCACCACATGTTCACCACCGGCATGCCGGTGACGGGCCAGCTCTACTTCATGTACGCCACCATGCTCATCTCCATCCCCACCGGGGTGAAGGTGTTCAACTGGGTCGCCACGATGTGGCGCGGCTCCATGACGTTCGAGACCCCCATGCTGTTCTCGATCGGCTTCATCTTCGTGTTCACCATGGGCGGCTTCACCGGGCTGATCCTATCGGTGGCCCCCATCGACATCCAGGTGCATGACACGTATTACGTGGTCGCGCACTTCCACTACGTGCTGGTGGCGGGCTCGCTGTTCGCCCTGTTCGCCGGCGCCTACTACTGGGTGCCCAAGTGGACGGGCCGCATGTACAGCGAAAAGCTGGGCAAGCTGCACTTCTGGTCCACGCTGATCTCGTTCAACGTGACCTTCTTCCCGATGCACTTCCTGGGCCTGGCGGGCATGCCACGCCGCTATGCCGATTACGCCGGCCAGTTCACGACGTTCCACCAGATGGCCACCATTGGCGCGTTCTGGTTCGGCCTGTCGCAGCTGATCTTCTTGTGGGCGATGCTGCGCTGCTACATGGGCAAGGGCGAAGTTGCATCGGCCAAGCCGTGGGAAGGCGCGGAAGGCCTGGAATGGACGGTGCCTTCGCCCGCTCCGTTCCACACCTTCGAAACCCCGCCCGAAGTGAAGTAAAGCAGCCCTACATGTTCCAGGTAGCACAGCAATGACACCCGAGCAGCGCCGCCGCAACAAGATCGCAGGTCTGGTCCTGCTGGCTTTCGTCATCGCCGTGTTCGCCTGGACCGTGTTGCGCGGCTCGGCGCTGCTGTCAGGCGTCGCCCTCAGTTAGGCGCGGGCCATGAGCGACGATCTTCGCGAAACCTCCCAGCGCAAGCTGAGTTTCCTTCAGACCATGAAGGCGGTGGCGTGGGGATTTTTCGGCGTTCGCAAGGGGGCGGGCCACCGGGAAGACGTCGCCAAGCTCAACCCGGTCCATGTGATCGTGGCGGGGCTGCTGGCAGCGGCCATCTTCGTTACTGTGCTGGTATTAATTGTGCGTTGGGCCGTTTCCAGCCTGACTTGAATCACTTAATTCTATAAATCTGTACCAGGGAGAAAGCCATGAGTGCAAGCCACTCGGTTCAAGGTAAAGAGGCACCGTACTACTTCGTGCCCGCCGATTCGGGTCATCCCGTGCGTACGGCTGTGGCGCTGCTGTTCATGGGCTTGAGCGCCGCGGCCTGGATCAACGGCGTCGGCTGGGCCAAATGGACCCTGCTGGCGGGCTTCCTCGGTTTGATCGTGGTGCTGTACTACTGGTTCGGCGACGCCATCCACGAATCCGAGATCGGCCTGAACAGCAAGCGCATCGACGGTTCCTACCGTTGGGGCATGAGCTGGTTCATCTTCTCGGAAGTCATGTTCTTCGCGGCGTTCTTCGGCGCCCTCTGGTACACGCGCACCATCACCACGCCGTGGCTGGGCGACATGGACCACCGGCTGATGCTGTGGCCTGACTTCCAAGCCGTGTGGCCGAACTTCGGTCCCGCGGGCGTGGTCGAGCACTTCCAGACCGTCGGCCCCTTCTGGCTGCCCACCATCAACACCGCGCTGCTGCTGAGCTCGGGCGTCACGCTCACCATCGCCCACCACGCGCTGCGTGAAAACCACCGCGGCAAGACCATTTTCTGGCTGCTGGCCACGGTCGTACTGGGCTTCGTCTTCGTGGCCTGCCAGGCCTACGAATACCATCACGCCTATACCGAGCTGAACCTGAAGTTCAACTCGGGCGCCTACGGTTCGCTGTTCTACATGCTTACCGGCTTCCACGGCTTCCACGTGCTGCTGGGCGCCACCATGCTGACCGTCATCCTGGTCCGCCTGATCCGCGGGCATTTCACGGCCGATCATCACTTCGGGTTTGAAGGCGCCGCCTGGTACTGGCACTTCGTGGACGTGGTGTGGCTGGGCCTGTACCTGTTCGTGTACTGGTTCTGATCGTTACGCGGTATCGTGAAGCGCGCCAGTTCTTGCCCAAGAACTGGCGCGCTTTATCCATCTGCAATCATCACGAATCTCCGGGAACCCGCATCCCGGATGCCTATCTAAGGCCTGTGCTTTCGATCCAGCCCATGTGATGGGCGAACAGCACGAACAGGAACAGGGCCACGGATAATCCAATGCGTACCGTCAGCGCGTTGACCGTGCGGCTGGTGGTGCCCTTGTCCCGCATCAGGTAGACCAGGGCCGATGCCAGGCTGGCCAGAATCCCGATAAAGGCCAGGACGACGAAAACGCGCATATTGGTCTCCGGACGAATCAGAGTAGTTATTGAAGAATATGGCCCGACCGCATTCAACCCGCTACACGGTAGCCGCCTTATTGCTGCTGGGCGCCGCCGTGGTCATCCTGGCGTCGCTGGGGCAATGGCAATTGCGCCGCGGCGACGAGCGACGCGCCATTCTGGCCGCTATCGAAGCGGGCCGCAAGCAAGCGCCCCTGCCCCTGACCCCGGCCACCGATGCCGGCGAGATGACCGCGTGGCGCGCCGCGCAAGCCGCCGGGGTCTGGCTGCCGCAATTCAGTGTACTGCTGGACAACCGCAACCATGACGGCAAGCCTGGCTACTGGCTGGCCACGCCGCTGTTGCTGGATGCCGATGCGCGCCGCGCCGTGCTGGTGCTGCGCGGCTGGCTGCCGCGTGTCATGCGCAGCCAGGGCCAGGGCCCCGCGCAGCCGCCGCTACCGGCCACGCCCGCGGGCGAGCAGACCGTGAAGGGCGAACTGTCGCCGCGCGTGCCGCGCCTGTTCGAGCTCTGGTCGCTGGGCGCGGCGGACCAGTCCGCCTTGCCCGCCTCGCTGCCGGTGGCGGGCGGCGTCCTGCCGCAGGTGCAGAACCTGCCGCTGGATGCCTATGCCAAGGCGACCGGGCTGGCTCTGCTGCCCACCGTGCTGTCGCAGTCGGAGGGCGGCGCGGACGACGGCCTGGTGCGGGACTGGCCGCAGCCGTCGGTGGACTTCCAACAGAACACGTCCTATGCCGTGCAGTGGTTTGCCTTTGCCGGGATAGCTGCGATTGCATGGCTGGTGGTGCTGGGGGGCGCCATCCGGCGCGTGCGGCGCGCGCAGAACGGACCCGGGGCCTGACCCGGCGCCGATTCATCATCCACAAGACTTACAGGATACAAAGTGGCTCGCGACCTTTCTTCTACCAAGCCCGCACGCAAGCGCTCGTTGACGCCCATGCTGCTGGTGTTCCTGTGTTCGCTCGCGCCCATCGTGGCGGCCGTCGTGGTCTACATGAATCCGCAATGGTGGCCCGCTGAGTCCAGCAACTACGGCACGCTGGTGAGTCCGCAGCGGCCCATGCCCGCGGCCGGCGAGCTGCGCCTGACCACGCTGGACGGCCAGCCCTTCGACCTGCAAAGCCTGAAGGGCAAGTGGCTGCTGGTGGCGGCCGATGGCGGAGCCTGCCCCGAAAGCTGCGCCCGCAAGCTGTTCATCACCCGCAACAGCCACGCCAGCCAGGGCAAGAACGTGGACCGGCTGACGCGCGTCTGGTTCATCACCGACGATGCGCCCGTGCCGGACAAGGTGCTGGAAGCCTACCAGGGCACGATCATGGTGCGCGCCAACCCGGACCAGCTGGCGCGTTTCCTGTTGGCGCGCGACTCGGCCGCGGGCCAGCCCGGCCTGCAGGATCCGATCTGGGTGATCGATCCCCTGGGCAATTTGATGATGCAGTACCCTGCCGAGGCTGATGGCGTGAAGGTGCGCAAGGACATCAGCAAGCTGGTCTACAACTCAAGAATAGGCTGAGCCTCGGCAGGCATGGTTTCAAGGCGTCGCGAGCGGCGCCGCAGAGTGGATGTTTATGGATATCGAACGCATCAAATCGCGTTATCGCAAGCTGGTTTTCTTTACCTGGTTCCTGACGCTGGACCTCATCATGTTCGGCGCCTTCGTGCGCTTGACCGACTCCGGCCTGGGCTGCCCCGACTGGCCCGGCTGCTACGGCAGCGTCACGCCGCTGGGCGCGATGGGCGACATCCATGAAGCCTCGCAGGCCATGCCATTCGGCCCGGTCACCCTGTCCAAGGCCTGGATCGAGATGATCCACCGCTACGTCGGCTCGATCCTGGGCATGCTCATCATCGGCATCGTCTACATGGCGTGGCGCTACCGGCGCCAGCTGGGCCGCTCGCCCGCGCTGGCCATCGTGACCCTGGTCGCGGTCTGCGTGCAGGGCGCGTTCGGCGCCTGGACCGTGACGCACAAGCTGATGCCCGTCGTCGTGACAGCGCACCTGGTGTTCGGCCTGTCGGTGCTGGCCCTGATGACCTGGCTGTCGGCGCGCGAGCGCCCGCATCTGGCCGTGGCCGCGGCGGCCGCGCGCTGGAAGCCCTGGGTGGCGGGCGGCTTCGCCCTGCTGCTGGTGCAGGTGACCCTGGGCGGCTGGGTCAGCACCAACTACGCCGCGCTGGCCTGCATGGACTTCCCCATGTGCCACGGCGCCTGGGTGCCGGAAATGGATTTCCACGGCGGCTATTCCATCATTCGGGCCCTGGGCGAACTGCCTTCGGGCGAGATGATTTCCCAGCCGGCGCTGACCGCAATCCATTGGGTCCATCGCAATTTCGCCTTCGTGGTGTTCCTGTACCTCGGCATCCTGGCGTGGCGCCTGCGCGCCGAGCCCGGCCTGCGCGGGCCGGCCACCCTGATGCTGGCGTTGCTGGGCGCGCAACTGCTGACCGGCCTGACCACGATCTTTTTCCAGTGGCCGCTTTTGATCGCGGTGCTGCACAATGGAGGCGCCGCCGGCCTGACCCTGGCCGCGGTGGTTTTGATGGTGCGTTTGTCCACAGCTGGGCGTGCGCCTGCCGGGGGCTACGGCCCCAATTCGGTGCGCGTTTAAAATAGGGCCCACTATGACCAGTATTGCCGCTCCTCAACCCGGATTGTTCCGCCAGTATTTCGTCCTCACCAAGCCGCGGGTGACGCAACTGGCGGTGTTTTGCGCCGTGATCGGCATGTTCCTGGCGGCGCCCGGCATTCCGGACATGCGTCGGGTGCTGTTCGGCACCCTGGGCATCTGGCTGCTGGCCGCGGCCGCCTTCGCCATCAATTGCCTGATCGAACAGGAAATCGACGCCCGCATGCTGCGCACCGCGCGCCGCGGCACGGCGCAGGGCACCATTTCCGCGTTCCAGGTGCTGAGCATGTCCGGCCTGCTGGGCGGCGCGGGCATGTTCGTGCTGTATCACCTGGTCAACCCGCTGACAATGTGGCTGACGTTCGCCACCTTCGTGGGCTACGCCGTCATCTATACCGTCATCCTCAAGCCGCGCACGCCGCAGAACATCGTCATCGGCGGCCTGTCGGGCGCCATGCCGCCGGCCCTGGGCTGGGCCACCGTGGCGGATTCGGTGCCGGCCGAAGCTTGGATCCTGGTCCTGATCATCTTCATCTGGACGCCGCCGCACTTCTGGGCGCTGGCGCTTTACCGCAACCACGACTACGCCAAGGCCGGCCTGCCGATGCTGCCGGTCACGCACGGCAACCAGTTCACCCGCCTGCACATCCTCTTGTACAGCGTGGCGCTGGTGGCCACGACGCTGTTGCCCTATGCCATCCGCATGAGCGGCGAACTGTACCTGGTGTCCGCGTTGGCGCTGGGCGGCATGTTCGTGTCCTACGCATGGCGGCTGTACCGCGCCTACAGCGACGAGCTGGCGCGCAGCATGTTCCGTTTTTCCATACTCTACCTGGCGCTGCTGTTCGGCGCCCTGCTGGTGGACCACTGGGTCGGCCTGCTGCGCTGATCCCCCGGAGGTTATCGATGCCCGTGTTTTCCGCCAGCCGCCGGCTGATCCTGCGCGTGGGCGCAGCCGCTGCTTTCGCCGCCGCCCTGGCCGCCTGCGGCGACAACGCGCCCGTGTTTAAGGGCAGCGACATCAGCGGCACCCAGCTTGGCCGCGGCATGGAGCTGGTCGACTACAACGGCAAGACGCGCCAGCTGTCCGATTTCGCCGGCAAGGTGGTCGTCGTGTTCTTCGGTTTCACGCAATGTCCGGACGTGTGCCCGACGTCGCTGGCCGAACTGTCCGAAGTCATGAAGAAGCTGGGCCCGGACGCCGACCGCGTGCAGGTGCTGCTGATTTCGGTCGACCCCGAGCGCGACACGCCCGAAGTCCTCAAGCAGTACGTCACCGCCTTCGATCCGCGCTTCCTGGGACTGACCGGCACGCCGGATCAGGTCAAGAAGGCCGCCGCGTCGTTCAAGGCCTATTACGCCAAGGCGCCCACCAAGGACGGCAGCTACACGATGGACCACACGGCCGCGTTCTACCTGCTGGACGGCAAGGGCGAATCGCGCGTGCTGGCCAATAACAACATCGGGGTGGATGCTCTGACGCAGGACATCAAGGCCCTGCTCAAGGGGTGAGCTAGCGGGCTGTCAGGGCCTGCCTACTTGCCGGTGGCGGCCCAGCCGGCCAGCGCTGCGCGGGCCAGATCGCTGAGTTCGGCCACGGGGATCTCGCGCCGGTGCGCCATGATCATCAGCGCGTAGGGCGTGGCCAGCGCGGCAGCCTCGGGACACAGGCGGGATTCGTCGCCCACCGACGGCGAAATATTGCGCCAGTAGTTGATTGCCTGTTCGAGCTGGGGCAGGGTAATGGGATCCATCCGTCTATTGTCCACGAATGGGCAAGGCTGTCCACCAGCCTGCGCGCTGCAAAGAAGCGTCACCATCGCAACACGCCGAAACCGCGCCCGGGTGCTATACCACTGCCGGTTAGTAACGATGGAGCATCGTCATGAATACATCCTCGAAATTCGAAGCCGCGCGCCGCGGCCTCCATCCCCTGGTCGCCGCCGCGGCAGTCGCCGTCATCGTCATGTGCTCGGTGGGCGTTGCCGCCGTGATGGGCTGGCTGCCCACGCCTTCGGCCAATCCCCATGCCGACGAGCCGGTGGCCGAGGCCGGTCCGGAAGGCGCCAACCTGGCGCCCGCTCCCCAGGCCGCCGTGCCGCCCGCGCAGGCCCAGCAAGGCGGCCAGGCGCCCGCCGCGCAGCGTCCGCAGGCCCAGGCGCCTTCTGCCCAGCGCCCCGCGCCCCAGTCGCCTGCGCCGCAGGCCTGTGCGACCTGCGGCGTGGTGGAATCGATCCGGCAAGTGCAGGTGCCCGTCAAGGACAATAGCGACCACCTCATCGGCACCATCGGCGGCGGCGTGGTCGGCGGCGTCGTGGGCAACCAGTTCGGCGGCGGCAGCGGCAAGACGGCCTTGACCGTGCTGGGCGCGGTGGGCGGCGCTTTGGCAGGCCGTGAAGTTGAGCGTAATATCAGACAGCAACAAACGGTGACGCACTATGAACTCACGGTGCGCATGAGCGACGGCAGCACGCGCCAGTTCCGCAGCGCGCAGCCCTTCGCCTTCGCGTCCGGCGACCATGTGCGCGTGGAGAACAACCAGCTGCTGCGGGGATGATCCCGCCTGTCGGCGACCATCATCTGTCTTAGGGGAGACCAGGAATGAGCGACCAACACACGAACCCGTTCGTCCTACCCGGCATGGGCCAGAATTCCGACTTGTCGGGCAACCCGCTATTGGCCAGCATGGAAATGATGCGCCAGGCCTGGGCCGGCCTGACCGGGCCCGGGGGCCTGGCCAGCAGCCTGCCCATGGCTCCCCCGATGAACCTGGAAGACCTGGACCGCCGCATCGCCGAACTGCGCTCGGTGGAAAACTGGCTGCGCATGAACCTGTCCATGCTGTCCAGCACGATCCAGGGCATGGAAGTCCAGCGCTCCACCATCAGCACGCTGCGCGCCTTCGTCGACAGCGCGGCCAATCTGGACATGGGCGCGTTCCACGACAGCAGCGCGGCGTCGCCGCTGGAAGTGGTGCTGGGCCTGAAGCCCGCGCCCAAGTCCGCCTCCAAGCCGGCGGCCGCCAGCGGCCCTGCAGCCGGAGACGGCAAGGCCAAGGGCGCGCAAGCCGCAGGCGCGGAGGGGCAGCAACAGGCCGCCGCGCCCGGCATGAGCGAGCAGATGGGCGCCGCGGCGCAATCGGCGTCCAAGGCCTGGTGGGACTTGCTGCAGCAGCAGTTCAACCAGATCGCGGCCGCCACCGCGGCCTCCATGCCGGCGGCGCCTGCCGCTGCCGGCGCCGATGCCGCGGCCAAGGCCAAGCCGGGCGAATCCAAGGCCGCCGCCGCGCCTGCCGCCAAGGCGTCCAAACCGGCAGCCCGCAAGCCAGCAGCGCCGCGCAAGGCTGCCAAGACCGCCAAGAAAACCGGACCGGACGCCAGCTAGCGGCGGTCCTCTCCTTAAATCGTCGGGCAAGACGGCCGCAAGGCCTCTCGGCCGCCATTCAACCTATTGGAACCTATGCTTAACGTAGTAATTCTTGCCGCCGGACTGGGTAAACGCATGCAGTCCGACCTCCCCAAAGTGCTGCACACGCTGGCCGGCAAACCCATGCTGGGCCATGTGCTGGACAGCGCGCGCCAGTTGCAGCCCGCGCGCATCATCGTCGTGGTCGGCCATGGCGCCGACCGTGTCAAACAGGCCTACGAAGGCCAGCCGGACCTGCACTTCGTGCTGCAGCAGCCGCAGCAAGGCACGGGCCACGCGGTGCAGCAGGCGGTGCCGCTGCTGCTCGAAGGCGACGGCAAGGATGACGTGACGCTGGTGCTGTACGGCGACGTGCCGCTGGTGCAGCCCGAAACCCTGCAACGCCTGCTGGCCGCCCGCGGCGCGGGCGCCGCCGTGCTGACCGAGGTGCTGGCGGACTCCACCGGCTATGGCCGCATCGTGCGCGACGCCAGCGGCAACGTCTGCCGCATCGTCGAGCACAAGGATGCTTCCGACGCCGAGCGCGAGATCAAGGAAGTGAACACCGGCATCCTCTCCGCGCCGACCGCGAAGCTGAAGGACTGGCTGTCCCGCATCGACAACAACAACGCTCAGGGCGAGTACTACCTGACCGACGTGGTCGGACTGGCGGTGGTTGACGGCGTGCCGGTGGGCGCGGCGCAGCCGGGCGCTTCGTGGGAAACGCTGGGCGTGAACAGCCGCGTGCAGCAGGCCGAACTGGAGCGCCGCTGGCAGGCCGAACAGGCCCGCCGCCAGCTGGAAGCCGGCGTGACGCTGGCCGATCCGGCGCGCTTCGACGTGCGGGGCTCGCTCACTTGCGGACGCGACGTGTTCATCGACGTGGGCTGCGTGTTCGAAGGCCAGGTGTCGCTGGCCGACGGCGTGCGCGTGGGCCCGCACTGCGTGCTGCGCGACGTCAGCGTCGGCCCGGGCACGCATATCGAGGCCTACAGCCATCTGCAGCAGGCGCAGGTCGGCCGCGACGCGCGCGTCGGCCCCTACGCCCGCCTGCGTCCGGGCGCCGAGCTCGGCGACCGCAGCCACGTCGGCAACTTCGTCGAAATCAAGAAGAGCGTGCTGGGCGCCGACAGCAAGGCCAATCACCTGGCCTACATCGGCGACGCCGACATCGGCGCCCGCGTGAACGTGGGCGCGGGCACCATCACCTGCAACTACGACGGAGTGAACAAGCATCGCACCGTGATCGAGGACGATGCCTTCATCGGTTCCGACACGCAGCTGGTAGCGCCGGTGCGCGTCGGCCGCGGCGCCACGCTGGGCGCGGGCACCACCCTGACCCGCGACGCGCCGGCCGAGAAACTGACGGTGTCGCGCGCCAAGCAGGTCACCGTCGACGGATGGCAGCGCCCGGTCAAGAAATCGTGACGGGGCAGAGCGAGCAGGCGCCGGGCAACGGCGCCAAGCCCGCCGCGCCCGACGGCTTGCCCACGCCGCGCCGGTACTGGGCGGCGGCCACGGTCATGACAGGCATCAGCCTGTCGGTCCTGGACACCACCATCGCCAACGTGGCGCTGCCCACGATCGCCGTCGACCTCAATGCGTCGCCGGCCCAGGCGGTCTGGATCGTAAACGCCTACAACCTGGCAGTGGTGATGATGCTGCTGCCGCTGTCGGCGCTGGCCGAGCGCATCGGCTTTCGCCGCATGTTCACCTTCGGCCTGATGCTGTTCACGCTGGCCTCGCTGGGCTGTGCCCTGGCTGGCACGCTCTGGCAACTGACGGCGGCGCGGGTGTTCCAGGGCATAGGCGCGGCGTCGCTGATGTGCATGTTCGGCGGCCTGGTGCGCAACATCTATCCGCTGAAACTGCTGGGACGAGGCATCAGCCTCAACGCCACCACGGTGGCCATCATGTCGGTGCTGGGGCCGACCATCGGCTCGGCCATCCTGTCGGTGGCGCCCTGGCCCTGGATCTTTGCCGTCAACCTGCCGATCTGCGCGCTGACCATGCTGGGCCTGCGCCACCTGCCGGAAGTGCCGCGCAACAACGTGAAGCTGGACTGGATCAGCGCCCTGCTGTGCATGCTGACCCTGGGCGTCTTCATTTCCGGCGTGGACATGATGGGCATGGACCTGTTGCGCGGCATCGGGCTGGTGGCGATCGCGTCGGTCGTCGGCCTGGTGCTGGTGCGCCGTGTCGGCAAGCAGCCGGCGCCGCTGGTGCCGGTGGACCTGCTGCGGATCCGGCCGCTGGCCTTCGCGGTGGGTGCGTCCGCCTGCACCTTCGCGGCGCAGATGGCGTCCTACGTGTCCCTGCCGTTTTACTTCCAGCAGGTGCTGGGCCGGCCTTACCTGGAAGTGGGCATGCTGATGGGCGCCTGGCCGGTGGGCACCGCCCTCATCGCGCCGCTGGCGGGCCGGTTGTCCGACCGCTATTCCGCCGCCACGCTCAGCGGCATAGGCGCGGCCTCGATGGTGGTCGGCATGCTGTGGCTGGCGGCGCTGCCCGCCACGGTCTCGAACTGGCCCATCATCGCGGGCATGTTCGTGGCGGGGATGGGCTTCGGCTTCTTCCAGACGCCGAACAACCGCGCCATGCTGTCGGCCGCGCCTCGTTCGCGCAGCGGCGCGGCGGGCGGGCTGCAGGCCACGACCCGGGTGTTTGGCCAGAGCTTCGGCACGGCGCTGGTCGCGATCGCGTTCAGCATCAGCGTGGCTCATGGCCCCGGCCTGGCCCTGGTGTTGGGGACCGTCTGCGCGGGCCTTGCCGTGGTGGTCAATACCGTGCGCTTCAGCAAGTTGCGCCCATAGCGCCCTGCCGCGTGGGCCCTGGTGCCCGCGCGGCGGCCTTTCCCGGCCCGGCGGGCCCAGGCCCCCGGCCGCTTCTATAATGACGGCCGGCGCTGGACTACAGTCATCCGGCGCGACGATTACCTATTTTGAAGGCGTTCAGGCATGAAAATCACGGTCGTGGGTACCGGTTACGTGGGGTTGGTGTCGGGAGCATGCCTGGCCGACATGGGCAACGACGTCATGTGTCTGGACGTGGACGCGGCGAAGATCGCCCTGTTGCACCAGGGCGGCATTCCCATCTATGAGCCGGGCCTGGAAGACCTGGTGCGCCGCAACGTGCAGGCGGGCCGGCTGCACTTCACCGACGATGTCGCGCAAAGCGTGGCGTTCGGCGATGTGCAGTTCATCGCCGTCGGCACGCCGCCGGGCGAAGACGGCTCCGCCGACCTGAAGTACGTGCTGGCCGCCGCGCAGAACATCGCGCGCCACATGACGGCGCGCAAGCTGATCGTGGACAAGTCCACCGTGCCGGTGGGCACGGCCGACAAGGTGCGCGACGTGGTGGCCCGCGAATTGGCCGCGCGCGGCGTGGACATTCCGTTCAGCGTGGCGTCCAACCCCGAATTCCTGAAGGAAGGCGCCGCCATCAACGACTTCATGAGCCCGGACCGGGTCGTGGTCGGCGCGGACGACGACTACACCATCGGCGTCATGCGCCGCATCTACGAGCCCTTCCAGCGCACCCATGACCGCCTGATGGTGATGGACGTGCGCTCGGCCGAGCTGACCAAGTACGCCGCCAACGCCATGCTGGCCACGCGCATTTCCTTCATGAACGAAATGGCGAACCTGGCCGAGGCCCTGGGCGCGGACATCGAGCAGGTGCGCCGCGGCATCGGCGCCGACCCGCGCATCGGCTATCACTTCCTCTATCCCGGCGCGGGCTACGGCGGTTCCTGCTTCCCCAAGGACGTGCAGGCGCTGGTCAACACGGCCGCCGAGAATTCCCTGCCCATGCGCGTGATCGAGGCCGCAGAGGCCGCCAACCACGCGCAGAAGTTCCGCCTGTCCGACAAGCTGGTCGAGCGCTTCGGCGAAGACCTGAAGGGCCGCAAGATCGCGCTGTGGGGCCTGTCCTTCAAGCCCAACACCGACGATATGCGCGAAGCGCCCAGCCTGACGGCCATCGCCGAACTGACGCGCCGCGGCGCCGAGGTGCGCGCCTACGATCCCGTGGCCACGCGCGAGGCGGCCCGAGTGCTGGCCGGCAAGCCCGGCATCAGCTTCGCCACCGATATGTACGACGCGCTGGACGGCGCCGACGCGCTGCTGATCGCCACCGAATGGAAGGTCTTCCGCGCACCCGACTTCGACCGCGTCAAGGCCTTGCTCAAGACGCCGCTCATCATCGACGGCCGCAACCTTTACACGCCCGCGGACGTGCGCGGCCTGGGCTTCGAGTACTCGGGCATCGGCCGCGCATGAAGATCCTGCAGCTGAACTTCGAGAAAGGCTGGCGCGGCGGCGAACGGCAGACGCTGTACTGCATGCGCGCCTTCCGCAAGGCCGGCCACGACGTCGAAGTGATGTGCCGCGAAGGCGCGCCGCTGGCCGAGCGTGCGCGCCAGGAGGGCTTCGTGGCCCATACCTGCCGCAACGTGCCGGGGCAGCTGGCCTTTCTGGCCGGCGCCGGCCGCTACGACATCATCCACGCGCAGACCGCCAACACGATCACCTGGGCGGTCCTGACCAAATGGCTGCACCGCCGTCCGGTGGCTTTCTCGCGCCGCACCTCCTTCGTGGTCAAGCCCGGCGAGGAATGGAAGACCGGCTTCAAGTGGCGCCGCGCCAACCTGTTCGTGGCCATCAGCGAAATGGCCGCCAGCGAACCGCGCCGCCTGGGCATAGAGCCCGTCATCATCCGCAGCGCGGTCGAGCCGCATCAGATCAATGCGGAGAACGTCGCCAACCTGGTGCGCGAATTCGATCTGACCGGCAAGAAGGTCATGGCCACGTCCGCCGCGCTGATCCGAGACAAGGACCCGGTCACCCTGGTGCGCGCCGTGGGCGAACTGGCCAGGACGCGCCGCGACTTCGTGTTCCTGCACTTCGGCGCGGGCGGCGACCGCGAGCAGCAGGCCAAGGACGAGGCGCGCAAGCTCGGCATCGAGGACGTCTACCGCTTTGCCGGCTTTCGCAAGGGCGTCGAGGACTTCTACAGCATCCTGGACGTCTTCGTCATGAGCTCCGAGGAAGAGGCCTTGGGCAGCAGCGTGCTGGACGCCTTCCTGCAACGCGTGCCGGTCGTGTCCACCGACGCCGGCGGACTGAAGGAAAGCCTGGCCGACGGGCGCGGCGTGCTGTGCGCGGTGGGCGACTTCCAGGCCATGGCGCAAGGCATGGCCCGCTGCCTGGACGACGCGGCCTTCCGCCAGGAAGTTACCGAACGCGCCTACGACTACGTGCGCAACGAGCACGACGTGCAGAAAATGGGCAACCGCTACCTGGCGCAGTTCGAGCGCCTGGTCGGCCGCCGCTGATCCCTCCGCGCATCAGGCGCGCAGGTCTATCCGGGTCTCGAACTTGGCCCGATGAACCGAGAAGAACGTGCGCACGTTGCGCACGTTGGCCTGCGCGGTGAAGGCCCGGTGCACCAGCGCGTGATAGGCCGGCATGTCCTTCACTTGCGCGATCACCACGAAGTCCGGCCCCGGCGATACCCGGTAGCACTGCAGCACCGCGGGTTCCGTCAGCATGCTCTGTTCGAAGGCGTCCAGGCTTTCCGCCGCCTGCACGTCCAGCGTGATCTCCACGATCGCCGTCAGCGTGCTGCCCAGCTTTTCCGCCGACAGGATCGCCACCTGCCTGTCTATCACCCCTTCGTCCACCAGCCGGCGGACCCGCCGCAGGCAGGTCGGGGGCGAGGCATGCACGCGCTGCGCCAGTTCCTGGTTGGTCAGCGAGCTGTCTTGTTGTAACTGTTCAAGAATGCGCCGGTCCAGATCGTCCAGCTCAGGCAGCGGAATTGGAGCGTTTTGCATGATAAATTTCAAAAAATCCTAATTCGAGAAAGATAATTTAATCACAATCATGTAAGGGAATTAAATTCCATATGTAGACAAACAAAGAAATCAAATTTCTTTGTGGCGCGAGCACAATGCGTCGGTACACGAACTTACCGGAGCACTCTCCTATGTGCGGCATTGTTGGCGCCGTCGCCCAGCGCGACATCACCCCGATCCTCGTTGAAGGCCTCAAGCGGCTGGAATACCGCGGCTATGACTCCTGCGGCGTCGCCGTCTACGCCGACGGCCATCTGCGCCGCACGCGCAGCACGCAGCGCGTGGCCGAACTGGCCGAACAGGTTGCGCAGGACAAGGTCAGCGGTTTCACTGGCATCGCCCACACCCGTTGGGCCACCCATGGCGTGCCGGCCACGCACAATGCCCACCCGCATTTCTCGCATCTGGGCAACGACGAGCCGCGCATCGCCCTGGTCCACAACGGCATCATCGAGAACCACGACGAACTGCGCGCCGAGCTGCAGGCCGTGGGTTACGTGTTCGAAAGCCAGACCGACACCGAAGTCATCGCGCACCTGGTGAACCACCTGTACGCCGGCGACCTGTTCGAGGCCGTGCAGAACGCCGTGCGCCGCCTGCATGGCGCCTACGCCATCGCCGTGTTCTGCCGCGACGAACCGCATCGCGTGGTCGGCGCGCGCCAAGGCTCGCCGCTGGTCGTGGGCGTGGGCCAGAACGAGAACTTCCTGGCCTCCGACGCGCTGGCTCTGGCTGGCACCACCGACCAGATCATCTATCTGGAAGACGGCGACGTCGTCGACCTGCAGCTCTCGCGCGTCTGGATCGTCGACGCCAACGGCAAGAACGTGAACCGCGAAGTCCACACGGTGCACGTGCACACCGGCGCGGCCGAACTCGGCCCCTACCGCCACTATATGCAGAAGGAAATCTTCGAGCAGCCGCGCGCCGTCGGCGACACGCTGCAGGACATCGAAGCCATCACGCCCGAACTGTTCGGCGACCAGGCCTACAAGATCTTCAAGGACATCGATTCCCTGCTGATCCTGGCCTGCGGCACCAGCTACTACGCCGGCCTGACCGCCAAGTACTGGATCGAGTCCGTCGCCAAGATCCCCGTGGCGGTCGAAATCGCCAGCGAATACCGCTACCGCGACAGCGTGCCCAACCCGCGCTCGCTGGTGGTCACCATCTCGCAGTCCGGCGAAACCGCCGACACCCTGGCCGCGCTCAAGCACGCGCGCTCGCTGGGCATGGAAAACACGCTGACCATCTGCAACGTGTCCACCAGCGCCATGGTGCGCGAGTGCAAGCTGTCGTACATCACGCGCGCCGGCGTTGAAATCGGCGTGGCCTCCACCAAGGCCTTCACCACCCAGCTGACCGCCCTGTTCCTGCTGACGCTGACGCTGGCGCAGGTGCGCGGCCACCTGAGCGAAGAGCAGGAAGCCGAGCATCTGAAGGCCCTGCGCCACCTGCCCGTGGCCATCGGCTCGGTGCTGGCCCTGGAGCCGCAGATCATGGCCTGGGCCGACCGCTTCGCTTCCAAGGAAAACGCCCTGTTCCTGGGCCGCGGCATGCACTACCCGATCGCCCTGGAAGGCGCGCTCAAGCTCAAGGAAATCAGCTACATCCACGCCGAGGCCTATCCGGCCGGCGAACTCAAGCACGGCCCGCTGGCCCTGGTGACCGAGCACATGCCCGTCGTCACCATCGCGCCCAAGGACGAGCTGCTGGAAAAGCTGAAGTCCAACATGCAGGAAGTGCGCGCCCGCGGCGGCGAGCTGTACGTCTTTGCCGACGCCGACAGCAAGATCCAGAGCGCCGAAGGCATGCACGTGATCCGCATGCCCGAGAACTACGGCAAGCTCTCGCCCATCCTGCACACGATCCCGCTGCAGCTGCTGTCGTACCACACGGCATGCGCCCGCGGCACGGACGTGG
The DNA here is from genome assembly GCF_903652925.1 of Achromobacter anxifer. Classification (GTDB taxonomy): domain Bacteria; phylum Pseudomonadota; class Gammaproteobacteria; order Burkholderiales; family Burkholderiaceae_B; genus Achromobacter; species Achromobacter anxifer. The sequence goes on along the minus strand of NZ_CAHLAR010000007.1, from coordinate 265,417 downwards.
ACAAGCCGCGCAACCTGGCCAAGAGCGTGACGGTCGAGTAAGGCCGGCAAGCGAGCCACAGCAGTGAAGACGAAAAATAGGCCGCTGATTGCGGCCTATTTTTCATCGGGGCCTTATCTGGCTCGCGGAGTTTTCATGGCGCAGCCTCTTGTTCCGCCTGGAGATCGAAAGGGACCTCGATCCGCAGATCATAGATGCGCGCCATCTGGCAGAAGATTTCGTGCTGCAAAACGCGTGCTTCCTTGACCGCGGATTTTTCGGGGAAGTCGGCAAACCGGTCGTTGCTGAGAACAAACGTGTAGCGGTCGTCGCCAGCAACGTCCAGGACGAGTTCGTCGGCCTTGCGCTTGCTCGCGACAACGTGCACTTGAGCGGCGTCCGGAAAGGCCGCTTCAATGTCCTTGTTGGATAACTTCAGTTTGCCGCGGATGCCGGAATCGAAAATCAGCGTCACCTTGTAGGCTTCGGCGAGAATCGGGACGATGGCTTCAAGCGCTGCCAGGCCGATAAACCCGCTGCCCCCCTCGTAGCACAGGTTGTTGCCGTCGATAACGATGTTCCTGACATCCCGACTGGCGATTTTGACAAGTTCGGCGATTCGGGCGCGAAGCTTCGTAATGTCGGCCTCAACACGACGCAGCGCCTTGCGGCTTTCCCGCATGATGACTCCGGGTCTCTCGTCTCCCAGCCGGCTGCCGCATCTTGAATGTATCTGCCTCTTCTCATAGCTTGCGGCCTTGCTGAGCTCGTCCTCGAATTTCTCCGCGAGCTCGATCCGGTCCAGGAGCTGGGTGCGTTCCCTCTCTTCGTCGTACAAACGTTGCTGCGGTTCCAGCAAGGTCTCGTCCAGCTTGTCGCTGCGATGACGCAAAGCGGCCAGTTGGGGGGCAAGCCGTTCTATGGTGGTTTGAAGCGCGACGATTGTCGACTGCGCGAGCAAAGGGTCGAAGACCCGCGCTTTTTCGATTCTGCTTTGGATATCTCGACCGGCTACAGCAGCATTCGAGATGGCCGCTTCCATGCTTGAAATCGACGCTTTTCCGTCGGCCAGCTTCTGTTGCATCGCTGCCAGTTGCCTCTTTGCAATCGCACGTTCGGACGAGAACCAGTGGCGCGGGTCGATCCCCATGCCCGCCTCTTCCTCCAGGCGCTGTACCGTCGTCGCCAGGTCGACAAGGCCCAGGCGCATGGCTACAAGCCGCGTCTGGGTTTCGGCTTGCGTGCGCTGAGTGCGCATGAGCTCACCCGTGGCTTGGTCGAGGTTGACGCCCTCGAACCAGGTGAGCTTCGCCTTCCAGCGGTCCAACTCGTTTCTGGCCGCGTCGTGGTTACGCTCCAGCGTTTCGATTTCTTCGGTGAAGGGATTGGTGTTCATTTTTTTTCTGCGAGAGGGGAACAGGGAATGTCGCTGCTGTCGGTGCGTTGATTTTGGAAGCCCATGCCGCTAGTCGAGCGTGTTCTTATCTTCCAAAGCACGACGTGCCAGCAGGGCGCCGACTGCCATGGCGATAGCGTAGGACGCGACAACACGCAACGGCGTAGAGATGATGACCAACATGATGTGTGCCCGTATCTCAGTTTGACGAGGCCGGAGCCGGAAGGAGGGAAGTGAGGCGGTTGCCACATTCGCCGCAGAACTTTTTGCCGATATCGACCATTGCCGAGCACGCCGGGCAACTGCGATATGCGGCCTTCTGGCGCATGTAGGCGATTTGAACCACGCATGGCACCGTTACGCGGTAGGCCGGGCTGCCGAGGTCGAACAAGGTCCAGATCGCGGTGATGGCCCAGCCGATCGGGCCGGCGAATACGCTGATGCCGCGCATTAGCCCAGCCGTGGTGCCGAAGGCCAAACCTCTTCCCAGGATGGCCTTGGCGATGGCGTTTGCCACGACTGCCGCGAGCTTGAATGCGCCGAAGCCGGAGGCCTTGATTGCAGCCTGCAACGCTGCCATTACGACGGGGCCCGCGCCCGGGACATAGGTGCTGCCGAATTCGGCAAACAGGTTCTCTTTGTCCTGCTCGCTCATCTTGTCCAGCGATTGCTCCAGTATCGCCTCCAGGATGGCGATCTCGATTTGCGCGCAGTCGTTCTTGGAAGAGTATCGGGCGTTGACGTGGCTCGCCACGTCGCAGAGCACCTCCTTGTAGGGCACCCCGGCGCCGCCTCGCATCAGATTGAAAAGCGAGTTGCCGCCAAAGCGCTGTAGTTCTTCGGCGATCAAAGCCCGGCTGGCTTCATCCGCGCGCCCTGTTGATTTCGCGTCGACGAGTTTCTTGCAAGCTGCCGACGAAAGCGAGATGCGTCCTTCGCCCTTGTCGGTAATGTGATCAATCAGTACGGCGAGGTCGTCGACGTCGGCGCCGTCCAGTACCTGTGCGAGATCGGGATCGGAGATTAGGGAAGTCATGGAAGGGGTGTCAATGGTCATGGGTTTGGGTTGAGTTGCTGGGATTGAATGGCGTCATTTCGTTGGCCAGAGCGGCGGCCAGCGCGGTCAAGTCGGCAAACTTGCGGTGATCGCCTCGCGCCGCAGGTTGGGCTAGCGCGGCCATCACAAGGCTGGTTCTACGTCGCCACTCATTGCGGGCGTCGAGTCGCCGAATTTCCTGGGCGTCATAGGCCACGCCAAATGGAGGGTATTCAGGGTGGACCTTGCAGCGCCTTAGAATCACTTCCGCAAACGCCGGGCCTCCCAGAGAGTCGGTGACCAAGCCGCGCGCGGCGGTCTGGTAGTCCGCCAGGGTTCCAATCGCTTTGATCAGGCCACGCCAATCGTCGGGTGTCATCAGAAGGAATGCCACGGGCACTCCCATCGCCTCGGCCAGCTTTTGAAGCGTTGACAGGTCCGGGTTGCGCTGGCTCGAATCGGTCGTATCCAGGAGCGGTTTCAGCGTGGTCCGCGACATGCCTGTGCGGCGCATGACGTCGATTTGACGAAGCTTGTGCGGTTTGCCATCGCGATCAGGTCCGGCGACGCGGAGCGCCGACGTAACGCTGAGTGCGAGTTGCTTCTTTGAGGGAAGCTTCGGGCCATCGGAGGTTGGAGATGTGGTCATTTCGGAAAGTTACGTAATGTGACCGGTAAAGATTATCTGTAATCGACGCCCGTTGTGCGGGCTAAACGATCGAAAACAGTCGCTTATTCCCAAAATCGGATCGTCTGCGGTGTGTTTTGGCCTGACGGCCATGCTGGTACTCGCCTTGTGCCGACATGGGCGGGGCAAGAGTGCGTAGCGGCGGCGCCGTTTGTATCTTCACTTGGCCGACGGCGTACAGGCTGCGGCCGGTTGGATCCGCGGTGAGAAGCTTTTGGCGCACAGCAGGGGGCCTCGGTCATAGAAAAGCCCGCCTTGACGGGATTTTCTCTTTGCGCGGAAACGGCGTGTGCGACCACTTACTCCCTGCAACGCGCGAGTCAGGCTTTGTTATGTCTGAATAATGACTGTAGCCGTGCTGTTTTGGAATATGACATTTCCCGGGGCTATTAATAAATAACCCCTTGCCGGGATTATGTTTTTTCATTTTGGTTAAATCGAACCAGGAAAAACGCTTTTTAATATTCACTAACAATTGCCCGGCGGAACAATGTTGCGATTTATGTAATGGATGTAATTGTTTGAGGGATTTCCCGGGGTTTATTACGGCGAATCTGACGTATTTCCACAGCAATAAAAATTTTTAGAAAGAAGTTTGCTGACTATGGCCTTTACGATTCCCTGGCTCGTCGCCAAAACCGTTTTACGGCGTATCGAGCTGTAATAATTTTTAAGCAATACGCCCGTCCGGAATAGGGCAAACATTATTCGATTCCCTATCGAATTCGCGCCTCCGGACGTCAATTTCTAGTGTCCTCGACACGACGAAAACAGTGAGGTCCCCCGTGGTAAAGAGAATCGCAGTGTGTGGCCTTGGATATGTAGGCCTGCCGGTGGCAGTGGCATTTTCCAAGCGCTTTGATGTTATCGGCTTTGATGTGGACAAGCGCCGGATCGCACGACTGAAAGAGGGAGATGACTGGACTGGCGAGATCGAGCGCGACGTATTGCTGGCTTCCCCCATGCAGTTCACCGACCAGATTTCAGAACTGGAAGGCTGCGACTTCTTCGTGGTCGCCGTTCCGACTCCGGTGGACGAAAAGAACAATCCGGATTTTTCGCTGCTGGTCCGCGCCTGCCGCTCCATCGGCCCCGTGCTGCGTCCTGGCTGCATCGTCGTTTTCGAATCCACGGTTCATCCCGGCGCGACCGAGGAAATCTGCGGACCGGAGCTGGAGAAGGTGTCCGGCCTGCGTTGCGGCATCGATTTCAAGCTGGGCTACAGCCCCGAGCGGATCAATCCGGGCGACCGTGAGCATCCGCTGGAAAAGATCGTCAAGATCGTGTCCGGCCAGGACGAGCCATCGCTGGAAATCATCGCGGGCGTCTACGAGCAGATCATCGACGCCGGCGTGCACCGCGCTTCTTCCATCAAGGTCGCCGAGGCGGCCAAGGTGCTGGAGAACACGCAGCGCGACATCAACATCGCGCTGATGAACGAAATGTCGAAGATCTGCGACCTGGTCGGCATCCGCACCTCGGAAGTGCTGGCGGCCGCCGGCACCAAGTGGAACTTCCTCAAGTTCTCGCCCGGCCTGGTGGGCGGCCACTGCATCGGCGTCGATCCGTACTACCTGACGTCCAAGGCGCAGGAACTGGGCTATCACCCCGAAGTCATCCTGTCCGGCCGCCGCATCAACGACGGCATGGCCAGCCACGTCGCGTCGCGCGTGGTTCAGACGCTGGCGCGCAACGGCCGCCTCAATGCCTCGACCCGCGTCGGCATCCTGGGCATGACGTTCAAGGAGAACGTCCCCGACATCCGCAATTCGAAGGTGGTCGACCTGTACAAGGCGCTGGGCGACTACGGCATCACTCCGGTCGCCTGCGACCCGATGGTCGACCCGGAGCAGATGGAGCACGAGTACGGCATCAAGCTCGTGGAGCGCGATCAGTTCCGGGATATGGATGTGCTCATTCTCGCGGTGCCGCACCGCGAAACCATGGACTCGATTTGGGACGACATGCCGACTCTGGTCAAGAGCGGCGGCATGGTATGCGACCTGAAGTCCGTGCTTGACACCAAGCGGCTTCAGTCCGACCTCCTGTACTGGACTCTTTGAGTTCAGGCTCACGATCGATCTCTAGAGGAGAGCCCTGAATGGCTGCTTTTACCACTGCTCCGATTGGAACCTGCCGCATCCATACGCCGCTGCGCGATGGGGTGGGCCGTTACCCGATCAAGCTGCAACTCGGGCGCAACTACGGCTTCGTGCACACCAGCGCCGAAGCGCTGCAGCAGGCGCGCTTCATGTTCGGCCAAGCCGAGATTCCCGCCGACGTGCAGCGCGTGATCTTTCGCCCCTCGAACGGCGAACAGGCGCTGCGCGGGACGCACAAGCCGGCCGACCTGTACGTGGTCGAACTGTCCTCGCGCAAGCTGCTGGCCATCGACGGCTACCCGATACAGTCCAACTACTTGGTGCGCTACTTCAGCGAATTCTTCGCCGACCGCGCGCGCACCCGGATGTTCTGGTCGCTGGCCAACGCCGACCGCCTCACCGAACGGCGCGCCCTGCTGGATCAGGAGCCGGTCTTCAAGGCGCTTACCCCGGAAGACCGGGACCTGCTCTCCCGCATCGTCAAGCGCGACCAGACGGACGAAGAGATCGAGCAGGAGATGAACCAGCTCGTCGACCTGCTGGGCCGCGACAAGGTGGTGTTCGTCACCCACGTCAACGCCTACACGCCGGACAACGCGCCGATTGAACAGCGCGAACAGCTGATCGCCGCCGTGACCGCCAGCGCGCAGCGCATCGGCGTGCCTTGCTACGATCCGACGCCGCTGATGAACAAGATCGGCCAGGCCGACGCGATGGAGAACGGCGGGCTCGACCTGACCCACTACACGCCGGCCTTCGCGGAGCGCCTGTGCTCCGACTGGTTCAAGAATTTCATACGGCCGCGCCTGAGCGCGTCCACGCCGCAGTCTTCCGCGCCCAAGCTCGCCGCCGACGAAAGCGTCGACCGCATCGAGAAGCTCTGGGACGCCGGCAATCTGCGCGAGGCCTCGCGCCGCTTGCGCGACGTGCTGCGCCGTCACCCCGGACTGCCCGATCACACGCTGCTGTTCGCGCGCATCCAGGAAGAGCTGGGCGACTACGAAGGCTCGCTGGCATTGCTGGGCAGCGCCGATGGCGCGCTGGCGTCCGGCAGCAAGGCCGAGCAGATCCTGATGCGAAACCAGTTCAAGCTGGGACGCCATGATGTGGCGTACTCGCTGGCCGCCGGCCTGCTGGGCGACGAGATCGAGACCCCGGAAATCGTGCGCATCGCGGCCGTTTCCGCCGGACAGCTGGGCTATGTGGACGAATCCCTGGGCAACTGGAAGCAGCTGTTCCGCATCTCCTCGCCCGACGACGAGAAAGCGGTGGAAGCCGCCGACACGGTGCTCTCCCTGCTGCAGGCCAGCAGCGACATGGAAGCCGCCATCCGCTGGGTCCACGAGGTCCGCGCGACCATGCCGACGTATGGCCGCGGCTTTGCGATGCTGTGGCGTGACCGGCTGTTGGCCGGGGACCGCGCCGGCTTGCGCAGCCTGGCCGCCGAATCCCCCGCGCTGGCCGATGGCGACGTGCTGGAACTCGTGAAGGAAGCTTCGTGGCGCGGCTGCATCCAGGCCGCGGCCATGCTGGCGGTCTCGCGCAAGCTGGCGGACAGCGAACAGGAAGACATCGGCGCGTGGCTGCATTCGCAGTCGCAGGCCTGGGTCGATGAAGGCGGCCGCGCGCTGGAGGAAGGACGCCTGCGCGATGCGGCCGAACGGATCTGCGCGCATCGTCTGCTCAATCCGGATGCCCTGGCCGGCGCGCGCGCGCAGCGCGCCTTCGAGCGTGCGATGCGTCTGGGCGTGCGGGCCGCGCTGGTGGCGGGCAATCACAAGGACGTCATCGAACTCACGGACATCGCACTCGATTCCCAGGTCGATTTCCCCGAACTGCACGCCATGCGCGGCCGCGCGGCCGATGCGCTGGGCGACAAGAAGACCGCCATGCGGCATCTTGAGCAAGCTGCCGCCAATGATCCCGCCTCGTTCAGCACGCAGCTGCACTTTGCCCGGGTCGCCTTCCATGGCGGCTGGTTCGGCGAAGCCATCGACGCCTACAAGACGGTGCTCGACCACACCGCGGCCGACCAGAGCGCCAAGGACGAAGCGCAGCGTCAGCTGGGCAGGCTCGGCCCCCGCGCCATCCGTGGTGCCCGCGAGATCCTGTCCTCAGGCGATCACCAGGCTGCCTGGAACCTGCTGGAGCGCGTGGCGCAGTCGTGGCCCGCGATGACGGAAGTCGACCACGAAAAGCGGCGCATCATCGCCGCGCTGTATGCCGAAGCGCGCGCGCTGGATCCGGCCAGCACCACCGAACGCCTGGCGCTGGGCGAGCGGATCCTGAAGCTCGTGTCCGATGATCCCATCGGCCTGCGCCTGGCCGCCGTCGGCGCCATGCGGCTGCACCGCTTCGAGCAGGCCCTGCCTTACTGGCGCCAGCTCAAGGAACGTTCCGAGAACCCGGCGCAGTTCGATCACTACATCGAACGCTGCCTGGTGTGGATCGAGAAGATCAACAGGAGGAAGGCCGCATGAATCCCCCACTGACTACCGAGCGGGTGGACGTTGCGTCCGGTCTTCAAGCGGTACAGGCTCAGTTGGAGGAAATCGTCACGGCGTCGGTGCGGGTTCAAGTCGCGCAGGAAAACCTGGCCCGCGCGCAAGCGCTGGCGCGCGACTACATGGCAGACTCGAAGGTCCGCTTCCTGCTGCTCAGGCTGAAGGAAGCAGCCGGCCTGAACGAAGGCATGGCCGATCAGTGGGCGACCCTGCTGCAGGAGTGCCCGGACGATTTTCTGATCGTCCGCTACTGCGCCACGCGCCTGGTGAAGGAACGGAAGATCGACGAGGCCTTGTCGCTGGTCGACCGCCATCTGCCGCCGTCGACGCAGAACCCGGACCGCCTGTTTTCCCGCGCCAAGCTGCTCAGCGACATCCGCGCGCACAAGCAATCGGACGAGCTGTTCCGCCGGCTGATCTCCGAGAACACGGACCGCAACATGCGCGTCGAATTCGCCAAGCGGTTGCGCAAGCGCGGCCTGCTGGCGGACGCCTACGATGCGATCGCGCCGGTGATGAAGCATCTGGCTCCCGGCAGCAAGGCGGCGGAGCTGGCCAATGACCTGGCCAGCGACTACGTCTTCTACCAGCGCTTCGAGTCCGAGGAAGGACTGGTCGGAAAGGACGTCCGGATCGTGTCGATGAAGCACGCGATCCTGCACTTCCGCGACCGGCAGATCGTCGAGCAACCGGTGGAAAAGCCAGTATCGGTGGCGCTGGTGACGGGCAGCCTCGGTCCCGGCGGCGCCGAGCGGCAGCTGACCCGGCTTGCGGGCGAACTGACCCGGCTGGCCGAGACGCCCGAGCGCCGGCCGGCGGACGTGCACATGCTGCCGAAGAAGGTCGAGGTCATGGTGAAGCAGCACACCGAGCCGGCGGGCTCGACCAAGAAGCAGGGGCTGGACTTCTTCCTGCCCGTGCTGGTGAAGGCGCAGATTCCGGTCACGGAAATCAATCGCCTGCCCGCTATTTCCGTGTCCCACCAGACCGTGCCCGACGGCAATCTGGGCCGCTTGCTGGAGCAATTGCCGCCGCCCGTGCATTACGGCGTGACGCGGTTGGCGCCGGTTCTGCGGGCCAATCCCTTCGACGTGGTGAGCCTGTGGCAGGACGGCACGTGCCTGTTCGGCGCGCTTGCCGCGTTGCTGGCCGGCGCGCCGACCATCCACCTGGTCTTCCGCGGGCTGCCGCCGAACATCCGCAAGGACCGCTTCCGCGAAGAGTATCCCGAGCTGTACCAGGCCCTGGCCCAGGTGCCCGGGGTGGTGTTCGTCAGCAATAGCTGCAAGGCCGCGGAGGCCTATTCGGAATGGCTGGGCATACCCATCACGCGCTTCCACATCCTGTACAACGGTGTGCCGGATCTGGCGCTGGACGCGTCCGACGCGGACGTGGAGAAGTGGAAGGCCTTCCAGGAAAGCACCAGCGACGCCACCGAGACCATCGGCGGCGTGTTCAGGCTGGAGCCGGACAAGCGGCCACAGCTCTGGATCAAGCTGGCCGCCATGTACTTGAAGGAGCGTCCACAGGCGCGCTTCGTCATCGTGGGCGATGGCCGCCTGCGGGAAAACATCGAGGCGCTGGCTGAGGAACTGAGCGTGACCGACCGGCTATTGCTGGTCGGCCTGTCCAACCACGTCGGCTATTGGTATTCGCAAATGGACGCCAGCGTCCTGCTGTCGCGCTACGAAGGCTTGCCCAACGTGCTGATCGAGGCCCAGCTCGTGGGCGTGCCGGTGATCTCGACGCCGGCGGGCGGCGCGGGCGAGTGCTTCGTGGAGAACGAAACCGGCCATCTGCTCAGCTGCGTCGATCATCCCGATCTGCACGAGGCCTGCGAGAAGGTCGCCTCCATGGTGGACCAGGTGCGCAGCAACGAGCAATTGAGGACGAACAGCCGGGACCGGGCGCAGAAGCTGTTTTCGCTCGATGCCATGCTGACCAAGTTTATGGGCCTGTGCATGCCTGTCATGGCCGTGTCCGAGAACGATGAGCGCATGGATATCGAGCCGCGCCTGATGCAGGCCTGACCGGCCGTTGAAACAAAGGATCTTATGCATATGTACGTCCCGGCTGCAGGACCGCGGCGCAAGGCGGCCCTGGCCACGGTGGTGATAGCCACGCTTTTGTTGACGGGCTGCCAACTGCCGCGTTCCGGCCCGATGTTGAGCGAGATGACGGGGGCTCACGATGCCAAGGATGTCATCGTGATGCCTGTGTCGCGCGAGCTTGCGCAGGCGAGCCGGGTGCCCGACGTTTCCGACTTTCCGGTGCGATACCGCGATCTGACGCAGGCCGGCTTCGACCGCCTGGTGCCGGGCGACGGCATCAACGTGAAGGTGTGGGAGCGCGGCGGGCTGGGCGTGTTCGCGGCCGACCCCTCGGGCGTGAGCGATCTGGGCAACCAGGAGATAGACCCGACGGGGAACGTGAGCTTCCCCATCCTGGGGAAATTCCATGCCGCCAACATGACCCTGGCGCAGTTGCAAGACGCGGTCGTCGCGCGTCTGGCCAAGCTCGTCGTGGGCGCCGACGTCAGCGTGACGCGCGCCGCCGATGCGCGCGGGCAGATGGTGACGGTGCAGGGCAACCTGACCAAGCCGGGCATGTATCCCATCACGCAGACCGCGCAGCGCCTGAGCAGCGCGCTGGCGCAGGCGGCTCCGGTGCAGACCAATCCCGAGCAGCTCGTCATCAGCCTGCGCCGCGACAACCAGGTGGCGTCGGTGCGCCTGTCGGATATCTACCGCAACCAGAACAACGACATCCTGTTGCGCTCGGGCGACGTCATTACCGCGTACGACTCGCGCGAATACCTGACCGTGCTGGGCGCCGCCGGCAACCAGGGGCGCGTGGCCATTAGCAAGCGCAATTACACCGTGCTGGATGCGCTGGCGGACTCCAGGGGCCTGGACGACAAGCTGGCGGATCCGCGTTCCGTGTTCCTGTTCACGCCCGCCAAGGCCGGCGTCGAAGGCAAGCCGGACCAGTTGCCGGTGGTCTACCAGTTCGACCTGACGCGTCCCGAGCAGGTGGCGCTGGCGCGCGAGTTCAGCGTGCATGAAGGCCAGGCCATCTACATATCCGATGCGCCCTTCACCCAGGTGCAGAAGGTCCTGTCGGCATTCCGCGTCACCATGAGCGCCGGCTTCAGCGCAACGCGGGCGATCGACAGCGATTCGGGCGGCTCGTCGGGCGTGAATCAATAGCGTGTCGATGAGTAACGAGGATCGGATCAAGGGTTGGCGTTCGCGCCGCAAGCAAGGCAACTACACGGTAGGGTCCGGAGGCGCGGCGTGGCGTCTGGATCCGGCCGCGCTGTTTGAAGCGAAGGCCACGCCGGCGGTCCTGCTGAAACCGTTGATCGCGCGGCTGCAGGGCGAGCCGCACGATTCGGTGGCCGCCCGGCGCACGGTGTATGAAGCGGTGCAGGCGGAGCTGGACGCGGAGATCGCGCGCAGCGCCGTCGACGAGACGCTGGCCGACTTTTCGCGGCGGCGCCTGCGCGTCATCGTGCGCTTGCTGGAAATGGACATCCGCGACGGCGTGGAGGTGTTCGCGCCCGGATACATGCCGGCCAAGCTGGTGGCGGAAGACGAGCGCCTGGCCGCCGCGCATGCGCGGCGCGTGGAGCGGCGCAAGCAGGACGAGGCGCGCGAGGCGCGCCGGCATGCCTCGCGCAACGACATTGCGCTGGAAGTCGAGGTGCCGCCGGACGAAGCCGGCGACCTGGCGATATTGCGGGAGCGCCTGCAGGACCTGCACCAGGGGCACGACCCCAGCCACTCGGCGCAGGTCCGGCCGGTGGGCCGCACGCTGCTGGCGATGTTCATCTACCAGCTGCGGGTCATGCATGGCGAGAGCCGGATCGCGCTGGTATGGGCGCTGGTCGGTCCGGTCGTGCTGCTGACGCTGATTTCGTCGTTGTACATCCTGATGGGCACGCACTACATCATGGGCATGGACGTGCAGACGTTCTCGCTGTTGGGCGCCACCACCTGGATCATGTTCCGGCAGATCGTCTTTCGCAGCAGTACGGCGTATGTATCGGCGCGCGGGTTGCTGAACTTCCAGGGCGTCACGCCATTGATGTGCGCGCTGGTGCAGGCGCTCATTTATGTATCGGTGTACATAGCGGTTTTCATGGTGTTGATCAGCGCGGGCCATGCGCTGGAGCTCATCACCTTGCCGAAGAGTTGGCCGGGGTTCCTGCTCTTTGTCGTGCTGATGGGCTGCTTCGGGGCTGCGCTGGGCGTGCTGTTCGGATCGATCGCGACCTTCTGGCATTTCTTTCTCAGGCTGGCGCCGATCATCGAGCGCTTTCTGCAGATCTTCGCGGCCGTGTTCTTCGTGTCGGAGCAGTTGCCCGAGCACCTGCGCCCCTGGATGTTGTGGCTGCCGCTGGCGCACGGCATGCAGTTGCTGCGCTCGGCCTATTTCGAGGCCTATTCCTCGCACGACGCGAGCCTGGGCTATTTCCTGACGTCGCTGGTTTTCCTGATGGTGGTCGCCCTGGCGGCGGAGCGCCTGGCCCGTCCCAACGTCCAGCCCATGTGAGGGAGCAAGATGATCCATCTCAATGGCGTCACCGATGAACCTTATGCATTTGGAAGCAGGCAGGCGCTGCTTTCGAATGTCGATCTCGACATACCCGTCGGGCGCTACGCCTTGCTGTCGCCCGCGCCGGAAATGCATCGCCAGATCGTCGACGTGCTGTGCTGCCTGCGTCCGCCCAGGAGCGGCTTCGTCAAGCACGACGGCAATGTCTCCTGGGCGATAGGCCGGCAAGGTTTCATCCGCGGCAAGGCCAACGGCCTGAGCATGATCGACTTCGTCAGCGAGATGTACGAGATCGACGCGGAGGCGACGCACGAACTGGTCGCGGACCTGATCAGCGATCCCAAATGCCTGGCCCGGCCCATGGAACATTGGCCGCTCTACATCCGGCAGGAGTTTTCGTTCGCGCTGGCGCTGGCGCCGGCGTTCGACGTCTACGTGATCGAAGGAGCCATTCCCTTCGAACCCTGCCGCTTCACCCGCCTGTGGCTGGCGTTGTTCGAAGAGCGGCTGGTTGGCCGGACCCTCATTCTCTCCAGTTACCGCCAGAATCAGTTGGCGGACTATTGCTTCAAGGGCTTGATTTATGAACGAAGCGCACTCAGCATCGAAGACGACCTCGACCAGTGCATCCGCAAGTTTCCCCCGAGACGATCAAGGAGCGAATCCGGCAGCGCAGGCGACGACGTCTTCGGAAGCGGCTTCGAGGAAAGCGGAATCGGCATCTGAGGCCCGCTCCGAGATCGAACGCCGCCGCCGCGAACGGCAGTCGGCGCTGCGCGAGCGGCGCCGCCACCGCTGGATCAACACGCTCATCGTGCTGGCGCCGGTGGCATGCGCCCTGGTCTATGCGCTTTGCATCGCCACGCCCCGCTACGAGGCGGAGTCGCGGTTCTTCGTGCAGTCGGCCTCCGGCCAGCAGGGCGCAGGCGGCGCCGCGGCAAGCCTGCTGACCACGGGCAATGCGGGCGGCATGCTGGGCGGCTTCGTCGACGGTTGGGCAGTGGCCGACTTCCTCAAGTCGCGCGATGCCATGCAGCAGCTCGACCGGAAGGTCGGCCTGCGCCAGTACCTGATCCGCGGCGGCATGGACCCGGTGAATCACCTGTCCGAGGATTCCAGCGAGGACGATCTCTATCGCGCCTACCAGGCCTCGGTCAAAGTCTCCTTCAACGCGCTGGAGCAGATCGACGTGTTGCGCGTGAGCGCGTTTTCCTCGGAGGATGCGGCGCTGCTGTCCAAGGCGCTCATCGGGCTGGCGGAGGAATTCGTGAGCACCATGAACGAGAAGGGCGTGGCCGACAAGCTGAAGGTGAGCGAGGAATCCATGAAGCTGGCGGAGCAGAAGGCGCTGGCCGCCCGCGAAGCGCTGACGGCGTGGCGGACCGCCCACGGCAACATTGATCCGACGGCCACGGTGGCCATGCTGCTGAACCTGTCCAGCCAGCTGGAGGCGGAGCTCAGCAACGCGCAGATCAATCTGGACAAGATCCGCGCGCTGGGCAACAAGGATCACTTCATGCTCAAGCCTGCCGAGATGCAGGTTGCGACCTTGAAGAAGCGGCTGGCCGGCGTGCGCCAGCGCCTGAGCGGCGACGGCAACACGGAAGCGAAACAGCTCAAGTCGTACGAGGCGCTGCGCAATACCCAGGCGTTTGCGGATTCGAACCTGACCCTGGCGCAGCAGACCTACCAGCAGGCCATGACGGACACCCTGCGCTTGCAGCGCTACCTGTCCATCATCGCGCAACCGGTGCCCACGGACCGTCCCAGCAGTCCGCGCACGGCGATGCTGCTGCTGCAGGCGCTGGCGCTGGGCTTTGTGCTCATGTTCATCGCGCGCGTGGCGATGGCTTTGTTGAGGGGGCTGCGTCATGGTTGATACGGTCATCGATAAGCGTCCGGCCGAGGCGGATGCCACGGCCCGGCTGCGGGATGTCATCAAGCGCATCCATGACGCGGCCGATCCCATGAGCGAAATGGTCGCGCTCGAGTCGGCGCTGCGCCATTCCAGGGATGGCTGGCGCGACGCGCGCCGATTGCTGGTGGCGCCGTTCGTGAAGGAAGGCAAGCTCGCGCCTGCGATCGCCGCGCTGGAAATACTGGTCACCGTCTACCCGGCACGCGCCGACGAACGCCGCCTGCTCGCCAGCCTCTTCGGTCGCACCGAGCAATGGGACCGCGCCATCGCGCAGGCTGACGCCGCTGCTGATATAGAACCGGAGGCCGCGGCGCTGCATGCCGCTCGCATCCAGCTGCGCGTGCAGGCCGGGCGGACGGCTGAAGCCGCCGGGGTCGCGCGCTCCACCATGGAGCTGGCCCGGCGCGAACCCGGCGAGGCCTATGCCTGGATGCTGGCGTTCGTGCGCAACGGCGACGCGGCCGAGGCGGCGGCCACCGCTGCGGCCTTGGACCCCGGCGAGCTGCCGAACGAGCGCGTGGCGACCATGGCCGTGCGCGCCTTGCTGGAAGACGGCAGGGTGGAATCGGCGATCCAGTTCGGCGAGGGGGCGTTGAATTCCGGCCATGACTGCCCGGCCTTGCGCTCGTCGCTGGGGTTGGCGCATCTGCGGCGCGGCACCGAGGAAGACCGCAAGACGCACGCCCTGGCGCATTTCGAGGCAGGCTTGAGCGCGGCGCCCGCGGACGTGAGACTGCTCACGCTGCATGGCGAAACCCTGTTGCGCGCCGGACGCTACAAGGAGGCGCTGGAGCCCTTGAAGCAGGCCACCGACCTGGCGCCGGAGCTGGAGCAGACGCGGGCCTTCTACGCGCGCGCGCTGCGCTACACGCTGCAGTACGACGCCGCCGCCGACCAGATGCTGCATCTGCTGGAGAAATCTCCGGAAAAGACGCTGTGGCAGCGCGCGACCATCAGCGCGCTGTCGCAGGCCGGGCGCAGGCAGGAGGCCGAGGCGCTGTTCGGGAAATACATCGCGCAACGCGGCGAACGGCTGCCGGCCACCTTCAAGCAGGCCTTGGCGCAGCTGGAGGAACGGCTCGATACCACGCCGATCCCGCAGGCGCGGCTGGACTGGGCCTGGGCCATGCGCGGCGACACCAGCATCGACCGCGCGCAGTGGGAACGCCGCGCGCGCTGGGGCCATCTGGTGGATCACCTGCTGTTCGACTGGCTCGAATGCCGCGAGGAAAACGTCGAGGAAGCCATGCAGGTGCTGGGTGAACTCGACACCGGCGAGCGTTTCTTCGCGCCGTTGCTGGCGGCCGGCCGGGGCGTGGTGGTGGCCACTGCGCACGTCGGCCCCATGTATGCGGGCCTCATGGCCTTGGAACTGGTGGGCATCCCGTCGCGCTGGCTCGCGACCGCGCCCAACATCGCGCAGAGCAGCTATTCCGAGGCCTTGATCTCCACCGCGGACCAGACCGAGGCGCAGGTCGCCAAGGCCTGCATGCGCGCGCTGACTTCCGGCTATGTGCTGTGCCTGGCCCTAGACGGCGCGGCCAATCCCGCCGCGCCGCGCACGCGCTTCGAAGGGCAGGAAGTGACGTATTCCGGCTTCGCCTCGCACCTGGCGCATCGCATGCGCGTGCCCTCGGTGTTCTACGCGCCGCGCTGGGAGAACGGCCAGGTGGCCTACACGCTGGCGATGTTGCCCGCGGCCGAGCCCGGCGAGGATGCCGAGGCGTACTCGCAGCGTTGGCAGAAGGCGTATTTCGAACGGCTCAGGGAACACCTGGCCGGACCGCCCGAGAACCTGCGCCTGAGCGGCGGAATCTGGCGCCATGTGACGCCCGCGGACCGGTCCGTGCAGCAATAGGGAGTAATGCGATGAAGTCAGGAATCAAGACCATGCGCTGGCTGCTGGCCGCGGCCATGCTGTACAGCGCCGCTGCCGCCGCCAACGAGTCCTGCCAACGGCCGGACGAGCGCTGCGCTGCCGTTTCCGCGCTGCTGCAGCAGCGCGAGGGCTACGGCGCCAAGGCCACGGGCGGACTGGGCGGAAAGTTCATCGACGTCACGTCCGACCAGGACTCGGGTCCGGGAACGCTGCGCGCCGCGCTGGCGCAGGCCAAGAAGGGGCCCACCTGGATCCGTTTCGCGTCCGACATGACCATCGTCCTGAATTCGCAGCTGCGCGTGCCGTCGAATACGACCATAGACGGACGCGGCAAGCGCGTCGCCCTGATCGACGACGGGTTCGGCGTATACGGCAGCCAGAACGTCATTCTTACGCATCTGACGATAGACGGACGCCTGAACCGGCTGACGCAAGCGGTGAACGTGGCCAACGGCAGCCGCGACGTGTGGGTCGACCATATGGACCTGTCGCGCATGTCCGACAGGCTGCTCAACGTGAAGAACGGCTCCACCGACGTCACGATCTCATGGACCAAGTTCCATAACTCGAACAAGGTCATGCTGCTCAACAACATCACCTCCAAGAACCTGTTCGAGAACTACGAGCGCGATTCGATCGCGCGGGTGACGCTGCATCACAATTACTTCTTCAATACCGTGCAGCGCAATCCCAGGGGGCAGTTCGGCACTTTCCACCTGTTCAACAATCTGCTGGAAAACTGGGACTTCTATGGCATGAGTTTCAGCCTGGAGGCCAAGGCCTTTGTCGAAGGGAACATTTTCAACAACGACGCGCAGCGCAAATGCGTCGAGCCCGAGTTCTTCCCGACGGTGGAAGGCGTCAACGTCAATTACTGCAGCTATATCCCCACCGCAGCCAAGCGCAGCGCTTTGGAGAACGGCGAATCCGACCGCGGCGCCTACGAGAAACTGAAGTCCCAGAACGGCTACACGCGCGACTTCAAGGCCTTTCTGCGCCTGAAGGACAACCTGTACATGGGCGACGCCAAGCCGGTGCTGCAGGACTACCGCCCCGAGTCGGCTCCGACGCCGCCGTACTGCTATGGCTACGAGAAGCCGACGCCGGAATTGGCGGAGAAGATCCGCAAGTTCGCCGGGAACACGTCGGGGGATACGCCCTTGCCCGCGTCCAGGATCGGGTCGGGTTGCGCGGGGTCTTGAGCTTCAGGCGGTTGTTGCGGCTCGCGGGGGCCGGGCGGCCCAGGCAAGTGGAAAGCGGGTGTTTTCCATGAAATACAGTTCATGGTTTGTATTTTCGAAATACAAACCATGATTTGTGAAAAGACAGCAAACCATATTGTGTATTTCAAATTAACAGCCTAAGCCTTGTATATCTGAAATACAGCTTGAGGCTGGAAAGCAATGCCGGCCAGGTCAGCGCCGACCGGCTGCTTCAGTTGTTGCTCAGCATCGTGCGTCGGAAATAAATCGTTCCCGCACTCATATGGAAATCCCTAGGTATAGCCCAATAGAAAAGCATGCATAATTTGTGGAAACGTTTCCACAACATCAAAAGGGCAGGCTATGGGCAAGGAACTCCAGGCGGCGCGCGTGCAGACCGTGATCGATCACATGGCGCTGGAATGTGTCCAGGAATGGGACCAGGTCATCGACACGTTCGAGCACCCTCGCTACGAGATGCATTCGAGCGGCGCAACCTTTGACGGCACGGACCAGGTGATGGGCTACTTCCTCTCGTCGCGCGCGTCCTTTCCCGATTTGAAGAACGAGATCATCGCCATTGCCGCTGCCGAGGGTACCGATACGGTGCTGGTCGAGTTTTGGCTTTCCGGCACTCACACCGGTCCGTTCAGCGTGGACGGCAAGACCTACGAGCCTACCGGCAGGACCTTCCGGGTGCGCATGGCCGCGACATTCGAGTTCGCGCCCGATTCCGACAAGATCATCTGTGAAAGGCCGTACTCCTGTCAGAACGCCAAGCTGCGTTCTCTCGGGCTGCTGTAAAGCCTGGCCTGGCGCCGTTCAGGAGGCGGCGCCAGGCTAGTTGTTGCCGTACTGAAAACAAGAAATCCGTCCTGCAGCCTGATCCAGCGCTGCCGCCGGCGAATGCCCAAGAGGAGACAAAAAATGAAAATGTTGTCCAAGGCAGCACTGTTGTTGGCAGTACTCACGTCGTCCGCGGCGCATGCCGATGGCTATCCCGACCATCCCATCCGGATGCTGCTGCCTTTCTCCGCGGGCGGCGGCGGCGACACGCTGGGCCGCATTCTTGCCGAGCGATTCGCCACCGAACTCAAACAGCCCGTCATCGTGGAGAACAAGCCCGGCGCCGGCGGCACCATAGGCATCGCCTCGGCCGCCAGGTCGGCGCCGGACGGCTACACCATTACGATCGGCGGCATGACCACGCACGTGCTTGCGCCGGCCGTGTACAAGTCGCTGCCCTACGATCCCATCAAGAGCTTCATCTCGCTGGGAGCGATAGGGAATTCCGCGATCATGGTGATCGCCGCCAATGATTTTCCGGCGAACAACGTCGCCGAGCTCAGGAAGCTGTCGACGTCCAGGAAGGCGCCGGTGCAGTACGGCAGCTGGGGCATAGGATCGACCGGCCATTTCTGCGGCGAAGTCATGGTGCAGAAAGGCGGCTTGAAGATGGAGCACGTGCCCTACAAGGGCACGCCCCAGGTCATCACGGACGTCATCGGCGGTCACGTCGATCTGGGGTTCGTGGACATGGCGACGGCCACGCCCATGGTCACGCAGCACAAGGTGAAGGCGCTGGCTGTCTGTACCAAGCGTTCGCCCAGCGTGCCGGACGTGCAGAGCTACAAGGAACAAGGCATAGATTTCGACCGGGACCTGAACTGGGCCATGTATGTGCCGGCCGAAACGCCGGCCCCCATCGTGCAGAAGCTCTCTGCGACCCTGGAAAAGGTTCTGAAAGAGCCCGACATCGCCGACAAGCTGCTGGCCCTGGGGATCACGGCGCATTACGTGTCCGGTCCCAAGCACACGCAGGCCAGCATCGCGGACATCGAGGCCTGGAAAGCCGTGGCCCAGGACGCCGGCATCCCGCCGCAGTGAGCGCCGCTCCCTCCTCCATATCCATGCTGCGAGATCCCCATGAAACTGCTTGATGGCCGAGTTGCGATCATCTCCGGCGCCGCGCATCCCAAGGGCATAGGCAGGGCCACGGCCCGGCTGTTCCTGGAGCATGGCGCCCGGGTGGCGCTGCTGGACCTGGACGGGGCGCAGATGAGGCAAGGCGCGCAGGATCTGGGCGCGGCCGCCGCCAGCGTGCTGCCGTTGGACTGCGACGTGGGCGATGCGGGGCAATGCGCCGCGGCGGTGCGTGAGGTCGCGCGCTGGTCGGGGGGCAGGATCGACATTCTGGTCAACAATGCCGCGATTACGCAGAAGGCCATCTTCCGGGATATTGCCGCAGAGGATTTCGACCGTGTCGTCCGGGTCAACCTCAAGGGCGTCTTCAACCTGAGCCAGGCGGCCGTGCCCTACATGGTCGAACGCGCGAGCGGCAGCATCGTGAGCATTTCGTCCCTGTCGGCGCAGAACGGCGGCGGCGTCTTCGGCGGCGCCCACTATTGCGCCGCCAAGGCCGGCGTCCAGGGGCTGACGCGAGCCTTGGCCAAGGAGCTGGGCGCCAGCAACGTCCGGGTCAATGCGATCGCGCCGGGGTTGATCACCACGGATTTCTCCCGTACCGGACGATCGGACCAGAGCAAGGACGAGGCGGCCCGGATCTGGCCGCTGCAACGGGCGGGACGGCCCCACGAGGTCGCGGGCGCCTGCCTGTTCCTGGCCAGCGACCTGAGCAGCTATGTGACCGGCACGACACTGGACGTCAACGGCGGCGCCCACATGAACTGAGAGGAAGCGGCAATGAGTACATTCTTCAACGGCGTGCGCCAGGTGGGCTATGTGGTGCGGGACATAGAAAAAGCCATGACGCATTGGGCCGGGGTATTGGGCGTGGGACCCTGGTTCTACAAGGAAGAGGTCGGGACCACGGAGTTCCGCTACTACGGCGCGGAATCCCGGCCGCCGCGGCTTTCTATCGCCCTGGCCAATTCAGGGGATCTGCAGATCGAACTGATCCAGCAACGCGACGATGCGCCATCCCTGTATCTCGATTCCTTGAAGCGTGCCGGGGAATGCGCGCAACACATCGCGTTCTGGACGATGCATGACTTCGATGAATACTCGGATCGCCTTTTGCGCAGCGGATACCGTGAAGGCCATGCCGGAAGAATGGGCCTGCGCGGCCGCTTCGCGTACTTTCTGCACCCTGATCTTCCCAGTGGGATGATCGAGCTATCCGAAATGAAAGGGGGCAAGGGCGAGTATTTCGCGGAGATAAGGAAAGCAAGCGAGGACTGGGATGGCGAGCACCCGATCCGCGCGCGTTCGTAATCCGCGGGCCTGGCCGGAGGACGGTGTATGTTAGCCACTTCGCTACAGGCAGAGAGCTCAGCATGAAAGACCGCATCACTATCCGGGACGTTGCGAAAAAGGCAGGCGTTTCGCTCGGCACCGCGTCGCGCGCGCTCAATCGCACCGGCAGGGTCAGCGACGCCGCCATCGCCGCCGTCAACCAGGCCGTGCGCGACCTCAACTACAAGCCGGACGTGGTCGCGCGCAGCCTGCGCACCCGGTCATCAGGGGTCATCGGGCTGCTGGTGTCCGACCTGGCCAACCCGTTATACGCGCGCATCATCACCGCCGCGGAAACCGCCTTGCAAGCCGAGGGCTATTCGCTGCTGGTGGCAAGTACCCGCAACGAGAGAAAAAGGGAAGCGTCGCTGATCGAAATCTTCCGCGGCCGGCGCGTCGACGCGCTGATCCTGGGACCTTGCGAGCGCGAGTCCGTCGAACTGATCGAAAAACTGGCGAAAGAAGTGCCGGTGGTTGCGCTGGACCGGGACTTTGGAACCGGCTCGGCGGGCATCGTGGTGGACCATGCCGCCGGCGCCTTCCAGGCCGCGCAGTACCTGCTGAACCTGGGCCATACCCGGATCGCGCTGCTGACGCCGGGCACGGAGCTCAGGACCGGCAAGGAGCGAATCGCCGGCTTCCGCAGGGCCTTCGAGGCCCGCGGCATTGAACCCGATCCCGCGCTCATCCGGGCCGAACATTCCGCCATGCAGTTCGCCTTCTCGGAAGCGATGTCCCTGTTGTCGTATGCCGAACGTCCCACCGCGTTTCTGTGCCTGGGCACGCGGATACTGTCGGGCGCCTTGCAAGCCATTCGTCACGGCGGCTATTCGCTGCCGCAGGATGTGAGCGTTATCAGCATCGGCGACACCGACCTGTCCCAGCTCTTCAGCCCCACCATCACATCGCTGAGCTGGGATCTCGAAGTCATGGGAACTTGCGCGGCGCAGCTGGCCTTGAAGAGCCTGGACCGCGAAGCCCAGCCCCCCCTCAATGACCGCATCGTCATCAAGACTCAACTCATCCTGCGCGAATCCTGCGCACCACCTGGCTGATCGACCAAGGAGTACTCATGTCCCTGCCTTATGCGACAACCCATCAGGACCGTCTGTTGACGGTCAATATCAAGGATGGCATTGAACTGCCCGGCGCCGCGCCCGGGTCGTCCATCGTGCCGCTGTTCCTGGATCGGGAAAATGGCGTTTGGGTGCTGTATGGCAAGTTTGCGCCCGGCACCAGGCTGCCTACCCATTTCCACACCGGCGTGGTGCATTTCTTCACCACCAAGGGGCAATGGAACTACCTCGAATATCCCGGGGATCCGCAGACGGCGGGCAGCTACCTCTACGAGCCCGGCGGCTCCGTGCACACATTCTCCGTGCCCGAGGACGCGACCGAGCCTGCCGAGGGTTTCATGGTCGTGTTCGGCGCGAACATCAACTTCATCGAAGGCGCGTTTGCCAACATCCGCGACGCCGGCGCAATCGAAGACTCTATCCTGGAAGCCGCCCGGAAGGCGGGCTTGCCGCTGCCGCGCTATATCCGGCCGAAGGGCGGTGCGGAATTCACCCGCGATTGACAACGTCATTCATCTTGAAGGAAGCCGACATGAGGCTGGCAGGAAAAATTGCGTTGGTGTCGGGCGCAGGGACTCTCAAGAAATCGTTCTCGGCGGCGGACCAGGTCGGCAACGGCGCCGCCTGTGCGCTCAGGTTTGCGCGCGAGGGCGCGCTGGTCGTCTGTACGGACCGGGTGCTTGAGGCGGCGCAGGAAACGGCGGGACTGATCCGCGCCGAAGGCGGCCGCGCGGCCGCCCTGGCGCTCGACGTCATCGACACGCCCCGGATTGAGGAAGTGGTTGCCGAGGTCATCCGCAACCACGGCGGTATCGACATACTCCACAACAACGTGGGCATCGAGATCCAAGGGGATCTGCTGCAGGTCAAGGATGATGAGTGGGACCAGGTGATGGCGGTCAACGTGCGCGGTTCGATGGCGATGTCCCGAGCCGTTCTGCCGCACATGCGCGCACGCGGCGGCGGTGCGATCATCAACGTTTCATCCACCGCAAGCCTGAAGTGGAGTCCCATGCAGTTCCTGTCGTACAGCACGGCCAAGGCCGGGCTGAACCACATGACCCGTGTGATCGCCCGCCAGTACGCGGCGGAACAGATACGTTGCAACTGCATCGTTCCCGGGATGATACGCACGCCGCATGCCGACGCGCTGTATTCGAACCAGGACGAAGCCGCCCAGGGCCATGAGTTCCGCGATTCGCGCTGCCCGATGGGGCGGCAAGGCTCGCCCTGGGATATCGCCAACGCCGCGCTTTTCCTGGCTTCGGACGAGGCCGCCTACGTCACCGGCGCGATGCTGGTGGTGGATGGGGGCGCCAGTCTCTAGCTCGCTTGCGCCGGACGCGGACGGCATCGCGGCTCATCGCTCGCTGTGCACATACCGCCCCGGCGTCTCGCCCGTCATCTGCCGGAAGTAGGCGATGAACGCGCTGTCGCTGGCGAAGCCGAGGTCAAAGGCGACCGAGGTCACGCTGCGGCCGCAGGCCAGCAGATCCACCGCGTGCAGCAGGCGCCAGAGTTGCCGCCAGGCCTGATAGCTCATGCCGGTCTCGCGCTGGAATATCCGGGTGATGGTGCGGGCGCTCGCGCCCGCGCGCCGCGAAAGCGCTTCGAGTTCGGGCGGCAGTTCCTCCAGGTCCAGCGCGGCCAGGCGGCGGTCCGTGGGCACGGGCAGCAGCATGGGTTCGCGCTTCGCCGCGCGCAGTTCGTCCATGCAGACGGCCAGCAGGTTGCGCGGAGCGCCCTGGGACCAGTCCGTGTCGAACGGCTCCAGACTGATGCGTTCGAACACCTCGCGCAGCAGCGGCGTCATGGACAGGATGGCAGGCCCGGCCGCGGGCGGGGAGACGCGGGCCGGGTCCAGATAGATAGAACGGTATTCGACCTCGCTATGGATCCGGACGCGGTGCTCGGCCCCAGGCGGAATCCAGGCCACGCGGATCGGCGGCAGCACCGAGATCAGCCCGGGCATGGCGAGGCGGATCGAACCCGCGTGGGCAAACAGCAACTGGCCCCGTTCGTGCCGGTGCAAGCCGGAATCATGGCGTACCAGGCGCGACGCGATGCCCGTCACCGGCTGCGCCATTGTGTCGGGGTTGAAAGCGTCGCTGGGTGCAAGCCTGGCCATTTGTCCGAGTTCCGATGTTTCTTGTCTGTTTGCCTATAACGGGTCCGATTGCGGCGGGATAAAAAACGGGCTCTCCGTTTACCGATGCCGCCATGTCTCGCCGCCCGCCTCTTTTGCTGGTCATCCTGCTGCTGAGTTTTCCGCAGATCGTGGAAACCTTGTACAGCCCCGCCCTGCCCCTGATCGCCCACGCCTATCGCGCCACGCCCGAAGAGGCGGCGCAGACGCTGTCGTTCTGGTTCGTGGCCTTTGCCCTGGGCGTGGTGGCCTGGGGCCGTGCCTGCGATCTCTGGGGCCGCAGGCCGGCGTTGCTTGCCGGGCTGGCGCTGTACGCGCTGGGCGCGGGAGGGGCAATGATCGCAGGCGGCTTTGCGCAACTGCTCGCGGCCCGCCTCATCTCCGCCTTCGGTGCGGCGGCGGGCTCCATCGTAACGCAGACCGCCTTGCGCGACGGCTACCAGGGATCGGCCCTGGCCCGTGTCTTTTCGATGCTCGGGATCGCCCTGGCGGTGAGTCCGGCTGCGGGCATGTACGCCGGACAGCAGATCGCGGCGCATGGCGGCGTCCAGGGCGTCTTCGCCGCGCTGGTTCTACTCGCCATCCTGTTGTTCTGCGCCAGCCTGGTTTGCTGGCCCGAAACGCGCCCAGCCGCCATCACCGCGCGCCCATTCTGGCCGGTCCTGCGCGCCATGCTCCAGGACCGCGCGATCTGGCGCAGCGCGGCGCTGATCGCCGTCTTCAACCTGGCGATCTTCGGCTACTACCAACTGGGTCCGTTTCTTTTCGAACGGCTGGAGGATGCCTGGATCGGCTTCGGCGAAAGCGGCCTGGCGTTGGCCCTGGCTTCGCTGTGCGGCGCATTCCTGAACGCGGCCTTGCTGCGGCGGGGCTGCGGCTCCGGGCGTCTGGTGCTGTTGGGTATCGTGCTGCTGGCGCTGGGCGCCGGACTGGTCGCCGTCCTGATCAGAAGCCCCGCGTTCCTGATAGGTATGGCCCTGATCGCGGCGGCCTACGCGATCGCCATCCCCAATATCTTGGCGCATGCGCTGCGGGCCTATGCCAGCGCCGCGGGCACGGCCGGCGCGATCCTGAGCCTGTTCTACTACAACCTGCTGGGAGGGGCGCTGGTGCTGGCGGGACTAGGGCAGCGGCTGGACCTATTGCTGTGCTGCTGCGCCGTGGGTGCGACGATTGCATACGCCTGGAAAGGGCACAGACGCTGAACGGGCATGGGTAGGAGCCTTGGGCGTCCTATGCGTGGCCACGGGAAGCTCCCGCACGAGGAGCCGCTTGTCTTTTCAGCAGAGATGCACCGACGAGGCAATGCCCTGGTCTGCCATCTTGGAGTACGGGCAGATCGTCTCTGTTTCGTGAACCAGGGCAAGCGCCTGATCCCTGGGCAGCCCGGGCAATGAGATCTCCAGCCAGGTCTTGATGCAGAACAAGCCGTTGAACGCTTCGCGTGCGAACATAGATTTGTCCCCATCGGACGAAAAGACAGAATTTCTGTTCCGACCGGCACCTTTTTTATACCGTGGGTCCCGGTTTTCTAGGCGTTCTTCTTGACCTTGGCAAGTCTGTGCAATTCTTCCACGTCGAGGATGGCCAGCCCGCCATAGTAGGTTTCCAATACGCCCGCGCGGGCCAGCCTGGCAAGCGCCGCGTTGCAGCGTTGCCGTGATATTCCGCACAGGCCCGCGATTTCCTCCTGGGAAACCTTCAGGCGTCCATTCGTGCCGGAATGCCTCTCCGCATTGAACTGCGCGGCGACCGCGCGCGCGACCGTCGTGTCGACGTCTAGCAGCACGTTGGATGTGAAGCTGCTCAT
This sequence comes from Achromobacter anxifer, assembly GCF_903652925.1. Classification (GTDB taxonomy): domain Bacteria; phylum Pseudomonadota; class Gammaproteobacteria; order Burkholderiales; family Burkholderiaceae_B; genus Achromobacter; species Achromobacter anxifer. Next base: position 239,866 of record NZ_CAHLAR010000007.1, on the reverse strand, counting down.
CAGCCAATCCACGCGCTGCGCCAGGTGCATCATCAGCGCCTTGGTGAACTCGATGTTGTTGTTCCAGAGACGCTCGCAGGTCTCGCGCGGAAGTATCACGATCTGGCTGGGCCTGAGCGCGACCACCTCGTATTCGAACCGCTCGCGGCGAATCATTGTCGCTTCGCCGAACCAGCTGCCGGTGCTGAATCCAGCGAGAGACAAGGACTTGCCGTCGGCGCCGGGAGAGGACCATTTCACCAGCCCTTGCACCACGCCATACCATCCGGGCGAGCGGTTGCCCGCGCGGAACAGGAACTCGCCGGCGGCGAGCGATACGACGCGCAATTCGGCGCGGATCAGGTCGCGTTCGAGTTCCGGCAAACCCTTGTACCAGGGGACGACGTCGAGCATCTTGTCCACCGCGCCTTGCGCGCGCCGCTGGCGTGCGCTCAAGGGTTCGTCGCGGGCGTCGGCAAGCCGTTCGCGCATGTGTGCCTCCTTCCTAGCCGTTGAAGCGCCGCTGAGGTAAACCCTAGGGCGCTTTGTCACCATGATGACTGTCCGCGCCATGGCGCCAGCGCCAGAATAGTCGAGGCCCCAGACGCCAAAACCAACAAGAGGAGACAGGCATGTTGCCCACGCAAGGCATGATGTCCCGCACCGCCATGGCCTGCGGCCTGGCCGTGTCGCTGTTGCACGCCCCTGCCGCCCAGGCGCAGATCTCAGACGATGTTATTCGAATCGGCTTCATCACCGACATGTCCGGCGTGTACTCGGGGCCGGATGGCCCCGGCGGGGCCGAAGCCATCAAGATGGCGATCCAGGAGATGGGCGGCGAGATCAATGGCAAGAAGATCGAGCTGCTGACGGCCGACCACCAGAACAAGGCGGACATCGCCTCGGCCAAGGCGCGCGAATGGTTCGACCAGGCGGGCCTGGACATGCTGATCGGCGGCACGAATTCCAGCACGGCGCTGGCCATGTCCAAGGTGGCGGCCGACAAGAAGCGGCCCATCATCGTGGTGGGCGCGGGCGCGCCGGCGCTGACCAACGAGCAGTGCACGCCCTATACCCTGAACTACGCCTACGACACCGTGGCGCAGGCGCGCGGCACCGGCGCGGCGGTGGTCAAGGCAGGCGGCAAGAAATGGTACTTCCTGACCGCGGATTACGCCTTCGGCAACGCCTTACAGGCGGACACGACGAAGGTCGTCGAGGCCGGCGGCGGCACCGTGGTCGGATCGGTCAGGCACCCGCTATCGGCCAGCGACTTCTCGTCCTTCCTGTTGCAGGCGCAAAGCAGCAAGGCGGATATCCTGGCCCTGGCGAACGCTGGCGCGGACGCCACGAATTCGATCAAGGCGGCCAATGAGTTCGGGATCACCAAGACCATGCGGCTGGCGGGCATGATCATGTTCATCAACGACATCCATGCCATCGGGCTACCGGCCGCGCAGGGCATGTACCTGACGGACAGCTGGTACTGGAACGCCTCGGACGAAACCCGCGACTGGGCCCGCAAGTTCTTCGAGCGCCGCAAGGCCATGCCCTCGTCGCTGCAGGCCGCCGATTATTCCGCGGCGCTGCAATACCTGCGCGCGGTCAAGGCCACCGGCACCGACGACGCCGACCGCGTGCTGGCCTATCTGCGCGAAAACAAGCTGAACGACATCTACATCAAGAACGGCGTGGTGCGGCCGGATGGACGGGTCGTGCACGACATGTACCTGTTGCAGGTCAAGACGCCGGAGCAGTCCAAGGAGCCCTGGGACTATTTCAACGTCGTGCAGACCATCGACGGCAACCAAGCCTTCACCACCAAGGAAGAGAGCCGCTGCGCGCTCTGGAAGTGAACACCATGGCCAAACGCAAAGTGATCGTGACCATCGCCCCGACCGGGGGCATGGCCTTCAAGAGCCAGAATCCGCACCTGCCCACGCAGCCGCTGGAGATCGCCGAGGACGTGTACCGCTGCTACAACGCCGGCGCCAGCGTGGTGGCGCTGCACGCGCGCCGTGCCGACGACCAGGCCACCTGCGACGCCGCGGTCTACCGGCAGATGAACCGCCTCATCCGCGACCGTTGCGATATCGTGCTGAACAACTCCACCGGCGGCGGGGTGCACGGCGACATGGTCAAGGAGACCACGCCAGGCACCTGGGAGATTTTGTGGGAGGAACGCCTCAAGGGCATGGACGCCGGCGCGGAGATGTGCACGCTGGACGCCACCACCTTGAATCTGGCTTTCGGCGACCGCGAATACCTGATGAACACGCCGCTCTCCAAGGCTCGCGAGCTTGCCGCCGGCATGCAAGCGCGCGGCATCAAGCCCGAGTGGGAGGTCTTCAGCCCCACGCACATCCTGCAGGACGCGACGACGCTGATCGACGAGGGGCTGGACGAAGGCCCCCATTTCATCAACCTGGTGATGAACGTCCACCGCAACTTCCAGAACGCCATGCCGTTCTCGGTCCGGCATCTGCAGATGATGGTGGACCTGCTGCCGCGCAACAGCATCTTCTGCGTCAGCGGCATCGGACCGGCGCAGCTGGAGGCCAATATCGCCGCGCTGCTGCTGGGCGGCCATGCGCGGGTCGGGCTGGAGGACAACCTGTATTACCGCCATGGCGAGCTGGCCTCGAACGTCCAGCTGACCGAGCGCATCGTGCGCATCATCCGGGAGATGGACATGGAGCCCGCCACGCCCGCCGAGGCGCGGGAGATCATGGGCCTGCCGCTTAAAAGCGGAATCCGGCCGGAATTCGCGCTTTGAGATGGAGATGACATGAGCAATTCATTGCAGGGCAGACGCGTCCTCGTCACGGCGGGCGCACAAGGCATAGGCCTGGCGATCGCGCGCAGGTTCCTGGACGCGGGCGCGGAGGTGCATGTCTGCGACGTGGACGAGCGGGCTTGCGAGGCCGCCCTTGCCGCCCATCCCCGTCTGAGCGCCAGCGTGACGGACGTCTCCAGCGAAGCGCAGGTCCTGGCCATGTTCGGCGAACTGGCCGGCCGCTGGGGCAAGCTCGATGCGCTCATCAACAACGCGGGCGTGTCCGGCCCGACCAACCGGCTTGAAGACACCGAGCTGGGCGCATGGCAGCGCACGCTGGACGTCAACCTGACGGGGACCTTCCTGTGCGCGCGCAGCGCCGTGCCATTGCTGCGGGCGGCAGGCGGCGGGTCCATCGTCAATATCTCATCCGTCGCGGGCCGACTGGGCTTTTCCTTGCGTACGCCCTATAGCGCCAGCAAGTTCGGGTTGGCCGGCTTGACGCAGACCTGGGCCATGGAACTGGGGCCGTCGAACATACGCGTCAACTCCGTGCTGCCCGGCGTGGTGGCGGGCGACCGGGTGGAGCGGATCATCGCCGCGCGCGCCTCCGCGGGCGGCGTGAGCAACGACGCCATGCGCGAGCAACTGGTGGAGAAGGTATCGCTGCGCCGCATGACCCAGCCCGAGGATGTCGCCAACCAGGTGGCTTTCCTGTGTTCGGACGAGGGCGCGCTCATCAGCGGCCAGAGCATATCGGTCTGCGGCAACGTGGAGTATCTGGGCTGAGCGAGGCGTTGGGCGCTCTTGCGCGCGGGTTCGGACGGTTCCAAAAAACCTGAACGTCATTTCGTTCCTGGCGAATTGTTCGGCGAATCATGAAGGCCTAGACTGGTCTCGTACACGCCTTGTGTACGAGCTGCCGCCGGCCTGTCCGCCGGGGCGGCGGGAGGTCCTGATGAGTCAGGTCGAGACCTTTGCCACCATGCCGATGTGGGCGGGGTTCGTCGGGTTTGTGCTGGTCGTGCTGGCGCTGGATCTGTATGTGCTGGGCGGCCGCCATGCGCACCGCGTATCGCCGCGGGAAGCGCTGTGCTGGGTAGGCGTCTGGATCGCGTTGGCTACGCTGTTCGGCGGGCTGCTGTGGTGGTACCTGGACGCGAACCTGGGCCGCGCCGTGGCGCACCGCAAGACGCTGGAGTTCTACACCGGCTACCTGATCGAGCTGTCCCTGTCGGTGGACAACATGTTCGTCTTCTCGCTGATCTTCGGCTACTTCGCGGTGCCGCTGGAACTGCAGCGCAGGGTCTTGCTATACGGCGTGCTGGGCGCGATCGTGATGCGCGTCTGCATGATCCTGGCCGGCGTGTGGCTGCTATCGCGCTTCGACTGGCTTTTCTACGTGTTCGGCCTGTTGCTGGTGTTCACGGGAATAAGGATGCTGGCCCACGCCGATCATCAGCCGGACATCGCGCGCAATCCGCTGGTGCGGCTGCTGCGTTCGTCCATGCGCATCACCAAGGACTATCACGGCGAGTCGTTCTTCGTGCGCATCGGTGGCCTGCGCTATGCCACGCCCATGTTCGTGGTGCTACTGATGATAGAGGCGAGCGACGTGGTGTTCGCCGTGGACAGCATTCCCGCCATCTTCGCCGTCACCACCGACCCGTTCCTGGTCTTCACGTCAAACATCTTCGCCATCATGGGCCTGCGGGCGCTTTACTTCCTGCTGGCCGACATGCGTGAACGCTTCCGCTACCTCAAGCACGGCCTTGCCGCCGTGCTCATCATCATCGGCGGCAAGATGCTGGCCGCGCCGTGGTTCCACCTGCCGGTGCAATGGTCGCTGGGAGCCGTGGGCCTAATCTTGCTGGCGTCCGTGGGCGCCAGCCTGATCCTGCCTGGAAGGGCCGCGGCGAAAGCCGCGCGCCGCAAGGGCTGAGTGTCACCAACCGGAGATCTGTCATGAACACGATCATTCTTGCCACCGATGGTTCCAGCCATAGCGACGATGCCGCGCGCTACCTGGCCGACGGCCCTTTGCTGAACCGGGATTTCCTGGTGCATGTGGTGCATTGCGAGCCCGACGTGACCGGCGAGGTCAAGGCCTTCATCGGCCAGGCCGACATCGACGCCTGGCATCACGAAGAGAGCGGCAAGGCGATGCAGTCCGTGGTCGATATCCTGCGCGCGGGCAAGGTCGGCTTCGAATGCCACGAACTCACGGGCCACACGCCGGACAAGATCGTCGAACATGCGGCGAAGGTCGGCGCGGCGGCCATCGTGATGGGCTCGCATCACCGGGGGCCTTTCCTGGACGCCTTGCTGGGTTCGGTGTGTGCGCGCGTGGTCGCGCAGGCGCCCTGCCCGGTGCTGCTGATCTGAGGAGGCGCGGGCGTCGCCGGGCCGGGCAATGGTATCTTCTGCGTATTTCCCCGCAATACGCAGCGCTTCATGTCCGACGACGTTCACCTTCCCGCCGCCACGGCGCCATCCGGCGCGCCGGCCGCCAGCCCAAAGCCCTTTGTCCGGGACTCCGGCACCACACGGACGCTGCATTTCACGCAGCAGGAAATCCAGAGCAGCATGTCCACGCTCAATCCCGATGCGCTGGACTTGGAATACACGCGGATGATGATGGGCTTCGTGCTCTTCAATCCGGAGCCCGGCCGCATCCTTATGGTGGGGCTGGGCGGCGGATCGTTGCCCAAGTTCTGCCACCGCTACCTGGCGCGCAGCGCGGTCGAGGTGGTCGAGATCGACCCCGAAGTCATCGCTTTGCGCGACGCCTTCATGGTGCCGCGGGACGGTGAACGGTTCCGCGTGATACAGGCCGATGCGGCCGCGTACCTGCGCGGCATCGAGGATCATGCCGACGTGATTTTCCTGGATGGATTTGGGGTGGGCGGCATCCCAGGGCCGTTGTGTACGGCGGAGTTCTATGCCGACTGTTACCGGGCCCTGCGCGACGACGGCATTCTGGTGATCAACTTCCACGTGAATCATCCCGACCATCACGAATACATGGACCGGGTGCGGGCAGCGTTCGGATCATCCATGTTCGAAGTGGTGGACGACGACATGACCAACAGCATCGTGTTCGCCTGCAAGGGCAATCTGCTGGACGATCCTGCCGCCGCCGAACTGCGGCGGCCGGCGTCCATGCCCAAGGACGCCTGGCGCCAACTGATGCCGACGATGAAGGTCATCGGCGCGACCCTGGTACTCAGGTAGCGCTCCGCTCCTAGGCCGTTTCGGCCAGGATGGCCGACAGCATTTCGCGCGAGGCGCCGGACAAGGCCGCGGGCGCGGCGCCGGCCTTGCCGGCTTTGCCGGCCGCGGCGGGTTCCAGCGCGTCGAGCAGCGAGGCGAACGACTGTGCCAGCGACGCATCGGACTGCGGGTCGGCAGGCTTGCCGGCGGCGGCCGATCTCGCCAGCACGCGCCTCGCGGCATCCAGCGGCTCCGCGACGGGGCTCTTCCTGCCGGCGGCGGCCTTATGCCTGTCGGCCACGGCGGCCGCGATGTTCTGGCCGGCGCCGTCGCTGGACGCGGACTTCAAGGCCTTCTTCTTCGCTTTCCATTTTTCCCTTTCGCTGGCATAGGCGGCCAGCAGCGCGAAGCGGTCCTTCTCGATCAGCAGCGGTGAACCCGCGATGTCCACCGCCAGCGACTGGAAGGCGGCCTTGGCCGCGATGGCGTTGTCGTTCAGCAGCGCTGCGGTCGTCTCCATCCATTTGCGATGGAATGGCAGGGCCGCTGCGGCGCTGAACATGTCGTCTCCCAGGGTGGCGCGCTGCTCGAACGCCAACACCATGTAGTCGACGTCGTTGACGGGCTCCAGGGCGCCGCCCTGGCCCTGGCGGTGCAATACGCCGTCGACCAGCTGCAGGCCCTGCAATCTGTCCTGGGTATCGGCGCCCGCCAGCACGCGATAGCCGCTGCGGCGCAGCGCCAACCCGTCGAAGACGCCGAAGCGGATGCTGACGCCATCGGTGCCGAACAGCTTGCTCAAGGGCTTGAGCAAGCCCTCTCCGGCCTTGACGACGGCACCGCCCACCGCGCCGCCGAACATGCTGACGGCGGTCGCCACGAAGTCGAGCACGCCGCGCGTGAGGCTGCTGTCGCTGAAGCGGCATAGCGCGGCGAACATTTCCAGGCCGTCGCTGTTGTAGGGCACGTTGCGGGCGATGTAGACGTCGCGGAACACCACCTTGCCCGCGCCCGCCTGCGGCGCCGCCGCGCCCATGGCCTGCTGGATCGCGTCATAGCCGACCACGTAGGGGATTTCGCGCTGCGCGCCGGCTTCGGTGTAGCGCAGGAAGAACGCGCACAGGGGCAGGAAGGTGGCGATGCAATTGCTGGCGTCCGTCAGGCGCATTTCCACCATGCGCACGCTGAAATAGCATTGTCCGGGGACGAAGGCTTCCCCGTTCAATCCCTGTCCGGCCGGGGCCGCGCCGTCGGGCGGCGCGTCGATTTCGGCGTAGTAGTTGCGGCCGGCGGGCACGGTTGCCATCAAGGCGCCGGCGCCATCGGCCGGGCTGCCCAGGTCGCCGATCTTGCGCAGCATGCCGAATAGGGAATTGGCCATGTCGACTCCGGTATGAATGTCAGTCCCGCACTACTGCCAGCGCGGAAGCCCAGGTGGGCGTGCCCCGGGCTTCGTCGTGCGCGCCGGCGCAGGCTTGCCGGTAGGCTTCCGCGAATCCCTGGGTGTTGGCCGGATCGAAATAGGCAGCGTAGAAGCGCTTCATGAAGCGGGAGCAGGATTTTTCCTCGACCTGCCAGCGGAAGGCCAGCACGCCCATGGCGCCCGCCCGCATGACTTCCAGCGCAGTGCGTACCGAGCCGCCCTTGCACGAGGACAGGACCAGCAGCTTGCAATTGCCCTTTTTCATCCATGAACCCACCAGGCGGATCGACAGTTGCAGGCCCTTGCCCTCCTCCTCTCCCGGCAACACCAGCATGGTGCTGTCGCGGATAGAGGTGGAGTGCCCGGAGAAATGCAGGATGTCATAGCCGCCGCGGCTCACTTCCTCTTCGAGGTAGTCCTGCAATGCATAGCCCGTCAGCGCGGGCGCTTCTTCGATCACGAGGCGGCCAGCCTGGGCCTTGGCCAGGGACCGCAGGTTCGCGAGTTCATCGGCGATGGAGCCAAGCGAGGGCAAGGTGACGCTGGGCAGGTCGGCGCCGCCATCTTCCGGCTGGAATGAGATCGTGCCGCTGAAATTCGCGCCGATGAAGAGCAGCCGCAGCGGGCCGGCCGGGCGCAGCCTGGCCGGGCTCCAGTCGCCGGCGGGGCTCATTCCCTCCAGGCGCAGACGCCTGGCCATTGGCACGCGCAGGCACAGGTAGCGGCGGTTGTTGGCCTCGAAGTTGGCGTTGCAGCTCATTTCGAACGGCAGGCTGAAGAACGCCGCGCTTTGCGGGTCGGTGAGGTTGAAGTCGAATCGCAGGTCCATCCATGACAGCCCGTCGCCGATCGCAATGTGCTCCTGATCGCAGGCGCGCTGGATCAGGGGGGCGATGGGGGAGCCCAGTGTGTCGGAAATCATGACGTCGAAGGCTTCCCAGCCCAGCGTACCGAGCGAATCCAGCCAGTCCTGCACTTTCTGGTCGTCCAGGTAGGGAGAGAATTTTTCAACCCGTTTGATCAGCGAGGTGATGTGGAGCTGCCTTTTATAGGGTTTCTCGGGCGACTGGAAGTCGTGCGGGCCGAACTGGATGCGGTAGCGCGCAGATTTCTCCGCGACTTCGATGATCAGCCGCCGATGGTGCGTGGCCGCGGCCACGTCATTCAACACGGCCGCGAGATCGGCTCCGCCGTCGCGTTTGCTGCCGATCTCGTTGCTCCACATGAGCCGCTCGGAACGCTCCAGCACGCAGCGCTGCACGGCCTCGGAGGGGTTCTCCGTGACCACCAGGACGGGCAGGGGCGCGCGTTCGGCCAGCCAGTTCAGCAGTTCGACGGCGTTGGCGCCAGGCTCTCCCTGTCCGGCCCGGGAGGCCAGGGCCGCGTCGACGATCACCAGCCCCGGCGCGGCCGTCGCTTGTTCGAGTTCCTGCCGGGCGCCTTCCAGGGTGGACTGGCGGCGCAATGTTGCGCCGATGAAGGGCTTGATCAGCGGATACGCCTGTTCATGCCGTGCCAGTTGCTGGATGCGGTCGGCCCAGCAAGCTTCTTCGGTGTCGCTGCCGCTGGCCAGCAGGATCCAGTGAATCGTCTGGGCTGGGTGTTCCATCTCCATCTCCCTCAGCGGGACCGGGCCGGAAAGCGCAGCTCGAACGAGCGCCACGGCGGCAGCAGCGATTCATAGGCCTGCGCGGGCGGCCCTGCGGTTTCGGAAAGGGGCGGCTCGGTGATCAGCGTGCCGCCGTGCGCATGCATGGCTTGCAGTATCTGCGCGATGGCCAGGCCCGCGCCGTCATGCGCGGCTCGTTCCGCGTTCAGCAGCGCGTCGTCGGGAACGGCGTGCGCGCGCGTACTGCTGTCCCAGGCCTGGCTGGCGCTCAAACCCAGGCGTATCGAACATGCGTCCGGCGAGTCTTCAATGGCGATCTCCACGTGGGCTTCGTCGCTGCGCCAGCGCAGCAGATAGGCCAGGATGGACCGCAAGGCGGCCGACAGCGAGCCGGCGTCCCCGGAAATCTCGGGGCCGCCGTCCGGGCCGGCCTGGCTCAGGACGGCAATACGGCCTTGGTCGCGTGCCGGCAAGGCGGCGATGATGCGCGCCAGCAGATTGTGCAGCGCCAGGCGCTCATGCCCGGTGGACGCTCGCCGCCGCGCCTCGCTGGCGCTGGCGAGCCGCTCGAAGGTGATGTCCGCCTTGCCGATCTCCGCAACGATGCGCTGGCTCAGGTCGTGGGCCCGGCCGACGATGGCTTCGGACTCTGCGCCGCGCGCCGCGTCTTCGTGCAGCAGGGCGGTCTGCGTGGTCAGGCTGCAGGCCAGCGCCAGCGAGGCCCGGGTCTGTTCGGCGATCTCAGCCACGGTTTCGCGCAGGAAGCGCATGTCGCGCGACCACTTCATGTCCGCGATATCGGTGAAGAACCAGATCGACATGTCCAGGCTGGGGTCCAGGTCCGTGCGGGTGGCCAGCACTGAACGCGGCTGTCCGCCCGCGTCGCGCAGCTCGATGCGTTCGCGCCTGACGCTGGCCTCGGTGCTCAGCAAGGCCTGCGCCGCGGCGTCGTCCTGCAGGGTGAATTCCGTGAGCAGCACTGGCGTCTCGCCTTCCTGGCATCTGCCGGGTTCGGTGCCCAACATGTCGGCCGCCACGCGGTTCATTTCGATGATGGAGCCTTCGCGGCCGACGAATATGACGGCCTGTTCGGTCTCGGCCATCAGGCTGCGCTTGGTCTGCCGCAGCAGGTGCTGATCCAGTCCCTTTTCCAGCGATGCGATGATTTCAAGCAGATCTATGGCGTCGGGCCCCTTGAAGGCATGCGATACGGAGGCTTCCACGTCCAGCAGCCAGCGGATGCGGCCGTTCAGGCGGATCGGCACGGTCATGGCCGAGCGCAGCGGCCGTGGCGGGCCGGTGTAGTCGTTCCTGGGGTCGTCCGGTTCGCCCGCGTCGTCGAGCGCCAGCAGCCGGCGCTGGCGCAAAGTCTGGCCCAGCATGCCGCGTTCGATGGGTTGCAGGTAGTCGGCGGGCAGCGCGTACTCGGGCGCCCGGCTGTGCTGGGTCACGATCTCGAAGCGGCCTTCCTTGCGGTTCACGCGGAACAGCGCCACGTAGTCCCAGGAAAAGAACTGCGCCAGCATGGGCACGATCTTGTCTGCAGCTTCTCGCAATGAGGCGGCTTTCGTGATGGTCTTGCGCAGGGATTCGGTGAAGGCGGCGCGCTCGTCGTCGCGTTCCTTTTCGAAGCGCATCAGCACCGGCTCCAGGTCCAGGGCGCGCAGCATGTCCAGGTGGCGCTGGCCATACTGGGCCCGCTGGCGCGTGCACAGGCTCAGCGCGGCGCTGTAGCCGCCGGGGCGGGTAACCGGCAGCGTGACGCTGGACTGCATGCCCATGTCGCGGTAGCAGCGTACGACCTCGTCGCCCGGCTCGAAGCGCTGGTCGCTGACGAACTGTTCCATTTCCTCGATCCAGGTCTGGCCGGAATCCAGGAACGATCTGATCGCGGGCGGCAGGTCCATCCAGCGCGCCGGCCAGAGCTGCACGCCTTCGGGGCGCACCGCGATGGCGCGGAACAGCGACACCCCTTTGTCGTAGATGCCGAACACCGCATGTTCGAACGGCACCAAGGGGCGGATCTGTTCCAGGATGAGATCCAGCTTGACGCGCCACTCGCTGATGGCCGGGTCCAGCGCAATGCGCCGGATTTCATCGCGTGCGGACTCCAGCGCCCGCGACTGGATGATGGCGATCACGCCTAGCAGTTCGCCGTTGGGCGCGGGGTCGGGCGTCAGCATCAGCTGGAAGGGGCGTTCGCCGCAGACGTCGTCGCGCAAGGCGACGTTCGCGGTCGCCGTGGCATCGCCTGTCCGGTTCTCGCGGCAGCGCTCGATCGCGTCCAGCACGCGCGCTTCGTCGTCGGCGCGGAAGTAATGGCTAAGGCATATGCCGCGCACCTTGTCGAATTCGGCGTCCAGCATGCGGCAGGCTGCGGGGTTGGCATAGTGCACCATGCCTCTCAGATCCAGCCGGAACACGGCGTAAGGCGTGTGTTCGAAGCGCGAGGCTTCCGCTTGCCGGAACGGCAGGCCGTCGTTGAAGAGCACCATCAGCTGGCCGCCTTCCAGCGCGCACAGCGGCACCAGTTGCGCCGGGATGCGAGCGCCGTCGCGGCCCCGGTAGATGGCATCGACGGCGCCCTGGCCCATCGCCAATGGCTGCGCCAGGCGATAGATCTCGGCGGCGCTGTGGCCGGCCAGCATATCGGCGGGAGGCGAGCACGCGTCGCTGGCGGCCAGGATGGTGCCATCGCGGGCCAGCAGCAGGCATGGCACGCCGGCTTCGGACATCATGCGCAGCATGTCCCGGGCGGTGCCCGAGGCCGCGTCGGGCCTTGGCGCGCGCACACGGGCCGGCTCTTCCCGCAACATTGCGCCCTGCTGCATCTCTGGCATAGCGAAGTCCTCCTGCGGAGCGCCTTGTCGGGAACCCGCCGGCTCAGCGCTTGATGAACGCGATGATCTGCTGCTGGGTGCCCTTGTCGTTGTCGAAGCCGCCGTGCGTGCTGGCCGCCACGGGCGGATTCGAGGATCCGGGCGTGGGGCTGCCGGCGGGTGATACATGCACGGCGTCGCAAGGGATGCCTGCGCCGCTGAAGTAGCGCTCCATGCCCAGCAGCGGCGTGGTGGTACCGCCCTCGAACGATTCGCTCACCAGGTAGAGCAGCGAACGGCGGTACGGGCCGCAGGTAGGGTCGTCTTCCTCGGCCCGGTCGGACAGGTGGAATTGCTGATAGCGCTTCACCCGGGTCTTGAGGTTGGGCACGACCAGCTTGCGGAAGGTGTCCAGCGTCACCGCCGGCGCCATCAGGCTCAGCGATTCCAGTTCGCCGCCGTCGGCCGCCAGCCGGTGCACGAAATGGCTGGCGACGATGGCGCCGGCTGAATGACCCACGATGTGCAGGCGCACGCGCCCCTGGCGGACGTGCGTCTTGAAGTGCTGGTACAGCATGATCATCGCCGCCTCTTCCTGCGCCAGGCCCTTGGGGACGGGCGCGCTCATGGCCTCGGCGTTCTGTTTCATTTCGCCCCAGATCACCGTGCCTGGCCGGGCCAGCCAGCGTTCCAGGCGTTGGTTCCACCAGCGCTCCAGCCGTTCGCCCAGGCCGCCCGTAGTGCGGGGCACGCCGTTGGCCGCGTCCTGGATGATGTTCTTCACCGTGGTGATGAAGTCCGTTTCCCACATCAGGAAGACCGGGAAGATCTGCTTTTCGTAGAGCAGCGGTATCCATTCGGCCGCCGCCTCCGCCGCGTCTTCCTCGCCCACCAGGCCGCCGTGCGCGTAGACGCACACGTCCATGGGCTTGTCCTTCAGATTCCATTTCTCGCGCGCGGCGTTCATGTGCACATCGACGATGGCGCGCAGATCGTCCGGCGTGGTCCGGAACGCGCCGCTATTGCTGAGCTTTCCGTTGTTGCCCACGTTGACGATGAAGGGCGAGATCTCGCGGTTGCGCAGGACCGTGCCCGCGGCCAGCGTGACCTTCTTGCCTTCGGTGCGCAGCGTGATGCTGTTGGAGATCCTGGTGTGCTCGTGAGTGACCACGCCCAGTTGCACCACCCAGCAATCCATGGCGTTGCGCATCCAGTCGTCATAGGTCAGCACCGCCATGCCGTGGGTGCCCCATTCCTCGCCCCAGGAATTCTGGATCAGGAATCCGTCCTGGGTGTAGCCGACGATGACGAAGGCGTGGCCGTCGGTCGCCGACTCCTGATCGTCGGGCGGAATGATCCAGAACGGCTGGGCCGCCGGCGTCGAAGGCGCCTTGAGCGGCGTCTTGCCGTGGCCCGCGTCCCAGCCGGCGTGGCAGCCGGCGCTGGCGTAGAGTATGCCGACCTCATTGAGCGCGGCATGCATCTCGACGATGCTGCGCGTATCGATGCGGTAATACGCGCCCAGCGGGCGCTTGACCGCGTCCAGCCACCAGTCGTCGGCGGTGTCGTTGACCGCCGCCGGCATGTCCAGGCCGGGAAACAGATCCTGGGCGCAGGCGCCGTGCTTGAACCAGCCCTTGAGCGCGCCGCGCAGGCTGGATCCGTTGTCGTCGACGGAACCGGGGAATTCGTCGTAGCGCCTGGCCATGGAATACAGCATGAACGGCGAGATGGCGGGACGCGGCTCGCGCTCCGACTTGCGCAGCAGGTATTCGACCACCGTGGACAGGGCGAAGCCGGTGCAGGCGGAAGTGTCCTCCTGATGCTTCACCGTCAATCCCATGGCCGGGATCATCTCGGTCTTGGGCGTGACCGAGATGTTGGGGTGGAACAGGATGTCGCGGGAATCGAAGGCATCGGGCTTGGCCGTGCGGCGAAACGGCAAGGCCGGCGGCAGCTTGCGCGCCCTGCGCGCCGGCGCCGGCGCAGGCTTTGCGGCCGCGGACGACTCTGCCGTTGCCGCCTGGCGCCGGGCCGCCGTCTTGCGCCCGGCGGTGGCGGACGGCTTGGGGGCGGCGCGCCCTGCTTGCTTTCTTGCAGCCATGGCGTTCTCCGAGGGGCGCGTTCAGCGCGGGGCCGTCTTGGGATGGGCAGGGCTGCCAGTCTCGGTCACGCCATGGTCGGGCATGGTGGACACGGGCGCGGCTGCGTTGGCCCCGCGTCTGCCTGCCGGTCTCATGGGGGCCGCCGGCGACAGCAGCGCGCCGTCGTCGGAGAACGTCGCGGCCAGGATGAAGTCCGCTTCCGCCACCGAGTACGCTGGATCCCAATGCGTGTTCTCCGGCACGTGGCAATGGCCGTAGTGGCCGGCCTGCGTGTCCCAGGTCTTCGCGTCGCGGTTGTGCCCGCCGGGATCCTTGCCGTTCTTGGCGGGCAAGGGACGGCCGGAAGGCCAGACGCGGGGAACGCCATGTTCCTGCTCGATCCAGCGGCACAGCCGCGCCAGGTTCGTCAGCGCGCGCCCGTCCTTGGGCAGGTGCGCGAAGCCGACCAGCTCGATCTGCACGGCGGAATCGCGGTTGGTCTGCACGCCGCCCGCGTCGTTGCGCAGCGCCCTGGCGCCTTCCGCGGTATCGATGTGCTGATAGATGTTGCTGCCGTCGACGGTGAAGTGCGGATCGGAGCGGTTCTGCTGGAAGGCGGCCATCGCGCCCTGCGCGCTGCTGCCTTCCGTGGTGTGGTGGACGATTTTGTAGGGGCCGCCCAGATGGGGGCCGGAAGATCCGGATATGGGTCGCCAGGTCGCGAACGGACACCGTGCCATTGCTTGTCTCCTCGAAACGTGCGGGCGTTTTCCAGGCAAGACGACATGACGACAGTGATGATTGCGCCCGTAGCTGGGATATATAGGCGCGGCTAATCCTATCCGCTAGTTGAAGCTGCAATGGTGCAGTTTCACTATGCGCAGGTCTCAGTCCCAGGCCGCCGCCAAGCCTTCCGGACTGACTTCGCGGCCGTTGCGTTCCAGCGCGGCGATCTGGGCCATGTCTTCCTCCGTCAGGCGCAGTTCTTGCGCCAGCAGGTTGCTGGCCAGGTTTTCGCGCTTGGTCGACGACGGGATGACGGCGTAGCCCAGCTGCAAGGCCCAGGCCAGCGCGACCTGGGCTGGCGTGGCGTCGCGGCGCCGGGCGATCTGGCCGATGACCGGATCCTGCAGCACCTTGCCATAGGCCAGCGTCATGTACGAAGTGACCGGTATGCCCTGCTCCTGCAGAAAGGCGGCGAGCTTGCGGTTCTGCAGGTAGGGGCTGAGTTCGATCTGGTTGGTGGCGATCCGTTCCTTCCCCACCACGGCGATGGCGGCGCGGGTTTCCGCGATGGGGAAGTTGGAGATCCCGATCTGGCGCGTCAGGCCTTGCGCCTGGGCTTCGGCCAGGGCCGTCATGTATTCCTCGATGGCAACGCCGTTGCCGGGCGCGGGCCAATGGATCAGGGTCAGGTCCGCGTAGTCGCTGCGCAGCTTGGCCAGGCTGTCCTTCAGGCTGGGCACAAGCTTGTCGCGAGCGTAGTTGGCGACCCAGATCTTGGTGGTGACGAACAGTTCAGCGCGCGGCACGCCGGAGTCGGCGATGGCCTGGCCGACCTCGGCTTCGTTTTCGTAGATCTGCGCGGTGTCGATGGCGCGGTAGCCGAGATCGAGTGCGTTGCGCACGGAATCGATGACGGCGTGGCCTTGCAGGCGGAAGGTGCCGGCGCCGAAGGCGGGAATGCTCATGTGTAGCTCCTGGGTGGTTGCGGATTCGGGCGCAGGCGCCCGGGAATGCTCGCAGTGTGCCCGTCCGATACTTGCGGAAAAAGTCCGTTATGCACGAAAGACTTTTGATATAAATGCAAGAATGAAAACGACCCTCGACGAAATGCAGGTCTTTATCGCCATCGTGGACAGCGGCTCCATCACCGCCGCCGCGGATGCGCTGGGACAGACCGTTTCCGCCGCCAGCCGGACCATGAGCCGGCTGGAAGAGAAGCTGCAGACCACGCTGATGCGGCGGACCACCCGGCGGCTGGAATTGACCGAGGAGGGCCGCGCCTATCTGGAGCAGGCGCGCAGGATCGTGGCCGCGGTAGAGGAAAGCGAGGAACTGATGAGCCTGCGCCGCAACCAGCCGGCCGGGCTCTTGCGGGTGGACGCGGCCTCGCCCTTCATGCTGCATGTGATTGCGCCGCTGGTGCCAGGCTATTGCAAGCGCTATCCGCAGGTGGAACTGGAGCTCAACAGCAACGAAGGCAACATCGATCTGCTGGAGCGCCGCACCGACCTGGCCATCCGCATCGGGCGCCTGAAGGATTCATCGCTGCACGCGGTGCCGCTGGGCCATAGCCGCGTGCGCGTGCTGGCCAGTCCCGGCTATCTGGCCGCGCACGGCACGCCCAGGCGCGTGGCGGACCTGGCCTCGCATACCTTGCTGGGCTTCAGCCAGCTGGAAGCGCTGAACGAATGGCCGCTGCTGGCGGCCGACGGGCAGGCCCTGCATATCAAGCCGCGGGTGCGCGCCTTCAGCGGCGAAACCCTGCGGCAGCTGGCCTTGAACGACGGCGGCGTGGTCTGCCTGTCCGACTTCATGACGCGCGGCGACCGCGACAGCGGCGCCTTGCAGCAGCTGCTGGTGAAGCAGACGCAGGACGTGCGGCAACCGATCAACGCGGTGTACTACCGCAACACCGCGATCTCGTCGCGCATCAAGTCCTTCATCGATTACATGGTCCAGGCGCTGGGACCGCGCGGCTTCGAATAGTGCCGGGGGCGCCGCCGGTTCAGGCGCGTTCGCCGCTGACCGATTCGTACACCAGCGTCGCCAGCGTCAGGTCTTCCAGCGCGCTGCCCACGGCCTTGAACACGGTGATTTCCTGGTCGTCGCGGCGGCCTGGCAATTCGCCCGCGGCGAGCTGGTGCAGGTCGCCGCGGATGTCTTCGCGCTTGAGCGTGCCGGCTTCGAAGGCGGCCAGCAGGTCGCCGGACTTGGTGGCCGCTTCGCTGGTGTCCACATAGACCGAGGTGCCGTCGAAGCAGGCCGCGTCGGTTTCGCGCATTTCCGGCTTGAAGCTGCCGATCAGGTCCAGGTGCACGCCCGGGCGCAGCCAGGCGCCCTGGATCAGCGGCACGGTGGACAGGGTGGCGCAGCTGATGATGTCGGCCTGGCGCGCGGCGCTTTCCAGGTCGGCCGCGGCCTCGGCGTCGAAGCCCTGCGCGCGCAGTTGCTCGGCCAGCTTTTCGGCGCCGGCCGCACGCACGTTCCAGACCAGCACGCGCTGGATCGGGCGCACCGTGCGCATGGCCTGCGCCACCAGGCCGGCGATGCGTCCGGAGCCCACGATGAGCAGCGTGCTGGCGTCGGCGCGCGCCAGGTAGTCCGCGCCCAGCGCCGCCGCGCCCGCAGTGCGGTAGACGGTGACGATGTCGCCGTCGACCTGGGCGATGGGCACGCCGGTGGTGGCGCTGTACAGGTTGTAGGTGGCGTGCAGGCCCGGCAGGCCCAGGTGCGTGTTCTCGGGGAAGATGTTGATGATCTTCACGCCGAAATAGCCGCGGTCGCTCCAGGCCGGCATGATCAGCGAGGTGCCGTGCGCGCTGCCCGACTGGATCGCATGGACATGCCGCGGCGGCACGGTGGCGCTGCCGCGGAAAGCCTCGCGCAGGGCGGGAATGACGGCGTCGAAGGATAGGGCGTCGCGGGTTTGGTCGGTGTCGATGAAGCGCATGGGTAGGTGCCTGCGGCGGGGCGGTCTGTCGTAGGGAGCTGGGGCAGTCTAGCAGCGCCGCGTCCGTGGCGCGCCGCAAGGGCGGCGGCGGGCCCCGCCGCCGGCTATCAATCTTTGCGCAGGCGTCATAACACCCCGTTATCGGATGTCCGCGCGCCGTGCTTTTTCTATTCCATAAATTCCTTTTGAATCAATGATTTGATTGGAATTTACCGAGCCAACGCAAAATCCCTGCATAGTGGATTTCCCTGGGTCCACGGGGGCAAATCCCGCTGGCATGCTTCGACCACCGTTAGCGCCTGGGCGCGCAAAGAGAGGTCGTTTCATGTCGAGTTCAATTCATCCCGCCACAGGACGGCCCGTGCTGGCCCGGGCTGTCCGTGGGCAGATTTCCGCGGCCGGAGCGCGCGTCGCATGATCCGGCAACTCCTCAACCGCCTCACCATCTCGCTGCCCGTCCTGCTGGGCGTGGTGGTGGTGTGCTTCGTCCTTCTGCAAGTGGCGCCGGCGGATCCCGCCGCCGTCATCGCCGGGCCTACCGCAACCGCGGAAGAGCTGGCGCAGGTACGCCAGGAACTGGGCCTGGATAAGCCGATGGCCTACCAATTGTCCATGTACATGTGGCGCCTGCTGCATCTGGACCTGGGGCGGTCGATGATTTCCAACGTGCCGGTGATCGACGAGATCGGCGCCACGATAGGCGCGACGGCGGAGCTGATGCTGGCCAGCGTGGTCTGGTCGGTCCCGCTGGCCATCCTGCTGGGCACGCTGGCCGCCTACCGGCGTGGCAAGCTTGTCGACCGGTTCGTGATGACGCTGTCGGTCGTCGGCGTGTCGCTGCCGGTGTTCTGGGTCGGATTGCTGCTGGTGCAGCATGTGGGGGGCGCGGGCCTGCTGCCTTATATCGGCCGCAATGGCCCTTTGTGGACGCTGGCCGGGCTGCAGTCCATCGCCCTGCCCGCCCTGACCCTGGGTTCGGTGCTGATCGGGCCGGTGGCGCGCATCACCCGCACCGCCGTGATCGAGACGCTTAGCGGTGACTATGTGCGCACGGCCCGGGCCAAGGGCGCGGGGGAACGCCGGGTCGTGCTGCGCCACGCGCTGCGCAACGCGCTGCTGCCTATCGTCACGCTGGTAGGCCTGCAAGTCGGCAACCTGCTGGGCGGCGCCGTGGTGACCGAACAGATCTATTCCTGGCCAGGCGTCGGCCGCATGGCCGTGGGAGCGATCTTTGCCGGCGATTTCCCGCTGGCCCAGGGCGCAATCCTGGTGACGG
The DNA here is from genome assembly GCF_903652925.1 of Achromobacter anxifer. Classification (GTDB taxonomy): domain Bacteria; phylum Pseudomonadota; class Gammaproteobacteria; order Burkholderiales; family Burkholderiaceae_B; genus Achromobacter; species Achromobacter anxifer. The sequence continues at coordinate 221,011 of NZ_CAHLAR010000007.1, read as the reverse complement.
CGCTGGGCTTCATCCTCATCAACCTGATCGTGGATCTGCTCTACGGCTACCTGGATCCGCGAGGACAAAAATCATGAGCGCAGGCGCGACTTCTTCGTTGGGCGGCGTGCCGCCTCAGGCCATGGCCGCGCCGCTGGCGCGCCTTGCGTCGCGCTTGCGCCGCGACCCCATCCTGCTGCTGTCGCTGCTGGCGGTGATCGCGATTGTGCTGACGGCGGTGTTCGCGCCCTGGCTGGCGCCGCACGACCCCTATTCCACCAACATGTCCATCGCCCGCAAGGCGCCGGGCTGGACCTCGCCCGAGGGCGTGGCCTATTTGCTGGGCACCGACGTGCAGGGCCGGGACATCCTGTCGCGCATCATCTACGGCATACGCGCCACGCTGATGCTGAGCGTGCTGGCGGTCATCGGCGGGTCGGGAATCGGTGCGGCGCTCGGCATCCTGGCGGCCTATTACCGTCCGTTGGAAGGCGTGATCATGCGCGTGGTGGACGTGCTGCTTTCGTTTCCCGCGATCCTGTTCGGGCTCAGCCTGTCGGCGCTGATGGGGCCAGGAACGCTGAGCATGGTGCTTGCCCTGGGCATATCCGCCATCCCTGGCATGGCGCGCATCGCCCGCGGTTCGGCCATGGTGGTGATGAAACAGGAATACATGGAAGCCGGCCACGCGATGGGCTTCGGCAACTTCTACCTGATCACGCGCTACCTGCTGCCGAATTGCTCGTCGATGCTGATGATCTACGCCACCTTGCAGCTAGGCCACACCATCCTGCTGGGATCGGTGCTGTCGTTCCTGGGCCTGGGGCCGCAGCCGCCTTTCGCCGAACTGGGCAGCATGGCCGCAGACGGACGCAAGTTCCTGCAGGTGTTCCCGCATATATCCACCATTCCGACGATGACGATCTTCTTCATCGTGCTGGCCTTCAACCTGCTGGGCGACAGCCTGCGCGATGCGCTCGATCCCAAGCTGCGGTTCTGAACCGCGGCGCGCTTGACCACACATCAGACCAACTTCGGGGAAACCACAACCATGACGATCACCAAGGGCCTGGCCCTCGCGCCGCTGGCATTTACCTTTCTGCTTTCCATGCAGACGCCCGCGCTGGCGCAGTCCGACAAAACCGTCCTGATTCTGCGCGAGCTGGATACCGACAAATACGACCCGCACCGCACCACCGCGCGCGGTGCGGCCGAGGTGCTGTTCATGGCTGCCGACACGATGGTGGGCCTGGACTACGACATGAAGACGCCGGTGCCGGCGCTGGCCAAGAGCTGGACCGTATCGCCCGACGGCCTGACCTATACCTTCAGCCTGCGCGACAACGTGACGTTCTGCAGCGGCAAGAAGATGACGGCCAAGGACGTGGTGGCGAGCTACGAGCGCTGGTTGAATCCGGAAACCAAGGGACTGGAGCGCTGGCGCGCGGGCCCGGTGGACAGCATCACGGCGCCCGACGACTACACCGTGGTCTACAAGCTGAAGAAGCCCTACAACGAGCTGCTGCAGCAGATGGCGCACTACATGCATTCCGTCATCAATATCGATCAGGTCAAGGCCCTGGGCCAGGACTATGGCGTGAAGGCCTTCGATGGCACCGGCCCCTACTGCTTCCAGAGTTGGACGCCGCGCAACGAGGTCGTGCTGACCAGGCATGCCGGATACGACTGGGGGCCAACGATCTACAAGGATCCCAAGCCCAAGGTCGACCGCATCGTGTGGAAAATTGTGCCGGAGGAAAGCACCCGCCTGACGGCGCTGCAAAGCGGCCAGGCGGACCTGTCGCGCTACCTGCCGCAGTGGTCGATCAAGGAACTCAAGGCCGACAAGCGTCTCTTCGTGAGCAAGGCGGACCCTTTCTATTGGACCTTCTTCCTGGGCTTCAAGATCGACAAGCCCATGCTGACGGACGTGAACGTGCGCCGCGCGATCAACCTGTCCATTAACCGCCAAGCCTTGACCGAGGCCATTACCTTCGGCGAAGCAACACCGGCCACCAGCATGCTGGCCACCAAGACGCCGGCGGGCAAGAACGAGGCCTACCGCTACGACCCGGCCGCCGCCAACAAGCTGCTGGACGACGCCGGCTGGAAGATGCAGTCCGATGGCTACCGCTACAAGGATGGCCAGAAGCTCTCGCTGCTGCATTACGGGATCACGGGCTACTGGAAGGACATCATGGAAGCCGTGCAAGGCGACATGAAGAAAGTCGGCGTGGACCTGCGCGTGCAGCTGTTCGATTCGACCTCGGCCTGGGGCAAGCTGGCCACGCAGGAGTTCGACGAGTTCAGCATGAGCTTCGGCTACATGAGCACGGGCGAGGCGCTCAACAGCTATTTCCTGTCAGCCAGCATCCCGACGCCGAACCGCATGAACTGGAAGGATGCCGACACCGACAAGTGGCTGGAGGAAGGCGGCCAGGCGCTGGACCCGAAGGAAGGCGACGCGATCCTGTCCAAGGCGCTGACCAAGATCTCGGACGGGGTCGCCTGGATTCCGCTGTACCACGACTCGCTCTACCTGGTGGGCGGACCGCGCATGAAGCCGATGCAGGCGCACGGCATTTTCGGCGCGGCGGCCTACAAGGGCCTGGACATCGCCTTCAAGTAAGCGCGATGGCGGCGCGGCCGGTCCGCGCCGCCGTTTCATCATTCATCACGTCGCTGAGAGCCTTCCGTGAGCGCAAGCAATCAATCCCGTATCACTCATTTCAAGAACCTGTCCACGCTGGTGGCGTGGGATGCCGAACTGGGCTCGCACGTCTATATCGAGAACGCCGATCTGGTGATGCGCGGCAACACCATCGTGCACGCCGGCTCCGGCTACGCGGGCCCGGCCGATGAGGTGGTGTCCGGCAGCGGCCTGATGGCGATGCCGGGGCTGGTCAACGTACACACCCATCCCTCCTCCGAGCCGGGCAACCGCGGCCTGCTGGAAGAACTGGGCAGCGATAAGCTGGGCCAAAGCTCGCTGTACGAATACATGCCTGTGTTCCGCATGGGCATAGAGACCGCGCCGTATGCCAATCAGGTGGCGGTGTCGGAGATGTTGCTGAGCGGAGTGACAACCTTCGTCGACATGTCCCTGCCGCGTCCGGGCTGGGCCGACGTGGTGGCGGCCACAGGCATCCGCGGCGTACTGGGGCCCATGTTCCGGTCCGCCGCGTGGCGCACCACGGACGGCCATTCGGTCGAATACACCTGGGACGAGGACGCGGCGGAAAAATCCTTCGAGGCGGCGCTGGACGTGGCGGACAGCGCCATCAATCATCCCAGCGGACGCCTGAGCGCCATGCTGTGCCCCTCGCAAGTCGATACCTGCTCGCCCGGCCTGCTGAAGCAGGCGCAGCAAGCCGCCCGCCGCCTGGGCGTGCCGATGCAGATACACGCCGCGCAGAGCGTGGTGGAATTTTCGGAGATGACGCGCCGCCATGGCCGCACGCCCATCGAATGGCTGGACGACCAGGGCCTGCTGAACAGCGACCTGATCATCGGACACGGCATTTTTCTGAACGATCACCGCACGCTCTATTGGCCCCATGCCTACGACTTCGGCCTGTTGCAGCGTTCCGGCGCCCACGTGGCGCATTGTCCGACCGTATTCGTGCGCCGCGGCATTGCGCTGAGTTTCCTGGGCCGCTACCTGCGCGCCGGCATCAACGTGGGCATCGGCACCGATACCTTTCCGCACAACATGCTGGATGAGATGCGGCTGGCCTGCTATGTGGCGCGGCTGCAGGCGGGAAACTTCCGCGCCGCGTCTACGCAAGAAGTTTTCAACGCTGCCACGGTCAATGGCGCCAGGATGCTGGGGCGCGACGATATCGGCCGGCTGGCCGTGGGCGCCAAGGCGGACTTTTCCCTGGTCGACCTGTCGCACCCGTACATGCGCCCGGGCCGCGAGCCGCTGCGCAGCCTGATCTACTCGGCCGGGGACCGGGCCATACGCGATGTCTACGTCGATGGCGCACAGCTGGTGCGCAATAGCAAGCTCTTGACGATAGATATCGAAAACGCGATGCAGCAGGTGGAGCGCGCCCAGGCGCAGACGATCGCGACCGTGGCGCAGCGTGACTATGCCGGCCGCAGCATCGACGATATGTCGCCGCGCGTTTTCCCCAGCCGCGCTTAACGGAGAGCCTGGATGAGCGAGACACTACTGGCGGTAGAAGGCCTGAGCGTGGAGTTCGGCCCGCGCGGCCAGCCCTACCGCGCCGTGAAATCGCTGGATTTCACCATAGGCCGCGGCGAGACCGTGGCCCTGGTCGGCGAATCCGGTTCGGGAAAATCGGTCACGGCGCTGTCCATCCTGCGCCTCATCGAGCGCGCTGGCGGCCGCATCGCGGCGGGGGTGGCCCGCTTCATGCCGCGCGACGGGCGCGAAGTCGACCTGTTCAAACTGGAAGAGTCGGCCTTGCGGCGGGTACGCGGCAACGAGATATCGATGGTGTTCCAGGAGCCCATGACGTCATTGAACCCGGTGATGACGGTGGCCGATCAGCTGGCCGAGGTGTATCTGCTGCATCAGGACATCTCCCGCGCGCAGGCGTGGAAGCAGGCCGAAGCCATGCTGGCCGCGGTCAAAATGTCCGAACCCGAGCGCCGCATGACCCAGTATCCGGGCGATCTGTCCGGCGGCATGCGCCAGCGCGTGATGATCGCCATGGCGCTGGCCTGCCGGCCGCAGCTGCTGATCGCGGACGAGCCGACGACTGCGCTGGACGTGACGGTGCAGGCCGAGATCATCGACCTGATCCGCGACTTGCAGCGCGAGGTGGGCATGGCGGTGCTCTTCATCACCCACGACATGGGCGTGGTGGCGGAGATCGCCGATCGCGTGGTGGTCATGCGGCACGGCGACAAGATCGAGGAAAACGAGACCGCCGCGCTGTTCGGCGCGCCGAGCCAGTCTTACACCCGGGACCTGCTGGCGTCCGTGCCCAAGCTGGGCGATGGTTCTCCCGGCGAAGCCGCGCTGCAGGGCCGTCCCGTCGTGCTGGAGGTCGCGGGCCTGGCGAAGCGCTTCCCGGTGAAGGCGGGGGCGTTTGGCAAGGTGGTGGCGAACGTGCACGCGGTGGAAGGCGTGTCGTTTGCGCTGCGGGCCGGCGAGACGCTGGCGCTGGTGGGCGAATCCGGTTCCGGAAAATCGACCACCGGCCGCCTGCTGATGAAGCTGGTACAGCCCACCGAGGGGGCGATCCGGCTGGCCGGCCAGGACGTGACCCACATGAAGCCGGACCAGATGCGCGAGATGCGGCGGCATATCCAGATGATCTTCCAGGATCCATACGCCTCCCTGAACCCGCGTCTGCATGCCTGGGATCTGGTCAGCGAACCCCTCAAAGTGCATGGCGAGCTCAGCCGCGAGCAGCGCCGCGAACGCGCCGCGCAGCTGCTGGAGCGGGTCAACCTGCCGCGGGAATTCCTCGACCGTTACGCGCATCAGTTTTCGGGCGGCCAGCGCCAGCGCCTGTGCATTGCGCGCGCCTTGAGCGTGAACCCGAAGGTCATCGTGGCCGATGAGCCGGTGTCGGCGCTGGACGTGTCGGTGCAGGCGCGCGTGATCGAGCTGATGAAGGAACTGCAGGCGGAGATGGACCTGTCCTACCTTTTCATCTCGCACGACATGGCGGTGGTGGAGAAAGTCAGCCACCGCGTGGCGGTCATGTATCTGGGACAGATCGTGGAGATCGGTCCCACGCAGGAAGTGCTGCATCGTCCCCGGCACCCGTACACGCAACGCTTGCTGTCGGCGGTGCCGATTCCCGATCCTGCCCGCCGCCACCAGCGCGCGGCGAGCACCGCGCGCGATATTCCCAGCCCCATCCGCAAGGTCGGCGACAACCCGCAGGTCGGTGAGCTGGTGCAGGTGGCCGCGGGGCACTACGTGCAGCTGGCGGCCTAGGAAACTCAGGCGCGGCTGAAAAGCCGCCCTGCCGCCATGGCGACGGCGGCCTGCGTGGGTTCCACCACGGGCAGGCCGCAAGCCTCTTCCAATCTGTCGCGCAGGTCGGCCATGCCGGCGCATCCCATGATCAGGACGTCGGCGCCGTGGTCGTCGCGCAGCGTCCGGCCCACCGCCGTCATGCGCTCGAAGACCCTTTCCGGATCTGCCAGGTCGCTGACTTTCATGTCCAGCGCCAGTTCGCCGCAGATGCGGTCGGCGACGCCCATCGCGCGGAAGTAGCGCAGGTGCCGCGCAACGGCGGCGCTGGCGATGGCGATCACGCCGATGCGCGTAGCCATGCTCATCGCCGTCAGCACGGAACACTCTCCGATGCCCAGCACGGGGACCGCGACCAGGTCCCGCAATCCGTGCAGACCGGGATCGCTGAAGCAGGCCACGATGAAGGCGTCGGTGGCGGCGGCCTCCTGCTGGAACAGCTGCGCCATCGGCGCGATGCTGGCGTCGGCCTCTGCCTGGGTCTGGATGCCGGCGGGGCCGCCGGCCGAGGTCAGAAAGCGGAACTCCAGCGGCAGGCCCTGGAACGGCGCCGTCGCGCGTGCGATGGCCTCCGTGACCTTGACCAGGGAGTTCGGGTTTACGAGGGTGATGCGGGCGTTGGACACGATTGAGTAGAATCCCTGCGAAAGAGGCGGAGAGGCGCGGCGCGCGCGGTTCAGGTCTGGAGGAAATAAAGCAGCATGTCGGAATTACCTGGAAAGGTCCGGTCCGGGCCGTTGAACCTGCGGCAGATCGAGGTATTCCACGCCATCATGATCACGGGCTCGCTCAGTGCGGCGGGCCGGCTGCTGCACGTGACGCAACCCGCCATCAGCCGGGTGCTGGCATCGATAGAGCTGCGTCTGGGCTATGCCTTGTTCGAGCGGTTCAAGGGGCGCCTGCATCCCACCAAGGAGGCGCGCAGGCTGTTCCAGGAAGTTGAATCGATTCAGGCCGGGGTCAGCCGCCTGAACGACATGGCCGCCGGCATGGCGGGGCATGGCGCTGGGCTGGTCAGCGTGGTGTCGAGTCCCAGTTTCGGCGAATGGCTGATTCCGGCCGCCACCGCGAAATTCTGCGCGCGCAATCCGGGCGTGCGCATCCGCTACCGGCCGCTGGGCATGGACGCGCTGCTGCCTCAGCTGTTGCTGGGGCATGCGGATATCGCCATTTCCACCTTCAAGCCCGAGCATCCCAACCTGATCACCAGCGAACTGGCGCAAGGCGAGATCGTCTGCGTGCTGCCGGCCGGCCACCGGCTGGCCCGCGAAAGCGTCATCGAGCCGGCGATGCTGGCGGGCGAGATGCTGGTGGGCTATGGCCGCGACACGCCGCTGGGCGAGACCCTGCACGACTATCTGGGGCCGCTGGGCCAGGGATCCACGCCAGCCATCGAGGTGCGCTCGTCGCAGACCGCGTGCTCGTTCGTGCGCCAGGGCGTAGGCATCGCCCTGGTGGATTCGTATGGACTGACGGACGCGCTGATGCAGGGCATCGTGGTGCGCCGTATCGAACCCGCGATAGCGCTCTCGGTGCACGTATCTCATTCCCGGATCGAACCTCCGCCGTCCATCGCCAAGGCGTTTCTGGCCCAGTTTTCCCAGATCGTCAAAAAGGAACTGCCTGCGATGACGCAGGCCATCATCAACCGGGCCTAGACCACTTCCGGCACCGGCAGCGGGTCGCCGGCGCCCGTGCGTTCGATGATCAGCCGGTAGTGATGCGGGCTGCGATGCTTGGCGAAGTTGAAGACGTGATCGCGGAAGGTCTGGCCCATCGCCAGATCGATGTTTGCCGTGATCACTTCATCTTCTTCGCCGCTGGAACGCGCGACGATCTCGCCGGACGGCGCCACGATCATGGAGCTGCCTATCATGTGGTGACCGTCTTCATGGCCGCACTTGGCGGCGGCGCCGACCCAGACCGCGTTCTGGTAGGCGCTGGCCTGCAGCACGATCTCATGCGTGGTGGTGCGCAGGTGCGCGGGTTCGTTCCAATGGATGTTCAGCGATGGCGTGTTGTAGCCCAGCACGATGAGCTCGGCGCTTTGCAGCGACATGACGCGATAGGTTTCGGGCCAGCGGCGGTCGTTGCACAGGCACATGCCGATTTTCACGTCATTGGTTTCCCAGACGCCGAAACCCAGGTCGCCGACTTCGAAGAACTTCTTTTCCAGGTGCTGGAACGGCGCGCCGATCTTGTGGTCGGAGTGGCCCGGCAGGTGGATCTTGCGGTACTTGCCGATGATCCGGGCGCCGCGGTCCACCAGGATGGCGGTGTTGAACTGGCGGCCCTCGGGCGTCAGCTCGGCATAGCCGAGGTAAAAGCCGATGCCGAGTTCGCGCGCGGTGTCGAACAGCGGCTGCACGTCGGCGTTGGGCATGCTCTTCTCGAAGTACCGCTCGACGGCCTCGGCATCGTCCATCCAGTAGCGCGGGAAGAACGTGGTCAGCGCCAGTTCGGGGAAGACGACGAACTCCGCCTTGCGGGCTGCGGCTTCTCGCATCATTTCGACCAGGCGGCGGACTACCGCCGCGCGGGAATCGGCAAGGTTGACTGCGCCCATCTGGGCGACCGCCAGGCCCATCTTGCGGGCGGGGGTTGCGTTGCTCACGATGTAAATCTCCAGGTGTTGCTTATCGTTGTGGATTGCGTGCCCTGCGCCGTGGTCTACGGCTCGATCACGGTCGGAAAAATCTTGCGCAGCAGGGCGGCGCGCGGACTGATCTCGCGCGTTTTCTGCAGCGGGGCGGGCAGGCCGCGGGCGATGAATTGACCCCGGCCGCGCTCGGCGTTCAGCCGGCCTTCGTCGATGATGACGGCGCCGCGGCTGATCACCGTGACGGGCCAGCCAGTGACCTGGCGGCCCTCGTAAGGCGTGTAGCCCACGGCGTCGTGCAGGCCGGCGGCGCTCACCGTCACGGTCTTCTCCGGATCCCAGATCGCGATGTCGGCGTCGGCGCCCACAGAAAGCGTGCCTTTGCGCGGGTACAGGCCGTACATGCGGGCGTGGTTGGTCGAGGTCAGCGCCACGAACTGCTGCAGGCTGAGGCGGCCGCTGCGCACGCCTTCCGAGAACAGCAGCGGCATGCGCACTTCCAGCCCTGGCAGGCCGTTGGCGATCTGCTTGAACGTGGTGGCGTCGCCGGCGGGCAGCTTGCCGGATTCGTCATAGCGGTACGGCGCATGGTCTGAAGACAACAGCGCCAGCGTGCCGCTATCCAGGCTCTGCCACAGCGCTTGCTGCGATACCGGGTCGCGCGGCGGCGGGCTGCAGCAGAACTTGGCGCCTTCGACGCCGGGGATGTCGATGTCTTCGGCGGTCAGCAGCAGGTAATGGGGGCAGGTTTCGCCATAGACGGGCGCGCCCAGCGTTTGCGCCGCGTGGATCGCCTGTGCGCCGCCCTGGGTCGACACATGCACGATCAGGACCGGCACTTCCAGTACTGCGGCGAGCTTGATGGCGCGTTGTGTCGCTTCGGTCTCCGCAATGGGGTCATGACTGACGGCGTGGTATTTCGGCGCCGTGTGTCCGGCCGCTAGCAGGTGGCGCGCAATCCAGCTGATGACGTCGTTGTTTTCGGCGTGGACCATCGGCAGCGCGCCTTCGCGCGCCGCGATGGCGAACACGTCCAGCAGTTGTTTGTCGTCCAGCTTGAGTTTGTCGTAGGTCATGAAGACCTTGAACGACGTGATGCCCGCGCGGATCAGCTCGGGCAGGTCGCGGTTCAGCGTTTCGGGCGTGGGGTCGGAGATGATCAGGTGGTAGCTGTAATCGATCACCGATTTTTCGGCGGCCGAGGCGGCATAGGCATCCGCCACCTGGCGCAACGATTGGCCGCGATGCTGCGCGGCGAACGGCACGATGGTGGTATTGCCGCCATGGGCCGCGGAAACGGAGGCGCTGTGCCAATCGTCGGCGCACAGCACGCCCATGCTGGAAAGTTGTTCTACGTGGCAGTGGCTGTCGATGCCGCCAGGCATGACCAGTTTGCCGCTTGCGTCGATGGCGCGGCGGCCTGCTGGCAACGATGTCGACATCGCGGCGATGACGCCGTCCACAATGCCGATATCGCCGATGAAGTCGGCGTCGGCCGTCACGATGCGGCCGTTGTGCAGGGTCAGATCGAAGTCTGTCATGGGAATCCGAGCGCGGGGAAGGGCATGCCGCGGCGCGCGCGGCGGCGCGCCCGGCGGAAGACGCAAGCATGCATGCGTACCGGGAAATCGGAAACCACGCGGCAGGCCCGCGCGCCGCCGCGAACGGCGCGCGGGGATTTACGCTAAGACCATGATTCGGCGGGCTATTTAACGGACAGGGAGAGGCTGCCCGCGCACCATGCATAACGCTGGATCATGGAGGCTATGCAAAGTTTTATATCGGGTTTCCCCGGGGCAATCCGAGCTCAGAGCGCCTTGAAGGTCTTGAGATGGATGCTGGTTTCCGTGGCGGAAATGCCCTTGAGCGTGCGCAGGCGGTCCAGCACTTCGGACAGCTGGTCGATGGTGGGCACGCGCAGTTCGGCCAGCAGGTCCCAGCGGCCGTTGGTGTCGTGCAGGCCCGCCACGCTGGGTTCGCCCATCAGCAGGCTCACGATCTTGCGGGTTTCATGGCCTTCGACGGCGATGCTCATCCAGGCGACGATGTCCTCGGTTTCGACCTCCGGGCGCAGCCGCACGGTGTAGCCCCGGATGATGCCCCGTTCTTCCAGTTTCCGGATGCGGTTGTCGATGGTGCCGCGGGAGACGTCGAGTTTTTTCGCCAGGGTGGCGACGGACATGCGGGCGTCGGCGCGCAGCAGGCCCAGCAGGTTCTGATCTAGCGTGTCCATTGTTAGAAGTGCTATTTTTCGCTGGCAGAATGGCAGAATCTTAGCGTTTTGTGTGGATTGTTGTCACTATTAATTGGTTTGCCCATCCCCCAGAATTTCTGTTCCATAACTAGGGGAGAACAAATTGACGACCTTGCTTTCAACTTCCGAGGTGGCGAAGATCGTGGCCCTGCAAGGCCCGCAACAGGTCTTTGCCGGCATGCTGGACTATCTGCTGTCGGACTTTCTTCGATGGCAGGAATTCGACAAGAGCGCGCGGGTAGCCAGCCATTCCGCGACCGGCGTGATCGAATTGATGCCCACCGCCGACAGCGATTACTACACCTTCAAATACGTCAACGGCCATCCGGGCAATCCGTTGGCCGGACTGTCCACCGTGATGGCCTTCGGCGCGCTGGCGCAGGTCGGCACCGGCGAGCCGCTGCTGATCAGCGAACTGACGCTGACCACTGCCCTGCGCACCGCGGCGACCTCCGCCTTGGCGGCGCGCGCGCTGGCGCGGCCGGATTCGCGCAAGATGGCGCTGATCGGCAACGGCGCGCAAAGCGAATTCCAGGCGCTGGCCTTCCATTACATCCTCGGCATCGACACGCTGCACGTTTATGACGTGGACGCAGGCGCCACCCGCAAGCTTGAAAGCAACCTGGCTTCAGTGCCCGGCTTGCGCGTGGTGCGCTTCGATAGTGCGGCAGAGGCGGCCAAGGGCACGGACATCGTCACCACCGTGACGGCGGACAAGGCCTACGCCACGATCCTGACCGCGGACATGGTCGAGCCGGGCATGCACATCAACGCCGTGGGCGGCGACTGCCCGGGCAAGACGGAACTGCACGCCGACGTGCTGCGCGCGGGACCGGTGTTCGTGGAATACGAGCCGCAGACGCGCATCGAAGGCGACCTGCAGCAGATGCCGGCGGACTTCGCGGTGACGGAACTGTGGCGGGTGCTGACCGGCCAGAGCGCCGGCCGCAAGAGCGCGGCGGAAGTGACCATCTTCGACTCGGTCGGTTTTGCGCTGGAGGACTTCTCGGCGCTGCGCTGGCTGCGCGACGCCGCCGCACGCCACGGCATCGGCGCCCGCATCGAGGTGGCGCCGCAACTGCCGGATCCGAAGAACCTGTTCGACGTGGTGCGCGCGGCGCAGCCCGCGCACGCCCGGGCCTAGTGCCGGCGATGGCTGCGTCTTCATGGCGCGGCCCGGCTGCCGGCGCGGGGACGCGCCGGCGTTGATGCGATGGCGGCCGCGCGGTCAGGCGCGGCGCGGGGTCTCCATCGGCGGCGTGCCGTCGTGGAACAGCGACTTCAGCTGCGAGCGCAGCTCGGGACTGTCCGTGTGCTTGTGGACCGTGGTGGCGTGCTGCACGGCCGCTTCCAGCAGTTCCTTTTCGGAATCCGCGGCCAAGGCCACCGAGCAATTCATTTCACTGGGGTACTCGCGGCAATCGATGTATTTGCGAGTCATGAGAGTCTCCCTGCGCGCAGGCCGCCTGGGCCTGCGCAAGAACATCCGGCGCGCGGCGGCGGACGTCCGGGCCGCTGGCGCGTCGCAGCGGCGGGGGCGGTTTGAAAAGTATAGATCTGGCGCCGTGAGCGCGTTGCGGTTCGCAAGTGGCGGTCCGCGCTGGCGCACAAAAGAGGCCTCGCCGCACTAGTGCGCAAGCACCAGTGCGGATGCGGCGTCTCAGAAGCTGACGCGCTGCTTCAGAGCCTTGGCGATCATGGCGGTGTCGATGTCCTTGCCGGGATTCTTCAGGCAGAAGTCGTACAGCACGGCCACATAGGCGTTGCCCAGCAGCTTGGTGATGGTGCCGGCGGTGGTGGCGGCGATGGTGCCGCCCACCGCGCTGCCCGCGCCGGGGATGAACTTCAGCAGGCCCGAGACGACCGAACGGCCGATCAAGGTGGCGGCGGACGCACCCAGCGTGGAGGTGACCAGCGTGGTGATGGCGGCGGTGTCCAGTTCCATGCCGAAGGTGATGCCGATCTTGGCGATCATGCCGACCTGGATGGGCACCAGCGCAAAGGCGTCCGAGAACGGAATGGGCGCGGCGGCGGCCGACGCGGCCAGACCGGCGGCCACATTGACCTCTATCTCAGCCCGCTTTTTTTTTACTTCCAGGGCCTTCTTGTTGCGGGTGGATAGGGCGTTGGCATAGGCCCGCTGCTGCGCCTCGGGAATGTGCTGGGCGGTGGCCTCGATCAGGTTGTCCAGGCCCATGGGCGGCAACTCGGCGTCCAGTTCCTCGATCCATTCCGGCAGCGCGCGCACCGCCACCACCTGCTTGGCGCGCGGCAGCAGCTTGCGCGCTTCGTCGACGAAGGGGCTGTTCTTGCGCGCCTTGGTCAGCACCGCCACGACCGGGATGCCGGCGTTGGACAGCATGTCGCACAGCTCGATCTCGGCGTCCTCGACGCGATGGCTGCTGTCCTGGATGCAGAGCCAGGCCACGTGCAGATGCCGGTCCTGGTCGTCGGAGGCGGAGCGCTCCTGGATCAGGTCCGCCAGCTGCTGGCGCGAGCGCTCGTAGTCGCCGACTTCCAGGCCGCGGGTGTCGATGATGGTGAGCGGATGGCCGGCCCGGGTGAATTCCTGGGTGGACTGGGTGACGGGCTTGCCCGCGCCGGTCTTGGCCAGGTCGCCCCGGAACACGGCATTGATCAGCGTGCTCTTGCCCACGCCGGTCTTGCCCGCGATCAGGATGTTCACGCGCCCGGCGCCGCGCGTCGCGGTGCTGATGGCGTCCGCGATGGCGTCCTGCAATTGGGGCGGGTCCATGCGAGGCGTGCTCATGAGGTGTGCGCAAAGTAAGACATGGGAACGATTCTAGCGAGAAATGCGCGCCGCCATCAGGCGCCGCCGGGCACGCCGTACAGGTGCGCGGATGCCGGGAACTGGCGCGTCCGGACCTCGGCGGCATAGGCCTGCGCCGCCTGCTGGATGCGGCCGGCCAGGTCGTCGTAGCGCTTCACGAAGCGCGCGGTGCGCTCGAACATGCCGAGCATGTCGTCCACCACCAGCACCTGGCCGTCGCATTGGGCGGACGCGCCTATGCCTATGGTCGGGCAGGAAACGGCCTGGGTGATCGAGGCCGCCAGCGGCTCGACCACGCCTTCGATCACCAGCGCGAAGGCGCCGGCGTCCGCCACGGCGGCGGCATCGGCGGCGATGCGGGCGTACTCCGCTTCGCCGCGGCCGCGCGCGCCATAGCCGCCCAGGATGTTGACCGCTTGAGGCGTCAGTCCCACGTGGCCCATGACCGGAATCCCGCGGGCCGACAGATAGGCCACCGTGGGCGCGATGCTCTGGCCTCCTTCCAGCTTGACCGCGCCGGCCCCGGTTTCCTTCATGACGCGCGCGGCGCTGCGGAAGGCCTGCTCGGGGCTTTCCTCGTAGCTGCCGAAAGGCATGTCGACGACCACCAGCGCGCGCCGCGAGCCGCGCACGACGGCGGCGCCGTGCGCAATCATCATGTCCAGGGTCACGGGCACGGTGGAAGGCAGGCCGTAGATGGTTTGCGCCAGGCTGTCGCCGACCAGCAGGGCGTCGCAATGCGGGTCCAGCAGTTCGGCCATGCGCGCCGTATAGGCCGTCAGCATCACCAAAGGCTCCTGGCGCTTGCGGGCGCGAAAGCCCGGCACGGTCAGGCGGGGGCCGGCGGCCGCGGCGGCGTTCAGGGTGGCGGTCGTAGACATCGAATTCCTTCCTATCCAGGGTCCAGTATTTGAGTCGGAATATTGCGATATGTGTTGCGCTATGCGCATCGTAGCGGAAGGACGGGCAGGCTTGCCGCGCGAATCGGCGGCCGATCTTTGCGGCAAAACGTAATCGCAGGTTTTGGGGGCGACGGCGGGGCGGCCCAGCAGGCGCGGCGTGAGCGCCGGGGAAGGCGGATTTCCAGGGGCCGCAAAGCGTTACATCTGTACGGGTTCGCTCGCTTTTTCAGCGTGCCACCTGCTTAGAATCGATTCCTCGCAAGCTTTCCCTGCGGCTGCCGAGCAACCGCGGACGGATGTAAGGCCATGAAGATTCTGTACACCCATTTGCAGCAAGCCGATGACGCCGGCTATATCGGCAGCGTGATGCCGCTGGCGCGCATCCTCTGTGAGAAATCGCAGGTGACGGTGGCCGCGCCGGCCAGCAGCCGCCTGCTGGCCCAGGCCGGCGCCTTGCCCGGCGTGCGCACGCTGGCCCTGGATTTCAAGGGCGGTCCGTTGCAGCGGCTGCGCGCGTTGAGCCATTTGCGCGCCCTGCTGCGCGACGGGCGCTTCGACGTGGTCCATGTCAACGGTCTGGCCGACAGGCGCCTGTGCATGCTGGCGACCTTGGGCCTGGGGGCCAGGCGCCCCTTCATGGTCCGCGCCCAGCCGCTGCTGGCGCAGCGCCTGCAGGCCAGGCGCGCCGCTGACGGTCTCGGCGCCCTGGGCCGCTTGCGCGAGCCCAGGGCCTGAGCCCGACCCTTACTCGCTGTACGTCTTGGTGCTGTACAGGCTGACGGGCAGCAGGTTCAGCACCGGCAGGCCGCTGACGGGATCCTTGGCCTGCTTGTCGATGTAGGCCTGCAGCACGTCGGCATCCAGCACCCCGATGTCCTGGCGGCGCGAGGCCGGCACGCTGGCCAGGGTCTTGTAGCCGTCGCCGCCGGTGGCGTTGAAGCTCAGCACGAACAGCTTGTAGCTGCGGCTGGCGTCCAGCGGCAGCCAGTTGCCGCTGGCCTGGTCCCGCACCTCGATGTTGGACACGCGGCTGCCCTGGGCCTGGGCCGCGTTCACGTCCCAGCGCAGGCCGCCCGCATACGGATACGGGCCGGTCGAGCCGCCCGGGCCGTAGACCGCCTGCATGCCGTCCTCCAGCATGCTCTTGACCTCGGCGCCGGTGACGTCCAGGCGCCACAGCATATTGCCGAAGGGCACCACTTCGATCACGTTGGCCGCGGTCACGTTGCCCTGCAAGGGCACGCGCACGCCGCCGCCGCTTTGCAGCGAGATATCGGCGCCGCCGTAGCTGGCGTTGGCCACGTCCAGGTAGGCCTGGGCCACCAGCTGCTGGATGTCGCCGCCGCGCAGGCTGACGCTGCCCAAGGTGTTGCAGGCGACGCTGGAACGGCTGTAGTCGCGCGTGCCGGGGCCGCCGGGCACGCGGCGCGAGCACAGTTCCTGCGGCACCGAGGCGACCAGGCTGCGGCTGAACTGGTCGACCTTGGCCTTGAACGGCTGTAGCACGGCCGCGGCCTGGGCGTCGGGCGCCTGCATGCGCAGGAAGCCGCTGGCCTGCACGTCCGCCAGGATCGCGGTTTCGTCCGCGGCCGAGGGGGCGGCGCCCGCCACCTTGAGCGGACCGTCCATCAGCACGTGCGGCGTGCCGGCGCAGGAAGTCACGTCGCCGTTGGCGTCGAAGCTCACCTTCAGTTCGCCCACCACTTGCGAATACTCCCAGGCCTGCACCAGGCAAACGCGCTTGCCATCCTTATTCTGCAGCACGGTGGGGTAGGCGCCGGCGGGCGAGCCCACGCCGTAATCCGCCATGGCGGCGGGCCCCAGCAGCGTGTGGGAATCGCCGCCCACCACCACGTCCACGCCGCTCAATTGCTGAATGATCTGCTTGTCGTAGTCGTAGCCGATATGGCTCATCACCACGATCTTGTTCACGCCTTGCGCGCGCAGTGCGTCGATCTGTTTTTGCGCCGCGGCGGTCTCGTCCGAGAACAGCGTGCCGGCGTCGGGGCTGGACGACTGCTGCGTCTTGGCGGCGATGGTCAGGCCGATCAGGCCGATGTCCTGGCCGTCGCGCTTGAGGATGACGGCGGGCTTGACCATGCCGGGGGCGCGCGACGGATTCAGCGCTGAGCCGGCGGCGAAGGTGACGTTGGCGCTCAGCACCGGCGTCTGGCAGGTTCCCGCGTGCAGCAGTTCGATGAAGCGCTTCAGGCCGCTGTCGCCCTTGTCGAACTCGTGGTTGCCCAGCGTCATGGCATCGAAGCAGACGGTGTTCATCATCGCCGCGTCGGCTTCGCCGGGCTCGCCGGCGCGGTTGAAGTACAGCGTGCCGGTGGTGGCGTCGCCGGCGTGCAGCTTGAGCACGTTGGCGGATTGCGCCGACAGCGCATTGATCGCGCCCGTCACTCGCGGGAAGCCGCCGACGTCGGCGTTCACGGCCACGCGCCCGCCCGAGGCCGTCTTGAGTTTCAGGTCTTTTTTCTTGCTGTCCAGGTTGGAGTGATGATCGTTGATGTGCAGGATCGTCAGTTCCAGCGGCTTGCCGGGTTCGGGGGGCTTGGGGGCGGGCGTATCGTCGTCGTCGCTGCCGCCGCAACCGGCCAGGAGCGCCAGGACGCTCAGCATCGCCGCGCCCGCCTGTTTCTTCCACGTGTTCATTCGTGTGTATCCCTCTGGTTCTTGGAGGGCGAATGGTCGCGGGTGAAGATGACGCGGAAATGAATGACAGTGCTGTCACATGGCGCGCGACATGTCGCGCGCCTGTCATGAAACGGCACGGGCCCGGCGCGATGCGCGCCGGGCCCGTGTTCGCAAGCGGAAGCTTAGTAGTGGATGACCGTGCGGATCGACTTGCCTTCGTGCATCAGATCGAAGGCTTCGTTGATGCGCTCCAGCGGCAGCGTGTGCGTCACGAACGGATCCAGGTCGATCTTGCCGCTCATGGCGTCTTCCACCATGCCCGGCAGCTGCGTGCGGCCCTTGACGCCGCCGAAGGCCGAACCGCGCCAGACGCGGCCGGTGACCAGCTGGAACGGACGGGTGCTGATTTCCTGGCCGGCGCCGGCCACGCCGATGATGATGCTCTCGCCCCAGCCCTTGTGGCAGCATTCCAGCGCCGCGCGCATCACGTGCACGTTGCCGATGCACTCGAACGAGAAGTCCACGCCGCCGTCGGTCATGTCGACGATGACTTCCTGGATCGGCTTGTCGTGGTCCTTGGGGTTGACGCAGTCGGTCGCGCCCATGGCGCTGGCCAGCACGAACTTGTTGGGGTTGGTGTCCACGGCGATGATGCGGCCGGCCTTGGCCTGCACCGCGCCCTGGATCACGGCCAGGCCGATGCCGCCCAGGCCGAACACGGCGACGGTGTCGCCTTCCTTGACCTTGGCGGTGTTGTGCACGGCGCCCAGGCCGGTGGTGACGCCGCAGCCCAACAGGCACACCTTTTCATGGGGCGCCGCGGGGTTGATCTTGGCTAGCGAGATTTCGTTGACCACGGTGTATTCGCTGAAGGTCGAGCAGCCCATGTAGTGGTAGAGCGGCTTGCCGTCGTAGCTGAAGCGCGAGGTGCCGTCGGGCATGACGCCCTTGCCTTGCGTGGCGCGCACCTTCTGGCACAGGTTGGTCTTGCCGGACAGGCAGAACTTGCACTCGCGGCATTCGGCCGTGTAGAGCGGAATGACGTGGTCGCCCGGCTTCAGCGAGGTCACGCCCTCGCCCACTTCAACGACGACGCCGGCGCCTTCGTGGCCCAGCACCGCGGGGAACAGGCCTTCAGGGTCGTCGCCGCTGAGGGTAAAGGCGTCGGTGTGGCAGACGCCGGTGTGGGTGATCTTCACCAGCACCTCGCCGCGCTGCGGGGGCGCGACGTCGATTTCAACGATTTCCAGCGGCTTGCCGGGTCCGAATGCGACTGCTGCGCGTGATTTCATAGCTAGGCTCCACGTATGTCAGATGGTTTATTTCAAATAGGAACGGACCAGGCGCATCAGGAGATCGATCTCCGCTTCGGGTTCGATCGTGGCGTCCTGGCGTCCGCCCTGGGCGGATTGGAGGAAGGTTTCACGCAGATGGCTTTCCAGCACCTCGGCCATCAGGCCGGTGGCGGCGCCGCGCAGGGCGGCCAGCTGTTGCAGCAGCGCCCCGCATTCCGTGCCTTCGTTCACGGCCCGTTCCAGCGCCAGCGCCTGGCCCTGGATGCGGCGCAGGCGGGTGACGACGCGTTTTTTCTCTTCCGGGGAGTGCGGCACGGCGGGCTCCGATGAATACAGGGGGGGAGTATAGAAAATATGGCGGCCCCAGTCCACTACGGTACTGCGGAGCCGCGCGCGATGCCTGGCCGCGCCTTGAGGCCGGCAGCCGTGGCCGGGTCCATTGCGCCGCGCCTCAAGCTATCTGTACCTGTCTATACTAGACGCTGACCGCAAGCGGCTGCCCAGCGCCGCACTACAGGACTCCCCGTGGCCTCGACTCCTCCCAAATTGCCCATCCAAGCCAACGCCCCGCCTGCCCCGCTCTACGCGCAGGTCAAGCAGATGATCGCGCAGCAGATCCGCAGCGGCGCGTGGCCGGAACACTACCGGGTGCCGTCGGAAAGCGAATTGGTGGATGAGCTCGGGTTCAGCCGCATGACCATCAATCGCGCCCTGCGCGAACTGACGGCCGAGGGCCTGCTGGTGCGCATGCAGGGCGTGGGCACCTTCGTGGCGCAGCCCAAGGCGCGTTCGGCGCTGTTCGCCGTCAACAACATCGCCGACGAGATCGCGGCGCGCAGGCACCGCCATCACAGCCGCGTGGTCCGCCTGGCGGAAGAGCCGGCGGGTGCGGAACAGGCGTTGGCGCTGGACATTCGCGCGGGGCAGCCGGTCTATCACTCGGTCATCGTCCACTACGAGGACGAGGTGCCGATCCAGCTGGAAGACCGCTACGTGAATGTGCGCCTGGCGCCGGACTATCTGAAGCAGGACTTCACGCAAGGCACGCCGTACGAGTACCTGACGCGGGTGGCGCCGCTGAGCGAAGGCGAGCACGTGGTCGAGGCCATCCTGGCCAAGCCGCGCGAATGCCAGCTGCTGCAGATCGAGCGCGACGAACCCTGTCTGCTGATTACCCGCCGCACCTGGTCTGGCGACCAGACGGTCACCCTGGCCCGCCTGATCCACCCCGGTTCCCGCCATCGCCTGGAAGGCAAGTTCACCACATGAAGCAAGCCGAAGTTCATCTGTACCGCGCCGCCGACTATCCGCGCATGCCCTGGCGCAACGGCGGCGGCACCACGCAGGAAGTCGCCTGCAATCCCGGCGGCAGCACGGCCGCGTTCGACTGGCGCCTGTCCATCGCCGACGTGGCCCAGGACGGCGGCTTTTCGGCCTTCACGGGCTATCAGCGCATCATCACCGTGCTGGAAGGCCAGGGCATCCAGCTCACCGTGGACGGGCAGGAAAAAGCGCCGCTGACGCCGCGTCGCGCCTATGCCTTCTCGGGCGATGCGCAGGTGCAATGCCGCCTGCTGGGTGGGCCGATACGCGATTTCAACCTGATCTACGCGCCGGCGCGTTATCACGCCCGGCTGCAGTGGGTGGCGGGCGTGGATCGTTGGACCTTCCATAGCGCCGCGTCCAGCGTGCTGGTGCTGAATGCGGGCGGCGCGCTGTCGGTGCGCGTCAATGGGGCGCCGCACGCGCTGCCATCGCGCTACGACTGCCTGCACGTCGAGTCGCGGGGCGGCCTGGCCGAATACGGCCTGGAAGCCGCCGCGCCCCTGGATGCCTGCGTGATCGAGTTGCTGCCGCGCAATACCTGATGCTTCGTGCGGCCGCCTTGCGAGCCGCTTCCTCCTGCTGTTTTCAAGATTCCCGGGACGCTTGCCGTCCCGGTTTCTTTTGCACGGGAAATCCCTAATAAAGAATCAGCTTTTATCAGCTTGTATATACAAGCATAGGCATCCTATGATTCAGGCAATCGCAGCGCCTGTTTCGGGCGCGCAGCCGAACCGATCAAGGAGACTCTCTTGGAAAATTCGAACCGATACCGCGACGTGGTCATCCGTGCGCCGCGCGGCACGCAACTGAACGCCAAGAGCTGGCTGACCGAGGCACCGTTGCGCATGCTGATGAACAACCTGGATCCCGACGTGGCCGAGAACCCCAAGGAACTGGTGGTCTACGGCGGCATCGGCCGCGCCGCCCGCAATTGGGATTGCTACGACAAGATCGTCGAGTCGCTCAAGAACCTGAACGAGGACGAGACCCTGCTGGTGCAGTCCGGCAAGCCGGTGGGCGTCTTCAAGACCCACGCCAACGCGCCGCGCGTGCTGATCGCCAATTCCAACCTGGTGCCTCACTGGGCCACCTGGGAACATTTCAACGAGCTGGACGCCAAGGGCCTGGCCATGTACGGCCAGATGACGGCGGGCAGCTGGATCTACATCGGCAGCCAGGGCATCGTGCAGGGCACCTACGAGACCTTTGTCGAGGCCGGCCGCCAGCACTATGGCGGCAACCTCAAGGGCCGCTGGGTGCTGACGGCGGGCCTGGGCGGCATGGGCGGCGCGCAGCCGCTGGCGGCCACGCTGGCCGGCGCCTGCTCGCTGAACATCGAATGCCAGCAGGCCAGCATCGACTTCCGCCTGCGCACCCGCTACGTGGACGAGCAGGCCAGCGACCTGGACGATGCGCTGGCGCGCATCGCCAAGTACACGCAGGAAGGCCGCGCCGTTTCCATCGCCCTGTGCGGCAACGCCGCCGAGGTCCTGCCCGAACTGGTGCGCCGCGGCGTGCGTCCGGACATGGTCACCGACCAGACCAGCGCGCACGATCCGCTGAACGGCTACCTGCCGCTGGGCTGGACTTGGCAGGACTACCGCGCGCGCGCCAAGAGCGAGCCCGCCGCCGTCATCAAGGCCGCCAAGCAATCGATGGCCGTGCACGTGCAGGCCATGCTGGCGTTCCAGCGCCAGGGCGTGCCGACCTTCGACTACGGCAACAATATCCGCCAGATGGCCAAGGAAGAAGGGGTCGAGAACGCATTCGACTTCCCGGGTTTCGTGCCCGCCTACATCCGTCCGCTGTTCTGCCGCGGCGTGGGCCCGTTCCGCTGGGCCGCGCTGTCGGGCGATCCGCAAGACATCTACAAGACCGACGCCAAGGTCAAGGAACTGATTCCCGACGATGCGCACTTGCACCGCTGGCTGGACATGGCGCGCGAGCGCATCAGTTTCCAAGGCTTGCCGGCGCGCATATGCTGGGTGGGATTGGGGCAGCGCGCCAAGCTGGGCCTGGCGTTCAATGAAATGGTGCGCACGGGTGAACTGTCGGCGCCCATCGTCATCGGCCGCGACCACCTGGATTCCGGCTCCGTCGCCAGCCCCAACCGCGAAACCGAATCCATGCGCGACGGTTCGGACGCCGTGTCCGACTGGCCGTTGCTGAACGCCCTGCTGAACACCGCCAGCGGCGCGACCTGGGTTTCGCTGCATCACGGCGGCGGCGTGGGCATGGGCTTCTCGCAGCATGCCGGCATGGTCATCGTGTGCGATGGCACGGATGCGGCGGCCGAGCGCATCGCCCGCGTGCTGACCAACGATCCGGGCACGGGCGTCATGCGTCACGCGGACGCCGGCTATGACATCGCGATCCAGTGCGCGCAGGAGCAAGGCCTGAACCTGCCGATGCTGAACGGCAAGCGCCAGGCCGGCTGAAGCCCTCCATCAACGATCCGGCGCGAGCGCCGGTGCAACAACGATTTTGCATGGCGCCGGCAAGCGGCGCAGGAGACCCAGAATGGATTTGCATTTGAAGCCCGGCCAATTGACCTTGGCGGATCTGCGGCGCGTCTACCAGCAGCCGGTACGCGTGACGCTGGACCCGGCCGCCGGGGGCGCCATCGACGCCAGCGTGGCGACGGTCGAGCGCATCATCGCGGAGGGCAGGACGGTCTACGGCATCAATACGGGCTTCGGCTTGCTGGCGTCGACCAAGATCGCCCGCGAGGACCTGGAGGCGCTGCAAAGCTCGCTGGTGCGTTCGCACGCCGCGGGCGTGGGCGAGGCGTTGGACGACGCCATGGTGCGCCTGATCATGGTGCTGAAGATCAACAGCCTGGCGCGCGGCTATTCTGGCATACGCCGCCAGGTCATCGACAGCCTGATCGCGTTGCTGAACGCCGGCGTCTACCCGCACATTCCCTTGAAGGGCTCGGTGGGCGCGTCGGGCGACCTGGCGCCGCTGGCGCATATGTCGATGGTGCTGCTGGGCGAAAGCCGCGCCCGCTACCAGGGTGCATGGCTGGCCGCGCCCGAGGCGCTGGCTCGCGCGGGCCTGGCGCCGCTGACGCTGGCGGCCAAGGAAGGCCTGGCGCTGCTGAACGGGACCCAGGTGTCCACCGCCTATGCCCTGCGCGGCCTGTTCGAAGCCGAGGACATGATGGCGGCCGGCCTGGTGTGCGGCAGCCTCAGCGTGGAAGCGATGCTTGGGTCGCGCGTGCCGTTCGACGCCCGCATCCACGCCGCGCGCGGCCAGCCCGGCCAGATCGCCGTGGCGGCGGCCTATCGCGAACTGCTGCAAAGCGATAGCGAGGTCGGCCATTCGCACGCGGATTGCGAAAAGGTCCAGGACCCGTACTCGCTGCGCTGCCAGCCGCAGGTGATGGGCGCCTGCCTGACGCAGATCCGGCATGCCGCGCAGGTGCTGGAAATCGAATCCAACGCGGTCTCGGACAACCCGCTGGTCTTCGTGGAGCAGGGCGACGTGATCTCGGGCGGCAACTTCCACGCCGAACCCGTGGCGATGGTGGCCGACAATCTCGCGCTGGCGCTGGCCGAGATCGGCGCCTTGTCCGAACGCCGCATCGCGCTGATGATGGACAAGCACATGTCGCAGCTGCCGCCGTTCCTGGTCGCCAAGGGCGGCGTGAATTCGGGCTTCATGATCGCGCAGGTGACTGCTGCGGCGCTGGCCAGCGACAACAAGGCGCTGGCCCATCCGGCCAGCGTCGACAGCATGCCTACCTCCGCCAACCAGGAGGACCACGTGTCCATGGCGCCCAATGCCGGCAAGCGTTTGTGGGCGATGGCCGAGAACGTGCGCGGCATCCTGGCGATCGAATGGCTGGGGGCGTGCCAGGGCCTGGATTTCCGCGAGGGCCTGAAGACTTCGCCCCAGCTCGAACAGGCGCGCCGCGCCTTGCGGGAGAAGGTGCCGCACTACGAGGAAGACCGATTCTTCGCGCCGGATATCGCCGCGGCCAGCGATCTCATCGCCGCGCAGGTCCTGAACGACCTGATGCCCGCGGGCCTGCTGCCCAGCCTTTGATCCCGATCCTGCGGCTCCTGCAGGGAAGCCGCCGTTGTTGCCAGCCATGTGAACGCGCCCGCAGACGGCGCGCGCATGGCGCTTGATGGCGCTCGCCTATAACTTGTATGGAGACAAAAATGCAGGACCTCAAAAGAGGACTGAACGCAAGGCACATACGCTTCGTGGCCCTGGGATCCGCCATCGGAACCGGCCTCTTCTACGGCTCCGCCAAGGCCATCCAGGAGGCCGGCCCGTCGGTGCTGCTGGCCTATCTGATCGCCGGCGCCGCCGTCTACATGGTGATGCGCGCGCTGGGAGAAATGGCGGTGCACAACCCGGTGTCGGGTTCGTTCGGCCAGTACGCCACCAGCTACCTGGGACCGGTCGCCGGTTTTCTGACGGGCTGGACCTATGCCTTCGAGATGGTCATCGTCTGCCTGGCCGACATTACGGCCTTCGGGCTGTACATGGGGTTCTGGTACCCCGACGTGCCGCGCTGGATCTGGGTGCTGTCCATCGTGTGCTTCATCGGCGCGATCAATCTGTGCGCGGTGAAGATATTCGGCGAGCTGGAGTTCTGGCTGTCGCTGCTGAAGGTTGCCGCGATCGTGGCGATGATTGCCGGCGGCCTGGGCATCATGCTGTTCGGTTTCGGCCTGGGCGCGGATAGCGCCGCCACCGGCGTGCACAACCTGTGGGAGCACGGCGGCTTCATGCCGCACGGCGTGGGCGGGCTGATTGCGTCGCTGGCGGTCGTGGTGTTCGCGTTCGGCGGGATCGAGATCATCGGCATCACCGCGGGCGAAGCCCAGGATCCCGGCCGCACCATCCCGCGCGCCATCAATGCGGTGCCGCTGCGCATACTGCTGTTCTATGTGCTGACGCTGTTCGTGCTGATGTCCATCTTTCCGTGGACGCAGATCGGCAGCCAGGGCAGCCCGTTCGTGCAGATCTTCGACAGCCTGGGCATCGGCTCGGCGGCCACCATCCTCAACATCGTGGTGATCTCGGCGGCGGTGTCGGCGATCAACAGCGACATATTCGGCGCCGGCCGCATGCTCTACGGCATGGCGAAACAAGGCCAGGCGCCGCGCGGTTTCGGCATGGTGTCCCGCAACGGCGTGCCGTGGATGACGGTGGTGGTGATGTCGGCGGCGCTGCTGCTGGGCGTGGTGCTGAACTACCTGATCCCGGAAAGCGTGTTCGTGCTGATCGCTTCTATCGCCACGTTCGCCACGGTATGGGTCTGGCTGATGATTCTGTTGTCGCAGGTGGCGATGCGGCGCAAGATGAGCAAGGAAGAGGCCGCGGCCCTGAAATTCCCGGTGCCGTTCTGGCCGGCTGGACCGATAGCCGCCATTGTCTTCATGCTGTTCGTGTTCGGGGTGCTGGGTTATTTCCCCGGGACGCAGGCGGCGCTGGCGGTGGGCGTGGCGTGGATCGCGCTGCTGTGCGTGGCGTACCGTTGTTGGGTGCATCCCAAGCGTCCCTCCGGCGGCGTGCCCGCGCCGGCCGCGCAGGGTTCGGATTGAGTGTTGCGGCGCCGCCCCAGGCCAGGACAGGCCGGTGCGGCGCCGGTTTCAGGAGCAAGCTGATGAGACAGGTATGGCGCAATTTCAACGCCGTCACGATGACGGGGGGCGCCTATGCCCTGATCGAGCGGGCCGCCATGGTGACGCGCGCCGAGCGCATCGAGTGGATCGGCCCCGAAGCCGAACTGCCGCGGACCGACGCGGCGCATGAGCACGACCTGGGCGGCGCCTGGGTCACGCCTGGCCTGATCGATTGCCATACTCACCTGGTGTTCGGCGGCGACCGCAGCCAGGAATTCGAGCAGCGCCTGCAGGGCGTGGATTACGCCACCATTGCCGCGCAAGGCGGCGGCATCGCCAGCACCGTGCGCGCCACGCGCGCCGCCAGCGAGAATGAACTGTATGCCAGCGCGCGCAAGCGGGCCTTGCACCTGCTGCGCGACGGCGTGACCACGCTGGAGGTCAAGTCCGGTTATGGGCTGGATCTGCCCAACGAGCGCAAGATGCTCAGGGTGGCGCGGCGCCTGGGCCAGACCCTGCCGCTGACCGTCAGCGCCACCTGCCTGGCCGCGCATGCGCTGCCGCCCGAATACGCGGGGCGCGCGGATGACTACATCGACGAAGTCGCGCGCCGCATGCTGCCGGTGCTGGCGGCCGAGGGGCTGATCGACGCGGTGGATGCCTTCTGTGAACACCTGGCGTTCACGCCCGGACAGGTCGAGCGCGTGTTCCTGGCCGCGCGCGAGCTGGCCCTGCCCGTGAAGCTGCACGCCGAGCAGCTGTCGCCGCTGCATGGCGCGACGCTGGCGGCGCGCTACGGAGCGTGGTCGGCGGACCATCTGGAGTACCTGATGGAAAGCGATGTGCAGGCCATGGCGCGGGCCGGCACGGTGGCGGTGTTGCTGCCGGGCGCCTTCTACGCCCTGCGTGAGACGCAGCTGCCGCCGGTGGACCTGTTGCGCCGGTATGGCGTGCCCATCGCCATTTCCACCGATCTGAACCCCGGCACTTCACCCGTGCTGTCGTTGCGGCTCATGCTGAGCATGGCTTGCACGCTGTTCAGGCTGACGCCGGAGGAAGCGCTGGCCGGGGTCACCACGCATGCGGCGCAGGCGCTGGGGCTGCAGGCCACGCACGGCACGCTGGAAGCCGGCAAGTACGCGGACTTCGTCGCCTGGGAACTGGGGCATCCGGCGGAGCTGGCCTATTGGATAGGCGGGGACCTGCCCAAGCGTGTGGTCCGGCATGGCGCGCCGGTGGACTTCGCGGCGCTGGACTGAAGCTGGACTGAAAGCGGCGGATCCGGACAGGATTGCGTCCGATACGGACCGTTGGAGCCCGCCCGCGCGCATATGCGCCGCACGCGGTCTACGATGCGCGCAGGACGCGTCCATTCCGGGGCGCGATGCGCGATCAGAAGAGGTGCGGGTATGCGGATATGCATGATGGAGGGGCCGGTCGACCTGGAGCCCCAGGGAGCAACCTGGGAAGGCATGGCCGAGCGTATCGGCGAGCTGGCGCCGGACCTGCTGGTGACCAACGAAATGCCCTTCGGTCCCTGGCTGGCGGCGGACCCCCAATACGATGCGGGCCGCGCGGCGGCATCGGTGCGTCTGCACGAGGCCGGCCTGGAGGCGCTGACGGCGCTGGGCGTGCCGGCCATCGTCTCGTCGCGGCCGGTGCATGCGGGCGAGCGGCTGGCCAACGAGGCCTTCGCCTTGCAGGACGGGCGCTACACCCGGCTGCACCACAAGCAATACTTTCCCGAAGAGCCAGGCTATTTTGAAGCGACCTGGTTCCATTCCGCCTTTGACGGCTTCGAGGTGTTCGAAGTGGGCGGCATACGCCTGGGCGTGCAGCTGTGCACCGAGCTGATGTTCAACGAGCGCTCGCGGCGCTACGGACGCGCGGGCGCGGAGCTGATCGTGGCGCCGCGCGCCAGCAGCCCGTCGACGGGCCGCTGGCTGACGGCGGGCGCCATGGCGGCCCTGGTGTCGGGCTGCTACGTGGTCAGTTCGAACCGCGCGGGACGCACGGCGGCCGGGCAGGTGTTCGGCGGAACGGCGTTCGCGTTCCAACCCGACGGCGAACCCTTGGCGCGGACCAGCGATACGGAGTCCATCGTGGCGATCGACATCGATCCGGCCCGCTCGCGCGCGCAGCAGTCGCTATACCCCTGCTACGTGGGGGAATAACGCCATCCGCGCCCGACGCAACGGGGCGCTAGCGCGGCGTCGGCGCCTGCACCGGTTCCGACGCGTCGAAGCGCAGCCGCGAAAAACTGGCGATGCAGGCCAGCGCGGCGCACACGCAGCCCAGCCACAACGCCGCGATGGCGCCGTGCGTGCTGGACACGTTGAAGCAGGCGGCCACCAGGGCCGCGCCCGAGGCCTGGCCCAGCAGGCGCACCGTACCGATCATGCCGCTGGCGCCGCCGGCCCGCGAGGCCGGCGCCGACATCATGATGGCGCGCAGGTTGGGCGACTGGAAGAAGCCGAAGCCCGCGCCGCAGATGGCCATGCGCCAGCCTATGTCCCAGACGGAAGGCGATGCGGGCATCAGCGCCAGCGCCGCCATGCCCAACGCCAGCAGCGCCAGGCCGACGCCGCCCAGGGCGCCGGCCGCGTAGCGGTCGGACAGCCGGCCCGCGATGGGCGCCATGATCGCCACCACCACCGGCCACGGCGTGATGAGAAAGCCGGTCTGCACCTGGCTGTAGCCCAGCGTGGCCTGGAGCAGGAACGGCAGGGACACGAAGGCCAGCGCCTGCGCCGCGAAGGCGCACACTGCGGTGGCGGCGGACAGGGCGAACAGCGGCCGGCTCAGCAGGTCCACGGCCAGGATGGGCGCGGGGTGCCCGGCCTGGCGGCGCATCAGCAGCCACAGGCTGGCCGCGGCAATGCCCCATTCCAGCGCCACGCGCGGCCAGGGCGCCGCGTGCGCCAGTTCGTTGGAGCCCAGCACGAACAGGCCCAGCGTCAGGGCGCACAGCGCGGCGGCCAGGCCGTCGAAGCGGTGCGGCGCGCGCACGGTCTCGGGCAGCTTGCGCAGGCCCAGCGCGAAGGCCAGCAGGCCGATGGGCACGTTGATCAGGAACAGCCAGTGCCAGGATCCCAGCAGCAGGATGGCCGAGGCCACGGTGGGCCCCGCCGCGAAGGAGATCCCCACCACCATGGCGTTCAGGCCCAGGCCGCGGCCCAGCAGGCGCGAGGGGTAGATGAAGCGCAGCAGCGCGCCGTTGACGCTCATGACGCCCGCCGCGCCCAGGCCTTGCAGCACGCGCGCGGTCACCAGCGTGGGCAGCGACGGCGCCAGGCCGCTGGCCAGCGAGGACAGGATGAAGATGGCCAGCCCCACGATGTAGACGCGCCGGTGGCCCAGGATCTCGCCCAGGGCGGCGGCTGGCAGCAGGCCGGCCACCATGGCCAGCTGATAGCCGCTGACGATCCAGATGGAGCCCGCGTCGCTGGCCTGCAGGTCGCGCGCGATGGTCGGCAGCGCCGTGTTGGCGATGGCGGTGTCCAGGCTGGCCATGCACAGCGCCAGCATGACGGCCAGGAGCGCGCCTGGGCGTTCGGCAGCGGGCAGGCCGACGCCGGCCGGGTAAACGGTGTGGCGGGAGAACGAGAGCATGTGCGGGACCGAGGCGAGGCATCCGGGCAGAAGGCCGGACGCCGTGATCACTGATTCTAGAACGTGTTAAGCGTTCCGGTCCGCGACGGGCCGGCGGCGCTCTGGCGGGCCCCATTTTGCTTGCAGGGCGTTTCTCCTTATCCTGCCGGCTCGACGCGGCGCCGATCCGCGTTCCGGAGGAGCAGCCAACCATGCAAATTGCCGTATCCCTGCCGCGCCGCAGGCTCGTGTCGACGCTCGCGCTGGGCGTCCTGGGGGCGGCGGCAGGGCGTCTTCAGGCCGTGCCCTTGACGCGCATCCTGGTGGGCTTTCCGCCGGGCGGCGGCGTGGACGTGATCGCCCGTCTGCTGGCGCGGCAGTTGGAGGCCGGCCTGGGCGAGGTGGTGCTGGTCGAGAACCGGCCCGGCCAGGGAGGGTTGCTGGCGGCGCAGGCGCTGCTGGCCGCGCGGCCCGACGGCCACACGCTGCTGTTCACCAACGACCATGCGTTGGCCATCGTGCCGCATATCGTGGAGCAGGCCGGCTATGCCTCGCCGGACGATTTCGCCGCGGTGGCGCAGGTCACGGACAAGGCCGCCATGGGCCTGGCGGTGAAGGCGGATTCGCCGCTGCAAAGCCTGGAGGACCTGCGCGCGCACCCGGACGCGCTGTTCGTGGGCGTGCCGGCGCCCGGCAGTATTCCCGAGCTGGCTCTGGACCTGCTGGGGGCGCATCTGGGCGTGGTGGCGACGGCGATCCCTTACCGCGGCGGCGCGCCGCTGGTGACCGATCTGCAGGGCGGCTATCTGGCGCTGGGCATGACCTCCCTGGCTGAATTGCTGGAGCCCGTGCGCGCCGGACGGTTGCGCATCCTGGCGATCTCGGGCCCGGACCGGCATCCGGCCGTGGCGGATGTCCCCACCTTTGCGGAGCAAGGCATCGCCGGGCTGGAGCGGGGCGGCGTGGCCGGCCTGTTTGCACCGCGCGGCGTGGCGCCCGCCCGTATCGAGCAGTTGCAGCGGCAAGTGGCGCGGGCGCTGGAATCGGAGAGCGTACGCCAGCAACTGAGCCGGCAGGGTTCGCGGCTGAACTACGGAGACTCGGCCACGCTGGCGCGCAATATGTGCGCCATCCATCGGGCCTGGGCGGAGCGCGCCGAGGCCTGGCGTGCGCGGCCGGGCCGTCAGGCGGACGCCAGCAGCGCCTAGGGCCTGTGCAAGGCTCGATTGAGTGTGAGCAGACCCTAGGCCTGCGCGGACGCCAGGAGCGCGGCGCGCCCGCGCAGCTGTTCGGCAAGTTCCGCGTGGCACAGCCTGACAGCCGCGCGGGCCTGCTGTTCGGGGGCGCGCGTCATCAGGCAGATGCGGCGCGTGAGCTGCGGGCGTTGCAGCGGCAGGATGGACAGGCCGTCCTGCCGCTGTCCCTGCGTATACAGGCGCGAGATCAATCCCACCCGCAGGCCGGCGCGCACCAGGCTGTACAGCGTGTCGGTGTAGTTCAGCGTGTCGGTGGCGGCCAGGTCCGCGCCCAGCTGGCGCAAGGTGGCGACGATCATCTCGTAGGTGCTGCCGCGCGACAGGACGGCCAGCGGCTCGGCCTTCAGGTCCTGCCAGGTCACCGCCTGGCGGCGCGCCAGCCGGTGGTCGGCGGCCAGCACCGCCACCAGGTCGTCCTCGGCCACGAAGGCTGCGGCCAGGCCGGGCGTGAGGCCGAAATCCAGGCCCAGGCCGATGTCCAGTTCGCCGTTGCCCAGCGCCGCCATCAGTTCGTCGTTGAGATGGTCGCTGAGGATCAGCGTGATTTCGGGATGGCGCAGGCGCCATTGCGCCACCACCGGCGCCAGCAGGTGCATGGTGGACGGAATGCAGCCTATGCGCACCGTGGCGGCCTGCGTGTCCAGCAGGCGCTGCAGGTCCTCGGCGCCCTGGGTATAGCTGTTGAGCAGCCATTCGATCTGCGCGCGCGCGGCCTGCCCGGCGGGCGTCAGGCGCACATGGTGGGTGCTGCGTTCGAACAGCGCCACGCCCATCAGGGTTTCCAGTTCGCGGATGGCGGCGGACAGGGCCGGCTGGCTCAGCGCCAGGGCCTCGGCGGCGCGGCTGAAGCTGGCGTGGCGCGCCACTTCCTTGAAGCCGCGCAACTGGCGCAGCGTGGGCTGGCGTAGGGGCGCGGCGTGGCTGGCGGGGGCGGGGCGCTTGGTCATAGATTTACCTGATGAATCTATAAAAATATAGCATTTCAGTTATTACCAGGATCTGGTTAGGATGGCGCCGTCGCCCTCCTCCGCGCCGCCATTTCCCCGCGCGCGCCTGTCCGTTCCGACCGTTCCGCTCCATGTTCAAACGACTGCTCCTGTCCGTGTCCGCGCTGGCGGCCGCGCTGTGCCTTGCCCCGGCGGCCAGCGCCGACACCTGGCCCGAGGCCCGGCCCCTGACCCTGATCGTGCCGTTCAGCCCGGGCGGCAACGTCGACACCACGGCGCGCCTGGTGGCGCAGAAGCTGGCCGACCGCCTCAAGCAGTCCGTCATCGTGGACAACCTGGCCGGCGCGGGCGGCGTGCTGGGCGTGGCGAAGGCCGCGCATGCCAAGCCGGACGGCTACACGCTGGTGATGGGTTTCGACGGCCCGATCAGCGTGGCCAAGCTGATCAATTCCGCGGTCAAGTACGACGCCGAGACCGACCTGATGCCGGTGGCCCTGGTGACCACGGCGCCCGTCGTGCTGCTGGCCCGTCCCGGCCTGCCGGTGAAGAACATGGACGAGCTGATCGCGCTGGCGCGCGAGAAGCCCGATACGCTGACCTATGCCTCGTCCGGCGTGGGCACGGTGCTGCACCTGGCGATGGAAGTGATGCAGGACCAGGCCAAGGTCAAGCTGGTGCACGTGCCCTACCGCGGCGGCGCGCAGATCACCAACGACGTCATGGGCGGCCAGGTGGACCTGGGCCTACTGGTGACCACCAGCGCCACGCCGTTGGTGCAGCAGAAGAAGCTGCAGGCGCTGGGCGTGACCTCGGCCGCGCGCGTCGCCACGCTGCCGGACGTGCAGGCCTTCGGCGAGACGCCGGCGCTCAAGGGCTTCGAACTGAACACCTGGACCGGCGTGTTCGCGCCGGCCGGCACCGATCCCGCCATCGTGCAGCGGCTGAACCAGGAACTGAACGCGGTGCTGCAGCTGCACGACGTGCAGAAGCGCCTGGCCGAAGGCGGCGCCATGCCCGGCCAGGGCACGCCGCAGGACTTCGCCGCCTTCCTGAAGAAGGAAAAGGACCTGTACGCGCACATCGTGAAGAGCGCCAACATCCAGCAGGAATAGGCCTGCCCGCCACCGGACGCCAATGCCATGAACACTACCGCCCGCGGCCCCGTGCTGCCCGAGATCCAGGCCATCCAGGACGAGATGGTGGCGCTGCGCCACCGCATCCATGCCAATCCCGAACTGGCCTACCAGGAGGTCGCGACGGGCGACCTGGTGGCCGGGAAGCTGGCGGCCTGGGGTTATGAAGTGCACCGCGGCCTGGGCGTGACCGGCGTGGTCGGCACCTTGCGCCGGGGCAACGGCACGCGCCGCCTGGGCCTGCGCGCCGACATGGACGCCCTGCCCATCCACGAGACCACCGGCCTGCCCTATGCCAGCCAGAACCCCGGCAAGATGCACGCCTGCGGCCACGACGGGCATACCGCCACGCTGTTGGCCGCGGCCCGTGCGCTGGCCGAGCGCGGCCGCTTCGACGGCGCCGTGCACCTGATCTTCCAGCCCGCCGAGGAAGGCCACGGCGGCGCGCAGAAGATGATCGCCGACGGTTTGTTCCAGCGCTTTCCCTGCGACGCGGTCTACAGCTTCCACAACGAGCCGGGCTATCCGGCCGGGCATTTCGGCTTCCGCCCCGGCGTGATGTACAGCTCGTCCGACACGGTGATCCTGACCGTCAGCGGCATCGGCGGCCACGGCGCCATGCCGCACGTGGCGGTGGACCCCATCGTGGCCGCCGCCAGCATCGTGCTGGCCTTGCAGACCATCGTGTCGCGCGAGATCGATCCCAACGACATGGCGGTGGTGACCATAGGCGCCATCCATGGCGGCGACGCGCCCAACGTCATTCCGAAAACGGTGGAGCTGCGCCTGACGGTGCGGGCGCGCCGCCCCGAGACGCGCGCGCTGCTGCGCGAACGCATCACGGCGATCGCCACCGCGCAGGCGGCGGTGCATCGCGCCACCGTGCAGGTGGATTACCGCTGGCGCTATCCGCCCGTCATCAACGACCGCGACGCCACGCAGTTCGCCGCGGACGTGGCGCGCGGCTGGCTGGGCGAGGACCTGCTGATTCCCGACCTGGAGCCGCTGCAGGCCAGCGACGACTTCGCCTTCATGCTGGAGGAAGTGCCGGGCAGCTACTTCATCGTCGGCAACGGCGAGGGCGAAGGCGGCTGCATGGTGCACAACCCCGACTACGATTTCAACGACGACATCCTGCCGGTCACGGCCAGCTACTGGGTGACGCTGGCCGAAGCCTATCTGGCCGGCGGCGCGCGCTGATTCGCAACCGCACTTTCCGCGACGCATGACTGCTACCCAAGACCCGATCGCCGCCGGCGCGCCGGCCTTCGACGCCACCACCGGCTACTGGCAGGAGATCGTCGGCGCCGACGCGCTGACCGTGCCCGTCGATCCGCCCTATTCCCGCGGCTATCCCGCGCGGCTGCCCGACGGCCGCTACCTGGTGTTGCCGCTGCGCGGCGTGCCGGGCGACCCTGAACGTTGCGTGGCGTCGCTGATCGCCAACCATGCCAGCCTGGAGGTGGTCGACACACTGTCCGGCTTCATGGCCGAGCGGGCGCGCGCCTTCAGCGCGGAAGTGGTCGTGGGCCTGCCCACGCTGGGACTGGCTTTCGCGCCCCTGGTGGCGCGCGGGCTGGGCTTCACGCGCTACGTGCCTTTCGGCTATTCGCGCAAGTATTGGTACGACGAGCGCCTGGCGGTGCCGGTGAAATCGCTGACCACGCCCGACGCCGGCAAGCTGCTGTACGTGGACCCCAATCTGGCGGGCAGCCTGGCGGGGCGCCGCGTGCTGGTCGTGGACGATGCCGTCAGCACGGGGCAGACGATGCTGTCGGCGCTGGAACTGCTGGCGCGCTGCGGCGCGCAGGTCGCGGGCATCGTCGTGGCCATGTGCCAGGGCCAGCGCTGGCGCGAGCGGCTGGTGGACGGGAGCGGCGCGCCGATACCGGTGGCCTGCGCGTTCGAGTCGCCGCGCATGCGCCGCACGCCCGCGGGCTGGGTGCCGGAAGCGGCGGTCTGACGCGGCGCCGTCCGGTCTTCGGGCGGCTGCTTCGTGACAATTCCGGGCGGCCGCTACAACGCGATGTCCGGGGCGGTCGCAGCAGGACCGCTTTCCGGGTTGCTCCAGTGCGGCTACAGCGATTCAGGATCGCGGCGCAGCGAGAAGCCCTGCGCTTCGTTCATGGCCAGGTAGCTGACGTTGCGTGACACCACCGGCGGCTTGTCGCCGGCGTGCAGCGCGTGCACCTTGTCCAGCACCATCTTGTCGGCCAGCGTCATGCGGTCGATCATGCGCAGGTACTGCATCCAGCTTTCCACCAGGAACACTTCGCGCCAGACGCCCTCGCGCTCCAGGTCGCGGAATAGCTGCCACTGCTGCGCGCCATTGCGCAGCCGCAGCAGGCGCAGCGGATGCGCCGCGCTGATCAGCGCCGACAGCTTCTCCTTTTCGATCAGGTACTCTACCGCCACCAGCACGGCGCCGTGCTGGGTATTGAATCCCGCCGCGGCCAGGGCTGGTTCGGCGCTGTCGGCGCGCGCCAGCGAAGTCGCGTCCACGTGTTCGGGCAGGCGCGAGCGGTACAGCAGCGCGACGGTGATGCCCAGCATGATGCCGGCGGAAGCAAGCGCACCCGACACGCCCATGGTGTCGGCGAAATGCCCCCACATGAAGGAGCCTGCCGCCAGGCCGCCGAAGATTGCGGTCTGGTACAGCGCCAGCGCGCGCGCCTTGACCCAGTCCGGCACCAGCATCTGGACCGTGGTGTTGTAGGTGGCCAGCACGCCGATCCAGCAGCTGCCTGAAATCAGCAGCGCCGGAAAGGCCACCCACAGCGTGCCGGTCAGTCCCAGCGCCAGCAGGCAGACGGCCAGCATCGCGGCCGCCACGCTGACCAGACCGCTGGCGCCCCAGGCGGCCTGCACGCGGCGCACGAAGGCGCTGCCCAGGATGGCGCCCAGGCCCAGCGCGCCCAGCATGTAGCCGTACAGCAGGGCGCTGCCGCCCTCGTGTTCGTGCGCCAGCAGGGGCAGCAGCGCCCACAGCGCGCTGGCCGACAGGCCGAAGGCGAAGGAGCGCAGCATCACCAGGCGGGTGACGGTGGAGTGCTGGGTATAGCGCAGCGCGGCCACCACGCCCTCCAGGATGCCTTCGGGCGGCAGGCGGCGCAGGGGCAGGTCGCGCTTCCAGCGCCAGATGGCCCAGATCAGTCCGCCGTAGCAGAAGCAGTTCAGCAGGAACACCCAGGGCGCGCCCATGGCGCCCAGCAGCAGGCCGCCGATGGCCGGCCCGACCGCGCGCGCCACATTGAAGTTGACGCTGTTCAGCAGCACCGCGCTGCCGACGTGGGCGCGCGGCACCTGTTCGCCCACCGCGGCCTGCCAGGCCGGCGTGACGATGGCGCTGCCGATGGCGATGCAGAAGACGGAGGCGATCAGCGTGATGGGGTGCAGCAGCCCGGCAAATGCGAGGATGGTGATGAAGACGCCGCCGGTCAGCTCCAGCAGCATGCCCGTCAGCATGACCTTGCGGCGGTCGTAGTTGTCGGCCAGCACGCCGGTAAGGATGGACAGTGCCACCAACGGGAAGGCGGCGGCCACCTGAATCATGGCGACCATCAGGGGGCTGCTCTGTTCGGTGGTGATGATCCAGGCCGCGGCGACGGATTGCGCCCAGGTGCCCAGGTTGGCGAACAGGTTGGCGATCCAGATGATGCGGAACGCGGGGAAAGCGAAGGGAGACAGCGTGCTCACCTGCAGCACGGGCGCGGCCGGCGCGTCGGCGGGCAGGTCGGTGTTGGCCGAAACGGGTTGCAGCATGGGATTCTTCCGGCGCGCCGGGTGGGCGCTCCTATCGGGCTTGGACGGGTCGGCTAATGGTACGCCTAAGCCGGCGCCCGATGGGCGAGCGGAGAGATCGGGGCGGCGCGTCGCGGCGGTCTTGCGGAGCGGCCGGCGGCTTCCAATGGCTAAGGGGCAAGCGTCCCGCGGCTGTCTTGAGGCGGGCCTGGACGGAGAGCATGGACGCGGGGCTGGACGGGGCGCCTGGACGAGGCGCCCCGGGGAGTCCTGCCCGGCCGCCGCCTATTGCTTGGCGGCGGGAGCCGGCGCCGCGGCCGGCGGGTAGGCCTGGTTCAGGTATTCCACGATCAGCGGAACCTGGTCGGCGGGGATGGGGGCGCCGTAGGTGCCCACCATCTTCTTGACCTCGGCGTCCCAAAAGCCCAGCGGCATGGGCGGCTGCGACGACACGTAGTCCACCGAATGGCACATCAGGCACAGGGCGGCGTGCTGGGCGCCGGCGCCCGTGCCGGGATGCAGGGTGGCGGTTTCCTGGGGCAGCTTGATTTCCAGGGCCTGGGCGGCGGGGGCGGCGCAGGCGGCGGCCAGGACGAGCGCCGGCAGGCAGCGGCGGATATGGCGGTTCATGGCGCTCTCCTCAGGCGGCGGTGACGCGGACGGCTTCGACCACATTGCGCATGTAGCCGGCCGGATTCCACAGCGCTTCCAGCGGCTGGGTGTCGCCGGCCGTGTTGGTGGCGCGGACCTTCAGCGTGTAGTCGCCGGGGGCCTTGGGCGTGAAGTCGGCGTGCCACTCGCGGAAGGAATAGCGGCCCATATCCTTGCCCAGTTTGGCGGCCTGCCAGGTCTTGCCGCCGTCGGACGAGAACTGCACCTCGCGTATGCCCTTGCCGCCGTCGAAGGCGATGCCGCGCACCTGCACCGGCTTGCCGCGTGCGACGCGCGCGCCTTCGGCGAGGCTGGTGATGAAGCTGCGCACGTTGTAGCGGCCGATGGGGCGGGTCTTTTCGGGCGCCTTGCCCGGCGGCGTACAGGCGCAATCGTTGTCGGGGATGCGATAGGCCTTCTGCATCCAGAAGCCGTCGAACTCCTGGTCCAGCACCTTGATGTCGGCCAGGTGCTTGACCCAATAGGTGCCGTAGTAGCCGGGCACCACCAGGCGCACCGGATAACCATTGAGCATGGGCAGGTCGGCGCCGTTCATGGCGTAGGCCAGCATGACTTCGCCGTCCAGCGCGTGGGCGGCGTCCAGCGCCTTGACGAATTCCGGCGTGC
This sequence comes from Achromobacter anxifer, assembly GCF_903652925.1. Lineage (GTDB taxonomy): Bacteria > Pseudomonadota > Gammaproteobacteria > Burkholderiales > Burkholderiaceae_B > Achromobacter > Achromobacter anxifer. Next base: position 183,732 of record NZ_CAHLAR010000007.1, on the reverse strand, counting down.
CGGGCAGCACCGGGCGGTCCAGACCTTCGAAAGTGACCTGGCGCGCGTTGGCGCGGATGCCGGCCTTTTCCAGCACGCGCTTGAGCGGAATGCCCAGCCAGCGGGCGTTGCCCATGGCGCCGTTGCCCAGCTGCCCGCCGCCCACGCGCGGCGTGAAGAAGCCGCGGCTGTTGCCCGAGCATTGGGTGACGGCCACCAGTTCCACCGGCTTGCCGAACTGCTGCTTCAGGTCGGCCAGCGACAGCTCCAGCGGCTTGTCCACCAGACCGCTGACCTTGATGCGGTAGGTGTTCAGGTCGATGGAGGTGGGAATGTTGCCCAGGTGGTAGCGCACGAAGAAGGCGTCGTTGGGCGTGATGAGGTTTTCATTGAAGACCGCGAAGGGCGTTTCCAGCTGCGGCGGGCGCGAGGTCTGGCGGATCAGCGGACGCTTTTGCGGATAGGCGATCAGGTCGCGCTCGCCATTGGCGAACGGCAGCGTGACGGTGGCCGGCGCCGCCAGGCTGGTCAGCGCGTGCCCGGCCAGCGTGCCGGTCGCGCCCAGCGTACAGGCCTGGCGCAGAAAGCGCCGGCGCCCATTCGGGTCGAATGTGCTCATCTTGGTGTCTCCTCTTTCTTGTCGGCGCCCTGCCCCCGGCGCATTCAGACGAGACTACGCGCCGCGGCCTGACAAATGCGTTAACGTCCGCGCTGCCCGTTTCACTTTCCGTGTTTTCCGCCGCAATGATCCTGACTTTCAACAAGCGCGCCTTTGCCGCGCTGCTGGCCGTAACCGCGCTGGAAGCGCTGATCGCCACCCTGGGTGCTCCCTATCCCCTGTTGCGGGGCTTCGTGGGCGACGTGGTGGCGGTGGGGTGGGCGTACCTCGTGTACCGCAGCTTCATCCGCGCGGGCGTGCTGCCGCTGGCGCTCGCGGCGCTGTTCACGGGGTATGCGGTGGAGCTGGGCCAGTTCCTGGCCCGGCATTTCGGCTGGCGCGTGGAGCAGCCGGTGTTGCGCATCATCCTGGGCAGCGTGCCCGACTGGTGGGACATGCTGGCCTATACGCTGGGTTTCGGGCTGGTGCTGGCGCTGGCTGCCTGGAACAGGCGACGCGCCGCGTTGCGCGCCGCCTAGGCGCTGCCGGATTCAAGCCTGGCCGCTAGCGCCAGGCTCAGCCGGCCTGGCAGACCGGCGTTTCGCCGCGTCCGGACGCGGCGGTCTTGGCCGCGCGCAGCGGCTGCAACTTGGCGTCGCGGAACGGCGCGAAGCACTCGGCCCAGGACGAAGGGAACAGCGGGGTGGCGTGGCGCACGGCGTCGCGGCGGGCGTAATGCGTCAGCAGTTGTTGGCCTATCGGGGCGTCTCCCAGGGGGTGGCGGGTATTCATGGTATTTCCGTATTGCATTGAAAGTGTATTCATTGTACCAGCGATGCGCTATCTCGACCACCCCGCCCTATGAAGCGCCAAGTCATTGATCCGTAAAGGCTGTCCCTGTTTTTCAGGTCAAACTCCGGGATTGCCCTAGCAGTTCAAAATAGTAGACGGTATACAATGTTCAGCATGCCCGGGCTAAGACCAGCCTGGAATCCTCCCTACTGGACCTGGAGTGCGTCATGGCTGAACTGATGAACCGAGATGAATTCCGTACCGCGTTGGAAAACGCGATCAAGGGCAAGAGCGCCAACGCTTCGCCCTTTTCCATTGCCTGGGCCGAGGGCAAGCTCAGCCGCGAACATCTGCAGCGCTGGGCCGAGAACCACTACCACTACGTGGGGCCGTTCGCCGACTACCTGGGCTATCTGTACGCCCGCACGCCCGATTCCTACACCGAAGCCAAGGATTTCCTGCTGGCCAATATGTATGAGGAGGAAATCGGCGGAGACCGCCATACCGACCTGCTGATCCGCTTTGCCGAAGCCTGCGGCACCACCCGCGAACGGGTGGTCAACCCTGACAACATGTCGCCCACCACGCGCGCGCTGCAAAGCTGGTGCTACGCCGTGGCCATGCGCGAGGACCCGATCGTGGCCGTGGCCGGCCTAGTGGTGGGCCTGGAATCGCAAGTGCCTTCCATCTACCGCAAGCAGACCCCGACCCTGCGCGAAAAGTACGGCTTCACCGATGAAGAGGTGGAATTCTTCGACCTGCACATCGTGTCCGACGAGATCCACGGCGAACGCGGCTATCAGATCGTGCTGGAACACGCCAATACGGTGGACCTGCAGCAGCGCTGCCTGAAGATCTGCGAGATCGGCGCCCAGATGCGGCTGCTCTACACCACCGCCCTCTACACCGACTACGTGCAGCAGGAAATCACGCTGCCCGAGCTGGGCCTCGCCGCCTGAGCTTGCTGCGCGGCCGTCCGGCCTGTTGCGCCGGCCGGCCGCGGCCTACGCAGATCCTGGAATAGAGAATCCATGCCTACCATCGTGTTTCATAAGGGCGGCCAGACCTACACCGACGTGGTGAAGGACAACACCAACCTGGTGGTGCGGGCCGGCATCAAGCAGTTTCCGTATCCGTATCTGCGTTACGAGTGCGGCATGGGCAAGTGCGCCAAGTGCGCCTGCCGCGTGCTGGCCGGGGCCGAACATCTGCCGCCGGTGAACTGGAAGGAAAAAAAGCAGCTCGGCGACCGCATCGACCAGGGCTACCGGCTGGCGTGCCAGCTGTGGCTCACCAGCGATATCGAGCTGGTCCAGGACGTGGAGGCCTAGCGCGATGGAACCGGCCTACGTGATCCTGACCACCAAGCCCGGCGTGTTCCGCACGGAAGCGGACGACGGCGTGGTGGATATTCTTGAAACCTACGACTACGTGTTCTACGGCCGCGCGCTGGCGGTCTACCGCATCGCCCGCCTGCATGGCGAGACCAAGCTGATCGTCACCGAGGAAACGCCGCCCTACGTGGTGAACCGCGTGCCGTCCAAGTTCCTGGAGAAATTCGCGTCGGTGGAAGCGGCCCGCAAGGAACTGGCCCACCTGACGCGCTTTGGCAGCATGGAATCGACCTTGACGTTGCGCCCGGGCGCCGTCGCCGCGGAGCACTGAACACCATGGTCCAGATCACATTCATTTCCAATGGCGGCAAGGTCGCCACCGCACCAGAGAACAGCAATCTGCTGCGCGTCTCGCTCAAGGAAAAGGGTGGCATCCCCTTCAAATGCGGAGGAGGCCTGTGCGGCACCTGCAAGTGCCGCATCGAGGAAGGGCTGGAAAACACCGACGCCATCAAGCCGAAGGAGCGCAAGCATCTGCGTCCGGAGGACTTCGAGGCCGGTTACCGCATGGCCTGCCAGACCTTCGTCAATGGCGACGTGAAGGTTTCCTGGGTGATCCAGAACGGCAAGGGCGTGGTGGTGGGCGCGGCGTCGGATCCGGTCGAAGCGGCAAGCTGAGGATTGCGGTCCGCAGGTTGCAGGGCCGCTATCCAGGCGCCGCTGGTGAAGCGTGGCCAGCTGGATGCGGTCGGCTTTTGGCGCGGCCGGCTTATGGCGCGGCCAGCTCAAGGCGCGGCTAGCTCAAGGCGCGGCCAGCTCAGGCCACCGATGCGTGGGCCGGCTGCTGCGCTTCGGTGTAGGCCTTGGCGGCGTTGTGCACGTGCTGGCTGGCCAAGAGCGCGGCCAGGTCGCCGTTGCCGGCGATGACGGCGTTGAGGATCTGCGAGTGCTCGTCCCAGTTCTGCTTGGCGCGCAGCATGTTGCTGGGCGCGAACAGCAGCGCCGTGCGGTCGCGCAGCGAACGCATCAGGTCGGTCAGCACCACGTTGCCGCCGATGGTGGCCAGCATTTCGTGGAACTGGGAGTTCAGCGCCAGGAACTTGTCCAGCTGTTCGCTGCGGGCGGCTTCCGTGCCTTCGCGCAGAAAGGCCTGCAGGCGTTCCACGGTCTTGTCGTCGCGGCGCTGGGCGGCCAGCTTGGCGTTCAACCCTTCCAGGGTGGCGCGCACTTCCACCATGTCGTAGGCGACCGCGTCGGACAACACCGACACGGACGCGCCGCGGCGCGGCTCGATGGTGACCAGGCCTTCCGCGGCCAGGGCGCGCAGCGCCTCGCGCACCGGAATGCGCGATACGCCCATTTCCTCGGACAGGCGGCCCTCGACCAGGCGGTCGCCCGGCGTGAATTCGCCGCTGAGGATGCGTTCGCGCAGCTTGTCGCGGATGACGGCGAACAGTTGCGGATGCTGCTCGCCGATCTTCAGCGGGGCGGAATGCTGCGTTTCTGCGGCTTGCGGGCTGACGGGTGAGGTGGTCATGGCGAGCAGGTCTGGCTTAATGGATACAGTCTCCATTGTATTACCGGGTGTAGCCGCATGGCTTCGCAAGTAGGACTCATCACTGTCCCCAAAAAGCCTTGGCCAGCACGCCCAGCGCGCCCAGGGCGCATACCGCCAGCAGCACGCCGCGCACCGCGCGCGGCGGCAGCCTGTGGCGCAGCCGGTTGGAGACCGCAAAACCGGCCAGCAGGAAAGGCGCCAGGCTGAGGGCCAGCCCGGCGTGATAACCCGTGTAGCGCTTGGCCCAGGCCAGCATGGCCAGCGAGAAGATCGATCCCAGGAACAGCACCATGCCCAGCGTGGCGCGCAGGCGCGGCGGCGCCGCGTGCTGCATGACGATGGCGATGGGCGGCGCGCCCACCGAGGTCATGGTGCCCATGATGCCCGAGGCCACGCCGGCGCCCGACACGCGTCCCGGGGTGGCGGAAAAGTGCAGGCCCGCCGCGCTCAGGGCCACGGCAGCCAGGATCAGGCAGGCGAACAGCACGCCCAGCGCCTGCGGCGCGAAGCGCGTCATGGCGTAGATGGCGATCAGCGTGCCCACCGCCCGCCCCGCCAGCGCATAGGACACGGACGGCCAGTCGATGGCGGCGCGTTCGCGCAGCGCGGTTAGCAAGGAGATGAAGCCGCCCAGCGTCAGCAGCGGCCCGGGCGCCAGCTGCGGGAAGAACATGGCCGCCACGGGCGCGGCGAACATGGCGAAACCCACGCCGCCCACGCCCTGCGCGATCGCGGCGCCGAACACCACTGCGGCCATGGTGGCGTATTGCAGGAGATCGGGGTACGGCAGGGAGGAGCTCATGCCTGGATTTTGTTCATTTATGTATACGGTAGTCTATCCAGGATTTTTACGAATTTCGCGAAGCGCTTCAAAAATTAGGGTAATTCCCTGATTTACCAGGGTTATTCATCAATTATTCAGAATTATCGCTTTCCCTAGGCGTTGCATATTTCGGTTGGTATGACTACAAACGAAATATAGTATACCGAACGTGGCGAGCTACAGCCACGCACACAAGGGGAATAGCACATGCAAGCGGACGTAGTGCTCAACGCTGCTCACTGGATGTACCTGATCAGCGTGGCCGCCATCATCCTGACGATGATCCTGCGGGCCAATGTGGTGGTGCCGTCGGTGATAGGCACCTTTCTGGTGGTGCTTGCCATCACGGGCAATCCGATCAGCGCCCTGATCGGCATCTTCTCCGCCAGCTTCGTGGCGGCCAAGGAACTGTTCAACATCTTCCTGGTGATCACCTTCATGACAGCGCTGCTCAATGCGCTGAAGACCTTGCAGGCGGACGTGCGCATGGTGCAGCCGTTTCGCCGCGTGATGCGGGGCGGGCATTCGTCCTTCCTCATCATCGCCCTCTGTACTTACGTGATCTCGCTGTTCTTCTGGCCCACGCCGGCGGTGCCGCTGGTGTCCGCCATCCTGCTGCCCGCGGCCATCGCCGCCGGCCTGCCGCCGCTGGCGGGCGCCATGGCCATCGCCATCGCCGGCCAGGGCATGGCCCTGTCCTCGGACTACGTGATCGGGGTGGCGCCCAGCATCAGCGCCAAGGCGGCGGGGGCGGCGGTCAGCGCCGCCGTGGTGGCCGACCGCGCGCTGGTGCTGTCGCTGATCACCGGCGCGGTGGCGCTGGTGGCCGCCTACCTGCTGATCCGCAAGCACATCGTGCCGGCCGATGCGGGGCTGTTGTCCGCCTGGCAGGCCCGCGCGCAGGACGGCAGCCTGGCGAGCATCGAGCAATCCGGCTCCTTCGACAAGGCCGAGCTGGCCCGCGGCACCATGGGCGCGGATCCGGCCCTGCCCACCGGTCCGGGCCTGAGCGACGAAGAGCGGCGCCGCGTGCGCTGGTCCAAGACCTTCGCGGTGGTGACGCCGCTGGCCTTCCTGGCGGTGATCGCGGTGATGGTACTGCCGCGCCTGTTCCCGTCCCTGCCCGCGCTGCGCGGCGGCGATGCCGCGGCGCTGGTGGGCGGAGTGGCCTTTGTGGTGATGATGCTGGTCACCCTGGCCGCCGAAGGTCCGCGCAAGATGCTGGACGTCTGTCCGGAGCACGTCACCGACGGCTTCGTGTTCGCCTTCAAGGCCATGGGCTCGGTGCTGCCGATTGCCGGCTTCTTCTTCGTGGGCGCCAATGAAACCGCCGCGCAAATCCTGGGCGTGCCGCAGGCCCAGGCGCCCGGCCTGCTGTTCGAGGTGATTTCCGCCGGCCAGCACCTGATACCCGAGAACCATTTCCTGGTGGCCTTCGGCGTGCTGCTGGTAGGCATGATCACCGGCATCGACGGCTCGGGTTTCGCCGGCCTGCCCCTGACCGGCACGCTGTCCGGCGCGCTGGGTCCGGTGGTGGGCGTGGACCCGGCGACCCTCGCCGCGGTGGGCCAGATGGGCGCGGTCTGGACGGGCGGCGGCACGCTGATCGCCTGGTCCTCGCTGATCGCCGTGGCGGGCTTTGCGCGGGTGAACGTGCTGTCGCTAGTGCGCGCCCTGCTGGTGCCGGTGCTGCTGGCCTTGTTCATTTCGACCATATGCGCGGTGCTGATCTGGCGCTGAGCCGTTTCGCGGGGCTGCTTGGGGTCCCTGCGGGGACCCATTTTTTTCGGCAGGCGCCCGCGTTGGAGCAGGGGTTAACACGTATCGCCCCATATTGATTAAAGTATACAATGTTCATAAGCCAACCCGCCCAGGCACTCGCGGCCAGCCGGGCGAAGATCAAGGAACAGCTCCCGTGGACGATCTCTCGCAGCAAACATTCCTGAACCACATCGGCGGCAGCTGGGTTGCCAGCGGCACAGGCAAGACGGCGCCCAACATCAATCCCGCCGATACCTCCGACATCGTCGGCCGGTTCCAGGTGTCGGACGCCGAGGATGCGCGCCAGGCGGTGGCCGCGGCCGAGGCCGCGTTCGCGGGCTGGCGCGATACGCCGATCTCCAAGCGCGCCGCCATCCTGTTCCGCGCCGCCCAATATCTGGAAGACCATGCCAACGACATCGCCCGCGAACTGACGCGGGAAGAGGGCAAGAGCTTGAACCTGGCCAAGGACGAGGTGCTGCGCTCGGCGCAGACCATCCGCTTCTATGCCGTGGAAGGGCAGTCCTATACCGGAGAGACCTATCCCAATGACGATCCGGATATGGTGGTCTACAGCCAGCGCGAACCGCTGGGCGTGGTGACCGTCATCTCGCCGTGGAACTTCCCCATCTCCATTCCCGCCCGCAAGATCGCGCCAGCCCTGATCACCGGCAACACCGTGGTGTTCAAGCCCTCGTCCGATGCGCCCATGTCGGGCTACCGGCTGACGGAGGCGTTCGTGCAGGCCGGCTTGCCGGCTGGGGTGCTGAATTTCCTGACTGGTCCGGCCGGCGCCGTCGGCGAGGCCATCACGGCGGCGCGGGCGGTGCGGGCGATTTCCTTCACCGGTTCCACCGCGGCGGGCGAACAGATACACCGCAATGCCGGACTGACCACCCGCACGCAGATGGAGCTGGGCGGCAAGAACCCGCTGATCGTGCTGGCGGACGCGGATCTGGACCGCGCGGTGGACCTGGCCGTGAAGGGCGGGTTCTCGTTGAGCGGCCAGGCCTGCACCGGCACCAGCCGCGTGCTGGTCGACAAGCGCGTGCGCCAGGCCTACACCGACAAGCTGCTGGCCCGCATCAAGGCGCTGACCATAGGCAATGGCCTGGACGGCAACTTCGACCTGGGCCCCCTGGCTACGGCAAAGCAGCTGGACAACGTGCTCGGCTACGTGGCCGTGGGCAAGCAGGAAGCGACCCATCTGTACGGCGGCGACCGCCTGACCGGCGTGGGATTCGAGCGCGGCTATTACGTGTCGCCGGCGCTGTTCACCGACGTTACGCAGCAGATGCGCATCGCCCGCGAAGAGATCTTCGGTCCCGTGATCGCGCTGATCGAGGTGGACGGTTACGAGGATGCCATCGAGAAGGCCAATGACACCGAATATGGCCTGTCGGCCGCCATCGCAACGTCTGACGCGCGCTACGCGCACCGCTTTGCCCGCGACATCCAGGCCGGCACGGTGAAGATCAACCGGACCACCACCGGCAACCTGATCAACGCGCCATTCGGCGGGCTGAAGCAGTCCAGCACGTCCACGTTCCGCGAGTCGGGGCGCGTGGGGCTGGAGTTCTACACGCAGATCAAGACTGTCTACCGCGCCGGCTGACGCGCGGCCCTTTTAACGGCAATCAGGAGAGGTCATTCCCATGAAGCAGGTCTATCGTCTGGAACTTGAAGAAGCGCGCGCCATGGTGCGCGCGGCCATCGCCAAATCGGAAGAGATCGGCGTGCTGGAGACGATTTGCATCGTCGACGACGGCGGCTATCCCATCGCGCTGGAACGCATGGACGGCGCCCGTATCACCGGCCCGCAGATCGCCTGGAACAAGGCCTTCACGGCGGCCGGGCACAAGCGCTCCACGCATCTGTTCAATACCCCGCCCAACGGCCCGGCGCTGCCCGGCAACGAGGCCTTCGGCATCCAGTGGAGTTTTGACGGCAAGTTCGCCGTGTTCGTCGGCGGCTTTCCCATCGTCGTCAACAACGAGGTGATCGGCGGCGTGGGCCTGAGCGGCGGCAACGGCGAACAGGACACCAAGGCCGGCCTGGCGGCGCTTGCCGCGCTGGCGGCGCTGCTGGAGCCGCGCGGCATGAAAGTGCTGGTCGAGGCGGACATCAAGAAATAGGCGAGGCCGGCCATGGCATACCGCGTGCATATCCTGCAGACCGACGAATCGTTCCAGGTCGAAGAAGGCGAATCCGTGTTGCAGGCCGCCGAGCGCTCGGCGGTCAGGTTGCCGCACGAGTGCACCTTCGGCGGCTGCGGCACCTGCCGCATCAAGCTGGAATCCGGCGCGGTGGAGTACGAAGAATTTCCCATGGCCCTAACGCCCGAAGAAGCGGCCGAAGGCTACGCCCTGGCATGCCAGGCGCGGCCGCTGGGCGATCTTTGCATCAGCGTGGCGAGCAGCCGGCAAACCTTTCCGGAGCCGCGCCGCCTGCCTGCCACCATCCACCGCATCGAGCGCTTCTGCGACGACGTCATCCACCTGACGCTGGCGCTGCCCGAAGCGGGCCTGGACTACGTGCCGGGCCAGTACATGAACGTGGTGCTGCCCGACGGCGAAACGCGCAGCTTTTCCATGGCGTCCGCGCCCGTCGGCAATCTGGTGGATTTCCATGTGCGCCGCATTCCCGGCGGCCGCTATACCGACCAGTGGCTGGGCCAGGCGCAAGCCGGGGCCGGGCTGGAGATCGAGGCGCCGCTGGGCGTGTTCAGCTATCACGAGGAAGACTGGCGGCCGCTCATCATGATGGCCACGGGGACCGGCATCGCGCCGATCAAGGCCATCCTGGAATCGCTGCTGGACAACGAGGACTGCCCGCCGGTCACGCTCTACTGGGGCATGCGCACCGAAGCCGATCTCTATCTGCGCGACGTGATCGAAAGCTGGGCGGGGCGGCTGTATGAATTCAACTTCGTGCCGGTGCTGTCGCGCGCGGGGGCGGACTGGCAGGGCCGCCGCGGCCATGTGCAGCAGGCCGTCATGGAAGACCACGAAGACCTGTCCGAGCATGCCATCTACCTGTGCGGCGCGCCCGACATGATCCGCGAGGCCAAGAGCCTGCTGGCCGCGCGCGGCGCCAGCCTGGACCACATGTACGCCGACAGCTTCACCTTCCAGCACGCGCTGGCCGCCGCCTGACGCGGCGGCGCTAGCGGTACACCAGCACCGGCAGGCGGGTGCGCGCCAGCACGCGCTGGGTTTCGCTGCCCAGCAGGAAGCCCGTCATGCCGTGCCGGCCGTGCGATCCCATGACGATCAGGTCGCAACCCTGGCTCTGCGCCGCTTCGACGATGGCTTCGTGCGGGTGGTCGTTGACCGTGACCACGATGTTGCACGGCACCAGCGCATGGCGCGCTTCCATTTCCAGGTTGTCCAGATAGGTTTGCGCATTCTTGCGCGCCTGGTCGGTGTGCTGCGCCTGCGTGGTGCCCAGCATTTCGGCCTGGTAGACCAGCAGATGGTCCTCCGGGATGGCGCGGATGAGCGTGAGGGTGGCTCCCATTTCCTTGGCGAAAACAAGAGCGCGCTTGAAAGCCGATTCGGACAGCAGGGAACCGTCCACGGCAACGAGCAAGTGCTTGTACATGTTGCCTCTCCTTTAGGAAAAGGAATACGGAGCAACTAGCAAAATCAGTATAGGCTCGGCGCTGGGCGCAATCCAGTCCTGCATACGGACGAGGTCGCGGGCGCGGCGGCCCCGCATATTTCCAAAAGAAGTCGAACCTGGCGCGCCACATAACCTCATATCGACTAAGTATTTTTCGGCGCAGCGCCGCGATGACAGAATCGGTTCGTCTTCTTGAACTCCATCCGGAAACGAATTCAACGATGCGCCGCGCCCTCGATCCGTCATCCTCCCGTGCGCCGCTCTTGGGCTGGCTTGGAGCCGTGCTGCTGCTGGCGCTGTGGCTGGGCCGCGAGCCGGACGCCAGGCTGGCGTTGCTGCCGTTCGCCGTGCTCCTGCCCGTGCTTTGGCAGGCCGCGCGCGGCATCCGCGCGGTGGATCCGGCGTTGGTCGAGACCGGCCGGTCGCACGATTTGCGCGGATGGCCGCTATACCGGCACGTGCTTCTGCCTGGCGCGTTGCCCTTCATCTTCACGGGCCTGAGGCAGGGGCTGGGACTTCTATGGCTGACCCTGATCGCGCTGGAACTCTTCGTGACGCCCTCGGGCCTGGGCCTTCCGACGCCGCCGGCCGGCGGCTCGCCGGGCGTCCTGGCGCTGTTGCTGGGCATCGCGCTGTACGCCTTGCTCATCGCCGGGTCGGGGGCGCTGGTAAGCCTGCTGGAGCGCTGGCTGCTGCGCTGGAGGCCGCGATGATGTTCATCAATCCGAACGAGTTCGAGCTGTTGCAGTACCTGGAAGCGCGCGAGCAGATCCAGCCCGATGAAACGCCGGCTGCCGGACCCCAGCCGGCGCTGCGCGTGACCCTGCGCCGGCTGGCCAGGCGACATGGCGACCGGGTCGCGTTGCAGGCGCTGGACCTGGACATCGCGCCGGGCGAGTTCGTGGCCGTGGTCGGGCGCGGCGGCAGCGGCAAGAGCACCTTGCTGAACCTGCTGGCGGGCCGGTTGGCCCCCAGCGGCGAGCAGGGCGGCGCGCCGGAGCGGTCGCCGGTGCTGTTCGACAACTTTCCCAGCTGGGCGCCCGACAGCCGGGTGCGCCTGCTGCAGCCGGACGCGCGCCTGCTGCCCTGGAAGACCGTGCTGGGCAATGCGGCCCTGGGCCTGTCCGGAACGGCGCAGGCGCTTGAAGCCTTGCGCCTGGTAGGCCTGCTGGACCGCGGCGGCGATTGGCCCGCGCAATTGTCCGAGGCGCAACGCCAGCGCGTGGCGCTGGCCCGGGCGCTGGCGCGGCGTCCCGGCTTGCTGTTGCTGGACGAGCCGTACGCCGGGCTGGACGCGATTGCGCGCATCGAGATGCAACGCTTGCTGGAAGAGGTCTGGCGCCAGCAGGGCTGCACCACGGTGCTCGCGACGCACGACGCGGCCGAGGCCGTGGCGCTGGCGGACCGCATCCTGGTGCTGGACGAGGGGGGCGTGGTGCTGGACGAGCGAGTCGATCTCGCGCGTCCGCGCCGGCGCGGGTCCGCCGCGTTTGCGGCATTGGAGGCGCGGGTGCTGAACGCCGCGCTGCAACAGGATGCCGCGGCCGGGGACAGGCCGTTGGCGCCCGTCATCCACATCCGGCATTTGCGGCTGGCGGTTTGAAGCCGCAACCAGGAATTCACGCACAGGCGGCGCGCCGCCCCTACTTCAGGAGCAAGACCATGAGCATTCAATCGATCAACGCCCGCAACCAGTTCCGCGGCAAGATCAAGGAAATCATCCTGGGCCCGGTGGTGTCCGAGGTCGATGTGGATACGCCCGCCGGAATTGTCACGTCCGTGATCACCACGCGGTCCGTGAAAGAACTGGACTTGCAGGTCGGCACCGAGGTGCTGGCCTTCGTCAAGGCAACCGAGGTTTCCGTTGCCAAGCTGTGACTGGAAATAGATTTTCGCCGGCGCTTCCCCTGCGTCGGCGTTAGGCATATATTTGTCTGCGCGATATCCGGCAGTTCCCTCCTGGCTTGTGGCTTTACGCTTTGATTCACGGAGAACGGAAAATGCGTCGACTGCAACGGTGGTTCATTGGTTGCTTATGCCTGGGGTTGGCCATCTGCCTGCCCGCCGCGGCGCAGCCCAAGCTGGACAACGCGCAACTGGATCAGCTGATGGCGCCCGTGGCGCTGTATCCCGATTCGCTGCTGTCGCAAATCCTCATGGGGGCGACCTACCCCGACGACATCGCGGCGGCGGCCAAATGGTCGGCCGCGCATACCTCGGAATCCGGCGATCAGGCCGTCAAGGCGGTCGAAGGCGAATCCTGGGACCCCAGCGTCAAATCGCTGGTGGCGTTCCCTTCCGTCATGGACATGATGGGCCGCCAGCCGGACTGGGTGAAATCCGTGGGCGACGCTTTCCTGGCGCAACCCGATGCCGTCATGGACTCGGTCCAGCGGCTGCGCGCCCAGGCCCAGAAGGCCGGCAACCTAAAGAGCACACCGCAGCAGAAGGTCACGTCCAGCACGACCAATGACAAGACCGTCGTGGTGATTGAGCCGGCCGATCCGCAGGTGGTGTACGTGCCCAGCTACAACCCGACCGTGGTCTACGGCACCTGGGCCTATCCTTCGTATCCGCCCTATTACTATCCGCCGCCGCCGGGCTCGGTGTTCGCGACGTCGCTGGTTGCGGGCGTCGGCTTCGGCCTGGGCGTCGCCGCCGTCAACTCGATGTGGGGCGGCTTCGACTGGGGCCACAACGACGTCGACATCAACGTCAACCGGTACAACAACATCAACGTCAACCAGCGCATCAACAACGGCAATATCAATAGCAACAAGGCCACGTGGCAGCACAACCCGGCCAACCGCGGCAATACGCCTTATGCCGACCAGGGCAGCCGCCAGCGCTACGACAGCCAGCGCCAGGCTGGCTTGCAGAACCGCTCGCAGATGCAGGGCCAGGCCGGCGGCCGGACACCGGGCGCGGCCCCGGCGCCGAACTCGCGCGATGCCGCCCGCGACCGCGCGGCGCAGTCCTTCCAGGGCCGCACGGGGCAGTCCATTCCCGGCCATGCCGAGCCGGGCGCCGGGCGCGGGCAGGGAGCGGCTGGCCGGGGACAAGGACCAGGTGCGCAAGGCGGGCAGGGCGCGCGCGAGCGTGCCCAGGGCGCCACGCAACAAGCGCCGCACAACCGCGGTTCGTCCGGCGTGTCGACCCAGGACCGCCAGGCCGCGGCCCAGCGCCAGCGCGCGGATGAAGCCGCCGCGCGCGACCGGGGCCGGGCATCCAACAACAGCAGCGCGCTGCGCGATGCCGGCAATGGCGACCGCATGCGGCAGCAAAGCCAGCGCAGCGAAATGAGCCACGGCGGCGGCGGGCGCATGGGCGGTGGAGGTGGCGGCGGCGGCCATTTTGGCGGCGGCGGTGGTGGCGGACATTTCGGCGGCCGGAGATAAGCACCATGGACAAGAGAATGCTCATGACCATTGCGCGCTGGCGCGCGCTGGGCGCCGCCTCCGTGCTGGCGCTGGGACTGGCGGCCCCCGTGGCGGCGCAAAGCCTGTATCCCAGCCCGCAAGCGGCGGCGGACGCTTTCGCCGACGCCATGGCCACCAGCGACACGGCTGCGCTGGCCAAGGTGCTCGGGCCCAATCACCGGAACATCGTGCCCGGCGGGGTGGAACAGGAGGACGTCTACCGCTTCCTGGCCGCCTGGTCCCGCAAGCACGAAATCGTGGCCGACGGCGGCCGTTCCTGGCTGGCGGTGGGCGATTCCGGCTGGACGCTGCCGGTGCCCATCGTGCGCGCAGGGAAGGGGTGGCGCTTCGACCCGGCGGCGGGCACGGCGGAAATCCGCCGCCGCGCGATCAACCGCAACGAATTGACCGCGATCGAAACCCTGCTGCAGCTGCAGGCGGCCCAGACGCGCTACAAGCAGGGTGTGGGGCAGGGGCGCTATGCCGCCCGCCTCGTCAGCCGCCCCGGCGAACGGGACGGCCTGTACTGGCCCGAATTGCCTGACGCTCCGCCGCAGGCCTTCGGACCGGACGCGCTGGCCATGGGGCCGGAAGTACCCCTGGCCGACGCCTATTACGGCTATCGGTACAAGGTGCTGCCGGGCGCGAACGACAATTCGTACCGCATCGTCGCCTGGCCCGCCCGCTACGGGCAGACCGGCATCGGCTCCTTTGTCGTCGGGCCCGACGGCGGGGTGCTGGAGGCCGACCTCGGGCCGTCGTCCGCGGCGCGCGCGGCGGCGTTGCGGGAACGCGATATCGGCGCCGGAAACTGGATCGACGCCAACGCGCAACCCGTTGGAAGCAAATGATTTTTCGGGTTTTCCGAGGTTGATCCGCATACGCCTGTTGCTGGGTCGCAACAGGCGTATGCGTTTGTGGCCAAACCGGGGGGTGTCGCGCTTTTGTCGGCTAGCTAAGCCTAAAATGGCGAGCACCGGGTGCCTGCCCGATTCTCCTTTGCCGGACCTAGAAATTGAATCCCATGCATTTTGTCCGCTACGCCCTCTTCGGCGTAGGGATGGCGCTCAGCGCCGCGGCGGCCTCAGCCCCGATTTTTGTCCTGAACTCCCTGGACGCCAACGTCAGCATCGTTGATCCGGCCTCCTACAAGGAATTGCGGCGCGTGCCCACGGGCAAGGAACCGCATCACCTGTACCTCACGCCCGACGAGAAATCGCTCATGGTGGCCAACGCCACCAGCGACTCGATCACGCTGATGGATCCCAAGACGGGCGAAGTGCAGCGCACGCTGACGGGCATCGTCGACCCTTACCAGTTGCAGTTCTCGCCGGACATGAAGTGGTTCGTGACCGCGGCCAACCGCCTCGACCACATCGACATCTATGCCTGGAAGCCGCTGGAAAAAGGCTTTGACCTGAAGCTGGTCAAGCGCATTCCGGCCGGCAAGACGCCCAGCCACATCATGATCGACAAGGCCAGCACCACGGCTTACGTGACGTTGCAGGACAGCGACCAGCTCATCGCCATCGACCTGGCCACGCAGACGCCGAAGTGGACGGTGTCGGTGGGCAAGACGCCCGCCGACGTGTTCCTGACGCCCGACCAGAAGACCCTGCTGGTCGCGCTGACGGGCGACTCCTACGTCGAAGCCTACGACGTGAGCAACGGCCCGGCCAAGCTGGTGACGCGCATCAAGACCGCGGCCGGCGCCCACGCCTTCCGCGCGCAGGGCGACAAGCGCCATCTGTTCGTGAGCAACCGCACGGCCAATTCCATCAGCCGCATCGACATGCAGACGCTCGCCGTCACCGACACCTTCGCGGTGCCCGGCGGCCCCGATTGCATGGACGTGCTGGCCGACGGCAAGACGCTGCTGGTCACCTCGCGCTGGGCCCGCAAGCTCACCGTGGTGGACCTGGAGCAGAAGAAGGTGGTCAATCAGGTGCCGGTGGGCAAGTCGCCCCATGGCGTCTGGACCTTGAACCATGCTCCAACCCGCTGATAAGGCTCCGCACGCCGCAGTCCCCCCCAAGACGGCTGTTTTGCCCGGAAGCGGCCCGGCGGGGACGGCGGCAAAACGGCTTCTTGCCGCGGCCGTACTCACGGTGGCCTTTCCCGCGATGGGAATGGCTGCGCCCGCCACCTGCGACAAGCCCGTCTACCTGACCTTCGACACCGGTCACATGGGCGTGGCGCCGCTGATCGCCGACGTGCTGGCGCGTCACAACGTCAAGGTCACTTTCTTCCTGGCCAACGAACGCACGCTGACCGACGGTTCCAGCCTGGACGACGTGTGGGCGCCGTGGTGGAAGGCGCGCGCGGCCGAAGGCCATGTCTTCGGCTCGCATACCTACGACCACGTGTACTGGCAGTCCGACCTGCCGGGCGGAAAATTCCGCGTCAAGCCCAGCGCCGGTCCGGACGCGGGCAAGCGTTTCGACTGGACCGCCGAGCAGTATTGCGCCGAGATCAAGCGTTCCGCCACCCGCTTTCACCAGATGACCGGCAAGAACATGCTGCCGATCTACCGCGCGCCGGGCGGCAAGACCTCGCCCGCCCTGCTGAAGGCGGCCAAGGCCTGCGGTTTCGAGCACGTGGGCTGGGCGCCGGCTGGTTTCCTGGGCGACGAACTGCCCAGCGACAAGTACCCCAATGCCCGCCTGCTGGACCAGGCGCTGCGCACCATCAAGCCCGGCGACATTTTGCTCGCCCATTTGGGCATCTGGTCGCGCCAGGACCCCTGGGCGCCGGCGGTGTTGGAGCCGCTGATTGAAGGTTTGCAGCGCAAGGGCTATTGTTTTGCTACTTTGGATACGCATCCGTCCTACCGCGACTGGATCGCTACGCATCATTGATCATGGATACGCTTAGTCAATTGTTCGGAGAGTGCCAGCAATGGCTCTTCGAAACGGCGATTCAGCCCGCGCTGTTCCACCTGGGCCTGAGCAACTTCATCGAGGATGGCTACGACGCCACCATGTGGTTGCTGGTCGGCCTGTTGCAGGTCGTGGTGCTGCTGCTGGTGTTCGGCCCGCTGCAGCGCCTGCATCCCGTCGAGGCCGTCACCGACCGCCGCCAGATCGGCATCGACGTGCTGTACACGTTGATTCACCGCTTGGGCGCCTTCCGGCTGATGTTGTTTTTCACGGTGGATCCGCTGTGGGACAGCGTGTTCGGCCAGTTGCACGTCTGGGGCTTCGCGCCATTCCAGCTGGACCAGTACTGGCCCGGTGTGACGGACAAGGCCTGGGTCAGCCTGATCATCTACCTGCTGCTGTTCGACGCGGTGGACTACTTCTATCACCGCGCCCAGCACCGTTTCGGCTGGCTCTGGGCCTTGCACGCCGTGCACCACAGCCAGCGCCAGATGACCATGTGGAGCGACGACCGCAACCACCTGTTGGACGACATGCTGCGTGACGTGCTGGTGGTGTTCGTGTCGCAGCTGGTGGGCGTGCCGCCCGCGCAGTTCATCATGGTGGTGGCCATCACCCAGCTGGCGCAGAGCTTCTCGCACGCCAATCTGCGGATGCATTTCGGCGCCATCGGCGAGCGCTTGCTGGTCAGCCCGCGCTTCCACCGCCACCATCATTCCATCGCCTATGACGCTTCGTCGCCGGGGCCGGTGGGCGGCTACAACTTCGCCGCGCTGTTTCCGATCTGGGACGTGCTGTTCCGTACCGCCCGTTTTGGCGTGGGCTACGGCCCCACCGGCATCCATGACCAGCAGCCGGAACTGGGCGGACGGGACTACGGGCGCGGCTTCTGGTCGCAGCAGTGGCTGGGTCTCAAGCGCATGGTCGGCCGCGACCGCGAGCCTGCCGCCGCGCCGCCGTCCCCGCCGGCGTCCGCCGAACGCGCCTGAACGCGGTCCTGAGCGCCGCGCGCCGGGGACGCCTTTCACGGCCTGGCCAAAAAAACGAGCCCCGAGGGGCTCGTTTTTCATTGGCCGATCGCGGGTTCCGTTTCAGGGCTGGGCGTCGTGCGTGGTTTCGCGCTTGATCTCGCCGTGCCGGCGTTCCATTTCCTGGCGCAGTTCGCGCCGCAGCCGGGCGGCCTCCATGCGCTGCTTTTCTTCCAGGTTGCGGGGCTCCAGCGGCGGCACCGCGGTGGGCGCGCCCTGTTCGTCCACCGCCACCATCGTGAAGTAGCAGCTGTTGGTGTGGCGCACGAGCTTCTTGCGGATGTCCTCGGTGATGACCTTGATGCCGATTTCCATCGAGGTGCGGCCCGTGTAGTTCACGGCCGCCAGAAAGGTCACCAGCTCGCCCACGTGGATGGGCTCGCGGAACACGACCTGGTCGACCGACAAGGTCACCACATACTGGCCGGCGTAGCGGCTGGCACAGGCGTAGGCCACCTGGTCCAGGTACTTGAGGATGGTGCCGCCGTGCACATTTCCCGAGAAATTCGCCATGTCAGGCGTCATCAGGATGGTCATCGACAATTGGTGGCTAAAGGCTTCGTCCATGGCGGGCGTTCAATCTTGGATAAAACACCTATGGTAGCGGCAGCCGCCTGTCATGGTTGCGTCTTTTCGGCGGCTTCCGGGGTTTCTTCGGGCTGAGGAGGAGCGTCGCGCAGCAGGGCCGGCGGCATCCACAGGCCGTCCAGCAGCGCGGGGTCTGGCGCGTAGACGCGCAGCAGCACGCTGGCCGGTCCCGCAGCGGGCAGGGGCAGCCAGTTGGCCTGGTCTTCGGGCGGGGGCGGCGCGTGACTCAGGCGCAGGTCCAGCGAGCCGTCGGCGTTGTAGCGCAGGGGATCTCGGTCGCCCAGCGCATAGCGGTCCAGCGGGTTGGCAAACGGCATGCCCTGGCCGTCGTAGGCCGCCAGCGACCACAGCGCCCCGGCGGGCGGCAACTCGCCGCTGGCGAAATGCAACGTATAGCCTTGCGCGCCATCCAGCGGCGCGCCCTGGCTGTCGGCGGCCAGCAGCAGCACGCTCAGGTCCTCGGGCAGGCCCGCGCCCGGCTGCGCCTGCGCGGCCAGGGCGCGCCGCAGATAGGAATTGCCATAGACGCCGACGCTGGCGGTCTCCTGGTGCCAGCCGTTCATGCTGCGCACCGTGGCGCCGGCCGCGGCCACCATGCGTTCGCGCCCCGCCCGCAAGCCGCGGCGCATGCCCTGCTTGGCAGGGTGGCCGAGCTGGGCAAAGTCGAACGGCCGTCCCGCGATCAGCCCGGCGCCGCGCAGCCTGGCAAGCACCGGCTGGTCGGTGGGGTGTGGCGGATTCTTGCGCAGCAGCTCGGCCGCGTACTCGAAGTAGGCGGCCGTCGGCATGGATTCGACCTGCTCGCGCACCGGGACCTGCAGATTCAGCGAGGGATCGGACTTCACCTGTTGCGCCTGCGCGGGCAGGTTCCATTGCGCCAGCGGCGTCAGGATGAAGCCGTCCTGCAGGGCGTGGACAGCCGGATAGTCGGCCGCTCCGTCCGCCTGCATCAGGTTCTTCGCCCACACGTGGGCGGTGGGGGCGTCGATGCGGGCCATGCCCGAAGGCAGGACGCCGCTCCAGCCCGGCGGCACGATGACCGTGTTGCCCTTGGCCGTGCCGGTGCTGCGCTTGCCCAGGGTGGCGAACGCATCGGTCCACATGTCCAGCAGCGTCAGGGTATAGAGGCGTCCACGGGTGTCCGGCACCGACAGCACCACCGGCCCGGCAGTCAGGTCCAGCCAGGCCGTGCTGCGCAGCATGTCGGGATTGGCCCAGGGCGTGGCGGCGCCGGGTCGAGGCAGCGCGCGGCCATGCAGAAAGGTGTTGGCCGGTGCGCCCTCGGCGCCTCGCGAGGGATGGACGAACTGGCGCCGGGTCAGGTCCATCGTCACCAGCGGGTAGAAGTAGAGGTAGCCCTCCATGGCGGCCTGATGGGCCGCTTCGGTGGCGGCGGCGGCCGGGGTCGGGACGGCGGGCGCAGCCAGGGCGCAGGCGCCCGGCGCAAGCGCGGCGGCGGTGAAGGACAGGGCCAGGGCAACAAGGCGGCGCATCGGCGCTCCTACGGTCATGCGGGAAGTAAACGCGGGAAGTAAACGGCGGGAAAAGGCAGGAATCCGGCTGCGCGGCGTCCCCGGAATCGCGGGCATGCCGGCCAGTTCAGGCAACCGGGAATGGTAGCAGCCGTCGCATCATCCAAAATCTGCGAAAAAACCTGATTTGGCTGCCAAATTTCAGACATAAGGAAGGTCTCTTTGGGGCCGGATGCCATGGCGCGTCCGTCAGGCAAAGCCTATACTTGGCAAATATCCTTGGGAGTCGTAGGGCTTTTTCGCTTCCGCGAACCGACGGCTCTCTTTCATTCACCAGGAGAGGAGTGTTTCATGGTCAACATGAATCGCCGCCAGTTCTTCAAGGTGACCGGTGCGACGCTGGCAGGCTCCAGCCTGGCTTTGCTGGGGGCAGCCCCCGGCACGGCCATGGCCGAAGTCCGCCAGTACAAGCTTGCGCGCATGACTGAAACGCGCAACACCTGTCCCTACTGTTCGGTCGCCTGTGGTCTGCTGATGTACGGCTTGGGCGACGGTTCCAAGAACGCCCGCGCCAGCATCATGCACATCGAGGGCGACCCTGACCACCCCGTCAACCGCGGCACGCTCTGTCCGAAGGGCGCAGCCCTGATCGACTTCATCCACAGCCCCAACCGCCTGAAGTACCCGGAATACCGGGCGCCGGGCTCGGACAAGTGGGTGCGGATGTCGTGGGACGACGCCCTGACCCGCATCACCAAGCTCATGAAGGCGGACCGCGACGCGAACTTCGTCGAGAAGACCGCGGACGGCAAGACCGTCAACCGGTGGCTGACCACCGGCATGCTGGCGGCCTCGGCAAGCAGCAACGAGGTCGGCTACATCACGCACAAGACTGTGCGCAGCATGGGGATACTGGCGTTCGACAACCAAGCCCGTGTCTGACATGGCCCGACGGTGGCAGGTCTTGCCCCGACGTTTGGCCGTGGAGCGATGACGAACCATTGGGTCGACATCAAGAACGCGGACGTAGTACTGATCATGGGCGGCAATGCCGCCGAGGCCCACCCTTGCGGGTTCAAATGGGTCACGGAAGCGAAAGCCCATAACAAGGCGAAGCTGATCGTCGTGGATCCGCGCTTTACGCGCTCGGCATCCGTGGCGGACTTCTACGCGCCCATACGCACCGGCACCGACATCATTTTCCTGGGCGGCGTCATCAAGTACCTGTTGGATAACGACAAGATCCAGCACGAGTACGTGCGCAACTACACCGACTTTTCCTTCATCGTGCGCGAGGACTTCGCGTTCGACGCAGGCCTGTATTCCGGCTATGACGCCGAGAAGCGCAGCTACAACAAGGCCAGCTGGGACTACGAACGCGGCGACGACGGCTACGTCAAGACGGACCCGACGCTGGCGCATCCGCGCACGGTCTACCAGCTGCTGAAGAAGCACTATTCGCGCTACACCGAGGAAATGGTCGAGCGCGTCTGCGGCACGCCCAAGGACAAGTTCCTGAAGGTGTGCGAGATGCTGGCATCCACCGCCACCACCAACCGCGCCGCGACGATTCTCTACGCGCTGGGCTGGACGCAGCACTCCATCGGGTCGCAGATCATCCGCACGGGCGCGATGGTGCAGCTGTTGCTGGGCAACATCGGCATCGCCGGCGGCGGCATGAACGCGCTGCGCGGGCACTCGAACATCCAGGGCCTGACCGACCTGGGCCTGATGTCGAACCTGCTGCCCGGCTACATGACGCTGCCCAACGAGCCCGAACAGGACTACGGCAAGTACATCGAGTCGCGCACGCAGAAACCCCTGCGGCCCAACCAGCTGAGCTACTGGCAGAACTACAGCAAGTTCCACGTGAGCC
Organism: Achromobacter anxifer; assembly: GCF_903652925.1. GTDB lineage: Bacteria > Pseudomonadota > Gammaproteobacteria > Burkholderiales > Burkholderiaceae_B > Achromobacter > Achromobacter anxifer. The sequence goes on along the minus strand of NZ_CAHLAR010000007.1, from coordinate 162,001 downwards.
TGATGAAGGCCTGGTGGGGCAAGTCCGCCACGGCCGAAAACAACTGGGCGTTCGACTACCTGCCCAAGCTGGACAAGCTCTACGACATGCTGCAGGTCTACGAGCTCATGGTCCAGGGCAAGATGAACGGCTACATCGCCCAGGGCTTCAACCCCCTGGCGGCCGCGCCCAACAAGGCCAAGCTGAACGACGGCTTCGCCAAGCTGAAGTACCTGGTCATCATGGACCCGCTGGTCACCGAGACCTCGGAGTTCTGGCGCAACGCGGGCGAAGCCAACGATGTGGATCCGTCCAAGATCCAGACCGAGGTCTTCCGCTTGCCCACGACCTGTTTCGCCGAGGAAGATGGCGCGCTGGTGAACTCCGGCCGCTGGCTGCAATGGCACTGGAAGGGCGCCGAGCCTCCGGGCGAGGCCAAGAGCGACATCGAGATCATGGCGCTGATCTTCACGCGTCTGCGCAAGATGTACCAGGAAGAGGGCGGCAAGTATCCCGACCCCATCGTCAACCTGTCCTGGCCTTACTCCAATCCGCAGAATCCCACCGCGGAAGAACTGGCCAAGGAATATGCGGGCCGCGCGCTTGTGGACCTGGCCGATCCCAAGGATCCTTCCAAGGTCACCCGCAAGGCTGGCGAGCAGCTGGCCGGCTTTGCCGAACTGCGCGACGACGGCTCCACCATCAGCGGCTGCTGGATCTTCGCCGGCGCCTGGGGCCCCACCGGCAACCTGATGGCGCGGCGCGACAACAGCGACCCGACCGGCATCGGCCAGACCCTGAACTGGGCCTGGGCGTGGCCGGCCAACCGCCGCATCCTGTACAACCGCGCCTCCTGCGACGTGGCGGGCAAGCCCTTCGATCCGCGCCGCAGCCTGATTTCGTGGAACGGCAAAGCCTGGGGCGGCGCCGACATCCCTGACTTCAAGGCCGACGAGAACCCCGATGGCGGCATGGGCCCGTTCATCATGAACCCGGAGGGCGTGGCGCGCTTCTTCGCGCGCGCGGGCATGGCCGAAGGGCCGTTCCCCGAGCACTACGAACCCTTCGAGACGCCGCTGGGCTACAACCCGCTGTATCCGAAGGCCAAGGGGGTCACCAGCAATCCGGCCGCGCGGGTCTTCAAGGACGACCTGGCCGCGATGGGCACGGTGGATAAGTTCCCCTACGTGGCCACGACCTACCGCTTGACCGAGCACTTCCACTACTGGACCAAGAACGTCCGCATCAACGCCATTCTCCAGCCCGAGCAGTTCGTGGAGATCGGCGAGGCGCTGGCCAAGGAACTGGGAATCGCCAACGGTTCGCGCGTGAAGGTGTCGTCCAACCGCGGCTATATCAAGGCGGTGGCGCTGGTCACCAAGCGCCTGCGCGCCCTGACCGTCGAGGGCAAGACCGTGCACCATGTGGGCATACCCATCCACTGGGGCTTCGTGGGCCTGGCGAAACCCGGCTTCCTCACCAACACCCTGACGCCGTTCGTGGGCGACGGGAATTCCCAGACGCCGGAATTCAAGTCGTTCCTGGTGAAGGTCGAGAAGGCCTAAGGAGACCGACATGTCTATGCAATCCCTCGACATCAAGCGGCGCTCCGCCACCACCACGCCGCCGCCCGGCGTGCGCGAGCCCATCACGGGCTCGGTGGCCAAGCTCATCGACGTCTCCAAGTGCATCGGCTGCAAGGCCTGTCAAAGCGCCTGCATGGAATGGAACGATCTGCGCGACGAGATCGGCACCAACGTGGGCGTTTACGACAACCCGGCCGACCTGACCGAACATTCCTGGACGGTCATGCGCTTCTCGGAATACGAGAATCCGCAGGGCGACCTGGAATGGCTGATCCGCAAGGACGGCTGCATGCACTGCGAGGACCCGGGCTGCCTGAAGGCCTGTCCCTCGCCGGGCGCCATCATCCAGTACAACAACGGCATCGTGGATTTCCACGAGGAAAACTGTATTGGTTGCGGCTACTGCATCACCGGCTGTCCGTTCAACGTGCCGCGCATCTCCAAGAAGGACCACAAGGCGTACAAGTGCACCTTGTGTTCCGACCGCGTGGCCGTCGGCCAGGAGCCGGCCTGCGTCAAGGCCTGTCCCACCGGCGCCATCGTCTTCGGCACCAAGGAAGACATGAAGCAGCACGCCGAGGAACGTATCGTCGACCTGAAGTCGCGCGGTTTCGACAAGGCCGGCCTGTACGACCCGCAAGGCGTGGGCGGCACCCACGTCATGTACGTGCTGCATCACGCCGACCAGCCCGGGCTGTACCACGGGCTGCCGCAGGACCCGAAGATCAGCCCCATGGTTTCGCTGTGGAAGGGGCTGGCCAAGCCGCTGGGCGTGGCCGCGATGGCCCTGACCGCGTTGGCGGGCTTCTTCCACTACGCCCGCGTTGGCCGCAACGAGGTCTCCGAGGAAGACGAACGCCGTGCCGAAGAGGAGGTGCGCCATGAGTGAAGACCGCCATCACCGCCGGATCAAGCGCTACTCGCCGGGTGAGCGCACCAACCACTGGATCATCGCCTTCACGTTCATCCTGTTGGCGTTGTCCGGGCTGGCGCTGTTCCACCCGTCCATGTTCTGGCTGAGCAACCTGTTCGGGGGCGGCCCCTGGACGCGCATCCTGCATCCCTTCATCGGGATCGTGATGTTCGTCTGCTTCGTCGTGTTCGCCGGCCACATGTGGCGGCACAACCTCATGACGAAGGCGGACCGCCAGTGGCTGCGGCAACTGAACGACGTGGTCGAGAACCGCGAGGAAAAGCTGCCCGAGGTCGGCAAGTACAACGCCGGCCAGAAGCTGCTGTTCTACGTGCTGATCCTGTGCATGCTGGGCCTGTTCGTCAGCGGCATCGTGATCTGGCGCGAGTATTTCGCCTTCTACTTCCCGATCTGGGTGATCCGCGCCGCCTCGGTGGTGCACGCCGTCAGCGCGCTGGTGCTGATCTGCTCCATCATCGTGCACATCTACGCGGCGATCTGGGTCAAGGGTTCCCTGACCGCGATGTTGCGCGGCTATGTCACGGCGGGTTGGGCGTGGAAGCATCACCGCGCCTGGTTCCGGGAGCAAATCCGAAAGTAAAGGGGCCCCCACGGCGCGCGCACTACGTGCGCTTCCTGCCCCCCAAGGGGGCGCTTTTCCCTTGGGGCAGCCCGGCGGGAAAAGGGGCCCCCACGGCGCGCGCACTGCGTGCGCTTCCTGCCCCCCGAGGGGGCGCTTTTCCCTTGGGGCGGCCCGGCGGGAAAAGGGGCCCCCACGCACCCATCAAACGGCTGCTATCCTTCTCCCTGAAGGCTGGCAGCCGTGTTTTTTTATCTGGAGACGCAAGTGCAGCGAATTCTTCCGCGCGGCGAGATCGAAGCGCTAGACCACAACAGCATTCCCCGCGTCAGCTTGCCGGACCGCGGGTCCGTCTTCGCGACGCGCGCGGCGCGCCTGCGGCAGCTGGCGGCGGACAGCCCGGTGGCCGACTACCTGCTGCTGATGGCGCATCTGGTCGACGCCCAGCACCGCGCCTTGCAGGATTGCCGGGCGCCCGAGGCCTCCGAGGACCGCATTTCGCTGGCGCAGGCGCATGGCATGCCGCCCCTGCAAGCGGTGGGCTGGGCGCGCGATCCGCTGTGGCGCGGCATCCTGGGCCAATTGATCGACCATGTGTCCGGCGTCAAGGACGTGCCCGCCGAGGCCATCGAGGTCTGTGCCGGCCTGCGCCGCGCGCTGGCCGAGGATCCCGAGTCGCTGGAAGACCTGGCGGAGGCCGTGCTGTCCGAGCAGGACCGGGGCATCGATGGCGCCGCCGCTCCCTTCGTGATGGCGGCCCTGCAGGTCTATTGGACCGACCTGGCCAGCCGCTTCGACGAAAAGCAGCTGCCCGTGGTCAGCCCCTTCGGCGTCTGTCCCGTGTGCGGCAGCCTGCCGGTAGCCAGCGTGGTGCGCGTGGGCGGGCAGTTCGAAGGCTACCGCTACCTGTGCTGCAGCCTGTGCGCGACCCAATGGCACATGGTGCGGGTGAAGTGCTCGCATTGCGAAGACGTGGAGTCGGTGGCCTATCAGGCCATCGAGGGCCGCACGCCCGCCATCAAGGCCGAAACCTGCGACCACTGCCATACCTATCGCAAGATCTTTTACCAGGACAAGGACCTGCACGTGGAACCCGTGGCCGACGACCTCGCCAGCCTGATGCTGGACGTGCTGGTCGGCGAGGCCGGCTATTCGCGGGCCAGCGGCAACCCGCTGCTCTGGCATGGCGCGGAGGAATAGCATGGCTGCGCAGGCGCCTGATGGCGGCGTGGCCGCGGTCTCCGACATTCCTTCCCTGGACCGGCTGCTGAACGCGCCGGCCCTGAGTCCCGCGCTGGACGAATATGGCCGGACCCAGGTGGTGGCCGCCCTGCGGCGCGACCTGGACGCCCTGCGCGAACGCGCGCTGGCTGGCGGGCTCCCGCGGCACGAACTCGACGCCGGCGCAGTGGCGGCGCGCGTGACTGCGGCCCTGCGCAAGGCCGCCGAACCGAAGCTGCGGGCGGTGTACAACCTGACCGGCACGGTGCTGCACACCAATCTGGGCCGGGCGCTGCTGCCCGACGAGGCCGTGGCCTCGGTGCTGCGCGCGCTCACCACGCCCGCCAACCTGGAATTCGACCTGGACAGCGGCGGCCGCGGCGACCGCGACGACCTGATCGACGAACTGTTGTGCGAGCTGACGGGCGCCGAGGCCGCCACCGTCGTCAACAACAATGCCGCCGCCGTGCTGCTGATGCTGAACGCCCTGGCCGACCGGCGCGAAGTCGTGGTGTCGCGCGGCGAGCTGGTCGAGATCGGCGGCGCGTTTCGCATCCCGGACATCATGAAGCGCGCGGGAGCCAAGCTGGTGGAAGTCGGCACCACCAACCGCACCCACGCCGCCGACTACGAAAACGCCATCGGCCCGCGCACCGCCATGCTGATGAAGGTGCATTGCAGCAACTATGCGGTCACCGGCTTCACCAAGAGCGTGGGCGTGGCCGAGGTGGCCGCGCTGGCGCATGCGCGCGGCTTGCCCGCCACCGTGGACCTGGGCAGCGGCACGCTGGTCGACCTGACGCAATTCGGCCTGCCCAAGGAAGACACCGTGCGCGAAACCATCGCGGCCGGCGCGGACCTGGTCACCTTCAGCGGCGACAAGCTGCTGGGCGGCCCGCAGGCCGGCCTGCTGGTGGGCCGCAAGGAGCTGATCCGCAAGATCAAGAAGAACCCGCTCAAGCGCGCCCTGCGCGTCAGCAAGCTGACCCTGGCCGCGCTGGAGCCGGTGCTGGGCCTGTACCGCGCGCCCGAGTTCCTGGCGCAGCGCCTGACCACGCTGCGCCTGCTGACCCGCCCGCAACGCGACATACAGCCGCAGGCCGAGCGCCTGCGCGGCGTCCTGGCGCACGCGGCGGGCGAGTATTACGCGGTCGAGGCCGTGCCCATGTTCAGCCAGATCGGCAGCGGCGCCTTGCCGGTGGATCAGCTGCCCAGCTGGGGCCTGGCCGTGCGCTACAACGGCAGCGGCCGCGCCGGACGGCATCTGGACAAGCTGGAAACGCAACTGCGCCGCCTGCCCGTGCCCGTGATCGGCCGCATCGCCGACGACGCCTTGTGGCTCGACCTGCGCTGCCTGGAAGCGCGCGACGAAGTGGCTTTCACGGCACAGCTGGCGGAGCGCCTGGGATGATCATCGGCACGGCGGGCCATATCGACCATGGCAAGACCACGCTGGTGCGGGCGCTGACGGGCGTCGATACCGACAGGCTCAAGGAAGAAAAGGCGCGCGGGATCTCCATCGAGCTGGGCTACGCCTACACGCCGCTGCCCAACGGCGAGGTGCTGGGTTTCATCGACGTGCCCGGCCACGAAAAGTTGGTGCACACGATGGCGGCCGGCGCCACCGGCATAGATTTCGGCCTGCTGGTGGTGGCGGCGGACGACGGCGTCATGCCGCAGACGCGCGAACACCTGGCCATCCTGGCCTTGCTGGGCGTGGCGCGCGGCGCGGTGGCGCTGACCAAGACCGACCGTGCCGACGAGGCGCAGCAGCGCGCGGTGCGCGCGCAGATCGCCGAACTGGCCGCCGGCACGTTTCTGCAGGACGCGCCGCTGTACGCCGTGTGCGCATCGCAACCCGGCGACGCGGGCGTGGCGGAACTGAAGACCTATCTGCATGGCGAGGCGCAGTCTCTGCGCCAACGCGACAGCGCCGGCCTGTTCCGGCTGGCGGTCGACCGCGTGTTCACCCTGGCCGGCCACGGCACGGTGGTCACGGGCACGGCCCATGCCGGCTTGGCGCGCGCCGGTGACGATGCCGCTGACCTGCGGCTGATGCCTGCCGGCACGCGCGTGCGCGTGCGCAGCATCCACGCCCAGAACCAGCCCAGCGAGACCGGCGCGGCCGGCCAGCGCTGCGCCCTGAACCTGGCGGGCATCGACAAGAACGCCATTGCGCGCGGCGACTGGATCGCCGACGCGCGCTGTTTCCTGCCCTCGCGCCATGTCGACGTGGCGCTGACGCTGCTGGACTCGGCGGACGCGCCCGTGCGCGCCTGGTCGCCGCTGCACGTGCATATCGGCGCGGCGCACCACGTGGCGCACGCCGTGCCGCTGAGCGCCGAATCGCTGGCGCCGGGGCAATCCGGCTGGGTGCAGCTGGTGTTCGACGAGCCGGTCTGCGTCATGCCGGGCGACCGCTACATCGTGCGCAACGCGCAGGCCGCGCGCACGGTGGGCGGCGGCCGGGTGCTGGACCCGAACGCGCCGGACCGCAAGCGGCGCTCGGCCGCGCGTATGCAGTGGCTGCAGGCGCTGTCGGCCATGCTGGACGGCGCCGGTCTGCATCCGGTGCTGGAGCATGCCGCGCTGGGGCTGGACGAGGACGCCTTGCAGCGCCTGACGGGCCGGCCGGTGCGGGAGATCGCCGCGCCGCCTGGCGCGCTGTGGTTGGAGGCGCGTACCGCGCAGGCGCCGCGCACCCTGATCCTGGCTGCCCACTGGGACGCGCTGCGCGCGCGCATCGAACAGGCGCTGGCGGCATTCCACCAGGGCGCGCCGGACGAGCCGGGCCCGGACGGTCCGCGCCTGCGCCGCATGGCCATGCCTGCCGGCGCGGACGCGCCATGGCTGGCGGCGCTGGACGATCTGCAGCGCGACGGCCGCATCGTGCGCAATGGGCCCTGGCTGCACCTGCCCGGCCACGCCGCGACACTGGCGCCCGAGGAATCGGCGCTGGCCGCGCGCTTGCTGCCGCTGCTGGCCGCCGGCGCCTTCGATCCGCCCTGGGTGCGCGACCTGGCGCGCACGCTGGAGCAACCCGAGGACCGCGTGCGGCAACTGCTGCGCAAGCTGTTGCGGCGCGGCGAAGTTGCGCAGGTGGTGAAGGACTTGTTCTATCACCGCGATCAGATGGCGAGCCTGGCGGCGCTGGCGGGAGATCTGGCGGCGCGGCCCGAGGGCCTGAATGCGGCGGCGTTTCGCGACGCGACCGGCCTGGGCCGGAAGCGCGCCATCCAGATCCTGGAGTTCTTCGACCGCGTGGGATACACGCGGCGCTTGCGGGACACACACGTGCTGCGCAACGAAAGCGCCTATGGGGGCGCGCGCCAGGCTCAGTAACCGGTATCATGGCAGCCACCGCGGAAGGCATTCGTGTCCGGTGGCACGGCTGGGCTTCAAACCCAGTTGGGGACGTCAGACGTTCCCAGGTAGGTTCGACTCCTGCTGCCTTCCGCCATGCTTTGCGCTACGCGCGCAGCATTCCCGTCACCACGCCGCTCACGCGGTCTGACTTCCAGTCCAACTGCCCCAGATGCCAATATCGGACGGATCCGCCGCGGTCCACCAGATAGTTGGCGGGCAGGCCGACCGCGTCCCATGCTTTCAACGCGCTGCTGTTCCTGTCATGCAGCACGGCGCCGGCCACCGGCCATTTGGCAAGAAACGCGCTGATCTTGGCGGCTGAATCGCCCACGTTGACCGCCACCAGGCGCAAGCCTTCCTCGCGATGCCGCTTGGCCATGGCCGACATGAGGGGGATTTCGTCGCGGCAGGGGTCGCAGGTGGTGGCCCAGAAGCTGACGATGACCACATTGCCGCGCCACGCCGAGAGTTTTCTTTCGCGGCCGGCAAGGTCGGGCAGGGCCAGCGGCGGCGTGGCGGCGGTCCACGCGGCCCAGTCCGGACCGGTGGCGACCTTGAGGGCATCGTCGCTGGCGGCCCGGGCGCACCAGGGCAGGGCCGCCAGCGACAGGCCGGACTGCAGGAGTAGACGGCGGCTGATCATGGCGGGACCCTGCGTGCGGACTCAGATGGAAAGGGGCTTGGCGCTGAGCTTGTAGCTGAAGCTGTCGGGATCCAAGCTGTCCAGCCGGCCGGCCGCGGTTTCCCCGTTGGGATACATCAGGAACGGCACGGGGCCGTGGGCAGCTCCCGGCAGGACCACGTCGTGGCCGTGGTTGTAGGCGACCCAGTTCATCTCCCAGGCCCCGAACAGCATGACGCGCGCGGCGCGGACCTTGGCGTCGGTCAGCGGCAGTTCCCCCGGCGGCTCTTCCAGCATGACCTTGCGCACGTCGGCCGGGTCCACGGGCACCCAGCCATAGCCGGACGCGTAGAACTCGGCGCGGCAGTGCTGCGCCTTGGTGACGTCGCCGGCCTTGCCCAGGCTCTTGTAGCCGAGCTCGGAGTCCGCCACGCGCAAGCCGTAGGCGTCGCGGGCGGGAATGCCGGCGGCGCGGGCCAGGGCGACGAACAGGGCGTTGATGTCGGCGCATTTGCCGTTCAGGTCGTTGGCCGTGAGCATGTAGCGCACGTCGCCCACGCCGCAGCCGCGGGTGGCCGCGGTCCTGCAGGTGTTCTCGACCACCCATTCGTAGATGGCGCGGGCCTGCGCCAGATCGCCCCGGTGGCCGCGGGTGATGCGGTCGGCGGTGCTTTTGACAATGCCGTCGGTGGGCAGCAGCGCCGTGGGCTGGAGGAATTCGCGCAGGGTCGCGGCGTTTTCCCGCGGGCTGTCCGCGGGCGGCGGCTGGGTCAGGTCCACGCGCCGGTTGCGGGTCTGGAAGCGGCTGGTCACCGTGACCTTGCGCGGCGCCTGCGCGTCCGGCCATTGCACAGCCAGCATCCGCACGTCGTAGCCGGGCGCCTGCGTCAGCTGTGCAGAACCGCCGCCGCTGACCTGCCACGTGCTCTGCGCGCCGCGCTGGTAGGGCGTATCGGTGGCATAGGGCACCGGGATCCAGATGCGCGCGTGCGCGCCCGGGTCCTGCACGGTGATTTCGGTGGTCAGTTCAAAAGCGCGCCATCCGGCGCTGACGGGGGCGGATGCCGCGCGCGCCGCGCCGGGCAAGCCCGCGCCGGCGGCGCACAAGGCGCCCGAGAAACGGAGGAAATGTCGGCGATCCATGAAGCCCTCACTCACGGTGAAGATTGGCTATCGGTGCGCCCGGGGCCGGGCGGCCGTCCGTTGCTGCATGCTGCCGGACCATCATAGGGCCAATCCCGGGGGCGGTGCTATCCTTTTCCACAGACCAACGGAGATTGAGATGACCCAGGATGTTGCTAGCGCGGCGGTGCCGCGATTGACTTCGCTTTCGCACGGCGGCGGCTGCGGCTGCAAGATCGCGCCCGGCGTGCTGTCCGAGCTGCTCAAGCGCTTCGGTCCAGCGGTCAGCTATCCCGATCTGCTGGTGGGCACCGAGACGGCCGACGACGCGGCGGTCTACCGCCTGAACGACGAGCAGGCGCTCATCGCCACGACCGACTTCTTCATGCCCATCGTCGACGATCCCTACGATTTCGGCCGCATCGCCGCGACCAATGCGCTGTCGGACGTGTACGCCATGGGCGGCACGCCCATCATGGCGCTGGCCATCGTCGGCATGCCGATCAACGTGCTGCCGCACAGCGTCATCGCCGACATCCTGCGAGGCGGCGAATCCGTCTGCAAGGACGCCGGCATTCCGGTGGCGGGCGGCCATAGCATCGACTCGGTCGAACCCATCTACGGCCTGGCGGCCATGGGCCTGGTGCACCCCGGCCGCATCAAGCGCAACGCCGACGCGCGCGCCGGAGACGTGCTGATCCTGGGCAAGGCGCTGGGCGTGGGCATTCTTTCGGCCGCGCTGAAGAAGAACCGGCTCGACGACGCCGGCTACCGCGCCATGATCACCGAGACCACGCGGCTGAACCGGCCGGGCCCGGCGCTGGCCGCCATGGAAGGCGTGCACGCCATCACCGACGTGACCGGTTTCGGCCTGCTGGGCCACACGCTGGAAATGGCGCGCGGCGCGCAACTGACGGCGCACGTCAGCCGCGACGCCTTGCCCTGGCTGCCCGGCGTCCAGGCGTTTGCCGCGGAGGGCGTCATTACCGGCGCATCCGGCCGCAACTGGGCGTCCTATGGCGATTCCGTGCGCCTGGGCGAGGGCGTGAGCGACACCGAGCGGGCCTTGCTGACCGACCCGCAGACCGCGGGCGGCTTGCTGGTGGCATGCTCGCCCGACGCCGCGAAGGCAGTGCTGGACCTGTTCCGGCAGCACGGTTTCGAGCAGGCGGCCGTCATCGGCGAGATGCGCGCCGGCGCGCCGGAAGTGCGCGTGGATTGAGCCGCTTGCGCGGGCAGGCGTAGCGGCGTCTTCCGGCGCCGGCCGCGCCGAGGCCCGCGCCAGGCGCCTTGCGACGCAAACAGGCCCTAGCGCTTGTCGCGGGAACGATCCAGTTCCTGCACCTGGTAGTTGATCTGCCACTGGAGCAGGTGCGGATAGGCGTTCATCCGCACCTGCTCTGCCCATTGCTCGGCCGTGGCGTCCTGCTCGTCGGCCAGCGCCAGGCCCGAGGCGTCCGCCCAGGGCAGGATGCGGCCGGGCTTGTTTGGCCGGAACACCCCTTCGTCCGTCAGCATGACGTGCTTGTGGTTGAAGCCGAAGCACCAGCGCCGCTCGGGCTGCGCGGCCAGCAGGTCGCAGCCGGTGCGGAAGTAGGGCGTTTCCGGCAGGCTCAGGTTGTACAGGGTGGGCAGGATGTCCTTGTGGCTGCCCACGCGCGCCGGATCGTAGCGCGCCTGCGAGCGATAGGCCGGCGGGACGTACAGGTAGAACGGCACCGCGTGGGCCAATGCCGCGTCCTTGGGATTCTGGTAATCGATGCCCAGGATGTTGTGGTCGCCCGTTACCGCGACGATGGTCCGGGCGGCGCTGGGCGCTGCCTTCACCCGGGTCAGGAAGCGACCCAGCTGGTCATTGGCGTAGCGCAGCGTGTCGAGCGCGGGCGCCAGCACGTCCCAGGCCTTGAAGTAGGACAGACCGGTCAGGTCGTCCATGGGCAGGCCGCCCTGCGGCGAACCCTCCGGCACGATGAATGGCGGATGGTGGGTGGTGGACAGGGCGATGATGAACAGGGGTTGGCCGTCCTGGAGACTCTGCGCCAGCCGCTCCTCGATGTACCGGAACATGTACTCGTCGGGCACGCCCCAGGTGCCGGCCTGCGCCTGCGGATAGCGCGTTCTCAGGGTCTGCTGGTCCACGAACTCGTGCGCGCCCAGCTGGGTGGCGAAGACGCCGAGGTTGCGCCAGGTGGCCGCGCCGGAGGTGACGAAGAGGACCCGGTAGCCGCGTTTCAGGAACGGCGTGAAGGCATTGCTGACGAACGGCGTGTCCAGCGCCGATGACTGGCCGATGGCCGAGATGGGGCTGCGCACCAGCAGGCGGCTGAGTGAATCTATGGTGCCGTTGCCCTCCGCCACGAAACGCTCGAACACCCAGTCATCGCGCCAATGCGGGCGCAGCGCGCCGAGCAGGTCGCGGCCTGGGCGGTCATAGGCGTTCAGGTGCGCGCCCATGCTCTCCATGATCTGCAGCACCACGTTGGGCGGCTGCGCCGCAGCCGCCGGATTGGGGCCGGTAGCCGCCATGAAGGGCCGCAGGCCATTGTCCGGCCAGCCCAGGAAGCGCTCGTAGAGCAGGCGTCCCTCGCGGGTGGTGACGGGTTCGAAGCGTTTGTCGTTGCCGCGGTCCGACAGAGCCCAGGAAAAGGCCGAGACGCCGTTGGACGAGATGTCGTTCAGCAGGCGCAGCGACGAGATGCTGGTGTCGTCCTTGTTGAGCGGGAACTTGCCCAGCGAGCCTCTGCAGGCCACCACGGTGATGCCGATGATCAGCAGCAAGCGGATCAGGCCGCGGCCGGGGGCGAGGCGCTTGAACTGGATGCGCTGCACCCAGGCGCGCCAGCGGCGGCCGAGCCACCAGGTGCCCGCCAATACCGCCGCCAGCAGCAAGCCTGCCCGCGCCAGCGGGTAGCCGTGCCACAGGGTCATCAGGATGGCGTGGGTGTCGTCGTCGACCAGGCCGAACACGAAGATGTCGATCGAGCGCGAGAAGGTGGCGAAGTAGAAGACGCTGATGACCGTGACGGCGGCGAAGAGTAGCGCCATGGTCGCGCCCACGCCTGGCATGCAGCGCTGCCAGCGCTGTTGCAGGCGGGGTTTGGCGGCCATCGCCATCGACAGCAGCAGGAGCGCCGAGAACGCGATGCTGGCGACCTTGATGTCGAACAGCAGGCCCGTGGTCAGGGTGCGGCGCACGTCCTGCGGCAGCGCGGCATAGGTGCCCGGCGCCGCGTATTGCAGCAGCAGATAGCCCCGCCCGGCGCTCTGCGCCAGGACGCAGACCAGCCAGGGGGCCAGCAGCAGCACGAAGGAGCGTTGGAAGTTGATGAGCCAGTCTTGCCACGCCGGCACGGAACGGAAACGCTTCATCAACATCTGGGGAACAGGGTCATGGGCGGAGTCGAAGGGCTGAGACGGGAATGCAGCGGCCAGCCGCCGTTCCAAGCGCAGGCCGCAATTTACAGGAATAGCCCTCTCAACATATAAAGATTTGTATATCGCGCGTATGTCGCGCTCCTTGGGCGTCCGAGCCTAGCCTGTCAGGTCGCGCGCCGTGGCCTCTGCCTGTTCCATCAGCCAGCGCGTGACGACTTCGGCGTCCGGCGTGCCCCGGCGCGCGTTGCGCACCAGCCAATAGGCGTGTTCCGTGGCGCTGGCGGCCTGGCCGCCGACGGCTTCCAGGCGCTTGTCCGCCAGCATCGGCGCAATCAGCGCCAGCCGGCCCAGTGCGATGCCGTGGCCGGCCAGCGCCGCGTGCACGATCTGGTCGTATTGGTTGAAGCGCAGCATGCCTTTGACGGGCACCCGGCCCAGCCCGCGCGCGTTCAGCCATTCCGACCATTGCAGCCAGGGTCGGGTCGGGTCGTCGAACTCCAGCAGCACGTGGCGCTGTAGTTCGCCGGGGTCCAGCGAGCGGGCCTTGAGCGAGGGGTGGGCCACGGGCACCACCGCTTCCCCGAATAGCCAGACGGCGCCATCCGGCACGCCGTCGCGCATGCTGTAGCGGATGGCGATGTCCACGCTTTCGCGGTCGATGTCGATCAGCCGGTTGTCGGCCGCCACCCGCACGTCGATATGCGGATGCGCCGCCTGGAAGTCGCCCAGCCGCGGCAGCAGCCACAGCGAGGCCACGCCGATGGTCGTGGTCACGGTGACCGGCGTGCGTCTCTCGGGCGCGCGCAGTTGCTCGGTCAGGTCGCCCAGCTGGCTCAGCCAGACGTCGGCCATGCGGAACAGCTGCGCGCCTTCCGAGGTGAACGACACGCTGCGGAACCCGCGCACCAGCAGCGGCACACCCAGGTGGGCCTCCAGCGCCCGGATCTGGCGGCTCACGGCCGACTGGGTCACATGCAGATCCTGCGCGGCCAGGGTGATGCTCATGCGGCGGCCCACGGCCACGAAGCCTCGGACCAGATCAAGCGGCGGGAGTTTGGCCAGCGGGTATGGCATTCGTAAAACTCATGCGTATCGGACGGAAATGTCGCTTGAGCAATAGTACCCCCCGGGCGTCAAATAGCACTCAGACGACGGGTGAGGGGGATGAACCCCCCGCAATCCGCCGCGATCGCCGCCGCCGCGGCCAGGGGTACGCCATGATCCAGGTTTGTTGCACTGCGGGAATGTCATTCCGTCTGGCCGGCGGCTCGACCATGCTGCTCAAGCGCGCTTCCGGTATCCGCATCGTGTGTCACGCCGGCACCTTGTGGATGTCCGAATACCGGCGCTTCGATGACAGCGTGCTTCAAGCCGGTGAATCCATCACCGTCGGCAGCGATCGCGATGTCGTTCTCAGCGGCCTGCCGGATGCGCAGGTCGCGCTAATTTCCCAGCAGCCCGCCCCGGAGCCCTTGTGATGACTGCGCCACTGCCCGCCACGCCCCGCATCGAGATGTGGTTCGACTTCGCCAGCCCCTACAGCTATCTGGCGATCGAGCGCATCGACGCCCTGGCGCAAGAGGCCGCGGTACGGGTCGATCTGCGTCCCTTCCTGCTGGGCCCGATCTTCCAGGCCCAGGGCTGGAACGACACGCCGTTCCGGCTGTTCCCGGGCAAGGGCGCCTACATGATGCGCGACATCGCCCGCCTGGCCGACAAGTACGGCGTGGTCTACAACCGGCCGCGCCTGTTTCCGCGCATGAGCGTGCTGCCCGCGCGCATCGCGCTGCTGGGCCAGGACCAGCCCTGGGGCCGCGATTTCTGCGTGGCGGTGTTCCGCGCCAACTTTCAGCATGACCTGGACATCCAGTCCGAGGACGTCGTGCATGAGCTGTTGACGGACCTGGGGCAGGACGCTGATGCCCTGATCGCCCGCGGCAAGTCCGAGGCCGCCAAGGAGGCGCTGCGCCGCCAGGTGGACCGCGCGCGCAACCTGGGCGTGTTCGGCGCGCCCACCTTCTTTGTGGACGGCGAAATGTTCTGGGGCAACGACCGCCTGGAAGATGCGCTGGAATGGACCCGCCGCGCGGCGCCCGCCAGCGCCTGGAATTCGGCCGCGCGCGCCTGAGCGCGCCCGCTACGCAAGTTTTTTCGTCAACGCTACTTCAGCAATGAAAAACGCCAGCAGTTCCTATCGCGGCGCGCCCATGCCGGGCGGCCGTTCGTTCACGCAATTCCGGGCCGCGCGCATCCGCCGCGTGTCGTTCCAGTGGCAGCAGATCGGACGGCCCGATGTGCACGACAAAGGCAGCCCGCAAGGCGGCGCGCAGGGCCGCTAGGGCCCCGCGCGAACTGCGGCAAGGGGGCAGGCTAGCCCTTGCTGACGGGCGCCACCCGCGCCCATTCCTCATCCGAATACAGCCGCGAGCGCAGCAGGAAGCGCTTGCCTTCCGCGCTGTCCAGCGAAAACGCGCCGCCCCGGCCGGGCACAGCGTCGATGATGAGCTGGGTGTGCTCCCAATACGCGAACTGGTCCTCGCCCATGTAGAACGGGCAGCCTTCCAGTTCGCCCAGCAGCACGTCCGAACCGCCCACCATGAATTCGCCCTGCGCATAGCACATGGGCGAACTGCCGTCGCAGCAGCCGCCGGACTGGTGGAACATCAACGGGCCGTGCTTGGCCCGCAGGGTCTCGATCAGGCTGCGCGCCTCGTCGGTGGCGACCACGCGCGGCGTTTGCTCTGCCATGTCAGGCTCCTTTGAGGCGCGCCGGGCCCACTGTCTGGCAGCCCGGCGCCTGGCCGCAACCGGCTTAGAAGAAACCCAGCTTCTTCGGCGAGTAGCTCACCAGCAGGTTCTTGGTCTGCTGGTAGTGGTTGAGCATCATCTTGTGGTTCTCGCGTCCGATGCCGGATTGCTTGTAGCCGCCGAACGCCGCATGCGCGGGGTAGGCGTGATAACAGTTGGTCCACACGCGGCCGGCTTTGATCGCGCGTCCCATGCGATAGCAGGTGTTGGCGTCGCGCGACCAAACGCCCGCGCCCAGGCCGTAGAGCGTGTCGTTGGCCAGGGCCAGCGCATCGTCGGCGTCCTTGAAGGTGGTCACGGCCACCACCGGGCCGAAGATCTCTTCCTGGAACACGCGCATCTTGTTGTGGCCCTTGAACACCGTGGGCTGCACGTAATAGCCGCCTTCCAGTGCGCCCTGCATCTGCGCACGCGAGCCGCCGGCCAGCACGTCGGCACCTTCCTGCTTGCCGATGTCCAGGTACGACAGGATCTTCTCCAGCTGTTCGGTGGAGGCCTGCGCGCCCAGCATGGTGTCAGCGTCCAGCGGATTGCCCTGCTTGATCTCGGCCACGCGCTTCAGGGCGCGTTCCATGAACTTGTCATAGAAGGATTCCTGGATCAGCGCGCGGCTGGGGCAGGTGCAGACCTCGCCCTGGTTCAGCGCGAACATGACGAAGCCTTCGATCGCCTTGTCGAGGAAGTCATCGTCCTGCGCGGCCACGTCGGCAAAGAAGATGTTGGGCGACTTGCCGCCCAGCTCCAGCGTGACCGGAATGATGTTCTGCGAGGCGTACTGCATGATGAGGCGGCCGGTGGTGGTCTCGCCGGTGAAGGCGATCTTGGCGATGCGCTTGTTCGAGGCCAGCGGCTTGCCGGCTTCCAGGCCGAAGCCCGTGACCACGTTGACGACACCCGGGGGCAGGATGTCGGCGATCAGTTCCATCAGCAGCAGGATGCCCAGCGGCGTCTGTTCGGCGGGCTTGAGCACCACGCAGTTGCCCGCGGCCAGGGCCGGCGCCAGCTTCCACGCGGCCATCAGGATGGGGAAGTTCCAGGGAATGATCTGGCCCACCACGCCTAGCGGCTCATTGAAGTGATACGCCACCGTGTCGTGGTCTATCTCGGACAGGCTGCCTTCCTGGCTGCGGATGCAAGAGGCGAAGTAGCGGAAGTGGTCGATCGCCAGCGGAATGTCGGCGGCGCGGGCTTCGCGGATGGGCTTGCCGTTGTCCCAGGTCTCGGCCGTGGCCAGGCGCTCCAGGTTGGCCTCCATCACGTCGGCGATCTGCATCAGCATGCGGGCGCGTTGCGCGGCCGGGGTCGCTCCCCATTTGGGCGCGGCGCGGTGAGCGGCGTCCAGCGCCAGCTCGATGTCGCGCTCCTTGGAGCGGGCATTGCGGGTCAGCACCTGGCCCGTGACCGGCGTGACGTTGTCGAAGTACTCGCCGTCGGAGGGCTTCTGCCATTTGCCGTCGATGAAGTTGTCGTACTGGGTCTTCAGGTCCAGGCGCGTGCCGTAGGAGTCGGGGGTGATGCGGGTCGCGATGTCCATGCTTGTCTCCGGTATTGTGGGGGTGCGGCAGTCGGCTGCCTGTTCCGTATCAAGCAAGGAGCGTGCCAGTCCGCGTTTCCTCCCTGGACAGCCCGCGGCTTGCATGCGAAAGTAGGTTTCCGGAACGGGCGATCAGCAGCAAACGCCCTTCGAGGGCCGGTTCCCCGCCGAGCCCCTGGGCGGGCCAGTTCCCCCAGGTGGCGGCAAGCCCGCGTAGCGGGCGCGGCGTGGGGCCTCCCTCCCTGTCGCTTTTTGCGACATCGTCGCGGAACAGGCGTCGCAGAACGCCTGTCCCAGGAGACATGCATGGCCACTCATTCCCGTCAGCGCGCGCTGACGCAAGCGCGCCTGCTGTTCAACCAGCAAGGCGCCGTGCCCGGCGGCCTGGTCGCCGAGCCCATCCTGCGCTCGTGGCGGCGCTGCGCCGACCTGGGCTTCGACATGCGCGGCGTGCGCCGCGCCGAACTCATGACCCAGGGTGAATTGCGCGAGGCCCAGCAGCGCAACGAGGCGCTGCGCCGGTTGTCCGAGCCCGCCATATCCCTGCTGCGGCGCGAGGCCGGCGGCAACGGCGGCCTGGTGATCCTGTCCGATGCCCAGGGCCTGGTGCTGGACACCGATGGCGACACCGGTTTCGCGCAGCGCGCATCGCGCGTGGCGCTGATGCCCGGCGCGCCCTGGGACGAAGCGGCGGCGGGTACCAATGCCATCGGCACCGCGCTGGTGGAAGGCCGCCCCATCGCCGTGCACGGCGCGGAACACTATTTCGAACCCAACCGCATCCTGACCTGCGCAGCCGTCCCCATTACCGACAGCGAGGGCCGCACGGTGGGCGTGCTGGACCTGTCCAGCCCGGCGCGCGACCTGCGGCCCGACGTGCTGGAGCTGGTGCGCGCCGCCGTGGACCTGATCGAGCACCGCTTGTTCGAACAGGCCTACGAGCAGCATGCCGTGCTGCGGTTGCATGTGGACCATTCCGGGCTGGGCGCGCCCGGGGAAGGCCTGCTCGCCTTCCAGGGCGACCTGCTGATCGGCGCGAACCGCCGCGCCCTGCAAGCCCTGGGCCTGGCGCCGACCGCGCTGGGCGTGTACCGCTATGGCGACGTATTCGATGGCGACATCGAGCGCTGCCCCGACGCCGCCGGCCGGGTGCAGGCGCGATCGGGCGCCGTGTACCACGCGCGCCTGCGCTGGCCGCGTTCACGTCCGCCGCAAGCGCCAGCCCTGCCCGTGGCGCCGCCCGCGGCGGGGCCACGCCCCGTCGCGCCGAATTTCGATGCGGCGACCCTGGGCGCGCTGGCGCGCGCCGTGCACCTGTCGGACGCGGGCGTGGCCATCCTGCTGCAAGGCGAAACCGGCGTGGGCAAGGAAGTTTTCGCGCGCCAGCTGCATGCGCGCAGCAAGCGCGCGTCGGGGCCGTTCGTGGCGGTGAATTGCGCGGCGCTGCCCGAAAGCCTGATCGAATCCGAACTGTTCGGCTACGAAGACGGCGCCTTCACCGGCGCGCGCCGGCAGGGCAGCAAGGGCCTGCTGCGCCAGGCGCATGGCGGCGTGCTGTTCCTGGACGAGATCGGCGACATGCCGCTGATGCTGCAATCGCGCCTCTTGCGCGTGCTGCAGACGCGCGAAGTCTCGCCGCTGGGCGCGGCGCGGCCCGTGTCCGTGGATTTCGCGCTGGTGTGCGCGACCCACCGGCCGCTGGCGCACGAAGGACCCGACGCGCCGGTGCGGCCGGACCTGTACTTCCGCATCGCCGAATACACCGTCACGCTGGAACCGCTGCGCACGCGCGCGGACCGCGTCGAACTGCTGCGCGGCCTGTGGGCGGCGCAAGGCGCGGGGCCGGTCCTGCCGCCCGGCATCGAAGCCATCCTGGCCGCGTACGCCTGGCCCGGCAACTACCGGCAACTGGTCGCGGTGCTGCGCACCTTGCACGTGCTGGCGGGGCCCTCGGGCATGGTCGACGCGGAAATGCTGCCCGCCGACATCCGCGGCGCGGCGGCGGCCCGGCCATCAACTGGCGGCGATGACCCGGCAAGCCTGCAAGCCATGACGGACGCCGCGATCCGCGACGCCCTGGCCGCCCACGGCGGCAACGTCAGCCGCGCGGCGCGCGCGCTGGGCGTGCACCGCAGCACGCTGTACCGGCGCTTGCCGCGTCCGTCCTAGCGAGATCTTCCGCGGCCCCTGCGCGCGCCATGGCGGCAGCGCGCGGACGCTTGCCGCGTGCGCGCAAGGCGTGCACAAAAACTATCTTTTGAAGATAAGTTAACTATCCCAGCGCACGGGAAGAACTGCTTACGATGCCCGCATCCCCTTCAACCCAGGTGATGACATGGCAAGCAACGAGCTGTTCTACGACGACTTCGAAATAGGCCGTCTCTTTCCTCCCAGCCGCTACAGCATCGACGCCGCGGACAGCGACGCGTTCATCGGCACCTTCGAACATTCCCCGGTTCTCGACGGCAGCGGCCGCGCCTTGCGGCCCCAAGGCGGCGCGACCCCCGTGCGCAGCGTGCATCCCGTCCTGGTCGGCAGCTTCCAGCCGCAGCACGCGGCGTTCGCCTGGCCGACGGGCGTCTTGCATGCCCGCGAGAAAGTCCGCTTGCTGGCGCCCGTATATCCAGGCGAGGCGCTGGAGGCCAGCGTGCTGGTGAAGGACAAGTACCTGAAGAACGACAAGCGCTTCGTGGTGCTGGAGCTCACCGTCCGCAAGCTGGAAAACGCGCGCGTCGCCCTGGTGGCGGAACGCAGCCTGGTTTGGCCCAACTGAGGAGACCCGCATGGAATTCAAGGTAGGCGACAAGTTCCGTAGCGCCGCGCGTGGCGCGGAACAGAAAGACATCAACCGCTTCGGCGCGCTGCACGGCACCACCGGCAGGACGCACACCGATCCCGAATATGCGCGCAACAGCGTCTTCGGCGGCGTCATCGTGCAGGGGGCGTTGGTGATGGCGCCAGTCCTCGACATGGCCGCCGACCTGCTTGGGGACGCGTGGCTCGACGGCGGCGAAATCGAGGCGAAGTTCGTGGCGTTCACGCGGCCGGGGGAGGCCGTGGACGTTGCATTCGAAGTGACCCGCAGCGAACCCGGATGGCTGGAGCTGGCCTACGCCTGCACCCTGGCTGACGGAAAGAAGGTCCAGGTGGGAACCATCACCCGCCGCCGCGGCTGAATCCAGCCGCAACACATAACAAGCACAAGGAGACAATCTTGAAGCGCATCCTGCAGAGTCTTGCCCTCTCTTGCGCGGCCTTGGCCGCGACCACCGCCTGGGCCGCGCCGTATCCCGACAAGCCCATCCGAATGATCGTGCCCGCGGCGGCCGGCGGCGCCGCCGATACGCTGGCCCGCATGATAGGCCGCGGACTGACGGAGAAATTCGGTCAGCCCGTGGTCATCGAGAACAAGCCGGGCGCGGCCGCCATCGTGGGCATGTCGGCCATCGCCAAGGCGCCCGCCGATGGCTACACCCTGGGCATGACCTTCTCGGGGGCGATGTCCATCAATCCCTCGCTGTATCAGCAACTGCCCTACGACCCCGTGAAGGACTTTGCGCCGATCACTATCGTGGCGGTTTCGCCCCTGGTCATCGCCGTCAGTCCCAAGCTCGGGCCGAAATCGCTGGGCGAATTCCTGGCCCTGGCCAAAAAGGATCCGGGCAAGCTGACCTTCGGTTCCGCCGGCACCGGGTCGACGCAGCACCTGTCCATGGAGCTGCTCAAGTCGACTGCGGGCGTGGACATGCTGCACGTGCCCTACAAGGGTAGTTCGGCAGCGCTGGTCGACGTGCAATCGGGATTGATCTCTGCGCTCAGCGACAACGCGATCACGCTGGTGCCGCTGATCCAGTCGGGACAGCTGGTGCCGCTGGCGGTCGAAACTGCGCAGCGTATCCAGTCGCTGCCGCAGGTGCCCACCGTGGCCGAATCCGGCTATCCCGGATTCCAGGCGGCAGGCTGGTATGGGCTGTTGGCGCCCGCTGGCACCCCGCAGCCCATCGTCGCGCAGCTCAACGCCACCCTGCGCGAGATGGTGGACAAGCCCGAATTCACGCAATGGCTGCGCCAGCAGGGCATGGAGCCGCAGACCGATACGCCCGAAGGCTTCGGCCGCTACATCGGGCAAGAAAAGGAAAAGTGGGCCCAGGTCATCAAGACGGCCAAGGTGCCGGTGCAGGAAGCCCGCTGAACCGCGGCGGCCACGCGCCGCCATCATTCCAGGACAAACATGCAAGCCGTATCTTCGACGCTCAGCGGAAACATCCGCGTCATTCTCATCGACAACCCTCCGGTCAACGCCACTTCGCAGGCGGTTCGGGCCGGGCTGCTGCAAGCCATGGAGCAGGCCGGCGCCGACGGGGCCACCCAGGCCATCGTCATCGCCTGCGCGGGTGCCACGTTCGTGGCCGGGGCCGACATCAAGGAGTTTGGCAAGCCGCCGGTCGATCCGCACCTGTCGGATGTGATCCACGCCATCGAATCCAGCGACAAGCCCGTGGTCGCGGCGATCCATGGTTTGGCCCTGGGAGGCGGCCTGGAACTGGCGCTGGGCTGCCACTATCGGGTGGTCGATGCGCAAGCCCGCCTGGGCCTGCCCGAGTCCACCCTGGGCATCATTCCCGGAGCCGGAGGTATTCCAAGGCTGTTGCGGCTGGCAGGCGTGGAAAAGGCGCTGGACATGGCCGCCGGCGGCAAGCCCATAGACGCGGTGCAGGCGCTGGAAGCAGGCGTGGCGGACGCGCTGGCGCAGGAGGATGTGCGAGGCGCCGCCATGGCCTACGCGCAGCGCCTGTTGGAGCAGGGCAGGGGCGCGCGGCGCACGCGGGAGCTGCCGGCGCCGGCCTGCGACCCCGCGACGTTCGACGCCGCGCGTGACCGGTTCCGTGCCAGCCATCGCGGCCAGCTCGCGCCGCAGGCATGCGTGGACGTTGCCGCGCGCAGTGTGTCCGCGGATTTCGATGCCGCCGTGACCTATGGTCGCGAGCGTTTCCGTGAACTGGTCGCGTCACCTCAGGCGCGGGCTTTGCGTCATGCCTTCTTTGCGGAGCGCGTCGCGACCAAGCCGGCTGGCCTGCCCATGGAGGAGGCCAAGCCGGTGCGCAAGGCGGGCGTCGTCGGCGCGGGCACCATGGGCACGGGCATCGCCATGTGCTTTCTGAACGCGGGCATCCCTGTCGTGCTGGTCGAGCAGAACGAAAAGGTGCTGGCATCCAGCGTCGAGACCATAGGCAAGACCTATCGCAACGACGTGGCGAAAGGGCGCATCACTGCAGACACGCAGCGCGCGCGCGGCGAAGCGCTGATGCCGACGCTGCAATACGAGTCGCTGCATGACTGCGACCTGGTGGTGGAGGCCGTGTTCGAGGATATGGGCGTCAAGCAGCAGGTGCTGGCCAGCATCGAGGAGAACCTGCGGCCGGACGCGCTGATCGCTACCAACACCTCGTTTCTGGATATCGATGCGTTGGCCGCGGGCCTGCGGCGTCCGGAGAACGTTGTCGGCATGCATTTCTTCAGCCCCGCCCACATCATGAAGCTGCTGGAGAACGTGCGCGGCAAGCGTAGCGCGCCGCGGGCGCTGGCTACGGCGCAGGCCCTGGGAAAGCGGCTGGGCAAGGTCGCGGTCATGGTGGGAGTGTCGGACGGTTTCGTCGGCAACCGGATGCTGGCGCGGCGCACCCGCGAGTGCTATTTCATGCTGGAGGAGGGTGCGTTGCCCGAGCAGGTCGACCGCGTGCTGTGCGAGTTCGGCTTCCCGATGGGGCAGTTCCAGCTGAATGACCTGGCGGGCCTGGACGTTGCCTGGCGCAACCGCCAGAGCCGGCTGGACCGCTTGAGCGAGCGCGAAGTAGCCTGCAACATCCTCGACGAAATCGTCGCGGCGGGACGGCTGGGACAGAAGACCGGCGCCGGGTTCTACACCTATGACGCGCAGCGCAGACGTTCGGTGGACCCCGCCATTTCCGAACTGATCGTGCGCAACGCGGAAAGGCGCGGCATCGCGCGGCGCGTCATTTCGGACGAAGAGATCTTGGAACGCTGCCTCTACTCCATGATCAACGAAGGGGCGCGGATCCTGGAGGAAGGCGTCGCCAGCCGGCCGGAGGACATCGACACCATCTGGCTCAATGGCTACGGCTTTCCGCGCTTCCGGGGAGGTCCGATGTTCCATGCGGACCAGATCGGCGCGGCCCGCATCTGCGAACGCATCCGCCACTACGCCAGCCATGCGGGCGCACAGTATTGGACGCCCGCGCCGCTGCTGCTGGCCCAGGCTCGCGATGGCGGCGCCTTCCATGGCCGCTGAAACTTTTCCTTCCGTCATCCACCTACACAATAGCCATGTCTAACAGAGAACCTCCGCTCAGCGGCATCAGCGTGCTCGACATGACCCGCATCATGGCGGGTCCCTGGTGCACGCAGAACCTGGCCGACCTGGGCGCCGAAGTGCTGAAGATCGAACGCCCGCAGTCGGGCGACGACACCCGAGGCTGGGGGCCGCCCAACCTGATGGACGCCGAAGGCCGGCGCACGCAGGAGTCCGCGTATTACCTGGCCGCCAATCGCAACAAGAAGTCCCTGGCGCTGGATATCGCGGCCCAGGCTGGCGCGGACGCGGTGCGCCGGCTGGCAGCCGGGTGCGACATCTTCGTCGAGAACTTCAAGGTGGGCGGCCTGCGCAAGTACGGCCTGGACTACGCCAGCTTGCGGGAGTTGAACCCGCGCCTCATCTATTGCTCCATCACGGGTTTTGGTCAGGACGGACCCTATGCGGAAAAGCCCGGCTATGACTTCGTGATTCAGGCGTTGGGCGGGCTGATGAGCATTACCGGTGAAAAGGATGCGTTGCCTGGCGGCGGTCCGCAGAAGGCGGGCAACGCCGCCGCCGACCTGATGGCCGGCATGTACGCCACCAGCGCCATCCTGGCCGCGCTGCATGAGCGCGGCCGTAGCGGCCGCGGCCAGCACATAGACATCTCCATGCTGGATTGCCAGGTGGCGGCGCTGGGCGTGCAGAACTTCAATTATTTCCTGTCCGGCGAGGTGCCTCGCCGGGAAGGCAATGCGCACGTCAATCTGGCCCCCTATCAAGTGTTCGAGGCCGCGGATGGGCATGTGGTGCTGGGCGTAGGCAATGACAGCCAGTTCCAGAAGTTCTGTGTGGCCGCGGGGCGCAGCGATCTGGCCGGGGACGAACGCTATCGGACCAACACCGGCCGCGTGCTTGCCAAGGGCACTCTCATCCCCGAGCTGGAAAGTCTGTTCCGCACGCGAGGGCGCGACGAATGGGTCAGCCTGCTGGACGCCGCCGGGGTGCCTGTGGGCGTGATCAACGACATTGCCCAGGTGCATGAGGACCCACAGGTCCAGGCGCGGGGCCTGAAGTTCTCGCTGCCGCATCCGGTCAGCGGCAGCGTCCCGCAGGTGCGCAGTCCGATGCGCTTTTCGGACAGCCCTGTGGCCTACCGCAATGCGGCGCCCTTGCTGGGCGCCGATACCCATAGTGTCCTGAGCGCCAGACTGGGATGCACCGAGGCAGAAATCGCGGCGTTGCAGCAAGCCGCCATCCAGGGAGAATCACGATGAGCAGCGCAGCATTCGCTGATATGGGGACGCAGAAGCAGTACTTCGACCATCTGTCGCAGGGGCGCTTCATGATCCAGCGTTGCGCGGATTGCGCGCGCCACGTGTTCCATCCGCGCGAGATCTGCCCGCATTGCGGCAGCGACGTGCTGGGATGGGTTGCGCCGGCGGGGCGGGCCACCGTCTACAGCTACACCACCGTCGCGCGCAAACCCGAGGCCGGCGGCGACTACAACGTTTCGCTGATCGACCTGGAGGAGGGCGTGCGGATGATGTCCAGCGTGGTGGGCATGCCGCCGGACCAGGTGCGGATCGGCATGGCGGTAAAGGCCGTGATCGGCGAACGCGACGGCGCTCCGGCGGTATTGTTCGAGGGAGCGGCGCAATGAACTACCGGCAACTGCGAGCCAAGACGGCAATCGCCGGCGTCGGGCATTTCGGCCTGGGCCAGGCGCCGGGCTACACGGACATGGAGCTGCTGGCGCGGGCCGCGCACGCGGCGGTGCGCGACGCGGGCCTGGAGATGCGTGACATAGACGGCATCGCCACCTCCAGCGTGGCGGCCAGCATGTGGCCGATGTCGGTCATCGAGACCCTGGGCATCCGCCCGACCTATATCGACGGAACCTGCCTGGGCGGTTCCAGCTTCATGTCCTACATCCTGGCCGCCGCCCGTGCGCTGGATTCTGGACAGTGCAATGCCGTGCTGGTCTGCTACGGCAGCGCCCAGAGGACGGCCGCCGTCGGACGCTCGGCGATCGCCGCCACGCGCAAGGCGCTGGATCCCCAGCCCTACGAAATGCCTTATGAGCCCCTGAACCCGCCCAGCGCCTATGCGCTGGCCGCCAGGCGCCACATGCACGAGTTCGGCACGCGCCGCGAGGACCTGGCCGAAGTCGCCGTGGCCGCCCGGCGTTGGGCCCAGCTCAACCCGGAGGCCTATTCCCGCGACCCCCTGTCGATCGACGACGTGCTGGGCGCCCGCAGGGTGTCCGATCCGCTGACGGTCCGCGACTGCTGCCTGGTGACGGACGGCGCGGGCGCCTTCATCATGACGCGGGCAGACCGTGCCAGGGATCTGCCCCAGCCGCCCGCCTACATCCTGGGCAGCGCCACCGCCGTCTGGAACCGCCAGATCTCCGCGATGGCGGACCTGACCACTACCGCGGCGCGTCAGTCGGGCGCGCTGGCGTTCGAGATGGCCGGCTGCCGTCCCGGCGACATCGACGTGGCGCAGCTGTACGACGCCTTCACCATCAACACGATCCTGTTCCTGGAGGACCTGGGATTCTGCGCCAAGGGCGAGGGCGGGGCGTTCGTGCGTGACGGCGGCATCGCTCCGGGGGGCAGGTTGCCGGTGAACACCAACGGGGGCGGGCTGTCCTGCGTGCACCCAGGCATGTACGGCGTGTTCCTGGTCATAGAGGCCGTGCGCCAGCTGCGCGGCCAGGCGGGGGACCGGCAGGTAAGGGATGCGCGCCTGGCGCTGGCGCATGGCAACGGCGGCACGTTGTCGAGCCAGTCCACCGTCATCCTGGGTACTGCGGAAACCTGCTAGCGGGCGGCTTCAGGCGGACCGCGCGATCTCGTAGATTTCCTCGATCAGACCCGCGCGGACCGATTGGCGGTTCCACAGCAAGCCGACGCTGCGGAAGTGCTCGTCGCCGGGTAGGGGAATCTTGCGCAGTCCGGAATCCGGCGGCAGTTCGCCCGCGCCGTCCGGCACCAGGGACACGCCCAGTCCCTGGGTCACCAGCAGCGCGATGACTTCGATGGACGCGGTTTCGATGCGTATCTTCGGCCGTATGCTGTGCTGGCGGAAGTAGTTGGCGGCGAGCTGCCCGCCCCATAGCTTGCGGTCGTAACAGATCAGCGGATTGGCGCGCAGCAGCTGGTGCGGGTCGGTCTCGGTGAGCGAGGCCGGCGCCAGCACGACCAGCGGCTCGTCGCGCACGCGCCGCCATTCCAGATTCTTCGGCATCTGGAACTGGGGCTGGAGTATCAGCGCCGCATCCATTTCGCCATCGCAGATCTTGCTGTAGAGATTGACGGAATAGCCCTTGACCAGGCTGATTTCCAGGTTGGGATGCCGGTCGATGAGGCGGGCCAGCAGCGTGGGCATCATCGTCGTCATGGCGGAGTCGAACGCGCCCAGGGTCAGATGGCCGAACACCACCGGCCCCTGGGACGCCGCCTTCAGGTTGCGGACCTCTTCCATGACGTGCTTGGCCTGGGCCAGGATCTGCGCGCCTTCGACCGTGGGCTTCACCGTGCGGCCTGAACGCACCACCAGCTTGAAGCCGAGTTCGTCCTCGACCTTCTTGATGCGCTGGTTCACCGCCGCCGGCGTCAGGCCGTTCTTGCGCGCGACCTCGGCGATCGAACCTTGCTCGATCACCTGGATGAAATTGAGCAGGAAGGTGGTGTCCATAGGCTCCTGGCATCCGGGGCGCATCGTCCCCGGCGGGCTTCCGTGGGCGACGGCCCGGCGGGCGGCGCGCCGCCCGCCGGGAGCGGGGCGGTCAGCCGATCAGGCGCGCGAGTTCCGCGCCCGGATCCTTGGCGCGCATGAAGGCTTCGCCCACCAGGAAGGCGTCGACCTTGTGCTTGCGCATCAGCTGCACGTCTTCCGGCTTGAGGATGCCGCTTTCGGTTACGACGCGCTTGCCCGCGGGGATCTGGGGCAGCAGGTCCAGCGTGTTCGACAGGCTGGTCTCGAAGGTGCGCAGGTTGCGGTTGTTGATGCCGAGCAACGGCGTCTTCATCGTCAGCGCGATGTCGAGTTCCTTGGCGTCGTGCACTTCCACCAGCACGTCCATGCCCAGCTCCATCGCCAGCGTTTCGTACTCGCGCAGCTGCGCCGGGCTGAGCGCGGCCACGATTAGCAGCACGCAGTCCGCGCCCATGGCGCGCGCCACGATGATCTGGTACGGGTCGATGATGAAGTCCTTGCGCAGGACTGGCAGCGAGCAGGCCGCGCGCGCCTGGCGCAGGTGGTCATGGGAGCCCTGGAAGAACTGCACGTCGGTCAGCACCGACAGGCAGGCGGCGCCGTGCACCGCATAGGTGGCGGCGATTTCCGGGGGATTGAAGGGGTCGCGCAGCACGCCCTTGGAGGGCGAGGCCTTCTTGATTTCAGCGATGACGCCGGCCTTGCCTTGCGCAATCTTGTCTTCGATGGCTTGGGCAAAGCCACGCACGTCCTGCCGCGCCTGCGCTTCGCGCAGGACTTCGGCTTCGCTGCGCATCTGGCGAGCGGCGGCGACTTCCTCGGCCTTGACGGCGAGGATCTTCGCGAGAATATCGTTCATTTCTGGAATTTCCGGGTATATGCGCAGAATTCTTCCAGCTTGGCTCGCGCCGCGCCGGTGGAGATCAGTTCAAATGCTAGAGCCAAGGCTTCGGGAATGGAATCGGCTTTATTGCCAGCATAGATGGCGAGGCCCGCATTGAGCGCGACGATGTCGCGGGCGGTGCCCTCGACATTTTCCAGCGCCTCTATGACAAGCTCGCGCGATTGTTCGCGATTGGACACCTTGATGCTCCGGTTGGACATCATGGATAGCCCGTAGTCCTCGGGATGGATCTCGTATTCTAGGACTTTGCCGTCCTTGAGTTCGCCGACCAGGGTGGCGCCGCCCAGCGAGGCTTCGTCCATGCCGTCCTTGCCATGGACCACCAGCACGTGGCGCGAGCCCAGGCGTTCCAGCACGCGCACCTGGATGCCGACCAGGTCGGGGTGGAACACGCCCATCAGCTGGTTGGCGGCGCCGGCCGGGTTGGTCAGCGGGCCGAGGATGTTGAAGATCGTCCGCACGGCCAGTTCCTTGCGCACGGCGGCCACGTTCTTCATGGCGCCATGATGGGCCGGGGCGAACATGAAGCCGATGCCGGTCGCCTGGATGCATTCGGCCACCTGCTCGGGCGTGAGCGTCAGGTTGGCGCCCAGGGCTTCCAGCACGTCGGCGCTGCCGCTAGAGGACGAGGCGCTGCGATTGCCGTGCTTGGCGATCGGCACGCCCGCGGCCGCGGCGACGAACATGGCGGTGGTGGAGATGTTGAAGGTATGGCTGCCGTCGCCGCCGGTGCCGCACATGTCGAGCAGATCGGCGGGATTGGGCGTGACCACGGGCGTCGCGAATTCGCGCATGACCTGCGCGGCGGCGGTGATCTCGCCGATGGTTTCCTTCTTCACGCGCAAGCCCATCAGCAAGGCGCTGGCGATCTGCGGCGACATTTCGCCGCGCATCAGCATGCGCATGAGATGCAGCATTTCGTCGTGGAAAATTTCGCGGTGTTCAATGCAGCGCGTCAGCGCTTCGGCGGGAGAAATCGTCACGATGCGTCCTTCTTAGGCGAGGTTCAGGAAATTGCGGAGCAGGGCATGGCCGTGCTCGCTGAGCACCGACTCGGGATGGAACTGTACTCCGTATAGCGGCAGGGTCTTGTGGCGCACGCCCATGATGTCGCCGTCCGGCGCGGTCGCGGTCACGGCCAGGCAGTCGGGCAGGGTGGCGGGGTCTATGGTCAGCGAGTTGTAACGGATCACGGTGTACGGGGTGGGCAGATCGGTGAAGATGTCCGTCCCGGTGTGTGAGATCCGCACGGTCTTGCCGTGCATGATCTGCTGTGCGCGCACGATGTCGCCGCCGTAGGCCGCGCCGATGGCCTGGTGGCCCAGACATACGCCCAGAATGGGCTTCTTGCCGGCGAAGGCCTGGATCACGGGCACCGAGATGCCGGCTTCAGCGGGGGAGCAGGGGCCGGGCGACACGCAGATGCGGTCCGGGTTCATGGCGGCGATCTCTTCCAGGGTGATCTGGTCGTTGCGCGCCACGCGCACGTCCTCGCCCAGCTCACCGAAGTACTGGACCAGGTTGTAGGTGAAAGAGTCGTAGTTGTCGATCATCAACAGCATTTAATTCTCCTGAAGGGCCGTCCGGCGGCCCGGATGTATCCGGTAGGGGGCGCCGGCCTCAGATGGGTTCGTCCAGGCCGTGCTGCACCTGCTCCGCCGCGCGCAGCACCGCGCGGGCCTTGGCTTCGGTTTCGGCCCATTCGGCTTCGGGGTTGGAGTCGGCCACGATGCCGGCGGCGGCCTGCACGTACAGCGTGCCGTCCTTGATGACGCCGGTGCGGATGGCGATGGCCACGTCCATTTCGCCGCCGTAGCTCAGGTAGCCGGCCGCGCCGCCGTAGATGCCGCGGCGCACGGGCTCCAGCTCGTCGATGATCTTCATGGCCTCGACCTTGGGCGCGCCGGTCAGGGTGCCGGCGGGGAAGGACGCGCGCAGCACGTCCATGCTGCTCATGCCGGGGTTCAGCGTGCCGGTGACGTTGGACACCAGGTGCATGACGTGCGAATAGCGTTCGATCACCATGGTGTCGCTGACCTTGACCGAGCCGACCTGGGCCACGCGGCCCACGTCGTTGCGCGCCAGGTCGATCAGCATCACGTGCTCGGCCACTTCCTTGGGATCGGCCTTCAATTCGGCGGCCAGGGCGGCGTCTTCCTCGGGCGTGCCGCCGCGCTTGCGGGTGCCGGCCAGGGGGCGGATCGTGATCTGCGACTTGGGCTCGCCGTTTTCCACCACGCGCTCCTGGCGCACCAGGATTTCCGGCGACGCGCCGACCACCTGGAAGTCGCCGAAGTTCCAGAAGTACATGTAGGGGGAGGGATTGAGCGACCGCAGGGCGCGGTAGAGGGAGAGGGGGGAATCACGGAAGGGCTTGGCGATGACCTGGCCGATCTGCACTTGCATCAGGTCGCCAGCGGCGATGTGTTCCTTGGCGCGGTGCACGGCCGCCAGATAGTCTTCCTTCTTGAAGTCGCGCCGCTCTTCTGTCTGCATGCTGGCGTGGCTGTAGGGAATTTCCACGGGGCGTCGCAGGCGGGCGCGCAGGTCGTGCAGGCGCTGCTGGGCGCGGCTGTAGGCCTCGGGCTGGGCCGGATCGGCGTAGACCATCAGGTAGATGCGGCCGGCCAGGTTGTCGACGATGACCAGCTCGTCCACGTGCATCAGCATCAGGTCGGGCGTGCCGCCTTCCATGCCGGCCGGAAACGGCTTGACCGCGGGGCCCAGGCAGGGCTCGATGTGGCGCACCGTGTCATAGCCGAAATAGCCCGCCAGGCCGCCGCAGAAGCGCGGCATGCCCGGGCGCAGGGCGACCTTGAAGCGGCTCTGGTATTGCTCGATGAAGGCCAGCGGATCGCCGTCGTGGGTCTCGGCGACCTTGCCGTCGTGCAGCACTTCGGTGCGGGTGCCGCTGGCGCGGATCACCGTGCGGGCCGGCAGGCCGATGAAGGAATAGCGGCCGAAGCGCTCGCCGCCCACCACCGACTCCATCAGGCAGGTCATGCGCCCGGCCAGGGGGCCCGAGTGCGCCAGCTTCAGGTAGATGCCCAGCGGCGTGTCCAGATCGGCATAGGTTTCCGCGACCAGGGGGATGCGGTTGTAGCCTTGTGCGGCGAGGGCCTTGAATTCGATTTCGGTCATGTCGGGTCTCGTGAGCGATTTATCTGCTATCGGACCAGGCGCGCAACAAAAAGCCCGGTCCAGGTTACTGGTTCCGGGCTTGGCTCTGTGTTTACACAGCTACGGCACTAGGCGGCATACGCGTCCAGGGCCGGGAGGGATCATCGCCACCCGGAAGACAAACGCCACCAGCGCCACGAGGCGCCGAGCATTTGGTTCTGGATGGAAACGTTCATTGAGCTTTGTTCAGTATTGAATTTGCGGTGAGCCGCCGGGGTATTCAGGAGCCTGTTCTTGCCGCGTTCCGGGTTTGATTCCAGAGCGCGACCCACTGGGCGGCGGCAACTAGCGTGTCAACTATACCATCGACATCCAGCTCGCGCACGTCCCGTCCTTCGTTGTAACCGTAAGGCACCACCAGGACCTGCGTGCCGGCGCTGCGGCCCGCCTGGGCGTCATTGACGGAGTCGCCGATGGTCACCGCTTCCTGCGCGGCGATGCCGAGCAGGTCGCAGGCATGCAACACCTGGTCGGGATCCGGCTTGCGGCGCTCGCAGGTGTCGCCGCAGACCACGGCATCGAAAAAGCCCGCCAGACCGGTGCGTTGCAGCAGCGGCAGGGTGAACTCGGTGGGCTTGTTGGTGACGACCGCCAGCTTCAGGCCCTGCTCGCGCATGAGCTTCAAGCCGTCGATGACGCCGGGATAGATCTGCGCCTTTTCGCCGTTGGACAGGTGGTAATGGCGATAGAAGGCGGCGCGGGCCACGTCGAATTCGGCGGCCGAAGGGTCGGCCGCGTCCAGGCTGCCGGCCAGGCTGCGGCGCACCAGGTTGTCCACGCCCTTGCCCACGAAGGTGGCCACCACGTCTTCGCGCAGCGGCGACATGCCCAGCTCCACGCGCATGGCGTTGGCGGCGAAGGCCAGGTCGGGAATCGAATCCAGCAGGGTGCCGTCCAGGTCCAGCAGCGCGGCGCGAAAAGCGGTCATGTCGGTTCCCGGAGCTCAGATGGCGGTGGTTTCGCCGATGGCGATCTGTTCGCGCATCGACTTGATGATGCCGGCGTAGTCCGGCTTGCCGAAGATGGCGGAGCCGGCCACGAAGGTATCGGCGCCGGCGCGGCGGATTTCGGCGATGTTGTCGATCTTCACGCCGCCGTCCACCTGCAGCATGATTTCCTGGCCGCCGGCCTGCGTCCAGGCGTCGATGCGGGCGCGCGCCTCGCGCAGCTTGGTCAGCGCCGCCGGGATGAAGCCCTGGCCGCCAAAGCCCGGGTTCACCGACATGATCAGCACCAGGTCGACCTTGTCCATCACGTAGTCCAGGTAGGACAGCGGGGTGGCGGGGTTGAACACCAGGCCGGCCTTGCAGCCGTTTTCGCGGATCAGCGACAGCGTGCGGTCGACGTGACGGCTGGCGTCCGGATGGAAGCTGATGTAGTCGGCGCCGGCCTTGGCGAACATCGGCACCAGGTCGTCCACGGGTTCCACCATCAGGTGCACGTCGATCGGCACCGTGACGTGGGGGCGGATCGCCGCGCATACCATCGGGCCTATCGTCAGATTGGGGACATAGTGGTTGTCCATCACGTCCACGTGGATCCAGTCGGCGCCGGCGGCGACGACGTTGCGGACTTCCTCGCCCAGGCGGGCGAAGTCGGCCGACAGGATGCTGGGGGTGATGCGAGTGGAAGCCTGTTGGGTAGACATGATGTTCGGGATCGGGGAGGGCATAATGTGCCATTATTGCAGTTTGAGGCGCGGTACCGGGAATGGCCCGGTCCGGCAGGTCCGGAAACTGCGTCTTTTCTAGGGTCCGGCGCCGTACCCCGGCAGCCTGCCAGCACCACACAGGGAAGGACTGTGAAACCTTACGACCTGAGCGTCTCTGTCTCTCCGCGCTTCGTGCCAGAACAGTCCGATCCCGGCGAACAGCAGTTCGTGTTCGCCTATACCGTCCGCATCACCAATACCGGCGAGCATCCCGCCCAGGTGATCAGCCGCCACTGGATCATCACCGACGGCAACCAGCGCGTGCAGGAAGTGCGCGGGCTGGGCATCGTCGGGCAGCAGCCCCTGCTGGCGCCCGGCGAGACCTTCGAATACACCAGCGGCTGTCCCCTGCCCACGCCGGTGGGCACGATGCGCGGCACCTACCACTGCGTCGGCGAGAACGGCATTCCGTTCGAAGTGCCGATCTCCGAATTCGTCCTGGCCATGCCGCGTACCCTGCATTGAATGGCCTGGCCATCAGCCGCCTGTTTTGTTATTTGCTCATGAAGCGCATTCTCAGTCTGTCCGTGCTGTCCGTATTGCTGGCGGCATGTTCCACCCCCTCCGACATTCCCCCTGACTCCGGTTCCTCGTCCGGCCTTCCCGGTGCGACCGCGCCCGCGGCCGACGGCCCGCTGGTGGTGCCGCCGCTGTCGGCCCTGCCCGACACGCCGCCGCGCGCGCTGGCGGGCAAGTACAAGGCCGGCACCTGGGCCGAAATGCCGGGCTGGACCAATGACGATCTGTCGCGGTTCTGGCCCCTGTTCCTGCGCAACTGCCGCGGGCTGATGCGGCCCACCAGCGGCAACCTGGCCGCGCCCGCGCGCGCCACGCCCCGCGCCTGGCAGCCGGTTTGCGCCGCCGCCGCCGATCCGGCCCGCGCTCCGGCCGCCGGCGACAGCGAGGGCGTGCGCCGCTTCCTCCAGACCTATCTGCAGCCCTGGCGCCTGAACGCCGCCGACGGCAAGCCGGCCAGCAATACCGTGACGGGCTATTACGAGCCCCTGGTGCGCGGCTCGCGCCGCCAGGGCGGCAGCCACCAATGGCCGCTGTATTCCGTGCCGGCCGACCTGCTGACCATCGACCTGGGTTCGATCTATCCGGAACTGGCGGGCAAGCGCGTGCGCGGCAAGCTGGACGGCAAGCGCGTGGTTCCCTACGACACGCGCGCCGCCATCGAATCGTCCGGCCGCCGTCCGCCCGTGCTGGTGTGGGTCGACGACCCCGTGGACAACTTCTTCCTGCAGGTGCAGGGTTCGGGCCGCGTGCAGCTGACCGAAGGCCCCGATTCCGGCAAGACCATCCGCGTGGCCTACGCCGACCACAACGGCCAGCCCTACGCGTCCATCGGCCGCTGGCTGATCGATCGCGGCGAACTGACCGCCGACCAGGCCTCCATGCAGAACATCCGCGCCTGGGCCCAGCGCAATCCCAAGCGCGTGCCGGAAATGCTGAACGCCAATCCGGCGGTGGTGTTCTTCCGCGAAGAGGCCGTGGTCGATCCGGAACAAGGGCCCAAGGGCGCCTATGCGGTGCCGCTGGCGCCGATGCGCTCGATCGCGGTCGACGCCGGTTTCGTGCCGCTGGGCGCGCCGGTGTTCCTGGCCACCACCTATCCGGCCTCCGACCGGCCGCTGCAGCGCCTGGTGCTGGCCCAGGACACGGGCACGGCCATCCGCGGCGCCGCCCGCGCCGACTTCTACTGGGGCTACGGCGATGACGCCGGCCAGCAGGCTGGCCGCATGAAGCAGCGCGGCCAGATGTGGGTGCTGTGGCCGAAACAGGCCGGGGAGCCGAGCGCAAGATGAGCCATCAGATTGTCGTTTGCGGGGCCGGCATCGTTGGCCTGTCCACCGCCCTGGCGCTGGCCCGCCGCGGCCAGCGCGTCGCCGTGCTGGCGCCGCGCGCCAGCGTGCCGGCGGCCGATCCCGACCGCTACCATCCGCGCGTCTACGCGATTTCGCCCGCCAGCCAGCGTTTCCTGGCCGAGCTGGGCGTGTGGGACGCCATGCCGGCGTCGCGGCTGATGCCGGTCAGCGCCATGGAGATCCACGGCGACGCCGACGGCCAGGTGAACCTGAACGCCTGGCAGGCGGCGCTGCCGCAGCTGGCGTGGATCGTCGAATCCGGCGAAATCGAGCGCGTGCTGATCCAGGCCGTTCGCATGTTCGGCATTCCCTGGCTGGAAGACCGCTGCACGGGCTACCAAGACGGCGCCATCGACACCGAAAGCGGCGCGCGCATCCAAGCGGAACTGTTCGTGGGCGCCGACGGCGCGGCGTCGCCGCTGCGCGAGGCCGCCGGGCTGAAGCATGAATCCGTGTCCTACGACGATACCGGCCTGGTGGTGCACCTGGACGCGGAACGCCCGCACCAAGGCACCGCCTTCCAGTGGTTCCGCGACGACGGCGTGTTGGCCCTGCTGCCGCTGCCGGACACCTCCGCCGGCCCGCAGGTGTCCATGGTCTGGTCCATGCGCAGCGAGCAGGCCCAGACGTTGCTGGCGCTGCCGCCCGAAGAGCAGGCTGCCCGCCTGGAGGCCCTGCTGGCGGACGCCGCCGAAGGCCGCCTGGGCACGCTGAAGGTCCGCAGCAAGCTGCACGGCTTCCCGCTGACGCTGGAACGCGCCCAGATGGTCGCGCCCGGCATCGCGCTGGCGGGCGACGCGGCCCACCGCCTGCATCCGCTGGCGGGGCAGGGCTTGAACCTGGGCCTGGGCGACGTCGAGGCCCTGGCCCGCGTCGTCGCCGGCCGCGAGTCCTACCGCGCGGCGGGCGATTTGCGCGTGCTGCACCGCTACCAGCGTGCGCGCGCCGAACCGGTGCTGGCCATGCGTCTGGCCACCGACGGCCTGCACAAGCTGTTCGCCTCCCGGGCGACGCCGCTGGTCTGGCTGCGCAACGCCGGCATGCACTGGGTGGAACGGGCGCCGCTGATCAAGCGCCGCCTGATCACGGGCGCCTCGGCCAACTAGCCGCCGTCGCCCGCATCTGCCGGCGGAACCTCGCCCGGCGGCGGATTGTCTGATGCTAAGGGGGCGCCTGCCCGGGCAGGCCGGATCCGCTTCAGCGCGTATCGGTTACCCTTTCCACGCTGGAACACGATAGACAAGTACAGGAGTACCGATGAATTTCCGCATATCCGCCACCCTGGCGGCTTGTTTCCTGGCCGCGGGCCTGGGCTTGTCCGCCACGGCTTCGGCCCAGGGCGACAAGTCTGTCTCCACGCAGTCCGTGGGGCAGCCTGCCAAGGGCGACAAGAGCTATTCCACCACCCAGGTGGCGCCGGCCGATCCCGTGGCGGATGCGGTCAAGGACCGTTTCAAGCAGCGTTTCACCGGCATGGACGTGACGGCCGTGCGTCGCACGCCCTATGGCCTGTTCGAGGTGCAGCTGGGCATGGACCTGATCTACACCGACGAGAAGGTGACCTGGGTCATGGAAGGTCCGCTGATCGACGCCATGACGCGCCGCGACGTGACCCGCGAATCGCAGGAGCGCCTGAGCGCCGTGTCGTTCGACCAGTTGCCGCTGGACCTGGCCATCAAGCAGGTCAAGGGCGACGGCTCGCGCAAGGTGGCGATTTTCGAGGACCCCAATTGCGGCTACTGCAAGCAGCTGCGCAAGACCCTGGAAAACGTCGACAACATCACTGTCTACACCTTCCTCTATCCCATCCTGTCGCCGGATTCCAAGGACAAGGTGCGCGACGTGTGGTGCTCGAAGGATCCGGGCGCCACGTGGGACGACTGGATGCTGCGCGGCAAGAAGCCCGCCACCGCGAATTGCGACGTGCCCGAGGACAAGCTGCTGGCCCTGGGCCAGAAGCTGATGGTGCGCGGCACGCCCACTTCCTTCTTTGAAGACGGTTCGCGCGTCAGCGGCGCCTTGCCGCTGGATCAATTCAAAGCCCGCTTGAACTGACCGGCGCGCGGCGCCGGCCGGGAGGCTGGCGCCGCGGGCGCCATGCCACCCGGAGACAACCCTTGAAAATCGCAATACTCGACGATTACCACGACGTAGCCAAGCGCTATGCGGATTGGACCTCGCTGGGCGGCAACGCCGAGGTGCGGATCTTCAACAACTACATTCCCGAAGGGCAGGTCGAGCCATCGCTCGAATCCTTCGACGTGATCGTCGCCATGCGCGAGCGCACGCCGTTCCCCGCGGAACGGATCCGCGCGCTGCCGAACCTGCGCCTCCTGGTCACGACCGGCATGCGCAACAACGCCATCGACATGCAGGCTTGCGCCGAGCAGGGCATCGTCGTGTGCGGCGCGCCCGGCAGTGCCGACGCCAACACCGCCACGGCCGAGCTGGCCTGGGCGCATATCCTGGGCCTGTTCAAGCACCTGCCCGCCGAAGACGCCGCCATGCGCCGCGGCATGTGGCAGACGGGCATGCCCGAGCCGCTGGCGGGCAAGCGCCTGGGCGTGCTGGGCCTGGGCAAGCTGGGCGCGGCGGTGGCCAAGGTGGGGCAGGCCTTCGGCATGGACGTGGTGGCCTGGAGCCCCAACCTGACCGATGAGCGCGCCGAGGCCGCGGGCGTGAAGCGGGTGGACAAGCACGAACTCTTCGAGACTTCCGACGTCATCAGCCTGCACCTGATCCTGTCCGAGCGCAGCCGTCACGTGGTCGACGCCGCCGCGCTGGCCGCCATGAAGCCGACGGCCTACCTGGTCAACACCTCGCGCGCCGGCCTGGTGGACCAGACCGCCCTGATGGACGCACTGGTGAAATTCCGCATCGCCGGCGCCGGCCTGGACGTCTATCCCGAGGAGCCGCTGTCGCCCACCGATTCCGTGCGCGACCTGGACAACGTGATCCTGACGCCGCACCTGGGTTACGTCAGCCGCGAGAACTTCGAAGCCTTCTACCAGAACGCGCTGGAAGCGGTGAAGGCATGGAAGGCAGGCAAGCCCATCCGGGTGCTGAACGCATAAGGGCCGCATTCGCCGCGGCCCAAAAGAAAAAGGCTGCTTGCGCAGCCTTTTTTGTTTGCGCGCGGTTTTCAGCCGCGCGTGAACGTCACCTTCTTTTCGACGATGGCGCCCGGTTCCTGCGCGGGCGGGGTATCGCCACAGGCTTCGCCGGCGTCCGTCTGCGGATCCTCGGCGTCGAATGCCGTGTCGCCGTTGGCGTCGGGCACGCCGGTGGGCTTCAGGCCCACAAAGTCGAACAGGTCGCGGTCCATCAGGTGCGACGGCACCACGCGCGACAGCGCGTTGAACACGTTCCACGAGCGGCCCGGATGCTGCTTGTCCCATTCCTTGATCATGCGGCCCACTTCCTTGCGCTTCAGGTTCTCTTGCGAACCGCAGAGATTGCAGGGAATGATGGGGAACTGCTTGAGCTCCGCATAGGCGATCAGGTCGGTTTCCGGCACATAGGCCAGGGGGCGGATGACCGTGTGGCGGCCGTCGTCCGACACCAGCTTTGGCGGCATGCCCTTGGCCTTGCCGCCATAGAACAGGTTCAGGAAGAAGGTGCCCAGGATGTCGTCGCGGTGGTGGCCCAGCGCGATCTTGGTCGCGCCCAGCTCGGAGGCGACGCGGTACAGGATGCCGCGGCGCAGGCGCGAACAGAGCGAGCACATGGTCTTGCCCTCTTCCAGCACGCGCGTGACGATGGAATAGGTGTCCTGCGTCTCGATGTGGAAGGGCACGCCCAGTTCAGTCAGGTACTGGGGCAGGATGTGGTCGGGAAAGCCCGGCTGTTTCTGGTCCAGGTTGACGGCGATCAGCTCGAACTTGAAGGGCGCGCGCTTCTGCAGCTGCAGCAGGATGTCCAGCATCGCATAGGAATCCTTGCCGCCCGACAGGCAGACCATCACGCGGTCGCCGTCTTCGATCATGTTGTAGTCGGACAGGGCGCGCGTGGTTTCGCGGGCCAGGCGCTTGGTCAGCTTGTTGCCTTCGTGGCGGGCCTTTTCTTCGGCTTCGGTGCGAAAGCGCACCTCGGGGGTAGCTATGTCGTTCATGGTCAACGCGTGATCTGGATTTCCACGCCCACCGCCGCGCAGTCGGAAAAGGCCATGGGCTTGCTGATGCGCAGGCGCAGCGCGCGGATTTCCTGGAAGTCGGCCAGCAGGCGCGCCGCGACCTGTTCCGACAGGGTCTCGATCAGGTTCACGTGCGCCTGCGTGCATTCTTCCACGATGGCCTCGCGCAGCCGGCGGTAGTCCAGCACGCTGTGGATGTCGTGGTCGTCGACCGAGCGCTGGATGTCCACGTCGAATTCGGCGTCGACGTGCAGGGGCTGGGTGGCGCGGCGCTCGTGCTCGAGGATGCCGATGCGGGCGTCGAGCGCGAGCCCGGAAAGAATGATGCGGCGTGTAGGCATGGTGAAAACCTGGGTGGGGTAGCCCGGAATTGTAAGGCGGCGGCGGAATGGCCGCGGCGCGCTGGCTACAATCCGGCCATATCCGGGCGCCCGCGAGGCGCGGGCGCAGTCAATAAGGGGTGAAATGCAACAGATGCACGATTCGGTCATTGTAGGCGGCGGCCCGGCCGGCGCCTCCTGCGCCCTATGGCTGGCGCGCCTGGGCCTGTCCCCGCTATTGGTCGAGGCCGGTCCCCGGCTCGGCGGCCTGGGCAATGACAATCCGTTCGCGGATGACTGGATCGCCGTGCTGCCCGGCGTGACCGGGCAGCAGGTCGCCGCCAATATCGACACCAGCGTGCGCGCCGCCGGCGTGCCGCTGCGCCTGGAAACCCGAGTCACCGGGGTGCGTCCCTGCAAGGGCGGCATCGAGGCCACGCTGGCCGGCCCGGACGGCGCCGAATCGCGGGTGCGCGGGCGCACCCTGGTCATCGCCTCCGGCGTGCGCGCCAAGGGCCTGCCTGACCATCCGCCTGGCGCGTCCTGGCCGGGCGTGCTGATCGGCCCCGGCTCGCCCATCGTGGCGCAGGACTATTCCGGCCTGTCCGTGGCAGTGCTGGGCGGGGGCGACAACGCCTTCGAGAACTACGTCTATGTGCGCAACCGCGGCGCCCGCCAGGTCCATCTGTATGCCCGCAGCGTCCGCGCCCAGCAGCAGTGGGTGACGCGCGCCGGCCGCGAAGGCGTGCACATCGGCCCGTACAAGGTGGATCCCGCCAACCGCAGCGTGGACGGCAGGCAGTACGACCTGATCCTGGTCTTCTACGGCTGGGAGCCCCAGGCCGGCTTTGCCGACAGCCTGCACCTGGCCCGCGACGAGCGCGGCTACATCCGCACGGACTTCGCCACCGCCGAGACCAGCGTGCCGGACATCTACGCGGTGGGCGAGGTGGCCCACCGCATGCATCCCTGCGTCGTGACCTCCATGGCCGACGGCGTGGTGGCGGCCAAGGCCATCCAGCGGCGCTGGGAGCGCGGCGGCGAGTAGGGCGCTCAGCCTTCCAGCAGGAACGACAGGACAGCCTCCTCGAACGCTTCCGGCAGTTCGACGTTCGTCAGATGCACGGCGGGTAGCGTCAACAGTCTGGCGCCCGGAATGGCGGCGGCGATCTGCTCGCCATGGCTGGCCGCCGTGACCGTGTCGTGCTGGCCGGCGATGACCAGGGTCGGATTGGGAATCAGGGCGATGGTCCGGCGCAGGTCGAAATCCCGCACGGCGGCGAATGCGCCCGCCAGGCCATGCTTGTCGGTGTTCAGCAGCACGGCGCGGAATGGCTCGATGGCGGGGTTGCCCTCCTGCAGCCAGGACGCGGGAAACCAGTTCTTCAGGAAGGTCGCGGTGGTTTCGGACATGTCGTCCGCCCGTAGCGTGGCGGCGATGCGCTCGTCCCATTGCGGCGTGGGTCCCAGATAGGCCGAGGTGTTGCTCAGGATCAACCGGCCGACGCGCTGCGGCGCATGCACGCCCAGCCATTGGCCAACGATGCCGCCCAGTGACAAGCCCAGGAAATGCGCGCGCTCGATGCCCAGCCCGTCCATCAGCTCCAGCACGTCGCCGCCCAGCCGGTCCAGCGAATACGGGCCTTGCGGCACGCTGGACGCGCCATGGCCGCGGTAGTCGTAGCGCAGCACGCGGAAGTGACGGGTCAGCGCGGGAATCTGCGCGTCCCACATGTGCAGCGTGGTGCCGATGGAGTTTGCCAGCACCAGCGTGGGCAGGTTGGCGGCGCCGTCGTAACGGTAGGCGATGCGGGCGCCGTCGCCGGCGGTGAACCAGGAAATGTCTTGCATGATGGTTTGCCTCTTGATGGTTGGGTGTGAGGCAAATCGTAGTTGCACGTCGATCAAGAAAAAATTACAAAGTTCGCACAATCATTGTCGGAAAAACAGACATGAGCGAGTTCACGCTGCACGATCTCCAATGCTTCGACGCCGTGGCGCGGGCCGGCGGTTTCCAGGCCGCTGCGGCAACGCTGCACCGCTCGCATCCCGCGGTGTTCGCTGCCGTGGCCAAGCTTGAACGGCAACTGGGCCTGGCCCTGCTGGACCGCAGCGGCTATCGCGTCAGCCTGAGTGCGGCCGGGCAGTCATTCCACGTGCGCGCGCAGTCGCTGCTGCGCGAGCTGAACGCCTTGCGCGCCCATGCCGAACAACTGGCCATGGGCGAGGAAACCGAGCTGCGCATCGTGATCGGCGATTTCTGTCCGCGGCCCTACGTGCTGGGCTTGCTGAGCCGCTTTTTCGCGGACTGTCCGGCCACGCGCCTGGACCTGCACTTCGAGGCCGTGGCGGGGCCGCAGGAACGCCTGTACGACGGCGAGGCCGATCTCATCCTGCATCGCGTCGACAAGAGCGACGGCCGCATCGAATGGGTCGACCTGGCCAAGGTGCCCTTCGTGCCGGTGGTGGCGCCAGGCTTTCTGCGCGGGCCCATGCCGCGCGCGATCAAGCCGGCGCTGCTGCGCGACTACACGCAATGCGTCATGCGCGACACCGCCAGGCATACGCCGCAGCAGGACTACTTCACGGTTGAAGGCGCGCGCCAATGCACGGTCGCCGATCAGCT
Organism: Achromobacter anxifer; assembly: GCF_903652925.1. Classification (GTDB taxonomy): domain Bacteria; phylum Pseudomonadota; class Gammaproteobacteria; order Burkholderiales; family Burkholderiaceae_B; genus Achromobacter; species Achromobacter anxifer. The sequence continues at coordinate 120,115 of NZ_CAHLAR010000007.1, read as the reverse complement.
GATGAAGAAGGAAATCATCGTGCAAGGCATGGGCTGGGGCCACATGCCGCGCTTCCTCGTCGAGGACGAGTTGCGCGACGGCCGCCTGCTCTCGATCGCCAACCGCCATCTGCCGGGCAGCGTCGAGGATCTGGTGGCGGCGCGGCGCACGGACCGCGCGCAAGGACCAGTGTCGAACCGCTTGTGGCAGTACCTGCAGAAAGCGGCGCCGGCCTTGCGCCGCGCGCTGGCGTCGAGCCGCGGCCGCTAAGGGAAAATACGCATGGCATAGCGCCACACGCTTCTTCAGAATGCCTTCCAGACGCGAGTTCGTCTTCAAATTTTCGCCGACTGCCAGTGTTGCCAGTCAGGCGTAGGGCAAAAAGGCCCGAGCCGGAATATCCGGCTCGGGCCTTTTCGTTTTCCGTTTGTCTATCGCTTTTCTTCGAATGGCGTTTCGATGCGCCGTGGGCGCAGCTTTGCCTGAAGAAACGAGGACGCTGCGGGCGGACGGCTGTCGTCGTGATGTGGTCGGCAAAGGCGCCTGCCCAATCCCGGGCAGCTCAGGGCTTGCAAGCAAGCCCCAGCCGGAGGCTTGCCTTCAGAAACGCACAGGAGCGCAACGATGAGCGTATACAACCGCCGCCGCTTTCTGCAGCACAGCGGCTCCATGGTCCTACTGAGCGCCGCGTCGGGGATGGCAGCCTTGCCCCGCCAGGCCTATGCCCAAGACACCGTCAAACTGGGCTTGCTGCATTCCCTGTCCGGCACCATCGCCATCGCCGAGGCATCGCTGGTGGATGCGGAGAAACTGGCGATCGAAGAGATCAACGCCGCGGGCGGCGTGATGGGGCGGAAGATAGAGCCAGTGGTCGAGGACGGCGCCAGCGAGAACGCCGTGTTCGCCGAGAAGGCGCGCAAGCTGCTGGACCGCGACAAGGTCGCGGCCATCGTGGGCTGCTACACCTCGGCCTCGCGCAAGGCGCTGCTGCCGGTGCTGGCGCGCAGCAAAGGCCTGCTGTACTACCCCACGTACTACGAGGGACAGGAGCAGGATGCCCGGGTGTTCTATCCCTCGCAGGAGGCCACCCAGTCGGTCATCGCCGCGGTTGAATGGATGGCGCGCGAGAAGGGCAAGACCTTCTTCCTGGTTGGCTCCGACTACATCTATCCGCGCACCTGCAACAAGATCGCCAAGCCGGCCATCGCGCACATGAACGCCAAGGTGGTGGGCGAGGAATATGCGCCGCTGGGACACACCGAGTTCTCGTCCATCATCAACAAGATCAAGGCGGCCAAGCCGGACTGCATCTACAGCACGGTGGTCGGCGGCTCCAACGTGGCCTTCTACAAGCAGCTGCGCGCGGCGGGGCTGGACGGCACGCGCGTCGTGCTCCTGTCCACGGTGGTGTCCGAGAACGAGATTGAAGGCATAGGCAAGGACAACGCGGCGGGCTACTACGCCTGCATGGGCTACTTCCAGAGCCTGCAGAATCCGGCCAACGAAAAATTCGTCAAGGCCTTCAAGGCCAAGTACGGCCAGGACCGCGTCATCGGCGATCCGATGGAGGTCGCCTACAACAGCGTGCACCTGTGGAAGCTCGGCGTGGAGAAGGCCGGCTCGTTCGATCCCGACAAGGTCATCGCGGCGTCGGCCGGGCTGACGCTGCAGGCGCCGGAGGGCACGGTGCGCGTGCACGAGACCAACCATCACGTGTGGAAGAAGGTGCGCGTGGGCAGGGCGCGGCCGGACGGGCAGTTCGACATCGTCTGGGAGTCGGCCGACCTGATCGAGCCCAATCCCTTCCCGAAGCTGTAGCTGGCATCCGCGAGCGCTGGCAAGCCCATGGCCGGCGGCGCTGCCGCCGGCATAGCCTGGAACGTGACCATGAATATCGACATTGCGGCAATGCAGTTATTCAACGGCATCAGCCTGTTCAGCATTCTCCTGTTGATGGCGATCGGCCTGGCCGTCGTGTTCGGCCTGATGGGCGTCATCAACATGGCGCATGGCGAACTGATGGCCATGGGGGCATACACCACCTACCTGGTCTCGCTGGCATTCCACCATTGGGCCCCGGCATGGATGGACATCTACCTGTTCCTGGCGATACCGCTGGCCTTCCTGGTCACCTTCGCGTTTGGCTACTTGCTCGAACGGGGCTTTATTCGCTGGTTCTACAACCGTCCGCTGGACACGCTGCTCGCGACCTGGGGCCTGAGCCTGATCCTGCAGCAGGCCTACCGCTCGCTGTTCGGCGCGCAGGAGGTCAGCGTGCCGCTGGCTTCCTGGCTCAGCGGCGCATGGGAGCCCACGCCCGATCTGCAGTTTCCGCTGAACCGCATCTTCATCCTGGGCCTGACGCTGCTGGTGGCCGTGGGCGTGTACCTGCTGCTGTACCGCAGCGCCTGGGGCTTGCGGGTGCGCGCGGTCACGCAGAACCGCGCGATGGCGGGCGCCGTCGGGATCAATACGCGGCGCGTGGACGCGCTGACCTTCGCGCTGGGCTCCGGCCTCGCGGGCATCGCAGGCTGCGTCTTCACCATGATCGGGTCGACCAACCCGGGCACGGGTCAGCTCTACATCGTCGATTCCTTCATCGTGGTGGTGTTCGGCGGCGTGCAGAGCCTGCTGGGAACCGCCTTCTCCGGACTGGCGATCGCGCAGTCCCAGACCACGCTGGAGTACCTGATGAGCGGCTCGATGGCCAAGGTCACGATCCTGGTCCTGGTGATCCTGGTTCTCTACTTCCGCCCGAACGGGCTGTTCGCCAACAAGACTCGGGGATGACGCGATGAAGGCCCTGCACCGGAAAACCGAAGAGATTGCCATCCTGCTGGTCGCGGCGCTGATTCTGGCCGTGCTGCCGCTGTCGCTGGACCCGTTCCGGCTGAACCTGGTCGGCAAATACATGGCGTTCGCCTTCGTGGCGATAGGCATCGTGCTGACCTGGGGCTACAGCGGCGTGCTGAGCCTGGGGCAAGGCATCTTCTTCGGGCTGGGCGGCTACATGATGGCCATGTTCCTGAAGCTGGAGGCCTCCGCGCCGGAGCTGCCCGATTTCATGGTGTGGAGCAGCGTGGACAGCCTGCCCGTGTGGTGGCAGCCGTTTCATTCGCTGACCTTGACGCTGTTGCTGATCGTGGCACTGCCTGGCTTGGCCGCCTATCTGTTTTCGCTGGCGATCTTCCGCAAGCGGGTCAGCGGCGTGTACTTCGCCATCGTGACACTGGCCCTGGCGATGACGCTGACCGTGCTCATCGTGGGCCAGCAGGGCGACACCGGCGGGGCCAACGGCATCACCGATTTCCGCACCCTGCTGGGCTGGGACATCGTCGGCGATGACGGCAAGCTGGTGCTTTACTTCATCGAAGCCTGCGCGCTGGTCGTGGCGATGCTGGCGGCGCTGGCGGTGGTGCGCAGCCGCCTGGGCAAGATCCTCATCGCCATCCGCGACCGCGAGGACCGCGTGCGCTTCTCGGGCTACGACACCGCGCACGTGAAGGCCTGCGTCTTTGCGGTGGCCGCGGTGCTGTCGTCCATCGGCGGCGCCTTCTTCACCTTGCAGGTGGGCCTGATCTCGCCGGGAGCCATAGGCGTGGTGGCGTCGATCGAGATGGTGATCTACGCCGCGGTCGGCGGGCGGCTGTCGATTCCCGGGGCGGTGGTGGGCGCCTTGCTGATCGGTTTTCTCAAGTCCTATCTGTCCGAGACGTTTCCCGAGGTCTGGCTCTACTTCCTGGGCGCGATCTTCATCGTGGTGGTCGTCGCCATGCCCAACGGGCTGGCGGGGATCTTCGGCCAGATCCAGGCGCGCCGCGCCGCAGGGAGCGCGCGATGAGCGCCGCCCTGGACCTGCAGGAGTCCGCCAGCATGGACATGAGCAGCGACCGTCCGGCGCCTGGCGCCATCCTGAGCGTCGAGGACCTGACGGTCTCGTTCGACGGGTTCCGCGCCGTCGACGGACTCAGCCTGCGCGTGGCGCAGGACGAGCTGCGCGTCATCATCGGCCCGAACGGCGCGGGCAAGACCACGCTGCTGGACATCATTTGCGGCAAGACCCGGCCATCGTCGGGCCGCATGATGTTCCAGGGCCGCGACCTGGTGCGGATGGCGGAATTCGACATCGTGCGCGCCGGCGTCGGGCGCAAATTCCAGACGCCGTCGGTCTATGAAGACCTGACGGTGCTGGAGAACTTCGAGATCTCGCTGCCGAACGCGCACGGCGTCTTCCGCTCGCTGCGGTTCCGTCGCACGGCGGAGATCCGCGAACGCATACAGGCCATGGCCGCGCAGGTGTTCCTGGCGGACCGGCTGGCGGAAAAGGCGGGCCGCCTGAGCCACGGCCAGAAGCAGTGGCTGGAGATCGGCATGCTGCTGATGCAGAACCCGCAGCTGCTGTTGCTGGACGAGCCCGTGGCCGGCATGAGTCCGCGCGAGCGCGAGCAGACGGCCGAGCTGCTGGCGCGCATCTCGCGCGGCAAATCCATGGTGGTGATCGAGCACGACATGGATTTCGTCAAGCGCATCGCGCACAAGGTCACCGTGCTGCACCAGGGCCGGCTGCTGAGCGAAGGCACGGTGGCCGAGGTGCAGGCCGATCCGCGCGTGCTCGACGTGTACCTGGGCCATTGAAGGAGGAAGCGCCGTGTTCCGGATCGACAAGCTGAACGTCAGTTACGGGGAGTCCCACGTGGTCCACGATGTGTGCTTCGAGGTGGCGCCGCGCGAATCCGTGGCCATCATGGGCCGCAACGGCATGGGCAAGACCACCTTGCTCAAGGCCTTGATCGGCATGCTGCGCTCGGGCTCGGGCAGCATCCGCCTGGACGGCGTCGAACTGGCGGGCATGGAAAGCTACCAGCGCGTGCGCAACGGCCTGGCGTTTGTGCCGCAGGGCCGCATGATCTTCCCGTTCCTGACGGTGGAACAGAACATCCTGACCGGCGCCGAGCGCAGCGGACTGAAGGCCGTTCCCGAGTACCTGTACCGGTTTTTTCCCGTGCTGCACGAGATGCGCCGGCGCAAGGGCGGCAACCTGTCCGGCGGGCAGCAGCAGCAGCTGGCGATCGCCCGGGCGCTGATTTCCGATCCGCGCGTGCTGATACTGGACGAGCCGACCGAGGGCATACAGCCTTCCATCATCAAGGACATCGCGCGCGTGCTGAACGCGCTGCGCGAGGAACGCGGCTTCGCGATCGTCGTGTCCGAGCAGATGCTGGGCTTCGCGCTGGACCTGGCCGACCGGTTCCTGGTGATAGACCGGGGCCGCATCGTGCACGAAGCCTGCCGCGAGAACCTGGACCAGGACAAGGTCAGATCTTTCCTGACGGTATGACCGTCATCCACCGAGGAGCATTGTCATGAGACACGGAGATATCTCCAGCAGCAACGATTGCGTGGGCGTGGCCGTCGTGAACTACAAGATGCCGCGGCTGCATACCCGCGCGGAGGTGATGGAGAATGCCCGCAAGATCGCCGACATGGTCGTGGGCATGAAGCGCGGCCTGCCCGGCATGGACCTGGTCATCTTCCCCGAGTACTCCACCCACGGCATCATGTACGACGCCAAGGAAATGTATGAGACCGCGTCGGCCATACCGGGCGAGGAAACCGCGGTGTTCGCAGACGCCTGCCGCAAGGCCAACGTCTGGGGCGTGTTCTCGCTGACGGGCGAGCGTCACGAGGAACACCCGAACAAGGCGCCCTACAACACGCTCATCCTGATGAACAACAAGGGCGAGATCGTGCAGAAGTACCGCAAGATCATGCCCTGGGTGCCCATCGAAGGCTGGTACCCCGGCGATTGCACCTATGTGTCGGAAGGACCCAAGGGCCTGAAGATCAGCCTCATCATCTGCGACGATGGCAACTACCCCGAGATCTGGCGCGATTGCGCCATGCGCGGCGCGGAGCTCATCGTGCGCTGCCAGGGCTACATGTACCCCGCCAAGGACCAGCAGGTCATGGTGTCCAAGGCCATGGCCTGGATGAACAACGTCTACGTGGCGGTGGCCAACGCCGCGGGCTTCGATGGAGTGTATTCCTACTTCGGCCACTCGGCCATCATCGGTTTCGACGGCCGCACCCTGGGCGAATGCGGCGAGGAAGACATGGGCGTGCAGTACGCCGAGCTGTCCACCAGCCTGATCCGCGACGCGCGCAAGAACATGCAGTCGCAGAACCACCTCTTCAAGCTGGTGCACCGCGGCTACACCGGCAAGATCAATTCCGGCGAGGAAGCGACCGGCGTCGCCGCCTGCCCGTACAACTTCTACGCCAACTGGATCAACGACCCGGAGGGCACGCGCAAGATGGTCGAATCCTTCACCCGGTCCACGGTGGGAACGCCGGAGTGCCCGATGGAAGGCATCCCGAACGAGGCCGCCAAGCACCGCTGAGGGCGGCCGCCGCCCATCCCGTCCGTCCGGCCAGGCGCCGGACGGCAGCTTCCCAAGGACATGAACCGTGCCGTCTACGCTCGATACCTACCGGATTGCGCAAGAACCCTTCTACCGCCCCACGGGACGGGAAACCGCGCTGTACGAGCATGCGTACGCGCATCGCCTGCCCATGATCCTGAAGGGCCCTACCGGCTGCGGCAAGACGCGGTTCGTGGAATACATGGCCTGGAAACTGGGCCGTCCGCTGGTCACGCTGGCTTGCAACGAGGACATGACCGCGTCCGATCTGGTGGGCCGCTACCTGCTGGACGCCGACGGCACCGCCTGGCATGACGGTCCCCTGACGCTGGCCGTGCGCCATGGTGGCATCTGCTACCTGGACGAGGTCGTCGAGGCGCGCCAGGATACGACGGTGGTCATCCATCCGCTGACCGACGCGCGGCGCATCCTGCCGCTGGACAAGAAGGGCGAGGTGGTGCGCGCCCATCCCGATTTCCAGCTGGTGGTGTCCTACAACCCGGGCTACCAGAGCAGCGCCAAGGATCTCAAGCCGTCTACGCGGCAGCGCTTCGTGGCCCTGGATTTCGATTACCCGGAGCCGGAGCGCGAGGCCGAGATCGTGGCGCACGAGGCCGGCATCGATGCCGGGCTGGCCAGCCGCCTGGTGCGCATCGCCCACAGTTCGCGCGAACTCAAGCGCCACGGGCTGGACGAGGGCGTGTCCACCCGCATGCTGATCTATGCCGGCATCCTGATCCGCGATGGCGTCAGCCCCGCCGACAGCTGCGACATGACGATGACCCGCGCGCTGACCGACGATCCGGACATGGCGGCGGCGCTGCGCGCGCTGGTCGACGCGAATCTGGAATGAACATGCGAGCCATCGTGTCCGCGGGAGAGGGGGCCGGCGCCGGCAGGCGCCTGGAAGACACGCTGGACGACAAGCTGCGCCGTCTGGCCGCACGCAGCGGCGAGGACCAGGCCGCCGAGGCGCGGCGCTGGATCGAGGCGCTGCGCGGCGAGGACGCCGAGTGCGCGCTGGCCGTGGCGGACCGGCTGGACCAGCTGATGGCGCGGCTGACGGCCGGGGGGCTGGGACGCTGGATGCTGGCGGGCCTGCGGCGCTACGAGCGTCAGCCGGCGTTGCAGCGCGCCTATTTCCAGCTGCGTGACGCCTATGCGCGCGAGGCCTTGCACGGCGAAGCCGGCGCGCAGGATGTGGAAGCCGCGCAGGCCAGGCTGTCGTGGCTGTTGTGCGGCCTTTCGGGCCGGGGGATGACGGTCGAGCCTTTGCGCCGCCCCGAACTCGACGGCCCGCCTTCGCGTCCCATCCTGGGGCCTTCGCACCTGCTGCTGCCGGACAGCTACACCGTGCTGGATGGCGCCGACCGCTGGACGCTGTACCTCGCGGCGGTGGCGCATGCCGCCGCCCACCTGCGCTATTCGCCGGCTGCGCAGCCGGTCCTGAGCCTGAAGCCCATGGGCGTGGCGGTGGTGTCCGCCATCGAGGATGCGCGGGTGGAGCGGCTGCTGGCGGCCGACTATCCCGGCGTGCGCCGCTGGTTCCTGCCTTTCGTGCCGCCGCCGCCCGATCCCGCGGACCTGGGATTCGCGGCGCTGATCCAGCGCATGAGCCGCTTGCTGATGGACCCGTCGCTGCGCGATGACAACCACTGGGTGAACAAGGCGCGGGCCTTGTTCGAGGCGCAGGCCACCGACCTGCGCGACACGGCGGCTTTTCGCCGCCTGGCCTCGGTGCTGGCGAACGACCTGGGGCAGATGCGGGTGCGCTTCAATCCGCAGCAGTACGCTGTGCCCGTCCCGTACCGCGACGACAACGCCTATCTGTGGGACTACGGCGAAGCCGCCGATCCGCCTCCCGAACTTGCGCTGGGATCGCAAGGCGTATCGCCCCAGCCGCCCGACGCCCGGATGGATGGCCAGGATGATCCCGGGCAAGCCGCCAGCGAAACGGAACTGGGACGCTACCGCTACCCCGAATGGGATTACAAGCTGGGCCGCAGCCGGCCGGACTGGTGCACCGTGATCGAGAGGTTGCCCGGCTGGAGCGAGAGTGCGCCGCAAGCCTCCGCCGCCGCCCCGCAGCGTCTGGCCCTGCCGCAGTCGCGCCGGTTCAGCCGGGCGCGGCGCCTGAGGCGGCAATGGGAAGGAGATGACATCGACCTGAACGCGGCGATCGAGGTATTGATCGACCGCCGCCTCGATCTGGCGCCGGACGCGCGCTACTTCATGCGGCCAGGCAGCCAGCCTTGTTCCAGCAGCACGCTGGTGCTGCTGGACCTGTCGGCCTCGGCCAACGACCGCACGCCCGACGGCGCAGCCACCGTGCTGGACCTGGAGAAACAGGCCGCGATGCTGCTGGCGCAGGCGGTTCCCGGCGCGCAAGACCGGATTGCGGTGCACGGGTTCTGCTCCGACACGCGGACTGCGGTGCACTACTACCGCCTACTGGATGCCGGCGGGCGGCCAACGGCGGCGGCGCTGGCCCGCATTGGCGCGGCCCAGGCCCGCTATTCGACGCGCCTGGGCGCGGCGCTGCGGCATGCGGGCGCGTTGGCGCAGGCTGCGCCGCTTGAGCGGCGCGCCATCATCGTCGTGACCGATGGCGAACCGTCGGACGTGGATGCGCACGATCCGCGCTATCTGGTGGACGACGCGCGCGAGGCGGTGCTGGCACTGCGCGGGCGCGGCGTGCGCGTGCACTGCGTCGCGCTGGACGCCAAGGCGGAACCGCAGCTGCGTGCCATGTTCGGTTTCCGCGGTTACCGGATCGTGACGAACCCGGCGGCGTTGCCGCAGGCGCTGGTCCGCGCCTACGCCCGGACGGTGCTGTGATGACCCCAGGAATCCTCGTGTTGACGGCGGCTGCGGCTGTGCTGAAACTGTTGAACTCGAAAAAGGATGGATGTCCGCGGCAGCGGACGTCTCGATCATGGCAAACAAAGATCCAATCCGCGTAGGCGTGCTGTTTTCCGAGACAGGCGCGACATCGACCATAGGCCGGTCGCAGTTGCATGGCACCTTGCTGGCCATCGACGAGATCAACGAGGCGGGCGGGGTCGACGGACGGGAGATCGTGCCCGTGCGCTACGACCCGAGATCGGATCCCGCCACCTACAGCGTGCTGGCGGAAAGGCTGATCACGCAAGACCGCGTGAATGTCATATTCGGCTGCTACATGTCCAGCAGCCGCAAGGCGGTGCTGCCGGTGGTGGAAAAGTGGAACCGGCTGCTGTTCTATCCGACGCTGTATGAAGGGTTCGAGTTCTCGAACAACATCATCTACACCGGCGCCGCGCCGAACCAGAACAGCGTGCAGCTGGCCGAGTTCATGACTGCCAACTTCGGCGCCCGGGTCTACCTGATCGGCTCGGACTACATCTATCCCTACGAGTCCAACCGCATCATGCGCGAGCTGGTGCTGCAGCGCCAGGACAGCGCCAAGCTGGGCGAGCGCTACGTGCCGCTTACGGCCACCGAACGCGACTATCGCGAGATCCTGGACGATATCCGCAACAAGCGTCCCGACTTCATCTTTTCCACGGTCGTGGGGAATTCCACGGCCTGCCTGTACCGCGCCTACGCGGATGCGGGCTTCGACCCCAAGACCATGCCGATCGCCAGTCTCACGACCTCGGAGGCGGAAATCTCGCAGATGGAGCCCGAGGTGGCTGCCGGACATTTCACGTCCGCGCCTTACTTCCAGTCCATTGATTCCGACATCAACCGGCGCTGCCTGGAGCGGTTGCGGCGGCGCTTCGGCCACGATTGCGTGCCCAACCTGTGCTGGGAGGCGGCGTACTTCCAGATGCACATCTTCGCCAACGCCTTCCGCGACACCGGCACCGACGAGATCGCCCAGATCCTGCCGCGCGTGCTGCAGAGCGAATTCCAGGCGCCCCAGGGCCGTGTGCGCATCGACCCCACCAACCACCACACCTGCCTGTATCCCCGCGTCGGCCGGGTCAATGCCAAAGGCCAGTTCACCATCGTGCGCGAGGCCACCCGGCCGGTGCATCCCGATCCGTACCTGGTCACCCATTCGCTCGGCGACTGGACGGCCACCCTGAGCTCGCTGGAGATCTGATGGGGGAGCCCGCCAGCCGCCAGCGCGCGGTGCGCGCAACGCCTTCCCTGCTCAAGGACCTGCGCACGCTGCGGATCGCCGTCTACCATCCCGACGATGCCGATGGCCGCCAGTTGACGCAGCAATTGCAGCGGATCGGCTGCCAGGTGCAGACCTTCTGGCCTCCGGCGCCGACCTTGCCCGAAGGGCTGGACGCCGTGTTCCTGGCCGTGCGCCCGGACGTGATTGACCTGGGCTTCGAGTGGGCCAAGAGCGAAGACGCGCCCATGGTGATCGCCATCGTCACCTACGAGAATCCGACCATCGTCGAGGCGGTGCTGCGTATCGGGGCGAAAGCGGTGCTGCCTTCGCCCGTGCGCTCATTCGGCCTGCTGTCGTCGCTGGTGGTGGCGCGCCAGGTCTACGACGACATCAAGTCGCACGCCAGGCGTTTGCGCAAGCTCGAAGGCAAGCTGCTGGGCGTGCGCCGCATCGCGGAGGCCAAGAGCATCCTCATGCGCACGCGCAACGTCACCGAGGACCAGGCCTACGACCTGATCCGCGAGCAGGCCATGAACAAGCGCGTCACCACCGAGGAGATCGCCGGCGCCATCGTCAACGCCAACGAGATCCTGTCCTTGGGAAAGTAGGACGCGCCTGGAACGGGCAGGCTCAGTACTTGCCCGTCAGCAGCTCGCCCGCATTCGGCACGCGCGCTTCCAGGTCCAGCACCTTCAGCATCCGGTAGACCGTGGCCGCGGCGGCGGTCACCACCGGCAGACCCAGGCGGTCCTGCACCGGCTGGATCGACGCCAGCGACGGCATCTGCACGCAGGCGGACAGCACCACCGCATCCACGCCGCGCGTGTTCAGGCGGTCGACGTGGCTGGCCGGCGCCATCGGGTCCTGCGCGCCGACCTTCAGGTTGTCGGCGATCTCCAGCGACACGCTGTCCTGCACCTCGATGCCTTCGTTCTCGATGTAGTCCACCACCAGCTTGGTCAGCGGCTTCATGTAGGGCGTCAGGATCGCGACCTTGCGCGCGCCGATGGCGTGCAGGCCTTCCACCAGCGCGCCCGCGCTGGAGATCACCGGCGCCGGCGCGCCGTTGTCCACCGTGGCCTGGTGCAGGCGTTCCTGCGAAACGCGGTGATAGCCCAGCCCCTGGCTCATGATCGCCACCAGGCATGCATAGCCCAGCACGTCCACGCGCGCATCGGACAGTTCCTGCGCGCAGCGGTCCGATTCGCGGTCCATCGAGGCCAGTTCCGCCGCCGTCACCTGCTTCATGCGCATGCGGCTGGAATGGAAGGTGAAGCGCTCGGGCGCGATGGTCTCGCGCAGGCGCAGCATGGCCGGGATCTCGGTTTCCATGGTGGTATTGGAACTGGGGACGATCTGGCCGATGCGCAGGGCGCGGGGGGAAGTGGTCATGGCGATGCTCCTCGAAAGGCGTAACGGGGCCGGCCCGCCGCGGAGCGCGGAAAGCCGGCAATTCGGAATCGGGATGTCAGCCGGTGGCAGTGCCTGCGGCGGCGGGCGCCGGTGTCATGGCAGGTCCCCGGATGTTGTCGTGTGCTCTGGCGGCAGGACTTATTCTGGTCGCGGGGAACGATATTTTCCAATATAGTTTTTATCTGGTTTGATATCTTTCCCAAATAACTGGCCGCCATGGAAATCCGCCAACTCCGCTATTTCGCCGTGCTGGCCGAAGAGCTGAACTTCACCCGGGCCGCGGCGCGCCTGCACATCTCGCAGCCGCCGCTCAGCCTGCAGATCGCGCAGCTGGAGCGCGAACTCGAGGTCAAGCTGTTCGACCGCAACAACCGCCGCGTGACCCTGACCGAGGCCGGCGAAGCCTTCCTGAACGACGTGCGCGCGCTGCTCGCCAGCCTGAAGGACGCCACCGTCCGCGTCCGCGCCGTGGACCAGGGCCTGGCCGGTCGCATCGAGGTCGGCCTGTCCGGATCGCACTTCATGGGTCCCGTGCCGGCCCTGATCGCCCGCTACAAGGGCACCCATCCCCAGGTCTCCGTCCTGCTCAACGAAATGAACCCGGCCGCGCAGCTGGAAGCGCTGCGCGGCCACCGCATCGACGTCAGCATCTCGCGCACCGCCGTCGACGACGAGGAACTGCAGTCCATGCCCCTATGGCCCGACCCCGTCGTGGCCGTGCTCCCCAAAGGCCACCCCCTGTCCGCCCGCAAGCGCCTGGAACTCGGCGACCTCGCCGGCGAAGCCTTCGTCATGCTGCGCCAGGACACCTCGGCCTTCGCCCGCACCCTGGCCGAAACCTGCGCCCGCGCCGGCCTGCCCCTGTCAGCCGCCCAAACCGTCGCCGAAGTCCCCGCCCAACTGGCGCTCGTCGCCGCCGGCCTGGGCGTGGCCCTGGTCCCGCGCTCCACCTGCCGCCACGCCACCGACCGCCTCGCCATTTGCGCCTTGCCCGCCGACATCGCCCGCGCCATGGTCTACGCCGTGACCCGCAGGCAGGGACGCAGGCGCGCGCTGGATGCGTTCTTGCAGACGGCGGCGCAGATGAAGGATGAATGAGAGAGGAGTCGCTCAACACGCAAGACACCGCGTAAGCCCCAAAAGGCCGCCCGCGCGGCCGGCCTGGGGCGGGCCCCGCAAGATCCTCCGCATCATCCAGTCCGAGGTAAGAATGCCAAGTACACAACTCGCCCCAGCGTCCGTGAAGATTCAAGCAGCGGAGCCGGGTGTGGCGGGCAGGCCGGTAGCGCGGGGCGTCGATAAGCCCAAGGGAATCCGAAGGAACCGTCGCAGGCGGTGACGAGGATGACGCAGGGGAAGTCCGGAGCGCAGGCTCCGGACCGCAGTCGTTGCCCCGCGCTACCGGGCGGGCCGCCGCGTCAGGCGGTCAAAAGAAACAAGAAGGGCCGCCCCAAATAGGGCGGCCCTTGCCAGAAACGAGCAAAGCAAAAAAACCTAGCTCGTCAATACACAATCCAAAGCCTCGGGCGCACTCAACCTGACCCGAAACTCCCTCAACTCATCCCGCCGGAACACATGCACAGTCACTCGGTCCCCCACCCTGTACTGCGCCAGCAACAGCTCCAGCCCCGCCGGCGCATCCACCCGCAAGCCGTCCACCGCCACCAGCACATCCCCGGCCGACAGGCCACCCTTGTGCCCCGCGCCGCCCTCCAGCACCGTCGCCAGCGTCAGCGACTCACCCTGCTTGCGCGTGCGCACATCCAGCGAAGGAATATTGGCCGCCGTCTTCCACTGCAGCTTGATACCCTGGGGTTCCAACAGCTCCGCCAGCGGCACGTCCGCCGTCCCATAGGCATGGCGCGCAATGAAGCGCTTCGTATCCACGCCCGTCGCTTCGAGTATCAAGCCAGGCAGCGCGTCCTCAGCCACGCCTTGCTGCTTGCCCTGGTAGAAATCGCGCCCATACCGGTTCCACAGCAGCCGCATCACATCGTCCAGCGAGCGGGCCCCGTTCGTTTCCCGGCGGATCAGCAGATCCAGCCCCAATGCCACCAGCGCGCCCTTGGTGTAGTAGCTGACCAGCGCGTTCGGCGAATTCTCGTCCTGCTTGTAATAGCGCGTCCAGGCATCGAATGAACTCTCGGCCACCGACTGCTTCAGCCGGCCCGGCGTGCGCGCCACGCTGGTGATGGTCTTGGCCAGCAGGCGCAGATAGTCGGGCTGGGTGATCGCGCCAGAGCGCAACAGCAGCAGGTCGTCGTAATAGGACGTGAAGCCTTCGAACACCCACAGCAAGCGCGTCAGGTCCGGTTGCGCCAGATCGTAGGGTACGAAGGCATCCGGCTTTATCCGCTTGACGTTCCAGGTATGGAAATACTCGTGGCTCACCAGGCCCAGGAAGCCGCGGTAGCCTTCGCCCTGGCCCTGCTGGCCCATTACCGGCAGGTCCTTGCGCGCCGTCATCAGCGCCGTGCTGGCGCGATGCTCCAGCCCGCCGTAGCCGTCGCCGGTGACCATCGTCATGAAGACATAGCGGTCCGAGCTGTCCAGGAAGGGCGCGCGCTTGCTGCGCGGCTCGAAGAAAGCGATCTGCGTCTCGCAGATCTTGCGCACGTCGTCCGTAATGCGCGCCAGGTCCAGCTTGGGCGCGACGCCGGTGAACACCAGCTCGTGTTCGGCGCCGTGCGCCACGAAGCTCGACACCTGCGGCGTGCCCATTTCCACCGGATGGTCGATCAGCGCGTCATAGTCCGGCGCCAGGTACAGCCCGAAGCCGTGGCGCCGCGCCGCGCCCTTGTGGCCGCGCGCTTCCGGCAGGCTGGTGTAGACCTTCCAGTCAGAGATCGAGCGCGGCGGTTCCAGGTCCACCAGGCAGGGCAGGTGGTCCTGGCCGTGCACGCGCAGGAACACGCTGGTGCCGTTGAAGAAGCCGTGGGTCTCGTCCAGGTGCGCGCCGCGCACCGACAGGTCCCAGGCATAGACTTCGTACTCCACCCGCAGCGGACCGTCGCAGGGCGCGGCCTGCCAGGTGTGGTTGTCGGTCTTCTCGACGGGCACGCGGCGCGTGCCCGAATAAGCCGCCAGGGATTCGATCTGGCGGGAGAAATCGCGGATCAGATAGCTGCCCGGAATCCAGGCCGGCAGCGACAGGCGCTGGCCGTCGGGGGAGGGGGCTGCGATGCTTAGGGTTATCCGGTAGCGGTGTCCGGCCGGGTCATGGGGCGCGAGGCGGTAAAGTAGCGGCAGAGCGTTGTCTTTTTCCATGGCCATATCTTACTTTCATACTTCATTTGGAGACATCAATGAGCGAGTCGTTTGTGCTGGTCGAAACCCGGGGGCGCGTCGGCCTGCTGACGCTGAACCGCCCCAAGGCCCTGAACGCCTTGAACGATCAACTGATGGATGAGCTCGGCGCGGCGCTGCTGGCGTTCGAAGCGGACGCCGACATCGGCGCCGTGGTCATCACGGGCAGTGAAAAGGCCTTCGCCGCCGGCGCCGACATCGGCGCCATGAAAGACTGGTCCTACATGGACGTCTATGGCAGCGAATACATCACGCGCAACTGGGAAACGCTCAAGCGCATACGCAAGCCCGTGATCGCCGCCGTGGCCGGCTACGCCCTGGGCGGCGGCTGCGAACTGGCCATGATGTGCGACATCATCATTGCCGCCGACACGGCCAAGTTCGGCCAACCCGAAATCAAGCTGGGCGTGATCCCCGGCGCGGGCGGCACGCAGCGCCTGCCGCGCGCGGTGGGCAAGGCCAAGGCCATGGACCTGGCGCTGACCGCACGCATGATGGGCGCTGAGGAAGCCGAGCGCGCCGGCCTGGTGTCGCGCGTGGTCGCGGCCGACAAGCTCATGGAAGAGGCCATGGACGCGGCCACCGTCATCGCCTCCATGTCGCTGCCCTCGGTCATGATGGCCAAGGAATGCGTCAACCGCGCCTTCGAAGGCTCGCTCAATGAAGGCCTGCTGTTCGAGCGCCGCGTGTTCCATTCGCTGTTCGCCACGGAAGACCAGAAGGAAGGGATGGCCGCTTTCACCGAGAAGCGCAAACCGGACTTCAAACACCGTTAATCCTTGTTACGCCCGCGCTTTCGGCCCGGGCGGCCCTGGATCTGCGTCGCGCGCCCTGACAGGGCGCGTTTTTTTTTCATGCGTTCCTGTCCGCGTGTCGGGTTGCGTTTTGAAACGCACGGGCAGCACCTTGTTGCAGGTATCAGTCCTATCCTGAAAAGGCGTCATCGCGAGGTGCCGCGCCAGAGAGGCTTGCCCGAACTGGCAAGTCCTTCCGGCGCGGCGGCTCGCTTGAAAAACCAAAATAAGGAGCCTTGCATGCGTACATCCATCGCTACCCGCCGCTGGTCCGCCGCGGTTCTTGCCGGCGCGTTGAGCGCCTGCTTCGTGACCGCCGTCCAGGCGCAGTCACCGCGTTCGTCCTTGCGCCTGGTGTCCGAAACGCCGTATCCGGCCGCCTCGGCGCCTGCGCCGCAGATGAGCGAGCAAGAACTGCGCGATATCGCCATCGACGCCTACGTCTACGCGTACCCGATGGTGCTGATGGAACTGGCTCGCCGCCAGGCCACCGCCGTGCAGACCCCGCTGGACGGCAAGGCCCCCATGAACCAGTTCGGCCACAAGGCCTCGTTCCCGGACCCTCGCGTGGCCGACGTGCCCTGGCCCAGCGCCGATGCGCTTTATTCCAGCCTCTGGTTCGACGTGTCGCGCGCGCCGCTGATCGTGAACCTGCCCGCGACCGGCAACCGCTATATGGTGTTGTCGGCCCTGGACATGTGGAGCGACGTGTTCGCTTCGCGCGGCACGCGCACCAACGGCAACGGCGCGCAATCCTTCGCCATCGTCGGCCCCGGCTGGCAGGGCAGCGTGCCGGCCGGCATGGACGTGATCCACAGCCCCACCGCCACCGGCTGGCTCATCGGCTGGACCCAGGCGGGCGGCCCGCAGGACTATGCGGCCGTCAATCAGATCCAGGCCGGCATGACGGCCAGCCCGATGGTTGCGGCGCCTGTCGCGGCCGCACGCCCCGCAGGCAGCCGCGGCGCGCGCACCGCCTATCCGCAGACTGGGCCTGGTGTGGGCTCGGCTCCCATCGGCAGCGACCTGCCACCGCCGATGCCCGTGACGGTGCCTGACGGCACGCCGGCCGAGCAGGCCGCGGGCATGGACGCGGCGTCGTTCTTCACGCTGTTCTTCGACGTGATGCGCAACAATCCGCCGCACGCCAACGACACGCCGATGCTGGACCGCATGCGCCGCATCGGCATGGATCCCCGCCAGCCGTTCTCGTACGGCCGGCTGAGCCCGGCCGTGCAGCAGGCGCTGGCGCAGGCCCAACCGCTGGCGGGTCGCCGCATCGCCGACGGCGTGTCGCGCCTGGGCACGCCGATGAATGGCTGGGGCACGGTGCTGAGCGGCATCGGCACGTACGGCACCGACTACACGCGCCGCGCCGCCATCGCCTACGCCGGCCTGGGCGCGCCGACGCCCGAGGACGTGCTGTACCCGGTCACGGTGTCGGATTCCAAGGGCCGCGCGCTGAATTCCAACGAGGACTACGTGCTGCACTTCGACAAGGGCCAATTGCCGCCGGTCAACGCCTTCTGGTCGCTGCATGTCTATAACGAGAAGCACGGCTTTGCCGACAACCCGGCCAACCGCTACGTGCTGCGCAGCACCGACGGCCTGAAGTACAACGCCGACGGGTCGCTGGACATCTACATTCAGCGCCGCGATCCCGGCGAGCGCAAGCGCTCGAACTGGATTGCCTCGCCGGCCGCCGATGCGCCGTTCCTGCTCAGCATGCGCCTGTACTGGCCGCAGGACACCGCGCTGGACGGCCTGTGGGCGCCGCCGCCGGTCAAGGAAGACTGATCGCGGGTTGTAGATGTGTTAAAAAGCGCGGCCTCCATCAAGGATGGCCGCGCTTCATTGCGCAGGGTTTGCGCCGGCGTCGGAAGGGGCCAATTCACGTCCCCAATTTCCTTCGATCCGAGCGTTGTTTACGCCTTACAAACGGCCGAAAGTCATTTGCTAGGGTAAAAAGAATCACGCTATACTCTGCGGGTTTGACGCTTGCGGGATAAGAACACGTAGCGGCTGACAAGTAGCGGATAGGGCGTTGATAACGTGTTTTAAATCAACGGACTACGCACGCTATGGGAGGCAGCTACGGGCAGCGGGACGCGCCGGTTCTGATAGGGGCAAAGAAGCAAAGCGAGGAAGTTTGATGCAACAGAACTCCATGCAGCAGGAAGTGCGGCAGGGTCCGGTTGAAGGTCAAGGTCAGAAGCAAGCAGGGTTTGACCACGACATGACGGATAAAGTTCTGGTTCTCAGTGACGCGGATCGCGCGGCGCTGAATGCTCAAGCCAGCCGCGGGCTCCTGTTGGCATTGGCTGCGCAAGGTGCCATGGGGCTCGCAGCAGCAGTGATTGCGGGGGTTGTCGGAGGGGCGGCGGCAGGTTGGTCGGCGTTGGCGGGGGCGGGAGCGTATTTCATTCCCAATGCGTTGTTCGCATTGCGCCTGGTTGTCAGCGTGCGGGCCGGAAAGGCCAGTCCCTTTACCTTTCTCTCTGGTGAGTTGATCAAGTTGTTCGCAACGGCGTTGCTGTTGTGGCTGCTTTCGCGTGTGGCGCAGGATAGCCTCGTATGGCCTGCCGCGCTGCTCGGCTTGATACTCACATTGAAGGGCTATCTCCTGCTCCTGATGTTCCGCAAGTTGTCATAGCGCCGAGCAGGTTTGCGGCAAACGAAATCGTGGAATCGTCCGGTTCGCAAGGACCGGGCATACAGCAAATAGGGTAGGATTCAAATGGCTGCTGCCAGCGACGTGTCGCCTCAGTCCGCGTATATTCAGCACCACCTGGTGCATCTGAACAATACGGGTGAGAAACAGAGCGCTATCGCTCAGTTCGACATCATCAACTACGACTCGTTGTTCTGGTCGGGCCTGATGGGTCTGATCGTCGTTTTCTTCCTGTGGCGCGCTGCGCGCCGCGCCACCAATGGCGTGCCGGGCCGTTTCCAGGCCTTCGTGGAAATGATCGTCGACATGGTCGACGACCAGGCCAAGGGCATCGTCCACAACGCCAAGAGCCGTCTCTTCATCGCCCCGCTGGCGCTCACCGTGTTCCTCTGGATCATCCTGATGAACGCGCTGGACCTGCTGCCCGTGGACCTGCTGCCCTCGATCTGGCGCTGGACCGGCCTGGGCGCTGAACACGGCGACCCGCTCTACTACCACCGCATTCTGCCGACCGCCGACCTGAACGTGCCGATGGGCATGTCGCTGGGCGTGCTGCTGCTGATGTTCTATTACGGCATCAAGATCAAGCACCCGGGCGGCTTCGTCAAGGAACTGTTCACCGCGCCGTTCCACGCGCACGGCATCGGCGCCATCGTGCTGGCTCCGTTCAACCTGCTGCTGAACCTGATCGAATACGCCGCCAAGTCCGTGTCGCTGGGCATGCGGTTGTTCGGCAACATGTTCGCCGGCGAACTGATTTTCATGCTGATCGCCCTGCTGGGCGGCGCCTGGACCGGCTTCAACGGCGCCAGCATCGGCTTGGGCATCGGTCACATCCTGGCCGGTTCCATCTGGGCGATCTTCCACATCCTGATCGTCCTGCTGCAGGCCTTCATCTTCATGATGCTGACGCTGGTGTACCTCGGCCAGGCTCACGAAGGCCACTGATCCCCCCGATTTCCCGTGTTGGCCACCCGGCCAGCGCGGGATAGCAAGATTATCTTGCATTGAGCAGTACCCCTTATTTTTCAATTTTTGACTTCAGATTTCTAACCAAGGAGTTGTCATGACCAACGTCGCTTTCGTTGCCCTCGCTTGCGGTCTTATCATCGGTCTGGGCGCTATCGGCGCTTGCATCGGCATCGCACTGATGGGCGGCAAGTATCTGGAAGCCTCGGCTCGTCAGCCTGAACTGATGAACGCTCTGCAAACGAAGATGTTCCTGCTGGCTGGCCTGATCGACGCGGCATTCCTGATCGGCGTGGGTATCGCCATGCTGTTCGCCTTCGCCAACCCGTTCGTCGGCTAAGGCACCGCCCGCCGGCGAAAAGGCGGGTCATGACGCTGGCGGCGGTGCGAGTGCAAGCTCCGTCGCCGCCCAGCAAAGTATCGAGTGCTCCGTGACGCCCCTTTCCGGGTGCGGTCGGAGCCGAAAGGTGTTAAAGGAACGACCGTGAATCTGAACGCGACGATCATTTTCCAGATGCTCGTGTTCTTCGTTCTGGGCTGGTTCACGATGAAATTCGTGTGGCCTCCCCTGACGAAGGCGATGGACGAGCGCCGCCAGAAAATCGCCGACGGCCTGGCCGCCGCCGAGAAGGGCAAAGCCGATCTGGCTCAAGCCCAGGCGCGCGTCAGTCTGATCGAGGCTTCTGCCAAGTCCGAAAACCACGCCCGCATCATCGAGGCCGAGAAGCAAGCCGCCTCCCTGATCGAGCAGGCCCGCCGTGAAGCGGAAGCCGAGCGCGCCCGTATCGTGGCGCAGGCTGCCCAGGATGCCGCGCAGGAAGTCCAGCGCGCCCGTGACCTGCTGCGCGACGACGTCGCTGCGCTGGCCGTCAAGGGTGCTGAACAGATCCTCAAGCGCGAGGTTGACGCCCGCGCACACGCCGAGCTGCTCAACCAGCTTCGCGCGCAGCTTTAATCCGGGACCGTCATGGCTGAACTTTCCACTGTTGCCCGGCCCTACGCTGAAGCGCTCTTCAGCGCGGCGCGCGACGACCGTGCCGGCTTGCCGGCCTGGTCCGACCTGGTCAGCGAACTGGCTCAGGTCGCCTCCAACCCCGACGTGCGCGAGGCCATGGCCGACCCGCGTCTGGGCGACAAGCAGCGCGTCGAGCTGTTCTCCGGCCTGGTAAAGGCCGAACTGCCTCAAGCCGCCCGCAATTTCATCGAGCTGCTGGTCGAAAACGACCGGTTGCTGCTGCTGCCCGACATCGCCGCGCAATTCGCGGTGCTGCGGAATCGTCACGACGGCACGGCGCAGGCGGAAATCACCAGCGCGTTCGAGATGAGCGATGCCCAGGTCAAAGAGCTGGTTACCGCACTTGAACAAAAATTCGGCCTCAAGCTCAAGCCCAGCGTCACCGTCGATCCGTCGCTGATCGGCGGCGTGCGCGTGGCCGTCGGTGACCAGGTGCTCGATACTTCCGTACAAGCCCAATTGGCCCGCATGCGCGATCAGCTCGCCGCTTAAGGCAACTAACAGGATTCCAGGAGTCAATATGCAACTCAATCCCTCCGAGATCAGCGAACTGCTCAAGAGCCGCATCGAGGGCCTGGGCGCTTCGGCTGATGTCCGTACTCAGGGCACCGTCGTGTCCGTGACCGACGGTATTACCCGCATCCACGGCTTGTCCGACGTGATGCAGGGCGAAATGCTCGAATTCCCCAACAACGTTTTCGGTCTGGCGCTCAACCTCGAGCGTGATTCCGTCGGCGCCGTTATTCTCGGCGACTACACCGGCGTTTCCGAAGGCGACCAGGTCAAGACGACCGGCCGCATTCTGGAAGTTCCGGTCGGTCCCGAACTGAAGGGCCGCGTGGTGAACACGCTGGGCGAGCCGATCGACGGCAAGGGCCCGGTCAACGCCAAGGCCACCGACATCATCGAAAAAGTGGCGCCTGGCGTTATCGCCCGCCGCTCGGTGTCGCAACCGCTGCAAACCGGCATCAAGGCTATCGACTCGATGGTGCCGATCGGCCGCGGCCAGCGCGAACTGATCATTGGCGACCGCCAGACCGGCAAGACCGCCGTGGCCGTCGACACGATCATCAGCCAGAAGGGCAAGGGCGTCACCTGCGTGTACGTCGCTATCGGCCAGAAGGCTTCGACGATCAACAACGTGGTGCGCAAGCTGGAAGAGCACGGCGCGATGGAATACACCATCGTCGTGGCCGCTTCGGCCTCCGACTCGGCCGCCATGCAGTACCTGGCCGCCTACGCCGGCTGCACGATGGGCGAATACTTCCGCGATCGCGGCGAAGACGCCCTGATCGTTTATGACGACCTGACCAAGCAAGCCTGGGCCTATCGCCAAGTGTCGCTGCTGCTGCGCCGTCCGCCGGGCCGCGAAGCCTACCCGGGCGACGTGTTCTACCTGCACTCGCGCCTGCTGGAACGCGCTGCCCGCGTGAACGAAGAGTACGTCGAGAAGTTCACCAACGGCGCCGTCAAGGGCAAGACCGGCTCGCTGACCGCGCTGCCGATCATCGAAACCCAGGCAGGCGACGTGTCGGCCTTCGTTCCGACCAACGTGATCTCGATCACCGACGGCCAGATCTTCCTGGAAACCGACCTGTTCAACGCCGGTGTCCGCCCCGCAATCAACGCCGGTATCTCGGTGTCGCGTGTGGGTGGCGCTGCTCAGACCAAGGTCGTCAAGAAGCTGTCCGGCGGTATCCGTACCGACCTGGCGCAGTACCGTGAACTGGCCGCCTTCGCTCAATTCGCTTCCGACCTGGACGACGCGACCCGTCGCCAGCTGGAACGCGGCAAGCGCGTGGTGGAACTGCTCAAGCAGCCGCAATACCAGCCGCTGCAGGTGTGGGAACTGGCCGTCACGCTGTACACGGT
The DNA here is from genome assembly GCF_903652925.1 of Achromobacter anxifer. Lineage (GTDB taxonomy): Bacteria > Pseudomonadota > Gammaproteobacteria > Burkholderiales > Burkholderiaceae_B > Achromobacter > Achromobacter anxifer. Next base: position 97,562 of record NZ_CAHLAR010000007.1, on the reverse strand, counting down.
CAACAACGGCTACCTGGATGAAGTGGACGTGGCCCAAGTGCTGTCGTTCGAGAAGTCGCTGAAGGATCAACTGAAGGCCAAGCATGCGGCCCTGATCCAGCGCATCGAAGACACCAAGGAACTGTCCAAGGATGACGAGGCCGAATTGGCCGCCGCCATTCAGGAATTCAAGAAGCACGGTGCTTTTTAAGAAAGTGATGGGTTAGGCGTCCGCGACGCCTCACCCATCCTTCCCGGATGGTTGAGGCGCGAGCGGAACCCATCGGCCAGTCTTCACAGGAAAGCGCAATGCCCGGAATTAAGGAAATCCGAACCAAGATCAAGAGCGTGCAAAACACGCGCAAGATCACCAAGGCGATGGAAATGGTCGCCGCATCCAAGATGCGCAAGGCGCAGGAACGGATGCGTGCTGGCCGTCCGTATGCCACCAAGGTGCGCGAAATTGCTGCGCACCTGATGCAGGCCAACCCCGAGTACAGCCACCCGTACCTGGTCGAACGCGAAGTCAAGGCGGTCGGCGTGATCATGGTCACGACCGACAAGGGCTTGTGCGGCGGCTTGAACACCAACATCACCCGCGTGACGTTGGGCAAGCTGAAAGAGTTCGAGAAGAACGGCATCGCCGTGCAGGCGACCGCTTTCGGCAACAAGGGCGTGGGCGTGCTGACCCGCATCGGCGCCAAACTGGTTTCCCAGGAAGTGCAACTGGGCGACAAGCCGCAACTCGACCGCCTGCTGGGCGCGATCAAGGTGCAGCTGGACGCCTACCTGGAAGGCCGCATCGACGCGCTGTACGTGGCTTCGACCCGCTTCGTCAACACGATGAAGCAGGAGCCGCTGTTCTTGCGCCTGCTGCCTCTGGCCAGCGGTTTGGATGATCCGTACCAGACGGGCGCTGATAGCCTGGCCAAGACCTCGGAAGTGAAGTCGGACTACAGCTGGGATTACATCTACGAACCCGACGCCCGTAGCGTGATCGACGACCTGCTGCAGCGTTACGTTGAAGGCCTGCTGTACCAAGCCGTGGCCGAGAACATGGCTTCGGAGCAGTCGGCCCGGATGGTCGCCATGAAGGCGGCGTCGGACAACGCCAAGAAGGTCATCGGCGATCTGCAACTGGTCTACAACAAGACCCGTCAGGCCGCGATCACCAAAGAAATTTCGGAAATCGTAGGGGGCGCTGCCGCCGTTTGAGGCAGGCAGCATCCCGTCAAAAGCTATCAAGCAAGGAATCGACATGAGCAACGGAACCATCGTTCAGTGCATCGGCGCCGTGGTGGATATTCAGTTCCCCCGCGATCAAATGCCCAAGATCTACGAAGCGCTTACTCTGGCCGACGAGGGTTCCTCGTTCGCCGAAAAGGGTCTGACGCTGGAAGTGCAGCAACAGCTGGGCGACGGCGTGGTGCGTACCATTGCGCTGGGCTCCAGCGACGGTCTGCGCCGCGGCATGAAGGTCACCGGCACGGGCGCCCCGATCTCGGTGCCCGTCGGCACCGGCACGCTCGGCCGCATCATGGACGTGCTGGGTCGTCCCATCGACGAAGCCGGCCCGATCCAGCACGACGAAAAGCGCGGCATTCACCAAGCGGCTCCCCGTTTCGACGAGCTGTCGCCGTCGGTGGAACTGCTGGAAACCGGCATCAAGGTTATTGACCTGGTTTGCCCGTTCGCCAAGGGCGGCAAGGTCGGCCTGTTCGGCGGCGCCGGCGTGGGCAAGACCGTCAACATGATGGAACTGATCAACAACATCGCCAAGCAGCACAGCGGCTTGTCGGTGTTCGCCGGCGTGGGCGAGCGTACCCGCGAAGGCAACGACTTCTACCATGAAATGGAAGAGTCGAACGTTCTGGACAAGGTTGCGATGGTGTTCGGTCAGATGAACGAACCCCCGGGCAACCGTCTGCGCGTGGCGCTGACCGGCCTGACCATGGCCGAGAAGTTCCGCGACGAAGGCCGCGACATCCTGTTCTTCGTGGACAACATCTACCGCTACACCCTGGCCGGTACCGAAGTGTCCGCACTGCTGGGCCGTATGCCGTCGGCGGTGGGTTACCAGCCCACGCTGGCCGAAGAAATGGGCAAGCTGCAAGAGCGCATCACGTCGACCAAGACCGGCTCGATCACCTCGATCCAGGCCGTGTACGTCCCTGCGGACGACTTGACCGACCCGTCGCCTGCCACGACCTTCCAGCATTTGGACTCGACCGTCGTGCTGTCGCGTGACATCGCCGCCCTGGGTATCTACCCGGCCGTGGACCCGCTGGATTCGTCCAGCCGCCAGCTCGACCCGCAAGTCGTGGGCGAGGAGCACTACGCCGTTGCCCGTGGCGTGCAGCAGACGCTGCAGCGCTACAAGGAACTGCGCGACATCATCGCGATTCTGGGCATGGACGAACTGTCGCCGGAAGACAAGCAGGCCGTGGCCCGCGCTCGTAAGATCCAGCGCTTCCTGTCGCAGCCGTTCCACGTTGCCGAAGTGTTCACCGGTTCGCCCGGCAAGTACGTTCCGCTGGCCGAAACCATCCGTGGTTTCAAGATGATCGTGAACGGCGAGTGCGATGCGCTGCCGGAACAGGCCTTCTACATGGTCGGCTCGATCGACGAGGCCTTCGAGAAGGCCAAGAAACTGCAATAAGGAACCGATATGGCTACCCTGCATGTGGATGTCGTCAGCGCAGAGGAAGCGATCTTCTCCGGTGAGGCGAAGTTCGTGGTGCTGCCTGGCGAAGCGGGTGAACTGGGCATTCTGCCCGGCCACACCCCGCTGATTTCGCGCATACGCCCCGGGACGGTCAAGATCGTTCGTGCCGACCAAGGCGAGGAAAACATCTTCGTCGCCGGGGGCATTCTGGAAGTGCAGCCGGGCAGCGTGACGGTTCTGGCCGACACGGCCATCCGTGCCGCCGACCTGGACGAAGCCCGCGCCCTGGAAGCGCGCCAGAAGGCCGAACAGGCCCTGGCCAACGCCAAGGACAAGGCGGACATCGCCGTGGTCGAAGCTGAACTCGCCATGCTGGCTGCGCAAGCCATCGCGGCGCGCAAGCTGCGCCAAGGCGGCCGTTCGCACTAAGCGACGCTATGCCCCGGGGTTCGCCCCGGACTTGAAAAAAGCGGCCTGCGGGCCGCTTTTTTCATACCAGTCGCGCGCGTCTCCGTGACCAAGGCGTCACCCGCAATGTGCTCACTACGAATAGCTGGGCGGCTGCTGCAACAGTAGCCTTCAGCTTTTCCTGGTCAAGCTTTGGAGGGGAGCGTGCGAGAAGTCCTGGATTGCGGAGTCCTGCTGGCGCCGGGCCACGATGGGGCAATGCGCGATTGGGTCGCGCAGCATCCGGTCAGGCAGACGCGCTTGCGGCTGCATCTGGCGTCCCTGAACCCCTTGCGTTATGCCGGGGCGGCCGAAGCGCCTCAAGCGCATGAGCCGGTCCAGCCGGACGTGCAGGCGCTGGCCCGGCTGGCGGTGGCGTTCAGGCGTTACGACGCCTGCATCCTGCCGGTCGCGCCGTTTTCCCTGGCCTGGACGCGCATGGCCTTGCAGCAGGCGCGCGCCGAATTGACCACGCCGGTGCTGTTGCTGCTCTCCGACATGAAGGCGCCCGCGATCGAAGACCTGCTGAACCTGGGCGCCGCGGATTTCATCACGCAGCCCGTTTGCCTTGAGAGCATGCGGGTGCGCCTGGGCCGCATGGCCCGGGGAGTGCCAGGGCGCGGCGTGGTGCGGGCCGATCTGCGCGAACCCGCGGCCAGCTACCGCGGGCCTGCCGCCGGCTACCGCGAAGCTGCCGCCGGCTATCGCGAACCTGCGGCTGGATATCGCGAGCCCGTAGCCGGATATCGCGAACCTGCCGGCCGTTTCCGCGATTCGCGGCCGCTGCCGGGCGAGGCCGGCGGGCAGCGGTCTCAGGCAATACGCGCCCGGGCTGCGGCGGAGTTCGCCGAGCAGGTCCTGACCAACGCGCGCACCGCGCATTCGCGGTCCGCGCAGGAATCCTTCCGCATCGCCAAGGCGAAGGTGGTGGACGGCTTCGAGCGCGACTACATCCGGCTGGCGCTGTCGCGCCATGGCGGCAACGTGGCGCAGGCGGCGCGCGCCTGCAGCAAGCACCGGCGCGCGTTCTGGGCGTTGATGCGCAAGCACGGCATCGAGGCCGCGCCCTACCGGCAGGCCGCGCAGGAAGCCGCCGCCCAGCCCTGAAAGCGCCGCGCTTGCGCACGGGCAAGTCCGAGCCTGCGGGTTCCCGCGATGGAGCGGCCAAGGGAAGTAAAATCACGGCTTCCGATCATCGAGGATAGTCGTGTCTGCTTCCGTCTTGAAGAACGATGTGTTCTTGCGCTCGCTGCTGCGCGAGCCCGTGCCCTACACCCCGATCTGGCTGATGCGCCAGGCGGGCCGCTACCTGCCCGAGTACCGCCAGACGCGGGCCCGCGCCGGTTCCTTCATGGGCCTTGCTCAGAACCCGGACTACGCGTCGGAAGTCACGCTGCAGCCGCTGGAGCGTTTCGACCTGGACGCGGCCATCCTGTTCTCGGACATCCTGACGGTGCCGCACGCCATGGGCCTGGGCCTGGACTTCGCCGAAGGCGAGGGGCCGCGCTTTGCCCGCCCGGTGCGCACCGAGGAAGACGTGGCGCGCCTGGCGGTGCCGGACATGGACAAGCTGCGCTACGTCTTCGACGCCGTGCGCACGATCCGGCGCGACCTGGATGGCAAGGTGCCGCTGATCGGCTTTGCCGGCAGCCCCTGGACCATCGCCTGCTACATGGTGGAAGGCCAGGGTAGCGACGACTACCGCCTGATCAAGACCATGCTGTATGCGCGGCCCGACCTGCTGCACCGCATCCTGGAGATCAATGCCGAAGCCACGCTGCAGTACCTGAACGCGCAGATCGCCGCGGGCGCGCAAGCCGTGATGCTGTTCGACAGCTGGGGCGGCGTGCTGGCCGATGGCCTGTTCCAGCAGTTTTCGCTGGCCTACACCCGTAAGGTCGTGGCTGGCCTGACCCGCGAGCACGAAGGCCGGCGCGTGCCGGCCATCGTCTTCACCAAGGGCGGCGGCCAGTGGCTGGAACAGATCGCAGCCTGCGGCGCGGACGCCGTGGGCCTGGACTGGACGGTGGACCTGGCGGCCGCGCGCCGCCGCACCGGGGACTCGGTCGCGTTCCAGGGCAACCTGGATCCCATGGCCCTGTTCGGTGGCGGACCCGCCATCCGCGCCGAGGCGCGGCGCGTGCTGGACGCCTTCGGACCGGTGGGCAAGGGCGGCCATGTGTTCAACCTGGGACACGGAATTTCACGCTTTACTCCTCCAGAAGCCGTAGCCGAATTGGTGGAGGAAGTCCACCAGCACAGCCGTTCGCTGCGGGGGTAAGTAAGTGAACGCTTCGGTCCGCAGGGCCGGAGCGGGAGGGCCCCGGAAGGCACTTGTGCACAGCAAGATTGCTCTCGGGGAAAACCCTTTAGAAGCTAGTTTACAATCTGGAAAGCTTGCATAACTCATTGTTTTTAATGATGAAATATGGGTTTTCAACAAGATTTCGCAAGTTTGCGCAATCTTGTCAAATTCCAATTGCCGATGTTGCTCCAGCCTTTTCCCCAAAGTTATCCACAGGCGGAAAAGCGAGCGCGCCGGCATCATCCGGGATCATCCTTCTACATGCACCGTCCTAGCATCCATGTCTGAAGCGCAGGCCAATACCCCCCCTGAGGCGGTGTGTTGGGTGCGCGTGGCCCTGGACGTGCCCCTACCTGGCCCCTTCGATTACCGCAGCGACGCGCCGGTGACGGTGGGCCTGCGGGTCATCGTGCCGTTCGGCCGCCGCAAGCTGATCGGCGTGGTGGTGGACAACCCGGCCGAGCCCTCGTTCGACCCCAAGCAGATCCGCCCGATCGAAGAGGTGCTGGCGGACTTGCCGCCGTTCGACGAGGACTGGCTGCGCCTGGCCCGCTTTGCCGCGGATTACTACCAGCGCCCGCTGGGTGAGGTGATGCTGCCCACCCTGCCGCCGCCGCTGCGCAAGCCTACCGCCTACCAGGGCAAGCGCTCCGCGGGCGGACCGGTGGCGCGGCTGGACGGGCGCAAGCGCAAGGCGGCGCGCGCGCCGGCCCAGGCCGATCAGCCACCCGAACTCAATGACGCCCAGCGCGAGGCGGTGGACACGATAGGCGCGCTGACCGGATTCAAGCCCGTGCTGCTGCATGGCGTGACCGGCAGCGGCAAGACCGAGGTCTATCTGCGCGCGGCCGAGAAGGTCCTGGCGGCCGGACGCCAGGTGCTGCTGATGGTGCCCGAAATCAACCTGACGCCGCAGCTGGAAGGCGCGCTGCGCGCGCGCCTGGAAGCGCTGGTCGGGCCGGACGGGCTGGCGGTCATGCATAGCGGCCTTTCCGACGGCGAGCGCCTGCAGGCCTGGGCCCGCGCCCAGCGCGGCGAGGCGCGCATGCTGCTGGGCACCCGCATGTCGGTGTTCGCGCCCTTGAGCCAGTTGGGCCTGATCGTGGTGGACGAGGAGCACGACGCGTCCTACAAGCAGCAGGACGGCTTGCGCTATTCGGCGCGCGACCTCGCGGTATGGCGCGCCCATGACCTGAACATCCCGGTGGTGCTGGGATCGGCCACGCCGTCGCTGGAAACCTGGCAGCACGCCGAGCGCGGCCGCTACCTGCGCCTGACCCTGCCGGGCCGGGCGCGGGCCAGCAGCCTGCCTTCCATGCGCCTGGTGGACACGCGCCGCCTGCAACTGAAGCAGGGCATGTCGCCGCTATTGCTTGAAGCCATCGGACAGCGCCTGGAGCGCAAGGAACAGTCGCTCATCTTCCTGAACCGGCGCGGCTATTCGCCGGTGCTGCACTGCCAGTCCTGCGCCTGGGTCAGCAATTGCCCGCGCTGCACCGCGTTCACCGTCCTGCATCGCACCGACGGGCGCGGCCACCGCCTGCAATGCCATCACTGCGGCTACCAGGCCCCGGTGCCGCGCGCCTGTCCCGAATGCGGCGACCAGGACCTGGCGCCGATGGGACGCGGCACGCAGCGGGTCGAGGAACATCTGGCGGAGTTGTTTCCCGAGGCGCGCATTCTGCGCATCGACGCCGACAGCACACGCAAGAAGGGCAGCGCCGAGGCGCTGTTCGCCTCGGTGCACGCCGGCGAAGTGGACATCCTGGTGGGCACGCAGATGGTGGCCAAGGGCCACGATTTCGCGCGCCTGGGGCTGGTGGGCGTGCTGAACGCGGATTCGATGCTGTTCGCGCACGACTTCCGCGCGCCGGAGCGCCTGTTTGCGCAATTGATGCAGGTGGCGGGCCGCGCCGGACGCCATCAGGGCAATGGCGAGGTGCTGATACAGACCAACTACCCCGAGCAGCCGGTCTACCAGGCGCTGTTGCGGCACGATTACGCGGGCTTTGCCCGCCATGCGCTGCACGAGCGCGAAAGCACCGGCCTGCCGCCTTTCGTCTACCAGGCGCTGCTGACCGCCGAGGCGCGCGAGCTGAAGGTGGCGCTGGAATTCCTGGAGCGGGCGCGTGCCTTGCCGGAAGGCGAGTGGGCGGCCGATTTTCCGGGCCTGGACAACATCATGCTGTACGACCCGGTGCCGCTGCGCGTGGTGCGCGTGGCGAATATCGAGCGCGCGCAGCTGCTGGCGGAAAGCAGCAGCAGACCGGCCCTGCAGGCCTTCCTGGCATCCTGGTCGCACCATTTGCCGTACTTGGCCAACGAGGCCCGCGTGCGCTGGCAGCTGGAAGTGGATCCGCTGGAAATCTGATCGGCTGCGGCAGGGGCCGATGCGCCGTCGACCCGATTGTTCTATGATCTTTCTCCTCTATCGCGCCGGCGCGGCAGGCCCGCTGCGGCGGCCGCGCCCGTCCCCTTTTTCTCGCGTGTTACCGGCCCGCTGACGGGCGGCCGCAAGCTCCGTGCTTGCCGGCCGCAGCTTCAATGGGGCCGCCGCGACGCATGATCACCTGACTCGAATGTCCGCCAGCGAACCTATAGCCCAAGGCATGAACCCCGCTCAACGCGAAGCGGTGCTTTACCTGGACGGCCCCTGCCTGGTGCTGGCCGGCGCCGGCAGCGGCAAGACGCGCGTGATCACGCAGAAGATCGCCTACCTGCTGCGCGAATGCGGCTACATGGGGCGCAACGTGGTGGCGCTGACCTTCACCAACAAGGCCGCGCGCGAGATGGACGAGCGCGTCAAGACGCTGGTGGACCGCAAGCTCTCCAAGGGCCTGATCATCAGCACCTTCCACTCGCTGGGCGTGAAGATGCTGCGCGAGGAAGCGCGCAACGCGGGCCTGAAGCCCACGTTTTCCATCCTGGACGCCGACGATGCCATGGCCATCATCCAGGAGCTGTTGAACACCACCGACAAGGCCCGGCTGCGCCACGTGCAGGGCATCATCTCGCTGTGGAAGAACGGGCTGATGGAGCCGGACGACGCCGCGCGCGAAGCCATCACGCCGGCCGACGTGGAAGCGGCCAACGTCTACCGCAGCTACGCCGCCACGCTGGCCGCCTACCAGGCGGTGGACTTCGACGACCTGATTCGCATTCCGGCGCTGCTGCTGGCCAACAACGAAGAGGTGCGCACCCGCTGGCAGAACCGCGTGCGCTACCTGCTGGTGGATGAGTACCAGGACACCAACGTGTGCCAGTACCGCCTGGTGCAGCTGCTGACCGGCACGCGCGCCATGTTTACGGCGGTGGGAGACGACGACCAGGCCATCTACGCCTGGCGCGGCGCGACCATCGAAAACCTGGCCAAGCTGACCACCGATTACCCCAATATCAAGCTGATCAAGCTGGAGCAGAACTACCGTTCGGTGCAGCGCATCCTGGCCGCCGCGAACCAGGTGATCGAAAAGAATCCCAAGCTGTTCGACAAGAAGCTGTGGTCCGACCTGGGCGTGGGCGAACCCATCCTGGTATCGGCCATGGACGGCGAGGAGCAGGAGGCCGAATCCATTGCGATGAAGGTGTCGGCCTCGCGCTTCGAGCGCCAAGCGCAGTGGAAGGATTTCGCCATCCTCTACCGCAGCAACCATCAGTCGCGCATCCTGGAACAGGCGCTGCGCAACTTGAAGATCCCGTACACGATCTCGGGCGGGCAGAGTTTTTTCGACAAGACCGAAGTGCGCGACGTGCTGGCCTATTTGCGCATCCTGGCCAACGATGACGACGACCCGGCCTTCATCCGCGCGGCCACCACGCCCAAGCGCGGCATCGGCCAGGCCACCTTGCAGACGCTGGGTCAGTACGCCGCCAGCCGTGAGCTGTCGCTGCTGGCGGCAGTGGCCGAGACCGGCCTGGAAAGCCTGCTGGCTCCGCGGCAGCTGGAGCCGCTGCGCACCTTCACCGAGTTCATCCGCCGCATGCAGTGGCGCGCCGGCCGCGGCGCCGCCGATGCCAAGAACGCCGCGCCGGCCGAGCCCGCGGGTGCGCTGCTGGACGATCTGCTGGAAGCCATCCAGTACGAGCGCCATCTGTATGAGCTGTTCGAGGAGCGGCCCGCGCAGACGCGCTGGCAGAACGTGCTGGAGCTGACCGGATGGCTCAAGCGCAAGGCCGAAGAAGACAACATGACACTGTTCGACCTGGTGCAGCACGTGGCGCTGGTCACCATGCTGGAGCGCGGCGAGGAAGAAGAGCCCGACGCGGTGAAGATGTCCACCCTGCACGCGTCCAAGGGCCTGGAGTATCCGCACGTGTACCTGGCGGGCGTCGAAGAAGGTTTGCTGCCCCACCTGGGCAAGGACGACGAGGTCGGCGATCCGGCGCGCGCGGCCGAGAACCTGGCCTCGCGCATCCAGGAAGAGCGGCGGCTGATGTACGTGGGCATCACGCGCGCGCAGCGCAGCCTGAACCTCAGCTGGTGCAAGCGCCGCCGCCGTGCGCGCGAGGACCTGGTGCGCGAGCCTTCGCGCTTCATCGAGGAAATGGGCTTGGGCGACGTGCGCATGCAGGAAGACGCCGCTACCGCCGCGATGAATCCCAAGGAGCGCATGGCTATGCTGAAGGCGCTGCTGAAGAAATAGGGACCGGTCAGGGCCGCGCTTGTGGAAAGCCGCGGCCTGCTCCTACACTGGACTGCGCCGGCCCCGCAGTCCGGGCGCGGCAACCCCGCTGATCGAAGGAGCGCGCCATGTGTCGCTGGCTGGCTTATACCGGTAGTCCCATACAGATGGAGAGCGTGTTGTTCAAGGCCAAGCACTCCTTGATCGACCAGAGCCTGCATTCGCGCCTGGGCGCCACCACCACCAACGGCGACGGGTTTGGCCTGGGCTGGTACGGCCGCCAGCGCGAAGGCCAGCCGCTGGAACCGCCGTTCCGCTACCGCAGCGTGCATCCGGCCTGGAACGACCGCAACTTGCGCGAGGCCGCGCGGGCCATCCACGCGCCGCTGTTCGTGGCGCACATCCGCGCCGCCACCGATACGCCGGCGCAGGAAACCAACTGCCATCCGTTCCGCCACGGCCAGTGGCTGTTCGTGCACAACGGCGTCATCCGCGACTATCCGCTGCTCAGGCGCGACTTGATGCTGATGATCGCGCCCGCGTATTTCGGTTCGCTGGAAGGCTCCACGGATTCAGAGGTGATGTTCCTGCTGGCGCTGAGCTTTGGCCTGGAGGAAGACCCGCTGCAGGCGCTGGCCCGCATGGTGGGGGCGGTGGAAGAGACCGGCAGGCGCCATGGCGTGGCGCAGCCGATCAACATGACGGTCTGCGCGCTGGACGGCCAGCGCCTGATCGCGGTGCGCTATTCCAGCGAGGCGGATTCGCGCACGCTGTTCCATAACACCTGCGTGAGCCATCTGCGCCAGCTGTATCCCGACAATCCGCAGATCGCGGCGCTGGACGACGATGCCTTCCTGCTGTTGTCGGAGCCCCTGACCGAGATGCCCGGCGCCTGGGAGGAAGTGCCCGAAGCCACCGCTATCATCGCGGGCGGCGGTTCGGTGGCGCATTACCGGTTTGCGCCGGTGCCGCCGGGGGCCTGACCGGCCTGTCAGTGCCCCGTATGCAGATCCGGGTTCAGCGTGCCCCAGGCGGCGGTGCGCACCAGGCATTCCACGGCGCCGGTCTGCGAATTGCGGCGGAACAGCAGGCCGTGCTGGCCCGCCAGCGCCACCGCCTTCACCACGGCGCCCTCCGGTGTCAGCACGCGCGTGCCGGCGGTGATGTAGCAGCCGGCTTCCACCACGCAATCGTCGCCTAGCGAAATGCCGATGCCGGAGTTAGCGCCCAGCAGGCAGCGCTTGCCGATGGACACCACCTGCTTGCCGCCGCCGGACATGGTGCCCATGATGGACGCGCCGCCGCCGATGTCGCTGCCGTCGTCGACGATGACGCCGGCGCTGATGCGGCCTTCGACCATGGACGCGCCCAGCGTGCCGGCATTGAAATTGCAGAAGCCCTCATGCAGCACCGTGGTGCCGGGCGACAGGTGCGCGCCCAGCCGCACGCGCGCCGTATCGGCGATGCGCACGCCGCTGGGCATCACGTAGTCGGTCATGCGGGGAATCTTGTCGACGCCGCGGATCTCCAGGATCTGGCCGGAGGCGCGCAGATGCCAGCGCAGCGCGTCCACCTGGTCGACCGCGCAGGGGCCGGCCGAGGTCCAGGCCACGTTGGACAGCACGTTGAACAGGCCGTCCAGGTTGGCGCCGTGCGGGCGGATCAGCCGGTGGCTGAGCAGGTGCAGGCGCAGATAGGCGTCGTACGCGTCGGCCGGCGGTTCGTCCAGCGACGCGATGGCGGTGCGCACCGCGACGATGTCGACCTTGCGGCGGGTGTCGCGGATCAGCGCGGTGGGCACGTGTTCGCCCAGTGCGGCGCGGGCTTCCTCGGGCGACAGGTGGCGGGTCCCGCTGGCTGGCGAGTTGTCGGCCAGCGAGGGGCGTGGATACCAGGTGTCCAGCACAGCGCCGTCGGCGGCCAGCGTGGCGACGCCATAGGCGATGGCGCCGAGGGGCAGGGGGGAATCGGACATGATGAAAGAAGAAATGCGCAGACTGGGAGGGTAATTCTAAGGCGAAAAGGGGCCGGATTCCGCGACGGCGGAATGCGGTTTTCAGAGACTGCCGAAGGCCCAGCGCAGGCTCAGCGAACCCGTGTGCTCGCGGCTGCCGCCGCCGTACTGGCCGCCGTAGGCCAGCCCGATGACGGCCGAGCGCGACACGGCCAGTTCGGCGCCCACGCCTGCCAGCGCGGCGGACCGGGAGATTGGCGCGCCGGTCACGGTCAGCACGCTGCCGCCGTCCAGGGCCAGGGTGGTTTCGGGCTGCACGTCGCCGAACGCCCCGCGCCAGCCCAGCGTGGCGTGCAGCCTGCCCACGGTAGGTCCCAGCACGAAGCCGGCCTGCCCGCGCACGCCTAGCGTTGCCGTGGTCTGGACGATGCGGCCGGCGTCGGCGGACAGCGCCGTCGAGCCGCCCGATTCGCTGAAGCCGCGCGTGCGCACATTGCGCCAGGCAGCGCCGGCAAACGGTTCGATGCTGGCGATTCCGGACAGCGGCAGTTCGTAGCCCAGTTCGGAGAAGACCTGCGCGGTATAGGCGCTGAGGTCGGCGGTCAGCGTTTGCCGGGGGATGACGCCGGGCATTTCGAAATGCCGCTTGGTGTCGATGTCGTGCCAGGTGTAAGAGGCGCCTGCCAGCAGGTTCAGCTTGCCGGCGCCGGCCAGGAACGACCGCTTGCCGTAGACGCCGGCGGTATAGCTGTAGACATCCAGGCGGAGATCGGCGGCGTCGATGCGGACACGGCTGCGGGTGGCGCCCAGCGCGCCGCCCAGGCGCCAGCCGGCGCCCGCCTCGAACTCGCCGCCGCCATAGACGCCGGTGGTGCGCTGCTTGATGCGGTTCACGTTGGCGCCGCCTTCCAGCGTCTGCCAGTTGTCGACCGCGATCAGCCAGCCCGGCTGCGCCGGCGCGGGACTGGTCGGCCGGTTGGCGAGCAGGTCGCGGGCCGGCTCGGCTTCCCCCGCGTGCGCGCACGCCGCGCCCGCCGCGATCACGGCATGCGCGGCGAACACGTGCGCCGGCAGCAGCCGGCGGACGGCCTTCAGGGACGGCAAGGGCTGCTTACGCCAGTTCCTTCAACAGCAGTTCCCAGAATTTCATGCGCTGTTCCAGCGTCGAAACCAGGATGTACTCGTTCAAGGTGTGCGCGCCGTCGCCATCGGCGCCCAGGCCGTCCAGCGTCGGGATGCCCATGGCGGACGTGAAGTTTGCGTCGCTGCCGCCGCCCGTCATGGGCGCGTCTTCCAGCAGGAAGCCGGCGCGTTCGGCGTAGCCCTGCACCAGCGCCAGCAGATCGGCGGCGGCTTCGGTCTTCACCATGGGCGGGCGGTTCAGTTCCACGTCGATGTCGAGCTCGACGTCCGGACCCACCGCGCACAGTTCGCGCATGCGGCGCAGCACGTCTTCGGCGGCGCCCATGTCGGGCACGCGGAAGTCGACCACGCAGCGGCACAGCGCCGGCACGGTATTGGTCACGGTGCCGCCGGCGATGGTGCCGACGCTGACGGTGATGCCGCGCTCGTAGTCGGTCATGGCTTCCAGCGCCAGCACCTGGTGCGCCATTTCGCGGATCGCGCTGCGGCCCTTTTCATGTTGCATGCCGGCGTGCGCCGGGCGGCCCTTGACGTTCAGGTTCAGCATGCCGGTGCCCTTGCGCGCGGTGACGCACTTGCCGCCGTTGGGGCGCGCCGGTTCGCAGACCAGCGCGTACTTGGCGTTGGCGGCGAAGCGCTCGATGTGCGTGCGCGAGGCATGGCTGCCGGTTTCTTCGTCCGGCACCACCAGGAAGTCCACCGGCAGGCGGGTCGCGCCGGGACGCGCCACGCCGGACAGGGCCGTCAAGGCCAGGTAGATGCCGGCCTTCATGTCGTAGCCGCCGGGACCATAGAGACGGTCGCCTTCGATGCGCACCGGGTTCTCCAGCAGCGTGCCCACGGGGTGCACCGTGTCCATGTGCGCCAGGATCAGGATACCGGGGCGCGTGTCGCCGGGGGCGCGGTTGGTGGCATACAGCAGCGGGCCCGTGGTGGGGCCCAGCGACGACAGCTCGACCGTCAGGCCGGCGGCCGCGGCGTAGTCGGCGATGATGCGCGCCATCGCGGCGATGCCGTCAGGAAAGTTGGAGGGCGATTCGCATTGCAGCCAGCTCTTGATGCCGGCGACGATCTGTTCAGTGCTCTGGGTGTTGGACATGACGGTATCGGATATCTGCAACGAAAAAAGTGAAGGCGTTCAGGCGACCTGCTGGCCGGCCAGGCGGGCCAGTTCGGCGTCGTCGGGCATCTTGCCGTCGAACCAGATGCTGGCGCAGACGGCGGACATGGCGCGGCCGTCATGGCCGATGCCGGGCACGACCTGCAGCTTCCAGCCGAACGGCACGCCGCGACGCTCCGCTTCCTTGCGGCCGAACTCGAAGTAGTTCTGGGCGCGCGCAAAGCGGTGCGGGCCCTGGCGCATGGCGGCGGGTTCGGACGGCAGGTTGGGATCGTCGGTGGCGATGTCCTTGTCGCCCGCCAGGATGGTCATCGGGTAGGCCAGCAGCTTGACCAGGTGGTCCTCGGTCAGGCCGACGCCGTCCATGCCTTCGGGGAAGGGATGGTCGAAGGTCGGCAGCGTGTACCAGCCCGGGTTGCCCGCGGCCACGGCCTTGAACGGCGCATGCGACTGACTGCTCATCAGGCGGTGCACGAACTGGCCGCCGGCGGAATGGCCGAACATGTAGACGTTCTGGCCGTCGGTGATTTCCGCTGCGATCAGGTCCTTGATGACGTTGCCCACCAGCGCGTAGGTCCAGCCGTCGACGTGACGCGGATTGCCGCCGGCCGAGAACACGCGGCCGTTGTTGTAGCTTTCCACGCCGGGCCAGATCTCGTTGGAGAAGGTCAGCGCCACGATCAGGAGCTTGTGCTTGTCGGCGGCGTCGACCCAGAAGTCGCGGTACTCATCGCCGTTGCGCAGCACGCCGTGCTGCACGATGACCACCGGGCAGTCGGGCGTGTGGCCGTAGGGGCGGTAGGTCTGGAGCTTGAAGGGACGGTCGGAATTGCGGTCCTCGTCCACATACAGGATGGCGTTGCGGCCGGCATGGCCCAGTTCGGAGACGATGCGGTCGACGTTGGACATCTCGGAGGGTTTCATCAGGCGTTTGCCTCATTCAGGTGGCAGGCCGACCAGTGGCCTGCGGAGATTTCTTTCAGGACCGGCGCCTGCTCGCGGCAGCGCGGCATGGCGTGGGGGCAGCGGGGATTGAAGGTACAGCCCGGCGGCGGGTTCAGCGGCGACGGGATTTCGCCCTTGATCGGCGTGAACTTGCGGCCGCGGCGGCCCACGTCCGGCACTTCGGCCATCAGGGCCTGGGTGTAGGGGTGGTTGGCGCGGGCGAAGATCTCGGCCGACGTGGAGATTTCCACGATCTTGCCCAGGTACATGATCGCGACGCGGTCGGAGATGTGCTTGACCACGCCCAGGTCGTGGCTGATGAACAGGTACGTGAAGCCGTGCTGTTCGCGCAAGTCCATGAACAGGTTGATCACCTGCGCCTGGATCGACACGTCCAGCGCGGCCACGGGCTCGTCGCAGACCAGGAACTTCGGCGCCACCATCAGCGCGCGGGCGATGCCGATGCGCTGGCGCTGGCCGCCCGAGATCTGGTGCGGGAAGCGGTCGCGGTATTCGGGGTCCAGGCCGACTTCCTGCAGCGCGCGGTCGATGCGCGCCGGGATCTCGGCGCTGGGCGCCAGCTTGTGGACCTTGAGCGATTCGCCCAGGATCTGGCGCAGGCGCTGGCGCGGGTTCAGCGAGGCCTGCGGATCCTGGAAGATCATCTGCACGCCCAGCGTATAGGCCAGCTTGTCGGCGCCGCGCAGGCGGCGTGCTTCCTGGCCCTGGTACAGCAGTTGGCCTTCGGTCTGGCCGTGCAGGCCGGCGACGACGCGGCCCAACGTGGATTTGCCGCAGCCGGATTCGCCGACCAGGCCCACGACTTCGCCGCGCTTGATCGACAGGTCCACGCCGTTGACCGCATACACGGTGCGGCGGTCGATGGGGCGGCCGGTCAGGGCCAGGATGCGCTGGGCCAGGTCGGGCCGCTGCTCGAAGCGCTTGTGGACGTTCTTGAGCTCGATGACGGGAGTATCGGCTTGGCTCATACCGGCTGGGCCTCGCGGGTAATCGGCACGTAGCAGCGGTAGTTGCGCGCGCCTTCGGTGGTAACGGTGGGGGCTTGTTCGGTGCAGCGGGTGACGGCGCTGGTGCAGCGCGGCCGGAACGGACAGCCCGAGGGGCGGCCGGCCAGGCTGGGCGCCATGCCGTTGATCTGGTGCAGGCGCGCGCCGGGCTGGGTGGCGCCGGGCATCGAGTCCAGCAGGCCCTTGGTATAGGGGTGGCGCGGTGCGTCCAGCACTTCTTCGACCGGGCCGCTTTCGACGATGCGGCCGGCGTACATCACGGCCACGCGGTCGGCCAGTTCGGCCACCACGCCCAGATCGTGGGTGATCCAGATCAGCGCCGTGTTGTGCTCGCGGCAGATCTCCTGCATGCGATAGAGGATCTGGCCCTGGATGGTGACGTCCAGCGCCGTGGTCGGCTCGTCGCAGATGATCAGGTCGGGCTTGTTCAGCATGGCGATCGCGATCGCCACGCGCTGGCGCATGCCGCCCGAGAATTCGTGCGGATAGCTCTTCAGGCGCTTTTCCGGCGAAGGAATACCAACCATGGCAAGCGCTTCGCGGCAGCGTTCCTCGGCCTCGGCGCGCGGCACGTCTTCGTGGGTCAGGATGGCTTCCATCATCTGCTCGCCGATGCGCAGCACCGGATTGAGCGTCATCAGGGGATCCTGGAAGATCATGGCGATGCGGTTGCCGCGCAGCTGGCGCATCTGCTCTTCGCTCAGCTTGCGCAGGTCCGTGCCCTTGAACTTCACCTCGCCGTCCACGACTTCCCCGGGCGGGTCGATCAGGCCCAGCAGCGAGAAGCCGGTGACGGATTTGCCGGAACCCGATTCGCCGACCAGGCCGACGATCTCGCCGCGGCGCACGGTCAGGTCGACGCCGTCGACCGCCAGCCAGGCGCCGGCTTCGGTATGGAATGCGGTGCGCAGGCCGCGCACGTCTAGAAGGATTTCGCTCATGCTCGACGGGGATCCAGGCTTTCGCGCAGGCGGTCGCCTACGATATTGATGGAGAGGATCAGCACCAGCAGGGCGATGCCCGGGAACAGGCTGATCCAGTAGTCACCCGACAGCAGGTACTGGAAGCCGTTGGAAATCAGCAGGCCCAGCGAAGGTTCGGTGATGGGCACGCCCACGCCCAGGAACGACAGCGTTGCTTCCAGCGCGATCGCGGTGGCGATCTGGATGGTGGCGAACACCATGACGGGGCCCAGGCAGTTGGGCAGCAGGTGGAACAGCATGATGCGCCAGGCCGGGTAGCCCAGGTTGGCGGCGGCTTCCACATATTCCTTGCGGCGTTCCTGCAGCGCGCGGCTGCGCATGATGCGCGCGTAGTGGCCCCACTGCACCAGCACCAGGGCCAGGATCACCTTGTCGACCCCGCGCCCCAATACCACCAGCAGCACCAGCGCCACCAGGATGGTCGGAAAACCCAGGATGAAGTCGACGATGCGCATGAGCACGGTATCGACCACGCCGCCGACGTAGGCGGCGACCAGGCCGATGGCGCCGCCCACGGCGGTGGCCAGCACCACGGCAGACAGGCCGACCATCAGGCTGATGCGCAGGCCATACAGGATGGCGCTGAGCATGTCGCGGCCCTGGTCGTCGGTGCCGAGCCAGGCGATGCTGCCGTCCATCAGCGCCTGGCGCGGCGCCAGGCGGCCGTCCATGAGCGAGAGGTTGGCCAGGTCGTACGGATTCTGCGGCGCGAAGTAGGGCGCGAAGACCACCAGGATGATCAGGATGGCCAGCGCGATGACGGAGCCGCGCACCGTCGGGCGCGCGTGCAGTTTCTTCAGGATGGAGGCGCGCTTGGGCGTCTCAGCCAGGGGCTGGACGGTGCGGGTGCGGCCGGGATTCGGAGTTTGAGCCATGGCGGATTATTGAGCGGGAGTCACGAGCTGCACGCGCGGATCGAGCGTGGCGTACAGGATGTCCACAACCAGGTTGATGATCACGAAGATCAGGGTGACCAGCATCACGTAGGCCACCACGACCGGGCGGTCCAGCTGGTAGACGCTGTCGATCAGCAGCTTGCCCATGCCTGGCCATGCGAACACGGTTTCGGTGATGGTGGAGTAGGCGATGAGGGTGCCGAACTCCATGCCGATCACGGTGACCACGGGGATCAGGATGTTGCGCAGGATGTGGCGGCGCACGATGCGGCCCGGCTTCACGCCCTTGGCGCGCGCGAACTTCACGTAGTCCTGGCTGCGCGCCTCGACCACGCCCGAGGCGGTCAGGCGCAGCACCAGGGCGATGTTGGCCAGCGCCAGGTTGATGGCCGGCATGATCAGGTGCGACCAGCCGTCGGCGGTCAGGATGGACAGGCGCACGCCCAGCACGGTGACCGTGTCGCCGCGGCCGGTGGCCGGCAGCCAGCCCAGCCACACCGCAAACAGCAGGATCAGCATCATGCCCTGCCAGAAGTTCGGCAGCGAGAAGCCCAGCACCGAGGTGGCCATGATGCCTCGGCCCAGCGGCTGGTCGCGGTACAGGCCCGCGATCAGTCCCAGCGGAATGCCGAAGACACAGGTCAGCATGATGGCGACCACCACCAGCTCGAACGTGGCGGGGATGCGCTGCACGATCAGCTCGATGGCGGGGATGCCGTGCACGAAGGACGTGCCCAGGTCGCCATGCAGCGCGCGCCACAGGAAGCCTGTGTATTGCTGCCATACCGGCAGGTCCAGGCCGAGGCGGGCGATCATCGCCTCGCGCGCGGCCTGGCTGGCTTCGGGACTGACCAGCAGTTCTATCGGGTCGCCCACGGCATAGACCGCGAAGAAGACCACGACCGAAACGGCCAGCAGCACGAACAGACTCTGGATCAGTCTGCGTAGGATGAACAAGGCCACGAGATTATTTCCTTGGTGGGCTCAGGGTTTGCGGGCGCCGCGTAGGGACTTACTTGGCGGGCTTGGCCGACATGGCCAGGGTGTACTGGTCGGCGCGGCCTTCGTAGGTCAGTCCCTTGCGGAACGCCCAGATGCTGCTTTCGAAGTGCAGGGGAATGCTGGGCAGGTCGGCCAGCGCAAGCGTCAGCGACTCCTGCAGCAGCTTTTCGCGCGCAGCCGGGTCCACGGTGACAAGGGCGCGCTTGAACACGCGGTCGAACTCGGGGTTGTCATAGCCGCCGTAGTTGCTGGTGCCCAGGCCGTGTTCCTTGTCGAACGCGCTGACCCAGTATTGCAGGAAAGACGAGGCCTCGCCCGTTTCCGACGACCAGCCGCCCATGGCGAAGCTGAATTCGCGCTTGGCGCGCTTGGGGAAGAACACCGAGCGCGTCATGGTGTCGACGGTGGTCTTGATGCCCACGCGCGACAGGTATTGCGCCACGGCCTGCGTGATCTGCGCGTCGTTGATGTAGCGGTCGTTGGTGGATGAGACGGTCAGCTCGAAGCCGTTGGGGTAGCCGGCCTCGGCCAGCAGCTTCTTGGCGCCGGCCGGGTCGTACTTGAGTACGGGCGGCTTGGGCAAGGTGCCGAACATGCCGTCGGGCAGGAACTGGTTGGCCGGCGTGGCCGCGCCGTCCATGATGCGGTCGGCGATGGTCTTGCGGTCGATGGCCATGGAAATGGCGCGGCGCACGCGCACGTCCTGCAGCGGGTTCTTGCCATCCGCCGCCTTCACGCCAGGGCTGGGGTTGCGCGCCACGTCGGGCTGGAAGTACACCACGCGCACCGACGGCGTGATGACGTGGCCGAAGCCCGGCGTTTCCGAGATGCGCTTGACGTCGCGCGCGGCCGGGTTCTCGATCAGGTCGAAGTCGCCCGCCAGGAGGCCGGTCAGGCGCGGGCCGGCGGCCGGCACGGGCACCATCTTCACGTTGGCCCAGGCCGGCTTGTCGCCCCAGTACGCGTCGTTGCGCGCCAGCTCGATGGCGGTGCCCTTGACGTAGCTCTTCAGGGTGTAGGGGCCGGTGCCGATCACGGAGCGGCCGGTATTGAAGTCGGCCACGGTGGGCCAGGCGCCGGTGACGCCGCACTTGTTCTTCAGGTCGAAGCTGATCGGGCCGTGTTCGGCGATGCCGTTCCACAGCATGCCCATGCGGGTCAGGTCGTTGGGCAGCAGCGGATAGGGCTGGCGCGTCTTGATCACCAGGGTGTTGCCGTCGCGCACCTGCACGTCTGCGAACTTCTGGATGATGGACGGGTACGAGCTGCTGATGGACTGCTCGTTGTTCACCACGCGGCAGAAGGTGAACAGCACGTCCTGCGCCGTGAAGGGCTGGCCGTTGGAGAACTTGACGCCGTCGCGCAGCGTGAATTCCCAGGTCGTGTCGTCCACCGGCTTCCAGGCCGTGGCCAGCCGCGGAATCAGGTTCATCTTGGCGTCCTGGCCCACCAGCGTCTCGAACATGTGCGAGGTCATCGCATCGTTCGGCGTGGCCTGGTGGTAGTGCGGATCCATCGAGGTCGGCTCGGACGACAGGCCGATCCGCAGGGTGCCGGCGGCATCCTGCGCGTAGGCCGCGGTCGTACAGGCGGCCATCGCACAGGCCATGAGAATGCTGCGGTAGAGCGTCTGGGCAGACATGGATTTGTCCCTTTGTTGTATTGGTTATGGTGTTGCAAGGCGGCGTCCCTGCCGGGCCGCCGCGGGTCTTCAGGCGATGGGCTGCGCCAGCCGGACGACGGTGACGCCGGGCCGCAGATTGGCCGTGGACGGCATGATCAGCACGCAATCGTCATAGGGGGTGACCACGGGCTCGCCCTCGGACCAGCCGATCAGGGTGCCGGCGCGGGCCAGCGTTTCCAGGCCCTTCCAGGGCTGGGCGAAGCGGAAGTCCGCGCTCTTGGCGGCGATCGCATCGGTCACGCGCAGCGCGCGCTGCGTGGACGCGGCGGGAGCGAACCAGTCCGCGGGCAGGTCGCCGCGGTCCACCGTGCCGGCTTGCACCAGGAAGCGCGCCATCTGGTCGACCGCGACGCCGCGCGCTTCGGGCGCGCCGTGGAAGCCGCATTCGATCAGCAGGGAGCGCGTGCCGTTGTCGCCGGCTTCGCCGAAGCGGCCGTAGTCGCGCATGCGCACGCCGGCGGCGTGGCCGGCGTCGGCAATGATGGTGGCGGGGTTGCTCAGCGCCAGCGCCAGGTCGATATTGCGTTGTTCCAGGCCGGTCAGCTGCAGCGGCACGTCGGAATTGCTCATCGAATGGAAGTCCAGCAGCCAGTCGGCCTGCTCCACCCAGGGTCGGATCTCGGCCGCGCGGCGGCGTTCCTGGCTGGCGGGCGCGCTCAGCTTGTCGTCGCTCCAGACCCGGTTCATGTCTTCGTCGACGAAGCGCGCGGGGGCGTAGTTGGCGACATCGAAGCGGTCGAACGCCGCCAGGTTGCAGAACGCCAGCGTCAGCGAGCCGCGGCGCGGGCGCAGGCCCGCCGCCAGCGCGTCCTTCAGCGCCCAGGCGCCGCAAAGTTCATTGCCATGGATCAGGGCGCTGAGCATGACGCGCTTGCCCGGCGCGCCCGAATCGAAATGCCAGACGCCCGGGGTGTCCGTGTTGCCCACCCGCTCGGCGGACAGGTCCGGACAGGCAAGAAGAAATGGGCGCGGAAGGGACGCGGGGGCGGGCGTGGACATGGGGACTCCGATGAAGCGACGGGATTGTATAGGCGATGGCGTTCAGGTGGCGGCTAGGCGCCCGTGCGGGCGCGCGCCACAGCGCGTCGGGCGCTGAATCTGGCTGCAAACACGGATTTTCCCTTATTTTTGGGGCGCGTAAAGGGCGCGCCGCCTTCGAGTATTGGGCGAATTCTAGGAGCTTGGAAGCTTTCTCTACAATTAGAAAATTTATCTGGAGCTTTGCAGAAAAGGCAAAGCTTACTCCACCATTCCTTGCGGGCCCCGGAGGTCGAACGTGCACGGCATCGCCTTGAAGTATTTTCTGGAGGTCGCCCAGGCGGGCAGCCTGAGCGGCGCGTCGGAGCGCCTGCATGTGGCGGTGTCGGCCATCAGCCGGCAGATCGCCAAGCTGGAAGAGGAGGCGGGTGCGCCGCTGTTCGAGCGCGCCGCGCGCGGCATGGTGCTGAGCGAGGCGGGACGGCTGCTGTTGGCGCACGCCCGGCGCACCATGCTGGAAGCCGATTCCGTCCTGCAGGAGATCGCCGCGATCAAGGGCACCGCGCGCAACGAGATCCGGGTGGCCTCGGTGGAGGGCGTGGCGCGGATCTTCCTGCCCTCGGTCATGGCCAGGTTCCACCGCGACTGGCCCAACATCCGCTTCGATCTGCACGTGGGGTCGCCCGCCGAGGTCAGCCGCCGGGTGGCCGAGGGCAGCGTGGAGCTGGGCATGGCCTTCATCGCCGAGCGCATCAGCGGGGTCAGCCCGCGCTATTCGCGCCGCGCGCCGGTGCACGCGGTGATGGCCGCCGACCATCCGCTGGCGTACCGAGCCAGCGTCAGCCTGCAGGATCTGAGCCAGTACCCGCTGGCGCTGACCGGGCCCGGCACCACCACGCGGCAGCTATTTGAAATGGGTTGCGCGCTGGAATCGGTACAGCTGGAGCCGGCGCTGACCTGCAACGACTCCTCGCCGCTGCATGGTTTTGTTCTAGGTTCGGACGCCATCATGCTCAGCGGCTACATCTCGGTGGCCTGGAGCCTGCAGCGCGACGAGCTGATCGCGGTGCCGATTTCCAATGCCGAACTGCAGTCTCGCACCCTGCAGATCCAGGTCATGCCGGGCCGGGTGCTGCCGCCCGCGGCCGAAGCGTTCGCCGAGCTGCTGTGCAGCGAACTGGACCGCGCGCTGCAAGGCGGGGCGGCCAAGCAGGCGTAGCGGTCCGGGCGAAAAAAAAACGGCTGCGCGAGGCAGCCGTTTTTCGTTCAGGCGGACCTGATCATTGCTTGTCGGGCGTGACCGAGGTGGCCAGCGTGTACTGGTCGCGGCGGCCTTCGTAGGTGATGCCCTTGCGGAAGGCCCAGATGCTGCTTTCGAAGTGCAGCGGGATCAGCGGCACGTTGTCCAGCGCGATCTGGGTGGATTGCTGCAACAGCTTCTCGCGCTTGGGCGCGTCCACCGTCACGATGGCTTCCTTGTAGACCTTGTCGAAGTCGGCATTGCTGAAGCCGCCGTAGTTGCTGGTGCCCAGGCTGTTAGGGGAATCCAGGGACGCGACCCACAGCTGGAACAGCGCCGAGGCTTCACCCGTTTCCGCTGGCCAGCCGCCCATCGAGAAGCTGAACTCGCGCTTGGCGCGCTTGGGGAAGTAGATGGAAGCCGTCATGGCGTCCACGTTGGTCTTGATGCCGATGCGGGCCAGGTACTGGGCCACGGCTTGCGCAACCTGGCCGTCGTTGACGTAGCGGTCGTTGGTGGACGACAGCGTCAGTTCAAAGCCGTTCGGGTAGCCGGCTTCGGCCAGCAGCTTCTTGGCGCCTTCCGGGTCGAACTTGATTTCCGGGGCCTGGGGCAGCGCGCCGAACATGCCGTCGGGCATGTACTGGTAGGCCGGGGTGGCCATGCCGTCCATGATGCGGGCAGTGATGGTCTTGCGGTCGATGGCCATCGAGATAGCCTTGCGCACGCGCAGGTCCTGCAGCGGGTTCTTGCCGTCGGCGCTCTTGACGAAGGGGCTCGGGTTGCGGCCCACGTCCGGCTGGAAGAAGACCAGGCGGGTCGACGGGGTGGCGACGAAGCCGAACTTGGGGTTGTCCTTCAGGCGCGGCAGGTCGCGCGCGGCGGGGTTTTCGATCATGTCGAAGTCGCCGGACAGCAGGCCGGTCAGGCGCGGGCCGGCCGACGGCACCGGCACGAACTTCACTTCCTTCCAGTAGGGCTTGGGACCCCAGTAGTTTTCATTGCGGACCAGCTCGATGCCGGTGCCCTTGACGTAGGACTTCAGGGTGTACGGGCCGGTGCCGATGGCGTCCTTGCCGTTGTTGAAGTCGGCCACGGTGGGCCAGGCGCCGGTCACGCCGCAACCCTTCTTGGGGTCGAACGTGAGCTTGCCGTGTTCGACGATGCCGTTCCAGACGATGGGCAGCGAGCGCGCCAGTTCGGCGGGCATCAGGGGGAAGGGCTCGCCGGTCTTGATGATCACGGTGTGCGCATCCGGCGTCTGCACGTCGGTGATGCGCTTGGTCATGTCCATGTAGGACTGCGACACGTTGGTTTCGTTGTTCAGCGTGCGGCAGATCGTGAACAGCACGTCTTCGGACGTGAACGGCTTGCCGTTGGAGAACTTGACGTCGTCGCGCAGCTTGAATTCCCAGGTCTGGTCGTCCAGCGTCTTCCAGGAGGTGGCCAGGGCGGGCACCAGCTTCATGTCGGCGCTGCGGCCCACCAGGGAGCTGTAGACGTGCGCGGAGAACGCGTCGTTCTGCGTCATCTTGTGGTAGTGGGGGTCCGCCGAGGTGGGTTCGGCCGACAGGCCGATCTTCAGCGTCTGGGCTTGGGCGGCGGCCAGGGGAATGGCGGCGGCCGCAAGGGCCAGGGTGGTGCGCAACTTCATGGTGACAACTCCGGATGGGGAACGAACCGGATCGCGCCTGCGTGTAAACCGGCCTGCGCCAGCCGCGCTTGCGGCGTCGCCTGGAAGGGGGGCTCAGGGGGTTTTGGCGCCGGGCACGACGGCAAGGGGCCGATTATCGGTAGGGGCTTCGCGCACTGTCAATGCGCAATGGCAAGCGTGGCGCTAGGGAAAACGCTGAGGGGGGAGGGAAATGAGGGCGCCGCGCTGCCTCGTCTGGAGGCCTGCGCGGCGCGATGGCGCCCGGGTGAGGGACGGGGCGCCGAAGAACCGCCGCAGCGGGCGCCGGGAAACCGGCGGGCGTTGCGGCGGGGTCGCGCCAGGCTGAATCGCGGGAGATCGGTCGCGGTTCAGGCCGGCGCGGCAGGGCTTACCACTGCGAGCCGGAGAAGCGCGAGCTGGCGGCGCGAGCCTTGTTCATCGAATCGTTCACTTCGTCGATGAAGGCAAACACAGCGGCAACAGCTGCGACTACGGCTTGGCCGGCCTTCTTCAGGCTGGTCAGCGGATGGGAATTCGGTTGGTTCTCGAGGGCGCCGCGGAGCAGATCGCGCTCCAGCGCATCGGTCAGGCGGGCAGTGTGGTTCAGGGTCAGTTCGCTCATGGTTTGCTCCAGTCCGTTTCGTCTTGGTGTAAACCATTATAGGGATAACCCTAGGATCGATGCAATGCTATTTTTAGGGTAAACCCCTATGTGTTGTAAAAATGTTTATTTGCCGGGGACTTAGCGCCCGTTACGCAGGGCGCGCGCGGCATCCGCCAGCTCTCCGGCGGTCAGGCCGATGGGGCCGACGCCCTGGGCCACCAGCGCATCGGCCGCCGCGCCGTGCAGCCAAACCGCGCCGGCCACTGCCTGATCCAGAGGCAGCTTCTGGGCGATCAGCGAGCCCAGCATCCCTGCCAATACGTCCCCGGTTCCGGCGGTCGCCAGCCCTGGGTTGCCGCTGGTGTTGATCCGCAGTGCGCCGTCGGGGGCGCAGACCACGGTGCCCGCGCCCTTGAGCACGACCCAGGCCCGGTAGCGCTGCGCCAGTTTCCAGGCGGCGCCCCGGCGGTCGGCCTGCACCTCGGCCGCGGCAATGCCCAGCAGGCGGCCGGCTTCGGCCGGGTGGGGCGTCAGCACCACGGGGCCGGCGCCCCAGTTGGGCTGGATCTCGCCGCGGGCCAGCAGGTTCAGGCCGTCCGCGTCCAGCACCAGCGGCGCCTCGCGCCGCAGCACGAACAGCTCGGACAGCGCATTGGCCGCCAGGGCGTCCGTGCCGATGCCGCAGCCGGCGACCCAGGCGGTGACGCCCCAGTCGGATTCCAGCAGCGAACGGCTGTCGCGCAGCATCAGTTCGGGTTGCAGCGGATCGCAGGCCAGGGGCGCGGCGTCCTGGACAAAGCCGACCAGCACCTTGCCGGCGCCGATCTTCAGGGCGGCCCTCGCGGCCAGCAGGGCCGCGCCGGTCATGCCGGGGCCGCCGCCCACCACGCCCACCGTGCCGAAACTGCCCTTGTGGGTGTCCTGGCCGCGGGGGGCGAACAGGGCGGGCAGGCCGGCGCGGTCGATGGCGCCGCCGGGGGACGGGGCGGTAGTGTTCATGGGCTGAGGCTCCTGGGGGTGGCGGCGTGGCGCGTGGATGCGTATCTACTATAGTGCGCCCAAACGGTCCGGCATCCGGCCTGGTTCAACCGACAAGACAATGTGGAGACGAGCATGAGCGACATCACGCTGGAACACTATTCCGCCTACGAGTCCCTGAAGCTGCGCCGGCATCCGGGCGGCGTGCTGGAGGTGATCATGGGCGCCAAGGGCGGCAAGCCGGGCAAGCTGTCCACCGCCGACGACCGCATGCACCGCGAACTGGCCGACATCTGGCGCGACATCGACACCGACCCCGACACCCGGGTGGTGGTGATCCGCGGCGAGGGCAAGGGCTTTTCGGGCGGCGGCGACCTGGACCTGGTGCAGCAGATGGCGGACGATTTCGACGTGCGCACCCGCGTCTGGCGCGAAGCCCGCGACCTGGTCTACAACATCATCAACTGCAACAAGCCCATCGTGTCCGCCATGCATGGCGCGGCCGTGGGCGCGGGCCTGGTGGCGGGCCTGCTGGCCGACATCTCGATCGCGGCGCGGGATGCGCGCATCATCGACGGCCACACCCGCCTGGGCGTGACGGCGGGCGACCACGCCGCCATCGTCTGGCCGCTGCTTTGCGGCATGGCCCGCGCCAAGTACTACCTGATGCTGTGCGAAACCGTCACCGGCGAGGAAGCCGAGCGCATCGGCCTGGTGTCCCTGTGCGTGGACGAGGCCGAGCTGATCGGCCGCGCCTTCGAGGTCGCCAACAAGCTGGCCGCCGGCTCGCAGACCGCCATCCGCTGGACCAAGTATTCGCTGAACAACTGGCTGCGCATGGCGGGGCCGAGCTTCGATACCTCGCTGGCCTTGGAATTCATGGGTTTCGGCGGCCCGGACGTGCGCGAAGGGATCCAGTCCCTGCGCGAACGCCGCGCGCCGAATTTCCGGCCGGACTCGCCGTTTTGAGGGAAACGGGCCCTGTCAGTGCGTATGACGGGCCTGGCCTTGAATGATGGGTCTGGCTTGCAGGAAGGGTGAAGCGCGGTAGATGCCGGAGTTCTTGCGTACAACCTCCCGCGCGCCACCCATCCTACTTCTTGAAGAACTTTGCGAACGCCGCCTGCGCCTCTTCGGATTGCAGGCGGAGGCGGAATTGCTGGGCCTCGTAGTCCAGCGTGTCCTGGATGGCCTGGCGGTCCGCGCGGCGCAGCATGGTCTTGGTCAGGCGCAGCGCGGCCGGCGGCTGGCGCGCCAGGTCGGCAGCGGTGGCTTGCGCCGCCGCCAGCGCCTGGCCCTTGGGCGTGACCGAGGTGGCCAGTCCGGCGTCGCAGGCGTCCTGCGCCGTGAAGGCCTTGCCTTGCAGCAGCCATTCGGCGGCGCGGCGCGCGCCCGCCAGCCGAGGCATCAGCAGGCTGGACGCGCCTTCCGGGCATAGCCCCAATGCCACGAAGGGCATGCGCAAGGTGGCGCCTTCGCCGATGTGAACGAAATCGCAATGTTGCAGCAGGGTCACGCCGATGCCGACGGCGTAGCCCTCGACCGCCGCGATGACCGGCACGTCCGCCGTGGTCAGCGCGCGCAGGAAGGTCAGGCCGGCGCTGTCGCCCGCGCCGCGCTCCGCCTGGAAGTCGCGCAAGTCATTGCCAGCCGTGAAATGCTCGCCCGCGCCCGTCAGGATCACCGCCGCCACCGCCGTGTCGGCGGACGCCAGCGCAATCTGCTCGGTCAGCGCGGCGTAGGTTGCGGTGTCCAGCGCGTTGCGCCGGTCCGGACGGTTGATGGTCAGCGTCAGCACCGCGCCGTTGCGGCTGACCTGCAGGCCGGCGCTCATGCGCCGAACCCTTGGGCCAGGCGGGCCTTGGCCTGTGCATACTCGCTGCGCAGCGTGTCCACGATCTGACGCGTCGGCTGCACGCTGGCGATGCCGCCCACGCCTTGGCCGGCGCCCCAGATGTCCTTCCAGGGCTTGACCCGGCTGGAGCCGAAATTCGACGCGCCGCTATCAGGCTGCGGCAGGTTGGCCGGATCCAGGCCGGCCGCGGTGATGCTGGCCTTCAGGTAGTTGCCGGGGATACCGGTGAAGAACGGCGTGTACAGGATGTCGGAGGCGCTGGCTTCGACGATGGCGGCCTTGTAGCCTTCGCTGGCGTTGGCTTCCTCGCTGGCGATGAAGCGCGTGCCCATGTAGGCGAAGTCCGCGCCCATGGCCTGTGCGGCCAGAACGTGCGCGCCCGAGGTGATGGCGCCAGACAGGATCAGCGGGCCGTCATAGAAGCGGCGCACTTCGGACACCAGGGCGAAGGGGCTGAGCGTGCCCGCGTGGCCGCCGGCGCCGGCGCACACCAGGATCAGGCCGTCCACGCCGGCCTCCAGCGCCTTTTCGGCGTGGCGGATCGTGGTCACGTCGTGGAACACCTTGCCGCCCCAGTCATGGATGCCTTTGACCAGGTCGCCGGGCGCGCGCAGGCTGGTGATGATCAGCGGCACGCGGTGGCTGGCGCACACGGCCAGGTCCTGCTCCAGGCGGTCGTTGGACTGGTGGATGATCTGGTTGACGGCGAACGGCGCCACGGTCGCGCCGGGGTTGGCCTCGCGGTGCGAGGCCAAGCCGGCCTGGATTTCGTCCAGCCAGTCGTTCAGCAGGCTTTGCGGGCGCGCGTTCAGCGCGGGGAACGAGCCCACGATGCCGCTGGTGCACTGCGCCACCACCAGCTTCGGATTGGACACGATGAACATGGGGGCGCAGATGACCGGCAGGGACATCTGGCCGTACAAATCAGTCACGAGAGAGTGGGGCATGGCGTCGTCGCGGAAAAAGGTCACAGGAAGACTTGAACATCGGGACTTGAGCATCGCTGGCGGGTGTGCCTATAATTACCTACCGACCGTCCGGTAATTAATTAATCCTTATTAAACGGCATGCGCCGAAGCGCTGTCAATGGAGGTTCGCGAGTCCCTCCGACTGCTTCGGCGCGGCCCTTGAAAGGCTGCCATGGCGACCTCCGCTCCTCCCGCCCAGAAACGCGCCCGCGCCGGCCGTCCGCCCACCGTGGCGGCCCCGCGCGAACGCATCCTGGAAGAAGCCGCCAAGCTGTTCGCCCGCAGCGGCTACGACGGCAGTTCCGTGTCGGACCTGGCCGCCGCGCTCGGCGTGTCCAAGGCGGCCATCTACCACTACTACACCACCAAGCAGGACATCTACGACGCCATCATCCTGGCCGTGTTGAGCGGCCTGACACAGGCCGTGGCCCAGGAAGTGGCGCGCGCGGAAGGCGCCACCGCCCAACTGCGAGCCTTCATGGCCAGCCATGCGCGCTACTTCGAACAGCATCACGCCGAATTCGTCACCATGTTGATCGGCTATTCCGGCATGGCGCTGCCTGAACGCGAAGACGCCGCCCGCCTGCGCGACGGTTACGAAAAGCGCCTGCGCGAGCTGATCGCCCAGGGCGTCGCTGCCGGCGAGTTCCGGCCGCTGGACGTGGCCACGGCGGGCCGCGCCGTGTTGTCCATGCTGAATTGGATGGTGCGCTGGTACAAGCCCGGCCAGGGCGACAGCGCCGAAACCATCGCCGCCGGCTATTTCGATCTGCTGGTGGGTGGCATGCGCGCCTGAGCGCTGCCGTTCCCGGCTTCCTGCCTCTTGTGAGACTCCCATCATGGCCCTCGATACCGAAACCCTGAACCTGCTGCTGGACGCCGTGCGCCGTTTCGTGCACGAACGATTGATTCCCGCCGAAGACGAACTGGCCGCCAGCGGCCAGGTGCCGCCCGACATCGTCGCCGAAATGCGCGACCTGGGCCTGTTCGGCCTGTCCATCTCGCCCGACTACGGCGGCCTGGGCCTGACCATGGAAGAGGAAGTGCGGGTGGTCTTCGAGCTGGGCCAGACCTCGCCCGCGTTCCGTTCGCTGGCCGGCACCAACATCGGCATCGGCTCGCAAGCCATCGTGCTGGCCGGCACCGACGAGCAGCGCGCGCACTACCTGCCCAAGCTGGCCAGCGGCGAACTGATAGGCTCGTTCGCGCTGACGGAGCCCGATGCCGGCTCCGACGCCATGGCGCTGCGCCTGTCCGCCGTGCGCGACGGCGACAGCTACGTACTCAACGGCACCAAGCGCTACATCACCAACGCGCCCATCGCCGGGCTGTTCTCGGTCATGGCGCGCACCGCGCCGGAACGCCGCGCCAATTCCATCTCGTGCTTCCTGGTCGAGGCCGGCACGCCGGGCCTTTCCATCGGCAAGCCTGACAAGAAGATGGGCCAGGCCGGCGCCCTGACCAGCGACGTGGTGTTCGACAACTGCCGCGTGCCGGCCAGCGCGCTGCTGGGCGGGGAAGAGGGCAACGGCTTCCGCACCTCGATGCGGGTGCTGGACAAGGGCCGCCTGCATATTTCGGCGCTGTGCGTGGGCATTGCCGACCGCCTGCTGCGCGACGCGGTGAAGTACGCCATTGAGCGTAAGCAATTCGGCCAGCCCATCGCCGAGTTCCAGCTGATCCAGGCCATGATCGCCGACAGCCAGGCCGAGCTCTATGCCGCGCGCTGCATGGTGCTGGACGCCGCCCGCATGCGCGACCGCGGCGAAAACACCACCATGCAGGCCGCCTGCTGCAAGCTCTACGCCACCGAGATGGTGGGCCGCGTGGCCGACCGCGCGGTGCAGATCCATGGCGGCGCCGGCTACATGTCCGAGTACGCGGTCGAGCGCTTCTACCGCGACGTGCGCCTGTTCCGCATCTTCGAGGGCACCACGCAGATCCAGCAGCTGGTGATCGCCCGCGAAACCATCAAGGCGCATTCCTGAGCGCGGACCTGGCCCGAGAGGCTAATATCCTGCATGACTGACGGTGATCCGGCGGCGGCCCCCGGCCGCGCCGGAGCATGACGCGCCAGCGGCCGCACGCCGCCGGCATGACGGAATTCCAGTCTGGCCCGCGCGCAATCGCGGGCCGGACGTTTTCATTTCTCTTCTGGCGAAAAGATTACAGATGTCGCAACGTCCCGCTCCCCTTACCGGCATACGCGTGCTGGATCTCACCCGCGTCCTCGCGGGCCCCTGGTGCACCCAGAACCTCGCCGACCTCGGCGCCGAGGTCATCAAGATCGAACGCCCCGGCGCGGGCGACGACACGCGGGCCTGGGGGCCTCCGTACCTGAAGGACGAGGCGGGCAACGACACCACCGAAGCCGCCTACTACCTGTCCGCCAACCGCAACAAGCTGTCGGTGGCGCTGGACATCGCTTCGCCGCGCGGCGCGGAACTGGTGCGCGAACTGGCGCTGCAAAGCGACATCCTGGTGGAAAACTTCAAGGTCGGCGGCCTCTCCAAGTACGGCCTGGACTACGAAAGCCTGAAGGAACTCAATCCGCGCCTGATCTATTGCTCGATCACCGGCTTCGGCCAGACCGGCCCCTACGCCAGCCGCCCCGGCTATGACTTCATGATCCAGGGCATGGGCGGCCTGATGAGCATCACCGGCGAACGCGACGACCTGCCCGGTGGCGGTCCGCAAAAGGCCGGCGTGGCCGTGACCGATCTGATGACCGGCATGTATTCCACGGTGGGCATCCTGGCCGCGCTGCACGAGCGTTCGCGCAGCGGCCTGGGCCAGCACATCGACATGGCGCTGCTGGACTGCCAGGTCAGCATGCTGGCCAACCAGAACCTGAACTACATGACCTCGGGCGTGGCTCCCAAGCGCGCCGGCAACGCCCACCAGAACCTGGTGCCTTACCAGGTGTTCGCGGCCAGCGACGGCCACCTGATCGTGGCGGTCGGCAACGACAGCCAGTTCCGCAATTACTGCGGCGCCATCGGCTTGCCGGAACTGTCGGCCGATCCGCGCTTCTCCACCAATCCGCAGCGCGTGAAGAACCGCGCCGAACTGGTGCCGCTGCTGGCCGAACGCATGGCCACCGGCGCGCGCGACCACTGGCTGGCGTCGCTGGAAGCCGTGGGCGTTCCGGCCGGCCCCATCAACACGCTGGACCAGGTCTACGAAGACCCGCAGGTCCTGGCGCGCGGCATGAAGCGCGAATTGCCGCATCCGACCGCGGGCACGGTGCCGATTGCTTCCAGTCCGCTGAAGTTTTCCGACAGCCCGGTCGAGTACCGCCGCGCGCCGCCCCTGCTGGGCGAGCACACCGAGCAGGTGCTGGCCGAGAAGCTGGGCCTGTCGGCCGAAGAAATCCAGGCGCTGGCGCAGAGCCGGTCCTGAACCCTATTCAGATAAAAGCAGGAGAGTGTTGATGACGGAGATTCAAACCATCGGCGTCGTGGGCGCCGGGGCCATGGGGCGCGGTATCGCGCAGATCGCGGCGCAAGCTGGGCTGCGCGTGCGCCTGTACGACACCAGCGCCGACGCCGTCGCGGCCGCGCGCGAGTCGCTGCGGCAGACCTGGGACAAGCTGGCCCAGAAGGGCAAGATGAGCGCCGCCGACGCGCAGGCCGCGCTGGCGCGCGTGGAGTCCGCCACCGCGCTGACCGACATGTCGAACTGCCAGTTGGTGGTGGAAGCCATCGTCGAGCGCCTGGACGTCAAGCGCGACCTGTTCGCCGCGCTGGAAGGCGTGGTGGCTGAAGACTGCATCCTGGCATCGAACACCTCGTCGCTGTCCATCACCGCCATCGCCGCCGCCTGCAAGCGCCCGCAGCGCGTGGCCGGCTACCACTTCTTCAACCCCGTCGCGCTGATGAAGGTGGTCGAAGTCATCGACGGCCTGCGCAGCGCGCCCGAAGTCGGCGACGCGCTGGCGGAACTGGCGCGCCGCATGGGCCACACGCCCGTGCGCGCCAAGGACATGCCGGGCTTCATCGTCAACCATGCCGGCCGCGGCATGAATACCGAAGGCCTGCGCGTGGCGCAGGAAGCCGTGGCGACCTTCGCCCAGGTCGACGCCGTGATGCGCGAGCAGGCGGGTTTCCGCATGGGCCCGTTCGAACTGTTGGAC
The DNA here is from genome assembly GCF_903652925.1 of Achromobacter anxifer. GTDB lineage: Bacteria > Pseudomonadota > Gammaproteobacteria > Burkholderiales > Burkholderiaceae_B > Achromobacter > Achromobacter anxifer. The sequence continues at coordinate 64,377 of NZ_CAHLAR010000007.1, read as the reverse complement.
CTGACGGCGCTGGACGTGTCGCATCCCGTCATGGAGTCCATCTACCGCCAGTTCTTCGACGAACCGCGTTTCCGTCCCTCGCCCATCACCACCGTGCGCCTGGCCGGCGGGCTGATCGGCCGCAAGGCCGGTGAAGGCTTCTACGTCTATGCCGACGGCCAGAAGCAGGTGCCGGCCGAGCCGCCCGTGCCGGCGCTGCCCGAGAACCTCAAGGTCTGGGTCAGCCCCAAGCACGCCGAAGGCTATGCCCGCGCCGCCGCGCTGGTCGAAAAGCTGGGCGCCACGCTGGTGACCGGTTCCACGCCCGACGCCGACGCGCTGATCCTCGTCACGCCCTTCGGCGAAGACGTCTCCACCACCGTTTCCGCGCAAGGCCTGAACGCGGCCCGCACGGTCGGCCTGGACACGCTCTACGCTTTCGACGGCGCCAAGCGCCGCACCATCATGGTGTCGCCCGCCACCGAAACCAAGTGGCGCGACGCGGCGCACGCGCTGCTGGCCGCCGACGGCGTGCCCGTCACGGTGATCGAGGATTCGCCGGGCTTCATCGCCCAGCGCATCGTGGCCACCATCGTCAACATCGCCAGCGACATCGCGCAGCAGCAGATCGCCACGCCCAAGGACATCGACCTGGCGGTGACGCTGGGCCTGGGCTATCCGGTGGGTCCGCTGGCCCTGGGCGACAAGCTCGGCGCCGACCGCATCCTGGAAATCCTGAAGAGCATGCAGCGCGTGACCGGCGATCCGCGCTATCGCCCCAGCCTGTGGCTGCAGCGCCGCGTGCAGCTCGGCATGTCGCTGACCAAGGCGGCCGGCGAGCAATGATCTGACGAGCCGCGTGCGGGGATGTCCCTTGCATGCGCGGCAAAGCCCGCAAGGCGTCATGCCTTGCGGGCTTTTTCATGCACCGCGCGCGGCATCTGCGGTCAGTCCGGCCGCGACTGCCGGTCCCGCCCCAGGCGGCGCAATTCATCCAGCGTGTGGCGCAGCAGCCGTGACGGCTGGCTATCCCCGCGCACGTACATGCCGACCGAGCGCGTAAGCGCCTGCCGCAGCCGCGTCTTGCGCACGCCGCGCTGGGTTGCGTTGTCGAGCGAGGATTCGGGCAGCAGGGCGATGCCGCAGTCGTGCTGCACGAAGCGGGCAATGGTGTTCAGGTCCCGCAGGGAATGGACCGGATTGAAGGGCTGGGAAGCGGCCTGGAAGGCGCGTTCGGTCAGCACGCGCACGCTGGTGCCGGGCGGCATGCTGATCAGGGGCAGCCGCGCCAGTTCCTCGGGCGCCCAGCGCGTCACGTCCGGCTTGATCCGGGCGCTGTGGAATAGCACGAAGGGCTCGGTAAACAGCTCCTGATAGACGAGATCGGAGGCGGCTTCATCGTTCATGGTGGTCACGGCGATGTCCACCCTGCGCTCGCGCAGCAATTGCAGGGCTTCGCTGGCGATGGGATCGAAGACGTCCACCCGGACCCGCGGATGCTTGTGCGCCAGGCTCTGGATCAGCAGCGGGATGAGCGAGGCCGCGAGCGTCGGCAAGGCAGCCACCGCGACCCGGTTGTTGCGGTCGCGCAGCCGCTGTTCCAGCTCCAGCATGCCCTTGTCATGCAGCGCGGTGATCTTGCGCGCGGTTTCGAGTATGTCCTGGCCTTCGCGCGACAGCCGCACCATGCGGGTGGTGCGCTCGAACAGCTGGACGCCCAGCGTCTCTTCCGTTTCCTTCAGCAGTTTGCTCAGCGTGGGCTGCGTCACGTGCAGCATCTCGGCCGTTCTCTGGAAGCTCAGCGTTTCGGCCAGCAGCACGAAGATACGCAGTTGTCTCGTCGTCAGATTCATTCTTTTTGTCTATCAATGCCGTCCAAATCGGAACTTAACCTGAGGGCGTCGCTGCCTTAGCCTTTGCATCACGATCTTTCTCTGGAGCTGGAATGTTTCGTCTTGATGGCAAGGTGGCCCTGGTGACCGGGTGCGGAACGTTGGGTGAGGGATGGGGCAATGGCAAGGCCGCCGCCGCGGTGCTGGCCAGGCAGGGCGCGGCGGTCTACGGCTGCGATCTGAACATAGATGCGGCGCGCCAGACCGCGCAGGCCGTGGCCGGCGAAGGCGGGAAGATCACGGTGCGGCAGTGCGACGTCACGGATGGCGGCCAGGTAGCGGAACTGGTGCGGGCCTGCATCGAGACCTACGGCCGCATCGACGTGCTGGTGAACAACGTGGGGCGCTCGGAACCTGGCGACCCCGTCTCCATGTCCGAGGAACTCTGGCACGACCAGATCCAGGTCAACCTGACCTCCGCGTTCCTGTGCTGCAAGCACGTCATACCTCTCATGAAGAGCGCCGGTGGAGGTTCGATTATCAACATTTCGTCGATCGCCGGGCTGCGCCATGCGGGCAAACCCCAGGTCGGCTACGCGGCCGCGAAAGCGGCCCTGATGCAGATGACGGTGACCACCGCGGTCATTCATGCGCGCGACGGCGTGCGTTTGAATTCGGTGGTTCCGGGCCTGATGTTCACGCCCCTGGTGGAACGCCTGGCGCAGAAGTACGCCCAGGGCGACTACGAGGGTTTCGTGGCGCATCGCCATGCCCAGGTGCCGGCGGGCCGCATGGGCGACGCATGGGACGTGGCTCATGCCGTGGCCTTCCTGGCCAGCGATGAAAGCCGCTACATCACGGGGCAGCAGATCGTGGTGGATGGCGGCATCACCATGGCTACGCGCTGAGGAGGAGGCGACGATGCATGCGCATGAGCAAGCGGGCGCGGGACGCCTGGCCGGCAAGGTGGCCCTGATCTTCGGCGCGGGGTGCGTCGGGCCGGGCTGGGGCAATGGGCGCGCCATCGCCGTGCGCTTTGCCCAGGAGGGCGCGTGGGTGGTGGCGGTGGACAAGCGGCCGGAGTCCTTGCCCGAGACCCTGGAGTTGGCCGGCGACTGCCGGTCCCGCATCGAGACTCACATCTGCGACGTGGGCGACGAGGTCCAGGTGGCCGAACTGGTCGCCGCGGTGGCGCAGCGCCACGGACGGATAGACATCCTGGTCAACAACGTGGGAGGGCCTATCCCTGGCGGCGCCGCGGCCCTGTCGCCCGCCGACTGGCGCCGGCAACTCGACCTGAACCTGACCTCCGTTTTCACCACCTGCCGGCACGTCCTGCCCGTCATGGAAGCGCAGGGCGCAGGCGCCGTGGTCAATGTGTCCTCGACCTCGGCCATACGCTGGACCGGCGCGCCGCAGGTGGGCTATGCCGCCGCCAAGGCCGGCGTGATGCAGTTCGGACGCGTGGCCGGCGTGGAATGCGCCGCGAAGGGCGTCCGCATCAATACCGTCCTGCCGGGCCAGTTGCACACGCCGCTGGTGGATGCCTTTCTTGCCGGCCAGCAGAGCGCGGGCGATGTCGAAGCCCTGCTGGAACGGCGCCGCCGCCGCATTCCGCTGCCGCTCTCCGGCGATGGCCGCGACACGGCCAACGCCGTGCTCTTTCTGGCCTCGGACGAAGCGCGCTTCATCACGGGAACCGAGCTGATCGTGGACGGGGGCATGAGCGCCCGTTGCGACTGAAGAACAACCTCAGGGAAATTACGATGGCACGAATTGAATACGCGGACATTGCCCAGCCGGCGCTCCAGCCGCTGGTGGAGCGCATCGAACGGGAGCGCTCAGGACTGCCGAACCTCTATCGGATGCTGCTCAACAGTCCGCCGGTGGCGCAAGGCTGGCTTGCCTATCTCACGGCGATACGCCAGCAGAGCGCGCTTTCACCCAAGTTGCGCGAGATGCTCATCCTGCGTGTTGCGGTGCTGAACCAGGCCGAATACGAGTTCGAGCAGCATCTGCCCATCGCTCTGAGGTCGGGCTGCGGCGAGGCCCAGATCGAGGCGCTGAGAACTGGAGATTTCGCGTCGCTGGCGCCGGACGAACGCGCGGCGATGGCGTACTGCGATGAGATGACGCGCGAGATCCGGGTCGGGGACGCCACCTTCGCCGCCGTCCGTTCGGCTTTCGACGGCAGGGAGATCGTGGAGATCACGGCCACGGTGGGGGCCTACAACATGGTGTCGCGCTTTCTGGAGGCGATTCAGGTCGACCACGAATGAACGGCTGATTGCCAAGCCGGTGAATAACGATACAGGAGACAGACATGCATAGCTTCAAAGGATTGAGCGGCGCGTTCGCGTCCTTCGCGTTGGGCCTGGCCTTGTGCGCTCCGGCGCATGCCGGCTATCCGGAAAAACCGGTGCAGCTGATCATTCCGTTCGCGCCGGGCGATACCGACCAGATGCTGCGGCCCATCACCGAAAAGATGGGGCAATACCTCGGGCAGCCCATCGTGATGAACTACAAGCCGGGAGCGGGCGGCGGCATCGGCGCGGCATACACGGCCTCGGCCGCGCCGGACGGCTACACCATCGTGGGCAGTTCGCCCGGGGCGCTGGTGGTGGTGCCGCTGGCCAACAAGGAAATCAAGTACACGACGGACTCCTTTGCCCCGGTCGCCGCGATTTCCCTGGGCGGCATGATGATCGTCGCGCCCGGAAAGTCCAAGTACAAGACGCTGGCCGATGTCGTGGCCGAAGCGAAGGCGCGTCCCGACAGCATTTCCTATGGCACCTCGGGCGCGATGGGCATCAGTCATCTGCTGGGCGAGGCGTTTGCATCGGAAGCCAAGGTCCAGCTGCGCCACATTCCTTTCCAGGGCAGCACGCCGGCGGTCACGGCCCTGCTCGGCGGGCACACCGATATCGCCGTGTCGGCGGTGGGGCCGGCCCAGGCGCACATCCAGTCCGGCGGCTTGCGGCCGCTGGCGGTCTTCAGCAGCAAGCGGCTGGCGGCCTATCCCGATGTGCCGACCCTGCGTGAACTGGGCTATGACGTGGGCAGTCCCACCATCTACGGCCTGGTGGCGCCCAAGGGCACGCCGCCGCAGGTGGTCGATGCCTTGTACCATGCCGCGCGCAAGGTGGTGGCCGAGCAGGGCAGCGAGGTAAACAAGACCCTGGGCACGATGGGCGCGGAAATCAGCGTGCTGGGTCCGCAGGAGTATGGCGCCTACCTGCAGGAGCAGCGGGCGTTGTTTTCCAAGGCGATCGGGCTGATCCGGGAGTGACCGGCGTCAGATCTGCCGGACCCGCGCCTTGATCGCGTTCTCGACCATGGACTCGAACTCGTCCACCAGCGGCGATTGCGGCCGGAACGCGGGGCGGTAGAAGGTCAGGTAGTAGTCCACGCTGATGGCGAGCGGCCGCACCACGATCTCGCGGCCGGCGCATTCCAGCGCTGAGAACGGGTTGATGATCGCGACCCCCAGCCCTTGCTTGACCATGGCGCACACGGCGGCGCTGCTGGAGGTTTCGATGCGCAGGCTGCGTGTCACGCCTGATTCCGCGAACATCTGGTCGATGTTGCGCCGGTAGGCGTCGTCATCCGGGAAGTGGATGCAGTCCACCCCGTCGAAATCCTTGGGGTGCAGTACCTTCTTGCGGGTCAGCGGATGCGCCCGGGGCAGGATGCAGACTTCCTGTCCCGCCGGCAGCGTGCGCGCCGAGATGTTGTCCAGCGGCGGGCCGGGTTCCGCCAGGCCCAGGTCGTAGCGTTGCCGGGACAGGGCGTCCATGACTTCGGTCTGCCCGTTGGAATGGATGGTCAGCCTGACGCCCGGATGCACCGCCAGGAACTCGCGGCAGACCACGGGCAGGAAGGTCTGCGCATACGTGGACAGGCAGATGACCTGGATATGCCCCAGCGTGTGGTCCTTGATGGCCGAGGCCGCGCGCATGATCTGGTCCAGGCCGGCATACGAGCGCTCCACTTGCGTATGCAATTCCACCGCTTCCTGCGTCGGGCTCAGCGTGCGGCCCTGGCGGTTGAACAGCCGCAGTCCCAGCGCGCGTTCCAGCGCTTTCAATTCGCGGCTGATGGTGGGTTGCGAAGTGCGCAGCAGGGCCGCCGACCGCGTCACGCTGCCCGTCGTCATGACGGCATGGAAGATCTCAATATGACGAAGGCTGGCTGACATGGCAACACATATCAAGGTCGGATGGAATGCTGTGAATTTGATATTTTGAGGATGAAGATTCTACATGCCATCATAAATGCCACTGCGGGCCGAACGTGTCGGCCCGCTCTCGCATGCAGTGTTTGAGCATAGGAAGGCCCGAGATGGCAAAGCGCGTGCTGGTTGCGGAATTCATGCACGAGACGAACACCTTCAGCATCCGTCCGACGGGACTGGAGGAATTCCAGGGCGGCGCGCTGTGCTTCGATGAAGACGTGCCGCGCCAGTATCGCGGCACGCGTTCGGCCATGGGCGCGGCATTCGAGGCCGCCGACGAATTCGGCTGGACGCTGGCCCATCCGCTGGTCGCATCGGCCAATCCCTCGGGCCGCGTCACGGATGAATTCTTCGACGATGCCTGTCGCCGCATCCTGGGCGCGGCGGACCAGGTCGACGGCGTGTTGCTGCATCTGCATGGCGCCATGAGCGTCGCCAGCCACGATGACGGCGAGGGCGAGCTGTTGCAGCGCCTGCGCGAACGCATCGGCGCGCAGGTGCCGGTCGTCGCGGTGCTGGATCTGCATGCCACGATGACGCAGCAGATGGCGGACTGCGCCAGCGCCCTGATCGCCTACCGTACCTATCCCCACATCGACCAATACGAGCGCACCTGGCAGGGCGCGAAGCTGCTGGCGCGCGCCATGGCGGGCGAGATCCAGCCGCGTGTGGCCCTGGCGCGCCGCCCCATCCTGTACGCGCTGGATGGCGGCCGGACGACGTCCGCGCCCATGGTGGAGCTGCTGCGCCGCGCCGACGCGCTGGAGGCCGAAGGCCAGGCGCTGGCGGTCAGCATCCAGGCGGGCTTTTCCTCCGCCGACGTGCACGACATCGGCCCGTCGGTGGCGGTAACGGTCGATGGCGACCTGGCCGCGGGCCAGGCCATCGCTGAAAACCTGATGGACTATGTCTGGCAGGAACGCCATTACTCGACCATCCATTTCACGCCGCTGGACGAGGCCGTGCGCCGGGCCGCGCAGCCCGACGCCAGCGGCAAGCCCCTGGTCATCGCCGACTACGCCGACAATCCCGGCGCCGGCGCCTACGGCGACAGCACCACCTTGCTGAAGGCCATGATCGCCGCGGACCTGCAGAACGTGGGGTTCTATGCGATCTGCGATCCGCAGGCGGCGCGCGAGGCCGCGGCGGCCGGCGTGGGCAGCACGGTGACCCTGATGGTGGGCGGCAAGACCGATTCCAGCCAGGGCGGCGAGCCGCTGGCCTTGACGGGCTATGTGGCCACCGTCAGCGACGGGCGCTTCGTTGCCCATGGTCCGATGGGCGGCGGCGTGGCCCGCAACTACGGCCTGAGCGTGGTGTTCCGCGTCGGCGGCATCGATATCGTGCTGATCAGCCACAACGGCCAGGCGACCGACCTCGGCCAGTTCACTTCGCTGGGCATCGATCCGACCCGCAAGTCGACGCTGGTGGTGAAGTCCATGCAGCATTTCCGCGCGGCCTTCCAGCCGATTGCGCGCGAGGTCCTGGAAGTGGACGCCGGCGCGCTGTGCACCAAGGATTTCAAGGGCCGCCCCTATCGCCGGATCCGCCGTCCGATCTGGCCGTTGGACGACATCTAGGCGCGTTGCCCAAAACTCGTAAATCGTGGCGGCCGCAAGGCGCGGCAGCTCCGCCACGAACAAACTAAAAACCAAAGGGAAAACGAGCATGAAGCAGCTGAGCAGAAATATTGCCCTGGCGCTGGCCATGGGCTTGGCGTTGGCGGCCCCCGCCGGCGCCGCGGGCGAGGCCAGGCCGCTCAAGGCCGTGATGAACGCCGCCTTGACCAACCTGGACCCGATCCAGACCACCTCCGACATCTCGCTGCTGCACGGCATGATGGTCTACGACACGCTGTTCTCGTGGGACCAGGACCTGGTGGCCAAGCCCCAGATGGTCGAGTCCTACCAGCTCAGCGACGACAAGCTGACCTATACCTTCACCCTGCGCGAGGGCCTGAAGTGGCACGACGGGCAGCCGGTGAAGGCCGAGGATTGCGTGGCGTCGATCCAGCGCTGGTGGGTGCGCGATACGCTGGGCCAGCGCATCGCCGCGCTGGCGACCGATATTTCCGTCATCGATGACCGTTCCTTTCGCATCGTGCTGAAGGCGCCCTTCGGTTACCTGCTGGACGCGCTGGCCAAGACCGGCAGCAATTTCCCGGCGATGATGCCCAAGCGCCTGGCGCAGACCAGCCCGTCGGAACAGATCCGCGAAGCCGTGGGCTCCGGGCCCTACAAGTTCGTGAGCGCGGAATGGGTGCCGGGCAGCAAGACCGTCTACGTCAAGAACACGGACTACGTGCCGCGCAATGAACCGCCCAGCGGCACCGCCGGCGGCAAGATTGCCAAGGCCGAGCGCATCGAATGGCTGGTGATGCCCGACCAGCAGACCGCCCAGGCGGCGCTGATGAACGGCGAGATCGACTTCATCGAAACTCCCCAGGCCGACTTCATCCCGATGCTGCGCGAAGCCAAGGGCGTAAAGGTCGACACCACCGCGACCTTCGGCATCCAGGGCATCCTGCGCATGAATCACCTGCAGCCGCCGTTCGACAACGTCAAGGCCCGCCAGGCCATGGCGGCGCTGGTCAATCAAGAGACCTACATGCGCGCCATCGTCGGCAATCCCGATTTCTATCAGGTGTGCGATTCGGTCTTCGTCTGCGGTTCGCCCTTGCAGACGCACAGCAAGCTGACCTACGCCAGCGACAAGGCGCGTGTCGAGACCGCCAAGCGCCTGTTCCAGGAAGCCGGCTACAAGGGCGAACCCATCGTCATCCTGAATCCCACCGACAGCGCGCTGTCCAGCGCCGCCGCCATGGTGACGGCGCAGGTGATGCGCGAAGCGGGCCTGAACGTGGACCTGCAGTCCATGGATTGGGCTTCCATCGTGGCGCGCCGCCCCAACAAGGGCAAGCCGTCGGAAGGGGGCTGGAACATCTTCATCAGCAACCAGTCCGGCATGACGGCCGCCAATCCGCTGACCAACCTGGGCCTGGCCGCCACCTGCGAAAAGGCCTGGTTCGGCTGGCCTTGCGATGAAAAGATCGAAGCCCTGCGCGACGAGTTCGCCACGGCCTCGTCGCTGGATGACCGCCGCCGCATCGCGCAGGCCCTGCAGGACCGGGCCGACGAATCCGTGCCCTACATCTCGTTCGGCCAATGGACCCAGCCCGTCGCCTATCGCAGCGACCGGCTCAGCGGCATCCTCAAGCTGCCGAACGCTTTTGCGTTCTGGAACATTGCAGTCAAGTAGCCAGGGCGTTTCCCGCCTGGTTCGTCGGGGCGGGGCCCACAGCGCGGCTCCGGCCCGGCGGCGGGCCCGCCCCAGTTTTCCGCAGGAGTAGTTCGTGGCGAGTCATATCTTGCGGCGCCTGCTGGCCACGGTGCCGGTCGTCGTCATCGTCGCCGTATTGGTGTTTCTGCTGTTGCGCCTGACGCCCGGCGACCCCGCGGCGGTCATCGCGGGCGAGCACGCGTCGGCGGCCGACATCGAGCGCATCCGCGCAGCGTTGGGCCTGGACCGCCCCTTGCTGGAGCAGTTCTTCATCTGGGCGGGGACGCTGCTGCAAGGGGACCTGGGGCGGTCCATCATCAGCAACATGCCGATCTCGTCGCTGATCGCGCAGCGCGTCGAGCCCACGCTGTCGCTGGCGCTGTCGACCATGGCGGTGGCGCTGCTGATCTCGCTGCCGTTGGGCATCGCGGCGGCCTGGGGCTCGCGCACCTGGGTCGACCGCTTCACCATGGTGCTGGCCATCCTGGGCTTTTCGCTGCCGGTGTTCCTGGTGGCGTATGCGCTGATCTACTTCTTCTCGATGAAGCTGGGCTGGTTCCCGGTGCAGGGCTACCGGCCGCTGTCGCAAGGCGTGCTGCCCTGGCTGCAGGGCCTGGCGCTGCCGACCCTGTCGCTGTCGTTCACCTATGTCGCGCTGCTGGCGCGCACCACGCGCGCCAGCATGCTGGACGTGCTGTCCGAAGACTACATCCGCACGGCCCAGGCCAAGGGCGTGCGCACGCGCGCGCTGTTGCTGCGCCATGCCTTTTCCAACGCAGCCGTGCCGGTGGTGACCATCGCTGGCATCGGCATCACGCTGCTGATCAGCGGGGTCGTCATCACCGAGACGGTCTTCAACATTCCGGGCCTGGGACGCCTGACGGTGGATGCCATCCTCAGCCGCGACTATCCCATCATCCAGGCGCTGATCCTGCTTTTTTCCGCCGTCTACGTCGTGATCAATCTGCTGATCGACCTGCTGTATCCGATCCTCGACCCGCGCATCGAGTACTGACGCCATGTCCGCCAATCCCAATTTCGTCATGACTGGCCCGGCGCGCCGCGTGTGGATGCCCAGGTTCCTGCGCGGCCGCCCCGCGCTGGTATGCGGCGGCGCGTTGCTGATCGTACTGGTCATCATCGCCATCGCATCGCCCTGGCTGACCGCCAGCGCCCAGGCCATCTCGCCGTTGAACCGCTTGCGTCCGCCGTCGGCCAATCTCTGGTTCGGCGCCGACCAGCTGGGCCGCGACATCTATGCGCGCACCTTGCAGGGCGCGCGCGTCTCGCTGGTGGTGGGCGTGAGCGTGGCGCTGCTCAGCGCCTTCATCGGACTGGTGCTGGGCGTGGTCTGCGGCTTTTACCGCCGCATCGACATGGTCGTCATGCGCTTCATGGACGCGCTGATGGCCATCCCTTCGATCCTGTTGGCTATCGCGCTTACCACGCTGGTGCGCGGCGGCATGCTGCTGGTCATCGTGGCCATTACCGTGCCGCAGATTCCGAACGTGGTGCGGCTGGTGCGCAGCGTGGTGCTGACCCTGCGCAGCCAGCCCTACGTGATCGCGGCCATCGCGGCCGGCACGCGCCAGCCGCTCATCATGGTGCGCCACATCGTGCCCAATGCGCTGTCGCCGCTGATCGTGCAGGCGACCTATGTGTGCGCGTCGGCCATCCTGACCGAAGCCGGCCTGAGCTTCATCGGCGCCGGCGTGCCGCCGGAGGTGCCGAGCTGGGGCAACATCATTGCCGGGGCTCGCTCGTACTTCCAGATCGCGCCCTGGGCCATCTTCTTCCCGGGCATAGGCCTGGCGCTTACCGTGCTGGCGGTCAACCTGCTGGGCGACGGGCTGCGCGACAGCCTGGACCCGCGCGCATCGAGGAGACTCTGAGCGATGGATGCCACGATCGCGCGCGCTGGAATGCCCGCCGAACCGCTGCTGAGCGTGCGGGGGCTGCATACGCGCTTCTACAAGGACGATACCGTCATCCATGCCGTGAATGGCATGTCGCTGGACCTGTGGCCGGGCGAGGTGCTGGGCGTGGTGGGGGAATCGGGCTGCGGCAAGAGCGTGACCGCGCTGTCCATCCTGCGCCTGATCCCGCGCGCCGCGGGCCGCGTGGTCGACGGCGAGATCCGCTTCGAGGGCCGCGACCTGCTGGCCCTGTCGCCGCGCGAACTGGCCGAGGTGCGCGGGCGCGACATCTCGATGATCTTCCAGGAGCCCATGACCTCGCTCAATCCCGTGCTGCGGATCGGCGACCAGGTGGCCGAGACGCTGCAATTGCACAAGGGCATGAGCCGGCGCGCGGCCTGGGACCGCGCCGTCGAGCTGCTGGAGCGCGTGCGCATCGCGGACCCCGCCCGCCAGGCGCGCGAGTACCCGCACCGCCTGTCTGGCGGCATGCGCCAGCGGGTCATGATCGCCATGGCCCTGGCCTGTTCGCCGCGCCTGATGATCGCGGATGAGCCCACCACGGCGCTGGACGTCACGGTGCAGGCGCAGATCCTGGAGCTGATGGCGGACCTGAACCGGCAGACCGGCGCGGCGATGATGCTCATCACCCACGACCTGGGCGTGGTGGCCGAAATGGCCCACCGCGTCATCGTGATGTACGCGGGCAACACCGTCGAAGAAGCCAAGGTGGAAGAGCTGTTCGTCAACCCGCTGCACCCCTACACGCGCGGCCTGATGGCCGCCATCCCGCGCCGAGGCGCATGGCGCGACTCCGCCGCGCCGCAGGCCCTGCAGGAGATTCCGGGCATGGTGCCGTCCTTGCGCGCGCCGGTCGTCGGCTGCGCGTTCGCGCCGCGCTGCGCCTACGCCACCGCGCGTTGCGCCACGCAGGCGCCGCCCATGCAGACGCGCGCCAACGGCCATGCGGTGGCCTGCTGGGAAGCTGATCGCATGGAACAGCTGGGGAGGCCGGCATGAGCCAGGATCATGAGGCGCCCGTGCTGTCGGTGCAGGGGCTGAAGATGCATTTCCCGATACGCCGCGGTGTATTGGGGCGGCAGGTGGGCACGGTGTACGCCGTCGATGGCGTCGATTTCACGCTGCAACCGGGCCAGACGCTGGGGCTGGTGGGCGAATCCGGCTGTGGCAAGTCGACCCTGGGCCGCACGCTGGTCCGGCTGATGGAGCCTACCGCGGGCGAGATCCGGCTGGACGGCCAGGACATCAGCCGCCTGACGCCGGGCGAGCTCAGGCCGCTGCGGCGCAAGATGCAGATCGTGCTGCAGGATCCGTTCTCATCGCTCAACCCGCGGCGCACGGCGGCCGACAGCGTCATCGAGCCGCTGGCCAACTTCGAGCGCCTCACGGCTGCCGGCCGCCGCGAGCGCGCCGCCGAGCTGTTCGCCAAGGTGAGCCTGCCGGCCGAGGCTATGCAGAAGTATCCGCACGAGTTCTCCGGCGGCCAGCGCCAGCGCCTGGGCATCGCGCGCGCCTTGTCGGTGTCGCCGCGGCTGATCGTGGCCGACGAGCCCGTGTCGGCGCTGGACGTGTCGGTGCAGGCGCAGGTGATCAATCTGATGATGCGCCTGCAGCAGGACCTGGGCGTGGCCTATGTGTTCATCTCGCACGACCTGGCCGTGGTCGAGCACGTGAGCCATAGCGTCGCCGTCATGTACCTGGGACGCATCGTGGAGATCGGCAGCCGCAATCAGTTGTTCAGCGCGCCGCGGCATCCCTACACGCAGGCATTGCTGGCGGCGGCGCCGGTGCCCGATCCCTTCAGGAAGGCCGCGCGCCAGGTCGTGCCGGGCGACGTGCCCAGTCCGGCCAGCCCGCCGTCCGGCTGCCATTTCCATACCCGTTGCGCGCAGGCCGGCCCGCGTTGCCGGCGCGAGGCGCCGGCGCTGCAAGGCGCGGATGGCCACGCCGTGGCCTGTCACCTGTACACCGGCGGAACCGCCTAGGAATTCCGCCGTCAGTTGTTTCCGGCCGCGGCGATGCTGCCTGTGTAGACGGCCAGCGCCGGCCCCGCCAGCTGCAGGCGCGGCAGCGCCGCCGGCGCCGGCTCTATCGTGATGCTGAGCACGCCGCCGTGACGGGTCCGCACCCGCACCTGGGTCGACGCATGGCCGCGCAGCCACGCCAGCAGGGCCGCGGCGGACGCGCCCGTGCCGCAAGCCTGCGTCTCCGCCTCCACGCCGCGTTCGAAGGTGCGGATGGCCAGGCCCTGGGTGTCGCGGGCCACGAAATTGATGTTCGCGCCCTGCGGAAAGAAGGGGTGATGGCGCAGCACCTGTCCCAGGCCCGGCACATCGATATCGTCCAGCGGCCCGTCGGTCCAGATGACCGCATGCGGCACGCCGGTGTTGGCGTAGTCCAGGGTCCAGCGGCGTCCCGCCGCCATGATCTCCAGGTCCAGCGCCACGTCGGTGGGCGTGGTCAGCGTGACGCTGATCTCGCCGTTGCCCAACAGGCGCGCTTCGATGGGGCCGGCCAGGGTGCTGAAGCGATGCCGCGGCGGCGCGATGCCGTGCTGGATCGCGTAGAGCGCGACGCAGCGCGCGCCGTTGCCGCACATTTCCGCCGGCATGCCCGACGCATTGATGATCTCCACGCCGTAGTCCGATTCCAGGTCCGGCGCCGCGCGCACCACGATCAGCCCGTCCGCGCCTATGCCCGTGGTGCGCGCGCACAGGCGGCGGCCCAGCGCGGCCAGATCCGCGCCCAGCTTGCCCAGGCGGTCGTCGACCACGATGAAGTCGTTGCCGCAGCCTTCCATTTTGGTGAAAGCAATCATGCCCATCCCGCTGGCCGGCGTGAAATACCGGTCTGGCGATGATGGTACCGGCCCGCCGTCCGCGCGAAAAATATCAAATTGGCGGCCAGGTCTTCATGGCTGATATGTGAGCTCGGAGCGTCCTTGCGGGCGAAAAAAAACCGGCGCGAGGCCGGTTTTTTTTGAGGGGCGCCGGATTACTTGGCCGCATCCACCATGTATTGCACCGCTGCGCGGATGTCGTCTTCCGAGGCGTTGGCCGCGCCGCCCTTGGGAGGCATCGGCGGCTTGCCTTGCATGGCGACCTTGACCATGGCGTCCATGCCGGTCTTGATGTACGGATCCCAGGCGGCCTTGTCGCCGAACTTGGGCGCGTTGGCCACGCCGGTGGCATGGCAGGCGAAGCAGACGCTCTTGTACAGCTTTTCGCCGGCCGGGTTGACCGTGGCGGCGGCAGCCTGGGGCGCGGCGGCCGGGGCGGCAGGAGCGGGAGCGGCGGCAGCCGGTGCGGCAACAGCAACCGCGGCGGCGGGGGGCGGAGCAGCGGCGGCAGGCGCGGGCGCAGCGGCAGCTTCCTTCTTGTCGCCTTCCGGAGCCGGCGCGGCGGGTTCAGGCAGCGAGCCGCCCGACTTGTTGGCCATGTAGACCACGGCGCGGCCGACTTCGTAGTCGGACAACGTGGGGTTGCCGCCCTTGGCGGGCATGCCGCCCTTGCCGTGCAGGGCCACGTTCATCATGGCGTCGTAGCCCGCGGTGATGAAGGGCGCCCAGGCGGCGTTATCGCCTACCTTGGGTGCGCCAGCCACGCCGGCGGTATGACAGGCCGTACAGACGGCGGCGAAGACTTGTTCGCCGGTCTTGAAGACCTTGGGGGCGTTTGCATCGACCAGCTGGAAGCCCGCGACCGGGGCAATGCGCTTGGCGACGGCTTCCTGAGACAGCGTATCCGAACCAGCTCCTACCTTGTTGCCCGAGACCACCATGTTCACCAATAGGATGATGATGGCGATGGGGATCACGAAGGCCAGGATGACCGTGACGATCAGTTGCTTCGGGGTCTTGATGGGGGTGGCGTGCTCTTCTATGTGTTCCTGCTCGTTGCTCATGACCAAATCCTGCTAACGGGTACCGGGGGCGCCTGGCGGCGGCAACAGAAAATCAGTACTGCACAATTCGGCGGCGTGGACGGCCCGCCTTGCAAGCAAACGCTGGATTATATAACGGTGTCATAGACACGCGTCCAATGCAACTGACCGGGTTTTCGCTGAGTTTGACGGCAGATTTGGTCCGATCCATGCAAGTCCTGGAAAACTGGGTACAATACCGCCTCCTTGCGCTGCGCCCGTAGTTCAATGGATAGAATGAGAGTTTCCGAAGCTCTTGATACAGGTTCGATTCCTGTCGGGCGCGCCAATCATGCAAGGCGTTGCGTGCGGCATGTGCCCGCGGCGCGATGCCAGCCGGGCCTGTTCAGGCGATCCAATCCGGCCTTCATCCTCGGTCCCGGTACTCATAACTTCAAGCAGAGCCATTTTTTCCTGCTGATCGGCCGTCTGGCGCGCCGGGCAGGGGATTTAAAATCGGTGTACGTTTCGCCCCGCGCCTGCTGCGTCGGCAGGACCCCTCGCGCGTAGCCCCCGACCCTATTGCGACCCGTCATCGGCCCGACTCCCGCCTCCTCCTTGCCAGGTTCGTCGTACGCCGCCCGCATCCGCCAGGTGCAGGTCGATGCCTTGCGCCGAAGCTTTCCATTCGCCCTGGCCGGGTCGCTGATCAGCGCCAGTTTTTCGGCCTTCGCCTTGTTCGGCGTGCTGCCGGAGCAGGAGATCCTGCTTTGGCTCGGCGCCACGCTGGTCGTGGGCGTGCTGCGCTGGGCCTCGGTCGTCGCGTACGACCGCCACCGCGATGATTCGGCGGCGGCGCAGCGCTGGGTGCGGCGCATGCTGGCCGGCAATCTGTGTTCCGGCATCCTGTGGGGCTTGCCGTTCGCTTACTGGACCTTCTTCGTCCCGCTGGAATACCAGCTGTTCTTCATCGTCATCCTGTTCGGCCTGGGCACGGGCGCCATCTACTCGAACTACATGATGCTGCCGGTGATGTACGCGTTCGAAGTGCCGGCCTTCGCGCCCATGTTCATCGCCTTGTCGGCGCAGCCCTCCGCCATCCATCTGGCGCTGGTGACGGGCGGCCTGGCATATCTGGTCGCGACGCTGGCCTTCATACACCGCATGAACCGCACCCATCTGGACGCGCTGCGGCTGGGCTATGAAAACATGGCGCTGCTGGAACAGGTGCGCCAGGAAAAGACCGCTGCCGAGCGCAGCGACCTGGAGAAATCCCGTTTTCTTGCCGCGGCAAGCCATGACCTGCGCCAGCCCGTGCACGCGGTGAACCTGTTCCTGGGCCTGCTCGCGAACGAGCCTTTGTCCAGGCACGGGCGCTACCTGGTCGACAACATCACCAGCGCGATGTCCGCGATGGGACATCTGTTCGACGCCCTGTTGAATCTGTCGCGGCTGGATGCCGGCGTCATCGAACCGCGCTTCGAGACATTCAAGGTCCAGCCGCTGCTGGACCAGTTGCAGGCCGAATATGCGCCGCAGGCCGGCGAGAAGGGCATACGGCTGCGGGTGTGCCCGAGCGCGGCCAGCGTGCGGTCGGATCCCGTGCTGCTGGAGCGCATGCTGCGCAACCTGATCAGCAACGCCATCGTGCACACGGAGAACGGCCGCGTCGTGGTCGGTTGCCGCCGGGCCGGGGACCGACTGCGCATCGAAGTCTGGGACAACGGTCCGGGCATTCCCAAGTCGGAGCAGGAACGGATCTTCTGGGAGTTCCATCAGCTACGCAATCCCGAGCGTGACCGCAGCAAGGGCCTGGGGCTGGGCCTGGCCATCGTGCGCCGCACCGCCAGGCTCCTGGGCCATGAACTCGCGCTGCGTTCGGAAGAAGACCGCAGCACTGTCTTCACCGTGACGGTGCCGCTCTCGGATTCGGCCGGGGCCGGTCTGTCGGCCGTGGATTCAGGCCTGCGGCTGCCCCAGGGCCCCGCAACTGGAGACAGTCTGCGCGGCAAACTGACGCTGCTGGTGGACGACGACGCGCAGAATCTGGCGGGCCTGTCCATGTTGTTCGAAAGCTGGGGTTGCCGCGTCATTGCCGCCACCAGCGGCAATGCGCTGTTCGAGCGCGTGCTGCCGCTGGCGGAGCGTCCGGCCCTGATCGTCACGGACTACCGGCTGCGCGAGCATGAGACCGGCATTCATGTGATCGAGCGGCTGCGGGAGGAATACAACGATCCCGACTTGCCCGCCTTGCTGGTCAGCGGCGATACCGATCCGGCGCGGCTGGTCGAAGCCGCTGCCCGCGGCGTGCCACTGCTGCACAAGCCCGTCCAGGTGCAAGCGCTGCGCGAGCATGTGACGAGCCTGCTGCACGCCAGGGACGCGTCATCCCTGGCTGGAGACGCCGCATGACTTCGGTGTTGCTCATAGACGACCACGCCATGTTCCGCGAAGCGCTGGTCATGGCAATGGGCTATGCCGTGCCCGGCCTGACGCTGCATCCCGCAGCCAGCGCCCAGGAGGCGCTGGAGGCGCTGGAACAGCATCCGGAGATCCGGCACGTCATCATGGATTTCTACCTGCCCGACATGACCGGGGCCGAGCTGCTCAAGCGATTGCGGCAGCGGCGGGCGCAACTGCGCATCCTGGTGCTGTCGGCCTCGCAGGATCCGGAAGACCGGCGCCGCGCGATGGAGGCGGGTGCGCAAGGCTTCCTGAACAAGTCCGCCAGCGGCCAGGAACTGGCCGCGGCGCTGGAAGCCGTCAACGAGGCGCCGGCGCTTCGCGGCACGGCAGCGGCCGCGCAGTCCTCCAGCGAGCAGGACGAGGCCGCCTTGTTGCGGACGCTGACGCCGCGCCAGAGCGAGGTGCTGCGCCTGATGTGCGACGGCCTGCGCAACAAGGAAATCTCGGAGCGCCTGAACATGACCGAGAAGACGGTCAAGACGCATGTGTCAGCCATTCTGGGCGCCTTGGGCGTGCTCAATCGCACGCAGGCGACGCTGGTGGCCCGGCGCGGCGGCGTTTACGGGAAGCCGGTCTAGGCAGCGTGACGTTCAGTTTCGCCTGCGGCTTGCAATCGGCGTGCAACTTTACAACAGCGGATACGGCCGCTTTGGATACATTCGTTTGCCTGTGCGCGTGATGAATTCTGCATCCGAACCGCGTTCGTTTATTTCCGATGATTAACGGCCCCCTCAACGATTCCGGTTCTGGCCCGCTATGGCAATTTCGCGGGCAGATGCGCATGAATCCATGATCCATTCAGGGATGCGCTTGTCGGGGCGATGACCGCCGCGGCGTCTATTTGTTGCACTGAATCATGCGGAATATTGCGAATATCAAATTCCGTGGTTTTGCCTTGATCGGCGCTATTACACAAGATCGATGCGGGTCAGGAAAACACGCAGTTCTGATAGGGCTTCGAACTGCGGAAAAGCCAGAGCAATTCGTTAGAATCAATCGCTTGGGATTAATAGCGGGAGCCCGGCCTTCCGCTTTGCATTCGGGCCCGCAGACCGATACCAGCGTTTGCGAGCCTTGGGGAAAACAGGCGTCAAAGGTCCTTTTTTTCCAGAGCCAGCGCTTGTATTCGCCAATCCGGCGAGCGCAATGCAGCATCGCAGCAAAAAAACTCCCTACTGATTCCGATAACCCGCTTCGGTGCACGCCTGGATTATCCAGGCGTAGCCGGGGACTTGGTCTTGTCTCAGGCTTAGGATGTCCACCGCATGAATCTCCGGTTTCTGGAAACTTTTGTCCGTGCCGCCAGGCTCAAGAAAATGACTTTGGCGGCGGAAGAGCTGCATGCTTCCCAGGCGGCTATCTCGGCCCGCATCGCGGCATTCGAGGAAGAGCTGGGAGTACGGGTGTTCGTGCGGGAAAAGGGCAAGCAACTGAGCCTGACGCCGGCCGGCGCGGAAATGCTCGGACCCGCGGAAGAGCTGCTGGCTCATGCGAGGGCATTCACCACCAGGTTCGCGGTGACGGACCCCAGGCAGATCAGCATCGGCCTCAGTGGCACGGTCGCGCAAGCGATACTCGAACCCATGGCCGAGACGCTGGCGAGGCACTGGCCGAACGTCACGGTGCACTTGCGTCGCTGACCAGCACCGACATACGCCAGCAATTGCTGGAAGGCGCGCTGGACATAGGGTTGCTATTGGGCAGCATTGAAGAGCCGACGGTGATCAACCGGAAGTTGCTGGAGCTGGACTACATCTGGGTCTGCAACCCCCGGCTGATGGTCGGTGACATTGAACCGTCCATGGACCAGTTGAAGGAACTCACTCTGCTTTGCTATCCGGTGGATTCGTTGATGTACTCGGCGATTGCCAGCCATTTTTCGTCTCCGCAGATGCAAGACTTCAAGCTGATCGTGGTGAGGTCGCTGTCGGTCATGTTGCGTCTGGTGCTCGCGGGCGCCGGATACGCGGTCTTGCCGGTCGAACTCATCCGCGATGAGCTTGATTCAGGCAAGCTCGTGCCAATGCGATTTTCCAGGCCGTTTCCGATGCAGGCCTATTTCGCCGCCTACATCGACCAGCCCGCGATTCCACTGCGGGCCGCCATGGTCGAGTGCATTTGCGAGGTCGCGCAACAGTTCACGAACGGCATGGCGGAAGAGTTGTTGCTTGCCGGATGACGGGCCGGCGTTGAAATCGATGACTGCGCGACGTCAATCCCGGTCAGCGGGAGACGCCGCGACGATCCTCCGCCACACCTGGGCATCGCGCTCGATGGTCTGCGCAAACGCCGCGGGGCCTGCGCCTACCGGTTCCACAATTTGCTTGGCGAATGCTGCCCGCAAGGCCGATTCGGCCAAGGCCTGCTGCACGCTGCGCGCGATCTTGGCAGTGACCTCTGGCGGCGTGCCGCGCGGCGCGCAAATGCCGACCCAGCCTACGAAGTTCAGGTCCTCCAGATCTTGTTCGGCCAAGGTTGGCACGTCCGGAAGCTGCGGCATGCGCTGGGCCATGCTCACGGCAAGTCCCTTGACGCGGCCGGACTCGACAAAGGGCAGCGCCGAAACGATGCTGTCCATCATCAGGTTCACGCGCCCCGTCGTGAGGTCCGCATAGGCAGGCGTCGAGCCCTGGTAAGGCACGTGCAGCATGTCCAGGCCATTGCGTATCCTGAATTCCTGGCCGACGAGGTGGGGCATGGTGTTCTTGCCGCCCGAGGCATAGCTGTATTTGCCGGGAGCCTGCTTTGCCGCCGCGATGAACTCCTTGAGGGTGGAGGCGGGCACGCCGGGATCGGCAACCCAGATCATCGGCGTATTGGCTATGTGGACGACGGGTACCAGATCGTCGACGCGGTACGGCAAGCCTGGGTAGAGCACAGTGGCCATGACCAGGCTGCTGGTGGAGCAGAGCAGCAGGGTATGGCCGTCGGGGCTGGCTTTGGCGACGCTTGCGGAGCCTATGGTGCCGCCGGCTCCCGGCCGGTTGTCGATGACCAGCGGTTGTCCCAAAGCCTGGCCTGCGAGGCCGGCGATCTGGCGGGCGACGGCGTCATTGCCTCCGCCGGGAGGAAAGGGCACGACCAGCGTCACGGGTTTGCCGGGCCAGTCGAAGGACTGGGATGTCTGCGCCGCAGACATCAGAGCGCAGGCAAGGGACAGTAGTCCAGCCATGGCGAAGCAACGCAAGGGAAGGCGGCCGGTCATACTGCTTCTTGGGGAAAGAGTGGATCGGAAGATTACGAAAAACAGGCATCCTGCCCGAAATTCTTGCCTTGATGAAGCTAATAAATATTCATACCAATCAAGAAAAATTAATCACCCGACTTTCGCGGCTACCAGGCGCTTCGTTCACTTTGAAAACGAGTGGAGTACGTTTTCGAATGGTTCCATTTCTGGCGAAAAGAGTGGTCCTACAGAGCATCAAATCCTGTTGCTAAGCTTGCCAAAAAATTTGGTTCGGATACCCAAATCGAAGCTAGCCTAGGAGGAATACGAATGAATGCTCGTAATTTAGAAAGTGGGGAAGGCAAGCAGCACGCAGCCGGGGATAACGGCGGGAATGCCAATAAGCTCAATGCGGCGCTGAAGCCGCGCCACCTGACCATGATGTCCATCGCCGGAGTCATCGGCGGCAGCCTCTTCGTGGGTTCAGGGAGCATCGTGCATTCGGCGGGTCCGGCAGCGGTGCTGGCGTACCTGGCGGGCGGCATCCTGGTGGTCTTCATCATGCGCATGCTGGGAGAGATGGCAACCGCCAGCCCCGACACGGGTTCTTTTTCCACCTATGCCGATCGGGCCATCGGCCGGTGGGCCGGCTTTACCATCGGCTGGCTGTACTGGGGCTACTGGGCCATGCTGATGGCATGGGAAGCGCATGTCGCGGGCATTATCTTGCACGAGTGGTTTCCCCTGGTATCGGTCAACGCGTTCACGTTGGGGGTGACCCTGGTTCTGGTCCTGCTGAATCTATTCAACGTCAGAAACTATGGCGAGGCCGAGTTCTGGTTTGCCCTCATCAAGGTGGTGGCCATTGTCTGCTTCATTGTCGTGGGCACGCTGGCCCTGCTGAAGCTGTGGCCCTGGGGCGAGACCCAGGGCATGTCGAACCTGGTGGCGCACGGTGGCTTCATGCCCAATGGCGCCAAGGCGGTCGTGGTGGCATTGCTGGGCGTCATGTTCGCTTTCCTGGGTGTGGAAATCGTCACCATCGCGGCGTCAGAGACGCCGAATCCGGCCGAGCAAATCAGCCGTGCCACGCGCTCGGTCGTGTGGCGTGTCTGCCTTTTCTACATCGGCTCAATTTTCCTGATTGTGGCCCTGGTTCCCTGGAATGACCCGCTGCTCGGACAACCTGGCTATGGAGCCTATCGGCGCACGCTGGAAGCGCTGGGTGTGCCTGGCGCGCAGTTCGTGATGAATTTCGTGGTGCTTACCTCGGTCTGCAGTTGCCTGGTGTCGGCGCACTACACCGCCTCCCGCATGTTGTTTTCGCTCGCCAAGCGTCGCGACGCGCCTGCCCTGTTGGGGCGGACGCGCGGGCGCACGGGAATTCCCGTGTACTCGGTGATCGCTTCCTGCGCCATCGCGGTGATCCTGGCGCTGATCAACTTCGTAGATGCCCTGCGTCCCAAGGACGTACTGGATACGCTGATGAATATCACCGGCATGGTGGCCATGCTGGTGTACCTGGTGATCGCTTGCTCGCAGCTGCGCATGCGCAGAAAGCTGCGTGAGGAGGGCAAGGAGCCTCTGGTGCGCATGTGGCTCTTCCCGTGGCTGACCTGGGCGGTGATCGTCTTCATCGTGGCCGCATTGACGACCATGGTGTTTGTCGAGGAGTACCAGACGGTCGTGTTATCCACGGGAGCGGCTGCGTTGGCCGTGGTGCTGATCGGGCAGCTTCGCCATGGGCCTGGCAGAGGCGGCCTGGGGGTCTCTCGCACTTGACCACAGGATGCATGGAGCCTGCGATCCATTTGGATGGGGTCGAACCCCGGCAGGTTCATAAAAGCGACAGGGCTGCCGGGTCAAACTGTGAACGCCAATCACGCGCTGGGGCAGCGAACGGCGACACGTTTGCGAGCTTCAATCGTCCAGCGCCGGCACGGTCCCGATCTGCATGAGGATGCGCGGCGATTCCATGTCGCCGGTTTCCGTGTCGATCTGCACTTCGTAGGCGGCGACGCCGGCGAACTTGGAGGCCATGGAATTGGCGATGCGGATGGCGCCGAACTCGCTGCTGGCGGGACGGATTTCACCGGGGGCGACGCCATTGGCGGCGGCGCGGTAGGGCACGACGATGTACTGGACGAGATGGGCAGCTTCTGACACAGGGTTCTCCTGGACGACAGTTTTTTGGGCGAGCGAAATGTATCACGTCGTACTGTGTTTTTGTACAGTATTGTTAGGTGCTGCGCCAACAATTTTCAGCCGCCCTGGGAAAACCCCTAGCGCCCGCTCGTTGCCCGAATTTCACCTCGCCCCTATGATTTTCGAAAATCTTAATATTTTTATAAAAAGAGGCAAGGGATGGAAGCGAACCGCTATGACGCGTACCGCGAGGACACCATAGGCCGCGCCAATGTGGCCGACTCGCCCGAGCTGATCGCCTACTACAAGGACCTGGCCCGTCTGGAAACGGGCGCCTTGTGGACGGTGGCGAACAAGATCGAGCCCTGGGCGCCGCGTTCGGCCTCGGTGCCGGTGGTGTGGCGCTACCAGGACCTGCGCGGCCACGTGCTGCGTTCCGCGGAGCTGGTCTCGCCCGAAGAGGCGGGCCGCCGCGTGATCTACCTGAACAATCCCGGCCGCCGCGACGTGGCCGCCGCCGTCGGCTGGCTGTATTCGGGCCTGCAGGTGATGCAGCCCGGCGAGCTGGCTTCCGCCCACAAGCATTCGCATTCGGCGCTGCGCTTCATCATGGAAGGGCGCGGCGCGTTCACCGTGGTGGACGGCCACAAGATGACGCTGGGCGCGAACGATTTCGTGCTGACGCCCAACGGCACCTGGCACGAACACGGCGTGGCCGAAGACGGCACCACCTGCATCTGGCAGGACGGCCTGGACATCCCGCTGGTCAACGCGATGGAGGCCGGCTTCTATGCCGTGCATCCCGACCTGAACCAGACCGTGACCTATCCGGTCGATGACACCAGCGCCGCGTGGGCCAATGCGGCGCTCAAGCCCCAGGTCTCCGGTTGGACCAAGCCCTATTCGCCGCTCTTCAAGTACGAATGGGAGCCCACCTACGAAGCGCTGCGCCGCTATGCGCGCACGACCGCCGGCAGCCCCTTTGACGGCGTCCTGCTGGAATATGTCAACCCCGCCACGGGCGGCCCGGTCATGCCCACCATCGGCGCCAGCATGCAGCTGCTGCGCCCCGGCGAGCACACCAAGGCCCACCGCCACACCGGCAGCTTCATCTACCAGGTGGCCAAGGGCAGCGGCTATTCCATCATCGACGGCAAGCGCTACGACTGGACCGAACGCGACATCTTCTGCGTGCCTTCCTGGGCCATCCACGAACACGTCAATCTGTCGTCTAACGATGACGCCTGCCTGTTCAGCTTCAACGACCTGCCCGTGATGCGCGCGCTGGCGCTTTACCGCGAAGAAGCGGTCAAGGAAAACGACGGCCATCAAGTGCTGATCTAGCGCTGCCTGTTCCCTTTTTGATTCTTTTCCGCCGCGCGGACCCGGTCCGCGCGCCTGACTCAACTCGTCCTGAATTTATGGAGTTCTTATGCGCTTGGTGACTTTTCGCGCTCATCCCACCGCCGCCGCCCGCCTGGGCGCATTGGCCGAAGGCTATGTCGTCGACCTGGCCCTGCTGGGCCAAGCCGGCGGCGTCGACCTGCCCGACGACATGCTGGCCTTCATCGACCTGGGGCCCGTCGCCGTGGCGCAGGCCAGCAAGCTGATGGAAACCTATCGCGGCAACTGGCCCGTGGGCAGCGCGCTGCCGCAGGAAAACGTCAAGTTGCTGGCGCCGATTCCGCGGCCCCGCAAGAACATCTTCGGCATCGGCCTGAACTACGTGGAGCACGTGGCGGAATCCAGCCGCACGCTGGACACCTCGGCCGACCTGCCCAAGCAGCCGGTGATCTTCTCCAAGCCGCCCACCACCGTCATCGGCCCGGGCGATGCCATCGAGCACAACGCCAAGATCACGCAGCAGCTGGACTGGGAAGTGGAGCTGGCCGTGATCATGGGCCGCCGCGCCTCGCGCGTGGCCGAGGCCGATGCGCTGTCCTATGTATTCGGCTACAGCGTGATGCTGGACATGAGCGCGCGCGATTGCCGCCGCGCCGGCCAGTGGATCTATTCCAAGGGCCAGGACACCTATGCGCCTTTCGGTCCATGCATCGTCACCGCCGACGAGATCCCGGATCCGCAGGTGCTGGATCTGTGGCTGACGGTCAACGGCGAGAAAAAGCAGGGCTCCAACACGCGCCACATGCTGTTCAAGGTGCCGTTCCTGATCTCGGACATCAGCGCCGGCATCACGCTGGAACCGGGCGACATCATCGCCACCGGCACGCCGGAAGGCGTGGGCGCCGGCCGCAAGCCGCAGGAATGGCTGTGGCCGGGCGACGTGGTGGTGGCCTGCGTCGAAGGCATCGGCACGCTGCGCCATCCGGTGGTAGCGGTCTAGAAAACGCCTGGCCGCGCAGCGGCGGGCAACGCAGTCTCCAAGGGGAAAACATGATCAAGAAACAGATACTGGGCGGCGCGTTGTCCGTCGCGCTGGGCGCCGCGGCGTCCATGGGGGCAGCCCATGCCGCGGAACCGGTCAAGATCGGCTTCATCGCCACCTTGTCCACGCCGGCGGGCTACATCGGCGAGGACGAGCGCGATGCGTTCAACCTGGCCATCAAGCAGGGCGGCGGCAAGCTGGGCGGCGTGCCCGTGCAGCTGGTGATCGAGGACGATGGCCTGAAGCCCGCCAACGCCAAGCAGGCGGCCGACCGCCTGCTGCAATCGGGCGTCAAGCTCTATACCGGCGTGAACTTCTCCAACGTGCTGGCGGCCGTCGTGCCCAGCGTGGTGAAGTCGGGCGCGTTCTACGTCAGCCTGAATCCCGGCCCGTCGAACTTCGCGGGCGAAAAATGCGATCCCAATTACTTCGTCGCGTCCTACCAGAACGATGCCTTCCATACGGCGGGCGGTGTGGCCGCCAACGAGCTGGGCTACAAGAAGGTCGTGCTGCTGGCGCCCAATTACCAGGCGGGCCGCGACGCGATCGAAGGCTTCAAGCGCACCTACAAGGGCGAAGTCGTCGCCGAGATCTACACCAAGCTCGACCAGTCGGACTTCTCGGTGGAGCTGGCGCGCCTGCGTTCGCTGGCGCCCGACGCCATCTACCAGTTCCATCCGGGCGGCACCGGCATCAATTTCGTCAAGCAGTATGCGGCGGCGGGGCTGAACAAGAGCATCCCCATGCTGATGCCCAGCTTCTCGATGGACGCGCGCATGATCCAGGCCACGGGCGATGCGTCGGCCGGCGCCTACATCACCGGCATCTGGTCGCAGGACTTCGACAACCCGCAGTCCAAGGCCTTCGTGCAGGCCTTCAAGGAAGCCTACGGCCGCATGCCCACGGACTACGCGATGCAGTCCTATGACACCGCGCAGCTGATCGGCGCGGGCCTGAAGGCCACCGGCGGCGACCTGTCCAAGGCGGCGGAATTCCGCGCGGCCTTGCGCCAGCCCGAGTTCACGTCGCTGCGCGGCAAGTTCAGCATGAACACCAACCAGCATCCGATCCAGGACCTGTACCTGATGCGCATCGAGAAGGGCAGCGACGGCAGCCTGGCGCCGCATCTGGTCCGCAAGCTGGTGTCCGATGACAAGGACGCCTACGCGCAACTCTGCAAGATGCCGTCATGACCCTTCTGTTTGAACAGCTGCTCAACGGCTTGCAGTTCGGCGCCATGCTCTTCATGCTGGCGGCCGGACTGACGCTGATCTTCGGCATCATGGGCGTGGTCAACCTGACGCACGGTTCCTTCTACATGGTGGGGGCCTACTGCGCCGCCTATGCAATCGGCACCACGGGCTCGTTCCTGGCGGGCGTCCTGGCGGCCTTGCTGGGCGCCGGCCTGTACGGCATCGCGGCCGAGGTGCTGGTGATCCGCAAGCTGTACAAGCGGGACCACCTGTACCAGGTGCTGGCCACCTTCGGCCTGCTGCTGTTCTCCAATGAGGCGGTCAGCCTGATCTTCGGCCGGCGTCCGCCGCTGGTCGGCATACCGACCTTCCTGGAAGGCGCGGTGACGCTGGCGCCGGGCTTCCAGTATCCGCTGATCCGCCTGTCCTTCATCGCCATTGGCGCGCTGGTGGCGGTGGGGCTGTGGTGGCTGGTCAACCGCACGCGGATCGGCATGCTGATCCGCGCCGGCGCCGACGACCGCGAGATGGTCGACGCGCTGGGCGTGGACATCCGCAAGCTCTACACGCTGGTGTTCGGCCTAGGCGCCTTGCTTTGCGGCCTGGCCGGCGTGATGGCGGCGCCGCTGCTGGCGGTGGAAATCGGCATGGGTGAGCGCATCCTGATCACCACCTTCGTGGTCATCGTGATCGGCGGGGTCGGCTCGGTGCGCGGCGCCTTGGCCGGCGCGCTGCTGGTGGGCATGGTCGACAGCCTGGGGCGCGCCTTCCTGCCGCAGTTGCTGTCGACGATGTTCTCGCCCGCCACCGCCGACCCGCTGGCCGCGGGCCTGGCGTCGGCCAGCATCTATGTATTGATGGCGATCGTGCTGATCGCCAAGCCGGGCGGGCTGTTCCCGGCGCGAGGATGAAGATGGCATACACACTTACGAACCGAGCCCGCTGGGGCCTGGCCGGCCTGGCGGTGCTGATCCTGCTGCCGGCCGCGGCGCTGGCCTCGGGCTCGCCGTTCCTGATCGGCGTGGTGACGCGCTTTTTGATCTACGGCCTGGCCGCGGTCAGCCTGGACCTGGTGATCGGCTACGGCGCCATGGTCAGCTTCGGCCACGCCATGTTCTTCGGCCTGGGCGGCTACGCGGTCGGCATCATCGCCTTCCACACTTCGGAGGCGGGTCCGATCTTCGGCTGGGCCGGCAGCAATGCCGCGCTGGTGGTGTGGCCGATAGCGCTCATCGTCTGCGCGCTGGCCGGCTGGCTGTTCGGCTACCTGGCGCTGCGCACGCGCGGCGTGCAGTTCATCATGATCACGCTGGCGTTCGGCCAGATGGTGTACTTCGTGCTGGTGTCGCTGCAGTTCTACGGCGGCGACGACGGCCTGATGATTCCGCAGCGCAATGAGCTGCCCGGCATCAATCTGGAAAGCCCCATGGTTTTCTACTACGTGTGCCTGGCGCTCTTGACCCTGTGGACGCTGCTGTGCATCCGCGTGACCAATTCGCGCTTCGGCATGGTGCTGCAGGCGCTGCGCCAGAGCGAGCGGCGCGCGGTGAACCTGGGCGTGGCGCCCACGCCGTACCGCCTCAGCGCCTTCGTGCTGTCCGCGGTGGGCACGGGCCTGGCCGGCGTGCTGTGGGCCAATTATGCCGGGCTGGTGACGCCGGACATGGCGGCCTGGACCAAGTCCGGCGAACTCATGGCCATCGTGATCCTGGGCGGCGTGGGCACGCTGCTGGGGCCGATCGCGGGCGCGGCGGTGTTCCTGGGGCTGGAGCAGATGCTGTCGTCCCTGACCGAGCATTGGCTGCTGTACATGGGGCCCATCCTGGTGCTGGTGGTGCTGTGGGGCCAGAAGGGCCTGTTCGGAAAACTGCTGGAGACGCGCCATGCCGACTGACGCAAGCGCGAGCCTGCTGCGCCTGACGCAGCTGCGCAAGGCCTTCGACGCCGTGGTCGCGACCAACGGCGTGGACCTGGACGTGCGCGCGGGCGAGATCCACGCCATCATCGGCCCCAACGGCGCGGGCAAGTCCACCCTGATCGCGCAGATCTGCGGCGAGATCCGGCCGGACTCCGGCACCATCCACCTGGACGGGCAGGACGTGACCGCGCTGCGCGCCTTCGAGCGCGCGCGCCTGGGGCTGGGCCGATCGTTCCAGATCACCGAGCTGTGCCAGGAATACACCGCGCTGGAGAACGTGATCCTGTCGCGCATGCTCAAGGGCGGCCGCGCCTTCCAGGCCTGGTCCAACCCGCGCCATGATGCGTCGCTGAAGACCGAGGCCATGCAATGGCTGACGCATGTGGGGCTGGAGGACCGCCGCCACGTGCGCTCGGCCGACCTGGCGCACGGCGAGAAGCGGCAACTGGAACTGGCGGTGGCGCTGGCGCGTTCGCCGCGGCTGTTGCTGCTGGACGAGCCCATGGCCGGCATGGGGCCGGAGGAATCGGCGCGCATGACACGGCTTTTGCAAGGCATGAAGGGCGACTACGGCATCCTGCTGGTCGAGCACGACATGGACGCGGTGTTCGCGCTGGCCGACCGGATCAGCGTGCTGGTCTACGGCCGCGTGGTGTTCAGCGGCTCGCCCGACGAGGTGCGCCGCAATCCCGAGGTGCGCGCGGCCTATCTGGGAGAAGAACATGTTGAAGGTTGAGGGCCTGACCGGCGGCTACGGCTCCAGCAAGGTGCTGTTCGGCATGTCGTTCGAAGCCAGCGAAGGCGAGGTGATTTCGCTCATCGGGCGCAACGGCATGGGCAAGACCACCACGATCAAGACCCTGATGGGCATGCTGCCCGCCACTGGCGGCGCGGTGCAGTTCCGCGGCCAGTCGCTGGGCAAGTCCGCGCCCAGCAGCGTGGCGCGCCTGGGCGTGGGGCTGGTGCCCGAGGGCCGGCGCGTGTTCGGATCGTTGACGGTGCAGGAGAACCTGGTGGCGACCGCGCGCGCGGCGCCGGGCCGCTGGGACCTGGAGCGCGTCTACGCCTTGTTTCCGCGCCTGAAGGAACGGCGCGGGCAATCGTCGCGCACCCTGTCCGGCGGCGAGCAGCAGATGCTGGTGGTGGGCCGCGCGCTCATGACCAATCCCAAGCTGCTGATCCTGGACGAAGCCACCGAAGGGTTGGCGCCGCTGATCCGCCAGGAAATCTGGCGCTGCCTGCGGTCGCTGAAGGCCGAAGGCCAGACCATTCTGGTGATCGACAAGAACCTGCCGGAAATGGCGACGCTGGTGGACCGCCATTACATCGTCGACAAGGGCCGGGTAGCCTGGTCGGGCAAACCGGCGGAGCTGTCCGCCCAGCCCGACCTGGCGCAGCGCTACCTGGGCATATGAGCGGGGCGGCGAAGCGGCATATGGCCCCGGGCACGCGCTGCCGCGGGCAGGCGCGTGCGCCGGAGGGCGCGGGTAGAATGGGCCGCCTGCGCGCGGCCCCGGCCGCCGACATCTGGAGACCATCTTGAAGCCTAGAATCAAAGCTTCCCGCCAGGACGATCCCGGATCGGACGGGAGCGCCGGCGTGGAAGAAATCACGCTGTCCGAGCAGGTCTACCGCCTGCTGCGGCGGGACATCATGCGCGGCGCCTTCGCGCCGGGACAGTCCTTGCGGCTGGAGTTGCTGAAGCAACGCTACGGCAGCAGCTTTTCCCCCATCCGCGAAGCGTTGAACCGCCTGCGCAGCGAACGCATGGTCGTCAGCACCACTTCGCGCGGCTTCAGCATCGCGCCCCTGTCGGTCGAGGAAATGTGGGACGCCTGCGAAACCCGCATCCTGATCGATTGCGACGCCTTGCGCCGCTCGCTGGCCAATGCCGACGATGCCTGGGAAACGCGGCTGGTTGGCGCATATCACGCGCTGACGCTGGCGGCGCAGCGGGCGGACCAGGCGGCCGAGCCTTCGGAAGAACTGGACGAGCTGCTGGAGGCGCGCCACCTGGAATTCCACCATGCGCTGATTGGCGCCTGCCGTTCGAGCTGGCTGTTGGACCTGTCCACCCAGCTGTACGCGCAGACCGAGCGCTACCGCCGCCCGGCGCGCGCCGGCGCCACGGCCTACGGTCCGGAGCGCAACGTCGACGACGAGCACCGCCAGCTGCTGGACGCTGCGATCTCGCGCGACGTGGAAGGCTGCGTCGCCATGCTGGCCGCGCACTACCGCAAGACGGCGCAGTTCATCGAACGCATCATTTCCCAGCCCGAAACGCAGGCCCGGCATGCATAACGCTGACATCGATCTCTTCTTCCCCACCGTCGCCGAGCGCGAGGTGCAGTACAACGCGCGCCAGTCGGTGCCGGATTTCGACGCCTGCGTGCGCCGCTATGCGGAGTCGTCGGCCCGAGTACGCACGCGCCGTCCCGGCATCCTGGACCTGCGCTACGGCATGGGCCAGGACGAACGGCTGGACCTGTTCCTGCCCGCGGCGTCGAACGCGGCGGCGCCCGTGTTCGTGTTCATCCACGGCGGTTACTGGCGCGCGCAGCGCAAGGAAGACGCGCCGGTCATGGCCGAGGCGTTCAACGCCGCGGGCGCGGCCGTCGCGACCCTGGAATACACGCTGGTGCCCGAGGCCACCCTGGGCGAGGTGGTGCGCGAAGTGCGCTCCGCCGTGGCCTGGCTGTACTGGAACGCGGCGGCCTATGGCGTGGACCCGGAACGTATCTATGTCGGCGGCAGTTCGGCGGGCGGCCATCTGGCCGCCATGCTGGCCGCGCCCGATTGGCCGGCGCGTTACAACCTGCCGGATGACGTGATCAAGGGCACGCTGGCGCTGAGCGGGCTGTTCGACCTGCGGCCGCTATGCGACGTCCTGCCGAATACCTGGCTGCAGCTGACGCCTGAGCAGGCCGCGCATCAAAGCCCGATCTTCCATCTGCCGGAACGCGCGGGCCCGATGCTGCTGGCCGTGGGCGGGCTGGAGACGCAAGGCTTCAAGAACCAGACGGCGGCATTCGAGGCCGCCTGGAACGCCGCAGGGCTGGCCTCCACCCGCATTCCGACGCCGCAGTGCAACCACTTCGACCTGGTCAATGAGCTGGAGGATCCGGACAGCGAGCTAACCCGCGCCACCTTGGAAATGATGGGGCTGGCGAAGGCGGACGGGGTCCGGCGGGCGGAGTTGCAGAAGAGCTGAGGGCGGCGCCTGGCGGCGTTGCTGCTGGGTTGCGCGCGATCCTCGCACGGGTACCGGCGGGGATTTCTCGCGCTGCGTCCGTCCTACTTCTGCGGCGTATAGCGCAGTTCGTCCAGCTGGTAGCCCTGAGCCTTGGCGGCGTCCAGGGCGCGGTCCAGTTCTTCCTTGGGCAGTTGCGGCGAGCGTGACAGGATCCACAGATACTTCCTGTCCGGCGTGCCGACCACGGCCCAGCGGTATTCGGGGTCCAGTCCGATCACCCAGTAGTCGCCCTTGAACGGCTTGAAGAACGAAACTTCGAGCTTGGCGTTGTTGCTGCCTTCGACCACCGTCGCGGTGCCGGACGCGGAATCGATGTCGCCATCCTTGGTGCGGCAGCGGTTGTTCACGCCGACGGTGCCGTCGGGATGCGCGGTGTATTCGGCGGTGGTGTCTCCCACGCAGTCGCGCTGGAAGAACATGGGGAAATTCGCGATCTCGTACCACATGCCTGCGTAGCGTTTCAGGTCCACCGATTCCACGGTTTGCATGGGCGGCGGCGCGGCATGGGCTATCCCCGTCATGCTGGCGGCCAGGGCCAGCAGGAATGTTGCGGTGCGACGCATGGGGAAAACCTCCTGATGTGACAGAGCGGTCCGCGCTGGCCGGGGGCCGGCCGGCGCGGATCAAAACCCTAACGATACGCCTTATTTGAGCGGGGCCTTCAACGCCGCGTGGTAGCGCGCCACGTAGGTGTCGAAATCCTCGGTGTCCGATTGTTCCAGGCGCTGTTGTTCGGCGACCGACTGCGCGGCGGCCTGCTCGTAGGCGGCAGCCAGATCGGCCGGCAGAGGCTGGGCGCGCAGCGTGTCGGCGTGCTTGCGGCTGAGGTCCAGCGAATAGTCATGGAACGACAGGCGGCTGTCCGACAGCGAGGCCAGCAGGCGGGCCGACGGCGTCGATTCCGGCTGGTCGAGCTTGGCGCGCTGGGCCGCCAGGGCATCGGCGTAGGCGCTGCCGCCCAGCGCGGAGTCGTACAGCGCGGCGTAGGGCGCGATCTGGTCGAGCAGTTCGTGACCCCATTGCGCCAGGCCGATGGCCTGGCCTTCGCGGTCCAGTTGCAGGCCGGGCTTGCGGCCTTCCTTGACGACGGTCGAGAAGTTGTCGGCGCTGCGCTGGCAATAGCCGTTGGCGGGGAAGAACGGGCTGTCGGACGCGGTGCAGAACAGCAGGAAGGCGTCGACGAAGCGGCCGGTGTCGGCGTCGATGCCGACGGGCGAGTTCGGGTCGATGTCCAGGCAGCGGACCTCGACGTACTGCACGCCGCGTTCGGCCAGCGCGGTGATCGGGCGCTCGCAGCGGCCGGTGGCGCGCTTGGGGCGGATGCTGGAGTAGTACTCGTTTTCGATCTGCAGCACGTTGGTGTTGAGCTGGATCCATTCGCCGTCGCGGTGCGTGCCGATCTTCTGGTAGTCGGGCCAGGGTTGCGTCACGGCGCCGTACAGGCGGCCCAGGAACGTGTCCAGGTCGTTGTAGCAGAGCTTGAGCTGCGACTGCGCCTTGTTCTGGTAGCCCAGGTCGCTCATGCGCAGGCTGGTGGCGTAGGGCAGGTACAGCGTGCTGTCGCCCAGCTTCTGCAGCGGGTGCTCGCGCCCGCGCAGGAAATCGCTGGCCACGGCCGGGGCCGCGCCGAACAGGTACATCAGCAGCCAGGAATAGCGGGTGAAGTTGCGGATCAGGCCGATGTAGCCGCGCGAACGGCGGTCTTGCACGCTGCCGGGCTGGGTATCCAGCACGGACCACAGGTCCTCGGCGAGCGAGAAGTTGTAGTGCACGCCGGCGATGCATTGCATGGTCTTGCCGTAGCGCACGGCCAGGCCGCGGCGGTACACGTGCTTGAGCATGCCGGTATTGGACTTGCCGTACCAGGCGATGGGGATGTCGGCTTCGGGCGGCAGCGTGGCCGGCATGGACTGGTTCCAGATCAGCTCGTGGTCCAGCACGCCGTAGACGTGGCGATGGGTGTTGGTCAGTTCGGCCAGCAGCGCGTCGACGTCCGTATGCGTGCCCGTGATGAGTTCGAGCAGGGATTCGGAATAGTCGGTGGTGACGTGTTCGTTGGTCAGCGCCGATCCCAGGCCGGCGGGGTGCGGCTTGCGGGACAGGACACCCTGTTCGTCCACGCGCAGGCCTTCCTTTTCGATGCCCCGCAGGGTCTGGGTCAGCAGCGATCGGTTGGCCTCCAGGCGGGAGAGGCGGTTGGCGGCAGTATCAGTCACGGGTTCTTCTCGTTTGGGTCTGTCGCCGGATTTTACGGGGTGCCGGCCTCCTGTGCCGAGGGAGTCAATACTGGGGACAGGGACAATGCCTGCGCGGTGCGCGCCAGCCATTCGTCCAGGTCGGCATAGACCGGATCGGCGATGGGGGCGGTTTCGTTGAAAATCTCGTGCCAGGCAGTGTCGTACCAGCGCAGCGTCAGCAGTTCGGCGGGCGCCCGCTGGGCGAACTGGCGGCTGCCTTCCGCGGCGACGATGGAGTCGTCGCCCGCCACCATCAGCAGGGTGCGATAGGACAGCAGCGGGGCTTCACGCAGGGACTCGCGGCCGCCTTCGTCCACGAAACGGGCCAGCCGGCCTGTCATGCTGCGCCGCACGAGGGGATCCGAGCGGTAGGCCTTCACCACGGCGGGGTCGTGAGAGATCCGGGCCGGGGCCAGTCCGTGGGGCACGCGCAGGTCGGGCGCATGCAGTGACATCCAGGTCAGCGTGCGCCGCACCCAGGGAGGCACGTGCACCACGAAGGGCGGCGAGCTGAGCACCAGCGCGTCGAGCTCGGCCATGCGCCGCAGCGCAATCCGCACCGCGACCAGGGCGCCCAGGCTATGGCCCAGCAGGATGGGCGGCCGTCCGTGCGCGGCGGTCCAGGCCTGCAGCCGGTCGACGGCGTCGACCACCAGGTCGTCCTCGCGGTTCAGGGTCGCGGGCCGTCCGCCGGAGTGGCCATGGCCGCGATGGTCATGGGCGCCCACGGTCCAGCCGCGCGCCGCGAGCCAGCGCGCCAGCCGGTCGTAGCGCCCGGCATGCTCGCTAAGTCCGTGCAGCAGGTAGATACTGGGAACGCCCGGGCCTGTGACAGGCGGGGGCACATTGGGCGCGGCGGGCCAGACATAATTGGCCAATGGCGTGCCGTCCGGCGCGGGGGTCATCGAAATCGGCGACAATTTCTGGCTTCCTCGAAATGAATAGACAGTCCAGGTCCTCGGGTAATGACGATTTCATCGCTGTTTCGTTTCATGTTCAAGAAAGCCGGCGCGATAAGCGCGCTGGCCCTGCTGATGGCGTGCTCGCCCAGTTACAACTGGCGCGAAGTGGACGTGGCCGATGGCCACGTGCGCGCCGCGTTTCCGGACCGGGTCTCGACGGACACCCGCGACCTGAAGCTGGATACCCATACCTTGAGTTTTACCCTGGCCAGCGCCACCGTGGGCGAGGCCGTCTTCGCCGTGGGATCGGCGCCGCTTCCGCCCGAGATCGCAAAGGATCCGGCCGCCAAACAGGCGCTGGGCATGGCGCTGATGCATTCCTTGTACGCCAACATGCAGGCTCCGCCGCCGACCGAATGGCCGCCCTACGGGCAGGAATTCGAGGTGCAGGGCAAGGCCATGGGCAAGCCCGGATGGCTGCGGGCCCGGATCTGGGTCACCGACACCATGCTGATCGAGGCCGTCGCGGCCGGCACCGTGGAAAGCCTGCCTGCCGATCGGGCGCGCGAGTTCCTGAGTTCAGTCGTCATCAAGCCGTGAGGGATGCGATCAAGCCCAGCTTCATGGCCATGACCACCGCTGCGCGTCGGCCGCGCACGCCAAGCTTGTCGCAAGCGTTGCACAGGTGGAAATTCACGGTGCTTTCGCTCACGCCCAGGATGCGGGCGGTTTCCCAGCTGGTCTTGCCCATGGCTGCCCAGTGCAGGCAGCTGGCCTGCCGTTCCGAGAGCGGCTTGATGGCGAGGGCCGGCTTGGTTGCCGGTTCCGTGGCCAGGGTCGTGGTCAGGTTTGGGGCCAGCTTCGTGGCTAGATTCGTGGATGGATTCGCGGCTGGTTGCGGGGCCGTGGCGGTTTGGGCATTGGCTGACATGGCGGTTAAGGGCGGGAGCCCGGCGGTTGACGAATGGCCCCATGCTGCCGCCCCAGGCGCACGCCCGGCAAGCAATGATGCCGCGGCGCATCGATCTTCTTATCTCTAACGGAATAAGCGCATGCCTGCCGTCGTGCAGTTCTACTTTTCCGCGATCGTGCTGATGCTGCCGCTGCTGTTCTGCGTGGGCATAGGGGTGTACTGGGGCAAGCGTGATCTGCCGTTCGGCGGCTCCTTCATCACGATGCTGGTCACTTCGGTGACCACGCCGGCCCTGGTGTTCCATACCTTCGTCACCACCCATCTGGATGACCGCGCGCTGGCCGACGTGGCGGCGGCGACCCTGCTCGCCCTGCTGTTTTGCGCGCTGGCATGCGCGCTGCTGCTGAAAGCCTGGAAGCTGCCCGTGCGCACCCTGCTGCCCACGGCCTTTCTGCCCAATGCCGGCAACCTGGGTCTGCCGATTTCGCAGATGGCCTTCGGCGACGCGGGCCTGTCGGTGGCGGTGGCGTTCTTTGCGGTCAGCTCATTCGTCATGCATACCATCGCCGTGCGCCTGCTGCCGGGGGTGAACACCAAGGGCAGCTGGAAGAGTCCGATTCTGCTGGCGTCCCTGATCGCGGTGGCCTTGCGCCTTCTGCACGTGCCGGTGCCCGCCTGGCTGATCGAGACCACGCGCATGCTAGGCGCGGTGACGGTGCCGCTGATGCTGCTGAGTCTGGGCCATGCGCTGGCGCTGATTCCTGCCAATGGCCTGCGCGACGGCGCCAAGGTCGCCGCCATCCGCCTGGCCGTGGGTCTGGCGGCGGGGCTGGCGGTGGTGTGGGCGCTGGACCTGGAGCCGGTGCTGGCCGGCGCGCTCAGCCTGCAGATGGCCATGCCCTGCGCGGTGGTCAGCTACATGTACGTCAAACGCTACACGTCGCTGGGGGATACGGCGGCGGGCGCGGTGCTGGTGTCGACGGTGGCTTTCCTGTTGCTGGCGCCGGTGATCCTGTGGTTCAGCCACGGGGGCTGATCGGGCAAGGCAATTGTCGCGACGCTGTCGCGACAATTGCCTTGCCCGAGCG
This sequence comes from Achromobacter anxifer, assembly GCF_903652925.1. Taxonomy (GTDB): domain Bacteria; phylum Pseudomonadota; class Gammaproteobacteria; order Burkholderiales; family Burkholderiaceae_B; genus Achromobacter; species Achromobacter anxifer. The sequence continues at coordinate 27,588 of NZ_CAHLAR010000007.1, read as the reverse complement.
CCGCGCCGCGGGGGCCTACGCCGTGCCCGACATGGCGCGCAATTGCGCCATCAGCGCGTCGGGGATGTCGATGCCATGCTTGAGCGCTTCGTCGCGCAGCTTGCGGCGGCGGTCGCCCGGCAGGCGCACGCCTTCGTCTTCCAGCATGGCGTCGACTAGCGTTTCGACGCGGTCCAGGTAGGTGTTGTTGCCGGCCAGCGCGCCCGGATCGATGGCCAGGAAGGCCTGGCCCAGGCGCGCGGGGCCGCCCTCGTCGACGAAGAACGATTCCGTTTCGAAGCCGAAATGCGCGCCGGTCAGCGCGCACACCAGCAGTTCGACGATCAGCGCCAGCATTGCGCCCTTGACGCCGCCTGCGGGCAGCATGCTGCCCGCCAGGCCGGCCTTGGGATCGGTGGTGGGCTGGCCCTCGGCGTCCAGCGCCCAGCCCAGCGGGATGGGCTGGTTGTCGCGGGCCGCGATCATGAGCTTGCCGCGCGCCACCTGCGACAGCGACAGGTCGATGAGCAGGCGCGCGCCGCCGCGGCGCGGGAATACCGCTGCCACGGGGTTGGTGCCGAACAGGGGGCGCTTGCCGCCCCAGGCCGGCATGGCGGCCGGCGAGTTGCTCAACGCCAGCGCGACCAGGCCGGCGTCGGCCAAGGCTTCCAGGTGGTAGGCCGCCGCGCCGAAGTGGTGGCTGTTGGTGACGCCGACGAACGACACGCCATGCTCGCGGGCGCGCGCCGCGGCCTGTTCCACGGCCATCGCGCAGGCCGGGTACGCCAGGCCCGAGCCCGCGTCGATCAGCGCCGCGCCGCCGCGTTCGTGCACCAGTTTTGGCACGGCCGAGCCGATGGCGCGGCCGGCGCGCAGATGGCCGGCGTAGAACGCCACGCGCGACAGGCCGTGCGAGCCCAGGCCCTGGCTTTCGGCGTACACCAGGGCGCGCGCCGTGCTGTCCGCCATCGCCGCATTGGCGCCCGCGGCGGCCAGGCCGGCCGCGGCCAGGAGTTGAAGTTCGTCGAGATAGATGTGAGCCATGTGCTTCCCGTCAGGAGGCGCGCGTCGCGGATGCCGCGGCGCCGCCGGTAAGCGCCATTGTCACACCGGCGGCCACCATGTCGGAAACCCGGGTGTTGGCTTCCTGCGTCAGCCCGGCGATGTGCGGCGTGAGGATCAGGTTGGGGGCGCCGGCCAGCGGGCCGCCTGCGGGCAGGGGCTCCTGGTTGAACACGTCCAGCGCCGCGCCGCGCAGATGGCCGGCCCGCAAGGCCTGGGCCAGCGCGGACTCGTCCACGATGCCGCCGCGCGAGGTATTGATCAGCACGGCGCCCGGCCGCATGCGCGCGATGCGGCCGGCGTCCAGCAGCTGCCGCGTGCCGGGCGTGAGCGGCAGATGCAGCGTGACCACGTCGGCCTGCGCCAGCAGTTCGTCCAGCGGCAGGGCGACGACGCCGGTCTCGCGCCAGGCCGGGTGGTCCGGCGGCAGCGCCGCGTCGCAACCGGCCACGCGCATGTCCAGCCCCTGGGCCAGGCGCGCGGTCAGCCGGCCGATGCCGCCGAAGCCCACGATGCCCAGCATGCGGTCCTGCGCCTCCAGCCCTTGCGAGAGCGCCGTGCGCGGCCAGGCGCCGGCGGCCACTTCCGCCGACGAGGCATAGGCGCAGCGCAACAGCATCAGCGCCGTGCCGATGACGTACTCGGCCACGGCGCGGGCATTGGCGCCGGTGGCCGGTATGACCGCGATGCCGCGCGCGGCGCATCCGTCCAGGTCGATGTTGTCCAGCCCCACGCCCAGGCGGCCCACGGCCCGCAGGCGCGGCGCCGCCTGCAGCAGGGCGGCGTCGACCTGGCTGCGGTTGCGCACGATCAGGGCGTCGGCCTCGCCCGCCGCCGCCAGCAGGGCTTCGCGCCGTTCCACCAGTTCGGGCGCGTAGCGCACGTTGAACCGCTGGCGCAGCGCGTCGACCGCGGGCTCGTCCATGAACTCGGAGATAAGGATATGCATGGGCAGGAGCTCCAAGGGGTCAGGCGATCTGGATGTTGGCGTCGCGGATGATCTTGGCCCAGCGGTCCACCTCGGATTTCAGGTAGGCGCCGAATTCGGCCGGGCCACGCGGCTGCGGCACGAAGCCCAGCTGCAGCAGCGACTGCTTCATGGCCGGTTGCGATACCTGGCGCACGATGGCGTCGCCGATGCGCTGCACCAGTTCGGGCGGCGTGCCAGCGGGCGCCAGCACGCCGGTGAAGTTCTCGACGATCAGGTCCGGCAGGCCGGCTTCCTTCACCGTGGGCACGTCGGGCAGGTCGGCGCTGCGTTCGCGGGTGGTGATGGCCAAGGCCCGCAGCGCGCCGTTCTTCACGTGCGCCAGCGATTCGGGATAGTTGGAGAACACCACGTCCAGGTGGCCGCCGATCAGGTCGGTGAGGGACGGCGCGCCGCCCTTGTACGGGATGTGCATCATCGGCAGGCCCGTGAGCTTCTGGTAGAGCGCCAGCGTCAGGTGCGGCGGGGTGCCGTTGCCGCTGGAGCCCGCCGACAGCGAACGGGAGCGCGCCGCCTTCGCCAGGTCGGCCATGCTCTTGATGTCGCTCTTGGCGTTGACCACCACCATGATGGGCGAGGACGCCAATCCCGCCAGCGGCGTCAGGTCGCGGGTCAGGTCATAGCCCGCCTTGCCGGCGAAGAGCGTGGCGTTGGCCGCGTGCGACAGCGTGATCGCCAGCCAGGTGTAGCCGTCCGGGGCGGCGTGCGAGACGTGGGCCGCGCCGATATTGGCGCTGCCGCCAGGCTTGTTTTCCACCACCACGTTCCAGCGCTCGGCGTCGCCCAGGGCCTTGCCGACCTGGCGCGCGGCCACGTCGGTGAGGCCGCCGGGCGGGAAGGGCACCACGTAGTTGATCGGCCGTTCCGGCCAGCTTTTCTGCGCCAGCGCGCGCTGCCATGGCGCCAGGGCACAGAGTCCGGCGGCGCCCAGGGCGCCGAGCAGGCGCCGGCGTTGCGCGGCGTCGGGGTGTTGATCGTGTTCGCTGTTCATCTGTCTTCCTCCTTGGGGGACGCCCGGGTAGGAATGCAACCGCCTGTGCTGCCGTGGCGCATGCCGCCCGGGTCTGCTGGTGTGGTTTTGAGACGATGCTGCGGAGATGCTGGCGGCAGCACGGCGCGTCCGCAATCCTGCTTGCGGACGCGCCGTTGCCGGGGACGACGGGCGCGGTCAGGCGCTTTCGAAGATGCGGGTCAGGACGAATTCGCGGTGGCCCAGCGCCTCGGCCGCGGTCCAGCGGCCGTTGGCGGTGACCAGCATGCATTCCAGCAGCTTGTCGCCGGCCTGGTTCAGGTCGATTTCACGCTGCAGCAGGCCGCTGGTGTCCACGTCTATGTGTTCCGACATGGTGCGCACGGTGCGCGGATTGGCGCAGATCTTGATGACCGGCAGGATGGGGTTGCCGATGACGTTGCCCTGGCCGGTGGGGAAGAAATGCACCGCATAGCCCGAGGCCGCGCACAGGGTCACCATCTCGGCCGCGGCGGAGGACGAATCCATGAACCAGAGGCCGGGGCCGTCGGGGATCTCGGCCTTGTCGATGACGCCGTCCACCCGGCACTGCTTGCCGATCTTCTGGATATTGCCCAGCGCCTTTTCCTCGATGGTGGTCAGGCCACCCGCGATATTGCCCTTGGTGGGTTGGGATTCCGACAGGTCGCTGGTCTTCCAGCGGTCGATCATGTCCTGGTAGCGGTTGAACATGAACATGAAGCGCTCGCGCACCGCGTCGTTGGCGCAGCGCTCGGCCACGATGTGCTCGCCGCCGGTCAGCTCGGACGTTTCGCCGAACACCAGGGTGGAGCCCAGCGCGTAGAGCTTGTCGAAGGCATTGCCCACGGTGGGGTTGGCGCCACAGCCCGAGGTGGTGTCGGATTCGCCGCACTTGGTCGATACCCACAGGTCGGCGATGGGGCATTCGCTGCGCGTCAGCGCGGTGGCGTAATGCACGAATTCCTTGGCGCAGCGCGAGGCGCGCATGATGGTGTCGTGGTCGCCGTGCAGTTCGATGCTGAAGCCCATGACGGGCTTGCCGGTGGCGGCGATGCCGTCGACCACGCGCTTGGTCCAGCCCTCTTCGATGCCGATCACCACGACCGCGGCAACGTTGGGATTGCAGCCGGTGCCGATCAGGGTGCGGAAGTGCAGTTCCAGGTCTTCGCCGAACTGCAGCCGGCCATAGGGGTGGGGCAGGGCCATGGTGCCCTTGATGTTGTTGGCGACGGCTTCGGCCGCGGCGTTGGAGATGTCGTCCACCGGCAGGACGATGACGTGGTTGCGGACGCCGACGCGGCCGTTGTCGCGGCGGTAGCCCTGGAAGGTGGTGGATGCGGTGATGATGGACATGGCGGATTCCTGTGCGGGAGTAGGGGGCTTACCAGCGCTTGGTCTTGATGTTGTGCACATGGGCGTGCTGGCCGGCCTTGATGGGCTCCACCACGCGGCCGATGTCGACGCCGTACTTGAAGACGGTGTCGCCCACTGCCATGTCCTTCATCGCCACCTTGTGGCCGATGGGTATGTCCTGCGACGCGCGCACATGGATGATCTTGTCTTCATCCATGATCCAGGCATTCAGTTCGGTTCCGGCGGTGACTCCTTCCACGACGGCGACCGCCACCGTGTCCTTGGCATCGTGCAATACGGCGTGAATCATTTGTCTTCCTCTCTTGGGCTGGGGCGCGGGGCGCGGATCACTACGGCCAGGAAATCTTATGGCCCGCGTCCATGCGTGTCAACTAAATCATATATATGAATTATATGAGTTGAGCAGGTTCCGTCCCCACCGCTACACTGTGGGCTCCGGATTTTTGCGATGCACCCATGAACACCAGCCTGTCAACGACTGTGCCTTTGGGCAGTCCCCTGTACGCGCAGGTCAAGCAGGCCGTGCTGGCCGCGCTGGCGCAGGGCGAATGGAAGCAGGGCGAGGCCATCCCGCCCGAGAAGGTGCTGGCGGAACGCTTCGGCGTGTCCATAGGCACCTTGCGCAAGGCCATCGACGAGCTTGCCGCCGAAAACATCCTGGTGCGCCACCAGGGCCGCGGGACCTATGTGGCGGTGCACACGCGCAACCATCATTTCTTCAAGTTCTTCCGCATCGTGCGGCAGGACGGCGACAAGTCCTATCCCGCGACCGAGCTGCTGCGCTTTCGCCGCGTGCGCGCCTCGGCCACCGCGCGCGAGAAGCTGAACCTGCCGGCCGGCGCGATGGTGTTCGAGTTCTTCAACGTGCTGTCGCTGAACGGCGACGTGGTGATGGTGGACGAGATCTGTCTGCCGGAATCGTGCTTTCCGGGCATGACGGAAGCGCATCTGCGCGACCGCGCCAGCACCCTGTACGCGCTATACCAGGACGTGTTCGGCGTGAACGTGATCGCCACCGACGAACGGCTGCGCACCTGCGTGGCGGAGCGGCAGCAGGCGAGGGCGCTGGGCGTGGCCGAAGGCAGCCCCTTGCTGGAGATCCGCCGCGTGGCGTTTTCGTACAAGCGCCAGCCGGTGGAATGGCGCATTTCGCGCGTGAACACCGAGAGCTACGAATACCTGGGCCAGGAGCCCTGGGAGGCCGGCGCCTGAGCGGCGGCCGCGCGCACGGCAGGTCGTCGGCGCCGCCGCCCGCCGCCGTGGCGCGTTCAAGCAGTGCTAGAATTCCTGCCGCAGTACAAAATATTTCGGCGCCGATTTGCCTGATCCGCTTGCGGGCGCCTTCCAATAAATCCAGCTAAAGAGGTCCGTATGACCACTCCTGCCCAGAATTTGGCCGGTGATTCGGCCAGCGGGTTCGTACCCGCAACCGTCACGACTTCCGATTCCGTTGATCCCGGTTCGGTCGGCCTCGTCGCTCCCACCTTCATCCGTTTCGATGAGCCGCTGCCCTTGCAAAGTGGCCAGTCGCTGGCTGCCTATGAACTGGCCGTGGAAACCTACGGCACGCTCAATGCCCAGCGCAGCAACGCGGTGCTGATCTGCCATGCGCTCAACGCCTCGCATCACGTGGCAGGGCAAGCGGCCGACAACCCCAGCGACGTGGGCTGGTGGGACAACATGGTGGGCCCCGGCAAGCCGGTGGACACCAATATCTTCTTCGTGATCGGCGTCAACAACCTGGGCTCCTGCTTCGGCTCGACCGGCCCGGCCAGCCTCAATCCGGATACCGGCAGGCCCTGGGGCGCCGCCTTCCCGGTGCTGACCGTGGAGGACTGGGTGCGGGCGCAGGCCAGGGTGGCGGACCACTTCGGCATCGAACGCTTCGCGGCGGTGATGGGCGGATCGCTGGGCGGCATGCAGGCGCTGAGCTGGGCCATCACGCTGCCGGACCGCGTGGCCAATTGCGTGGTCATCGCCAGCACGCCGCGCCTGTCGGCGCAGAACATCGGCTTCAACGAGGTGGCGCGCCGCGCCATCATCACCGACCCGGATTTCCACGGCGGCGACTATTACGCGCAGGACACGGTGCCGCGCCGCGGCCTGTCGGTGGCGCGCATGATCGGCCACATCACCTACCTGTCCGACGACGACATGGCCGAGAAATTCGGCCGCGCCCAGCGCGCGCCGGCCGAGAACGGCGCCTACCACTACGGCTATGACGTCGAGTTCGAGGTGGAGTCGTACCTGCGCTACCAGGGCGAGAAATTCACGCGCTATTTCGACGCCAATACCTATCTGCTGATCACGCGCGCGCTGGATTACTTCGATCCCGCGCGCAACACGGGCGGCGACCTGGCCCGGGCGCTGGCTCCGGCCAAGGCCGACTTCCTGCTGGTGTCGTTCTCGACCGACTGGCGCTTCCCGCCGGAGCGTTCGCGCGAAATCGTGCGTGCGCTGCTGAAGAACGCCAGCCCCGTGACCTACGCCGAGATCGATGCGCCGCATGGCCACGACGCCTTCCTGCTGGAAGATGCCCGCTACCATGCGGTGGTTCGCGGCTATTACGAACGCATCGCACGCGAGCTGGGCCTCGGCGCCGCGGCCCAGAACGAAGGACGTTCCGTATGACTCCCGTGACTCCCCGCCCCGCGCACAGCGTCCTGCGGCCCGACCTGGCGCGCATCGCCAGCTGGATCGAGCCCGGCAGCCGCGTCCTGGACCTGGGCTGCGGCGATGGCGCGCTGCTGGCGCACCTGCGCGATCATCGGCAGGTGCGGGGCGCTGGCGTGGAGCTGGACGACAACTGCGTCATCGCCTGCGTGCGGCGCGGCGTCGAGGTGATCCAGCAGAACCTGGAGGACGGGCTGGCGCTGTTCGACGACAAGCAGTTCGATACCGTGGTGCTGTCGCAGACCCTGCAGTCCATGCACCGCACCGAGCACATCCTGCGCGAGATGGCGCGGGTGGCGCGCTACGGCGTGGTGTCGTTTCCCAACTTCGGCTACTGGCCGCATGGCTGGGCCATCCTGCGCGGCCGCATGCCGGTGACGGGCCAGATGCCCTACCAGTGGTACAACACGCCGAACATCCACCTGTGCACCCTGCGCGACTTCGAGCAGCTGGCGGGCGAGCTGCGCCTGGATATCCTCGAACGCGCCACCTTCAATGAAGGGCGCGAGGTGAAAGTGCTGCCCAGCTGGCGCAGCACCCTGGCGGTGTACCGCTTCGCGTCGCCCTGACATTCGGACACGCCTGCCGCCTGCACGGCAGGTCGCCAGGCCCTAAAATGCCGCAAGCCTGCGGCCCTGGTCGGCGCGCCGGCGTGTTTCAGGAGACCGTCATTACCGCTGCATCCAACGTCTACTCCAGCCCCCGCGTGGCGCCCTTGCTGGTCCTGGGCTTTGCCAGCGGATTGCCGCTGGCGCTGACCAGCGGCACCTTGCAGGCCTGGGCCACGGTGGAAAACGTGCCGCTGCAGGAGATCGGTTTCCTGACCCTGGTGGGCAGCGCCTATACCCTCAAGTTCCTGTGGGCCCCACTGGTGGACCGCTATGCGCCGCCCTTGCTTGGGCGGCGGCGCGGCTGGATGCTGCTGACCCAGGTGCTGCTGGGGCTGGGCATTATGGCGATGGGCGCCTTGTCGCCTTCGTCCGCCTTGCAGACCCTGGCCTTGTTCGCCGTGATCGTGGCCTTTCTGTCGGCCACGCAGGACATCGCCTTCGACGCCTATTGCACCGACGTGCTGCGCAAGGAAGAGCGCGGCGCGGGCGCCGCCATCAAGGTCATGGGCTACCGGCTGGCCATGATCGTGTCTGGAGGGTTGGCGCTTATCCTGGCGGACCAGTGGATAGGCTGGCACAACACCTATGTGCTGATGGGCGGCCTGATGCTGCTGTGCACGCTGGCGACGTTCTGGGCGCCGGAACCCGAGCACGTCGCCCGCCCGCCGCGCACCTTGCGCGAAGCCGTGGGCGAACCGCTGCACGAATTCTTCTCGCGGCGCGGCGCGCTGGCCGTGCTGCTGCTGATCGTGCTGTACAAGCTGGGCGATGCCTTCGCGGGCGCCCTGTCCACCACCTTCCTGATCCGCGGCGCGGGCTTCACGCCGACGGAGGTGGGCACGGTGAACAAGGTGCTGGGGCTGGCCGCCACCATCATCGGCGCGCTGGCCGGCGGCTCGCTGATGTCGCGTTGGGGCCTGTACCGCTCGCTGATGGCCTTCGGCCTGCTGCAGGCGGTATCGAACCTGGCGTACTGGCTGATCGCCATCAGCCCCAAGAACCTCTGGCTGATGGCCACGGGGGTGGGCATCGAGAACCTTTGCGGCGGATTGGGCACGGCGTCCTTCGTCGGCCTGCTGATGGCGCTGTGCCGCCAGCGCTTTTCCGCGACCCAGTTCGCCTTGCTGTCGGCCTTGTCCGCCGTGGGCCGCACCTACCTGGCTGGTCCGCTCACGCCGCCCCTGGTCAATGCCATGGGCTGGCCAGGCTTCTTCCTGCTGACCGTGGTCATTGCGCTGCCGGGCCTGGTGCTGCTGAAGATGCTGCGCGGGACGATAGAAACCATGGAAAAGCAGGGCGAAGCGCAGGGTGGGTGAAGCGCGCGGCGCGTTCGGAAAGAACCCCGCCGCCCTCCGTGCGTAAGCCATCAACATCCTGCGCCAGCACGTGCCGGCGGCACCCCCCCAAAAAAAACGGCGCCTCGGCGCCGTTTTTCGCTGCTGGGGCATGCTTATGCCCCGATGGCGTCACTCTTCGCCGGTCAGTCTGACGATCAGCACGTCGCTGGGCAGGGATTCCAGCAGCCGCTCGGCCACGCTGCCGATGGCGGTGCGCAGGATGCCGGTGCGGCCGTGGGTGCCCGTCACCACCAGGTCGGAGCGGTGGTTGAACGAGTATTCCGACAGCACGGTTTCCGGCTGGCCGCATTCCAGCACCATCTTGGGAGGCGCGACCTGGGCCAGTTCGGGCGTTTCAGCGGTAAATTCCCGGGCGTTCTGTTCGGCGGCCTTGTAGAAGTTGCGCGTGACGGCGTCGTCCGGCACGTTCTTGCCCTGGAAGGGCACGTCGAAGGCGTGGAACAGCGTCAGTTCGGCGTTCGGCACCAGCTGCAGCGCGGCGCGCAGCGCCTGGCGCGAGCCGGCGGAGAAGTCCGTGGCGACCAGCACGTCGCGGTACGGCCGGCGCGGGCGGGTCTTGACGACCAGCACCGGCTGGCGCGCCTGGCGGGCCAGTTTTTCCACCGTGGTGCCCAGCAGCAGCCGGCCCAGGGTCTCGTCGCGCGCGGTGCCGGTGACGATCAGCGAGCAGCCGTAGCTGTCGGCCGTTTCCATGATGCGCACCAGGGGATCGCCGCTGACGACCACCACTTCGGTCGGCACGTCGGCGGCCGCCAGGTCCTCGGCCAGCTCGCGCTCGGCCAGCGCCTTGTGGTCCGTCGACAGGCGCCGCCACACGGGCGTGGTCAGGCGGGCCGGCGTGGCATGGGACTCCATGACATGCAGGACGATGAGCTTGGTATCGAGTTCCTTGGCCAGTTGCAGCGCCCGGTCCAGGGCGCGGTCGCCGCGCGCGCTCAGGTCGGTTGCGAGCAGGATAGGGCCAGTTTGCTGTGTCATACGTTTTCTCCCGGTTATGGCCAGGCCGCCGACTCCCCGCGTGCGTGCGATCCGGCCGATCCGCCCTCGCGGGCATATCACCATTGTCCCGCGGCCTTGCGCAGGGGGACTTGATGGATATCAACGCACCGTCCAGCGTAAGGGATGACGCGCGCGCGGGCAACGGGCGTCCGCCGCCGCGGCGGCTTAATACAATGGGGCCAGTCCAACTCGCCTGCGTCCCATGTTCCCGGATCTTTCGCCCACCCTGCTGCATACGCTGTATCTCGTCGCCATCGTGGCGGAAGCGATGACCGCGGCGCTGTCGGCCGGCCGGCGCGACATGGACTGGATGGGGGTCTGCATCATCGCCTGCGTGACCGCGCTGGGCGGCGGTTCGCTGCGCGACGTGCTGCTGGGACACTATCCGCTGACCTGGGTGATCCACCCCGAATATCTGTGGATGACGGCCGGCGCGGCCATCGTCACCGCCCTGATTGCGCCGGTCATGCGGCGTCTGCGCAGCCTGTTCCTGCTGGCCGACGCCCTGGGCCTGGTGGCGTTTACCGTCATCGGGTGCCAGGTGGCGCAGCTGATGCAGCTGCCGGTCACCGTGGTGCTGATCAGCGGCATGATCACCGGCTGCGCCGGCGGCGTGCTGCGCGACGTGCTGTGCAACGAAGTGCCGCTGCTGTTCCGCAAGGAACTCTATGCCAGCGTGTCCTTCGTGACCGGCGGCCTGTACCTGGGCTCGCAGGCCCTGGGCCTGTCCGCCAATGCGGCGGTGCCGATCGCGCTGGCCGCGGGCCTGGCGGTGCGCCTGCTGGCCCTGCGCTTCAACTGGCAGATGCCGAAGTTCGTCTATCGGGATGACTGGGACTGAGCGCGGCGCGGGGTCTGCCGCTCTGCAACAATTTTCTTATTTATGTTTCAAGAGATTTCTAGTATCTTCAAGAGGTCTCATACCATGCATTGCGCAGTACAAGGGGAGCCGATTGGACGTCAAAGCGCCCGCCACGATTCCATATTTCCTGCAGGAACAGATCCGTGAATTGATCGTGGACGGCAGCATCCGGCCGGGCCAGCCGTTGCGCGAACAGGAACTGGAACAGCGTTTCGGCACGAGCCGCAGTCCGATCCGCGAGGCGCTGCGCCTGCTGGAGCTGAGCGGCCTGGTCACGCACATCCAGCGCAAGGGCTTCCGGGTCACCCTCTACACCGAAGCGCAGATCCGGCATCTGTACCTGTTGCGCGCGGAGCTGGAAGCCTATTGCCTGCGCCAGGCGGCAGAGGCCGACGATTTGGCGCCGCTGCTGGCCGAACAGCGCGGCCACGACGCCGCCATCGCGGCGGCCCTGGCGATGGGCAATGCGCAGGCCGCGATCGCGGCAGCTTGCGAGTTCTATCTGGCCGCGGCCCGCAGCACGGGCAACACGCCGCTGGCCAGCATGCTCAGCAAACTCTACGAACAGATCGAGCCGCTGCGCTACCTGCTGGCCAAGCAGGCGATGCCTTTCAGCGGGATCCAGATCTGCACCCGCGGCGTCATCGAGGCGCTGGCGGTGCGCGACGTCGAGCGCGCGGCCAGCGTGACGCGCAGCTATCTGGCGGACGTGCTGCCGGGCGTGCTCGAGGCCTACAGGAACGCCGCGTTGCAGGACGCGGAAGAGGCGCCGCTGCGCTACGGCCGCGGCTGAGCCTGGCGCGTTCCGGCAAGCCGAGCCCGGGTCTGAGTTTGTGCCGACAGCGCCCTAGCCCTGCGGCGGCGTGCGCACTTCGATGCCGGCTTGCTCCAGCGCCTTGCGGATGCCGTCGGCGAAGATCAGGGCATTGGGCTGGTCGCCGTGGATGCAGAGCGTGTCCGCCTGCACCGGCACGTCCTTGCCGTCCACCGAGCGCACCTTGCCTTCGCGCACCATGCGCACCACTTGCGCCACCGCCCGGTCCAGGTCTTCGATCATGGCGCCCGCGCGCGTGCGCGGCGTGAGCGAGCCGTCGTCCTGATAGGAGCGGTCGGCGAAGACCTCGTTGGCGGCCGTCAGGCCGATGGCGCGGGCCGCGTCGATCAGTTTGCTGCCGGCCAGCCCGTACAGGATCAGCGAGGCGTCCACGTCCTTGACGGCCTGGCAGATCGCGCGCGCCAGGCCTTCGTCCTTGGCCGCCATGTTGTAGAGCGCGCCGTGCGCCTTCACGTGATGCAGCCGCGCGCCTTGCGAGGCGGCCACGCCGGCCAGCGCGCCGATCTGGTAGACCACGATGTCGTAGGCTTCGTCGGGGCTGATCTGGATGACGCGGCGGCCGAAGCCGGCCAGGTCCTGCAGGCTGGGATGCGCGCCCAGCGCCACGCCGCGCGCTAGCGCGGCAGCGACGGTCTTGCGCATGGTGGCGGGGTCGCCGCCGTGGAAGCCGCAAGCGATGTTGGCGGAGCTGACGAATTGCAGCACCGCCGCGTCGTTGCCCATGGTCCAGGCGCCATAGCTTTCGCCCATGTCGCAGTTCATGTCGATGCGGGTGGTCATGGCAAATTCCTTTCTAGGCGAGGAGCGCGCGCAAGGGGGCCAGCGCGTCCTGCAATTGCGTGAAGGCGCGTTCGCGCTCGCTGTCCAGGCGCTGCGCCTCTTCCAGTTCGATCAGCTGGAAGCGCAGCGTCTGGCCCGGCGCGCATTGCGCCAGGGCGGGCAGGTCCACCGTGGCGATCTGCGCAATCTTGGGGTAGCCGCCGGTGGTCTGCCGGTCGGCCATGAGAATGATGGCTTCACCGCCCGAGGGCACCTGCACAGTGCCGAAACACGCGGCTTCCGACAGCATCTGCCGCGGCTGGCGCATCGATAGCGCCGGACCCAGCAGGCGGTAGCCCATGCGGTCGGACTGCGGGCTGATGCGGAATTCGGCGCCGCCGCCGAACGCCTGGCGGCTGTCTTCGGAGAATTCATCCCAGTGCATGCCGGGCAGGAAGCGGATGGATGCGCGGCGTTTGGCGCCCAGCGCCGCGGGCAGGTAGACGCGCTGGTTCCATAGCGCTTCCTGCAGCGCGTCCAGGTCGCGGCCGGCGGCCAGCGGCGCGCGCAGCGGGATCTGGTCGCCCTTGGCCAGCGCGCGGCCCTGGAAGCCGCCGAAGCCGCTGCGCAGATAGGTGCTTTCGCTGCCCATGACGCGGGGCAGGGCGTAGCCGCCGTGGACCGCGAGATAGCCGCGCACGCCCATGGCCGGCCTGGCGCCGAAGGCCAGCGTGTCGCCGGCTCGCGCCACCAGCGGGCGGTGCAGGGGGATGTCCTGGCCGTTGAGCGTGGCGCCGAGGTCGGCGCCCGCCAGCGCGAAACAGGCCGGCGCGTCGAAGCGCAGGGTCGGACCGGTCAGGGTCATTTCCAGCGTGGCGTGTTCGTCCTGGTTGCCGGCCAGCGCGTTGGCCAACCGGTGGGCGCGCTCGTCCATGGCGCCCGCGGCCGGGATGCCCTGGTGCTGGTAGCCCTCGCGGCCGCGGTCCTGGAAGCTGGACAGCATGCCGGGCTTGATCACGCTGATGCTCATGTCCGGGCCCCCCGGATGCGCTCGAACTCCGCGGCGCTGATGGGCACGAAGCGGACCGAGTCGCCGGGTTGCAGCAAGGCGGCGGGCTCGCGCGCCGGGTCGAACATGGTGAGCGGCGTCGCGCCGATGATGTTCCAGCCGCCGGGTAGGCGGCTCGGGTAGATCACGGTCTGCCGGTTGGCTACCGCGACCGCGCCGGGCGGCACGGCGGTGCGCGGCGATGGCCGGCGCGGAATGTTGAGCCTTTCGTCGTGCACGCCCAGGTAGGCGTGGCCGGGGGCGAAGCCCAGCATGAAGACCATGCTGCGGGGCTGGCTGTGCAGCCGGATGACGTCATCGGGCGTGAGGCCGGCGGCCTCGGCCACTTCGGCCAGGTCGGGACCGTGTTCGCCGCCGTAGCAGACCGGAATGTCGATCTCGCGCCCGCCCAGGGCGTCCGCGGCGATGCCTTCGGACAGCAGTTGCCTGATGCGTTCGGAGAGTTGCGCGTAAGTGGGGCCGCCGCTGGCGCCGGGACGGTAGTGCACCGCCACCGCGACGAAGGACGGCACCACGTCGGTCACGCCGGGAAGCCGCGCATCGCGCAGCTTGCCGGCCGAGGCCAGACAGGTCCTGCCCACGGCTGCGTCGATCTGGTCGCCAAAGGAAACGATCAGGCAGCGGTCACCCTGGGGCAGGATGCGCCATGAGGTTTCGGCCGGAGAAGGAGGTTCTGAAATTGCGTTCAACGACACGAAACCTGTAAAGACGGATTACTTGGCGAACAGCGAATCCAGGTTCTTGAACGCCTTGAATTCCAGCGCGTTGCCCGACGGATCGAGGAAGAACATGGTGGCTTGTTCGCCCACTTCACCCTTGAAACGGATGTAGGGCTCGATGACGAATTCGGTGCCGGCGTCGGTCAGACGCTTCGCCATTGCTTCCCATTGTTCCATGGAAAGCACGGCGCCGAAATGGCGCACGGGCACATTGTGCGAATCCACGGCGCTGGTGGCCTTGTGGCCGCATTCGCTGGGCGCCAGGTGGGCGACGATCTGGTGGCCGTAGAAGTTGAAGTCGATCCATTCGGGCGAGCTGCGGCCCTCCGGACAGCCCAGTTTTTCGCCATAGAAGGCGCGGGCTTCGGCCAGGTCGCGGACCGGGAAGGCGAGGTGGAACGGCGGCAGGTTGGTTTGAGCGGTCATGGAAGGCTCCGGGTCAGGCAAGGAAAAATGATCGATCGGATCGCCAGACGCCGCAAGCGCGGCGGTCTGGCATCGATGGGTAGTTTAGGGATTGTTTTTTTGATTGAAAAACGATATTTTTTGCTACTTAGCATCGAAAATTTTGATCGTGATCAAAGAGTTCAAAACCTTTATCGCGGTAGCCCGCGATGGCACCTTTACCGGCGCCGGCGCCCGGCTGGGGCTGACCCAGTCCGCGGTCAGCGCCCAGATCAGGCGTCTGGAGGACTACCTGGGCGGGCCGCTGTTCGACCGCAGCGCCCGCGCCGCGGTGCTGAACGCCCATGGCCGCGAAGTGCTGCCGCAGGCGGAAGAACTGGTCGCCATGGCCGAGCGCATGATCACGGCGGGCGGCGCGGGCCACGTCAGCGGTTTGCTGCGCATCGGCGCCATCGCATCGGTGCAGCAGGACCTGCTGGCGCGCGCCCTGGGCGGATTCCGCGCGGTCTATCCCGACGTGCGCGTGCGCATCGTGCCCGGCGTGTCCTTGGCGCTGCTGGGGCAGGTGGACGCGGGCGAGGTGGACATGGCCATGCTGATCAAGCCGCCTTTCGCCCTGCCGCCCGAACTCGGCTGGCAGCCGCTGCTGCGCGAGCCCGTGATGCTGGCCATGCCCGCGGCCATGCCGGTCGCGCCCTGGCGCGAACTGCTGGCGACCCAGCCCTTCATCCGCTACGACCGCGCTTCGTTCGGCGGGCGCGTGGTGGACCTGTTCCTGAAGAAGCAGCGCATTCCCGTGCGCGAGGCCGTGGAACTGGACGAAATCGACGCCATCGCCAACATGGTGCGGCAGGGGCTGGGCGTGGCGCTGCTGCCGCAGCTGCGGCGGCTGGACATGACCGGCTTGCGGCTCCTGCCGCTGGAAGAGGCGGCGTTTTACCGGGAGATCGGGCTGATCGGGCGCCTGCCCTTCGACGCCGGCAGCGTGCAGGAGAAGATGGCGGAGTGCCTGGCGGCGGCCGCGGCCGAGCCCTGAGCGCGGATGGGGGGAATTGCGGGGGAAGGGCGGCCATGGCGCGGCAGCCATGGCCCGAGGGGGGGGCGGACGTAGCGGCGCAGACGCGCCGCTCGTCCTTGCGTCCCTGATCTACAGCCGGTCGCAGCGCACCGTGATCGGATGGCTGCGCAGCGTGGACATCACGACGTCGTCCACCACGCCTTCCACGTCGGTGATCACGTAGCCGATCTGGCCGCGGGTCTGCAGGGTCTGGCTGACGATGTTCAGGCCGTGCTGCGCCATCAGGTTGTCCAGCGTGCCCAGCGCGCCCGGGGCGTTGCGGTGCACGTGCAGGATGCGCGTGCCGCCGGCCGGTTCCAGATAAGGCAGTTCAGGGAAGTTGACCGCGCCCTTGGTGGTGCCGGCCTGCAGGAAGCGCACCAGCTTCTCGGCCACTTCGCGGCCGATGTTCTCTTGCGATTCCTGCGTGCTGCCGCCGATGTGCGGCGTCAGGATCACGTTGGGCAGGCCGATCAGCGGACTGGCCAGCGGCTCGTCCGCGCCCTTGGGCTCGGTCGGGAACACGTCCAGCGCGGCGCCGGCCAGGTGGCCGGATTTCAGCGCCGCGTGCAGGGCGTCGATATCCACCACCGTGCCGCGCGAGGCGTTGATGAGGATGGCGCCGCGCCGCATGCGCGCGATGGTGTCCGCGTTCATGATGTTCTCGGTGGCCTTGCCGCCCGGCACGTGCAGGGTCACCACGTCGGCCTGTTCCAGCAGCTCGTTCAGCGTGGCGGCGGGCCGGGCATTGCCCAGCGGCAGCTTGGCTTCGACGTCGTGATAGACGACGCGCATGCCCAGGCCTTCGGCCAGCGTGCTGATCTGCGAGCCGATGTTGCCGTAGCCCACGATTCCCAGCGTCTTGCCGCGGGTCTCGAAGGCGCCCGCGGCGCTCTTGTCCCAATGGCCCAGATGCACGCGTGCGTTCTTTTCGGGAATGCGGCGCAGCAGCAGGATGGCTTCGCCCAGCACCAGCTCGGCGACCGAACGGGTGTTGGAGAACGGCGCGTTGAACACCGGAATGCCGCGCTGCATGGCCGTGTCCAGGTCGACCTGGTTGGTGCCGATGCAGAAGCAGCCCACGACGCGCAGGTCGGGGTTGGCGGACAGCAGGGCGGCATCCAGGTGCGTGCGAGAACGGATCCCCGCCACCTGCGCGCCGCGCAGCGCTTCGCCAAGCTGCGCCGGCGACAGTGCGGACGCGTGCGTGACGATGTCGGTGTAGCCGGCGGCCTCGAAGACGGCGCGGGCGCTGGGATGGATGTTCTCGAACAGGACGATTTTTGCCATGACAGCCTGGGGGTGGGTGAGGAATCCGTTTGATTGATTGTGGACCATTTTTGCTGCAGTGCAAGGAGTAGCCATAGGGACGGTGTGGATGTAGGCCGCGCCAGCCAGGTGCGGCGGGCATCCCGGGACGCCGCAGCGCTTGCCGCCGGGATCGCGGGTAACTTATTATTAAGAATAATTCGCATTTCATATTTATGAAAATGCACCGCGATCCCAGCCTGGCCTGCTCCCCATGACCGCCACCGGTAATCCCGCACAGCCCATCGAAGTGTTCTACGGCGACCATCACGGCTGGCTGCGCGGCTGGCTGCGCAAGCGGCTGGGCGGCAATGCCTGCGACGCCGCGGACCTGGCGCACGACACCTATGTGCGCGTTCTTGCCACGGGTCGGGTGCCTCAGCCGGAGGAATCGCGCCGCTACCTGACCCAGATCGCCAACGGCCTGCTGATCGACCTCTACCGTCACCGGCGGATCGAAGCGGCGTACCGGGACGCGGTCGCCGCCTTGCCCGAAGCCCAGGCGCCCTCGGAAGAGGCGCGCGCCCTGGTGCTGGAAGCGTTGGTGGAAATCGACGCGATCCTGCACCGGATGCCGGCGAAGGTGCGGATGGCCTTGCTGTTGCGCAAGCTGGACGGGCTGAGCTACGCCGAGATCGCGGCGCGGCTGAGCGTGTCCGTGTCGTCCGTCGAAAAATACATCGCGTCCGCGCTGCTGGCCTGCTACGAGGCGCTTTACGATGCCGCGAGCTGAGACCCGGCCGGCCCTGGGGCCGATCGATCCGGCCATCGTGCGTTCCGCATCCGAGTGGATGGCGCGCCTGTGGTCGGACAGCGCCAGTCCCGCCGACCTTGCCGCCTGCGAGCAATGGCGCGCCGCGCATCCCGACCACGAACGGGCCTGGAGCCGCTTGCAGGTCATGGACGCCAAGCTGGAAAGCGTGTCGGGCGCCGCGGGATGTCAGGTCCTGCTGGAATCCGGAGCGCCGGCATCCGCGTCGCGCCGCAAGGCCATGCGCGTCCTGGGCCTGGGCGTCCTGGCCGCGGGGGCGGCCTACGCCTTGCAAGAGACGGGCAACTGGCGGGCCTGGACGGCGGATTACCGCACGGACGTCGGCGAGATTCGCGCGATGACCTTGGCCGACGGCACGCGCCTGGTGCTCAACACCGGCAGCGCCATCGACGTGCGCTTTGACGGCCAGGAGCGCCGGATAGATCTGCTGGGCGGCGAGATCCTGGTGACCACCGCGCCCGACCCCGCGCCTGCGCATCGGCCCTTGCGGGTGTACAGCCGGCAAGGCGCGGTGCAGGCGCTGGGCACGCGCTTCACCGTGCGCGACGACGGCCGGTTCGCGCACGTCGCCGTGTTTGAAGGAGCCGTCGACGTGTACCCCGGAGGCCTGGACGGGCGCGCCGCCGTCAGGGCACAGAGCGGCCAGCGCACGCGCTTCGACGCGGCGCACGCCGAGGCGACGCGCGACGCGCGGGAAAGCGAGGCGGCGTGGAGCCAGGGCGTGCTGGTCGCGGAGAACATGCGGGTCGCGGACTTCCTGGCCGAGCTGGGCCGCTACCGGCCCGGGTTCCTGCGCTGGGACGCGGCGGTGGCGGACTTGCGGGTCACGGGCGTGTTTTCCTTGCGCGATACCGACAGGGCGCTGGACACCTTGGCGCTGGGCCTGCCCGTCGAGGTCCGTTCCCGCAGCCGCTACTGGGTGGCCGTGGGGCCGAGGGCGGGCCGCTAGCGGGGCGCTCGCCGTTGCAAGTGCGGTTCGAAGCCCAGCCCGAAATGCAGTCCCAAACGCACTCCCAAAGGCACCCCCAAGCGCAGCCTCAAGCGCAGCCCCAATCCCCGTTACAAATTTTCCTGGCCCGCCATTGAGGAAATTCCCTGTTCGTCCGGAAGACGTTGCAAGCCGCACTTCTTCTTCCGCACTTTCAGGGACCCGACCGATGGCAAGCCGCCGCAATCTTGATTCAATCTGCACCCGCCGGACGCCTGCCGGCGCCGCCATGCTGAGGGCGGCGCTAGGCCTCGCCTTGGGCCTGGGCGGAACCACGCTGGCTGCAAGCGCGGCACATGCCCAGTCCGCAGCTTCCGGCCAGGCCGCGTCGGCGCGCAGCTACGCGATCCCCGCGGGGCCGCTGGACCAGGCGCTGACCCGCTACGCCAGCGAGGCCGGCGTGGAGCTGTCGGTGGACGCGGCGCTGACCCGGGGCAAGAGCACGGCGGGCCTGCAAGGCCGCTATGGCGTGCAGGACGGTTTTGCCCGCTTGCTGCAGGGGCAGGGCTTGCGCGTGGTGCAAGGCGCCGGCGGCGCGTACTCCTTGCGGCCCGCGCCCGCGCAACTGGACGGCGCCACCACCTTGCCCGCCGTCACCGTCACCGGCAGCGCCGAAACGGCCTGGAGCGCGGTGGACGGCTATGTGGCCACGCGCAGCGCCACCGGCACCAAGACCGACAGTTCGATCCTGGAAACGCCGCAATCAATTTCCGTGGTGACGGCCGACTTCATCAAGGAAACAGGCGCATCGCGCCTGAAGGAAAGCCTGGCCTACACGCCCGGCATCAACACCTCGCCCTGGGGCGCGGATACGCGCTTCGACTGGACCGTCATCCGCGGCTTCGACGCGCAGACGCCCGGGTATTACCTGGACGGCTTGCAGCTGCGCAACAACAACAGCTGGGCGGTCTGGCAGACGGAAGTCTACGGCGCCGAGCGGATCGAAGTGCTGCGGGGGCCGACGTCCGTGCTGTATGGCCAGAACGGCGCGGGCGGCATGATCAACGTCGTCAGCAAGCGGCCGACCGAAGAGCCGCTGCACGAGCTGGAAGCGCAGGTGGGCAACCATGCCCGCCGCCAGGTGGCGGGCGATTTTTCAGGCCCGCTGGACGAGAGCGGCAAGGTGCTCTACCGCATCACGGGGCTGGCGCGCGACGCCGAGCTGCCTGCCAGCGGACTACCCAACGACCGTTTCTACATTGCGCCGGCGCTGACGCTGAAGCCGTCCAGCGATACGACGCTGACCCTGCTGTCGCACTACCTGCGGGTGCGCGACGGCAGTTCGTATGGCAGTTTTCCGGAGGTCGGCACCCAGCTGTACAACCCCAACGGCAAGTTCTCGCGCAATACCTACGTGGGCGAACCGGATTTCGACCGCTTCCGGCAAGAGCAATGGATGGTCGGCTACATGCTGGAGCATCGCTTCAACGACACCTGGACCGTGCGCCAGAATGCGCGCTACGGCTATACCAGCGTGGACTACAGGCAGGTGTACGTGCGTGGCGGCTTCGCCACGGTGAATCCCGACGACCCGAACGATCCGGCCAACTTTCGCATGCTGGAGCGCTATCCGTTCGGCAGCCAGGAAAACGCGCGGCTCTTCACCATCGACAACCAGGCGCAGGCCAAGGTGCAACTGGGCGCCACGAGCCACACCTTGCTGTTCGGCCTGGACTACCAGCATTCGCGCAATTACCAGAGCACCTACAACGACGGCGTCGTGAACCCGATAGACGGCTACGACCCGGTGTATGGCAGCCCCGTAAAAACGGCGGCGCCCTGGTTCGATGCCACCACCAAGCTGGCCCAGACCGGGTTCTATCTGCAGGACCAGATCAAATGGGGTAACTGGGTGGCGACGCTGGGCGGCCGCTACGACAAGGCCTCGGCGGACGTGAACAGCAACATCGACGGTTCGCGCACGAAGATCTCGGAACACAATTTCAGCGCGCGTGGCGGGCTGGTGTATCTGCATCCGAGCGGCGTGGCGCCTTACTTCAGCTATGCCGAGTCGTTCTCGCCCACGGCGACGATAGACCCGGTCACCAACAGCCCGATGAAGCCCGAGACCGGCAAGCAGTATGAGCTGGGCATCCGCTACGAGCCGCCTGGCGGCACCAGCCGCTACAGCGCCGCAATCTTCGATCTGCGGCGCCGCAACTACATCACCTACACCCCGGAGTTCCTGCCCAAGCAAACCGGCGAAGTCGTGGTGCGCGGACTGGAGCTGGAGGCCGCGTTCCGGCCGTTGACGCAAATGAATGTGGTGGCCGCCTACACCTACACGCCCAAGGCGGAAGTCACCGCCAGCAGCACGCCCAGCGAAATCGGCAAGCAGATGCAGGCGGTGTCCCGCAACCAGTTCGCCTTGTGGGCCGACTACCGCTTCGAATCGGGGCTGAAGGTGGGGGCGGGCGCAAGATACACCGGACCGAATTGGGGCTATGCCGAATCCGCGGCCGAGAAGATTCCGGGCTATACGCTGATCGACGCGATGATCGGCTATCAGGTGCAGCGCTGGAACCTGGCCCTGAACGTGCGCAACCTGACCAACAAATCCTATTTGAGCAATTGCAGCAATGGTGATTGCCGCTACGGCGACGGGCGCACGGTCCTGGCCACGGCCACCTATCGCTGGTAGCCGGGCCGGCCGCAGGCCGCTTAGCGGTAGGCCTGGAAGACCTTGGCGCCGCCTTGCTTGTCGACCAGGACGACGTCGTGCGGCGTTTTGCGGCCGCCGTACTCGGGGCCGTCCATGCCGGGCGAGCCCAGCGGCATGCCGGGCGCGGCCAGGCCGGCGGCGTCGGTTTTTTCCAGCAGCAGGCGGCGCACGTCGCTGGCGGGCACGTGGCCTTCGATCGCGTAGCCTTCTACCGCCGCGGTATGGCAGGAGCCGTAGTTGGCCATGCCGGCGTTGCGGCGGATCGGGCTGGTGTCCTGGACGTCATGCGTGGTGACGGCGAAACCGTTGTCGCGCATGTGCTTGACCCAGTCTTCGCAGCAGCCGCAGGTGGGGGTCTTCCAGACCTCTACCTTGACGGGCGTCTGGGCGGTGGCGAAAACGGGCGCGCACAGCGCGGCGGCAAGGGCCAGGCGGCGCGTAAGACGCGTAAGGCGGGGAAGATTCATGGTGCTCCGTTGCGGGGATACGGTTTGGACCGTCCAAGGATACGTCATGCCGGGGGAAGGGCGCTGCCGGCACTGTAGGGGAACGGGGCTGACCCCATTCTGTCGTCCGCATTACGTTTTTGTAATGTGCGCCGCGCCCGCCTGGCTGTCGGGGCCGCGCAGCGTGATGCCGACGACGGTGCCGTGCGCGTCCGAGGCCGCATCGACCTCGCCGCCGTGCATGCGGGCGATGGCGCGCACGATGGCCAGGCCCAGGCCATGGCCCTCGCTGCGCGGCGCGCGCGCCTGGCCGGAGCGGAAGAAGCGGTCGAAGATGCGGGGCAGGTCGGCGGGCGGTATCGGCGCGCCCGGGTTGCGCACTTCCACCCGCGCGCCGGCCGGCGAATCCGAGCAGGCCAGCACGATTTCGCCGCCGCGGGGCGTGGCCTTGATGGCGTTGGAGATCAGGTTGGCCAGGGCGCGCCGCACCAGCCCGGCGTTGGCGGCCACGGTGGCGTCGCCTTCGCAGCGCAGGTGCACGCCGTTTTCCTCCAGTGTGGCCTCGTAGTATTCGGCCACGCGCCGCGCTTCGGCGGCCAGCGACACCGCCGCCAGGTCCGCGGCGCGTTCGCCGCGGTCGGCGCGCGCCAGGAACAGCATGTCGTTGACCAGCGTCTTCAGGTCTTCCAGCTCTTCCAGATTGGATTCCAGGGCGTCGCGCAATTCAGCCGCCTCGCGCGGCGAGGACAGCATGATCTGCGTGCCGTTGATCAGCGTGGCCAGCGGCGTGCGCAGTTCATGCGCCACGTCGGCATTGAAGCCTTCCATCTGCTGGTAGGCCGCCTGCAGGCGCTCCAGCGTGCGGTTGAAGGAACGGACCAGGTCGTGCAGTTCGCGGTCGGTGTGTTCCAGCGGCAGGCGCCGCGCCAGGTTGTCGGGCTGGATGCTGGCCGCCTGTTCCGACAGCCTGCGCGCCGGCGCCATGCTGCGCCGCACGGCCCAGGCCGCCAGCACCACGGTCGCGCCCACCCACAGCGCGCAGATCAGGACCAGGGCGGTGCCGTAGGCGTACAGGAACTGCGAACTGGTGCGCGTGCTGACCGCCACGGTCAGTTGTGCGCCGGGCAGGATGCGGTCGTTCATGGCGACGCGCAGGCCGCGCATGCGGCCGCCGTCGGCGGTCTGCAGCACCACCTGCCGGCCGCCTTCCAGGGTGTCCAGGGTTTCAGGGGCGGGGCCGCCGTACACCGTCTGGCCCTGGGCGTCCACGATCCAGATGCCCAGCTGGCCTTGCCCCGCGCGCATTTCGTCGAAGGTCGCGGCCAGATCCTTCAGGCCGCGCGCGCTGTTCTGCATGTCGATCAGGTGGTCGATCAGTTCCAGCTTGCCGCTGACCTCGGTGATTTCCTGGCGCTCCACTTCGCGCTTGAGCGCCCAGAACAGCGTGGCGCCCGCCAGGCTGGACACCAGTAATGCGATGGCGCCCAGCAGCAGCGTCAGCCGCGCCTGCATGGAACGCATGCGCGGGGGCTTCATGCGGGATGGTCGTCCGCGGGGCGGCCATCCGCGGGGCGGGACTCCAGCACGTAGCCCATGCCGCGCACGGTGTGCAGCAGCTTGGTGTCGTAGGGATCGTCCAGCTTGCCGCGCAGGCGCCGCACCGCCACGTCGATGACGTTGGTGTCGCTGTCGAAGTTCATGTCCCAGACCTGCTCGGCCAGCGTGGTGCGGGACAGCACCTGGCCCTGGCGGCGCAGCAGCAGGGCCAGCAGGTTGAATTCCTTGGCGGTCAGGTCCAGGCGGCGGCCGCCGCGCTGGGCGCGCCGGCGCACCAGATCCAGTTCCAGGTCGGCCACGCGCAGCAACGTGGGTTCCTGCGTGCGCCCGCGGCGCAGCAGCGCCTGCACGCGCGCCAGCAGCTCCGAGAAGGCAAAGGGTTTGATCAGGTAGTCGTCGGCGCCGCCTTCCAGCCCGCGCACGCGGTCCTCGACCGCGTCGCGCGCCGTCAGCATCAGGATGGGCGTGTCCTTCTGTTCGCGCACGGCGGCCAGCACGCCGAAGCCGTCGACGCCCGGCAGCATCACGTCCAGCACGATAAGGTCATAGGCGCCTTCCAGCGCCAGATGCAGGCCGTCCACGCCGTCGCGCGCCACGTCCACGACGTGGCTTTGCTCCGACAATCCCTTCTTGAGGTAATCGGCCAGTTTGGGTTCGTCTTCGATAACCAGGATACGCATGGCGGAAAATTTACCATCCGCCGCGCGCAAACGGATCAGCTCTGTGTATCGATGGCGATGCGGTCGGGCGGGAAGCGCAGGGCGAACACGCTGCCCTTGCCGGGGTCGCTGGTGATCAGCAGTTCGGCGTCATGGCGCATGGCGATGTGCTTGGTGATCGCCAGCCCCAGGCCGGTGCCGCCCACGGCGCGCGAGCGGCCGCGGTCCACGCGGTAGAAGCGTTCGGTCAGGCGCGGCAGATGGCGGGCAGGGATGCCGATGCCGGTGTCCTGCACGCTGTAGCGCGCGCCGCCGTCTTCCTCGCGCTCCCAGCGCACGGTGATCTTGCCGCCGTCCGGCGTATAGCGCACGGCATTGGTCAGCAGGTTGGACAGGGCCGAGGTCAGTTCGGTCTCGGCGCCCAGCACGTCCAGCGATTCGTCGATGTGCCATTCCAGCACGTGGCGGCCGCCCGACAGCGCCTCGATCTGCTGGCGCGCCTTTTGCAGCAGCGCGCCCATGTTGACGGCGCGCGGATCGCTGCCCGGCGACGATTCCAGCGTGGACAGGGTCAGCAGGTCTTCGACGATGGCCTGCATGCGCTGGGCCTGCTCATGCATCATGTCGATGTACTGCTCGCGCTGCTCGGCGGGCAGCGCGTCGGCCGGCATGTCGCGCAGCGTCTCCAGGAAGCCCGCCAGCACGGTCAGCGGCGTGCGCAGCTCGTGCGAGACGTTGGCCACGAAATCGCGGCGCGTGGTTTCCAGGCGTTCAATCTGCGTGACGTCGCGCGTGATCAGCAGGCGCTGATTGCTGGCGTAGGCCGTCAGCTGCATCATCATTAGCCGCTCCTGGCCTTGCTGGCCCAGGCGCACCAGGATGGGCTCGGGCCAGGAAGGGCGGTGCGCGTATTCGACGAATTCAGGCGCGCGCAGCAGGTTCAGCAGATTGTGGCCGCGGTCGGCGGGCAGGCGCAGTCCCAGGTGCTGGCGCGCCATGCGGTTGCACCAGTCGATCTGGAAATCTTCGTTCAGGGTCACCGCGCCGTCAGGCAGCGCCTGGGCGGCGGCCAGCATGCCCTGCATGGTGTTCTGGGTTTCGTTCAGCTCGCGGGCGCGGGCGCGGGTGTAGCGGTACAAGGGGGCGAGGATGTCGTCCCAGGGGCCGACGGAGGCCGGAGGCGAGGTATCGGGGTGATGGGCCCAGTGGGACACCAGGTGCAGGCGCCAGCTGCGCCAGAGCAGCATGGCGACCAGCGCGGCGGAGAACAGTATCCAGCCCGCCGGATCTCCTATGAGCCATTGGACCAGTAATGCGGCGGCCGCCCACAGGGCGACCAGGACTAGGGTGCGCAGCCAGATCATCGTGCGGGAGTTTTACCGCGTGGGGAGCTGTGCCGTAAACCGGTAGCCGCTGCCGCGGACCGTTTCCACGTGGGCGTCGTGGCCGCTGGGTTCCAGCGCCTTGCGCAGGCGGCGGATATGCACGTCGACCGTGCGCTCTTCCACGAAGACGTGGTCGCCCCAAACCTGGTCCAGCAGCTGCGAGCGCGAGAACACGCGTTCGGGGTGGGTCATGAAGAAGTGCAGCAGGCGGAATTCGGTGGGGCCGATCTGCAGCGACTGGCTGTTGCCCGACAGGCGGTGCGTCACCGGATCCAGCTTCAGGCCGCCCACGTCGATCACGTCGTCGGTCAGCTGGGGCGCGCGGCGGCGCAGCACCGCCTTGATGCGGGCCATCAGCTCCTTGGGCGAGAACGGCTTGGTGATGTAGTCGTCGGCGCCGGCTTCCAGGCCGTCGACCTTGTCCTGCTCGGAGCCCTTGGCGGTCAGCATGATGACCGGGACGGCGCGGGTGCGCTCGTCGTTGCGCAGCTTGCGCGCCATGGCAAGGCCGGATGTGCCGGGCAGCATCCAGTCGAGCAGGATCAGATCGGGAAGTTCGGCGCGGATCAGGGTCTGGGCCTGGTCGGCGTCGAAGGCGCGCAGCACCTTGTGCCCGGCGAAGGACAGGTTGACGGCGATCAGTTCCTGGATGGCGGGTTCGTCTTCGACGACGAGAATGGTGCTGGACATGGCGAATTGGGCACACTTCTGAGCGCCGGCGCGGCGCGAACATTGCGATAGTATGGCCGCAATATTTCAGGTATGTGACCGCCGTGTGCCATAGTCGCCGTCCGCCGGCTTCGGCGGAGAGCCCGATAGGCTACCATTGGGCGATATATCGGGAATTCACCATGCAAAACCCCTCCGAATCGCAACATTCCGCGGATTCCGCCTCGCAATCGACCCATTTCGGCTTCCAGACGGTGCCGGAAGGCGAAAAGGCCCGCAAAGTCGCCGAAGTCTTCCATTCCGTCGCCCAGCGCTACGACATCATGAACGATTTCATGTCGGCCGGGCTGCACCGTGTCTGGAAGGCCTTCACCATCGGCCGCGCCGCCATCCGTCCGGGCATGAAGGTGCTGGACATCGCCGGCGGCACGGGCGACCTGGCCAAGGCCTTTGCCAAGCGCGCCGGCCCCACGGGCGAGGTCTGGCTGACCGACATCAACGACTCCATGCTGCGCGTGGGCCGCGACCGCCTGACGGACGCCGGCCTGCTGGTCCCCACCGCCGTGTGCGACGCCGAGCGCCTGCCGTTCCCCACGGGCCACTTCGACCGCGTCAGCGTGGCCTTCGGCCTGCGCAACATGACCCACAAGGACCGCGCCCTGGCCGAAATGACCCGGGTGCTCAAGCCGGGCGGCAAGCTGCTGGTGCTGGAATTTTCGCGCGTGGCCAAGCCGCTGGCGCCGGCCTACGACTGGTATTCCTTCAATGTCCTGCCCTGGCTGGGCAAGAAGGTCGCCAAGGACGAGGCCAGCTACCGCTATCTGGCGGAATCCATCCGCATGCATCCCGACCAGGAAACCCTGGCCGACATGCTGCGCACGGCCGGACTGGAGCGGGTGCAGTACTTCAACCTGACCGCCGGCATCGCCGCCTTGCACGAAGGCGTGAAGCTGGGCTGATCCGCTGGGCCGATCCGCGCCAGCCAATAAGGATGTTTCACCGCCCTTTCGGGAACTTGTGGGGCGGCGTCTTGTCCGTTATTCTTACGTTATTCAGATTACTGTAAGAAAAGTCGCGACTATGGTCCCGCGGTCCGCGGGGCTCCCTGCTGCTCGGGGCGGCAGGGGCGCGAGTACGAGGGAGCAAACCTATGTCCAAATTCTGTCTTTCGCGGTTTGTCGCCGCGGCGCTGATCGCCGTTTCCGGCGCGGCTCTGGTGACGGCGTCGTTTGACGCCGAAGCCCGCCGTGCCGGCGGTGGCAGCAGCGTCGGCCGCCAATCCTCCAACGTGACCCAGCAGCGCCAGGCGACCACGCCTCCGGCCGCGGCCAACAATACGGCGGGCGCCACCGCCGCTCCGGCAGCCGCCGGCGCGGCCACGGCCGGCGCCGCCACCGCGGG
>NZ_CAHLAR010000006.1 GCF_903652925.1 Achromobacter anxifer | reverse complement strand
CGCCGCTGCCGGGCGCCGGCACGGCCACCGGCCCGGCCACGGGTACGGCCCCCTCCAAGGGCGACGACACCCCCGCCAAGCTGGACGACCTGGGCGCGCTGATTGCCACGCTGCCGACCTCCAAGGCGCCTGCCGCCGTGGCGTCCGCCGCCCCCAGCCAGGCGCCCACGCCCATCTCCAAGCCCGCCCCCGCCGCGCCCGCGCCGGCCCCCAAGCCGGCCGCCACCGCGTCCGCGGCTACCGGCACGTACTACCTGCAGGCTGGCGCGTTCCGCGGCGAAAACGACGCCGAATCCCTCAAGGCCCGCATCATCCTGCTGGGCCTGCCGGTGGCGGTGCACAAGGCCGAAGTGAACGGCAAGCCCATCAACCGGGTACGGGTGGGCCCCTTTGCCCGCCTGGACGACATGAACCGCGCCCGCGGCAGGCTGGGCGAGAACAAGATCGAAACCGCGGTGGTGCGCCAGTAATGCGCGTCACTGCCGCGGCCATTGAACTTATCCGGCCCTGGCCCTGTCTGTAACTTTTTACTCAGGAACCTCTCATCCATGCTGTCCCCCAAGATTATTCGCATCCTGGCCGCGGCCGCGCTGACCGCCACGGCATTCTTCAGCCCCGCGAGCCACGCGCAAGGCGCGCAGCAGTACGTGCCCATCAATCCGCCGCTGCCGTCGGATACCCCGGGCAAGATCGAGGTCCTGGAATTCTTCGCCTACACCTGCCCGCACTGCGCCGCCATGGAGCCCATGGTTGAAGACTGGGCCAAGACCGCGCCCCCGGACGTGGTGCTCAAGCAAGTCCCGATCGCGTTCAACGCCGGCATGAAGCCGCTGCAGCAGCTCTACTACACGCTGCTGGCCCTGGACCGCCCGGACCTGCACCCGAAGGTCTTCGCCGCCATCCACGGCGAACACAAGCGCCTCTTCGACAAGAAGGCCATGGGCGAATGGATCGCGACCCAGGGCGTGGACCGCGCCAAGTTCGACTCGGTCTTCGATTCGTTCAGCGTGCAGACGCAGGTGCAGCGCGCCAACCAGCTGGCCGACGCCTACCGCATCGACGGCACGCCGTCGTTCGCCGTCGGCGGCAAGTTCATGACCTCGCCGGTCATGGCGGGCAACAGCTACGAAGGCGCGCTGAAGGAAGTCACCCGCCTGATCCCCATGGCGCGCAACTGATACGCCCCAGCCGGAATCCGCAACGCCCCGAGCCGCCAGGCCGGGGCGTTTTTCTTTGGGTCCGCCGCAGGCGCCCGCGCTACACTTTCCCCACAACAAATCGCCGCGACAGCGGCACACAATGGGTGGAAGACAAATGAAGCAGCGATTCCCGCGCAGCCGCGCGATGCTGGGCCTGTGCCTGGCGCTGGCCGCCGGCCTGGCTCAGGCCAATGAAGCCGATGGCGTGAAGATCGGCGTACTCACGGACATGGCGGGCGTCACCGCCGACGCCACCGGCAAGGGTTCGGTCGAAGCGGCCCGCCTGGCCATCGAGGAAATGGGCGGCACCCTGTTGGGCAAGCCCATTTCCCTGGTCTCGGGCGACCACCAGCACCGGCCCGACATCGGCAGCGGCATGGCGCGCAAGTGGTACGACACCGACGGCGTGGACGTGATCGTGGACGTGCCCAATTCCTCGGTGGCGCTGGCGGTGCAGGGCATCGCGCGCGACAAGAAGAAGCTGGTGCTGTTCTCCAGCCCCGGCACCACCGCGCTGACCCAGGCGCAGTGCTCGCCCTACGGCGTGCAATGGACCTACACCACCTACGCGCTGTCGCGCGGCACCGCGACCGCGGTGGTCAACGAGGGCAACAAGCGCTGGTTCATCCTGGCGTCCGACTACGCCTTCGGCAAGCAGCTGGCGGCGGACACCGAGGCCGTGGTCAAGGCCAATGGCGGCGAGGTCGTCGGCACCGTCTTCCACCCGCTCAATGCATCGGATTTCGCGTCCTTCCTGTTGCAGGCGCAGGCTTCCAAGGCGCAGATCATCGCCATCGCCAACGCGGGCGGCGACACCATCTCGGCCATCAAGCAGGCGGCGGAATTCGGCATCGGCGGCGCGCAGCAGCTGGCGGCCATGCTGCTGCTGATCACCGACGTGCACAGCCTGGGCCTGCAAGCCGCGCAGAAGACCTATCTGACGGTGCCGTCCTATTGGGACATGAACGACGGCACGCGCGCCTTCGCCAAGAAGTTCGAGGCCCGCGTGGGGCGGCCGCCCACCTTCTTGCAGGCCGGCGTCTACGGTTCGGTGCGCCATTACCTGCAGGCCGTGAAGGCCGCCGGCACGGTGGACGCGGACGCCGTGATGGCGAAGATGAAGTCGCTGCCCATCGACGATCCCTTCAGCCTGAACGCGCGCATCCGCGAAGACGGCCTGGTGGTGCGCGACATGATGCTGGCGCAGGTCAAGACGCCGGAACAATCCAAGGCGCCCTGGGACTACTACAACATCGTGCGCAACATCCCCGGCGCCACGCTGGCCTGGCCGCTGTCGGAAAGCCAATGCCCGCTGATCAAGAAGCCATGACCCAGGCAGTGCCCCCAACAGTGACCCTGGCCGACTTCGGCAGCTTTTACGCGGGCGGCCGGCAGGTGCGCATCGACGGCCTGCCGCGGCGCGACATCGCGTTCACGCAGAGCGCATCGCTGGCCTACGACCCCAACGGCCTGTATCACTTCGAGCAGGCCTACGTGCAGTACTTCATCCCCGCGCGGCTGTCTCATCCGCTGCCCGTCGTGCTGCTGCATGGCGGCGGCATGACGGGCGCGATGTGGGAGCAGACGCCGGACGGCCGGCCCGGCTGGATGCAGCACTTCCTGCGCCAGGGCCATGCCGTCTATGTGGTGGACAACGTCGAGCGCGGCCGCGCGGGCTGGGCGCCTTTCAAGGAAGTCTGGCCGGAGCCGCCCATCATCCGCAATGCCGAGGAAAGCTGGACGCTGTTCCGCTTTGGCCGCGCCGAGGACTACGCAGCGAGGCGCGCCTTCGAAGGGCAGCGCTTTCCGGTCGCAGCCTTCGACGCCTTCATCCGCCACGCGGTGCCGCGCTGGCTGGGCAACAACGATGCGGCGCTGCGCGGCTTCTGCGCGGTGCTGGAGCGCGTGGGGCCTTGCCTCGTAATGGCGCACAGCCACGGCGGCGAGGTCGCCTACCGCGCGCTGCATGCGCGGCCGGACCTGGTGCGCGGCGTCATCGGCATCGAGCCCTCGGGCTTCTCGCCCGAGGTCGCGGCCGAAGCCGTGGCGGACAAGCCCTTCCTGTTCGTCTATGGCGACTATCTGGACGCGACGCCGCTATGGGTGCAGCTGTGCGCCACCGGCCAGGCCTATGCCGATGCGCTGGCGTCCCACGGCGCCCGCGTGCAGACCTGGCGCCTGGCCGACATGGGCATCGCCGGCAATTCGCACATGCCCATGATGGACGACAACAGCGACGACATCGCCGCCCGCATCGGTGACTGGATACGCGGCGCGGCCGCCTGAAGGCGCCGCGCCGGACGGGTTCAACCCGGGTTTCTGCCCGAGGTTCAACCTTGGACGGCCGCGGCCTTTTCCAGCGCCTGGGTCAGGTCGGCGATGACGTCCTCGGGCGACTCCAGGCCGATGTGCAGGCGCACCAGGGCGTTGTCGCCTTCGCCCCAGTAGCGGTGCTTGGCCAGGTCCTTGCCCGACACCAGCTGCACCAGGCTTTCATAGCCGCCCCAGGAAAAGCCGATGCCGAAGAGCGTCAGCGAATCGACGAACACGCGCGCGGCGGCCGGCGACAAACGCAATTCGACCGACAGCATGCCGTTGGAGCCGGTGCAGTCGCGCTGCCACAGCGCGTGGCCCGGATCCTGCGGCCAGGCCGGGTGGAACAGGCGCACCGTCTCGGGGCGGCTCTTGAAGAATTCGCACACCTGCATGGCGTGGCGCGCGTGCTGGGCCATGCGGATGGGCATGGTGCGCACGCCGCGCAGCGCCAGCCAGGCGTCGTCCGCGCTGATGGAATAGCCCATGGCGTACTGGGTGCGGTTGAGCTTGCGGGCGATCTGTTCGTCATTGGTGACGACCGCCCCCAGCATCAGGTCGGAATGCCCGCCCACGTACTTGGTGCCGGCGATGACGGACACCTGCGCGCCCAGCGTCAGCGGACGGTAGATATAGCCCGAACCCCAGGTGTTGTCGGTCGCCAGCACCAGCCCGCGGCTCTGCGCGAAGGCGGCCATGGCGCCCATGTCCAGCATCTCGAACAGCAGGGAGCCCGGCGACTCCACATACAGCAGCTTGGTGTTGGGACGCACCAGCTCTTCCAGGTCTTCGCCGGCCGCGAAATACGTGATCTCGATGTTCATGCGCTTGAGCACGGCGTCGTCCAGCTCGCGCATCGGGCCGTAGACGCAGTCCGAGATCAGCGCGTGGTCGCCGGCCGAGCACAGAGCCATCATGACCATGGTCATGGCCGACAGGCCCGAGGGAGCCAGGTAGCAATGGGTGCCGCCTTCGAGCTGGGTAAAGACTTCCTCCAGCGCCGCATGCGTGTCCATGCCCATGCGCCCGTAGGTGGAGGCCCGGCCGCCTGCGGCCTTGCTGCGCTGGGCCTTTTCAAGCGCGGCGAGGTTCTCGAAGCGCACCGTGCTGGCCCGCATCGGCGGCAGGGGCACCGGCGCGGTGCCGGTTTCTGGATTGAACGGGGCGGTGCCTGCGTGCTGCAGAAGCGTATCGATGTGTTTGGTGGGCATCTTCAGTGGACTGCTTGCGGATGGACAGGAGCGAAAAAACGGCGATCAGGGTGAACCATATCAGGCCAGGCGCGGCCTGTCCCTATTCGCCGACCCAGGTAACGGTCTCGGACTGCGCGGCGCGGTTGGTGCGGTAGCTGTTGGCGGGATGCGCCGTGTCCGCATAGCCGAAGGAAATGCCGCAGACCACGCGACGGTCGGCGGCAATGCCGAGCTCCTCGCGCAACACTTCCGGGTACATGGCCAGGGACGCCTGCGCGACGGTCGCCACGCCGTTGGCCTGGGCCGCCAGCAGGAAATTCGCGACATAGCCGCCGCAATCCATCGCGCCGTATTCGCCCAGCGTCTCGTCGGTGGTGACGATGGCCACGTGCGGCGCGTCGAACAGCTGGAAGTTGCGCATTTCCTGGCGGCGGTAGGCCTCGCGGTCGCCGCGCGCCACGCCGACCGCGCCGTAGAGCTGGAAGCCCGATTCGCGCCGGCGCGCCAGGTACTCGCCCTGGTACTCGCGCGGAAACGGGAAGTCCGGGGTAAAGCCGGATTGTTCCGCCCTGCGCTGCAATGCGCCGCGCAGGCGCTCCGTGCCCGCGCCTTCGGTGATCGTCACCTGCCAGGGCTGGCAGTTGCACCAGGACGCGGCGCGCTGCGCCAGGGCCAGGATGCGTTCGATGGTGCCGCGCGCGACCGGCTCGGGCAGGAACGCGCGGCAGCTGTGGCGCGCGTGCAGCCAGGCTTCGAGCGCGGCGTCGGGGCGCGCGCCGGCGTCCTGCAAGGGTTGCGGGGCTTGCGGCATGGCGTTGGGGGGCATGGCTGTCGTCTCTCCTGGTCGGCCCGCAAGCGTCCCGCCGGGGACGCATCGGGCATGCATGTTGGGCACGTCTTTGCCTTTATGATGCCACTTCCGGCCTCCCGGAGCCGGCCGACCCGTTCCAGGCGACCCCCTCATGCTGCCCATCGACACCCTGATCGCATTCTTCGGCATTGCCGTCCTGCTGGCCCTGACCCCGGGGCCGGACAATCTGTTCGTGCTGATGCAGTCCGCCATCTGGGGCCGCAAGGCCGGCATGTTCGTGGTGCTGGGGCTATGCACGGGGCTGCTGGGACACACGGCCGCCGTGGCCGTGGGACTGGCCGCCGTGTTCGCGGCCTCGCCCATGGCTTTCACCGTGCTCAAGCTGGCGGGCGCGGCCTATCTGGCCTACCTGGCGTGGCAGATCCTGCGCGCGCCGGTCGACGCCGAGGACGGCAAGCGGCCTGAGCCCATGAAGCCCGGCGCGTTGTACCGCCGCGGCATCGTCATGAATCTGACCAATCCGAAGGTGCTGCTGTTCTTCTTCGCCTTCCTGCCGCAGTTCACCTCGCCGGCGCTGGGCCGCGTGGGCGTGCAGACCATGCAGCTGGGCGCGGTCTTCATGGTGTCGACGCTGCTGGTGTTCGGCGCCATCGCGTTCTTCTCGGGCGCGTTCGGCGAACTGCTGCAACGCTCGGTGACCGCCAAGCGCTGGCTGAACCGCATCGCCGCGCTGGTTTTCGTCGGCCTGGCGGTGCGCCTGGCGACTGCCTCGCGCTAAGCGCGAGGCAGCGGCCGATTCGCGGCGCGCCGCGACCGGCGCGCTCAGACCGCCGTGAACCGCACGATGCCGTCCGCGCCTTGCGCGCGCTTGAGCTTGCCTTCGAAATACAACGCATGCAGATGCGCCAGCGCCTCGCCCATGGCGAAGGTCAGCTGGTGCAGGTCGAGCTTGCGCTTGAACAGCACCGGCACGATGTCCGTGGTCGATTGCGGCTGGGCGGCACAGGCTTCCAGCACTTCCGCCAGGCGGTCGCGGTGGTGTTCATGCTGCTGCGTGATGCGCTCGTGCAAGCCCTTGAAGGGGCGGCCGTGCGAGGGCAGCACCAGCGTGTCCTCGGGCAGGTCGGCATAGCCGTCGAGCGAACGCAGATACAGGGGCAGGGGATTGGCGTCGGGTTCGTAGTCGAACACGCTGACGTTGGTGGAAATGCGCGGCAGCACCATGTCGCCCGAGATCAGCACGCGCAGGTCCGGCGAGTACAGCGAGGCATGTTCCGGCGCATGGCCGTAGCCCACGATCACGCGCCAGTCGCGCCCGCCGATGCGCACCATGTCGCCGTGCATGATGCGGGTGTAGCGCGCCGGCACGGCCGGCACCAGGTTGGGGTAGTAGCTGGCGCGCTGGCGGATCTGCTCTTGCGCGTCCGGATCGGTCAGGCCGTGGCGGGCAAAGTGCTCGACCGCCGACTGGCCGCCCGGGCCGCCGCCGCTTTCACCGCGGCGCGAGGACCACAGCGATGCCACCATGAAGTCCGTCATCGTCATCCACAGCGGGGCGTTCCAGCGTTCGCACAGCCAGTGCGCCAGGCCGATGTGGTCGGGGTGCATGTGCGTGACGATCACGCGCAGCACGGGCAGGCCGTCGAGTTCGTTCTCGAACACGTCTTCCCACAGCGTCTTCACTTCGTCGCGCGTGATGCCGCAGTCGACGATGGTCCAGCCGTCGCGGCCGTCGATGTTGTCGCGCAGCAGCCAGAGGTTGATATGATCCAGCGCGAAAGGCAGAGGCATCCGTATCCATTTAACCCCGTCCGCCACCACGTGCGAACGACCGGCTTCAGGCTGGAAATCTGTCCAGGGATACTGCAGTTTTTGTTCGTTGGGGTTCATTGCCTCTCCTCCACGCTTGACGATCGGGTCAAGTCATCATAATTTACGTTTACGTAAACTGCCACACGTCGCATGTCCCCGTCAACCTGGACCATCTCAGAGCTCTCCCGCGAGTTCGACGTCACGCCCCGCACGATCCGCTTCTATGAAGACCAGGGGATCGTCAGCCCGGCGCGCGAAGGCCGCAACCGCATCTTCGGGCCGCGCGATCGCACGCGCCTGAAGCTGGCCCTGCGCGGCAAGCGGCTGGGCCTGCAACTGTCCGAGATCCTGACCCTGATCGACATGTACGACGGGCCGGGCGACACCGAGGTCCAGCTGCGCCAGTACCTGAGCGTGCTGGAACAGCACCGCGCCACGCTGGAACAGCAGCGCCGCGACATCGAGGATACGCTGCGCGAAATCGCGCAGCAGGAACAGCAATGCCGCGAGCTGCTCGCGCAAAAGCCCTAGGCGCGCGCGCATGGGCGCCCTGCAGACCCTCGCGCTGTTCATCCTGACCGCGCTGGCCGAGATCGTCGGCTGCTACCTGCCGTACCTGTGGCTGCGCAAAGGCCACTCCATCTGGCTGCTTGCGCCCGCCGCGGCCAGCCTGGCGCTGTTCGCCTGGCTGCTCACCCTGCACCCCACGGCCTCGGGCCGCGTGTACGCGGCCTATGGCGGCGTCTATATCGGCATGGCGCTGCTGTGGCTGTGGGCCGTGGACGGCGTGCGTCCCAGCATGAGCGATTGGCTGGGCGTGGGCCTGTGCCTGGCCGGCATGCTGGTGATCATGTTCGGCCCGCGCAGCGCGTAGGCTGCGACCAGCCTCCGCAAGAAAAGCTCCACAGTCCTGCCCGACCCGAAAAAAAGCGCGCGTACCCCAAAGGATCGCGCGCTTCCTGCTTCCAGTCAGGCAGAGCTTATTCAGCCTTGATGTTGCCTTCCTTGATGACGCGGGCGTTGTTCGCGAATTCCGCCTGCACCTGCTTGGCGAAGGGCTCGCCCGCGCCGGTGCCCGGCTGCAGGTAGGACTTGGCCAGCAGCTCCTGGAACTCGGCGCTGGCCATCGCCTTGGCCAGGGCGGCCTGCAGCGGCTGCGCGACGGTGTCCGGCAGCTTGGCCGGCGCGAAGATGCCGAAGTTCGAGTAGTACTGCGCCTGCGGCATCTTGAGCTCGGCCATGGTCGGCACGTCGGGCCATGCGGCCAGGCGCTCCGGGGCCATCACGGCCAGCGGCTTGAGCGCGCCGCTGGCGACGTGCGGCAGCACCACGTCGCTATTGACCACCAGCAGCTCGACCACGCCGCCCAGGCCGTCGGTCAGCGCCTGGCTGTTGCCGCGGTAAGGCACGTGCAGCATCTGGGTGCCGGTCTGCGCCGTCACGGCCGACATGCCGATGTGGGCCACGGTGCCCTGGCCCGGCGTGCCGTAGCGCACGCCGTCGGGATGCGATTTGGCGTAGTCGATCAGGCCCGCGAAGTCCTTCACCGGCAGCGCCTTGGTGGCGACGATGGCGACCGGCGCGACGGCCACGCTGGCCACCGGCGTCAGATCCTTCATCGGGTCATAATTGGTCTTGGCCAGGTGCGGGAAGATCGTCAGCGGGCTGGTGGAGGCCAGCAGCAGGGTCGCGCCGTCCGGCTGCGCGCGCGCCACGAAGTCCGTGCCCACGGAGGCGCCGGCGCCCGGCTTGTTCTCGACGATGACGGTGGCGTTGCTTTCCTTGCGCAGGACGTCGCCCAGGCGGCGCCCGATCGCGTCGGCGCTGCCGCCCGCGGTGTAGGGCACGACCAGCGTGACCGTCTTGGTCGGCCAGCCTTGCGCCATCGCGCCGCTGGCCATGATCGCCAAGGCCGCCCCCGCGGCCTTGATCAGCAATGTCTTCTTTTTCATATCGTCCTAGTTATGTTGCGTGGCACTGCATCAGATAAAACGAAAAGCGTGAAGCACTTCAGGCCAAATAGCGTTGCGCCAGGCGTACCCAGTACGACGCTCCTGCCGGAATCAGGGAATCATTGAAGTCATAGCTGGCGTTGTGCAGCATGCAGGGGCCCAGGCCGTGACCCGCCAGGCGGTGCTCGCCGTCGCCGTTGCCCAGGAACACGTAGCAGCCGGGCTTTTCCTGCAACAGGAAGGCGAAGTCTTCCGAAGCCATGGCCGGCTCGATCACCAGTGCCTTGTCCTCGCCCACGACCTCGCGCATGACTCCCATGCAGAACTCGGTCTCGGCCACGGTATTCACCAGCGCCGGGTAGCGGCGCTCGAAGAACACGTCGGCCTCGCAGCCGTGCGCCGCGGCGATGCTGCCGGCGATCTCCTTCATGCGGCGCTCGATCAGGTCGACCACCGCCGTGCTGTAGGCCCGCACCGAGCCGCCCAGCCAGGCGCTGTCCGGAATGACGTTGATGACGCTGCCGCCGGCCTGCACCTGCGTGATCGACAGCACGGCCGCGTCCAGCGGGCGCTTGCTGCGCGTGAGGATGGTCTGCAGCGACTGGCCGATGGCGAACAGCGCCGGCACCGGGTCGCTGCAATCCTGCGGCGCGGCGGCGTGGCCGCCCTTGCCGCGGACGGTGATCTTGAAGCCGTTGGCCGCCGCCATCATCGGGCCGGCACAGACGCCGAAGGACCCGGCGGGCAAGCCCGGCCAATTGTGCATGCCGAACACGGCCTCGCAGGGGAAGCGCTCGAACAACCCGTCCTGGATCATGGCGCGAGCGCCCGCGCCGCCTTCCTCGGCCGGCTGGAAGCACAGGTATACGGTGCCGTCGAAGCCGCCTTCGGTCTGAAGGTGGCGCGCGGCGGCCAGCAGCATGGCGGTGTGGCCGTCATGGCCGCAGCCGTGCATCTTGCCGTCGTGGCGCGAGCGGTGCTCGAACTGGTTTTCTTCCTGCATGGGCAGCGCGTCCATGTCGGCGCGCAGCATGATGGCGCGGTCCGAGGCGCCACGCTTGATCACGCCGACCACGCCGGTCTTGGCGATGCCGGTGTGGGTTTCGATGCCCCAGCCGCGCAGCGTGTCCGCCACGACCTTGGCCGTGCGGTGCTCTTCGTAGCAAAGCTCCGGGTGCATGTGGATATCGCGCCGCAGCGCCACAATTTCGTCCAGATTGGATAGTTCGAGCACGGCAGACTCCGTCGCAATGATTCAGGATTCAAGGATCGGCTGGCATGTTACCCAGCGCAACTCCCCAGGCAACCCGGAATTACCTAGGGATAACCCGACTCCAATTTACGTTTACGTAAACGTAATATTTGCAGTGCATCATTGCGCAGCGATGGCCGATCGGCGCATCATGAGCCACGCGCGGCAAGCTGGCGCCGGACACAGGCGCCCAAAAAATAGTAAGTACCTACTATCACGGAGACAGCGATGAACCTTCCCG
This sequence comes from Achromobacter anxifer, assembly GCF_903652925.1. Classification (GTDB taxonomy): domain Bacteria; phylum Pseudomonadota; class Gammaproteobacteria; order Burkholderiales; family Burkholderiaceae_B; genus Achromobacter; species Achromobacter anxifer. The sequence goes on along the minus strand of NZ_CAHLAR010000006.1, from coordinate 435,219 downwards.
GCCTGAACTTCGACCTGGGCGAAGATCTGGACATGCTGCGCGACGCGGTGCGTAATTTCGCACTGGCCGAGATCGCGCCGCGCGCCGCAGAAGTCGACCGCAGCGACCAGTTCCCCATGGATCTCTGGCGCAAATTCGGCGACCTCGGCGTGCTGGGCATGACGGCCGACGAGGAATACGGCGGCGCAAAAATGGGCTATCTGGCCCACATGGTCGTGATGGAGGAAATCTCCCGCGCCAGCGCGTCCATCGGTCTGTCCTACGGCGCGCACTCCAATCTGTGCGTGAACCAGATCAACCGCAACGGCACCGCCGCCCAGAAGGCCAAATACCTGCCCAAGCTGATTTCCGGCGAACACGTGGGCGCCCTGGCCATGAGCGAGCCGGGCGCCGGTTCCGACGTGGTCAGCATGAAGCTGCGTGCCGACAAGAAGGGCGACCGCTACGTGCTGAACGGCACCAAGATGTGGATCACCAACGGCCCCGACGCCGACACCCTGGTGGTCTACGCCAAGACCGACCCCGAGGCCCACCAGCGCGGCATCACCGCCTTCCTGGTGGAAAAGGGCTTCAAGGGCTTTTCCGTGGCGCAGAAGCTGGACAAGCTGGGCATGCGCGGCAGCCACACCGGCGAGCTGGTGTTCCAGGACTGCGAGATTCCCGAAGAGAACGTGCTGGGCCAGGTCAACGGCGGCGTCAAGGTGCTGATGAGCGGCCTGGACTACGAGCGCGCCGTGCTGTCCGGCGGCCCGGTCGGCATCATGCAGGCCGTGATGGACGTGGTCGTCCCCTATATCCATGACCGCAAGCAGTTCGGCCAGGCCATCGGCGAATTCCAGCTGATCCAGGGCAAGGTCGCGGACCTGTACACCACGCTGCAGGCCAGCCGCGCCTTCTGCTACCAGGTCGGCAAGAACCTGGACCGCCTGGGCGCCGAGCACGTGCGCCAGGTGCGCAAGGACTGCGCCGCGCTGATCCTGTACACCGCCGAGAAAGCCACCTGGATGGCAGGCGAGGGCGTGCAGATCCTGGGCGGCAACGGCTACATCAACGAGTACCCGGTGGGCCGCCTTTGGCGCGACGCCAAGCTCTACGAGATCGGCGCCGGCACCAGCGAAATCCGCCGCATGCTGATCGGCCGCGAACTCTTCAACGAAACCGCCTGAGCGACGCCGCCATGATCCGCATGTCCGACGTCCAGCACATCGAACAGGCGCCCGCCCCGGGCCCCTCGCCGCTGGACGTCGCGCGGCTGATCCTGGCGGGCTTCGACCGCCACTACGCGCTATTCCGCTACAGCGCCCAGCGCGCCAAGGCGCTGTACGAATCCGGCGACTGGCACGGCATCCAGCGCCTGTCGCGCGAGCGCATCGAGTACTACGACATGCGGGTGCGCGAATGCGCCACCCAGCTCGAAGGCGTGCTGCGCGGCCGCCCGGAAGGCGCGGTCGGCGCCAACGGCAGCGCCGCGCCCGCCTTGAGCGACGAGCAGACCGCGTTCTGGCAGCAGATCAAGCAGGAGTTCGTGAGCCTGCTGGCGGATCACCGCCAGCCCGAATGCGCCGAGACCTTCTTCAACTCGGTGTCCTGCCGCATCCTGCATCGCGACTATTTCCACAACGCCTTCCTGTTCGTGCGTCCGGCCATTGCCACCGATTACCTGGACAGCAGCATCCCCTCGTACCGGGTGTACTACCCGGCCACGGACGGGCTGGAAAAAAGCCTGATCCGCATGGTGGCGGACTTCGGCCTGGCGCTGCCCTTCGAGGACCTGCCGCGCGACACGCGGCTGCTGGCGCGCGCCGCGGTCAAGCAACTGCGCGCCATCCTGCCGCGCCACGTCGGCCGCCGCATCGCCAGCGACTGCCAGATCCACGCGCTGGGCTCGCTGTTCTTCCGCAACAAGGGCGCCTACATCGTCGGCCGCCTGATCAACCAGGGCACGGTGTATCCCTTCGCGGTGGCGCTGATGCGCAACCCGGCGGGCCAGGTCGTGCTGGACGCGCTGCTGTTGGGCGCCGACGACCTGAGCACGCTGTTCAGCTTCACGCGCGCCTATTTCCTGGTGGACATGGAAACGCCGGCCGCGGTGGTGAACTTCCTGTCCAGCCTGCTGCCGCGCAAGCCCAAGGCCGAGCTCTACACCATGATCGGCCTGCAGAAGCAGGGCAAGACGCTGTTCTACCGCGACTTCCTGCACCATCTGGCGCATTCGCGCGACGCCTTCGACATCGCCCCCGGCATCAAGGGCATGGTGATGTGCGTGTTCACGCTGCCGTCCTATCCCTACGTGTTCAAGCTGATCAAGGACCGCATCGACAAGGACGGCATGGACCATGCCACCGTGCGCCGCAAGTACCAGATGGTGAAGCTGCACGACCGCGTCGGCCGCATGGCTGACACCTGGGAATACTCACAGGTGGCGCTGCCGCGCGCGCGCTTCGCGCCGGCGCTGCTGGAAGAGCTGCGCCGCCTGGTGCCCAGCCTGATAGAGGAAACCGGGGACACGGTGGTCATCCGCCATGTCTACATCGAACGGCGCATGACGCCGCTGAACATCTATCTGCGCCAGGCGCCGGACGCGCTGCTGGATCCGGCCGTGCGCGAATACGGGGACGCCATCCGGCAGCTGGCCGCCGCCAATATCTTCCCCGGCGACATGCTTTACAAGAACTTCGGCGTCACGCGCCTGGGCCGCGTCGTTTTCTACGACTACGACGAAATCCAGCGCATGACCGAGATGAATTTCCGGCGCATCCCGCCCGCTCCCAACGAAGAGGCGGAGCTGGCGTCCGAGCCCTGGTATGCGATTGGTCCGAATGATGTCTTCCCCGAGGAATTCGGACGCTTTCTGCTGGGCGACCCGCGCGTGCGCGGCGCCTTCATGCGTCACCATGCCGACCTGCTGGAACCGGAGTGGTGGCAGGCCTGCCGCAACCATGTTGCGCAAGGCAGGATTGAAGAATTTTTCCCTTACGATACGGACAGACGCCTGCGTCCGGAACGCCCTTCAGGCGCCCGCGCGGCCTCGTAACCCCAGAGCTGTCCCGACCCTCACAGGAGCTAGCCATGTCAGATCCCATCGTCATCGTTTCCGTCGCCCGCACGCCCATGGGCGGCATGCTGGGCGCCTTGTCCGGCCTGGCCGCGCACGAGCTGGGCTCGATCGCCATCAAGGCCGCCGTCGAACGCGCGGGCATCAAGCCCGAGCAGGTCGAAGAAGTCATCATGGGCAACGTGCTGCAGGCCGGCCAGGGCCAGGCCCCGGCGCGCCAGGCCGCGCTGGGCGCCGGCCTGCCGCTGGGCGTGGCTTGCACCACCATCCACAAGGTCTGCGGTTCGGGCCTGAAGGCCGCCATGTTCGGCCATGACCTGCTGGCCGCGGGCAGCGCCAACATCGTCGTCGCCGGCGGCCAGGAAAGCATGAGCAACGCGCCCTACCTGCTGCTCAAGGGCCGCCAGGGCTACCGCTACGGCCACAACACCGTGTACGACCACATGGCGCTGGACGGCCTGGAAGACGCCTACGACAAGGGCAAGGCGATGGGCGTGTTCGCCGAGGATTGCGCCGCCAAGTATTCCTTCACGCGCGAACAGCAGGACGCGTTCTCGCTGGAATCGCTGCGCCGCGCCCGCGCCGCCTCGGAAGACGGCAGCTTCAAGTGGGAAATCGCCCCCGTGACCGTGGCCGGCCGCAAGGGCGACACCGTGATCGACACCGACGAAGCCCCCACCAAGGCCATGCCGGAAAAGATCCCGACGCTCAAACCCGCCTTCAAGAAGGACGGCACCGTCACCGCCGCCAACTCCTCGTCGATCTCCGACGGCGCCGCCGCCATGGTGCTGATGCGCTCCTCCACCGCCGAGAAGCTCGGCGTGAAGCCGCTGGCACGCATCGTCGCCCACAGCCAGCACTCGCAAGAGCCGAACTGGTTCACCACCGCGCCCGTGGGCGCGCTGAAGAACCTGTTCGCCAAGACCGGCTGGAAGGCCGAGGACGTGGACCTGTACGAAATCAACGAAGCCTTCGCGGTGGTCACCATGGCCGCCATGGCCGACTTCAAGCTGCCGCATGACAAGGTCAACGTCCACGGCGGCGCCACCGCCCTGGGCCACCCGATCGGCGCGTCCGGCGCCCGCCTGATGGCCACCCTGGTCGGCGCGCTGCGCAAGACCGGCGGCAAGCGCGGCGTGGCCACGCTGTGCATCGGCGGCGGCGAAGCCGTCGCGATGGCGATCGAAATGATCTGACGCAACGCTGGGAGGCTTCGGCCTCCCGGCTTTCGATGGATTCCGCTGCGCCTTTCCTGCATGGCGTCGTAGCGCGACGGGTCGGTCGCGCGCCGTGCGGGAAAGGCGCAACGAAATCCCTCTTCGGTACCCCTAGCCGACAAGAATGCCCGGCCCACCGGGCAGCGAGACAAACCGCTCCACGAGCGCCTTCAAATTTCCAACAAGCAGGACGGGTGGAACCCCATGCCCATCATCGAATCCCGCATCAATCCGCGGTCGCAGGACTACACCGACAACGCGCAGGCCATGCAGGCGCAGCTGGACGATCTGGATCAGCAGCTGGCCCACACGGCGCTGGGCGGCAGCGAAGCCGCGCGCGCCAAGCACGTGGCGCGCGGCAAGCTGCTGCCGCGCGACCGCGTCGAACAGCTGATCGACCCGGGCACGCCGTTCCTTGAGCTGTCGCCGATGGCGGCGCACGGCATGTACGGCGGCGAAGCCCCCGGGGCCGGCGTCATCACCGGCATCGGCCGCGTGGCCGGCACGGAATGCGTGATCGTCTGCAACGACGCCACGGTCAAGGGCGGCACCTACTACCCGATGACGGTCAAGAAGCATCTGCGCGCGCAGGAAATCGCCGCGCAGAACCATCTGCCCTGCGTCTACCTGGTGGATTCCGGCGGCGCCAACCTGCCGCAGCAAGACGAGGTCTTCCCCGACCGCGAGCACTTCGGCCGCATCTTCTACAACCAGGCGCAGATGTCGGCGCAGGGCATTTCGCAGATCGCCGTGGTGATGGGCTCCTGCACCGCCGGCGGCGCCTACGTGCCCGCCATGAGCGACGAGTCCATCATCGTCAAGAACCAGGGCACCATCTTCCTGGGCGGCCCGCCGCTGGTGAAGGCCGCCACGGGCGAAGAAGTCAGCGCCGAGGACCTGGGCGGCGGCGACGTGCACACGCGCCTGTCCGGCGTGGCCGACCACCTGGCCGCCAACGACATGCACGCGCTGCAACTGGCGCGCAACGCCGTCGCGCGCCTGAACCGCAAGAAGCCGCAGCCGCTGGCCACCATCCCGGTGCGCGAGCCGCGCTACGACCCGAGCGAACTGAACGGCATCATTCCCGCCGACACCCGCAAGCCCTATGACGTGCGCGAAGTCATCGCGCGCATCGTGGACGGCTCCGAGTTCGACGAATTCAAGGCGCGCTTCGGCCCCACTCTGGTCACCGGCTTCGCGCACATCCACGGCATGCCCGTCGGCATCGTCGCCAACAACGGCATCCTGTTCTCGGAATCCGCGCAGAAGGGCGCGCACTTCATCGAACTGTGCGCGCAGCGCAAGATCCCGCTGGTGTTCCTGCAGAACATCACCGGCTTCATGGTCGGCCGCAAGTACGAAAACGAAGGCATCGCCCGCCACGGCGCCAAGATGGTGACGGCGGTGGCCACGGCCAACGTGCCCAAGTTCACCGTGCTGATCGGCGGCTCCTTCGGCGCCGGCAACTACGGCATGTGCGGCCGTGCCTACTCGCCGCGCATGTTGTTCATGTGGCCCAATGCCCGCATCTCGGTCATGGGCGGCGAACAGGCCGCCAGCGTCCTGGCCACGGTCAAGCGCGACGGCATCGAGGCCCGCGGCGGCCAGTGGTCGGCGGAAGAGGAAACCGCCTTCAAGGCGCCCATCCGCGAACAGTACGAGCGCGAAGGCCATCCCTACTACGCCACCGCGCGCCTGTGGGACGACGGCATCATCGCGCCGGCCGACACGCGGCGCGTGCTGGGCCTGGCCTTGTCGGCGGCGTTGAACGCGCCCATCGAAGACACCAAGTTCGGCGTGTTCCGCATGTAGGCCGGCGTAGCCGACCCCGCTGCCGCCCAAGAATAATTCCAGCCTGGATGACATCCATGTTCGATACTTTGCTGATTGCCAACCGCGGTGAAATCGCCTGCCGCGTGGCCGCCACCGCCCGCCGCATGGGCATCCGCACCGTCGCGGTGTATTCCGACGCCGACGCCAACGCCCGCCACGTCGCCGCCTGCGACCAGGCCGTGTACATCGGCGGCGCCGAGCCGCGCGCCAGCTACCTGCGCGCCGATGCAATCCTGCAGGCCGCGCGCGATACGGGCGCGGGCGCCATCCACCCCGGCTACGGCTTCCTGTCCGAGAACGAAGCCTTCGCCGAAGCCGCCGAAAAGGCCGGCATCGCCTTCGTCGGCCCGCCAGCCTCCGCCATCGCCGCCATGGGCAGCAAGTCCGCCGCCAAGACGCTGATGGAAAAAGCCGGCGTGCCGCTGGTGCCCGGCTACCACGGCGACAACCAGGACCCGCAATTCCTCAAGACCCAGGCCGACGCCATCGGCTACCCCGTGCTGATCAAGGCCAGCGCCGGCGGCGGCGGCAAGGGCATGCGCGTGGTCGAATCGTCGGGCGCGTTCCTGGACGCGCTGGCCTCGTGCCAGCGCGAGGCCGCGTCCAGCTTCGGCGACGACCGCGTGCTGATCGAACGCTATCTGCAAAAGCCGCGCCACATCGAGATCCAGGTGTTCGCCGACACCCACGGCAACTGCGTCTACCTGTTCGAACGCGACTGCTCGGTGCAGCGCCGCCACCAGAAGGTGATCGAGGAAGCCCCGGCCCCCGGCATGACCGAAGAGCGCCGCCGCGCCATGGGCGAAGCCGCCGTGGCCGCCGCGCGCGCCGTGGGCTACGTGGGCGCGGGCACGGTGGAGTTCATCGCCGAGCCCGACGGCCGCTTCTACTTCATGGAAATGAACACGCGCCTGCAAGTCGAACACCCGGTCACCGAAATGATCACCGGCCACGACCTGGTCGAATGGCAGCTGCGCGTGGCCGCCGGCCAGCCGCTGCCCGCGCGCCAGGAAGACCTGCGCATCCAGGGCCACGCCATCGAGGCCCGCATCTACGCCGAGAACCCCGAGAAGGGCTTCCTGCCGTCCATCGGCACCCTGGCCTACCTGGGCCTGCCGGCGCACACGGCCTTCGCCAATGGCGACATCCGGGTCGACGGCGGCGTGCGCATGGGCGACACCATCACGCCGTTCTACGACCCCATGATCGCCAAGCTGATCGTGCACGGCGCCGACCGCGACCAGGCCCGCGCCCGCATGCTGCAAGCGCTGGCCCAGACCCAGGCCGTGGGCGTGCAGACCAACGTGGCCTTCCTGTCGCGCCTGATGCAGGACAGCGCCTTCGCCGCGGCGGACCTGGACACCGGCCTGATCGAACGCCAGCGCGCCACGCTGCTGCCCGAACCCCAGGCCGCCAGCGCCGCGACGCTGGCGCTGGCCTGCGCCGCCGTGCTGGTGCGCCAGGGCCTGGCGCAGCCGCAGGCCACCGGCGGCAAGCAGCCCGCCGATCCCTGGGACGCGCGCGACGGCTGGCGCCTGGGCGGCCGCTACCAGCGCCGGCTGCAATGGGTGGACAACGGCGAGACCCGCCACGTCACCGTCGCCCGCCAGGGCGGCGCCTGGACCCTGGACAGCGGCGCCGGCCCGCAGGCTTTCCTGTGGCGCGCCCACGCCAGCGCCAATCCCAACCTGGCCTACGGCCTGCGCGTCACGCTGGACGGCCACGAAAGCGCCGGCACGGTCGTGCTGCACGCCGACCGCGCCCACGTCTTCGGCGAAGGCGGCGTGCACGTGCTGGACCTGTACGATCCCCTGGCGCATTCGCAGGACACGCAGGGCGAGCACGGCGGCGGCCTCACGGCCCCCATGCCCGGCAAGATCATCTCGATCTCGGTCAAGGCCGGCGACGCCGTGGAAAAGGGCCAGCCGCTGCTGGTGATGGAAGCCATGAAGATGGAACACACCATTTCCGCGCCTGCCGACGGCAAGGTCACGGAGGTGTTCTATGGCGTGGGCGACCAGGTGACGGAAGGCGCGGAGCTGGTGGCGATCGGGGAATGACCCGGCAGGCGCCGCCCGCCTAAGCGGGCAGGCGGCGCGACTGGCCCGGCGTGCGGCCGAAGCGGCGCTTGAACAGCCGCGAGAAATGCGACTGGTCGGCAAAGCCCCATTGGTGCGCCACGCCCGCCACCGAAACCCGCTGGTCCGAGGCGCGCAGCGCCTGGTCGGCGCGGTCCAGTCTTTGCTCGTGCAGCCACTGGATGAAGGTCTGGCCCACGTCCCGATACAGGGCGTGCAGGTAGCGGACCGAAATGCCGCAGGCCTGCGCCACGCGCTCCGGCCCCAGGTCGCGGTCCGCCAGGTGCTGGCGCGCATAGGCTTCGATGCGGCCCAGATGCGCCGCGCGCACCGCGGAATCGTTCGACGTCAGCACGCGGTCGTCGGCCTGCACCGAACAAACCAGCAAATCCACCAGCTGCTGCGCCAGCAATTCGCGCTGCGCGCCATCGCCGCGATTGAGCTGCCGGCCGATGAGGTCGACATACGAGGCGAACAGCCAGCCCGCGCCCTGCGTCGCATCGAAGGACAACGCGCAATAGCGGTCAGGAGCGCGCAGATGCCCGCGGAGCAGCGCGCCCGGTACCTTCAGCACCCACAGCTCGTTGTCCTGCCCGTAGGAGAATTCGTAGGGGCTGTGGCCGTGTTCCAGCAGGAACGCGCCCGGGTGGCAGAAGGTTTCGCGCCCGCCCTGGGCGAAGCGGATGGCGCTCAGCCGCGGCACCGTCACCAGGTATTGCTCGTCGGAAACATCCCGCAAATGCGTCTTCAGGCGGTTGTAGCAAAGCGGCGAGGACGCCAGCCGCGACAGCGACAGCGCGCCCAGGCGCCAGGAGTTGAGCGCGCCCTCGAAGCGCGCCGCGTCCTGGAACCGCAATTGCAGGCTGAAGTAGGTGTTGCCGACCGCGGCTTCCCAATGGCGGGCACGGTCGCCGGCGGCCAGTCCTGTGGTGTCGTAGCGGGTGTCCACGTTGCCGCCTCCGCGCGCATAACAACCGCTAATCTGGATCAGCCCTGGTCCCGGGTCAATAAGTACGTACCCGAGCCATGCAACAAGGCGTTCCAGCCCGGGCGCACCACGATGGTGGTCGTGGGCTCCTCGATCACGGCCGGACCGGCGATGCGGTCGCCAGCCAGCAAGCGCGCGCCGTCGTAGACCGGCGTATCGACCCGCAGGCCCGCATCGTCGAACAGCATGGCGCGCCAGCTGTCCAGCGCCGCCGCCGGATCGCCGCTGCCCGCCTCCAGCTCCGGCAGCGCGGGCTTGTCGACCGCGCCCGAGGCCATGACTTCCAGGTTCACCAGCTCCACCACATTGTGCGGCTCGGAATAGGTGTAGAGCTGCTCGTGGCGCGCATGGAAGTCGCGCAGCAGCTGGGCCAGCGTGTCGGCGGTGACCGGACCCGGCGGCACGTCCACCTGGCATTCGTGGATCTGGCCCTGATAGCGCATTTCCACCTTGCGGGCCAGGCTGATGCGATCCACGGCGAAGCCGTCGGCCGTCAGCAGTTCGCGGCCGCGCGCTTCCATGTCGCGAAACAGCGTGTCCAGCTTGCCGATGTCGGCGCTTTGGTCCAGGCGCATCACGGCGCTGGCCAGGAAGTGATACTTGACGTCGGAGATCACCTGGCCAAAGGCGCACAGGCAGGAAGCGATCTTGGGCACCAGCACCGTTCGGCTGCCGATCTCCTCGGCCAGCGCGGCGATATGCATGCCGGCGGCGCCGCCCGCGCAGACCAGCGCGAAGTCGCGCGGGTCGTAGCCGTTCTCGATCGAGATGCGGCGTATGCCGTTGGCCATGTTCAGATTCACCAGCGTGCCGATGCCGTAGGCAGCGCGCTCCAGGCTCAGTCCCAGCGGCCTGGCCACATGCTGTTCGACCGCGTCGCGGGCGCGCTCGCGGTCCAGCCGGATCGCGCCGCCCAGCACGGCGTCGGGGCGCAGGTATCCCAGCACCATGTTGGCGTCGGTGACGGTCGGCTCCTTGCCGCCCAGGCCGTAGCAGGCGGGTCCCGGCACCGCGCCGGCGCTGCGCGGACCGACTTCCAGCATGCCGAAGGCGTTCAGATGCGCGATCGAGCCGCCGCCCGCGCCCAGGGTTTCGACATGGATCATCGGCACGCCGATGCGATGCCGCAGGAAATCGATGTTGCGGTTCAGATTGGTCTGGCCGCCGCGCGCCATGGTGATGTCGAACGAGGTCCCACCCATGTCCACGGTGATGATGTTGTCGATGCCGAACGGGGCCGCCACGTACAGGCCGGCCTGCGGCGCGGATGCCGGACCGGAATTGATCGCGTTGACCGCGCGCCGCCGCATGATGTCCCCAACCGCCAGCCCGCCGTTGGACTGGAAGTAGCGCACCGCGCCCCTGGCGCCCAGGCTGCGGAAATAGTCGTCGATGCGCGCCACGTAGCGCGCCATCACCGGACTCAGATAGGCGTTGACGATGGTCGTGGAGGTGCGCGTGTACTCGCGCACCTGCGGATAGACCTCGTGCCCGGCGCAGACGAAGACATCGGGCATGGCTGCCGCGACCATCTCCCGCGCGCGCTGCTCGTGCGCCGAGTTGGCCGGCGCCCACACGAACGAGACCGCGACCGCCTGCACGCCTTCGCGCTTGAAGACCTCGATGGCGGCGCGCACGTCGTCCTCGTTCAGCGGCTGGTGCACCGAGCCGTCCGCCAGCACGCGCTCGCGCACCGGCCGGCGCAAATGCCGCGGCACCAACTGCGGCGCGGGCGGATAGTCGGCGTCGTAGCGATAGCCTTCTTCCTTGTGTCCCAGGCGGATCTCGATGCTGTCCTCATGGCCCGCCGTGCACAGCAGGCCGACCTTGACGCCCTTCAGCTCGATCAGCGCGTTCAGCGCCACGGTGGTGCCGTTGATGCACAGATCGCAGTCGCGCACGATGTCCTCGACCGGGCGTCCCAGCTCCTGCGCCATCTGCGCCAGCCCGGCGGCGATGGCGCGGGTGCCGTCCTGCGGCGTGGATGCGCTCTTGAACAGCCTGATCCGGCCGTCGCGGCCGGCCAGGACGAAGTCGGTGAAGGTGCCGCCGGCGTCTACGCCGAGGCGATATTGTCCTTGCATGATGTGCTCCTCAGCGGGGATCGCGCACGCGCGCTGCGTTGGTGGCGGAGATGTCGGCCTGGCCGCTGGCGTCCACCACGACGCCGTACTCGGCATGCGCGGCCTCGCGCGATACCAGCCCGTTCCTGACGTCCGCGGCCACGTCGCGGGGATCGCGGTGGAAGGGATCGCCATAACCGCCTCCGCCGGGATTGACGTTGCGAGCGCGCTCGCCCGGCTTCAGGCTCAAGATGGTGTTCTTGCGATGCACCGTGACCTTGCCGCCGGCGTGATGCTGCTCCAGCCGCCCCAGCTTGCGGTCCGGCAGCGAGTTGTATGCGCCCGCCGCGCCGCCGGTCGGAATCTGGCGCCCTTCGCCGAAGGCGACCACCGTCATCTCATGGCCGATGGGCTCCACCTCCCACACCGTGCCGCTGCCGCCGCGCCGCTGGCCGGCGCCGCCGCTGTCCTCTTGCAGGCCATAGCGGTGGATGATGATGGGATAGGCGTATTCCAGAAGTTCGATATCGCCGGAACTGAGCGCGCCGAAGCAGCACAGCGGACCGCAGGCGTGCCAGCCGTCCATCTGGCGGGTAGCGCCGGCGCCCGAGATGATCGAAGCCAGCACCATCGTCACGTACTGCTCGCCCGTCTTGGGATCTATGCCCGCGATGTTGACGCCGCTGGCGTGGCCCCACGAAGCCGTCACGCGTTCCGGCGCGGCCGCCTCGAAGGCCTGCCGCACCGCATCGGTCAGCGTCTCCATCGGCGTGGTGGTGCAGTTGACGTGCGGCGCCGGTTCGCGCGCGTTGCACAAGGTGCCTTGCGGCCCCAGGTCCACCGTGACGCAACGGTAGAGGCCGGCGTTATACGGCGGCGGCACCTGCGCGAACATCATCAGGCCCAGGTAGATGCCGGACATGGAATTGCCGGCGTACGAATTGATGAAATAGGGCACCTGCGGCGGACTCTCGATGCTGATGTGCACGCTGTCGCCCTGGACCTGCACGCTGGCGGATATGGTCATGTCGCCATGGCCATGGCCCGCGTCTTCCAGCCGCGCCCGGCCCGAATAGGTGCCGTCGGGAATCGACGCGATCAGCGACCGCATGTGGCGGTCCGCCATGTCCTTCAGTTCGGCGATGGCCGCCTGCACCGTGGGCAGGCCGTACTTGGCCAGCAGAGCCTGCAAATGGCGCTCGCCGACGCGGCAAGCGCCGTACTGCGCGTTCAGGTCGCCTTCCTGGTCGCGCCGCGCCCGCATATTGCACAACAGCAGGTTGACCACGTCGTCGCGCCGCACGCCGCGGTCCCATAGCTTGACCGGCGGAATCCGCAGTCCCTCCGCGTACAGGTCGCGCGCGTCCGGGTTGTAGCCCGCGGGCACCGGGCCGCCGATATCGGTCAGGTGTCCTTTGCAGACCGCCCAGAACACCAGCTTGCCTTCATGGAACACCGGCTTGTACATGCAGCAGTCCAGGATATGGCTGCCCTGATAGACCGGATCGTTGTGATAGATGATGTCGCCTTCATGGATGTCGTCGCCGAAGAACTCGGCGACGGCCTTCATGGCGGGTATCAGCGACCCCAGGTGGATCGGAATGTCCTGGCCCTGCAGGATCATCTCCGGATAGTGGTCGAACAAGGCATTGCTGTAATCGTGCGCCAGGTTGAAGACGCTGGAGCGTCCGGTCTTCTCCAGCGTCAGCGTCATTTCGCGCTGCGCGGTCTCCAAGGCCCCGCGCACCACGGCCAGCGTGATCGGATCGACCGATCCGGCTGCGGATTTCGCTTCCATCATGTTCCCCTTGAACAATGCCATCGTCGCGGACGGCTTTGCAGCAAAGTTAATGAGCGGGCGGCGCGCTGGCTTGTACCAGAGCGCAGGAAAAACTGTCTGGGAAGGAACGGCCGGCGCCGGGCCGTGGCGCGCGATTTATGCGTATTTCGCAATCATCTATCGAAATAGATTGTTCTTGTTATAGATAAGCAGGCACTCCTATGCTCCTCGCAACGTCATCCGACAGCCACGAGGAGATTCTGATGAGTGCGGTTCTGCAAGCGAAGGCGTCGCCGGCCAACATGGTGCCGGCCGGCGTGGACCTGGTGGAGTACTACTACGAGCGCGGCTTCAGCGACGGGCTGCCGGTGGTGCCGCCAACGCCCGAGAAGATCGACGAGATCGTGGCGCGGCTGGGCGGCGACCCCGGCTTCGTCGAGGCGCGCGTGGCGCCGCGCTGGGGCGAACTGACGCGCGAGGTGCTGGCCATCAACATGGTGATGGCCGGCTGCAAGCCCGAGTACGCGCCGGTGGTGCTGGCGGCGGTAAAGGCCGTCACCGACCAGGCCTTCAACCTGAACGGCGTGCAAGCCACCACGCACGTGGCCGCGCCGCTGCTGGTGGTGAATGGGCCGATTGCCCGCGAGATCGGCATGAATGGCGGCGTCAACGCGTTCGGCTCCGGCAACCGCGCCAACGCCACCATCGGCCGGGCGCTGCGCCTGATCATGCTGAACGTGGGCGGCGGCTGGCCGGGAGACCTGGACAAGAGCACGCTGGGGCATCCGGGCAAATACACCTACTGCGTTTGCGAGAACGAACTGCAAAGCCCACTGGCGCCGTACCACGTGGAACACGGCTACAAGGCCGAGGACTCCACCGTGTTCGCGATGGCGGCCGAGGCGCCGCACAGCGTCACCAACCACATCTCGAACGACCCAGAGGGCATCCTCGACACGATGTGTTCGGCCATGAGCACCATCGCGTCCAACAGCGCGGTGCTGGGCGGCCATATCGCGGTGGTGCTGGGCCTGGAGCACGCGCAGACCATCGGCAAGCACGGCTGGTCGCGCGCCGACGTGCGCAACTACCTGTACGTGAACCACGGCAACCGCTTCATCGACCTGGCTTACGGCCACCGCTACGGCAAGGTCTACAACCGCAATCTGCCCAAGTACTACAAGCGCAACGACGACACCCGCATTCCCATCGTGCACAGCCCGGACCACATCCACCTGTTCGTGATGGGCGGCGAGGCCGGCCGCTTTTCCGTGCTGATACCGGGCTGGGGCAGCATGAGCACGCCGGTGCTGCGCGCAATCGATGGCGCAAGCGCCGACGGCGGTGATTGCACCAGCGGCGCCTGCGCCATCTGACACGACAACCAGGAGATCGGAAATGTTGATGAACGACGGGAAAAAAGTCGCGGTGTACGACCCGCGCGGCGCCTTGCGCTTCGACGATACGCCGGTATCGGCGCGCAAGCGGAGCCTGGCCGGACTGCGGCTGGGCATCCTCGACAACTCGAAGTGGAACGCCAACAAGCTGCTGCGCGGCGCGCTGGCGGCATTAGGCGAGGACATCGAGTTCGCCGAGGTGAACTACTACGTCAAGCACAGCTTCTCCAAGGATGCCGCGCCCGAACTGATCGCGCGCATCGCGGCGGAAAACGATCTGGTGCTGACCGCCATCGGCGATTGCGGCTCCTGCTGCTCGGCCTGTGTGCGCGACTCCATCGCGCTGGAGCGGCTGGGCATACCCAGCGCGGTCATCATCACGACCGAGTTCGCGCGCGAGACCGAGCTGACGAGGCAGGCCATCGGCATGAAGGCCTTGGAACCCGTGGTGATCACCCATCCGGTCAGCTCCATCACCGCCGAGGAAGTGGCGCAGCGCGTCGTCCAGATCAAGGAACAGGCGCAGCAGGTGTGGCTGGGCACGAAGGCGCCGATGCAGGTGCGCGTGGAATTGCAGTGACGGCAGCGCGGTAGGGCCGCGGCCCGCGGCGCCGCCGCGAAAAAGGAAAGGGAGAGAGCATGGGCGCACTATCGCACTTGCGGGTGCTGGACCTTTCGCGCGTGCTGGCCGGCCCCTGGGCCAGCCAGCTGCTGGCGGACCTGGGCGCGGAGGTGATCAAGATCGAGCGCCCCGGCCTGGGCGACGATACCCGCGGCTGGGGGCCGCCGTGGATCGACGATCCGCAATGGGGCGACGTGGCGCAGTCGGCCTACTTCGCCGGCGTCAACCGCAACAAGAAATCCGTGGCCGTCGATATCGCCACGCCCGACGGACAGCGGCTGGTGGCCGCGCTGGCGGTGCAATGCGACGTGCTGATCGAGAACTTCAAGGTGGGTGGGCTGCGCGCCTACGGCCTGGACTACGACACGCTGAAACGCAGCCACCCTGGCCTGGTGTACTGCTCCATCACCGGCTTCGGCCAGGACGGCCCCTATGCCGGCAGGCCGGGCTATGACTTCCTGGTCCAGGGCATGGGCGGCCTGATGAGCATCACCGGCAGAAGCGATGGCGAACCCGGCGCGGGGCCGCTGAAGGTCGGCGTGGCATTGACGGACATCCTGACGGGACTGTACGCCACCGCGGGCATCCAGGCAGCGCTGGCGCATCGCGACCGCAGCGGCGTGGGCCAGCACGTCGACGTGGCGCTGCTGGACGTGCAGGTGGCCGCGCTGGCAAACCAGGCCATGAACTTCCTGGCCAGCGGCCGCGAGCCCTCGCGCCTGGGCAACGCCCATCCCAACATCGTGCCCTACCAGGACTTCGCCACCCTTGACGGCCACATCATCGTCACCATCGGCAATGACGCGCAATTCCGCCGGTTCTGCGGCGCCATCGGCCGCCCCGACCTGGCGGACGATCCGCGCTACGAAACCAATACCGCCCGCCTGGCGGCGCGCGAGTCGCTGATCCCGCAGATCCAGGCGGCCATGGCGCGGCATGCCAGCGCGCACTGGCTGCAAACGCTGGAAGCGCTGGCGGTTCCTTGCGGTCCCATCAATGGCCTGGCCGACGTCTTCGCGGATCCGCAGGTCCTGCAACGCGGCATGCGCGTGCCGATGCCCGGCGCGCAGGCAGGCGGAGCGGAACTGGTCGGCAATCCCCTGCATTTGTCGGCGACGCCCGTCGAATACCGCAGCGCCCCGCCAGCGCTGGGCGCCCATACGGAACCGGTACTGCGCGAGATGCTGGGACTGGCGCCGCAGGCGCTGGCCGAACTGCGACGCACTGGCGCGATCGCCGCCGGATCCAGAGCTGTGCACACCACACGAAGCGACAAGGGAGACCCACCATGGAACCATCCTCCATCCAAGCGGAAGATCCGCTCCGGCCCGCCCGGCGGCGGTTGCTGATCGGCGCAGCGGGCGCCGCCCTGAGCGTGCTCGGCGGCGCCAGGGCGCTGGCTGCCGCCGGCTACCCGTCCAAGCCCTTGCGCATCGTCATCCCCTATCCGCCCGGTGGTCCGACCGACATCGTCGGCCGCATCGTCGCGGCCACGCTGGCGGAGAAATTGGGGCAATCGGTGGTGGTCGACAACCGGCCGGGCGCCAGCGGCATGATAGGCGCCGACACCGTGGCCAAGGCAGCGCCGGACGGCTATGTGCTGCTCGTCAATGTCTCGGGCCAGCTGGTCAATCCAGCGCTGTACCCCAACATGGCGCATGACCCGCTCAAGGACTTCCGCGGCATCACCAACCTGGCGTCCACGCCGATCCAGCTGGTGGTAAGCAGCAATTCCCCGGTGCGCTCGGTGGCGGATCTGGTGGCGCTGCTGCGGGCCGAACCGGGCCGGCACAACTTTGCATCATCCAGCAACGGTGCGCCCGGCCATCTGGCCGGCGAAGTGTTCAAGGCGGCCGCGAAGCTGGATGTCACGCACATTCCGTACAAAGGCAGCGCGCCCGCGCTGACGGACGTGATGGGCGGACAGGTCACCTACATGCTGGATTCGATGCCTTCGTCCATCAGCCTCGTCAAGGGCGGCCGGCTGCGCGCGCTGGCGGTCACCTCGGAGCAGCGCGTGGCCGCATTGCCCGACGTGCCTACCTTTGCCGAGCTGGGCTATCCGAACGTCAACCTGACCTCCTGGTACGGCATGTGGGCGCCGGCGAACACGCCATCCGAACTCATCGCAAGCCTGTACCGCAGCGTCAGCAATGTGCTGGAACGGCCCGACGTGCGCGCGCGCCTGATCGAAGCGCAGGCCATGCCGGTGGGCGATACGCCGGAACACTTCGACGCCTTTTGCCGCAGCGAGGCCAAGCGCTACGCCGAAATCGTCCAGCGGGCCGGCATCCGGCTGTAATGGACTAGCGGACGCCGCGGCGGCGGCTTGCGGGCACGGCGGCTTGCACCCAGTCGCTGCGCAATTGCGCCAGGAAGCCGCTGGCGCTGGGGGTAAGGCCACGCTCCTTCAGGAACACCACGCCGATGGCCTGGCTCAGCGCGGGCTTGGTCAACGGCCGCGCCACCAGGTCGGCGCCCAGCGCGGCCGGCACGGCTCCGCCCGGCACGATGGCAACGCCCACGCCGGCCCAGACGCATTGCATCACCGTGGCGAACTGGCTGACCGTCACCGCGTGCCGCAGCGATACGCCCGCGACCGAGGCGTGGCTGTCGATCAGCCGGCGCGTCTGCGACTCCTTGGGCAACGACACCTGCGCATAGGGCGCCAGCTGCTCAAGCGTCACGCCGGCGTTCGCGGACAGCGGATGCTGGCGCGGCATGACGACATGAAAGGCCTCGCGGCCCAAAGCCACGACCGAGAATTCGCCCGGCACGCCGTCGATATAGGTAATCCCCATATCGGCCACGCCGCTGCGCACATCGTCCAGCACCGTGCCGTGCACGCCTTCGCGGATCTGCAACTCGATGCGGGGTCGCGATTCGCGGTAGCGCGCGACGATCCGGGGCAACTGTGTATAGGCCACCGACATCACCGCCGACACGATGCTGCGGCCGCGCTGCTCGTCCGAGATCTCGCGCATGTTCTCGTAGGAAATGCGCAGGTCGGACAGCATGCGGTTCGCCAGCGACACGAACTCCTGGCCCGCTGGCGTGGTCTCCACGCGGCGCGTGGAGCGATGGAACAGCTCCACGCCCAGAGCCTTCTCCACACGCTGTACCGTGCGCGTGAGCGCGGGCTGCGAGATGTTCAGCGTAAGCGCGGCGGCGACGAAACTGCCGCATTCGGCGACGGTGCTGATCGCCTGCAATTCGCGCGAACTCAGGTCGGGTAGCGTGGCCATGGGGGAATTTCCCTGTGCGGTCGATTTATGCCGGAAGCGGAATTATAGATTTCAGGTATCCGTGTTGCGCATGAATGAGAGCCCGGTCTTCCAGGACAGCCCTGGGTTCCGAAGCCCGTCTGCCGGAACGCTCTTAGTTTCCCGTCAGCGACTTGTCCCTAGAATGCTGGGTCCGGCGCCCGTCGCGCGCCCCACGCGCCTTCGCCCGATGCCCGCCCCCGATTCCCCCAGTCCGCTGCAACGTCCCGCCTTCCTGCATTACCTGTTCGCGCGCATCGGCGCGTCCCTGGCCTTCCAGATCGTCTCGGTCGCGGTGGGCTGGCAGATCTATGCATTGAGCGGCAGCGCCCTGGACCTGGGCCTGATCGGCCTGGCGCAGTTCCTGCCCATGGCGGCGCTGACCCTGGTAGTGGGTCACGTGGCCGACCGCTACGACCGCCGCAAGATCGTGGCGGTATGCATGGCGCTGGAAGCGCTAGCCACGCTGGTGCTGGCGATCGCGGCCCTGCACGGCGTGGGCGGCAAGACTCTGATCTACGCCACCATCATCATCATGAGCTCGGCGCGCGCCTTTGAAGCGCCCACGCTGGCAACACTGATCCCGGCGGTGGTGCCGCGCGAATGGCTGCCGCGCGCGACCGCGCTGGCCTCGTCCGGCGGCCAGATCGCGCAGATCGCCGGCCCGGCGCTGGGTGGCGTCGGCTACGGGTTGGGAGCAGGGTGGATCTATTGCGTGGCCGCGGCCCTGTACCTGTCCGCCTTCGCCTCCATCGCCACGCTGGTCATCGAACGCGCCCCGCCGCGCAAGGAACCGACCACCTGGCGCACGCTGTTCGCCGGCATCACCTTCATCTTCCAGCGGCGCCTGCTGCTGGGCACCTTGTCGCTAGACCTGTTCGCCGTGCTGCTGGGCGGCGCCACGGCGCTTCTGCCCATCTTCGCCAAGGACATCCTCAACGCCGGCCCCTGGGCGCTGGGCGCGCTGCGGGCCGCCCCCGCCTGCGGCGCGGCCCTGATGTCGCTGACGCTGGCTCGCCTGAGCCTGGGCGAGCACGTCGGCCGCCTGCTGTTCGGCGCGCTGTTCGTGTTCGGGCTGGCCACTACGGTATTCGGCCTGTCCACCTCGATCCCGCTGTCCATCGGCGCGCTGGTGCTGCTGGGCGCGGCGGACGCGGTCAGCGTGGTGGTGCGTTCGTCGCTGGTGCAGCTGAACACGCCGGACCATATGCTGGGGCGCGTCAGCGCGGTGAACACGCTATTCGTCGGCACCTCGAACCAGCTTGGCGAATTCGAATCCGGCGTCATGGCCGCGGCCTTCGGCGCCGTGCCTGCGGTGGTGATCGGCGGAGTCGGCACCATCGCCGTGGCCGGGCTGTGGATGCGGTGGTTTCCGGAGCTGAGGAAGCTCAGGAGCTTGCATGCGCCTTGAGCGGGCGCTCGCCTTGCGCAGCCCACCGGCGCCATCCCGCGCCGTCCTGCGTTCCGTCTGTCCGGACTGCCTTAGTCCCGCGCCAGCACCCTGAGGAAACTCACCGCGCACGCCACGCCCGCGATCAACGCGCCTATCCATAGCGCGACGCCCGCGCCGTCTTGCCCCACGACAGCGAAGCATGCGGCCACCAGCGCCGCGCCCGCCGCCTGGCCGATCAGCCGCGCCGTCGGAATCACGCCGCTGGCCGCGCCGCTGCGTTCCGCGGGCGCGCTCATGGTCAGCGCCTTCAGGTTGGGCGCCTGAAAGAAGCCGAAGCCCGCGCCGCACAGCGCCAGGCGCCAGATGATGTCCGCGTCCGAGGCATGCTCCGGCAACTGCGCCACCAGCAGCATGCCGACGCACAGCACCAACAGCCCGCTTCCGCCCAAGAGCGCCACGGAGTGCCTTTCCGACAGGTAACCCGCAATGGGCGCGGTAAAGGCGACAAGCAGCGGCCAGGGCGTCAGCAGCAGGCCCGTCGCCACGTCCGTGCGGCCCAGGCTCATCTGCAAAAGAAACGGCAGCGCAACCAGCGCCAGCCCCTGCGACGCGTAGGACAAGATCGAAGTCAGCACCGACATGGCGAAGAGCGGCCGGCGCAACAGATCCACCGGCAGCATGGGCGCGGGATGCCCGCGCTGCCGGCGCAGCAACAGCGCGCAGCAGGCCACGGCCGCACCCGCCTCCAGCAGGATGCGCGGCCACGCCGCGCGATGCGCCGCGTCGCCCAGCGCCAGCACGGCCAGCGCAAAGGTCGCGCCCAGCAGCAGCGCCGCCACGCCATCGAAACGCGGCGGCGTCCGGCGCGGTGCGTTGTGCGACGTGTTTTGCGGCAAGGTGCGCCACGCCATGGCCATGCCCAGCGCACCCAGCGGGATGTTGATCAGGAACAGCCAGTGCCACGTGCTGACGGCAAGAATGGCCGAAGCCGCCGAGGGCCCAACGACATAGAAGACCGCCACCGTCAGCGCATTGATCCCCTGGGCTCGGCCGATCTGGCTGCTGGGAAAGGTCAGCCGTATCAGCGCCGCCGCCACGCCCAGGATGCCCGACGCGCCCACGCCCTGCAGCGCGCGCGCGGCTATCAGCATCGGCAAGGAATCCGCCAGCCCGCAGGCCGCCGAGGCCAGCGTGAACACCAGCAATCCGTACAGATAGACCCTGCGGTGCCCCACGATGTCACCCAGCGCCGCGAACGGCAGCAGCGTGGCGACCATGGCGATCTGGTAGGCGTTGATGATCCAGATGGACGCGCCCGGCGTGGCATCCAGGTCCGCCGCGATGGTGGGCAAGGCGGTATTCGCGATGGAGGTGTCCAGCGTGGCGATGGCGCTGCCCAGGATCAGCGTGGAGACGGCCCACAGCCTCTGCCGTACCGGCAAGCCGTCGCCAGCCTGGGCCGGCGCCATGGTGCTTTCAGCTAGGGATGGCATGCGGGACGGCTCCTGGGCGGCGTCGCGCGTCACGGCGGAAGTTGCCGTGCGGGACTCGGGCGTGGCAAGCTGCTGTCAGGCTGCGCTACAGCATAGCGCCATTGCAGTCCGACACAATTGGCAAATAGTTGTCCGGCGCAGGCAACGGCGGCCCATTAGCATGACGCCGCAAAGCAGCGGCATGCCGCCATCAGGACCAAGAACGAAATCCGGCCACGAGCCCACAAGAAGTTGTCCAACCCATGAAAACCACTCTGAAAGCCAGCTCCCACTTCAGCCTCGACTCCCTGCTCCGCACGGCCATGGCCGGCCTGCTTGCTTCCACCCTGGCTGCCGTCTTCAGCCCGGCCGCCATGGCCGCCGAGGCGGCCGGCGCCACTGCGCTGCCGCCTACCGCCCAGGCCGCCGCCATTGCGCCGCCCGATGCGCCCACCGTGCTGTATTCGATCTACCAGGTCGACGGCAAGGGCGCGGACTCCTACGAAGTGGCAAACGGCAGCATCGCCACCTTCTGGTTCGGCCACGCCTTCGAGCTGGGCGGCACCCGCTACTACACGGGCTTCACCTGGGACACCCGCGAAAAATACGGCAAGCCCGGCGAAGACGAGGTCGGCCCGGACACCCAGGTCAATATGGCCGAAGCCACCTACACGCTGACCGGCGGCTCGCCCGATCGGCCCTGGCAGTTCCGCGGCATGAAGAACACCATCGGCACCTTCGGCGCCTTCGAAAAGCCGGAAGACGTGGACACCCGCCGCAAGCCGCTGGAATACCGCACGCCCAGCGGCAAGCTGATGCTGGCCGTGCCCACCGAAGGCTTCGACAACGGCATCAGCTTCACCGGCTACGCCCTGCTGATCTTCAATCCGGCGGGCCCGGACGAAGGCGCGGGCTGGACCTACGTGGGCAGCGTCAACACCGGCGAAGACAACAGCGCGGCCTGCGCCGAGGGCGACGTCATGCCCTGCGTGGCCAGCTCGGGCGAACTGGTGTTCTCGGCGCACGGCGGCAGCGACATGCCCCGCGTGACCGTCAAACGCAGCGGCACCGAGATCTCCGGACCAGACAAGACCCGCCAGCTGGGCGCGGGCGACGCGGTCACCTACGTCTACGACGCGGGCAGCAAGAAATACGCGGAGAAGTAAGGCCTGCGTTGATGCCCGTCCCTGCCGCTACGTGAGATTCAATCCGCCATCGGACAGCAGGATCTCGCCGGTCAGATAGTCCGACGCAACCAGCATTGAGACCGCCTGCGCAATATCCTCGGGACTGGCCGCCCGGCGCATCGGCGACTTGTCGCGCCACAGCTCCTGGGCCTGCTTCCAATCGGCCGTCAGCGGCGTATCCACCAGGCCCGGCGCCACCGCATTCACCCGGATCTCTGGCGCCAGCGACAACGCCAACAAGCGCGTCACGTGATTCAGCGCCGCCTTGGTCGCCGCATAGGGAATGGACGCGCCCTTGGGCCGGATGCCCGCGTGCGAACTGACGTTGACCACGCAGGCGGGCCGGCCTTGCGCCGTCGCCTGTTTCAACGCGGCCTGCGCCTCGGCCACCAGGCGAAACGGCGCGACCACGTTGACCTCATGCAATTCATGCCAGATGTCCGGCGTGGCTGCGGCCAGATCCGCGTGGGGAATCACGCAGCTGATGCCGGCGTTGTTGACCAGCACGTCCAGCCGTCCCCATGCCGCGACGGCTTCGCGGACCAGCCGCACCCGGTCGGCATCGTTCGCCAGATCCGCCTGCACGTAGACCGCCTCGCCCAACTCACGCGCCAAGGCGTGGCCGGCCTCGGCAGAACGCCGTGAATGCACGACCACCGCATAGCCGTCGCGCGACAGGCGGCGGGCAACGGCCTCGCCGATGCCGGAGGTCGAACCCGTGACCAGCGCAACGGGACGCGAAGATTGAAGATTGGACATCGAGGAATCGCTTGTTCTGGAATGCGCCGCAGGCGCAGAGGCTACAACTTAACATCGCCATGACAACCGCAGCCTGACGGCGAGGCAATAGCTAGGCTGCCGCGCCGCCGTCCTCTCGCGACGCGCCCAGCTCGCCCGACACCCATTCGCAGAACGCGCGCGTCAAGGGATCGTCCTGACTGTCCCGATGCACCAGCCAAGCCCACTTCGGGCCTCGCACCGTCCGCTCCGTCAACGCCGCCAGCGAGCCGTCGCCGCGCCAACGCTCGGCCAGCAGGCCGCTCACCAGCGCCATGCCCAGCCCCTCGCGGGCAGCATCCAGCAACTGGCCGGGGTCGGAGAAATTCATGCCTACGCCGCGCTGGCCCACGTCGGCGCCGCCCTGCGTTTCCCAATGGCTCCAATCCATCTCGCGCTCGCCATGCAGCGTGGCGCGCCCATCCGCCGCCAGCAGGCGCGGATGGCAAGCCGGATACAGGCGGTCCTCGACCAGCACGCGGAAGGCGCAATCCGCCTGCGGGCCCAGATCGTCGCGCAAGGCGATGTCGATGGTCTGCGTGGCCATGTCCGGCGCGGCATCGCTGGTGTAGAGCCACAGGTCAGCCTCGGGATGCAGGGCGCGGAAAGCCTCCAGCCGGGCCAGCAGCCAGTGCCGCGAAAACGCCGGGCTGGTGTTCACGATCAGCTGGTTCGGCTTGCGGTACTGGTCCAGCCTGCGGATGCCGGCCGCCAACTGCTGCAGCATGGCCTGCGTGGTGCCCAACAAATCCCAGCCCGCATCGGTCAAGGACACCGCGCGCCCCTGGCGGAAGAACAGCGGCTGGCCCAGATAGTCCTCCAGGCTGCGCACCTGCTGGCTGATCGCCGATTGCGTCAGATGTAGCTCATCGGCTGCCTTGTGGAAACTGCCCAGCCGGGCGGCTGCCTCGAAGCCGCGCAACACATTCAGCGGAGGCCATTGCTTAAGCATATAGATAAGCCCTGCTAATCATAATTCCGCTAAATATATCGCTTGTCCGCGTGATTTGGCGGGAAATACACTGCTATTCAAGAGGTGCGCACCTTTACTCCCACATAACCATTATTTATCAATTCAGTCCGAATTCCAGGAGCCCAGAGTGCCCACCCGCCGCCAACTCATCCAACACGCCTCCGCGCTCATGGGCGCCCATGCCGCCGCCTCGCTGGGGCTGAGCCTGCTCGCGTCCGGCGCGCAGGCCGCGCCCGCGCCGCAGTCGCACATGCCCGACGAAGGCGCGCCCCAGGCCCGCGCCTTCATCGCCTTCGGCGCTCAGGACGCCATCTGGGAAGACTTCACCGCCGACGTCCAGGCCGCCCTGGGCCGCATCGCCCGCGCCATCGCCGCGCACCAGCCCGTCACCGTGTTCTGCCGCGCCAGCGAACGCCACCAAGCCCAGCGCCACTGCGGCGGCGCCAACGTCAGCTTTGTTGAAACCCGGCTGGACGACATCTGGATGCGCGACATCGGCGCCAACTTCCTGCTCAACGGGCAAGGCTCCGTCACGGGCGTGGACTTCAACTTCAACGGCTGGGGCAACAAGCAGCGCCACGCCGCCGACGCCGGGATCGCCGCCGAAACCACCGAGATCGTCGACGCCGACTATCTGCAAAGCGAACTGGTGGGCGAGGGCGGCGGCATCGAAGTCGACGGCCGCGGCACCGGCATCATGACCGAAAGCAGCTGGATCAACGCCAACCGCAATCCCGGCTGGACCAAGGCGGAAGTCGAGGAAGAACTGAAGCGCTGCCTGGGCCTGCGCAAGATCATCTGGCTGCCCGGCATCAAGGGCCGCGACATCACCGACGCCCACGTCGACTTCTACGCCCGCTTCGCCCGCCCCGGCGTCGTCGTGGCCAACCTCGACATGGACCCGGATTCCTACGACTACGCGCTGACCCGCAAGCACCTGGAGATCCTGCGCCGCGCGACGGATGCCGACGGCAAGCCGCTGGAAATCCACACCATGAGCCCGCCGCTCAAGCCGCGGCACAGCGAATTCATGGACGACAACCCAGACTTCGCCGCCGGCTACATCAACTACTTCGTCATCAACGGCGCAGTCATCGCGCCCGAATTCGGCGACGTGGAAGCGGACGGCAAGGCGCGCGACCTGCTGGCTCGCCTGTATCCGGGACGCCAGATCGTGCAGCTGAACATCGACGCCATCGCCTCGGGCGGCGGCGGGATTCATTGCGTGACGAATCAGTTGCCGGTGGCGTAGTTCCTGGGGTTTCGTGTCGGGTAGCGCCGGAACGTCCATCCGCTTGCCAGACACCGTTGCGCCATGGCGGCCGTGGTAGAGTCGTGCGTCCTTCCTGTCGCACCCCATCACGTCGCCAAGCATCACACCCTGGCCGGCCGATCCGGCAACAGGCCAACCCGCAAGGCGCGCGTGGTAAACCCCTTGCGGAGCGGAGCATGAACACCCAGAACCCAGCCATCACCCCGGCGCGTACCGCCTTGCTGGTCATGCACTACCAGACCGACATCATGGAACTGTTCCCGTCGGTCGCCCCCGCCTTGCTCGGCAACACCCGCCAACTATGCGACGCGGCGCGGCATGCAGGCGTCAGCGTCTACTTCGCCAAGATCCACTTCAGCCCCGGCTATCCGGAAGTCAGCCCCTTGAACAAGAACGGGCAGGGTATCAAGCAGCTGGGCCTATTCGTCCACGACCGCATCTCACCCGAACTCGGCCGCCGCGAAGACGAGCCCATCATCATCGCCCACCGCGCCAGCGTGTTCTTCGGCACTGATCTGCAGGTACGGCTTTCGGCGCAGGGCATAGACACGCTGATCATGGCCGGCGTCGCCTCCACCGGCGTGATGCTGTCATCGATTGCGCATGCCAGCGACGCGGACTATCGCTTGTTGACGGTCAAGGACTGCTGCTACGACCCAGACCCGGTCGTGCATGAGCATTTGTTTGCGACGGCGTTTGAATCGCGCACCACCGTGCTGTCGCTGGACCATGCCTTGTCCTTGCTGGCCTAGCGGACTGCTGGAAGAATATCTGCCTTCAGGCCCTGGACGTCAGCCCACGCATCCCATCATGTCTCTCCAAACCGTACCCGCAGAACCCTACGCGCCTCGCCGCATGGCGTTCATCGACCACTGGCGCGAAGACGGCCTGGCCATCAAGGCCTACGCGATACAGCGCAATCCCGATCCGGCCGTTGCGCTGCTATCCGACGAAGTGGTCGCAGCCGCGCGCCGCACGGCGATGACCGGCTTGCAAGACAGCGCCCGCGACCCGCGCGCCACGGGGCTGGGCTTCTGCATCGTGCACGTGGGGGAGGAAGCCGTCTGGCTGCTGGTGGACTGGTGGATATCGGGAGGCATCCTGTGCCAGCGCATGTACTCCGCGCCGCTGGGCCAGCCCGAACAATTCCAGCCGGTGCAGGGGCCGTTCATTGCATGCGTGTGGGAACTGGAAGTGACCGCGCATGAGCGCAGGGCATGGATGCGGCATGTGTTGCGCGAGGATCCGGATACCGCCGCTTATTTGGCGGATGTAATGCCTGCGGGCAGCTATTGAAGCGATCCCTCCGCCAGGGTACAGACCAACAACCCATCCCACGCAACACATTCTTCCATGCAGAAAACCGAAGGCGCGACCTTCCAGATGGCGTACGACAAAGGCAACTCGCACTTCAGCGATCTGCACTTCCACGACTGCACCTTCGACAACGGCGCCCTGTCCATGGTGAAGACCCCGCAGCGCATGTCGCGCGTGCAGAACGTGCGCCTCTCCAAGTGCCGCGCCGTCAATTCGATGATCCAACCCTGCATGTTCGAGGACGTGCTGGTCGAGGACCTGTCCACCAACCCCATCCTGCTGGTGTGGGCCTCGTTCTTTCGCAGGGTCAAGCTGGTTGGCAAGATCGGCAAGCTCAACCTCAACCTGACACCCACCGCGTTCTGCACGGACGAGCGCCTGCTCGATCAGTTCGCAACCGCGCGCGCCGCCTTCTACGCCAAGACGGATTGGGCCTTGGACATCAGCGAAGCCAAGCTGCTCGGCCTGCGCTGCGAGGGGGTGCCGCTACACCTGATCCGGCGCGATCCGCAGACGCAGATCATCGTCGACAAGCAGGGGCGTTATCCGGGGTATCAGGCGCTGGGAGCGGACTTCGTCCAGGCGTTCCCCGGCATCGCCAGCATGCTGCACTCTTTTGACGAATCGCCCAACCCGTCCATGCTGCTGACCGCATCGCTGGCGGCGCCCAAGGCGCGGCGAGACGAAGAAAAGGGTGCGATCGCGGAACTCCGAACCTTGGGGTTTGTGGAAGAAGAATCGGCGTAGTCTTGCGCGAAAGCCCGCCGGCCTCGGGGACTACCGAAAATACGGCGCAAGCCAGAACCACGCTGCAATACTTATCCCCAGCCATAATGCCACGATCATCACCGCGCCCACCAGGCTGCGCGGCTTCTCGCCTTGCAACCGCATCCAGGCGTCCGCCTGGCTCCTGCATTCCTGCAGCACATCGGGCGGCAACAGCTTGATGGTCAACCAGATCAGGCCGGGCAATAGCAGCACGTCATCGACGTAACCCAGCACGGGGATGAAATCGGGAATCAGGTCAATGGGACTGAGCGCGTAGGCCACCACGAACAGGCCCAGCGCCTTGGCGTACCAGGGCGTACGGACATGCTTGCCGGCAAACCATAGCGTCAGGCCGTCGCGCTTGATGCGCTTGGCCCAGACTTTGAGGCGGTCTCTGACGTTCATGTGGAGAAACGATGTCTCGTACCCAGTATCTGCAACTCTTCGGCTTTGCCCGCTCGTAGTCTGACATGCAGTCAAGCCGCCAAGGGCCATCCGGAGACAGAATTCGCGCCAAATTCGGCTATTCCACTCCCACGGCCCGAATCAAGTTCGGTTCGGCCGCGGATTCCGGCTTGTAGTACAGCGTGGGCGCACGGTACACCAGGTCGCGCACTGCCTCATTCAGCTTGGGTAGCTTGAAACCGCCGGCGCCCGGCGGAAATCCTCCAGGCTCGCGGGCAGGTGCGTCAAGGTGATCGAGTCCATCGTGCAGACCGGATCGAGAACCAAGAAGTCAGACTACACTTCCCCGGGGCGAATCCACAGCCTGACGCCTTGCCTCGGGCGCTCTGCCTGCCCGGGCTAGGCCCGCGGGGCGCGCGGCCTCCGGATTGAAGAACACGACAACTGCGAGACGACACATGCGTGCTTTGAAACTGGTTTTCCTGCTGGCAATGCTGCATCTCGGCATCCCAGGCCTGGCGCAAGCCGAACAAGGCTGCCCCGACGGCTTCATGCCCAACGCCGCCGGCACGCCGGGCCAGCAATGCGTGCCGATCCCCGGCCAGACCCGCCCACAGGGCGGCACCGGCGCGCAAACCGCGCCCGACCAGCCCCGCTGGACCACGCGCTGGGGCGCAATCGCCTACGACCCGCCGTCCGGCTCCGTCGGCATCGCAGCCGACAAGACCAGTAAAGCCAAGGCCGAGAAAGCCGCGCTAGAACATTGCGCGTCCAAAGGCGGTAAAGGTTGCGAGACCAACATCACGTACTACAACCAGTGCGTAGCGGTGGTGTATGGCCCTTCGCCCAAAGGCGAGGGAGTGTTGATGAATTCCGCCAGCGCCGAGACCAAGGAGCTGGCGCAATCCCTGGCCATCGAGACTTGCGAGAAGGGCACCGGTACGAGCTGCAAGACCTTCTATACCGGCTGCAGCTATCCGGTACGGATTCAGTAACGCACCGGCTGCGAATTCCTGATCGTGACGTGACACAGGATAGTCGCCACGTCACGCAGGACGACAGCCGGCCGTCATGGCTGACGGCATACGCAATGCCGGAACGCATCGCGCAGGGTAGACTCGCCATCTGTCCATCCCTATCGAGTCCTACTCCATGCTAGTCAAAGCCCTGCGTGTCGGCCTGGGTCAAATCATCGTGCTGGGCGATGCCCTCACGCGCCCGCGTCCGCAACAGCGCTCCGCGCAAGGCCAGGCCGCGGTCAACGCCGAAGCGGCCCAGCTGTCGCTTTACCAATTCCACGCCTGCCCGTTCTGCGTCAAGACGCGGCGCGCCATCCACAAACTGAACGCGCCCATCGCGCTGCGCGACGCCAAGGGCGATCCCGAAGCGCGCGCGCAACTGCAGGCAGGCGGCGGCAAAGTGAAAGTGCCGTGCCTGCGCATCGACGACGCCACGGGCACGCGCTGGATGTACGAGTCCAGCGACATCATCGCCTACCTCGAACAACGCTTCGCCGGCGTGGCCTGACGGGAGCGCATGGGCATGACCCGCCTGGCTCGCCTGCTTTTCATCACCATGGCCGCCATGGGTGCGATGGCCGGCTGCGATTCCTCGTCCTTGAAACCCGCGCCGCCCGGATCAAAACTCAACGCCGAAACCATCGCCACGCGCGACACGCCGCCGGAGCTGCAGTTCAAGGGCATGCTGGCCGGGCAGCCCGTGCATCTGCTGGTGCATGAATGCAAGGTGTACAGGGTCGAGCCAGCCGAAGGCGAGAACGTGAAGTGGACGCTGGTGCTTGAAGGCGACTTCTCTCTGCTGCCGACCCTCTGCGTCCAGCAGCGGCTGACCGAGAGCAAAGGGGTGGTGACTGCGTTCCTGGGGCGGCAAGCGTTTGGCGCGGGCGGGTGTTGCACGGGGACGCCGGAGTATCGGTCCAAGGATGGGGTGAACTGGAAGCCGCATTGAGTGCGCGCTTCGCATTCGCCGGCGCTAGCCAAGCGTTCCGCAATCCTCGCCGCCCCCGTCGACGAACCGCGCACGGCGTACTAGGAGCCAGGCCACGGCAGCGGTCCCTTGCCCTGCGCAGAGGGGAGTCATGGCGCCTCTCCCGGCTCGATGATGCGTGAGGGACGGGGCCATGGATTCCAGCGCAGAAGCGCACGGGCGGCCAGCCACAACGTCCAGGTCACCGCAAGAGCCAGTAGCCATTCCCGCGCCCCCAACGCCGAGAATGCAAAAAGCCGCCGCAAGACCGGCCATTCCAGTGCCAGCAACAACATCGCCAACGTAGTTGCGGCGGCCAGAAAAATGGACCTTGCAGGAGCCGACGTCCTTGCAACCGCGGCGCCGCTGTTGGCGAGCACGAGCGCGAGATTTCCCATGATAAGCGCGCAGAAAGCTAGGGCGCGTCCGCCGCTGTCCGGCAACCCGACCTGGTGGCTCCAGGCAAACAGCAGTAGCGTGCCGACCAACAATATCGCGCCTTGAGTGAAACCCAAGAGGAATGATCTTAGCGAGACCAGTGGCCGGACAGCAGGAAGCGGGGGACGGCGCATCAGATCGGGTTCGGCAGCGAGAGATTCGAACGCCAGGGAGCAGAGCGGACCTATTACGATCTCCAGGAACGCGACGTGAGCTGGGCGCAGGATCTCGGGCCAGCCGGCGATCAGGGGCACGATCACAAGACCGGCAAGAGGAACGTGTGCGGCGACGATGTAGACAATCGCTTTCGTCAGGTTGTCGAACAACCTGCGGCTTTGGGTGATTGCTCCCAGGATGTCTGAAAAATCATCTTCGGTCAGCACGATGTCGGCGGCTTCGCGCGCGACGTCCGTGCCGCGGGCGCCCATGGCGATGCCGACATGGGCGGCGCGCAGGGCGGGTGCGTCGTTTACCCCGTCTCCAGTCATTGCGACGATCGCGCCGTCCTGCTTCAGGATCTGCACCAGCCGAAGCTTCTGTTCCGGCTTTACTCTTGCATATACCGATACGCGGCGGGTCAACGACAGCAATTGGTCGTCGCTTTCTTTCTCCAGAGCGTCTCCCAGTATCACGGCATCGTCCCGGATGCCTGCCTGACCGGCGAGAGCCTTCGCTGTCGCGGGGTGATCGCCGGTCAACATCAACACTCTGATCCCTGCGCTCCGGCAGGCCAACACGGACTCACGCACGTTTGGCTTGAGCGGGTTTTCCAGGGCCACCAGTCCAACAAATGTGAGCGCAAAGCCATCCGGCTTGTCGGGCAACGGCCCATCGGGCAAGCTCCCCTGCGCGACGGCAAGAACCCGCAGTCCGTCCCCGGCCATGGACCGCACTTCGCGTTCCTGTTCGGAAGTCCGCGGGATGTCGAGTCCGCAAAGCCGGAAAACGGCTTCTGGCGCGCCCTTGCAGGCAACGATCATCCGCGCGTCGTCCGGCAGGCGCCAAACCTGCGTGACCGCCGGCAAGTCCGTGGAAAACGGGTAGGTCTTTACCAGCGTCATTTCCGCCGGCGTCCCGGCGGGAAGGGGGCCGCGCAGGGCGGACGCAAGCGTTCGGAATGCGTCGTCCATTGCGTCTCCCGAGTCGGGCACGCTCGCGAGCAACGCCGTATTCGCCAGCATCCGTGCGTCGTCTGAGGCCTGCGGCCAATCGACCAAGTTCGATGCGGATACCTCGATGCGCGTCGATGCGGCGTATATGCGGCGCACCGCCATGGTCGCGCAGGTCAGCGTTCCCGTTTTATCCGCGCACAAAACCGTCGTCTTGCCCAGCGTTTCAACCGCGCTCAGTTTTCGGATCAAAACGCCCTGGCTCGCAAGTCTGCGGGCTTCCAGCGCCGAAAAGATCGTTACGACCACCGGGAAGTCTTGAGGCAGGAGGCCCATCGCCAACGTCACTGCGGCGAGCATGCCGTCAAGCCATCCGCCTCGCAGATAGACATACAACGCCCAGGTCAGAAGCGAAAGCGCGAAGCCTAGCCACATGAACCGCAGGATGAAGTGACGGGTCTGTTTCTCAAGCGGCGCCCGTTCTGGCGCTATTTCGCGCATGGACATGCCGATTTGCCCCAGGCGCGTCGCGTCTCCCGTCAGGTCCACGCGCATTGTGCCCGTGCCCGAGATCACCAGAGAGCCGCAAAACAATGCGCCAGAGGGATCGCCAGGGCCGCTCTTCGGTATCGCCGCGCGCTTGAATACCGGCTGAAACTCCCCGGTCAGCACGGACTCATCGACCATCAGTCCCATGCCGTCCACCAAACTGCCATCTGCCGGGATGCGGATTCCTTCCGATAGAAAGACAACGTCGCCAACAATCAGGTCGGCAGAGGGCAGCCAGATACGCTTGCCGTTTCTCAGCGTCATGGATCGAGGCGCAGCAAGCTCGCCGAGCGCTTTCAGGGCATGCGAAGTACGCAGCGATTGACCGGCCGTCAGCGCGAAGATGACAACTACAAAAATGAGCAGCAATACGGCTTCATGCCATGCTCCCAGAGCAAGGTACAGCAATCCGCCCGACAAGAGCAGGGCGAACATGGGGTCCTTGATCAGGTCAAGGCTGATCACCCAAAGCGTCCGATTCCCGGGGTCGTGCGTGCTCATGCGCCATTGGCCTGATGGATTAGGATCACGGGAACATGGGTGTCACGGACAATTCAATGCGGCCCTACCTTGCCGTTGAACTCCGGCGGCCCTTGACGTGTTTTGACGCAGCTAGCGGCGTATGCGAGCCAGGGTCCCGAGCGCAAAGGCCGCCACCGCCACGGCGGCGATAGCCACCCAAGGCTTCTCGTGGACAAATTGCTGTGCATGCTGGCCAGACGCTTGAAGCCTGGCAGCCGCGTTCTGCTCGATTTCGCGGAAGTTGTCCAAAGCATTCTGCGCTTTCGACCCGATCGTTTCAGATCGATGGACCGCGCTGTCGACCAGACGCTGCAGCATGCCTTGCTCCTGCGCGGCGGCGTTCTGAACGGCTTGGCTATGATTGCTGCCGGCATGTTCGCCGGGCGATTGTGCGGAAGACATGGATATCCCCTGGTGGTTGAAACGGCGTACTTGGCTTCGTATTCATTCTGGCTTGGCCGCCAGATTGAGAATTGACGATAGTCATCAAACATCGCACCGCGAGATGCCGGACCGGAAATGGATACCGTGCCCCGGCCTGATGCGCGGGTTTCCCCCGCGCATAGCGCCGGATCCGGGACCGACTCGGCCAGGAATCCCCGTCAACGCTGCGGTACGCCTCTATTGAGTTGCTGCTGCAGCATTTGCTCCATCATCCCTTGCTGCATACCCATGTACTGGTCCCTCATGTATTGGTGTTCCCTGGCCCGTTCGGGATTTGCGTTCGAGTAGTTTCCCCGCATCTGGCTCCAACCCATCATGCCGCCTCCTCTATGGCGTCCCCCACCATCAGCGGATCCACAGCATCCCATCATGCCGCCGTTCCACATTTGGCTCATCATTCCCATGTTTTTTTGCATCAACGCTTGATGCTCAGCAAGGAGTTTCTGGCGTTCGGCCGGGTCGGTGGTCTTTTGAAGCTGGTCCATCTTTCCCTGCATTTCCTCCAGGTTCTTCTTGACCTCCGCGGCCGTCTTGTCAAATTGTTCAACGCTTGGGGCAGGCTGCGCGGCTTGCTGAGCAGGAGCGGCTTGGCCCGCCTGTTGCGCGGGACTAGCCAAGGCAGGAGCCAGCGAGGCAACGATTGCAAGCACGCCGAGGGGACGCATATTCATGGTGGATCTCCGATGGTTCGTAACCCTCAACGATTTCAACGCGTTGATCGGGAGTACCGAATCAGCGTAGGCCGACCACCGCCAGAGAGCTTGACCAAAATCAACTTATCCAATGGTGGCTCGCGCCCCCCCCTTTCCGCCGGCCAATCGGCGAAGAACAACGCAGTAGCTCCGCCCTTCAAAACCAAAAGCCCGCGGCTTGCGCCAGCGGGCTTTTCGTTCCTATCCTTCCAGAAAGTTACTCTTGCGCCGGCAAACCGCCCGTTACGTCGCCCCCCAAAGGAAAGCCGCAAATGGCAAATGACAACCGCAGTCTGAGTATCCCCAGAAGAACGCCAGAATCAGCGGCCATGACGGCCAACGTCAAACGCGCGATGACGATCACCGCCGCCCTCAACCGCCTGACCTTCAACGACGCCGCCGAAGTCCGAGCCTTGTTCAGCGAACTGATCGGCAAGACGGTCGATGAAAGCTTTCTGTTGATACCGCCGTTCTATACGACCGGAGGTCCCGACATCAGCGTCGGGCGCAACGTCTTCGTCAATCAGAACTGCACTTTCTATGACTTGGGCGGGCTGAGCATTGCCGATGATGTGATGATCGGGCCGAACGTCAGCCT
Organism: Achromobacter anxifer; assembly: GCF_903652925.1. Lineage (GTDB taxonomy): Bacteria > Pseudomonadota > Gammaproteobacteria > Burkholderiales > Burkholderiaceae_B > Achromobacter > Achromobacter anxifer. The sequence continues at coordinate 401,020 of NZ_CAHLAR010000006.1, read as the reverse complement.
CATTACGTCTGGCCATCCGATCGAACCTTCGCGGCGTCGTGAGTCTGTCACCGCGAAGCCCATCGTGATCGAGAGGAATGTCTGGATCGCGGCGAGTGCGACCGTTATTGGTGGCGTGACTGTGGGGGAGAACTCGGTGGTCGCGGCGGGTTCGGTGGTTACCAAGGATGTGCCTGCGAATACGCTGGTGGGCGGGAATCCGGCCAAGGTGATTCGGTCGATTGCTGAATAAGGCGGGCGCGCGAGCGCCGCGCCTCTGGTTGCCTAGTTTGGCTACTGGATCGACGACGGTGTGCCGTGCGTGATGCCGCCGAGATCTGCATCCACCTCGCAAAAGCGCGCCTGCGCCAGCATGGCATCGGTCAAGGTGCCCAGGTGATCGCACAAGCCTTCCACTCCACCCATCAACGCCGCCACCGTCCAGGCGTCCAACGGCTGTCCGCCAGTTGCGTCGAGTTCGGAGGCGCTGTTGCCGACCATGCGGGCGATAGCCTCGATGGCGTGGCGGGCTCGGTCGATGTGGTGAAGATGGGAGAGGGGGACTGGGCCGAGTTCGGGGTCGGATTCGACAGACCAGGGGTTTTGGGTAAGGGGGTGGGATTGCATGGACTTCCTCCGACGATATGGGAAATCCCGCTACCCCACTTCCAAATGAGGCGGGCGGGCACAGGACAAGGTTGGAAGACCGGATCGTCGGAACCGGCGTGCGGCTAGCGCACCCTTGCCAAGGCCCGCCCATTGGGGCGTGCGAAGGCGTGCTGACTGGGGAGTCAGCACCGACGAATTTACCGGCTTCCAAACCGGCTACCGGTGGTGCCGGTAGTGGGAGGAGTATACGGTAGACGTCTGATGCAATCTGCGGGGGGTGAATGACAATTTCGCCACAGACCAATATGACTCATACTCAGCTCAGACGTCTGTTTTCGACCCAAAACGGACCGTCACGATTCTCGCCAGCGGTCATTCGGCAAGCCGACCTCTGCGCTGTACATGCCAGTTCCGGTCGAGCCGGGTTTCTTACTTGGAAAAGCTATGATAATCACCGTATAGGGTTTTCCTACAACTCCACGCGCAAATCAAATCACCATGAATCTGGAACAAGCAACCACGTTGTTGAAAGGCGACTTTGGCAAGGAACTCCTCCATAACGTGCGGAATTATGCAATACCGTTGGCATGGGGCATCGAAGAGAGGGGCGAGTGGAAGATACTTTCAAACGGTACAGCGTTTATTCTTGACTGCGGCCAAGGCCCTTTTCTCGTTACCGCCGCGCACGTTTACGAGGGGTATCTTGAAGCGCGAGAACAACATCCAGCCCTGCACTGTCAGCTTGGCATGCTGGAGTTTCGTCTTGAGGAACGGCTAATCTGCACGCTCGGACAGAGGGTGCTTGACATCGCGACGTTTAGGATCGAGCCTGATGAGATCGCAGCGCTCGAAAAGCAAATTTGTGTTGGCCCGGCTCAGTGGCCGCCAAGAAATGCTGCTGAACACGATGCCGTATTTTTTGGCGGATTTCCTGGCGTCGAACGCAGACAGATCGCGGAAGACACGATTAGTCAAGGATTCTACGTCGCACTGACACCAGTCTCGTCTTCGAGCCAACGTCATTTCGGTTGCGCCTTCGAGCGAGAGAACTGGATCGACACTCTGGGGCATGGCATTCCTGCTGAGGACTACGACTTAGGCGGAGTCAGTGGTGGGCCAATGTTCCTCCTGAACGAATCGGAGAGCGGAATTTTCTCGTGGCATATTATCGGAGTCGTCTATAACGCGACGAACGCGCTTGGTGAGATCGTGCTCGCACATCATGTAAGTTCGATTAGGGTTGATGGCAGTCTGGTCGCACCGGTTTGATGATCTAGCCTGGAAGCTCTTGGCGATCAGTCAAATCGAATTATGGTGCCAGACTACAATTTTGCGCGGCCCGCTGCAAATAAAGGTTTTAGACTGCAATTTCGTCGAGCAATTGTTGTGAAATTTCATCCTGAAACCGCAATCCACTTATTTAATTGCACTTGACACGTTCGATTAAGAGTTTCAACCTTACTTCCCGCCAAAACCGCCGGCTATGGCATGAAAATTATAAAGACCAAAAATGATGAAAGCCCCCGGAATTGAGGGTTTCAATTTTCTTAGAATAGCCAACAGCAAGATCCGGCAATTGCTTTTTTTAAGTTCGTTAATTTCGCAATTTTTAGCAAATAATGGCGCCAGACTACAATTTCGCTGCATATAGCCGACAAAATTGTAGTCTGGCGCCATTATTTGACTACTTGACCTCGCCACGGGGGATGCCCTGAGCGATCTCTCGTCTCAGAAAACGGTGCCCGCAAAGCAGTCGTCGGCATTGCATATAGCTGGCCTGGGACCGCACTTTGCGGTGCGTTCGCAGGTTCCGCCTGAGATACACTCCATGTGCGGCGCAACTCAAAATAGGTCCAGGCCGCTTCAAAAAGAGGCGCCGCGCCAGGTGAGGAAAATGATGGTGTTAGCAAGTGAGCCTAGACAGCACTTAACCCGACCTGGGCAGCACTCTGACCCATGGGGGCGATACTACACATCGTCGGACGTGAGCCGCTCGTTGATTGAGCATATTGACGCGCATAAGCCGAGGCTAGTGGTCGAACTCGGTTCCGGTTCGGGATCCCTATGTTCTGCTGCCGCAGCCCGATGGCAGAATGCCCGACTTGTCACGGTAGACGTTGATCGGCAAGCGCCAGACCAACTAGATGTGAAACGGTTTGGGTCCAGGCTAAGGCACAGCCACTTCGTTCATGACGCGCTTGATGCTACTCTCTCTGAGAAGATCGGGTTGCGCATGGGCACAGTGGATGTGGCCGTCTGCAACCCTCCCTACATCCGGCCCCGATGGCGCTCCGACTTTGGCAAAATTCTAGAGGATGCTGGTCTTTCAGGTGTACTGACCTCAATCCATGACGCAGGCGCCGACCTGCTCTTCTTAGCCCAAAATCTACGTCTACTGCGCCGCAACGGAAAGCTGGGCTTGATCTTACCTGACGGCCTAATTGCCGCCGAGTGCTACCGTGGCGTACGCCAAGCTCTACTGCGCCAACACATCGTCGAGCAAGTTGTGCAGCTTCCGCGTCGTGTGTTCAGAGGCACGGAAGCCCAAACCTATCTCGTTATGCTCTCTAAGTTGGCTGGCGAGACCGACTACGTGAAGCTACGGCAGATGGCAAATGACGGTAGCCTGAGCGAGCCCATTGAGGTCCCCCAGGATTTGGCGACTAAACGGCTTGACTACAGCTTTCACGCGCATACCAGCATCCGAGACGACCAACTGATCTCCGTAGGCACAGTGGTAAAGGAGATCGTCCGTGGGACGATTTGTTCGTCAGAAATCGCGAATTTCGCTGCTCCTGTGTTCCACCTCGGCGATTTTTCGGCGCCGACTGGCGAACTCGCCGTCCGCATCGTCCCAAAGCACTTCGCCCTAAGTGAGCGCGCCGCCAAGATCGCTCAGCGCGTTGCGCGCCTTGCGCAACCGGGCGACATCTTGCTGGCGCGGATTGGGCGGGGACTCGAGAACCGACTCGCACTCGTGGTGCACGGGCCATGCGTCATTAGTGATTGCATTTTTGCGCTGCGCACTAGCGACAAGTATCGAGAAAGGCTCTATCGCTTCTTTGAAAGCAAAGCTGGCCAGCATGCTCGAGCAACATCCGCCCACGGCGTTGCTGCCCGCTTTTTGTCGAAAGCTAATCTCTCCGAAATTCAATTCTAAACGAACCAGACGATGTCGCAAATTCCCCAATACGGAGGTTTCGATCAACTTGGCGTAGAACGAGCAGTCCATGCGCTTAGCCGTTCGAATGTGCGCAATCCCCTGTCCGTTGAGCGCATCAAGGTTTGGGTCAAGCAGTTTACTGGAGACCAAGAAAAGACTTTAGCTTGGTTGATTCTACGCAACCTGATCTACCGTACGAACGAACAACTTCAGTCATCCATGCGACAGGCGTTGAAGCAGGCTGCGCTTCACTTCCTCGACGAAATTGGCAAGCGGGAGGAGGTAGCCTGGACGGATGCGTTGAGAGGAGCCGCAGGCCTCGATTTCTTGTGTGGCCCGCCGTCGCTCGTCCAGTACGGCATGGGCCAACCCGGCAAAAGCGGTGACCTGATCGCACGGGCGGTCAACCAGCGCTACGGTATCAAGAAGCAGTTTCCATCGGGCGTCAACGTGCTAAGCGATAAGGAGCGGTTCATCGTCGTCGACGACGGCACCTACACCGGCACGCAACTCGCGACCTTCCTTCGGAGTTGGGACGTGAACTATTCCAGCGGCCGCGTCGCCATCGCCGTCGGTATCGCCCACCAAGATGCTTGTACTTACTTGCAAGACCAGTTTCCCCAGGTGAAATTGTTCCGTGGTGAGCTACTGACACCAGAGACCTGCTTTACTGCTCTTTCCCAAAAATGGATCGAAACAGGGCAGTGGCAATACGACAAGACTCCACTTCAAGTCTACGCTGAGATTCATGAGCGGGCGCAACCATTTGATGAAGGCGACGGAGGCAATGGCTACGGAGACATCGGAGCATTAGTCGCATTTAGTCATGGTGTCCCAGATGACTCAATTCAATTGCTCTGGGGCGTTTCAGCAGCTTGGAAACCTCTGATAGAACGATAGGCTTAACTATGCATATTGATGCTTCCATGCTTGCGCGCACTCGCGCAGAGGAACTCAGCGCTGATGTGTGGGGCGAGTTCTTTATTCCTCCCTACTTTGATCGGCTGGCGCTCACGTCAGCCACACGCTCGGTCTACATTACCGGAAAGCGCGGGTGCGGCAAGACCATGCTGTTGAAGTACTTCGATTATCACACCGCGTTTTCCAAGCGTCGCACAGAGATTCCGCCTGATGCAATTAACCATGTGGGCATCTACTGGCGAGTCGACACACAGTTCTGCAGTTCACTTAGGTCCCGAGGTATCGAGGACAATGAATGGAGTGTGGTATTCGAAAGCTATTTCGGCTTGGTAATCGCTACCGAGTTGCTGCATTCCATCGAAACCATTGCCGAAAGCGCCTTTCCGGGATTCACGTATGAGGATCTTGCTGCCCTGAAATTACTTAGCGCTTCGGACTATCTGGTAGAGGCACCCACCGGCGTTCGCGAGCTTGCCAAATTCCTCGAGTCGCTGCGTCGCAGGTTCACGACATGGGTATCCAACGTGACAACTATGAGCTGCCCGACGCTGCCGCCTGGGCGTGAGTTCATTCAGTCTTTAATCGCCGACTTGCAGACCAACGAAGCGCTTTCGACACTTGCAGTATTCGTGTACGTCGATGAAGTCGAAAATTTGGTGCCCTACCAGCGTCACGTACTAAATTCATTCTTGAAACACAGCCAGCGCCCCTTGGTTGTAAGTTTCACTTCGAAGGAACACCCTTCGAACAACGATACGACGGGAGCCGAATCAATCAGCGCGACTCACGACTATCGATTGATAGATTTAGATTACCTCCTCACTCTGAGCGGAGCGGCAATGCCTTTTTTTGCCGAGGTCTTCCTCGGCAACGTAGACATTGCCGCTGGCCATCCGGACAGTGAGCGCCTGGGAATCGTCAGGTCACCTGCGCAGCTGGCGGAGCGCCAGACTCAAGCGTATCAAAAGGCTGTGCTCGCGGAAATGCGTCAGCGTTTTCCACACATGACGGACAAAGAGATCGCAGTTCAAGCCTTGCAGCAGGCCCCGTTGCGCAAGAGCATTCACGAGCGAATAAGCAAGGCGCTGAAAGACCGCAAAAGCGCGCTGACTGTTGATGATTTTCTGTTTGAAGGAGCCCCGGCAGAAGCCATTGTGGCATTGCCGGCGCTCTTGAACCGGGAGACACTTCAGCCCGCCAAGGTCTTAGCCGAGCTCAAGGGTTTTGCTGTCCATCAGAAAGGCCAGTTCAACACGAGTTGGGTGCACAACAACTTGTTCGGAGCTCTGCTAGAGTTGTATCGGCCTTTCGGGCGGGAGTGTCCACTGTACAGCGGCTTCGAAACCCTATGCACGATGTCCAACAACAACCTTCGAAACTTCCTGATTCTCTGCTACAAGACCCTCGAGGTTGCGGAATTGCGAGACGAGCCCGATCCGCCTTACGCGGTAGAAATCCAATGCCGCGCGGCCTACGACGCTTCAGAGCAGTTGATCAAAGAAATTCGAACCTTTGGACGGTTTGGAGAGCCGCTGCGAATGTTCGTATTGAGGCTGGGCAATATCTTCCGCGCTATGCAGGCTAGCCTAACCATGAGCGAGCCCGAACAGAATCAGTTCACGATAAATTCTGGCGGACGCGCCCTCGATGAAGAAGAGTTGGCTTTCATCGCGGAGGCTTTGCGCTATGGCATCTTGGTAGAGCAGTTGGAAACCAAATCGAAATCGGGCGTTGGCCAGGATATCGTCGACTACCAGCTCAACCCAATTTACTCGCCTTATTTTCAAATCAGCTATAGGCGCAAACGCAAAATTGAACTGTCGGTGGAACAGTTCCACATTCTCGTCTTAGGAAACGAGAACGAATACAAAGCATTGGCGCGTGGGCTTGCACGGCAACTGTCGGATACCGACGTGCAGCAACTGGGCCTCCAATTGTCATGAGAGTAAAATTTTTCTCGGAAAAAGGAAACAGTGCTGCGGACCTTCGGCTGCCACAGAACATGATTCTGCTGCACGGTGAAGAGCTCGATGATAGAGGGGTATCGGCATGCAAGAGCGCCCGGGAAGATGCCCGGATTCCTCTCCACTTCGATGTGGACGACATGTCTTTGACTGTCGGCACACGGAAGGAATCCGGCGATTTGGCTGTGGAGCTGCTGGCGGAATATGACTGGCGCAATGTCGTACTGGAAGCGACCACACTTGGTTTCGCCGAACTCTTCTGCGCTACGAACGCGCTGCTTGCGACCGGCGCCACATCGATCAATATCATCTACGTAGAGCCGGCTGAGTACACGCGTGAGGGCAAGGGCGCGGACCTGTTCGCGCTATCAGAACCGACCCGCGGCTATGTAGCTATTCCGAATGCTATCGTAGACCTTGCAAGCGAGGAGGTGGAGGCTGGTGTCTTCTTTCTCGGCTTCGAGCCTGAGCGACTAGACCGTGCGCTCGAGGAATATCAGATGATTGCGTCCAAGGACGTAAAGGTAGTATTCGGAATCCCTGCCTTTCGCCCTGGCTGGGAGCTCGATGCCATTATTCCGCACCTCGCAGCGTTGGAGGGACACAAGCTTCAGCCCGACTACTGTTCAGCCAATGACCCCGAGGCGGCGTTCGAATGCCTCGAACGCACTCGGGACACACTCGGTCTCGACAAACGGATGTTCGTTGCGCCTATCGGTCCGAAGCCCTGCGGTATCGCGGCTGCGATTTTTGCAAGTGTCTATCCCGAGCAGGTAGGCTTACTGTTTGATCACCCGCGTCGAAAGAAAAAGCGGTCGTCCGGTGTCGACGTATGGCACCGATTCACGGTAATGATTGAGCGCGATAACATGTCGGCGGCCTCGGGTCCCGCCGTAACCGCTTGAGCCATTTCAGTTTGCAGGAGTTCCTTGATCTTAGGTTCGGGCTTCCAGTAATTCGATCCCTTCAGAAACTTACCGTTCTCATCATAGATCGGCTTACCATCTGCGCCGAGCCTGTTCTCATTGCTATCCATAATAATCGCCAAAACCTCTTCAAGCGGAATGCCATACTTTAGCGCTTCAGAACGGCAATAGACGATCACGTCGCCGAGGAGATCGGCGACCGCCACAAGAATATCCAATTAATAATGGTGTCAGACTCTGAGGTTTCCCCACGAATTCCCAGGGAAACTCATTCTGAATCAATAGCTTGTCGCGCAGGACGGGGCAAGCTTTTAGCTTGCAGGTGATCAGGGCGTGCATGGCGCCCGTCTTATACCCTTCATCAGGCGACCAAACCGTTTGAAGGAAGACAGGCCATGCACGCAGTCGGAGTATTGCAGAAACTGCTCCAGGATTCGATCCCCAGCCTACATGTGAACCGGCTCAAAGCCTTGATATGCACGGTGCGAAGTGCAATGACAACACGACGGCTGACGCTCAGTGGACTGGCGCGGGGCTTGCCCGTGGGGCAGGCAATCAGGCATCGCATCAAACGTGTGGACCGGCTGCTGGGCAACCGTCATCTGCATAACGAGCGGCCCATGTTCTATCAACTCCTGTGCCGGCAGTTCATGGCGGGGTCCAAGCGCCCCGTTATCTTGGTGGATTGGTCCGATTTGAAGGCGGATCGGAGTTGGTTGGTCTTGCGCGCAACCCTATGGATACGCGGTGCTGCGGTGCCCATTTACGAGAGTGTTCATCCCTTGCGCGACCAGAACTCGCCGGGCGTTGAGCAGACATTTCTGACCAAGCTCAAATCGATATTGCCCGAAGGCCTGCGGCCGATTGTGGTGACCGACGCGGGGTTCCGCGGTCCGTGGTTTACCTATCTGAATCAACTGGGCTGGTACTGGGTAGGACGCATCCGCGGCCGCACGTTTCTTCGGTCGGGCGATGGGCCATGGCGGCGCTGCACAACTGATTATGCGTACGCCAACTCGCGTCCCAAGGATCTGGGCGAACAGCAAATGGTACGTTCCTGCCCGGTGCAAACTAGGCTTGTGCTGTATCGAAAGCCGCCTCAACAGCGCCAGGCCCTGACTCAGTTCAAACAACGCAAACGCAGCAGCCACAGCGAGGTCTGCGCCAGGCGAGAAAGCGAACCCTGGTTGCTGTGCGCCTCGCCGGGGTTGGTCGACACGGATGCGCGCGAGATCGTCGAGGTCTACCGCAAGCGCATGAGCATTGAATGCACCTTCCGAAGTTTGAAATCCCATCAGTTCGGGTTCTCCTTCGAGGACAGTCAAAGCGCAGGCGCTGCGCGTCTGCAGATCCTGTTGTTGATCCACCCGTTGGCCACGTTCATGCTGTGGCTGGTCGGCAAGCTGGCTGAGAGCCGGCAACTAAGGCCGGCCTATGAATCCAACAACCGCAAAGACCGGCCGACCATCTCGTTGCTTACGCTAGGTGCCATGATCTATACCGAGAGGGCTCTGGCTTTAACTCAACCGTCAATGCTTGGGCTATTGCAAGCACCTCACGACACCGCCGAATCCATCGGAGGATGCCGGTGAATTCGTGGGGAAACCTCAGTGTCAGACTACAATTTTCCGCCGGCTCGCTGAATGCTTCGCGCATCGGCGGAGCCATACGCGCATAGCACTCGCTTGCCCGCATACAACGTGCTCCGCCCCGGCTACAGCCGTTGGGACGCCGTGGTGGCGTATCGGACCAGCCTCACCTCGGATAACAACCACGTCGGAATGTGGCGATCATCTCTGTTGGCGGCAAAGTACTCGTTTGGGCGTTGATGTGTGAGTGACAAAATCGTGGCAATCGATTTCCTCGGGCGGACGGATTGGGAATCAGCTCAAAACCAGACCAAATCAGCTCATTTCTTGAGCTGATTACTGCTAAATTGAGCTGATTCAACACCTTCGGCTCTTGCCATGACCATCCGCGAAGACATCCTTCAGTTTCTGCGCGCTCAGCAGCGCGAGAATCTCCCCTGGGTAAGTTCCAGCGAACTGGCCTACCGAACCGGCGTCAGTTGGTCCACGGTGAAGCGCCAATTGGAAAACCTGCGCAAAGCCGGCGCGATACTGCGCGAGGGGCAGGGCCGGGCAACCCGTTACCGGATAGCGGACGAAACACCCGCATCGACGCTCTCAACGACCATTGCCACGCGGCTGGCGGAGCCGGCGTCCGAGGCCACCGGGATGATCTGGTCTGAGCGTGGTCAAGCCCTGCTGGCCCGGCTTCGGCAGCCGTTATCCGCCCGGACGCCCGTGGGATACGAACGCGCCTTCGTGGATAGCTACGTCCCAAACCAGAGCTCCCTGTTGCCGCCTTCGTTAGCTCAAAACTTGGCCGACGAAGGCCGCATGCCAGGTCAGTCGCCAGCCGGGACTTACGCGCGTCGCGTACTGGAGCCGCTGCTGCTCGACCTGTCCTGGTCATCCTCTCGACTGGAAGGCAACCGGTATTCCTTGTTGGCCACGCAGGAACTCTTCAAGCACGGAATGGCCGGGGAAGATCTGGATGCAGTGATGCTGCTCAACCATAAGAGGGCCATCGAGTTCCTGGTCGATGCGGTGCCCGCACATGGCCTGACGTCCGCCGTGATCGGCAACCTTCACGCGATCCTGCTGGAGGAACTATTGGCCAATACCGACGGCCTGGGCCGCATCCGCCAGATCGTGGTCAACATCGGGGACACGACTTACGTGCCGCTCCAGGCGCCCTTGTTGCTGCAGGAAATGTTCGACCAGATTGTGGAGAAAGCTCGGCTTATCAAGAACCCGGTGGAAGCGGCATTCTTTCTTTGGGTGAACCTGGCCTATCTTCAGCCTTTCGAAGACGGCAACAAGCGGACCAGCCGCCTGGCGGCCAACATTCCGCTGATGCTTTACAACTGCGCGCCGCTGTCCTTCCTGGACGTAGAGGTGCAGGACTACGTCTACGCCATGTTGGGGGTCTATGAATACGGCGACGTGACGCTGGCGACAGAGCTGTTTGCCTGGGCCTATCGGCGCTCGATCCGCAAGTACGCCGTGCAACTGAACGCTGCGGGCGTGCCGGATCCCGTGCGATTCCGATTCCGGGAAAAACTGAACGAAGCGATTGCCCGGGTGCTGCGTGCGCAGCAAACCGCCGACACCGCAACAGCGGCGCTGGGCCTATCTGAAGACGATGTTCAATTATTCCGCCCGATACTGGCGCAAGAACTGCGCATACTGGACGTGTACAACTGCGCTCGCTATCGCTTGTCGATGGACCTGGTCCAACAATGGGTCGAGGCCGGGCGGCCGCACTGATGCAAACTGGCGGAACAAGAGCCGCAAACATTGCGGCTCCCTAGTCCCGACACCGATGGATGCGAATCAGGGCTTACACCCAAGCCACTCAGGTATTGTCTTTCACTACCGTGCTTGGCCCATTGGTCTTCACAGACGCAATTCCGGCATCCCGAGCCGCGGCGCTCGAATACATTTCACTGCGTCCAATGGACTGCCCATTCGCCGCGCTCAATGAGAAATAGGGCGAACCGTTGGTGGCCGTCTTGCGCTGATAGCGTTCATCGATCGGCGAATTCTGCCGAACGGACGCAATTCCATCCTGAGCGCTGGCTTTGGTGGTGTACCGCTCACTCGTCAAAATCACTTCATGATTCCCGGCTTTCAGATTGAACATGTACTGATCGCCGCTGCGCTTCAACTCGTAGTAACCGCTCATGGAAACCTCCAATATCTGGCTAGTTCAACAATGGGTCGATACTGCGATGCACACACATGAATGCCGGTTGATGATAGTCCATGCCTTGCGCTTATGGACATACCAAAGAAAAGGGCCGCTAATCGCGGCCCTCATCGTCACTGCTTAACGTATCGCTTCGATTACGCCTTACGCACCTGCGCAATCAACCCATCCAACTGCGTCAGCATCGTATCGATCTCTTCCGCCGTCACATTCAAAGCCGGCATGAAGCGCAGCAGATTCCCACGCGGCGCATTCAGCAGCAAGCCATTAGGCGCCAGATTACGCGCAGCCTCAACAATGGCAGGACCATCATCACGATCCATCACCAGCGCACGCAGCAGACCCATCCCACGCTCACCCTTCATGCCCCACTTGGCCGACAGAGCCAGCAGGCCTTCGGACAGCTGCTTGGCGCGAGCGTTGACCGACTCCATGAAGCCCGGCGCAGCCAGCGCGTCAAACACGGCAACGCCAACAGCAGCCATCAGCGGGTTGCCGTTGTACGTACCACCCTGGTCGCCGTGCGAGAACACGCACACTTCCTGACGAGCCAGCAGCGCAGCCAGCGGCACGCCGCCGCCGATGCCCTTGGCCAGCGTCATGATGTCCGGCACGACATCCGATTGCTGGTAAGCGAACATGGTGCCCGTACGGCCCATGCCGGTCTGCACTTCATCAACGATGAACAGCAGCTTGTGCTCGTCGGCCAGCTTGCGCAGGCCTTGCATGAATTCCTTGGTGGCGGGGATGACGCCGGCTTCGCCTTGCACGGGTTCGAGCATGATGGCGACGGTCTGGTCGTCGATCAGCTTGCGCACGGATTCCAGGTCGTTGATTTCGGCCTTGGGGAAGCCTTCGACCTGCGGGGCGAACATCTTGTCCCAGCCCGGCTTGCCGGACGCGGACATGGTGGCCAGCGTGCGGCCGTGGAAGCCGTGGTTCATGGTGATGATCTTGTAGGCGCCTTTCTTATTGACCTGGCCCCATTTGCGCGCCAGCTTGATGGCGCCTTCGTTGGCTTCGCCGCCGCTGTTGGCGAAGAAGACGCGGTCGAAGACCGAGGCGCCGGTGAGGCGCTCGGCCAGTTCGATGGAGGGCAGGTTGTAGAACGCCGGCGAGGGGTTCATCAGCAGCTTGGACTGGTCCAGCAGGGCCTTCTGCATTTCCGGGGCGCAGTGGCCCAGGGTGTTGACGGCCCAGCCCTGGACGAAGTCCAGGTATCGCTTGCCCGCGTGATCCTCCAGCCAGGATCCCTGGCCGCGCACGAACACGAGGTCCGGGCGGGAGGTGATCTCCATGAGGGCGTTGGTCTTGAACTGGCTGAATTCCATGGCGGTTCCTGCGGAATGAGAGAACAGGGGGTGAGAAAGTAATTGGACGATGCCAATAGGCGAATTTAGCACCGACGGGGGGATGCTATTGTGACGCACCCCCAGCCGATCCGCCCCGGGCCGCCTCAAAAGGGCTGACAACGCGGGCGCTCTATTTTATGCAACAGGCGCGACCCCGCGCGCAGCCCTTTGTCGCTTTTTACTGACCAATCATGAAACGTATTCTTTCCAGTCTTGCCGCCGGCCTGGCGCTGGCGACGGCCGCGGCCACCGCGCATGCCGATTATCCCGAGCGCCCCATCCGCCTGATCGTGCCGTTCCCGCCCGGGCAGGCGACCGATATCTTTGCGCGCGCGCTGGCCGAAAAGCTGGGCGCGGCCGTCAAGCAGCCCATCGTGGTGGAGAACCGCGCTGGCGCGGGCAGCAATATCGGGATGGAGCAGGCGGCGCGCGCGACGCCGGACGGCTACACGCTGGTGATCGCGGGCAGCGCCGCAGCGGTGAACCAGACGCTGTACAAGACCATCAATTACAGCCTGACCAAGGACTTCGCGCCGGTGTCGGGGGTGTTCTCGGTGCCGCTGATGTTCCTGGCGACGCCGGCTTCGGGCATCACGTCGCTCAAGCAGCTGGTAACGCAGGCGCGCGCCAAGCCGGGCGAGCTGGCCTATGCCAGCGCGGGCATCGGCGGCACGCAGCATTTGTCGGCCGAGATGTTCAAGGCGGCGGCGAACATCGACATCCGCCATATCCCGTACAAGGGCAGCGGCCCGGCGCAGGCGGATTTCCTGGGGCATCAGGTGCCGTTGATGGTGGATTCGGTGACGGCGGGCCTGCCGCACGTGCAGAACAAGAAGGCGGTGGCGCTGGCAGTGACGACGGCCAAGCGCCTGCCGCAGCTGCCGGACGTGCCTACCGTGGCGGAATCGGGTTATCCGGGTTTCGAGGCGATCGGCTGGGCGGCGGTGCTGGCGCCGCGCGATACGCCGGCCGAGGTGACGAACTACCTGAGCAAGCAGATCGGCCAGGTGCTGAACGCGCCGGACATGCAGAAGTTCTTCCGCGACCGCGGCGCGGAGCCGATGCCGCAGACGCCTGAGGCGACCGGCGCGTTCATTGCCGGTGAAGTGAAGAAGTGGGGCGAGGCGGTGAAGCAGTCGGGCGCGCAGGTCGACTGATAGGAGCGCAATGCGCCATGCCGCGGCAAACCGTCTTGCATCGCAGGAGCGGTTTGCCGGGCGGCCGGTCAGGCAGGCCGCGCCCGATACGGCACGGCCAATCCGGACTTAGGCCGGATCTCCCGGTTGCCCCGGACGTCCGGGCTCGCCGGGCTGCCCCGGCTTCCCAGGCGCCTCCGGCGGCACCCGCCCCGGATCGATCTCATCGGGACCCGGCTTGCCCGGCACTTGGCCGGGGGCCTGCTTCTCCGGCGCATCGCCGGGTTCCTGTCCGGGAGGACGCGACGGGTCGATGCCGGGTTGGTTGGTGGGATCGCCTGGCTTCTGGTTCGTGTTCATGGATATCTCCTGAAGATTCACGTAAAGCGTTTCACGCGAAGCAGCACGCGTATCGGTGCAGGACCACGATAGAAGCCGTGCGCGCGCCCGCCCAGATCACGCGGGACGACTTTATCTAGTACTTTCTTCCTATCTTGCGGCCGCGTGCCAGCGGCCCGGTTTTGCACACCGAGGAGCCTGGATGAAGAAGACTGCCACGGCGTTCACGACGGAACGCCGCCATCTGCTGGAAATCATCGACGGCCTGATCGAAGGCATCATCCTGCTGGATCAGGACCGGCGCATCGTCTGGGCCAACGACACGGCGCTGGCGATGCACGGCGTGACGGATCTGGCCGCGTTGGGCGGCACGGCCGCCGGCTACCGCAAGGCATTTGCGCTGCGCTATCGCAACCGCCGCGTGCTGCGGGCGGCGCAATATCCGCTGGACCGCGCGCTGGCGGGCGAGGCCTTCAAGGACGTGGTGGTGGAAGTAAGCAGCCGCCGCGATCCGGAGTTCAGCCGCATGCACCAGGTGCGCAATCTGATGCTGCGCGATGCGCAAGGCGCGGCCGAGGGCATGGTGCTGGTGCTGCTGGACGTGACCGAGCGATTCAGCGCGGAGGAGCGCTTCGAGCGCACCTTCAACGCCAACCCCGCGCCGGCCGTGATCTGCTCGTTGGCGGACCTGCGCCACATCAAGGTCAACGAGGGCTTTCTGGCGATGACCGGCTACACGCGCGAGGAAGTGCTGGGCAAGACGCTGCGCCAACGCGACGTGCTGGGCGATACGCCGCAGCGCGAGGACGCGCTGCACAGGCTGGCGGAAGGCGCAACGATCCCGCAGACCGAGACCCTGATCGCGGTGCGCGACGGCGGCACCAAGCTGGTGGTGGTGGCGGGCCAGCCCATCGAAGTGGCTGAACAGCCTTGCATGCTGTTCACCTTCAATGACCTGGAGCCGCGCCGCAAGGCCGAAACGGCGCTGCGCGACAGCGAACAGCGCTTTGCCGCCGCGTTCCGGCTGGCACCCGTGCCCATGACGCTGAGCACCACGGAGGGCAAGCTGCTTGAGGTCAACGACGCCTTCATCGCCACCACCGGCTATGACGCGAAGACATTGGAGCGCGACGAGGATGCGCTGGCGCAGCTATGGACAGATCCGCAGGCCTATGACCGCGCCATGGCCTCGCTGGAACAAGGCGCCAGCGTGCGCAGCCAGGAAATGGCGCTGCGCACGCGCGACGGCGCGCTGCTGGATTGCCTGGTGTCGGCCGCGCCGGTGTCGATCCAGAATCAGCCCTGCGTGCTGGCGGCGATACAAGACATCACCGAGCGCAAGCGCAACGAAGTCGAGCTGATGGAAGCGATAGAGACCGTGATGCAGGACACCTCGTGGTTCAGCCGCACCGTCATCGAGAAGCTTGCGCAGATCCGCGCCCCGCAAGGCGAGCCGCAGGGGCAGAGCGAACTGGCCGACCTGACGCCGCGCGAGCGCGAGATCCTGGGCCTGATGTGCCAGGGCCATACCGACGCGGAGATCGCATCCAGCCTGCACCTGTCGCGCAATACGGTGCGCAATCACGTGGCGGCGCTGTACAGCAAGCTGGACGTGCACCGACGCAGCGCGGCCATCATCTGGGCGCGGCAGCGCGGCATCGTGGGGTATGAAAAGCCGGCGCGCAAGCGGGCTCAGAAATAGGCGCGGACTCGAACGCAGGCCAGAACGCCGCCCAAGTGCAAGCCCGATAGCGGCCACGCAAAAGTCAGTAGAAAAGTACCAGTCGATCTGATGCGCGCGCTTCTTACGCGCGCACCATGCGCTTCCTATAGTGGGTTCGTCCGCAGCCGGAATCCAGGCCCCTCGGGGTTCTCCGGCGCGGTTTCACGCAAACCCGAGCAAGGAGCGATGACATGGACAACGACCGCATCAAAGGCGCTGCCAAGGAAGTCAAAGGCACGATCAAGGAGACCGCCGGCAAGCTGACCGGCAACCGCGAGACCGAGCTTGAAGGCAAGGCCGAAAAGACCGTCGGCAAAGTGCAGCGCAATGTCGGCGAAGCCAAGGACCAGGTCCGCGACGCGCTGAACAAGAAATAAGCCTGGCAGGCCGCCGGCCCGCCCTCGTGCGCCGGCCGGCGGTTCCCTTTCCCACGGATTCAAGGGTATCGACCATGAAGCACTACCGAAATGCAGCCCTGGGCCTGGCCCTGGCGTTGGGCGCCGCGTTGGCGCCGGTCCACGCGCAGAGCAATGCCGCGATGTCGCAGGACCAGATCGACGCGCGCTACGACGCCGCCAAGAAGCAATGCGACACCATGCGCGGCGACCCCAAGGACGCGTGCATGAAACAAGCGCGCGCCGACAAGGACGTGGCCGAGGCGCAGGCCAAGGCCGGCAAGAAGAAGGCCGAGGCCAACCATAACGCCGCCAAGACGCGCCAGGACGCCGACTACGACGTGGCCAAGCAGAAATGCGCCGCCATGTCGGGCGACGCCAAGGACAAGTGCGTGGCGGAAGCCAAGACCCGTTATGGCAAGTAAGCGCCACCAGGAGGACAAGATGACACAACGAATCTGGATCGTGCTGGCGCTGGCCGTGGCCAGCATGGCGGCGGGTTGCAACACGGTCGAAGGCGCCGGCAAAGACATCGAGCGCGGCGGGGAGAAGATCCAGCAGCAGGCCCGCTGATCTCCGCGGCAACCCGCCTTGCGGCCGGCGCGCGTCACGCGCGCCGGCTTTTTTTACGCGTGCGGCGAATGCGCGCTCAGCGCGAGAAGCCGCGCGCCGAGATCTCCCAGATGTCCTGCACCACGCCGTCCTTCAGCACGACCAAGCCGTCGTGCAGGTTGAAGGTGGGGTCCACGTGCGCGGGCACCAGGCGCAGCACGCTGCCCAGCGCGGGCGCCGTAGCGCCCGGCTCCACGCGCACCACGCTGTGCTCGTCGTTGATGGCGGTGCAGGTCAGGCCGGACTCGCCATAGACCGCGGGCGGGCCGCATTCGGCGGACGCCGACTTCAGGCCGGCGTCCAGCACCACGCGGTCGGGCGCGGGCGCGCTCATCACGGTGGACAGCAGGAACAGGCTGTTCTGGAAGGTGAGCGGGCCGCCCCATTCATTGGCGCCGTAGTCGCCATCCATGAAGGCATAGGAGCCGGCCTGCAATTCGGTGTAGACGCCGCTGGCCGCGTCGAATTCCACGCTGCCCGTGCCGCCGCCCGTGATGGTGTCGCAGGCGATGCCGCTTTCGCGCAGCAGCTGCGCGTACGACGCCGCGATGCGCGCAGCCTGGCGCGAGACGTTGGCGCGTTCTTCACGCGTGCGGTAGTGCTGCACCGACCCGTGATAGGCCTGCAGGCCCGCGAAATTCAGGCCCGGCAGTTCGCGCGCCTGCTGCGCCAGCGCCAGCACGGTGGCGTCGTCGGACACGCCGCAGCGGCCCTGGCCCACGTCCACTTCCACCAGCACGTCGATCTCGGCGCCGGCCTGCACCATGGCGGCCGACAGCTGCGCCAGGTTCTGGGCGTTGTCCACGCAGACGCTGATCTTGGCGGTGCGCGCCAGCTGGCCCAGCAGCGCCATCTTGGCCGGGCCGACGACTTCGTTGCTGATGTGGATGTCGCGGATGCCGGCGGCCACGAAGGGCAGGGCTTCGCTGACCTTCTGGCAACAGATGCCACGCGCGCCCAGGGCCAGCTGGCGCAGCGCGATCTGCGGGCACTTGTGGGCCTTGGCGTGCGGCCGCAAGGCCACTTCGTGGCGGTCGGCCCAGGCCTGCATGGCGCGCAGGTTGGCCTCGAAGGCGGTCAAGTCCAGCGCCAGGCTGGGCGTGTCGACGCGGGCAAGGGGATCGCCCGGCTGGGCGGCGGGGGGCAGCGCTATGCCGCGTATGACTTCCTGGGACATCTTGGCAACTCCGTTATCAGCACTGCAAGGATGTAACCCGCGCCATAACCAAAGCGGGACCATCCATAACCTTGGGCGATGCCACCCCCTGGAAAACGATAGCCCGGTAACCGTTGGCTACGGGGGGTGGGCATGACAGAATTTCATCATAAAGAAAGCCCCCGAGGGGAGGCGCGTTTTTGCCGGGGGAATTCGCCCAACGGCAGAAATCATATTAATGACACCCGTCAGCAAGAATCGGAGAAGCTCGCATGAAACTCAAGAATTGGATCACCGCCCTGACCATCGCGGCAGCCGCCGTCGGCGCCGCCGGTACGGCGCAGGCCCAACAGTTCTTCCGCATCGGCACCGGCGGCACCGCCGGCACCTACTATCCCGTGGGCGGCATCATCGGCAACGCCGTGTCGCAGCCGGGCAAGCTCATCGCCACCGCGGTGGCCTCCAACGGTTCGGTCGCCAACATCAACGGCGTCATGGGCGGCTCGTTTGAAGCGGGCTTCACCCAATCCGACGTGGCGTTCTGGGCCTATAGCGGCACCGGCACCTTCGAAGGCAAGCCCAAGGCCCAGGACCTGCGCCTGATCGCCACGCTGTACCCGGAAAGCATCCACCTGGTGACGCGCAAGGGCTCGGGCATCAAGGGCGTGGCGGACCTGAAGGGCAAGCGCGTGTCCATGGACGAGCCGGGCTCCGGCACCCTGGTCGACGTGCGCCTGATCCTGGGCGCCTACGGCCTGACCGACAAGGACATCAAGGCCGAATACCTCAAGCCCAACCAGGCCGGCGACAAGCTCAAGGACGGCGGCCTGGACGCGTTCTTCTTCGTGGGCGGCGCCCCCGCCGGCGCCATCGCCGAACTGGCCTCCACCGGCAGCATCGAGCTGGTGCCGCTGGTCGGCCCGGAAATCGACGCGCTGCGCGGCAAGCAGGAATTCTTCACGCCCGACGTCATCGCCGCCAACACGTACCAAAACCTGCCTGAAGTGAAGACCATCTCGGTCAACGCGCAGATGGTCACGTCGGCCAAGCTGCCCGAGCAAGTGGTGTACGAAGTGACCAAGGCGCTGTACAGCGACGCCACGCGCAAGACGCTGGATGCCGGCCACGCCAAGGGCAAGCTCATCACCAAGGAAAACGCCGTCAAGGGCGCGGGCATTCCGTTCCATCCGGGCGCGGAGAAGTTCTACAAGGAAGTTGGTCTGCTGAAATAAGTAGGCCCACCCCCGAAGCGCCTGCGGCGCTTCCCCCTCAAGGGGGCGCCGCGCGTGGACCGGCAGAGCCGGCTCCACGGCGGCCCCGATCGGGCCGCGCTGGTTTGATGCGACCAGCACGCGTCGCAGGCCGCGGGCGCCGGGACGATTGAATCGCGCAGGGCCGCCACGAGCGGCCCTGCTTGCTGTATCACCAGAGACTCACCGCGATGGAAATAGACCACGAGAAAACCCAGCAGCTGGCGGAAAAGTACGATTCGGAAATCCGCTTCCGGCCGCTGGACAAGACGGCCACCTGGATCGTGTCGGGCCTGCTCGTCACCTTATCCCTGTTCCATTACTACACGGCCGGCTTCGGCCTGCTGCGCGAGGCCACGCATCGCGGCGTTCACCTGGCCTTCGTGCTGAGCCTGATCTTCCTGGTGTTCGGCTTTTCCAAGTCGCACTACCAGCGCCAGCCCAAGTCCACCTGGCTCTCGCCTGGCGGCATTCCGTTGTACGACTGGATCATCGCCATCGCGCTGGCGCTGTCGGTGCTGTACATCCCCTACATCTTCGAGGACCTGGCGTTCCGCGTGGGCAACCCCTTGCCCATGGACGTGTTCATGGGGTCCATCCTGCTGATCGGCCTGCTGGAAGCCACGCGCCGCGCCATGGGCTGGCCGCTGCCCATCATCGCGCTGGTGTTCATGGCCTACGCCATGTTCGGGCCGTACTTCCCGGGCCTGCTCAAGCATGCCGGCAACACGTGGTCGCAGGTCGTCAACCATATGTACCTGACGAGCCAGGGCGTGTACGGCGTGGCGGTGGGCGTGGTCGCGACCTATGTCTTCCACTTCGTGCTGTTCGGCGTGCTGGCCACCCGCATCGGCCTGGGCCAGCTGTTCCTGGACGTGGCCTCGACAATCGCCGGGCGTTACGCCGGCGGCCCCGCCAAGGTGTCGGTGTTCGGTTCGGCCATGTTCGGCATGCTGTCGGGCTCGTCGGTGGCCAATGCGGTCACGGTGGGCTCGCTGACCATTCCGGCCATGATCCGCATCGGCTATCCGCGGCACTTCGCCGCGGGCGTGGAGGCAGCCAGCAGCACGGGCGGGCAGATCACGCCGCCCATCATGGGCGCGGCCGCGTTCCTGATGATCGAGTTCCTGGGCATCCCGTACCAGCAGATCGCCATCGCGGGCATCTTCCCGGCCTTCCTGTACTTCTTCGGCATGTTCATGCAGGTGCACTTCGAGGCCAAGCGTGAAGGCCTGCGCGGCCTGACCGAAGAGGAAATGCCCAAGCTCAAGCAGTCGTTCAAGATGCGCTGGCCGACGCTGATTCCGCTGGTCCTGCTGATCGGCGTGCTGGCCAGCGGACGCACGCCGTACCTGGCGGCGTTTGCCGGCATCACGGGCTGCATCGTGGTGGGCCTGCTGAATCCGTTCCAGCGCCTGCGCTGGCGCGACCTGTACGAAGCCTTCGAGACCGGCGCCAAGTACGCGCTGGCCGTGGGCGCGGCCGCAGGCACCGTGGGCATCGTGATCGGCGTGGTGACGCTGACCGGCGTGGGCTTCAAGATCTCGTACATCGTGATCGCGGCCTCGCAGGCGATCGCGGGCGGCGCGGCCATGGTGATCCCCGACGCGCTGGCCAACATGCAGACGCTGACGCTGATCGCCGCGCTCATCATGACCGGCATCGTCTGCATCCTGATGGGCTGCGGCGTGCCCACCACCGCGAACTACCTGATCATGGTGGCGGTGGCCGCCCCCACGCTGGTGCAGCTGGGCGTGCAGCCCATCGCGGCGCACTTCTTCGTGTTCTATTTCGGCATCCTGGCGGACATCACGCCCCCGGTGGCGCTGGCGGCCTATGCGGCGGCCGGCATGGCGGGCAGCGATCCGTTCAAGACCGGCAACACGGCCTTCAGGCTGGGCATCACCAAGCTGATCGTGCCCTTCGTGTTCGTGTTTTCGCCGTCGCTGCTGATCTCGGTGCAGGGCTTCACCTGGTACGACTTCTTCGTGACGCTGTTCGGCTGCATGGTCGGCCTGGTGCTGCTGTCGGCAGCGTTCTCGCGCTACATGCTGGTGGGCATGAAGAGCTGGGAGCGCTGGCTGTGCACCATCGGTGCCTTGCTGACGATCCTGCCGGGCCTGACCAGCGGCCTGATCGGGCTGGCGATCTGCATCCCGGTGTTCATGCGCCAGCTGGCGCAGCTGAAGCTGGAAAACGCGCCGCGGGCAGCCTGAGGGACGGACCCCGATGGAAAAAGGGGCGGATCCGCAAGGCCCGCCCCTTTTCTTGCCAGATCATGAATATAGGCAGCAATCAGACCGAAAATGCCTGCCTGTTGCCGCAGGGTGACGACATACAACAGTCCACCGTCCGGCCGGTTGCCCACCCCTATAAATCAGCGTAAAGTAAAATTCATGTTTGCTGGTCTGCCGATATGCGGGCCGACTGTGCAAACAGGCACAAAACTGCGCCATATGTTCGATATCCTGGTTTATCTGTACGAGAATTACTACACGCCGCAAGCCTGTCCTGCGGCCGACGTGCTCGCAAAGCGGCTTGCCGCCGCCGGTTTCGAGCACGAAGACATCGACGACGCCCTCGGCTGGCTCTACGGCCTGGCCGAAACCACCGAACGCTGCGTCGACCTCGCCCAGGCTCCCGCCACCGGCATCCGGATCTACACCGACAACGAATACCAGCAGCTCGGCACCGAATCCATCGGCTTCATCGCCTTCCTGGAATCGGCTGGCGTGCTGCCCGCGCCGTTGCGTGAGATCGTTATCGACCGGGGCCTGGCTTCGCCGGAAACGCCCGTGCCGCTGTCCAAGATCAAGATCATCGCCCTCATGGTTCTCTGGAGCCAGGAAGCCGAGATCGACAATCTGGTCCTGGAAGAGCTGCTGGACGAAGACGGCACGCGCCTGCTGCACTGACCGGCATCCGCGTCGCTTGATGCCGTTACTCCTTACCCGCGCGCAATGCCGCGCGGGCGTCCCATCGTGAATTACATCGGCCGCTTCGCCCCCAGCCCCAGCGGCCCGCTGCATGCGGGCTCGCTGGTCGCCGCGCTGGCCAGCTGGCTGGACGCGCGCGCTCAGGACGGGCGCTGGCTGCTGCGCATCGAAGACGTGGACACGCCGCGCACGGTGCCGGGCGCGGCCGACGTCATCATGGCCCAGCTGCGCGCGCTGGGCCTGGCCTGGGACGGCGAGATCATGTGGCAATCGCGCCGCGGCGACGCCTACCAGGCCGCCTTCGACTCGCTGGCCGCGCGCGGCCTGATCTATGGCTGCGGCTGCACCCGGCGCGAAATCGCTGATTCAGCGCTGCGCGGCCAGACCGCGCCCGGCGCCGATGGCGAACGGCCGTACCCCGGCACCTGTCGCCATGGCCTGCCCGCAGGCCGCCAGGCCCGAGCCTGGCGCGTGGTCATGCCAGAAGGCGTGGAGCATTTCGTGGACCGCTGGCTGGGTCCGCAGGAACAGAACGTGGCGCAGGCGGTGGGCGACATCGCCCTGCGGCGCGCCGACGGCCTGTGGGCCTATCAATTGGCGGTGGTGGTGGACGACGCCGCGCAGGGCGTGACCGACGTGGTGCGCGGCGCGGACCTGCTCAGCTCCACCGCGCGCCAGCGCGTGCTGGGCCGGCTGCTGGGGCTGCCCCCGGTGCGCTACCTGCACGTGCCGCTGATCCTGGACGCCACCAGCGGCCTGAAGCTGTCCAAGCAGAACGGCGCCCCGCCCATCGACACCGGCGCGCCGCTGGCGGCGCTGACGGCGGCCTGGCGCGCCCTGGGCTTCGATCCGATAGACAGCGCCGACCGCGACCATTTCCTGCGGGAAGCCACCGCGCAATGGGCGCGGCGCTTCCCGCTGCCCGCCGCTACAGCGGCTTGAGGTCCTGGTCCAGCATCCTGACGAGCAAGGCCTCGCCGTTGTCCGCCACGCGCAGCTCGCCGTAGCGGGCGACCTGGTAGCGCTCGGCCTGGCCTTCGGGGAAGAAATAGGCGTTGGTCACGATGCGCACGCTGTTGTCGCGGATGCGATAGCGCAGCGGCACTTCCGCGTCGGTGTGCGGTTGCGTGTCCGGCTGGATGCGCAGCGGCTGCGCCACGCCGCGCGCGTCGGGCATCAACATCACATAGCCGTCCGGCTCGTAGCCCATGACCGATTCCGTGGTCTCGGGACGTTCGCCGCCCAGCCGCAGCCGGGTGACTTCGCGGCTGGCCGCGAACGTCAGCTCCATGTAGTCGCCCTGCATCAGGGAGCGGGGATCCACCGGCGCCAGTTCCAAGATGACCACCTTGCCGGTAGCCAGCAGCTTTTCGCGCTGCCAGATGCCGCCGTTGGCGACGACCAGCACCAGCGCCAATCCGCCCATGATGGCCAGCGTGCGCCAGCGCAGCGGACCCGACACCGGCGGCAGCGGCATGCGCTGGCTGGGCGGCTGGGTGCGCATCAGGCGCGGCACCAGCCACACCATGGCGCGCAGCACGAACAGCAGCAGCGCGCCGCCGCCCAGCCACAAGGCCTTTTGCAGCAGCGGCACGTCCAGCTGGTAGTAATAGACGCCTAGATAAATCAGCAGGCTCAGCACGCCGAACACCACCAGGCGGAACTGGTTCAGGCCGAAGCCCAGCAGCAGCCAGGCCAGGGCGAAGCCCACGCCCGGGCTGGGCAGCCAGAACAGCGCCAGGATCAACAGGCCTATCGGCACGCCCCAGGTGACGCCAGCCGTAAGCACATGGCGGCGCGGCCACAGCACCGCCAGCGCCGCCGCCACCGGCAGCAGCGCGCCGGCCGCGACCAGCACGGTCGTGTGCGGATTCAGCTGCCACATGGCGGGCAGCTGCTGGACGGAGATGCCGCCCGCCAGCCACACCATGCCCTGCACCGACAGCAGGAAGGCCCAGCCCAGCGGCTGCAGCGTGTGGCCGCGCTTGCCGCCCAGGCGATGAGCCAGGGTGAAGATCACGGCCGTTGCCCAGGCTCCGGTCACGGCGATGGGCAGCCACAGGAAGGTGGCGCGCATGGCGTCAAAGCGCATCCAGGCGTCCAGCAGGTCTTCCTGGCCCACGTCGGGCGACAGGCCGTACCAGATCAGGCCGGCGCCGGCCGAGGCGATCAAGAGGCCGCTGAGGAAGCGCAGGATGACGTCGGGTCCGACGGCGTAGACCGTGGCCGCCATCAGCAGCACGAAGACGCAGGCGCTGGCGAACGAGGTCGAGCTGGACAGTCCGAAGATGATCAGGATCTGCCCGGCGAAGGCCATGGCCGTGCCGCACTGGCGCCAGAACGGGCCGGCGTCGCTACGCAGCACCGCCACGCCGGCCGCGCACAGCACCAGCCCGGCGACCAGCGCGCCGCCTTCGGAGGTGATGAAGCCCGAGAAGGCGATGAACACCAGCAGCAATACCGTCGACAGCCAGGCGCTCAGGCCCAGCAGGCACTGCACGTACCAGGGCGGATCCGCCTGCGGCGCCGGAGCGGGCGCCAGCTGCGCGACCGGCGCGCTGGCGTCTGCCGGGTCCACCGAGTTGCCGGCCGAAGCCGCAGCCGGTTCGGAATCGGCAGCCGCGGCCACCGCCGTCTGCGGGTCGCCGGCAAGCCGGCGCAGCCAGCGCGCGGCCAAGACGGCCTCGGCCATGAGCAGCGCCGCCAGCGGCAGGGCCGCCCAGACGCCGGGCTCCAGGCGCAGCAGCCATTCGCCCGCCACCCGCAGCGACACGCAGATGACGCCGGCGGCCAGCATGGCCAGGATGATCAGGTCGCGCCGGCCCTTCTGATAATAGAAGCCCAGGCCCAGGGTCACCGCGACCCAGGCGATGCCGTTATAGAGGCCCAGGCCGCGGCCCAGGAAGTCGCCAAGCATCTGGGTCAGCACCAGCACGCTGATCGCCAGGACGGCCAGAACCCGCGGACCGACCAGGGTGCTAGCGCGCCAGCGGCGGGCAGCCAGCTCCCAGCCCAGCAGCAGCACCAGGTTCAGGCCGGCCATTATCAGGCCGGGCACGCCCGGGCCGCCAAATATCAGCATCCAGGAGAACACCCGCTCGCCCAGCCACAAGGCCACCGCCACGTTCAGCACCAGCGCCCACAGCAGCCAGACGGCCTGGCTGCCGGCGGCCAGCGCCCAGGGCAGCAGCAAAAGCGCCCACCAGGCGAACAATTCCCAGGTATCCGCGCCGGTCTGATAAGTTTGGCCTAGCAATGCAAGCAGCGCACCCAGCAGGATGCCGGCCAGGGCGAGCAGGGCGCCCGGTATGGTGCGGCGCACGCCGGGACTGGCCCGCAGGCGCAATCCGGCCCAGGCGGCAGCCAGCGCGCAAACCGCCAGGAGTCCCTGGACGCCGGCGAAGCGCTGCACTTTCGTCATGTCCTGCCAGTTGGCCGCGACCCAGCAAACTGCTGCGCTGCCTAGCAGCAAAACCCCCAGCCAGAGGGTGCTCCGCGCCAGAAATTGACGCCAAGCGTGTAGTTCGGATCCCGCTTGTCTTTCAGTGCCGACTTGCATCTGGCGAATCTCCGATCTTATTATCCGCGCTACTACGGCGGGACTGCCGCCACTGGATACACATGAATAAAACGCTGATTATTGCCGAGAAGCCCTCGGTGGCCCTTGATATATCACGCGCCTTGGGAGGCTTTGCGCGCGAGGGCGACTATTTTGAAAGCGAACGTTACGTCCTCGCGTCCAGCATAGGCCACTTGCTGAGCTTGGTCGCGCCCAACGATCCGGTCAAGGGGAAGTGGAGCTTCACGCACCTGCCCGTGATTCCGCCCGAATTCGAGTTGGGCCCCACCGACAAGAAATCCGCCGAACGGCTCAAGCTGCTGGTCCGCCTGGCCAAGCGCAAGGACGTCGACGCCATCATCAACGCCTGTGACGCCGGGCGCGAGGGCGAACTGATCTTCCGCTACATCATTCAGTACGCGGGCGTGAAGAAGCCGATCCAGCGCCTCTGGCTGCAGTCGATGACCCAGGCCGCCATCCGCGAAGCCTTCGCCAACCTGCGCGACGACGTCCAGCTCAAGCCGCTGGAAGCGGCCGCGCGCTCGCGCGCCGAGGCCGACTGGCTGGTGGGCATCAACGGCACGCGCGCCATGACCGCCTTCAACAGCAAGGACGGCGGCTTCTTCAAGACGCCGGTCGGCCGGGTGCAGACGCCCACGCTGGCCATCGTGGCCGAGCGCGAGGAACGCATCCGCCGCTTCGTGCCGCGCGACTACTGGGAAGTGCGCGCCACCTTCGTGGCGGCCGCCGGCCTGTATGAAGGCCGCTGGATCGATCCGCAGTTCAAGAAAGACGACCGCGACCCGGAAAAGCGCGAATCGCGCCTGTGGTCGGCCGCCGCCGCGCAAAGCGTGGTGGCCGCCTGCCGCGAACAGCCCGGCAGCGTCACGGAAGAGTCCAAACCGTCGACCCAGATGTCGCCGGCCCTGTACGACCTGACCTCGCTGCAGCGCGAGGCCAACGGCCGCTTCGGCTTTTCGGCCAAGACCACGCTGGCGCTGGCGCAGACCCTGTACGAACGCCACAAGGCGCTGACCTACCCGCGTACCGATTCGCGCTACCTGCCCGAGGACTACGTCAACACCGTCAAGGAGACCATGCGCGCGCTGGCGCAGGGCGGCTCCAACGCGGTGGGCGGCCTGGCCCGCCACGCCGGCACGGTGGTCAGTGAAAGCTGGGTCAAGCCCAACCGCCGCATCTTCGACAACAAGAAGGTGTCGGACCACTTTGCCATCATCCCCACGCTGCAGATCCCGCATGATCTGAGCGAAGCCGAGGCCAAGCTGTACGACCTGGTGCTCAAGCGCTTCCTGGCGGTGTTCTTCCCCGCCGCGGAATACCGCGTCACCACCCGCATGACCGAAGTGCAGGGGCACCGCTTCCGCACCGACGGCAAGGTGCTGGTCAGCCCGGGATGGCTGGCCGTCTACGGCAAGGAAGCCCAGGGCGAAGACGCCAACCTGGTGCCCGTGGCGGACGGCGAGACCGTGCGCACCGAGGACGTGGAAGCCGTCGGCCTCTCGACCAAGCCGCCGGCCCGCTTCAACGAAGGCACGCTGCTGTCGGCCATGGAAGGCGCGGGCAAGCTGGTGGACGACGAGGAACTGCGCGAAGCCATGTCCGAGCGCGGCCTGGGCACGCCGGCCACGCGCGCCGCCATCATCGAAGGCCTGCTCAACGAAAGCTACCTGCGCCGCGAAGGCCGCGACCTGGTGCCTACCGCCAAGGCGCGCCAGCTGATGACGCTGCTTTCGGGCCTGGACGTGTCCGAACTGACCTCGCCGGAACTGACCGGCGAATGGGAGCACAAGCTCAAGCAGATCGAGCAGGGCGGACTGGGCCGCGAGGCCTTCATGCGCGAGATCGCGCAGATGACCCAGGTCATCGTCAAGCGCGCCAAGGAATACGAGCGCGACACGGTGCCGGGCGACTACGCCACGCTGCAGACGCCGTGCCCCAAGTGCGGCGCCGTGGTGAAGGAAAACTATCGCCGCTTTGCCTGCACCGCCTGCGACTTCTCCATCGGCAAGCACCCGGGCGGCCGCACCTTCGAACTGCCCGAAGTCGAAGAACTGCTGGCCAAGCGCGAGATCGGTCCGCTGCAAGGCTTCATCAGCAAGATGGGCCGGCCGTTCGCCGCCATCCTGCGCATCAGCGACGAGTACAAGCTGGAATTCGACTTCGGCCAGAACGACGAGGACGACGGGGAGGCCGTGGACTTCTCCGGCCACACGCCGGTGGGTTCGTGCCCCAAGTGCCAGTCGCGCGTGTTCGAGCACGGCATGAGCTACGTCTGCGAGAAATCCGTCGGCCCCGAAAAGAGCTGCGATTTCCGTTCCGGCAAGGTCATCCTGCAGCAGGAAATCTCGCGCGAGCAAATGGAAAAGCTGCTGACCAACGGCCGCACCGACCTGCTCGACGGCTTCGTCTCCAGCCGCACCAACCGCAAGTTCAAGGCCTTCCTCGTCCGCCAGCCGGACGGCAAGATCGGCTTCGAGTTCGAGCCGCGTCCTGAAAAGCCGGGCCGCGCGCCGGCCAAGACGGCCGCCAAGACCGCGACCAAGACCGCCGCCAAGAAAGCGCCAGCCAAGAAGGCCGCGGTGAAGAAGACCGCCACTAAAACCGCAACCAAGACGGCCACGAAAACGGCCGCCAAGAAAGCGGTGAAGAAGGCCGCGCCGAAAAAGACCGCCGCGTGAACGGGCGCGGCGCCAGACGCGCCGCCCCCCGACCATCGTGCGCAACGCCCGGGCAACCGGGCGTTTTCCATTGTTGGCCGCCAGCGGCCGCTGGGGTATTGTCTACGCCAACCAGCAGCAACCAGACCAAACCCGAGGATGACATGAGCAACAGCCCCGACTTCACCACCCGCCGCCGCGTGCTGGCCGCCGCAGGCGCGCTGGCCGGCATCAGCCTGGTCAACGGCCGCGTCGCGTTCGCGCAACCCAAGCTGGGCCGCGTCGTCTACGGCCAGGGCAGCATCGACCCGTTCTTCGCCGCCGGCTACGTCGCGCTGAAGAAAGGCTATTTCGGCGAAGGCGGGCTGGAAGTCGAATACCTGAATTCGCAGAGCGGTCCGCGCACCAACCAGCTGCTGGCCGCGGGCCAGATCGTGTTCGGCGCCACCGCCGCGACGGCCGCCCCCGCGCTGACGCTGGCCGGCAAGCCCGCCACCCTGGTGTTCGGCTTCGACCGCAAGCTCACCTACGCCAACGTCATCGTGCGCCGCGAGGACTTCGAAAGCGGCAAGATCAAATCGCTGAAGGACCTGGCGGGCAAGCGCGTCGGCGCCACCCAGCCGCAGTCCAGCACCTGGCTGATGGCGCTGTACCTGATGCAGAAGGCCGGCGTGGCCGACAAGGTGGACATCCGCCCGCTGGGCGACCTGGCGACCATGCTGGGCGCACTCAAGACCGGCTCGGTGTCCGCCAGCATGGCCACCATGTCCATGATGGAGCAGGCCAAGCAGGAAGGCTGGGGCGTGCCCATCTTCGACGCCACCACCGAGAGCTCGTGGAACGAATTCATGGGCGGCGACGTGCCGGGCATCGCGGCCCTGACCCTGCAGGACACCATCCAGAAGCGCCCCGAAGTGGTGCAGGCCTTCGTCACCGCCCTGGTCCGCGCGCAGGACTTCATCAGCGCCAACAGCGCCGCGGCCGTCACCGACGCCATCTACGACGATTACCTGAACGCCTTCCCGCGCGCCGCCATCGAGAAGACGCTGGGCGTCTACAAGGAAACGGTGTTCCTGAAGGACAACATCATCACCCAGGACGCCTATGACCGCATGACGGCCATCATGGGCGACGGCCGCCAGTTCTCCAACGACGAACTCAAGACCGTGCCCTACGACCGTTGCGTGAACATGAGCTTCGTGCGCCGCGCCCGGGGTCTCTGATGATCACGCTGGACAAGGTGGGCAAGGCCTACCAGACGCGCCAGGCCACCACGCATGCGGTGGGCGAGGTCAGCCTGACGATCCCGGAAGGCGAGTTCGTCTCCATCGTGGGCCCGTCGGGCTGCGGCAAGAGCACGCTGCTGAACATGATCGCGGGCTTTCTGCGCCCGACCACCGGCACCATCCGCGTGGACGGCCGCGTCGTCGACGGCCAGGTGCCGCCGGCCCTGGGCTACATCTTCCAGAAGGACACGCTGCTGCCCTGGTTCAGCGTACGCAAGAACGTGGCGCTGGGCCTGAAGTTCCAGGGCGTAGCGGCCGACAAGATCGAGCGCCGCGTGGCCGAGCTGCTGGAAATGGGCCACCTCAGCCAGTTCGCCGACGCCTTTCCGCACCAGCTGTCGGGCGGCATGCGGCGGCGCGTGGCGCTGCTGATGAGCCTGGCCGTGGAGCCGCGCATCCTGCTGCTGGACGAGCCCTTCGGCGCGCTGGACACGCACACCAAGACGCACCTGCACCGCGAACTCATCGAGATCTGGCGCAAGCTGGGCCAGACCATCGTCATGGTCACGCACGACCTGGACGAAGCCATCCTGCTGTCCGACCGGGTGGTGGTGCTGTCCGGCCCGCCCAGCCGCGTGCTGCTGGACGAGCGCATCGAGATCCCGCACCCGCGCGATGTATTCACGCTGCGCGAAACGCCGCAGTTCGTGACCCACGTGCAAAGCCTCTGGAGCGTGCTGGGACAGCAGTTCCGCGCCGCCGCCTGAACCGATACGCGTCATGACCACGACTTACTCCGCCGATTCCCTGCAGGACCAGCTGCGGCTGGACCGCCGCGCCAGCGTGGCGCGCCGGCTGCGCATCACATTCTGGCAAGTGCTGATCCTTGCCATCATCCTGGGCTCCTGGGAAACGCTCACGCGCATCCCCTGGTTCGCCCAGAACACGCTGTTCGACCCCTTCTTCATCAGCCAGCCCTCGCGCGTCGCCGTGCGCCTGTGGGAATGGCTGCAGCCCGGCCCGCGTTCCGTATGGCCGCACCTGTGGCTGACCCTGCAGGCCACCATGGTGGGGCTGCTGGTGGGCGTGGGCAGCGGCTTCGTGGTGGGCATGACGCTCAGCCGCAGCCGTTTCCTGGCCGACGTGTTCAACCCCTTCATCGTGGCGTTCAATTCGATGCCGCGCATCGCCTTCGTGCCGCTCATCACCATGTTCTTCGGACTGGGGCTGGCCTCCAAGGTGGTGACGTCCTGGTTCGTGGTGTTCTTCCTGGTGTTCTTCAACACCTACAAGGGCGGCCGCAGCGTGGAGCGCGAGCTGGTGGACTTCTGCCGCACCCTGGGCGGCTCGCCGCGCCAGATCCTGTGGCGGGTGCGCATCCCCACCGCGGCCGCGTGGACCTTCGCGGCCCTGCCCAACGCCATCAGCTTCGCGCTGATCGGCGTGGTGCTGGCGGAATTCGTGGGCTCCACCACGGGCATGGGCTATCTGATGATCACCGCGCTGGCGACCCTGAACGCCACCGACATGTTCGCGGCGGTGACGCTGCTGTCGATCGTCGGCATCGCCTTGGTTTATTGCGTAACCTGGCTGGAACGCCGGCTGCTGCATTGGGCGCCGGAGTTCCGCGAATAGGTTGGTTCCCGCCCGCAGCGGCCCTGATTGAGACGAAGCACTTTGGACGACTGACATGAATACGCTGCCATATTTGCGCAACTTCGACCTGACGGGACAGGTCGCCCTGGTGACCGGTTCGGCGCGCGGGCTAGGCTTCTGTATTGCGCGGGCGCTGGCCGGATGCGGCGCGCGAGTGTTGATCAATGGCCGCAATGTGGAGGCGGCGGCCGCCGCCGCGGCTGAATTGACCGCCGCGGGACTGGACGCGCATCCGCTGCCGTTCGACATCAGCGACGATGCGGCCATGGAACGCGCCTTCCAGGACATAGACCGCGACCATCGACGCCTGGACATCCTGGTGAACAACGTCGGCGCCCGCAACCGCAAGACCTTGCGCGACACCAGCCCCGCCGAGATGCGCGAGCTGATCGACACCGACCTGGTCGCCGGCATGCTGCTGGCCAAGTTCGCCGCCGAACGCATGGTGCGGCAGGGAAGCGGCCGCCTGATCGCGATCACCTCGGTGGTGGGCGAGCTGGCGCGCTCGGGCGATGCGGTCTATCCCGCGGCCAAGCAGGGTTTGACGGGCATGGTGCGCGCGCTAGCGGCGGAATTCGGCGGCCATGGCATCACCAGCAACGCGATCGCGCCCGGCACCTTCGCCACCGAAACCAACGCCACCATGGTGGCCGATCCCAACGTCGGGCCGCGCATCGCGGCGCGCAATCCCACGGGCCGCTGGGGCGAGCCTGAAGAAATCGCGGGCGCTGCCGTGTTTCTGGCATCGCCCGCGGCGTCATACGTGAACGGACACGTGCTGGTGGTGGACGGGGGATTGTCGATTCAGTTCTGAGGGAGATGGGACGGCGATGGCTGCCGCGTGCGGGGTGTGCGGCACACACGCGCGGCCGCAGCCTCCGCCATCCACGTACCGCTTACGTCGTCTCGTCCTGATACCACACCCCTTCCGCCAGCATCATCTTCTGATGCCCATGCCCGGCGGGCATCATCGGGAAGCAGTTCTCCTGCGCGGCCACCGCCACGTCCAGGAAATACGGACCATCATGCGCCAGGCATTCGGCCAACGCCGCGTCCAGCTGCGCCGGGTCTTCGACGCGGGCCGCGCCCCAGCCAAAGGCGCGCGCCAGCGCCACGAAGTCCGGCAGCGAAGCGTTGTAGCTGTGGCTGTAGCGACCGCCATGGATCAGCTCCTGCCATTGCCGCACCATGCCCATGTAGCCGTTGTTGCACAACACGACCTTGACGGGCGTCTGGTGCTGCATGGCGGTGGACAGTTCCTGGATGTTCATCAGCACTGAAGCGTCGCCACTGACGCAGACCACGGTCTTGTCCGGATGGCCGACCTGCGCGCCGATGGCGGCGGGCACGCCGTAACCCATGGTGCCGGCGCCGCCGGAGGTCAGCCAGCGGTTGGGCTTGTCGAAGCGCAGGTACTGCGCGGCCCACATCTGGTGCTGGCCCACGTCGGTCGAGACGATGGCGTCGCGGTCCGCCAGCGCGGCGTTCAGGCGCGACATCAGGTGCTGCGGCAGGATCGCGTCGGCCGCCGGGGTATAGCCCAGGCAGTCCTGGGCGCGCCAGGCGGCGATGCGCTGGTACCAGGGCGCCAGCCGCGCCGGGTCCATGGGGTCGTCGCCAAGTTCGGCGCGCAGCGCGCGCACCAGCGGCAGGCAGTCGCCCACCAGGGCCACGTCCACGCGCACCACCTTGTTGATGGAGGCCGGGTCAATGTCGATGTGGATCTTGCGCGCGTGCGGGCAGAATTCCGACAGCTTGCCGGTGATGCGGTCGTCGAAGCGGGCGCCGATGCAGACCACCAGGTCGGCGTTGTGCATGGCCAGGTTGGCCTCGACCGTGCCGTGCATGCCCAGCATGCCGACGAATTGCGGGTTGGACGCGGGGAAAGCGCCCAGGCCCATCAGGGTCAGGGTGCAGGGCGCGCCGGTGTGGCGCACCAGGTCGGTGAAGGCCTCGCAGGCCTCGGGGCCGGCGTTCACCAGGCCGCCGCCGCCGTAGAAGATGGGGCGCTTGGCCTGGGCGATCAAGGCGGCGGCGCGGCGCACGGCCGACTGCGGCAGCTTGGGCGCCAGCTTGCCCGCCTGGCGGCGCGCGCGCAGCGCGGCCAGCTTCTGCTGCGAGGGCACGGAATCGTCATCCGCGTCGCGCGGCACGGCCAGTTGCACGTCCTTGGGGAAGTCCAGCAGCACCGGGCCGGGACGACCCTGGCGGGTCAGTTCAAAGGCGCGGGCCGTCACCGCGGCCACGTCGTCCACCGAACGGACCTGAGTGTTCCACTTGGTCACCGAGCGCGAGATGCCGATGGCGTCGCATTCCTGGAAGGCGTCGGTGCCGATGGCAGCGGTCGCGACCTGGCCGCTGATGCACAGCACCGGGATCGAATCGCACATGGCGTCCAGCAGGCCCGAGGTGGTGTTGGCCATGCCCGGGCCGGACGTGACGAAGACCACGCCGGTGCGGCCGGTGCTGCGGGCGTAGCCCTCGGCGGCATGCACGGCAGCCTGTTCGTGGCGCACCAGGACGTGGCGCAGCCGCGGTTCCGCGTACAGGGCGTCGTACAGCGGCAGCACGGCGCCGCCGGGGTAACCGAAAATGGTGTCCACGCCGCACGCGATTAACGTATCGAGCAGAATTTTCGCCCCGTTATCGGCGGGGCGTTCAGAGGCGGCAAGCGCGGCGGCGGCGGTGGGGTGCAGGCGATCGTTCATGCTATCTATCTTATTCGTAGATCCGAAGAATATTTATCTTCTTTTCCACGGATAACCGATGAACGGAGTAAATTTATCTTTGATTTTAAGGAATCAAAGAAAATGAACCTGGACAAGTTTGACCTCGCCATTCTCAAGGTGCTGCAAGACAACGCGCGCGCCAGCCTGAACGACATCGGCGCGGCCGTCGGCCTGTCGTCCACGCCGTGCTGGAACCGCATCAAGCGCATGGAAAGCGCCGGGGTGATCCGCGGCTATACGGTGGACATCGATCCGGCCAGCCTGGGCTTCATGGACACCGTGATCGTCCACGTCACCCTGGAAAGCCACAGCGAGGAAACGCTGTACGAGTTCGGCCGGGCGCTGGCGCAGATCCCCGAGGTGCTGGAGGCCTTCCTGGTCTCGGGCGACTATGACTATTACATCCGCATCGCCGTGCGCGACACCCGCGACTACGAACGGCTGCTGCGCGAACAGCTCTACCGCATCCCGGGCATCCGGCACAGCAAATCCTGCTTCGTGCTGCGCCGGTTGAAGGAAACCAAGCTGCCGCTGACCGGTTTGGCGGAATAGGCGCTGCCTCAGCGCAGCACGAAATCCACCGGCACGGCGGGCTCGGGCAGGGGCCGCACGCCCAGGCCTTCCAGCAGGTCGATCTCAATCACCCGGGCCAGCGCCGACAGCGGCAGGTCGTTCTCATCGGACCCGAACGGATCTTCCAGTTCGTCGCCCACCGCGTCCAGGCCGAAGAAGGTGTAAGCGACGATGGTGACGGCCACCGGCATCATGTATTCCAGCGTGCCCACCAGGCCGAAGGGCAGCAGCAGGCAGAACAACCAGGCCGTGCGATGCAGCAGCAGCGAGTAGGCGAAGGGCGAGGGCGTGAACTTGATCCGCTCGCAGGCCGCCTGGATGGCGGCGCAGGCGGCCACGCGCTGGGTCAGCGCCTGGTAGAGGATGTCGCTCAGTTCGCCGCGCCGCAGGCAGGCGGCCAGGTCGCGGTTGATGGCCATGAGCAAGACGTCGGGCACGTTGCGGCAGCCGGCCAGGGCCTCGGCCTCGTCCTGCGGCACCCAGGGACGCGCGGCAGAAGCCATGTCTTCCTGCCGCAGCCGCGCCGCCAGCGCGTAGCCAAAGCCGATGCAACGGCGCACGATGCGCTCCTGCACCGGGTTGGCGGTGCTGGCCGCCAGCAGCACCGAGCTTTCGCGCGCCAGGCTGCGCGCCTGCACGATCAGGTCGCCCCACTGCTTGCGCGCTTCCCACCAGCGGTCGTAGCAGACGTTGTTGCGAAAGCCCATGAACACGGACAGGGCCAGGCCGAACAACGAGAACGGCACCGCCGACAGATGGGCGGGCGAGAACCATTCCTGGTGGTACATCCACACCACGAAGCAGGACAGCGCCGTGATGACGAGGATGCGGCTGAGGATCCGCGGGATGATGGACCCGCGCAAGACAAAGAACAAAGCCAGCGCGGAAGGACGCGGACGGACAATCATGGTGCTAACCAGGAAAATGGGAGGAACGTAGCGGCGCACACTATACGCCTATCAAGCTGTCAAAAACGCGCCGATATAATCCTGTTTCGTCTCACCGCCACTTCCACTGATCAATGACCAACGAAGACACCCCGATCAAGCCCTGGCATGTCGTCCGCCGCTCCAAGCTGCACGGCAACGGCGTCTTCGCCGCGCGCAAGATCCCCGCGGGCACGCGCATCATCGAGTACGGCGGCGAGCGCATCAGCGCCAAGGAAGCCGACCGCCGTCATCCGACGAATCCGGACGATCCCTTCCACACCTTCTTCTTCGCGCTCAGTTCCGGCCGCGTGATCGACGGCGGCGACCAAGGCAACGACGCCCGCTGGATCAACCATTCCTGCGAGCCCAACTGCGAAGCCCAGGAAGGCAAGCACGGCAAGCGCGTCTACATCGTCGCGCTGCGCGACATCCCGCGCGGCACCGAATTGTCGTACGACTACGGCCTGGTGCTGGACGGCCGCATCACCAAGAAGCTCAAGGAAGGCTACCGCTGCCTCTGCGGCACGCCGCCGTGCCGCGGCACGATGCTGGCGCTGCCGGCCAAGAAGAAGAAAAAGAAAGCCGGCGAGACCGAGGCTGCGACCACCGAAGCGGCCTCCGAAACCGCCGCCACCGCCTCCTGACCGGACGGGGTCCGTCCCCGTCGGCCGCCAAGACCCCAGGCGCAGCAAGCGTATTCCGGGCCCCGCCGCGGACAGGCGTACAATCCTCCAGGTCGTTAACACGACATGCAGTACGTCTTCAGGGCGGGGCGAAATTCCCCACCGGCGGTATGCCATGCAATGTGGCGAGCCCGCGAGCGCCCGGCGTCCTTCGTGGATGCCGGGGTCAGCAGATCTGGTGAGATGCCAGGGCCGACGGTCATAGTCCGGATGAGAGAAGATGTGCCGGCACAAACCCGGTAGCACCAGGCGCGCTTGCGCCTGGACTGTCGTATTGCGTTCGGCTGTCGAGTAGCCCTGAAACGTTTTTCGCCCCTTTCAACTTGCGAGAGCGTTTCAAATGTCCAACGTTACCCTTACCCAGCAGTCCCCCATCCCCAGCCTGGCTTCGCAGCCTTTCGCCGCCCGCTTGCAGCGCGCCTTGCATCATCTGCGCCTGGGCCGTCCCGTCATCCTCATGGACGACTTCGACCGCGAGAACGAGGCCGACCTGATCGTGGCCGCCGACAAGCTGACCGTGCCGGTCATGGCGCAGTTGATCCGCGACGGCAGCGGCATCGTCTGCCTGTGCCTGCCCGGCGAAACCCTGGACCGGCTTGAGCTGCCGCCCATGGTCCAGCGCAACCAGAGCCGCTTTGCCACTGCCTTCACCGTCTCGATCGAGGCACGCGAGGGCGTCAGCACCGGCGTGTCGGCCGTGGATCGCGTCACCACCATCCGCGCCGCCATCGCACCGACGGCGCAAAGCGAAGATATCGTCAGCCCGGGCCACGTGTTCCCGCTGCGCGCCCAGCCCGGCGGCGTGCTGACCCGCCGCGGCCACACCGAAGGCTCGGTGGACCTGGCGGTGCTGGCCGGCCTGCGTCCCGCCGGCGTGCTGTGCGAACTGATGAACGCCGACGGCACGATGATGCGCGGCGCGGCGCTGGAACGGTACGCCGCGCAGCACGGGCTGGTGGCGCTGACCATCGCGGAACTGGCCGACCATCTGCAACAGCTGAAGGACGGCCAGGCCGAAGCGATCGACGACGAAGTGCTGGAGATGGCCGCGACGGTCTGATTCCGGCAAAGGCGGCGCCAGGCTGGCGCCGCCTTGCGCTTCAGCGCCTGGCCTTGAGCGCCATGGCCACTACCATCGCCGCCAGCGCGCACGCGCCGCCCATCGCATACACCGCGCCGTAGCCCTGCGCGCCGGCCAGCCAGCCGGCAACCGGGCTGCTCAGTCCCAGCGCAATATCCAGGAACGCCACATACGCGCCCATGGCCGTGCCCCGGCTTGCCGCGGGCACGCGGCGCACCGCCTCCACGCCAAAGGCCGGAAACGCCAGCGAGTAGCCCGCGCCCGTCAGCAAGGCGCCGGCAAAGGCCCAGGCCGGCAGGGAACCGGTCCAGATCAGCCACTGCCCCGCCGCTTCGATCAGCACACACACCAGCGCCACGCGCGCACCGCCCAGCTTGTCCGGCAGGCCGGCGAAGAACACGCGCGCCAGGATGAATCCCGCGCCGAACGCCGTGAACATCCACGCCGCGCCGTCCCAGCCCCGCTGCGAGAACAGCAGGCTCACGAACGCGGTGATCACGCCGAAGCCGACGCTGGCCAAAGCCAGGCCCGCGCCGGGCAGCAGCACCATGCCCAGCACGCGATAGAAGGGCGTGCGCGCGCCACCCATCGCGCGCACCCCGCGCAGCGGCAGCACCAGCGCCAGGGCGGCCAGCGGAATCAGCGCCGTGGCCCAGGCAATGCCCGCGAAGCCGGTGGCGGCGTATAGCCGCATGCCGGCCGGCGCGCCGAGCGCGTAGGCGGCGTAGATGGCCACGCCCACCCAGGCCATCACGCGACCGGCGTTCTGCGGCCCCACGCGGCCCACGCCCCAGCTCAGGGCGCCGGTGACGATCAGGCTTTCGGCGCAGCCCATCAGCGCGCGTCCGGCCAGCAACGCGGCCAGCGCTGCCTGCGGCCTGGCCGACAGGTCGTCGGCCAGCAGATAGAAGAGCCCGGCGACCGAACCCAGCGCGAAGCCGCCCACCACCGCGCGCTTGGCGCCGCGGCGGTCAGACAGCGAGCCGGCATAGGCGCGCGACAACAGCGCGGCGGCGAACTGCAGCCCCGCCACCACGCCGACGACCAGTGCGCCCAGCGCCAGCGTGCCGTCCACGTACAGAGGCAATACCGGCATGGGCAGGCCGATCATGAAAAAGCCGACGAATACCGCCAGCGCCAGCGGCAGGACTTGCGCAAAAACAGAGCGCGCGGGTCCCTGGGCCGCGGGCATGGCCCCGGCCGTCGATGAATGAGACATAGGATTTCCTTGAGTAAGCGATGCGCAACCCGGGGCCGGTACCAAAACCGGCGATGGCATAATCGCCCTGCGCGGGCGGTGAAACGGATTGCCTGCCGGAAATTTTATGAGCCATTGCTCATATTCGATACTCGCATTGCAAAGTACCCATGACCGCCATCCCACAGCCCCGTAAATCGCCGCGCCAGATCAGATCCCAGAACACCGTAGAGACGATTCTGCAAGCCACGGCTCGCGTTCTGGCCACGCACGGCTATGCGGGCACCAACACCAACCTGATCGCGGAAACGGCGGGCGTCAGCGTCGGTTCGCTGTACCAGTACTTTCCCAACAAGAACGCGCTGATCGCGGCGCTGCATAACCGCCACGACAACCAGATGCTGGACGTCATCGACGCGGTGCTGGACAGCAACCCCGCCGCCACGCTGCGCGAACGGGTCGCGGCGATCGTCGAGGCCATGCTGCACGCCCATCTGCTGGAACCCGCGCTACACCGCGTGCTGGAGCGGGAGTTTCCGCTGTTCGACCTGCCGCACGAGCACAGCCGCGCCGACCAGGACATCCACCGGCGCATGCGCCATCTGCTGGAATTGCATCGCGCCGAAATCGCGCAACAGGACCGCGACCTGGCAACCTACGTGGTGTTGCGCATCATGGAGTCGCTGGTGCATGCCGCGGCGCTGGAGCCGCCCGCCGGATTCTCGACGCAGCAGCTGGAACAGGCCGTGGTCGACGCGGTGATGGGATATCTGGGCGAGCCCGCCGCGGCGCCGCGCCGCGCGCCGCGCAAAACGGCGAAGACCGCACGCGGTTAGCAGGGCATTCGCGCTGAAAGCCGCAAGCCCGGACGGCCGCTGACAAGCGGTGCCTCAGCCGGACGGCTAGCGGCCCGGCTCGCGCGCCATCGCCGCCAGACAATCGGCGGCGCCGCCCGTGACAATGCGGGCGCTGCACGCCAGCATCAGATTCAGGTTCAAGCCGAAGTCTTCCACCGTGTAGCCTTCCGCGTCCACCATGCGCGACACGCCGTCGTCGGCCGCCGCGCCCACCGCCACCTGGTCGATCAGCGTGCCGGCCTGCCCGGTGTAGCCCCACACCGGCTTGCCGCAGGCGATCGCGTAGCCCACCTCGAAGGCCGTGCCGGAATCGGGCTCCGCGCCGCGAAACGGATTCAGGTTCGCCATCACCATGTCCGCGCGCCGGATCAGCGCAACGTTTTCTCGATAGATCCATTGCGCCAGCGCCGGACCGGACAGGTCCCGCGGCGCCTCGTTGTCCAGCGGAAACAGGCCCTCGAATCCGTAGGTGGCGCACAAGGCCTGCAAACGCTTGCCGTGCGCGGCCGCGTCGGGCAGGAACACGTCGAAACCGGCCAGATAAACGCTGCGCATGGGGATCACTCCGAATCGGAAACGTTGAACGCTTCGCCGGTGGCAAAGAAGGAGCCGCCGGCCACGTAATGCACCGAGCGGCGCTCGTCGTCGGGGAAATGCCAGCGGTTGCCGGAGAACGCTTCCGGCGCCGCCCACGCGGCCACCACCTCGCCGATGAAGAGATCGTAGGCCTGCTGGTTGTGCGGCTCGGGCACGACGCGGCATTCCAGCCAGCCCAGGCAGCCGCTGACCAGCGGCGCGCCGATCTTGCTGGCCGGAAAGGTCGTCAGGCCGCTGGCCTGGAACTTGTCCTCGTTGCGTCCGGAATCCGTGCCTACGCGCAGCGTGGCGCGGGCCTGGGCGCGCGTGGGTATGCACAGGGCGAACTCGCCGGATGCTTCGATCAGTTCGCGCGTGTAGGTGTTCTTGTCGACCACCACCAGCATCTTGGGCGGGCTGAAGTCCAGGGGCATGGCCCAGGCGGCCGCCATGACATTGCGCGCCTCGCCGTGGGCGCTGGTCACCAGCACGGTGGGACCGTGGTTCAGCAGCAGGTACGCGCGGGGCAGATCTACGGGTTCGATGCTGGCCATGCCTTGCTTCCTAGAACATGCCGTTCTTGTTGGCCGGGTTCTCGGGGATTTCCTGGCTCACGTCCCAGTGCTCGACGATCTTGCCATTTTCCACGCGGAAGATGTCCATGACGGCCTGGCCGCGGTCTTCCGGAGAATCGCGCCACAGGTTGTGGATCAGCACCAGATCGCCTTCGGCGATCACGCGCTTGATCTCGACGATGGCTTGCGGATGCTGTTCGAAATAGGCGGGAAAGAAATCCACCAGGGGGCCGACGCCGTCCTGCATGTACGGGTTGTGCTGCGTGTACTCGGGGCTGACGTACCGGCGCACCGCCTCATCGGTATCGCGGTCCTGGAACATCATGCGGAAGAACGCCACCGCGATGTCCTTGTTGGACTGGGGCGCGGCCACGCTGGCCGGGGCAACCGCCAGACCGGAGGCGGCAACCAGCATACAGAGGACCAACGATTTCAACTTCATACGCATACAGGGCAAGCTCAGGTATCGGAACGCCGGTTGGCGGTGCGCCAGTTTACAAACAAAAACATGGATTCCGGCCCTAGTCCGGAACGAAAAAAAGGGCCTCTCGCGAGGCCCTTTGCGCTCAGCCGGCTGTCCGGATCAGTAGCCGACGGTGTAACGGCGGCGCGAATGCTTGGGCGCCTCAAGCTCGTCGACCAGCGCAATCGCATAGTCCTCCATCGAAATCCAGCTCTTGCCTTCGTCGTCGGCCAGCAAGGTGTCGTCGCCCAGCTTGAACTTGCCGGTGCGCTCGCCCGGCTCGAACAGGGCGGACGGCGACAGGAAGGTCCAGTTCAGCACCTTCTCATGCCGCAGCGTGTCCAGGAACACCACGCCAGCGCGGGCCTCCGGCTTGTAGGCATCGGGGAATTCAGGGGTATCGATCAGCATCTTGCCGGGCGCGACCAGCAGGCTGCCCGCGCCGCCCACCACCAGCAGCCGCGGCACGCCCGCGTCCTTCACGGCGCTCAGCAGCGGCTTGGCGTCGGAGGACACGAAGCGCGATGCGCTGATCACGGCGTCATGGCCGGTCAGCAGCGGGGTCAGCGCTTGCGGGTCGGTGGCGTCGCCCTGCTTGACGGTCAGGCCAGGCTGGGGATTGACGTCGGCCGGGTTGCGGGCGATGCCCGTGACCTGGTGGCCGCGCTTGAGCAACTCGTCAGCCACGCGCGAACCCACGCGGCCGGTAATTCCGATCAGTGCAACTTTCATGGTCTTGCTCCTTGGTAGGGGAGCCAGGGCCGCCGCGACTTGCGGCATTGCGCGCTCCGGCTCAGGCAAAGCCATACTATTCGTTCAAATCCGATCAAAAAACCCGTAAATACGGACGAGTTTTTTGCAATTCATGCACCAATAGCGGGGAAGCCTGGGCGGAACGGGCATGGCGGCAGCCGGCCGGACCCGCCATGCCAGTGTGCTCCCGGCGGCTCCGCTTGAACAGGGGCCGCCGGGAAGGCGGCGCTCAGGCCGCGGCGCGCTGCGCCTGGTAGACCTGCAGGTGCGCGTAGGCGGTGCGCAGATAGGTCGCGTCCACGCCCAGGTTGCGGGCGCGCCGGACCATGTCGCCAACGATGTGGTCGGCCTCGACCGGCAAGCCCTGGCTCAGGTCGCGGAACATCGAAGCAGTGACGGGCTGGGTACGGTCCGCGATCAGCTTGCGCGCCGAGGCGTCGGCTTCCGGCCGCACCGCGTGGCCCGAGGCGGCGGCAACGGCTTGCGATTCCTGCAGCAGCCCGGTCATGATGTCGATGCCGTCGTCAGAAGAGGCAATCTGCCCAACGGTGCCACGCATCAGGCAGGTGGCGGCTGCCAGCGTCGTCAGAAACACGTATTTCTCCCAGATGTCCTGGTAGATGTCGGTGCTCAGGCGGCTGACGTATTCACCGCCGGCCAGCGCCTGTTCCAGCGCGACGCAGCGCTCGCTGCGGGCAGGGCCTGCACGCTCGCCGAAGACGATGTTGGCGTACTTGCCCAGGTGCACCACTTCGCCCTCGGGACCGAGCGTGGCGTTGATCTGGCACAGGCCGCCCAGCACCCGGTGCGGCCCGAATTCGCGGTCCAGCACGTCGTATTGCAGCACGCCGTTCATGATGGGCAGCACTGCGGTATCCGGCCCCACGGCAGGGCGGATGGCCTCGATGGCGCTGTCCAGGTCGTAGGCCTTGCAACTGAGCACCACCACGTCGTAGCCGCCCTGCAGGGTCTGCTGCGTGACCAGCTGAGGCTGCAGCGTGGCATCGCCCAGCGGGCTCTTGATGCGCAGGCCCTGCTCGCGGATCCGCGCGGCGCGCGCTTCGCGCACCAGGAAGGTCACGTCCGCGCCCGCCTGGGCCGCCCGTCCGCCGAAGTATCCGCCGGTACCGCCGGCGCCCAGGAACAAAATCCGCATGCCTGTCTCTCCTTGTAGGCTGCCCGCCGTCTGAGCGGGCTGATGGCGGAATTATGCGCCTTGTGGCGGAGCCGGGTGTTCGTGTTCCTGCCAGGCCTGGTAGCCGCCGCGCAAGGCCCAGGTCTTGGGATAGCCCGCGGCGCGCAGCCGCGACGCCAGCAACGCGGCTGACACTTCGTTGGGGCAGGCGCAGTACACGACGATGTCGGATTCCAGCGCCTGGGCGTCCAGCGTGGGCAAGGGCGCCTTCAGGTCCACCGCGATCGCGCCAGGTATGCGTTGCTCTGCGCGCAACGCTTCGGGGCGCACGTCGAACACCAGCGCATTGCGGCCGTCCTGGCGCCAGCGCATCAGCTCGTCCACCGACAGGCGCGGAATCACGCGCAGGCTGCGCAGCAGGATCCGGCGCCGCAGGAAGCGCGCCAGGATGTACAGCGCCAGC
This sequence comes from Achromobacter anxifer, assembly GCF_903652925.1. Taxonomy (GTDB): domain Bacteria; phylum Pseudomonadota; class Gammaproteobacteria; order Burkholderiales; family Burkholderiaceae_B; genus Achromobacter; species Achromobacter anxifer. The sequence continues at coordinate 357,648 of NZ_CAHLAR010000006.1, read as the reverse complement.
ACCGCGGCCAGCACGCCCAGCCCCATCGCGCCATAGGTGCCCAGGATCTCCAGCACGTCGTTCACCACGCTGTGGAACAGGCCGCCCAGCAACAGGGCCGAACCCACCCAGATCAGGGAGCCCGCCAGGTCATAGGCCAGGAAGCGGCGATAGGGCGTGCCCGTGAGGCCCGCCATCACCGTGGACAGGGCGCCCGCCCCCGGCAGGAACTTGCACACCAGCAGGGCGCGCACGCCGATGCGCAGGTACAGGCGTTGCGTCTGCCGGATGCAGGAGTCCTGCGACAGCGACATCTTGCAGATCACGCCCAACAGGCGCGAGCCGTAACGCTGGCCGGCCACGTACCAAATGGTGTCGGCCAGCAGGCAGGCGGCGGTGGCGGCCAGCCAGGGCGTAAGCCAGCCGCCCGCGCCCGCCAGCGCGCCCGCGGCGATCAGCATGGGATAGGCGGGCACCGGCAAGCCGGCCTGCTCGACCAGCACGTTGGCGAATACCAGCCACCCGCCATACTGTTCCAGCAGTAGTTGTATGTCTTGCATGGAGTCTTCCAGCTTGCCGCGCCACGCGCGCGGCTCTTATGCGATTTTAGGCTTGCGGCCCCGGGAACGGCACGCCTGCTGGCGCAACGGCGCGTTCCATACTTGGAATGCCCTTGAACCCGGCGGATCCGCCATTCGCGGCTCAGATCGCCACGCCTTCAGCCCACTTCGCCGGCAAGGCGTCATGCCGGGCGAGCCAGAGGTTGATGCCCGGGTCGATCCAGTCCAGGACCTCCAGGATGTCGGCGTGAATCTCTTTCACGGACGGGGCCACCCAAAGCAATGGCTCGTGGTGCATGACGCGGTTTCGCAGATCGCGGATGCGGTTCAGCGACGAACTGATAGGACCGCGCTGGCGCTTTATCTTGGGGCAGGTCGGAAACGCCAGCAGAAGACGCCCCCATAGCGTGCGTCCGTGTTGCGCATTGAACAGCCGGGTCCACGATCCAAAGGTCAATTCGGCCACGATCTTGTCGATGGTGACGCGTTCCCGGCGTCGTTGGATCTTGTTTCCCGCATCGTTCACCGCGGCGTGCAGCCAATCGAATTCGGGCATGGGCAGACCATTCCACCAGTCGGGATTTCCCATCGACCTGCTCAGGCTTCGATGGATGGCATTCCGAAGCACTATTTCGAGGGTCTGCAAGGCAGGCATCAACGCCTGCGCCAGCAGGACGTTGTGATCGTAGGCAACGGCAGCACGCAGCGCGTCCCCGCCATACTTGTTCAGATAACGCCCCATTCTGGGCGCAGAGAACACCGTTACCCGCAGTTCCCATTCCATTAGTCCTGTTCTCCGCCTATCGAAGGGCGCCCCCACACGCGCCGCCGAAAACCTGGTTGAAGGGCATGCCAGAAACCGGTACAGTCCCAGCGCTGCCCTAGGAAAGCCACTCCCGGATGTGAATGCCGGTGATGCAACTAGGTCCGAACGATGGCCCCGCTTCGGTGGGGCCTCCCTATTTGTGCGGCCGGTTCGTCTAATCCGCCCGCCCGCGCCGTCAGACCGGCCGGCGCCTGCCCCTGCTGTTTCCTGCCTCCCTCAGCCAGACAGTGCTCTAGGCATCAATGATGCGGCGTCCGCGGGCCCATCGGACCTTGCCCCGGCGCACTGTCAGACCCGCTGACGGTGGACACAAGAAGCACTCTGTCCACCCCTTGCGACGCCGCGCACCGTCCTGGTGCCACCAATCCCCGCCAGGGTGCCTATAATCCTGCCCGGCCATCAGGTTTCCCCGACTTGTCGCGGGAATGCCCCATGGCATACAACTTGCTTCGCCAGGGCTGGCTGCGAACCCGATCATTCGGATGGGGCGCGTCTCCTGGCGCTCCCATCCGATGACCGATCCCACGCCCTCGTTTCCGTACGCTCGCCCCGGCACGCCTGCCGGCCGCGGCCATATGGAACCAGGCCGCGGCCGCGTGCGCGCTTGCGCCGCGCGCGGCACGGCGCCGGGCCCGCATCGCCGCCATTCCCCGTCCCTTTCCCTCCCCGCGTAGGAGTCACCTGCATGAAAGCCTCTTCCACCCCGTCCGTCGCCGGCATCGCCCGCCGCGGCCTGCTCAAGCTGGCCGCCGCCGCTGCCGGCGCGCTGCTGTTCGCGGGCGCCGCCCAGGCCCAGGCGCCCGCCAAGACCAAGGTCGCCGCCATCTACACGGTGCCGGTCGAACAGCAATGGGTGTCGCGCATCCACAAGGCACTGGTCGCGGCCCGTGACCGCGGCGAGATCGAATACACGTTCTCGGAAAACGTCACCAACGCCGACTACGAGCGCGTGATGCGCCAGTACGCCGAGCAGGGCAACAAGCTGGTGGTGGGCGAGGCCTTCGCGGTGGAGGCCGCCGCCCGCAAGGTGGCCAAGGACTATCCGCAGACCGCCTTCCTGATGGGTTCCTCGGGCAAGCCGCAGCAGCCCAACTTCTCGGTATTCGACAACTACATCCAGGAACCCGCCTACCTGACCGGCATGATTGCCGGCGGCATGAGCAAGACCGGCAAGATCGGCCTGGTCGGCGGCTACCCCATTCCTGAAGTGAACCGCCTGATGCACGCCTTCATCGAAGGCGCCAAGGAAGTGAACCCGCAGGCCGAGTTCACCGTGACCTTCATCGGCTCCTGGTTCGATCCCCCGAAGGCCAAGGAAGCCGCCTTCGCCATGATCGACAAGGGCGCGGACGTGCTCTACGCCGAGCGCTTCGGCGTGTCGGACGCCGCCAAGGAGCGCGGCAAGCTGGCCATCGGCAACGTGATCGATACGCAGCAGCAGTACCCGGACACCGTGGTCGCCTCGGCGCTGTGGAGCATGGAGCCCACCATCGAGGAAGCGCTCAAGCAGGTGCGCGCCGGCACGTTCAAGGCCGATGACTACGGCCAGTACTCGCTGATGAAGCACCAGGGTTCGTCGCTGGCGCCGCTGGGCACCTTCGAAAGCAAGATCCCCGCCGACCTGATGGCCAAGGTCCAGGCCAAGCAGAAGGCCATCCTGGACGGCAGCTTCACCGTCAAGGTCAACGACAAAGAACCCAAGTCCTCGGCACGATGAAACCAGCGCCTCTCGCCCTGCAACTGACGGGGATCACCAAACGCTTCGGCAGCCTGACGGCCAATGACGACGTATCGCTCACGCTGCGCCAGGGCGAAGTGTTGGCATTGCTGGGCGAGAACGGCGCCGGCAAATCGACCCTGGTGTCGATCCTGTTCGGCCATTACGTGGCCGACGCCGGCAACATCGAAGTCTTCGGCCAGCCCTTGCCCCCTGGGCGGCCAGACGCCGCGCTGGCGGCCGGGGTCGGCATGGTGCACCAGCACTTCACGCTGGCCGACAACCTGACCGTGCTGGACAACATCATGGTCGGCACGGAACCGCTGTGGAAGCTGGCGTCCGGCCGCGGCAAGGCGCGCCAGCGCCTGGTGGAACTCGGCCAGCGCTTCGGCCTGGGCGTGGATCCGGACGCGCGCGTCGGCACGCTGTCGGTCGGCGAGAAGCAGCGCGTCGAAATCCTGAAGGCGCTCTACCGCGGGGCGCGCGTCCTGATCCTGGACGAGCCCACCGCCGTGCTCACGCCGCAGGAAGTGCAGGACCTGTTCGCCACCTTGCGCGGCTTTGTCGACGAAGGCCTGGCCGTCATCTTCATTTCGCACAAGCTGGACGAGGTGATGGCCGTGTCGGGCCGCGTGGCGGTGCTGCGCCAGGGCAAGCTGGTGGCCGAGCGTGACACCGCGGACACCAGTCCGGCCGAACTGGCCGAGCTGATGGTGGGCCGCAAGGTCGTCATGCCGCACGCCGAAGCGGTGGCCGCCGCCGAGCAGGCCGCGCCCGTGGTGACCCTGTCGCAAGTGACCGTGCGCGACGCCCGCGACGGCGCGCCGCGCCTGGACAGCCTGGACCTGGTTATCCACAAGCACGAGATCGTGGCAATCGCGGGCGTGGCCGGCAACGGCCAGCAGGCGCTGGTGTCGGTGCTGACCGGCCTGCGCCAGCCCTCGGAAGGCACCATCCGTCTCGGCCCCGAACATGCGGCGGCGCCGACGACGCCGGCCGGCTGGACCGCCGCCCACGTCGGCCGCATCCCGGAAGACCGCCATGGCGAAGGCGTGATCGGCGACAGCCCGCTGTGGGAAAACGCCATCGTCGAAGACCTGAAGGACCGGCGCTTCGCGCGCTGGGGCCTGATCCGCGCCCGCGCCGGCCGCGCCTACGCGCAGAAGCTGGCCAAGCAGTTCGACGTGCGCGCCGCGTCGCTGGACGTGCGCACCCGCAGCCTGTCCGGCGGCAATATGCAGAAGCTGATCCTGGGCCGCACGCTGGCGCGCGAGCCGCGCTTCATCGTGGCCGACCAGCCCACCTGGGGCCTGGACATCGGCGCGGTCGCCTACGTGCGCGAACAGCTGCTGGCGGCGCGCACGCGCGGCGCCGGCGTCTTGCTGGTCTCCGAAGACCTGGAAGAGATCTTCGCGCTGGCCGACCGCATCGCGGTGCTGTGCGGCGGCAAGCTGATCGCCGTGAAGCCGGTATCCGAATGGACGCCCGCCACGGTGGGTCTGGCCATGACGGGCACGCAGGGATGAACACAGCCTCCCTGCCGCGCGACACCACCTCCTACCGAGCATTACTCGCATGAAACTGATCCTGGAACGCCGCCCGGAGCCCAGCCGCCTGGCGCTGGCCCTGGCCCCTTTCGCGGCCATCGCCTTCACGCTGGCGGTCTGCACCCTGCTGGTGGCCTGGGCCGGCGCCCCCGTGGGCCGCACTTACGCCCTGCTGTTCGAAGGCGCGTTCGGCTCGCGCTTCGCCCTGTCGGAAACGCTGACCCGCGCCACCCCGCTGATGCTGACCGGCCTGGCCTGTGCCGTGGCATTCCGCGCGCGCTTCTACAACATCGGCGCCGAGGGCCAGCTGTACCTGGGCGCGCTGGCCGCGGTGGCGGTGGGCGGCCTGCATGACGGCACCGGCTTCGACCTGCCCGTGCCCGCGCTCTTCGCCGGCATGATGCTGGCTGCGGCGCTGGCCGGCGCCTTGCTGCTGCTGATCCCCGCCATCCTCAAGACCCGCCTGGGCGTGGACGAAGTGGTGACCACGCTGCTGGGCAACTTCATCGTGCTGCTGTTCGTGTCCATGATGCTGGACGGCCCCATGAAGGATCCCATGGCCATGGGCTGGCCGCAGTCCGTGGCGCTCAACGGCGACCTGGAACTCGGCAAGCTGATCGAGCGCACGCGCGCCCATACCGGCCTCTTGTGGGCCGCGGGCCTGGCGCTGGGCCTGTGGCTGCTGAACCGCTACACGGTGTTCGGCTTCCAGATGCGCGCAGTCGGCGCCAACGCGCACGCCTCGCGCTTCCTGGGCCTGCCGGTCAACCGCGTGATGCTGGGCACCGCCATGCTGTCGGGCGCGCTGGCCGGCCTGGCGGGCGCGATCGAGGTGGCGGGCCGCACCGGCTACGTCACGCTCGACATGTCGCCGGGCTATGGCTACACCGGCGTGGTGGTCGCCATGCTGGCCGGCCTGCATCCGCTAGGCGTGATCCTGGCCAGCCTGTTCGTGGCCGGCATGCTGGTGGGCGCGGACAGCATGAGCCGCGCCATCTCGGTGCCGAACTACATCGCCGACGTCATCGTCGCCACTTCGTTGCTCGCCATGCTGGTCGCGACGCTATTCGCGCAGTACCGCCTGCGCCGCAACCGGGCTTGAGGAGCGCGCCATGGAATGGATGGATCTGATGAGTTCTTCGGCGTTCTGGGTGGCGGTGCTGCGCCTGGCCACGCCGTTGATACTGGGCACGCTGGGCGTGCTGCTGTGCGAACGCGCGGGCGTGCTGAATCTGGGCATCGAAGGCATCATGGCCGCCGGCGCCTTCACCGGCTGGCTGGTGGTGTACCTGGGCGCGCCACTCTACGTGGGCGTGCTGGCGGCCGCTTTCGCGGGCGCCGTGTTCGGCCTGCTGCACGCCGTACTGACTGTGCCGCTGGGCCTGTCGCAGCACGTGTCCGGCCTGGGCGTGACCCTGCTGGCCACCAGCCTGAGCTACTTCGCCTATCGCGTCACGTTCCCCAGCGTGAACACGCCGCCCACGATCACGCCGTTCGCCGAGATGAAATTCCTGGACGGCATACCGTTCATCGGCCCGGTGCTGGCGGGGCAGACGCCCATGACCTTGCTGGCGCTGGCCGCGGTGCCCATCCTGGCCTGGGTGCTGAACCGTACGCCCGTCGGCCTGGCGATCCGCATGGTGGGCGAGAACCCGGCCGCCGCCGAAGGACAGGGCCTGTCGGTGACGCGCCTGCGCATGGGCGCCATCGTGGCGGGCTCCGCGCTGATGGGCGTGGCGGGCAGCTTCCTGACCCTGGCGGCGTTCAACGCCTTCTTCTTCAACATGGTCAACGGCCGCGGCTGGGTCTGCGTGGCGCTGGTCGTGTTCGCCTCGTGGCGGCCCGGCAAGGCGCTCGTCGGCGCGCTGATCTTCGCCTTCTTCGACGCATTGCAGCTGCGCATGCAGCAGGGCGGCGCAGCGCTGCCCGGCATGCCTGAACTGCCGTACCAGGTCTACCTGATGCTGCCCTACGTCCTGTCCATCCTCGCCCTGGTGGTGATGGCGCGCCGCGCCGCCTACCCGCAGGCGTTGATGAAGCCCTACCGTAAGGGAGAAAGGTAGGGCCCCCCCGAGCGCTGCGCGCTTCCCCCAGGGGCGTCGCGATGGACCGGCAGAGCCGGCTCCATGCGACCCGGATGGGGTGACGCCGGTTTCGTGCGGCGAAGGGCTTGCGCAGTACCATGAACAATGAAATCTTCCGCTAGGAACACCATGCTCGACCTGATACTCAGACACTGCACGCTGCCCGATGGCCGCCAGAACATCGACATCGGCATCGCCGGCGGCCGCATCGTGGCGCTGGAGCCGGCGCTGAAGGCCGAGGCCGCGCAGACCGTGGACGCGGGCGGCCAGCTGGTGGCGCCGCCTTTCGTCGACGCGCACTTCCACATGGACTCCACGTTGTCCTTCGGACTGCCACGGGTGAACCAGTCGGGCACGCTGCTGGAAGGCATCGCGCTGTGGGGCGAGCTCAAGCCGCTGCTGACCCAGGAAGCGCTGGTCGAGCGCGCGCTGGCCTATTGCGACTGGGCAGTGGCACGCGGCCTGCTGGCGATCCGTTCGCACGTGGACGTGTGCGATCCGCGCCTCTTGGCCACCGAAGCGCTGCTGCACGTGCGCGAGAAGGTCAAACCCTACCTGGACCTGCAACTGGTGGCCTTTCCGCAGGACGGCGTGCTGCGCGCCCCCGGCGCCCTGGACAACCTCAAGCGCGCGCTGGACATGGGCGTGGACGTGGTGGGCGGCATTCCGCATTTCGAACGCACCATGCAGGACGGCGCGGAATCGGTGCGCATCCTGTGCGAACTGGCCGCCGAACGCGGCCTGCGCGTGGACATGCACTGCGACGAAAGCGACGACCCGCTGTCGCGCCACATCGAGACGCTGGCGTACCACACGCAGCGCCTGGGCCTGCAGGGCCGCGTGACGGGTTCGCATCTGACGTCCATGCACTCCATGGACAACTACTACGTCTCCAAACTGATCCCGCTGATGCGCGAAGCCGGCGTGGCCGCCATCGCCAATCCGCTGATCAACATCACGCTGCAGGGCCGCCACGACACCTATCCGAAGCGCCGCGGCATGACGCGCGTGCCCGAGCTGCTGGCCGCCGGCGTGCCCGTGGCCTTCGGCCATGACTGCGTGATGGACCCCTGGTACAGCCTGGGCTCGGGCGACATGCTGGAAGTGGCGCACATGGGCCTGCACGTGGCCCAGATGACGGGCCAGGACGCCATGCGCGCCTGTTTCGAGGCCGTCACCACCACGCCCGCCCAGATCCTGGGCCTGGACGAAACCGGCCTGGCCGTCGGCAAGCGCGCCGACCTGGTGCTGCTGCAGGCGCGCGACGCCGTCGAGGCGCTGCGCCTGCGCGCCACCCGCCTGTTGGTGCTGCGCGCGGGCCAGGTGGTGGCCACCACGCCGCCCGCCACTGCGACCCTGAATCTGCCGGGCCGTCCCGCCCAGGTCAGTTTCCAGACGCCGGCGCGCTAAGCGCGCCAGACGCAGACGCGCGTCCGCCCGCTATTTCAGCGGCATGCAGATGCGCGTCTGCAATTGCGCCGGCGGCGTGGTGCGCGGATCGTTCAGGTACTGCTCGAACATGGGGAAATCCGCCGGCACCTCGCCGCTGCCGGGCAGCCATTCCGAGAACATCCAGTTGTAGGCCTTGTCCATCTCGTTGTAGGGCCCGGTGTAGGTCAGGATGGCGCAGCGGCCTTCGGGAATCTCGAAGCGTTCCAGCTCGCCGCCCAGATCGGCGTCGGGCGCCACCGACATGCCGGCCATGGAGCGCAGCTGGCTGGCCGGCACCTGTTCGGGGTCGTCGAAGTACACGCCATAGCCGATGGATTCCGGCTGCGCAATGCCGCGGCTGACGGCCAGCATGAAGGCGCGCGTGAACAGCGGGCCGATTTCCTGATAGCTGCCGCGATGCGACAGGACCGCGAGCGTTGCGCCGGGAAAGGTTTCGATCTTGATGGGATACATGCCTAGCTCCTGTGGGTCGAAGGGACGGGAGCGGACAGCCCGGTAGCGCCCCGGCGATATGCCGAAGGTCGCGCCGAATGCCCGGTTGAACGCCGCGTCCGACTCATAGCCGGCGCGCTGCGCCACCTCGCGCAAGGAAGCCTCGGAATTCCCCAGCGCCACCGCCGCGCGGTGCATGCGGATGCGCTGCACGGTGGCGTTCACCGTCTCTCCCATCATGGCGCGGTAGACGCGATGGAAGTGGTACGGCGACAGACAGGCCAGCTCGGCCAGCCGGTACAGGTCCGGGTCGGCATCGGGGTGGCTTGCCAGCCAGCGCAGGACGGGTTCCAGGCGCTGGCCATACTGGTTGAGGGTTGCGGGCTTCATGCGGTCTCCTTGGAGAGCAATGTAGCGGGCCGGCCTTTGCAGATTTTGCGCTTTTTGCGGCGCGCGGGGCAGGGGGCCGTCAGCGCTCGATCTCCCGGTTCCAGCGCGCGTTGAACGCCGGCCGGGCCTCGTTGATCTGGTCCCAGTTCAGGATCCTGGCGTTCGACATATAACCCTGGAAGCGCTGCAGCGCGTCCGCATGGCCCTCGGGCGCCAACACGTTGCGGTTGGAAGGAAAATGCCCGCCTTTCTCCAGCGCCTTGGCCTGCGCCTGCGCCGAAAGCAGGTACAGCGCCAGCTTCTGCGACAGCTCGGGCTCGCTGTTCTTCGCGACGACGCACTCGCCCACCATCAGGATGACCGCGCCCTCCTTGGGCTGCGCGTACTCCACATGCGCGCCGCGCCGCTTCAGGCGGCTGATCGCGGTGGGCGTCCAGGGAAACAGCACGGCCTCGTCAGCCTGGATCATCTCGGCCAACCGGGCGGAATCCGGCAGGTATTCGCGCACGTTGGGGCCGATGGCGGCCGGCCATTTCGCGAAGCCGGGCTCGTAGTTCTGGTCGTCGCCGCCCTGGATGCGGTTGAACATCAGGAACGCGTGCAGGCCGAAGGTGCTGTTCGAAGCCGACTGGACCACGACCTTGCCCTTGTACTTGGGATCCGCCAGATCCATCCACGAAGTCGGCGGCGCCCAGCCCTGTTCCGCGTACACCTTGGTGTTGTAGCCCAGGCCGGTCATGCCGATGTCGATGCCCGCGGCCATGCGGTCCTTCTTCAACGCGGTGGGATACAGCTCCTTCAGCACCGGGTCGTCGTTGAGCGGTTCGCACAGGCCCATGGAAATGGCCCGCGCCATGATGCCGTCGTCCAGGAACATCAGATGCAGCTGCGGCTTGTCCCTGCGGGCCTGCGCCCGCGCCAGCACTTCCGTCGACAGGCCCGGCTCCACCACGATCCTGACGTTATTGGCGCGCTCGAAATCCGGGAACACGTGCTGTGTGAAGGCGCGCGCCATGTCGCCCCCGTTCATGCCGACGTACAGCGTCGTCTGCTGCGCCGCGGCGACGGCCGGCAGCAGCGCCACCGCGATGGCGCCCCACAGCCGCCTTCCCGCGCCCGGACGGCGCGCGCCGCCCAGTTTCTTACACGTCATGGAGACTCCCGCGTTTGCTCGCGAACGCTGCCGGGCCGGGCGCGATGCCCGCCGGCAAGAAAAAAGCCTGGCCACGCTCCCATGTCCAGGCTTTTGATCTCGGGCCGCGGCGCCATTCAGTTCGGATAGGTTCCGGGCAGCAGGATGCTGCGGTCGCCGGGCTCGATGGAACGGCGGCCGCACAGCGCCATGGTCGTGTCCATTTCCTTGTACAGGATCTCCAGCACACGGCGCACGCCGTCCTGGCCGTAGGCGCCCAGGCCGTAAAGGAAGGCGCGGCCGATCATGGCGCCGCGCGCGCCCAGCGCCACGGCCTTCAGGATGTCCTGGCCGGAACGCACGCCGCCGTCCATCCACACCTCGATCTTCGAGCCCACGGCGTCGGCGATCGAGGGCAGCGCGGCGATGGACGACATGGCGCCATCCAGCTGGCGTCCGCCATGGTTGCTGACGATGAGCGCATCGGCGCCGCTGTTGGCAGCCAACTGCGCGTCCTCGACGTCCAGGATGCCCTTGATGATGAGCTTGCCGCCCCAGCGCTGCTTGATCCATTCGACGTCGTCCCAGCTCAGGCGCGGGTCGAACTGTTCGGCCGTCCAGGACGACAGCGAGGATAGGTCGCTCACGCCCTTGGCGTGGCCGACGATATTGCCGAAGGTGCGGCGCTTGGTGCCCAGCATGCCCATGCACCAGCGCGGCTTGGTGGCCAGGTTGATGAGGTTACGCAGGGTGGGCTTGGGCGGCGTCGACAGGCCGTTCTTGATGTCCTTGTGGCGCTGGCCCAGGATCTGCAGGTCCAGCGTCAGCACCAGCGCCGAGCAGCCGGCCGCCTTGGCGCGGTCGATCAGGTTGGCGACGAACTCGCGGTCGCGCATCACGTAGAGCTGGAACCAGAAAGGCTTCCTGGTGGCTTCGGCGATGTCTTCCAGCGAGCAGATGCTCATGGTGGACAGGGTGAAGGGCACGCCGAAATCCGCCGCCGCCTTGGCCGCCAGGATTTCCCCGTCCGCATGCTGCATGCCGGTCAGGCCCGTGGGCGAGATCGCCAGCGGCATGACCACGTCGTGGCCGACCATCGTGGTGCGCAGCGAGCGGCCTTCCATGTTGACGGCCACGCGCTGGCGCAGCTTGATCTTCTGGAAATCGCTTTCGTTGGCTCGATAGGTGCCTTCGGTCCAGGCGCCCGAATCCGCATAGTCGTAGAACATGCGCGGCACGCGCTTCTGCGCGATGGCGCGCAGGTCTTCGACGCAGGTAATCTTGGAAAGGTCAGCGGTCATGGAGTGATCTAGAGTGATGGGCGCCAGCTGCGGCTCGTTATTGTTAGACGCCAGGCCGCCAGCTGCGGGCCGCTCCGGCAATTGCGCGGACCTCTCAGGCTCCGCAACGCCGCCCAGTATACGCGCCGAGGCCGGCAAGCGTCGCTTGCCGGCCTCGTTCGCCCCCCTCTCGCAGGGACTCTTGCGGCCCCTGCGCCCCTTATCCGCGCGCCGTATCTACGCCGCCTAGCGCGGCCAGACCTTGGACACCGCCCGGATCGTGGCCCAGGCCACCCAGCGCGGGCTGGTGAACCGCGCGGCGGGCAGCCGGCGCATCACGTCCACCGCCAGCCCGCCGCGCTTGTGCCACTGCTTCTTGCGGGTCTGGCTGTCGGTCCAGCGGCCTTCCAGCCATGGGAACTCGCGCCGGCCAGGCTTGTACACCGGCGGCGTGTTGTAGATCAGGATGTAGGCCAGGCGCGGCGCCGGCGAGATGTTCGGCCCGGTGAAGTGCAGGGTGCGGGCGTCATGCACCGTGATGCCGCCCGGATCCAGCGGTTCCGGCACGGCCTGGTCGCGCGGAAAGTCGCCGCAGCATTCCAGCGGATGCAAGGTCTTGTCGCCGCCCGGCGAGCGGTGCTCCAGCACTTCCCACTTGTTGGAACCCGGGATGAACTGCATGCAGCCGTTTTCGGTCGTGGCCGGCTGCAGCGCCAGCCAGATGCTGAGTTCGTTGTAGACGAAGTCCGGCGAACGGAAGGCCTCGTCCTGGTGCCACGGCGTCTCCGGCCCGTGCGGGCCGGGCTTGAGCAGGGCATGCTCGCCATACAGGGCCGCCTCCGGGCCCAGCAGCTGACGGGCCAGTTCCAGGGTGCGCTCGTGGTACTCGGTCTTCAAGAGGCCCGGGGCATAATGACGCGGATCGTGCAAACTGGGAAACTTGGCCGGCTTGGACGGGTCGTCGCGGCTCACAAAGTCATACTGCGCACCCTCGTTGTAGCCGGTCTTGTTCGCGAACAGGTCGAGCAGCGTCCTGCGGATATAGCCCACCTCGTCCTGCGGGCACATGTCCTTCAGGGCCAGGTATCCCTGTTCCCTGTAGCGCGCTGTCTCAGCTTCCGACAACAAACTGGTCTCTTCCATAATGGCTTCTCCAAGCTCTGGTAACGGGTGTTCCCGCTGGCACGTTTTGACATGAGCTCTAACGTATCGCCGCGGGCCCCCCGGGCCTATAGACCATCCGCTGTAGTCACTACCGCCTACGCATATCGCTCAGCGCAGCGCATCATCCGAGAGAATTTCCATGCAAGACCCTAAATCCGATACCCACATCGAGACCGTTCACGTCACGATCACCGGCGCCGTGCAGGGCGTCGGCTACCGCCACGCCACGGTCCGGCGCGCCCACCTGCTGGGCGCCAAGGGCTGGGTGCAGAATCTGCCCGACGGCACGGTCGAAGCCATGGTGCAAGGCACCGCCGACCAGGTCGATCACATGCTGGAATGGCTGCGGCAAGGCCCTCCCGGGGCCAGCGTGGAAGAGATCACCACGCGCCGCGAATACACCGATAAGCGTTACATCCGCTTCGAGCAGCTGTAGCGCGGCGCGCCTGCTCGCCGTTATGACTTAGTCCGGCCGGCCGATATCGGCCGCGGGTAGGGGGGAGAAGGCGGGCCGGTCAGCGCGTGCGCAGCCAGCGCCCGCCCAGCTGATTGAAGACCAGGCCGGACAGCACGCAGGCCACGCCCAGCCATTGCAGCGGTTCCAGGCTTTCGCCGAAAGCCATGGACGCCGCCCACAGCCCCACCACGGGGACCAGCAGCGAGAACGGCGCGATCTTGGCGGCCGGGTGGCGCGTCAGCAGCTGCGTCCACAGGGTATAGGCCACCAGGGTGGCCAGCACCGCCAGGTACAGCACCGACGACACTTCGCCCCAGCCCATGCCGGCCACCATGCCGACCACGGGCTCCCAGCCGTCGATCAGCACGGCCAGCAGCAGGAAGGGCAGCACCGGCGCGGCGCTGCTCCAGGCGATGAAGGCGAAGGGGTCGTAGCCGGGCGACTTGCGGCTGGCCAGCCGCACGATCATGTTGGACACGGCCCACATGAACGCGCCGCCCAGGGTCAGCGCGAAGCCCAGCATGGTCATCTGGCCCGGCCCCTCGCCGCGGGCGCCGGCGATGACCGCCAGCCCCAGCGCCGCCACGCACAGGCCGACCCAATGATGGCGCTGCGCGCGCTCATGCAGCACCGGCGCCGCCAGCAGCAGCGTGAAGAAGGCCTGGGTCTGGATGACCAGCGAAGCCATGCCGGCCGGCATGCCGAACTTCAACGCGGTGAACAGCAGCCCGAACTGGCCCAGGCCCTGGACCAGCCCATAGGCCGCGACCCAGCGCCACGGCAGGCGCGGCGGGCGCACGAACAGGATCAGGGGAAAGGCCGCCAGCGCGAAGCGCAGCGCGCCCAGCAGCATGGGGGACAAGCCCCGCATGCCGATCTTCATTGCGACGAAGTTGGTGCCCCAGATGACCACGACCGCCAGGGCGCAGAGATAGTCTTTTCGGGAAAGATGGGTCGTGGTCATGCGGCATTATCGCACTGCGCCCATCCGAAAAACGGAGCAGATCAGCGGCGGTTCAGCACCGTTTCGAAGGCCTGCACGGCCGCGTCGATATCCGCGTCGCCGATGTGGCGGTGGGTCACGCAGCGCAGCCGCGTGCGGCCCCAGGGGCGCACCAGCAGGCCCGCCGCCTGCAGCGCCGCAACCCATTCCGTATTGCTCATGCCGGTGCCCGCCGTCTCCACCTGCACGATATTGGTCTGCGGCTCGGTGGCCGACAGCGCCGGCCCCAGCCGGTTGACGCCCGCGCTCAGGCGGCGCGCGCGGGCGTGATCCTCGCCCAGCCGCCCGCCCATGGCCTGGACGCCTTCCAGGCCGGCCGCCGCCATGATGCCCGACTGGCGCTGCGTGCCGCCCAGCATGCGGCGCAGCACGCGCGCACGCGCCATCACGGGCTGGCTGCCGGCCAGCACCGCGCCCACCGGCGCGCTCAAGCCCTTGGACAAGCACAGCGACACCGTGTCGGCATGGCGTGTGATCTCGTCCGCCGCCACGCCCAGCGCCACGGCCGCGTTGTAGAGGCGCGCGCCGTCCAGATGCACGGGCACGCCAGCCGCCCGCGCCATGCCATGGACAGCCTGCATGTGATCCAGCGGCAGCACCGCGCCGGCCGCGTTGTTGTGCGAGGTCTCCATCGTCACCAGCGCCGTCTTCAGCCTGTGGCCGCCGGCCAGCAAGGCGTCCTCCAGGCGGTTCAGGTCCATGGCGCCATCAGTGCCGGGCACGCCCAGGTAGAACGAACCGGTGAACGTGGCCGCGCCGCGCTCGGAGGTGTACATATGGGCCGCCGATTCCAACACCACCTGCTCGTTGCGCTGGGTCTGCGCCAGCACCGCCAGCAGATTGGCCATGGTGCAGCTGGGCACGAACAGCCCGGCCTCCTTGCCCAGCTGGCCCGCCACATAAGCCTCCAGCTCGCGCACGGTGGGATCGCCGTCCAGGCCGTCGTCGCCGATCGGCGCGCTGCGCATGCGCTCGTACATGGCCTCGGTGGGATGGGTGACCGTGTCGCTGCGCAGGTCGACGGGTGCGCGGGTGGCGGCGGATTGCCTTGGGTTCATGGCTGTCAGTGCTGCAAAATTTTGGAAAGAAACTGGCGCGTGCGCGGCGCACGCTCCTCCACATCGCCGAAGAACTGCTCCTTCTCGCAGTCCTCCACGATCTTGCCGCCGTCCATGAAGATCACACGGTCGGCGACGCGGCGCGCGAATCCCATTTCATGGGTCACCACCATCATCGTCATGCCTTCTCCGGCCAGGTCGGTCATCACGTCCAGCACCTCGTTGACCATTTCCGGATCCAGCGCCGAGGTCGGCTCGTCGAACAGCATCACCACCGGGTCCATCGACAGCGCGCGCGCGATCGCCACGCGCTGCTGCTGGCCGCCGGACAACTCGCCGGGATGCTTGTCCTTGTGCGCCGACAGGCCCACGCGCTCCAGCAGCGCCAGCGCGCGCTGGCGGGCTTCGTCCTTGCCCCGCTTGAGCACCTTGACCTGGCCCAGGCACAGGTTCTCGGTCACGGACAGGTGCGGGAACAGCTCGAAGTGCTGGAACACCATGCCGGCCACCGCGCGCAGCTTGGGCAGATTGGTGCGCGGATCGCCCACCGAGGTGCCGTTGACCACGATCTCGCCCTTCTGGAAGGGCTCCAGCGCATTGACGGTCTTGATCAGCGTGGACTTGCCGGAGCCCGACGGTCCGCAGACCACCACAACCTCGCCACGGCCCACCGTGGTCGAGCAATCGTCCAGCACCTGGAAGTCGCCGTACCACTTGCTGACCTGCTTGATCTCGATCATTGGGGGCTTGGAAGAAGTTTGCATCGTTGAACCTGTGGATAACTTGTAGGGCCGCGCGGCTAGCGCAATACCCGGGTGCGCTTTTCCAGCAGCTTGACCAGGCGGGACGCCGTGAAGCAGATCACGAAATACACCACCGCCACGAACAGATAGAGCTCCACCAGACGGCCGTCGCGCTGGCCGATCTTGGCCGCCGCGCCGAGGAAATCGGTCAGCGACAGCACATACACCAGCGAGGTGTCCTGGAACAGGATGATGATGCGCGTCAGCAGCGCCGGCAGCATGTTGCGGAACGCCTGCGGCAGCACCACGTAGCGCATGCCCTGCCAGTGGTTCAGGCCCAGCGCCATGCTGGCCGACACCTGGCCGCGCGCGATCGACTGGATGCCCGCGCGCATGATTTCGCAGAAGTACGCGGCCTCGAACAGCGTGAACGTGATCACCGCCGAATTGAACGCCCCCACGCGCAGCGGCGTAGGCGACCCCACCACCCACGCCGCGATATAGGGCATCAGGAAGTAGAACCAGAAGATCACCAGCAACAGCGGGATCGAGCGCATCACGTTCACGTAGATGCCCGCCGGCACCGACAGGATCTTGAAGCGCGACAGCCGCATCATGGCCAGCAGCGTGCCCAGCGCCAGGCCCATCACGCCCGCCAGCGCGGTCAGCGTGAGCGTGAAGGTCATGCCCGTCTTGAACAGATAGGGCAGCGCCGCCCAGATCACGTCGAAATCGAATTTGCCCATGGCGTCGTCCTAGGGCCTTTTCGCCGAACCGATCAGTCCGGGAACCGCGACATGGCGTTCGAGCAAGCGCATGCCCAGCACCACCACGCCATTGATGATCAGGTAGATCACCGTGGCGGCGGAGAACGCCTCGAAGATATGGAAACTGAACTCCGCCATCGAACGCGCCTGGCCGGTCAGCTCCAGGAGCCCGATGGTCAGCGCCACCGACGAATACTTGATGGTGCCCATGAACTCGGAGGTCAGGGGCGGCAGCACGATGCGGAAAGCTTCAGGCAGGATGATGTAGCGATATACCTGGAACTCGGTCAGGCCCAGCGCGGTGCCCGCCTGGTACTGGCCGCGCGGCAGCGACTGTATGCCTGCGCGCAGCTGCTCGGCCACGCGCGCCGACCCATAGAAGCCCAGGCACAGCACCGCGGGCACGAACTGGCCCCAGGGCTGCGGCATCTGCTTCATCGCCAGGCCCCAGGCATGCGGCAGCAGCTCGGGCAGCACGAAGTACCACAAGAACATCTGCACCAGCAGCGGGATGTTGCGGAACACTTCCACATAGGTCGCGCCCAGCGCGTTCATCAGCCGCGACCGGGCCGTGCGCATCACGCCCAGCCATGACCCCAGCAACAGCGCGAACACCCATGCGGTAAGGGCCAGCGCCAGGGTCCAGCCCACGCCGATGAAGATCGTTTCCAGGAAGGTATGCACGCCGTCCGGCGACATGTCCAGGAAGACGCTCCAACTCCAGTTGTAATTCATGCCCGTCCCTTGATGGCGTTGCCGGCCGCGCTGGCGGCCGGCGTCCTTGCACGGAGCCCGCGGGACGCTCAAGGTCCCGCGGACAGCCTGCTTACTCGTACGCCTTGGGATCGCCCGAATCGGTCGGATTGGCCAGCGCGCGCTTCAACGCATCGCTCATCGGGTACTTCAGGTTGATCTGCTTGGGCGGGATCGGCGAATTGAAGTACTTCTCGTAGATCGCGGCCACCTTGCCCGTCTTGATCAGGTCGCGCACGGCATCGTCCACCACCTTCTTGAAGGCCGGGTCGTCCTTGGGTTCCATGATGCCGTAAGGCGCCATTTCCAGGCCCTTGGTGCCGATCACGAAGGCGTCGGGATTCTTCGACGAAGCCACCGCGCCATAGGCGATGCCGTCATCGTTGGCCGAACCCGCGGCGCGGCCCGACTCCACCATCAGAATCGTTTCGGCCGTGTCCTTGGTGGGCGCCATGGTGATGCCCAGGTTGCCCTTGGCGTTCAATTGCGAGATCAGGCGGAAGGTCTGGCCGCCAGCCTGCGCGGCGATGGACTTGCCACGGAAGGATTCCAGGTTGTTGGGATCCACGCCGCCGTCCTTGCGCGCGACCAGCACCACCTGCGCCACGAAGGTCGTGGGCGCGAACGACACCAGCTTGTGGCGGTCGAGGTTGTTGGTGGTGTTGCCGCACTCCAGGTCGATGGTGCCGTTGGCCAGCAGCGGAATGCGCGTGGCCGACGTCGTCGGGTTGTAGCGCACCTCCAGCTTGGGCAGCTTCAGGGCGGCCTTCACGTACTGGGCGACTTCCTGGCAGATCTCCACGGTGTAGCCGATCGGCTTCTGGTTGCCGTCGAGATAGGCGAACGGAACCGAGGTCTCCGGGTGGCCCAGCGTGATCACGCCGGTTTCCTTGATCTTGTCCAGGCGGCTGGGGCCTTCGGCCTGGGCGGATGCGGCGCTGCCGAGCAGGGCCGCGGCGACGGAGATCGCAGCAAGTGCTTTCATCTGATTCCCTTGGCGCCGTTCTTGCGGCGCATGCTTATGTTCACGATCAACGGTGCCGGTCTGGCCGGCAACCGCCGCGTCCCGCGATGAGCCCCGCGGCTGGCAAAAAGTATCAACTAGCGGTATGGTTTTATCCAGTTCCAATCAAGTATTCCTCTATACGGATTTGACATGGCCATTCCACGGATGGGCCTGAGGCACATCGAGGCGTTCCGCGCCGTCATGATGACCGGCTCGATGACCGCCGCAGCACGCCGCGTGCACACCTCGCAGCCGCACGTTAGCCGCTTAATTGCGCAATTGGAAGCCATTACCCAGTTCGCCTTGTTCGATCGCAACGGCAGCCGCCTGACGCCGACGCAGGACGGTTCGCGCTTCTTCCAGGAAGTGGAAAAAACCTTCATCGGCCTGGCCGGCCTGGAATCGGCCGCGGCCAGCATCCGCTCGTTCAGCGCCAGCCGCCTGAGCGTGGCCGCCATGCCGCGGCTGGCGGGCGGCCTGCTGGCGCGCATCGTCGCCGCCTTCAAGACCGAATACCCGGATGTGATGGTGTCCATCCATTCCGGCAACGCCAGCACGGTGCACCAGTGGATCAGCTCGGGGTTCTGCGACACCGGCCTGGCGATGCTGTCCGGCGACGCCCCCGGCATCCAGGTCGAACCGGTGCTGACCATGAGCTGCGTGGCGGTGGTGCCCAAGGGCCATCGCCTGGCCAGGCTGAAGAAGCTCAAGCCCGCCGACTTCGCCGGCGAGCCGTTCGTCGCCTTCACCAGCGGCACGGCGCTGCGCGAAAAGATCGACACGATATTCAAGACAGCCAAGGTCGAACGCCAGACCGTGGCCGAAGCCGGCCTGGGCTCGTCCATCTGCGCCCTGGTCGGCGCAGGATTGGGCGTGGCGCTCATCAACCCGCTGGCCGCGCGCGAGGAATACGCCGCGCACAACGTCGAGATCCGCCCCTTCAGCCCCGCCGTGCCGGTGACGGTGGCGCTGCTTTATCCGCCGTACCACACGCGCACGCGGCTGGTCAGCGTGTTTTCACGCTATGCGCACCAGCTGATGCAGGAAGAGATGGGGGATCTGAAGGCGCGGGCGGGGCGGTGACTTCGCGCCTGTTCCATCAGCGCGCTGCGGCGCCTTGCTCCAGATACCGCTCGGCCTCGCCGGACAGCTTCATTGCCTCCCACTGCGCCAGCGTCAGCTGAGGCATCTGAAAGGCCGCCTGCGGCCGGCAATACCAGCCTGGGTTATGCAGGCGCGCCAGCAGGTCCATCGCGGGGCCATCCAGATACAGATGCTCCCGGTCCGCCACCACGTCGTCGCGCACATGCATGGCCGCCACCTGCGCCACGATCAGGCTGCGGCGGTCGATGCGCATCAGTTCATGCACGCGGCACTCGAATGCCACGGGTGACTGCGCCACCCAGGGCACCTCGATGCGCCGCGACGGCGCCAGCTCCAGGCCGGCCTCCAGGGACTCGTCCACGCCCGCCGGAAAATCCACCGCCGTCACGTTCATCCGGCCGGCCTGCGGGGCGGACACCAGGCTTACGGTGAACTCGCCGCGTTCGGCGATATTGCGCGCGGTGTCCTTGGGCGCGTCGCCACGCACGCCGATGCCGACGCAGATCAACGCCGGATCGCCGGACATCAGGTTGAAGAACGAGAACGGCGCCACGTTCGTCGTCCCGGCGGCGTCGCGCGACACGATCCAGGCGATGGGCCGCGGCACGATCGCCGCGGTCAGCAGCTTGTAGCGGGCCGGGCCTGCCAGGTCGTTCAGATCGATGAACATGACTTGTCCCCAGGCCCCTCAGCCCCGGCCCTGCGTGGGCGCGGCGCCTTGCGCGGCCTTCGTATCGGCGAACACGCGGTCGCTGCGCTTGCAGCGGCAGCGGCCGATCTGGTGCAGCTCAATCAGGTTGCCCACAGGATCGCGCAGGAACAGCTGCATGAGATCGGGCGCGGCCACGTTTTCCAGCTTCCAATAATCCACTGCAAGACGCTGCAGTTCGGTCTCGGCCGCCGCGATATCGCGCACGGCCAGCGCCACGTGGTTTTCCACAGGGTCGCAGCCCGGGCCTTGGGAATAGGGTGACGGGCCGTCGCTGCCCAGCAGGTGGATCTGGCAGTCGTTGCCCATGTCCAGGAAGTACCCGGCGATGCCCGGAATCTCCCAGCGGCCACGGTCCGTATCCAGTCCCAGCACGTCTCCGTAGAACGCGCCCATGGCCGCGACCTTGTCCAGCGGCATGCGCACGGCGTGATGATGCAGTTCCAGAACTTCCAGCGCCATTTGTCTCTCCTCGGTTCTCATACGGCCTGCGCCCACGCGCAGCCACGGCTCGAATGTTGTTCCCGGACGGGGCGCCGGGGAATGCCGTAACGCGCAATCCAGAAGTGCGCCAGACGCAACCCTGTAACGCCTGCCCGACGCGCCCGCCGCGCTATGCTTGGCCAGATGAAACCGCTAGACCTGAATCTGCTATTGACCCTGGACGTGTTGATCCAGGAAGGCAGCGTCGTCGGCGCGGCCCGCCGGCTGAACCTGAGCACTCCCGCCATGAGCCGCAGCCTGGCGCGCATCCGGGAAGCCGTCGGCGACCCTGTTCTGGTGCGCTCCGGCCGCGGCCTGGCGCCCACGCCCCGGGCGCTGGCCCTGCACGCGCAGGTGCGTCACGTGATCGAACAGGCGCAGGCCGTCTTCACCGCCTTCGGCGAAGACGTCAACCTTGCGACCCTGACCCGCGTCTTCACCCTGCGCGCCAACGACGTTTTCGCGGGCGGCTACGGCGGCCGGCTGCGCGAGCACCTGCGCCGCTACGCGCCCCGCGCCGTGCTGCGCTTCGTCTCCGAAGGCAATCACGACGCCGACGCGCTCAGCGGCGATGCCGACCTCTACATAGGCTCATCCCAGAAGTTCGGCGCCGACATCAAGGTGCAGACCCTGTTCACCACCGCGTTCTGCGGACTGGCGCGCAAGGAGCACCCGATCTTCAAGGCGCCCATCACCCCGCAGCGCTTCTGCGCCTACGACCACGTCAGCGTCTCGCGCCGGGGACGCGCGCGCGGTCCGCTGGACGACACCCTGGAAGAACTCGGGCTGGCGCGCCACGTCACGCTGATCACGCCCACCTTCCATGCCGCGATCTTTGCGCTGGCCGATTCCGACCTGGTGCTGCCGTCCATGCCGCAGAACCTGATGCCTGGCGTCGAACGCCTGGGCCTGAAACTGAGCGCGTTCGAAGTGCCGGTGCCCATGCGCCCGGTCACCGTGGTGCAGGCCTGGCCGCCGCGGCTGGACAGCGACCCCGCGCACCGCTGGCTGCGGCAGACCATCAAGCAGGTCTGCGGAGCGCCGCCGGACGCGGCGGCGGCGCCGTAGTTGCGCCCATAGTTGCCGCTACAGTCGCCGCTACAGTCGCCGCTACAGTTGCCACCGTCATTGCCATGACGCTTGCCGGCAGCGGACCCCGTTCAGCCTGCCGCGCGCCGGGGCTTCGCTTCCTGCAGGTCCAGCCACGCCACCAGCAGGAATCCGCCCGCCAGGCCCAGATGCTCGTAGAACGAGTTCGCCGCCATGAACCGTTCCTGCCCCATCGGCATCTCCCAGTAGCGCAGCGCGATGCCGGTCGCCAGCAGCGTGAAGGCGGCCAGCGCCAGCGCGCCCAGCCATCGCAGCCGGCCCGTCAAGATCATCAGGGACGCCACCAGTTCCAGCGCGATCACCAGCACGGCGAACACGGGCTCAGGCGCCAAGCCGAAGTGCGCCATCTCCTGCTGCGCGCCGGCAAAGTCGGTGAGCTTCACCAACCCGCCCTGGATGTAGGCCGCGCACAGGCCCAGGTAGGCCAGGAAGCGGACCGCGGCAGCGCCGAACAGCGGGCGGGCCACGTCGGCCAGCCGCCGTTCCCATTGCATGGGTGTGCTCATGGCGGGTCTCCTCAGACGGCCCAGCAGGAGCAGCCCAGCGCGCCGAAGAAGCCCTGCAGGTCCGAGCTAGGCGCGTTCGACGCCCAGGCGCGGGCATGGTCATGCCCATGCAGACCGCAAGAGCTGGCGCAAGCGCAGGCCGCCATGTTGCGGTAGCCCAGCGAGTTGCGGCCGGCGCCGTCCGGATCGCCCCAGGCCGCATAGCCGCCGAACAACCGGGTGGGCGACCAGTCGGGCATCGCGGGCGGCAACGGGTTGTCGTCCAGCGGCCCGAATTCGCCCGCGCCGTAGACCACGCGGCCGCCGACCACGGTCAGGTCCGAGGTGAGGAACGAGATGTCGTCCTCCGCGCAGCTGAAGTAATCCTTGTCCGGCACGATGAAGTCGGCCAGCTGGCCGGGTTCGATACGGCCTCGCTTGCCTTCCTCGTTGGAGAACCAGGCCACGTTCTCGGTCCACATGCGCAGCGCGGTCTCGCGGTCCAGGCAGTTGCGCGCCGGATAGAGGCGGGTGCCGCCCACGGTCTTGCCGGTGACCATCCAGGACAGGGACACCCAGGGGTTGTAGGAAGCGACGCGGGTCGCGTCGGTGCCGGCCGACACCTTCACGCCACGTTGCAGGATCTTGGCCACGGGCGGGGTGGCTTCGGCGGCCTTGGCGCCGTAGCGTTCGATGAAGTATTCGCCCTGGTAGGCCATGCGGTGTTGCACGGCGATGCCGCCGCCCAGCGCGGCGATGCGGTCGATGGACTTGTCGGAAATGGTTTCGGCGTGGTCGAAGAACCAGTTCAGCCCGGTCAGCGGCGTGTCGCGATGCACTTTCTCGAACACGTCCAGCGCGCGCGAAATGGTCTCGTCATAGGTGGCGTGCAAGCGCCACGGCCACTTGTTCTGCACCAGCACACGCACCACTTCCTCCAGCTCGCCTTCCATCTCCGGCGGCATGTCCGGACGCTCGACGCGGAAGTCCTCGAAGTCGGCGGCCGAGAACACCAGCATTTCGCCGGCGCCGTTGTGGCGGAAGTAATCCGTGCCCTGCTTGTACTTCACGCTGGAGGTCCAGTTGAGGAAGTCTTCCTTTTCCTGCTTGGGCTTCTGCGTGAAGAGGTTGTAGGCCAGCCGCACCGTCATCTGGTTGTCGTCCGCCAGCTTCTGGATGACGGCATAGTCGTCCGGATAGTTCTGGAAGCCGCCGCCCGCGTCGATCACGCCTGTCACGCCCAGCCGGTTCAGCTCGCGCATGAAGTGGCGAGTGGAATTGACTTGATAGTCGAATGGCAGCTTGGGACCCTTGGCCAGCGTGGCGTACAGGATGGTCGCGTTGGGCTTGGCCAGCAGCAGCCCGGTCGGGTTGCCTTGCGCGTCGCGCATGATCTCGCCGCCCGGAGGGTTGGGCGTGGTCTTGGTATAGCCCACCGCGCGCAGGGCCGCGCCGTTGAGCAGCGCGCGGTCGTACAGGTGCAGGAGGAACACCGGCGTGTCTGGCGCGATGGCGTTGATCTCCTCGATCGTGGGCAGGCGCTTCTCGGCGAACTGGTGCTCGGTGAAGCCGCCCACCACGCGCACCCATTGCGGCGCGGGCGTGATGGCGACCTGGCGCTTCAGCATGGCCATGGCGTCCGCCAGCGTACGCACGCCGTCCCAGCGCAGCTCCATGTTGTAGTTCAGGCCGCCGCGCACCACGTGGGTGTGGTTGTCGTACAGGCCCGGCAAGGCCGCGCGGCGCTTCAGGTCGACGACCCGGGTGCCGGCGCCGGCCAGCGGCATGACTTCGGCATCGGTGCCGACGGCCACGAACCTGCCGTCCTTGATCGCGACCGCGCTGGCCTGCGGCCTGGCGCGATCCAGCGTGGTGATGCGGCCATTATGGAAGATGACATCCGGTGTTGCATTGGACATGGCGGAAACTCCTGATGAACTGGCGATGGCGTGGCGCCCCAACATGCCGTTGAGGGCCAGGGCGGAAGCTACACCGATGAGGTCGCGGCGTGTAGGCATACGAGATCTCCTTGGGTGCAGGGACGGGTTCAGCTTTGTTCTTTGTCCTGGGCCTGGCGGCCAGGCAATTGTCCGAACACGTGGGCTACGGCTTTTTCCTTGTCGCAGGCGGCGACGAAGGCGGTGCCCTTGAGCAGTTGCTTGCCCACGGGAATGACCTGCTCGCCAACCAATATGCCCAGCAAGCCGATGAGCGCCACCAGGGGCGGAGCGGGTGAACGGACCTGCAGCAGGCTGTAGACCACGCCGACCAGCAGCCCGGCGCCCAGGGATAGCAGATAGATCTTCATGTGCGTCCTCGTTGTGTCGATGGATAGGGTATGGATGCCGCTCACGCGTGCGTATCGGCCAGGAGGACTTCGGCGTCGTCCAAGGCCATGAGGCACACGTCGGTTTCGTCGTGGATGGCGGCGCCGTCACCAAGGCCGATCTCCACGCCGTTGACTTGCAGTCTTCCCTTGGCCGCCACCAGATAGCCGCGGCGCGCGCCGTCCGCGAAGCGATAGGTGGCGGCTTCGCCGGCCTTGAGCGCGACGGCCAGCACCCGCGCGTCGCTGCGGATGGGCAGGGCGTCCTCGTCGCCGTCGATGCCGCTGGCCAGGGCGATGAAGCGTCCCTTGCAGGCTTCCTGGGTGAAGGACTTCCTGCCCCAGCTCGGCGGCGCGCCGCGGCGGTCTGGATCGATCCAGATCTGGAAGACGTGCGCGGGGCCGCCCTCCAGGTTGAACTCGGCATGCGTCACGCCGCTGCCGGCGCTCATGACCTGCACCTCGCCCGCGCTCGTGCGCCCCCGGTTTCCGAGATCGTCTTCGTGGGTCAATGCGCCTTTGCGGACACAGGTAATGATCTCCACGTCCCGGTGCAGCAGGGGCGGAAAGCCCGAGCCCGGCGCGATCGTTTCGTCATTCCAGGCGCGCAGCGCGCCCCAGCCCATGCGTGCGCGATCCTGGTAACTCGCGAACGAAAAATGGTGCTTCACGTCGAGCCAGCCGCGGCGGGCATGGCCCAGGCTTGCAAGAGGACGGCGCTCGATCATGGGAAGCCTCAGGGGGATGGAATCAGGCCTGCTTGTTCACAGGTCAAGCAAATCGCGGCCTTCCGCGGCCAGCAGGTCATGCGTTTCTGGATGCTTGCGCATATAGGCTTCAAACACCGGGCAGCGCGGCACCACCTTCAAGCCGCGCTCGCGCGCGCTGGCCAGCCCCGCCAGCACCAGCTGCTTCGCCACGCCCTGGCCCTGGAGTTCCTCGGGCACCAGGGTATGGGTGAAGGTAATGACGTCGCCTTCCAGGGTGTAGGCCGCAATCGCCCGATGGCCTTGCGATGCGTATTCGAAGCGGTGCTTGGCCGGGTTGTCGCTGATCGCGGCGGCAGGGTTGTTGGCGTTCATGGTTCGCTCCCGATGCAAATGGTCAGTGTTTCAATGCCAGGAAATGGTGCACTTCGGGCTTGTCAGGGCCGATGTGAAAGCGCAGCGCGTCGGCCTGCAGATCGGCATCGGCATGCGACACCCGATGATGCTGGCGCAAATGCTCGGCCCAGGATTCCACGAAGAACCACTCGACCACGCGTTGAGGATCGCTGGTGTGCTCGACAACGCCCCAGGCATAGGCACCGTCGCGCAGGCGTTCCTGGGACAGGCGCTGCATTGCTTCGAGGAAAGCAGGGCGGTCTTCCTGGCGGATGCGGTACTCGACCTGCACCAGCACCGGGCCGCGGTCGTTGGCGACCGGCTCTGCCAACAATGGCTCGGGCCAGTGGTTCGACGCCTGCAGGTCCGCCTCGCCGACCGGCAGGCGCACGCGATGGAACAACAAGGCCACCACGACCAGACCCGCGGCGCTCACTACCAGCGCATAGGGCACGCCGATTTCCCGCGCGACCAGGCCCCAGCCCAGGCTGCCCGCCGCCATCGCGCCGTTGAAGACCATCAGGTACACCGCCAGCCCGCGGCCGCGCACCCAGTTGGGCAGGATGGCCTGGGCCACGCCGTTGAACGTGGTGAGCGCTGTGATCCAGCCCATGCCCAGCACCACCAGCATCAGCACGGCCAGCCATTTGGGCGGCGCGAACACCAGCACGGCCATGACCGCCGCGCTGGCCAGGGAAGCCAGCAGCACCAACCCGTCCGTACTCAGATGCGCGCTGAGCTTGGGCATGACCAGGGCGCCGATGATCGCGCCCGCGCCTACCGCGCCCAGCAGCACGCCGTAGAAGCCGGCCGTGCCTCCCAGCATCTGCCGCGCCACCAGGGGCAGCAAGGCCCAGACCGCGCTGGCGAACAGGAAGAAGACGGCGGCGCGCAGCAGCACGCGGTGCAGCTCCTTGCTGGCCCGCGTGTAGCGCAGGCCCGCGCGGAACGCGCCGAAGAAGTTTTCCGACAACGTGCTGTCGGTGGCTGCGGGACGCTTCCACCAGAGCAGGGCGGCGATCACGAACACGTAGCTCAGCACGTCCATCCCGTAGGTGACCGCCGCGCCGAAGCTGGCCAGGATCAGGCCGCCGGCGGCGGGTCCGATGGCGCGCGCGATGTTGATACCCAGCGAGTTCAGCGCGACCGCGCCCTTGAGCTCCTCGCGCGGCACCAGCTCGGGCACGATGGATTGCCAGGTCGGCCCCATCAGCGCCGCGCCGATGCCGCCCACGAAGGTAAGCGCGATCAGGTAGTCGACCGTCAGCGCGCCAAAATGCGACAACAACAGCAGCGTGCCGCTGACGCAGGCCAGCAGCACCTGCACGAAGATCAGGAAGCGGCGGCGGTCGAGGATGTCGGACAGCACGCCCGCCGGAATGGCAAGCAGGAAGATGGGCAGGGTCGCGGCCGTCTGGATCAGCGCCACCGCGGTGGGACTGGCCGACAGGTCCGTCACCAGCCAGGAGCTGGCCACGTCGCGCATGAAGCTGCCGACATTGCCCAGCACCGTCGCGGCCCACAGCACGGCGAATACGGACTGGCGCAAGGGCGCGAAGGGGCCGCCCGCAGCGTTGGTCTTGGTGTCTGGCATGGAACTCTCCTGGATCGCGTCAGGCCGTTGCGGAACGCAGGACCCTGCCCGCCGTGTTCAAGTGACGGCCGGACCGCCCAGGCGGCCCGGCCTTGCGGTTTACTTGGCGGGGTTGGGGCCGATGCGCTCGCCGTGCTGGACGCGCTCCGCCAGCTTGTGGACGTGGGTCACGGCGTAGTCGATGCCCATGCCATAGGCGCCCGAGTGTTCCTTGACGATGGCGGTGACGGCGTCATAAGTTTCCTTGCGGGCCCAGTCGCGTTGCCATTCCAGCAGCACCTGCTGCCAGGTCACCGGCACGACGCCGGCCTGCACCATGCGGTCCATGGCGTACTTGTGCGCGTCGACAGAAGTGCCGCCCGAAGCGTCTGCCACCATGTAGATCTCGTACTCGCCTTCCAGCATGGCGCACAGCGCGAAGGTGGTGTTGCAGACCTCGGTCCACAAGCCGGCGACGATGACCTTCTTGCGGCCATTGGCGGCCAGCGCGTCGCGCACGTTCTGGTCGTCCCAGGAGTTCATGGAGGTGCGCTCCAGGATCTTGTGGTCGGGGAAGACGGCCAGCAATTCGGGATAGGTGTTGCCGGAGAAGCTGTCGGTTTCGACGGTGGTGATGGTGGTCGGGATGTTGAAGGTGCGCGCGGCCTTGGCCAGGCCCACCACGTTGTTCTTCAGGGTCTGACGGTCGATGGACTGGACCCCGAACGCCATCTGCGGCTGCTGGTCGATGAAGATGAGCTGGCTGTTCTGCGGGGTCAGGACTTCGAGGTATTTGTTGGCGGACATGGCTGATCTCACTTTTAGGAAAACGGTCGGGAAGGGCGGCAGGAAAGTATTCGAAACCACTGGCAAACCATGCTGGTCTGCACCGCTGCGACGGCGCCGGGAGTGCCGCTGGAAGCGGGTCTTGCGTCTCGTCTGTCGGTGTATGCATAGTAGGGAGAGACCATGTTCCTGAGAACCCGCAGCACGGAATTCCATCCTTTCCATTTCTTGCATGATGACGGCCGCGTGACACCCTCTTGCTGCAATGCGTTCAACACCAATCTTGTCCGTGCCATAGGCAGCAGCTATCATCGGCGCGGGCATTTCCCGAGAGCATGAGATGAGCAAGTTGCCGGATTTGGAAGGTTGGGCGGTCTTCGCCAAGGTCGCCGAGACAGGATCGTTCGCCAAGGCGGCGGCCGAATTCTCCCTGTCGCAAGCCACGGTTTCCAAGGCCATCAGCCGTCTGGAAGCCAGGATGAAGACGACCTTGTTTCATCGCACTTCCCGCAGCATGACCCTGACCGAATCCGGTTACGCGGCGCTGGAACGCGCGGCCCGCATCCTGGAGGAAGGCGAGGCGGTCGAATCCGAGGTCACGGAAAAGTCGAACAGCCTGCGCGGCAAGATCAGGTTGTCCGCGCCCATGTCCTTTGGCGTCACTCATCTGGCGCCGATGCTGCCTCCGTTCATGCAGGCCAATCCCGACGTGGCCCTGGAAATCGAATTCAGCGACAAGCAGGCCGACCTGGTGTCCGAACGCTTCGATCTGGCGCTGCGGATCTCCAACCTGGTGGACTCCACGCTATTGGCGCGGCGCCTGTGCTCGGTGCGCATCCTGCTGGTGGGCGCGCCCAGCTATTTCAAGCGCGCTGGCCGCCCCAAGCATCCCAAGGATCTGGTGCAGCACACCGCGCTGCAATACATGTACGCGCGCAACGGCTCGAACTGGCGCTTCCGCCACGAGAAGCATGGCGAGTTTTCCCAGGCCCTGCCGGTACACCTGAACGTGAACAACGCCGAAGCCCTGACGCCGGCGCTGCAGGCAGGCATGGGCCTGGCCTTGCAGCCGGAGTTCCTGGCGTGGAAGGACCTGCAATCGGGCGCGCTGGAGACCGTGATGGACGACTGGCAGGTGGATCCGATCGCCCTGCATATCGTCACGCCGCCAGGACGCCGCCGCCCGGCCCGGGTGCAGGCCTTCATCGAGTATCTGGCGGAACGCCTGACGGCCGAGCCCTGGGCCAACGACGTGCAGGTGTAGGGGCCAGGGACATACGCCGCAGCGGCGGCGCCAGGCTGAACTGGCGCGCGCCATCGTTGAACGGCTAGTCCGGCCCTCGAACGAGTATCGCATCAACCTCGATGTCGAACGCGCTGAAACCTGACTGGATCAAGGTCCTGGCGGGCGGCGGCGTGCCGACGTAGCTCGCGTAGATCGCGTCGAATTCCTGCGCATGGCCCAGGTCCCGCAAGAACACGCCCACCTTGACTGCGTCTCGCAGGCTGGCCCCCGCCGCATTCGCGGCTGCCTCCAGATTGTCTAGCGCCATTCTTGCCTGCACGGCAAAGGTCTTGTCCCCATGCCTGACGCTGTCGCGATCGCGCGGGGTCTGGCCCGAAAGAAACAGGAAGTGGCCGGCTTGCATGGCCACGCTATAGGTGCCGGCCGGCGGCGGCGTCAATTCGCCGGAGTAGGCTTTACGGATCATGTTTTAAGCGACGATAGGAGTTAGGCCAGGCGATGCGCTTCGATGGCGGCCGCGATACGCTTGGTGGCCTCGACCGCAGCCTCGTGGTTCTGCGAGAAATTGAGGCGGATGCAGTCGCCGGCGTGCGGGCTGAATTCAGTCCCTGGCGTGACCGTGACCTTGTCGCGCGACCGCAGCGTCCGGATAAAGGCCTGCAAAGGCGTGCGCAACTTGGGCAATCGCGGAAACAGGTAGCTGCCCGCTTGCGGGGTGCGTACCGCCACGCCCTCGATGCCGCGAAACAGCGACAGCAGGTCGTCGCGGATCCCCTGGTGCTTTTCGATGCGGTCGGCCAGCCATCCCGCGGGTTCGGAGAACCAGGTCTGCAACACGGCCTGGCAGTACCCGGGCGCGCGCAGCGATACGATGGCCTGGAGTTTTTCCATGCGCTGGATGATGCGCGCATTGCCGAATGCCACGCCCAGCCGATAGCCGCTCAACGATTCCGTTTTTGACGGTCCCATGATGGTCACGACATTGTCTCCTGCCTCGCGCACGCCGCGAAAATGGACGTAGGGCTGCCCCGCATACAGGAGGCGGGAGTAGAGCTGATCGACGATGACGGTTGCGCCGAACCTCGCGGCCAGCGCCGCGATCTGCCCGATCTCGCTACCGGAATACACGGCGCCGGTGGGGTTGTTGGGATTTGAGAACAGAAAGACCTTTGCGCCCGCCTTGAATGCCGATTCAAGCTGCTGCAGGTCCAGGCCTGCGTCTGCCGTGCCGTTCAAGTAATCCAGTTGCACGGGGATCATCTCCGCCCCCATGAATTCGACCAGCTTGCGGTTGGCGAAGTAGTCGGGCTGCACGATCGCGACCTTGTCGCCGGCCGTCACGGTGCTGGCGACAGCGAGAAACAACGCGCTCTGGGTGCCGGGCGTGATGATGAGTTCTTCGGTTCCCGACACGGGATTCCCCGAAAACGCCGTCAGGTCGAGAGCAAGCTTCTCGCGGATGGCCGCCTGGCCGCGGTACTCGGTATAAGCCTGGGATCCGCCGCGATGAACGCCCTGGACGAAGGCTTCCAACGCCCCCGGAGTAGGTTCGAACGCGTCGGCATTGACGTCACCGTGCGAGAAGTCGACAGCGATGCCCGGTTGGCTTTCATCTTCATGCGGCTGGCGCTCGCCCTCAAGACTTTCACGCACCTCCTGGCCTGGCGCGTTATCAATGCCCAGCTTCAGGAACTTCTCTTCAATCGCATTCATGGCGTCCTCGTCGTGTTAAGAAAATTGGGGGCATGCGATGACTCGGTGACGGCATCCCGCTCTGACTCGGCCGTTCCATCGCTCTCCTGAAGCAACCGCGCCAGCAAGGGCATGTCGATATTGCCCCCGGACAGCACGATCAACGCGTCTTTGCCGCCCAATTGCAACCGTCCGGCCAGCACCGCCGCCAGCGCCACGGCGCCGCCCGGTTCGACCACCATGCCCAGCTCCGTCAGCGCGAAGCGGATGGCATGGGCAATTTCCTCGTCCGTCACGGCCAGCGCTTCATCGAGAAAATGTCGATTGATTTCAAACGGCAACTGCGCGGGCGTCACTGCCTGCAAGGCATCGGCCAGCGTGCGGGCCGTTGGCGCGTTGACCTCGCGGGTTCCGCTGGCCAACGAGCGCACGGTATCGTCGAACCCGCAGGGCTCCACGGCGACCAGCCGCAGGTGCGGCAGGAGGGCGTTCAACGCCAGACCGCAGCCAGCCACCAGACCGCCGCCGCCGCAAGGCGCGGCAAACGTGCCCAGGTTCGCCCTGGCCGCAGGCGTAAGCGCATCCAGCGCTTCCAGCGCCACCGTTCCCTGCGCGGCCAACACATCGGGGTGATCGCCCGGAGGAATCAACGTGCCGCCCGACTCCTGCAACAAGCGCATGCCGATGGTTTCCCGGCTTTCGAGCCGCCGGTCGTAATGAACCACGCGCGCCCCGTGGTTCAGCGCCCGCGCGACCTTGTTGCGGGGTGCGTCGGCCGGCATGACGATCGTTGCGAGAACGCCGAGACATCGCGCTGCCCAGGCAATGGCCTGTCCATGGTTTCCGGTGGAGTAGGCGATGACGCCCCGCTGCCTCTCGGCCGCGCTCAGGCCCAGCAAGGCGTTGAATGCGCCGCGCGCCTTGAACGATCCGGTCACCTGTTGATTCTCGGACTTGATCCAGACTGGCGCGCCGGCGATGGCATCGAGAACGGCCGATCGCATGAGCGGCGTCAAGACCACGTGAGGCCTGATGCGCTCCAGCGCCGCCCGGACGTCGTCGAAAACGGGCACGCGCATCTTGCCCAGCGATTCGTGTGCGATGAACGCGTCGGGGCTGGTCTTGGGGTTGTTGCGTGTCATAGGGGTGCTTTTCTTGTTCGATATCTTCAATGGGAGACGAGCCGCGAAAGGAACTCTTGCGCGCGCGCCGAGCGGGGCGATGCAAAGAAAATGTCCGTCGGCGTGTTCTCCACGACTTTGCCCGCATCCATGAAGATGACGTTGTCGGCGGCGCGGCGGGCAAAACCCATCTCGTGCGTGACCACGGCCATCGTCATGCCGTCCTGCGCCAGCTCCAGCATCACGGACAGCACCTCGCCTATCATTTCGGGATCCAGGGCCGAGGTAGGTTCATCGAACAACATGACGATGGGGTCCATGGCCAGCGCCCGCGCAATCGCGATGCGCTGCTGCTGGCCGCCGGAAAGCTGGGCCGGATACGCGTCGATCTTCCCGGGCAGTCCGACGCGGGCCAGCAGTTCGCAGGCCTTGTCATGCGCAGCCTCGCGGGTCCGGCCCAGCACCTTCACGGGAGCCAGACAGAGGTTGTCGAGCACGGACAGGTGCGGATAGAGCTCGAAATGCTGAAACACCATGCCGACGCGACTGCGCAGATCGTTCAGATTGGCGGCCGCGGCGCCCACGTCCACGCCGTCGACCCGCACGCTGCCGCGCTGGAACGACTCCAGGCCGTTGAAGCACTTGATCAAAGTGCTCTTGCCGGAGCCCGAGGGTCCGCAGATCACGGCCACTTCGCCGCGGCGTATCGCCAGGTCGCAGCCATTGAGCACGGGGGTCGAGCCATAGGACTTGTACAGTCCGGATACGTCGATCATGGGCGCAGCTTCTTTGTTTTCTGTTGTCATGTGGCGCTCCTGCGCTTGGCGGCCAGGTGCGCCGCCAGTGATAAGGATGCGCAGAGCACGAAGTAGACGAGCGCTGCGAACAGGTACATCTCGATCAAGCGGTTATCCCGGTTGGCCACGATGCTGGTGGACGTCATGAAGTCTCGCAACGAAATGACGTAGACCAGCGAGGTGTCCTGGAACAGCACGATCGCTTGCGTGATGAGCACGGGCATCATGTTGCGCAGGGCCTGCGGCAGCACCACGAAGCGCAGCGCCTGCACACGGCTCAAGCCCGACGCTGCCGCGGCCTGCCATTGCCCCACGCGCACGCTCTGCAGGCCGGCCCGGATGATCTCCGAGTAGTAGGCGGCCTCGAACAGCGTGAAGGCGATCAATGCCGAAGGTAGCGCCCCCACGGGCCTGCCGACGATCAGCGGCACCAGGAAATAGAACCAGAAGATGACGAGGATCAAAGGCACGGCCCGAAACCCGTTCACATACGCGGCGGCGGCTCCCGCGACAAGCACATGCCTGGAGAGACGCGCAAGCGCCAGAAGCAGGCCCAGCGCCAGGCCTCCGGCCATCGCCACCAGGGTCAGCAGCAGGCTCAGCCCCAGGCCCTCCAGCAGGAACGGCCACGCCTTCACGATGACCGAGACGTCCAATACGCCGTTCATGTCCGTCCTCCTTGGGTGCCGGGAATCAGCAGCCGCTTCTCCAGGCTGCGCATGCCCGCCGTCACACATAGCGCGATCGAGAGATACACCAAGGTGGCGGCGGTGAACGCTTCAAAGCCGCTGAAGGTATAGCTCTCGATCTGGCGGCTCTGCGCCGTCATCTCGAACACGCCTATGGTCAGCGCCAATGCGGAGTTCTTGAAGACCGTAAGAAACTCCGAGGTCAGCGGCGGCAGGACCAGCCGCAGGGCCTGGGGCAGCAGCACGAAGCGATAGGCCTGCGGCAGCGTCATGCCGCTGGCATAGGCCGCGAGCCGCTGTCCGCGTGGCAATGCGGCGATGCCGGAGCGGACCTGGACCGCGACGCGGGCGGCGGTGAACAGGCCCAGCGCGGCAATCGCCGTCCAGATTTCCGGCATCGGCAGATCGCGCTTGAGCCATCGGCCGGCCTCGCTCGGCAGCAGTTCCGGCACCACGAAGAACCAGATGAACAACTGCACCAGGAGCGGCACGTTCCTGAATACCGAAACGTAGGCCGTCAACAACCACCGTATGCGGCCGGGCAGCGAGCCCAGCACGCCCAACACTAGGCCGATCACGATGGCGATGGCCCAGGCCGCGAACGAAATCAACAGCGTCGCCCGCAACCCGGAAAGCAGCCAGCCGGCGTAAGGTTCCTCGAAAAGAACGTTCCAATTCCATGCGTAGTTCATCATGAGCCCCGAGCGGGTCGCGTCATTCCGGAAGTGCGGCCAATTTGAATGCCGCTGCGAGATCCTTTGAGAGCGGAACGCCCATGGGCGCGAACCACTTGTCATAGGAAGCGTTGAGTTCCCCGGAGCGCACGCTGCGCGCGATGGTGGCGTTCACCAAGCTGAGGAACACGGTGCTGTTCTTCTGTAGCATCAGGCCGTAGGGATCGAACGACAGGGACCGGCCAACCACCTCGAAGTCGACAGGCGTCGGAGCGCTCTTGCGCAGTCCGTAGAGCAGGATGTCGTCCGTCGAGAAGGCGTCGGCCCGGCCCGTCGACAGTGCCAGAAAGCCCTCGGAGTTGTCCCTCACCGGAACGATGCGGACCTGCAGCTTCTTCGCTTCGATCAATGCCTTGATCAGCCGTTCTGGCGTGGTGTTGATGGGCAGCGCTACGGCCTTTCCGTTCAGGTCCTCGACCTCCTTGATATCGGAACCCTTGCGCACCAGCAGCCGGGTGGTCGAGATGAAGTGCGGGGCGCTGAAGTCGACCTGCGCCTGGCGGCCCAGGGAGTTGACCGTCGACCCGCATTCCAGGTCGACGGTGCCGTTGGCGACCAGCGCGATCCGGTTTTGCGGATTCACGGCGATGTAGTCGACCTTCAAGGCCGGCATCTGCAGCCGCAGGCGGACGGCGTCCACCACCTTCATGCACAGGTCGATTGCGTAACCCACAGGCTTCCTGCCGTCGTCCAGATAGGAAAAGGGAATCGACGATTCGCGGTAACCCAGAGTGATGGTTCCCTTGGCCTTGATGCGGTCCAGGATGGGATCGGCACTCTGCGCCAGCGCCGCAGCGCTACCTGCGAGCAGCACTGCGCCAAGAACGCCGCGCAGCGTGCGGGGCATGGAATGGACGGTAGGAATCATGGGGGCACTCCTCGTCAGGCCAGCGTGGCGGCGGGTTGATCGGCGCCGGTCAGGGCAGCAACAAGTTCGGCAAGGCTGGAGACCGTGAGGTCGGGCTTCGCCTCGGCCGCGCCTTCGCCCGACAAGCCCAGCAGCCTGCCCGGGCGGTTGACCCAGGCGCAACGCACGCCCAGGCGGTTGGCCGGCGTAATGTCAGCCCGCAGGCTTTGCCCGACGTGCAAGATCCGTTCGCGCGGGATGCCCATGCGCGTCAGTTCGCCGATGCCCGTATCGAAATGCGGCCAATCGGGCTTGTAGGCGCCCACGCGTTGTGCCGTGACCACCAGATCGAAGCGGAAGTCCAGGTTGTCGCACGAGGTGTTGAGCGAAGCCTGGTCGATGTTGCTGAACGCGCCCACCTTGGCGGATTGCTGCAGGCGCACAAGCCCGGCATGGCTGTCCTCGAATGCCGGCCAAGTATGCGGCGCAGCCGCGAACTGGCGGCGCAGGTCGGGGTCCACCGCCACCTTGAACTCGGCGCAGATGCGCTCGAAGCACTTGGTCAGGACGTCGGGGTAGAGGTGCGCCGGGCGTTCCTTCTGGATCGCGGCGCGGGCGCCATCGAAAGCCATGATCAGGGTTTCGGCGTCGGCCTCGATGCGGTTCTCGCGCGCCCAGCGCGTCAGGAACCTGGCGATCGAAGGCTCCCAATCTATCAACGTGCCGTACACGTCGAAGGTCACGGCATCGAAATCGGAAAGGCGGAGCGTCATATGCAACCTTGATGAAAAGTGTGAGGGTCCGTGAACTATAATCGATAATCGATAATCGTCAATGTTTGATCCGTCCGTATAATCCCTAGGAGGAGAAAATCTATGGACTACGGTGAAACGTCGCCCCTGGGCCAGGCCCTGGCGGATCGTTCGATTACTGGCGCGGTGGTGGACGCTCTGCGCGGAGAGATCATTCACGGCCAGCTGAAGCCGGGCGAACGCCTACGCCAGGATGCCGTGGCCTCGCGTTTCCGGGTCAGCCAGACGGTCGTGCGGGAGGCGTTCAAGGACCTGATCCGCGAGTGCTTCCTGATCTCGGAGCCGCGTCGTGGCGTCAGCGTGGCGACGATGTCGGCCGACGAAGCCGAGGAAATGACGATTTTGCGTAGCGTCGTCGAACCGCAAGCGTTGGCTTGGGCCATACCCCGGCTGACAGAGGCTCAATTCGAGGCCGCCGAGCGCGTGCTCAAGCAACTGGACGACGAAAAAAGCGTCGATCAGATCATCTTGCTGAACGCCCGCTTCCACCAGGGGCTGTATGCCGCCGCGAATCGCCCAAGGACGCTGACGATGGTCGAGACCTTACGCCTGGGCTTTGAACGCTACCTGCGTTACACGTGGGAGTTCACCTCGCACCGGGACCGCTCACAACAGGAGCACTGGGAGCTTCTGGCGATGTGCAAGCAGGGCGAGGTGGAGTCTGCCTGCAGGCTTCTGACGCAGCACATCCGTGCGACGGGAGATCTGCTCGTCGAATGCCTGGCGAAACGGCCTGTGGAGCCATTGTCCAAGGTTTGAAGCGCTAGGGCCGGGGGCTGGCGGTCATGCCCGACGGGTCAGCGAATCGGCGCACCCGGGCGGCTTGCCGATAGGCTGCTCACCCGGAACCTGGCGTGCGGGCACAAAGAAAAAGGGGCTGCCTGGCAGCCCCTTTTTCATGCGATCCGGGTTTCTCGGGAAGAATCCGGATCCTCGCGGAATCCCACGCCGTCAGGCGTCGATATTCCCCGCCGACAGCGCGTGCGTCTCGATGAAGTTGCGGCGCGGCTCGACGTCGTCGCCCATCAGCGTGGTGAAGACCTCGTCGGCCGCGATGGCGTCCTCGATCTGCACGCGCAAGAGGCGGCGCACCTTCGGGTCCATGGTGGTTTCCCACAGCTGTTCGGGGTTCATTTCGCCCAGACCCTTGTAGCGCTGCTTGGAAATGCTGCGGTCGGCTTCACTGCGCAGCCACTGCATGGCTTCGCGGAAGTCGGACACGGTCTGTTCCTTGCGCTTTTCGCCTTCGCCGCGAGCGGCCAGCGAACGCGCGCCGACCTTGCCGGAGAAGCTCTTGGCGGCCTTGGACAGCACGGCGTAGTCCGAACCGTTGACGAAGTCCGCGTCGATGATGCTGACGCGCACGTTGCCGTGGTGCATGCGCTGCACCGACAGGCGGTGGCGTTCGGTGGCTTCGTCGAACTCAGGCACCACTTCCACGCCATTGCCGCTGACCGGATCGCGCATGGCATCCGCCAGTTGGCGCGCGGACTCGGCGGTGGACTCGGCCGTTTCCAGGTTGATCTCCACGCCTTCGGCCATGGCCGACAGCGCGGCCACGTCGAACACGCGCGACAGGCGCGCGATCACGGCGTCGGCCGCGACGTACTGGCGGGCCAGTTCATTGAGTTCGTCGCCGCGGATGATGTTGCCGCCCGAGATGATCTCGGCGTCCTTCAGCGCCAGCGACAGCATGAACTGCGCTTCTTCCTGGTCGTCCTTCAGATAGCGCTCTTCGCGGCCGACCTTGACCTTGTACAGCGGCGGTTGGGCGATATACACGTAGCCGCGCTGCACCAGCTCGGGCATCTGGCGGTACAGCAGCGTCAGCAGCAGGGTGCGGATGTGTGCGCCGTCGACGTCCGCGTCGGTCATGATGATGAGGCGGTGGTAGCGCAGCTTGTCGACGTTGAAGTCGGGACCGATGCTGGTGCCCAGCGCGGTGATCAGCGTGGCGATCTGCTCGCTGGCGATGAGGCGGTCGAAACGCGCCTTCTCGACGTTCAGCACCTTGCCGCGCAGCGGCAGGATGGCCTGGAACTTGCGGTCGCGGCCTTGCTTGGCCGAGCCGCCTGCGGAGTCACCCTCGACGATGTAGAGCTCGCACAGCGCGGGGTCCTTTTCCTGGCAGTCGGCCAGCTTGCCGGGCAGACCCGCGCCTTCCAGCACGCTCTTGCGACGGGTCATCTCGCGCGCCTTGCGCGCGGCTTCGCGGGCGCGGGCGGCTTCGACGATCTTGGCGCACAACGCCTTGGCGTCGTTCGGGTGTTCCAGCAGCCAGGTTTCCAGCGTGCGGGCCACGGCTTCTTCGACGGCCGGACGCACTTCGCTGGAGACCAGCTTGTCCTTGGTCTGGCTGCTGAACTTGGGCTCGGGCACCTTCACCGACAGCACGCAGGCCAGGCCTTCGCGCATGTCGTCGCCGGACGTTTCGACCTTGGCCTTCTTGGCCAGTTCATTGTCGGTGATGTACTTGTTGATGATGCGGGTCATCGCCGCACGCAGGCCGGTTAGGTGCGAACCGCCGTCGCGCTGCGGGATGTTGTTGGTGAAGCACAGCACGCTTTCGCTGTAGCTGTCGTTCCACTGCATTGCCACTTCGACGCCGACCGGCACGCCGCCCGCTGCGGACTCGGTGGTGACCGAGAACACGTTCGGGTGCAGCACGGTCTTGCTGCGGTTGATGTATTCGACGAAGCCCTTCACGCCGCCGGAGAACGCGAAGTTCTCTTCCTTGCCCTGGCGCTGGTCGATCAGGCGGATCTTCACGCCATTGTTCAGGAACGACAGTTCGCGCAGGCGCTTGGAGAGGATCTCGTAGTGGTACTCGATGTTGTTGAAGATGATCGGATCGGCCAAAAAGCGCACTTCGGTGCCGCGCTTGTCGGTCGTGCCGGTCACGGCCAGGGGTGCAACGCGCTCGCCCTGGCGGAATTCCATCTGGTGCACTTCGCCGTTGCGGCGGATGGTCAGCCGCAACCATTCGGACAGCGCGTTCACGCAAGACACGCCCACGCCGTGCAGGCCGCCGGACACCTTGTAGGAGTTCTGGTCGAACTTGCCGCCGGCATGCAGCTCGGTCATGACGATTTCGGCCGCGCTGCGGTGGAATTCGTCGTCCTTGTGGATGTCGGTCGGAATGCCCCGGCCGTTGTCGGTGACCGAGATGGAGTTGTCGGTGTGGATCGTGACGACGATGTCGTCGCAATAGCCGGCCAGGGCTTCGTCGATGGCGTTGTCGACGACTTCGAACACCATGTGGTGCAAGCCGGTGCCGTCGGAGGTATCGCCGATGTACATGCCGGGGCGCTTGCGCACGGCCTCCAGCCCCTTGAGCATCTTGATCGAGTCAGCGCCGTAGCCGCTGTTCTCGGGAGTGGTGTTCTGCTGATCTGACATGTCTGTATCGATAACGCTTTAAAGAACGGCCTGGCGGCCGGACCGCCCACGGGCCCTCAGGCCCGCAAGCGGCACAAACCCACGGATGGGTGCGGATCAGATCCGCATGGGCATGACGACGT
The DNA here is from genome assembly GCF_903652925.1 of Achromobacter anxifer. Lineage (GTDB taxonomy): Bacteria > Pseudomonadota > Gammaproteobacteria > Burkholderiales > Burkholderiaceae_B > Achromobacter > Achromobacter anxifer. The sequence goes on along the minus strand of NZ_CAHLAR010000006.1, from coordinate 318,160 downwards.
ACTTGAACTGGTCGTCTTCGGGCAGGGTGATGAGCGCCGACGCGTTGGCATCGGGCATGACCGACCACTGGATGTTGTCCACCTTGACGTTGGACAGCACGTCGAGCAGGTAGCCGACGTTGAAACCCACGTCCAGGGCTTCGTGGCCGTAGTCGATGTCGATTTCTTCCTGCGCCTCTTCCTGCTCGGCGTTGGAGGACGAGATCTTCATCTGGTTCTGCGCCAGTTGCAGGCGCACGCCCTTGAACTTGTCGGTGGTCAGGATGGCGGCGCGCTGCAGGCTGCCCTGGAGCGCTTCGCGGCCGACCAGGAAATGGCGCGTGTAGTTCGTCGGGATCACGCGCGTGAAGTCGGGGAACTTGCCTTCCACCAGCTTGGACACGAGTTCCACGTCGCCGAAGCGGAAGCGGATCTGGCCCGGCGCCACGTCGATGGAAACCGGCTCGTCGGAGTCTTCCAGCAGGCGCTGCATTTCCAGCACGGTCTTGCGCGGCACGATCACTTCATGGCGTTCGCTGATGCCGTCGGCTTCCGTCGAGCAGTGCGCCAAGCGGTGGCCGTCGGTGGCGACAGCGCGCACGCGGCCCGGCTCGAACACCAGCAGCATGCCGTTCAGGTAGTAGCGGATGTCCTGTTGCGCCATGGCGAAGTGCACCATGTTGAACAGGTGGCGCAGCGTGCGCTGCGGCATGGTCAGCGACACGTCCCACTGCTCGGGCTGAGCCACGGTGGGGAATTCGCTGGCGGCCAGCGTCTGCAGGGCGAAGCGGCTCTTGGCCGACTGCACCGACAGCTTGTTGCTGGCCAGCGCCAGGCGCACGTCGCCCGTGTCCGGCAGGGCCTTCAGGATATCCAGCAGCTTGCGCGCCGCGACCGTGGTGGATTCGTTGTCTTGACCCACGCCGAAGTCGGCATGGGTGGTGATCTGTACTTCCAGGTCGGTCGCAATGAAGGCAACCTTGTTGCCTTCCTTGCGCATCAGGATGTTCGCCAGGATGGGCAGGGTATGGCGTCTTTCGACGATGCCCGCCACAGTCGACAGCGGTTTCAGCAATGCATCGCGTGTGGTTTGTACGAGTTGCATGTTCATCCTTTTAGAGTTTGTTCCAACACGTGCAGGGTATGGTTGAGCTCCGCTTGCTTGGCGCGGGCGTCGGAAATCTTGCGTACGGCATGCAGCACGGTGGTGTGATCACGGCCACCGAACAGATCGCCGATTTCCGGCAGGCTTTTCTGGGTCAGCTCCTTCGCCAGGTACATCGCGACCTGGCGCGGCAAAGCGATATTGGCGGGCCGGCGTTTCGAGTACATGTCGGCCACTTTGATCTTGTAGAAATCCGCCACCGTCTTCTGGATGTTCTCGACGGTGATCTGGCCGTTGGACACCGACAGCAGGTCCTTCAGGGCTTCCTTGCAGACGTCCACCGTCAGCACGTCGCGGCCGTGGAAGCGGGCGTAGGCCAGGACCTTGCGCAGCGCGCCTTCCAGTTCGCGCACGTTGCTGCGCAGATGCTTGGCGATGAAGAACGCCACTTCCTCGGGCATGGGCACGCCTTCGGATTCCGCCTTGCGCAGCAGGATCGCCACGCGCATTTCCAGTTCCGGCGGCTCGATGGCCACGGTCAGGCCGGAGTCGAAGCGCGAGATCAGGCGGCTGTCGATGCCCGACAGTTCCTTCGGATAGGTATCGCTGGTGATGATGATCTGCTTGCGCTGGGCCACCATCGCTTCGAACGCGTAGAAGAATTCTTCCTGCGTGCGGTTCTTGCCGGAGAAGAACTGGATATCGTCGATCAGCAGCAGGTCGAGCGAGTGGTAGTAGCGCTTGAAGTCGTCGAACGCCTTGCGCTGGTACGCCTTCACCACGTCGGACACGTACTGGTCGGCGTGCACGTAGCGCACGCGCACGCCGGTGCCCGCCGCGACCATGGCATTGCCGATGGCGTGGATCAGGTGGGTCTTGCCCAGGCCCACGCCGCCGTACAGGAAAAGCGGGTTGTAGGACGTGCCCGGGTTCTCGGCCACCTGCAGCGCGGCGGCGCGCGCCAGCTGGTTCGCCTTACCCGTCACGAAGTTCTCGAACGTCAGGTCGGTGTTCAGGCGCGAGCGCTCGTACACGATGTTCGCCGCATCCGCGTTCACGGCTTGCGCCGCCTGCGCGGCCGCCGTCGTCGCGGGGGCAGGAGCGGCAGGCGCTATCGGGGCCATCGGTGGCGGCGCGCCGCCTGAAGGAATCGCAGCGGACGGATGCGCGGGGGCCACAGGCGCGGCGCGCACGGGCGCGACCGGCATGCGCGGCGTGGCGCCTTGCGTCGGCAACTCGAACAGCACCTGCACCGGACGCTCGAACCACTCCGCGGCCAACGCTTCGATCTGGTGGGAAAAGTTCTTGCGCACCCAATCCAGCTTGAACCGGTTGGGAGCGGCAACGCGCAGCACCGCCTGCGTTTCGTCGTACGCAAGCGGGACCAGCGGTCGTATCCACGCGCTGATTTGTTGGGGGGGGAGTTCCTGCTCAAGACGACTGACGCAGGTCTGCCAGAATTCTTTCATGTCGCTCTTATTCAAACCTCGATTCTACCTTGCCTGGGCTGGGGTTATCCACAGGGTAGGGCATAAGCATCCACGCGGCGCCGGCTTAACTGTTTGACAAGACAGGGAAAACTTGCTGAAATGGTGGGCTTTTCCGAATTCTGTCTGTCAGAAGGTTCCACAGAGAGCTTAGCCGCGCTTTGTAGGCAATGGTGTCTAACGATGCCTACCGCCCACGCAACTGCCTGGTTTTGCTTCTATAAGTCGCCCGGGGTTTCCCGGTCAGAGCCCCGTCTACAAGCTGTTTTTTTGCACCTGTTGCAAAAATGCTCACTAGATACCCGCTTCCTGAATGCGCGACCAGGAACCCTCCGGGCAGGTCCCTTCTGACTTTTGTTCTTTTTGTGGATCGTCCATGAAACGTACCTACCAACCTTCCGTTACCCGCCGCAAGCGCACCCATGGCTTTCGCGTGCGCATGAAAACCCGCGCTGGCCGCGCCATCCTGAACGCTCGCCGCGCCAAGGGCCGCAAGCGTCTGGCCGTCTAAGTCCTGGTTTTCCGGCTTTGTCCGGATACCTGACGCCTGATCTGCAGTCCATGCCGCGCTCCACGCTTCCGCCGGAGGCGCGGCTGCATCGCCCCTCCGAGTTCGCCGCCGCCCTCAAAGGCCGGCGTCTTGCCCGAGGGGCGTTCTTCATTGTGAGCGCGGCTCCCAATGATCTGCCCCCCGGCCAGGATGCCTGTGCCCGCCTGGGCCTGGTGATCGCCAAGCGTTTCGCCGCCCACGCCAGTACGCGCAACGCCATCAAGCGGGTCATCCGCGAGGCGTTCCGCCACCGGCGCCTGGGATTGCCGGCAAAAGATTACGTCGTGCGCCTGCATAGCAAGGTCGCGCCCGCCACGCTCACCGCGCTGAAACGCTCGGCCAGAGCCGAAGTGGACGCTCACTTTGAGCGGATCGCGCGATGATCAGGGCTTTACTCATTGCCCCGATCCGGTTCTACAGGTTCTTCCTGAGTCCCTGGATCGGCAGGCAGTGCCGCTTTACCCCGACCTGCTCGGCGTATGCGATCGAAGCGATCGAGCGCCACGGCGCCTGGCGCGGCTTCTGGCTGGCGGTCCGGCGCATCGGCCGCTGCCACCCGTGGTCGCCGGGCGGATTGGATCCGGTTCCGCCGGCCAAGGGAACCAATGGCCCCTCGTGCTGTTCCCACAGCCACCGCACCGAGCACGATTGACGCTAAACTGGCGGGCTTTGCTGGCCCGTATTCACCTCAGTAGGCACCATGGATATCCGACGAACCGTCCTCTGGATGATTTTTTCCTTCTCGCTGTTGCTCCTATGGAACAACTGGCAGATCCATAACGGCAAGCCGTCGCTGTTCGGCCCCACGCCGGCGGCCACCACGAGCGAGCCGCAGGCAGCCGCGAACAATGGCGCGACGCCTTCGGTGCCCAACGCGCCCGTCCCCGCGACCGCCGCTCCGTCCGTCGTGCCCGGCGCCGCCGCGCCTGTCGCCGCGCGCTCGGAAGAGGTCGTCATCACGACCGACGTGCTGCGCCTGACGTTCGACACCATGGGCGCCCAGCTGGTGCGCGCCGAGCTGCTGAAGTACCCGGCCACCGGCCAGCCCGACAAGCCCACGGTGCTGCTGGACCGCGCCGCCGGCCTGAACTACGTGGTGCAGACCGGCGTGGTGGGAGCGCCCAACGGCCAGAGCTTCCCGACGCACCAGACGCCTTTCCGCGTCGTGTCCTCGGAACGCCAGCTGACCGGCGACAGCCTGGTCGTCGCCTTCGAAGGCGAATCGGGCGGCGTCAAGGTCACCAAGACGTTCACGCTGCACCGCGGCCGCTATGACATCGACGTGCGCCACGACCTGGCCAACGTCAGCGCCGCCCCCGTATCGCCCGCGCTGTACCTGCAGCTCGAACGCGACGGCAACGACCCGGCCGACACGTCCAGCTTCTATCACACCTTCACCGGTTTCGCCGTCTACTCGGAACAGGACAAGTTCCAGAAGATCACCTTCAGCGACATCGAAAAGAAGAAGGCCAACTACATCAAGCAATCGGACAACGGCTGGATCGCCGTGGTCCAGCACTACTTCGCCACCGCCTGGGTGCCGCCGCAGGGCAAGCCGCGCACGAACGAACTGCTGGAAGTGCAGAAGAACCTGTACGCCGCGCGCAGCATCGAAGCCGTGGGCGAGATCGCTCCTGGCGCCGCCTCCCGCGTCGACTCGCACCTGTGGGTCGGTCCGCAGGACCAGAAGGCCATGGCGGCGCTCGCCCCCGGCCTGGAACTGGTGGTCGACTACGGCTGGCTGACCATCATCGCCAAGCCGCTGTTCAAGCTGATGACCTGGCTGCATTCCATCCTGGGCAACTGGGGCTGGACCATCGTGGCGCTGACCGTGCTGATCAAGGCCGTGTTCTACCCCCTGGCCGCCGCCAGCTACCGCTCCATGGCCCGCATGAAGCAGGTGGCTCCGCGCCTGCAGGCCCTGAAGGAAAAGTACGGCGACGACAAGCAGAAGCTCAATGCGGCCATGATGGAGATGTACCGCACCGAGAAGATCAACCCGCTGGGCGGCTGCTTGCCGATGGTGGTGCAGATCCCGGTGTTCATCTCGCTGTACTGGGTGCTGCTGGCCAGCGTGGAAATGCGCGGCGCGCCGTGGATCCTGTGGGTGCATGACCTGTCGATCCGCGACCCGTTCTTCATTCTGCCCGCCATCATGATGGCCACCATGTTCCTGCAGATCAAACTGAACCCGACGCCCCCGGACCCCGTCCAGGCCAAGGTCATGATGATCATGCCGTTGGTGTTCGGCGGGATGATGTTCTTCTTCCCGGCCGGCCTGGTGCTCTACTGGTGCGTCAACAACACCTTGTCGATCGCGCAGCAGTGGTCCATCACCCGCGCCATGCAGCGCAAGACGGAAGCCGCGGCCAACCGCTAAACGCGTTGCCGCAGAAAAACCGGCCCCAGGAGGGCCGGTTTTTTTCGCCTGCGCGCAGGCTTTCATACCAATCCGCGATTTTCTTGATAGTTATTCTTTATCAAGTTTTATAGATCAATCAACTTCACAGCGTAGGACAAGCCCCCTATGATGTGTCGGAGATGGCCCCTGGCCGGCAATGCCGGGCTATCCCAGACACGGCGCGGGCCCCCTGCGGCCCCCGCATTCCAGGCATTTCATAGGGAGTGTGCTATGACCGACAAGAAGACGCATCTGACCACCGCCGCCGGCGCGCCGGTGGCCGACAACAACAACACGCTGACGGCCGGCCCGCGCGGCCCCGCGCTGTTGGAAGACTTCTGGCTGATTGAAAAGCTCGCCCATTTCGACCGCGAACGCATCCCCGAACGCGTCGTGCATGCCAAGGGTTCGGGCGCCTACGGCACCTTCACGGTCACGCATGACATCTCGCGCTATACCCGCGCCAACATCTTTTCCAAGGTCGGCAAGCAGACTCCGCTGTTCCTGCGTTTCTCGACCGTGGCCGGCGAGCGCGGCGCGGCCGACGCCGAGCGCGACGTGCGCGGCTTCGCCATCAAGTTCTACACGGAAGAAGGCAACTGGGACCTGGTCGGCAACAACACGCCGGTCTTCTTCATCCGCGATCCGCTGAAATTCCCGGACTTCATCCACACCCAGAAGCGCGATCCCAAGACCAACCTGCGCAGCGCTACCGCCGCCTGGGATTTCTGGTCGCTCAACCCCGAATCGCTGCACCAGGTCACGACCCTGATGAGCGACCGCGGCATCCCCGCCAACCTGCGCCAGCAGCACGGCTTCGGTTCGCACACCTTCAGCTTCATCAACAAGGACGGCGAGCGCTTCTACGTGAAGTTCCACTTCAAGTCGCAGCAGGGCATTGCCTGTCTGAGCGACGAGGAAGCCGCGCAAGTGGTCGCCCATGACCGCGAAAGCTCGCAGCGCGACCTGTTCGAGAACATCGAAAAGGGCAATTTCCCGAAGTGGACGCTGAAGGTGCAGATCATGCCCGAGGCCGAAGCCGCGACCTACCATATCAATCCCTTCGACCTGACCAAGGTCTGGCCGCATGGCGACTACCCGCTGATCGAGGTCGGGGTGCTGGAGCTGAACAAGAACCCCGAGAACTACTTCGCCGAAGTGGAGCAGGCCGCGTTCACGCCGGCCAACGTGGTCCCGGGTATCAGCTTCTCTCCGGACAAGATGCTGCAGGGCCGCCTGTTCTCTTACGGCGACACGCACCGCTATCGCCTGGGCATCAATCATCACCAGATTCCGGTGAATGCGCCGCGCTGCCCGTTCCACAGCTTCCATCGCGACGGCGCCGGCCGCGTCGACGGCAACGCCGGAGCAACGCTGAACTACGAGCCCAACAGCGCGGGCGAATGGAAGGAAACCCCGTCGGCAGGCGAACCGCCGCTGGCGCTGGACGGCCAGCCCGCGGCACGCTGGAACCACCGCGTGGATGATGACTACTACTCGCAGCCGGGCGCCTTGTTCCGCCTGATGACGCCGGCGCAGCAGGAGCTGCTGTTCGGCAACATCGGCCGCCACATGGCGGGCGTACCCGAGGAAATCCAGCGCCGCCAGCTGGAGCATTTCCGCAAGGCTGACCCCGCCTACGCCGCCGGCGTGGCCAAGGCGCTGGGACTGAAGCTGTAATTCTCGAAGCGTTCAAGTGCAAGGCGGCCCCTCAAGGGCCGCCTTTTTCATGCTTGCAATACGGCGCGCCGTCAGCGCTGCATGCCCCAGCGCCTGACCGTGAAACGCTCGACGGTATCGAACACCAGGTTTTCCACAAGCAGGCCGATGATCACCACCGCCGCCAGCCCCGCGAACACGCGGTCTGTGTATAACTCGTTGCGGTTCTGGAAGATGTACCAGCCCAGGCCGCCCTTGCCGCTGGAAGCGCCGAACACCAGTTCCGCCGCGATCAGCGTGCGCCATGCGAATGCCCAGCCTATCCTCAGCCCAGCCAGGATGGCCGGCAGCGCCGCCGGCACCAGGATCTGCAGCACGTAGCGCAGGCCGGTCAGCCCATAGTTGCGCCCCGCCATGCGCAGGGTCTCCGACACGCCCAGAAAACCCGCGTAGGTGTTCAAGGCCAGCGCCCAGAGCACCGAATGGATCAGCACGAACACCAGGCTGCCTTCGCCCAGGCCGAACCACAGCAGCGCCAGCGGCAACAGCGCGATGGCAGGCAGGGGATTGAACATCGCGGTCAACGTGGACAGCAGGTCGCGTCCGAAGCGGGTCGACACCGCCAGCGTGGTCAGCACGAAGGCCAGCGCCACGCCCGCCGCATAGCCTTGCGCCAGCACGCGCAGCGATTGTCCGGCGCGGGCCAGCAGCTCGCCGCCCGCCATGCCCTGGACGAAGGCCACCGCGGTCTGCGAAGCGCTGGGCAGCAGCAGATCGTTGTCGGTGTAGCGCGCCGCCAGTTCCCAGATGCCCGCCAGCAACGCCAGGATCGCCAGCTTGCGCAGGCTCGCGTGCTGCCACAGCCGTTCATGCCAGGGCAGGGGCGCTTCGGCCGCCTGCGGCGGCAAGGGCGGCAGTTGGTACTCCACTTCGGGGCGGACGGGCACGACGCCCGCATAGGTATTGCTCATGCGGGTTTCCTTCAGGCCGCGGCCCGTTCGGCGGGCGCTTCCACTGGCGGCGCATCGAACAGCAGATCATGGATGCGCCTGGCGGCCGACTGGAAGGCGGCCGAACCCTGGCTGTGCAAGCCGAAGGTGTGGGCGTTCAGTTCGGCGCGCACCCGGCCGGGATGCGGCGACAGCAGCAACACGCGGCTGCCCAGCACCAGGGCTTCCTCGATCGAATGCGTGACGAACAGCAGCGTGAAGCGCACGTCTTCCCACAGTGCCAGCAGCTCTTCCTGCATGCGCCGCCGCGTCAACGCATCCAGCGCCGCGAAGGGCTCGTCCATCAGCAGCACGCGCGGTTGCATGGCCAGAGCGCGGGCGATGGCCACGCGCTGCTTCATGCCGCCAGACAGCGTATGCGGATAGGCATCGGCGAATGCGGACAGGCCCACCTTGTCCAGGTAGTGCATGGCGCGCTCGTCGGCCTCACGCCGTCCGAGCTTGCGCGAGGCCACCAGCGGAAACGCGACGTTCTGGCGCAGCGTCTTCCACGGCGGCAGCTGGTCGAATTCCTGGAACACCACGATGCGGTCGGGTCCCGGGCCGCGCACGGGCTGGCCATCGATGGCAATGCGGCCTTCGGTCGGTTCGATGAAGCCGGCGATGGCCTTGAGCAAAGTGGACTTGCCGCAACCGGACGCGCCCAGCAGGATGAAACGCTCCGCGCCGTGTACCTCGAAGCTCACCTGATGCGTGGCGCGCACGCGCCGTTCGCGCGTCTTGTATTCGATCGACACCTTATCCACAGCCAGCAAAGGCGCGGCCTTTTCGGTGTTATCCACAGGGGTTGCGGCGCTCAAGCCCATCTCAGCTGCCTTGCGCGGTGACGGCGTCGTCGAAGAAGTAGTCGCGCCAGCTTGCCGGCGCGTTCTTGATCGCGCCCACCTTGTGCATGAACTCGGCCAGCGCGTAGGTATTCTGCGGTTCCAGCTTGAATTGCACGTCGGGGTTCTTTATCACCTTGATCAGGAAGTCGCGATCCAGCTTAGCGCCCGTGACGCGCAAATAAGTGTCCGCCGCCTGCTCCGGATTGGCGCTGGCGAACTGGGCCGCTTCCTTCAGCGCGGCCTGGAACGCCTTGTAGGTTTTGGGATTTTCCTTGCGGAATTTTTCGGTGGCGAACAGCACCGTCGACGAACTGGGTCCGCCCAGCACGTCATAGGAATTGAGCACGATGCGCGCCTTGGGATTCTCGGCCAGCTCCTGTTCCTGGAATGGCGGATTGCCGAAATGCCCCGTGATTTCGGTGCCGCCGGCGATGATGGCGGCGGCCGCGTCCGGATGCGGCAGCGCGACGGATATCTTGTCCAGCTTGTTGAACTGCGCGTCGCCCCACAGCTTGGCCGAGGCCAGTTGCAGCACGCGCGACTGCACCGACACGCCGACCGCCGGCACCGCGATGCGGTCCTTGTCGGTGAAGTCCGCAATCGTCTTCACATTGGGATTGTTGCTCACCAGGTAATAGGGAAAGTTGCCCAGCGAGGCCACGCCCTTGACGTTCTGCTTGCCGCGCGTGCGGTCCCAGATGGTCAGCAGCGGTCCCACGCCCGCCCCCGCGATATCCACAGCCCCCGACAGCAGCGCGTCGTTCACCGCCGAGCCGCCGGACAGCTTGGCCCACTCCACCGAGATATCCACGCCTTCGGCCTTGCCGTGCTTTTCGATCAGCTGCTGGTCGCGCGCCACGTTCAGCAGCAGATACACGATGCCGTACTGCTCCGCGATGCGGATGCGGCCTTCCGCCATGGCCGGGGTGGGCGAAGCCAGCGCCAGCACGGCAAGTATCAGCGCCAGGCCCGCGCCGGTGGCGGTCTGGATCAAGCGATCACGTAGTACGGAGGAAAAACCCATGGCGAACCCTGTGGATAATTGGTTTTGCTTGAAATTGCGGCGATCCGGGAATCAGAAGGGCGCGTCGCCTTCGATCGTGGTGCGGTACAGCTTGCGCCGCAGATGGTCCGGCGTGCCGCCGGCCAGGTGGATCAGCGAACGGTTGTCCCAGAACACCAGGTCGTGCGGCTGCCATTGATGGCGATAGATGTGTTCGGGCCGGATGCTGTGGATAAACAGTTCGTCCAGGATCTGGCGGCTCTCGTCCTCGGGCAGGCCCTCGATGCGGGTGGTGAAGCCTTCGCTCACGAACAGGGCGCGGCGGCCGGTTTCCGGATGCGTGCGCACCACGGGATGCACCACTTCCTGCACCTGCGCCACCTGCTGCGCGCTCAGATTGGGACGCCAGGCGCCTTCCTTCTGTAGCTGGCCGTACTTGGCCAGGTACGAATGCACGGCGCGCTTGCCTTCGATCGCGTCGCGCAAGGCGGCGGGCAGGGTGTCGTACGCCACGTGCATGTCCGCGAACAAGGTATCGCCCCCCTGTTCAGGCAGCTCTTGCGCGTGCAGCAGCGAACCCAGGCTGGGCAGTTCCTTGTATGAGATGTCCGAATGCCAGTACTTGCCGGCATCGCCCAGGCCTATCGGCTTGCCGTCTTCCACGATGTTGGAGACGATCAGGATCTCGGGATGGCCCGGCAGATGGAATTGATGCAGCACGTGGATCATCAGGCGGCCGAAGCGCCGGCTGAAATCGATGTGCTGCTGCGGCGTAATGCGCTGGTCGCGGAACACCAGCAGATGGTGATCCAGATGCGCGCGATGCACCTGGGCGAAATCGGCCGCGGCCAGCTCGCGCGACAGGTCGATGCCGACGATTTCGGCGCCCGTCACGGCCGCCAGCGGGCGGATCGAAAAGTTTTGCGGCGCGGGTTCCGCATACGCCTCGGAACGGCGCAGCGCATTGCTCTGGGACATGAATCGCTCCTTGGGCGAATGCCGCCGGCCAGGCCGGCTCAGGAACGGTCCATTATGTGAACGCACAACCCCTACGCAAACGAATTATTCGACCTTTGTTCAAGCCTGCGCGTCATATGGCGAGGACAAAAAGGCGGGTTCAGGCCTGTGGATAACCCTGGGGGCAAGCCTGGTGGCAAGCCAGGGAAAAGCAGTGGATTGCCAGGGGATATCCCGGTGGATAGGCGGTGAATAGCAGGTGGATAGCCTGTGCACAACCGAGCACCGACATGAAAAAAGGCGCGAAACCCAGGGGCTCCGCGCCTTTTAAATCAATGACTTGCGTGAATCATGCCTTGGCCATGAACGCCTGCACCAGTTTCACCCAATAAGTTGCGCCTACCGGCAGCAGGGCATCGTTGAAGTCGTAATTCGGGTTGTGCAGCTGGCACGGGCCCATGCCGTGATAGCTCTCCATGCGGTGGTCGCCGTCGCCGTTGCCCAGGAACAGATAGGTCCCCGGCACCGCTTCCAGGAAGAAGGAGAAGTCCTCGGCGCCCATGAAGGGCGGCATCTCGCGCTGCACGTTTTCGGCGCCGAAGGCGTCCTCGGCCACCTGGGCGGCAAAGGCGGTTTCCTTTTCCCAGTTCACCAGCGGGGGATAGGCCCGCACGAAATCGAGTTCGCCCGTGCCGCCATAGACCTGCGGCAAGGTGGTCGCGATGCGGCGCATGTCCGCCTCGATCTTGTCCAGGGTCTCCACCGAATAGGTGCGCACCGTGCCGCGCAACACCGCTTCGCCCGGGATCACGTTGTAGGCGTCGCCCGCATGGATCTGCGTGATCGACAGCACCGCCTGTTCCAGCGGATTCTTGCTGCGCGAGATCACCGTCTGCAAGGCGTGCACCATGTCGGCCGCCACGATGATCGGATCCACCGACGCATGCGGCTGCGCCGCGTGGCCGCCCACGCCCTTGATGACGATGTCCCAGCGGTTGCTGGAAGCCATGGTCGGCCCGGCGCGAAAGCCGAACTGGTTGACCGGCATGCCCGGCATGTTGTGGATGCCGAACACCGCGTCACAGGGGAATTTCTCGAACAGGCCGTCCTGCATCATGGCGCGCGCGCCGGCGTTGCCGCCTTCCTCGGCCGGCTGGAAGATGAACACCACCGTGCCGTCGAAATCGCGATGCGTGGACAGGTATTGCGCCGCCCCCAGCAACATGGTCGTGTGGCCGTCGTGGCCGCAGCCGTGCATGCGTCCGCTGATGGTCGACTTGTGCGCGAAACGGTTGTGCTCGGGCATGGGAAGCGCGTCCATGTCGGCGCGCAGGCCGATGGTCTTCTTGCCGCTGCCGCCACGCAATACGCCCACCACACCGGTTTTCCCCAGCCCGGTGTGGACTTCCAGGCCCCAGCCGCGCAGACGCTCGGCAACCAGCGAGGATGTGCGCGTTTCCTGGAACGCCAGTTCGGGATGCGCGTGGATATCCCGTCGCAGCGCGGTGAGGTCGCCGTGGGCGCGTTCGATTTCGTCGATGGTTTTCATGGCTGTGGATAAACCGTAAGAGTGGAATTCAGGAGCTTGGCTATGCTGGAATTCTCGCGCTTCGTCCGGGCGAGGTCCAGCGCACCGGGCTTTCGGACTAGGCCGTATCGTTCAGATGGCAGGCGCTGAACTGGCCCGGCGCGATCTCCCGCAGCAACGGCCGCTCGGCCTTGCAGCGCGGCATCGCATGCGGGCAGCGCGGGTGGAATGCGCAGCCTGCGGGCGGGTCCAGCGGCGATGGCAGCTCCCCCTTGATGGGCTGGTAGGTGCGCCGCCCGGGCTGCAGCGTCGGCAGCTCCTTCAGCAGAGCCTGGGTGTAGGGATGGTTGGCGTGCTGAAATACCGTGTCGGTGGGCGCCAACTCCACCACGCGGCCCAGGTACATGATGGCCACGCGGTCGGATATGTGGCTGACCACGCTGAGATTGTGGCTGATGAAAAGATAGGTCAGGTCCAGGTCCGCGCGCAGCTGCTCGAACAGATTGAGCACCTGCGCCTGGATCGAAACGTCCAGCGCGGCGACCGCCTCGTCGCAGACGATGACGGAGGGCTTGAGCGCCAGCGCCCGCGCAATTCCTATACGCTGCCTCTGGCCGCCCGAGAACTGATGGGGATAACGCTGTGCAAAAGCCGGATCCAGCCCCACTTGCCGCATCAGCCCCGCGACATAGTCCGCCTTGTCGCGCGAACGGATCAGCCCGTGCGCGACGGGCGCCTCGCCGATGATCTCGCGCACCCGCATGCGCGGATTGAGCGATGCATACGGATCCTGGAAGATCATCTGCACGCCCAGCTCGTAGGCGCGCCGCTCCGGGCCCGCCATGGCCTTCACGGCGCGGCCCTTGTAGTGGACCTCGCCGGAAGTCGGCGGCAGGATGCCGGACACGACCCGGCCTAACGTTGATTTCCCGCAGCCCGATTCGCCCACGATGCCGATCACTTCGCCCGGCGTCACATCCAGGTCCACGCCGGCCACCGCGTGCACCACCTGTGTCTTCAGGCCCGCGCCCAGCAGATTGGCGATGCGGCCAGCCAGATCCACAGGCTGCACGAAACGCAGCTCGATCTCGCGCAGCGACAGGATGGGGGCGTTGGAATCGCGTTCTGCGGCGTTCATTTGAGGTCTGGCTCTCCGGCATGCCAGCAACGCACCCATTGCGCTGGGCGAACTTCCACGGGTTGCGGCTCGACCAGACAGGCATCCGTCGCGCGCGGACAGCGCCCGCGGAATGCACAGCCTTGCGGCAGGTTGAGCAGCGACGGCGTCATGCCCGGAATCGGCACCAGCGGCCTGCCACGGGATTCCGGCGTGGGAATGGACGCGATCAGGCCATGCGTGTAGGGATGCATGGGATGGCTGATGACCGCCTGCGTGGTGCCCGTTTCCACCACGCGCCCCGCATACATGACGGATACGCGGTCCGCCAGGCCGGCCACCACCGCCAGGTCGTGCGTGATCCAGATCAGCGCGGTGCCGGTCTCGCGGCACAGCTTCTGCACTTCGAACAGGATCTGCCCCTGGATGGTCACGTCCAGCGCCGTGGTGGGCTCGTCCGCGATGATCAGGCGGGGCGAATTCAGCAGCGCGATCGCAATAGCCACCCGTTGCCGCATGCCGCCTGACAGCTGGTGCGGATAGGCGCGCAGGCGTTCCTCGGGCGAGGGGATGCCCACCATTGCCAGGGTCTGCAAGGCGCGCTGCCGGGCCTGCTCGCGCGAGGCCTGGCTATGCGCCTGCACCGCCTCGATCATCTGCGTATCGACGCGCAGCACCGGGTTCAGGGTCATCATCGGGTCCTGGAAGATCATCGCGATCTCCTGGCCCCGCAACTGCCGCCAGCGCGCAGGCGTGGCGCCGCGCAAGTCCTCGCCGTTGAACAACAGCTTGCCGTCGACGATGCGGCCAGGCTCGTCCAGCAGCCCCATCAGCGAGAAGCCCGTGATGCTCTTGCCCGATCCCGATTCGCCCACCAGCCCCAGGATCTCGCCCTCGGCCAGCGTCAGGTCCACGCCGTCGACGGCCTTCACCACGCCATTGCGCGTGAAGAAGTGCGTCTTCAGGCCTTGCACCTCAAGAATGGGCGCCGGCGCGGCCTTGGACTTTTCCACAGGTGTCTGCATCGCGCCCGCCCTCAATTCGCGTGGCGCGGGTTGAGCACATCGCGCAGGTGGTCGCCCACCAGGTTGATGGCGATGATGGCCAGCGCCAGCGCAATGCCCGGAAAGAAGGAGATCCAGTACTGACCGGACAGCAGGTATTCGAAGCCGTTGTAGATCAGCATGCCCAGCGACGGCTCCGTCACCGGCACGCCCACGCCCAGGAACGACAGCGTGGCTTCCAGCGCAATCGCGTGCGCCAGGTCGATGGTGGCGATGACGATGAGCGGCGGCATGCAGTTCGGCAACACGTGGCGAAACAGTACCCGCCCCCAGGACAGCGACATGCAGCGCGCCGCCTCGACGTATTCCTTCCCGCGCTCGACCAGCGCCGCGCCGCGCGCGGCGCGGGCGAAATACGCCCACTGCACCACGATCAGCGCAATGATCACCTTGTCCACACCCTTGCCCAAAATCGCCAACAGCATCAAGGCAACCAGGATGGCCGGGAACGACAACTGGATATCCACAACCCGCATCAGCAAGGCGTCGATGCGGCCGCCGAAATAGGCTGCTATCAAGCCCACGGTGGCGCCTATGCCGAAGGCCGCCAGCACCGACACGCTGGCCACCAGCAGGCTGGTGCGCATGCCATAGAGAATGGCCGACAGCAGGTCGCGCGCCTGGCCGTCGGTGCCCAGCCAATAGTGCATGCTGCCGTCGCCGCTTTCACTGCCCGGCTTGAGCTTGGAATCCATGATGTCCAGGATCGCCAGGTCATAGGGATTCTGCGGCGCGATCCAGGGCGCCAGCAGCGCGGCGCCCACGATCAGCACCAGCATGATCAGGCCCAGCGTGGCCAGCTTGCTGGCAAAGAAATCCGACAGGAAGCGCCGCCAGGGCGTCTGTTCCTTGGCCTGGACCGGCGGCGCGGCGGCGGTGGCGGGTGTGTTCATCGGCGGCTATCCAAACGTACGCGGGGGTCCAGCACCGTGTAGATGATGTCCACCACCAGATTCAACATGACCAGGAAGAACACGATCAGGAGCAGATACGCCACCACCACCGGACGGTCCAGGTTGATGATGGAATCGATCAGCAGCTTGCCCATGCCCGGCCACGAAAACACCGTTTCCGTAACCACGGCGAAGGCCATCACCTGGCCGAACTCCAGGCCCGCCACCGTCACCACCGGGATCAGGATGTTCTTGAGCAGATGCACGCCCAGCACGCGCTTTTCGGACAGGCCCTTGGCGCGCGCGAACTTGATGTAGTCCATGGGCAAAGCCTCGCGCGTAGCCGCACGCGTGACGCGGATGATCATCGCGCACTTGGCGAACGCAATCGTGGCCGCCGGCAGCGCCAGGCTCAGCCAGCCGTCCAGCGTCAGCACGCTCAATTGCAGCGAGCCGATGCTGACAGTCTGTCCGCGTCCGCCGGCCGGCACCCAGCCCAGCATAACGGCGAAGACCATGATGAGCATCAGGCCGACCCAGAAATTGGGCAGCGAGAAACCCAGCACCGAACCCGTCATAATGACGCGCGATCCGGCCGCCTTGGGTTTCAGGCCCGCCAGAATGCCCAGCGGCACGCCAATCAGCACCGACAGCAGCATGGCCACACAGGCCAGCTCCACCGTGGCTGGCATGCGTTCCAGGATCAGCCTCATGGCCGGTTCGCCCGTCAGGAAGCTGTTGCCGAAGTCGCCGCGCACCGCCTGGCTCATGAAGATCAGGTACTGCCGCCACAAGGGCAGATCCAGGCCCAGCGATGCGCGCACCGCGGCGCGCTGCGCTTCGGTGGCCTCCGGACTGGCCAGCATCGACACCGGGTCGCCCACCATGTAGATGCCGGCAAAGACCAGCGCCGACATGACGAGCATGACGACGATGGTCTGCAGCAGCCTTCGTACGATAGTTGCAAGCACAGATACCGCCCGCTGCCCGCGTTACTTCTTCAGCGTTGCGAACTGCGCAAGCGTGACCTGGTCGGGGCGGCCCTGATAACGGATGTCGTTCTTCATGGCCCATACCGACAGCTCGAAGTGCACCGGCAGCATCGCGTAGTCGTCCATGGCGATGTTGCTGGCCTTGGACAGCAGCTCGGCGCGCTTGGCGTCATCCATGGTGGACGAGGCTTCCTTCACCAGTTCGTCCATCTTGGGATTCGAGTAGCGGCTGCGGTTGGTGGTGCCCAGGCCCGCTTCCGGATTGCGCGTCACCAGCAAGGACGTCAGCGCGTTGGACATCTCGCCGCTGGTCACCGACCAGCCCGCCAGATAGGCCGAGAACGCATAGCTGTCGCGGTTCTTGAAGAACACCGGGGGCGCCATCGCGTCCACGCTGGTCTTCACGCCGATGCGGGTCCACATCGATGCGATCGCCTGCGCCACCTTCGAGTCGTTGACATAGCGTCCCGACGGCGAGCCCAGCGTGATGGAAAACCCGTTGGGATAGCCCGCTTCCTTCAGCAGCGCCTTGGCCTTTTCCACGTCGGCCTTGGGCGCCTTGGCGTGCTCCTTGCTGGAACCGAACATGGGGTAGGGCAGCAGATTGCCCGCCGGCAGCGCCACGCCGCCCATCACGCGTTCGACCAGCGCGTCACGGTTGATGGCCAGCGACAGCGCCTCGCGCACGCGCTTGTCCTTCATGGGATTCTTCTCGGTGCCCTGGATGCCGGGCGAGGGCTCGGCAAACTGATCCAGCGCCACGTACACGACGCGCACCGACGGCGTTTCCTCGACGTAGAGCTTCTTGTCGCCCTTCAGCTTGGGCAGGTCGTCGGTCGGGGGATCCTCGATCATGTCCACGTCGCCAGCAAGCAGCGCGGCCACGCGCGCGGCCGCGTTGCTGATCGGGCGGTAGACCACGCGGTCCCACTCGGGCTTCTTGCCCCAGTAGTTGTCATTGCGCGCCAGCACGAACTCGGCGCCGCGCTTCCATGACACGAACTTGTAGGGGCCGGTGCCGACCAGGCCATCGCCGCTATTGAGCTCGGTGGTCGTCTTACCCTCCGCCGCGGGGCCGGACGCCGCCTTCTTCGACATGATGGGCAACTGCGCCAGATTGACCAGCAGGTTCGGCGCCACGTCCTTGGTGGTGATGCGCACGGTTTGGGGATCAACGGCTTCGGTCTTCTCGACCGAGCTCAGGTACAGCGTGAACGGCGACGGACTGTTGGGCACCTTCGGCACGCGCGCATACGTGAAGACCACGTCATCCGCGGTAAACGGCGAGCCGTCGGAGAACTTCACGTTGGGGCGCAGCTTGAAGGTCCACACCTTGCCATCCACGGTCCAGGATTCGGCCAGCGAGGGCTGCGGCTTGAGTTGCGCGTCGGTGGCGACCAAGGTGTCGAAGATGGTCTGCGAGATCTGCGTATTCGGCGTGAGCGCGTGATACTGCGGATCCATCGAGGACGGTTCGGTCTTCAAGGCGATCACCAGATCGCGGGCCATAGCCGAACTGAATGTGCCGAAGGCCAGCATCACCGCGGCCGAGCCGCAGGCCAAGACACGCGAAAACCGAGACGCCATTGTGATCTCCCAGAGTTATTTCGGGTTTTGAACCTCGGGGCCACATTAACCACCAAACAAGGGGCGGCGCAACAGTTATATTCCCTTATTGTTCTCGCTTCGCCTTGCTCGAAATATGTCCGCTCACGACCCCATCGCCGCCATCGCAACCGCCCCCGGAAGAGGCGGCATCGGCGTTGTTCGCATCTCCGGCGCGGACCTGTCCGAACTCGCGCGCCGCCTGTTCCAGCGCGAACTCACGCCGCGCCACGCGCACTACCTGCCATTCAAATCCGGCAGCGGTGAGCTGCTGGACGAGGGCATCGCCATCTACTTCCGCGCGCCGCATTCCTATACCGGCGAAGACGTGCTCGAACTGCAAGGCCATGGCGGCCCCGCCGTGCTGCGCCGCGTGCTGGATAGCTGCCTGGCCGCCGGCCGCGATCTCGGCATCCGCTTGGCCGAGCCTGGCGAATTCACGCGCCGCGCCTTCCTGAACGACCGCATGGACCTGGCGCAGGCCGAGGCCGTGGCCGACCTGATCGAAGCCTCCTCGGTGGCAGCCGCGCGCGGCGCCATGGCCTCGCTGTCGGGCGACTTTTCCGCGCGCGTGAACGACCTGTCGGACCGCATCATCCATTTGCGCATGCTGGTCGAGGCCACGCTGGATTTCCCCGAAGAGGAAATCGACTTCCTGGAGAAGTACCAGGCGCGCCCGACGCTGGACGCGTTGACGGCCGACCTCGCCGCCCTGATCGCCCAGGCGCGCCAAGGCGTGATCCTGCGCGAGGGCCTGCACGTGGTGCTGGCGGGCCAGCCCAATGTCGGCAAGTCCAGCCTGCTCAATGCGCTGGCCGGCGACGACATCGCCATCGTCACGCCCATCGCGGGCACGACCCGCGACAAGGTGGTGCAAGAGATCCATATCGACGGCGTGCCGCTGCATATCGTCGACACGGCCGGCCTGCGCGAAACCGAAGACACCGTGGAGAGCATCGGCATTGCGCGCACCTGGCAGGAAATCGAACGCGCCGACGTCATCCTGCACCTGCAGGACGCGACGCAACCGGGCGACGAGCTCGACGCCCAAATCACCGAACGCCTGCCGCCGCGCACGCCGGTGCTGAAGGTATTCAACAAGGTGGACCTGTTATCCACAGCGTTTGCCTCGGGCCCGCAGGAACTTGGCATCTCGGCCAAGCGCGGCATGGGCCTGGACGCGCTGCGCGCCGAACTGCTGCGCATCGCGGGCTGGAATCCCGGAGGCGAATCTCCGTGGCTGGCGCGCGAACGGCATCTGCACGCCCTGCAGGATGCGGCGGAACACCTGGAACTGGCCGGCGCGCATGCGGAGCAGGACGACCGGGTGCTGGACCTGTTCGCCGAGGAGCTGCGGCTGGCTCACGACAGCCTTTCCAGCATCACGGGCAAGTTCACCAGCGACGATCTGCTGGGCGAGATCTTTTCGAGCTTCTGCATCGGGAAATAAGCCGCGGCGCGCTACGGTGCCGCCTGCGTGAGGCCGTCAGGGCTTGCGCGTCGCTTCGACCAGGCACTCGGACAGCCGGTCGAAATGCGACAGCGCGGCCTGGCTCAGTTCGACCTGCTTGCGGCGGGCATCCTCGGTATCGACCAGCAGCACCCAGCCCTTGCTGCGCATCGACTTCAGGCGGGCATGCAAGGTTGCCGGCGAACCGATGCTGTCCACGGCCATCACGTCGCGCACGGACAGTCTGCGCTGTTCCTGCGATGCGCGTGCGATCAAGGTCAATATCCGTTCTTCCACGGGATCGAGCGACGGCAGCGAAGGCAGGCCGCGCAGCGCATCGGCCAGGCGCAAGAAACGCAGGTAGATATCGGCAGGTCTCTTTTTTTCTTTCATGGATAATGAGCGCGGCGACCGATAAGCGGCGGAATTCGAGACATGCGGAACATTCTAGATCAGGGTAAGTGGGCTCTGGCAACGGCGGCGCTGTTTCTTGCGAGTCTGGCGGTCAACGAATGGGTGTTCACCAACCTGGAATTCGTGCGCGGCATCAATTGGGTCTATCTGCCAGCGGGCGTGCGCCTGATATGCACCCTGCTGTTCGGCCTGCCAGCGGCGCTGGGCCTATTGGGCGGATCCTGGATCGCTTGCTTCTTCTACTACTTTCCCGATGACGTGCTCCGATCGGTGGCCGGCGGCATCATGGCCGCGGCCGCTCCCTATCTGGCCTACCGGTGGGCCAGGTGCGCGCTGCATCTGCGGCCGGACCTGATGAATCTGACGGCCTGGCGGCTGCTGGTTTGCGCGGTGGTCTACGCCTTGATGAATACGAGCATTCATCATCTCTGGTTCTTTCTGCAGGGAGAACGGGCGGCGCTGGCGGACGGATTTGTCGCCATGGTGACTGGAGACGTCACGGGCTCCCTGCTCGTGCTGTATACGCTCAAGGCTTTGGGTGCCGTGGGGCGCAGGCTCTCGCTGGCGCGCCCCGCCTGACGGGATCGGATCCGCGGCTCAGGGCTCAACCCGTCACGGTAGCGGGATTGTCCTCGGCTTCGTCGCCTTCCTGGATTTCGACCAGGGATTCATCGCTGGCATTGCCCAGCGCCAGATTCGCGCGCCGCGCCAACATGCGCATTTCCTTGCCCCGCTTGCCATGCAGCAGGCGGCCGAACGCGTTGAGATTGAGGATCATCGTCCTCAATTCGCTAAGCTCGCTTTCCGACAGGGCCAGGCCGCTATCCCTGTGATATTCGATCCGGTCCAGCACTCTCGAACAAGACTCGTGGAACCTTGCGTACTCGGTCCAGAGGTTGTCGGGCGCGCCATCAGCCGGAAAAGACGTACTCGGTGCCATTGACACTCCTTTGCGGGATCACTCCTTTCACTTCTTCGGTGATCGCACATCATCTTCGGGGTATACACACGAACTATTGGTTATAAATTTTATAACTAATTAATAAAACAAGCTTGGAGCCTCCAGCAGCCCCTATATTCCTGGAATCGCCTCCGTCCCAGACACTGCCCCGTTCAGGATTCCGCATGCGCCCCCACATCCGTCCCGCCACGCCCGATGACTTGCCCGAGGTGGAAAGAATCGTCGCCCAGGCTTATGGGCACTATGTCGCGCGTATCGGCGCCACGCCCGGTCCCATGCGCGACGACTATTCCGCCCGCATCGCAGAGGGCGTCGTCCATGTGCTGCTGGAGCAAGGCTCGGTCCAGGGCGTTCTGGTGTTGATTCCGGAAGCCGACTGCATGCTGCTGGACAACGTCGCGGTGGCGCCAGAGGCCCAGGGCAAGGGCTATGGCCGCGATCTGATGCTGTTCGCCGAAAGCGAGGCGCGACGGTCAGGCCATGCCTGCATCCGGCTGTACACGCAGGAGAAAATGACGGAGAACATTGCGATCTATCAGCGCTACGGCTATGTCGAAACTCATCGCGCCGTGGAGATAGGGCTGCATCGTGTTTTCATGAAAAAATCCCTCTTATAAAGGGCTTTTTATCATTTTCTTTAATACGAGCAATTACTCGTAAATAGAAGATTCGTTCATTCCTCGCGTTCCCTGGCGATCACGCGCTGCGCGCGACGGTTGCTGGCCAGAGATTTCGCGTAAACGGAATCCGGCCGTATGCGATGCGCGATCACATAGGCCGTGATGCAGGCCAGCATCAGCGGCAGCATCACTTCATAGCTGAGCGTCATCTCGAAAATCATCAGGATGGACATCAGCGGCGCATAGGTGGTGGCGGCCAGCAAGGCTCCCATTCCCACCACGGCATAGCTGGATACCGCCGACAAATCGCCCGCGGGAAACAAAGCCTGCAGGCCGGTTCCATACAAAGCGCCCAACGCCGCCCCCACGAACAAGGTCGGCGTGAAAACGCCGCCCACCGCCCCCGAGCCCACGCTGGCCGCGGTGGCCAACGTCTTCAGAAGCAGGATGGCGGCCACCGCCTGCCAGGCCCATTGGGTGTGCAGCATGCTGTTCACGACGCTGTAGCCGTTGCCCCAGACCTCGGGATTCACCACCGATAACGCGCCGACGATCAGGCCGCCCAGGGCCATGCGGATCCACAGCGGAGCTGGCAAGCGGCCGAACGCGGCGCGCGCCGTGTCCAGAAAACGCAGGAATTGCGGCGCCGCCAGGCCGGCGACGACGCCCAGCCCCAGGTAATTGATGACTTCCCAGCCGGACACGAAGGTGAATGGCGGCATATGAAAAACCGCGTCGTAATGCAGGATCTGCCTGGTCACTATGTTCGCCACGACCGACGATACGACCAACGGCACCAGCGTGGCGGAAGCAATCACGCCGTAGACGATCTCGGAAATGAACAGGGCGCCGGCAATGGGCGCGTTATAGGCGGCCGTGATCCCCGCCGTGGCGCCGCAGGCGACCAGCAGCCGCAAATGCCTGGGGGGCAACACCAGATAGCGCCCCGTCAGGGATGACAGCATCGCCGCCAGCTGCACCATGGGGCCTTCGCGGCCGATCGAGGCGCCGGATCCGATGGAAAAAATCGACGAAAGGCTGCGAGCGACCGTCTGGCGAAAGCCGATGACGCCGCGGCCGATGGAAATCGCCTCCATGTAGTCCGCCGCGCCGCGCTTGGGCAGCCAGGTCGCGGCCAGCTGCAGGATGGCGCCGGCAACGGCGCCCCCGATCGCCGGCATCAGGAAGCGCTGCCAGGGGCTTAGCCCCCGCGCCAGCGACACCATGCCGTGCGGAGCGTCCTCGCCGCCGAGCAGCATTTGCGTCCAGCCCAGCATTTCTCGGAAGACTACGGTGGCCAGCGCCCCCAACAAGCCCATCAGCGCCGCCGCGCAAAGGGTGGCCGGCAAATTGTCGGCCAACAAACGGCTTCTCAGCCAGATTGCCCACCCGGATTTCTTGATTCTGATTTCTGTCGCCATGGCGGAATTCTACGGCGGAACCTGCTCACTTTTTGTTCAGTTGCCAGTCAAGAAAGCGGGCGCGTCCCCCCTCGAACCCCCAGTTCCGCGAACGCCTTGGAGAGCCTCTGAGGGCCTTCAGAAGGGCAAAAAAGCGGGTAGGCATCAGGCCGTTTTTCGGGGTAAAAGTGCCGTTTTTGACCGCGGCTCGGCAGAAAGGGCCTGTGGATAACTCCTAAGGCGACGGCTTGTGCACATTTTGTGGAGGCAAGTTGAACAAGCACTGGTTTTGGCCATGGTCCAAAATCTTGTCCAACTTCAGCTTTTTTCCCACACAGAGTTCTTGCACAGCCAAAAACGGCTGCAAGCTGATGAAAAAAAAGAGGTTTTCAAGGTTAAGGTAGTTATCCACAGGCCTTATTAATCATTAGTCTTTATATAAAGAGAAATAAAGGAAAAGCCAAACATGCTCTCCCATTCCGCCCAGCCATCCCCCCCCGGACTCCGTCCATGCGCATCCTCTTGATAGAAGACGAAGCTGAACTTGCTCGCTGGCTTTCAAGAAGCCTGGCCAGACATGCGGGTTTCGTCGTTGAGTGGGCTGATGACGGACTGGTCGCCGAAAGAAGGCTGGCGATGGAAGAGTTCGACGCGGTCATCCTGGATCTGGGACTTCCGGGCATGGATGGCCATGCTTTGCTCGCGAAGATTCGCGCGCGGGACGACCGTACGCCGGTCCTGGTCTTGACCGCGCGCGATTCGCTGGCCGAAAAAATCGGCACCCTGCACCAGGGAGCGGACGATTTCCTGCCGAAACCGTTTGTTGTGGAAGAGTTGGAGGCGCGCCTGATTGCGCTCATTCGCCGCAGCCGCGGACGCGAACACCCCCGGCTGACGCTGGGAAACCTGGTTTTCGAGACGTCTTCCCAGAAATTCACTGCTGGCGGACAGCCCTTGCAGTTATCCCCACGTGAACACTCGGTTCTGCGGGTACTGATCCAGAAAAGCGGCGAACCCATCAACAAGCAGCAGATCCTGGACCGCATCCTGACCGAGGATGCCGACATCAACCTGGAAGCCATCGAGGTCGTGGTGCACCGTCTGCGAAAAAAATTGGCGGACACAGGTGTGCAAATAGTGACCATGCGCGGCATGGGCTACTGCCTGGAGAACCTTGTTGACAACTAGAAGTGCGGAAAAAAAGGGATTTTTTGCGACGAAAAAACGCAATCGCACCCTGAAAACGCAGTTGCTCTGGTGGCTGATCCCGACCTTGGTCTTCGTGATGATGGGCGCGCTCTGGCTGTCGAACCACCAGCTGCGCAACCAGGTCGACATTGCCTACGACCGTTCGCTCTCCGGAGCGCTGCGCGCGATCGACCACAACATATCCACAGCCAGCGGTGGATTAGCCATGGAGCAGCCGTACCTGATGCTTGAATTTTTCGAGCTGACGGCCAATGGCAGCGTGTTCTACCGGGTGGCCACCGAGGACGGGCTGGCGGAAATCGGCAGTCCCGGCCTGCCCATGCCTGCCGAACCGCTGGTCTCCGGCGAACCCCGGTTTTTCTACGCCGACTACCAGGGCACGCCCGTAAGGGTGGCGGCGCTGGCGCGCCCCATGGACCCGCCCCTGTACGCAAATAAAGGGGGACGGGTAGTGGTGCAGGTTGCCGAAGGGCTGGATACCCGCCAAGCCTTCCTGCACCAGGTGCTGGTGCGCTCGGTGGAACGCGACCTGGCGGTGATCCTGATCAGCGTCCTGGTGATCATCCTGGGAGTTTTCATGGCCTTGCGTCCCTTGGCCAGGCTGCGACAGGAAGTGGAAGGGCGTTCTGCGGACGATTTAAGCCCCGTGAGCGCTTCGGAGATGCCAGGTGAGGTCCTACCCCTAGTCGGGGCTGTAAACCTCCACATGGCCCGTTTTGCGGCCCAGGCGAGGGTCCAGAGCCAGTTCCTGGACGACGCCTCGCATCAATTGCGCACGCCTTTGTCGGTTTTGCGGACCCAGACGGCCTATGCCCTGCGCGAAACAGACCCCCAGGAGGTCCGTACAGCCCTTCTGGCGATGCAGGAGGGCCTGGACAGGGCCGTACGTACCACCAACCAAATGCTCGCCCTGGCGCGCGCTAAAGACGCCTCCCTGGCCGAAGGCGGATTCACCCCGGAGCCGGTGGACCTGGTCGAGCTGGCCGATGCGGTCATCCGCAGCCTGCTGCCCACCGCCCGCGCCCGTCAGTTGGACATAGGCCTGGACGCCGAAATCCGGCCGGTGACGGTCCAGGGAGCGGAATGGTTGCTGCGGGAAGCGGTCAGCAACCTGGTGGACAACGCCATCCGCTATACCTCGCCCGCCGGGGAGGTCACCGTGCGCATCCAGGCGGAAGGCGGACAGGCCAGGCTGGTGGTCGAAGACAGCGGTCCGGGCATGTCGGCCGAGGACATTGCCCGCGCCTGCGTCCGCTTCCGGCGCGGAGCCGCGGGCAAGAACAAGCCCGGCGCCGGTCTGGGACTGGCCATCGTGGGAACCATCGCCGAAATCCTGGGCGCGCGCCTGGTGCTGGAGAACCGGGCGCCATTGCCGGGCTTGCGGGCCGCACTGGTGTTTACCCTGGAAAGCAGAGAGGATGCTGCGGCGCATCACGAAAACGGCCGGTTTTGAAAGGTTTTGGAAAGCTTCGTTTTTGTACGGTTGCGTCCACTGGGGCCGCCATAGCGGAAAGAGCCGTCTGAACTGGGCTTCCAGCCATACCTAGACCTATAAATCCTTGGAGACGCAAAAAATGCAGACTAGTCTGAAGCTGCGCCTGGCCGCCGTCGCGGCGCTGGGCGCGATTACCTTGTCCCTGGGCGCCGCGCACGCGGCCGACGAGCCCCGCCGCCCGGAATGCATCGCGCCCGCCCAGCCCGGTGGCGGTTTCGACCTGACCTGCCGCCTGGCCACCGAAGGCCTGAAGCAGAGCGGCGCCCTCAAGACCGCCATGCGCATCGTCTACATGCCTGGCGGCATTGGCGCCGTGGCCTACAACAACATCGTGGCCCAGCACCCGAACGAACCGGGCACCATCGTGGCGTTTTCGGGCGGTTCGCTGCTGAACCTGGCCCAGGGCAAGTTCGGCAAGTACAACGTCAACGACGTGCGCTGGCTGGCCGCCATCGGCACCGACTACGGCGTGGCGGTGGTCCGCAACGATTCCCCGTACACCGACCTGAAGAGCCTGATGGACGCCTTCAAGCAGGATCCGACCAAGATCGTGCTGGGCGCCGGCGGCACCGTGGGCAGCCAGGACTGGATGAAGGCCGCGCTGACCGCCAAAGCCGCGGGCGTGGATTTCAAGAAGATGCGCTTCGTCGCCTTTGAAGGTGGCGGCGAGGCCGTGACCGCGCTGCGCGGCGGTCATATCCAGGCCTACATGGGTGACGCGGCGGAAGCCTTCACCATGCTGGAAGGCGGCGCCCCCATCCGCGTGCTGGCCGTGTTCAACGACCAGCGCCTGCCGGGCAAGCTGGGCACGGTGCCCACCGCCAAGGAACAGGGCTACGACATCGTCTGGCCCATCATCCGCGGCTTCTACGTCGGCCCCAAGGTGTCGGACAGCGATTACCAGTTCTGGGTCGACGCCTTCAACAAGGCAACGGCCTCGCCCGAGTTCGACAAGCTGCGCCAGCAGCAAGGCCTGTTCCCCTTCAACAAGACGGGTCCTGAACTGGACGCCTACGTGAAGAGCCAGGTCAAGGCCTACGGCGAGCTCGCCGATACCTTCGGCCTGGTCAAGAAGTAAGCCGCAAGGCGTTTCTCCCTATCGCGTCCGCAGGACTTCCCCGCCGCCGGCTTTGCCGCGGCGGCCGGGGAGGGCTGCGCCGCGCGATGCGACTACAACGGAAATGTGATCATGAACGATCGAATATTGGGAGTGGGGGCGCTTGCGCTCGCTGCCTTCATGACCGTGGCGGGTTGGGGCATCGAAGCTCCGTTCGCCTATGAGCCGGTGGGCCCGCGCGCCTTCCCGCTGCTGCTGGCGCTGATCATCGGCCTTTGCGGCCTGTGGCTGGTCTACAAGGGCGGCCACAAGGTCGAGGCCAATCCGCCCGGAGCCAATGGCCGCATCGCGCTGATGATGGCGTTCACGGTGGCCTATGCCTTCCTGTTCCAGTGGCTGGGTTTCGTGATCGCCACGACCTTGATGACGGTATTCGTCGGACGCTTGTTTGGCGGCGGCTGGGTCAAGTGCGCCATCGGCGGAGTCGTCATGAGCGTGTTGTTCTTCCTGCTGTTCGACAAGGTGCTGGACGTGGTTCTGCCCGCCGGTTTGCTGGAGACGCTGATATGAGCGGCATTCTTGATCATTTGGCGATCGGCTTCGGCGTCGCCTTTACCCTGACGAACCTGCTGGTCGCGATGATCGGCTCGTTCATCGGGACCATGGTGGGCGTGCTGCCCGGGCTGGGGCCGGTCAACGGCGTGGCGATGCTGATACCGATCGCCTTTGCCATGAACCTGCCGCCCGAGACCGCGCTGATCCTGCTGGCCGCGGTGTACGTGGGCGCCGAGTACGGCGGCCGGATCACCGCGATCCTGCTGAACGTGCCGGGCGAGGCCAGCGCCATCATGACGACGCTGGACGGCTATCCGCTGGCGCGTCAGGGGCTGGCCAGCGTGGCGCTGTCGCTGTCGGCGTGGTCCGCCTTCTTCGGCGCCATCGTGTCGGTGGTGGGCATCATCCTGCTTGCGCCCCTGTTGGCGAAATGGGCGCTTGCCTTCGGCCCCGCCGAATACTTCGTGCTGATGATTTTCGCGTTCTGCTGCCTGACCAGCCTGCTGGGCAAGCAGCCCATCAAGGGCGTGCTGGCGGCGATGATAGGCCTGTCGATTTCGGTGGTGGGCGTGGACGCGAATTCGGGCGTCTACCGCTACACGTTCGAGTCCGTGCACCTGGCCGATGGCATCGATTTCGTGGTGGTCGTGATTGCGCTGTTTGCGGTCGCCGAGATGCTGGAAATGCTGGAGAAGGTGATGGCCGGACACAGCGTCGAGGTCAAGGCCAGCGGCCGCAAACTCTTCAATCTGAAGGAAATGGCGTACACCTGGTGGAGCGTGGTGCGCAGCGCGTTCGTGGGCTTTGGCGTCGGCGTGCTGCCGGGCGCCGGCGCCAGCGTGGCCGCCGCCGTGGCGTACTCGCAGGAAAAACGCATCATCGAGGCCAAGGATCCGGAAGCCAAGTTCGGCAAGGGCGACATGCGCGGCCTGGTTGCGCCGGAAGCCGCGGCCACCGCGTCGGCCATCGGCTCGTTCGTGCCCATGCTGACCTTGGGCGTGCCCGGTTCGGGCACCACTGCAGTCATGATGGGCGCGCTGACGCTCTACAACATCACGCCTGGCCCGGTGCTGTTCGATACCAAGCCTGAACTGGTGTGGGGCCTGATTGCTTCGCTGTTCGTGGCCAACGTGCTGCTGTTCGTCATGAACGTGCCGCTGGTGCGCTTCTTCGCCAAGGTGCTGTCGGTGCCTGGCTGGCTGATGGTGCCCGGCATTCTGTGCATCAGCTATATCGGCGTCTATGCCATCAACGCAGGCACCTTCGATCTGTTGCTGGTTGCCGGCATCGGTGCGCTGGGCTACTTCCTGCGCAAGTTCGGCGTGCCGATGGCGCCGCTGGTGCTGGGCGTGGTGTTGGGCAACATGATGGAACAGAACCTGCGCCGGGCCCTGTCGATGACGGATGGCGATGTGGCCGTTTTGTTTGCCAGCCCGGTGTCGATCGCGATGTGGGTAGGCGCGGCCGCGGTGGTGATCCTGCCGCAGCTCATGCGTCGCATGCGCGCCGCGAAAAAGCTTGCCGCTGATCCGGTCTGATCCAATGGTGGCGCGGTTGCTGTAAAGGGCAGCGGCCGGCCGCGGGATATTGACCGGAAATTGCAAGGGGCGCCTCATGGGCGCCCCTTTTTTGTCTCGGAATTCGTGCGGATGAAGCCGCCTATAAATATGAGCTTTTATTCATTTATTTGAAGAATGGCTCTTATATATAGGCTCCGCGAGAGTTTCTAGTTTTTCCGTCGACCTAGTCTTTTCTTCAATTAAACGCTTGCAAGGCGTTCCAGCGCGGCATCAAGCGTCGCGTCCTTTTTGGCGAAGCAGAAACGCACGATGCGATGATTGGATTCAGGCGCGTCGGGCTGTCGGTAGAACGCCGATACCGGGATTACCGTTACGCCGTGGTTCAACGTCAGGTCGCGCGCAAAGTCCGCTTCATTCTGCTTGGAGATCTGGCCGTAGTCGGCCAGCAGGAAGAATGTGCCGGGACTGGGCAGGGGGCGAAAGCGCGTCTTGGCCAGGCCTTGCGCCAGGCGGTCGCGCTTGGCCTGATAGAAAGCTGGAAGGTCCAGATAGGGTTTGGGATCGCGCATGAATTCCGCCAGCGCGAATTGCATGGGCGAGGGCACGGTGAAGACCATGAACTGGTGCACCTTGCGCAGTTCGGCGCTGAGCTGGCGCGGCGCGCAGCAGTAGCCGATCTTCCAGCCGGTGGTGTGATAAGTCTTGCCGAAGGAAGAGATCACGAAGGCATGTTCGGCCAGCAGAGGGCGGCGCGCGACGCTGGCATGGGGCTTGCCATCGAACACGATGTGTTCGTAGACCTCGTCGGATACCAACAGCACACCGGTGTCGCGCACGATGGCTTCAAGCGCGTCCAGGTCGCTGTCGTCGAGCACGGCGCCGGTGGGGTTGTGCGGGAAGTTCAGCATCAGGAGGCGCGTCTTCGACGTGATGGCGTCGCGCACGCGCTGCCAGTCGATGCGGTAGTAGGGATCGGCTTCGGTGGGCGCGCGCAGCGGCACGGGCACAGCGGTGCCGCCCGCCAGGCGGATCGCCGGCAGATAGGAGTCGTAGCAGGGCTCGATGACGACGACTTCGTCGCCGCTGCCTACCGCGGCCAGCACCGTGGCCATCAGCGCCTCGGTTGCGCCGCTGGTGACGGTGATCTCGGTTTCCGGATCGTAGGCGTGGCCGTAGAGTTCGCGCGTCTTGGCGGCGATGGCTTCGCGCAGCGGCGCAACGCCGGGCATGTAGGGATATTGGTTGTGGCCGTCGGCCATGGCCTTGGTGACCAGCGCGCACAAGGCGGGATCGGGATCGAAGTCGGGAAAGCCCTGGCCCAGGTTGATGGCCTTGTGCTCGATGGCCAGGCGGCTCATCACGGTAAAGATGGTGGTGCCAACGTCGGGAAGTTTGGATCGGATCATGGTGGACGCGAAAGGGAACGTTGCTAGCAGAGAAAGTTTTCGTAAGTATCCCACTAACTCATAATTCGGTTTCTCATGAGCTTAAGACGCATACGGGGTTGAGGTGCAGAACATGTTGTGGAGGGTGATGGGCGGATTGGCCATCGCGGTGGCCGGCGCATTGCTGGCCGTATGGGCGCATATCCCGCTGCCGTGGATGCTTGGCGCGCTGCTGGTGACGGCGGCCACGCGCATCGCGGGGCTGGGCACCGCATGCCCCAGGCCCGCGCGCAATGCGGGGCAATGGGTCATCGGCACGTCGCTGGGCCTGTATTTCACGCCGCAGGTAATAGGGCATATCGGCAGCAATGCCGGCCCCATCATTGTCGGCATGTTGTTCGCGCTGGGGCTGGCATTCCTGGGTACGGCGATACTGCGCCGCTACACGGATGCGGATTTCAAGACCGCCTGGTTCTCCTCGGCGATAGGCGGCGCCAGCGAAATGGCGAACCTGGCGGAACGCCATGGGGCGCGGATAGACCGCGTGGCGACCGCGCACAGTGTGCGGGTGCTGATGGTTGTGGTTACCGTGCCCTTCATTTTTCAGTGGTGGGGCGTGGCGGGGCTGGATCCCACGGTGCCGGGGCCCAAGGTGGTTCATGGATGGGGATTGGCGGCGCTGGTCGGACTGACCTGCATCGGTGGCACGGCTTTCATGAAGCTGCGGCTGCCCAATCCCTGGGTGCTGGGCCCGATGCTGGTGGCGATGATACTGACCGTCAACGGCATCGAACTGTCCGCATTGCCCGACTATGTACCGAAGATCGGCCAGCTCCTGATCGGCTGGTCGCTGGGCGACCGCTACCGGCCGGATTTCTTCCGCGCCGCGCCGCGCTTCATTGCTGCCGTGGCGGGGTTCACGGTTGCCGCGCTGGCCTTGGCGTTCGGCCTGGGCGCATTGCTATCGCTGTGGTCCGCGGCGCCCATTCCGACGCTGATCCTCGGCACCACGCCGGGCGGCATTGCCGAGATGGCCATCACCGCGAAGGTGCTGCAATTGGGCGTTCCCGTGGTCACCGCATTCCACGTCACGCGCATGGTTTTTGTGGTGATCGTGACCGGGCCGATCTACGCTTTTCTGGCGCGCCGGCAGAGCAACGCAGCGTAGCGCAACGGGCTTCCAGTCTTAAAAATACGACATTGGGGTAAACAACTATATGAGTCTGTAATGTGGCCTGAGTATGCTGATTACGCAGTTGATTCAAGCAGCGCGCGGACTCGTTTCTGCAGCTAGGCGGCAAGCGGGAACGCAGCAGCAACGCAGGTACTACTACCGGTCGTTCAGTTCTCACGGCGTCCTTGATTCAGTGCATTTCGAGTTAATTACAGGACGCTAGAAAAAATGGCTCAGAAGGGCAAAGTTAAGTGGTTCAACGCTGACAAGGGTTACGGTTTCATCACGCCGGACGTTGGTGGCACCGATGTTTTCGCGCACTTTTCCGCCATCCAGGGCCGCGGCTATCGCAGCCTGAACGAAGGCCAGGAAGTCGAATTCGAAGTCAAGGATGGTCCGAAAGGACCTCAAGCGGCCGAAATTCGCCCGCTCTAAATCGGGAAATCCCAATTTCCCGTCAGCCAGGCTAGGCCTGGCTACAACGCCCCAAGACCTTCCGGTCTGGGGCGTTGTTTCATTTGCGGCCGGTGTTTTTCCCAAGCCGAAAATCTATTAGTTAGTAATCACTAACATATTCTCCAGCCGTGGATAAGTTTGTGGATAATTATTTTTGGGCATGAGTATTTTCGTGCTCAGCAATGAAGCAATGGCTTTATCCGCGGCGGGGTTTTGCACAGTTATCCCATTTTTTTGGGAATGGATTGCAGGCTGATCCAATACGCCTGGCGTGGCGTCGGGCTCAGGCCATGTTCATGTCCAAACATGGCCTTTCCCTAGGGAATACAGGCATTTAAAGGGCTTTCCAGCCCTGTGTGGACGCGAATACAGCGTCGGGCTAGCGCCGCTTCTGGGAGCGCGTGTGGCCCGTTTTCAGGCCTGCGGAAGCCGGTTGTTCACAAAGATATCCCCATCCTGGTTATGCACAGAATTACGCCGTTTGGCTTGCGGTTGGGTGCCGTTGGCCTGTGGATAGAAATGGGGATAGGAGCCGGAAGACGGATGGCTTCGGGGAAGTTGCGGGCAGCGGCGGGCAATTTTCGGAGGATGCTGCTGAAGCGTCACTCCCGTGTTTTGGGGACTTAAGATTTGTGCGCCGGATTCTGTACTTGCAGTTGTCCACAGGGATTCACATGGAAGACATGCACTCACCCAAATGGATGATGGCGTGCCGTCCGGGACGAGGGCAAGATGCTTGTTTGGTCAATGAATCTACAGAGGATTTGTCACGGTCAATACGCAACGGTTAACCGCAGGACGGGGACGCGGGGATAAAGATGTGGATATCCCGCAGAGACAATATAAGACTTCCCGTTTGACTAAAGCTTGGCACAAGAGTTCCCCTGGCGGCTTTCGGCGCCGCTTGTGCGGGTGGATCTGAAACGCGGTCCCGCGCCGCTCGACCATCTTATCCACAAAGTTTTCCACGGAATTGTGGACCAACTCGGTGCCTTGCCGGCAGTAGCCCCAATCCACTTTATCCGTTCTTCAGAATAGAAATAGTTGATTGCCGCCATAGGTAAGGCTGTTGCGCATTTGTGCTTTTTCAATGATCTGAGCGATTTGAGGGGCGCGGCTGTGTATGGCCTTTATGTCAGTTGTCGTCGGAGCGTCCCTCGACTTATCCCCAGAGTTGTTCCACGTGAAACCGGTATGTCGGCGGGACGAAAGGTGGGTTGGAGATTGTTGATAAGGCTGTGCAGATTGTGTGGGACGGATCGACACGAGGATTTGAGGCTTCGTCGTTATCCACATATAGATGGATTTCGTCGGTTGGATTCGAATCTACAGGACGCGCTAGCCAGACGATCGCTTGGATCAATAACGCTGTTTTCTTTCCTCGAGGGCGCCGTATTTTCAGGTTTGAGCCAGTTTTGTATTCCGAGTCATTGATCTTGCCTACGGACTCCGTCTGCTGGAGGACCGGCTCAAAGGATTGACCGAGCAGATTTTGAGCGGGGATATCAACGCATCTGACCGATTTCTCTTTGCTGCGTCTAGCTTCCATGGCCACGCTGTTTCACGTGAAACCGAGGAAATTTTGGAGTTTTAGGGGTAAGGGGTAGGGTAGGGTCAGAAAAATCGAATTTTATTGGATGAACCTTCATAGGATTGACATCTGAATTTTGTGCTTGGAAGGGGCGCATCGTTAGGCGTCCTGGCGATTTCTTCAGTATTTGGTCTGACGGATGTGCGTACTAACGGAAGTTGATCCGTGTTTCACGTGGAACATCCTTAGGAATGGCATCGAAAATGTGCGCGCAATGGAGCCCTAGTGTCGATGTTTCACGTGGAACATTGGTCACCGTGTGCGCTTGGGTAGCCGATGTTTCACGTGAAACATTGCTGGTTGATGGATTCATAACTCAGCCTCGGCAAACTGATTGGCCCGAGATTCTTTCGACAACAATTGATTGGCGCCGCTGTTTGCGACCCTCAGTTGAGAAGAGGCCATTCTTCTTTATGAATCTGTCACGGAAGGGGTGTGCTGACGGAGCGGTATTTCGCATACGGCAGTCAGAGGCACGGTCACATCTAGGCGAGGTTTAGGATGCGTGTTTCACGTGAAACATAGATGAGCTAGGTGACGGCCTAGCTTGCGCAGGCAGATCTTTTGCGTGATATGTGGACACTCTCGCTCATCGAGACTGGAGCGCAGCATAAATGCTGGTCTCTAGAGGGTAGTGAAATTTCCAAGACGCCAATGCAAGGGCCAACATCCAGCCTCGATGTTCCACGTGAAACATGAGACCTAAGTTCCCTCCATGAGCACCCATATCTCTTGAGTCACCAGCAGAAGGAGTACGGCGAAGATATGTTCAAGTTCTGGCCGCCGGGTTAGCCAAGCCCACTATCGATCTTGTCCCATACGCTGTTCCACGTGAAACATGATCCCGAAAGCAGTGGCAAATGCCGACATATTCCAGCCGGGGCGCGTGTTCCGCAGTTGCCATTTGCCTACGTCCATCGTCCTCTTTTAACGCCAATGCTGCGCCGAAGCATGTTTCACGTGAAACATGTAATCCCTGCCTCTATAATGAGCACCGAACGCTCTCTTACCTCCCCCCATCATGGACTATCCCCGCGAATTCGATGTCATCGTCGTCGGTGGCGGCCACGCCGGCACCGAAGCAGCGCTGGCTGCCGCGCGCACTGGCGCCCAGACCCTGCTGCTGACGCACAACATCGAAACCCTAGGCCAAATGTCTTGCAATCCCTCCATCGGCGGGATCGGCAAGGGCCACCTTGTCAAAGAAGTCGACGCCCTAGGCGGCGCCATGGCTTTGGCAACGGACGAAGCGGGGATCCAGTTCCGCATCCTGAACGGCTCGAAGGGACCGGCGGTCCGCGCGACGCGCGCTCAAGCAGATCGGGTTCTGTACCGCAAGGCCATCCGTGGCCGTCTTGAGAACCAGCCGAATCTGTGGTTGTTCCAGCAGGCGGTCGAAGACCTGATGGTGGAGGGCGACCGCGTGGTTGGCGCCATCACCCAGATCGGTTTGCAGTTCCGGGCAAAGTCCGTGGTGCTTACCGCTGGTACGTTCCTCAACGGTCTGATCCACGTGGGGCTGCAGAACTATTCCGGCGGCCGCGCAGGCGATCCTCCCGCGATCTCGTTGGGCCAACGCTTGAAGGAACTTCAGCTGCCGCAGGGTCGCCTGAAGACCGGTACGCCTCCCCGCATCGACGGCCGTTCGATCAACTACAGCATCCAGGAAGAGCAGCCGGGCGACCTGAATCCGATTCCGGTGTTCTCCTACATGGGCAACGTGGCCATGCATCCGCGCCAGCTGCCGTGCTGGATCACGCACACAAACGCCCGCACTCACGACATCATTCGCGGTGGTCTCGACCGCTCGCCGATGTACAGCGGCGTCATCGAAGGAGTGGGTCCGCGCTACTGCCCGTCGATCGAAGACAAAATCCACCGCTTCGCCGACAAGGAATCGCACCAGGTCTTCCTGGAGCCCGAAGGCCTGGACACGCACGAGGTCTATCCGAACGGCGTGTCGACCAGCCTGCCGTTCGATGTTCAGCTGGATTTGATCCATTCCTTGCCTGGACTGGAAAACGCCCACATCCTGCGCCCGGGCTATGCCATCGAATACGATTACTTCGATCCACGTGGATTGAAGAGCACGCTGGAAACCAAGGCCATCGAAGGCCTGTTCTTCGCCGGACAGATCAATGGCACCACCGGCTACGAAGAAGCGGCGGCTCAAGGTTTGTTGGCTGGCGTCAACGCTGCGCTGCTCGCACTGGATCGCGAACAATGGACTCCGCGCCGCGACGAAGCCTATTTGGGCGTGCTGGTGGATGACCTGGTCACGCGCGGCGTGACGGAACCGTACCGCATGTTTACCTCGCGCGCCGAATATCGTTTGAGCCTGCGTGAAGACAACGCCGATCTGCGTTTGACGGAAATCGGTCGCCGGCTTGGCATCGTCGACGATGCGCGTTGGGACGCTTTCAACCGCAAACGAGATGCCGTGGCGGCCGAAGTCGAACGCCTGAAGTCTTCTTGGGTGAATCCGCGAGTGCTGCCGGCGGAAGTGGCTGAGCCTCTGTTGGGCAAAGCCATTGAACGTGAGTACTCACTTGCAGATCTGCTAAAGCGTCCGAATGTTTCCTATGAAGCCCTGATGGCTGCCCGCAACGCCGACGGCTCGCTGCTCGCGGGCCCGGGCGTGGTCGAGGACGAAGTCCTGGCCGAGCAGGTCGAGATCCAGGTGAAGTACGCCGGCTATATCGACCGCCAGCAGGTCGAAGTCCAGAAACAGATTGCGCACGAACAGCAGGCCATCCCTGCCGACGTCGATTACGACGCGGTGACCAGCCTGTCGTTCGAAGTGCGCCAGAAACTCAAGTCGCATCGTCCCGAGACCATCGGCCAGGCCGCTCGGATCTCGGGCGTCACTCCCGCTGCAATTTCGTTGCTGCTGATCCATTTGAAGCGCCTGCATTACGGCTCGCGCAAGCAAGCGGCATGAGCGCGCACGCCGATACGGCCGGCGCGGACATGGCCGGCCGCCTGTCCCGCGCATGCGCGCAACTGGGACTGGATGCCGACGCTGCGGCGATGGCCAAGCTGCTGAACTATCTGTCGCAGATGCAGCGCTGGAATCGCACCTACAACCTCACCGCCATCCGCGATCCCCAGCAGATGCTGATCCAGCACCTGTTCGACAGTCTGGCCGCCGTGGGACCGCTGAGCGAGGCGCTGGGCGCTTCCGGCGCACCCGCCAAGGTCTACGACGTCGGATCGGGCGGTGGCCTGCCTGGCGTCGTTCTGGCAATCATGCGGCCCCATTGGGCCGTGACCTGCGTGGACGCCGTTGAAAAGAAGACGGCATTCGTGCGGCAAATGAGTGGCGTGCTGGCCTTGCCCAATCTGCAGGCCAGCCATGCGCGCATCGAAACGCTGGCTCCCGCCGAGTGCAACATTGTCACGTCGCGCGCCTTCGCAAGCTTGGACGATTTTGCGCAACTCGCAGGTCGCCATGTGCGCAACGATGGTACCCTCGTCGCCATGAAGGGCAAGGTCCCCGAGGACGAAATACAGGCGCTGCATGCGCGCGGAGAATGGCAAGTCGATCACATCCAGCCGTTGAGCGTGCCCGAGCTGCAGGCCGAGCGCTGCCTCATCTGGATGCGCCGTAGTCAAGGAACCCTATGAAGAACATACCCCCCAGCACCACCGCCCGCATTTTCTGCATTGCCAACCAGAAGGGCGGTGTGGGCAAGACGACGACCGCCATCAATCTGGCGGCCGGCCTTGCCACGCACAACCAACGCGTGCTGCTGGTGGACCTGGACCCGCAAGGCAACGCTACGATGGGTAGCGGCATCGACAAGAACACGCTGGAGTCGAATCTCTACCAAGTGCTGATCGGCGAGTCGAGCATCGAGCAGGCCCGCGTGAAGTCGGAATCCGGCGGCTACGACGTGCTGCCCGCCAACCGCGAGCTGTCCGGCGCCGAGATCGACCTGGTGCAGATGGAACAGCGCGAACGCCAACTGAAGGCCGCGATCGACACCGTTGCTACCCAGTACGACTTCGTGCTGATCGATTGTCCGCCGACGCTGTCGTTGCTGACCCTGAACGGATTGGCCGCCGCCCATGGCGTCATCATTCCGATGCAGTGCGAGTACTTCGCGCTGGAAGGCCTGTCCGATCTGGTCAACACCATCAAGCGCGTGCATCGGAATATCAACGACGATCTGCGCGTCATCGGATTGTTGCGCGTCATGTTCGACCCGCGCATGACGTTGCAGCAGCAGGTGTCGGCGCAGCTCGAAGCGCACTTCGGCGACAAGGTTTTCAAGACCGTCGTGCCGCGCAACGTGCGCCTGGCCGAAGCGCCCAGCTACGGCATGCCCGGCGTGGTGTACGACCGCGCCTCGCGCGGCGCGCAAGCCTACATCTCGTTCGGCGCCGAAATGATCGAGCGCGTGAAAAAGGACCTGAAGTAGGCCGTAACCATGTCCGCCGTCACGCTCTTTTCCCAGACTGATACGCAAGCTCCCGGCACGCCGCGCGTCGACGCGCGCGACAGCCTGCGCACGCGTCTGGAAGAGGCCGCGTTGAACGCGACGGCGGTCGGCGCGCAGGTGCTTTACGACGGCTGGCTGGTGCGCTACGCGGCGTCTCCGGCCAAGCGCGTGCGCAGCGTCAACGTGCTGGGGTTATCCACACGTCCGCTGGACGAGCGGCTGGCGTATTGTTCTTCGTTGTATGCGCGCCATGGCTTGCCCATGGTGTTGCGCATCACCTCCATCGGTCCCGATTTTTCCCTCGACGCCGAGCTGGAGTCCCGCGGTTATACCTTTACCGGCGAGACCCGAGTCATGTGCACGTCGCTCGCCCCCAGGCCTGGCGCCCGGGGCGATCTGCTTTTCAATATTGTCGATGCCGACCGCTTCGCGGCGACGGTGGGGACAATGCGCGGCTCGGAATCCAGGCATATCGCCGAACATCACGCACGCCTGCAAGGCCTGGCTGTGGATATCTCGCCGGTGCTGGCGACGGACGCGGCGGGACAGTGCGTGGCCGCGGGCCTGGCCGTGCGCGATGGCGATCTGCTCGGCCTGTTCGACATCGTTACCGACCCGGGGCAGCGGCGCAAAGGCTACGCCGCCGCCTTGATTGAACATTTGTTGGCAACAGGCGCCGCCGGCGGCGCCACCACAGCCTATTTGCAGGTTGAGCCGGAGAATACAGCCGCGCGCGCCTTGTATGGCCGCTACGGTTTCAAAGACTGTTACGCGTATTGGTACCGTCTGCCCGCCGAGCAGACGGACGCCTGAGCATGGCTCGGGATACAAAAACAGAAGGAAAGAGGATTTAACTATGGCCACCAAGAAACCCAAGGGATTGGGCCGCGGACTGGACGCCTTGCTCGGCGCGGACGCGCCTGCCATCGAGAACATCGGCAAGGCCGCCGCCGCCAAGCCCGAGGGTCCGCCGTCCACCTTGCCCGTCTCGAAGATGCGCGCCGGCAAATACCAGCCGCGCACGCGCATGGACGAGGGCGCATTGGGCGAACTGGCCGAATCGATCCGCACACAAGGCATCATGCAACCCATTCTTGTGCGCGCACTGGGCGAGACCGCGCCCGGCCACTACGAAATCATCGCGGGCGAACGCCGTTTCCGCGCCGCGCAGCTCGCGGGCCTGAAGGAAGTACCGGTGCTGGTGCGCGAAGTGGCCGACGAGAACGCGGCCGTCATGGCGCTGATCGAAAACATCCAGCGCGAAGACCTGAACCCGCTGGAAGAAGCGCAGGGCGTGCGCCGGCTGTTGGACGAATTCGGACTGACGCACGAACAGGCCGCCCAAGCCATCGGCCGCTCGCGCTCCGCCACCAGCAACCTGTTGCGCCTGTTGAACCTTGCGGCCGCCGTGCAGACCATGCTGCTGGCGGGCGACGTGGACATGGGCCACGCGCGCGCGCTGCTGGCCGTGGACGCCGCCACGCAGATCCAGCTGGCCAACCAGATCATCGCGCGCCGCCTGTCGGTACGCGAGGCTGAAAAGCTGGTCGCCAAGACCGCCAAGGAAGCCGAGTCTTCGGCCGCGCCCAAGAAGAAAGCCAACGGCGCATCGCGCGACCTGACGCGCCTGGAAGAAGCCCTGTCCGACCATCTGGGCACGCGCGTCGCGCTGAAGGTGGGCGCCAAGGAAAAAGGCCAGATCGTCATCGACTTCCATGGCTGGGAACACTTGAACTCCCTGCTGGAACGCCAGGGCCTGTCCGGAGTGGTGGATGCCTGAACGCGCGCTGCCGGTCATCGCGGTACTGGCGACGGGCGGCACGATTGCGGGCGCCCAGGCCGACGCGACCTCCGCCGGCTACAAGGCCGGCTCCTTTTCCGTCGCTGACCTGCTGGCCGCCGTGCCGCAACTGGCCGGCATCGCCGACATCCGCGCCGAACAGGTTGCCAACGTCGGCAGCCAGAACATGACGAATGCGGTCTGGCGCGCGCTGGCCGAGCGCGTGGATGCGCTGTGCCGCGACGCCTCGGTGGCCGGCATCGTCATCACGCACGGTACCGATACGCTCGAAGAGACTGCGTACTTCCTGAGCCTGGTGATACGCCACGACAAGCCGGTGGTGCTGGTGGGCGCCATGCGTCCCGCCACTGCCCTGGGCGCCGAAGGTCCGGCCAATCTGTACAACGCCGTGGCGCTGGCGCGCCATCCCGACGCGCGTGGCCGCGGACCGCTCGTCGTCATGAACGAAGACGTGCACTACGCCCGCGAGATCCAGAAGATCGCCAGCGCCGGCCTGTGCGCGTTTGCTTCGCCCAATCGCGGCCGCGCCGGCGTCATGCATGGCGGCGTGCCGTTCTTCTATTCGCGCAACACCACCGCGCACAGCACAGAAAGCGAGTTTTCACTCGCATTGCTGGAAAAGGCCGGCTGGCCGCGCGTCGACATCGTTTACTCGCACGCCAACCTGCAAGCCGATCTGATCGATTTCCTGGCGGACGCCGCCAGCGGCATCGTGCTCGCGGGCGTCGGCGACGGCAATACGACCGACTTGGCCATCGAAGGCCTCGGCCGCGCCGCGGACAATGGCGTTGCCGTCGTGCGCTCCAGCCGCACGGGCAGCGGCTTCGTCGCGCGCGACGTGGAACTGGACGACGCTAGGCTGGGTTTCGTCGCCGCGCGCGACCTGAATCCGCAAAAGGCGCGCATCCTGCTGATGCTGGGCTTGTGCCTCACGCGCGAGCCCGCGGCCTTGCAGCGCCTGTTCGACCGCTATTGAGGCCTGCGGTGGCTAGGCCGCCGCATCGCCCTGCTGCGCCAGCCCCAGGCTGGTCCTGAGCATGTCGTAGACCTGCCGCGTCAGCGGATTGATCAGATCAGGTCTTATCCACAGGAAGTACGTCACGTCCGGCAGGGGCGGCAGCCCTTCCTTTTCTCCCAGTACGCGCATTTCCGGCCCCAGCAGTTCCACGCTGCGCGCCGTGACGCCCAGGCCTGCGCGCAATGCGGCCTTTATCCCCACCAGCGTCGGCGCCACATAGTTGGTGTGCCAGCGCACGCGCGCCTGTTCCAGGGCCG
The DNA here is from genome assembly GCF_903652925.1 of Achromobacter anxifer. Classification (GTDB taxonomy): domain Bacteria; phylum Pseudomonadota; class Gammaproteobacteria; order Burkholderiales; family Burkholderiaceae_B; genus Achromobacter; species Achromobacter anxifer. The sequence continues at coordinate 277,175 of NZ_CAHLAR010000006.1, read as the reverse complement.
TGAGCGCCAGGCGGCGGAAGATGCTGGGTTCGTCGGCCAGTACCAGCGGCACCGGCGCATGCATGTCGTGCACATAGTCCGCGGACGCCAGCCACACCGTGGGCGAGGTGCGCAGCGCCACGCCCTCGAAGTCCTGGTCGAAACGTGTGGATATCGTCAGGTCTAGTTCGCCGGCGCGCAGCGCGTCCATCAGGAACGGACTGCGGTCCGTGCGGATTTCCAGTTTCACGCGTGGCGCCGAACGCGCGATGTGGGTCAGCAGCGTGGGCAGGATGGAGTCCGCGACATCCAGCGGCGCGCCCAGCCTCAGGTCTCCTTCCAGCGGTCCGTCCTGCAAGGCGCGCAGCGCCTCGTCGTTGATGGCCAGCATATGGCGGGCGTACTCGACCAGGCGGCGTCCGTGCGACGACAGCACCTTGTTGCGGCCCTGCTTTTCGAACAGGGGCTGGCCGATGAGGGACTCCAGCCGCTGCATCTGTTGCGTGATGGCGGACTGCGTCTTGTGGAGCCGGTTGGCGGCTTCGGAAAAAGTTTCGTGCCGGGCGATGGCCGTCAGGGTGCGGAGCAGGTCCAGATCCAGGTTACGCATAGGGGTCTTCAATGTATTAGCGCAGCTAATGGAATATTAAGGCAATTTAAATTGTTCCTGGCGAGGAGGGCGAATACAGTCGATGCAATATCTCGTGAAAATAGGGAAAACAAAAATGAGCAACGTGCATCCTCATCAGGCCGGCATCGATAATGCCATCGGAAATATTAAAAAAACTGTAGGAAATAAGGGGCTGAATCGCGACAGCCTCAAGACGGTCCTGGGCGAATTGATCGACCTGGCCGGCCACACCGACTGGTGGGCGGCGGACCGCTATCCCGCGCCGGAAGACGGCGAGCGCCAGGCCCGCTACCTGATCGCCGAAGACGCCGACAAGAGCTATGCGCTCTACCTGAACGTCATGCGGCCCGGCAAGCAGATCGTCCCGCACAACCACACCACCTGGGCCTGTATCGCGGCGGTGGAGGGGGTGGAATACAACTACGTCTACGACCGCAGCGACGACGGCTCGGTGCCCGGCGTGGGCCGGCTGGAAAAGACCGGCACCGTCGTGGTCGGCCCCGGCACGGGCATCGCGTTGATGCCTGACGACATCCACGCCGTGGAAATCCAGGGCGACAGCGTCATACGCCATCTGCACATGTATGGCCGCGCGCTGGAAACGCTGACCGAGCGCCTGGCGTTCGATCTGGAAGCCGGCACCTGCAAGGTCATGCCGATTGGCGTGCAGACCCGCCGCTGATCATGGACAAGCCCTATCGGTCCACCACCCGCCTGTTGCGCGCCGGCCGTCCGCATCGCGGCTGGGTCAACACCCCGGTCACGCGCGCCAGCACTTATGTGTTCGACAGCGTGCAAGCCTGGCGCGATACGCGCAGCCGCCGCGACCAGGAGCGCCTGCCGTCCTACGGCGCGCGCGGGACCGATAGCACGCATGCGCTGGAAGACGCGCTGGTCGAACTGGAACAGGGCTACCGCGCCAAGCTGTATCCCACCGGCCAGGCCGCCATCGCCACCGTGCTGCTGGCCTATCTGCGCGCCGGCGACCATGTGTTGATCACAGATGCGGTTTACGAACCCGTGCGCCGCTTCTGCGCGGAGCATTTGTCGCGACTGGGCATCGCGTACACGTATTACCGGCCTGACGGCGCCGGCATCGAAGCGCTCGTCCGTCCTGAAACCCGCATGATCTACGCCGAGTCGCCGGGCTCGCTGACCTACGAGATGCCGGACTTGCCTGCGCTCGCCGCGCTGGCCCGCGCCCGCGATTGCTGGCTGGCTGTGGATAACACCTGGGCTTCCGGCCTGCTGCATCAGCCGCTCACGTTGGGCGCCGATATTTCCATCCTGGCGGCTACCAAATACCTGGGCGGACATGCCGACGTGATGATGGGCGCGGTGATTTCCAATGCGCGGGCCTGGAACGCGCTGGAGCGCGCGACCGTCGACCTGGGGCAGACCGTCGGCGCCGATGACGCCTATCTGGTGTTGCGCGGCATGCGCACGCTGCCCTTGCGCATGGCGCAGCACGCGCGCAGCGCATTGCGCGTGGCGGATAGCCTGCGGGGCCGCCGGGAAGTGGCCCGAGTCCTGTGCCCGGCCTTGCCTGGCGACCCGTCGCACGCGCTGTGGCTGCGCGATTGCAGCGGCGCCAACGGCCTGCTGACGGTGGAACTCGCCAGTGCGTTCGGCGAAAGCGATGTCGAGCGCCTGATCGACAACTTGCGGCTGTTCGGCATCGGCGCGTCGTGGGGTGGCTTCGAAAGCCTGGTGATCCCCGTGAACCTGCGCATGGCGCGGTCGCTGCCGGACCCTGTGCCGCGCGGCCCCATGCTGCGCCTGCATGTCGGCCTGGAAGACCCCGACGACCTCATTGCCGATCTGGACCAGGCGCTGTCCTCTCTTTCCCTGTCTTCCCGTTCCCGTTGAATACGATGATGCACCCCACTCAAGACCATTCCGTCGCCGACATCGATCCGCACACGCTCAAGCAATGGCTGCACGACGGCGCGGAGATTGCGCTGCTGGACGTGCGGGAACACGGCCAGTATGGCGAAGGACACCTGTTCTACGCCGCGCCCGTGCCCTATAGCCGGCTGGAAGTGGATGTCGTGCGCCTGGCGCCGCGCCGCGATGTGCGGATGGTGGTTTATGACGATGGCGGCGCCGACGGCACGGCGGCGCGCGCCGCGCGCGCCCTGGCCGCGCTGGGATATGCCTGTGTGCGCCGCCTGGCGGGCGGCATCGCGCAATGGCAGCGCGACGGCTATGCGGTCTTCGCCGGCGTGAACGTGCCCAGCAAAACCTTCGGCGAATTGGCCGAAGAAGTTTTCCACACCCCCCGCATCGGCGCACGGGAACTGGCCGAACGCCAGCGCCGCGGCGACGACCTGATCGTGCTGGATGGCCGGCCCTATGCCGAATACCAGAAGATGAGCATCCCTGGCGGCATCTGCTGCCCCAACGGCGAGCTGGCGCTGCGCGCCCACGCGCTGGCGCGCGATCCGCGCACCACCATCGTCGTGAACTGTGCCGGCCGCACGCGCAGCATCATTGGCGCGCAGACGCTGATCAACCTGGGCGTGCCGAATCCGGTGTATGCGCTGGAGAACGGCACCCAGGGCTGGTATCTGGAAGACCTGCAGCTGGAACATGGCGCGCGCCGCCGCTACGACGACGTCGTCGCGCCGCAGGACCTGCCCGCGTTGGCGCAGCGTTCCTCGAAACTGGCCGAGAGCCATGGCGTGCCTGCGGTTGACGCCAAGGAAGTGCAGGAGTGGCTGCAAGACCGCGCCCGAAGCACCTTCCTGTGCGACGTGCGCAGCGCGGAAGAATACGCGCAGGGCACGCTGCCCGGCGCGCAGCATACGCCGGGCGGCCAGCTGATCCAGGCGACGGACCAGTACCTGGCCGTGCGGGGCGCGCGCATCGTCGTGTTCGATGCCGAGGGCGTGCGCGCGCCGGTCGTCGCCAGCTGGCTGCGGCAGATGGGCTGGGATGCCAGCGTGCTGCGCGAAGGCGCGCTGGCCCGCCTGGACAACCCTGTGGAAAAGGCCTTGGCGCCGCAACTGCCCATACTCACGGACGCGGCGCTTGCCGACGCCATCGCGCAAGGCGCGCAACTGGTCGATCTGCGTCCCAGCATGCGCTATCGCGCCAGCCACATCGCGGGCGCCCGGTGGGCCATCCGGCCGCGCCTGGATCGTTTGCAGCTGGATGCCGCGCGTTTCGTAGTGCTGTTGAGCGAAGACGCCGCCCTGGCCGCCTGGGCCGCGCAGGACTTGCGCGCGCTGGGAGTGAACGATATTCGCGCCAACACCGGCGAGCCGTCCGGCTGGTCCGCGCAGGGTATCGCCTTGGCTTGCACGCCGGTCGAGCCCGCCGACGCAGACTGCATCGACTATCTGTTTTTCGTGCATGACCGCCACGACGGCAACAAGGCCGCCGCGCGCCAGTACCTGGCCTGGGAGACCAACCTGGTCAAGCAGATCGACGAGCGTGAATTGGCGGGCTATCGCTTTCCGGCCCGCTGAAACCGCAGCTGCCGCGTCCGCCCGAGGGGGCGCCGCGGCACAGCAGACGCATCAATCCGAAAAGTACGCCCCGGTCTTCGCGGCCGGGGTGCGGACGGTTCATGCCGAACCGGAATGCCACGGACGGCCGAGCATCCGGCCGCCAATCACAAGGGGAAACCAGATGAAGCATCACGCATCGCACGTACGCAAGGCCGCTGCCGCGGCCCTGGCCGGTTTGTTGTGGGGGGCGGCCGTCCACGCCCAGGCGCCCGCGCCCCTGCCGGACTATCCCAAGCAGGCCATCACGGTCGTATCGCCGTTCCCGCCTGGAGGCGGCAATGACGGCGTGGCGCGCCTGATCGCGCAGGAACTGGGCGCCATTACGGGTCAGAGCGTGGTGGTCGAAAACCGTTCGGGGGCGGGCGGCAACCTCGGCACGGCGCAGGTGGCGCGCGCCAAGCCCGACGGCTATACGCTGGTGATGTCGCAGACCAGCGTGATGGCCGTCAATCCGCGCCTGTACAAGAACGTGGGCTTCGATCCGGTCAAGGATTTCGCACCCATTTCGCAGATCACCTCCGCACCGCTGGTGCTGGTGGCGCGCAGCGAAAGCCCGTACCAGACCTTGAAGGATTATCTGGAAGCCGCGCGCAAGCAGCCCGGCGTCATTACCTATGCGACTCCCGGCAACGGCACCATGAGCCATCTGATGGGGGCCTTGCTGTCGCAGAAGGCCGACGTGAAACTGGTGCACGTGCCGTATCGCGGCGCGGCGCCCGCGATCACCGACCTGATGGGCGGCACGGTGGACATGTTGATAACTTCGCCTGCTTCAGCGGAACCCATGGTCGCCGCCGGCAAGCTGCGCATCCTGGCGCTCAGCCACGAGAACGACATCGGCATCTTCAAGGGGGCGCCCACGCTCAAGCAGGCAGGCATGGAGGGCATCACCGCCGATGATTGGTACGGCCTGTTCGCGCCCGCCGGCACGCCGCCGGAACGCATCGCCTACCTGGCGCAAGCCGTGGCGCAGGCGATGAAATCGCCCGCCGTGATTGCCAAGATCAACAGCGGAGGCAGCTGGGCGGTAGGCAGCGAGCCCGCTGCCTTCAAGACGCGGCTGCAGCAGGACACGGTGTACTGGGCCGGCATGGTGAAGACCGCCGGCGTGTCGCTGGATTGAAGCGGCGACGCCCGCGCTACACCGCCAGGACCTTGCCCACCGCGGATTTCAAGGCGGCGTAGGCAGGCGACTTCTGCGCGCTGGTGTTGGTGACCAGATAGTCGATGCGGTCCGCGCTGCAGTACGACACGCGGCTGCACAGGCCGACCTTGCTGAAATCGGCTAGCAGCACCAGCTGCTTGGCGCTGGCCGACATCGCGCGGGCCACTTCGGCCTCGCGCAGATCGTAGTTGGTGGCGCCGAACTCCGCGTCCACGCCCACCGGCGACAGCAGCGCCAGATCCGCGCGATAGCGGTGGATCTCGGAAATGGTGAGGTCGCCGGCCGTGGCGCAGACCGGGCCGCTTACGGTGCCGCCCAGCATGATCAGCTGGTTTGCGCCGTTGCCCGCCGTGCCCACCTTCAAGGCCACATCGAAGGAGTTGGTGATGATGGTCAGGCCCGACAGCTTGGCGAGTTCATCGGCCAGCACGCTGGTGGTGCTGCCCGCGTCCAGGAACAGGGTCTGCCCGCTGGACACCAGGCCCGCCGCCGCGCGCGCGATGGCGCGCTTGTATTTGACGCGCGTGTGCACGCGTTCCGCGATGGGCGGTTCGCTGTGCACCGGCACGGCGCCGCCGTGCACGCGGCGCAATTCCCCCATAGCCTCCAGCTCGAGCAGGTCGCGCCTGACCGTTTCCCGCGAAACCCCGAGCTCGCCGACGATACGGTCGGTCGATACCTGCTGCAATGAAGACAGCAGGGCGCGGATTCTCTGATACCGCTCTTCTTGCCACATGTCCGATGCTTCCTAATCTACGTCCGGCGCCGCGCCGCTGCGGCGATCAGTGCGCGCATTGCCAGCAGGGAACCTCCAACGACCAGCATGATAAGGGTTGAATAGGCCGCGGCCTGCGAGACGAAGCCCGCTTCGTCCAGCCGCAGGACGGAGACCGGCGCCACGCTCACGGACGGCGTGACCAGGAAGATCACGGCCGACAGGGTCACCATGGACCGCATGAACAGGAAGAAGAAGACGCCCAGCACGGTCGGACCGATCAGCGGTAGCACCGCGTCGCGCAGCACCCGCAGCGTGCCGCCGCCCAGGCAGCTGACCGCTTCCTCCAGCGCCTGCGGCACGGCGCGCATGCCGGTCATCATCGTCAGGAAGCCCTGCGTGTGATAGTGGTAGAAGTTGCACAGGGCGATCAGCGCGGCGCTCCCGTACAGCGCGTACAGCGGCGTGCCGGGCACGTTGTAGGCGAAGATGTACGACAGGCCCAGCACCAGGCCGGGAACGCCCACCGGCAGCACCGACACCAGGTACACCAGCTTGGCCCAGGCGCGCGGAATGCGGCAGACGCCGAAGCTCAGGATGAATAGCAGCAGCACGCCGCCGCTGGCCGCCGCCAGCGAGATATAGAGCGACGTCCAAAGCGGCGCATAGCCGCCGCTGACCGTGATGTCGTAGTGCTTCAGCGTCCATTCCATGCGGTAGGGCCACAGCCGCATGAAGCTGGCGAAGATGACCGTGGCCACCGTGAGAATGATCGTGCCGCAGGCCAGCAGCACGCCGGCGGTGAATGCCGCGTCGCGGCCCCGCGCCGGCTGCGGCGTGACCCGCAGGCCGCTGGGCGAGGCCGAGCCGAACTGGCGCTGCGAGGCCACGCGCTCGATCTGCACCGAGATCAGTGAGGGCAACAGCAGCAGGATGCCCACCACGGAGCCCATGCCGAAGTTCATCTGCCCCGACACCTGGCTGTAGATCTCGGTGGCCAGTACCCGGTAATTGCCGCCGATCACGGCGGCATTGCCGAAGTCGGTAATGGTGATGACGAACACGACGAAGCCCGCGCTGAGCAGGCCGAACTTGCAGTTGGGCAAGGTGATGTCGAAGAACTGGCGCGAGCCGGACGCGCCCATGACCTCCGCCGCGTCGTAGTAGCGCGCATCCATGTTGCGCAACGCGGCCTGCAGGATCAACACGGCCTGGGGCAGGGCGTAGAACACGTTGGATATCAGCAGGCCCCAGAAACCGTAGATATCGATTTCCCAGCCCGTCCAGCGGTGTACAAGGCCGTTGCGCCCCAGCAGGAAGATGAGCCCCAGCCCCTGCACCAGCGACGGCGCCAGTAGCGGCAGCACCAGCGCCAGCCGCACGGCGGCCTTGCCGCGCATGCAGCTGCGGTCCAGTCCATAGGCAATGACGAAGCCCAGCGCGACGCTGACGACGGTGGTCGCGGCGCTCATGACCAGGCTGTTCAGCGTCGCGGTGAGGATGCCGCGGGTGGCGAAAACCTCGGCATAGTTGCCCAGGCCGACGGAGCCGTCCTTTTCGATCAGGCTGCGCCAGGCGACGGTCGCCAGCGGATAGAGGAAGAACAGCGCCAGGCCCGCCAGGGGAATGCCGACGCAGGTCCATAGTAGGAGGCGGTCCGCCGACCAGGGGGCGCGGCCGGCGGGCGCGGCGATGGCCGGACTGGCGTGGGCGGCGCTCAAGCGGCGGCTCCGGCAGGCAGGGCGCGATTCGTCATACGCTGACCCAGGCGCACTGGCCTGGCTCCATGTCCAGTCGCACGGGGGCGCCACGCGACAGGCCCGCGGCGCCATGTTGTTCCACCAGCAGTTCGCGTCCCAGCCAGGCGACGCGCAGGCGGGTGAGGTTGCCCATGAACGTCATGTCCTGCACGCGGCCCGGCCCGTGTTCGTCCGCCGCGATGCGCAGGTTTTCCGGACGCAGGCAGGCTTCGAAGCGTTCGCTGGCGCCTTCGGGCCGCGTCGCCAGCAGCTGGGGCATGGCGTCGCGCACCCAGTCGGTGGGCAGCAGGTTGCTCAGCCCCACGAAGTTCGCCACGAAGCGCGTGCGCGGCCGCAGGTACAGATCGGAAGGCGAGCCCACCTGTTCGATGCGGCCGTCGTTCATGCAGACGATCTTGTCGGCCAGCGTCAGCGCTTCTTCCTGATCATGCGTGACCATGACCGTGGGAATCTTCAGGCGCCGCTGCACCTCGTGGATCTCGGCGCGCATGTCGGTGCGCACACGCGCGTCCAGCGCCGACAGCGGTTCGTCCAGCAGGATCAGCGCGGGATCCACCGCCAGGGCCCGCGCCAGCGCCACGCGCTGCTGCTGGCCGCCCGACAACTGGTGCGGATAGCGCGCGGCGTGGTCGGGCAGCTTGATCAGCGCCAGCAATTCCTTCACCCGCGCCGCGATGCGTTCGCGGGATTCGCCGCGGATGCGCAGGCCATAGCCCACGTTTTCCGCCACGGTCATGTTGGGAAACAGCGAGTACGACTGGAACACGATGCCGAAGCCGCGCTTGCGCGCGGGCAGCGCGCTCAAGTCGCGTCCGCCCAGCGTGATGGTGCCGCGGTCGAACGGCAGCAGGCCCGCCACGATCCGCAGCAAGGTGGTCTTGCCGCAACCGCTGGGGCCGAGCAGGCAGACGAATTCATGTTCGCCCACGGACAGGTCGATGTCTTGCAGCGCTACCGACGCATCGAAAGTCTTGCGGATTCCGCGCAATTCCAGATACATGCCGTCTCCAGGAGAGGCGGCGGCCGGCTTGCCCGGCCGCCGGCCCGTCAACGCTTGATGGTGTCCTGCCAGGTCTTGATGGTCGCGTCCCGCTCCGTGGCGGACTTGGGGAAGTCCACGGGATACAGCACGGCGGTCAGGTCCTTGGGCAGGCCGGCGGCTTCGGCGGCCTTGTTGGGCGTGGCGCCGGGAATGGTCACCAGTTCCTTGTACTTGCTGTACAGGTCGCCCGCCTGCGCCGACAGCGTCCAGTCCAGGAATCGCTTGGCGTCGGTGGGATTCTTGGCGGTCTTCATCAGGCCGGAGGCTTCCAGCTCGTAGCCCACCCACTTGGACGGGATCACCATCTTGATGGGGAAGCCTTCTTCGATGGACTGCATGGCGGGGAAGGCGAAGGACACGCCGATCGCGTATTCGCCAGCGCGGGCCATCTTGCAGGGTCGCGAGCCCGACGGCGTGTACTGCGCCACGTTCTTGTCCAGGTCCTTGAGCAGCGCCCAGCCCTTTTCCTTGCCCATGCCTTGCAGCAGCGCGACGATCTGTAGATAGCCGGTGCCCGAGGCCGCAGGGCTGGGGATGACGATTTCTCCCTTGTAGACCGGCTTGGTCAGGTCTTCCCAGGAGGTCGGCATGGGCAGGTTCTTGGACTTGAGCCTGTCGGTGTTCACACAGAAGGCGGCTACGTAGCCGGTGGCCGCGAACCACTTCTGGTCGGCGCCCTTGTACTGGGCGGGCAGGGCGTCCATGCCCTTGGCCGCATAGGGTTCCAGCAGGTTCTGCAGGCGCGGATCCAGCATGTTGCTGACGGCGAAGCCCCAGATCACGTCCTGCTGCGGATTGGAGGCCTCGGCGATCAGGCGGGCGCCCAGGTCGCCGGTGGACAGCCGCAGCACGTTGACCTTCACGTCCGGCATGGCGGCGTTGGCGGCTTTCAGATAGGCCGCGATTTCGTCTTCTTCGAGGGCGGTGTAGACGGTGATGGCGCCGGCATGCGCCTGCGTCCAACCTAGGGAAATTACTGCAACCACAAGGCTAAGCTTCTTCATACATTGCATGATGGAACTCCGGTTGGAATACACGGCAACGGTGGCGAGCTACGTATGCGGACAGCGCTCTGCAACAAATCCGGCAGGTTGCAGTTTTATGTATGTTTGCAAATTTGTGGCAACGTGTCTAGACTGGAAAAACCAGTATTCAAGGGTTTTTTTGGCGTAGGCGCATTCTCCCGCGCCACGCCTGGAGCTCATCGATGCAAACTTCACCGCCGTTATCCGCGCAGCAGCTGGCCGCGTACTCCTCGTTCGCCCAGACGCTGGCGGACCGTGTGCGCCCCTTGTCGCGCAAGTGGTTCCGGCACCCGCTGGCCGTGGACACCAAGGCCGACGAAAGTCCGGTCACGCAGGCGGACAGGGAGGTCGAAGCTGCCTTGCGCGAAGCCATTGCCCAGCACTATCCCGACCACGGCATCTACGGTGAAGAGTTCGGCGCCTCGCATGCCGAGGCCGAGCTGGTGTGGTCGCTGGATCCCATCGACGGCACGCGCGCCTTTATTTCCGGCAATCCGCTGTGGGGCACGCTGCTGGCGCTGCTGCACCGGGGCAAGCCCGTGGTGGGCGTGATCGACGTCCCCATGCTGGACGAGCGCTGGATCGGCGCGGCCGGCGCGCCCGCCCAGCTCAATGGCGTTGCCTGCCGCGCCAGCGCCTGCACCGAGCTGCGCCAGGCCATCCTCTATGCCACCTCGCCCGACATCTTCGTTGGCGCGGAGCTGGCCGCCTTCGAAGCCCTGACCGAGGCCGCGCGCATGCGCCGCTACGGCGGGGATTGCTACAGCTATGGCCTGCTGGCCAGCGGGCACGTCGACCTGGTGGTCGAGTCCGGCCTGCAACCGTATGACTATCTGGCGCTGATGCCCGTGATCGAAGGGGCTGGCGGCGTCATTACCGATTGGTCGGGGCAGCCGTTAAGCCTCGAATCGCAGGGCCGCGTCGTCGCGGCCGCCACGCCGCAGCTGCATCGCCAAGCGATGCGGGTGCTGGGGGCGGCCATGACCTGAACGCCGCGCCGCCCGCCCGCAGGTCAACGCAACGCTTCAGCCACAACAAGGTGAACGAGCATGCATGCACTAGGGGTAGCAACGGTGGAAGACGCGGAGCGGCTGGTGCAAGCCAGCCAGCTCTCGCACATCAAGGTAGGCTTGTCCGACGTCGATGGCGTCATGCTGGGAAAGTACATACGGCGCGACAAGTTCCTGGGCGCGCTGCGTTCGGGGCTGGCGTTCTGCGACGTGGTGTTCGGCTGGGACCTGGACGACCAGCTCTACGACAATACCAAGTACACGGGGTGGCATACCGCCTATCCCGACGCCAAGCTCAGGATCATTCCGCAGTCCGGACGCCGGCTGACGCTGGAGCAGGGCCCGGGCGGCGAGGACATGCTGCTCTTCCTGGCGGAATTCGAGGGCGACGCGGGCGCCATCTGTCCGCGCCGGCTGTTGCACAGGACCCTGGACCGCGCCGCGGACATGGGCTATGACGCCTACGCCGCGCTGGAATACGAGTTCTTCATGTTCCGCGAAACGCCGCATTCGGTGCGCGCCAAGAACTACCGCAACATGGAAAACTGGACGCCGGGAAACTTCGGCTATTCCGTGCTGCGCAGCACCGTCGAAGGCGATTTCTACCGCAAGCTGCTGGACATGTGCGAACGCATGGACATGCCTATCGAAGGCCTGCATACCGAAACCGGGCCCGGCGTGCTGGAAGCGGCGCTGGCGGTTGACCTGGCCGCGTCGGCCGGCGATAAGGCTTTTCTCTTCAAGACCTTCACCAAGGCGCTGGCGCAGCAGAACGGGCTGATGGCGACCTTCATGGCGAAGTGGTCGCACGACCATCCGGGGCAGAGCGGCCACATCCATCTGTCGCTGCGCGACCGCAAGACGGGCCGCTCCGCCTTCTACGACGAATCCCGGCCGCACGGCATGAGCGCGACGCAAGCGTCCTTCATGGCCGGCGTGCAGCGCTACCTGCCGGAGTTCATGTCCATGTACGCGCAAACTATCAACAGCTATTCGCGCCTGGTGCCTGGCTACTGGGCGCCGCTGGACGCGACCTGGGGCATGGAGAACCGCACCACCGCGTTGCGGCTGATTCCGGGCAGCGACAAATCGCAGCGCGTCGAGGTGCGCATCGGATCAGCCGACGCCAATCCCTACCTGGCCTTGTCGGCCGCGCTGGCCTCCGGGCTGCATGGCATCGAGCAGGGCCTGAAACCCGAGCCGATGGTGCAAGGCAATGCCTACACGCAGCAGTTTCCGGCGCATCTGCGCCTGCCCACCACGCTTTGGGAATCCGCGCAGCGGCTACGCGAATCCGAGGCCGCGCGGCATCTTTTCGGCGACGCATTCGTCGAGCACTACGCCGCCACGCGCGAATGGGAAGAACGGCAATTCCGGCGCCACGTGACCGATTGGGAACTGGCGCGCTACTTCGAAATCATCTGAATCCAGACCAAGGCGCTCGCGCAGGACAGACATGACCCAGGAACTCATCACCATCAGTCCCATCGACGGGCGCGAGGTTGTGCGCCGCCCCTATGCCAGCGAGGCGCAGATCGCGCAGGCGCTGGCCAATGCCCAGGCCGCGCAGCCCGCGTGGCAGGCGCTGGGCGTGGAGGCGCGGGGGCGCATCGTATCCGCGGCGGTCGATCGCTTCGTCGCCGCGAAGGACGAGGTCGCGCGCGCCATCACCATCCAGATGGGCCGGCCGCTGCGCTACACGCCCGGCGAGGTGGGGGGCTTCGAGGCTCGCGCGCGCCACATGATCGCGATCGCGGGCGAGGCGCTGGCGCCCATCCAGGTTGCGGAAATGGCGGGATTCACGCGCTTCATCAGCCGCGAACCCATAGGCGTGGCGCTGACCATTGCGCCGTGGAACTATCCCCTGCTAACGGCGGTGAACAGCATCGTGCCCGCGCTGATGGCGGGCAACACCGTCATCCTCAAGCATTCCGACCAGACGCCCCTGTGCGCGGAACTGATCGAACGCGCATTCCGGGAAGCCGGCGTGCCCAAGGGCGTGTTCCAGTACCTGCATGCCAACCATGACATCGTGCACCGGCTGATCCGCGCGCCGGAGATCGGCTACGTCTCGTTTACCGGCTCCGTGCGCGGCGGGCATGCCGTGGAGGAAAGCGCGGCGGGGCGGTTCATCGGCGTAGGCCTGGAGTTGGGCGGCAACGATCCGGCCTATGTGCGCGAGGACGCGAAAATCGAGCACGCGGTCGAGACGCTGGTCGACGGCGCGTTCTTCAATTCAGGCCAATCCTGCTGCGGCATCCAGCGCATCTATGTGGCGCGCGCGCGGTACGACGAGTTCGTCGAGCGCGCGGTCGAATTGACGCGCAGCTATGTTCTGGGAAATCCGCTGCAGGCCGAAACAACGTTGGGGCCGGTGGTGCGCGCCAAGGCCGCAGCAGAGATCCGTGAAATCATTGACGCCGCGGTTTCGGCGGGCGCCAGAAACCTGATTGATAGCTCGCATTTCAAGGAAGCGAGCATAGGCTCGCCTTACGTCGCGCCGGCGTTGTTGACGCAGGTCGACCATCGCATGCGCATCATGAACGATGAATGCTTCGGTCCGGCTGTCGGCATCATGGCGGTGGACAGCGACGAGGAGGCGATAGGCTTGATGAACGACAGTCCCTACGGCCTGACGGCGGCGGCTTTTACGCAGGACCAGGATGCGGCCCTGCATATAGGCCGGCAGGTGCAGGCAGGCACGTTCTTCATGAACCGTTGCGATTACCTGGATCCCGCGCTGGCCTGGACCGGCGTGAAGAACTCCGGCCGCGGCGTCTCCTTGTCGGTCGTGGGCTACGAGCAGCTCACCCAAGCCAAATCCTTCCATCTGCGCAGCGTCTGACACGACGCCATCAGGAAACCCACCATGACCGTGCCCAGCGTTAATTGGAACTATCCCACCGCCATCAAGGCCGGCCCCGGCCGCATCAAGGAACTGCCCGAGCTATGCCGCGGCCTGGGCATGACGCGGCCTCTGCTCGTGACGGATCCCGGGCTTGCCGCCTTGCCGATGGTGACGCAGGCCGTGCGCGCGTGCCGCCAGGAAGGGCTGGAATGCGGCCTGTTCCACGAGATCAAAGGCAATCCCACGGGCCGCAATGTCGACGACGGCGTGCAGGCCTACAGGCAGGGCCGCCATGACGGCGTGATCGCGTTCGGGGGCGGCTCCGCGCTGGATGCCGCCAAGGCCATCGCGCTGATGGCCGGACAGCGCCGGCCCTTGTGGGACTTCGAAGACGTGGGCGACAACTATCTGCGCGTCGACGTGGCGGGCATGGCGCCGGTGGTGGCGGTGCCGACCACTGCGGGCACGGGTTCCGAAGTCGGGCGCGCCTCCGTCATCACCGACGAGGCCGCCGAGGTCAAGCGCATCATCTTCCACGCGCGCATGCTGCCTTCCGTTGTGATCCTGGATCCCGAGCTCACGGTCGGCCTGCCGCCGAAGATCACGGCGGCGACGGGCATGGACGCGCTCTCGCACAATCTCGAAGCCTACTGTTCACCGTTCTTCCATCCCATGGCGGCGGGCATCGCGATCGAAGGCATGCGCCTGGTCAAGGAGTATCTGCCGCAGGCGGTCGCCAATGGCAGCGATTTGCAGGCGCGGCTGCAGATGCTGGTGGCGTCGAGCATGGGCGCGACGGCGTTCCAGCGCGGCCTGGGCGCCATGCATGCGCTGGCGCACCCGCTGGGCGCGCTGTACGACGCGCATCACGGCATGCTCAACGCCATCCTCATGCCTTACGTGCTGAAGGCCAACCAGCACGCCGTGGCGCCGCGCCTGGAGGCGTTGGCGCGATACCTGGATCTGCCGGATCCCGGCCCGGGCGCCGTGCTGGACTGGGTGCTGGGCCTGCGCGAGACGCTGGGCATCCCCCATACCCTGGCGGAAATCGGCATCGATGAAGGCCAGGCGGAGCGGGTAGGGCGTATGGCGGCCGAGGATCCTTCGGCCGGCACCAACCCCGTCAACTACACGCCGGAGCAGTATTCCGATCTTTTGCGTGCAGCAATTCGCGGAAACCTGTAAGCTTCGCCCCCTCTGCGCGGAAACGCTGCGGTGGTTGAAGAAGAATTTTGAATATTTCGTCCCAAGCGTTTGACAGCGGATTTGAAAGTGTTCATAATCTCGAATTCTCCTGTGGAGGAGTGCCCGAGTGGTTAAAGGGGGCAGACTGTAAATCTGTTGGCCTTGCGCCTACGTTGGTTCGAATCCAACCTCCTCCACCAGAGACCTACACCTAAATCCAGGCGCGGTTTGCCTGGATTTACAATGTGAAGCTCAGAAAGCTGAGCAGCCTTCGCAAAGAAGGTTGTAAAGCTGTCCCGGGCTTCAGATTGAAAAAGGTTTGGGAAAGAGAAGGTGAAAGGGTATGCCGCGGGTGTAGCTCAATGGTAGAGCAGAAGCCTTCCAAGCTTACGACGAGGGTTCGATTCCCTTCACCCGCTCCAAGATTTATTTGCCCATGTGGCTCAGTGGTAGAGCACTCCCTTGGTAAGGGAGAGGTCGCGCGTTCGATCCGCGCCATGGGCACCACTAATTTCTCTCTTCTTCAGTCAGAAGCGCAATCCAGGTCAGGAGTCAGCCATGGCAAAAGGCAAGTTTGAACGTACCAAGCCGCACGTGAACGTGGGTACGATTGGTCACGTTGACCACGGCAAAACGACGTTGACGGCGGCCATCACGACCGTTCTGTCGAACAAGTTCGGCGGCGAAGCCAAGGGCTACGACCAGATCGATGCGACTCCTGAAGAAAAGGCTCGCGGCATCACGATCAACACGGCCCACGTCGAGTACGAAACGGAAGCGCGTCACTACGCGCACGTTGACTGCCCGGGCCACGCTGACTACGTGAAGAACATGATCACGGGCGCGGCGCAAATGGACGGCGCGATCCTGGTGGTGTCGGCCGCTGACGGCCCGATGCCGCAGACCCGCGAACACATCCTGCTGTCGCGCCAGGTTGGCGTGCCGTACATCATCGTCTTCCTGAACAAGGCTGACATGGTTGACGACGCCGAGCTGCTCGAGCTGGTGGAAATGGAAGTTCGCGAACTGCTGTCGAAGTACGACTTCCCGGGCGACGACACCCCGATCGTGAAGGGTTCGGCCAAGCTGGCGCTGGAAGGCGACAAGGGCGAACTGGGCGAACAAGCCATCATGGCTCTGGCCGCTGCGCTGGATTCGTACATCCCGACGCCCGAGCGCGCCGTGGACGGCACGTTCCTGATGCCGGTTGAAGACGTGTTCTCGATCTCGGGTCGCGGCACCGTGGTGACCGGCCGTATCGAACGCGGCGTGATCAAGGTCGGCGAAGAAATCGAAATCGTCGGTATCGTTCCGACGGTGAAGACGACCTGCACGGGCGTGGAAATGTTCCGCAAGCTGCTGGACCAAGGTCAAGCCGGCGACAACGTGGGCATCCTGCTGCGCGGCACCAAGCGTGAAGACGTCCAGCGCGGCCAAGTTCTGGCCAAGCCGGGCTCGATCACCCCGCACACGGACTTCACGTCCGAGGTGTACATCCTGTCCAAGGAAGAAGGCGGCCGTCATACCCCGTTCTTCCAAGGCTATCGTCCCCAGTTCTACTTCCGCACGACCGACGTGACGGGCACGATCGAACTGCCGGCCGACAAGGAAATGGTTCTGCCGGGCGACAACGTGGCCATGACGGTCAAGCTGCTGGCCCCCATCGCCATGGAAGAAGGTCTGCGTTTCGCCATCCGTGAAGGCGGTCGTACCGTCGGCGCCGGCGTCGTCGCCAAGATCCTGAAGTAAGCAATACCCGGATGGGTAGAGTGGACTCTCAAGTCCCTCTATCCATCTTTGCTGTAAAAGTAGTATGATTTATGGTTCCGCAAGTTGTTGTATGTAAAGCGGAAGCAGCTGTGTAGTGCAAGTGTAGTGTTTTAGGGGCATAGCTCAATTGGCAGAGCGTCGGTCTCCAAAACCGAAGGTTGTAGGTTCGATTCCTACTGCCCCTGCCACCGCCAGGATAAACCCGCGGGAGATCATCGCGAGTTACGCATTCACGGCGGCTCGCGTCGCAATATGTCTAATACCAGCGTAGAAACCGTAACCAGTACCGCCGACCGGGTGAAGCTCGGGCTGGCGGTTCTCGTCGTTATTGCTGGCATCGTCGGGTTTTCCGTGCTCAGCGCGCAACCCATGCCTGCACGTATCGGCGTGTTCGTCGGCGGCCTCGTGATCGCAGCCGTGATCGCCTGGTTCAGCGAACCCGGCCGCCGCACCCTGAGCTTCGCCAGCGAGTCCTACAACGAAGTCAAGCGTGTCTCGTGGCCCACCCGCAAGGAAACGACCCAGATGACGGGCATCGTTTTCGCGTTCGTGGCGGTCATGGGCATTTTCATGTGGGTGCTCGACAAGGGCATCGAATGGATTCTCTACGGCCTGCTGTTGGGCTGGAAATAAGGACGGCGAATGAGTAAGCGTTGGTATGTCGTCCATGTGTACTCCGGCATGGAAAAAAGCGTACACAAGGCCCTGAACGAGCGCATCGAGCGCGCGGGCCTGCAAACGTCTTTTGGCCGCATCCTTGTGCCCTCCGAGGAAGTCGTCGAGGTCAAGGGTGGTCAGAAGTCGATCACCGAGCGCCGCATTTTCCCCGGTTATGTCCTGGTTGAAATGGACCTGACCGACGAAACGTGGCACCTGGTCAAGAACACCAACCGCGTCACCGGCTTTTTGGGTGGCTCGGGCAACCGTCCGACCCCGATTTCCGAAAAGGAAGTCGAGAAGATCCTCTCCCAGATGGAAGAGGGCGTCGAGAAACCCCGCCCCAAGATCCTGTTCGAAGTGGGCGAGATGGTTCGGGTCAAGGAAGGTCCGTTTGCAGACTTCAACGGCAACGTCGAAGAAGTCAATTACGAAAAGAGCAAGGTACGCGTGTCTGTCACCATTTTTGGTCGCGCCACGCCCGTCGAACTCGATTTCAGCCAGGTCGAAAAGACCTGATTTCAACCCCCGGGGAGCTCCCAGGCCTGAACGCCCAGGAGCGATATAACCCGCAAGGAGCAAAGCATGGCGAAGAAGATCGTCGGCTTTATCAAGCTGCAAGTGCCGGCTGGTAAGGCTAACCCCTCCCCCCCGATTGGCCCGGCCCTGGGTCAGCGTGGCCTGAACATCATGGAATTCTGCAAGGCGTTCAACGCCAAGACCCAAGGCATGGAGCCTGGTCTGCCGATTCCCGTGGTGATCACCGCCTTCGCGGACAAGAGCTTCACCTTCATCATGAAGACCCCGCCCGCGACGGTCCTCATCAAGAAGGCCGCCGGCGTGCAAAAGGGTTCGTCCAAGCCGCATACCGACAAGGTCGGCACGCTGACCCGCGCGCAAGCTGAAGAGATCGCCAAGGCCAAGGGCCCCGATCTGACCGCCGCTGATCTGGACGCCGCCGTGCGCACGATCGCTGGCAGCGCCCGCAGCATGGGCATCACGGTTGAGGGGATCTAATCATGGCAAAACTGTCCAAGCGCGCCGCCGCCATTGCGCAGAAGATCGACCGCACCAAGCTGTACCCGGTCGCTGAAGCCCTGACCCTGGTCAAGGAAACCGCTGTCGCCAAGTTCAATGAATCCATTGACGTGGCCGTGCAGCTCGGCATCGACCCGAAGAAGTCGGACCAACTGGTCCGCGGTTCGGTCGTGCTGCCCGCCGGCACCGGCAAGTCGGTCCGCGTGGCCGTGTTCGCCCAAGGCGACAAGGCTGAAGCCGCCAAGGCCGCTGGCGCCGACATCGTCGGTCTGGACGACCTGGCTGACCAGATCAAGGCCGGTCAAATGGACTTCGACGTGGTCATCGCCTCGCCCGACACGATGCGTGTCGTGGGTGCCCTGGGCCAGATCCTGGGTCCCCGTGGCCTGATGCCGAACCCGAAGGTCGGCACCGTGACCCCGGACGTCGCTACCGCTGTCAAGAACGCCAAGGCCGGTCAGGTTCAGTACCGCACCGACAAGGCCGGCATCATCCACGCAACGATCGGCCGCGCGTCGTTCGGCGTGGAACAGCTGCAAACCAACCTGGCCGCTCTGGTCGACGCCCTGCAAAAGGCTCGTCCCGCAGCTGCCAAGGGCATTTACCTGCGCAAGCTGGCCGTTTCGTCCACGATGGGCGGCGGTGCGCGCGTGGAAATTGCCTCGCTGTCGGCCAACTAAGCCGATAGCTGTAAACGTACTTTGGGCTGCATCCGGATTCCTCCGGATGTTGCTGTCAAAGACCGCTGGAGCAGGGTGGTTCAAGCAGCATCGATCCACTCCGCTTAATCCCGAAGCCAGCAAGGTTCGGATCCAGCGTAGACGGCGTCCCCAGGAAGATTTCTTTATACGAAGAACTCGACCAGGCGCCGCATTCGGTTGACGCGCAAGGCTCAGGCCCCAGGCGTCTTTTGATGGAGTGTTCAAACCGTGAGTCTCAATCGTCAAGAGAAAGCGGTGGTGATCGAGGAAGTCTCGGCGGAAGTCGCCAAGGCTCAATCGATTGTTATCGCTGAGTACCGTGGTCTGGACGTCGCCTCTGTCACCGTACTGCGCAAAACTGCGCGTGAATCGGGCGTGTATCTGCGTGTTCTGAAGAACTCGCTGGCCCGTCGTGCTGTTGCCGGCACGGCTTTCGAGCCGTTGGCCGAGCAACTGACTGGTCCGCTGATCTATGGCATCAGCGCTGATCCGGTCGCGGCGGCCAAGGTCCTCGCAGGTTTCGCGAAGAGCAATGACAAGCTGGTCATCAAGGCGGGCTCGCTGCCCAACAGCCTGTTGAACCAAGAAGGTGTGAAGGCCCTGGCCACCATGCCCTCGCGCGAAGAGTTGCTGTCGAAACTGCTGGGCACCATGCAAGCCCCCATCGCGCAATTCGTGCGTACGCTCAACGAAGTTCCGACCAAGTTCGCCCGTGGCCTCGCGGCTGTGCGCGACCAGAAGGCCGCGGCTTAATCGCCTGCCTTCCCGGAATTCGCTGAACGACCGAGCGACACCCAAACCCTGGCATTACCAAAATATTTGGAGTTCTGAAAAATGGCACTTAACAAAGCTGAAATCCTTGACGCCATCGCTGGCATGACCGTGCTCGAGCTGTCCGAGCTGATCAAGGAAATGGAAGAGAAGTTCGGCGTGTCGGCTGCTGCCGCCGCTGTCGCTGTCGCTGCTCCCGCCGCTGGTGGCGCTGCCGCCGCCGCTGAAGAGCAAACCGAGTTCACCGTCGTCCTGACCGACGCCGGCGCCAACAAGGTTAGCGTCATCAAGGCCGTGCGCGAGCTGACCGGTCTGGGTCTGAAGGAAGCCAAGGACCTGGTCGACGGCGCTCCGAAGCCCGTCAAGGAAGCTGTGGCCAAGGCTGACGCCGAAGCCGCCAAGAAGAAGCTGGAAGAAGCTGGCGCCAAGGTCGAAGTCAAGTAAGACCTGCGTCAATTTGCCCGGGGACAGCGCAGTTTGCAGTCCCCGGGCTTTTGCGTTTCCAGGAAACCCCTACTGGGGGCATGCCCTTTTACAGGGGGGTTTCCTGGAGTCGTATCACCTGGGGCCGTGGTTGACGGCCCATGCAACCTCGAGTCGGAGTGCTCATGCCTTACTCGTACACCGAAAAAAAGCGCATCCGCAAAAGCTTCGCCAAGCGTGAAGACGTTCAAAACGTTCCCTTCCTGTTGGCGACACAGCTTCAATCCTACCTAACTTTCCTGCAGGCGGATACCGCCCCGTCCGATCGCGTAGCCGACGGTTTGCAGGCGGCGTTCTCGTCGATTTTCCCGATCGTTAGTCACAACGGTATGGCGCGCTTGGAGTTCGTGAGCTATGTGCTCGGCGAACCGGTGTTCGATGTCAAGGAATGTCAGCAACGTGGCCTGACCTATGCCTCGCCCCTGCGAGCCAAGGTCCGCCTGGTGCTGCTTGACCGCGAAGTCAGCAAGCCCACCGTGAAGGAAGTGAAGGAACAGGAAGTCTACATGGGCGAAATTCCGCTCATGACGGGCACGGGTTCCTTCGTCATCAACGGCACCGAGCGTGTCATCGTTTCGCAGCTGCACCGCTCGCCTGGCGTGTTCTTCGAGCACGACCGCGGCAAGACCCACAGCTCCGGCAAGCTCCTGTTCTCGGCCCGCGTGATTCCTTACCGCGGCTCGTGGCTGGACTTCGAATTCGATCCGAAGGACGTCCTGTTCTTCCGCGTCGACCGCCGTCGCAAGATGCCCGTCACGATTCTGTGCAAGGCCATCGGCATGACGCCAGAATCGATCCTGGCCAACTTCTTCGACTTCGACAACTTCGAATTGAAGAGCGAAGGCGCGATGATGGAATTCGTGCCTGAGCGCTGGAAGGGCGAAATGGCCCGTTTCGACATCGCCGACCGCAGCGGCAAGGTCATTGTCGAAAAGGACAAGCGCATCAACGCCAAGCATCTGCGCGACCTGGCTGCCGGCGGCATCCAGCGCATCTCCGTGCCGGAAGACTTCCTGTACGGCCGCGTGCTGGCCAAGAACATCGTCGATCCGGACACCGGTGAAGTCATCGCCAACGCCAACGACGAGATCACGGAAAGCGTGCTGGGCGCCCTGCGCGCCGCCAACGTGCACGACATCCAGGCCCTCTACACGAACGACCTGGACCGCGGCCCGTACATCTCGCAAACGCTGCGCACCGACGAAACCGCCGACCAGATGGCTGCCCGCGTCGCCATCTACCGCATGATGCGTCCTGGCGAACCGCCCACCGAGGAAGCGGTGGAAGCGCTGTTCCAGCGCCTGTTCTACAGCGAAGAAACGTACGATCTGTCGCGCGTCGGCCGCATGAAGGTCAACAGCCGTCTGGGCCGTGGTGAAGACATCACCGGTCCGATGACGCTGACCAACGAAGACATCCTTGAAACCATCAAGGTGCTGGTCGAGCTGCGTAACGGCCGTGGCCAGATCGATGACATCGATCACCTGGGCAACCGCCGCGTGCGTTGCGTCGGCGAACTGGCCGAGAACCAGTTCCGCGCCGGCCTGGTGCGCGTCGAGCGCGCCGTCAAGGAACGTCTGGGCCAGGCCGAGACCGAAAACCTGATGCCGCACGACCTGATCAACTCCAAGCCGATCTCGGCTGCCATCAAGGAGTTCTTCGGTTCGAGCCAGCTGTCGCAGTTCATGGACCAGACCAACCCGCTGTCGGAAATCACGCACAAGCGTCGTGTTTCCGCACTGGGCCCGGGCGGTCTGACCCGCGAGCGCGCCGGCTTCGAAGTCCGTGACGTGCACCCGACCCACTATGGCCGCGTCTGCCCGATCGAAACGCCGGAAGGCCCGAACATCGGCCTGATCAACTCCATGGCGCTGTACGCTCGTCTGAACGAGTACGGCTTCCTGGAAACGCCGTACCGCAAGATCATCGACGGCAAGGTCAGCGAACAGATCGACTACCTGTCGGCCATCGAAGAAAGCCACTACGTCATCGCGCAGGCCAACGCCGCGCTGGACGAAGACGGCCGTTTCGTGGACGACCTGGTGGCTTGCCGCGAAGCCGGCGAAACCATGCTGACCGCCCCGGCCAACGTGCACTACATGGACGTTGCCCCGTCGCAGATCGTGTCGGTCGCCGCCTCGCTGATTCCGTTCCTGGAGCACGACGACGCGAACCGCGCGCTGATGGGCGCCAACATGCAACGTCAGGCCGTGCCTTGCCTGCGTCCGGAAAAGCCGGTCGTGGGTACGGGCATCGAGCGCACCGTGGCCGTTGACTCGGGCACGACCGTGCAAGCCCTGCGTGGCGGCCTGGTCGACCACGTCGACGCCGAGCGCGTCGTGATCCGCGTGAACGATGAAGAAAACGTCGCTGGCGAAGTCGGCGTCGACATCTACAACCTGATCAAGTACACCCGTTCCAACCAGAACACGAACATCAACCAGCGTCCCATCGTCAAGCGTGGCGACAAGGTCGCCAAGGGCGACGTGCTGGCTGACGGCGCATCGACCGACCTGGGCGAACTCGCCCTGGGTCAGAACATGCTGATCGCGTTCATGCCCTGGAACGGCTACAACTTCGAAGACTCGATCCTGATCTCCGAAAAGGTTGTTGCCGATGACCGCTACACCTCGGTGCACATCGAGGAACTGACGGTCGTCGCCCGCGACACCAAGCTGGGTCCGGAAGAAATCACGCGCGACATCAGCAACCTGGCCGAGACGCAACTGAACCGTCTGGACGATTCGGGCATCACGTACATTGGCGCCGAAGTCAGCGCCGACGACGTGCTGGTCGGCAAGGTCACGCCCAAGGGCGAAACCCAGCTGACGCCGGAAGAAAAGCTGCTGCGCGCCATCTTCGGTGAAAAGGCGTCCGACGTTAAGGACACCTCGCTGCGCGTGCCCTCGGGCATGACCGGCACCGTGATCGACGTGCAAGTGTTCACGCGCGAAGGCATCGTGCGCGACAAGCGCGCCCAGTCCATCATCGACGATGAACTGCGCCGCTATCGCCAGGACCTGAACGATCAGCTGCGCATCGTTGAAAACGACCAGTTCGACCGTATCGAAAAGATGCTGGTCAACAAGACCGTCAACGGCGGCCCGCGCAAGCTGGCCAAGGGCGCCACGATCACCAAGGCTTACCTGGCTGATCTGGACCGCTGGCAGTGGTTCGACATCCGCCTGGCCGACGAGCCGCACGCCGTCGTGCTGGAGCAGGCCAAGGAATCGCTGGAGCAGAAGCGCCACCAGTTCGACCTGGCCTTCGAAGAGAAGCGCAAGAAGCTGACGCAAGGCGACGAGCTGCCCCCGGGCGTGCTGAAGATGATCAAAGTCTACCTGGCCGTGAAGCGTCGTCTGCAGCCTGGCGACAAGATGGCAGGCCGTCACGGCAACAAGGGCGTGGTCTCGCGCATCACCCCGGTGGAAGACATGCCGCACATGGCTGACGGCACGCCGGCCGACATCGTTCTGAACCCGCTGGGCGTGCCCTCGCGGATGAACGTCGGCCAGGTGCTGGAAGTGCACTTGGGCTGGGCTGCCAAGGGCGTGGGCCACCGCATCGCCGACATGCTGCGCGACGAGCGCACTGCGCAGGTCAAGAACGTCCGCGCCTACCTGGACAAGGTCTACAACACGACCGGCACCGGCGCGCGCATCGACGAGCTGACCGACGAAGAAGTCATGGAAATGGCCCAGAACCTCAAGAACGGCGTGCCGTTCGCGACGCCCGTCTTCGACGGCGCGACCGAAGAGGAAATCACCACGATGCTGGAACTGGCCTATCCGGACGAAGTCGCCAAGCGCATGGCGCTGACGCCGTCGCGCACCCAGGCTTGGCTGTACGACGGCCGCACGGGCGAGCAGTTCGAGCGTCCCGTCACGGTCGGCTACATGCACTACCTGAAGCTGCACCACTTGGTCGACGACAAGATGCATGCGCGTTCGACCGGCCCGTACTCGCTGGTTACCCAGCAGCCTCTGGGCGGCAAGGCGCAGTTCGGCGGTCAGCGTTTCGGGGAAATGGAAGTGTGGGCGCTGGAAGCATACGGCGCCGCCTACACCCTGCAGGAAATGCTGACGGTGAAGTCCGACGACATCACCGGCCGTACCAAGGTATACGAAAACATCGTCAAGGGCGACCACGTCATCGACGCCGGCATGCCGGAATCGTTCAACGTGCTGGTCAAGGAAATCCGCTCGTTGGCCCTGGACATGGATTTGGAGCGTAACTAATGAAAGCGCTACTCGACCTCTTTAAGCAAGTCTCGCAAGACGAGCAGTTCGATGCCATCAAGATCGGCATCGCCTCGCCCGAGAAGATCCGTTCGTGGTCCTACGGCGAAGTTCGCAAGCCCGAGACCATCAACTACCGCACGTTCAAGCCTGAGCGCGACGGCCTGTTCTGCTCCAAGATCTTTGGCCCGATCAAGGACTACGAGTGCTTGTGCGGCAAGTACAAGCGCCTGAAGCACCGTGGCGTGATCTGCGAAAAGTGCGGCGTGGAAGTGACCGTCGCCAAGGTTCGCCGTGAACGCATGGGCCACATCGAGCTGGCCAGCCCCGTCGCGCACATCTGGTTCCTGAAGAGCCTGCCGTCGCGTCTGGGCATGGTGCTCGACATGACCCTGCGCGACATCGAACGCGTCCTGTACTTCGAAGCCTGGTGCGTGATCGAACCTGGCATGACGCCGCTCAAGCGCGGCCAGATCATGTCGGATGACGATTTCCTCGCCAAGACCGAAGAGTACGGCGACGACTTCCGTGCCCTGATGGGCGCGGAAGCCGTGCGCGAACTGCTGCGCACCATCGACATCGACCGCGAAGTGGAAACGCTGCGCGGCGAACTGAAGGCCACCAGCTCGGAAGCGAAGATCAAGAAGATCTCCAAGCGCCTGAAGGTGCTGGAAGGCTTCCAGAAGTCCGGCATCAAGGCCGAGTGGATGGTCATGGAAGTGCTGCCCGTGCTGCCGCCGGACCTGCGTCCGCTGGTGCCGCTGGACGGCGGCCGCTTCGCGACCTCCGACCTGAACGACCTGTACCGCCGCGTCATCAACCGCAACAACCGCTTGAAGCGCCTGCTGGAGCTGAAGGCTCCGGAAATCATCCTGCGCAACGAAAAGCGGATGCTGCAGGAAGCCGTCGACTCGCTGCTGGACAACGGTCGCCGCGGCAAGGCCATGACGGGCGCCAACAAGCGCCAGCTCAAGTCCCTGGCCGACATGATCAAGGGCAAGAGCGGTCGTTTCCGTCAGAACCTGCTGGGCAAGCGCGTCGACTACTCGGGCCGTTCGGTCATCGTGGTGGGTCCGCAGCTCAAGCTGCACCAGTGCGGCCTGCCGAAGCTGATGGCCCTGGAACTGTTCAAGCCGTTCATCTTCAATCGTCTGGAGATGATGGGCCTGGCCACGACCATCAAGGCTGCCAAGAAGCTGGTGGAAAGCCAGGAACCGGTGGTCTGGGACATCCTGGAAGAAGTCATCCGCGAACACCCGGTCATGCTGAACCGTGCGCCCACGCTGCACCGTTTGGGCATCCAGGCGTTCGAGCCGGTCCTGATCGAAGGCAAGGCCATCCAGCTGCACCCGCTGGTTTGCGCGGCGTTCAACGCCGACTTCGACGGTGACCAGATGGCCGTTCACGTGCCGCTGTCGCTGGAAGCCCAGCTGGAAGCGCGCACGCTGATGCTGGCCTCCAACAACGTGCTGTTCCCGGCCAACGGCGAACCGTCGATCGTCCCGTCCCAGGACATCGTGCTGGGTCTGTACTACACGACGCGCGAGCGCATCAATGGCCGCGGCGAAGGCATCTTCTTCACCGACGTGGCTGAAGTGCAGCGCGCCTACGACAACGGCGAAGTCGAACTGCAGTCGCGCATCACCGTGCGCCTGAAGGAACACGAGCGCGACGAGAACGGCGAATGGCAGCCGGTGATCCGCCGTCATGAAACGACGGTCGGCCGCGCGCTGCTGTCCGAAATCCTGCCCAAGGGCCTGCCCTTCACGGTGCTGAACAAGGCGCTGAAGAAGAAGGAAATCTCGCGCCTGATCAACCAGTCGTTCCGCCGCTGCGGCCTGCGCGACACCGTGATCTTCGCTGACAAGCTGATGCAGTCGGGCTTCCGCCTGGCCACGCGCGGCGGTATCTCCATCGCCATGGGCGACATGCTGATCCCGACCGCCAAGGAAGGCATCCTGGCCGAAGCCAGCCGCGAAGTGAAGGAAATCGACAAGCAGTACTCGTCGGGTCTGGTCACGTCCCAGGAACGCTACAACAACGTGGTGGACATCTGGGGCAAGGCCGGCGACAAGGTCGGCAAGGCGATGATGGAACAACTGGCCACCGAGCCCGTGATCAACCGTCACGGCGAGGAAGTGCGCCAGGAATCGTTCAACTCCATCTACATGATGGCTGACTCGGGCGCCCGCGGTTCGGCCGCCCAGATCCGCCAGCTGGCCGGTATGCGCGGCCTGATGGCCAAGCCGGACGGTTCGATTATCGAAACGCCGATTACCGCGAACTTCCGTGAAGGCCTGAACGTACTCCAGTACTTCATCTCGACTCACGGCGCGCGTAAGGGTCTGGCCGATACGGCACTGAAGACCGCCAACTCGGGTTACCTGACCCGTCGTCTGGTCGACGTGACGCAAGACTTGGTGATCACCGAGGACGATTGCGGCACTTCGCAGGGCTACAACATGAAGGCCCTGGTCGAAGGCGGTGAAGTCATCGAACCGTTGCGCGACCGTATCCTGGGCCGCGTGGCCGCCGTGGATATCGTCAACCCGGACACGCAGGAAACGGCCATCGTCGCCGGCACCCTGCTGGACGAAGACATGGTCGACACCATCGACCGCATCGGCGTGGACGAAGTCAAGGTCCGCACCCCGCTGACTTGCGAAACGCGCCACGGCCTGTGCGCGCACTGCTACGGCCGCGACCTCGGCCGCGGCTCGCCGGTCAACCAGGGCGAAGCGGTCGGCGTCATCGCCGCCCAGTCCATCGGCGAACCGGGCACGCAGCTCACGATGCGTACGTTCCACATCGGTGGCGCGGCGTCGCGTT
Source organism: Achromobacter anxifer (assembly GCF_903652925.1). Lineage (GTDB taxonomy): Bacteria > Pseudomonadota > Gammaproteobacteria > Burkholderiales > Burkholderiaceae_B > Achromobacter > Achromobacter anxifer. The sequence goes on along the minus strand of NZ_CAHLAR010000006.1, from coordinate 249,813 downwards.
CGGCCCTGGCCAGCGCGGTGGAAACCAAGTCCAGCGGTACCGTCGGCTTTGCCAGCACGATGCGCTATGTCACGAACGCCAAGGGCGAACGCGTGGCGATCTCGCGCTCGGGCGAACTGGCGATCTTCGACGACAACGGCCGCGAACGCGAACGCCACAAGATCCCGTACGGCGCGACCGTGCTGGTGGGCGATGGCGAAGCCGTGAAGGCTGGCGCGCGCCTGGCGACGTGGGACCCGCTGACCCGTCCGATCGTGTCGGAATACGGCGGCGCCGTCCGCTTCGAGAACATCGAAGAAGGCGTGACCGTTGCCAAGCAGGTGGACGAAGTCACCGGCCTGTCGACGCTCGTCGTCATCACGCCGAAGACCCGTGGCGGCAAGATCGTCATGCGTCCGCAGATCAAGCTGGTCAACGAGAACGGCGAAGACGTCAAGATCGCCGGCACCGATCACTCGGTGAACATCTCGTTCCCGGTGGGCGCGCTGATCACGGTGCGCGACGGCCAGCAGGTTGCCGTGGGTGAAGTTCTGGCGCGTATTCCGCAGGAATCGCAAAAGACCCGCGACATTACCGGCGGTCTGCCGCGAGTGGCCGAGCTGTTCGAAGCCCGTTCGCCGAAGGATGCCGGCATGCTCGCCGACGTCACCGGCACGGTCTCGTTCGGCAAGGACACCAAGGGCAAGCAGCGTCTGGTCATCACCGACCTGGAAGGCGTGAGCCACGAGTTCCTGATTCCGAAGGAAAAGCAGGTTCTGGTGCACGACGGCCAGGTGGTGAACAAGGGCGAAATGATCGTGGACGGCCCGGCCGATCCCCACGACATCCTGCGCCTGCAAGGCATCGAGAAGCTGGCGACCTACATCGTCGACGAAGTGCAGGACGTGTACCGTCTGCAGGGCGTGAAGATCAACGACAAGCACATTGAAGTGATCGTCCGCCAGATGCTGCGCCGCGTGAACATCGTCGATGCTGGCGATACCGAGTTCATCCCGGGCGAGCAGGTCGAGCGCTCCGAGCTGTTGAACGAGAACGACCGCGTCACGGCCGAAGACCGCCGTCCGGCTACGTACGACAACGTGCTGCTGGGCATCACCAAGGCCTCGCTGTCGACCGACTCGTTCATCTCGGCCGCTTCGTTCCAGGAAACCACCCGGGTCCTGACCGAAGCCGCCATCATGGGCAAGCGCGACGACCTGCGTGGCTTGAAGGAAAACGTCATCGTCGGCCGCCTGATTCCGGCGGGTACCGGCCTGGCGTACCACCATGCCCGCAAGGACAAGGAAGCGCTGGAGGCCGCGGAACGCGAAGCCGCTCGCCAGCTGGCCAACCCGTTCGAAGACTCGCCGGTCACGGTGGGCTCGGATGCGGAAACGCCGGCTGCCGACCTCGGCGCCGAGGATTCCGCCGAATAAGCGGAAGCTCCCGGCAGGCACCCCGCGCGCAGTCTGGCGCGGGATGCCTGAAAGCAAAAAGGCCGCTGATGCAAATCAGCGGCCTTTTTATTTCCGGGCGGAAGATCTATTTCGCGACCTGTGCCCGGGCGCGCTGGAAAGCGGGACCCCAGGCCGGGTGGCCGGCCTCGTTGGGCGCCAGCTCGAAAGCGGGATCCAGCGCCAGGATGCGGGCGAAGCTGTCTTCGCACAGTTGCGCGTATTTGCTCACGCAGTAGCTGAAGGCCTGCAGCTTGTAGGCTTCGATGCGCACGGCCTTGGTGGACGTGGCCAGGGCGTCGGAGGTGGCGACGCCGCGGATCACTTCGCCGTAGCGGCCCGCGCTGTACTTGTCGCGTACTTGTTGCAACTGGTCCAGGGCTTCCGCGGTCGCCGGGGCTTCCGGTTGCACCGCCTTGATGCCGGCGCAACCCGCCAGAAGGGCCGACAAGCCAAGCAGACTAATCAGAACGCGAATTTTCATGGATTCCAAAGGAGGAGAGGGGTTTAGCGGTACGCTATCGTGCCACAGCCTGATGCGCTCGGACATCTTCGGCAATGTCCTTGTGGTGCGGATTGGATAATATTCCGCCTATTCAATCCTTTATTTGCTGTCGTTCGACAGCGCCAGTTCCGATCATGTCTTCTTCCGCCGGCCTGTTGACGCCGCGTGGCCCCTTTTCCGGCGCCGCGCCGCTTGCATTGCGCCCGTTGAGCGCCATCGCCGCCAGTACGGCGGGGGGCGTGCCTGAAACGCGCATCAAGCGGCTTTTGTCCGACCTGCTGCCGTCCTTGATGTCCCTGCATGCGCAGGGCGAAATCTGCGGCGATATCTCGCTCGATACCATAGGCATGGACGAAAGCGCCCGGGCGCATCTGGTGCCGGAACTGGTTGTGGCGCGTTCGCGCCGCGCCAGCCGGACGCCGACCCCTGGCTTCGCGCCGTTCGAGCTTTACACCGATTCGCTGGAATGGCCGCGCGGCCCATGGAGCGACATCTACGCCTTGTGCGCGGTGATGCACGCGCTGGTTATCGGCAGCAAGCCCGAGCCGGCGCCCGAGCGCCGCGCAGAAGACACCTACGAGCCGCTGGCTTCCCTGGGGCTGGCGAAGTACAGCCCGGAATTCCTGGCCGTGATCGATGCCGGCCTGGCCATGGCGCCCGCGGACCGGCCCCAGACGCTGGCCGAGCTGGCGGCCATGCTGGGCATTACGGCTCAGTTGGAAACGGTTCCGGATCCGGCGACCGCTGCCGTACCCTCCGCCCAGGCGGCGCCGGTGGCGGCAGCAGCTGCTGCGGCGAGTCAACCGGCGCGCGGACGCCATCCCCTGCTGGTGCTGCTGCTAATCGTGGCTCTGGCGGGCGCGGGCGTGTATGCCTGGTTCGAATCGGGCATGGGCGCGCCCAACGCGCTGATCACGCGGTCCGAAGTGGTCCAGCCGAATCTGCCAGCCGTGCAACCTCCGCAGCCGCCGGTGGCTGGAGCGACGGCGCCGCAAGCCTCATCCCAACCGCCGGCCGTGGCGGAACCCTCGCCGCAGGCTCAGACCCAAGGCCAAGCTCAGGTCCAGGCGCAAGGAGGCGCGGGAGCCGCCGCCGAGACGCTTGCACCGCCCGCGGCCCCGGCCGACACTCAGCCCTCCACGCAGACGCCGTCCACGGCCGAGCCCGCCGAGCCGCCCGCGGCCACGGCCGACGAGGCGCCCAAGCCCAAGCCCGTGCCGGTGCTGGTGCGCCTGGACATCCGCCCCTGGGGCGAGGTGTGGATCAATGGAGTGGCGCGCGGCATCAGTCCGCCCGTCAAAGAGCTGCGGCTGATACCCGGCAAGTACCAGGTGGTGCTGCGCAATGCCGATCTGCCGCCTTACCGCGCGACGCTTGAGGTCAAGGCAGGCAAGCCCACCGTGATCACGCACTTCTTCCAGTAGGGCTACGCCGCGGACGTTTCTTCCGGCGCCATCGGCAGGCGCAGCGTGAAGACCGAGCCCTTGCCCAGTTCGCTGCTGACCTCGACCGAGCCGCCATGGCGCTCGGCCACGGTGCGCACGAATGCCAGCCCCAGGCCGGCGCCGCCGACGTCGCCGCGGGTTTCGACGCCCACGCGCGAGAAGGGCTCGAACAGGCGCGCCAGATCCTGCTGCGCGATGCCCTGGCCCTGATCGCGTACGTTGGCGCGCCAGAAGCCCGGCTCCTCATCGATATCGCATTCGATTCGCGTATGCGCGGGGCTGTACTTGATCGCGTTGTCGATCAGGTTGCACAGCGTGCGCATGAGCAGGGTCTGGTCGCCGCGGACATAGGCGATGGGCAGGGGCAGCTTCAGGCCCAGCTCGATGCCGCGTTTCTGCGCCGAGGCCCAGAACTCGTCCACCGCATCCTGCAGCAGGCCTCCCAGATCCAGTTCGACCGCGCTGATCGTCATCGATTCGGCGCGCGTCAGGTGCACGAAGTCGTCGACCAGCCGCAGCGTGCGGTTGGCCAGCGCGGCGATGCGTCCCAGGGTTTCGCTTTGCTCTTCCTGCGAGCCGCCATCCTGCTTCATCTCGACCAGCGCGAGGATGGAGCTTTGGGGAGCGCGCATGTCGTGCGAGATGAAGCGCAGCGTTTCCTCGCGCTGGCGTTCGGCCTGGCGGATGCGCGAAATGTCGGTCAGGGTGGCGACGGTGCCGGCGAAGTTGCCTTCGGCGGTATGGATGGGCGCGCATTTCAGGATCAGGTCGCGCCCGGCGTGGTCGCGCACCTCCAGGTCGGCGCTCCAGGGCGATGCCGCGGCGACCGGCCCCTGGCCGCTGAGCGCCTCGGCCACGCGCTGGCGCGAGGCGGGATCGGAGATGGTCTTTTCCAGCAGATGGGTGGCGGGGCGGCCGACGCGGGGAGGGCGCATGCCCAGGCGCTGAAAATACATCACCGCGGCCTGGTTGCGGAATTGCATGCGTCCGTCCTGGTCGAAAACCAGCGTGGCGTCGGGCATGCCGTCCAGGCCGTCGGCCAGGAAGCGCCGCAGGTTGCGCACGCGGGCCAGCGCCCGTCGCAGTTCCGCGACCCGGCTTTCCAGCGAAGCGCTGGGGCCGGCGTTCTGGGCTCCGGCTTCGTTCAGCACGGGCGGGTATTCGCGTTGCAGGCGGCGCAATTCGTTGTCCATGTAGCGCAGCGCGGCTTCCTGGCTGCGCCAGCTCCAGAGCGGATAGCAGAGCGCCACGCCCAGCAGCGCCGCGGCGGGGGCGAACCAGTAGTAGGCATAGGCCAGCAGCAGCAGGGACGCCAGCAGGATGGCGATGAACAGCCCAAGGCTGACCAGCAGCGCCCGCTTGGGCGACAGCCGCCATAAGGCTAGGCAGGCCAGCAGCACGGGCAGCGTCGCGAACAGCGCATTGGTCCAGGCCGGCGGCAGCTGATAGGCGATGTCGTCGCGCGCGGCGTGCAGCAGGTTCGCAATGATCTCCACGCCCGACATGCCACTGACGTCGTGCGATACCGGCGTGGGGTAGGCGTCGCCCAGGCCGGTGGCCCAGGCGCCGACCAGCACATACTTGCCGCGCAGCTCTTCTGGCGGCAGGTCGCCGCGCAGCACCGAGAGGTAGGACACAGTGCGCGTATGGGCGGTAGGACCGGCGTAGGGGATCAGGATGCTGCCGTCGGGGGCGGCGCGCTTGAGCAGTTTTTGCGCCTGTTGCGCTTCGCCGCCGACCTCCAGCATCGACATGGCCAGGTGGTTCCAGCGGCGGGTTCCCAACTGTGCGGTCAAGGCGGCTTCGCGCACCACGCCGTCGGGGTCGATGCGCGCGTTGATGAAGCCCTTGGAGGCCGCGGCTTGCGCCACGCCAGGAATCGGTTCGCTGACGGCGGAAGGATGGTCAAGACGGTCCAGCACCACCGGCAGGACGGTGCGGCCATGGCGCCGGATGCTGTCGGCCAGGATGCGGTCATCGTTGGGATTGACCATGTCGGGCTCGGCGAAGATCAGGTCCAGCGCCACCGCTCGGGCGTCCCGCAGGCGGTCCAGCAGCGCCGCGTGGACCGCGCGCCGCCAGGGCCAGTGGCCCAGCGCGGCAATGCTGTCGTCGTCGATCGCCACGATCAGGACGTCGGGGTCGGCGGTCCGCCCCATCGCCGACACGGCGCGGTCATACAGGATCTGGTCGAAGCGGCCCAGGCCGTTGAACGAGCCCAGGAGGGTGGCAAGCACCGCCAGCGCCACCGTCAGCCACAGTCCTGAGCGCGAAGTCCGGTCCTGCGGGTCGGCGGCATCGGCCATGCGGCGCGCTCTAGTACTCGGTCAGCGTGATGAGGCCGCCGGAGCCGCTGGCAACGCCCTGGCCGTCGGAGGTCATGAGCATGTTGGCGCCCTCGAAGGTGGCGATGGCGTCGCGGCCGTTCAGGCCCAGGTCGTCCACCGCGCGCACGGAGACGTAATAGGTGCCGGGGCCGGGGGCGCTGAAGCGGATGTCGTTGCTGGGGAAGCTGGTCGATGCGACCAGCAAGGCGCCTTCGGCATCGCGCGAGACGCGCACCAGATAGCTTTGCGCGCCCGTTACGGGCGAGACGTCGGCCGTCCAGGAACCGCCGCCCGCGCGCGTGGGCGTGCCCAGCTGCGGAGCGTCCAGCAGCGCGCGCATGCCCGAGACCACGCCGTCCGACCCCACGGCCGCGCCATAGCCCTTGGCCACCGCCACCGGCTTGGCCGGAGCCGAACCGGGCGCGTGGGGTTGCAGGCGCACGCTGCCTTCCAGCACTTCGCTATGTACGCCTTGCGCGCCGCTCTGAACCCGGAAGCGCGTGCCGCGCACGCCGGTGACCGCGACGGGCGTGCGGACTTCGAAACGGCCCACTCCCTGTCCGGTGGGCGCCACGGACGACTCCACGCCGCCGCGCTGTACCTGGACGATGGAATCCGTCAGGGCGGTGCCCTCGAACTGGCGCAGGCGCTTCAGTTCGACCGAGCCGCCCGAGGGCAGCGTCAGCTTGGAGCCGTCGGCCAGTTCCAGCGTGACGAAGCCATTGGCGGCGGTGCCGACCGTGCTGCCTTCGGCCACGGTGTCGCCCGCCTTCAGGGACTTGCCGTCCATGTCCGCCTGGCCGCTGACGTGCACGACGCGGGCGTTGGCGGGGCGCTCGGGAATCATGGACAGCGGGATCCGGAGTTCCAGGCCGATCGGCAGCGTTTCCGGCGTGACGACCTTGTTCAAGGTTTGCAGCTGGTTCCAGTTCGACGGCTTTTGCGTATAGCGGCCGGCCAGGTCGATCAGCGTGTCGCCTTGGCGCACGCGGTAGATGAAGTCGTCCCCGAGCGCGCCAGCGGGCTGGCTGCGAGCCGGCGCCATCAGCGTCAGACAGGAAATCAGGGCAAGCAAAGAAAGCGCGCGGCAGCGGCTCATGACTATCGGTTCTCCAGGAATGCGCGTGGGCGCTTACTGCGGATGCGTGGTGACGTCGTCGGACGGGGTGATCAGTTCGAGCCGATAACCCAGGGCGTAGGAGGAAGAGAGGCGCACGCCATGTTCCGGACGCAGCTGGAGTTTTTGCCGGATGTTCGACAAGTGGGTGTCCAGGGTGCGCGAAGTCGCGGGGATTTCCCGATTCCAGACGCATTCGGCCAGGACGTCGCGCGACATGAGGCGGCCGACATTGCGGAAAAACAGCAGCGCGAGCTCGAATTCCTTGGGCGCCAGCGGCACGGGGGCGGAATTCAGGGTGATCGCGCGCGCGGCGGGTTCGATGCGATAGCCGGCCACGTCGAAGGCGTCGTCGGCAGGCTCGGCGATCTGGCTGCGGCGCAGCAACGCCGCCACCCGTGCCAGCAGTTCCAGGGGGCGCAGCGGCTTGACGATGTAGTCGTCGGCGCCGGCGCGCAGGCCCTCCACCAGGTCGTCCTCGCTGGAACGGTTGGTCAGGAAGATGACCGGGATGCGCGGACCGATGTTGGCGCGCAGCCAGCGCACCACATCGTCGCCGTCGATGTCGGGCAGGTGCCAGTCCAGCAGCACCAGGTCGAAATGCTCGGTGCGCAGCGCGGCCAGGAGATCCCGGCTTTGCTGATAACTGGTGCAGGTATATCCCGCGGTGGTCAGAACTTGCTGGATGCGCCGTGATTGATCCAGGTCGTCTTCCAGCGACGCGATTTTCATCGGACGTGTTCTCGCGAAGGTTTGCGACGCAAGCGCGCGCTATGGCGCCCTACTGCAAGATGAGTGAGGAATATATAGGTGTAAACGAATGATAACTCGGGAGGTGCCCCGGCTGGCTACGTTATGGCAAGAACTGTCAAACATTGCAAAGTTGACGAATCTTGACTGGAGTTGTTGCGTAACAACGCGCCACACTGTCTCAATCGTTCTCCCCCTCCTCCGACAGGCGGGGGGCGGAGCCGGTCGAGGTTGTTGGTGGATGGAACAGATATGAATCAATTGCGCATACTTATGATGTCTCCGGACGATGCCGCCCGCGGCAACGCCGTGTCGGCGTTGCTGCAAGCTGGTATTTCTGCACGCGGCTGCTCGACGTCTCTTGAATTGTTTGGATTGCTCAACGGCGGCGGTTATGACGTCGTCGTCCTGGATGTCGGGACCCTGGGCGAAATCGGCTACGCGCTGGTGGCGCGCCTGCATGGATCCTCGTCCATGGGCATCGTGGTCACCGGGCGCGGCATGTCGGTGGACAGCCGCCTGCGTTGCCTGCAGAGCGGCGCCGACGCCTGCCTGCCCGATCCGCAGGACCCGCGCGAGCTGGCCTGCATCCTGCTGTCCCTGGCGCGCCGCCTGCCCGCCGGGCAGGACACGCCCCAGGCCGAGCAGGCCCAGGCCGGCCAATGGGAGCTGCGCGACCAGGGTTGGACCCTGGCCGCGCCCTCCGGCGCGACGATTTCGCTGTCCGCCAACGAGCGCCTGATCGTGCGTTCGCTGCTGGAAGTCGCCGGCAAGGCGGTCGGACGGACCGAATTGGGCGACGAACTGCAGGTAGAGGGGGGCGGCGTGCGCGCCAGCGGCTCCCGCAGCATCGACGTGATCGTCAGCCGGCTGCGCCGCAAGGCGGAACTGGCCGGGGTAATGTTGCCGATCCGCACGGTCTACGGCAGCGGTTACCTGTTCGCCGACCAGTAGCGCTGGCGGGGTACACTGGCTGTCGCCCCTCGCGATAGCCTGGGCGCATGCCGCGGGCCGGCTGCACGCCCGCAAGGCTGCCAGAGCCGCGACGCCGGTTTCCGCAGTTTTCCGATCCGCGATTTCCGGCATATATGACCCCAATTTTCGCGACTGCCGCCTAACTGGCGTTCTTCTGTCGTCAACGCGCCACGTCGCGGGGTTTACAAATTTCTTTGACAGCAGGCCTTGATCTCAGTTATGCTAAAGGGCTTACTGCTTTATTTCGCGCGCAAAAACTGGCCGCGGTAGGGTTCAGAAGCCCGGTACCAGGGAACAAGGTGCGTCACGAGCCTTTCGTTTCACGGTCCAGCTTCACGGCAAACGGGGTTTTCAACCCCAGGGGGTCATCCCCAGGTCGTCGCCCCACGGCATCCAGCTTTGTGCGTTTTGTCATAGTTTGTTGGCAAGCCCGCTCTTTTACGTATACGAACGTTTGAGGCGGTTTTGCGCGAACTGCCTTCTCCGAAAGTTCACTGCTTGAGGAGACGAGTACGTAAGTACTTACCCAGTGGTACGTAAAAGGGATTTCAAAGGTCATGCCTACCATTAGCCAACTCGTGCGCAAGCCGCGCGAAGTCAGCATCATCAAAAGCAAGAGCCCCGCGCTCGAAAACTGCCCGCAACGCCGCGGCGTGTGCACTCGCGTGTACACCACCACCCCCAAGAAGCCGAACTCCGCTCTGCGTAAGGTTGCCAAAGTGCGTCTGACCAACGGTTACGAAGTCATTTCGTACATCGGCGGTGAAGGCCACAACCTGCAAGAGCACTCGGTGGTTCTGGTGCGTGGCGGTCGTGTGAAGGACTTGCCCGGTGTGCGTTATCACATCGTGCGCGGTTCCCTCGACCTGCAAGGCGTCAAGGATCGTAAGCAAGCCCGCTCGAAGTACGGCGCCAAGCGCCCGAAGAAGGCTTAATAACGAGTCAGCAGTACCCCCCGCGTGGCGGCAGTCCGTCACCAGGGAAGTGCGACCGCGTCATCCAGATGATGGGATGTGCGCGGCACGTAAGGGGTCGTCTCCATGGACGGCCATGGCCGTGTAATGAAACACGGTTCAACTGAACAGACACAAGGAAGCAACAATGCCCCGTCGTCGCGAAGTACCCAAGCGCGAGATTCTGCCCGATCCCAAGTTCGGCAGCGTCGAACTCGCCAAGTTCATGAACGTCGTCATGCTGGACGGCAAGAAGGCCGTCGCCGAGCGCATCGTTTACGGTGCCCTCGAGCAAGTGCAAACCAAGACCGGCAAGGAGCCGATCGAAGTTTTCAGCCTGGCGATCAACAACATCAAGCCGATCGTCGAAGTGAAGAGCCGCCGCGTTGGCGGTGCCAACTACCAAGTGCCGGTTGAAGTGCGCCCCGTGCGCCGCCTGGCCCTGGCTATGCGTTGGCTCCGTGAAGCCGCCAAGAAGCGTGGCGAGAAGTCGATGGATCTGCGTCTTGCTGGCGAACTGATCGACGCCTCCGAAGGTCGTGGCGCCGCGATGAAGAAGCGCGAAGACACGCACAAGATGGCAGAGGCCAACAAGGCCTTCAGCCATTTCCGCTGGTAATTTAAGGACTAACCCACCATGGCCCGCAAAACCCCGATCGAGCGCTATCGCAACATTGGTATCTCTGCGCACATCGATGCAGGGAAAACCACCACGACCGAACGCATCCTGTTCTACACCGGCGTCAATCACAAGATTGGCGAAGTGCATGATGGCGCAGCCACCATGGACTGGATGGAACAAGAGCAAGAGCGTGGCATCACCATTACGTCGGCTGCTACGACGGCGTTTTGGCGTGGCATGGCCAAGAACTACCCCGAACACCGCATCAACATCATCGACACCCCGGGACACGTGGACTTCACCATCGAGGTGGAACGTTCCATGCGCGTCCTGGACGGTGCTTGCATGGTCTACTGCGCGGTGGGCGGTGTTCAGCCCCAGTCCGAAACCGTGTGGCGCCAAGCCAACAAGTACGGCGTGCCGCGTCTGGCCTTCGTCAACAAGATGGACCGCACCGGCGCGAACTTCTTCAAGGTCTATGACCAGCTGAAGAACCGCCTGCGCGCGAACCCCGTTCCCGTCGTGATCCCCATCGGCGCCGAAGACACGTTCAAGGGCGTGATCGACCTGGTCAAGATGAAGGCGATCATCTGGGACGAAGCCAGCCAAGGCATCAAGTTCGACTACGAAGACATTCCGGCCGAACTGCAAGGCGCGGCTGACGAATGGCGCGAAAAGCTGGTCGAAGCTGCCGCCGAGTCGTCCGAGGAACTGATGAACAAGTACCTCGAGACCGGCGCGCTGGACGAAGCCGAGATCAACCTGGCCATCCGCCAGCGCACCATCGCTGGCGAAATCCAGCCGATGCTGTGCGGCACCGCCTTCAAGAACAAGGGCGTGCAGCGCATGCTCGACGCCGTCATCGACTACCTGCCGTCGCCCGTGGATATTCCGCCGGTCGAAGGCACCGATGACAACGGCAACGAAGTCCAGCGTCAAGCCGACGACAGCGAGAAGTTCTCTTCGCTGGCGTTCAAGCTGATGACCGACCCGTTCGTCGGCCAACTGACCTTTGTCCGCGTGTACTCGGGCGTCCTGAAGTCGGGCGATACCGTGTTCAACCCGATCAAGGGCAAGAAGGAACGTATCGGCCGCATCCTGCAGATGCACGCGAACAACCGCGAGGAAATCAAGGAAGTTCTGGCAGGCGACATCGCCGCCGTCGTTGGCCTGAAGGACGTGACCACCGGCGAAACGCTGTGCGATGTCGATTCGCACGTGACGCTGGAGCGCATGGAGTTCCCCGAGCCCGTGATTTCGCAGGCCGTGGAACCCAAGTCCAAGGCTGACCAGGAAAAGATGGGCCTGGCGCTGTCGCGCCTGGCGCAGGAAGATCCGTCGTTCCGCGTGCGTAGCGACGAAGAATCCGGCCAGACCATCATCTCCGGCATGGGCGAGCTGCACCTGGAAATTCTGGTTGACCGCATGAAGCGCGAATTCGGCGTGGAAGCGAACGTCGGCAAGCCGCAAGTGGCTTACCGCGAAACCATCCGCAAGACCTGCGACGAAGTCGAAGGCAAGTTCGTCAAGCAGTCGGGCGGTCGCGGCCAGTACGGTCACGTGGTTCTGAAGGTCGAGCCGTTGGCTCCTGGCGGTGGCTACGAATTCGTGGACGCCATCAAGGGCGGCGTGGTTCCCCGCGAGTACATCCCCGCGGTGGACAAGGGCATCCAGGAAACGCTGCCTTCGGGCGTGTTGGCTGGCTACCCGATCGTCGACGTCAAGGTCACGCTGTTCTTCGGTTCGTACCACGACGTGGACTCGAACGAAAACGCGTTCAAGATGGCCGGCTCCATGGCATTCAAGGAAGGTCTGCGCAAGGCCAGCCCCGTGCTGCTGGAACCGATGATGGCCGTTGAAGTCGAAACGCCTGAAGACTACGCTGGCACCGTGATGGGCGATCTGTCCTCGCGTCGCGGCATGGTTCAGGGCATGGACGACATGGTTGGCGGCGGCAAGACCATCAAGGCCGAAGTTCCGCTGGCCGAGATGTTCGGTTACGCCACGAACCTGCGTTCGCTGACGCAAGGTCGTGCCACGTACACGATGGAATTCAAGCATTACTCCGAGGCTCCCAAGAACGTCGCTGACGAAGTCATCGCCGCTCGGGCCAAGTAAATAACCCTCGCCGCGTCCGCCCAAAAGGCGGCGCGGCAAATATCGAAATTTCCTTGAAAGTCAAAGGATAGAGATCATGGCAAAAGGCAAGTTTGAACGCACCAAGCCGCACGTGAACGTCGGCACCATCGGCCACGTTGACCACGGCAAGACCACCCTGACGGCGGCCATCACGACCGTTCTGTCGAACAAGTTCGGCGGCGAAGCCAAGGGCTACGACCAGATCGATGCGACTCCTGAAGAAAAGGCTCGCGGCATCACGATCAACACGGCCCACGTCGAGTACGAAACGGAAGCGCGTCACTACGCGCACGTTGACTGCCCGGGCCACGCTGACTACGTGAAGAACATGATCACGGGCGCGGCGCAAATGGACGGCGCGATCCTGGTGGTGTCGGCCGCTGACGGCCCGATGCCGCAGACCCGCGAACACATCCTGCTGTCGCGCCAGGTTGGCGTGCCGTACATCATCGTCTTCCTGAACAAGGCTGACATGGTTGACGACGCCGAGCTGCTCGAGCTGGTGGAAATGGAAGTTCGCGAACTGCTGTCGAAGTACGACTTCCCGGGCGACGACACCCCGATCGTGAAGGGTTCGGCCAAGCTGGCGCTGGAAGGCGACAAGGGCGAACTGGGCGAACAAGCCATCATGGCTCTGGCCGCTGCGCTGGATTCGTACATCCCGACGCCCGAGCGCGCCGTGGACGGCACGTTCCTGATGCCGGTTGAAGACGTGTTCTCGATCTCGGGTCGCGGCACCGTGGTGACCGGCCGTATCGAACGCGGCGTGATCAAGGTCGGCGAAGAAATCGAAATCGTCGGTATCGTTCCGACGGTGAAGACGACCTGCACGGGCGTGGAAATGTTCCGCAAGCTGCTGGACCAAGGTCAAGCCGGCGACAACGTGGGCATCCTGCTGCGCGGCACCAAGCGTGAAGACGTCCAGCGCGGCCAAGTTCTGGCCAAGCCGGGCTCGATCACCCCGCACACGGACTTCACGTCCGAGGTGTACATCCTGTCCAAGGAAGAAGGCGGCCGTCATACCCCGTTCTTCCAAGGCTATCGTCCCCAGTTCTACTTCCGCACGACCGACGTGACGGGCACGATCGAACTGCCGGCCGACAAGGAAATGGTTCTGCCGGGCGACAACGTGGCCATGACGGTCAAGCTGCTGGCCCCCATCGCCATGGAAGAAGGTCTGCGTTTCGCCATCCGTGAAGGCGGTCGTACCGTCGGCGCCGGCGTCGTCGCCAAGATCCTGAAGTAATTCGGATCACCTTAAGCAGCACACAACCAGCGGGGGCGGCCTCGTCGCCCTCGCCTCTCGTTCTTTAGGAAACGCCATGAAAAACCAAAAGATCCGTATCCGCTTGAAAGCCTTCGATTACAAGCTGATCGATCAGTCGGCCGCTGAAATCGTCGATACCGCCAAGCGTACCGGCGCTGTTGTCCGCGGTCCGGTGCCGCTGCCCACGCGTATCCGTCGCTATGACGTCCTGCGTTCGCCGCACGTCAACAAGACCTCGCGCGACCAGTTCGAAATCCGCACGCACCAGCGTCTGATGGACATCGTTGATCCCACCGACAAGACCGTTGACGCCCTGATGCGTCTGGACCTGCCGGCTGGCGTCGACGTCGAAATCGCGCTGCAGTAAAGCGTATATCGGGCCTGCTACCTTCGCCGGCAGGCACGAAAAAAATGGCCGCATTCCTCGGGAGTGCGGCCATTTTGTTTGGGGCGCCGATCTGGCGCAGCCCTTCAAGCCGAAGGGCAGGGCGGCCAGGTTCATCTGGTTAGCAGGTGCTCACTGCTAGCGCCAGGCCTGACAGGGCGGGCGTATTCCTTCGCCGAGGTCCAGCTTGTGGCGAAATAGCCCGCTGCGGCAAGGCCAAACTGCGCTAAGTACTTGTGCCGACTGAAAAAAACGTGCTAATATGCCAAGCTTGCCATTTTGTGGCAAGAGCAACTATGGGAAAAAGGAAGGCGGACCCCGCCGGAATTCGTACCAGGTTGAACATAGTCGTAGGGCAAAGGCCGTTACCTTTTGCCTGATTAGCCCCGACCAATCGCAGTCGGGAATGGAGAAAACGATGTCGAATTCGACACCCACGCCCGCCGCTCACCGGCTGGGGCTGGTGGGTCGCAAGGTCGGCATGACCCGCATTTTTACCGAGGAAGGTGAATCCATCCCGGTAACCGTGCTGGACGTGTCGAACAACCGCGTGACCCAAGTTAAGTCGCTGGAAACCGACGGCTACGCCGCGATCCAAGTGGCTTATGGCACTCGTCGTGCCTCGCGTGTGGCTCAGCCGCAAACGGGCCACTACGCCAAAGCCGGCGCTGAAGCCGGTAGCATCCTCAAAGAATTCCGCCTTGATCCCGCCCGCGCCGCTGAATTTGCTGCCGGTTCCGTGATCGCCGTGGAATCGGTGTTCGAAGCCGGCCAACAGGTCGACGTCACGGGCACCACCATTGGTAAAGGCTTCGCCGGTACCATCAAGCGTCACAACTTCGGTTCGCAACGCGCGTCGCACGGTAACTCCCGTTCGCACCGCGTCCCGGGCTCGATTGGTCAAGCTCAAGATCCGGGCCGCATTTTCCCGGGTAAGCGCATGGCCGGTCACCTGGGTGATGTCACCCGCACCGTTCAAAACCTCGACGTCGTTCGCGTTGACGTTGAGCGCGGCCTGCTGCTGGTCAAGGGCGCTGTCCCCGGCCACGCTGGCGCCGATATCGTCGTGCGCCCGGCCATCAAGGCCCCGGCCAAGAAGGGAGCATAAGTAAATGGATCTCAAGCTCCTGAACGACCAAGGTCAGGCCGCTGCTACGTTCAGCGCACCCGACACCATCTTCGGCCGTGACTTCAACGAAGCGCTGATTCATCAGATCGTGGTGGCTTTCCAAGCCAACGCCCGTTCGGGTAACCGCGCTCAGAAGGATCGCACTGAAGTCAAGCACTCGACCAAGAAGCCCTGGCGCCAGAAGGGTACCGGCCGCGCTCGCGCTGGTATGACTTCGTCGCCGCTGTGGCGTGGCGGTGGTCGGATTTTCCCGAACTCGCCGGAAGAGAACTTCAGCCAGAAGGTCAACAAGAAGATGTACCGCGCCGGGATCCGTTCGATCCTGTCGCAGCTCGCTCGCGAAGACCGCATCGCCGTCGTCGAATCGTTCGATCTGGAATCGCCCAAGACCAAGGCTGCCGCTGCAAAGCTGAAGAGCCTGGGCCTGGACTCGGTCCTGATCATCACCGACAGCGTTGATGAAAATGTTTACCTCGCCACCCGCAACCTGCCGCACGTTGCTGTTGTCGAGCCCCGTTATGCCGATCCGTTGTCGCTGGTCCACTACAAGAAAGTGCTGATCACCAAGCCGGCCATCGCTCAACTCGAGGAGATGCTGGGATGAACGCTGAACGCTTGATGCAAGTCATTCTGGCCCCGATCGTGACCGAAAAGGCCACCTTCGTTGCCGAGAAGAATCAGCAAGTCGCTTTCCGTGTCGTGGCTGACGCTACCAAGCCGGAAATCAAGGCTGCCGTCGAACTGCTCTTCAAGGTGCAGGTCGAGTCCGTGCAGGTCCTCAACCGTAAGGGCAAAGTCAAGCGCTTTGGCCGATTCGTTGGCCGTCGTCGCAATGAGCGCAAGGCTTACGTGTCGCTCAAGGACGGCCAGGAAATCGACTTTGCGGAGGTGAAGTAAATGGCCCTCGTAAAAGTTAAGCCGACTTCGGCTGGCCGCCGTGGCATGGTGAAGGTTGTCAGCCCGAACCTGCACAAGGGTG
The DNA here is from genome assembly GCF_903652925.1 of Achromobacter anxifer. Taxonomy (GTDB): domain Bacteria; phylum Pseudomonadota; class Gammaproteobacteria; order Burkholderiales; family Burkholderiaceae_B; genus Achromobacter; species Achromobacter anxifer. The sequence goes on along the minus strand of NZ_CAHLAR010000006.1, from coordinate 233,787 downwards.
AGCCCTACGCGCCGCTGCTGGAAAAGAAGACCCGTGGTTCGGGCCGTAACAACAACGGTCACATCACGATCCGCCACCGTGGCGGCGGTCACAAGCAGCACTACCGTGTCGTCGACTTCCGTCGCGACAAGGACGGCATCCCGGCAAAGGTTGAACGCCTGGAATATGACCCCAACCGTACGGCGCACATCGCTCTGCTGTGCTACGCCGACGGCGAACGTCGCTACATCATCGCTCCGCGCGGTCTGGAAGTTGGCGCTACGCTGCTGTCGGGCGCTGAAGCCCCGATCCGCGCTGGCAACACGCTGCCGATCCGTAGCATCCCGGTGGGTTCGACGATTCACTGCGTTGAAATGCTGCCCGGCAAGGGCGCCCAGATGGTCCGTTCGGCCGGCGCTTCCGCCGTCCTGCTGGCTCGCGAAGGCGTCTACGCTCAGGTGCGTCTGCGCTCGGGTGAAGTCCGCCGTGTGCACATCGAATGCCGCGCCACCATCGGTGAAGTCGGTAACGAAGAACACAGCCTGCGCCAAATCGGCAAGGCCGGTGCAATGCGTTGGCGCGGTGTCCGCCCGACGGTTCGTGGCGTTGCCATGAACCCGGTGGATCACCCGCACGGTGGCGGCGAAGGCCGTACCGGTGAAGCACGCGAACCGGTCAGCCCGTGGGGCACTCCGGCGAAGGGTTTCAAGACCCGTCGCAACAAGCGGACGAACAATATGATCGTCCAACGGCGCAAGCGCAAGTAAGAGGCGAACACTATGTCACGTTCGATCAAGAAAGGCCCGTTTGTCGATGCTCACCTGATCAAAAAGGTGGACACGGCCGTCGCGGGCAAAGACAAGAAGCCGATCAAGACCTGGTCGCGTCGCTCCACGATCCTGCCCGAGTTCATCGGTCTGACGATCGCTGTGCACAACGGCAAGCAGCACGTTCCCGTTTACATCAACGAGAACATGGTCGGTCACAAGCTGGGCGAGTTCGCGCTGACCCGTACGTTCAAGGGTCACGCCGCGGACAAGAAGGCGAAGAGGTAAGCGATGGAAACTACTGCCATTATCCGTGGGGTTCACATCTCCGCTCAAAAGACCCGACTGGTTGCGGACCTGATCCGCGGCAAGTCCGTCTCGCAAGCGCTGAACATCCTCACCTTCTCGCCGAAGAAGGCGGCCGCCATCCTGAAGAAGGCTGTCGAGTCCGCCATCGCCAACGCCGAGCACAACGACGGCGCCGACATCGACGAACTGAAAGTCACCACGATCTTCGTGGACAAGGCTCAGTCGATGAAGCGCTTCTCCGCTCGCGCCAAGGGCCGCGGCAACCGTATCGAGAAGCAGACCTGCCACATCACGGTCAAGGTCGGAGCTTAAGGAGTCACGATGGGTCAGAAAATTCACCCCACTGGGTTCCGTCTCGCGGTCACCCGTAATTGGTCCTCGCGTTGGTTCGCCGACGACAAGGCCTTCGGCACGATGCTGGCCGAAGACATTCGCGTTCGCGAGTACCTGAAGAAGAAGCTCAAGAGCGCCTCCGTTGGTCGCGTGATCATCGAGCGTCCCGCCAAGAATGCCCGCATCACCGTCTACTCGGCTCGTCCGGGCGTGGTGATCGGCAAGCGCGGCGAAGACATCGAAAGCCTGAAGGCTGATCTGCAGCGCCTGATGGGCGTGCCCGTGCACGTCAACATCGAAGAAATCCGCAAGCCGGAAACCGATGCTCAACTGATCGCTGACTCGATCTCGCAACAGCTCGAGAAGCGCATCATGTTCCGCCGCGCCATGAAGCGCGCGATGCAGAACGCCATGCGTCTGGGTGCCCAAGGCATCAAGATCATGAGCTCGGGCCGTCTGAACGGTATCGAAATTGCTCGCACCGAGTGGTATCGCGAAGGCCGTGTGCCGCTGCACACCCTGAAGGCCAACATCGACTACGGCACCTCCGAAGCCCACACGACTTATGGCGTGATCGGCATCAAGGTCTGGGTCTACAAGGGCGACATGCTGGCCAACGGCGAATTGCCGCCGGAAACCGCTGCCCCGCGCGAAGAAGAACGTCGTCCGCGCCGCGCTCCGCGTGGTGATCGTCCGGACGGTGCTCGCACCGGTCGTCCGGGTGGTCGTGGTCGTGGTGGTCCCCGCAAGGCGGACGCTGCTCCGGCGCCTGAAGGAGAATAACCATGCTGCAACCCTCTCGCAGAAAGTATCGCAAAGAGCAGAAGGGCCGCAACACCGGTCTGGCGACCCGTGGTACCCACGTGTCGTTCGGCGAATTCGGTCTGAAGGCCACCGGCCGTGGCCGTCTGACCGCTCGCCAGATCGAAGCTGCTCGTCGTGCCATCAATCGTCACATCAAGCGTGGCGGCCGCATCTGGATCCGCATTTTCCCGGATAAGCCCATCTCGCAGAAGCCTGCCGAAGTCCGTATGGGTAACGGTAAGGGCAACCCGGAGTACTGGGTCGCTGAAATTCAGCCCGGCAAGGTGCTCTACGAAATGGAAGGGGTTAGCGAAGAGCTCGCGCGTGAAGCTTTCCGCCTGGCCGCTGCCAAGCTGCCGATTTCGACCACGTTCGTCGCGCGTCATATCGGTGCTTAAGGAGTACTAACATGAAAGCTAGCGAACTCCGTTCGAAAGATGCCGCCGAGCTCGGCAAAGAGCTCGAAAGCCTGCTGAAGGCACAATTCGGTCTGCGTATGCAGAAGGCCACGCAGCAACTGGCCAACACCAGCCAGCTGCGCAACGTGCGTCGCGACATCGCGCGCGTTCGTACCTTGCTGACCGAGAAGGCAGGGAAATAAAGATGAGCGAAACTCAAAACACCCAAGTGGCCAAGCGCCAGCGCACGCTGGTTGGCAAGGTCGTCAGCAACAAGATGGACAAGACTGTCGTCGTGCTCGTTGAGCGCCGCGTCAAGCACCCCATCTTCGGCAAGATCATCATGCGTTCCGCGAAGTACAAGGCGCACGATGAATCGAACCAGTACAACGAAGGCGATACGGTTGAAATCGCTGAAGGCCGTCCCATCTCGCGCTCGAAGTCGTGGCGCGTGGTGCGTCTGGTTGAAGCCGCACGTATCATCTAAGTAAAGCAGTACATCGGAACGGCGTGCCGTTCTGATATAAGACGGCAAGGGATAAAAACCCTTGCCGTTTTTTTTCGTTCAAAGCGTCTGCAAAGGCGACTGCAATCCCGCTTTCTCAGGGAAAAAGGCATAGGACATGGGGAAACGTCTTCCGGGATTCGGGCTGATGGGAGTCGCGTGCTGCTTGGGCCTGCTCGCGTTACCAGCCTGGGCTCAACCGGTCGCGCGGTCCGCAGATGCCGCTACTGGAGGGGCCGAAACGCGCAGCCGCGACGTCCTGACGGCGGGGCCCGAGCCGCGCGTGCAGGCTGCGGCAGGATCACGGAATCGCGCCTTTATCTTCGGAACCGAAGACCAGGATGAATTGGCGCTTGCGAAGCAAGAGCGCGCCATCGATGAGCAGCGATTGCAGCTGCAAGCGCTGGAGCGGTTGTTGGGCCGGGCGCCGGACGGTCATGCCGTACCCTCTGGCAGGATGCCGCTGAACACGAATTCAGCCGATCTTCCGTTTCCGGCCATGCCCAAGTTGTCGCCAGCACCGGCCGGTGCGCGCCTGGATGGAACCGGGGGAGCGCAACGCCAGGTCGACGATATGCAGCGGCGGGTGGATGGATTGCTGCGCAATGCCGATACGCTCCGCCAACCGGTGCGCTGATCGGAAAAGTCATTCGCCATTCGCCTTGAAACCCGGCGTAGCAACTATTCCTGCCCGGCGAGTTCCACACCCTTGATGCGCCTGTTACAACTCTCGCGAGCACGCATGTCGCGTGCTCGGGATTTCGTTGGTTGGAGAGTGAAACATGCGCGGATCTGTGGGCAAGTTCCTGGTCGCTTGCGGTTGTGTCTCGGTGTTGGCAGCCGCGTCCGCGCCAGCGGCGCGGGCGGACCTCAACAGCGTGCCGTTGAAGGACATGACCGTTCAACGGCCGTTCTCCGATAGCGTGCTCGTCGTGGGCAGTGACGGCAGGGTGCGCTCCGGTCCGGAGGTCGACAAGATGACCCGCCAGCTTAGCGAACAGGCTGACGCCTTGGCGGAGTTGAGACGCCGGAATGAGGAGCTCAGCCGCAAGCTGGAAGAGCAGGCGCAGAAGCTCTCTGCGCTGGAGCGCAAGCAAGGCGACGGTGGCCGCAGTAGCGATGGCCAGCGCAGCGACCTGGACAAGCTGGCGCGCAACGCGGACAGCCAGAAGAACGAGGTGGAAAAGCTGTCGCGCAACGTATCGCAGCTCAGCAGCAATGCGGATTCGAGCAACCGCAAGATCGAAGACCTGCAGCGGCGCCTGGATGATGTGAAGCGCACCTTGGATGACGTGCGCAACCGCGTGAAATAGGGCGCGGCCGGACTGCCAAGCGCGAGTACGATGCCGCGCCGCGTTTGTCCGGCCCCGCCGCAGGCAAGGGGAACCGGACCGCGATATCCGGACGGAATCCGCGGGACTAGCGCCGCCCGGCCAGCTCCCGCAGCCGCCCCGCGATCCCAGTGGGAAAGTAATACACCGACACCACGAACAGGATGCCCAGCCACAGCAGCCAGCGGTCAGGTTCAAACAGCAGCGCCAGCGGCGCCACGCCGGACACGGCGTCGTGGATCACGTGCAGGCCGTCCTGCAGATAGCTTTGCGCAAACACGAACAGGCTCGCGCCCACCACGGCGCCGTACATCGTTCCCATGCCGCCGATCACCAGCATCAGCAGGATATTGAGCATGATCTCGAACGACAGCGAGGTGTCCGGGCCGTTGTAGCGCAGCCATAGCGCGTACATGGCGCCGGCCAGCGTGGCGAAGGCCGCGGCCAGCAGGTTGGACAGGCTGCGGTACAGCACGGTGCGGTAGCCGATGGCCTCGGCGCGGAACGGGTTCTCGCGGATGGCTTGCAGCACTCGGCCAAAGGGCGAGTTCACGATGCGCAGCAGCAGCAGGAACAGCACGACGCAGACAGCGGCGATCAGGTAGTAGGTGATGATGCGGCCGTCCACCGTCATGCCGAACAGCGGCTCCGTAAAAGGGCGGAAGGCCGGGCGCAGCATCTGCGGAACCTTGAAGTTCAGGCCGTCCTCGCCGCCCGTCAGGTCCGACAGCTGCGACACCAGGGTCTGGAACGCCGCCGCGACCGCCAGCGTGATCATGGCGTAGAAGATGGCGCGCACGCGCAGGCTGGCCAGGCCGATCAGCAGGGCGAAGGCCAGCGATACCACCAGGCCGCCGGCCAGGCCCGCGAACACCGCGATCCAGCCCGGCTCCATGCGCATGCTGGCGATCGCCACGCCATAGGCGCCTATGCCGAAGAACATGGTGTGGGCGAAGCTGACGATGCCGGTATAGCCCAGCAGCAGGTCATAGCTGGCGACCAGGATGATGAACACCAGGATCTTGGCGGCCACCGCCAGCGACTTGGGTCCGGGAAAGAGGAAGGGCGCGGCGGCCAGCAGGACCACGATGGCGATCAGCGCCAGGGCCAGCAGCGTGCTGCGCGGAGGGTCGCCGGAAAGCAGGCGTACGGACATGTCGGCGGTTCCTAGCGATTCGTGACCGGATACACGCCTTGGGGACGCCACAGCAAGATGGCGACCATCAGCGCGATGTTCGAGAACAGGGCGGCCTTGGGCAGCAGGAAGCCGGTGTAGTTCGCCATCAGGCCGACCAGCAGCGCGCCGATCAGGCAGCCCACGGTGGAGCCCAGGCCGCCGATCATGATGACGATGAAGATCAGCACGTTGACCTGAGCACCCAGCTGCGGCACGACCGATTGCTGGTACATGCCCCACAGCACGCCGCCCAGTCCCGCCAGCATCGAGCCGGCCACGAACACGCCGACGAACAGATGGCGGATGCGGTAGCCCAGGCTCTCCACCATTTCGCGGTCCTCCACGCCAGCGCGGATCAACAGGCCCAGCTTGGTGCGGTTGAGCAGCCACAGCATGGCGCCCAGCACCAGCAGCCCCGTCAGCAACGCAACGATGCGGAATTTTTCGATGGCGGCATCGCCCAGCAGGAAGGCGCCGCGCAGCGCCTCGGGCAGCGGCAGGGAAATCGTCTGCGGTCCCCACAGCATCTTGATGATCTCTTCGCCGATGATCATGCCGCCCATGGTGATGAGGATCTGCTTCAGGTGTTGCCCATAGACGGGCCGCACGATCACGCGCTCGAATGCCAGGCCCACGGCGCCCGCCACCAGCATGCCGACGATCATGGCTGGCAGCACCGCGCCCAGGTTGATCCACAGGCTGCCGGATTGCGTCCAGTCGGCCATGGAACCCAGCACCGTCGCCGCCATGTAGGCGCCGATGGCGATGAACAGGCCGTGGCCGAAATTCAGCACGTCCATCAGGCCGAACACCAGCGTCATGCCCGAAGCCACGATGAAGATGATCATGCCCATGGCCAGCCCCGCCAGGGTCAGCGTGACCCAGGTGGAGAACGAGCCCACCAGCGGCAGGGCCAGCGCGGCCAGGGCCAGCACCAGCAGGACGGGGCGCAGGTCCGCGCGCACGCGCGGCAACGGGGTGTCGATTTCCAGCGTGCTCATTGGTGGCTTCCCAGCGACAGGCCCAGCAGGCGCGTCTGTAGTTCGGCGTCAGCGGCCAGCTCGGCCATGCCGCCCGCGTGGACGACTCGGCCGTTGTCCATCACGGCGACGCGGTCGCCCACGAGGCGCGCGAAGTTGAAGTTCTGCTCGACCAGCAGGATGGTGGTCGACGCCTGCTTCAGTTCGATGAAGGCGTCGATCATGTTCTGAATGATGGCGGGCGCGAGGCCCTTGCTCGGCTCGTCCACCAGCAGCAGCCGGCGCGGCTCGATGATGGCGCGCGCCACCGCCAGCATCTGCTTCTGTCCGCCCGACAGCTTGCCGGCCGGATGCAGCCAGAATTTCTTCAGCGCAGGGAAGAAGCCGAAGATCCATTCCAGGCGTACCGTGTCCAGCTGGCTGGCGTTCCTGGCCTGGCGCGCGGCCAGCAGGATGTTCTCCTTCACGGACAGGTCGGCGAAGATGCCCATGTTCTCCGGCACGTAGGCCATGCCCATGCGCGCCATGTCGGGCGGCGAGGTGCGCGTGCCGGGGCCGCCAACGGGCGCGCCGTCGAAGCGCACCTGGCCTTGCGAGGCGCGCCACAATCCCATGATCGTGCGCAGGGTGGTGGTCTTGCCGGCGCCGTTGCGGCCCAGCAGCATGGTCACGGCGGCGGGCGGCACGGCCAGATCGACGCCGTGCAGGATGTGGTACGCGCCGATGTGCGTGTGCACGTCCTTCAGTTCCAGCAGCGCTTGCGTCATGCCGCTTTCTCCGTCGGGCTGACGCCCAGATAGGCTTGCTGCACGATGGGCGAGGCGATCACCGTCGCCGGATCGCCGTCGGCCATCAGCTGACCGTTATGCAGCACCACGATGCGGTCCGCCAGTTCGCGCACCACGTCCATCTTGTGTTCCACCAGCAGGATCGTCTTGGTCGGATCGTTCTTGATCTCGCGGATCAGCTCCAGCACGACGGGCACGTCGTCCACGCTCATGCCGGCCGTGGGTTCGTCGAACATGAAGACCTGCGGTTCCAGCGCGATCAGCATGGCGATCTCCAGCTTGCGTTGGTCGCCATGCGGCAGGTCGGCGGCGGACTGGTCGCGGCGGGCGGACAGGCGGGTGCGTTCCAGCAGCGCGTCGGCGCGTTCGATCAGGGCGCGGTCGTCGCTCCAGGTGCGCCAGAAACGGATCTGGCGCCAGCCCATGCCTTGCTGGCGCGATTGCAGGGCCAGGCGCACGTTCTCATGCACGCTCAGGCGCGGAAACAGCTGGGTCAGCTGGAAGGCCCGGCCCAGCCCCGCATGCATGCGTGCGGGCGCGGCCAGCGCGGTCAGGTCGCGCCCGTTCAGGCGCACCGTGCCCGCGCTGGCGCGCAGCTGGCCGGAGATCAGGTTGAAGTAGGTGGTCTTGCCCGCGCCGTTCGGGCCGACAATGGCGGTCAGGGTGCCAGGCGCATAGCTGCAGCTGACTTCATTGACCGCCACGTGTCCGCCGAAACGGATCGTGAGCGATTGGGTTTCCAGCATGGACGGGTAGCGGTTCAGCGTTTGTTCTGGATCGGCACCGACATCTGGTCCGGCGTGATTTCCTTGACCAGGTCCTGCACGGCCCATGGCACCGACGGATCGTTCTTGATGCGGAAGTGGTACATGGATTGCATGGCCTGGTGGTCCTCGGGGCGGAAGGTCATCTTGCCCTTGGGCGTCTCGAAGCTCATACCTTCCATGGCCTTGATCAGCGTGTCGGTATCGGAGTTGCCGTTGGTCTTCGCCAGCGCCGTGGCGATCGCGATGCCCGAGGCCATGCCGCCCGCGGTGAAGAAGTCCGGCGGCTGGCCATAGCGCTTCTGGTGCTCGGCCACCAGCCAGTCATTGATCGGATTCTTGGGGATGCCGTAGTAGTAGTAGGTGGCGCCTTCCATGCCGGCCAGCGATTTCAGCGGCGTCATGGCGGCCAGCGTATTGCCGCCCGTGGCGATCTCGATGCCGAAGCGCTTGGGATCCAGGTCGGCGATCTTGAACGGATTGCCCGCGCCCGCCCACAGGATGAAGATGATCTTGCGGCCCGGCTTGTCCTTCAGCGCGTCGAACAGGCGCTGCGCGCCGGCGGTGAAGTCGGTGGCGTTGGCGGGCAGGTATTCCTCGTGCACGATCTTGGCGTTCTTCAAGGCGCCCTTGAAGGCCTTGACGCCGTCGCGGCCGAAGGCATAGTCCTGCGCCAGCATGGCGATCGAGGTGCCGGCCTGGTCGAAGGCGACCGCGTTGGCGATGGCGTCCTGGGACGAATTGCGGCCGGTGCGGAAGATGTACTTGTTCCACTTGTCGCCGGTGATCGAATCGGCCACGGCGGGCTCGACCAGCAGGATCTTCTCGTACTCCTCGGCGATGGGCAGCATGGCCAGCGCGACGCCGGAAGAGGTGGGGCCTACGGCGATGTCGGCGTTGTCGTCGGCATAGGCCGAGGCCAGCTGCGCGCGCGCCACGTCGGGCTTGCCCTGGTTGTCCTTTTCGATCACGCGGATCTTGCGCCCGGCCACCGTCATGGTGCCTTGCGTCGCGTATTCCAGCCCCAGCATCAGGCCGTTCTGGGTCTGTTTGGCATAGGCCTCCAGCGGGCCGGTCTTGTCGTAGACGTGGGCCACGACGAAGTCTTTCGCCGCTATCGCGGAATTCATGCAGAGGCCGGCGAGCGCGGCAAGCAGAACGCGTTTCATGGGAGTCTCCTGTTATTGGGGGCAGGCAGCCGCCGTGTGGTCCGGCGTGGCAAGGAACTGTCGGATGGCGTCGATCTGGGGATCGACGTTGAGGGCGGGGGCGTGGCCGCAATCGGGGAAATCGATGCGTTGCGCGCGCGGCCCGCGGCGGGTCATGGCGTCGGCGACCTCGGGCAGCAGCAGGTCCGAATCGGCGCCACGCAGCAGCAGCAGGGGCATGCGCAGCGAGTCATAGCCGCTCCAGCGGTCGTAGTCGTCGGGATGGTTGCTGAACTGGCCGACGATGTCGGGGTCGTAGTGCAGCGTGACGCGGCCATCGGGCAGACGGCGCACCGAGGTCTCGGCCATCCTGCGCCATTGCTCGTCGCTCTGCCAGCCGTAGGGCTTGTAGGCGACGCGCAGCCAGGTCTCCAGCTCCGTGACCGTGTCGAAGGCAGGCGGGGCGCCGACGTAGGCCACGATGCGGTCGATGGCGGCTTGCGGCAGCTCGGGGCCGATGTCGTTGACGACCAGGTGCGAGATCCGGTCGCGCAAGGTGGTGGCGGCGGCGTGCATGCCGGTGGCGCCGCCCATGGAGGTGCCGACCCAGCGCACGCGGGGCAGCGACAGTCCGTCGACCAGGGCGCGGGCCAGCGCCGCGTAGAAATCCAGCCGGTATTCGGCGACCGGGTCGGCGCTCCATTGCGACAGGCCGCGGCCGATCGCGTCCGGGCAGATGATGCGGTAGTCGCCCGCCAGCGCTTGAGCCAGGTCGTCGAAGTCGCGGCCGGTGCGGGCCAGGCCGTGCCACATGACGACGGGCGGCGCGTCCGGGGCGCCCCATTCGGTGTAATGCAGCTCGCGGCCTTCGCAGCGCAGATAGCGCGAAGCCGGCGCGTGGCGGCCAGCCGTTACGGGCGCTGATGCCATGGGTCTCCTCCCGGGTAGTCCAGGTTGTGTGCTTATCGGGCTGAATATAGACTTGCGCCAAGCGCGCCTTCAAGGCGCCGGACGCCCCGGTGCAGGGTGAGTCAAGAATATGTAGACGCAGGATCACAAGTGCCCAGCCGCGGCGCCCGCGTCCAAGGAGACCGAGCCATGTCCGATACGGAATTCGCCATTTCGGCCAGCGCCGGCGCCGACCGGCGCGACGCATGGCGCGCGGCGCTGTCGAGTGCGTTCGGCCCGTTCGAGGTGCATCACGGCCGGCCCGGCAACTTTGCCGGACATGTGCGCTACGCGCGCCGGGGCAGCCTGCAGTTCAACGACCTGCACTACCAGGGACAGAAGCTGGAACGCACGGCGGGCAACGTGTCGCACCTGGACCAGGAGTTCTACACCTTCGGCCTGCCGCTGGCGGGCCCCCTGGCCGTGCAGCAGGGGGGGCGGGAGTTCCAGGTCGAGCCCGGCTGCGTCTACCTGATGAACCAGAGCCTGCCTTACCAGGCCACGGCGCAGGGCGTGGCGGGCTACCGCAGCCTGAGCGTGTCGTTTCCGCGCAGCGCGCTGTCGCAGCGCGATTCCCGCATCGGCGCCTTCTACAAGCTGCGCGTTGATGATGGTTCGCCGCGGGGCGCCTTGCTGGCCAGCTACATGGACCACCTGTTCAAGGGGGTGGACAACTGGTCGGACGTGGAAGCGTCGGAGCTGGGCGAACGGCTGATCGACCTGATTGTGCTGTTCCTGGTGCAGTCAGGCCAGGGGCACGCGTCGGAATCCGACAGCAGCGTCACGCTGGCGCACCGCCAGCGCGCGCTGGCCTACATTCGCCAGCATCTGGCGGATCCCGCCTTGTCGCCGCAGCTCGTGGCGCAGGGCTGCGGCCTGTCGGTGGCCTACCTGCACCGCATCCTGCGCGCTGGCGGCCTGTCGGCGGAGTCCTTCATATTCGACCAGCGGCTCGACAAGTGCCGCGAGCTGCTGCTGAATCCGCAGCATAGCCACCGTAGCATCGCGGAGCTGGCGTATCAGGTGGGTTTTTCGCACCCCTCGCATTTCAGTCGCCTGTTCAAGCGCCGCTTCGGCATGACGCCGCGCGATTTGCGGGCAAGTTCCTGAGCGGCCCTTTGCCGCGGACAGCCTCGCCCGGTTGCGCTGGCGCGAGGCAAAAAAAAAGCCCCACAGAAATCCTGTGGGGCTTTTTTTGTCGCAGCCAGGTCAGATGTGCGTGATGAACTTGGTGACCAGATAGCCGTCGAACGTTTCCAGGCCACCTTCGCTGCCGATGCCGCTGTCCTTGATGCCGCCGAAGGGCGTCTCGGCCAGGGCGCTGCCGAAGTGGTTGATGTTGACCATCCCGGCTTCCAGGCCGTTGGAGACCTTGGTGGCCGTCTGCAGCGAGTTCGTGAACACGTAGGACGACAGGCCGAAGGGCAGGCTGTTGGCGCGGCGCAGCACTTCATCGGTATCCGTGAAGCGGACCACCGGCGCGACCGGGCCGAAGGGCTCTTCGGTCATCAGCATGGAGTTGTCGGGCACGTCGGTCACGACCGTGGGGGCGAAGAAGAAGCCCTTGCGGTCCAGCGGGCCGCCGCCGACCACCACCTTGCCGCCATGCTTCTTGGCGTCGTCGATGAAGGCGCTCATGGCGGGGACGCGGCGCTCGTGCGCCAGCGGGCCCATGTCGGTGCCGTCTTCCAGGCCGTCGCCGACCTTGATGTTCTTCAGCACTTCGGAGAAGCGGGCGAGGAACTGTTCGTAGGCGCCGTTCTGGACGTAGAAGCGGGTCGGCGACACGCACACCTGGCCGGCGTTGCGGACCTTGAACTTGGCCAGCATGGTGGCGGCGCGGTCGATGTCGGCGTCGTCGAACACCAGCACGGGCGAGTGGCCGCCCAGTTCCATGGTGACGCGCTTCATGTGGGCGCCGGCCAGCGCGGCCAGCTGCTTGCCGACCGGCACGGAACCGGTGAACGACACCTTGCGCACGATCGGCGAGCGGATCAGGTAGTCGGAGATCTTGGCGGGTTCGCCCCAGACGATGTTCAGGCAGCCCTTGGGCAGGCCGGCGTCGTGGAACATGCGGGCGATGGCCATGACGGCGCTGGGCGAGTCCTCGGGACCCTTCAGCACCACCGTGCAGCCGGCGCCGATGGCGGCGGCGATCTTGCGGATGGCCTGGTTGTAAGGGAAGTTCCAGGGCGTGAACGCGGCGCAGACGCCGATCGGTTCGCGCACCACGATCTGGCGCACGTCGGGATTGCGCGGCGGGACCACGCGGCCGTAGATGCGGCGGCATTCCTCGGCGTGCCAGTCGGCGTGCTCGGCGCAGGAGGTGACTTCGCCCACGGCTTCAGCCAGCGGCTTGCCCTGGTCCAGCGTCATGTTGCGGCCGATTTCCTTGGCGCGCTCGCGCGAAAGGGTCGCGACCTTGCGCAGGATGGCCGAGCGATCCATGGGAGAGGACTTCTTCCAGGATTCGAACGCGCGCTGGGCGGCGGCTAGCGCGCGATCCAGATCCGCTTCGGTGGCGTGGGGCAGCTGGCCGAGCACTTCCAGCGTGGCCGGGTTGATGACGTCCTGGGTGCGCCTGCCCTCTCCGGCGACGAATTCGCCGTCGATATACAGCGCCAACTGTTCATACATGCCTGTCTTCCCTTGCGAAATATAGGAGTGGATAGCGACCGCTGTCGCCCACGCCAGTCTAAACCAGCTGGGCGGCGGCGGGGAGGGCCAATGCCGGGCGGACCCTTGGAGCCAATATAACTGGCAAGTCTTGCATGCCGGCCCCGGCATGGACAAAATGATGCATCTTTGGCTGTCCATCCGGCTACCTATTGTGCAACCCGTCGATGCGCGTCCGCCCGGCAAGCCCAGCTTCTACTCGCGCGCCTTTTTCCGCTTCATAGATTGGTTGCGCAACCGCATCGCCCGGGCCTCGCTGGTCGGCGACCGCCCGATTTTCGACAACGGCCAGTTTCCCTGGGTCGCCGCGCTCGAGGCCCAGGCGCCCGCCATCCGAGCCGAGCTGGTGGGCTTGCTCTCCGAGCGCCAGCACCTGCCTGCCTTCCACGAAATCTCGCCCGACGTGGGCCAGATCACGTCGGACGACCAATGGAAGACCTTCGTGTTCATGGGCTACGGCCTGCGCTCCGAGCGTAACCTGGCGCGTTGTCCGGCCACCGCCCGGGCGCTGCAAGGGATTCCGGGTATCCGCACGGCGTTCTTCTCGATCCTGGAGGCAGGCAAGCGCATTCCGCTGCATACCGGCCCCTACAACGGCGTGCTGCGCCTGCACCTGGGGCTGGTGGTGCCGCAGCCGGCCGAGCAATGCTGGATCGAGGTCGGAGGCGAGCGCTACAGCTGGCGCGAAGGGCGGGCCGTGGTGTTCGATGACCTCTACCCCCACCAGGTCCACAATGACACCGCCGGCCTGCGGGCCGTGCTGTTCGTGGACTTCGAGCGCCCCTGCAGCGCTCCGGTAAAATGGCTGAACCGCCTGGTGCTCATGGCTGCCCCGTTCACGGACGAAATCCGCCGCGGCAAGGCCAATCATGACGCCTGGGAGAAGGGCTACTACCGCCAGAAATAAGGGGCGGATAGCTCCGGTCTACCCCCTTTCAGGGGGAAACGTGGCTTTTGTGCGTTATCCACACAAAGTGCTTGCGCTCAAAAATTAACCACGTTAGAATTATCAGCTTTCCCAGATTGTCGATCGAGTTGGCCCGCGCCTATGCAGGTTAACCCGACGTGTTGGGGGAATACCCGCAGGATTTCAACCCAGGGTCGTTGCGTTGCCAACCAGTTGCGTGAGTAGGGCTAAAGCTCGAGACATGCCAACACAAAAGCAGGGCGGCAGACCTGACGGGACCAAAACTGGCAGGAATTGCAGTGTTCCCTTGTTGGGAAAACCGTATTTCCAGTTAAGTTGGAACAGGAAAAATCATGATCCAAATGCAGACCACGCTGGATGTGGCCGATAACACTGGTGCGCGTCATGTCATGTGCATTAAGGTGCTCGGTGGCTCCAAGCGCCGTTATGCCGGTATCGGCGACATCATCAAGGTGAGCGTCAAAGATGCGGCTCCGCGCGGACGCGTCAAGAAAGGCGAAATTTACAATGCCGTGGTGGTTCGTACCGCCAAGGGCGTGCGCCGTAAAGACGGTTCGCTGATTCGTTTCGGTGGCAATGCCGCCGTGTTGCTCAACGCCAAGCTGGAGCCTATCGGCACCCGCATCTTCGGACCCGTTACGCGTGAACTGCGTACCGAGAAGTTCATGAAGATCGTGTCGCTGGCCCCGGAAGTGCTGTAAGGAGCCCTACGATGAACAACATTCGTAAAGGCGACGAAGTCATCGTCCTGACCGGCCGCGACAAGAAGCGTCGCGGTACCGTGCTGGCTCGCGTCGATGCCGACCACGTTCTGGTCGAAGGCGTCAACGTCGTCAAGAAGCACGTGAAAGCCAACCCGATGGCTAACAACCCGGGTGGGATTGTCGAAAAGACCATGCCGATTCACATCTCGAACGTCGCGCTGTTCAACCCGGCCACCGGCCGTGGCGATCGCGTGGGCGTGCAAGAAGTCGAAGGCCGCAAGGTTCGCGTGTTCCGTTCCAATGGTGCCGTTGTCGGCGCCAAGGCGTAAGGGGCGATAGACATGTCTCGTTTGCAAGATCTCTACAAGAGCAAGGTCGCTGCCGACCTGCAAGCCAAGTTTGGCTACAAGAGCACGATGGAAGTGCCGCGCATCACCAAGATCACCCTGAACATGGGTGTGTCGGAAGCGGTGTCGGACAAGAAGGTTATCGAGCACGCTGTTGGCGACCTGACCAAGATCGCCGGCCAGAAGCCCGTCGTGACGAAGACCAAGAAGGCTATCGCCGGGTTCAAGATCCGCGAAAACTACCCGATCGGTTGCATGGTCACGCTGCGTGGTCAACGCATGTACGAATTCCTGGATCGCCTGGTGGCGGTTGCGCTGCCTCGCGTGCGCGACTTCCGCGGTATCTCGGGTCGTGCGTTCGACGGCCGCGGCAACTACAACATCGGGGTGAAAGAGCAGATCATTTTCCCCGAAATCGAGTACGACAAGATCGACGCGCTGCGTGGGCTGAACATCAGCATCACCACCACCGCGAAGACCGACGAAGAAGCCAAGGCGCTGTTGACGGCCTTCAGCTTCCCGTTCCGTAACTAAGGGGCTGATGACGTGGCTAAACTTTCCCTCATCAATCGCGACATCAAGCGCGCCAAGCTGGCTGACAAGTTCGCTGCCAAGCGCGCTGAGTTGAAGGCGATCATCGACGATCAGTCGAAGACCGACGAAGAACGTTACCAAGCTCGGCTCAAGCTGCAACAGCTGCCGCGCAATGCCAACCCGACGCGTCAACGTAACCGTTGCGTGGTCACCGGTCGTCCGCGCGGCGTGTTCCGCAAGTTCGGCCTGACGCGCCACAAACTGCGTGAAATGGCGATGAAGGGTGAAATCCCCGGCATCACCAAGGCCAGCTGGTAGGAGAAACAATATGAGCATGAGCGATCCCATCGCCGATATGCTGACCCGCATTCGCAATGCGCAGCAAGTGGACAAAGTTACGGTGAGCATGCCCTCCTCGAAGCTGAAGGCGGCCATTGCCGCTGTGCTGAAGGACGAAGGCTACATCGACAGCTTTGAAATCAAGGGCACCCAGGCCAAGCCTGAGCTCGAGATCACCCTGAAGTACTACGCTGGCCGTCCGGTCATCGAGCGCATCGAACGCGTTTCGCGCCCCGGTCTGCGTATCTACAAGGGCCGTACCAGCATTCCTCAGGTCATGAACGGCCTGGGCGTGGCTATCGTTTCGACCTCGCGCGGCGTCATGACCGACCGTAAGGCTCGCGCCAACGGCGTCGGCGGCGAAGTGCTGTGCTACGTGGCCTAAGGAGAAATTCGAATGTCACGTATCGCTAAGTATCCGGTCGAACTGCCCAAGGGTGTCGAAGCTGACATCAAGCAGGATCAGATCACCGTCAAGGGCCCGCTGGGCACCTTGACCCAAGCCCTGACCGGCGACGTCACGGTTGCGTTGGACAATGGCAAGCTCACGTTTGCCGCCGCCAACGAAAGCCGTCACGCCAACGCCATGTCGGGTACCGTGCGCGCTCTGGTGGCCAACATGGTCACCGGCGTGAGCAAGGGCTTCGAGCGCAAGCTGACCCTGGTTGGCGTGGGTTACCGCGCCTCGATCCAAGGCGATGCCGTTAAGCTGCAGCTCGGTTTCTCGCACGACGTTTTGCACCAGTTGCCGGCCGGCATCAAGGCCGAGTGCCCGACCCAGACGGAAATCGTCATCAAGGGCGCCAACAAGCAAGTCGTCGGTCAGATGGCCGCTGAAATCCGCGCGTACCGCGAACCCGAACCCTACAAGGGCAAGGGCGTGCGTTACTCGGACGAACGCGTCGTCATCAAAGAAACCAAGAAGAAATAACGGCGCACGCAAGGACGAATCATGGACAAAAAAGTTTCCCGTTTGCGTCGTGCGGTTCCGACCCGCCGGAAGATCAACGAGCTGCGCGTTCATCGCCTCTCGATTTTCCGCTCGAACCAGCACATCTACGCCAACATCATTTCGCCGGAAGGCGATCGCGTTCTGGTCAGCGCCTCGACTGTCGAAGCCGAAGTGCGCGCGCAACTGGCCGGCCAAACCGGTCAGGGCGGCAACAAAGCCGCTGCGTCGCTGGTTGGCAAGCGCGTGGCCGAAAAGGCCAAGGCTGCCGGTATCGAACTGGTCGCTTTCGATCGCTCGGGCTTTCGTTACCATGGCCGCGTGAAAGCGCTGGCCGATGCCGCGCGTGAAGCCGGCCTGAAGTTCTAAGCGAGGATCTGTCAAATGGCTAAAGTACAAGGCAAGAACGCCGCGGAAAAAGAGAACGATGACGGCCTCCGCGAAAAGATGATCGCGGTCAACCGCGTGAGCAAAGTGGTCAAGGGTGGTCGCACCATGAGCTTTGCCGCGCTGACCGTGGTTGGCGATGGCGATGGTCGCATCGGCATGGGCAAGGGCAAGGCGCGTGAAGTGCCGGTGTCCGTTCAGAAGGCTATGGAACAGGCCCGTCGCGGCATGTTCAAGGTCGCTCTGAAGAACGGCACGCTGCACCACACCGTGGTTGGCAAGCATGGCGCCGCTACCGTGCTGATCTCGCCCGCTGCTGAAGGTACCGGCGTTATCGCCGGCGGCCCGATGCGCGCTATTTTTGATGTGATGGGTGTGCGTAACGTGGTTGCCAAGAGCCTGGGCTCGAGCAACCCCTACAACATGGTTCGCGCCACGTTGAACGGCCTGCGCGCCTCCATGACCCCGGCTGATGTTGCTGCCAAGCGCGGCAAGTCGGTCGAAGAAATCCTGGGGTAAATCATGGCTCAGAAGCAGATCAAAGTGACCCTCGTGCGCTCGGTGATCGGTACCAAGCAATCGCACCGTGATACGGTTCGCGGTTTGGGCTTGGGTCGCATCAACAGCAGCCGCGTGTTGGTCGATACGCCCGAGGTGCGTGGGATGATCCGTAAGGTGGATTATCTCGTTTCCGTCTCGGAAGCCTAAGGAATCACCATGTCGGATATGCAACTTAATTCGCTGAAGCCCGCTGAGGGCAGCAAGCACGCCAAGCGCCGCGTCGGCCGTGGCATCGGTTCGGGTCTGGGTAAGACCGCCGGCCGTGGTCACAAGGGTCAGAAGTCGCGCTCGGGCGGTTTCCATAAGGTTGGCTTCGAAGGCGGTCAAATGCCGCTGCAGCGTCGTCTGCCCAAGCGTGGTTTCACCCCGCTCGGCCAGCACCTGTTCGCCGAAGTCCGTCTGTCGGACCTGCAAGCCCTGCCCATCGATGAAGTCGACGTGCAAGTGCTGAAGGCCGCTGGCGTGATTGGCCAGGCGGTTCGTTACGCCAAGGTCATCAAGTCGGGTGAACTCTCGCGCAAGGTCGTGCTCAAGGGCATTACCGCGACGGCTGGCGCTCGCGCCGCCATCGAAGCCGCGGGCGGCTCGCTTGCTTGATCACGAGGTGACGAGTGGCTAACGCGCAGGCATTGGGCAAAACCGGAGCACGGTACGGCGATCTGAAGCGCCGCCTCGTGTTCCTGGTGCTCGCCCTGGTGGTTTACCGTTTGGGTACACACATCCCCGTACCGGGCATCAACCCGGATGCGCTGGCGGACTTGTTCCGTCAGAACCAGGGCGGGATCCTGGGCCTGTTCAACATGTTCTCGGGCGGGGCGCTCTCGCGCTTCTCGATTTTTGCCCTGGGGATCATGCCGTACATTTCGGCATCCATCATCATGCAGCTGATGTCTGTGGTGGTGCCGTCGCTGGAAGCGCTCAAGAAAGAGGGCGAAGCCGGCCGTCGGAAGATCACCCAATACACCCGCTACGGCACGGTCGTGCTGGCGCTGGTGCAGGCTGTGGGCATTTCGGTTGCGTTGGAGTCCCAGCCGGGACTGGTGATCGATCCGGGCATGCTGTTCCGCTTCACGACCGTCGTGACCTTGGTCACCGGCACCATGTTCGTCATGTGGCTGGGTGAGCAAATCACGGAACGTGGTCTGGGCAACGGGATTTCCATCCTGATCTTCGCAGGTATCGTTGCGGGTCTGCCCGCGGCGCTGGCTGCACTGTTGGACCTGGTCCGCACCAACTCGATGTCCGTGCTTTCCGCACTGTTCATCGTGGCTCTGGTGGTGCTGGTTACCGCTTTTGTGGTGTTCGTGGAACGCGGACAGCGCAAGATCACGGTGAACTACGCCAAGCGTCAGGTCGGCAACAAGGTCTACGGTGGTCAAAGCTCGCATTTGCCGCTGAAGCTGAACATGGCAGGGGTGATTCCGCCGATCTTCGCATCGTCGATCATTCTGTTCCCGGCCACGATCACGAGCTGGTTCTCCAGCAGTGAGAACATGCGCTGGCTTAGCGACCTGGCTGCGGCCCTGTCGCCTCGTCAACCGCTCTACATCACGCTGTACTCGGTCGCGATTATTTTCTTCTGCTTTTTCTACACGGCTCTGGTGTTCAACAGCCGCGAAACGGCGGACAACCTGAAGAAGAGTGGTGCGTTTGTTCCGGGCATCCGTCCGGGCGAACAAACAGCGCGCTACATCGACAAGATCCTGATGCGTCTGACGCTCGCGGGTGCCATCTACATCACGTTGGTGTGCCTGTTGCCGGAATTCTTGGTGATGCGCTGGAACGTTCCCTTCTACTTCGGTGGTACGTCCCTGCTGATCATTGTGGTGGTGACGATGGATTTCATGGCGCAGGTTCAGGCCTACATGATGTCTCACCAGTACGACTCGTTGCTCAAGAAGGCTAACTTCAAGGGCGCGGGTTTGCCGATGCGGTAAGCAAAAGAATGTCCAAGGACGACGTCATTCAGATGCAAGGTGAGGTTCTTGAGAACCTCCCGAACGCGACATTTCGCGTCAAGCTCGAAAACGGCCACGTGGTGTTGGGCCATATTTCCGGCAAGATGCGTATGCATTACATCCGGATCCTGCCGGGTGACAAGGTCACAGTGGAGCTCACGCCCTATGATCTGACGCGAGCCAGGATAGTTTTCCGCTCGAAATGAGCGGAACCGGATTACGGAAAATTAGGAGTCAACCATGAAAGTAATGGCATCGGTTAAGCGGATCTGCCGCAACTGCAAAGTTATCAAACGTCACGGCGTGGTGCGCGTTATCTGCACCGACCCGCGTCACAAGCAGCGTCAAGGCTAACTCGGGTTAGCGACTACGCAACGGATTTATTCAAGGAACAGTCATGGCCCGTATTGCTGGCATTAACATTCCGCCGCAACAGCACGCCGAGATCGGCCTGACCGCCATTTTTGGCATCGGTCGTACGCGCGCTCGCAAGATTTGCGAAGCGGCAAACGTACCCTTTGACAAAAAGGTCAAGGATCTGAGCGACGCTGAATTGGAACGCGTCCGCGAACATGTTGGTTTGTTCACGGTTGAAGGCGACCTGCGTCGTGAAGTACAGCTCTCGATCAAGCGTTTGATCGACCTGGGAACCTACCGCGGTATGCGTCACAAGCGCGGTTTGCCCGTGCGCGGCCAGCGCACTCGCACCAACGCCCGCACCCGTAAGGGCCCGCGTCGTGCTGCTGCGTCCCTGAAGAAATAATCGAGGAACTGGATTATGGCGAAAGCTTCCACCAGCGGCGCTTCGCGCGTGCGCAAAAAGGTCAAGAAGAACGTCTCGGACGGCATCGCGCACGTTCACGCTTCGTTCAACAACACCATCATCACCATCACCGATCGTCAGGGCAACGCGCTGTCGTGGGCCACGTCGGGCGGTGCTGGCTTCAAGGGCTCGCGCAAGTCGACCCCGTTCGCCGCGCAGGTCGCTGCTGAAACGGCTGGCCGCGTCGCGCTGGAGTACGGCATCAAGACGCTGGAAGTGCGTATCAAGGGCCCCGGCCCCGGCCGCGAATCGTCGGTCCGCGCTCTGAACGCGCTGGGCATCAAGATTTCGTCCATCGCCGACATCACGCCCGTTCCGCACAACGGCTGCCGTCCGCCGAAGCGTCGTCGTATCTAAAGGGAATCCACATGGCACGTTATATTGGACCCAAATGCAAGCTCTCGCGCCGCGAGGGTACTGACCTGTTCCTGAAGAGCGCCCGCCGCTCGCTGGATTCCAAGTGCAAGCTGGATTCCAAGCCTGGCCAACACGGCCGCACTTCGGGTGCCCGCACTTCCGACTACGGCCTGCAGCTGCGCGAAAAGCAAAAGCTGAAGCGCATGTACGGCGTGCTGGAAAAGCAATTCCGCAAGTACTTCGCTGAAGCCGAGCGTCGCCGTGGCAACACCGGCGAAACGCTGATCCAGCTGCTGGAATCGCGCCTGGACAACGTCGTCTACCGCATGGGCTTCGGCTCGACGCGCGCCGAAGCTCGCCAGCTGGTGAGCCACCGCGCCATCGAACTGAACGGCCACACGGCTGACATCGCTTCGATGCTGGTCAAGGCCGGCGACGTCGTGTCGATCCGCGAAAAGGCCAAGAAGCAAGGCCGCATCAAGGAATCGCTCGACCTGGCCACCAGCATCGGCATCCCCCAGTGGGTGGAAGTCGACACGACCAAGTTGACCGGTACGTTCAAGTCGGCCCCCGATCGCGCTGACGTCGCTCGCGACATCAACGAATCGATGGTCGTCGAACTGTACTCGCGTTAATCAGGCCTGCCGGCGCTACCTTCGCAGTGCGCCGGCGAGCTGGTCTCGCGACCCGTTTGCACGTCCCGCAGCAGCCCGCTTTCCGCCTTTTGGCGGAGCGGGCTTTGCGGTAAGTATCGGCCGGTGTTTTTCGCGCCGTCCGCGTTTCAAGTTTCACCCTGTCCATCAGCCTTATCGGTGTAACGAGCCGAGGGTATTGAAAAGGAACACAGTAAATGTCCACTCAAGGTTTCCTGAAGCCGCGCTCCATTGAAGTCGAACCGGTCGGCACGCACCATGCCAAGATCGTGATGGAGCCGTTCGAGCGTGGCTACGGTCACACGCTGGGCAACGCCCTGCGCCGCATCCTGCTGTCTTCGATGACCGGCTACGCGCCGACCGAAGTCCAGATGACGGGCGTGGTGCATGAATACTCGACCATCCCGGGCGTTCGCGAAGATGTCGTCGACATCCTGTTGAACCTGAAGGGCGTGGTCTTCAAGCTGCACAACCGCGACGAAGTGACCCTGGTTCTGCGCAAGACCGGCGCGGGCACCGTGCTGGCCAGCGACATCGAGCTGCCGCACGACGTCGAGATCATCAACCCCGGCCATGCCATCTGCAACCTGACGGACGCAGGCAAGCTGGAAATGCAGATCAAGGTCGAGAAGGGCCGCGGCTACGTGCCGGGCAACGTGCGCGCGCTGTCGGAAGACCGCACCCACACCATCGGCCGCATCGTCCTGGACGCCTCGTTCAGCCCGGTCCGCCGCGTGAGCTACGCCGTTGAAAGCGCCCGCGTGGAACAGCGCACCGACCTGGACAAGCTGGTTCTGGACATCGAAACCAACGGCGTGATCTCGCCCGAGGAAGCGGTGCGCCAGTCGGCTCGCATCCTGATGGACCAGATCTCGGTCTTCGCCGCGCTGGAAGGCGCTGGCGATTCGTACGAAGCCCCGGTCCGCGGCACGCCGCAGATCGACCCGGTGCTGCTGCGTCCGGTCGACGACCTGGAACTGACCGTGCGTTCGGCCAACTGCCTGAAGGCCGAAAACATCTACTACATCGGCGACCTGATCCAGCGTACCGAAAACGAGCTGCTCAAGACCCCGAACCTGGGTCGCAAGTCGCTCAACGAGATCAAGGAAGTCCTGGCCGCACGCGGCCTGACGCTGGGCATGAAGCTCGAAAACTGGCCCCCCCTGGGCCTGGAGCGTCCCTAAGTCTTGAAAGGGTGCCGCTCCTAAAAGGGGGCGGTTCCCGCAGGCAGCTGGCCTTGCGCCGGCCAGTTTGCGAAACCGTCGTAAAATGCACCGTTTTCTACCGGACCGCGGCCTGATTGCAGGTTGATAGAAGAGCCGGCAACCCGATGGCTAACGCCATCTTTAGATTCAAAGGAAACTTATCATGCGTCACGGTAATGGCTTGCGTAAGCTCAACCGCACCAGCAGTCACCGTCTTGCCATGTTCCGCAACATGGCCGTTTCGTTGATCACCCACGAAGCGATCAAGACCACGCTGCCGAAGGCGAAAGAATTGCGCCGCGTCATCGAACCCCTGATCACGCTGGGCAAGGAGCCCACGCTCGCGAACAAGCGTCTGGCTTTTGCCCGTCTGCGCGATCGCGACGCGGTGGTGAAGCTGTTCGCCGAAATCGGCCCGCGCTACGCGGCCCGCAACGGCGGCTACACCCGCGTGCTGAAGATGGGCTTCCGTCAAGGCGACAACGCTCCCATGGCTTTCATGGAACTGGTTGACCGTCCGGAAGTCGATGAAGCCGCTGAGGACAGCGCCGAATAAGTTCGGTAGCTCGATAAGCGACAAGGGCGGGTCTTCGGACCCGCCCTTGTTTTTTTGCGCTGCCGCCGCGCGTTACGAGGCGTGCAGCTCGCCGCGCAGTTGCGCGGCGGTCGCGGCCAAAGCCTCGGCCGCGGGCTGGGCCGGCATCTTGAACGTCAGGTCCTGCTGCTCGATGTACTGAGTGGACGTGACGTCCTGCGGATGATGCATGGGGATGACGTGGGCATGCGCATGCGCCACGTGGATGCCTGTAAAGGCGAAGCCCACGCGTTCAACGTTATACAGCCGCTTCATGTGGCGCCCCAGCTTCTGGCCCAGGTTGAGGATGCTGCCCGCCAGGTCGGCCGGCATGTCCTCGTAATACGGGTAGTGCTGCTTGGGGATGATGAGCGTGTGTCCGGGACGCACCGGATGGATGTCGAGAAAGGCCAGCAGGCGCTCGTCTTCGTGGACCACGTGCGCGGGAATCTCGTGGCGGGCGATGCGGCAGAACAGGCAGTTATCAGACATGCTTGCCTCGGCAAAAACGGGTTGCGTGGCGGCGTGTTCAGGCCCGGCGGATCAGGGCGACGGCCGCAATACCGATAAAATACCCCGAGTTACATCCCATACGGGTATTCCGAGGAGCCTCCATGTTGCGAGATGACGACGTTGTGCTGGTCATCAGCAATGCGCCCGACCTGCTGCTGGCCAAGCGGATCGCGCATGTCCTGGTCGAAGACGGATTGGCCGCCTGCGTGAACCTTGGCGCGCCGGGCCTGTCCATCTACATGTGGAAAGGAGAGGTCGAAGGGGCGGAAGAAATCCCCATCCACATCAAGACCACCTACGCGCGCCACCAGGCTGTAGTGCAAGCCCTGGCGCAGATGCATCCCTACGATGTGCCCGAGATCATCGTGCTGCCCGTCATCGGCGGCGCCGCGCCCTATCTGGATTGGGTGCGTGAACAGACGGCCGTCACGCAGAACAAGAGAGACTGATGTTGCAACTAGCCGGTATCGGCGCGCCCCGGCGCGAGTCCCGCGCATCGCGCGCCTTCCTCAGGCAGTGGCTGGTCTTGCTGGCCATGATGCTGCTGTTGCTGGGCTGGCAGTCCGCCGCGCGCGCCGAACCCGAGTTCCTGGAGCCCGAGAAGGCCTTCGTGTTCAGCGCCCAGATGGCGGCGCCCGACACGCTGGAACTACGCTACCGCGTCGCGCCCGGCTACTACATGTACCGCGAGCGCTTCGGCATCACCATCAGTCCCATCGGCGCCGCCACCCTGGGCGAAGCCGTCTATCCCAAGGGCGAGGTCAAGTACGACCCGACCTTCGAAAAGGACATGGAGGTCTTTCACCAGGACGTGGTGATCCGCGTGCCGGTGGCCGCGGGCGGACAGCCCTTCACGCTCACGCTGACCGGCCAGGGTTGCGCCGACGCGGGCCTGTGCTATCCGCCGATGGACAGCAGCGTCAAGCTGACGCCCGTGGCGGGCGGCTATGCCTTGGCCGGACCCGGCGGGCCCATGACGGCCTCGGGCGCATCGGGTGCCTCCAGCGCTTCGAGCGGCCTGGGCGCTCTGGTCAATGCCGGCGACACCGGCCTGGCCGACGCCCTGGGCGGGCTGGGCTGGGTGAAGACCGCCGGCGTGTTCCTGGTGCTGGGCCTGCTGCTGGCCTTCACGCCTTGCGTGCTGCCGATGATTCCCATCCTGTCGTCCATCGTGCTGGGCGGCGCCGCTCAGGCGAGGCCGTCCCGCGGCCGTGGCCTGGCGCTGGCGGCGACCTACGTGCTTGGCATGTCCGTCGTGTACACCGCGTTGGGCGTGGCGGCTGGCCTGAGCGGCGCCGGTCTGGCGGCGTGGCTGCAGACGCCTTGGATCCTGACCCTGTTCGCCATCCTGCTGGCTGTGCTGGCGCTGGCTATGTTCGACGCCTTCACGTTCCAGATGCCGGCCGGCATCCAGGGCTGGCTGTCGCAGCGTTCGGCGCGCATCCCGGGCGGACGCTACACGGGCGCGCTGGTGATGGGCGCCTTGTCGGCGCTGATCGTCGGCCCCTGCGTGGCTGCGCCGCTGGCAGGTGCGCTGCTATACATCTCGCAGACCGGCGATGTGGTGCTGGGCGGATCGGCGTTGTTCGCCATGGCGTGGGGCATGGGCGTGCCGCTGCTGATTGTGGGCGCTTCCTCGGGCGCCTTGCTGCCCAAGGCCGGTCCCTGGATGGACGGCGTGAAGCGTCTGTTTGGCATGTTGCTGCTGGCCACCGCCTGGTGGATGCTGATCCCCGTGGTGCCGACCTGGGTGCAGATGACGGGCTGGGCTTTCCTGGCCGTGGTTGCCGCCGTGATGCTGCGGGCCTTCGACGCTCTGCCCGAAGGCGCTGGCTCGGCACGCATGTTCGGCAAGGGCGTGGGCCTGTTGCTGGCGCTGGCGGCCGCGGCCTGGCTCATCGGCGCGGCCAGTGGCGGACGCGACGTGCTGCAGCCCCTGTCGCATCTGGCGGCGCGCGGTGACGCGCCCGCCGGCGCGGCGGCCAGCAGCGGCGAAGTCCATTTCACCCGCGTGCGCAACAACGCCGAGCTGGACGCCTTGCTGGCGCAGAGCCGCCAGCCGGTGATGCTGGATTTCTACGCCGACTGGTGCGTGTCGTGCCGCGAGATGGAGCGCTTCACTTTCACCGATCCCGGCGTCGCGCAGCGCATGGCGGGCATGCTGCTGGTGCAGGCCGACGTGACCGCGAACAATGCCGACGACCGCGCGTTGCTCAAGCGCTTCCGCCTGTTCGGCCCGCCGGGCATCATGTTCTTCGAGCCGGGCGGCAAGGAACTGCCGGACGCTCGCGTGGTGGGCTTCCAGGACGCGAAGCGCTTCACCGAATCGCTGGACAAAGTGCTGGTGCGCTGAAGAACCTGGGCGTTGCCGCAACGCCGGTGCGAAAGACCGCAGGCCGCAGCACGGATGCATCCGTGCTGCGGCTTTTTTGTCGTCTGGCGCTGGCCGGCGCGAAGCCTCTTCGGCCCGGCGGCCACGGGCCTGCCGCCTGTCGCGCCTAGTCCTGGCGCGTGGCGCGCACGTCGCGGTTCTGCCAGCCCAGCTCGGCCGATATCGCATCGGCGCAGCGCTTGATGTCGTCGATCAGGGGGCTGCTCCAGCGCACGTCGAATACGCCGGCGGCGCCGATGGCGGTGATCACCAGCACCACGTTGCCGTTGGAATCGAACACCGGCGCGCTCAGGCCGTTGATGCCGGGGATGGGGTCGCCGACGGCCCTGGCGACGCCGCGCTGCCGGACCTCGCGCAAGGTCCGTTCGAACTTTTCGGTCTTGCCCAATGAGGGCACCGCGCCCAGGCGCAGATAGTCCTCGTGCAGCAGGCTCTCGATCTTCTTCGGCGGCAGCAGCGCCGCGAACACCTTGCCCGTCGCCGTGTTAGTCAGCGACATGACCGTGCCGGTGCGCATGTTGACGTGGATGGGGTAGTTGGATTCGTGCAGATGCACGATGACCGGCCCCAGGTTGCCCAGCACCGCAATGGCGACGGTCTGCCCGCTTCTTTCCGCGAACTCGCGCGTCATCGGCACGGCGATCTTGATCGGATCCAGCCGGTGCAGCGCCGCCAGGCCCAGTTGCAGCGCCAGCGGTCCGAGTTCGTACTCGCCGGTACTCGGATCCTGCCTGACCAGGCCCAGGTTGCCGTAGCTGACGAGATAGGCGTGGGCGTTGGCGCCCGACATGCCGGCGGCCTTGGCCAGCGCGCCCAGCGGCAGCGAGGACGAATGGTCCAGCAGCGCCAGCAGGATCTTGCCGCCGACTTCGATGGATTGGATGCCGCGCCTGCGTGGGGGCGCGGCGGGCGTGGAGTCGGCATTGCGCTTGCCGGAGCTGGGCTTGGTGGTGGCCATTTTCTTTTATCGAATGTGATTGTCTATGTTAGTACTTTCGCTAATCGCGAACTATATTGACATTATCAAATGCCTTATCTACAGTCGAAAGAATAAGAAGACCGCCCCGATCCTGCGATCGTGAGCAGGTCGCCCTAAGGGTATGGAGACAACGTGGAAGATTCTCGTCAATACGACTGCGACGTGTTGGTGGTCGGGTCGGGCGCGTCGGGCATGGCTGCGGCAATCACCGCGGCTAGCGCCGGCCTGAAGGTGTTGATCATTGAAAAAGAGCCGCGCTTTGGTGGCTCCACCGCGCGGTCGGGCGGCTGGTTATGGATTCCGGGCACGTCGCTGGCCAAGGTCCAGGGCATCCATGAAACGCCCGACGAAGGGCGCGCCTATCTGCGGCACGAAGCCGGCGACAGCTACAACGCTGAACGCGTCGATGCGTTTCTCGAACACGGCCCGCGCGCCGTGGACTTCTTCACGTCGAACACCGAAGTGCAGTTCGACATGCCGCTGGTGTTCCCCGACTACCACGCGGAAGCGCCAGGCGGAAAGCAGGGCGGCCGCTCGATGGTGGCGCGGCCCTACGATGGCCGCAAGCTCGGCTCGCACGTCCGCGACTTGGCTCCCGCGCTGCCCGAGCTGACCGTGTTCGGCATGATGCTGGGCTCGGGCAAGGAAATCGTGCACTTCATGCGTGCCACGCGTTCGCTGGCCTCGGCCTGGTACGTGGCCAAGCGCCTGACGCGCCATTTCCTGGACGTGGCCAAGCATGGCCGCGGCATGACGCTGACCAACGGCAACGCATTGGCCGGCCGCCTGGCCGCCTCCGCCTTCAAGCTGGGCGTGCCCTTGTGGCTGAATGCGCCGGCCAAGTCGCTCATCATCGAGGATGGCGCCGTGCGCGGCGCGGTGGTGCAGCGCGATGGCGCGACCGTGCGCGTGCGCGCCGCGCGCGCCGTGGTGCTGGCTTCCGGCGGTTTCCCTTATGACATCGAACGCCGCAAGCAGCTGTACGCGCATGCGCCCAACGGCACCGAGCATTACTCGCCGTCGCCCACGGGCAACGCCGGCGACGGACTGCGCCTGGCCGAGAGCGCGGGCGGCCAGGTCAATACCGCCTTGCCCAACGCGGCCGCCTGGGTGCCGGTTTCCGTGGTGACGCGCAAGGACGGCAGCCCGGGCTACATGCCGCACTTCATCGACCGCGCCAAGCCGGGAGTCATCGCCGTGACGCGCAACGGCCGCCGCTTCACCAACGAAGGCAGCTCGTACCACGACTTCGTGCAGGAGATGGTGCGAGCGTGCGAAGGCCAGGGCGAGACCTGCGCCTGGCTGATCTGCGACCACAAGACCTTGCGCAAATACGGCCTGGGCAGCGTCGCGCCGTTCCCGCTGCCGATAAAACGCTATCTGGACACGGGCTATCTGACGCGTGGCGCATCGGTGGCCGAACTGGCGCAGAAGACCGGCATCGACGCCGGCAGCCTGCGCCAGACGGTCGAGGCATACAACCGCGAGGCCGCGCTGGGACGCGATCCGCAATTCGGCAAGGGCAGCAAGGCCTACAACCGCTACCAGGGCGATGCGCTGCACGGCCCGAACCCCTGCGTGGCGCCGATAGTGAAGGGGCCGTATTACGCGATCAAGGTAATGATCGGCGACATCGGCACCTTTGCCGGCCTGAAGGTCGACGGCGAGGGCCGCGTCCTGAGCGAGGAGGGCCAGGTCGTCGCCGGCCTGTACGCCGTGGGCAACGATGCCTGCAGCATCATGGGCGGCAACTATCCCGGCGCGGGCATCACCCTGGGGCCGGCGCTGACCTTCGGCTACATCGCCGGCCAGAGCATCGCGGCCACGGGCAAGGCCGCAGCAGGCACATCGGCATCGGGCATACCGGCATCGGGCGTACCGGCATCGGGCATACCGGCATCGGGCGTACAGGCATCGGACGCATCGGCATCAGGTGCATTCGCCTCAGGTGCGTCCGCATCAGGCAAGCCGACTTCAGACATGCCGGCAACAGACGCCTCCGCGCAGGCGGCCGCATGAGCGCCGCGCCGGCGGGGCTCTTGGAGGGCAAGCTTGCCCTGGTGACGGGAGCGGGGCAGGGCAACGGACGGGCATTGGCGCTGGGCCTGGCCGCGGCGGGCGCGCGCGTGGTGGCGACCGACGTGCAGGCCGCCAATGCGATGCAGACGGCAAGCGCCATCATCGCGGCGGGCGGCGAAGCCTGGAGCCATGCGCTGGACGTGACGGATCCCGAGGCGTGCGCCGCGATTGCGGCGCAAGTCCAGCTGGAGGTGGGGCCGATCGACGTGCTGGTCAACAACGCCGGCATCCTGATCCGCGAAGGCATAGACAGCCCGCGCGCCGCCGAGAACTGGAAGCGCGTGCTGGATGTGAACCTGAATGGCAGCTTCAACATGATCCACGCCTTCCTGGGCGCGCTGCGCGCCACGCGCGGCGTCATCATCAACGTGGGTTCGATCGCGTCGTTTGCCGGGGTCGGCTCGACGCTGGGCTACTCGCCGTCCAAGGGCGGCGTGAAGATGATGACGCAGGCCATGGCGCGCGATCTTGCGCCGGACGGCATACGGGTCAACGCCATTGCGCCGGGCGTCATCGAAACGCCGATGACCCAGTACACGCGCGACGATCCTGCCCGCCTGGCGAACTTCATGCAGCGCATACCGCTGGGGCGGGTGGGACAGCCCGAAGATCTGGTGGGACCCGCCGTGTTCCTCGCTTCGCCGATGGCGCTGTACGTGACGGGCGTGTCGCTGCCGGTGGATGGCGGCTACCTGGCGGTATAGCCGGGCGCCGCGCACGCAAGAGACCAGACAAAGAATCATCGACGTGCAGCACATCTGAAAAACACAGGAGACAACGATGAAAGCAACGGGGATTTTTTCCACCTTGTCCAAGGCGGCCGTCTTGTGCGCGCTGGCCATTGGCGCGCAGGCCCATGCCCAGGACATCAAGATCGGCTTCAACGGCGATCTGTCGGCCTCGCCGTCCGCGCAAAGCGGGCAGGCCGCGGTGCTGGGCCTGCGCACGGCCATCGACGACATCAATGCCAATGGCGGCCTGCTCGGCCGCAAGCTGGTGCTGGTGGTGCGCGATGACCTGTCGCAGCCGCCGAAGTCCATCCAGAACATGGCCGACCTGATCGACAACGAGAAGGTCGTGGCCATCGTCGGTCCCACCAACTCGGGCAATGCGCTGGCGTGGAAGCACATTCCCAACCAGAAGAAGATCCCCGTCATGGGCGCCATCGGTTCGGGCACCGACATCACCAAGCCCATGCGCGCGGGCGCCGACAACTACATGTTCCGCGTCGGCATGGTGGACCGCGAGCAGGTGGAGGGCGTGATCGGCTACTTGAAGAAGAATCCCAAGGTCAAGAACGTGGGCTTCATGATCGAGACCACCGGCTATGGCCAGAGCGCGCTCAAGGACCTGGAGGAGGTCGGCGCGGCGCAGGGCCTCAAGGCCGTGGCGGTGGAGAAGTTCGGCGTGGCCGATACCGACATGACCTCGCAGTTGAACAAGCTGAAGGCGGCGGGCGTGGACACCGTGGTTATCTGGGCGCAGAGCACGCCCATCGCCCACGTGTTCCGCAGCATGGAGAAGATCAACTGGTTCCCGCTGACGCTGACCTCGTGGGCCGCCGACAACATCGCGTTCTACGACACGGCAGGCAAGACGCTGTCGGAAAAGCCCTTCTTCCTGCGCACCATCACCGACAACCGCACGGCCGCGCAGCAGAAGCTGTATGACCGCGTATCGGCCAAGATGACTTCGCCCACCGCGTTCGGCTTCCTGGCGCACGCCTACGACGGCATGAACCTGCTGGGCATGGCGATCAAACAGGCCAATTCCACCGATGGCGACAAGGTGCGTCTGGCGCTGGAGAACCTGGACGGCACCTACGAAGGCGCGATGAAGACCTATACCAAGCCGTTCTCCGCCACGGTGCACGACGCGCTGCTGGTGGGCGACTACAAGTGGGCGCACTGGCAGGACGGCAAGCTGGTCCCGTACGCGGACGACGTGACCGCCGCGAAGTAGACACGGACCGGCGACGGGGAAAAGGGGCCATCATGTTGGCGACATTGTTGCAGGCGCTCGTCAGCGGGCTAGCCGTAGGGGGCGCGTACGCGCTGGTGGCGCTGGGCTTCAGCATCACGTTTACCACCACCCGCACGCTCAACTTCGGGCATGGGGAATTCGTGTCCGTGGGCGCGTTCATCGGGGTGGGCGCCTTGTTCCTGTTCGCCGGCAAGCCGGTCACCACCGCGGCCTTCACGGGCCTGGAGTTGAGCGGCTGGGAATACCTGCTGGCCGGCCTGGCCGCGGTGCTGGTGATGGGGCTGCTGGGCGTGCTGCTGTACGTGTTCGGCGTGCGGCCGTTCGCCTCGCGTCCGGGCATGGCCTGGGTCATGAGCACGCTGGGGTTCGGCATCCTGCTGCAGAGCGCCGCGTTCGCGGTCTGGGGGCCGGCGCCCGTCACGGTGCCCGCGCCTTTCGGCGACGAGGTCATCCGCGTGTTTGGCGCGGGCGTGCGCAGCCAGGAATTGCTGCTGCTCGCGGTGGCGGTGGCGGTGATGGTGCTGTTCGACCGCGTCATGAACCGCACGGTGCTGGGCAAGGCGATGCGGGCCGTGGCCGCCAATCCCGCCGTCGCCAACCTGATGGGCATCAATGTGAACGCGGTGATGACCGGGGCCTTCTTCGCCAGTTCGGCGCTGGCCGGGCTGGCGGGCTTCCTGGTCGCGCCGATCACCTCGGCTTCGATATTCATGGGCCTGGCCATCGGCCTGAAGGGCTTTTCGGGCGCGATGATAGGCGGCCTGTCGAACCCGCGCGGCTGCGTGCTGGGCGGCTTCGTGCTGGGGCTGCTGGAATCCTATGTGAACCTCTGGCAGTCGCAATGGCGTGAAGTGGCGATCTTCGGCCTGGTGATCCTGGTGCTGGCGGTCAAGCCCACCGGCCTGTTCGGCAAGCGCCTGGTGGAGAAGGTATGAAGCGGCACGGGCAGTCCCTGATCACCGTGGCGCTGGCGGCGGCGCTCGCGGCATTCGCCGCCCTGGTGGACAACGACTACTACCTGCGCATCGTATTCATGGCCTGCGTGTACTACCTGTGCGCGGCGGGCGTGAACGTGCTGGTGGGGTATGCGGGCCAGAAGTCGCTGGGCCAGGCGGGCCTGTTCGCCGCCGGCGCCTATACCGCGGCCCTGTTGACCTCGCGCTGGCAGGTCGATCCCTGGCTGGCCCTCGCGGCGGCGCCCGTGGTGGCCGGCGTGTTCGGCGTGCTGATCGCCTTGCCGTCGCTGCGCGTGAAAGGTCCCTACCTGGCCATGGTGACGTTGGCCTTCGGCATCGTCATGGAGAAGATCGTCACCGAGTGGGTGGACGTGTTCGGCGGGCCATCAGGCCTGTTCGGCATCATGCCGCTGACCTGGGGCGGGAATCCATTCACCAATCAGCAGTGGGTCTGGTTCGCGCTGGTGCTGTGCGTGGCGACGCAGTTGCTGTTGCGCAACGTGCTGGACGGGCGCTTCGGCCGCGCGCTGCTGTCGGTGCAGGCCGACGAGATCGCATCGTCTTCCGTCGGGGTGCGGGTGTATCGCGCCAAGGTCATCGCGTTCGTGGTGGCAGCCGTTACTTGCGGCATTGCGGGCGCGCTGGTGGCGCAGCAGAACCAGTACATCAATTCGGATTTCATCAGCTTCAACCTGTCCATCTTCATCCTGCTGCTCGTGCTGTTCGGGGGCGCGGGCTCCAAGGCGGGACCGGCGGTCGGCGCGATCGCGCTGACCATCATCGACGCGCTGCTGGCGCGCTGGCCCTCGGTGCAGCACTTCTTCTACGGCGCGCTGCTGCTGTTCGCGCTGTACTTCATGCCGGGCGGGGTGATGGGCCTGTTCTCGCGCCGCGCGCGGCGCGTCGCGGATGCGCGGCCGCAAGGCGGCGACGCGGCGCAGCCCGCGACGGCCAGGCCGGCCGCTGCGGCGCAGGAAGATCTGTTGCTGGTGGTCGAGAGCCTATCCAAGGCCTATGGCGGCGTGAAGCCGGCGCAGGACATTTCCTTCTGCCTGCGGCGCGGCCACGTGCACGCGCTGATCGGGCCCAACGGCGCGGGCAAGAGCACGCTCATCAACATGCTCAGCGGCGTGGTGCTGCCGGACGCGGGCGTGATCCGCTTCCAGGGCACCGACATCGCGGGCGAAAGGTCGCATGTCATCTGCAAACTGGGCATAGGCCGCAGCTTCCAGAACCTGCGCCTGTTCGGCGATCTGTCGGTGCTGGACAACGTGCTGCTGGGCCGCCATAGCCGCATGAAGAACGGCTTCTGGGTCTCGCTATTGGGCCTGCCCGGCGCGCGTGCCGAAGAGCGCCGCGCGCGCGAGCAGGCCTGCCGGCTGGTGCGCATGGTGGGCCTGGAGCATCTGGCCGACACGCCGGCGGGCAGCCTGCCCTACGGTCTGCAGCGGCGCGTGGAGCTGGCGCGCGCCTTGGCGACCGAGCCGACCTTGCTGCTGCTGGACGAGCCGGCGGCGGGCCTGAATCCGCAAGAGACCGCGGAACTGGGCGAGCTGCTGGTGCGCATCGGCGCGTCCTGCGGCATCACGCTGCTGATGGTGGAGCACCACATGGACCTGGTGATGGCGATTTCCGACCATGTGATCGTGCTGGACTACGGCATCAAGATCGCCGAAGGCAAGCCGGCCCAGGTGCAGGCGGACAAGCGCGTGATCGAGGCGTATCTCGGAACCGGCATGGCCTGAGGCCA
Source organism: Achromobacter anxifer (assembly GCF_903652925.1). GTDB lineage: Bacteria > Pseudomonadota > Gammaproteobacteria > Burkholderiales > Burkholderiaceae_B > Achromobacter > Achromobacter anxifer. The sequence goes on along the minus strand of NZ_CAHLAR010000006.1, from coordinate 199,909 downwards.
GGGCCATTTGGGTATCAACAGGCCGCAAGACGATGCTGAAACTAGAATCCGTGCAGATTTCGTATGGCGCCATCCAGGCGGTGCGCGACGTGTCGCTGGAGATCCGCGCGGGCGAGATCGTGACCATCATCGGCGCCAACGGCGCGGGCAAAAGCACCTTGCTGAAGGGCGTGGCGGGACTGGAGCCCTTGCAGGGCGGCCGCGTGACCTTCGACGGGCGCGACATCACGCAGGTGCCGCCGCATCTGCGCGTTGGGCTGGGCCTGGCGCTGTCGCCGGAAGGTCGGGGCGTGTTCGCCGACCAGACCGTCTACGACAACCTGGTGCTGGGCGGCTACACGCGGCGCGGGAATCCCGCGATGGTGGCCGAGGGCGTGGAGCGCGGCTATCAGTTGTTCCCGCGGCTGCGCGAGCGGCGCGACCAGTTGGCGGGCACGCTGTCGGGCGGCGAGCAGCAGATGCTGGCAATGGCGCGCGCGCTGATGAGCGAGCCGCGCCTGCTGTGCCTGGACGAACCGTCGCTGGGCCTGGCGCCGCTGATCGTGCAGGACATCTTCACCGCGATCCGCAAGCTGCGCGACGACGGTCTGACCATCGTGCTGGTGGAGCAGATGGCGAACCAGGCGCTAGGCGTGGCGGACCGGGCCTACGTGCTGGAGACCGGTCGCATCACGTTGAGCGGCTCCGGCGCGGAACTGCTGCGCGATCCCAACGTGCGGGCGGCGTATCTAGGCGCGCATTGAGTCCGTGACCCAGGCGCGATACCATGTCCACGGCGCCGCGTGGGCGGCGCGTCCACTCCTATCTCCAGGCCGGCGCCCGTGACGTCCCCGACAGTTGATGCAAGCCAGGACCGCACCGGTCTTATCTATCTTCAATTGATGTTCGTCATGGCCACTTGGGGCCTGAACATCGTCTCGGTCAAGTACCTGACGCTGCACATGGATGTGCAGGCCTTGGCCGCCGTGCGCATCGTCATTGCGTTCATCACCGTCACCCTCATCATCAAGGCCCGCCGCGGCCGCATTCCCAAGCTGGGCGGCGCGGAGCTGGGCTGGGTCGCGCTGGCGGGCTTCCTGGTCGTGTACGCGCACCAGGTTGCGCTGGTGACGGGCCTGCGGGTCTTTTCGGCCGCGAATGGCACCTTGATCATGGCCACCAGCCCCTTGCTGTCGGCGTTGCTGGCGGCCATCTTCTATCGCGAGAAACTGACGCTGGTGCGCATAGCCGGCGCCTTGCTGGGCCTGTTGGGCGTGGGCATGGTGGTGGCCGGCAGCGGCGCGCAATTCGGCCTGACGGGCTGGGGCGATGCCATCGTGTTCGTGGCGGTGCTGGTGTTCGTGTGCGGCGGGCTGGTGATCCAGCGCATGTCGCGCAGCATGGATCCGCTGGGCATGCTCTGGTACATGTACCTGGCCGGGGGCCTGATGCTGGTGGTGCATGCGGCGCTGACGCCGGCGACCTATCAGGGCGAGACCTGGCAGATGGCGTGGTGGCCTTGGCTGGTGCTGCTGTTCTCGGCGGTGATCGCCTCGGGCGTCAGCAACATCGTCTGGAATGCGGGCATCGCGCGCCTGGGCATCAGCCGCGCGGCCTTGTTCGTGAATTGGCTGCCGATCTTCGGCCTGCTGTTCGCGGCCCTGTTCCTGGAGGAGCACGTCACCCCCACGCACGTGGCGGGGCTGGCTTGCGTGCTGGCGGGGACCTGGCTGGGATTGCGCCGGGGGCCGCTCCTGGCGGGCCGCAAGGCGGCCGCCAAGACCTGAGTCCGCGGGCGGCCCGTATAGGACCCGCCCGCGTTGTGGCTTAGCGCTGGCTCTTCAGCAGCTTCGCGGCTTCGATCGCGAAGTACGTCAGGATGCCGTCGGCGCCGGCGCGCTTGAATGCCAGCAGCGCTTCCATCATGACCTTGTCGTGGTCCAGCCAGCCATTGGCGGCGGCGGCCTTGATCATGGCGTATTCGCCGCTGACCTGGTAGGCGAAGGTCGGCACGCGGAAGGCGTCCTTGACCCGACGCAGCACGTCCAGGTAGGGCATGCCGGGCTTGACCATGACCATGTCGGCGCCTTCCTGCAGGTCGGCCGCGACTTCGCGCAGGGCTTCGTCCAGGTTGCCCGGATCCATCTGGTAAGCCATCTTGTTGGACTTGCCCAGGTTGCTGGCCGAGCCCACGGCGTCGCGGAACGGGCCGTAGAAGGCGCTGGCGTACTTGGCGGAGTAGGCCATGATCTGCGTGTGGATGTGGCCGTTGGCTTCCAGCGCGCGGCGCACGGCGCCGATGCGGCCGTCCATCATGTCGCTGGGGGCGACCATGTCGACGCCGGCCTCGGCTTGCGTGAGCGCCTGCTTGACCAGGATTTCGACCGTGGCTTCGTTGATGACGTAGCCGTTGTCGTCGATGACGCCGTCTTGGCCGTGGCTAGTGTACGGGTCCAGCGCCACGTCACACAGGATGCCGAGCTCGGGGACCTGCTTCTTCAGTTCGCGCACCACGCGCGGGATCAGGCCATCGGGGTTGGTGGCTTCGATGCCGTCGGGCGTCTTGAGCGCGGGGTCGATGGCGGGGAACAGCGCCAGCACCGGTATGCCCAGCTCCACGCATTCCCGGGCCACGGGCAGCAGCGTGTCCAGCGAATAGCGGACCACGCCAGGCAGTGACGGCACGGCCTGCTGCAGGCCGCTGCCTTCGGCCACGAACACCGGGTAGATCAGATCGTTGACCGTCAGGGCGTTCTCGCGCACCAGGCGGCGGGTGAAGTCGTCGCGGCGCAGGCGGCGCGGGCGGGATACCGGGAATTCAGGGGAGATGATCTGCGGGTTCATGGTACGACCTTGGGTGAAATCCAGTTTTCTATGTGCGCGCCCGCTTCTTCCAGGCCGATGCGCTCGGGCGCCGAGAAGGGGATGGTGTGCAAGGCGCCGATGTCGGCCAGGTCCTTGCGCACCGAGAACACCGTGCGCACGCGCTGGCCGTAGGGCAGCTTGTCGGCCTTGGTCAGCAATGCCAGCACCGGGCGTCCGGTGGGGGCGATGAAATTGGCAAGGCGGCGGTCCAGTTCGGTGACGCCGCGGCGGATGTCGATGAGCAGCACGATGCCGACCAGCGATTCGCGGTCGCGCAGGTAGCCGCCCAGGATGTCGGCCCATTTTTCCTTTTCGTCGCGGGCCACGGACGCATAGCCGTAGCCGGGCAGGTCGACGAGAAAGCCGATGTGGCCTTCCGGATCCAGCGGATCGGGCAGGCCGAACATATTGATCAGGCGCGTGCGGCCCGGCGTCTTGCTGGAAAAGGCGAGACGGCGCTGGTTGCACAGCACATTGATGGCCGTGGATTTGCCGGCGTTGGAGCGGCCGACAAAGCAGACCTCGGGAGCGCCGGCGGCCGGCAACTGGTCGAGGCGAGCCGCGGACGTGAGGAAGGAGGCGCGATGTAGGAGGGACACGGGTGGCTTTGGATACGGTTGGTTTCGAGCCCTATTGTATAATCCGGCGTTTGCAACAGTGGTCCCCGTGCGCGGAGCCGTCTTTTTTGCTTACTGTTTCGCTTGCTGATCGCTTTATCCGGCAAGTTCGCAGCAACATCGCAGGCAGGAAGGCAAAACAGGTTCGATACGGTATTCCAGGGTGTGCGGGCAGGCGTGGGCGCCTTTTTGCGCCTTGATCGATGCGATCGTCGAGGTCTTCATGAAGCGTGTGCTGTCCCGGATGTTGGTTGCGAGCGGGCTGTTGCTCGGCGCCTCCGCCTTATCTACTACGAGTTTCGCCGCCGAAGGCGCCGCGGGCCCGGTAAAACCAGATGCCGCCAAGGGCGGACAGCTGTTTGACCAGGGCGATGCGGCCAGGGGCATCATCGCCTGTGCGTCCTGTCATGGCGCGGCGGGCAATAGCACCATACCGGTGAACCCCAATCTGGCCGCGCAGTCCCACGAGTACCTGGCCAAGCAATTGGCGGACTTCCAGGTCAAGCCTGGCGCCAAGCTGCCGGTGCGCAATGGCGCTGGCGGCAATCCCACCCCGATGACGGCCATGGCGCAGAACCTGACGCCGGCCGACATGCAGAACATTGCGCTGTACCTGGCGCAGCAGCCGCTCAAGGAGCCCGCCACGGCCGGCCAGGAGAAGCTGGTTGATCTGGGTCAAAAGATCTGGCGCGGCGGTTTGCCGGATCGCAAGGTTCCCGCGTGCGCCTCGTGCCATTCTGCCAATGGCGCAGGCATTCCCAGCCAGTATCCGCGGCTGTCGGGCCAGTTCCCCATGTACATCGAAGAGCAGCTGAAGCTGTTCCGCAGCGGCGACCGCAAGAACGACGTCATGTTCGCCATCGCGGACCGCATGTCCGACGCCGACATCAAGGCGGTGTCGGACTACGCCGCCGGCCTGCGGTAGGCGCCAGCCCGCCACGCGCGCGGCTGGTCCGCGTTCTGCAAACTCAGCGCAGCGGAACCTCGTTCCGCCGCGCGTTGTCTATGAGGGGGGTAGCCGATAGCGCGGCCCCCCTTTTTTCATGAATTCGACACGTACACACTCCCGTCCCTCCCTGCGCAGCCTGCCCGGCGATTTCTTCGAATTGCTGGGCTCGATGCGTTTCGCCGTCAGCCTGCTGATGTTCATCTGCGTGGCCAGCCTGGTGGGGACGGTGCTGCAGCAGAACCGCTCGTCGAACAACTACATCGACCAGTTCGGGCCGTTCTGGTTCGAGGTGTTCGACAAGTTCTCCATCTGGCACGTCTACAACAGCTGGTGGTTCCTGCTGATCATGGGCTTCCTGGTCGTGTCGACCTCGGTCTGCCTGATCCGCAACGCACCCAAGATGCTGCGCGACGCCCGCTCGTTCCGCGAGCACGTGCGCGCCAGCAGCCTGCGCGCCTTCCCGCACCGCGTGGAAACCCAGGAGCCCACCGACGTGCCGCAGACCGCCGCAGGCCTGAAGGCCCTGCTGGGCCGGCTGGGCTACGCCGTGCGCGAGCGCCAGGATGCGGACGGGGTGCTGCTGGCCGCCAAGAAGGGCAGCGCCAACCGCCTGGGCTATGTGTTCGCGCACGCGGCCATGGTCATCATCTGCATCGGCGGCTTGCTGGACAGCGAATTGCCGGTGCGCCTGCAGGTCATGTTCGGCGGCAAGAAACCCATCGTCGAAAACATGCTGATCTCGGAAGTGCCGGAGAGCGGGCGCCTGTCCGTGGACAACCCCAGCTTCCGCGCCAGCGTCCTGGTGCCCGAGGGCGGCCAGGCCAGCACGGCGGTCGTGATGGTGGGCGACGGCGCCCTGGTGCAGCCCATGCCCTTCACGCTGAAGCTCAAGAAGTTCGTGGTCGACTATTACTCCACCGGCATGCCCAGCCGTTTCGCCAGCGAGGTCGAGGTCACCGACCCCGATACCGGCAAGAGCTTCGATTCCACCATCGAGGTCAACGAGCCGCTGCGCTTCAAGGGCATGACGGTCTACCAGTCCAGCTTCGACGACGGCGGCAGCACGGTGACGCTGAAAGGCTACCCGCTGGTAGGATCCGAGGCCGCCACTTTTGCCGTTGACGGCACGGTGGGCAAGACCAGCGAAGTAACCGCTCACACTGCGCGTGGCGCGCGCAGCATGGGCGTCGAAATCACGGCCCTGCGGCCCATCAACGTCGAAGACCTGACCCGCGGCGAGCCCAAGGGCGGCAACCAGAGCTTTGCCGAGCACGTCGCCTCGGTGTCCGGCAGCGCCGCCGGCAAGAAGAACGAAAACCTGCGCAACGTCGGCCCCAGCGTCGAATACAAGCTGATCGACGACGCCGGCCAGGCCCACGAATTCCAGAATTACATGCTGCCCGTCGAACTCGACGGCGCCGCCGTGTTCCTGGCCGGAGTGCGCAACAACGCCTCCGAACCCTTCCGCTACCTGCGCATCCCGGCGGACGAGGACAGTTCGATCGCCGAATTCATGCGCCTGCGCGCGACCCTGGCCGACCCGGCGGCGCGCCAGGAAGCCGCGCGCCGCTTCGCGGAACGCAACAGTCCCGCGGGGACGGATCGCCAGCCCCTGCAGACGGCCGCCGAGCGCGCCCTGGAAACCTTCGCGTCGGGCGGCCTGCAAGCCGTGGCGGCGTTCCTGCAGGCCAATACGCCGCCGCAGGACCTGGAGCGGGCGGCCGACGTGGTGATCCGCCTGATCGGCGCCAGCATGAACGAACTGCGCGCCATCGAGCGCGAGCGCGCCGGTTTGCCTCCCCTGGCCGCCGAGGGCCCGGAAGCGGAGCGCGCCGCCGTGTGGTCGCGCCTGTCCGTCGCGGCGCTGTCGGACCTGACCGTCTACCCGGCGCCGGTATTCCTGTCGCTGGCGGACTTCAAGCACGTGCAGGCCAGCGTGTTCCAGGTCAGCCGCACGCCCGGCAAGAACACCGTCTACCTGGGCAGCCTGCTGCTGGTCCTGGGCGTGTTCTCGATGTTCTATATTCGAGACCGCCGCATCTGGATCTGGATCAAGCCGCAAGACAGCGGCAGCAGCGTCCTGGCGGCCATGACGTCCCAGAAGCGTACACTCGACTTCAACCAGGAGTTTGAACGCTTCAAGCAGGCGCTGCTGCGCCAGAAAAGGTCCTAAGGTTTCCTATGTCCACTACGACCACCACGCACCCCTCGTCGCCGCAAGCGCTGGCCGGCTCGCCTGAGCAGCTCTGGCAGAACGCCCTGTCCGAAACCGGCGACAGCCGCGCGCAGCGTGGCAGGCCCGACTGGACCGACGTCGTCTTCTTCCTGTTGCTGTCGGTGGGCGCGGGCTTCGCGCTGACCCGCTACAGCAACGCGATGGACTACTACGAGAAGATCATCCTGTGCGGCACCGTGCCGGTGCTGGCCTGGATGGGCTGGCTGTGGCGTCCGCTGCGCCACCTGATGATCGCCTGTGCGATTGCCGCCGGACTGGCCCTGATGCTGTACGGCAACGACCTGGCGCGGGCCGAGCAGGTGTTCTTCCTGAAGTACCTGTTCTCCTCCCAGTCCGCGATTCTCTGGATGTGCGCGCTGTTCGCGCTGGGCATGGTCTGCTACTGGATCGGCTTCTTCAGTCCCACCGCCGCCTGGCTGGGCACGGCCCTGACCTGGGGCGCGGTGTTCGCCGGCGTCACGGGCCTTCTGGTGCGCTGGCGCGAAGGGCACCTGATGGGCCCGGACCTGGGCCACATCCCGGTCAGCAACCTGTACGAAGTGTTCGTGCTGTTTGCGCTGATCACGGCGCTCTTCTACCTCTACTACGAACGCAAGTACGCCACGCGCGCGCTGGGCGGCTTCGTGCTGATGGTGGTGACGTCGGCCGTGGTGTTCCTGCTGTGGTATTCGTTCACCCGCGATGCCGGGCAGATCCAGCCGCTGGTGCCGGCGCTCAAGAGCTGGTGGATGAAGCTGCACGTACCGGCCAACTTCATCGGCTACGGCACCTTCTCGCTGGCCGCCATGGTGGGCTTCGCCTACCTGGTCAAGCAGCACGGCCAGACCACGTCCTGGGCCAAGCTGGCGCCGCTGTTCGTGCTGGGCGTGCTGCTGTGCGCCGAGCCCATGGTGTTCCGCACCGACGGCTTGTCGGCCACCTGGATGCTGTATTTCGGCGTGGGCGCGGTGATCATCGGCGCCATCCTGCTGGGACGCCGCCGCATCGCCGCGGCGCTGCCCTCGCTGGAGGTGCTGGACGACATCATGTATCGCGCCATCGCGATCGGCTTCGCGTTCTTCACGGTCGCCACCATCCTGGGCGCGTTGTGGGCGGCCGACGCCTGGGGCGCGTACTGGCAGTGGGATCCGAAGGAAACCTGGGCGCTGATCGTCTGGCTCAACTACGCGGCCTGGCTGCACATGCGCCTGATCAAGGGCCTGCGCGGCACCATGGCGGCCTACTGGGCGCTGATGGGCCTGCTGATCACCGGCTTCGCCTTCCTGGGCGTGAACATGTTCCTGTCGGGCCTGCACTCCTACGGCGAACTGTAGCCGTAGCCGTGCGCGGCCTGTTCAGGCCGTCAGCACGACCATCACGGGCTGCGGCGAATACACCTTGAAGCCGGGTGCGTTGATGGTGTTCTGCAGGGTCAGGCTGGTCATGCGCACGATGGGCGCGCCGCGCACCAGCATGGTGAACGCGCCCGTCATGTAGCGTGACTGGCCCATGAAGGTCTGCGAGATCAGGCCGCCGCCCACGCCGGCGGTATCGCCCAGCGTGACGGGTATCGGCGTCGCCATGTTGTGCACCGGCGCGGCCATCAACCATACGTTCCAGACCACGGGGATACCCATGGACGACGTCGCCGTGTCGATATGCGGCACCGGCGGCACGGGGGTCTTGCAGACGTCGGGTACGCCCACGGCCAGGCTGGGCAATTGGCAGACGGCGAGCATATCGATCTCCTTGTGCGGCGAGGGGGCGGCGATGCCGCGCGGGGTCAGGGGGCGGCGCGTCCGGCCGACCAGAGTTCGGCTTGCAGCAGGGGCGCGTCGTTTTCGATGATGCCGCGGCGCTCCGTCCAGCGCGCGCCCTGGGTCAGGGCGCGATGCATGCGGGTGCGCAGGAAGGTGGCGTCGCGCAGGTCGGCCTGGTCCAGGTCGGCCAGCGAGAAATCGGCGTCGGTCAGGTTGGCGCCGCGGAAATCGGTGTTGGCGCAGCGCGCTCGCTGGAAGACGCACAAGGACAGGCTGGCGCCGCGCAAGGAGGCGCCATCCAGCGTCGCCTCGGCCCAGATGGCGCCGTCGAAACGGCCGCCTTGCAGGTCGGCGCCGCTCAGGTCCGCCTGAGGGAACAAACCCTGGAGGGCCGACGCGCCAGTGAAGCGCGCGCCGCGCAGCGATGCGCCCTTGAAGCCGGCCTGGCGCAGGTCGGCATTGCGGAAGTCCGCGCCATCCAGCTGGCTGTCGGTGAAATGGCAGAGCGGGTAGGCTTGCGCGGCGAAGTCCTGCGCCGTCAGATCGCATTCGATGAACATGGTGCTTTCCGCGCTGGCGCCCGCCAGCACGATGCTGCGCAGGTCCAGCTGGTGGAACAGGGTGAAGCTCATCCGGGCCTGCGACAGGTCGGCGCGCGTCAGCGTGCCGCGCGAGAATACCGAGCGCTCCAGCCGGGCGGACCGGAAGGAGGCCGCCTCGAGCGAGGTGGAGTTGAAAGCCGCCTCCCGCAGCTCGGCCTGTTCCAGGCTGGCCTGATCCAGATCGCATTCCGTGAAACTGAGGCCGTGGGCGTGGCAGCGGTCCAGCACCGCGCCGCGGGCCTGGCAGCGGAACAGTCGTGCCGTATCCAGATTGGCGTCCGCGGCGTCAACGCCCGCAAGCACGCAGTTGAGGAATTGGCTGTCCTGCAACTGGCAACCGCTCATTTTGGCGCCGCTCAAATCCACCTGGTCGAAGAACGCGCCTGCGAGGTCCAGGCCGCGCAGGTCCCGGCCCGCCAGGCTGAGGTGCGCTATCGGCTCGCCGTGGCGCACCTGGTCCAGCAACTGATCCAGGTTCATGCGGCGTTCTCCGGCTGCCGCGCGGGCCACAGCTTGGCGCCCTGGGTATGGGCGTGGTCCAGCCCGGTGCTGCCGTCCATCCGCGCCTGCGCGACATCCGCGCGAAAGAGGTTGGCGCCCGTCAGGTCGGCGCGCAGCAGGATGGCCTTGCCGAGCAGGCTGTTGATCAGGTTGGCGTTGCGCAGGCGGGCGCCCGTGAAATCGGCGCGCACGAAGTGGGTGTCGGGGGCGGCGATGCCGCTGAGGTCCGCCTCCCGCAGGCCGCAGTTCGAGAAGTCGCTGGCGGCAAGCTGCGCGCCGCGCAGGTCGGCGCGGTCGAGCGTGGCGCCGCGCATGCTGCCCACCTTGAACTGCATGCCGCGCAGGCACGCGCCGGCCAGCTCCACGCGGCCGGCGTAGGCGCAGCCATCGAGCGTGGCGTTCTCCAGGCTGTAGCGGCCGGAAAACTCCACGTCCATGAAGCTGACGCGCAGCAGGTCCGCGCTGGAAAAATCGGCGTTCGCCATCGTCCCCTGCATGAACACGCATTGATTCAGGCGCGCTGCGTGAAAGCGGCAATCCTCGAAGGCGGCGCTCATCGCGGCCCATTGCTCGAATGACGCGCCGCTCAGGTCGCAGCCGCGCAAGCGGGCCTGATGCAGGCGTCCCAGCAGCCAGACGCTGCCGGCAAAGCTGCAATCCTCGCAGCTGGCATGGTCCCAGATGGTTTCCTTGATGCGGCTGTCGGCGAAGTCCGTCTGGACGCAAAGCGTGCGGCCCAGGTTCGCGCGCGACATGTCGGTTCCGCGCATGCTGGCGCGCGTCAGATCGGCGCCGGCCAGCACGGCGTCGGTCAGGTTGCTGCCGTCCAGCCGCGCGTCGGCGAGCTTGGCGCCGGTCAGTATGGCGCGCTGGAAGTCGACGCCGGAAAGGTCCATGCCGCTCAGGTCCGCGCCGGTCAGATTCATGTCCCGGCAATCGCGATTGCCTTTCAGGCGCGCTTCCAGCTTCGAGCGCGTGCGCCGCGCGCGCAATGGCGGCATGGGCGGGGGCGGCGCGAACTGATGCGCCGACTGCTGATAGGCCTGGTGCACCTGTGGACCCAGGGTCTGGCTGAGCGGGGGCGGCGAGCCTGGGGCGTCCGGCGCGCCGCGTTCGGCCTGCGTGTGCGGGTTGGCATCGAAGTCGGCGATGTGCCGCCTAACCTTGCGCGGGTCGAAGCCGGCGGGAAGCTTGCCGTCATCCTCCAGCTTGCGCAGCGCGTCCATGTCGACCCCCGAGACCGCGGTCATGGACGGCAGGTTGGGATCGGCCAGCGCGCGCGCGGCGGGTCCGCTGGACAGGCGTTTGGCCTCTTCCAGCTCCTGCTGCATGCGCAGGATGGTCTGCGGCAGGTCGGACAGGTTCGGCGCCTTGGGCGGCGGCTCCAGCGGAACCATGTACAGGTCGGGATCCAGGCCCTGGGCGAGCAGCGATTCGCGCTCGCGGGCATGCCGCCGCGCCGCGCCGGCGTGGAGGTTGCGGTTGGACGGTCGCTGCGCCGTGGCCTCCATGGCCGCCTGAGGCAGTTCACCACAGATGTCTTCCGGCACGAGCTGGGCGTCCAGCAGGGCATAGACGGCGCCAAGCTCGGTATCGAGGCGCTGCTTCACCACCGTCTGATAATGCGCCATGTCGCGCGCCTGGCCAGCATGTTCCAGCGCGGGCATGATGTGCAGGATATCGGCCGCATCATCCTCGCGTACCGGCAGCGCGCCATGCCAGATCAACGCCAGCTGCGTGCGGTCGGGGAAGAACCAGGCCGTGGTCAGGCGCAGTCCGACTTCTTCCAGCGCGCTGCCGTCGGCCTGGCGGCTGACGAAGCAGCGGGCGCGCCAGTCGGGCAGGCGGCCGCGCAGCACCTCGTGTTCAGGGTGCATGTTCCACAGCTCGTATTCCGTGCCGCCGGCAAGCGCCGAATTGGCGGGACCCCATTGATCGGGCGGCGCGGCATTGAAGAAGCGCCAATCCATGTCGGACGCGAAACCCGGGAAGTCATGTTCCAGCCATTGCTGGCCGTATTGCCGGCCCAGGTGCGCCGCGCGCTGCGGCCAGTCCATGGCCAGGGCCGTGAAGCCGGCCGGCGCCGCGCGCTGGGCGGGTGACGTGATGCGTTGCTGCGGGTGTTCGATATTGGGCAGCCGGCGCACGCGCACGCCGTTGATCTCTTCGTCCTGAGCGCCGATGCCGAGCGGGTTCTCGGCGTGGCCGGGGCCGCCGTAGGCGTGGCTCCAGTCCAGCCGCATGCGCTCGAAAGGCTGGGGCGGCGTCGCCTTGCCGTCCAGCCAGTAGCGGTCGCCGAACACCAGCAATGACTTGTCGATTGCGCCCACCTTCAGGCGCACGGCGCAGGCACCGGGGCTGCCATTGCCGTGCGGATAGGCGTGGCCCGCGACCAGGACCTCCGGATGCAGCTTGGGCGTGGCCAGGTCCAGCAGGCCGCCGGCCTCGGCGCCCGCCAGCTTCCACAATTCCTGGTCCGTCAGCAGCGTGGGCGTTTGCGCGATGTCGACCAGCGCGAACACCGACACACCCAGCACATCGCGGCGCTGCCAACGGTAGGGCCGGGTCAGCAGGCCCAGGCGTAATGGCTTGATGGTCTTCATGGCTATCCGGTGGCCTGGTCCACGGCGACTTCACGGGTCGACGGATCGATCCGTACCTGTATGGTCTTGCCGGCGCCGAAATCGGCCAGATGCAGCGGCGACAGCGGCACGCTGAGGGTGCGCGACATGGCAGGCGTATCGCGGGTGGCAGCGACTTCCAGATCCAGTTCGATGATGAAGTACAGCGTGTCGCCAATGCGGCGGCGCGTGTCGCGCGCGGCGGTCACCAGCGCCGTGCTGGCCAGGCCGCTGGCGCGCACGGCATCCAGCCGCTGCACGTCCCGGCGTCCCGCCGCGCGGCGCTGGCGCTCGCGCCACAGCATGAACGCTGCTTGCGCCAGGGACAGCAGCAGGCCCAGAAACACCCACTTGGCCCAGCTGGGCCAGGCGTTCAGGAAGTCGGACATGGCGGCCTCAGATAATGCTCCAGAGACCGACCATCGACGCGCCCAGGCCCACCTTTTCCGCGGCGACGGCGTCGAACTGATAACTGGACCCCGTGGTCCGGTAGGACACCAGCTGGCCGATGCTGCTGACCATGGCGTAGTTGGTGAAGGAAATGTTCAGCATGACCGTGGAGCGGAAGAGCGCGACACGGTGCATGCCGAATTCGGCCTTTGCCACCGCCAGGCCGATGGAGAACGGCGTGGCCTGCAGCCAGCTCTTCTTGGAAAGGTCCTTGACGTGGGACGCGTCCATGATGACTTCCGCAGGGGTCTTCAGCGTGATGTTGCCGTCGGCCTTGACCAGCACGGTCGAGCCTTCCGACTCCATGTCTATCTTGCCCTTGGCCTTGAGGTCCATGGTGGCGGTCTCGGACTGCACCAGCATCGCGGTCTTGGCTTTCACGTCCATGTTCGCGTCGGTGGACAGCAGCTCGACCTTGCCCTTGGCCTTTTCGGTGAGGGCGCCGGTCTTCACATGATGCAGCGAGTCGCCTTCGTTCACGTACACCTGCTCGCCATTTTTCAACGTTTCCTTGAAGAGGCCGGTGATCTCGCGTTCCTCGCCCTTGGCCGCGACGGTGGTCTTCAGGCCGTTGTCGAACTTCTCTTCCATCAGGCCATCTTTCACGTTGACCGTGCGCGAGGCCTTGACGGTGTATTCCTCATGTCCCTTGACGAACACGTCGCGCTTTTTCTCGACCCGCAGATTGTCGGTGCCAGTGACCTTGATGTCGCGGTTGCCGCCGATCCGGGTGGTGTCGTTGTCGCCGATGGTGGTGGTGCGGGTCTTGTCCGTCGAATGGAATTCGTTGGCCTCCACTTCGGTGCAGAGTTCGCGTTCGGCATGCAGCCAGATGCGTTCGCTGCCGCTCTTGTCCTCGAACATGAGCGCGTTCGCCGTCGCCGGCGTGCCGCTCTTGGAGCGGCTCAGGAAGCCGCTTTGCGTGGCGTTGTCCGGCAGGTCCCAGGGCGGCAGGTTGTTGGCGTTGAAGACGCGGCCGATCACGATGGGGCGGTCGGGCTGGCCGCCGATGAAGTCCACGATCACTTCGTCGCGCACGCGCGGCAGCTGGATGCCGCCAAAGCCGCCGCCAGCCCAGGGGCTGGACACGCGCACCCAGCACGAGCTGTTCTCGTCCTTCTTGCCGTAGCGGTCCCAGTGGAACTGCACCTTGACGCGGCCCATCTTGTCCGTCCAGATCTCCTCGCCTTCCTTGCCGACCACCGTGGCCGTCTGCGGCCCGTGGGTGCGCGGCACGGGCGTGACGCGCGGCGCGCGGAATTGCGTGCTGGTAGGCAGCACGACGAACTCCAGATCGAAGTTGCCGGGCTCGGGTTGGCCGCTGGCATAGCCGGTCTCGCGGATCCGGTAGTAGGTGCTGACGACGAGGTACTCGCGGTTCTCGGCCTGGCGCGGATGATTGCGCAGCGTGAAGAGGCGGCCGGTGGCCAGCCCCCGGGCGTTGCAACCGCCGGTGCTCTGTTCCTTCCTGCACTGCAGGTCTTCCAGCCTGACGCGCGTGTAGTGCTCGGCGTCGTCGGGATTGGTGTAGCCGCCCTGCCACTCAAACATCTCCAGGTCGCCGTGGTCGTGGGCGCCGGGATTGTTGCGCCGCGCCTCCAGGCTGGCGGCGGGCGTGAGCGGATGGTAGTCCGTGGTGGCGAAGGCGCCGGGGGTGATCTGTTCGGCCACTTCCCACTTATAGACATGATCCTCGCGCGGAATCGTGATGCGGTCGGGGCCGTAGTAGGGGATCTGCTCGTAGTCCGCAACGGCGTCGTGCTGCGTGATGTCGTCGGTGAGGACCAGCGTGTGCTTGCCCTTGTCGTGCTTGAACCAGAAGTAGATGCCCTCATGCTCCATCAGGCGGCTGATGAAGGCGTAGTCGGTCTCTTGGTACTGGACGCAATATTCCCAGCTGCGGTAGCTGTCCACCAGCTTGAACTCGACGGGATAGTCGTAATCCTTCAGCACCTCGCGGATCACGTCGGGCACGCTCTTGTTCTGGAAGATCTTGTTGTCCGAGGTCTGCGTCAGGTACCAGAGCCAGGGCCGCACCGTGGCGCGATAGATGGTGTAGCGCGAGGTGTTGTTCTCGCGGCCCACCAGCACGCAGCGCGTGACGTGTCCGCTGAGATAGCGCGGCGTGGCCGATCCGGTCTCGATCTCCAGCGTCAGCGGCTTGCCTAGCAGCGATTTCATGTCCAGCGTATAGGACTCCGAGATCAGCTCGACCTCCAGTTCGAACAGCTGTGAAAGGCTCTCGGCCCCATTCATGGCGCGGAACTTCAGCTGTTCCGGCGGCAGGGGCGTATGCGCCTTGACGACACGTTCGCTGGGCACGTTGCGGTCCATCTCACCGTCTCCTTATGAGAATTCGCCTGTTGCTGCGTGTACTGCTGCTCTGGATTTTTCGCGGACACGCGTGGGCGCGCCGCGATGACTGCAATGGGAAGGCCGGCCACGCGATGGGGCCGCTTGCAAGAGTGGGCACGGCGAAAGAAGAGGGCCGGCGCCGGGGAAATCTGTCTCTGAATCGTAAAGCGCGCCGGTCTGCCGCCAGCGTGAGCGCCGATTGTAGGCAGCGCCCAAAGCGCATGAGTAGCGGTCTCACATGCTTTTGTGTTTTTTACGCTTCGGTAACAACCCATCGGCGACGCTGCGGATTCCGTAAGGTGTGTGTCAAAAAATCAGCACAGCAGGAGAGTCCGTATTCAATTGTTTACGTCGGTGTTAGCCATCTGTAAGAAAAATCTGGAGTTGTTAGGTTGCCGTTGCATGCGGAAAGAGATGCCTAGAATTCACCCTTCCGTGAAGCAGCGCGGAGCGTAGTGGTTGTATCAAGGCAGCATCCCAGCAGGCATTTAAGTGATGACTATGGAATTCGCCGACATCCTCAATACACTCGATTCACGTCTGCCCTGCGGGGAAGACCTCGAATACGACGCCGACTTCCTGCAGCTGCAGCAAGCCGCGGCGGGCCGTGACGAACAGCAGTTCGGCTCGACCATCATTGCCGCGCAGCCGCCTGACTGGCACGAGGTCGAACGCCTGGCCCGCGCGCTGCTGGAGCGCACGCGCGACCTGCGCATCATCGGCCTGCTGACCTCCGCCTGGACCGAAATCCGCGGCTTGCCCGGCTATGGCGATGGCCTGGCGCTGGCCGTCGATACCCTTGAACGTTATTGGGAGCCGCTGCATCCGCGTCTGGACTGCGTGGGCGAAGACGACCCCATGCCGCGCATGAATGCGCTGGCGGCCTTTGGCGACATGCAGGGCTGTGCGCGCAGCCTGCGTTCGGCCAGCCTGATCAGCGGCGTGCACGGGCAACTCACGGTGCGCGATACCGAAGCGTTGCTGGACGGCAGCCGCCAGGATGCGGACGGCTATCCCGGCGGGCGTCCGCGCCTGGTCGAGCGCTTGCGCCAGGCCTGGACGCAGGGCGATGCCGACGTGCAGGCGCTGGCGTCCGCCGCCGATGCGTTGCGGCGCATCCAGAAACTCGTGACCGACAAATTGGGCGCCGCCTGGGCGCCCGACTATGCGGCCATCCTGCGCACGCTGGACCTGGTGCTGGACGCGGCGCGCGATCCGCAATCCTTGCGACCGGGCGCGGCACCGCCTGAAGAGGCGCGGGCCGCGACGGAGGCTCCCGCCACGCAGCAGGTCGCGAGCGCGGCGGATCACGCCGCATGCTGGCAGGACGCGACGATCCGGTCGCGCGACGAGGCCGTGGCGATGCTGGCCAAGGTCTGCGCCTACTTCGAAGCCAACGAGCCCGGCCATCCCGCGCCCTATCTCATCCGCCGCGCGCAGCAGCTCATCCCGATGAGTTTTCACGACATCATCAGGAACCTGGCGCCCCAGGGCCTGGAGCAATTCGAGGCTTGGCTGCCGCGCACAGAGGACAACCGGCAGGACCCCTGAGGCGGGGCAACCGCCGCAGCAACAAGAGGAGACGACACCATGGCGACGAGCCTGAAGGGAAGCGGCCAGAAGTTCATTGCAAGAAACCGCGCGCCGCGGGTGCAGATCGAGTACGACGTGGAGATCTACGGCGCGGAGCGCAAGATCCAGCTGCCTTTCGTGATGGGCGTGCTGGCGGATCTGGCCGGCAAGTCCGAGACGCCTCAGCCGGAAGTCGGCGAGCGCAAGTTCCTGGACATCGACATCGACAACTTCGATGAGCGCATGCGTTCCGTCCAGCCGCGCGTGGCGTTCCAGGTGCCCAACACGCTGACCGGCGAAGGCAATCTGAACGTGGACGTCACGTTCGAGAGCATCGACGATTTCTCGCCGGCCACGGTCGCGCGCAAGGTCGGCGCGCTGAACGAATTGCTGAGCGCGCGCACGCAGCTGGCGAACCTGCTGACGTACATGGACGGCAAGACCGGCGCCGAGGAGCTGATCGGCAACGTGCTCAAGAATCCGGCGCTGATGAACGCCTTGGCGGCCGCGCCGAAGCCGCAGGAAGAGGCGGGCGCATCCGATGCGCCGGCCCCGGATCCCGCCGCGTAGTTTCCGCTCGAATCGATTTTCGGAGAATGCCATGACCGCAGTGGCCAAACGCGCCGACGCGCGCGCTGTCGAGACCCTGCAGGCGGATGATCTGTCCGCCCTGCTGAAGAAGGAATTCAAGCCCAAGACCGAGCAGGCGCAGGAAGCGGTGGAGCATGCCGTGCGCACGCTGGCGCACCAGGCGCTGGAGAACAGCGGCGTCGGCTTGTCCTCGGACGCCTACCGCACCATCCAGGCGATCATCGCCGAGATCGACCGCAAGATGTCGGAACAGATCAACCGCGTGATGCACCATCCCGACTTTCAGCAGCTGGAGGGCGCGTGGCGCGGCCTGCATTACCTGGTCACCAACACCGAGACCGACGAGCTGCTGAAGATCCGCGTGATGTGCATGTCGAAGTCGGAACTGGGCCGCACGCTCAAGCGCCACAAGGGCGTGGGCTGGGACCAGAGCCCGATCTTCAAGCGCGTGTACGAGGAAGAGTACGGCCAGTTCGGCGGCGAACCCATAGGCTGCCTGGTCGGCGACTACTACTTCGACCACAGTCCGCCCGACGTGGAACTGCTGGGTGAAATCGCCAAGATTTCGTCCGCCGCGCATTGCCCCTTCATCGCGGGCGCCTCGCCCAATGTGATGCAGATGGATTCCTGGCAGGAGCTGGCCAACCCGCGCGACCTGACCAAGATCTTCACCAACACCGAATACGCCGCCTGGCGCAGTCTGCGCGAGTCCGAGGACTCGCGCTACATCGGACTGGCCATGCCGCGCTTCCTGGCGCGGCTGCCCTACGGCGCGCGCACCAATCCGGTGGACGAGTTCGACTTCGAGGAAGACACCGACGGCGCCAACCACGACCGCTACACCTGGACCAATTCCGCCTATGCGATGGCGGCCAACGTGAACCGCTCGTTCAAGCTGTACGGCTGGTGCACCTCGATCCGCGGCGTGGAATCCGGCGGCGCGGTGGAGAACCTGCCTTGCCACAGCTTTCCCACCGATGACGGCGGGGTGGACCTGAAGTGCCCGACCGAGATCGCGATCAGCGATCGGCGCGAGGCGGAATTGGCCAAGAACGGCTTCATGCCGCTGGTGCACAGAAAGAACTCCGACTTTGCCGCCTTCATCGGCGCGCAGTCGCTGCAAAAGCCGCACGACTACTACGAGGCGGACGCTTCCGCCAACGCCAAGCTGGCCGCGCGCCTGCCCTACCTGTTCGCGTGCTGCCGCTTCGCGCACTACCTGAAGTGCATCGTGCGCGACAAGATCGGCTCCTTCCGCGAGCGCGACGACATGGAGCGTTGGCTGAACGACTGGATCATGAACTACGTGGATGGCGATCCCGTGAACTCCTCGCAGGAGACCAAGGCGCGCAAGCCCCTGGCCGCCGCCGAGGTGCAGGTGCAGGAAATCGAGGACAACCCAGGCTATTACTCCGCCAAGTTTTTCTTGCGGCCGCACTATCAGCTGGAAGGGCTGACGGTGTCGCTGCGGCTGGTATCCAAGCTGCCTTCGCTCAAACAGAACGAAGGTTGAATGGCGCTGACGAATCGGGGCGCAACCGCGCCCCTTAACTCCAGGAGACTGATGTGGCAGTGGATATGTTCATGAAGATCGATGGCGCCAACGGCGAGTCCAAGGACGCCAACCACAAGGACTGGACCGACATCGTGTCCTTTTCCTGGGGCGCCACCCAGCCAGGCAACCTCGCCAGCGGCGGCGGGCTAGGCGCGGGCAAGGCCAGCTTCAACGACCTGCACGTGGTGGCCCGCATCGACAAGGCCGCGCCGGCCGTGATGAAGCACTGCGCCAGCGGCAAGCACCTCAGCAAGATCGAGCTGTCCATGTGCAAGGCGGGCGGCGAGCAGATCGAGTATTCGAAGATCACGCTGGAAGACGTGCTGGTGTCGTCGGTGCAGATTTCCGGCGACCGCAGCGCCGAGGGCGTGGTGGTGAACTTCGCCTTCCAGGCGGCCAAGGTCAAACAGCAGTACTGGGAGCAGACCGACAAGGGCGGCAAGGGCGCGGAAAGCCTGGTGGCCTGGGACATCAAGCAGAACAAGGAAGTGGGCTAGGACGGAGCGCCCATGTCCATTGCCGCAGTTCCTTTCGGCGCAATCAGCCTGGCCGGCCAGTTGGACGAGCTGCAGGCGCAGGTGCGTCGGCGTCCTGCCGACGCGGACCTGCGCACGCAGCTGTTCCAGCTGTTGGCGGCGCAGGGCGATTGGGCCCGCGCGGCCGAACAGCTCAATGTGTGCGGCCACCTCGACGCGCAGGCGCGTCCGATGCAGGTGCTGTACGCCAGCGCCATCGCCGCCGAGCGCGAGCGCGAAGCCGTGCTGGCCGGACAAGGCGAGCCGGCTTTGTTGAACCACCCCGACGACTGGCTGCGGGCCCTGATTTCGGCGCTGCGCCTGGACGGCGCCTCGCCCGCCCAGGCGGCCGACCTGCGCGCCCAGGCGTTGCAGGACGCCCCCGCGCGTCCGGGATTCCTGGCGCTGGCCGGACAGGACGCTGCCGAAGCGTTCCAGTGGATCTGCGACGGCGACAGCCGGCTGGGTCCGGTCTTCGAGTTCCTGGCGGGAGGACGGTACGTCTGGTTGCCTTTCGCCGCCATCAAGCGAGTGCGCCTGCTCGGACCCGAGGGCTTGTGCGACCTGGTCTGGGCGCAGGCCGAGATCGAGCTGGACGATGGCCGAGTGCAGCAGGGGCTGGTGCCGGCCCGCTATCCGGCGGCGCCTGGCGAGCGCATGGCCGAATTGTCCGACGTGGCCAAGCTGGGCCGGATGACGGACTGGCGCGCGCTGCATGGTGAAACCTATGCCGGCGTGGGACAGAAGCTGTGGCTGACCGATGCCGCGGAGTTCGGCCTGCTCGACGTGCGCAGCCTGGAGCTGGCGTGATGGGCCACGCCGACCGTCCGGGCGATTGGGAGCCTTTGTCGCGCAGCCAGCGCGCGGTGCGCGACCGCCTGCAGCCTTCGCTGCTGGACCGCCTGATGGACAACGATCCCGCCAAGCGCGAAGAGCCGCGCGAACACGCCATGCTGACGCATGAGGCGTTGCGCGCGGCCGTGCTGCGGGATTTGCGCTGGCTGCTCAACACGGTGAACCTGCAGACGACGCAGGATCTGTCGGCGCATCGGCCAGTGGCCGCCTCCACGCTGAATTTCGGCGTGCGCGCCATGGCGGGAAAGCGCATGTCGGAGATCGACTGGATCGACGTCGAGGAGTCGATCCGCGACGCGATTGCGGCATTCGAGCCGCGCATCCTGGATTCCTCGGTGGAAGTGCGTTGCGTGTCGGATGCCGGCACGCTGGAGCACCACAACGTCCTGAGCCTGGAAATACGCGGCATGCTGTGGTGCGTGCCGCAGCCGCTTGAGTTCCTGTTCCGCACGGACATCGACCTGGAGAGCGGCCACATGGATCTGCGCGATCTGGGCGGTGTCTGATGGACGACCGACTGCTGGATTACTACAACCGGGAACTGGTCTATCTGCGCGAGCTGGGCGCGGAATTCGCTCAGGCTCACCCCAAGGTGGCTGGGCGGCTGGGCATGCACGCCACCGAGGTGGCGGATCCCTACGTCGAACGCCTGCTGGAGGGCTTCAGCTTTCTGACCGCCCGCATCCACATGAAAATGGATGCGGAATTTCCGCGCTTTTCCCAACGCTTGCTGGAAGTGGTGTACCCCGGCTATCTGGCGCCCACCCCGGCGATGGCGATCGTGCAGTTCTCGCCCAGCATGAATGAAGGCACCCTGGCGGGAGGCTTTGAGCTGCCACGCGGCACCCTGTTGCGCGGCCGCGTGGCGCGCGGCGAGCAGACGCCCTGCGATTTCACTACCGGCCACGCCCTGCGCCTGTGGCCCTTGCAGGTGACGCAGGCGGAGTTCACAGCGGCGCCGCAGGACCTGCCGCTGGCGCGCCTGGGCCTGGCGGGCCGCGCCGCGCGCGTATTGAGCGCGCTGCGCATCCGGATAGAAGTCGGCGGCGGGCAGCGGCTGGAAGACCTGGACCTGGATCAGCTGGTCTTTCACCTGAACGGCCAGGACCTGCAGATGCAGCGCCTGCTGGAAGTGCTGATGGGGCACACGGTGGCGGTGCTGGGCCACGATACGGCGCGTCCGGTGGCCTGGATCAACCGGTTGCCGGCCGATGCCGTGCGCCATGAAGGCTTTGCCGATGAGCAGGCGCTGTTGCCGGCCGATGCCCGGGTGTTCCAGGGCTACCGCCTGCTGCAGGAGTATTTCGCGTTCGCCCAGCGTTATCTCTTCTTCAGCATCAACGGACTGAAGCAGGGGCTGCGCACGCCCGCGCCGCCGCAGGGCGCGCAGCGCGAGACCCGCGCCTTCGACCTGACCCTGCTGTTCTCGATGGCGGCACCGGAGCTGGAGGGCGCCATATCGGCCGCCAACCTGGCCCTGCATTGCGTGCCGGTGATCAACCTCTTTCCCAAGCGGGCGGACCGCGTGGCGGTGACGCCCAGGACCTCCGAGTACCACGTGGTCATCGACCGCAGCCGGCCGCTGGATTACGAGGTCTATGGCGTGACCCGGGTTGCCGGCCATGCGTCGGCGCAGCGCCAGGAGCAGGAGTTCCGGCCGTTCTACGGTTCGCTGGGCAGCGATCCCGACGACTATGGCGCGTATTTTTCCGTGCGCCGCGAGCCGCGGCTGGTGTCCGACATCGCGCAGCGCAACGGCACCCGTAGCGGCTATATCGGCAGCGAAGTGTTCCTGTCGCTGGTGGACCGGCAGGAGGCGCCGTTCTCCGGCGACCTGCGCCACCTGACGCTGGAAACCCTGTGCACCAACCGCGATCTGGCGCTGCTGCTGCCCCTGGGGTCCGAGACCGACATGACCTTGCGCGTGTCGGCGCCCGTGCGCGCGGTGAAGGTGCTGCACGGCCCCACGCGGCCGCGCGCGGCGCTGGCCGAGAATGCGGCGACATGGCATCTGATCAGCCACCTGGGCCTGAATTACCTGAGCCTGACCGACCTGGATGCGGAGCAGGGCGCCCAGACCCTGCGCGAGATGCTGCATGTCTACGGCAACCTGGCCGAGCCCGCCGTGCGCCGCCACATCTCCGGCCTGCGACACGTCAGCGCCATCCCCGTGCACCATCGCCTGCCCGTGCCCGGTCCCATCGTCCATGGACGCGGCGTGCGCATTGCGCTGCAGGTGGACGAGACCGCGTTCTCGGGCATCAGCCCTTATCTGTTTGGCGCCGTGCTGGAGCAATTCTTCGCGCGCCACGTATCGATCAACCTGATGTCGGAGCTGGTCCTGTCGACCCTGCAGCGTGGCGAAATCGCCCGCTACAAGCCCCGCATGGGACGCCGGCCCGTGGTCTAGGCCGGCATTCCTCCACGTACAGGAGCGCATGATGAAGTCCGCCGCACACCTGAGCCGCATGGCTTACGATCCCGTCCATTTGCTGGGCGAGCTGCTGCGCCGTGAAGCCGACGGCAGTTATGCCGTGGCCTGCGATGGCCGCGTCTGGAACGCGCAGCGCGCCGCCAGTTGCCTGCTGGAACCGCAGCCCGGCGACGAGGTGCTGATCAGCGGCCCCGATCCGGCGCGCGTCTACCTGATCGCGGTGACGGTGCAGGCCGACCCCGCGCGCGCCACGCTGCAAACCGAAGGCGAGCTGACTCTTCGTTCGCGGACGGGCGATGTGCTGCTGCAGAGCGCCGGCGCGGTGCGCGTGCGGGCGTCCGAGTACGCGGTGGAGGCCGAGGACGAACGCCATACCTGCGGGCGCATGCGCATGGTGGCCAAACAGCTGCACGCCACCGTGGGCGAGTTTCGGCTGGTGGGCAAGAGCTACGAGGCGGTGCTGGACCGCATGACCCTGATGGCGCGGCTGTCGTTGCGCAGCGTCAGCGAAATGGACCAGGTTCGCGCCGGCGCGATCGACTTCCAGGCCGAGCAGAGCGCGAGATTGCACGCGGCCTATACCGTGGTGACCGGCGGCGACCTGGTCAAGGTGGACGCCAAGCAGATCCACATGGGGTAGGACGGTGGACAACGCCCAGCCCGCCTCCGATCCGATCCGCGCGCCCGCAGCTTCCGCTGCCGCTTCCGGCGCGCTGGCGCAATGGTGGCTCACGGTCGAGCGTGAGCCCCATGCCCACGACCTGTTTCACGCCCTGCGCTGGATAGACGCGCTGGCGGGCGGGCGCAAGCCGCTGGGACGCGATACGGTGGCGCGCTACGAGCCGGTGCGGCTGCGGCAGGAACCGTCGCTGGCGTTCGCACCGTCCACGGTCGCGCGCGCGCGGCCCGCCGAGGGCGGGCGGCCCGCGGAGCTTTCGATCTACAGCTTCGGGCTGTTCGGCCCGAACGGTCCCTTGCCCCTGCACCTGACGGAACATGCCCACGAGCGCGTTGCGCACCACGGCGACCGCACCCTGTCCGCCTTCGCCGACGTGTTCCATCACCGGCTCATCCTGCTGTTCTACCGCGCCTGGGCCGACGCGCAGAGCACGGTCAGCCTGGATCGCAAGGACGAGCGCTTCACGCGCTACGTCGCCAGCCTGCTGCACATGGGCGAGCCGTCGATGCGGCGCCGCGACGCCGTGCTGGATCACGCCAAGTACTACATGGCGGGCCATCTGACGCGCCAGACCCGCAATCCGGAAGGGCTCAAGCACATCCTGCAATCGTTTTTCAGCATGCCGGTGCATATCCGCGAATTCGTGCCGCAATGGATCCGCCTGGAGCCCGAACAGCGCTTGGGTCTGGGCGGCTTCGCGGGGCTGGGGCGCGACACCGTGCTGGGAGTGGCGGTGCGCGATGCCCAGCACAAGTTCCGGATCGAGATCGGTCCGCTGGCGCTGGAGGACTACCTGAGTTTTCTGCCGGGCGGGACGCGCGCGCGCCAGCTGACGCATTGGGTCCGGCATTACATCGGCATGGAGCTGGCCTGGGACCTGCGGCCGGTGCTGCGGGCAGAGGACGCGCGCGGATTGACCCTGGGCGCTCAGCGGCCCCTGGGCCTGTCTTCTTGGCTGGGCAAGCGCCGGCCGGAGCAGGGCGAGGCTTGCGACCTCGTGCTGGACTATGAAAGCCGCGGGCGCGTCCCGCAACGTGGCCGGCCGCCGGCCCCAACCTCAACTCCCACGCGCGCTTGACGCGCCACCACGCCATGTCGGATATCGGCCGCATCGATCTCTTCGGAAAGCTCAACCCGCTGCTCTACCAGACGCTGGAAGGCGCCACCGCGTTCTGCAAGCTGCGCGGCAATCCCTATGTCGAACTGGTGCACTGGCTGCATCAGATCCTGCACGCCCAGGACAGCGACCTGCACCGCATTGCGCGCCGCTTCGAACTGGACATGGCGGCCTTGCAGGCCGACCTGACGGCCGAGCTGGACCGTTTGCCGGCGGGAGCGGGTTCGGTCTCCGACCTGTCCGAACACATCGATCACGCGGTTGAAAGAGCCTGGGCGCTGGGATCGCTGCGCTATGGCGCGGCGCGCATCCGCAGCGCCCATCTGCTGGCCGGCCTGGCCAGGACCTATGCCTTGCGCCACGTGCTGTTGGGCATGTCGGCGCAGTTCTCGCGCATCGCGCCCGAGCAGTTGCTGGAGCAGCTGGAAGAGATCGTGCAGGGATCGCCGGAAGACGCGGCGCAGACGGCGTCCGCTCCCGCCGAGGCAGGGGCGCCGGGCGAAGGCGGTTCCGCGCTGGCGCGCTTCGCCGTCGACCTGACCGCGCGGGCGCGCGAAGGCGCGATCGATCCGGTGTCCGGGCGCGACGAGGAAATCCGCCAGCTCATCGACGTGCTGATGCGGCGCCGCCAGAACAACCCGTTGCTGGCCGGCGAAGCGGGGGTCGGCAAGACCGCCGTGGTCGAGGGCCTGGCGCTGCGCCTGGCTGCGGGCGAAGTGCCACCGCAGTTGCGCGATGTGGCGCTGTACCTGCTGGACATCGGCCTGCTGCAGGCCGGGGCCGGCGTGAAGGGAGAGTTCGAGCAGCGGTTGCGCGGGGTCATCGACGAGGTGCAGGCAAGCCCGAGACCCATCGTGCTGTTCATCGACGAGATCCATACGCTGGTGGGCGCCGGGGGCGCCGCGGGCACGGGCGACGCGGCCAACCTGCTGAAGCCGGCGCTGGCGCGCGGCCAGTTGCGCACCATAGGCGCGACCACCTGGTCGGAATACAAGAAGTACATCGAGAAGGACCCGGCGCTGAGCCGCCGTTTCCAGGTCATACAGGTGCACGAGCCCGACGAGGCGCGCGCCTTCGGCATGCTGCGCGGGCTGGCCGAAACCCTGCAGGCTCATCATGGCGTGCTGCTGCTGGACGAAGCGATCGAAGCGGCGGTGAGCCTGTCGCACCGCTACATCCCGGCGCGCCAGTTGCCGGACAAGGCCGTGGCGCTGCTGGACACGGCCTGCGCGCGCGTCGCGGTCAGCCAGCATGCCGTGCCGGCCAGCCTGGAGGATGCGCGCAGGCGCGTGCAGGCGCTGGCGCTGGCCCGGCGCATCGCCGAGCGTGAACTGCGCCTGGGCGAAGGCGATGCGCAACGGGTGGAGCGCCTGGCGGCCGAACAGGCCGGCGCCGCCGATAGCGAGCAGGCGCTGGCGGCGCGCTGGGAGTCGGAACGAGCGCTGGCCGGGCATGTGCTGACGCTGCGCGAGACGCTGGAGCTGGCGTCCTCGGACGAACAGGAGGACCAGCGCCACGCATTGGCGCAGGCGCGCGAAGCGCTGGCGGCCAGCCAGGGCGAGGCGGCGATGGTGCATTGCGCGGTCGATGCGGCCGCGGTCGCGGCCGTGGTGGCCGACTGGACCGGCATTCCCGTGGGCCGCATGCTGCGCGACGAGGCGCAGGCGGTGCTGGCCCTGGCCGACACGCTGGAAAAGCGCGTGATCGGCCAGCGCGAGGGCCTGGAGACGGTGGCGCGGCGCATCCAGACCTCGCGCGCCAGGTTGACCGATCCGGACAAGCCGGTGGGCGTGTTCCTGCTGTGCGGCCCCAGCGGCGTCGGCAAGACGGAGACCGCGCTGGCCCTGGCCGAGGCGCTCTATGGCGGCGAGCAGAACCTCATCACCATCAACATGAGCGAGTTCCAGGAGTCCCACACCGTCTCCACGCTCAAGGGCGCGCCGCCCGGCTACGTGGGCTATGGCGAGGGCGGCGTGCTGACCGAGGCGGTGCGCCGGCGGCCCTACAGCGTGGTGCTGCTGGACGAGGTGGAGAAGGCGCACGCGGACGTGCACGAGATCTTCTTCCAGGTCTTCGACAAGGGCTGGATGGAGGACGGAGAAGGGCGCTACATCGACTTCCGCAACGCGATCATCATCCTGACCTCCAACGTGGGCGCGGACCGGATCGCGGCCCTGTGCAGCGACCCGGCGCTCATGCCCGACGGGCCGGCGCTGGCGGCCGCGCTGCGCGAGCCGCTATTGCAGGCCTTTCCGGCGGCCTTGCTGGGCCGGCTGGTGGCGGTGCCATACCTGCCCCTGCCGGATGCCATGCTGGCGCGCATCGTGGACCTGCAATTCGATCGCGTGCGCCGCCGCCTGCTGGAGCATCACGGCATCGTGCTGGAAGTGACGCCGGACGCCACGGCGCTGGTGGTGGCGCGCTGCGCGGAAGTGGAGTCGGGCGCGCGCATGGTGGATGCGGTGCTGACCAACACGGTGCTGCCGCGGATCAGCCGCGAGCTGCTGGGCGCGTCGATGCAGGACCGCAGGCTGAGCAGGGTGGGCCTGTCAGCCGCGGACGGGGAGTTCCGTTATGACTATGCCTGAGCGTTCAACGGTCTTTGTCGCCGGGCTTGGGCTTGACGGGCGCGGGCCGCATGAAGCCGCCGATCTCCTGCAGGTGATCGGGCGCGCTGCGGCCGTCGGCGGATTCCCGCGAGCCGCCCAGGGCGCGGTCCACCGGGTGGGCGCGATGCTCGGCCAGCGGATCGTGGGCGGGCAGGGTGGACGGCGTGCCGTCCGAGAAGATGCTGGGCGTGCCGTCGCCTGGCGCGTCGAACAGCGCCAGGGGATCGGTGGGCGGGCGCGAGACCACGCCGTCGCCGGGCGGCAACTGCCGCAAGGGATCCTCGGGGTTGCGCGCCTGCGCGGAATCCAGGTCGAAGGGATGGGTGGAAACGTCGGGCGCGCTGCCGACGGGCAAGGTGCCGGGGCCAATCAGATCGCTGAAGATGTCGTCGTCCACCGCCGCGGCCGCGACGCCGGCTGCGATGCCTTCGGCGGTTTCAGCGCCGGGCTCGTCCGCCACGCTGCGCAGCCGGTAGTCGCCGATCTGCAGTTCGTCGCCCGGATTCAGCGGCACTTCCTGGTCGCGGGCCAGCGGCTGTCCGTTGACGCTGACGCGGCTCATGTCGCTCAGGTTCTCGATGAAGGCGGCGTCCGCGTCGTTGACGCGGATCGCGGCCTGGACACGGCAGATGGCGCGCGCGGGATCGGGCAGGGCCAGGAGATTCTCGGGGCTGCGACCCACCGTGCCGCCGGGCGCGGTGAACACGGCATGGATGGGTTCGAAGGCCGGGTCGCCGGCACGCTGGAACACGGTGAGCTTCACGCCAGTCTCCTGGGCGCCGTCGGCGCGTTAGCGGTTCTGGGAGGCCTGCGCCGCCTGGAAGGCCGGGCCCCACAGGGGATGGCCGGCCTCGTTCGGCGCGAGCTGGAACGAGGGCTGCAATTGCAGGATGCGCGCGAAGCTGTCTTCGCACAGCTGGCGATAGTTGGTCACGCAGTAGCTGAACGCCTGGAGCTTGAACGCTTCGACGCGCATGGGGGTGGGCGCGGAGGCCAGCGCGTCGGAAGTCGCCACGGTACGGATGACGGCGCCGAAGCGGCTGGCGGCATATTCGTCGCGGACCTGCTGCAGGGCTTCGACCGCCTGTGGCGACGGCGTGGTGGCACAGGCTGCAAGCAGCGCGAGGCCGGATATCAAGCTGATGCGGAAAGGCAGTTTCATGGCGCGGGCATGTCGGTCGGGGTGAGTAGGCCTGGTCATTCCGCCGATGATAGCGGCCCGCCGTGCAAGGTATGCGTCGCGGCGTAACAGACGTGTGTACTTTTATTTCCGAGGTCTTATGAGAGGTCCCTGCCAGAGAATGATCCCGCTGGAACGTCGCGGCAGGCCGTTGCGGCGCGTGGCCGCGGCCGCGGCGGGCGTGGCCCTGGCCGCGCTGCTTGCCGCATGTTCGTCGACGGCCAAGCGCGTGCCGGTGCCCTATGCGATCGAGCTGCGGGCGGACCCGAAAGTGAACCAGAACGCCAGCGGCAGGCCGTCGCCGGTGCAGGTGACGATTTACGAGTTGAAGTCGGCCAGCATCTTCGAATCGCGCGATTTCTTCACCTTGCAGGGCGATGCCCACGCGGCGCTGGGCGCGGAGCTGCTGAACGTTGACCAGGTGATCCTGAAGCCGGGCGAGACCAAGGTGGTGCAGTACCCCGGCAATGCCGAGGCGCGCGTGGTGGGCGTGGTCGCGGCCTACCGGGAACTGGAGCAGAGCAAGTGGCGGCTGCTGGTGGCCCTGCCGGAGGCGCAGAACACCAACATCTATAAGGTCTGGCAGTTTTCACCGAACGAGGAGACGGTGAAGGTCGCGGTCAAGCGCGACGGACTGGAGGAAGTGGACCGCAGCCGTTCGTGGTGGCCTTTTTAAAACATAGAGAACCGGACATGGTGAGCAGAGACAAGGTGATCTGGTCGGAGGGCATGTTCCTGCGGCCCCAGCATTTCCAGCAGTTCGAGCGCTACATGATGCATGCCGCGCAACAGCGCGCGGCGGCGGTCCAGGGCTTCTTCTGGGGGTTCAGCCAGCTGACGTTGGACCGCGACGCCCTGGCGGTCGGCAAGGTGGCGTTGACGCGGGCGCAAGGCGTCATGCCGGACGGCACGCCTTTCGATTTCTCGCATCCCGACGCGGCGCCCGCGGCGTTCGAGGTGCCGGCGCAGACCCATGGCGCGCGCGTCGTGCTGGCGCTGCCGCGCATGCGTCCCGGCGCCAGCGACGTCATCTACGAAGGCGAAGAGGACACGCTGGCGCGTTACCTGGTGCACGAGGCCGAGGTGGAAGACAGCGGCTCGGTCGCGCTGGAGCCTGTGTTGATGCAGCTGGGCCGGCTGCGGCTGCGCCTGATGCTGGAGGACGATCTCACCGACGACTGGCTGGGCCTGGGCATTGCGCGGGTGGTGGAGCGCCGTTCGGACAACCGGGTGGTGCTGGACGAGGGCTACGTGGCGCCGTGGCTGGCGGCGGGCGAGCACCCTGTCCTGCGCGGCTTTGTCGACGAGTTGCAGGGCCTGCTCGACGCGCGCAGCGAGGCGCTGGCCTCGCGCCTGTCGCAGCCGGGGCGCGGCGGCGTGTCCGAGGTGTCCGATTTCATGTTGCTGGAGACGGTCAACCGATACCTGGGGGCCCTCTGGCATGCGCGCCAGCATCCCGCACAGCATCCGGAGCGGCTGTTCCACGATTGGCTGATGCTGGCCTGCGACCTGGCCACCTTCACCTCCGCCACGCGGCGGCCGGGCGTGTTGCCTGGCTATGCGCACGATGACCTGCAGGGCAGCTTCACGCCCTTGATGAACGAGCTGCGCCGCTCGCTGTCGGCCGTGCTGGAGCAGCGCGCCCTGCAGATTCCGCTGCAGGACCGGGGGCAGGGCGTGCGCGTGGCGCAGATCCAGGATGCCGAGCTGTTGCAGTCGGCCGGCTTCGTGTTGGCGGTGCATGCGGACCTGGGCGTGGAGACCGTGCGCTCGCGTTTTCCGGCCCAGGTCAAGATCGGCCCGGTGGAGCGCATTCGCGACCTGGTGCACCTGCAGCTGCCGGGTGTGGCCGTGCGCGCGTTGCCGGTGGCGCCGAGGCAGATCCCGTACAGCGCGGGACACGTTTACTTCGAATTGGACAAGAGCGGCGAATTCTGGAAACAGCTGGAGCGCACCGGCGCGCTCGCGCTGCATCTGGCGGGCGACTTTCCCGGGCTGACGATGGAGTTCTGGGCGCTGCGCGATTGAGCGCGGCCGAACCAGGCGGAGACAACTATGCATGCTTCGGATCACACCCTGTCCGGCCCTCCCGGCGGCATGGGCGATGGCGCGGCCGCCTCGGCAGGCCGGCTGCGGCCTCACGATTACGTCATCAGCGGCGCCAATCCACTGGTGGCGGCGGCCAACCCGCTGCTGGACCTGATCCCGCAGATCCGCGCGACGGCGGCCCATCCTTCGCCCGCGATGTTGCGCGAGCATCTGCTGGACGAGGTGCGGCAGTTCGAGCTGCGCGCGCAGCAGGCGGGCATCCCCAACGAGACCATCCTGGGCGCGCGTTATTGCCTGTGCACCGCACTGGACGAGGCCGCGGCGCTGACGCCGTGGGGCGGAGGCGGCGTGTGGTCGGCGCACAGCCTGCTGGTCACCTTCCACAACGAAACCTGGGGCGGCGAAAAATTCTTCCAGCTGCTGGCCAAGCTGTCGCAGAACCCGGCGCAGCACCTGGATCTGCTGGAGTTGCTCTACTACTGCCTGCTGCTGGGCTTCGAAGGCCGCTACCGCGTGATCGACAACGGCCGTTCGCAGCTGGAGACCTTGCGCCAGCGGCTGCTGCGGATCCTGCGGGGCGCGCGCGGCGACTACCCGCTGGCGCTGTCGCCGCATTGGCGCGACGAGCCCGCGCAGACGCCTCTGCGCCGTCTGCCGGTGCCGCTGTGGGTGTTCGGCGCGCTGGCCGCCGTCCTGGCGCTGGCGCTGTATTGGGGCCTGGGCTGGCGGCTGGGCAGCCAATCGGATCTGGTGTTCGCGTCCATCGCCAAGCTTCGTCCGCCCACCGTGCAGATCGCGCCGACGGCGGTGAAGCGGCCCGCGCCTGCGCCGCGGCTGGCGGTATTCCTGGCCCCGGAGATCCGCGATCAGCTGGTGAGCGTGCGCGACGAAGTGGATCGCAGCGTGGTGGTGCTGCGCGGCGACGGCGTGTTCGAGTCGGGCGCCAGTTCGGTGCGCGACCAATACCTGCCAGTGCTGTCCCGCGTGGCCGACGCCCTGCGCGAAACGCAGGGCAGCATCCTGGTGCGCGGCTATTCCGACAACACGCCGATGCGCAGCGCGCGCTTTCCCTCCAACTGGCATTTGTCCCAGGCTCGCGCGGACGCAGTCAAGGACATGCTGGAGCAGCGCCTGGGACAGACCGCGCGGGTGCGGGCGGAGGGCCGCGGCGACGCGGATCCCGTCGCGCCCAATGACACGGCCGCCGGCCGCGCCTTGAACCGGCGGGTGGAGATCACGGTGCTGGTGCCGCCGGTGACGCAGGAGCAGGGCGGACAAGGAGGCCAGGAATGATCTACCGGTTGTTTGGATGGTTCTTCAGCCGCCGCGTGTGGAACTTCCTGGGGCTGGTGGCCCTGGCGGTGCTGATCTGGATCGCGGGGCCGCTCATCGCGATCGGCACGGTGCGTCCGCTGGAAAGCGAGACGGTGCGCATCATCGTCATCGTGGCGATGTTCGCGATCTGGCTGCTGCGGCTGTTGTGGCGCAAGTGGCGCGAAGGGCGCTTGAACGCGCAGCTGCTGAGCCAGTTGCGGCGGCCGCGGCCCAAGGAAAAACCGGCCGAGCAGAACACGGAGACTGACGAGATACGCCAGCTGGAGGCGCGCTTTCACGAGGCGGTCGAACTGCTGCGCAAGACGCGCTTCGAAAACCGCGGCAGGCGCGGCGCGCTGGACAGGTTTTCCAAGCAGTACCTGTATCAGCTTCCCTGGTACGTGATCATCGGCGCGCCGGGCGCGGGCAAGACCACCGCGCTGGTGAACTCGGGGCTCAATTTCCCGCTGGCCGAGCGTTATGGCAAGGTGGCGCTGCGCGGCGTGGGCGGCACCCGCAATTGCGACTGGTGGTTCACCGACGATGCCGTGCTGCTGGACACGGCGGGCCGCTACACCACGCACGAAAGCGACCCTACCGGGGACGAGGAAGAGTGGCGTGGTTTTCTGCGCCTGCTGAGCAAGTACCGCGGCCGCCAGCCCATCAATGGCGCGATGCTCACGGTCAGCGTCGAGGACCTGCTGTCGGCGTCGGACGCCGAAAGGGCGCAGCATGCGGCGGTGCTGCGGCGGCGGCTGCAGGAACTGCGCGAGCAGCTGGGCATTGCGTTCCCGGTCTACGTCCTGGTGACCAAGACCGATCTGTTGTCGGGCTTCGAGGAGTACTTCGCGTCTTTCAGCCGCGAAGAGCTGGCGCAGATCTGGGGCTTCACGCTGCCCTATGCGCGCGCACAGGAACCGGACTTCGATCTGTACGAGGCGTTTCATGCCGAGTACGCCTTGTTGCAGCGGCGCCTGGACGATGCCCTGCCTGAAGTGGTGGCGGCCGAGAGCGATCCGGCGCGGCGCGCGCTCGCCTACATGCTGCCGCAGCAGTTCGCGGGCCTGCAGGCCATCCTGGGCCATTTCCTGAGCGATGTCTTCGCGACCTCGAAGTTCGAGGCGCGCGTCATTCCGCGCGGCGTCTATTTCACCAGCGGCACGCAGGGCGGCGAGACCTTCGACCAGGTGACGGGCCACCTGAAGCGCTACCTGCGCATCGACGGCGGCGCGGCGCCGGCGGCCAGCGTGCCCGGCGAGGCCGAGGGCCGCAGCTACTTCCTGAAGAACCTGCTGCAGGACGTCATCTTCCGCGAAGCGGGTTTGGCGAGCCGCAACCTGCGCTGGGAGCGCCGCTACCGGCAGCTGCACTGGGCCGGGTACGGGCTGGTGACGGCGGCGTTCCTGGCCTTGATCGGGGGCTGGGCGATCAGCTACCGCAACAACTCGGACTACGTGGAAGAGGTGGCGCGGCGCGTGCCCGCGGTGGAGAAGCTGACGCGCGAGATCAAGATCACGCGCACGGGCGACCTGCTGGGCCTGATGCCGTTCCTGGACAGCCTCTGGTACCTGCCGCAGCACGAAGGCTTCGACATCGACCGGCCGCCGCTCAGCTATCGCTATGGCCTCTACCAGGGTCAGAAGCTGCAGGCGGCGGCGCAGGGCGTGTACGGCAATACGCTGGACCAGGTGCTGCTGCCGCAAGTGGCGCGGCGCGTGGAGACCGCGCTGCGCGACGCCTCGGCCAGCGACCTGGAGTATTCCTACGAGGCGCTGCGGGCCTATCTGATGCTGTACGAGGCCGACCGCTACGACGCGGAATTCATGCACGCCTGGCTCTTGTCGGACATGCAGGCCACGCTGCCCGAAGGTTATACGCGGCGCCAGTACGAGCAGCTGTCGCTGCACCTGCGCAACCTTACGCAGAGCCACGTGCTGGCCTCGCCGTTTCCGAAGGACGATGCGCTGGTGGCGCAGGCGCGCGAGAAGCTGGCGCGCTACACGCTGGCGCAACGGGCCTACAGCCGCTTGCGCCGCACGCTGGCCAATGCCGACGCCACGCCGGAGAACACCGTGGTGACGCTGGGCGGCGCCCAGGCCAGCGCGGTATTCGTGCGCAAGAGCGGCAAGCCGCTAAGCCAGGGCATTCCCGCGCTCTACAGCTACCGCGGTTACTGGGACGTTTTCAACAAGCGCGTCACCGGCGTGGCCGAGGTCCTGCGGTCAGACGATGCGTGGATCCTGAACATTCCGCTGCGCGGCCAGCTGGACCAGGCGGCGCAGCGGCAGCTGGTGGCCGACATCAAGCGGCTGTACATGAACGACTACGTGGCGCAGTGGGACGGCTACCTGAACGATCTGCAGCTGGCGCCCAGCAAGTCGCTATTGCAGAACATCCAGATGGCGCGCACCTTGTCGGCGCCGGAGTCGCCACTGGTGCAGCTGGTGCGCGGCGTCGCGCGCGAAACTTCCCTGCTGCGCGATACCGGCAAGGACGACCGCTCGCTGGTCGATCAGGCGCGCGACCGGGTCAGCAGCACGCGCGAGGCGCTGGAGCAGATGTTTGGCCCCACCGGCCCGGGCGCGGCCATGCGGGCCGATGCCTCGGACGAGAAGCTGGAGCGCATCGTGGACCAGCATTTCGAGCCCTACCGGCGCCTGGCGCAGGGCGAGGGCGCGGCGGGCACGAGCTCGCCGATAGCCGCTACGACGGGTCTCATCAATGAGCTCTATACCTACCTGACCGCGGCGGACGCGGCCTTGCGCAGCGGCAGCCCCGCGCCCAGTTCGGACTCGGTGACGAAGCTGCGCGCCGAGGCCGGACGCTTGCCCGGACCCTTGCGCGGCGTGCTCAACGACCTGTCCGTGAACGCGTCCGGCGAAGTGTCGGACGTGGCCCGCGCACGCATGGGCGAGACCGTGTCGGCCACCATCGGCATGTTCTGCGGCCAGTCCGTGGCGGGACGCTATCCGTTTTCCAGCCGTTCGGCGCGCGACGTGGCGCCCAACGACATGGCCCGGCTGTTCGGGCCCAGCGGCCTGATGGATGACTTCTTCCAGAAGAACCTGGCGAACCAGATCGACGTGTCCGGCCAGCGCTGGCGCTTCAAGCCCGGCATCGACGGCAAGTCGGGAGAGAACTCCGCCACGCTGGACGCATTCCAGCGCGCGGGGGTCATCCGCGACGTGTACTTCATGGCGGGCAATCCCATGCCGTCGTTCCGCGTGGCCATCCGGCCCGTGGAGATGGACGCGGGCATTACCCAGTTCGTGATGGACGTGGACGGCCAGGCGGTGCGCTACGCGCATGGCCCGCAGGTGGCGACCACGGTGCAGTGGCCCGGGCCGCGCGGCAGCAACCAGGTGCGCATCGAGCTTACGCCGCAGGAAGGGGCGGCGGGCATGACCACGTCCGGTCCCTGGGCGCTGAACCGCATGCTGGATCGCGCCCAGTTGCGGCGCGGCGCGACGCCGGAGGTCACGCTGGCCACATTCGATCTGGGCGGGCGCAAGGTGGTGCTGGAGATTACCGCCAGCAGCGTCAAGAGCCCTTTCCATCTGGCCGAGATGCAGGCCTTCGCCTGCCCGGGCGCGTCGTGAACAGGACATGGACATGGAGCTAGGAGTGGAACGTGGGCGTGTAGGCTGGTACGGCAAGATTCCGGCGGCGGGCGACTTCGTGCACCGGCGCCTGCCGCGTGAGCTGATTACCTGGTGGGATCGCTGGCTGCAGTTCGGGCTGGCGGCGCTCAAGCAGGCGCCGGATGCCAATGCCGCGCGCGGCTTCGCGTCGGCGCCCATCTGGAATTTCGCGATCCCCGCCGGGCCGGGCGCGGGCGTGGCGCAGCTGGGCTGCATCACGCCCAGCCGCGACCGCGTGGGCCGCGGCTATCCCCTGTGCGTCGTCATGGCTTTGCCGCCCGCGCAGTACCACAGCAGCATCCTGGACGGCGCCGGCGACTACTACCGGCAGGTCGGCGCCAGCATGCTGGCGGCGGTGCGCCATGGCTGCCCGGCGGAACAGTTCGACCGCAGCCTGCAGCAGGTGCGCACGCCGGCCGCGGCGCCGAGCGCGTCCGCGCCGCCGAGCGCGTCCGCGCCGCCGGGCGGCAACGACATCATGGACATCCTGAGCGCGGGCCGCGAGCCGGATTCCGCGCCCCTGGCGCGTCGCGCGCTGGGCGCCTGGCCCGATCTGCCGTTCTGCTTCAACCCCAGTTCCCACACCAGCTATTGGTGGACCAACCAGGCGGACGGCGCGGCGTTGCAGACCTATGTGCATGGCGGCGCGCTGAACGCCACGCTGTTCGCGAGATTGTTCTCGTCCCTGCCTACCTGGCATCCCTGAACCTGTCGGAGGACCGCGCATGCTTCAATCTTTCGCTATGCCGCAGGGGCCGGGCGTGGCCGGCGCCGCGTCCGCGCGCCTGGACGATGTGCTCCGCCTGCCGCCCGGGCCGCGGCGAGAACGGGAAATCCTGCGCCTCGTGGCCGGCTTGTCCGCCGCCCTGGCCAGCCTGCACGAGACGGGCCGCGCGCGCGGCGACATCAGCCCCGGCGCCGTGGCCGACGACGGGACGGGCGGCGCCATCCTGGCGCAAGCTCCCGCCGCGATGCCGGACGATGAAGACGCCGTCCGGCACGCCGGCTACGCGGCATTCGAACAGTACACGGACGATCCTGCCTATCCCTGCGGCCCCTGGACCGACGTGTACGGCCTGGCGGCGCTGGCGCGCTTCCTGGCGACGGGAGAGGCCCCGCCGGACGCTCTGGCGCGCCGCGTGCGCGACGACTACCTGCCCTTGGAGGAATGGCAACCGGGCGCCTATGGCGCGGCGTTCTGCGCCGCTGTCGATGGCGGCCTGGCGCAGCCGGCGCATGCGCGGCCGCGCACGGCGATGGCGCTGGCGGAGGCGATGGGGGCGCTGGCGCCGCCTGTGCCTGCGCAGCCCGCGCCTGCACCTGTGCAGGCTTCAGCGCCTGTGTCGAATTCAGCGCCTGCTGTGCCGACGTCAGTACCTGCATCGGCGCCACCGCCACTGCCGCTGACGCTGCCGAACCTGGATCTGGACTCGGACTTGGACTTGGTCCCGGATCTGTCCACGCCCTCCCTGATGGCCGCAGCGGCCGCGGACGAACTCGCCGAGCCGCCGCCCGCAGGCGACCGCCTGACCGCGATGCGCTCGGAGCATTCCGCGCGGGGGCGGCGCGTCCTGCCGTTCGCGCTGGCGCTGGTCCTGCTGGGCGCGGCGGGCGGGTATGCGTGGTTCCGGTCGGCGCAGCCGAACGTGCAACTGGCTGGTGCGCCGCAGGCTCAGCCCGCGCCGACGTCATCTCCTGCGCCCGCTACGGCCACGCCTGCCGCGCCCGCCGCCGCGGACAAGCCGGCGCCAGGGCCGACGGCCGCGCAGGAACCTACGCCCGCGTCGGCACCAGCATCGACTTCCGCGCCTGAGTCCTCTATCGCTCCCGAGTCCGTGCCTGCATCCACACCCGAGCCGACAACGACACCCACACCCGCGCCCGCAGCCGCGGCGGCTTCCGCCGAACCCGGGCCGCGTGTGGCATCGGAACTGGCGCCTGGGGTTGCGCCCGGCGCGTCCGAGCCCGTCGCCCAGACGCCACCGCCGCCAGCCCCACCCGTAACCGTGAGCGTGGCCGTGCGTCCTTGGGGAGAAGTGCTGATCAATGGCCGTTCGCGCGGAGTGAGCCCGCCGTTGCGGGAGCTATCCCTGGCGCCGGGCCGCTACCAGGTCACGCTGCGCAATGCGTCGGCGGGAGACCATCGCATGACGCTGACGGTGACGGCGGGCCGGCCGGCCTCGATCGTGCACGAGTTCAAGTGAAGAAGATTGCCTGCGGCGCTGGCGCGGCGCGGCGGCCATGGGGCAAGCCCGTCAGGGCAGGGTGGATTCGCCCTTGAGCAGGTCGTCCAGCGTTTCGCGCTGGCGCACCACGTAGTACTTGTCGCCGTCGACCATGGCTTCCGCCGCGCGCGGGCGCGCGTTGTAGTTGCTGGCCATGGCCATGCTGTAGGCGCCCGCTGATTCCACCGCCAGCAGGTCGCCTTGCTCGATGGCGAGCTTGCGTTGCTTCGCCAGCCAGTCGGCGCTTTCGCAGACCGGACCGACGATGTCGTAGACGGTTTCATCGCCCGCGCGCGGACGCACCGGGCGCACGCCGTGGAAGGCCTCGTACAACGCGGGGCGCAGCAGGTCGTTCATGGCGGCGTCGACGATGGCGAAGTTGCGCGCCTCGGCATGCTTCAGGTACTGGACCCGCGTGAGCAGCACGCCGGCGTTGCCCACCAGCGAGCGGCCCGGTTCCAGCACCAGGTGCAGATGGCCGAAGCCGCGCGCGTTCAGGCGTTCAAACACGCGGTCGAGCAAGGCCTGGGGCGAGGGCGGGGTTTCATCCGTATAGCGGATACCCAGGCCGCCGCCCAAGTCCAGATGGGCGATCTTGATGCCGGCCTGGTCCAGCTTTTCGATCAGGTCGAGCAGTTTTTCCAGCGCGTCGAAGTAGGGACTGATGTCGGTGAGCTGTGAACCGATATGGCAGTCCACGCCCATGATTTCCAGGCCCGGCAGCGACTGGGCGCTGCGGTAGACGTCCAGCGCCGACTCGATGGCGATGCCGAACTTGTTTTCCTTCAGGCCGGTGGAAATGTAGGGGTGCGTCTGCGCGTCGACGTCGGGATTCACCCGCAGCGAGACGGGCGCGCGCAGGCCCATGTCCTGGGCGATTTCCGACAGCTGGCGCAATTCCGCTTCGGATTCGACGTTGAAGCATTTGACCCGCGCCGCGAGCGCGGCGCGCATTTCCCAGGCCTGTTTGCCCACGCCGGAAAACACGATCCGCGACGGGTCCGCGCCCGCCGCCAGGGCGCGCTTGAGCTCGCCGCCGGAAACGATGTCGAAGCCGGCGCCCAGGCGCGCGAATTCCTTCAGGACGGCCAGGTTGGAATTGGCCTTCATGCCGTAGCAGACCAGCACCGGATGCTGGCCGACGGCGTTGCGGTAGGATTCCCAGGCGGCCTTGAGCGCGGCGCGCGAGTAAACGTACAGCGGCGTGCCCAGCTTGTCGGCCAGGTGATCCAGCGGCACGTCCTCGGCGTACAGGACATTGTTGCGGAACTGGAAGTACGGATGTCCGGCCAGTTCAGGCTGCGCGGGGAATCGGGAAGTCATGGAAGCGTGGGCGCCGGCGGTATCGGCATCCGTTGCTGTTGTTGCTGTTGCTGCGCGGGCGACGGCGGCTTGCCGTCGGGCGTGGGCATGTACAGGGGGCCTTTGTACCCGCACGCCGCAACCATGCCGGTCGCCGCCAGCGTGGCTACAATGCGAAGGACCATGCGGCTGAATGCCAAGTGGAACACTGGGAACTCCTAATTCTTGCAGGCTCGATTATGACCGAATCCGAATTTCTTGCGTTGATCGACCAGGTGCTGAACAGCATCGAAAGCCAGGCCGATGACTGGGCGGCTTCGCTCGACGTCGACGTCGAAACCAGCCGCAGCGGCAACGTGCTGACGATGGTCTTCGAAGACAATACCCACGTGGTGGTGAACAGCCAGGCCGCCATGCAGGAGCTGTGGGTCGCGGCGCGCAGCGGCGGTTTCCACTACCGCTACGACGGCCAGCATTGGAACGATACCCGAGGCGGCCCGCAATTGCCGGACGCCTTGTCCCAGATCTGTTCGGCGGCTGCCGGCGTTCCTGTCACGATACGCCTGTAACCGCGGCAAGGCCGCGGCAAAAAAAGGCCGGCCCATTGGGCCGGCCTTGTCATTTGTGCCTTAGAACGGGATCTTCTGCGACCAGGGCGCGTTGCTCTGCGTGCCGACGCCCGGCGCCACCTTGATCCGGGTTTCCTCGCTGGTGCTGCCGTTCAGACCGTTGAGGAATTCACCCAGCGTGTCGGCTTCGGGCAGGCCCAGGCGGGCGACCGCCTGACCCGGCGGGAATTCCGAGAAGTAGAACTCGCCGTTCTCCACGATCAGGCCGTCGGGACGGGGGCGCGGCTTCTCTTCGGGCACGCCCTTGAGCACCGATTGCATGTAATCGACCCAGATCGGCATGGCCACGCCGCCGCCGGTTTCGCGCGAGCCCAGCGATTTGGGCTGGTCGAAGCCCAGCCACGCGGTGGCGACCAGCGAGGGGGTGTAGCCGGAGAACCAGGCGTCCACGGATTCGTTGGTGGTACCCGTCTTGCCGGCGATGTCATTGCGCTTGAGCAGGACGCGGGCGCGCGCCGCGGTGCCGTAGGTGGCCACGCCGCGCAGGATGTCGTCCATGACCCAGGCGGTGCGCGGATCGATGGCGCGGGCCGCGGCGTCGCCCGCCACGACCGGCTTGGACTGCATGATGACCTTGCCGTTGCTGTCGGTGACGCGGTCGATCAGGTAGGGCGTGACGCGGTAGCCGCCGTTGGCGAACACCGAGAAGGCGCCTGCCAGCTGCAGCGGCGTGACAGAACCCGCGCCCAGGGCCAGCGGCAGCACGGCCGGCTGGCGGGCCTTGTCGAAGCCGAAGCGGGTCAGGTAGTCCTGCGCGTACTGCGGGCCGATGGCCTGCAGGATACGGATCGACACCATGTTCTTGGACTTGTACAGGCCCTGGCGCAGGGTCAGCATCGGTTCGTACTGGTTGCCGTAGTTCTTCGGGTTCCAGGCCTTCGAACCGGTCTGCGCGGCCGTCAGTTCAAACGGCAGGTCCGAGATCTGCGTGGCCGGCGTCAGGCCGCGTTCCAGCGAGGCGGCGTAGATGAAGGGCTTGATGTTCGAGCCCGGCTGGCGCCAGGCCTGGGTCACGCGGTTGAAGTTGCCGCGGTAGAAATCGAAGCCGCCGACCATGGCGCGGATGGCGCCGTCCTGCGGCGACAGCGCCACGAACGCCGCCTGCACCGAAGGCAGGTTGATGATTTCCCAGTTGTCGCCGAACTTGCGGATGTAGACCACCGAGCCGCGCTTGATGCGCTGCTCGGGCTTGGCCTTGTCGTTGAGCGCGCGCGCCACGACGCCCAGCACCTTCTTGTCGGTGACGGTGATGATTTCGCGCGAGCTGCGCGCCAGCTTCACTTCGGTGGGGCTGGCCGACAGCACCAGCGCGGTGAGCAGGTCGC
Source organism: Achromobacter anxifer (assembly GCF_903652925.1). Taxonomy (GTDB): domain Bacteria; phylum Pseudomonadota; class Gammaproteobacteria; order Burkholderiales; family Burkholderiaceae_B; genus Achromobacter; species Achromobacter anxifer. The sequence goes on along the minus strand of NZ_CAHLAR010000006.1, from coordinate 159,403 downwards.
CGCTGTCGCTGAACTTGTCGAACACGCCGTCCAGGAATTCGTCGAGCGCCTGCGGGTTGTTTTCGGTGCCCGGCGGCAGGTCGAGCTGTTCCTCGGGGCCGGGGTAGGGAGCGCGGCGCGTGTATTCCAGCACGCCTTCGCGCACGGCGCGGTAGGCCGCTTCCTGGTCCTTGGACTGCACGGTGGTGTAGATATTGATGCCGCGCGAGTAGACGTTGTCCTGGTACACGTTGAACAGCAGCTGGCGCGCCAGTTCCGCCACGTATTCGCCATGGATGGAATAGCCGCCGGCCGGCGTGCCTTCCGCCGACTTCATGACGATGGGCTGGGCCAGCGCCTGCTGGTATTCAGGTTCGGTCAGGTAGCCCAGCGAGTGCATGCGGCCCAGCACGTAGCGCTGGCGCAGTTCGGCGCGGGGGCGGTTGGCGATCGGGTTGAAGCGCGAGGGGGCCTTGGGGATGCCGGCCAGCATGGCGGCTTCGGCGGGCGTGACCTCGGACAGGGGCTTGCCGAAATAGGTGCGCGAAGCGGCGGCAAAGCCATAGGCGCGATGACCCAGGTAGATCTGGTTCATGTAGAGCTCCAGGATCTGGTCCTTGGTGAGCTCGGATTCGATCTTGAAGGTCAGCAGCAGTTCGTAGAACTTGCGCGAATAGGTCTTTTCCGACGACAGGTAGAAGTTGCGCGCCACCTGCATGGTGATCGTGCTGGCGCCCTGCGACTTCGACATGCTGATCAGGTTGGTCAGGCCCGCGCGCGCCACGCCCATCCAGTCGATCCCGCCGTGCTGGTAGAAGCGGTCGTCCTCGGCCGCCAGCACCGCGGACTTCATGACGTCCGGGATTTCGTTGAAGCGCAGCACGTTGCGGCGTTCCTCGCCGAACTCGCCGATCAGGACGCGGTCCGCCGTGTAGACGCGCAGCGGCACCCGCGGGCGGTAGTCCGTCATGGCGTTCAGGTCCGGCAGGTTGGGCCAGGCCAGCGCCAGCGCCATTCCAGCCAGCAGCACGCCGCACAGGAACAGGCCGAAGCAGAAAATGCCGGCCTTGACGAAGAATCGCAGTATCGGGGATCCGCTCTTGGCGGGCTTGTCTTTCTTGGAGGAATTCTGGGGCTTGCTCATCGCGGCGATTTTACGGGTATCTCCGGTCCCGTCTCAGCACGGGGTACCGGTTTCTGTAACAAAATCGTTCAGTGTGGTAGGCGGGCAACTGGCGGCTGATGTGATAATGCCGTCATGAACTTTTCCGCTATCTCATGTCCGGAGGCTGACCCGGACCCGGCGTCCTCCGGCGAGACGCCCGAAAACCTGCCTTGCGCGATCGAGTGCACAGGCAAGACCGTGACCCTGCCGCATGACCTGCCTGTCTTCCTGGTCGGGATGATGGGCGCGGGCAAGACGACCATAGGGCGTGGCCTGGCGCGTGCGCTGGGGCGCGAGTTTATGGACTTGGATCATGAGCTCGAGGCGCGTTGCGGCGTGCGGGTGCCGGTAATCTTCGAAATCGAGGGCGAAGCCGGTTTTCGTCGCCGGGAATCTGCCGCCTTGGAAGAGTGTACCCAACGGCGCAACATAATTCTTGCCACCGGGGGCGGCGCCATCCTGGCCCCGGAAAACCGCCAGCGCCTGCGCGAACGCGGCATCGTGGTCTACCTGCGGGCCAGCGTGGACGAATTGTTCCGCCGCACTTGCCGGGACCGCAACCGTCCCCTGCTGGCCACCGCCGATCCGCGCGGCACGCTGCGCGACCTCATGACCCTGCGGGAACCCCTCTATAAGGAAGTGGCCGACCTGGTGGTGGAAACGGGCGCCATGCCCATCCACACCCTGGTCAAGGCGCTGCTGCCGCAACTGCAAGCCTTCGAGAAGCGCATATGAACGTAGTACACGTGGACACCCCGGGCGGAAGCTACCCGATCCATATCGGCCCCGGCCGCCTGGACGTCCTGGACCAGAGCATTCCGGCCGACGCCACCGCGATCGCCGTGGTCACCAACCCGACCGTCGCCGCCCTGTACGGCGAACGCGCCGAAGCCGCGCTGGCCCGGACCGGCAAGCGCGTGCTGCGGATCGAACTGCCCGATGGCGAGGCCTACAAGGACTGGCAGTCGCTGAACCTGATCTTCGACGCGCTGCTGGGCAACCGGCTGGACCGCCGCTGCGTGCTGGTGGCGCTGGGCGGCGGCGTCATCGGCGACATGACCGGCTTCGCGGCCGCGGTCTACATGCGCGGCGTGCGCTTCCTGCAGGTGCCCACCACCCTGCTGTCGCAGGTCGATTCGTCGGTGGGCGGCAAGACCGCCGTCAACCACCCGCTGGGCAAGAACATGATCGGCGCGTTCTACCAGCCGGTCGCCGTCGAGATCGATACCGACGTGCTGAATACGTTGCCGGCGCGCGAAGTGTCCGCGGGCCTGGCGGAAGTGATCAAGTACGGCCTGATCCTGGACCCGGCCTTCTGGTCCTGGTGCGAGGAAAACGCGCAGAAGCTGCGTGAACTGGAGCCCGCCGCGGTCGCCTACGCCATCCGCCGCTCCTGCGAGCTGAAGGCGCAGGTGGTGGGCAAGGACGAACGCGAGTCCGGCCTGCGCGCCATTCTCAACCTGGGCCACACCTTCGGCCACGCCATCGAGTCCGGCCTGGGCTATGGCGCCTGGCTGCACGGCGAAGCCGTGGGCTGCGGCATGGTGCAGGCCGCAGAACTATCCGCCGACGTCGCCGGCTTCGACCGCGCCGACGTGGCGCGCGTGCGCGCCCTGGTGGCCGCCATCGGCTGCCCCGTGGTGGCCCCCGACCTCGGCGCCGACCGCTGGCTGGACCTGATGCAGGTGGACAAGAAGACGGAAGGCGGCTCGATCCGCTACGTGCTCATGCCCCGCATCGGCGAGGCCATGACCCGGGCAGCCCCCGACGACGCCGTGCGCGCCGTCCTGGCCCGCACCACCCAATAGACCCGCTGGAGACGGTGTTGCAGATGAAAGAACTGGCTTCCTATGCATCCCACCCGTCTCAATCGCGCGGGCGGGCCTACGCCGAGCCGCCGCCGGAGAATCGGACGGAGTTCCAACGCGACCGGGATCGCATCGTCCATTCCGGCGCGTTCCGGCGCCTGGAATACAAGACCCAGGTCTTCGTGAACCACGAAGGCGACCTGTTCCGCACCCGCCTGACCCACAGCCTGGAAGTGGCCCAGATCGCGCGCACGCTGGCGCGCAGCCTGGGCCTGTCCGAGGACCTGACCGAAGCCATTTCGCTGGCGCATGACCTGGGCCACACGCCCTTCGGCCATGCCGGCCAGGACGAGCTCAACGCCTGCATGCGGGAACTGGCGCCCGAGGCCGGCGGCTTCGAGCACAATCTGCAGAGCCTGCGGGTGGTGGACGAACTGGAAGAACGCTACGCGGACTTCAACGGCCTGAACCTGTGCTTCGAAACGCGCGAGGGCATCCTCAAGCATTGCTCGGCCGCGCATGCGCGCCAGCTGGGCGACGTCGGCCAGCGTTTCCTGGACCGCACCCAGCCTTCATTGGAAGCGCAGCTGGCCAACCTGGCGGACGAAGTCGCCTACAACAACCACGACATCGACGACGGACTGCGCTCGGGCCTGATCACGCTGGAACAGCTGAAGGAAGTCTCGATCTTCGAGCGGCACCACGCCTACGTGCTGGAAAAATATCCCGGGCTGGCTCCGCGCCGCGCCGTGGCCGAGACCATACGCCGCATGATCAACACGCTGATCGTCGACTTGACGACGACTTCGCTGGCGCGCATCCGCGAGTTCGCGCCCGCCACCGCCGACGACGTGCGGCGCGCGCCGCCGCTGGCGACGTTTTCGCCCGACATCCGGCGCGAGGCCGACGAACTGAAGAAATTCCTGTTCGACAACCTGTACCGCCACTACCGCGTGCTGCGCATGACCACCAAGGCGCGACGCATCGTGCGCGAGCTGTTCGCCGCCTTCCTGGACGATCCGCGCCTGCTGCCGCCTGATTACCGCCGGCCGGCCTTCAACGAGCAGGCCCGCGCCATCGCCGACTACATCGCGGGCATGACCGACCGCTACGCCATCCGCGAGCACAAGCGCCTGTTCGAGATGGCTTGAGGCGCTGCGCCCGCGACAGCGCGGGCGCGTAACCACCGCTCAGTCTCAGCCGGCCAGATAACGCTGCGTCAGCAGCACCCAGTAGGCCGAGCCCACGGGCAGGCTGTGGTCGTTGAAGTCATAGCCCGGGTTGTGCACCATGCAGGCGCCATGCCCGCTGTTGAAGCCTTCCGCCGAACCGTCGCCATTGCCCACCAGCAGGTAGGAGCCGGGCACTTCCTCCAGCATGAAAGCGAAGTCCTCGCTGCCGGTCAGCGCCCGGGTCTGGAGTTCCACCTGCTCGGCGCCCACCAGTTCCACCGCCACCTGGCGCGCGAAATCGGTTTCTTCCCTGGTGTTCACCAGCACGGGATAGCCGCGGCCGTAGTCGATGGTCGCGCGCACCTGGTAGCTGGCCGCCTGGCTGTGGACCAGTTCGGTGATGCGCGCCTGCAGCGTGTCGCGCACGCCGCGGTCCAGCGCGCGCACGCTGAGCTTCAGCGTCGCGGTCTGGGGGATGACGTTGTTGGCGCGGCCCGCATTGAATGCGCCGACCGTGATCACCGCCATGTGCAGGGGATCGATGTTGCGGGCGACGATGCTTTGCAGGCCCAGCACGATGGCCGCGCCGGCGACGACCGGATCGGCGGCGCAATGCGGCATGGCGCCGTGTCCGCCCACGCCCTCCAGCACGATGGTGACGTTGTCGGACGAGGCCATGGCGGCGCCGTCGCGCAGCAGCAGGCGGCCTTGCGGATGGCCCGGCATGTTGTGCATGGCGAAGATGGCGTCGCAGGGATACTTGCTGAACAGCCCGTCCTCCATCATGCGCTTGGCGCCGCCCAGGCCTTCTTCGGCGGGCTGGAAGATCAGGTTGAGCGTGCCGTCGAAGCCGCCATGTCTGGCCAGGTGATGCGCGGCCGCCAGCAGCATGGCGGTGTGGCCGTCGTGGCCGCAGGCGTGCATGATGCCTTCGTTGCAGCTGGCGTGATCCAGGCCCGTGGCTTCCTGGATGGGTAGGGCGTCCATGTCGGCGCGCAGGCCCAGGCGCTTGCCGCCGCTGCCGCGGCGCAATTGCCCGACCACGCCGGTGCCGCCCAGTCCGCGTTCCACTTCATAGCCCCATTGCGTCAGGCATTGCGCCACCAGGTCGCTGGTGCGGAATTCCTGGAAGCCGAGTTCGGGGTGGCGGTGGATGTCGCGGCGAATCGAGACGAATTCATCGGCCTGGGCGGTCATGGCCTGCAGAACGGGATGCATGTCGGGTAGGTCCTGGAGTCGGGTCACTGGTTGCCGGCCAATTTCACATGGCTGGAAATTTCGCGGAAACGCTCGGTTTCGGCGCGGTACATGGCGTCGGCCTGTTCCGCGCTCATGGGGGCGGAGACCTCGATGTTCTGGTAGGCCAGGCTGTCCTTCACCGCGGGATCCTGCATCGAGGCATTGAGCGCGGCGTTCAGGCGCGACACCACGTCCTGCGGCGTGTCGCGCTTGACGAAGTAGCCGGTCCAGGTGGTGAAGTTGAAGCCCTTGAGCAGCTTGCCTTCGTTGACCGACGGCACGGCCTTGAGCGAGGGCAGCTGGCTGCGCTGCGGATCCAGGTTGGCCAGCAGCTTGATGCGGCCTTGCTCGGCCAGCGCCACTTGCTGCTGCGATAGCGGCAGGATGGCCAGGTCCACCTGGCCGCCGCCGATGTCCTGCATCAGCGGAGCGCCGCCCTTGTACGGCACGTGCATCATGTTGGCGCCGATGGTGCGCGCCAGATGTTCGCCCAGCACGTGGTAGAGCGAGCCCACGCCCACGCTGCCGAAGGTCAGCGGCTGCGTGGCCGAGCGCGAGCGCGCCAGCGCGACCAGTTCGTCGGCGTTGTTGGCGGGCAGGTCGGCGCGCGCCACGATCACCAGGGGCGCCATACCTATCATCTGCACCAGGCGGAAATCCTCGCTCTTGAGCTTGACCGCGGGGTTGGCGATGGGCGAAAGAATCAGTTCGTTGGGCGAGCCCTGGAACAGGTAATAGCCGTCGGCCTTGGCCGACAGCACCTTCTGCGCGCCCAGCGCGCCGCTGACGCCGCCCAGGTTTTCCACAAGCACGGGCTGGCCCAGCTGCTTGGACACGGGCGAGGCCACCACGCGGGCGATGGAGTCGGACGCGCCGCCGGCGGGGTAGGGCACCATCATCATGACGGGCCGGTCGGGATAGTCTGCGGCCCGGGCGCTCTGACCCAGCAATGCCGCGCCCAGCGCCAAGGCACAACCGGCCAGGCGCAGGCCATTGGAAAGCATGCTCACGAAATTCCCCTTGGAATGGATATAGGCGTGATCCGCATGCTAGGGACAGGCCTCGCTAGTTGTCTAACGAATTGTTATTCTGGAAGCTAGAAAAAAAACTCATAGTTAAACGGGGACCCGGGCATGAATCTGAAGCAGCTCGAACATCTGCTGGCGGTGGCCGAGGCAGGATCCTTCAGCCGCGCGGCCGAACACCTGCACCTGACCCAGTCGGCGCTCAGCCGCAGCATCCGCTTGCTGGAGGATGACCTGGGGGCGCGGCTGCTGGACCGCATGGGCAAGCGCACCGAACTGACGCCGCTGGGCCTGACCGTCGCCAACCGCGCGCGGCGCATCCTGTTCGAATCGGGCGAGTTGCGCCGCAGCGCGGAACTGCTGACCCAGGGCGACCGTGGCAGCATCAGCATCGGTCTGGGGTCGGGGCCGGGCGTCATGCTCATGACGCCGCTGCTGGCGCACGTGGCGCAGCACTATCCGCAATTGCGGCTGGACGTGATGCGCGGCTCGCCCGAGGCGCACCTGGCGTTGTTGCGCCAGCGCCGCCTGGATGCGCTGGTGGTCGATACGCGGGGCATCGTGCCCGCGGCCGACCTGCGCATCGAACCCATATCGGAAATGCGCGCCGGCTTCATCTGCCGCCGGGGGCACCCACTGGCCCAGACAGGGCGGCCGGCGCGCTTCGCGGACGTCGCGGCCTATCCCCTGGCATCCACGTTCCTGGCCGCCGACACCGTGCGCATCGTGGTCGACCATTTCGGCGTGGAGGCCGACCCGCAGACCTGGATGCGTCTGCGCTGCGATGAAATCGGCAGCGTGCTGGAAGCGGTGCGAGTGTCGGATGCGGTGTTTCTGGGCATCGTGGGCGCGGCGCGGGTCGGCATCGCCGCGGGCGAGCTCACGGAACTGCCTACCGACCCGCCGCTGCGCAGCCACGCGCTATTCGCGATGGTGACGCTGACGGGCCGCACCGAGGCGCCGGCGATGACGCTGGTGCGCGACTTCGTGGCGCAGCGCCTGCGCGATTGAACGCGCAGATTGAACGCATCGCCTGCACGCGCTTCAGCGGTGCTTGCGGTAGGGCTCGTCCTCGGGCACGAAGGTGGCTTCCGCCAGCGCGTCGCGGATCCATTCCTGCATGGCGGGCAGCGCCAGCACCGCGTCCATGTAGTCGCGCACCGGGCCGGTGGCTTCGATGCCATAGGTGGTGAAGCGCGAGACCACCGGCGCGAAGAAGGCGTCGGCGATCGAGAACTGGCCGAACAGGAACGGTCCGCCCTGGCCGAATTCCGCGCGCGTGTCGCGCCAGAGGGCTTGCAGGCGCGCGATGTCCTGTTGCGCGGCCGCGGGGACGTCGATGTCGGGCAGGCGCGCTTCGACGTTCATGGGCAGCGCCTGGCGCATCGCGCCGAAGCCGCTGTGCATCTGCGCGGCGAGCGAGCGTGCGCGGGCGCGGGCGCGCACATCCTGCGGCCACAGGCGGGCTTCGGGATGGCGTTCGGCCAGGTACTCGCAGATCGCCAGCGTGTCCCAGATCGCGAATTCGCCGTCCAGCAGCACGGGCACCAGGCCCGCGGGCGACACCGCGCCCACGCGACGCGAGAATTCCTCGGTGAAGAAGCCGAGCTTCTGTTCGGTGAAGGGTATGCCCGCCGCGCGCAAGGCGATCCATGGACGCAGGGACCAGGACGAGTAGTTCTTGTTGCCGATGATCAGGGTGTACATGCGGCGATCCTTTCTAGTCGTTGATCTGACGATGATTCAGGTGCTGGTTCAGCGGCGCAGCAGCTTGCCCAGGTATTGTCCGGTGTGGCTGGCGGCCGTGCCGGCCACGTCTTCCGGCGTGCCCTGCGCCACCACGCGGCCGCCGCCGTCGCCGCCTTCGGGGCCCATGTCGACCACCCAGTCCGCGGTCTTGATGACGTCCAGGTTGTGCTCGATGATCAGCACCGTATTGCCACTGTCGACCAGCTGGTTCAACACTTGCAGCAGCAGTTCGATGTCGCGGAAGTGCAGGCCCGTGGTGGGCTCGTCCAGGATGTAGAGCGTGCGGCCGGTGCTGCGCCGCGACAGTTCCTGCGACAGCTTCACGCGCTGCGCTTCGCCGCCCGACAGGGTGGTCGCGCTCTGGCCCAGGCGGATGTACGACAGGCCCACGTCGATCAGCGTGTGCAGCTTGCGCGCGATGGCCGGCACGGACTCGAAGTATTCCAGCGCCTGCTCCACCGTCAGGTCCAGCACTTCGCTGATGTTGCGGCCGCGATAGCGGATTTCCAGTGTTTCGCGGTTGTAGCGCTTGCCGTGGCAGACGTCGCAAGGCACGTACATGTCGGGCAGGAAGTGCATTTCGACCTTGACCACGCCGTCGCCTTGGCAGGCTTCGCAGCGTCCGCCCTTGACGTTGAAGCTGAAGCGCCCCGGATCGTAGCCGCGGGTGCGCGCTTCCGGTACGCCCGCGAACAGCTCGCGGATGGGCGTGAACAGGCCCGTGTAGGTCGCGGGGTTGCTGCGCGGCGTGCGGCCGATGGGGCTCTGGTCCACGCTGATGATCTTGTCGAAGTTCTCCAGCCCCTGCATCGACACGTAGGGGGCGGGTTCGCTCTGCGCGTGGTGCAGCTGGCGCGACACGGCGACCGCCAGCGTGTCGTTGACCAGCGTGGACTTGCCCGATCCGGACACCCCGGTCACGCACACCAGGCGGCCCGCCGGGATGCGCAGGTCCACGTCCTTCAGGTTATTGCCGCTGGCGCCCGTCAGGGTGAGCCAGGCCAGTTCGTCCGTGACGGGGCGGCGCTGCGGAATGGCGATGGCGCGCGCGCCGCTGAGGTACTGGCCGGTCAGCGAATGGGGATCGCGCTGCACGGTTTCGGGATCGCCTTGCGCCACGACCTCGCCGCCATGCTCGCCCGCGCCCGGTCCCATGTCCACGACCCAGTCGGCCATGCGGATCATGTCTTCGTCGTGCTCGACCACGATGACGCTGTTGCCGAGATCGCGCAGGTGCTGCAGGGTGCCGATCAGCCTGTCGTTGTCGCGCTGGTGCAGGCCGATCGAGGGCTCGTCCAGCACGTACATCACACCGGTCAGGCCCGAGCCGATCTGGCTGGCCAGGCGGATGCGCTGCGCCTCGCCGCCGGAAATCGTATCGGCGCTGCGGTCCAGCGACAGGTAGTTCAGGCCGACGTTGTTCAGGAAGCTCAGGCGCGCCTCGATCTCGCGCACGATGCGCTGCGCGATCTCCTGTTTGGCGCCGGTCAGGTTCAGGTCGCGGAACCAGGCCAGGCAGGTCGACAGCGGCATGGCCTCGACCTCGTAGATGGCCTGGCCATGGCGTTCGCCGCCGCGCGGATCGTGGCCGATCAGCACGTTGCGCGCCTCGGGCCGCAGGCGCGAGCCGCCGCAGTCCGGGCAGGTCTTGATGTTGCGGTACTTGCCGAGCTCTTCGCGCACGGTGGCCGAATCGGTCTCGCGCCAGCGGCGCTCCAGGTTCGGGATCACGCCTTCGAAGGTATGGCGCTTGACCGTGCTGCGGCCCTTCTCGTTCAGGTAGAGGAACGAGATCTCTTCTTCGCCGGAGCCGTACAGCACCTTGTCGCGCAGCGCTTCGGGCAGGTCCTCGAAGGGCGCCTCGATATCGAATTCGTAGTGCGCCGCCAGGCTGGTCAACAGCGAATGGGTGAAGGCGTTGCGGCGGTCCCAGCCGCGGATGGCGCCGGCCGCCAGGCTGAGTTCGGGGAAGGCGACCACCCGCTTGGGGTCGAAGAAGCCGACCTGGCCGATGCCGTCGCAACTGGGGCAGGCGCCCATGGGGTTGTTGAAGCTGAACAGGCGCGGTTCCAGCTCGGGCAGGCTGTGGCTGCACACCGGGCAGGCGTAGCGGCTGGAGAAGACCTGTTCGCGCCCGCTGTCCATGTCCAGCGCCAGGGCGCGGCCTTCGGCCAGCTGCAGCGCGGTTTCGAAGCTTTCCGCCAGGCGCTGCTTGCTTTCGGGCTTGATGCGCAGCCGGTCGATGACCACGTCGATGTCGTGCTTCTCGGTCTTCTTCAGCGGCGTCATGCCGTCGATTTCGGTCAGCTGGCCGTCCACGCGCAGGCGCACGTAGCCCTGCGCCTGCAGGCTGGCGCATTCGTCCTCGAAGCTGCCTTTCTTGCCGCGGGCGATCGGCGCCAGCACCGCCAGGCGGGTCTCGGGCGTCCAGGACAGCACCGCGTCCACCATCTGGCTCACGCTTTGCGCCTGTAGCGGCAGGCCGTGGTCCGGGCAGTAGGGCGTGCCGACCCGCGCGTACAAAAGGCGCAGGTAGTCGTGGATTTCGGTGATGGTGCCGACGGTGGAGCGGGGGTTGTGGCCCGCCGCCTTCTGCTCGATGGAAATCGCCGGGGACAGGCCCTCGATCAGGTCCACGTCCGGCTTGTCCATCAGCTGCAGGAACTGGCGGGCGTAGGCGGACAGGCTTTCCACGTAGCGGCGCTGGCCCTCCGCGTACAGCGTGTCGAACGCCAGCGAGGATTTGCCCGAGCCGGACAGGCCGGTGACCACCACCAGCTTATGGCGCGGCAGGTCCAGCGAGACGTTCTTGAGATTGTGGGTGCGCGCACCCCGAATGCGTATGGTCACGTCTATCGGGCTCTTTTAAGCGGTTTCAAAGGCCAACTTGGTACTATAGCGCGCCGAATCCCCCCGCGTTCGGGGCAGTAGTTCAGCCTGGATAGTCCCGGGGGCGGCGCCGCACCGCCAGATCAGACCGTGAGCGTGTGACAGCACGCGCGCGAGCAGCCCTAGTCATCGTTGAATTTTCCGCATGCAGGCAGATACCAAACTGAAATTGACCCCGTCGGAACGCCGCGCCAGCGTGGCGCTGGCCGGCCTGTTCGCCGCGCGGATGCTGGGGCTGTTCCTGTTGCTGCCCGTGTTCGCCGTGGCCGCGGCCGGCATGCCGGGCGGGGACGATCCCGCCCGCGTCGGCCTGGCGCTGGGCATGTACGGCCTGACCCAGGCATTCATGCAGATCCCCTTCGGCCTGGCGTCCGACCGCTGGGGCCGCCGCCCCGTGGTGCTGTTCGGCCTGCTGCTGTTCGTGGCGGGCAGCATCGTCTGCGCGCAGGCGTCGGACGTCTACTGGATCACCATCGGCCGCGCCATCCAGGGCGCCGGCGCCATTTCCGCGGCGGTCACCGCCTGGCTGGCCGATTCCACCCGCGACGAGGTCCGCACCCGCGCCATGGCCATGGTGGGCGGGTCGATCGGCCTGTCCTTCGCCGTTTCTTTGGTGCTGTCGCCCGTGCTGGTGGGCTGGTGGGGCCTGTCGGGCCTGTTCTGGACCATCGCCTGCCTGGGCGTGGTCTGCCTGGCCGTGGCGCGCTGGGTCGTGCCCGTGGTGCCGCTGACCCATGCCCGCACCATGCAGGCCGCCCGGCCGCGCGAAGTCCTGACCCATACCGACCTGCTGCGGCTGAATTTCGGCGTGTTCGTGCTGCACCTGATCCAGGTGGCGCTGTTCGTGGTGGTGCCGGCGCTGCTGGCCAAGGTGGGCGGGCTGGACGCGCGCGAGCTCTGGAAGGTCTACCTGCCGGTCATCCTGGTGTCCTTCGTGCTGATGGTGCCGGTGGTGTTCGTGGCGGAAAAGCGCCGCGCCCATCGCGGCGCCTTGCGCGCCGCCGTCGCCGGCCTGGTGCTGGTGTGTGCCTTGCTGCCCGCGGCCAGCCACGGCTTCTACACCCTGGCCGCCGCGCTGACGGGATTCTTCGTCGCCTTCAACGTGCTGGAAGCCTTGCAGCCTTCGCTGGTGTCGCGGGTGGCGCCCCAGGCCTACAAGGGCCTGGCGCTGGGCTTCTACAACACCGCCCAGGCCGCCGGCCTGTTCACCGGCGGCGCGCTGGGCGGCTGGCTGGCCGCGCATTCCGGTTCCAGCGCCGTTTTCATGGCCGCCGCAGCGCTGTCGGCCATCTGGCTGGCCGTGACCTGGGCGCTGCGGCCGCTGCCGGCGCCGGAGGGCCGGGCTTCGGCCCGCGCAGGCTGAAACGGTGGGGATCCCGCCCCGAAAAGCGTCCAACAGCGGCCAAAATCGCCGCGCCAGGGTGGCTGGCTTTGTCACATCCTGGTTTGGCGCGGCGGGCGCTTTTCGTCGATAATACGCATCAAATCAGGGCTTCACTCAGGGTTCCACCCGGCGTCGCCGGTCATCGTTGCGGTGACCGGCGTGTTTCATGAAGCCGGTCTTCAACATCGCTTTTATGTTGTTGCCGGCGCGTCCGCGGCAACGCACACGCAGGCTGTCAACAACAGAGGGACAACGGCATGGCATCGGTTAACAAAGTCATACTCGTGGGCAATCTGGGACGCGACCCGGAAGTCCGCTACAGCCCCGAAGGGGCGGCAATCTGCAATATGTCCATTGCCACCACCTCCACCTGGAAAGACAAGGCTTCGGGCGAACGCCGCGAAGAAACGGAATGGCACCGCGTCGTCATGTACAACCGCCTGGCTGAAATCGCCGGCGAATACCTGAAGAAGGGCCGCTCGGTCTACATCGAAGGCCGCCTGAAGACGCGCAAGTGGCAAGACAAGGACACCGGCGCTGACCGCTACAGCACCGAAATCGTTGCCGACCAGATGCAGATGCTGGGCGGCCGCGAAGACGGCGGCGGCGGTGGCGCAAGCTACGGCGGTGGCGGCGGCTACGACGACGCGCCCGCGCGCGCGCCGCAGCAGCGCGCCCCGGCCCAGCGCCCGGCGCCCCAGCAGCGTCCGGCTCCCGCAGCGGCTCCGGCCAGCAGCGGCGCCAACCTGGCGGATATGGACGACGACATTCCGTTCTAAACCGCCAGTCTGCAAGAGGCCTGCGCACGAACCCGGTAGATCATTGATTTACCGGGTTTTTTTATTGTCCGTGGGCAGCGTGTTGTCAGGTATCCGGGAGGACATTCATGCAGGCCTGGGGGGATTCCGGCGGGCTCGGAGCGGCAGTGGGCTGTTGTTGGAATCATCTTGTTTCATAAAAAGCCCTTGCGCTATCTACCTAGTAGTAGATAAGATTCATCCATCGACGCAGCAAACCAAACCCCCGCCGACGTCGAAACCAGAAATACAGTAGGACCGCTTTTTTATTTCACGATGACTCCAGCCCGGCACTTCGCTGGACTGCGCTGAAGCTGGATACAGCAGGTTTATCAATAACTTACGCGCGTCCATCATATGCCGGTGCTTTCTGAAACCTGACCCGGCTTACCCTCGCGCCGCTCCTATGTGGCTCTTGGAATCGGGTCGTTCCAAGGAGTCATCATGGCCAAGATCAAGCTCACCAAGACCGCCGTAGAGGCGGCACAACCCCAGGCGCAGGCCGTCGAACTGCGGGACACCGTGGTGCCCGGCTTCCTGTGCAAGATCACCCCGGCGGGTCGCCGGGTGTTCATGCTCCAGTACCGCACGAACGCGGGCGAGCGCCGCAAGCCCGCCTTGGGTCTGTTCGGAGAACTGACCGTCGAGCAGGCCCGCGTCATGGCGCAGGACTGGCTGGCCGAGGTTCGCCGAGGCGGCGATCCCGGCGGCGCCAAAACCGAGGCGCGCAAGGCCCCCACCATCGCGGAGTTGTGCAAGAAGTTCATGGAGGACTACTCCAAGAAGCGCAACAAGCCCAGCACGCAGGAAGGCTATCAGGGCGTCATCGACCGCTGCATCATCCCATTGCTGGGCCGCAAGAAGGTGCTTGATGTGAAGCGCCCCGACATTGCCGGGCTGATGGAAAAGCTCTCGTACAAGCCGACCGAGGCAAATAAGGCATTCGGCGTACTGCGCAAGATGTTCAATCTGGCCGAAGTGTGGGGCTACCGCCCGGACGGCACGAACCCGTGCCGGCATGTCCCGATGTTCCCGCCGGGCAAGGAAACCCGGCTCATCGTGGATGGCGAATTGGCGCTGATCTACCGCCACCTGGACAAGTTGGAGGCCGAAGGGCTGGAGAACTACGTCATCCCCCTGGCGATCCGGCTGCAATTCGAGTTTGCCGCCCGGCGCTCCGAAATCTGCCCACTCGAATGGGCTTGGCTGGACTTCGAGAACCGCCGTGTGGTTTGGCCCGACAGCAAGACTGGCGGCATGTCCAAGCCCATGAGCGCGGAAGCCTATCGGCTGCTCTCGACGGCGCCGCGCCGGGAAGGCTGCCCGTATGTCCTGCCGTCGCCAAACGACCCGGACAAGCACCTGACCTTTGGCGAGCACTACGGCGGCTGGTGCCGGGCGCTCAAGGCCGCCGGCGTGCCGCACGTCGGCACGCATGGTATTCGCCACCGTTCGACCACCGACATTGCCAATTCGGGCGTGCCGACCAAGGTAGGGATGAGACTGACAGGACACAAGACCGTAGCGATGTTCATGCACTACGTCCACACAGAAGACAAGCCAGTACGCGAGGCGGCCGAACTGGTGGCCAGCCGGCGTCAGGCCATCACCGGCGCAGGGCAGCGCCAGTCGCAGGAGGCCGCAGCATGAACAGCGAAATGCTTCTGTATATGGACGACAAGCCAATCCGCCAGACATTGTCTGGCGAATCCTCCCCAACGCCGAGAAAGCCGAAAGTTGAACTGGCAAACCATGCCCGTTTCGGGTATAGTTTTCGGGAGTGCCAAATATGACCGTCTTCAAACGCAGGGACTTTGCACGGTGGCAGGCCAGCGAAAGGCTACCTGACGCCGCTTTGTGCAAAGCAGTCCAGGAGATGGAGGCCGGTCTGGTTGATGCTGACCTGGGCGGCTTTCTCTACAAGAAGCGGGTAGCGCGCCCTGGTGGCGGCAAAAGCGGCGGCTATCGGACGCTGCTGTCGGCACGGATCGGCAGCAGCTATGTGTTCCTGCATGGGTTCCCCAAGAGCAACAAGGCGAATATCACTCAGGACGAAAGGAAGGCGTTGCAGTTCGCTGGCAAGGTGTTTCTGGAACTGTCGGCAGAGAACTTGGCGAAAGCGCTGGAGTCCGGCGTTCTACTGGAGGTGTGTTGTGACGAGCAAGCTCATTGAATCCCTGCGCGGCGACTTGGCTGCGCTGCATGACGCTGGCGCAATCGGCAAGGTAACGATGCGCGAGTTCGATGCCATCTGCCCGCCGCCAGTGCGGGAGTTCAGTGCTGCCGACATCAAACACCTGCGCGAAGAACTGAAGTTCAGCCAGCCGGTGTTTGCGCTGCATCTGCACACGACAGCTTCGACGGTGCGCAAATGGGAGCAAGGCGATACCCACCCGGCCGGCCCGGCGCTCAAACTGCTGAACATCATCGCCGACAAGGGCTTGCAAGCCATCATCTAGTGCCCCGCACTGGTGACTGCCACGCATGGATGAAGCCGTAGTCGTTTTCTCCCGCAAGGGCCTGTTTCAGACCCGGATTGTGGCGCGCGATGTTCGCAGCCGGGAACATGCGCGCAAGTTATGGCCGTTGGTGTCTCCCGATGCTTTGCGGCAAATGGTGACGTGGGTCAGCCCTATCTTTGAAGATGGAAAGCTGCGTCGGCGCTCCCATTTCCGGCAATTGCCCGTTGATCGCATCTACGACCTCAGGGCGCACTTTGATGACGAAGAAACCAACCGGCAGCGGGCCGTACAGGAAAGCCAAGAGCATCGGCGCGCAAAAGAGTTGATCGCGGCAGAGCTTGGTCGGCGTCTGGATGCCCGGCTTGCCATGCCGTGGTGGTTCAAGGATGCGGATGCATCAGACTACCCGCTGGAAGGTAACCTATTGCTCGGCGCTGATCGTGTAGCGACCGAGCATCCATTGGATACACCCTTCGGCAGCCGATTCCGGCTCGATGTTGCGGTGCTTGGGCCGCCTGTCCAAGCGGAGCCAATGGTTTTGGGTGGCGTGGAAATCGAGCTTGGCCATGCCTTCGACGGACGTAAGGCACTGATCGGTAAGTCGCTGGGGTTCCCGCTCATCTCCATCGACATCACGGAAATGTCGATCGACGAGTTGACGCCAGAATGGGCGCAGCAGGCATTGACCGCCACCACGCGCAGCCACGAACAAGGGCGCCGGCAAACGTACATCTATCTCCATGACCTGCTGTACCCCCTCTACGCCCAGTTGCCAGCATTCCTCGATGACGAGCAACGTCACCAGTTCCTAGTGTTCGCAGATGATGCAACCTTGCAAAAGCTGGCGCACTGGATGAACTTGCTGGCGGAAAGGCTGGAATACCCGAAGGGAGCTGTTGCGGTCGCGTTGGTCAACGGAAAAAGTGAACAATCACGCAAGATGCTGGAGCGCGCAGGGGAAGTTGCCGGGCCTGATTGGAAGGACTTCAATAGCCAGCGGTGCCTGCGTTTGACTCTTCCTCGCCCTCGAAACACTGCGGATCTTCAGGCCCATCGTTTTCATATGACGATGGCGCGACTGCTGCTTTCCCATGCCGATGCACTTGTCGGCTACAAGTATTGCAACGGCGTGAACAACAACGATCCAGAGGAGGATGTCTGGATCGCCCATCGCTGGATTGCCGAGCAGGGTATCCATACCCAACACCGTGTGCTGCCCAAGCGATTGGCCGAGCCGATCAACCGGCTGATCGCAGTGGTGTCCGATTTACGCCGCGATCATGAAACGTCGGCCGCAGAGTCGTAACCACGCGATGCCAAAAATCATCAGGTAGCCGAATAGCTGATTGCTTACGCTGCGCCGTACTGGCCACGGTTCTGGGCAATTCCGCCCGAATAACCGGAGCACGACCATGACGCAACCGTCCTTTTCATCGTTCGGTGCTGCACTGATAGAGCCCGATTCCCAAGGCCAGAACTGTCGGCGCGACGGCTGACCAGATTCAGGAAGCCTACGTCATGCCATCGAGCATGGGTGTATCCGCGTGAAGTGGTCAAGGAGGTGCTGCGGCTCAATGCGGCGGCGGTCATTCAAGCGCACAACCACCTGAGCAGGAATCCTGAGTTGGACAGTGCCGACATATTGCTGAACCAGCGAATCAAGAAAGCGCCCGACAGTTGGCGTTCGCACAGCACTGGATCACATCTTCGTGGCTGGGGCAGCAACTGTGTCGTTTGCCGAACGAGGCTTGCTGTGAGCTGGCTTCGACTGCTTTTCTCCAACCTCAAGCTCCTGCTGCGAAGAGTTGTTCTTCACATCATTAAGAGGACTCGTATCTTGTACGGTTTTGTCATTTTTAGGATTTGATTCTTGCTTTTTGGATGGAGCAATTTCAACAGTTACGCCATCTTTCGGCAGGGGGCTAGATTTTAAAATCGATTGATCAACAATGGCGGCAGATGATGGTTGCGCACTTTCATTTTCATCGCCAACTCCAACAGATTTATTGCCTGGGTGAAAAAATGGAGCAACAACAAACAGAGCGATAAAAATAAATGAGGCAGCAATCATTCCCTTAATGGTGATTTTTGCTGTTTTCTTGTACAAACGAATGGCATCCAAAACTGGATGCAATGCCAGCTCTCGATAGTCTGAGCGGGTTAGCGCTATATGAATATTCTTATGCCAACGTCTCATGTTGAGCAGCTCATTTACCAATGACTTAGAGCTAACATGACGTTGAATAATTATGCTAGCCCATGTAATGGCCAATAAAACAAAGCAGAATATTATCCCGGCAACTGCCCAGGTGTTTTTCTGAGAGGACAGCAATGTCAGGCGCACGCCTAGCCCCGTTGCCAATGCTGCGAGACCTATCACAAAACCCGTAGAAAGTCGATGAACACGATCCACGATACGCGAAACATCTTCTCCAACCGCCTTCCTAAGGTCGGCCATAGCTTTTACTGTTTCTGCTGACTTTGATCTCACATAGGCGCGATGATCAAGCCGAGCCCCATCAAGCGCTTCCTGCAGAGATTCGGGTAATACGGTTAGCCACTCCAAGTTCCCATTGGATTGAGAGTCCCTGACAATCGCAGAAAGACGCCGCACAAGAACTTCATGCCGGGCTTCTGTGTCCTGCTTTACGAGTATCCAGTCGGCTGCCTGGCATATTTTTGCATAGGCGTTGTCATCCTGGCACTTTTCCCCAAGATAGAAAGTACGTTTTCTTGCGCCATTGAGAGATACCTTTATTGTATCTTCTTTCCACACATCTGAAACAAGTAGCGTTGCCAGATTTTTAGCTGCCAGCGCCTTCCATATATTCCACGGTTCACCACTGCCATCATCGCCTATTAATATCCAGCGATAAGGGTCTGCCGGAACAGTGGCGCCGGTCAAATCGCGCACTACACCTTTTCTGGGGTCGATTGCATCTGAATTGGGTTCCAAGGGTGGCAAGCCAGGTAATGGCTCGCCATCCCAAGAAAGGACAGAAAACCCCTTGGTCTTGAATCCAGTAAAAAAATTTAGTACCAATAGCTCGCTGGCTAAGGTCAATGCCTTGTCCTCCAAGGCCGCTGAAAATCCTGCTTGCGACGCAAAGAAAACCCTTCCGCCTACTGGCTTCTTGATTACAAGGGTGACATCCTCATTTGCAACAGCATCTATTGAGATCTCGGAAAACTCGCCATCACGGATGGAAATCGACCAAGCTTCCGATTTCTTTCCTGAGAAATCATCGAAGGCTCGCTTGAAATCGCCCGATTTTTCAGAAGAGACATGCCCGGAAATGTCGATTTGATCGATGGTTTCGCGGATGTTGACATGCTCTCCTAAAGCATCAATCAGGGATGCGAGGCATTTTTTCGAGTTCATCGTTCCGTTCCAAGCCGGTGGATCGTATGGTTATTTCAACGCCTCCATTTCCCTCTGTTTTTATCTCTACATTCTTGTTTTCTTCGTGCCCGGCGCTAAATAAGAGAGTTATCCCTTCATTTGTGACAACCCGCCGGTACTCAGCTGGTGGTGGAGTAGCCCCCTCAAATTTGAATGCTTCTGTGCTTATGTTCTTATTGGCGAGTTTGCTCTTGAAGGTTTTTAAAATTGCAGCCTCTGGAGCCACACCTTGCAATACGGCACCAAGAAACTCCTCTGGCTTTTCAAAGTCAAAACCTTCAAGCCTTGACATGGCTGCACGTACGAACCGCTTAGGCGCTTTCGCAACTTCGGGAGGAACCTCACTTTTGTGCGCCTTGATTGACTCGACTGCCGCATCTTCGAGGCGCTTGGTCAGCTCGACCGGCTCAAGCGCACGGCGTATATCCAGGAAATTGGCAAAATGCTGAGTGGCATCGCGATAGCGCCCGGACGAATGGTCAATTACCACGATTGATGATTGAAAGTCCCCGCCTGATTCGATATTTTCATTTTTATGAAATCGTATGACGGCAGATTTTTGCATGGCCTTACGATCCTTCGTAAATGTTTCGACAAGCGTCTGCAAATCAGGAACAGGGTTTCCATCCCCATCTAAGATCAGATTACCTTCTGCATCTTTAATGTAGGAATAAGATACGACCTGCTGATGCTCGTATTTGATGACGGCAACAAATCGAGTATCCCCTTCCGTTTTGAGGACAAAGAGCATCAGAACGCCGGGCGCAAGTCGTTTGTCCTGCTTTACTTTCTCTTTGAATCTAGCTGCCAGATCGTGCGAGGCTTTTATAAATCCATCTTTTGCTTTTTGGCTAGGCAAAGCTCGATAAAGGAGGCTTGGAATTCCTGCGCCAGGAAGAAACTCATAGGCGGCTCCACGAAGAGTCTCTTTAACTCGCTCAACGAAGAAATCCACGCATTGCGGTGGTTTAACTTCTGCTAAAAAAACGGGGGATTCCGACGCAGGATCGACAACGTGGAAGATCATTCGCTCAATGGTGAGACCTTCTGCTTCTTTTTCACTAAGAATGCTCATCGACACCCCGTCTTAATTTTTAAATTTAGAGTTAAATGATGTGTGGATTTTAATTTTTCCTCACACTACTTTTGTGTATTAGCAATATTTTGCGTCAAGGTAAACCAGATGATTTTTGGTCATCTACCCATACCAAACATGCAATTTATCAGAAATTCTTAACATTTGGAGACATCCTTGCGTCTCCGCTTCGCGGACCACGCTGCTTCAGGTTCGCTGTTCGCTCATCCCTAACGGGACTGGCATTCGCCAGCCTTCCGCATCCCTGACGCCTCCGGCCCGGCTTCCAGCTTCGGGCCTGCGCGCTTGCGCTTGCCGTGCGGTTCGGCACAGAGGGAGGGCCGTTGCCATGTCCAGCCGTCTTTCCTGACTCCATCACCTTGTCCGCGACTGTAGCCCGCGTCCGTGTGCCGTCAAGGCGCGCAGGGCCGTGTCCTCGGCTGCGCCTGCGGGCCGCACCAACCCTGCGCTTGTCTCCTTGACGGCCCCCGTCCACGGGCTCCCTTTCGTCGCGGGCGATGAACTCAGGAAAGACGGTGGCAACAGGGCCAACCGGGTTCCTCGTGCCGACCGCACCGAACAGCCGAAAGGCTGGGCTCCGAATCTAGGAATCCGGTGTGCGGTTTTCTTCAACAGCCTTTTTGTTCAGGAGAACGACATGCTTGCAACCCGTTTTGCCTCCCACTCCCCAGCACTGCGCAGCGACTACCCGCTGTCCGATGACCAGATTCGCAGGGTGGCCCCGTCCATCTTCGCGGATGCCCCGCACCAAAGCCGTTCCGAGCGGTACGCCTATATCCCCACGGCCGCCGTACTGACCGAGCTTCGCAAGGAGGGGTTTCAACCCTTCATGGTGACGCAGACCCGCGTGCGCGATGAAGGCAAGCGCGAGCACACGAAACACATGCTGCGCCTGCGCCACGCCAGCCAGATCAACGGCGCGGAGGCGAACGAAATCGTGCTGCTGAACTCGCACGACGGCACCAGCAGCTATCAGATGCTGGCCGGGATGTTCCGTTTCGTTTGCAGCAATGGCCTTGTCTGCGGCGACACCGTGGCGGACGTGCGCGTACCCCACAAAGGCGACGTGGCCGGTTCCGTCATCGAAGGCGCTTTCGAGGTGTTGAGCGGTTTCGAGCGCGTGAAGGAATCGCGCGACCTGATGCGCAGCATCACGTTGGACGATGGCGAATCCGACGTGTTCGCCCGTGCTGCGCTGGCGTTGAAGTACGACGACCCGGACAAGCCCGCGCCCATCACCGAATCGCAAATCCTGATGCCGCGCCGGTTCGATGACCGCCGCCCTGACCTGTGGAGCGTGTTCAACCGCACGCAGGAGAACTTGACCAAGGGCGGATTGCATGGCCGCAGCAGCAATGGACGCCGCCAGAGTACCCGCCCCGTGCAGGGCATTGATTCCGACATTCGCCTGAACCGCGCCCTGTGGCTGCTGGCCGATGGCATGCGCGCTCTCAAGGCTTGACCGTTCCCCCCCCGGAGGGGCCGTTTCCCCTCCATTCCCTTGTTTCACTCGATTGGAGATACATCATGAACGCTATCACCTACACCGAAGCCCACGCCGTCAACACCGCAGCCAGCAGCGCCGCGAACGTGCTGCAAGCCGCCGACCCGAGCAAGCACATGATCCTGGTGCCGCTGTCGCGGCTGGTGCTGCGCCCCACGGGCCGCAACGTGCGCAAGACCCCGCGCATGTCCATCCCTGAACTGGCCGCGAGCATCCAGCGCGTGGGCCTGCTGCAAAACCTCATCGTGATTGCATCCGCCGATGGCGAGCATTACGAAGTCGTGGCCGGTGGCCGTCGCCTCGCCGCGTTGAAGCTGCTGGCAAAAAAGCACCGCATCGCCAAGGATTGGGACGTGCCTTGCTTGCAGGTGGCCGATGGCACGGCCCGCACGGCCAGCCTGACCGAGAACGTGCAGCGCGAAGCCATGCACCCGGCAGACCAGTTCGAGGCATTCGCCGCGCTGGTGGCCGAAGGCCGACCCATCGAGGACATTGCGGCGGATTTCTCCGTTACGCCGCTGGTGGTGCAGCGCCGCTTGAAGCTGGCGAACGTCTCGCCCCGCCTCATGGCCGACTATCGCGCCGATGCCGTGAGCCTTGACCAGTTGATGGCCCTTGCCATCACCGACGACCACACCATGCAGGAAGCCGCGTTCTACGATGCCCCACAGTGGCAGCGGCATCCCTCGCACTTGCGCGAACGCCTGACCGAAAGGGAAATCGACGCTTACCGGCATCCGCTGGTGCGCTTCGTCGGACTGGACACCTACGAAGCCGCAGGCGGTGGCATCCGCCGTGACCTGTTCGCGGAAGGCGATGCGGGCGTGTACCTCAACGATGCCGCGCTGCTGGAACGGCTGGCGCAAGACAAGCTGGCAGGTATTGCCGCCGCTATCCGCGCCGAGGGTTGGGCGTGGGTGGATGCCACGCCGGGCGTGACCCATGCCGACCTGCACGCCTTCCAGCGTGCGCCGAGGGAACGGCGCGAGCCGAACAAGCGCGAAGCGCAGCGCATCGAAAAGCTGCAAGAGAAAATGCGGGCCATCGGTGAAGCCGTGGACGCCGCGATGGACGCCGACGACGAGGAAAAGGCCGATGCCTTGCAGGAGGAAGGCGAAACCCTGGGCGAGCAGTTGCAGGCGTTGGAAGATGGTTTGCAGGACTACGGCGCGAACGTGAAGGCCGCAGCCGGTGCCATCGTGACCATCGACCGCAACGGCGAGGCCGTGATTCATCGAGGGCTGCTGCGCGAGGCCGAAGCAAAGGCGCTGCGCACGCTGGAGAAGCTGCGCCAAGGCTTCAGCGACCCGGACACCGCGAACGATGACGAAGGCGAGGAAGACGAGCAGCCCAAGGCCGCAGCGATTTCCGACCGGCTGGCCCAGCGCCTGAGCGCTCACCGCACCGCTGCGCTGCAAATCGAGGTAGCCCGGCATCCGCAGGTGGCGCTGGCCGCTGTGGTGCATGGCATGGTGCAGACCGTCTTGCAGGAAAGCCGCTACGGTCGCAGCCGTGATTCTCTGCCGCTGGGCGTGGGCCTGAAAGTGCAAGATCGGCTGGAAGGCATGGCCCCGGACTGGCCGGAATCGCTCGCCGCTGTGGCGCTGCGCGAACTGCAACAGGCGGCGGGCGAAGCCTTGCCGGAGGACAGCGCCGAACTGTTCGCTGCGCTGCTGGCGAAGCCGCAAGACGAACTGGTACGGCTGCTAGCCGTGTGCGTGGCTTCCACGGTGGACGTGGTGACGCCTCGCGCCGTGCCGCACCAGCCCGGCGAGGAACTGGCGCAGGCCGCGGGCCTCGACATGGCCGCATGGTGGCAGCCGACCGCAGAGGGCTACTTCAAGCACGTTTCCAAGGCCATGACTCTGGATGCGGTGGGCGAGTACGCGCCGCAGCACGTAACCCGGCTGGCGAAGCTCAAGAAGGCTGACATTGCCAGCGAGGCCGAGCGGCTGGTGAACGGTACGGGCTGGATGCCCGCCATCTTCAAGGCCGAAGGCCCGCAGCAGGCAGTGAAGGAAAGCGCGCAGGAGGCAGGACCGGAGCAGGACGCGCCGGAGGATGCCGAGTCAATGGCGGATGAGCCCGCCGAGGCGCTGGCCGCTTGACCCTGCATCACAGGTAAGCGCCCCGGTTCCGACCGGGGCGCATTGCTGGAAGGAGACTCCCTATGACCCGTACCACCACCAGCCGCCCGCGCATGGCGGCGATCTACGCCCCCAGCACGGTGCGCGCCCGCAGCTGGCACGGCGAGGGCGATGTGCGCGGCTACCGCCCGCCCTCGGGCTGGACGGCCCGCGCAGACCTCACCGACATTCATCCCATCACGGGCCGCGCTTTGGCGCGCGCCGTGTGGTGGATCATCGAGACGAAGGAATAACCGCGTTCAGCACCGCGCCCAGGTCGTTCCGTCCTGGGCGCGGTGAAACGCAAAATCCGGGCGCGGCAGTGGCCGCGCCCGGTGAGGATGCTTCATGGCGCGATCAAGACTCTGACCTTGAGTTCGTCCTGCTCTGCATTCAGGTCGTTTTCGATTCCGCGCGGGTTATGGATTCGGCCATCCGGGTCATATACGAAGCAGAAAAGCGTGCGGCAGTTTGGGTGCCTCTTGTATTTCGCAATATCTACGATGAGTTGCTCGCCCAACTCTCTGGCACCGAGTCCTGGCCGTGATTTCTTAATCTCCACCACGGCTTCAATCTCGGGAAGCAAGAAGTCCATTCTGGACGCGCCGCCAGCGTAGCTGGGCGTCCATTCTTCCGGTCGCACATCGTCGAAGGGGATTCTCAAGAGCGCGTGGAACAGATCCTGCACGTCGTATTCATCACCGATGTCCAGAGTCGGTCGGTCTTGACGCCGAACACGTAGTTGCTTTGCGACCTGATGAAAGCGCTCTCCTATCCGATAGAGCGCTTCGACCCTTTCGGGTGCTGTGACTTTCCCCGGAGAAAGTTGGGCGCTTCTAAGGCAGGCAGGACTTCTCCTTACCCGTGCAAGCATGGCGTTGACTACTCCTCTGACATTTTCCACGCCCCGGTATGACGGCGTGCCGATATAGGTATTGGTGCTGTCGTTGAAGTAGTCTGCGACGATCTTCGCATGATGCAATCCGTCAACGACTTCATCCCGAAAAAGGTCGATGAGTTCGACCCCGATTTCCCTATACCTGCCTTCATCTCCTTGGGCCATATAGATGCCACTGTGAGACTTGGTAAATCGCCCAAGCATTGCGCTCAGGGCGGCTGAATACCGCTCCAATGTGTCGATGAACTCATCTTGGGTCATATGAATCTGGTTCTGAGAGGTGTAAGCAGGGTAGAGCGTAGCTTGTTTATAGTGGGAAGTAGGTGATATGGGCCTGTGCGTGTAGGCGCGATGCGCCACCGGGCTTTCGGGCTGCGCCCCGTGCCGACTTCGCCGTCACGGCCATTCGGCTTCAATCCCTCACGCCTTCGCGCCTGCGGTGCTGCGCGCTGCGCTTGCCTCTAGGGGAAAGCCCTACGGGCTATCCCCGCCGCGCGCAGCTTGGCGCCCCTCGATGCTGCCGAACCGGCTGCGCCGGATCGGCACGATCAGCGCCTCTTCGCAATGGACGGTGCGTTGGCGAACACGCTGATGCTTGCTGCGGCAGGTTGTGCAGATGCGTGCCGTCCTCAACGCTGGCGGTTCTCGCCCATCACGTCACGAAGGACGGTTCACGGGCATCCCGCCCGACATCGCCATGGAGCTTCCACGCCACGCCTCAAGAGCGGCGCCGCAAGGTGCGGCAGGGGCGTTCTCGCCTGTCGTTGGGGTGTTGACCTGGCCCGCGTCAGAGGGCGAGCCGGAACAGCCTTCGGGCGGGGATGCCGAGTCGGCCCTGTCTCCCTTCGAATTGGGGGTGGTTCGGCCCAAGGCGTCCTTGTGTTGTTGTGAATCCTGGCGGTGGCGCGGCTGCGCCTCGGGCTTCATGGCTGCAACCGTCCAGCGAAAACAATTTCCCCTCTGCTGCGCAGATTCCTCGCGGGCCAAATTCTTTTCGCCTTCCGGCTCTCCACTGCGTTTCGACCGCAAGCGGTGCGGCCCGCCCGTCCCCCGCCGGCCGGATCACAACAAGGACGCGATGGGCGCGAACCTTGTTCCACCAAAAGGAGTTTCATCATGGCCAACATCGGCAGCTTCACCGCAGACAAAGACGGCTTCACCGGCACGCTTCGCACCCTGACGCTCAACGTCAAGGTCAAGCTGGTGCCCAACGACAAGGGGGACAACGAGAAGGCCCCGGACTTCCGCCTGCAGGCAGCCAGCCATGACATCGGCGCGGCGTGGAAGAAGACCAGCGAGGCCGGGCGGGAGTACATCTCCGTGACCCTCGACGATCCTTCGTTCCCGGCCACGGTCTACGCCCGCCTAATCGAAGGCGAGGACGGCACGCACGACCTGATCTGGTCGCGCAGCAAGCCCCAGGCGGCCTGACAGCCGCCCACTGCGCCCCGTCACATGGCGGGGCGCTGCGCTGTTCGTTCGTCCCGAACGAGGCAGCGGCAGGCAGCGTCCATTGCAGGTTACGTCTTCCAGACTGGGAGCAGTGTCTGCGGTTACGGCCAGGGCATGGCGTGTCGGCGCGATGCGCCGCCGGGCTTTACGGGCTACGCCCCGCGCCGTCGTTGCCGTCACGGCCATTCGGCTTCAATCCCTCACGCCTTCGCGCCTGCGGCGCTGCGCGCTTCGCTTGCTCCCGGGGGAGCGAGCTGCGTTATGGCGCTGCCCTTTTAATTGTTGATTCGATGTATGGCTTGAGATTCAGCATGAATAGGCGAATCCATTCGTCTTTCAATTCGGGGGGTACCTCTTCCGCCGACGGGGCTAAGCCCAGTGTTTTTAACGCACCCTCACTGGCCCTCGATATGGCCAGCGTTCTGACTCGATCATCGTTAAGAGCCTGAACGATCTTCCCGGTGTGCTGAAAAGCCTCAAGGTACATCTTTGGTGCCTCGCTCGCTATTTTTGGCAAGTCATCCAAGCGGCCTACGAGGCTGAAATCAACGGATAAATCCAGCGTTTTCCCCTCGACGGGATCAATGGCATAGGTCTCTTGAAAAGCCGGGCCGCTGTACTCATCGCTGATAAGGATAAGGAGCCTTGCAAAATTGAAGAGTTCTACATATCCGAGGATTCGACCTTCCTGTGGCTGAGCAACCACGGAAACACAGTGGAAAAGGTGATCCTGCGGTCGGTTCTCAATCAGATCCGCATCGAAGAAAAAGTAAAAGGGGTTTGGAGCCTCAGGGCTCGGGTCTAAGAGGTAAGCCAGTGCCCGAGCGCAGTTGCTTTTTTCAATATGATCAACCTCCGACAAGAGGGCCAGGCACGACTTGACCATAGACCTTCCGGCTGCCGGGCCGCCATAGCGGAAATTCATGCAGAGCGGTTCGTCCAAGTAATTGTCTACTTGCTCCGAGCGGGTGGTGGCGTTCTTGAAATCGAATTCCGGGTGATCGACAGCAATCTTTTTGAGCAAGTTCTTTATAGTTCTTGAATCATTTGCTCGAATGGCGACTTCTATCCTGTTGTCTGACTCTTGGGTCGATATATCATGCCCATCAAGCACCAATACAGAGTCAGCCCGAAGCCGTAGCTTTTCTCCTGACGCAGTTTGCACTTTGAAGTCTGGATGCGTGCCGCCTCGCCCGCGTTTGACTCCGGCTGCACTCGAAAACCAGAGGAACTGCTTTGCGAGTTCCGCCTCCCATGCAACGCCCCGCGTGCTATTGCAGCTCCTGCAGATGAAGTCGTGGACTTCCTTGCGCCCACCTATTGAGCTGGGAATGATGTGCTCACCCGTTCGGTGATCGCCCTCCAAGGGATTGGGGCAAAGCCAACATGTTTTCATGAATCCTCCCGACCGAAACGCAGCGCTTCGGCGACTACGACCTGGCTACTGCCAGTAGCTCTTCTGTCCTGCTCATCAGCACTGCCGTGCTGCATTCGAGCGCACTGGCGATCTTGAAGATGATCGCCAGCGTGGGCATGTGCTCGCCACGCTCGACCTTGCCCATGTGCGAACGCTCGATGCCGGCGAGGTTCGCCAGCGACTCCTGCGCGATGCCGCGCTCCGTCCGCAACGCGCGCACCGCCGCGCCGAAGGCTTGCGCCAACTCGGCGTCGAAGGTGGTGGCGCCGGCTGGTCGGCCACGCTGAATGGGTCGCTTCTGCATGGACAGAAGCGTCAATTCGCAGCACAATTAAAACCACGTTATCTTTAACTCATTCATGCTTTTGGCCCTTTTTCGTTCTTTTACGGAAATCCGCTTCTGCGGATTCCGGTGAAACCGGGAAACCGCCAACGTGCCTTTGCAGATTTCTACAATTGAGCTTTTGCGCTTTCGTGTTTCCACGGCTTTCGTGGAATACGCATCCACGCTTTCGCGTGGAAACGCAAAACCGACATGCCATGTTGGAACAGGAGCACCTCGATGAAGGCTCCCCTCGTCACCGAGGAGCAGCGCGCCGCGCTGCTGGAGAACGGGCGGCGGGTCGCCGCCGGTGAACCATACGACCCGTTGCCGGTCGTGCGGCTATTCACTCCCGACGCCCACGCGATCTGGCTGCTGGCATCGCTCGATCCTGCCGACGGCGATACAGCTTGGGGCGTCATGGACGTGGGCATCGGTATGCCCGAGCTGGGTCACATCAAGCTGTCCGACCTGGCCTCCATCGTCGGCCCGAACAAGCAGCCCGTAGCGCGGGATTTGTACTTCCAGGCGGTGCGCCCGCTGTCGGAATACCTGCGGCTGGCGCAGGAAAACCGCTCTGTCGTCGATTGAGCCATTCGCACCCAAGCCGGGCGTATTAAGGCTATTTCGGTCTTGCTCCAGACCCGCAAAGTCTGAATCCGCACTCTTGCACCGAAGCAGTGCCCTCATGCGAAAAACAGCCACGATCCTTTGCGGGAGTTGCGGCACGGTATTCCGTGCCGCATGACATTTCTAAGTCGGGCGGCCGTCGCATTCGGACGGATTTCGCAATACGCCGGAGCCAATTAGCCTTGACACCAACAGATACAGCTTAACCGGATTTCTACCTTGATTTAAGGCTCCTGCATGTCTGACGCCGTGGCGACGTTCCTGCTGTTCGACAGGAGCTACGGTCATGGTCAATCCTCATCACGTCGCTCACTGGTATCCCACGGCGGCTTACCTCTACATCTTGTGGCTGGATGCGCTGGCGCTGGCCTGGGAGTACTTGCGTAGGCATCCTGATTACCGGCTTGACTGGGTGCGCCGTGCGCGCCGCCCCGATGCTGCGTATCGCTGGGGCCTGCGCCTGCTGGAAGACCCGGCGCTGGATGCGCGTGACGCGCATCCGGCCTGGCTGCCCGGCCATGCGGCCGTGGTGCAACTCTATCCCGATGCTGATCCGCCGCCTGACGCGGCCAGATTCGACTTCTGGAACATTCCCGGCCACAAGCACCTGCTCCACGATGGCAAGCGGCTGGCATTGATCGCGCGCAGCCCCGGCCATTGCCAGCGTTACGCGCTGGCCTTTGGCCTGGAAGACGGCATGGCTGTCGCCTATGCCCATCGCGGCGACGCTGCCGCGCCTGTGCTCGATCACGCGCCCAGCGCCGCGCGAACCAGGCCCAGGCCGACGCCTGCTGCGTTACTGGAGCTGCACACCCTGCAGGCGCTCGACGCGACCCTGGCGGGCGCGTCCTTGCGCGACGTGGCCGAAGGATTGTTCGGCGTAGACGCCACGGCCGGTTGGTACAGCGACGGCGGCCTGCGCTCCAAGGTACGCCGCCTGGTGCGGCGCGGCGATGCGCTGATGCGCGGCGGCTATCGCCGCCTAGCACAGCTTGCGCCGCTTGAGAAGGGTCGTTTTGATGGCCACGCAAAACGACCCTGAGCAAGAGGGCTTCGTTTTCTGAGACTGCCTCCATCCGGTTGCGCTGTGCGGCCGGAGCTTTGAAAGCTACGGAGGTTCTCACTATGCGTCCCGCTCCCTTGCGGCCTTCTGCCGCACCCGCCACTGCCCCGACCACTGCTGCGCAGCCGCAGCGTTATCTGACCAACGACGAGGCCGCCGACTACCTGCGGCTGTCGCCGCGCACGCTGGAAAAACAGCGCGTACTCGGCGGTGGCCCGCGTTTTCGCAAGTTCGGCCGGCGCGTCATGTACGCCGTGGCCGACCTCGACGCCTGGGCCGCCGACCGCAGCTTCGAGACGACTTCCGATCCCGAATACGCCGAGCACCACTCGGCCGACAGCCGTGCGCGCTGATCGGCGGCACGCGGCAGGCCATCGCCATGTCCAGCACTGCGCTGCCGTCCCGGCAGCGGCCCGTGCCAGAGCGCGAACAGCTCGATCTGTTTCGCGCCTTGCCGGGCGACATGGCGCCGCGCGACAGCCAGGACTTGATGGCCTTTCCGTTCTTCTCGCTGGCGAAGTCGCGGCGCGTCGCGCCGATCGACTTCCGGGCCAGCGGCATCACGATCCGCGTGGAGGGCACGCAGGAGCACGGCATCGCCACGATTTGGGATGCGGACATCCTGATCTGGGCGGCCAGTCAGATCGTGGAAGCGCGCGATGCGGGCTTGCGCCCGTCGCGGCTGATGCAGGCCACGCCTTACGAGATCCTGCGCTTCATCGGGCGCGGTACGTCGCTGCGCGACTACCAACGTCTCAAAGCGGCCTTGGATCGCCTGCAATCCACCACGGTGGCCACGTCCATCCGGGAGACCACGGGAAGACGGCTGCACCGCTTCTCGTGGATCAACGAATGGAAGGAACTGGCCGATGCCAAGGGCACGCCCTTGGGGCTGGAGCTGATCCTGCCGGACTGGTTTTACGCGGGCGTCATGGATGCCGCCCTGGTACTGACCATCGACCCGGCGTATTTCCGGCTCACGGGCGGGATCGAGCGATGGCTGTACCGGCTGGTGCGCAAGCACGGCGGGCGCCAACCGGGCGGCTGGCAATTCGATTTTCGGCACCTGTATCGGAAATCGGGCAGCGCCACGCGCTTCTCGGACTTCGCCTACGACCTGCGCGCGCTAGTCGCTCGGCAGTCGATGCCCGGCTACGTCCTGGGCATCGAGCGAATGCCGGACAACGGCGCCGAGCTGCTGACCTTCCGGCCCGTGCCGTTCACGGCACGGGGATAAACGGTGCGCAGCTTGTGGATGGGCTCGTGCTATCAGGAGTACGGCGTATCGTGCTATCGGGAGTACGGCTATCGTGCTATCAGGAGTACGAATCGCCAGCAAACCCAATAACGGTGCGGGTTTGCGGCCCCTCTAACTTCCCTAACTTAAATCATCTAACTGATAGTAGAAGCGCCGCACGCCGGTGGAAAACCGCCGAGCGGCACCACGCACAGCAGCAACAGCCGGGCTTTCCAACGTGGAGGGTCAGGCCATGATCGTCGCGCTGCTCAACCAGAAAGGCGGCGTGGGCAAGACCACGCTCGCCACCCACATCGCCGGTGAGCTGGCGATGCGCGGCCAGCACGTCGTACTGCTGGACGCCGACCCGCAAGGCTCCGCGCTGGACTGGACGCAGCGCCGCAGCCAGCAAGGTTTGCCACGGCTGTTCAGCGCCGTGGGCCTCGCTCGCGAAACATTGCATCAGGAGGCGCCAGAACTCGCCAGGCGGGCCGATCACGTCGTCATCGACGGCCCGCCGCGCATCGCCGCCTTGGCGCGCTCCGCGCTGCTGGCGGCCGAGCGCGTGCTGATCCCCGTGCAGCCCAGCCCCTACGACCTGTGGGCCAGCGCCGAGATGGTGGCGCTGATCCGCGAGGCGCAGGTGTTCCGGCCTGCGCTGCGCGCGGCATTCGTCATCAACCGGCGCGTCAGCACCACGGTGATCGGACGCGAAGCGCGCGGCGCTCTGGCCGAGCAGCCGCTGCCCGCGCTGCGCTCGGAAGTACGCCAGCGCATCGTCTTCGCAGACAGCGTGGCCGCCGGCCGGCTTGCCCGCGAGCTGGCGCCCGACAGCGCCGCCGCCCGCGAAATCACCGCGCTGGTGGACGAACTGCTGCGGTGGCCATCATGACCACAAAGCCGTCACTCGGCAGCAAACGCGCAGCCAAGCGCGTGGGCATTGGCGCGCGCCCGCCCACGAATCCGCACGCCGAAGCGTGGATTCGCCAAGGTGACGTCGATGCGCTGGGCAAAGGCGACCTCTACACGGCTCGTCTGACCCTCGACATCACGCCCGCCATGCGGGCGCGCATCAAGGTATCGGCCTTCACGCAAGGCGTGACGGTGGCCGAACTGCTGCGCGGCCTGCTGGAGCGCGAGTTTCCAGAACACCGCAGGGAGAACACACCATGATCGCATCCGCTTTGCCTGCCGCTGGTGCGGCCACGGCTGTACCAGCGCCACCATTCCCAGCACACGCGGCGCGGCCTATTTCAACGCCGCTAACGCGCGTTTCGCTGGCCTTCCTGGAGCACCGTTTCAAGCTCTATCTGCGCTTCGGCGAACCCGCGCGCACGCACCGGTTCGACCGCTGGCGCAGTCTCGCCGTGTTCCTGCCGAACGCCGTTTTCTGCCGCATTCGCTGGCAGGCCAACGACTACGGCACCGTGCGCTGGCAGCTCATGGTGATGCAGGCTTGCACGCCGCTAGATGAGGAGCAGCGCATCCCCGGCGTGCAGCCGGGCGCGCGCTTGCTGTTGCACGCCGAAGGTGAGCAATCGGTGCGCGCCGTGCTGGAGCGTATCGACGCCATCGAGGCGCTGGGCATCGCGCCCGCTGCCGTTTCGCCCGCGTACTGGCGCACGCTCGCCAACCGGCTCGCTGCGCGCCTGCCGCTGCCCGAATACACCGCCGAGCGGCACTCCGCCTGGCTCATCGGGAGGGCGCTGCCATGACCGCCGTTTCGACTACCGGCACCGCACCGCGTCCTCGCTTGCGCCTGCGCGCTCGCATCGTGCTGGCGGGCCTGTCCGCCTGCGGCCTCGCTGCGCTGGCCTGGGCGTCCTTCGTGCATCCACTGCCGCGCCTGACCTACAACCCGTCCGACAGCGTGGCAGTCGGCTGGTATCGCGTCGATCCGCTTGACCATCGCGCTAGCCCGCTGTCACGTCGGTTATCCGTGGGCACCATCGTGCTGGTTCCGCTGCCGGCCGAGGCTGCCGCGCTCGCTGCGCAGCGCGGCTACCTGCCGACACGCATTCCCCTGCTCAAGCGAGTGGGCGCAGTGGCGCCGCAAGAGGTGTGCATCGTCGGCGGCAGCGTTCGCATCGACGGCGTGCCTTCGGCCGCCGTGCTGTCTGCGGATCGCTGGGGCCGGCCGCTGCCATCCTGGCAGCAGTGCCGCCGCCTTCGGCCCGGCGAGCTGTTCCTGCTCAGCGTCACCAATCCGGCGTCGTTCGACAGCCGCTACTTCGGGCCGGTCAGCGCAGCTGCCGTGATCGGCGTTGCGCGTCCGGTCTGGCTGGAGTCGCGCCCATGATGGCCGCCGATTCGCTGCACGCTGCCGTGCATCTCATCGTGCCATCGGGCGTGTCGTGCTGCTGGCCGTCGCTGTGTCGTTGCGCGTGCAGTGCGAGCGCATCCGCGCCGCACTTCGCGCTGCCTTCGGCGCAGCCATCCAACGTGCAGGCGTCTTGCCTCGAACGCGCCCGGCCAGTGGCCGTGTTTGCGTTCGCCGGCGCGCTGGCTGCTCGTGCAGCAGCGCCGCCGGGCCGCCGCTGCCCGGAGCGTCAGCGAGGGGCAAAGGCGGAAGGCAAGATTGAAGGGCGCGGCACCACGGCGCGCGCAAAGCCAGTCTGCACGTGGGTTGGGGGCGGCACTCGCCACAAGGTGGCTTCGTGCCGCCAGCAGCCCCAAGGCCTTGCGGGCATTGGGAATACCGTGTGCCGCATGCGCTCGGGCGCGATGGGCTTGGTGGGGACTGCATCATGAGCCAGCGCGGAAATCCCGGTGACGATGACCGTTTTCGCGTGCGGCCCAGCAAGCCCAGGCAGCGCGGCGACACCTTCATTGCCCAGGTGCTGCGCCAGACGAGCAAGGCCGCTGGCGTCTCTGGCCGGGGGCGCAAGACCACCGGCAAGCCCCCCGGTTCGCGCCTGGGGCGCGGTCATGTCGCAGCCCGCTTCACGGGCCAGTCGTTGACGGCGCTTTCTCGCCGGGCCACGGTCAAGGTGCGGCTGGTGTATTTGCAGCAGGCCAGCGGCCGCTCCACCGTGCAGCACCTGCGCTACATCGAGCGCGAAGGCGTGGACCGCCAGGGTGGACAGGGCCGTGCCTATGGCGCCATCACCGACGAGGCGGACACGGCCGCCTTCGAGGAGCGTGGCAAGGGCGACCGCCACCAGTTCCGCTTCATCGTCTCGCCCGAGGATGCGGAGCAGCTCGAAGACCTGCGCACCTACACCCGGCACCTGATGCAGCGCATGGAGGCCGACCTGGGCACCCGCCTGGATTGGGTGGCGGTCGATCACTGGAATACCGACAACCCGCACACCCATGTCGTGCTGTGCGGCAAGGACGACACTGGCAAGGATCTCATCATTTCGCAGGAGTACATCACCCGCGGCATGCGCGAGCGGGCGATGGAACTGGCCACCGAATGGCTGGGGCCGCGCACCGAGCTGGAGATCCAGCGCACCCTAGCCCGCGAAGTGGAACAGGAGCGGTGGACGAGCCTGGATCGCACCCTCCAGCGCGAGGCGGTGGACGGCCTGGTGAAGGTCGAGCGCTTCAACGAACCCAAACTGCAACGCCAGCGTCTGCTGCTGGTCGGGCGCTTGCAGCGGCTTCAACGCATGGGGCTTGCCACGCAGACCCAGCCCGGCACTTGGGCCGTGCATGCCGATGCCGAGAAAACCTTGCGGGCCATGGGAGAACGTGGCGACATCATCCGCACCATGCAGCGCGCGATGGGCGGCAAGCAGCGTGACCTGGCCGTGTTCCAACCGGGCGAGGATGGACACTCCATCATCGGCCGCGTGGCGGGCAAAGGACTGGCCGACGAACTGTACGACCGGGGCTATCTGGTGGTCGATGGCATCGACGGCAAGGCCCACTATGTGGCGCTGCCGCCCAGGACGGAACTGGAGCAGTACCCCATGAGCGCAGTGGTCGAGGTGAAAGGCTCCGCCGAGGTGCGCGCAGCGGACAAGACCATCACCGCGCTGGCGACCAATGGGCTGTACCGCACCGACCATCACTTGGCCATTGCACAAGGCCAGGCCAAGGATGGCCGCGACCCGCATGAAGTGGTTGCGGCCCATGTCCGCCGCCTTGAAGCCCTGCGCCGAGCGGGCATCGTGGAGCGCGTCGCTGAGGGACTATGGAAGGTGCCCGGTGACTTGCCTGAGCGTGGCCGCCAGTACGACGCGCAGCGCCTGGGCGGCGTGGCCGTGGAGCTGAAATCGCACCTGCCCATCGAGCGGCAGGCCCGCGTGATCGGTGCCACCTGGCTGGATCAGCAGTTGATCGGCGGCGGCTCCGGTCTGGGTGACCTGGGCTTTGGCGGCGAGGCCAAGCAGGCGCTACAGCAGCGCGCCGATTTCCTGGCCGAACAGGGACTGGCCGAGCGGCGCGGCCAGCGCGTGATCCTGGCGCGCAATCTGCTGGGCGCGTTGCGCAATCGGGAAGTGGCGCAGGCCGCGAAGGACATTGCCGCTGATACGGGCTTGGAGCATCGTCCGGTAGCTGAGGGGCAGCGCGTGGCGGGTATCTACCGCCGCAGCCTCATGCTGGCCAGCGGGCGCTACGCGATGCTGGATGACGGTATGGGGTTCAGCCTGGTGCCGTGGAAGCCGGTCATCGAACAACGACTCGGCATGCTGATTTCTGCACAGATACATGGTGGCACTGTATCCTGGCAAATCCGACGCCAGTTGGGTTTATCCATTACCTGACGCCAACGGCAATTGAACTCCACCAACTGGATGCGTCTACAACCGTTCAGCGTCCGGTAAACTGAGGCACTCGCTTTGCGACGAA
The DNA here is from genome assembly GCF_903652925.1 of Achromobacter anxifer. Classification (GTDB taxonomy): domain Bacteria; phylum Pseudomonadota; class Gammaproteobacteria; order Burkholderiales; family Burkholderiaceae_B; genus Achromobacter; species Achromobacter anxifer. The sequence continues at coordinate 123,786 of NZ_CAHLAR010000006.1, read as the reverse complement.
CGCGTGGACCGCTTCCAGCGAATCCGTGGTTTTCGAGGCCCGATTCATTTCGGCCGCCTCTAACCTCAATGAGGTCACCAGACCGCTCTCGAAGGCAGCAAGTTGCAGGCGCTTGGCGCCCGCATAACCATGCGTAGGACCGGTCGAGAATTGCACCGTCATGCGCTGCGCTTCGTCCAGCAGGCTCTCGCCCGGAACTACTTTCTCGACCAATCCCCAGGCCAAGGCTTCATCCGAACCGACCACGCGGTTGGTCAGGATCATGTCGCGTGCGCGTCGTCCGCCCACTGCGCGCGGCAGGAGCCAGCTGATGCCGAAATCCCCCGCGTATCCAAGGCCGGTGTGGGCCGCCACGAATTTCGTCCCACTTGCGGCAATCAGGTAGTCAGAGGCCAATGCTAGTCCGAGGCCGCCTCCAGCGACCGCGCCTTGTACGGCGCAGACCACCGGGAATGGCAGGCTGGCGAATTGAGGAATCATGCGTTCGACCACCCTCAATTCGTCATCGACCAAGGTAGACAACGCTTCGCCTGCTGCCGCCATTTCGTCGATGTCGCCGCCGCAACTGAACATCCGGCCCTCGCCGCGCAGCAGCAAAGCGCGAATCGAGCCGTCACGTTCGACGTCTGCAATGACGCCAGCTAGCACGTTGACGACAGACGTGCTCAGCGCATTCTTTTTCTGAGGCGCATTGAGTGTGATGGTCGCAACAGCACCATGCTTTTCGAGAATGACAGAATTTTCGGACATGACGCTTCCTGATGGGCCAAGATTTCAGGCGTCAGCGCGGCGCCATGCGAATAGCGCCATCCACCCGAATGGACTCGGCGTTCATGTAGCCGCAGGTGACGAGAAACTCGACGGCCTGCGCGAATTCATCGGGATCGCCCAAACGCTTGGGAAAGGGCACGCTGGCCGCCAGCGCCTGCTTGACGTTGTCCGGCAGGCCCAGCAGCAATGGTGTTCCGAAGATCCCCGGCATGATGGTGTTGACCCGGATCCCTTCGTCCATCATGTCGCGCGCAATCGGCAAGGCCATGCCCACGATGGCAGCCTTACTGGCAGCATAGCTGGCCTGGCCAACCTGGCCATCCTGTGCGGCGGCCGACGCAGTGTTGACGATGGCGCCGCGGTCGCCATCGGCCAGCGGCGCGAGCGTCAACATGCCCGCGGCTGACTTGGCGATGCAGCGGAAGGTGCCCACTAGGTTGATCTGAATGATGCGATTGAAACGATCTGTTGGGCATGGGCGGATTTCGCCGGTTTTCTTGTCGCGGCTGACCGTCTTGACGGCATCGGCAGTACCGGCGCAGTTGACCAGAATGCGTTCCTGTCCAATGGCCGCGCGGGCCTTGGCGAAGGCGGCGTCCACTTGCTCCTCGGACGTCACGTCCACGTTGCAGTAAACACCGTCAAGTTCGCTGGCCAACGCCTGGCCGATGGCTTCGTTCATGTCAAAGATGGCGACTTTGACACCATGGCTGGCCAAGCGCCTGGCCGTGGCAGCTCCTAGGCCGGAAGCGCCCCCGGTGATGACGGCGGAGATGTCGGAATTGAGTTGCATGATTTTTGCTCGATGGATGAGAGACAGGCGCTATTGGCCCGTGAAGTGGGGGAGGCGCTTGCCGAGGAATGCGGCTTGCCCCTCCAGGTTGTCGGCCGAATGCAAAGCGACGAGGAAATTACGCTTCTCATGCTCCAGGCCTTGCGCGAGCGGAGTTTCAAAGCTGGCCAGTGCCGCATCTTTCGCCAGTGCCACGGCCAGCGGCGAATTGGATGCAATCCGGTTGGCCATCGCCAACGCCGTCGGCAGGGCCTGGCCGTCAGCCGTCACCTCGGCGACCATGCCCGCATCGCAGGCTTTGCGGGCGTCGATGAAATCGCCGGTCAGCAGCAGGGCCATAGCCTTGGACTTGCCGATGGCATGGATCAGACGCTGGGTGCCCCCGGCCCCGGGAATGGCGCCCAGCTTGACTTCAGGCACGCCGAACTTGGTGGACTCGCCAGCGATAGCAATGTCACAGGCCAACGCCAGTTCCGTGCCGCCGCCCAGCGCGAGCTTTTCCACGGCTGCGATGACGGGCTTAGGGAAGCGCTCCAGTTCCGCCCAGAAGTGGCCACCTGCCGCCGCACGGTCGCCCAGCAGCGGTTCGGCGCGCAGAGAGTCGAAGGCCGTGATGTCGGCCCCTGCACAAAACACGCCCTCGGCGCCGGTGATGATGACCGCGCGTACGGCATCGTCGTCGCGCAGTTGCACGAGCTGTGCACGCAGGCCATCGAATACTGCGCGGTTCAAGCTGTTCTTCGCGCGCGGGCGGTTGATGATCAAGGTGACGATGGCGCCTTCGCGGCTGACGAGCACTTCGCTGGCTTCGCTCATGGTGGCCTCGTTCATGCCAGGCGCTCGATGATGGTGGTGTTGGCCGTGCCCGAAGCCTCGCAGATGGTCTGCAAGCCATAGCGGCCGCCTCGGCGCTCCAGCTCGCACAGCAGGTCGGTGAGCATGCGCGCGCCAGTGGAGCCCAGCGGATGGCCGATGGCCACCGAGCCGCCATTGACGTTGAGGCGGTCGTCCGGAATGCCGAATTCCTGCTGGAACATCAGCGGCACGCCGCCGAATGCCTCATTGACTTCAAACAGGTCGATGTCGGCCGGGGTCAGCCCCGATTCCTTCAACGCCTTGCGGGTGGCATCGAGCACAGCAGTGAACTGGATGACAGGGTCGGCTGCCGCCACTGCGGTGCTGACGAAGCGCGCACGCGGCTTCAGGCCGTGCTGCTGGGCGTAGGCGCGGCTGGCGATCAGCAGCGCGGCGGCGCCGTCGCTGATCTGCGAGGAGTTAGCAGCCGTTGTAGCGCCGTCTGCGGCAAACACGGGCTTAAGCGTAGCCATCTTCTCGGGGTTGGGGTCGGCGCGCATGCCCTCGTCGGCGGTGACGAGCGGGCTGTCTGGGTCGGTCGGATCCTCATGCAGCCGCACGAGTTGGTCTTGGACACGACCAGCCCGCGAAGCCTCAATGGCGCGCCGATGGCTGCGCACGGCGAAGGCGTCCAGCGCCTCGCGCGTGAGGCCGAAGCGCTTGTTCATCAACTCCGACGAAGCGCCTTGCGGTATCAGCGGGTTGCCCTGGTAGCGCGCCAGCTCACGCGGGCTGTATTGCGCGCCGAGCGGCGCGCCGGGCTTGAATGACGGCGGCATGGGCGCCTGCGACATCGACTCTACCCCGGCGCCGATGGCCAGTTGGTAGGCGCCCGCTTGAATACCGTGCACGACAAAGCTCACCGCCTGCTGGCCGGAGCCGCATTGCCGGTCGACCGTCACCGCCGGGACGGATTCTGGCAGCCCCGCCGCCAGCACGGCATGCCGGCCCAGATTGCCGTGCTGCTGGTCCCACTGCAGCACGCAACCGACGATCACATCGTCCAGATCGGCGGGGTTGATGCCGGAGCGCTCGACCAGCTGACGCAGCGTCTCACCCAGCAGATCAACGGGGTGCCATTTCTGCAAGCGCCCGCCGCGCTTGCCCACGGGGGTGCGCAGCGCACCGACGATGACGGGTTCATGGTCATTCATGTTGTTTTCCTGTAGCAAAAGGTTGGCTCACTCGGCGTAGCGGTCCGCATGCTCAACGCGTATGCGCTTCTTGTCGAGCTTGCCGACGCTGGTCTTGGGGATGGCTTCGACGAACAGAACCTGGTCCGGCAACTGCCACTTGGCGAACGCGCTGCTCAGGTGTTCCTGCAGTTGTTCCTGGGTCGCCTGCTGACCGGGCTTCAGCACCACCAGGGCCAGCGGCCGTTCCTGCCACTTAGCATGCGGAATGCCGACCACTGCGGCGTCACGCACAGCCGGATGGCCCATGAGCAGGTTCTCCATGTCAATGGATGAGATCCATTCACCGCCGCTCTTGATCACGTCCTTGATGCGGTCGGTAACCTTGAGGTAGCCGTTCTCGTCCACCGTGCCGACATCGCCCGAGCGCCACCAGCCGCCCTCCAGGAAGCGGTCGCCTGAATCCGGCATGTCGTGATAGCTGGTCGTGATCCAGGGGCCGCGCAGGCAGATCTCGCCAGCCGACTGTCCGTCGTGCGGGAGGTCCTGGTCGTCTGCATCGAGAATGCGGATGTCCACCCCGGTAAGGATCAGGCCCTGCTTGCGCTTGAGGTTCCACTGCTCGTCCTGGGTCAGGCGCTTCTTGAGCGTGGACTTGAGGCGGTTGACCGCCACCAGCGTCGTGGCTTCGGTGGCGCCGTAGCCGTGCACCACCTCGGCACCCGTCAGTTCGTAAAAGCCGATCATCATCGACAGAGGTGGCTCGGTGGCGCCGGACAGCATGCGCATGCGGCTGAAGTCCGGCTTGACCGGCAACGTCTCGATGTACTGCAGCATAGGCTGGAAGATGGCCGGTGCGCCGTTGGTGATGGTCACGCCCTCGGCGATCATGGTGTCGACCAATGGCTTGGTGTCCTCGGCGGCGTAGCGGCCCGGCAGCACGATCTTGTCGCCCAGCAGCGTGGCCGCCTGCGGCAGGCCCCAGCACTGCCCGTGGAACATGGGCGTGATGAGCATGACGCAGTCGTCCAGCGTCATGCCCATGTTGGTGGCCATGCCCGTGGAATGCAGGTAGATGCCGCGGTGCGAGTAGTACACGCCCTTGGGCTTGCCCGTGGTGCCGGTGGTGTAGCAGGCGCTGTAAGCCGAGGTTTCGTCGATCTCGGGCCAGTCGATCTTGGCGTCGGCGGCGGCCAGCAGGTCTTCGTAGTGCAGCAGCGGCGCCAGCGTGGTCTTGACCTGGTCCAGCGGCTTTTCGGTCATAACGATCCAGCCCTTGATCTGGGGCGAGTTCGCTGCGACGGATTCGGCAATAGGCAGCAATGATTCGTCCACGCAAACGTAGGACACGTCGCTATGGCCGACAACGTAGCCCAGGTCCTCGGGGCCCAGGCGCAGGTTCATCTGCAGCATGACCGCGCCCAGGCCGGGGATGGACCAGTACAGCTCGAAGTGGCGCCGGCTGTTCCAGTCCAGGACGCCGACCCGGTCGCCCGGCTCGACGCCGAGCGCGCGCAGCGCATTGGCGCTGCGGCAGACGCGTGCGTAGCAGTCGGCATAGGTGTAGCGGTCCCAGCCGCCGCCGGGTGTGCGATACACGATCTCCTGATCCCCATGGGTGCGTGCAGCGTGGCGGATCAGCGTCGTGGTGTTCAGTTGGCGCTCGTTGCCCGTGGTGGACGGGCAGCCGCGGACAGGCTTGGTGGGCTGGACGGTTTCGGTCATGTGCTTGTCTCCTAGGTAGTTGTGTCGAGTGCCTGGAACCGTGGGGCCGGGGCCGCTTCGATGGCGCCGGAGGGGGTGATCTGGTAGATGCCCCGTGCCGCGTTATGCGGATGCTGCACCGACTCGGCGAGGCTGAGCACGGGTGCAAAGCAAGCGTCGCTGCCTTCGAGCAGCGCGCACCAGTGCGCTCGGGGCTGGCTGCGGATGAGGGCTGCGATGCGCTCTTTCAGCGCCGGCCACGTTGCCGTGTCGTACTGGTCGGCAGGCTCCACGTCCGCCAGGCCCAGCTTCGACAGCAGCAAGGCGTAGAAAGGCGGCTCGATCGCGCCGAGGCTGATGAAGCCGCCGTCGGCGCAGGCGTACACGTCATAAAACGGCGAATCGTGAAACGGACTCGGCTGCGCGCCATCGATCTGCCCATTGGCGCGAATCCAGTGCACCAGGGTGCCCAGCATTGCCACGATGTCAACGATGGCGGCGTCCACGACCCGGCCGCGGCCGGTGGCGCGCGCATCGACCAGCGCGCAGGCGACGCCGAAAGCCATGCCCAGCGCCCCGGCCGCGTCCCCGAGTACCGTGGGCGGAACGATGGGCGCTTGCCCTTTGTGTGCCGACAGCGACAGCAGGCCGGTCAGCGCGACGTAGTTCATGTCGTGTCCGGCGGCCTGGGCGAGCGGGCCGTCCTGGCCCCAGCCCGTCATGCGGCCGTAGACCAGCCTGGGGTTGCGCGCCGCACACTCGGCGGGGCCGAAGCCCAACCGTTCCATCACACCGGGGCGAAAGCCTTCGATCAAGGCGTCTGCCTGAGCGATCAGGTCCAGGGCACGCGCCTTGCCTTCGGGCGACTTCAGGTCGATGACCTCGACCGTCTTGCCGCGGCGCAGCGGGTTCTCCACCGCCCCGCCCAGCCGCCGCGCCGCAGCGGCCTGCTCGGCGCGTGTCAGCGTAATCACCTCGGCGCCCATGTCAGCTAGCATCCTGGCGGCCAGCGGGCCTGGCCCTATGCCCTCGAACTCCACCACGCGGACGCCGTGCAGCGGCATCTGCAGCGTATGCAACGTGTGCGACATGTTCACAGCTTCCTCGAAACCAGGTCTTTCAGGACCTCGTTGGCGCCGCCATAGATCTTCTGCACTCGCGAAGCGGCATACATCCGCGCGATCGGGTACTCGGCCATGTAGCCGTAGCCGCCGAACAATTGGAGGCATTCGTCCACCACGCGGCACTGCTGCTCGGTGCACCACCACTTGGCCATATAGGCGGCCTCGTTATCCAGCGTGCCGTCCAACAGGCGCTGGGTGCAGTCGTTGACGAAGCTGCGCACCACATGCGCGGTAGTGGCCACCTCAGCCAGTTTCTGGCGCGTGAGCTGCATATCGAAGAGGGGCGCACCGAAGGCCTTGCGCTGCTTCGTGTACTCCACCGTGACGGCCAGTGCCTGCTCGATAGTGGCGGCCGCCGGCACGGCAATGAGCATGCGCTCGTAGGGCAACGCGCCCATCAACTGCCCGAAGCCCTTGCCTTCGACCTCGCCCAGCAGTTGGTCGGCTGGCACGCGCACGCCGTCGAAGAACAACTCCGCCGTGTCCGATGCCTGCATGCCGATCTTCTCCAGTAGTCGGCCAACGCGAAAGCCGGGCAGATTCTCGGTTTCCAGCACAAACAGCGACACCCCCTTGCTGCCCGCGCCGCTGGTGCGCGCCGCGACGATCAGCAGGTTGCCAGTGAAGCCGTTGGTGATGAAGGTTTTGGCGCCGTCGATCACGTAGTGGTCTCCGTCACGGCGGGCCCGGGTGGAAATGGCCTTTAGATCCGAGCCGCAACCCGGCTCGGTCATCGCGATGGCGGCCAGCATCTCGCCGTTCGTCACCTTGGGCAGCCAGCGCTGCTTTTGCGCTTCCGTGCCGAAGTCCAGGATGTAGTGCGAAGCGATGGTGTGCACCGCGATATTGACTGGCATCTCGGCCTTGGCTAGCTCGTCCTGCACCACCAACTGGTAGGCAAGGCTGGCGCCGGCGCCTCCATAGGTCTCGGGCATCTCGGGCAGCAGAAAGCTCATCTCGCCGAATGGACGCCAGACCTCGCGCGGGATGTAGCCCTGACGGCGCCATTCATCGAGCCGGGGCGTGAATTCGGCGGCAACGTAGCGGCGCACCTGCTCGCGAAATGCGTCGATCTCGCCGTCCATCCAGGCGTGGCGATAAAGCTGTGGCAACATGAGAGCGTCTCCTTATATGTTGGCTTCTGTCCCCGCATCGGACGTTCCGCGCAGTGCCACTGCCGAAATGTTTTGGGGATGACACAATCGTAGTAATTGGCCCTTGCAAGGGCGATGGCGGATTACCTCAATCAACTGACAATTAACTTCTTTCGGCCTATGCGACCGGCGTTGGCCCCTTAGATCACACGCCATGCTGGAACCCGTCTTAACCGCTCCCATCTTTGCCGTGCATGGCCTGCTGGACGGTGCGCGCGGCAAGGGGCTGGCCACGCCAGAATGGCTGGTAGGTGTGCTGGGGCGCGCGGGCATCAGTGAATCGCTGCTGGAGTTGGAGGAGTCGCGCGTGACCGTGGAGCAGTTCAACGCGCTGTTCATCGCCGTCAAGGACAGCCTGAACGACGAGTGCCTGGGCTACCTGCATGGGCGGCCGATGCGCCCGGGCAGCTTCGCACTGATGGTGCGCAGTGCGTTCACTGCCCACTCATTGTCGTTCGCCCTGCGCCGCCTGGGTGAATCCTTTGCTTTGCTGCAGGACGATGTGGCGCTAGTCCCCGTGACTGAGGGCAGGCTGACGGGTGTCGCGCTCGATATGCGTGGCGGCCCGGGCGCGCATGCCGACTTCCTGCACGCACATCTGCTGCGCGTGTTCTGGCGACTGCTGGTATGGCTGCACGGCGGCCGACTGGTGCCGCAGCGCTTCGACTTCAACTTTGCGCCGCCACCTCACGCGCAGAACTACCAACGCATCTTTTCCGGCACGTTGTGCTTTGGGCAGCCGCGCACGGCCGCCTGGTTCGACGCCGATGCCTTCAAACAGCCGGTGCGGCGCGATCGGGACGCGCTGCAGTCCTTCCTGCGCGCCACGCCAGGCAACGTGGTGGGGCCGTACCTGAACGAGCGCAGCGCCAGCGCGCGGGTCCGCATGGTGCTGCAGCGGGCCAGTCCCGAATGGCCTGATCTGGCCGTCACTGCGCAGCGCCTGCACATGTCGGTGAGTGCGTTGCAGAGGCACTTGGCCTCCGAGGGCACTTCTTTCCAGGCGCTAAAGGACCAACTGCGGCGCGACATGGCGATCGTACGCCTGACCAGCAGCGAAGCCTCGCTCGCCGCCATCGCCGCTGACCTGGGCTTCACCGACAGCACCGCCTTCCAACGCGCCTTCAAGGTCTGGACCGGCAGCGCGCCGGGAGCCTACCGTGCCCGCTCGCGCACCAAGCAGTACCTTACATAGAGGTATCCGACCAATTTCAGCTTGGCCGCCGAGGAGATCGGCGCCTTCATGGCTACCGGGGCCGTGGCCTGCTTCGGGCGAGGCTCTTGTGCGCTCAAGAGACTGTTGACCGCCGTTGGGGGTTGCACCGACGGCAGCGCAGTGACTGGCTGCGCCAGGACGCAGACGTTTTCCGTCAGCCTATCGAGGTCATTCGTCATTGTCACTTGTCAGTGCTGACCTTAAGCTAAAAATGAACTCGCACAGCATAAGAGTGATGGCTGTGCACCATTGAAGCGGCATTGCCAGAATGTAAACCAAGCATCATGACCGACGCAGCCCCGGCACTCTCGTATCCGTTCTCTCATCTCCCGCTGCCTGGTCAAGCCATTGAAATCAAGCCAGGTGTGCTGTGGCTACGCATGCCGCTGCCGTTTTCCCTGGATCACATCAACCTCTGGGTATTGAGCGATGGTTCTGGTTGGGCGGTCGTGGACACCGGAATTCGTAGCGTGGACGTAATGAACGCATGGTTCGCCTTGTTCGCTCCTCAGGGGCCGCTAGCAGGCCGTCCTGTCTCCCGTGTAATGGCGACGCACATGCACCCGGATCACGTGGGCATGGCGGGATGGTTGACACGTCGCTTCGAATGCGCGCTGTGGATGACACGAGACGAGTATTTAAGCTGTCGGGTGATGCTTGCCGATTCAGGGCGGGAAGCGCCAGTCGATGGTGTTCGCTTCTACCGGAGAGCCGGATGGAGCGACACCGAGGTCGATGAGTATCGCACTCGGTTTGGTGACTTCGGCAAAATGATTCATCCTTTGCCTGACAGCTTTGTACGGCTCACGGATGGTCAGATGTTGCGGATCGGGAATCAGGAATGGGAGGTCATTGTTGGCACAGGACATTCTCCCGAGCACGCGTGCTTTTACTCGCGCGAACTGGATTTGCTGATATCGGGAGATCAGGTTCTTCCCAGGATCAGTTCCAATACCTCCGTGTACGCCACCGAGCCGCATGCTAATCCTTTGCAGGGCTGGCTCGACTCCATCGACCGATTGCTGCAACGCGTACCTGGGAGCGTCTTGGTTCTGCCTGCCCACAACGAACCTTTCTATGGCCTGCACCTACGGTTGGAGCAACTACGTGCGAGCGCCGTGAAAGGCACAGACCGTGTCAGGCAACAACTTGCGCAGCCTTTAAGGGTCATCGACCTAGTTCGCGTCTTGTACCGTTCGTCCACTGTTGCGGAGCAAATGCACCTCAACCTCGCGACCGGAGAGACACTCGCCCACCTGAACTATCTCGACCAGCGTGGGGAAATCGTGTCTGCAGAGGATGAAGACGGCGCCATGCGCTATCGGCTCGCCTGATGCGCTAATTTGCCCTCAAGGATGTAGAAGCAACCCAATCAAGCCCAGTCATTGACTGGGTTCTTTGTGGGGGGGTGTTTCGAGAGCAATGGGTATTTGCACCAGCGCGCCGTGTATGGCCTTCGGTCCTTTGAACACCTTGTTTGCGAACTGGTCTTGAAGTGGCACCTTTCACAGATGCTCGACAGGGTTCATCTCAATTTTGCTTGACGCTTGACCTCTTGGCGCACTTGACGGGGCCCTCAGAAAGGGGCCGTTTGTCATTCGATCGGGGCGCTTCGTCATCGCGGATTGCTGCACCGGCACCTACGATTCCTTGCGTGCGCTGGACGATATGTAGCGGTGCGGCGATGACCGCCGTCCCCACGATCCGGAGCCAAGTTCAAAGGAGACAAACACGTGTGCCAAATCGACATGCAGAAGCTCGCCGACGACGCTCGCTTCAACCGCTTTCATGCCAAGGTGCTTCTATGGTGCCTGTTGATTCTCATCATTGACGGCTATGACATCGCCGTGGTGGGCATCGCCCTGCCGTCCATCATGCAGCAGATGGGCGTGAACGCATCGACTGCCGGTTTCATGGCCAGTTCGGCGCTGTTTGGCATGATGTTCGGTGCTATGGTTCTGGGCACGCTGTCCGACCGGATTGGTCGTCGCTGGGCCCTCTCCATTGGTGTCATGCTGTTCAGTGTGTTCACTGCGGCCGCCGGATTCACCAAGGACCCCATCAGCTTCAGCGTGGTGCGCTTCATTGCTGGCTTGGGGATTGGTGGCGTGCTCCCGGTCATCGTGGCACAGATGGTCGAGTATTCGCCCAAGAAGATCCGCAGCCTGATGACGGCACTGATGACTTCGGGCTACGCACTGGGCGGCATCCTGGCTGCGGTGCTGGGCAAGCAACTGATCGGCGAGTATGGCTGGCAGGCCGTGTTCATCGCGGCGGGGGTGCCCGTGCTGCTAGTTCCGTTCATCCTGAAGTTGGTGCCGGAGTCCATGACCTACCTGATCGCTCAGCGTCGCAATGGTGAGCTAGCCGAAGTGGCACGCCATCTCCAGCCGGGCGGCAAGCACCCGGCGGACGCCCAGTTCTTCGTGCCGGCAGCTGACCGCATGGCAGGTGCACCGGTTACCCGCCTTTTCCAGGACGGGCGGGGCCTGAGCACGGCGCTGTTCTGGGTCGCCTTCTTCTCGGGTCTGTTCATGGTCTATGCGCTCAGTAGCTGGCTGACCAAGCTGATGGCGATGGCTGGCTACAGCCTGGGGTCTGCCCTCAGCTTCGTGATCGCGCTGAATGTTGGCGCGATCATCGGTGCCGTGTGCGGCGGGTGGCTCGCCGACAAGTTCAACATCAAGTGGGTGCTGGTGGCGATGTATGCGCTGGGCGGCGTGCTGCTGTACCTGATGACGTTCCAGACCTTGACCGAGGTGCGCTATCTGATCATTGGCGCGGTCGGCGCCTGCACCACTGGTGCGCAACTGGTGGCCTATGCCTTCTGCGGGCAGTTCTACCCGATGTCCATCCGCTCGACCGGTATCGGCATGGCCTCCGGCGTAGGGCGCCTGGGTGCTATTGCGGCGCCTCTGCTGATCGGCCAGATCGTCGCACTGGAACTACCGCTGGAACAGAACTTCCTGGTGATCGGCGGTTTCGGAGTCCTCGGCGCAATCGCCCTGGCGTTTATCAAGTACGGCGGCCCGACGTCGGCGACTCCGCAAAAGGCCGTGCCAGAACTGCGCCCGTTGCAGCCGACACCGCAAAACGCTTGATCGCTACCATCAAAGGAGTCCGCCATGTCTGTCTATACCGCGCCCTTGCGCGACATGCTGTTCACGATGAAGGAAGTCGGAGGCCTGGAAGCGATCTGCGCCCAGCCCGGCCATGAAGAGACCACACCCGACCTGGTCGAGGCCATCCTGCAGGAGGCAGCCCACTATGCCGCCGGCGTGCTGGATTCACTCAACCGTACGGGCGATGTGCAGGGCGCGCGCTGGCACGATGGCGAGGTCACGCCCGCCGATGGCTTTCGCGAGGCCTGGTCCAGCTTCTGCGAGAACGGCTGGATTGGAATGCCGGCCTCCACAGAGTGGGGCGGTCAAGGACTGCCCACGCTGGTGTCCACCGCCGTGCTGGAGATGTGGAAATCGTCCAACCTGGCCTTCAGCCTGTGCCAGATGCTCACGCTCGGTGCCGTGGAGGCGATTGCCCACCACGGCAGCGAGGCGCTCAAGCAGCGCTTTCTGGAGCCCATGGTCGCCGGCCGCTGGACCGGCACCATGAATCTCACCGAGCCGCAGGCCGGATCCGATCTGGCCGCGCTGCGCAGCCGCGCCGTGCCCGAGGGGGATCACTACCGCATCAGCGGCAACAAGATCTTCATCACCTGGGGCGAGCACGACATGACCGAGAACATCGTGCACTTGGTGCTTGCCCGGCTGCCCGATGCGCCGCCGGGCGTGAAAGGCATCTCGCTGTTTCTGTGCCCGAAGTTCCTGGTCAATGACGACGGCTCCCTGGGCGAACGCAACGACCTGGCCTGCACCTCGATCGAGCACAAGCTGGGCATCCACGGCAGCCCCACGGCCTCTATGACTTTCGGCGACAACGGGGGCGCGATCGGTTATCTCGTCGGCGAGCCGCACCAGGGGCTGGCGTGCATGTTCACCATGATGAACCACGCACGGCTGAACGTCGGGCTGGAGGGCGTGGGCGTTTCCGAGCGTGCCTACCAGCATGCCCGGGCCTATGCGCTCGAGCGCGTGCAGGGCAAGCCGGCGCTGGCCGGCAGCAGCACCATCGCTGGCCACCCCGACGTGCGGCGCATGCTGATGGACATGAAGGCGCGCACCGAGGCCATGCGCGCGCTGGCCTATTTCTGTGCCGGCCAGATGGACCGCGCCGCCGGACACCCCGATGCGCAGGAGCGCGCGCAGGCACAGGCCCTGGTTGGCCTGCTGACGCCTGTGGTCAAAGGCTGGTGCACCGACAGCGCACAGGGCATCACCTCCGATGGCCTGCAGATTCATGGCGGCATGGGCTATATCGAGGAAACCGGGGCCGCGCAGTACTTCCGCGATGCCCGCATCACGACGATCTATGAAGGTACCACCGGCATCCAGGCCAACGACCTGATCGGCCGCAAGCTGGCACGCGAGGGGGGACGCACGCTGAAGGGCTTGTTGACACGTATCGACAGCGATGCGCGCCGGTTGATGGATGCGCGCGACCCGGAGCTCTCGTCCATCGGCGACGCGTTGATGAGAGCAGTTCGGGCTCTGGAGGACGGGGCTGACTGGCAGCTGGCCCACAGTGACGCGCAGCCGCAGGACTGCGCCGCGGGGGCGGTGCCTTTCCTGCGATTGGCGGGCACCGTGATCGGTGGCTGGCTGTCGGCGCGCATGGCCGAAGCCGCCACGGCGCAGTTGGCGGCGGATTCCAGCGATGCGGGCTTTCTGCGGGCCAAGCGCATCACGGCCAGCCACTATGCGACGCACATCCTGGTGGAGGCCTCCGCGCTGCGCGACATCGTGGTCCATGGCGCGGCCAGCACGTTGGCATTGTCGGACGACCAGCTCTGAGAGATATAGACGATGAACGACCTGAATGGCTACGACGTCGAGGATCTGCAGCCGGGCATGAACGCCTGCTTCTCGAAGACCATTACCGAAGCGGACATCGTGATGTTTGCTGGCGTCTCCGGCGATACCAATGCGGTACATCTCAACGAAGAGTTCGCGGCCACGACGCGATTTGGCGCACGCATCGCGCACGGCTTTCTGACGGCCAGCGTGATTTCTGCAGCGGTCGCAAACCGGCTGCCGGGGCCAGGTACGGTCTATCTGGGGCAGCAATTGCGCTTCAAGGTGCCTGTCAAACCGGGCGACACCGTTCATGCCGCGGTCACCGTACTGTCGGTGGAGGTGGCCAAGGCACGGGCAGTGCTGTCCACGGTCTGCCGAGTCAAGGACACCGTAGTCATCGAGGGCGAGGCAACGGTGATGATCACTTCGCGTGCGCAGCGCGCAGCAAGCGAGCTCCAGGCCATGCCCTCGGTGGCCTGAACCTCAATAGGAAATCCTCTCATGAAAATTCTCGTATCCGTAAAACGCGTGGTGGACTACAACGTCAAGGTGCGTGTGAAGTCCGACGGCAGCGGCGTGGACATCGCCAACGTCAAGATGAGCATGAACCCCTTCGACGAGATTGCTGTTGAGGAAGCCGTGCGCCTGAAAGAAAAAGGCGTGGTCACCGAAGTGATCGCCGTCTCCTGCGGCGTGGCCCAGTGCCAGGAAACGCTGCGCACTGCCATGGCCATCGGCGCCGACCGCGGCATCCTGGTCGAGACCAATGAAGAACTGCAGCCGCTGGCCGTGGCCAAGCTGCTCAAGGCTCTGATCGAAAAGGAACAGCCCGGCCTCGTGATCCTGGGCAAGCAGGCCATCGACGACGACTGCAACCAGACGGGTCAGATGCTGGCGGCGCTGGCCGACCTGCCGCAAGCCACCTTCGCCTCCAAGGTCGAGATCGCTGGCGACAAGGTGAACGTGACCCGCGAAGTGGACGGCGGCCTCGAAACCCTGGCGCTGAACATACCTGCGGTCATCACCACCGACCTGCGCCTGAACGAGCCGCGCTACGTCACGCTGCCCAACATCATGAAGGCCAAGAAGAAACAGCTGGACACCTTCAAGCCCGAGGAACTGGGCGTGGACGTGGCACCCCGCATCAAGACGCTGAAGGTCAGCGAGCCGCCCAAGCGCGGCGCCGGAGTCAAGGTGCCCGACGCGGCCACCCTCATTGACAAGCTCAAGAACGAAGCCAAGGTCATCTAAGGCTCATCACAACAACATCGAAAGGACACCAGCCATGACCGCACTCGTTATTGCAGATCACGACAACGCAAGCATCAAGAGCGCCACCCTCAACACCGTCACGGCCGCCAAGGCCTGCGTCGGTGACGTGCACGTGCTCGTCGCCGGCGAGAACGCCGCCGCCGCTGCTGCCGCCGCCGCCCAGATCGCTGGCGTCGCCAAGGTCATCCACGCCGACGGCGCGAGCCTGAAGCACGGCCTGGCCGAGAACATCGCCGCCCAGGTGCTGGCCATCGCGGGCAACTACAGCCACATCCTGTTCCCAGCCACCGCCGGCGGCAAGAACGTGGCCCCCCGCGTGGCCGCCAAGCTCGACGTGGCGCAGATCAGCGACATCACCAAGGTCGACGGCCCCGACACCTTCGAGCGCCCCATCTACGCCGGCAACGCCATCGCCACCGTGCAATCGGGCGACGCCACCAAGGTCATCACCGTGCGCGGCACTGGCTTCGACGCCGCGTCCGCCACCGGTGGCGCAGCAGCGGTCGAGACCGTCGCCGCCGTCGCCGACTCCGGCAAGAGCAGTTTCGTGGGTTCCGAGATCGTCAAGAGCGACCGTCCCGAGCTGACGGCCGCCAAGATCATCGTCTCGGGTGGCCGGGCGCTGGGCAGCGAAGAGAAGTTCAAGGAAGTCATCACCCCGCTGGCCGACAAGCTGGGCGCCGCCATCGGTGCCAGCCGCGCCGCGGTGGACGCGGGCTACGCCCCCAACGACCTGCAGGTCGGCCAGACCGGCAAGATCGTGGCGCCGCAGCTGTACATCGCCTGCGGCATCTCGGGCGCCATCCAGCACCTGGCGGGCATGAAGGACTCCAAGGTGATCGTGGCGATCAACAAGGACCCGGAGGCACCGATCTTCTCGGTGGCCGACTACGGGCTGGAGGCGGACCTGTTTGCCGCCGTGCCGGAGATGACAGCAATTATCTAAATAGGAGCATGACTATGGCCTTGCTGCGCCAGTATTTGTTCGAACTGCGAGCGGCCCTTGAGGCAGGCGCGGCAAGTTGCGATAGCCAAGAAGTGCCGAGTATATTGAATCCCTGTTTTACCGAAATTGCTGCTATCGATCCATCAACCATGGCGGAATCAAATGTGCTATTCAGACCATCTTCGATTGTCAACAAGGTACCACTAGTTCAATGAAGCGGGTCTTGTAGTAATCGCACTCAGTCGCTAACTCGCCGACAACGACTTACAGGCTCGATATATTGGTACATCGGCATTACGACCGGTATTCTCCGCCTTCAAAGTCCCAAGAATCCGGGGGGGGGGCTTGCGTGTCGCAGGAATGGAAAATTTTCCAATGGAGCTTAGACATTTACGCTACTTTCTCACGGTCGCCGAGGAGCTTCACTTTGCTCGGGCTGCAGAAAAACTGCATATGGATCAGTCACCTCTATCCCGTGCCATCAAAGATCTGGAAGACGAACTAGGAGCAAAGCTATTCACCCGTACCACACGCAACATTCGACTGACTCATGCCGGCAAAGTATTTCTGGAGCGGGTTCCACGTATCTTTGAGGCACTGGAACAAGCGCGCGATGGTGCGAAATCGGCCGCCAGTGGGTTTCATGGCCAGTTGCGCATTGCCCTGTCCGACGGTATCACGCCATCGCGGCTGCCTGCCTTGCTGGCCCGTAGCCGCGAGGAAGAGCCCGAAGTAGAAATCCGCCTGTTCGAGGTACCACTGGATCAGCAGATCAGAGGCTTGCAAGAAGACCTGTACGACGCGGGCTTGTCTATGGCGGACGAGGTAGGCGACGGCATCGTGACGACTCCCGCGTGGGATGACGAATTGATGGTGGCGCTGTCTTTGCGCCACCCCTTGCTGGAGCACCGGCGCATTCCGCTGGAGATGGTGTTGCAGCAACGGTTGGTGCTCGGCGACCCGGCCGCATGCCAGGGGCATACTCGCCAGATAGACCGCATCCTGCAGAAGCGGGACGAGGAGTTGCAGATCCTCCAGCGCGTTGCCACCTTCGACGTGATGATGGCCCTGGTATCCGCAGGACTGGCGGTTGGTCTGGCAGGTGCAGCGCATATCGCATCCAGTAAAGAGCCTGGAGTCAAGGCCCGTCAGTTGGCGGGAACGCCACCCATGCTGACAACTTATCTGCTGCGTCGAGATACTGAACCGTCACCGATGCTGACCCGGTTCATTCAACGTGTCGTCACCATGGATTCGGCTGGTGCCGATAACGTGACCGATTCGTGAATCCGAAATCCAAAGGACGCTCGCCATGAACAAAATCGTGATGTCCGTGATTGCCGTTGTGATGACGGCCTGTGGTCCTGCCAATCCTACAGAGACAGTGGATGAGCTGGTGGCGAACCCCGCACGCATCAAGGAAATCCAGCGCCAATGCAAGGAAGATCGCGCGAAGATCGGCGATGAACTTTGCATGCGCGCAGCCGCAGCCGCCGAACGGCGCTTCTTCGGCGACAGGCCGGAGCAGAAGAAAGCCCCGTAGCCCACGCAAGGCGCACCGGCGTCGCGCTTCTGCGACAGCTTGCGCACTGTTACCTCGATACGCCGCAGCGCCTTTGTGCCTGCGGCATTTTTATTGTCTTCGCCACAGCAAGAACTATGGCTTTTTAAGCCTTAATCCCGGCGATTTCAGTCTTTGACCGGTACTCCCTATGGCATTGATCCTGATAGGGGCGGCACGTTGTTGTGCCGTTCTCGGAGGCAGGATCATGCAAGGGACGAACGTGCTGTTCGGTCAGATTGCCGTCGTATTCGGCATCGTGATCGCCGGAGTGTGGAGCGCCACGCAATGGACGGCAGCGGCTCTGGGGTACCAGCTACGCCTGGGATCGCCGTGGTTCGATTTCCTCGGCACGCCGGTCTATCACCCGTGGCGCCTGTTCGAGTGGTGGTTCTTCTTCGATGCCTACGCGCCGCATGTCTTCGACGTGGGCGGGGTCATTGCAGCGGGCAGTGGCCTGTTCGCGGTGCTGGTCGCCATCGGCATGTCGATCTGGCGCTCGCGCCAGTCCAAGCTGGTCACGACCTATGGCTCTGCGCGCTGGGCCAACGCGGAGGACATTCACAAAGCGGGCCTTGACCAGTCCGCGGGCGTGTTCCTCGGCCTGCATCGCCAGCAGTACCTGCGCCATGAAGGCCCGGAACACGTCCTGACCTTCGCGCCCACCCGCTCGGGCAAGGGTGTGGGCCTAGTGGTGCCGACCCTGCTGTCGTGGCCCGCATCCGCCGTCATCCACGACATCAAGGGCGAGAACTGGAGCATTACCGCAGGTTGGCGTTCGCGCTTCTCGCACTGCCTGCTGTTCAACCCGACGGATAGCCAGTCGGCGGCCTACAACCCGCTGCTCGAAGTGCGGCGCGGCGGGCATGAGGTGCGCGACGTGCAGAACATCGCGGACATCCTGGTCGATCCAGAAGGCGCACTGGAGCGGCGCAACCACTGGGAGAAGACTTCGCATGCGCTGCTGGTTGGAGCCATCCTGCATGTGCTCTACGCGGGCGAAGACAAGACGCTGCGCGGCGTGGCGAACTTCCTTTCCGATCCTGCCTGCCCATTCGATCTGACCTTGCACCGCATGATGACCACGCCCCACCTCGTGAATGAGGAGGGTGGTGGCCCGCATCCGGTGGTGGCTTCAGCGGCGCGCGAAGTGCTCAACAAGAGCGACAACGAGCGCTCGGGCGTGCTGTCCACGGCCATGTCGTTCTTGGGCCTCTACCGCGACCCTACGGTGGCCGAAGTCACGTCGCGCTGCGACTGGCGCATCGCTGACCTGATCGCGGCCGAGCATCCGGTGTCGCTGTACTTGGTGGTGCCGCCTTCGGACATTTCGCGGACGAAGCCGCTGATCCGCCTGATCCTCAACCAGATCGGGCGACGCCTCACCGAATCGCTTGACGGCTCCGATGGCATCGAGCGCCGCCACAAGCTGCTGCTGATGCTCGATGAATTCCCCGCGCTCGGGCGGCTGGATTTCTTCGAGACGGCGCTGGCCTTCATGGCGGGCTACGGCATCCGCAGCTTCCTGATCGCGCAGAGCCTGAACCAGATCGATAAGGCCTACGGCCAGAACCATTCGATCCTGGACAACTGCCATGTGCGCGTGACCTTCGCCACCAACGATGAGCGCACCGCCAAGCGGATATCCGAGACACTGGGAACCGCCACCGAACTGCGCGCGCAGCGCAACTATGCCGGCCATCGGCTCGCGCCCTGGCTGGGGCACCTCATGGTGTCACGGCAGGAGACAGCCCGCCCGCTGCTGACGGCCGGCGAAGTCATGCAGCTACCGCCCGACGAGGCGGTGGTGATGGTCTCCAGCGTGGCGCCGATCAAGGCCAGGAAGCTGCGCTACTACGCGGACGCCAACTTCAAGCGACGGGTGCTGCCGCCGCCGGTGCTCGCCGCGGGGCGCTATGCCGACGTGCCGCCGGCCCGTGCGGATGACTGGAGTGGGCTGGCGATTCCCGCCGTGCCCGTCGCACCGGCCGCGGCATCGGCCGATGGCCTGGAGCACCTGGGTTCGACCGATGACGGCGGCCCGCGCCGTCAGCCCGAACTCTCCGAGACCGTCGCCTACGACCCCGACCTGGTTGCGCCCGCAGCCGACCTCGGGCTGCTCGATGACGACGACATGCCTTTGCCTCTTTCGGTCTCCCTCCCGCGCCAGCTCGACCCGGCCCTGCAGCGCACGGCCCGGCTGGCATCCCTCGACCCTGACGACGGAATCGCGCTATGAGTCAGCACCGCTTGAATCTCTTCATCCAGCCCGAGCACGCCAGGCGGCTCGACGAACTGGCCGCCGCCAAGGGCGTGTCCAAGTCCAGCATCGTCGCGGCAGCGCTTGCATCGTGGCTGTCGCCCGACGCTGGCGACCAGCGCGAAGCCGCCATCGCCAAGCGACTGGATCGCCTGTCGCGCCACGCCGAGCGCCTGGAGCGCGACCAGAACATTGCCATCGAAACGCTGGCGCTGTTCATCCGCTACTTCCTGACCGTCAGCACACCTGTTCCCGAGGCCCATCAGGACGCCGCCCGCGCCCAGGGCAAGGCCCGCTTCGAGCAGTTTGTCGAACAGCTTGGCCGCCACCTGCTGCGTGGGCGCAGTCTGGTGCGCGACGTGGTGGACGAACTGAATCCCGATCCGATGCGGATGGCGGACACGGCCGAAGCACAGGAGCGAGCCTCATGAGCGCCGTTCCTTCCTCCTTCACGGCCACATCGCTGGATCGCCGCATCCAGATGCTGCGCACGGCAATGGGGCCGCTGATCGCTGCCGCGCTCGAAGACCCGGACGTGGTGGAAATCATGCTCAATCCCGACCGGACGCTCTGGGTGGATCGCCTGTCCACGGGCCGCGCGCCGATGGGCGTGGAGCTGTCCGAGGCCGATGGCGAACGCATCATCCGCCTCGTGGCTGCCCACGTCGGCGCCGAAGTGCATCGGGGTCAGCCACTGCTGACAGCCGAGCTGCCGGAAACCGGCGAACGCTTCGAGGGCATCCTGCCGCCCGCTGCACCGGGGCCAGCCTTCGCGCTGCGCAAGCGCGCCTTCGGCGTGATCCCGTTGTCGCGCTACATCGAGGACGGGATGATGACCGCCGCACAGGCGGGCCTGCTGGTGCGCGCTGTGCGCGAGCGCCAGAACATCCTGATCGCCGGTGGGACGAGTACCGGCAAGACCACCCTGGCCAATGCGTTGCTGGCCGAGATCGCCGCCACCGGCGACCGCGTGCTGGTGCTCGAAGACACGGTGGAGCTGCAATGCGCAGCCCGCGACCACGTACCGCTGCGCACACGCCAGGGCGTGGTGTCCATGACCGAGCTGGTGCGGTCTTCGATGCGCCTGCGCCCGGATCGTGTCGTCGTCGGCGAGGTGCGCGGCGCCGAGGCGCTGGATCTCATCAAGGTCTGGGGCACCGGCCATCCAGGCGGCGTCGCCACCATCCACGCCGGCTCCGCGCTGGGCGCATTGCTGCGCCTGGAGCAACTGATTCTCGAAGTGGCGGTGAACCCGCCCCGTGCGCTGATCGCGGAAGCGGTCAATGTGGTCATCCACATCGCCGGGCGCGGGCGCAAGCGCCGCATCGAGAGCATCGCCCGCGTCGTCGGCTTCGATGGCGTGGGCTACCAACTGGCGGATGCACTGGAGGCTCCATTCCCGGAGCTGCTGCCGCAGTCCGACCTTTCCTCCCCGTCCCCTGACCACTCTGGAGAACTGCCATGACGCAGATGATCGTTCCTGCTTTCCGTACTTCCGCAAATCCTCTTCGCCGGCCCGCGCGGCTGGATAACCTGGCTCGCCCGGCCATGCAAGGCTTGATGCTCGCGGCGCTGATGCTGCTGCTTGCGGGCACCGCCCAGGCCGCGGGTTCCTCGATGCCCTGGGAAGGGCCGCTGCAATCCATCCTCGAATCCATCCAGGGGCCGGTGGCCCGGATCATCGCGGTCATCATCATCATCGCCACGGGCCTGGCGCTGGCCTTCGGCGATACCTCGGGCGGGTTCCGCAAGCTGATCCAGATCGTCTTCGGTCTGTCGATCGCGTTTGCCGCGTCCTCGTTCTTCCTGTCGTTCTTCAGCTTCTCGGGCGGGGCCGTCGTATGAACGCGGCCCACGATGGCGTGCAGGGCTTCGCTCCCGGCTTTGAGGTGCCGCTGCATCGCTCGCTGACCGAGCCGATTTTGATGGGCGGCGCTCCGCGCACCGTGGCCATCACCAACGGCACCTTGGCCGCTGCCGTGGGCCTGGGCTTGCAGATGTGGATTCCCGGCGTGGTGCTCTGGATCGTCGGTCATGCGCTGGCGGTTTGGGGCGCGCGCGTCGATCCGCAGTTCATGCAGGTCTTCGCCCGCCACATCAAGCACCGGCCGCTGCTGGACGTGTGAGGGGAATGCCATGCTGAACCTTGCCGAATACCGCCAGCGGCCCGCATTGCTGGCCGACTGGCTGCCCTGGGCCGGGCTGGTTGCGCCGGGCGTCGTGCTGAACAAGGATGGCTCGTTCCAGCGCACGGCGCGCTTTCGTGGCCCCGACCTCGACAGTGCCACGCAGGGCGAGCTGATCTCTACGTCAGCACGATTGAACAACGCGTTGCGCAGGCTGGGTTCGGGCTGGGCCTTGTTCATCGAAGCCGAGCGCCGGCCCGCCGCCAACTACCCGCACTCGGAGTTTCCCGAGCCGCTGTCGTGGCTGGTAGACGAGGAACGCCGCGCCGCCTTCCAGGACTCGGGCAACCACTTCGAGAGCGGCTACCACCTGACGCTGATGTATCTGCCGCCCGAGGAGGCACGCGCCCGCGCGGCGGGCCTGCTCTACGAGAACCGTCCGACCGAAGGCGTGGACTGGCGCGAGCGCCTGACGGCCTTCGTCGCGGAAACGGATCGCATCTTTGACCTGCTCGATGGCGTGATGCCGGAGATCGCGTGGCTCGATGACAGCCAGACGCTGACCTACCTGCACTCGACCATCTCCACGCGGTGCTATCGCGTCGGTGTGCCGGAAGTGCCATTCCATCTCGATGCGCTGCTGGCCGATTCCGCGCTCATTGGCGGGCTGGCGCCCATGCTGGGCGATCAGCACCTGCGCGTGGCGACGGTGCGCGGCTTCCCGACCTCGACCTGGCCGGGGATTCTGGATGACCTCAACCGCCTCGGCTTTGCGTATCGCTGGTCAACCCGGTTCCTGTGCCTCGACAAAGCCGATGCGGAAAAGGAGCTTTCCCGCCTGCGCCGCCAATGGTTCGCCAAGCGCAAGAACGTCATCGCATTGCTGCGCGAAACCATCTTCCAGCAGGAAACCCCGCTGGTCGATACCGACGCGAGCAAAAAATCGGCGGATGCCGATGCGGCGTTGCAGGAGCTGGGCAGCGACCAAGTGGCCTTCGGCTATGTCACCACCACGGTGACGGTGCTCGATGCCGACCCGGCGAAGGCCGATGAGAAGCTGCGCATGGTGGAACGCGTCATCCAGGGGCGCGGCTTTGTGACGATCCCCGAAACGCTCAATGCCGTGGATGCCTGGCTATCGTCGATTCCGGGGCACGCCTACGCGAACGTGCGCCAGCCCATCATCTCGACGCTGAATCTGGCACATCTGATGCCGGTGTCCGCCGTATGGGCCGGGCCGGAGAAGAACGACCACCTCGACGGCCCGCCGCTGATCGTCACGCGCACCGAGGGGGCAACGCCGTTCCGGCTGGTGACGCACATTGGCGACGTGGGCCATACCTTGGTGGCCGGCCCCACGGGCATGGGCAAGTCGGTCTTGCTCGCCACCTTGGCGATGCAGTTCCGTCGTTATCGCGGCTCGCGCATCTTCGCCTTCGACATGGGGCGCTCGATGCGCGCCACCATCCTGGGCTTGGGCGGCGAGCACTACGACCTGGGCACGGATGGAGAAATTGCCTTCCAGCCGCTCGCCCGCATCGACCGCGAGGGCTATCGCACCTGGGCGGCCGAATGGCTCGAAGGCCGCTTGCGGCATGAGGGTGTCGCGGTCGGCCCCGACGAGAAGGTGGCCATCTGGTCGGCACTCGGCAGTCTCGCCGGTGCTCCGCTGGAGCAGCGCACGATGACCGGGCTTTCCGTCTTGCTGCAATCGAACGCACTGCGGCAAGCGCTGGCGCCCTATGTGCTAGGTGGCGCACACGGCAAGTTGCTGGATGCGGATTCGGATCGCCTGGGCGCTGGTTCCGTGCAGTGCTTCGAGATGGAGGAACTGATGCACAGCAAGGCCGCTGTCATGGCCGTGCTGCATTACCTCTTTGCGCGCTTCGATGAACGCTTTGACGGTGCGCCGACGCTGCTGATCCTCGACGAAGCGTGGCTGTTTCTCGATGACCCGGTGTTTGCGGCGCACATCCGCCAGTGGCTCAAGACGCTCAGGAAGAAGAACGTCAGCGTCATCTTTGCCACGCAGAGCCTGGCGGACATCAAGGATTCGAGCATCGCGCCGGCCATCATCGAGAGCTGCGCGAGCCGCATCTTCCTGCCCAACCCGCAGGCGACCGAGCCGCAGATTCGCACGATCTACGAAGGCTTCGGGCTCAACAGCCGCCAGATCGAGATCGTGGCGACTGCACAGCCCAAGCGGGACTACTACTACCAGTCGCGTCTCGGCAATCGCCTGTTCGACCTCGACCTGGGCGCCGCGACCTTGGCCTTCGCGGGTGCGTCCACGCCGCAAGACCAGCGCGACATCGACGCGGTGCTCGCTGCCGCCACCACCTCCACATCTTCCGCTTCCACCCCGTTCGCGGCCACCTGGCTGCGCCATCGCGGCCTGCATTGGGCCGCCGAACTGCTGTCCTCGTTTCCTTCCCACCCGCAGGAGAACTCACCATGAAAACCCGCATCCTTCCCGCCGCAATCGCCGCCGTCCTGACCGGCTCCCTGATGTTCGCCCAGCCCGCGGCGGCCCTCATCGTGTTCGATCCGTCCAACTTCGTGCAGAACATGCTGACGGCCATCCAGACGCTGCAGCAGCTCTACAACCAGATCAAGCAGTTGCAGAACGAGGCCAAGATGTTGGAGAACCAGGCGCGCAACCTGGCGAGCTTGCCATCCAGCGTGGTCGGTCAGTTGCGCGCCAACCTGGCGTTGACCCAGCGGCTGATCGACCAGGCCAAGGGCCTGGCCTACGACGTGACGAACATGGACAAGGAGTTCAAGCGCCTGTATCCCGAGCAGTACGCTGCCACCGTGAGCGGCGACCAGATGTACCGGGACACGCAGGAACGCTGGAAGAACACGCTCACCAGCCTGCAGACCGCGATGCAGATGCAGGCCCAGGCCTCGCAGAACCTCAAGGATGACGAGGCCGTGCTGGCTGACCTCGTGGGTAAGAGCCAATCGGCCGTGGGCGCGCTGCAAGCGATGCAGGCCATGAACCAGTTGCTGGCCCTGCAGGCCAAGCAGTCGATCCAGACGCAACGCTTGCAGCTCACGCAGGATCGCGCCGTATCGCTGGAGCAGGCGCGGCAGGCCGCGGCCACGGAGCGCGGGCGCGAAATCACGCGGCGCTTTCTGGGCTCTGGAACGCCATACACGCCGCACCCCGTCGATTTCTACAACCGCTGACGGGGCCGGGCCATGAACGACGTATCGGTCATCGACCGCTTTCTCGATGTTTTCTCGCGCTACATCGACTCGGGCTTTGGGCTGCTGCAGGGCGAGGTGGCGTTTCTGACAGCCACGCTGATCGTCATCGACATGACGCTCGCCGGACTGTTCTGGGCGATGGGCCATGCCAGCGGCCAGGGCGAGGACGTGATCGCCAAGCTGATCCGCAAGGTGCTCTATGTGGGCGCCTTCGCCTACATCATCGGCAACTTCAACATGCTCGCGGGCGTGGTGTTTCGCTCTTTCGCGGGGCTGGGCCTGACGGCCAGCGGTTCCAGCGTGAGCATGGGCAACTTCCTGCAGCCGGGGCGGCTGGCCAAGACCGGCATCGACGCGGCGGCCCCCATCCTGGAGCAGATCAAGCAGATGGCGGGCTTCCCGGAGGTGTTCGTCAACATCACCTCCATCGTGGTGCTGTTCCTCGCGTGGGGCATCGTCCTCCTGTGCTTCTTCGTGCTGGCGGTGCAGCTCTTCGTGACGCTGATCGAGTTCAAGCTGACCACGCTCGCGGGCTTCGTGTTGGTGCCGTTCGCCCTCTGGAACAAGACGGCGTTCCTGGCCGAGAAGGTGCTGGGCAATGTGGTGTCTTCGGGCATCAAGGTGCTGGTGCTCGCGGTCATCGTGGGGATCGGCACCGGGCTGTTTGCCGAGTTCAGGATTCCCGCAGGTGCCGAGCCCTCCATCGACCAGGCGCTGGTCATCATGCTGGCTTCGCTGTCCATGCTGGCCCTGGGCATCTTCGGGCCGGGCATTGCCACCGGGCTGGTGTCCGGCGGGCCACAGCTTGGAGCCGGTGCGATGGCCGGAGCAACGCTGGGGGCCGCAGGCGCTGCCATTGGCGTCGGGGCTGCGGCTGCTGGCGTCGGCAGCGCCGTGGCTGCAGGGGCGCGGATGGCACCTGGTGCAGCCCGCCTTGCGGCCGGCGGCGCGCGCGGCGCCAAGGCGGCTTTCGATGCTGGCTCTACGGCCGCAGGCAGTGGCATCCAAGGCGCTGCCGCTGGCGCGGGCAACGTGGCCAAGACCGCCGGGCAAAAGGTAGCCGACGGCGCACGCTCGATGAAGGAGCGCGTGGCAGCGGCCTTCCGGCCGGATGAGGCGCCGGCATCTGGCGCTGATGCCGCAGATGCGCCTCCATCCAACGAACAGCCTGCCTGGGCCAAGCGCCTGCACCGCAGGCAGCAGCTCACCCATGCCGCGACCACGGCCGCCCACACGCTGCGC
The DNA here is from genome assembly GCF_903652925.1 of Achromobacter anxifer. Lineage (GTDB taxonomy): Bacteria > Pseudomonadota > Gammaproteobacteria > Burkholderiales > Burkholderiaceae_B > Achromobacter > Achromobacter anxifer. The sequence goes on along the minus strand of NZ_CAHLAR010000006.1, from coordinate 97,503 downwards.
GGCGGCGACGGCGGCAGCTCCAGCCAGGGGCCAAGCCTTCGTGATTCCGATTCATAAGGAGAACTCCCATGCGATTCAAACGACCGCAGGTGCGCTACGCCGATACGCCGCAGCCTGCCACCCCGTACCAATCCGCCGCCCAGGTCTGGGACGACCGCATCGGCTCGGCCCGCGTGCAGGCGAAGAACTGGCGGCTTATGGCCTTCGGCTGCCTCACGCTGGCGGTGCTGATGGCCGGCGGCCTGGTCTGGCGCTCGGCGCAGTCCATCGTCACGCCCTACGTGATCGAGGTGGACAACGCGGGCCAGGTGCGCGCTGTCGGCGAAGCCGCCACGCCGTACCAGCCCAGCGATGCGCAGATTGCTTACCACCTGGGCCGCTTCATCGGCCTGGTGCGCTCGCTGTCCATCGACCCCATCGTGGTGCGGCAGAACTGGCTCGATGCCTATGACTACACCACGGACAAGGGCGCCGTGGTGCTCAATGAGTACGCGCGGGTGGCTGATCCGTTCTCGCGCATCGGCAAGGAGTCGGTGACGGTGCAGGTGTCCAGCGTGACCCGCGCCAGCGACCAGTCCTTCAACGTGCGCTGGACCGAGACGCGCTTCGTCAACGGCGCGCTGGATCGCACCGAGCGCTGGAACGCGGTGATCTCCACGGTGCTGCAGACCCCGCGCACGGAGCAGCGCGTGCGCAAGAACCCGCTGGGTATCTACGTCAACGGGCTGGCGTGGAGCCGCGAGCTGGAAGGAAACGAAGGAGCAAAACCATGAATGGACATTTCCGTAAACCCGCCTTGCCTGTGATCCTACTGGCATCCACCGTTTTGTTCTCGGGCTGCGCCACGCAGGGGACTCCGCCGCCATCCATCTCGTTGGATGGGCCGGTGCAGGCCCAGCCGCTGCCCGAGGCGCCGAAGCCCGTGGAGGTCGTGACCGTGCCCGAGGTGCTGGCACTGCCTGGACAGATGAAGCCGCTGGCCGGTGATGCCAAGGCCACACTGGAATCGCCCGACGAGAAGGTGCGCGTGACCCGTGCGAACACGGAGGCCCGTGTTGCGCCCACACGCGAGGGCTATGTGAACGCCATCCAGGTCTGGCCGTTCACTGATGGCGCGCTGTACCAGGTCTATGCGGCCGTGGGTCGCGTGACCGTGATCGCGCTCCAGCCGGGCGAGGAACTGGTGACGGTGGCTGCCGGTGACACGGTGCGCTGGATCGTGGGCGACACATCGAGCGGCAGCGGCGATGCGCTGCGCGTCAATGTGATGGTCAAGCCCATCCGCTCGGGCCTCAAGACCAATTTGGTCATCACGACCAGTCGGCGCACCTACCTGCTAGAACTGACTTCGACCGAGAAGACATGGATGGCTTCGGTGTCCTGGGAATACCCCAAGGACAGGATGCTGGCCCTGCAGCGCCAGGCACAAGCGGCCAGCGCCGCCGCGCCGGTCGATGCCGGGCTGTCGCTGGAGAAGATCCGTTTCCGCTACGCGGTCAGCGGCAGCAATCCGCCGTGGAAGCCGTTGCGGGCCTTTGACGATGGCGAGAAGGTCTATATCCAGTTTCCGGCGGGCATCGCTCAAGGCGAGCTACCGCCAATGTTCGTGATCGGCGCGCAAGGCGACGGACAACTGGTGAACTACCGCTTCCGCTCGCCGTACTACATCGTGGATCGGCTGTTTGGTGCGGCCGAGCTGCGCCTGGGTGGCGATAAGGGCGCCGTGGTGCGAATTGAGCGCACCGATGGCGTGGCACGGAGGAATTGAGCATGAGCCAAGACAACACCCCCGACCATGCCACTTCTCAGGGGGGCAAGGCGGCGCCCGAAGCGATGGCGTTGCGCGCCCAGCCGCGCCCGGTCACGCGCCTGAACCGGCGCACGCTGGCCATGCTCACCGGCGGCCTGTCGGTCGCCGTGCTCGGGGCCACGATCTGGGCCCTGCAGCCGCACCGGCGCGGCGCAGGCTGGCAGAACGAGCTGTACAACGTGGATCGGGTCTCAAAGTCCGAAGGGCTGGATGGGTTGCCGTCCGATTACTCGAAACTGCCGAAGGTGCCCGAGCTGGGGCCGCCGCTGCCGGGCGACCTGGGGCCGGCCATCGTGGCGGCGCAGCAGCCCACCTACATGCCGCCGGGACATGATCCCAACGACGCCTTGCGCAAGGAGGCCGAAGCGGCGGCGGCTTCGGCGGTGTTCTTCCGCTCGGGAAAGCCGGGCCAAGCCGCTGGCGCTGTCGCGCAGGCGGCGCCCGGAGCACCCGGCATGGCCAACGCCTTGGCAGGGTTCGATCCGCTGGCGGCCGGTCCGGCCTCGACGGCGGCCCAGCCCAGTGATCCCACCACCGTGCAGAACCGGCAAGACCAGAAAGAGGCGTTCCTGAAAGGCGGCTCCAAGGAGACTCGCAATTCCGGCAATCTCCAAATGCCAGCCTCGCCGTACCAGGTGATGGCCGGGACGGTGATCGCAGCGGCGCTGGTCACAGGCATCAAGTCCGACCTGCCGGGCGATGTGATCGCCACGGTGACGGAGCCGGTCTATGACACGGCTACGGGCAGGTTCCTGCTGATTCCGCAGGGCTCGCGCATTTTGGGCAAATACAACAGCCAGGTGAGCTTCGGGCAGAGCCGGGTGCAGATGGTGTGGAACCGGATCATCTTGCCAGACACATCCTCGCTGACGCTCGACAACCTTGTCGGCACCGATCCTGCGGGCTACGCAGGGTTGGAGGATGAAGTGGATCAGCATTGGGGCCGCATCTTTGCCGGGGCGGCGCTGACCACGCTGCTGGGTATCGGCGCCGAGTTGGCCGCGCCGGAGAATCGGCAGAACGGCAACCGCATCGTCATTGCCGGGCGCGATGGTCTGCAGGACAGTGTGAACCAAGTGGGGCAGGAGATGACCCGGCGCAACATGAACATCCAGCCGACGCTGACAGCGCGGCCGGGGTTGCCGGTGCGGATCATCGTGGCAAGGGATTTACAGGTTCGAGCTTACCAGCCGCTCTTTCTTCAGCGTGGAGGTGCCCGATGAACATGGCCAGAAAACTCCGGCTTGGGCCGCTGCCATCGACCAGCAGCACCAAGCTGACATTCGCTTGTCCAGCCAGCCTGAAAATGGATCTAGACCGGTACGCCGCTCTTCATGCGCAGACCTATGGCGAAGCGGTCGATGCGGCCACGCTGATCCCGCACATGCTCGAAGCCTTCATGGCGGGGGATCGGGGATTCAAGCGGGGTGGCAAGGCCAAGGCCGTCGCCACCCCGAAGTCAGGATGACGATGCTCCGACATAGATTTAATGAAGAACGCGCGGCTCCAGGCCGTGCGTTCTTCGTTTGGGAAGCCGGTAATATGGGAGTTCAGGTCGGTTGCCGACGCTGCACTCCGTGTCCGATGTAGCGCGATCCGGCTTTCTCTCCCAACGCTCTCATGTGGCACCTAGCCCACACCGCCGAGGTGCCATCGGGTGGCACGATACAGAGCTAACTTGCTGTCTCGTATAAGGTTTCAGGCCAAATGGGATGCCTTGAAAATACTTGACACCGAACATTTTTTATTTCTCTAGTCATCTACCTATAAGTAGATAGTTTTTAGAACCGCTACGCAATCGTTATCTGGAGATCAACCATGAAGACCCTCGTATCCGCCCTGATCCTGTCCGCTTCCTTCATCGGCGCCGTCCAAGCCGGCGAACTGGACTATCCGCCCGCCCTGAACACCGAAAGCACGGTGACCCGCGCCCAGGTGCAGCAGGAACTTGCCCAGGCCCGCGCCAATGGCGAACTGGTGTCTGGTGAAGAAGGCTACGCCGCGACCCAATTTGCCGCCGCCGGCGACAAGACCCGCAAGCAAGTGCAGCAGGAATTGGCCGCCGCCCGCGCCCAAGGCCTGACGAACAGCGCTGAACTGGCTTACCCGCCCGTGCAAGGCTGAGTTTTTTTGACCGGATATCTATCTATAAGTAGATAGCTCTACAGCAAAACCCTGATGCAGCATCCGATCCTTACTGGAGATCAACCATGAAGACCCTCGTATCCGCCCTGATCCTGTCCGCTTCCTTTATCGGCGCCGCGCAAGCCGGCGAGCTGGACTATCCGCCCGCCCTGAACACCGAAAGCACGGTGACCCGCGCCCAGGTGCAGCAGGAACTGGCCCAGGCCCGCGCCAATGGCGAACTGGTGTCTGGCGAAGAAGGTTACGCCGCGACCCAATTTGCCGCCGCCGGCGACAAGACCCGCAAGCAAGTGCAGCAGGAATTGGCCGCCGCCCGCGCCCAAGGCCTGACGAACAGCGCCGAACTGGCTTACCCGCCCGTGCAAGGCTGAGTTTCATGCTGGCACATGCGGACCCCGGGGGGCGGGATGTTTCCCGGCCGGGGTCCGCACGGGCTTTGGTGCAGCGGCAACGCCGCTCAAACCGATGACGAATCAACCTATTAGTAGGTAATATTCAGCCATGGACACTCCTACTTCCAACACCACTCGCGAACTGCTTCTGGCCCATGCCGAGAAGCTGATCCGCACGCGCGGATGCAACGGCTTCAGCTACCGCGACCTGGCTGAGCATGTGGGCGTGAAGACGTCCAGCATCCACTATTACTTTCCGGGCAAGGACGACTTGCTCTACGAAGCCGTCGAGGCCTACAGCACGCGCGCGCTTGCAGCCATGCGCGGCATCGATGCTTCCCTGTCCGCGCACGAGCAGCTCGATCAATACCTGTCGATGATGGAATCGCGCGCCTGTGGCTCGGGCGAACTCTGCCTGGCCGGCATGCTGGCCGCCGAGGTCAACTCGCTGCCGGAACGGGTGCGCGGCGCCTTGCAGGGATTCTTCCGCGCGCATGAAGCCTGGCTGGCCCGGGTGCTGGCCGAAGGCGCGGCGCAAGGAACCATGAAATTCGCCGGCACGCCTGACGTGGCCGCCCGCGCGGTGTTCGCGACAGTGCAGGGCTGTATCCTGATCGCCCGCCTGTTCCAGCAGCCCGCGGCCCTGTGCGAGGCGATCGGCGCCCTGTATGTGGAATGCCAGGGCAAGGAAGACGGCGCGCCCTGAGCCGCCGAAGATCCTGTCGCAGTTGTACACGGCCGCCATGCGCAAGCAGGCGGCCGTTGTCTTTGGGCGGGTGGATCAGGCCGCGAGCAGGGCCCGCGCCATGTCCACGCTGGTGCGCGCCTGTATGCCGAGGTCGCGCATGCGTTGCTGGAACGAAGCTTGCGCATCCGTGAAGCCCGCTACCGGGCTCATGCAATCGGTTAGCAGCACCAGGCGCGACAGGTCGCGCCCCGGCAGGTGTTCTGCCAGGTGTTCGACCGTGGCCTTGACGCAATGGCTGCCGGCTTCGCCGGCGACGAGGATGAGTTCGGCGCGGTCCAGCGAATCCAGCAGGCTGCGGTTGAGCTGGCTGCGCGGATCGTCGGCGTCGGGGACCTCGGCCATCAGCGCGCTGTAGTGCTCCGTCCAGGGGTTCATGCCCTTGGGCACCTTGCGCACGATGAACTGGCGTTCGTCTTCCCAGCGGCTGTAGGCGGCGCGCACGTCGGCGTGGACGTTGTGGCCCCACGTGCCGATCTCGCAATGCAGCGGCCACACCATCAGCATGTAGCGCCCGCGCGCTTCCAACTCGTCCAGATAGGACTGGGTGCGCGGCAGGTCGTCGGCGTGGCGCGGCCGGAACGCGCCGGCGCGCAGCTGCGCCGCGGTGATCTGGGTGTACGGGGCCACTGGCTGGCCGTCTCCGGTGGACCAGAAGGTCGGATGCGCGATGTCCAGGCGGTGGTGCGAATCCAGCGTCACGGTGATCGAAGTCAGCGCGGACGCGGTCGTGTCGATGAAGCGCGCCAGCCGCTGCATGTCGGCATGCGCGCCGGCGACCGGCAGGGCGGGCGCAAGCATGTTGCCCGTCACGGGATCGCGGGGCAGGTAGGACTCGGGCAGGTCGCAGAAGTCATTCTGCGGATCGATGATCAGTAGATGAGTGGAGCGCGGCATGACGAGGTTCGGGGGAGGCGAACTCGAAATATAGAACGGGATGGCCATGTCATTCTAGAAAAGTACCAGATGCTCGGCGCGGTCCGGCAACTGCCGCAGCAGTTCGCGCCATTGCAGCCAGACGCTGGCCCCTGCCGAGATGACGATCACTGCGATAACGATCCACATGTCAGGCTCCTGGATAATTTCGCACGACCGTGCGAAATTGAAGTGAAGAATGGCCGGCGGAAGCCGGCGCGGGAAAAACTACTCTAGGTACTTGAAACTGCGGTAAGTCGAAATCAAACGTTCATAGGCGGCCCGCACCCGTTCGGGCGCCTTCGGGTCACGCAGGAAGCGGGCGTCGTGCATCAGGCCGATCATCAGGCTGTAGACCTCGAATACCAGTTGTTCGGGATCCGTGTCCGGCCTGACGTGGCCGGCCTCCAGCGCCTGGTTGACCGTGCGCAGCATGGCGGCGCGCCAGCGCCGCAGGTTGCCTTCCAGCACCGAACGCAGCGGGGATTCCACGTCGTCGTACTCGAAGGCGCCAGCCACGTAGATGCAGCCGGTCAGCGTTTCGACATTGCTGGCCCGTTCGATCCAGAGCGAGACCAGCGCGTTCAGGCGCGGCAGGCCGCGGGGATAGGCCATGGCCGGGGTGAACACGGCCTCGATGAAACGCCGGTCATACTCGTCCAGCACGGCCTGCTGCAGGGCTTCGAGCGAGCCCACCCGCGAGAACACGCCGCTCTTGCTGATGCCCAGGCGCTTGGCCACCTGGCCCAGCGACAGGCTTTCCATGCCTTGTGCCGCGGCCATGTCCAGGGCCGCGTCCACAATGGCCGCGAAGGTCAGCTCGCTTTTCTCGGTTTTGGCAGTCATGCCGCAAATTTAGCACGACCGTGCGAAATTGCGTGCGACTGCAGGCGAAAAAAACCGGACAGCAATGGCTGTCCGGTTGGGGTACTGCGGGACGCGCCGGAATCAGGCCTGGGCGGCCTTGAACTCCAGGCGGTACTTGTGCAGCAGCGGCTCGGTGTAGCCATTGGGCTGGGTCAGGCCTTCGAACACCAGCGCGCAGGCGGCCTTGAAGGCCAGCGAGGTGTCGAAATTGCCGGCCATCGGACGGTAGAGCGCGTCGCCCGCGTTCTGGCCGTCGACCACCTTGGCCATGCGCTTGAAGGTTTCCATGACCTGCTCACGGTTGGTCACGCCATGGCGCAGCCAGTTGGCGATGTGCTGGCTGGAGATGCGCAGGGTGGCGCGGTCTTCCATCAGGCCGACGTTGTGGATGTCGGGCACCTTGGAGCAGCCCACGCCCTGGTCGATCCAGCGCACCACATAGCCCAGGATGCCCTGCACGTTGTTGTCGAGTTCTTGCTGGACGTCCTGGGCGGACCACTTGGACGGGTCGCCGACCGGCACGGTCAGCAGGCCGCCCAGCAGGTCGTCGCGCACGCTGTCCAGCTTGGTGCGTTCCAGCTCCTGCTGCACGGCCTGCACGTCGACCTGGTGGTAGTGCAGCGCGTGCAGCGTGGCGGCTGTGGGCGAAGGCACCCAGGCGGTGTTGGCGCCGGCCTTGGGGTGGGCGATCTTCTGTTCCAGCATGGCGGCCATCAGGTCCGGCATGGCCCACATGCCCTTGCCGATCTGGGCGCGGCCGCGCAGGCCTGCGTCCAGGCCGACCAGCACGTTGTTGCGCTCGTAGGCGGTGATCCAGGCGGTGGACTTCATGTCGCCCTTGCGCAGCATCGGGCCGGCTTCCATGCTGGAGTGCATCTCGTCGCCAGTGCGGTCCAGGAAGCCCGTGTTGATGAAGGCCACGCGCGCGGCGGCGGCCTCGATGCAGGCCTTGAGGTTGATGCTGGTGCGGCGCTCTTCGTCCATGATGCCCATTTTCAGGGTGTTGCGCGGCAGCTTGAGCAGGTCCTCGACGCGGTCGAACAGCTCGCTGGCGAAGGCGGCTTCGACGGGGCCGTGCATCTTCGGCTTCACGATGTAGACGGAGCCCGTGCGCGAATTCAGCTTGTGCTTGCGGTCCTGCAGCGCGGCCAGGCTGGTGACCACGGCGTCCAGGATGCCTTCGGGGATCTCGCGGCCCTCGCGGTCCAGGATGGCGGGATTGGTCATCAGGTGGCCCACGTTGCGCACGAACATGAGCGAACGGCCATGCAGGGTCAGCGGCGAACCGTCGGGGCGCGTGTAGCTGCGGTCGGCGTTGAGCTTGCGGGTGAAGGTCTTGCCGCCCTTGGTGACTTCCTCGGTCAGGTCGCCCTTCATCAGGCCCAGCCAGTTGCGGTAGATGTGGACCTTGTCCTCGGCGTCCACGGCGGCGACGGAATCCTCGCAGTCCATGATGGTGGTCAGCGCGGCTTCCACCAGCACGTCCTTGACGCCGGCGGCGTCGGTGGCGCCGATGCTGTTGCCGCGGTCGATCTGGATTTCGAAGTGCAGGCCGTTGTTCTTGAGCAGGATGGCAGACGGCGCGGACGCCTCGCCCTGGTAGCCGGTGAATTGGGCGGGATTCTTCAGACCGGTGGAGCCATTGGCCAGCGCCACGCGCAGCTGGCCGTTTTCCACGGTGTAGCCGCGCGCGTCGGCGTGCGAGCCCTGGGCCAGCGGGGCGGCGCTGTCCAGGAAGGCGCGGGCGCGCGCGATGACGGCGGCGCCGCGTTCCGGGTTGTAGCCGCGGCCCGTGTCGCCCGGCGTGGCGGGAATGGCGTCGGTGCCGTAGAGCGCGTCATACAGGCTGCCCCAGCGCGCGTTGGCGGCGTTCAGGGCGTAACGCGAGTTGGACATGGGCACGACCAGCTGCGGGCCGGCCTGCTGCGAGATCTCGGTGTCGACGTTGTCGGTGGTGGCGCGCACGCTGGCGGGTTGAGGCAGCAGATAGCCGATGCCTTCCAGGAATTTGCGGTAGGCGGCGGGGTCGGCGATGGGGCCGGGGTGGGCGCGGTGCCAGCCGTCGAGCTCGGCCTGCAGGCGGTCGCGTTCGGCCAGCAGCGCGCGGTTCTTGGGGGCCAGGTCGTCCACCAGGGCCGCGAAACCCTTCCAGAAGCCGTCTGCGTCCAGGCCGGTGCCAGGCAGGGCTTCCTGTTCGATGAATTGGTCGAGATTGGCCGCCACTTGCAGGCCGTGGTGCTGGATGCGTTGAGTCATGCGGTTCTCTAGCGGTAAGGGACTGGCCGACGCCGCGCGCCGGGCGATTCTGTCCTGACATCATCGTTCGCGACTGCGGCAATGTCCATATCAAAACCCGCTGGTCATACCAGTTTGTGCGCTGCCGTATAAGCAAAGCCGTGATTTTTATGGTTTTATATCAGCTACTTACAGGGGTGTTGCGCAGGGCTCCCAACCGGGGGGGAGACTTGGTCATACCACTGGTACGGAGAGCGCATGCACGCGGAAACAGTAGAAAAGCCCCGCCAGGTGGCGGACGAAGTCGCCGAAAGGATCGAGCGCCTGATCCTGGACGGCGTGCTCAAGGCAGGCCAGGCGCTGCCTTCCGAACGCCGCCTGACCGAAAAGCTGGGCGTCTCGCGCACGGCGCTGCGCGAAGGGTTGAAGCTGCTGCGCGCGCGCGAGATCATCCATACCGCGCAGGGCAAGGGTTCGTATGTGGCGCACATCTCCAAGGTGGACGCCGGCCCGCTGATGCACTTGTTCAATTCCCAGCCGCGCACGCTCTACGACCTGCTGGAAGTGCGCTCGCTGCTGGAGGCCGAGTCCGCGCGGCTGGCGGCCATACGCGGCACCGAGGCCGATTTCATCATGATCCGCCGCCGCTATGACGAAATGGTGGCGGCGCAAGGCACGGCCACCGACACGGCGCGGCACGCGCACCTGGACCACGCATTTCACCTGGCCATCTGCGAGGCCTCGCATAATCCGGTGCTGGTGCACACGCTGCAATCGCTGACGGACCTGCTGTTGGGATCGGTCTTCGCCTGCGTCAACAACCTGTATCACCGTGAACCCGAGAAGCGCCAGATCGACCGGCAGCACACGCGGCTGTTCAACGCCGTGACGGCGCGCCAGCCCGAACAGGCGCGCAAGGCGGCTGCGGACCACGTGGACAGCGTGCGCCAGAGCCTGGCCGATATCGAACAGGAAGAGCAGCGCCTGGTGCGGGCGACGCTGCGTCTGGAGGGTTGGACCTAGCGTGCAGTCCCGCGGAGGCATCTACGCGACTGCACACTAGCGTCCAGTCCTGCTGACGCCTCCGAGGGACTGGACGCTGGCCACTGCCGCGGTGGCCGACTTTCACGGGCGGGGGGCTTGCGCTGCTTGCGTACGAGCCTAACGGTCCGCCATGGCGCCGCTGCCAGCCAGGGCCAGCGGCTTGCCCGCATAGACTCGGCCAAAGCGGTTGTTCACGAAGGCGTCCAGGTCGATCGCTTCCTGCCCCACGAAGCCGCGTTGCGGCAAGGCGCCCTGCGCCACCAGGTCCAGCGCGGCGCAGATGCCGGCGGCCGTGGACAGCTGGATGGCGCTGAGGCGATGGCCATCGACCTCGGCGCCAAAGATGCGGATCGGATAGGACTCTTCTTCCAGCCGCCCGTGGCGGCGACCCGAGGCCGAGGCCTGGATCACGATCACGTCCTGTTCGGTCGTGGGAATGGCGGCTTCGAAGATTTCCTTGAGCAGGTCGCGGCGGTCGCGCAGGCGCAGGTCGTTGAGCAGCAGCTTCATGATGCTGCAATGGCCGGGGTAACGCACCGATTTATAGTCCACGTTGCGCGCGCGGCCACGCAATGTCGCGGGCAGGGTGCCCAGGCCGCCCGAGGTATTGAAGGCTTCGTATTCCACGCCGTCCAGCGCGAAGGTTTCGTAGCCTTCCAGGGCGGGCACGCTGGTCAACTGGCCATCGACGATGGCCTCGCAGGGATTGCAGTACTCGTTGATCAGCCCTTCGGTGCTCCAGGTCAGGTTGTAGCGCAGGCTGTTGGAGGGATAGCGCGGCAGGGCGCCGACGCGCATGCGCAGGTCCAGCAGCGTGTCGAAGCGGCGCGCAAGCGCGTTGCCGACCACGCCGATGAATCCCGGGGCCAGGCCGCATTGCGGCATCAGCACGCTGCGGGCCTCTTCCGCCAGGGCCTGGATCGCGTGCGTGCTGGCCACGTCTTCCGTCAGATCGAAATAATGCACGCCGGCCTTGGCGCACAGGCCCGCCACCGCGGCGGCGCGATGAAAGGGCAGCGCGTTGATCACGGCATAGCGCCCTTCAATGCATTGCGCCACGCTGTCGTCGTCGGAAATCTGGCGTGTTTCGCAGCCCAGTTCGGCCACGAGGCGCAGCCGCGCGGGATCCTGGTCGGCAACCCGCACCGAATAGCCGCCGCTGCGTTCCAGCATCAGGGCAATGGCGAAACCGATTTTTCCGGCGCCCAGAAGTAGGACGGGCCGGGGAGAGGCGGTGGACATGGTGCGGCTCCTGCATGGAAGGGGGATGGGTGAGCTCATCCTATGCGCGGGCGCTGTCGATGTGTAGAGGCTAAATAGTCGTATCGGCCGTAGGTAACGTTATTTCGACTTAATTTATTGTCGAATCGTCAAAAACAAAGCCCTCCGGTTTGGGGCCGGAGGGCTTCGGGGCGCTGACTGGCCGGGGAGGCCAGGGGGGGATCAGCTGCCCAGGGGCGGGTAGTCCAGGTTGCCGAAGGTGACCAGGCCTTCCGACTTAGCCTGGGCCAGTTCGGTGCGGACTTGGGCGCGGGTCAGCGACGTGGCTTGTTCAGCGGCGGCGACGGGCGGGTAGTCCAGGTTGCCGAAGGTCACTTCACCGGCGTTCTTGGCTTGTTGCAGCTCGGCCTGCACTTGTTGCGAGGTCAGGGTCGACTTCGGGGCGATCGCGGCGGGGTAGCCTTCTTCACCGAAGGTGTATTGGCCCGAGGCCTTGGCTTGTTGCAGTTCGGCTTGGACTTGAGCGCGGGTGGGGCCCTGATCGGCTTCAGCGGCTTGGGCGCCGGCAGCCAGAACGGACATGGACAGCATCAAAGCGGTAGCAAGGGTTTTCATGGCAGACCTCCGTGTCTTGAGCTTGGGAGCCGAACCGCTGGCCTGATTGCCTGGGGTTCGCTTGCTGTGTCCCGATGAGTTGCATTCTGTGCTCAAAGCATCTCCGGATAAACCCTGATTCCCTGAAAACATCTTTCCAAAAAGAAGACTAATAGGTTTCCATTTCACCAAATGGCACCATGGGTGGTGGAATTTCCATTTGATGACACCATAGGAGGTACCCGCCCTGAAGCGTGGGCGTCTGACAGAGGGGAGCGGGGAGAGGGCCGCAGCCCCGGGCGATGCCGGGGCTGGGGGGTAGGGAAGGGTCAGTGGTGCAAGGGCAAGGATCAGCGGTTCAGTTCGACCAGCGCGGCGTTGTATTCCGCCTGGGCTTCGTCCAGCTTGCGCTGGGCCTTGTCGATCTTGTCCTGCTTGCCCTTGGCGCGCGCGGCCTTGAGCTCGCTTTCGCGCTCGGCCACCTTGTTCTGCTTGTCGCGCACGTCGGCTTCGCGTTGCGATTGCAGGCGGCTGTCGGTGCAATGCGCCTTGGCTTCGGCCAGCGCCTTGCGCAGCCCGGCTTCGCGGCGGGTGTTGTTCTGCGCCTGGGCGGCGGCGATGTCGTTTTCGATTTCGCAGAACTTGGCGGCGCAGCCGCGCTGGGCCGAGCAGTCGCTCGCGGCTTGGGCCGGGATTGCCGCGAACGCGGCGGCGGCCGCGGCGGTCAGGACCAGGGATTTGAGCAATGAGGGCATGCGAGGTCTCCGTAGGGCGTTGCGCAAGCTCCATCATGGCCCCAGCCGGTGCCGCCGGCAATGCGCGGCGTCAACCGCGCATCAGTGCGGCGCGGGCTCGCGGTCAGCGGATCAGCGTGCCGGCCAGCGCGGCCGCGACCAGCAGCGCGCCCAGCCAGAGGTTGGCGCGGAACAGCATGAAGTTGCGGTCGGGGCGCTGGATGTCGAAGACCTTCAACTGCCATGCCAGGTGCGCCGCCACGGCCACCATGCCGACCTGGTAGGCCCACGACAGGCCGATGGCGTAGCCGCCCCAGGCCCACAGCGCCAAGGTGGCCACGTAGAAGCCGCCGATCCAGAGCTTGCCCTGGTCGCCAAAGCGCATGGCGGTGGAATGCAGGCCCAGGCTGCGGTCGTCGCGCACGTCCACGTAGGCGTAGATGCTGTCGTAGCCCACCTGCCACAGCACGGCGCCCGCCCACATCGCGATGGCGGCCAGCGGCACATGGTTCTGCGTGTCCGACCAGGCCATCAGCATGCCCCAGTTGAAGCAGATGCCCAGCACGACTTGCGGCCAGTACGTGACGCGCTTGCACAGCGGATAGATGAAGACGAAAGGCAGCACGGCCACGGCCAGCCAGCGGCTCATGTCGTTCAGGAAGAACAGCAGCGAACCGCAGACCAGCAACTGGCCGAGCAGGAACCAGACCGCGTTCTTCATCGTCAGCTGGCCGCTGGTCAGGGGCCGGAAGCGCGTGCGCTCGACGTGCTTGTCGAAGTTGCGGTCGCACATGTCGTTGACGGTGCAGCCGATGCCGCGCATCAGCAACGCGCCCAGCGAGAACACGATCAACCGCTGCAGGTCCGGCAGGCCGCCGGCGGCCTGGACCAGCGCGGCGATGGCCGGCAGCAGGGTCAGCCAGGTGCCGATGGGACGGTCCAGGCGGCACAGGCGGGCGTAGGGCCGCCAGGACTTCGGCAGCCAGCGTTCGACCCAGTCGGTGAAGACGATGTCGCTAAGGTCGACGGGAGTTTGTTGGGGGGCGCTCACTGTCACGGCGAAACGGAATGGGAAAACCAAGAGCATAAAACAACGGCGGCCGGGCATCGCGCCCAGCCGCCGTCGTACTCCTTTCACGCCTTCGAGGCACCCGCGTCAAACAGCAGCAATGTGCTCCGAGCGGGGCCGCACGGATCCGGGCTCCGCCGGTCCGTAGCGGCGCCCCCCTGGGGGGGAAGCGCCGCAGGCGCTTCGGGGGGGACCTACTAACCCTCGTCTTTTAGCAGCTTGCCGAGGATGGCGATGCCGCGGCGGATCTTGTCTTCCGGCACGGTGGCGAAGCTAAGGCGCAGCGTGTTGGTCTTGCCGGCGCCGCAATAGAACGGCGCGCCGGGCACGAACGCCACGTTTTGCGCGATGGCCTTTTCCAGCAGCTTGGTGCTGTCGATGTGGTCGGGCAGCGTCAGCCAGATGAACATGCCGCCTTCCGGCTTGGTCCAGCGCACGGTGTCCGGGAACTCCTGCTTGATGGCTTCCAGCATGCAGCTGCCCTGGGCGCGGTAGATCTCGCGCACGTTGGGCAGGTGCTCTTCCAGGAAGCCGTCCTTGACGATCTCGTACACGGCCATCTGGGTCAGCGTGGGCGTGTGCAGGTCGGTGGCTTGCTTGGCTTGCACCAGCTTGTTGATGAGCGGGCGCGCGGCGGCGATGTAGCCCAGGCGCAGGCCGGGGGCCAGCACCTTCGAGAACGTGCCCAGGCGCACCACGTTGGCGCCGTATTCGGCGGCCAGCGCGATCAGGCCGGGTTGCGGTTCGCCCGCGTAGCGCAGTTCGCCGTAGGGATCGTCCTCGACGATGGTCAGGTTCAGTTCCGCGGCGCGCTTGACCAGCGCGATGCGGCGTTCCAGGCTCAGCGTGCGGCCGGTGGGGTTCTGGAAGTTGGGCAGGGCGTACAGGAAGCGCGCGCCGTCGGCCAGTTCAGGCGTGATGGTTTCGGGGATCAGGCCGCCTTCGTCGGTGGGCACCGGCACGAACTTGGGCTGGTACAGGCTGAACGATTGCAGCGCGCCCAGGTAGCTGGGGTCTTCGACCAGCACCTTGCTGTCCTTGTCGATCAGCACCTTGCCCAGCAGGTCCAGCGCCTGCTGCGAGCCCGACACGATCAGGATCTGGTCGGCGGCGACGCTGGCGCCCGCCTTGTTCAGGTCGTCGGCCACCCATTGACGCAGGGGCGCAAAGCCTTCCGTGGGGCCGTACTGCAGGGCGGCGCGGCCATTGGTGGACAGTACCTTGTCGAACGCTGCGCGAACTACCTCTACCGGGAAGCCGCCGGGCGCCGGCAGGCCGCCGGCGAACGAAATGACTTCGGGGCGCTCGGTTACCTTGAGGATCTCGCGGATGGCGGAGCTGGTGAGTTGCTGAGCGCGTTCCGAAAAGGAAAACGCAGGTTCGAGAGGCTTGTCCATGGAGTGCTTCTTGATCAAGAAGGGTGGGGAAAATACGGGCAGTTGGTCCCTTGGGTGGCCCGGCGGAAAATATATTTCGAAAAACTATTGTCCCACACGGCAGCAGCCCGGCCCCCTTATCGGCGGCAGCCCCTAAAATCACCTGCATCGATAACCGCCAGTACAGTTACATTTTTCCCATGTTCGAAGCCGCTCCCATCGCCGCCGATTCCAAGCCCGCCCTGTATGCGGGGCTGGCCGCCCAGGCCCGCGCCCTGCTCGAAGGCGAGCACGACCGCATCGCCAACGCCGCCAACCTGAGCGCGCTGGCCTATCAGGCTTTGCCCGAACTGAACTGGGCGGGCTTCTACTTCTTCGATGGCACGGAACTGGTGCTGGGCCCCTTTCAGGGCAAGCCGGCCTGCGTGCGCATCCCGCTGAGCCGCGGCGTGTGCGGCGCGGCCGCCAGCCAGCGCCAGACGCAGCTGGTGCCCGACGTGCACGCGTTTCCCGGCCACATCGCTTGCGATGCGGCCTCGCGTTCCGAGATCGTGGTGCCGCTGGTCCACCAAGGCCAGCTGATCGGCGTGTGGGACGTGGACAGCCCGGTGCCGGACCGCTTCGACGAAGACGACCGCCAGGGCATGGAAGCGCTGTGCGCCGTGTTCCTGGCCAGCTTGCGCTGACCGGCGGGCGCGCATTGCGCAGGGCCGGCGTTGACAGGGCGCCGGCCTCCCGGTAGATTCCCAGGCCTGCGCTTGCAGACCAACGCATCCGTTCCATTCATGATTCATCAGGCCATCCAATCCGCTTTCCCGTTCCGCGCCCTGGGCGTGGTGCTGGCTTGCGTCGGCCTGAAATCCAAAAAACAGCCGCTCATCTGACCGGAGCATGCTGTTCCGTCAGATGGGCGACGGAACAGCGGCCTCCTGGCGGCGCTTGGCGCCGTCCGCGCATCCCCTAGTATCCCGAGCACTTCTGTACGGTCCAACCACGGTCCGCTTACACCGAAGGAGTGTTCACCATGCAATCTCATCATCAATCTCCGATCCAGGGCGTCTGGGTGCCTCTGGTCACGCCGTTTGCCGGCGGCGCCGTGGACGGCGGGGCCTTGCGCCGCCTGGTGCGCCACTATGCCGCCGCGGGCGTGGACGGGCTGGTCGTTTGCGGCAGCACGGGCGAGGCCGCCTCGCTGGACGACGCCGAGCAGCTGGCGGTGCTGGACGCCGTGCTGACCGAGGCGGGCAGGCTGCCCGTCGTCATGGGCCTGGCGGGCAATCACCATGGACACGTGATGCAGCGCCTGGCCGCCTTCGGCACGCGCCCGCTGGCCGGCATCCTGGCGCCCGCGCCGTACTACGTGCGTCCCGGACAGGAAGGCGCCGCCAGGTATTTCCGCAGCCTGGCCGATGCCTCGCGCTTTCCCCTCGTGCTCTACGACATTCCATACCGGACCGGCACCACGCTGGATACAGCGACCCTGCTGGCGCTGGCCGCACACCCGAACATCGCCGCAGTCAAGGATTGCGGCGGTTCGCTGGAAAAGACGATTGCCCTGATCGCCGACGGCAACATGAACGTGCTGGCGGGCGAGGACCTGCAGGCCCTGTCCGTGATGTGCCTGGGGGGCGCCGGCATGATCGCGGCGGCGGCGCACATCCGCCCGGACCTGTTCGTGGCCATGTACCAGGCGGCGAAGGCCCAGCAGCTGGACCTGGCCAGGAAGCTGTTCCACGCGCTGGTCCCGGTCATCCAGCTGACCTTCGCCGAACCCAACCCGGGCCCCCTGAAGGCGCAGCTGGGACGCCAGGGCCTGTTGAGCGAGGAACTGCGGTTGCCCATGCCACCCGCCAGTACGGCCCTGGCCGCGCGCATGGACGCCGCCGTGGCGGGGCTGAACCGGCAATATCCCTGCCAGTAGGCCGAACTTGGTGAGCAGTCCGCCAGCTTTGTGGTCTTCGGATTCATTTAGTAATAAATGTCCTACCGGGAAGCTGACGGATTGCTTATCATGCGCCCATTCTCAGGGTGAAACAGAACGTTCATGGCCCAAGCTTTTGTAGCCTTGTCCGCCTGGCAGGTGATGCTGGCGGGCCTGCTGTTCTTCGGTGGCATCTATCTGGTCTTCGGCGCGGGCACCTGGCTGCTGACGCATTACATCCTGCCCGCGCTGGGCATCGGACGCCCGCTGGATCCGCGCCCGCTGGCGCCGGGCCAGCTGCGGCGCGAATTCGCCCAGTCCGGCCTGTCCATTCTGCTGTTCGGCACCGGCATGATCTTCCCCTGGGGCCTGCTGCAGCTGGGCTGGGCCCACCTGGATCCGGATGCCAGCTGGCAGAAGATCACTGTCGAAATCCTGGTGCTGGTGGCCTGGAACGACGTGCACTTCTGGATCAACCACCGCCTGTTGCACACCAAGCTGCTGCGCCGCTTCCACCTGCCGCATCACCGCTCGGTCGTGACCACGCCGTTCTCGACCTACAGCTTCCATCCCATCGAAGCGCTGATGCTGGGCAATGTGATCATGCTGCCCATGGTGCTGCACGATTTCAGCTTCTGGGCGCTGGCGTCGGTGCCGCTGTTCAGCCTGTTCTTCAATTGCATCGGGCACGCCAACTACGACTTCTTTCCCAACGTGTCCTATGCGCACTGGTTCGCCGCCAGCCGCCGGCATCATCTGCACCATGCCTGCTACAACGGCAACTACGGCTTCCAGTTCACCTTCATGGACCGCCTGTTCCGCACCCGGCTCAAGGCCGAGGCGGCGCAGTCCCAGCTGAATGCCTACCGGCAACGAGAATCGCTTGGCGGACGCGCTTAAGCGGCGCCGCCGCCTGCCGTCGCTGCGCAACCGGCGCGACTGGCAAAGCCTCGCCTACCTGGCCGCGCTGCCCGCGCTGGCGGCCTGGCAGTGGGTGCACGGGTTCTGGTGGCCGCTGTACGGCCTGATGCTGTTCCTGACCCTGGGCGTGGGCGTCATCCACCACAACCATACGCACATCCGCATGTGGCGGGGGCGCTGGACCAATCGCGCCACGGACTTCTGGATCACGCTGATGCAGGGGCATCCGACCTTCGTGTTCTATCCGGCGCACGTGGCCAACCACCACCGCTACAAGCACGGCGTGCGCGACGTGGCGCGCACCTACCGCTTCGGCGGCGACACCAATCATCTGTGGGGCTACCTGATCCATCCCTTCCAGGCCGGCTGGGTGCTGTATCCGCTGTTCTTCGCCTGGCTTGGCCGCCTGCGCCGGCACTGGCCGGGCGCCTGGCGCTATTGCATGGCGCAGTACGGCGCCTGGCTGGGCCTGTGGGGCGGGCTGCTGGCCGTGAATCCGATGAAGGCGCTGGTGTTCGTGATCGTGCCGCAGCTGCACGGGCTGCATTGGCTGCTGGCCACCAACTACCTGCAGCATGCGCATGCCGATGGCGGTCCCCGGTCCGTAGCGGGCTTGAACTACGCGCGCAATTTCGAAGGGCTGGTCAATCCGCTGCTCTTCAACATCGGGCTGCACACCGCGCACCACGAGCATCCGCGGGCGCACTGGTCCGAACTGACGAGCCTGCACCGCGAGCAATACCGCAACCGCGTGAATCCGGCCCTGAACGAACCCGGCCTCACGCCCTATATGTTCCGCGTGTTCGTGCTGGGCGCCGTCATGCCGCGCTTTCGCAGCCGCTCATGCATGGCGCCCGAGCACATCCGCTAGCGCCGCAATCCATATATCCACCAGAGGCCTCTCATGCCCATCGCGTTTCATCGTGTCTATCTGGAAAGCGCCGGCTATTTCATGCCCGGCGAACCCGTGTCCAACGATGCCATGGACAGCTACATCGCGCCGCTGAACCGCATGTCCAGCCGCATCAAGAGCCGCATCCTGGCCGAGAACGGCATCAAGCAGCGCTACTACGCGATCGATCCGGAAGGCGCCACGGTGTACTCCAACGCGCAGCTCGCCGCCAACGCCATCCGCGATTGCCTGGGGCGCCACGACAGCGACTTGTCGGCCGTATCGCTGCTGGCCAGCGGCTCCTCGGGCGGGGACGCGCTGATGCCGGGCTTTTCCAACATGATCCAGGGCGAACTGGCCGCGCAACCGATGGAGACCGTGTCGGTGCACGGCATCTGCGCGGCCGGCGTGTCGGCGATCCAGGCGGCCGCGCAGGGCGTGGAGCTGGGCGGACACGCCAGCGCCCTGGCGGTGGCCAGCGAGCTGCCGTCGCGGCTGTTCAAGCGCTCGCGTTTCGCGGCGCGCGGCTACGACGCCGACTTCGACGCGCATTTCCTGCGCTGGATGCTGTCGGACGGCGCGGGGGCGGTGCTGCTGGGCAACACCGGCCGGCCGCTGCCGGGCGCCTCGCAAGGCGTGCGCCTGCGCCTGAAGTGGGTACACCAGCGCTCGTTCTCGGGCGACTATCCGGTATGCATGCAGCTGGGCCTGTCGGCCGACCGCGCCCGCGGCCATCTGGACTATCCGTCCTGGAACGAGGCCGAGGCCGACGGCGCGCTGTCGCTGCGCCAGGACATCCGCCTGCTGCCGCACCTGTTCGACATCGGCATCCATGAATACGCCAAGCTGGTGCGCGACGGCTGGGTCGATCCGGACCAGGTGGACCACTTCCTGTGCCACTACTCGTCCGAGAAGTTCATCCCGGTGGTGGAAGACCTGATGGAGAAGGCCGGCCTGGTGATCCCGCGCGAGCGCTGGTTCAGCAACCTGGCGTGGCGCGGCAACACCGGCGCGGCATCCATCCTGATCATGCTGGCCGAATTCCTGGAAACGCGCGAAGTGAAACCGGGCGAGCAGATCTTCTGCTACATCCCGGAATCGGGCCGCTTCATGGCCGCCTACATGCTGCTGGAGGCCGAAGCCGTGCATGCGCCGCAGGTGGCCGCGGGCGCGCCCGCCGCCGCCGCGCCGCGCGAGGATGCCAATAGCGACGACGCTGCCGCGATCGCGCCGCCGCACGATCCGGACACGGCGCCGCAGGGCCTGGGCCAATTGCTGACCGAACTGGCCGCGATCTGGCACGACTACCGCTCGCGCGTGTGGCGCACGCCGGTGGTGCGGCGCCTGCGCAACCGGCAGTTCCAGACGGCCGACTATCTGAACTGGATGGAGAACTGGATTCCGCAGGTGCGCGAAGGCAGCAAGTGGATGCGCGAGGGCGCGGCCTCGCTGACCGAGCAATATGCGCCGCTGGCGGCCTTGATCGACACGCATGCGGGCGAGGAGCAGAACGACTTCCAGATCCTGTTCCAGGACTATCGCACCGCGGGCGGCACGGTCGCCGACATCGACGCGCTGCGGCGCAATCCCGGCGGCGAGGCGCTCAACGCTTATCTGCACGGCCTGGCCGCCACGCGCGACCCCATCGGCCTGCTGGGCGCCATCTACATCATCGAAGGCACGGGCCAGCGCATCGTGCCGGCGCTGCTGCCGCTGCTGAAGGCCAGCCTGAAGCTGCCGCCGGATGCCTTCCGCTTCCTGGAATACCACGGCCACAACGACGAGCATCACCTGGCGCGCTGGCTGACGGCGGTGGAGCTGGCGCTGGATTGTGACGAGGACGGCCGCGCCGAGCAACGCATCGTCGACACGGCGCGCCGCACGGCGGCGCTGTACCTGATGCAGTTCCACCACGTGATGGAAGGCGACGCGCAATGAGCAAAGAGCCGGAATTCCTCGCCAAGCCGCACGATCCCGCCGATCCCAGTCCCTGGCTGGCGCTCTACCTGGACCGCAGCACGCCCTTGCCCGACAAGGTGAAGAAGGCCTGGCTGACCGATTCCAGCTGCGCCTCGCGCCAATACCTGCTGCCGTTCCTGCGGCCGCTGGCGCGCGCCTTCATCATCTTGATCCAGATCATCAAGACCTTCCTGCCGCGCCGCTGGTCGCATTCGAAGCTGCTGCACCGCATCCTGGCGTGGGGCCTGAAGCGCTTCGTTTCGCCCGAGGCCAACTGGCTGATCCTGCGCCATTTCCACCTGGGCGCGCAGATCCTGTCGTTCATCGCCGCCAACTCGCCGGTGCGCGTCACGACCACGCCGCTGGAGCCGCGCAATATCGACGACTTGAAGGACGAACTGTTCGTCAAACATGACCTGAACCTGTTCAACTTCGTCATCCGCCTGAACCAGGCGCTGCGCGACGCCGGTCTGGAAATGCATGCGCCGCAGCAGGTCGATTTTTCGATGATCCACGATCCCGAGCTATTGCTCGAAGACATGCCGCAGGGCAAGCTGAACTTCCTGGATCTGCAGAGCGCCATCGAGCTGTTCACGCCGCTGTATCAGCTGATGCTGACCGACAACGACTTCTGGCGCGCGGCGAATTCGCTGCAGCTGGACGAGACCATCGGCATCTACGCGGCCAAGCTGCTGGGCGCGCCGCAGCACCTGATCCTGGTCAACAACAATCATCCGCTGGTGCCGATGTCGACCTTGCGCGCGGGCTACCGGCTGGTGCTGCACGGGCTTTCCACCGAAATGCTGCATAGCCTGCTGATGGAAATGAAGGCGGCGCAGCAGCAGGGCGGGGAAGGGCCCGCGCCGATCGCCTGAGGCGGCGCCTCAGCGTTTTTCCGCGTACACGCCGAAGCGCTGCAGTTGCGCTTCGCTATTGGCGATTTCGCGCAGGCTTTCCTTGCCGCTGTGCGCCACCAGCATGGCGGCCAGCGTCTGCGCGATGGACAGGGCGGGCACCACCGAAGGGAACAGCGAGGGCGTGTCGTTGGCCACCAGCAGCAGCGCCTTGGCGCCCGGGGCAATGGGCGAAACCGCGCTGTCGGTGACCGCCACCACGCCCGCGCCGCGCTCGCGGGCGAATTCGACCGCGGTGACCGCGGCCTGCGCATAGGGCGCCTGGCTGAAGGCGACCAGGGCGTCGCGCGGCCCGATGCGGCGCAACTCGTCGGCCAGCGTGCCGCCGACTCCCGAGAGCAGCGTGACCTTGTCCAGGAACATGCCGCAGGCATAGCTGAAGTGATAGGCCGCCGGATACAGGCTGCGCAGGCCGATGACGTAGATGCGGCGCGCGCCGGCCAGCACGCCGTGCGCTGCCTTCAGCGCGGGCACGGCGGCGGGTCCCAGGCTGCTGCCCAGGTTGCGCACTTCGGCGTCCAGGATGTCGGCCACCAGCCCGGCGTCCGCATCCTGTTGCGGACGCTTGCGCAA
This sequence comes from Achromobacter anxifer, assembly GCF_903652925.1. Lineage (GTDB taxonomy): Bacteria > Pseudomonadota > Gammaproteobacteria > Burkholderiales > Burkholderiaceae_B > Achromobacter > Achromobacter anxifer. The sequence continues at coordinate 75,176 of NZ_CAHLAR010000006.1, read as the reverse complement.
GGCGGTGGCGCGGCCCGAGAAGCTGGAGCCGCCCTCGGCCAGCCAGTCGCGGTAGGGTTCGCGGAACGCTTCATAGGTCTCGAACCCCAGTTGCCGCGCCAGGCGCAGCATGACGCCAGCCTGCACGCCGGCATGGCCGGCGGCGGCGCGCATCGATTCCAGGGCGATGTCCTTGGGATGATCGATCGCATAGCGGGCCGCTTGCCGCAGCTTGGGCGGCAGGGCGGAAAACTGGGCTTCGATCAGTTTGTCGATGGCGGCTTTATCCATCTGCGCTCCGGGTAAGGTGCCGCGTATTATGGCGCATCGTCCGCGATCGCCAGGTCGATGGCGCGCGCCAGCGCATCTGCCGCGAATGCCAGTTCGTCGGCGCTGCTGAGGTAGGGCGGCGCCAGTAGCACGTGGTCGCCGTGTTTGCCGTCGATGGTGCCGCCGCCGGGATAGCACAGCAGGCCCAGGTCGCGCGCCCGTGTCTTGATGCGGGCATGCAGGCGGCGCTCCGGCGCATAGGGACGCAGGCTGCCGGGGTCCTCGGCCAGCTCGACGCTCCAGAACATGCCTCGGCCGCGGATGTCGGCCACGTGCGGATGCTGGTCCAGGCGCGCCGCCAGCATGACGCCGAACTGAGCGCCCATGTCGGCCACGCGTTCCACCAGCCTGTCGCGCAACACGATGCGCTGCACCGCCAGCGCCGCCGCGCAAGCCACCGGATGGCCGACGTAGGTATAGCCGTGCTGGAACGCGCCCGAGCCCGCGTTGATGGCGCCGATGACGCGGTCATGCGCCAGCACGGCGCCGATGGGCACGTAACCGCCGCCCAGGCCCTTGGCCAGCGTCAGCAGGTCCGGCACCACGCCTTCCTGCTCGAACGCGTGATAGCTGCCGGTGCGGCCCAGTCCGCACATGACCTCGTCCAGGATCAGCAGCACGCCATGGCGGTCGCATACCTGGCGGATCTTGCGGAAGTAGCCCGGCACGGGCGCCACCGTGCCCGCGGTGGCGCCGACCACGGTTTCGGCGATGAAGGCCGACACCGTATCCGGGCCCAGCCGCAGGATCTCGGCGTCCAGCTCCGCCGCCAGGCGGTCGCCGTATTGCTCGTCGCTTTCGCCGGCCTCGCGGTAGTGCAGGGCAAAGCAGGGCGAGACGTGGTGGCTTTCGATCAGCACCGGCTGGTACAGCGCGCGCCGGCCCGCGTTGCCGCCCACGGACAGCGCCGCCAGCGTGTTGCCGTGATAGCTCTGGCGCCGCGCGATGTAGCGGTAGCGCCCGGGCTCGCCGCGTTCCACGTGATATTGGCGCGCCATCTTCAAGGCGGTCTCGACCGCCTCCGATCCTCCCGATACGAAGTAGGCGTTGCCCAGGCCCTCGGGGCTGTTGGCGGCCAGCAGTTCGGCCAGCTCTTCGGCGGCCGGCGTGGTGAAGAAGCTGGTGTGGGCATATTCCAGCGCCTCCAGCTGCGCGACGGCGGCCGCGCGCACCTCGGGATGGGCGTGTCCCAGGCACGAGACCGCGGCGCCGCCCGAGGCGTCGAAGTAGCGCCGGCCCTCCTGGTCGACGATGAAACCGCCTGCGCTCTTGACGGCGACGGGCAGGGGACTGGAGTTGCGGTGAATGATGCGGCTCATGGCGTTGTGCGGCGTGGTTTATGAAATAAAACACATGGTATATTTATTGTAAAAATAAACCAAACGGTTTTATTGCCGCAAAGGCCGTTGCATCGTCATCATTCGCTCAAGGGGGCGTCATGAAGTTTTCCCATCAGTTGCGTCGTTGGACCTTCGGGATTGCGGCGGCTGCCGCGTTGGGCGCGGCCGGGCCGGCCAGCGCTGCCTGGCCGGAGCAGCCGGTGCGGCTGGTGGTGCCGTTCGCCGCCGGAGGCACCACCGACCTGCTGGGCCGCCTGATGGCCGAAGGCCTGGGCGCCGAGCTTGGCCAATCCGTGGTGGTGGTCAACAAGGCTGGCGCGGGCGGCAGCCTGGGCGCGTCCGAGGTGGCGCATGCGCAGCCGGACGGCTACACCCTGCTGCTGGGCACGCCGGGCACCCAGATCATCAACGCCTATGTCTACAAGAAGATCGGCTACGACCCGGTCAAGGACTTCGCGCCGGTCGCCTATGTGGCGCAGGTGCCCAACGTGGTGCTGACGCATCCCGGTTCCGGCCTGAAGAACATGGATGATCTGCTGCGCACCGCACGCGCGGAACCGGGGCGTTTGAACTGGGGCTCGCCTGGCGTGGGCAGCTCGGGCCATCTGGCGCTGGAAATGATCAAGCGCATGGCCAAGGTGGACATCCGCCACGTGCCGTACAAGGGCGCCAGCCAAGCCAACAATGACCTGCTGGGCGGCCAGATCGATCTGTCGGCCGACAACCTGCCCACCGCCTTGCCGCTGATCAAGGCGGGGCGGCTGGTGGCCCTGGGCGTGACCTCGGCCCAGCCGGTTCCGGCGGCGCCGGGCGTGGCGGCCATTGCGCAGTCGGTGCCGGGCTTCGAGCTGACTTCGTGGTTCGTGCTGATGGCGCCCGCCGGCACGCCGCAGCCGGTCATCGACAAGCTCAACGCCGCGGCCCAGCGCGTGCTGCAATCGCCCGCCACGCGCGAACGGCTGGAGGCGCTTGCGGCGCAGCCCGTGGGCGGCACGCCGCAAGCGCTGGGGCAGCATCTGCAGCAAGAACGCGAGAAGTACCGCGTCCTGATCGAAGGCACGGACATCCGTCCGGAATGAGCAGGGGAAGCCGCATGAACGACGCGGGCAGGAAAAAACGGCTGGCGGTGGCGCGCTTCTGGTATGAGGGCAACGCCTTCTGCCCGGCGCCCTGCGTCATGGCCGATTTCGAACGGCGCGAATGGCGCCAGGGCGACGACGCCCTGGCCGCCGCCGCGGGCACAGCCACCGAATTGGGCGAGGTCGCGGAATTCGCCCGCGCGCATCCGGACTGGGAAGTCGTGGCCCTGCGCTGCGCGTCCGCCTTGCCCGGCGGTCCCATCGAGGACGCCGTGCACCGCGCCTTCACCGAAGAGGTGCTGGCCGGCCTGGGCGCGGACCGTTGGGATGCGGTCTACCTGTCGCTGCACGGCGCCGCCATCACCGACCGGCGGCAGACGCCCGACCTGGACTTCGTGCGTGCGGTGCGCGCCTTGCTGCCCGGCGTGCCGCTGGGCGCAAGCTTCGACCTGCACGCCAACCTGGCCCCGGCGCTGGGCGGCCTGCTGGATTGCGCCAGCGGCTACAAGACCTATCCCCACATCGACATGCGCGACGCGGCGCGGCGGGTGCTGGACATGCTGGCGCGGATGCAGGCGGGCGAACTGTCGCCGCGCGTGCTGGTGGCCAAGCCGGATCTGCTGCTGTCCAGCTTCAATATGCGCACCGATGCCGGGCCGATGCGTGAGTTGCAGGATCTCGCCGTCGCCCAGGCGGGCGGGGGCGTGGTCGAAGTCTCGGTGTTCGGCGGCTTTCCGTATGCGGATACCGCCGATACCGGAGCCTCGGTGCTGGTGGTGGCCGACAGCGCCCGCGATCCCGCCGGCGCGCGGGCGCACGCCGCGGCCGAGTCCATGATGGCGGCCATGCGGCGCCTTGCGCCCGCGTTCGCGGTCACCCTGCCGACCCCGCAGGAGGGACTGGCGCAGGCAGTGGCGCTGGCGCGCGCGGGCGGCGGCCTGGTGGCCGTCACCGACCCGGGCGACAACCCGCTGTCGGGCGGCGTGTGCGACACGCCGGCGTTGTTTCGCGCCTTGCTCGATGCGCGGATCGACCTGCCTTGCGTCTTCGCCAGCTTCGCCGACCCGGATGCGGTGCGGCGCGCGCACGAAGCCGGGCAGGGCGGCCATTGCGAGCTGGACCTGGGCGGCCGCGTCAGCCGCGATTTCGGTTTGCCGGTGCGGGCGGCGTTCCGGGTCGAACGCTACACCGACGGCGAATTCAGCAATACCGGTCCGATGGAGACGGGCGTGCGCACGAGCTGCGGCCGCACGGCGCTGCTGTCGCTGAGCGACCGGCCCAACGTGCTGGTCATCGTCACCGAGCTGGTGGCGCCGGCCAACGATCCGGGTTTCTTCACGTTGCACGGCATCGACCTCGATCAGGTGCGCCTGCTGTGCGTGAAGGCGAAGAACCATTTCCGCGCGGCTTTCCTGCCGCTGTGTGCGGCGATCATCGACGTCGACGCGCCCGGACCCGCGGCGCTGGACTTGCGGCTGCTGCCGTTCCGGCATGCGCGGCGGGGGGCGGGCACAAACCCCGGCACAAGCCCGGACGCAAGCCCGATCGGCTCGTAAACGCCACGGAAACAGCGGCAGCGGGCCACGCGCCTTGGTGTTGACCCTGCGTTACACGGCAAGGGCCTTGCGCTATATTGCGACCCTTGTCCCGCAGGCCCGCCGGGCGGCCCGCGCTGTTGAACCCCTCTTCCGGAAGTCGTTTACATGCCCCAGACACTTGAAGTCATCGCCACCCTCCTGTTCGCCGTGGCGGTTCTTCATACCTTCTCGGTTCCCTTCTTCGCGCGGCTCGCGCATCGTGGCGGACCGCATGCGGGCATCTGGCATCTGTTCTCCGAAGTCGAGGCCGTGTTCGGCGTCTGGGCCTTCGTGCTCATCGTGGCGATGGCGGCGCTGTCCGGCCCCTCGCATGCCATCGAATACATGGACACGCGCAACTTCACCGAGCCGCTGTTCGTCTTCGTCATCATGGTGGTGGCCGCCAGCCGGCCGATCCTGGAACTGGTGGGGACCCTGGTACGGCTGGTGGCGCGCGCGCTGCCGCTGCCGCGCGAGCTCGCCACCTTCTTCGTCGTGATGTCGCTGGTGCCGCTGGGCGGCTCCTTCATCACCGAGCCCGCTGCCATGACGCTGGCCGCCATCCTGCTGCGCGATGCCTATTTCCGCAGCAGCGGACGCGCGGGCTTCAAGTACCTGACCCTGGGCGTGCTGTTCGTCAACGTGTCCATCGGCGGCGTGCTGACCTCCTACGCCGCGCCGCCGGTGCTGATGGTGGCTTCGACTTTCGGCTGGGACTCGACCTTCATGGTGCAGCACTTCGGCTGGCGCGCCGCGATCGCCGTCTGCCTGAACGCGGCCCTGCTGACCTTCATTTGCCGCAAGGCGCTGCTGGAGCGTTCGGTGGGCACGGGCGGCGGCGTCGACGCGCCCGAAGGCGGGGATGCGCGCGGACCGGTGCCGTTCCTGGTCATGCTGGTGCACCTGGTGTTCCTGGTCGCGGTGGTGCTCAGCGCGCATCACCCGGCCATCTTCCTGGGCCTCTTGATGATGTTCATCGGCTTCGCCGAAGCCTACAAGCGCCACCAGAGCCGCCTGATGATCAAGGAGGGCCTGATGGTCGGTTTCTTCCTGGCCGGGTTGGTGGTGCTGGGCGGCCTGCAGAAGTGGTGGCTGCAGGACCTGCTGGGCGGGCTTGAGCCCTTCGTGCTGTTCTGGGGCGCGACCGCGCTCACGGCCATCACCGACAACGCCGCGCTGACCTACCTGGGCTCGCTGGTGGAAGGCACCGGCGAAGCCTGGCGCTACATGCTGGTGGCCGGCGCGGTCACCGGCGGGGGCCTGACCGTGATCGCCAACGCGCCCAATCCGGCCGGCTTCGCCATCCTGAAGAACCACTTCCCGGACGGCAGCATTTCCTCGGGGCGGCTGTTCCTGTCGGCCCTGGCGCCCACCCTGGTGGCGGCCGTCATGTTCCTGCTTCCCGTGTAGGGAGACGGGCCCCGGGAGGCCCCGGGGGCGCCGCCCGGGGCGGGCTGTCAGGACCGGACACCGGCCGTTCACGAAAAACCGCTAAAATTCAAGACTTTCCCGTATTTTTTTCCGGCCTCGCCCACCTGCCGCTTCCGTTCGGAGCCGGACCGGACCCGGTCCCCGACCCGATCCGGCCCCGGAACTTGCGTCCGGCGACAGGCGGCTTTTGATACGCCAGGCCCGCGCCTGGGAGCCCTAGATGCCCATTTACGCTTACAAATGCAGCGCCTGCGGCCATGCCAAAGACGTCTTGCAGAAGATTTCCGATGCGCCGCTCTCGGTTTGCCCCGAGTGCGGCCAAAGCACGTTCTCCAAGCAGGTGACCGCGGCTGGATTCCAGCTCAAGGGCTCCGGCTGGTATGTCACGGATTTCCGTGGCAACGGCAGCGGCGGCTCGGCCTCGACCAGCGCTTCGGCGCCGGCTGAAAGCGCCGCGCCCGCCGCGGCGCCTGCAGCCCCGGCCGCACCGGCCGCGCCGGCGACGCCCGCTGCCGGTGGCGCCGCCTCCTAGAGCACACGCGATGCGTATGCGCGTCATCAAAAAGTACTTCATCACCGGCCTGCTGATCTGGGTTCCCCTGGTCATCACGGTGTGGGTGCTGGGCCTGCTGGTCGCGACCCTGGAAGGGTTCGTGCCTGGCTTCCTGTCGTCCGAATCGCTGTTCGGCATCGACATTCCCGGCTTCCGCTTCGTCCTGGTCGTGGTGGTGGTGCTGTTGACGGGCATCTTCGCAGCCAACCTGATCGGCCGTACCATGGTGGACCAGTGGGAAAGCCTGCTGGGCCGTATTCCCCTGGTGCGCTCGATCTACAACTCGGTCAAGCAGGTCAGCGACACCGTGCTGGCGCCCAACGGGCAGGCGTTCCGCCGGGCCGTGCTGGTGCAGTACCCGCGCGCAGGCAGCTGGACCATTGCTTTCGTCACCGGCACGCCCAGCGGCGAAGTGGCCGACCGGCTTCCCGGCGACCACATCAGCGTGTACGTGCCGACCACGCCGAATCCCACGTCCGGCTTCTTCCTGATGGTTCCGCGCGCTGACGCCGTGGACCTGCAGATGAGCGTGGACGCGGCACTGAAGTACATCGTTTCCATGGGCGTGGTCGCCCCGGCCCAGGCGGCAATGCCTGCGGACCGGCCGGCCGCTCCCGTCCCGGCTCCCGGCGTGCAGGACACGCCTCGCGCCGATTCGTAACCCTTACGCTATAACCAAGCACACAAACGGAGTCATCCCGCATGCGTACCTGCTACACCGGCCAGGTTTGCCGTGACCATCTCGGCCAGACCGTCACCCTGTACGGCTGGGTGAACCGCCGCCGCGACCACGGCGGGGTCATCTTCATCGACCTGCGCGACCGCGCGGGCCTGGCGCAGATCGTGTTCGATCCGGACAACGCCGCCTTCGCCACCGCGGAGCGCCTGCGCAACGAATTCTGCATCCGCGTCACCGGCCTGGTGCGCGAGCGTCCGGCGGGCACCGCCAACGCCGAGCTGGCCTCGGGCGAAATCGAAGTGCTCTGCAAGGAAGTCGAGATCCTGAACGCGTCGGTCACGCCGCCGTTCCAGCTGGACGACGACAACCTGTCGGAAACGACCCGCCTGACGCACCGCGTGCTGGACCTGCGCCGCCCGCAGATGCAGCGCAACCTGATGCTGCGCTACCGCGTGTCCATCGAAGTGCGCAAGTTCCTGGACCAGCTGGGCTTCATCGACATCGAAACGCCGATGTTGACCAAGAGCACGCCAGAAGGCGCGCGCGACTACCTGGTTCCCTCGCGCGTGAACGCCGGCCACTTCTTCGCGCTGCCGCAATCGCCGCAGCTGTTCAAGCAGATGCTGATGGTGTCCGGTTTCGACCGCTACTACCAGATCACCAAGTGCTTCCGCGACGAAGACCTGCGCGCCGACCGCCAGCCCGAATTCACCCAGATCGACTGCGAAACCTCGTTCCTGAACGAATTCGAGATCCGCGAGATCTTCGAGAACATGATCCGCCACGTGTTCAAGGTGGTGCAGGACGTCGACCTGCCGACGCCGTTCCCGATCATGACCTGGACCGAAGCCATGCGCCGCTACGGCTCGGACAAGCCGGACCTGCGCGTGAACCTCGAATTCACCGACGTGACCGACGTCATGCGCGACGTGGACTTCAAGGTGTTCGCCGCCGCCGCCACGGCGCCCGGCAGCCGCGTGGTCGCCCTGCGCGTGCCCGGCGGCGCCGAGATGTCGCGCAGCGAGATCGACGGCTACACCCAGTTCGTCGGCATCTACGGCGCCAAGGGCCTGGCCTACATCAAGGTCAACGAAGTGGCCAAGGGCCGCGACGGCCTGCAATCGCCCATCGTCAAGAACCTGCATGACGCTGCCCTGGCCGAACTGGTCAAGCGCACCGGCGCGCAGGACGGCGACATCATCTTCTTCGGCGCCGACCGCGAGAAGGTCGTCAACGACGCCATCGGCGCGCTGCGCGTGAAGATCGGCCACAGCGAATTCGGCAAGAAGACCGGCCTGTCGACCGCCGGCTGGAAGCCGCTGTGGGTCGTCGACTTCCCGATGTTCGAGTACGACGAGGAAGACGGCCGCTACACCGCCGCCCATCATCCCTTCACCAGCCCGAAGGACGGTCACGAAGACTTCCTGGAATCCGATCCCAGCAAGGCTTTCGCCAAGGCCTACGACATGGTGCTCAACGGTTGGGAAATCGGCGGCGGTTCGGTCCGTATCCACCGCGAGGAAGTGCAGAGCAAGGTGTTCCGCGCGCTCAAGATCGGCGCCGAGGAAGCCCGCGAGAAGTTCGGCTTCCTGCTGGACGCGCTGCAATACGGCGCGCCTCCGCACGGCGGCATCGCTTTCGGCCTGGACCGCATCGTCACGATGATGACCGGCGCCGAATCGATCCGCGACGTGATCGCCTTCCCGAAGACCCAGCGCGCCCAGTGTCTGCTGACGCAGGCGCCGTCCGAGGTCGACGAGAAGCAGCTGCGCGAACTGCACATCCGTTTGCGCAACGTAGAGACGAAGTGACCCCCCCCGAAGCGCCGTAGGCGCTTCCCCCCAGGGGGGCGCCGCTACGGACCGGCGGAGCCCGGATCCGTGCGGCCCGGCTTGGGGGCGTTGTTTGCTTGCGGGGTTTGTGCCTCGTTGGGCAGTGGAAGTAGTTGTTCCTGGAGGGCAGGGATGTGCGCCGCAGGCGCAGGAACTGTCTTCTGAATTGGAGTAATCTGGCAAACGCCGCCTGCTTGTGGGCGGTGCTGGCCGGGCTACTTTTTTTGCTGCGGCTGGTGGTTCCCCAGTTTTGAAAGGCGCCATTTCCCATGTCGCTCATCCGCGTCGTCAGCTACAACATTCATAAGGGTCGTTCGGCATTGGGCCGGCGCGACTCCCTGAACGAATTGCGTCTGGGCCTGTACGGCCTGCGTCCGGATCTGGTCTTCCTGCAGGAGGTCCAGGGCCGCAATGAGCAGAAGTGCCTGCTCGACGCGCAACACGAATCCCTGGCCGCCGCCTTGCGGTTGGATGTGGCCTACGGCCGCAACGCCATCCGCAACGAGACGGACCATGGCAACGCGCTGCTGTCGCGTTTCCCCATCCTCGACCACGAAAACCAGGACATCTCCGACCACCGGCTGGAGCAGCGCGGGTTGCTGCATGCGCGCATCGAACTCGACGGGCGCGCGGTGCATTGCTTCGTCGTGCATCTGGGCCTGTTCGCCGGCAGCCGCAGCCGCCAGATCCTGGCGCTGACCGAGCGCATCCGGCGCATGGTGCCGGACGGCGAGCCCATCCTGATCGCGGGCGATTTCAATGACTGGGGTGACCGCCTGGCGCCGCTGTTCGTGCAGCAGCTGGGCCTGTACGAAGTGTTCTCGCATGCGCCGCGCAGCCATGGCGGCGAACTGCCGCGCCTGCGCGACTCGGTCAGGCGCCTGAGCAATGCGCTGCGCGGTCTGCCCAATAGCGGCATTTCCGTCATGGAGCGCACCAACCAGCTCGGCATGGACGGCAGTTCGCGCCTGCTGTTGCCGCCGCCGCGCACCTTCCCCGCGGTGTTCCCGTGGTTCCGCCTGGACCGCATCTACCAGCGCGGCTTTGCCGTGCGCAGCGCGCGCGTGCTGCGCGGCCGCGAATGGGCCAGGCTTTCCGATCATTCTCCTTTGCTGGCCGAGCTGGAACTGCCGTGAGGGCGGAGCAGTCCAAGCTGGACTGGACGCAGGGCAACGATATCCGGTTGCTCCAGAACGGCTCCGACTTCTTTCCCGCGCTGTGCGCGGCCATCGACGCCGCCCAGGTCAGCGTGCACCTGGAAACCTATATCTTCACGCCGGACCGCACCGGCTCCATGGTGCTGGACTGCCTGGAGGCGGCCGTGCGCCGCGGGGTCAAGGTGCGGGTCGTGCTGGACGGCTTCGGCAGCGCCGAATTCGTCGATCCCGTGCGCACCCGGCTGACCAATGCCGGCGCGCAATGCCGCGTCTTCCGTCCGGAACCGCGCTGGTTCGCCCGCTACATTCCTTCGCGCAGCCGCCTGCGGCGTCTGCACCGCAAGGTCACGGTGGTGGACGGGCGCATCGCCTTCATCGGCGGCATCAACATCATTGACGACTACGACGACCGTGATCCGACGGACGGCATCACCGGGCCGCGCTTCGATTTCGCGGTCCAGGTGCAGGGGCCGCTGGTGACCGAAGCCGCCTATGCCCAGGAACTGCTGTGGGTGCGGCTGAACTGGGCGCGCCTGCGCCGCCATCCGCGCGACTGGAACCGCATGCGGCTGCTGAAGCCGCGTCACGCCTCCGTTGCGCCTTGCGGCGACCTGCGGGCCGCGCTGGTGCTGCGCGACAACCTGCGCTTTCGCCAGACCTTCGAGCGCGCCTACCTGTACGGCATCGCGCATGCGCGCCGCGACATCCTGATCGCCAACGCCTATTTCTTCCCCGGCCGCCAGTTCCGTCGCGCGCTGGCCAAGGCAGCCGCGCGCGGCGTGCGCGTGCGGCTGCTGCTGCAGGGCAAGGTCGAATACCGCATGCAGTACCACGCCACGCGTTCGCTGTACGACCAGCTGCTGCGCGACGGCATCGAGATCTACGAATACATGCCGAGCTATCTGCATGCCAAGGTCGCCGTCATCGACAACGTGGCGACCGTGGGCTCGTCCAACCTGGATCCCTTCAGTCTGCTGCTCGCGCGCGAAGCCAACGTGGTCGTGGATGACCAGCCGTTTTCCTGGGACCTGCAGGAGCGGCTGGAGGCCGCCATCCGGGACGGCGGGCGCTTCATCCGGCCGCTGGACTACCAGCGCCGAGGATGGTTTCGGCGCTGGGTCGATGCGGTGTCCTATACGGTGCTGCGCATCGGCGTGGCGCTGACAGGGTCTTCGGACAAGTACTGAGCGCGGGGCCGTTTTGTTCCTGCTGCCGCGTCAATAGTGTCTCTAATTGCATACAATGACCACCTGATCTCGGACAGGTGTCTGCCATTGTGAAAAGTGCCCAGAAGCGCGTAGCCATTGTTCAGTCGAACTACATTCCCTGGAAGGGCTATTTCGACATGATGGGTTCCGTGGATACATTCATTTTCCTGGACGACGTGCAATCGACGCGGCGCGATTGGCGCACGCGCAACCGGATCAAGACGGCCAACGGTGAAGCTTGGCTGACGATTCCGGTCCATCACGACAGGGATTTGCGCATCTGCGAGGTTGCCGTGGCCGACCGGAAGTGGGCCGCCAAGCACTGGCGCACCCTGGAACTGGCCTACGCCCGCGCGCCATTCATGAACGAACTCAGGCCCTGGCTGGCGGATCTGTATGAGCGCGCCGGCAACCAGGAAAACCTCTCCGCCATCAACCAGATGTTCATCGGCGAGATCTGCGCCTTTCTCGGCATCGGCACCGAGCTGAAGGCTTCCCACGAGGTCCTGTCGTTCGAGGCGCTGGACCGGTTCGATCCGACCACCCGCCTGGCCGAACTGTGCCGTGCGGTAGGCGGTACGCACTACCTGTCCGGCCCGGCCGCCCAGGCTTATCTGGACAAATCCATTTTTAATGAGCGCGGCATCGGGGTGGAATGGATGTCTTATGCCGGCTATCCCGAGTATCCCCAACTGCATGGCGAGTTCCGCCACGATGTCACCGTGCTAGACATGCTTCTCATGACGGGGCGCGATGCTGCGCGTTTCATTGCGCGTGACGCCGCCGCCGGCAAGGAGATCGCATGAAGCTGTCGGTGGTGGCGACCCTTTATCGCTCGGCTCCGTATATCCGCGAATTCCATCAGCGCGCGAGCGCCGCGGCCCGGACCCTCACGGATAACTACGAGATCGTGCTGGTCAACGACGGTTCCCCCGACGAATCGCTGGAGATCGCCGAGGCGCTGGTGGCCGAGGATCCCAAGGTGGTGGTGGTGGATCTGTCCCGGAACTTCGGCCACCACAAGGCCATCATGACCGGGCTGACGCATGCCCGCGGTGAACGGGTCTTCCTGATCGACGTCGATCTGGAGGAATCTCCCGAATGGCTGGAGAGCTTCGACCAGGCCATGCGCGAGGAAGACGCCGACGTGGTGTACGGCGTGCAAGCGCGCCGCAAGGGCGGCCTGTTCGAGCGCTGGAGCGGCATGCTGTACTACAAGGTCTTGCGCTTGCTGACCGGGTTTACGTTGCCCGAGAACCTGATCACCGCGCGCCTCATGACGCGCCGCTACGTCGATGCCTTGCTGCAATTCCGCGAGCGCGAGGTGTTTCTGGCCGGCCTGTGGCACATCACGGGTTTTCGCCAGGTTGCGCGCGTCGTCACCAAGCTCAGCACCAGTCCGACGAGCTATACCTTCAGGCAGAAGCTGTCGCTGCTGGTTAACTCCGTAACTTCCGTAAGCAACCGGCCGCTGATATTCATTTTCTATGTCGGAGCGCTCATATCGATCGTGGCGCTCATCTACGCGAGCTATCTAGTCACAAACTGGCTGCTGTTCTCCAACCCACCCAGCGGCTGGACCTCGGTGATGATTTCGATCTGGCTGATGGGCGGCCTGGTGATCTCGTTCATCGGGATCATCGGGATCTATCTGTCCAAGATATTCACCGAGACCAAGCAGCGTCCCTACACTATCGTGAGAAAAATACATGGCCGAACGGAATCGAGACACATTGCTGAATGAGGTCGCCGATTACTATTCGGCGAAGCTCAAAGACCACGGCATGACCGCCAAGGGCGTGGACTGGAGTAGTGCGGACAGCCAGATCCTGCGCTTCGAGCAACTGTTGCGGATCCTGCGGGGGGATGAGGAATTTTCGCTCAACGACCTGGGCTGTGGCTACGGCGCGCTGCTGCGCCACTTGCAGCCGAAGTATCCGCGGTTTTCGTATATGGGAGTGGACGTCAGCGAGGCCATGATAGCGGCGGCAAGCCGCGATGCGCCTGCGCACGCCGCATTCCATCTGGGCTCGGAGCCCCCTGCCGCGGCGGATTACAGCGTGGCCAGCGGGATCTTCAACGTGCGCTTAAGCCAGTCGGAGTCTGATTGGGCGGCCTATATGCATGCTACGGTGGACGTGCTTGACCGCAGCAGCAGCAAGGGCTTCGCTTTCAATTGCCTCACGTCCTATTCAGACAGCGACAAGATGCGGCCCGATCTGCATTATGCCGATCCCTGCTACTGGTTCGATCTGTGCAAGCGCAAGTATTCCCGCAACGTTGCGCTGCTGCACGACTACGGACTCTATGAGTTCACTATCCTGGTGAGAAAGTGACATGAAGCCGATCGTGATCTTCGGGGCAGGCGACATCGCCCAACTGGCGCACTTCTATTTCACGCGCGACGGCGGACGCGAGGTGGCTGCCTTTACCGTGGACGCGGCCTACCTGACGACCGATTCGTTCCAGGACCTGCCCGTGGTTGCGTTCGACCAGGTGGCCCAAGCCTATCCCCCGGAAAGCCACGATATGTTTATCGCGCTGAGCTACGCCGGCATCAACCGGTTAAGGCGCGAGAAGTTCCAGGCGGCCAAGGCGTTGGGCTACACGCTGGCAAGCTATGTCAGTTCGCGCTGCACGTATCTGCCCGATGCGCCGCCCGGAGAGAACTGCTTCATACTCGAAGACAACACGGTGCAGCCTTTCGTGAGCATCGGCGACAACGTGACGCTCTGGAGCGGAAATCACATCGGCCATCATTCGACCATCGGCGCGCATACGTTCATCGCGTCGCATGTGGTGGTTTCGGGCGGCGTGCGCATCGGCGAGAGCTGCTTCATCGGCGTGAACGCCACGCTTCGCGATCACATCAGCATAGGAGACCGCTGCGTCATCGGAGCCGGGGCAGCGCTGTTCGCGGATGCGGAGCCCGAGGGCGTTTACACGGCGGTGGCCGCCGAGCGTTCGCGGGTGCCCAGTTCACGCCTCAAGAGAATCTGAGCATGGCGACGCATGGCGCCATCGTCTCCGGGCCGGACGCACAGGTCTGGCGTCCGCTGGGCCAGGTGCTCGGCGCGCCCCTGGCTGTGGATTGGGCTGCGAGCCACGCTAGCTATCCCACCGCGGTGCCCTTGGGCGGCGACCGGGTGCGGGTCTATTTTTCGCCGCGCGATGCCGCCGGACGATCTTGCTTGGCCAGCATTGAACTGTCGATCCACGGCCGGCGCTGGCAAATCGTCGAACCGGCCCGCGGACCGCTGCTGCAGGCCGGCCGCCGCGGCGCTTTCGACGCGGATGGGGTGACGGTGGGCTGCGTCGTGCCGCGGCCCGGCTGCTGGCTCGCGTACTACCTGGGGTGGACGCTGGGCGTGCGGGTACCGTTTACTAACTTTATCGGCCTGGCCGTCTCGGGCGACGAGGGACGCAGCTTCGTCAGGCATTCCATTGCCCCGGTCGTGGGCCGCAGCGAGGCGAATCCCTACAGCCTGGGCTATCCCTGGGTCCTGCAGGAAGGCGCGCAATGGACCATGTGGTTCGGCACCCATCTTGAATGGGGCGAAGAAGGCCTGGAAATGCAGCACGTGGTGAAGTCCGCCAGCTCGCGGGACGGGCTGGCATGGCAACCGTCGCCCGATGTCGAGGTCGGCCTGGCTGGATCGGCGGATCCCCTGGAATTCGCGGTTTCACGGCCTTGCGTGGTTCCTTGGGGCCAGGGGCGGCTGATGTGGTACGCCAAGCGCCACCCGGGCTATCGGCTGGGTTTTGCCTACGCAGGACCCGACGGCGTCTGGCGCCGGCGGGATGACTGCGTGACCTTCGCCGGCGAGCCCTCACCCTGGGAGGCGAGCGAGCGGACCTATCCCTGCGTGTTCCGGATGGGGGACGATTGGTACATGCTGTACAACGGCGATGGCTACGGGCGCACGGGTTTCGGCCTGGCCCGCCTGGAAAATCCGGAGGCCTTGCCGGCATTCCCGGCCTGATTCATCGGCACTGTTGCCGCGACAGTGTCAGCGGCCCGAAGTGCTGGACGGCCAAGGCTTGCAACTGGCCATGGCGGTGCTCCGCGCAGTAGGCGGCGAGCCGCGCGATGTACGCGTCGTTGGCCAGTATCGGCATGCCTTCCGGCGATTGCAGGCGCTCTGGAAATCCCCTGCCGGCCAGCTGCTCCGCGCGGGATACCGCGAAGGGCGCCAGGGTGAAGACGCCCAGTCCGTAGAAGCGCTGGCCTTGCACCGCTGGGTCGTTGCGGAGCACGCCGTACATGGCTTCGAACGGATAGTTTGCGCCCCAGATCGCCACCGTCTCATGAGGAAAATCCGCAAGAGCCGTGCGCAATTCCCGCGCTCCGGCCGCCATGGTGCCGGCCTGCGAAAGCACCATGCCCAGGTTCAGCGTGCACGCTGCCGCGATCGCAGTCGTCAGCAACGGCCCCGCGCGTTGCGCAGGCCGGGCTGCCAGCAGCGGCGCCAGCAGCAAGGCGGCGATCAACGGATAGTAGACATGTAAGGTGCCGGGCCGTCCGGCCAATCCCAGGCAGAACACCGCCAGGACGCAAAGCGCCCATGAAATGGCGGCGCGGCGGCTGCGGTATGCGATCGCCAAGAGCGCGGCGAGCGTAAGCAGCGGCACAAAATCGGAATACCAGAGCATCTGCACGCCAAGCAGCGCTTTGCTCAGGGAGTCGCTCTGGGCCGGCAGCGGCCCGAGATCCCGGAGCATGGCGCTGAGCTTCTCGGGATCCGCAACGTCCGGATCGACGAAGAACCAGTGTTTCAACAGTTCCAGATCGTTGTGCGTATAGCCGTAGCGCGTCAGGATGTCCGGGCGATGCTCCAGGCTGTCGAGGGCGCCGAAGTCGGTGAAGGCGGCGCGTGGCAGATTGAGCGCATTGAAAGCAGTCCATTCCGCGCCTTTATACGACTGCCTGTCGAACCAGGTTGCGCAGACGAGAATGCCGGCAAGCAGGACCAGCGCCAGCCGGCAGGGCCAGAGACCGGCAAGCGTGCGCCACGGCAACAGGGGCAAGCCCAGGATCAGCACGATGAGCGCCTCGTGGTTGCGTTCAAGAAAGCCAGCGAGGAACAGCGCGCATCCGGCCGCCAAGGCGGGCCACGAGCGGTCGCGGGCATACAGGCGCCAGCATGCAATGGCTGCCAGGCTGAGCAGGCCTGCGTTGATGGTGAACTGCGGAAACAGGGCGGGGCGGGCCAGGATAAGTGCGCAGACCAGCAAGCCGGTCCAGAAGCCCGTTTCCAAGCGCCACAGCACGTACAGGAGGGTGCTGCTGGCGATGACCAGTGCGGTCAGGCTTGCGATCGAGTAGCCCAGCACGCCGTGGACCGCGGGTATGGCCCGGACCAGATAGCCCCAGAGGACGTTGGAGAAGAACAGGTTCGGCGACCCGTGGTCGGTCAAGCCATAGCCATGCGCAACCATCGACATGGCGATGTCGTCGTTGGTCATCCAGCGCGGATCGGCATATTGGTACAGCAATGCCATCATCATGACCGAGGCCAGCAGGGCTGCCGCCAGGGCCGGGATGCCGCGCAGGCGCGTGGGGGCAGCCACGCTTTGCGTCAGGCCTCGGCCAGGACGCTGCGGATTACGCGGTCCTGGTCCGGCTCCGAGAGGTCCGCATACATCGGCAGCCGCAGCAGCGCGCGCGTGACGTGGTCGGTGACGGGCAAGGTTCCGCTGGCGCGGCCATATTGCTTGCCGGCGGGCGAGTCGTGCAGGGAAACGTAGTGGCTGGCCGCCTGGATGCCGGCCTGTGCCAGGGCCCGGTGCATGCGGGTCTTCGCCTGTTCGTCGTTGAAGACCAGGTAGTAGATGTGGCCGTTGTGCGTGGCCGCGGCCGGGATTGACGGCCGCCGCAGTTTGCCGGCCGCTTCGAGGCCGGCGAAAGCCTCGTGATAGCGCGACCAGGCGGCGACGCGGCGCGCGTTGATGCTGGCGCTGTGCTCAAACTGAGCCAGCAGAAAGGCGGCCGTCAGATCGCTGGGCAGGTATGAGGAGCCGAGTTCCTGCCAGGTGTATTTGTCGACTTCGCCGCGTAGGAAGCGCGAGCGGTCCGTGCCCTTTTCGCGGGTCACTTCGGCGCGTTCGCCTTCGTGCTTCGAGCGCGTCAGCAAGGCGCCGCCTTCCCCTGCCACGATGTTCTTGGTGCCGTGGAAACTGAGGGTGCCGTAGTCGCCCAGCGTGCCTAGAGCCTGGCCGCGCCAGGTGGAGCCGAAGCCTTGCGCCGCGTCTTCAATGATCTTCAGTCCGCGTTCGGCGGCGATGGCGCAGATGGCGTCCATGTCGCAGCCCACCCCTGCGTAGTGCACCGGCACCAGCGCGCGGGTGCGGGAGGTAATGGCGGCTTCGATCCGGGTCTCGTCGAGGTTGAGCGTGTCTTCGCGTATGTCCACGAATACCGGCACCGCGCCGCGCAACGCGAAGGCGTTGGCGGTGCTGACGAAGGTGAACGAGGGCATGATGACTTCATCGCCCGGACGCAGGCCGCAAAGCAAGGCTGCCATCTCCAACGCGCCGGTGCAGGAATGCGTCAATAGCGCCTTGGCCGTGCCCAGGTTCTGTTCCAGCCAGGTATGGCATTGGCGGGTGTATGCGCCGTCGCCGGTCAGGTGGCCGCTTTCGATCACCTGCGCGATGTATTGGAGTTCGAGGCCGGTCTTGGGGGGACGGTTGAAGGGTATGGGTTCCATGGGCGCGGCGGATCGATGCGAGGGATCAGGGGTTCAGATTGCTGACGGTCAGGCCCACCATGATTATGGCGATGCCTGCGAGACGCTGCCAGCCCAGGGCTTCGCCGAAAAAAAAATGGGCGCTCACCACGATGACTGGGTAGATCAGGCTGGTCAGGGGATAGGCGATGTTCAGGGGCAGCTTGGTGCTCGCCAGCGTCCAGCACACGAACGAGATGCCGAAACACATCATCGCGAAGACGGCCAGCGGCGACAGCAGCGCCTGGACCACGAACATCAGCTTGCCCCACAGATCCGCGGGCAATGCGCCCATGCGGTTTATCTGCATGCGGAAAGCGAGCACGGAGGCCGCGGACGCCACGATCATGGCGCCCAGCAGCAGGAAGGCGGTAAGTCGGCTCATCGTGTGTCGCGGACCAGGCGGCGCAGGTAGTCGGAGTAGGCGTTGTTGCCATAGCCGTCGGCCAGGGCCAGCAGCGCGGCGGTATCGATCCAATGCTGGCGCCAGGCGATTTCTTCCGGACAGGCAATTTTCATGCCTTGCCGCCGCTCGACCGTCGCCACCAGGTTTGCGGCATCGAGCAGCCCGTCGGCGGTGCCGGTGTCCAGCCAGGCGAAGCCGCGGCCGAGCCGTTCGACATAGAGCTCATCCAGTTCAAGGTAGATCCGGTTCAGGTCGGTGATCTCGATTTCACCGCGCTGCGAAGGCTTGAGCGACCGGGCGAACTCGATGACCCGGTTGTCGTAGAAGTACAGCCCCGTCACGGCGTGGTTCGATTTCGGAACGGCGGGTTTTTCCTCGATGCTGATTGCCCTGTCGTTCTGGTCGAACTCGACCACGCCGAAAGGCCGGGCGTCCAGCACGTCGTAACTGAACACCGTCGCGCCTTGCGTGCGCCGGTTCGCGTGGCTGAGCGCGGTCGAGAGGCCTACCCCATAGAAGATGTTGTCGCCCAGAATCAGTGAGACTTCGTCTTTGCCGATAAATTCTTCGCCGATCAGAAAGGCATCGGCCAGCCCTCGGGGGTGATCCTGCTCCGCGTAGGAGAGATTCATGCCTATCGGCGCGCCGTCGCCTAGCAGCTCGCGAAAGCGCGGCAGGTCCTCGGGTGTGGAGATGATGAGCACGTCCCTGATGCCCGCCAGCATGAGCACGGACAAGGGGTAATACACCATGGGTTTGTCGAACACCGGCAGCAGTTGCTTGCTGATACTGCGCGTAATCGGATAGAGACGTGTGCCTCTGCCGCCCGCGAGAATAATGCCCTTTCGCACGGTCATGCTCCTGGTTGCAATGCGTTAGCCGGCATGGGTTCTGGAGAAAAAGCTGCGAGTGCTCGGAATCCCCGGCCAAGGCGAAAAATTCTACCTTGATACGTCGTCCGGAGGCACTGAGGATCTTGCTGCCTAGCGTCCGCGGCGGGGCAGAAGTCCCAATGCCAGGGCGGTGCCGGCGAGAATGATGGCGGCGCCGGCTAGGATCGGGGGCGTCAGCGTCTCGCCGAGAAACCAGACGCCCCACAACAGTCCGAAAATAGGGACAAGGAACGTGACGCTGACCGCGCCGGTCGGCCCCACGTTGGCGATCAGACGGAAAAAGATGATGTAGGCCGCGCCGGTGCAGACGACGGCGAGAACGGCGATAGCTTGCCAGGCTTTGAACGAGACCGGCTGTTCCGGCCAGGCCGCGATGGCCAGGGGCAACAGCAGCAGGGACGCGGCCAGCATGCTGCCGGTTGCGTTTACCAGCGCGTCCACGCCTGTCAGATAGCGCTTGGTCCAGTTGGCGGCAATGCCGTAGAAGATCGGAGCGGAAACCGCGGCCAGCACGGCCAGCCCGGAACCGCCGTCGCCGAAATCGAGCTTGTCCCACACCAGCACCACGATGCCGCTCACGCTGATGAGCAGGCCGAGCGCGCGCATGCGAGGCAGCCGGTCTTTCAGCCAGAGCCAGCCGATCATGGCGCCCCAGACTGGGGTCACGGCATTGGCGACAGAGAGGAAGCCGGCGCCCAGGGACTGGGCGGCGTAGGCAAATAGCAGGAAGGGTAGCGCCGCATTGAAAGCGCCCACGACCAGGATGGCCCGCCAGTGGCGGGCGATCAGGGGCAGCTTGCCGCGCCAGATGGCGGCGGGCAGCAGGAACAGCGCGGCCAGGCCGACCCGCAGCTCGATCAGGGCGACCGGCCCGAATTCGGGCACGGCGATGCGCATGAACAGAAAGGAGCCGCCCCAGACGGCAGCCAGGAGCAGCAGATCCAACAGATCGCGTTGACGCATGTTCAGTCCCGCGAGGGGAGGTTATTTGCGGTTGGTGACCAGATTCTTCATCTTGACCCGGTGGGCCAGCAGGGCGCAGGTCAGGGACAGGACGATACACAGGATCAAACCCGCGCGCACCCCGTTTAATACCGTGCTGTGGGAAATGATGATGCCGACCACCGCCGTGCCCAGCGCGCTGCCGATGGCGCGGGTGGTCTGGACCAGTGCCGACGCCACGCCCACGTCGCGCCGCTCGCTCAGCATCTGCATGAACAGGGTCAGGTTGGGCAGCAGGAAGCCCAGCGCGCAGCCGTTGACGAAGAAGGCGGCCAGGATCCACCAGGCGGAGGTGCCGGGCGAGATCAGCAGCACCATCAGCGAGCCGGCCGCCAGCAGACAGCCGCCGAACACCATCAGGCGCTGCGGCTCGGTCTGCTTGGGGAACAGGCGGCCGTTGATGATGCTGCCGACGGAAATCGCGGCAACCAGGGGCGTGAGCAGCAGCCCAGCCTCGCTGGGGGTGTAGTTCAGCACCTGTTGCAGCAGCAGCGGGCTGTAGAAGATCAGCACGAACATGACCGCGCCCACCATCATCGCCGCCAGGTTCAGCAGGCGCGATTCCGCGCCGCCCAGTACGCGCAAGGGAAAGATGGGCGAACTCACGCGGCGCTCGATCGGAATCAGGATGGCGATCGCCGCCACGCCAATCACGGCCAGCAGCAAGCCCAGCATGGGGTGGGCATGGTCGCCGCTGGCGAAGGCCAGCTCCAGCGCGGCCAGGGGCGCGCCCACGGCCAGGACCAGCAGGATGGCGCCCAGCCAGTCGACCTTGCGGCTGCCATCGTGCATGGGGCGGATGCGGGGGAAATAGCGGGCCAGCAGGAAGAACGCGCCTGCGGCTGCGATTGGCGCAATGAAGAAAGCCGCGCGCCAGCCCAGCGCTTGCGTCGCCGCCCCGCCCAGTACCGGGCCGATGCCGCTGGCCATGGCGAACGCCGCCGACACCAGCGCCATCCAGCGCACCCGCTGCTTGGCGTCGGGGAACAGGTCGGCCGGCGCGGCGAACGCCGTCGCGATCATCATGCCGCCGCCTATGCCCTGCAGCGATCGGAAAATGATCAGTTGCGTCATGCTCTGCGACAGGCCACAAGCGATCGAGCCCAGCGCCACGATCAGGACCGACAGCAACATCAGGGGCTTGCGGCCGAACATGTCGCCGAGCCGGCCGAATATCAGGATGGACGCGGCAGTGGCCAGCAGATAGCCCGTTCCGACCCAGGCATACAGCGCCATGCCGTTCAGCGCCTCCGCCACGCGCGGCAGGGTGGTGCTGATGATGGTGGAATCCAGGGCAGCCAGGACGACGGTCGCCGAGACCCCCGCCATGCCCATCAGCAGGTCGCGTCGTGTATGAGCAGGGGTGGAGGCGGTTGGGGGCAGGGGTGCGTCAGGTGGCGGCGTCATGCCGCAGAGCATATCACCGGCGCGTCAGGGATTTCACTTATAGAACGCGTGATAGCCCCAGAAAACCGCGATGACCAGCACCACCACGATCCAGGACCAGCGCGAATTGGACAGTCCGCGTGGTTCGGGCTCGGGAGGGGGCGGCGGCGGCGCGAGGCGGGGCTGCGCGGCCATGTAGTCGATGAAGGCGGCGAAGAACTTCTGGATGATCTTGTCGCCGGCCTTCAGCAGCATTCCTTCGCCGTACTCGGCCAGCTTGCCGCCGGTCATGCAGGCGACGGTATACGCAACCCGCGTGCCTTGGTCCTTGGTGCTGAGATTGATTTGCGCGGTGCCGATGGCCAGGCAGGCGGCGCGGCCCTTGCCTTCGAAGACCAGCGTGCAGCTATTGTGAGGGTCCACGTCGGACATCAGGATTTCGCCGTCGTAATCGGTGTCGATTCCGGCAACCTTGGCGTGGAGCTTGACGGCGTACTCGGTCGGGCTGAGGCGGGAAACCTCCACACAGCCCGGTATGCATCGCTGCAGCACGGCGGGATCGGTCAGGGCATCCCAAGTCTGGTGTTGGGTTGAAGGAATCCACTGGGCATCGGCTATGCGCATGGCTGTCTCCTTGCTTGGTACAGTCCCGTCTTTATTGTGGACCCAATCCGCGCAAATTGCCAATATCGGCCAGCTTGAACCTGGGCGCCCATCAAGCCGCGCGGGGCAGGCAGAGTAAAATCGGCGCCTGCCCGTCCGCCCTGGCCGGCGTCCATTTCACCTGTAATGCCCATGACTATTCTCGTTACCGGAGGCGCTGGCTTCATCGGAGCCAACTTCGTGCTCGATTGGCTGGCTCAAAACGACGAACCAGTAATCAATCTGGACAAGCTCACCTATGCGGGCAATCCGCAGAGTCTCCACGCGCTGGACGGAGACAAGCGGCATGAGCTGGTCGTGGGCGACATAGGCGATGCCGGGCTGGTCGGGGATTTGCTGAAGCGCCATCGGCCGCGAGCGGTCATCAATCTGGCGGCAGAGTCGCACGTGGACCGTTCCATACACGGGCCGGAAGCGTTCATTCAGACCAATATCGTCGGCACGTTTCGATTGCTGGAGTCGGTAAGGGCCTATTGGCACGAAATGGATCCCGCGGCGCGCGCCAGTTTCCGCTTCCTGCACGTGTCGACGGACGAAGTCTATGGTTCGTTGCCGCCGGATGCCGACGCGTTTACCGAAACCCATCGGTATGAACCCAACAGCCCCTATTCGGCGAGCAAGGCCGCCAGCGACCATCTTGTGCGGGCCTATCACCATACCTATGGCTTGCCGATACTGACGACGAACTGCTCCAACAACTATGGTCCTTTCCAGTTTCCGGAGAAGCTGATCCCCCTGGTGATCGCCAACGCGCTGGCTGGAAAACCCTTGCCTGTTTACGGCGATGGCCAACAGATACGCGATTGGCTGTATGTGCAGGATCATTGCAGCGGTTTGCGCCGTGTGCTCGAGGCGGGGCGCGTGGGCGAGACCTACAACATTGGCGGCTGGAACGAGCGTCCGAACCTGGAGGTGGTCCAGGAAATCTGCACGTTGCTGGATGCGCTGCGGCCTCGGGCGGATGGCGCTTCGTACAAGCGCCAGATCGCTTTCGTCAAGGACCGGCCCGGCCATGACCGTCGCTACGCCATCGATGCATCGAAGATGAACGATGAGTTGGGCTGGCGGCCCGCGGAAACGTTTGCCACCGGCTTGCGCAAGACGGTGCAGTGGTACCTCGCCAACGGCCGGTGGGTGGAAGACATCGTCAACGGCGCCTATCACCGGGATTGGGTAGACAGGCACTACCGCGCCTAGCTTTCCCGCGGATCGCCCGGCGCGCTGTCATGCCGTGTCCGATCACTCCAGATACATTGCCGTTTTAGCAGGAGCCTCGCGTTCATGAGGCCCGCGGTGGGGGCGGGATCAGTTCGCGGGAGGTATCGCTGCGCAGCAGTATCCGCCCTTGCGGATGACATGCAAGACGGAAAGGGCTGCAGGCAGGTAGCCGCACTGGGTGATCGCACCTGGGGACTCGAGCCCCTGTAGGAAGCGGATGAGCTTCTCGCCAGGCAGATCGGCGCCATATGCCAGTTCCGACACATACAGCGCGTGGATTGGCCGGCGCAGGTGACTGAAGGCATAGTAGGTCAAGTGGTCCACAACCAGGTGCTCGGCCCCGTCCCCGCGGATGCCGCATTGATTCGCAAGCTCCCGTATGGTCTCGCGCCGCTGGTCGAAGCCCAGCGCGGGGACGGACAGCCATTGGTCGGGCACCGAGGCTTCGGGCGGATTCGAACGTTTCCACACTTCTGGCGCGATATACGCTGCGAAGATCGCCATGCTAGCCAGCGCGAACAACAACCATGCGCTTCGCGCCAGTTGCAGGCCTGGCCGAGCCAGCCACGCGGGTGCACGCGCGGGCATCGCGAGCAACAGCATCATGAGGACTAGAGGCAAAACCTGAGCGGCGCCGTAGAAGAACCAATACTTGAAGAAAAAGAAATTTGCGCACAGTCCCAGCGCCAGGGCGGCTGCCAGCAGCGGCTGCGGCGTTGCCGGCTTGCCGCGCAGCCAGGTGGCCGGCAACCACAGCAGACCGGTGGCCAGCGTGCCGAAAATGGCGACCTCCACCAGGATCTGGATGATCGAATTCATCCACGTCGCCGCCGCGGGGACCGCCATGGGAGCCAGCCAGCCGGATTGGAAGGTTACGGCAAACAAGGCGTGCTCAGCGATTTTGCCTGGCGCGCTCAGCAGATTGCCGATGCCCTCCAGGAGGAAGGCCACCGGGGCTTGGAACAGCAAGGAAGGACTCAGGAAATTGCTGGACAGCGTGGCCTGGACGCCCGGCGCTTCCGGGCAATTGGACACCGTCGTGCCCCAGCGGTACGTCGTGTAGGAAGTCCACAACACCCAGGCGACGAGCAGCACGCGTATGGCGGGATGGCGGCGGCGGGTCACGAGCCAGGCCGCCAGCAGCACCACGGGAGCGAAGAAAACGCTCTTCGGATGAACAAAAAAGAACGCGGAAGCCACCGGAAAATAGAGCACGGGCCAGATCCACGGCGCCTTCGCGTCGTGCCGCGGACTTACTGTCGCGGTCATGCAGAAGAAGATCAGGCCCAGGGTCAACCATTGCTCGGGCCGGGACATGACCCAGAGGAAGGGAAGGGCACCCAGGGCAAGCAATACGATCAGCACGGACAGCAGGCTCAAAGCACCCTGCGTGCTGCGGGTGCTGCGCCGCGCCCAAAGGCCGAAGCCGGCCAGCATGACCAGTGCCACGGCCACTCCCGCCAGCCGCAGGCCCAGGGGAGGAAGGTTGCCGTATAGCGCGGAGAAAAACGCGGCGCCGGGATAGAACGCCCAAGGCAGGGGGGAACTGAACGCCGCCCGGCATTGGGGGAAGAAAGAGGAGAGTACGCCGTCTGGCTCAAAAAACCTGGCCTGCCCCCATTTTGTGACCACCTCGTCCGAGTACAAGGGCAGGCCCGCGCCGGCGATCAGCAGGGCGGCGAAGCCGGCCAGGACCACGAGGGAAAGCAGATCTCCTACCAGGATCAGGCGGCCTGCGGGCCGGGGCGCCGCAGTGTTATTGGCTATCATATGCGCGGAGAGGATGGGATCACTGGCCTGGCGCGATTATACCGACGAGGCTGGGCCGCTTCGTACCGGCCTGTGAGCGGCTTTTCGCTGTACGATGCGCCCGTCGCACAAAAGCTGGAACGCCTAGAATTTTGTATCTTTGATGAACATCGACATGAATATTGGACGACCCGATTGCTCCGCATTCCCGACGGGAGGTGCAGTTTGCGTACGTTGATTGTCAGCCAGTATTTCTGGCCCGAGGGTTTCCGGATCAACGAGATCAGCAGCACTTTGGCCGAGCGCGGGATGGAAGTCGATGTTCTGACCGGTAAGCCGAACTATCCAGAGGGAAAGATCTATTCGGGCTATCGGATGTCCGGGGTGCAGCAAGAGCAGTTCCACAAAGTGAACATCATGCGGGTACCCTTGATTCCCCGCGGCAAGGGCAAACTCCGCTTGACCCTAAACTACCTGTCGTTCATATTTTCCGGCCTGTTGTTCGGACCGTGGATAACGCGCCGCAAGTCCTACGACGTAATTTTCATATGTGCCTTGTCGCCGTTACTGCTGGCCATACCCGGCTTGCTGCTGGCGAAAATCAAGCGCGCGCCCGTGGTGATCTGGGTTCTGGATCTCTGGCCGCAGAGCCTGTCGGCAACGGGCCACGTCAAGAACCGTTACGTGCTGAGCGTGGTCGAGCGGATCGTGCGGTTCATTTATAGCCGTGCCGATCTGATACTTGTCCAGTCGGAGGCGTTTGTCGAACCGATACGCAAGCTGGCGCCGGGAAAACCCATTGAGTACTATCCCAACTCCGTCGACGATAGTTTTTCGCGGACGCCCACGGAGGCACCGCCTGAAGTGCCAGGACTCAATGGCGAATTTGTCGTCATGTTCGCAGGCAATATCGGCGCCGCGCAAGCTGTGGAAGTGATAGTCGGTGCTGCCGCGCTACTGCGTGAACATCCGGCAATCCAGTTCGTGGTCTTGGGGGGCGGCAGCAAGCGGGAATGGATGTTGCAGCAAGTGGCGGCGCTGGGCCTGGAAAACCTGCACCTGCCCGGACGTTTTCCGGTGGAAACCATGCCCGCGTTCATGCAGCGCGCCTCGGCTCTGTTGGTGACGCTGGCCGACCAGGAAATCTTTGCGGCCACCGTTCCCAACAAGGTGCAGGCCTATATGGCATCGGGCAAACCGATTCTGGCATGCCTCAACGGTGAAGGCGGGCGCTTGGTGGAACAGGCGCAGGCGGGCCTCGCCGTGCCCGCGGAGGATGCGGAGGCCTTGGCCGCTGCGATACAGCGTTTAGCCGAGATGCCGGAAGAGGCGCGAGCGCGCATGGGCGAAAATGGCCGGCGCTACTACGAGCAGCATTTCAACCACGAGCGGCTGGTAGATCAACTGGTCGGCGTGCTCGAGACGCTATCGAGCGAAAATTCAAAGGCGGCCTAAAGCCGCCGTATGATGCTGCCTGAATGGCAAAGGCGCCCGGGTACGATCGTCACCAGGGCAATATCGATTCTGCAAGAGAAAATAGTGAAGAGAGTATTTGACCTGCTGCTCAGTCTGTTCGCAGCCCTTGTGCTGCTGATACCGGTGATTATCGTGGCGCTTCTGGTAAGGCTGACTTCGCCTGGCCCCGTGCTGTACTGGAGCGACCGGGTAGGGCGTAACAACCGCATTTTCAAGATGCCGAAATTCCGCAGCATGAAAGTGGATACGCCGGCCGTTGCGACGCACCTGTTGCCGGATCCGGCGGCCTGCTTGACTCCGGTCGGCGGATTTTTGCGCAAGAGCAGCTTGGATGAACTGCCGCAATTGTGGAGCATCATCGTTGGCGACATGAGCTTTGTCGGCCCGCGCCCCGCGTTGTTCAATCAGGACGATCTGATTGCCTTGCGGACCGAGGCGGGCGTCGATGCGCTCACGCCGGGACTGACGGGATGGGCTCAGGTGAATGGCCGCGACGAGCTGCCCATACCGGACAAGGTCCGCCTGGACATTGAATACATGAACAGGCGGTCCGTGTGGTTCGATATCCGCATCCTCTGGCTGACCTTCGTCAAGGTGTTGCGCCGGGACGGCGTTTCACATTGATGTGGGCAACTGGCTTTTCTCCGAGCCATTGCCCCGGAAGAACCACCGGCAGGCGGAATAGATGGCCAGGGGAATCAAGGTCCAGATGAGCCCGTGGTCATAGAATATGGGGCCTTCTCCGGGTACCTGGGAAAAATGATATCCCGCAATGGCTCCCATGATGCCGAAGGCGCCGACCGTCGCGCTGGCGGTAATCGGGAGACAAGTGATCAGCCCCATGACGATGGACGCGCAAAGCATGGCGAATAGGGCTATCGGCCACCCGCCGAGCGAATAGCCCGATATGTGCACGGCCGCGGGCGCGGTGCCACGCCCTTCGAATCCGTCGCGGCCGAAAACCCGGGTATAGATGAAGGTGCTGGGACGACAGGCGGGGCCGCGGCGCGCCTGGGCCAGAATGCCGCCGCAGACATAGCCTTCCTCGGTGAACACTTGATAATAGAAGGGGTACAGGATCGCCATGCGGGTGAGGCCCGAGAACAGCGTCTCGGGGGCCCGGGTGAACGCCAGCTTCGGCGTATCCAGGGCCTCGCTCAATGCACCCTTGTCTTGGCGGGCTTCGGGCAAGGTTGGAGCCTTTTCCTGTGGAGCGGTTATTTCGGGTAGGTGGGCACCACTGGACGTATCTGCATAGCGAAAGACATGGCTGGAAATCAGCAGGTAGGTCGCGAACAACACCACGGTGCCGATGGCCGCCTTGATATATGGGCGCTTTTGGCTGTGTGCGAAGACCGTCAGAATAAGGCCTGCGGCAAACACCAGGAAAGGCCACTTCATGTTCAACAAGACCATGTACGTGGCGACCAGGCTGGCCACGATGACGGTCGTTACGCGCCAGAACATGGTCGGCGAGCGAATCCATCGGATTTGCGCGTATACAGCGAGGAACGGCAGGATGGACATCAGGACCGCCATGGTCCAGAAGCGCAATCCGCTGAGTATTTGAAACCGTATTTCAACCGACGATACGGCATCAGTGCCCGTGCCATATAGCGAAAATGCCTTCGCCTGCCACAAGTGGTATCCCACATGGCCTAAGGCGAGGCCCGTCACTACCAGATAATCAATACGGCGGATTTCGGGAATGCGCTCGCACAGCCGCTGTACTGGTTTTTCCAGAAAACGCCGTATCAGAATGACCACTATCGGGGTCATCAGGAAAGGCAAAAATAAAAGCAGCCAATATAGTGGCGAAAATAGCGTTGGAAAATCGTAAATAACCGCGTAGGCGGGGATTTTCTGTAGTTGATGTCGACCAAATGGGGTCGTGAAAAGCAGGTTTCCGAGAACTACGGTAATAAAGAAAGCCGATAAAAAAATAATCGGCGACATATTCCTGATAACCCAGGGTCGTAGCGTGTCGTTTTTCAATCTAAACTTCCTAGCTTGCGAGCTCTTGCGGGAGTATAGGCAAACGTCCCTCCGCTACGTACTGTCTAATAGTCCTAAACTGTAGCGAAGTGTTAGGGCTAGGATGCGCTTGTTGTAGGCGAAAGACAAGCGGCGTAACGCCGTAGATCGAGGCTAGCTAGGGTTAACCGCAGCGCATTGCGCTGCGGCATCGTCTGGTGGAGATATGTGGCAGGGGACTAGCCCGATCGGACCAGCCCTGGCACCACGCCCATTCCCGGGCGCAAGGACGGTCTGAGGGGTCTTTTGGTCCGACTATTCGGCACGGTTCTCCCGTTTGGAAAAACCGTGGGGTACAGTTGGCGGACGCGTGATCGGAGAGGGGGGGCTAAACCTTGGGGCGAGTAAAGAATTTTCGCCAAGCAATATAAATTGCCATTGGAATTATGGTCCACACCAGGCCATGGTCGTAGAACAGCGGGCCTTCTCCAGGGACTTGGGAGAAATGATATCCCGCGACGGCGCCCATGATGCCGAGGGCACCGATCATTGCGCTTGCGTTGGTGGGCAGGCAGGTGATCAAGCCAAGGATGATGGAGGCACATACCATGGCAAACAGCGCGATTGGCCATCCTCCGAGCGAGTAGCCCGAAATGTGCACGGCGGTAGGCGCGGTGCCTCGGCCTTCGAAACCATCAAGGCCGAAAACCCTGGTATAGATGTAGGTGCTGGGCCGGCAGTCGGGGCCACGGCGGGCCTGTTCGAGAATGCCGCCGCAAACGTTCCCTTCCTCGGTGAAGATCTGATAGTAGAAGGGATAGAGGATTGCCATTCTGGTCAGGCCAGAGAAAAGGATTTCCGGTGCGCGACGCAAAGCAGTCTTGGGCAAATCGATGGCTTCGTTCAAGAGCTGGCTGCCGCTTTTTGCCGGCAACTGTGCATCGGGCACTGCGGTCTCAGCAGGGGCGGAAAGTGTGTCAGGAGTTGCCGTCAAATTGTTGTCGGAAGCGACTGTTGCAGCGGTATCGGGTGCTACTTCAGTTTCCGGCTTCTCGGCCTGCTTTTGTTCTTGTGCGGTTTCCGGTTTGGGGGTGTCCACATGCCGCGCATTCGGTTGCTGCTTGACACTGGAATGGTGCTTGGCCTCTGCATGGGGAGACGAGTTCGTGCGGGGATGCACTTTATCGGTGGGAGGGTTGGCGGCGCGTTCGGGTTCCGCAGGCTTTACTGGCTGGTGCTCATTTTCCGGCGGCGTACTGGTGACCGCAACTTGTTCGGACGGGGCGTCGCCATCCAGCTTAACTGCGTCAGCTTCGGCCACGACAGCCGGCGGAACCGGATCGGCCAGGCGAAACACATGGGTCGAGATTATCAAGTAGGTGGCGAACAGAACGACAGTGCCGACGGATACTTTGATGTAAGGATAGGTCTTGCTATACGCAAATATCGTGAGGATAAGAGCGGCCGCGAATACGAGGAATGGCCACTTCATATTCAGCAGGATCATGTATACCGACACGATACTGACGACCACTATTGTGGCTGCTACCCAGAAGGGGCCGGAATGACGGATCCAGCGAATCAATGCATAGACTGCCAGATAGGGCAGGATGGACATCAGAACCGCCATCGTCCAAAAACGAAGGCCTGCCAGAATCTGGAAGCGGATCTCCACCGACGAAACCGGATCAACACCTGTGCCGTAAAGCGAGAACGCATGGGCCTGCCACAGGCTATAACCCACGTGGCAAAGAGCTATGCCGGTGAAGACCGTATAGTCTAAAGGTCGGATTTCCGGAATCTTCGAACACAGCCGGTGAATTGGCGATTCCAAATGTCGTTGCACCAGCGCGATAATCGGAGGTGCCAGGAAGAAAGGCAGCAGCAAAAGCAACCAGTAGAGCGGCGAGAAAACCGTTGGAAAGTCGTAGATGACCGCGTAGTGCGGAATTCTGGCCAATTGTTCATGTCCAAAGTCCGTTGCGAACAACAGATTTCCCATGACAATCGTCAAAAAGAATGCCGACAGGAAAATTATCGGCGCCATGTTCTTGATTATCCATTGTCGCAAGGCATCTGGCCTGGATTGGAAATTCAATGCCGACTCCTGAGCTATAGGCTGCTGCTGCATTGTTTCAAGAGATGTGGATTTCATTTTGCACGATATATGTAATGGCGGATCTTGATGGGAAACCACCGTCGCCTCAACTATGGATGAGCCCGGACCCCAGCGACCGGTACAGCCTGAACAGGCAGGCCATCAGGACCGCCGCCAGCACTCCGAGCCAGGCTACTGCCCATCCGACAGCAGTCCAGTCCACCTGCCCGTTGTAGATGGATGGCGGAGCCAGGAAATGCATGGCGACCAGCACGGCCAGGACAAAGGCGATCATCTTGTAGTTGATCGTGAAGCGAATTGCGTTCGATCCCGTCCAGAGTGTCAGGCAAAAATACAGAAGGGTACTCGCGGCATATGAAATTGCAAAGTAGTCGAGCGAATGGCTGCTGGACGAGTACATATAGGCGAGGAAGGCAACGCTATTGCTGATGGCCGCCAGCACGACAAGTTGCTTTAGATGCCCAAGTACTTCGAATTTCTTCTGTGAATAGAGTGCCAGGGTGCTCAGCATGATGCCGGTTCCAATGAGCACCGCCCGAAAAAAAGACACGTGTTGCAAATCGGGCGAAAAATGCGTCAATTGCACTTTTGCGAACGATGCATAGACGAAAATCGCGAACAGGAAAAGCACCACCAGAAGCGTGGTCGAAAATTTGATCAGCTGGGAAAGTTCCTGCTCCTTTTTCTCGCGGAACAGGCGGAAAATCATGGAGTGCGCGATCAACATGATGGGCATGGAGATGAAGCCGGAAATGCCGATCAGGATATCTTTCGTGAACGCGTAGCCCGCCACGCCCGGACCCTCAACCCGGCCCAGGAAAAAGCGGTCCGTGTAGCTGTTCACCAACATCAAGGAAAACCAGACGAACATGGGGCCGCCGTAGGCCAGCAGTTTGGAATTCTCCAGCGGCGGCTCGTTCAAGGCCAGGCGGCGCTGGCGCTTGCGCAAGACGCGGGTAAACCAGGTCCAGTGGATGTACAGAAGCAAGGTGATCAGGCCGGCCAGAAAGCCAGCGCCGTAACCTGCGACCGACATTGCAAGCGAGTGGTGATTGGAAAAGATTGCGTAGGCGGCGAACAGCAGTTGCGTGATGCTGAGCATGATCGCGCTGATGACCTGGCTGCGCATGCGCCGTTCCGGCTGGAACAAGGCGACTGCGACGTAGAACAAGCCTTGGGCTGCAGTCAGGAACAAGACGCTTGCGCTCAGGACCGGGTCATGAAACAGCCACTGGAAGATGCCGGCGGTGATCGTGGAGGTCAATGAGGCCGAGACGACGGCTATCCGCAACACTTGCGTGACGAACGCCGCCTTGCCCTTGCGCAATGGGAAGTAAAAGATAATCGCGCTGGCAATCCAGCTGGAAGCGATCTGCGCGCCGATTACGCCTGCAGCGATTGCCGCGGAATAGGCGACATAATCGCTGGATGGAAAGCTCATGTACATCGCGACCATGTACACGATCATCGACAGAGCCGGGAAAACTTTCACTGCGAGGTAAAGGAAGAGGCCCCGTATCATGCCAAAACTATTCAAATGAGAAGAAGCGTGGATGGCGCGCCGCACATCCCGTATTTCACGAGCGGTCGTGTTGCGCCGAATCCTGGAAAATCGTCCGGACGAGCATTTTTCCCTGCTGCAGGGCCGTCTTGTGCTGTCGGCAGAAGGCGGCAGCGCCCTCTGCGGCAAGCTGGGCCAAAGCATAGTTCGCGCCCGCGTTGCGTTGCAGGCAATCGGCCAGGCCCTCGGCGGTCACATCATCCAGAACGAGCAGGTGTGCATAATACTCCGGCGGGATGCCCGGCAGGCGGGAAGAGACTACTGGAATGCCGGTTGCCATGTATTCCAGCAGCTTGGACGGGAAGGAGTAGCGCAAATAGATGTCGCCCGGGATGCGCGCATTGACCAGAAAGCTGGCGTTGCGCGAGAGCGCCTTGACGTCTTCGGGAGGGATGCTGCCCAGGTAGTGGATCTGTGGATGTTCGCTTGCGGCGCGGCGCACTTCGCCCTCCATTGAGCCCGCGCCGCATAGGACCAGGTGGGTCTGGCTGCCCAACTGCTTGACGGCATCGATAAGGATGCCCACTCCGTAGGGCTCGGCCAAGCCGCCAGCATAGAAGAGAAAGCCCTTGGCCAGTCCATACTTGCCCAGAATCTCGGCATCGTGCTGTTGCTGGGCTTCTTCTGGAGCGTGGCTTACTTCGGCCACGCCTTCGAGGACTGCCGTGCGTTTGCCGTTCCAGGAAGGACGCGAGTGAACCAGATCGGAGGTGATGCCTATGATGCCCGCTGCCCGATCGCTCAGGCTCAGCACCAGCGACGTGTCGATCCGCTTCATGAAATTGAACAGGCGGCTGCGCTTGACGCCGACATTCATATACTGCGGCAGGTCGGGGACGTAGATATAAAAGGGGACGCGGAACCACTTGGAGAGCAGTGCAGCGGAGAGCACCAGCGGCGTATGCAGTGAGTACACAAGGATCGCTGAAGGACGCTGGCGGTTTTCGCGCAGGGAGCGCCAGCCCGCCTTCAGGATGGAGAAGGTGCGCGACAGATGGCTGAGGAACGGTACATTGATATAGCCGACTGCCTGAGCTTGCTGTCCCTGCGCATCGGTCCCCTTGAATGCCTTGAGGAAAATTGTGCGGTTACGCGGAAAGATTCGCGCGGGGTAAAGCCCGATGGTTTCGACTTCGACATCGTTTTGCCGCAGGCCCTCCACGATCCGCGATTCCAGTTTGCGCGCAGCGTATTGATGATTTTTTTCCGCCTTGTCGTGCAGTTCGAAATACGCTTGCGGACAGAAGAAGCCCAGGTGCAGCAATCGTTTTTTTTCAGACACTTTTTTTTCCGTTATCGCATTCAGGGAATGGACTTGCGCGCGTTATGCGCGGAAATGCCTGTAGACGCAGACAACGCCAGGAATAGCGCGGCCAATGTTGCATAGAGGCCAATGGTGCGCATGCCCCGGAACATCAGTTCGGTCAGGCCGAATGCCGCAAAACCCAGGCAAACGACGAGCCCCATGGCTGCGGCGCAGCGGCCGTCCGAATTTGCCTGGCGCAGACGCCCAAGAAAATAGCCTGAGGGCGCGAGATAGATGGCGAGCAGCGCCGCTAGCCCTGGCAGGCCGTAGTTGGCCATGGCATAGAGCAGGTCGTTGTGAGGCTCGCCAAAGTTGGCGGCCACTACCGGGGAAATCTTGCCGCGCGCGGCCTGCTCCTGGAGTTTGTCGGGAAACTGGCTGCCGCTGCCATTGCCGGTCAACGGCGCATCGCGGAACATTCTCCAGGCGGCTGACCATAGTTGCAGCCGCGTACAGACCGAGGTATCCGCCAGCCTGTTCTGCCGGCATTGCGTAACTTCATTGACCGCCAGTTTTACGCGGTCCCGCAGATCGTGATTGGCATAGAGGACAGCCGCGCAGCCAATAATGACCGCGGCAAACACCCCCGCCTTCAGGACCCATCGCCGCCGGCCCGCCAAGGCCAGCGCCACCAGGGCAAAGATAGGGACGGCCAGCCAGCCTCCGCGGGTCAAGGTCAATGCGAAGGCATAGAGCGCCACTCCGCCCGTCAGCAGTTTGAAGGCGGCCTCGAGCTTGGGCCTGCGCGTCGTGCGCAACCCCAGCGCGAACAGGACGAGCATACCCATGAGCAGGGTCAGGTTGCCGTAGGAGACGGCGTTGTACTCCTCAGGCTCCGGGCGCTGGCCAGTGGCCCAGGCGAGATGAATGATGGTGATGCTCGCGGTCCAGGCGGCGACCGCTATGCCCCACAGGGCAAGTTTCAGGCGCTCGCGCTCGACGCGCGAGAGGGCGGCGACGACCAGAGCGATCGCCCAGAATCGAAGTCCGCGCTCCAGGTCCGATCCGTGTACCCGGGCGCCCAGCAAGGCGGAACTGAGCAGCGGCGCCAGCGCGGCTATCGCCAGTACGGCGACCAGCGGCCAGTAGGTGGGCCAATAGGGAGTACGCGACAACGCGGATTCGCGCGGCAGGCATAGGCAGGCCAGGCTGAAGATGCAAATCGCGTAGAACGCGATGCTGCCGCCGCGGCTGGTGCCGACAGTCAGCGCGGGCAGCAAGCCGATGCAAAGCAGCAAAGCTCCATCGCAAACGTTCTTGATTGCCCTTGGAGACTGAGGGGGTGTAGCGGCGTCCATAAAAGCAATCCTGTGCAAATACTGATCGGTAGCGGCATCGCACTGGGAATGAAAGACTATCCGAGTTGCCGGAAGCATCGGGACGCCCGCCCCGATGCCGCTTGCGCGCCCCGCGGTGAGGTCAGTACTTTTTCCACACAGTGCGGTTCACGTAGTCCGTGTAGCTATGGATGATCCGCACGACTTTCTCCGCCACGTTCGGCATGCTGTAGTCGGCGACCTGCCGCAGGCTGCGTTCGGTTCCGCGAGCCTGTTTGTCCAGAATCGAGAGACCCTGTAGCACGCGGTCGAGTTCCAGCCCGACCATCATCACGGATGCTTCCTCGAAGCCTTCAGGGCGTTCGTGGGCTTCGCGGATGTTAAGCGCCGGGAAATTCAGGATCGAGGATTCTTCCGTGATCGTGCCGCTGTCCGAAAGCACCGCACGAGCATCTTTCTGCAGCTTGACGTAATCATGGAAGCCGAGAGGCTTGAGCAGGCGCACCAGTGGATCAAACTGCAGCTGTTGTGCGTCGATGCGCTTCTGCGTGCGTGGATGCGTCGAAACGATCACGGGCTTGCCGTAAGTCGTGGCCAAGCCATTGAAGATGGCCGCGAGCTTGCGCAGATTGACCTCGGAATCGACGTTCTCTTCACGGTGGGCGCTGATGACGAAGTATTCGCCCTCGGTCAGACCCAGGCGCGAGACGGCATCGGAGGCATTGATCGACGGAGCGTAGTGCGTCAGCACCTCGAACATCGGGCTGCCGGTCTTGATGACGCGGTCCGGGGGGCAGCCTTCCGCCAGCAGGTACTCGCGGGCGATGCTGCTGTAAGTCAGGTTGATGTCGGAAGTGTGATCAACGATGCGGCGGTTCGTTTCCTCCGGCACGCGTTGGTCGAAGCAACGGTTTCCGGCTTCCATGTGGAAAATGGGAATCTTGCGGCGCTTGGCCGGAATGGCAGCAAGGCAGCTATTGGTGTCACCCAGGATGAGCACGGCCTCGGGTTGCGCTTCTGCCAGCACCTTGTCGACAGCGATGATGACATTGCCGATCGTTTCGGCGGCGGTTCCGCCGGCTGCGTTCAGGAAGTGGTCCGGACGGCGTACGCCGAGATCGTTGAAGAAGATCTCGTTCAGTTCGTAGTCGTAGTTCTGGCCGGTATGGACGATGATGTGATCGCAGTACTCGTCCAGCTTGGCCATGACACGCGACAAGCGGATGATTTCGGGGCGCGTACCAAGGACGGTAACGACTTTCAGTTTCTTGGTCATCTTGGATAATTAAACTTTGTGGCCGATGGTGTCGGGATTCTGCCGGTCGAAAATCTCGTTCGCCCACAACATGACGACCATGTCGCCTTCGCCGATGTTGGTAATGTCGTGTGACCAGCCAGGAATGGTCTCGACAATGGTGGGTTCGTCGCCGTTGGTCAGGATTTCGAACGTCTCGTCGGTGACGATATGGCGGAAGCCGAAACGGGCCGAACCCTTGATGACGAGGAATTTCTCGGTCTTCGTGTGGTGATAGTGGCCGCCGCGCGTGATGCCCGGGAGCGCGGTGAAGAACGAAAACTGGCCAGCGTCGGGCGTCTTCAGCATCTCGACGAAAACGCCGCGCTGGTCGCCGTACTTGGGCACCGTGTAGGCGAACTGCGCCGGCTCCAGATAGCTCATGTAGGTCGAATAGAGCGCGCGCGTAAAGCCCGTGCCCACACGCGGCGAGATGAGCGTCTGACGGCTTTCCTTGAAACCACGGATCTGCTCGGCCATGTCGCCGACGGTGGTGGTATAGACCGGCTCGACGTCCAGGTAGCCGTTGAGGCCGGCTTCTTCGGCGAGCAGGGCGATCAGGGCTTTGCAGACGTCATCCACGTACACCAGGCGCACCTTGGCGGCCGGATCATTGATGGTGATCGGCAGGTCGTGAGCGATGTTGTGGCAGAAGGTCGCCACCGCGGAGTTGTAGTTCGGGCGGCACCATTTGCCGAATACATTCGGCAGGCGGAACAGGCGGACCGACGAGCCGGTCTGGCG
The DNA here is from genome assembly GCF_903652925.1 of Achromobacter anxifer. Lineage (GTDB taxonomy): Bacteria > Pseudomonadota > Gammaproteobacteria > Burkholderiales > Burkholderiaceae_B > Achromobacter > Achromobacter anxifer. The sequence goes on along the minus strand of NZ_CAHLAR010000006.1, from coordinate 38,215 downwards.
GCCATAGGCGAGCAGCGCTTCCTCCGCCGCCCGCTTGCTGGCACCGTAGGGGTTATCGAGCTCGGCCTGGATCGACGAGGTGTAGGCAATCGGCAAGGGGCGTTGGCGCTTGGTCGCGAAATCGATCAGCGACTGCGTCAGGCCCAGGTTGATTTCCTGGAACTCGGCGGGATCCTTGGGGCGGTTGGAGCCGGCCAGATGGAACACGTAATCCGCTTCCTGAACCATGGCTTCAAGCTGGGCGAGCGTATGGTCGCGCGTGAAGGCGATCACCTCGAACTCTTTGCGTTCACCCAGCAATATGCGCAGATTCTTGCCGACGAATCCGTTGGCGCCCGTGATAAGCAGCTTCATTTAGCCCTCGGCTTCGGGGATGTCATTGCGCTCGATGCTCTGGATGAAATCGAGCTTGCGCAGCAAAGTCACCATGCCGGCGACGTCCAGGCGCTCGGTATTGTGCGAGTTGTAGTCCTCGTACTGGGAAATCTTCGGTTCGCCTTGTTCCACGAACTTGCCGTAATTCAGGTCGCGCAGATCCGGCGGCACGCGGTAGTAGCCCCCCAGGTCCTCGGCCGCAGCCATTTCTTCACGGCTCAACAGCGTTTCGTAGAGTTTTTCGCCGTGCCGGGTGCCGATGATGTTGACCGGGTGATCCGGCTTCTTCAGGATGGCGAGCAGGGCTTCGGCCAGGGTTTCGATCGTGGCTGCCGGGGCCTTCTGCACGAAGATGTCGCCGTTCGTGCCGTGTTCGAATGCATACAGCACCAGATCCACCGCGTCTTCCAGCGTCATCATGAAGCGGGTCATGTCGGGATCCGTGATCGTGAACGGGGTGCCCGCGCGGAACTGGTCGAAGAAGAGAGGGATGACCGAACCGCGTGACGCCATGACGTTGCCATAGCGGGTTCCACAGATCACGGTGCCCTTGCCGTCCAGGTTGCGCGACTTCGCAACCATCACTTTTTCCATCATCGCCTTGGAAATGCCCATGGCGTTGATCGGGTATACGGCCTTGTCGGTGCTCAGGCACACGACGCGGCTCACATTATTGACGATGGCGGCTTCAAGCACGTTTTCGGTGCCGAGAACGTTGGTCCGAACGGCCTCCATCGGATGGAATTCGCAAGAGGGGACTTGCTTGAGCGCGGCCGCGTGAAAAATAAAATCGACGCCGCGGGTGGCATTCAGAATGCTGGTGTAATCGCGCACATCTCCGATGTAGAACTTCAATTTCGGATTGTTGAAGCGCTTCCGCATGTCGTCTTGCTTTTTTTCGTCGCGGCTGAAAATGCGGATTTCGCCGATGTCGGAATTAATAAACTGCTTCAGAACGGCATTGCCGAAAGAACCCGTGCCTCCGGTTATTAGCAAGGTCTTGTCGGAGAAAGTTTTATTGCTCATGGATTATCTATACTAATTATGGCGCGGGTTTATCTGGGTGAATTCAGGACGGAGTATATTCAATCACAAGCTTCTTGAGCATTGCCTTGGGGGCCGCGTCGTCGCCGGTAATGAACGAATTTTGCATGTTTTCAAGCTCTTTCATCAATTCGTCATAAGGGATGCTATGTTCCTTCGACTGCATGATGCGAGGGTGTTGCGTGGGGGAGACATCTCCACCGATCAAGAGTTCTTCGTAGAGTTTTTCGCCGGGCCGCAGGCCTGTGATCCGAATTTCAATATCGCCGTCGGGGAACTCCGGCGTGCGGACGGTCAGGCCGTGCAGTTGAATCATGCGTTTGGCCAGGTCATATATGCGTACCGGTTCACCCATGTCCAGAACGAAGACCGAACCCGAGGCGCCCATGGCTCCAGCCTGCAGTACCAATTGTGCTGCTTCCGGGATGGTCATGAAGTAGCGGGTGATGTCGGAATGTGTCAAGGTCACGGGCCCGCCGTTCTGGATTTGCCGATTGAACAGGGGAACGACGCTGCCAGAGCTGCCGAGCACGTTGCCGAAACGGACCATCGAGAAACGGGTGCCGGTCTGGATGTCCGCCAGCGCCTGCAGCACCAGTTCGGCCAGCCGCTTGGTTGCACCCATGACATTGGTGGGCCGGACCGCCTTGTCGGTGGAAATCAGCACGAAATCCTTGACGCCGGCTTCAATGGCGGCGCGCGCGAAGGACAGGGTGCCGAAGCCATTGGTGCAGATGCCTTCACGGATGTTGTGTTCGACCAGGGGGACGTGCTTGTAGGCGGCGGCGTGATAGATGGTCTCGACGCCATACTTGCGCATGTGTTCCGCGCAATTCCGCTGATCGCTCACTGAGCCCAGCAGGAGCACGATTTCCACGTTCTGGGAGTTGAGTCCCGTGAGCACCTGGCCGATCGTGTACAAGGCGGGCTCGGAGATTTCCAGCAGTACCAGGCGGCGGGGTTGCAGCGCCAGGATCTGGCGGCACAATTCGGAGCCGATGGAACCGCCGGCTCCCGACACCATGACCACATGCCCAGTTACATATCGGCCCAGTAGCGTAGGCAGCGGGGCCACGGCATCGCGCCCCAGGAGGTCTTCGATCTGGAGGTCGCGCGCTTTCAGGCCACCAGCCTGATCGACCATTTCGTGCAGGTTCGGCACGATCCGCACGCGGATGCTGTGTTGCGAACCGACTTCGACCATGTTGTTGATTTGCTCGCGCGACGCAGTGGGCTTGGCGATCAGGATCTGCCCGATATTGTGGCGTTCCACCAATTCGCCGACGTCGCCCGTGGGGTAGGTGCGCAGGCCGGCGGCCATCAGGCCGGTCTTGTCCGGGTCATCGTCAATCAGCGCGATGGGGCGGTAGTGGGAGCTGTTGCGCAGGGCGAGCGCCAATTGGCTGCCCGCCGGGCCCGCGCCATAGATGAGCACGCGCACGACGCTATCGCGCGGCACGTCACCAAGCCGGTGGCGAGGGAATAGCGTCTTGATGGCTGCCAGGCGCACACCCAGCAGCAACACCAGCGCCACCACGCCGTAAATGGTCAATACACCACGCGAAAGCCCCGAAGACATTTGCAGAAAGAGACTGCAGGCGGTGACGGTCATGATGGAGACGAGCACGCCTCCTACGATGACGAGGGCGACGCGGTCCGTCATGTACCGCAGTACGTATTGATATGTGCCGAAGACGACAAGCGCGAAGATCCCGCTGGCGCATGCGGCAAATGACAGCAAAAGATAGTCAGGTGTTGTGAAAAACAGCTCAAAACGAAGCCATAATGCCAACTGAAATGCGCCAAATAAAATCAGCGCGTCCAGCGAAATGGCAAGCGCTCTCTTGGCCGATCTGGGAAGGTCAACTAGGGCTTGCCGAACTGCACCGATTGAGGTACGCAAAGTCACACCGACTGATAGAGGTAGTTTGGAGGTGCACGATTGTATCAACACGCGCTTGGGATAGAGTAACCAGACGCTTGTCCAGGCTGGCCGGCGTGATGCGCGAGAATGAAAATGGGGGCATATTGCGCGTCTCTGGCGTTATCGATTAATCACGCGATCCAGAGGCATACTTTGCGACTTTCGAATGCGCTGCAGGCTGTGGTTCAGGCTGGCAGGCATTTTGAACACCAACTTAAGAAAATATGATGAGCAAAATACTAATCACCGGCGGCACGGGGTTCGTCGGGCAGCGGGTAGTGCGGGATCTGTTGGCTCAGGGGCATACGTTGCGCTTGTTGACGCGGCGTCCTCTGGATGATGACCGGGTCGAGGTCCGCAATATTCCCGATATGGAGGACGAGGCGGCATTGCTGGAGGCCATGACGGGGATGGATGCCGTCTGCCATCTGGCCGGGCGCGCCCATGTTCTGGGCGCACCGCCCGCCGATCACGAACTTCTGTTCGAGAAAGTGAATGTGGAATGGACCTGCAGATTGGCGGAGACAGCCTTTCGTTCCGGCGTCAAGCGATTCGTATTTGTGAGTTCCATTGGCGCGGTGGGAACGTCCAGTTTGGCGGGAGCTCCTCTGACTGAGCGCACGCAATGCCAGCCGACCACTCCCTACGGCAAGTCCAAGTTGAAGGCGGAGCAGAAGTTGGCCGAACTGGCGCAGCGCCATGGCGCCGAATTGGTGATCGTTCGTCCGCCGCTGGTGTATGGCAAGGGCGCGCCGGGCAATATGGCGCGGATGGCGCGGTGGGTCCGGGCAGGTGTGCCGTTGCCGTTGCGCAGCGTCCGCAACCAGCGCAGCCTGGTGCATGTGGACAACCTGTCGGCCGCGCTGCTGGCTTGCCTGCAGCATCCGGATGCGCCGGGCCATGTGTTCCACGTGCGCGATCTGCAGGACTACTCGACGCCGGATATTCTGCGAGGTGTGGCAAAGGATGTTGGCCGGCCCGCGCGTTTGATTCCGTTCCCGTCCTTCCTGTTGCGCATTCTGGCGCAGGCCGCCGGGCAGCGCGGGGCATACGAGCAGCTTACTGGCACCCTGCAGGTCGACGATGCTTCGATCCGCAAGACGCTGCAATTCATGCCCAGATCCTTGCCTTTTGAAGTGGTTTGAGCAGGCGCGGGCAGAGGAATCCGGCAGGTGTTTCCGGAGTCCCGCTGTCGGCAGGGCCGTGCCTGAACCGAGGCATCATGGCCGCATGACTGGTGCAGTTTGTTGTAAATTGCCGAATCTTTGCTGTGGTCGCCGCCCTGTCCGCGGATGATTCCAGCTTCGCGTCACGCGGTCCTTTAGTGCTTTTATCAATGCCTACACGCATCCTCATTGTTCGCACCTCTTCGCTAGGCGATCTGGTGCACATGCTGCCCGCCATCTCCGATATCGCCCGGTATGTGCCGGACGCCGAGATCGATTGGGTCGCCGAGGAAGCTTTTGCGGAAATTCCGGCGTGGCATCCTGCCGTCAATGAAGTCATCAAAGTGGCGCACCGGCGCTGGCGCAAGGCTTGGTGGTCATCCCAGGTCCGGGCCGAGCGGCATGCGTTGAAAGAGCGCCTGCGGTCCAAGCAGTACGACATCGTGCTCGACATGCAGGCGCTGCTGAAATCGGCCTGGCTGGTTCGGCAGGCGCGTGGCGTGCGGCACGGGCTGGATTGGCGTTCGGCGCGCGAGCCGCTCGCGTCGCTCTTCTATAACGTGCGCCACCGGGTCGAGTTCTGGCAGCCCGCGGTCATCCGTCAGCGCAAGCTGGCCGCGTTGACGTTCGGCTACCAGTACGCCGGCCATCCCGATTTCGGGTTGCAGGCATTTTCGCGACAGGCCGCGCAGCCCGGGAGCGAGGCCGCAGCGGAGGGCGAGCAGGCCGATCCCCCACGCTTGCACCATCTGGATACTGATCGGGGCTACGCGGTGATCATGCCGTCGGCCAGCCGAGACGACAAACTCTGGCCGGAAGAGGATTGGCGCGCGGTGTTCCGCCGCCTGCGCGACGCCGGCTGCACCTTGCGCCTTCTGTCCGGCAACGAATCGGAAGCCCAGCGCGCCCGTCTGCTGGTGGCCGGCATGGACGGCGCCGAGGTGATGCCGCGCATGGACCTGACCTCGGTGGCGCGCCTGCTGGCCGGTTCGCGCCTGATGGTGGGGCTCGATAGCGGCCTGACCCATCTGTCGGCCGCCCTGGGCCGTCCCACCATCGGCATTTACCGCGCCTCCACGCCGGTGCGCACGCCGCTGGTCGGCTCCAGCTACACCGCCAGCCTGGGCGACCGCGGGGCTTCGCCTTCGCGCGAGGCCGTGATGGCGGCCGTGGAGCAGGCCCTGGCCGCCCAGTGACATGAACCGCGGCGTCTACTCCCTGGCGCTTCGGGCTCTGTCACCGCTGGTCTGGCTGTGGATGGGCCACCGCGCCAGGCGCGCGGGGGGGCAGTGGGAGATCTTTTCCCCTGAGCGTTTCGGCCATGCCGCGGACGCGGCCTCGTCTTCGCCGTCATGGAATGCGCCCGTCTGGGTGCACGCCGTCAGCCTGGGCGAGACTCGCGCGGCCCAGCCCCTGGTGCAGGCCTTGCTGGACCGGGGCCTGCCGTTGCTGCTGACCCACATGACGGCCACTGGCCGCGCCGAGGGCGCGCGTCTGTTTGCCGAGGCCATCGCCCGCGGGCAATTGCGCCAGGCATGGATGCCCTACGATTTTCCCGGCGCGGCGCGCCGGTTCATGGCGGCCTACCGGCCCCGTTGCGGCCTGCTCATCGAGCGCGAGATCTGGCCGAACCTGTTGGCCGCCGCGCGAGGCGCGGGCGTGCCCATGGCGCTGGTCAGCGCGCGTTTTTCGGCGTCGTCGCTGCGCCAGGCGGGCAGGATGGGCGGTGTGATGCGCGAGGCCCTGGGCGGGCTGGACGCCGTGCTGGCGCAGACTGCCGAGGATGCGGCTCGGCTGGCGCAGGCGGGCGCGCCGCAGCCCGTGGTGACCGGCAACCTGAAATTCGACCTGGTCCTGCCGCCGGTACAGGTGGGGGCGGGACAGGCGTGGCGCGCACGGCTGGGCCGGCCCGTGGTGGCCGTGGCCAGTACGCGCGAGGGCGAGGACAGCGGCTTCATCGAGGCGATCAAGCGCCATGCCGCCAGTCCGGGAGCGCCGCTGTTCCTGCTGATTCCGCGCCACCCGCAGCGTTTCGACGAGGCCGCGCGCCTGCTGTCGGAGGCCGGGCTGCCTTATGCGCGGCGCTCCGAGGGGAGGGAGCCGGGGGCGGATACCGCGGTCCTGCTGGGCGATACCCTGGGCGAGATGGCGTTCTACTACGCGGCGTCGGATGTCGCCATCGTGGCGGGCAGTTTTGCGCCGCTGGGCGGGCAGAACCTGATCGAGGCCTGCGCGGCCGGGGTGCCGGTGATCGTGGGCCCGCATACCTTCAATTTCAAGCAGGCGGCGGAAGACGCCATCGCGGCGGGCGCCGCGCAACGCACGGCCGATCCCGGCCAGGCGGTGGATGCCGCGCTGGCGCTGCTGGCGGATGAGTCGCGCCGGCGGCGGGCCGCAGAGGCAGCGCTGGCGTGGTTCGGCATGCATGCCGGCGCCACGGGGCGCACGCTGGATGCCCTGGCTCCTTGGCTGGAAGGGAAAGGCGCGGGCTGAGCGCCGGGCCGTGTGCGGCCGTAGCGGCGAACTAGGGCGTGGCCCGGGGCGGCGCCGTTCTGGGAACCAGTGTGACCGCGCCCGGATTCAATTCCTGGTTGAAGCGGCGCGGATCGCGGCCCTCGTCCTCGGGGCGCACGCCCAGCCAGCCTTGGCCCAGCGCATAGACCCCCAGATTCGCGAGCAGGATGAGGATGAAGAGCACGCGCATGCCGGGGCCTCCGCTCAGGCTGTGGCGTCCAGGGTGGCACGGGCGACCGCGGCCAGCCCGTCCAGGACGGGGTGATCCAGATACACCGGCACGGGCGCGGCGCCGAAAGCCCCGCCCGCATCCGCCAGCAGGCGTTCGATTTCCTGGTGCACCTCGGGCCAGCCGCCGCCGGCCGCGTAGATCTGCGGCGTCTGGCCATAGCGCTGGCGGCCGGCCAGCCATTGGCGCACGACGGCGCCGGCCTGCGCGGCGGCGATGCCCGAGGCGATGGCCTCGTGCGTGTCCGTGGGGTAGGGCACGACCTGGCCGTTGGCGATGGGCAGGTTGGCGGTGCCATGGGCCAGCGCGCTGCGCATCATGGCCGGGCCCGGCAGGATCAGGCCGCCGGCGAAGACGTTGTCGGGGCCGACGGTGTCGATGGTGGTGGCGGTGCCGAAGCTGGCCAGCACGAAGGGCGGGTGCGCGCCCGGCAGGCGCGACAGCACGCCCAGCAGCGAGGCCCAGCGGTCGGCGCCCAGCTGCGTGGGCGTCTTGTAGCTGTTGATCAGGCCCAGCGTGCTGGCCTGCGACGGCGACCAGGTCACCGCGCAGCCGTGTTTCTGCAGGATGGCGGAGATGGCGGCGCCACGGGCCTCGCCGGCGACGTTCACGCCCAGTGCGCGCAGGGGGCGGCGCGGCAGCGTGGCCAGCCAGCCATCCAGGGCGTCCAGGTCCAGGCCATCGAAGGCGACCGCCGCGGGCTCGCGCGGCGCGTCGGAGTTGCTGGCGTCCAGCCAACCCACCTTGAGACGGCTGTTGCCGGAGTCGATGAGAATAATCATGCTTGGCGTCGAATCGAGATTTCACCGACCAGGATCGGCTTGGCGCCCTCGGGCGTTTGCACCAGCAGGCGACCTTGCTCGTCCACGCCACAGGCGGTGCCAGCTAGAAGGATAGCGCCCTTGTCCAGGACGTTGACCTTGCGTCCGGCCAGGGCGTCCACCTGGTCGAAACGCTGCCTGAAGGCGCCGAAGCCTTCGCGCTCCAGTGTCCGGACCGCTTCGAGCCAGGCCATGGCGCTGGCGCAGACCAGGTCGGCGGCGGCGGCCCGACGGGCGCTGGCCGCCTCGACCTGGCTCCAGTCGGCGACTTCACGTTCCAGCGCGAGCGACAGGCGGTCGGCGTCGATCAGGTTCACGCCCATGCCGATGACCACGGTGTGGCCGGCTTCGCTGCCGCCCGGGTTGCGGGTGGTTTCCACCAGAACGCCGGCCAGCTTGGCATCGTGCCATTGCACGTCATTGGGCCATTTCATGCACAGGCCCGCGGCGTCAGGGCCGGCCACGGCGCGCAGGGCCTCGCAGGCGGCGATGCCGGCCAGCGGCGACAGGGCCGGCAACTGCGCGGGCGGCAGGTGCACGTCGAAGGCGCAGGAGAACATCAGGGTGGAGCCCGCGCGGTTCTGCCAGGGACGCCCGGCGCGGCCGCGGCCGGTTTCCTGCAGATGCGTGCCCAGCAGCCAGGGTTTGCCGGCCGCGCCCGCGCGGGCGCGGGCCAGCAGGTCGGCGTTGGTCGATCCGGTACTGACGGTCCAGGAGATGTCCTGGAAGGCGGGCAGGCGCGTGCTGAGTGTCCGGGCCAGGGCTTCCGGCGCGGGCAGGTCGATGGGGCTGACTTGAGCGGACATGGCGGCGATTGTAGGGCACGGCGCCCGCGCTCGCGGTCCGCGGGCGCCAGCGTTTATCATTGGCGATACATTTTGCATCGGTATTCTGCCTACATGCCGCATTCCGCCAAGTCCGCAACTGCCGCCGCGCCTTTCCGTTTCGAAGGAGGCGTATGCCATGTGGCCGGCGACTGGAGCGTGCTGGCCCTGGCCGAGCCGGGCGAGGTACAACGCCGCCGCGAGGCGCTGGCCTGCGCCACCGACGGCGGCGTGCGCTGGGACTTGCACGGCATTGGCAGGCTGGACACCATCGGCGCGCTGCTGATCTGGGAGGCCTGGGGCCACAAGCTGCCCGAGCGCGTGCGCTGGTCGGTCGGCCAGCAGGACGTCTTCAACGCGCTGGCCATGAACAAGGGCGAAACGCCGGCCGAGGCGCCCAAGCGCGATCCCCTGAGCTGGTTGCGCGCCGTGGGCGAGGCCGTGTTCCAGGCTGTCGACAACGGCCGCGCCCTGCTCATCATGCTGGGCCAGCTGATCCTGGACCTGGGCGGCATGCTGCGCCGTCCCAAGCTGGGTCCGTGGCGCGAGATCTCGGCGCAGGTCTACCGCACCGGCGCGCAGGCGCTGGGCATTACCGCGCTGGTCGGCTTCCTGATCGGCGTGGTGCTGTCCTACCTGTCGGCGCAACAGTTGCAGATGTTCGGCGCCGACCGTTTCATCGTGCGGCTGCTGGGCGTGTCCATCGTGCGCGAACTGGGTCCGGTGCTGGCGGCCATCCTGGTGGCTGGCCGCTCGGGTTCGGCCATCACGGCACAGATCGGCGTGATGCGGGTGACGCAGGAATTGGACGCGATGCTGGTCATGGGCATCTCGCACGGGCAGCGGCTGATCCTGCCGCGGGTGGTGGCCCTGGCCATCACCATGCCGCTGCTGGTGCTGTGGACGGACGCCATGGCGCTGCTGGGCGGCATGCTGGCCGCGCAGATGCAGCTGGGCGTGTCGGCGCAATGGTTCCTGCAGTCGCTGCCGGACGCGATTTCGCTGACCAATTACTGGATCGGCATCCTCAAGGGCGTGACCTTCGGCATGCTGATCGCGCTGATCGCCTGCCATTTCGGCCTGCGCATCCAGCCCAACACGGAGAGCCTGGGACGCGGCACCACCACCTCGGTGGTCACTTCCATTACCGGCGTGATCCTGCTGGATGCGCTGTATGCCGTGATCTTCAGCTCGGTGGGCATCTGATGAACAGCGCCGCCCAGCACAAGCTATTCACCGAGGACGGCGTCACCGTAGAGCCCGTCATCACGGTACGCGGACTGCGCACGGCCTTCGGCGACCACGTGGTGCATGACAACCTGGACCTGACCGTCTTCCCGGGCGAGATCCTGGTGCTGGTGGGTGGGTCGGGTACCGGCAAGACGGTGCTGCTGCGGCAGATCATCGGGCTGGACCGGCCTGCAGCCGGAACGGTGCGGGTGCTGGGCCATTCGCTGTTCGAACTGACGCCGGGCGAACGCCGGCGCCTGTCCTACCGCTGGGGCATGCTGTTCCAGGCGGGGGCGTTGTTCTCCGCGCTGTCGGTGTTCGACAATGTGGCCTTGCCGCTGCGTGAATTGCGCACGGTGCCGGAAGACCTGGTGCGCGAAGTCGTCATGTGCCGGCTGGCCATGGTGGGCCTGTCCGCGCGCGATGCCGACAAGCGGCCGTCGGACCTGTCCGGCGGCATGGTCAAGCGCGTGGCGCTGGCGCGCGCGCTGTCGCTGGACCCGGAACTGCTGTTCCTGGACGAGCCCACGGCCGGCCTGGATCCGCTGCGCTCCGACGAATTCGTGGATCTGGTGCGCAGCCTGCACCGGCAATTGGGATTTACCGTCGTCATGGTGACGCACGATCTGGACACGCTGCTGGCGTTGGCCACGCGCGTTGCCGTGCTGGCGGACAAACGGGTGATCGTGTGCGACACGGTGCCGGAAGTACTGAAGGTCGATCACCCGTTCATTCACACGTTCTTCCTGGGCGAGCGCGGTTTGCGCGCGCTGGGGGATCTGGCGCCGAAGGGATTGCATCATGGAAAACCGTAGTCATGCGCTCATGGCCGGCATCTTCACGCTGGCCTTGCTGGCCGCAGCCGCCTTGGTGGCCATCTGGATCGGACGCGACCGGACCCAGCTGCAGCCATACGAAATCATCTCCGCCACCGCCGTCAGCGGCTTGAATCCGCAGTCCACGGTGCGCTACCAGGGCGTGCCGGTGGGCAAGGTGCAATCGCTGGCCCTGAACCCGGACAAGCCCGGGCAGGTGCGCATCCGCATCGGCGTGGCGCCGAACACGCCGATCACCGAGTCCACCTGGGCGGAACTGGGCGTGCAGGGCGTGACCGGCATTTCCAATGTGGAGTTGCGCGACGACGGTTCCTCGATGAAGCGGCTGGCCTCGTCGGCGGCGAACCCGGCCGCGATTCCGCTGCGACCGGGCTTTCTGGACCGCATCGAGCAGCGCGGCGGCAAGCTGATCTCGAACGTCGAGGAAGTGACGGAGCAGTTGCGGCGCGTGCTGAGCGAGCAGAACGTCCAGGCGCTGACGGCCAGCCTGCAGAACGCCACCGACATCACCCAGTCGCTCCGGGACGCCAGCCGCGACCTGGCGCCCACGCTGGCCAAGCTCGGCCCGCTGATGGATTCGTTGGGCAAGACCTCGCGCGAGGCCGATCGCGCCGCGCGCGAAGTCGGCGACCTGGCCGAGCAGGCCCGCCAGTCGCTGGCGCGCCTGAACGCGCCCGGCGGCCCCTTGTCCGCGGCCACCAGCAGCCTCAACGACATCGCCCTGGCCGCCGCGCGGCTGGACGGCGAGACCCTGCCGGCGATCACCAGCATGGCCACCAACGTCAGCGCGGCCGCGCGCGGCGCCACCGTTACCCTGCGCCGTGTGGACAACACGCCGCAATCGTTCCTGTTCGGCCCGGCGCCTCGCGAGCCCGGGCCCGGCGAATCCGGCTTTGCCGGCTTCGGGAGATCGACCAAATGATGAAGATGCGCAGCGCCATTCTTATCCTGACCCTGGCCCTGGCCGGTTGCGGCATCGGCCGCGTGGCCGCGCCGCCCACCGTTTTCGACCTGGGCCTGGACTCCCGCCCGGTGCCGTCCTTGCCCGCGCGCGAGACGATCGCGCTGGTGTTCCAGGCGGTGCCCAGCCTGTCCGATACCGGGGTGATCTGGCGCGTGGGCGACAGCGCCGCGCCCAAGGCCTATGCCAGCTATCGCTGGGCCTCGCCGCCGACAGACCTGGTGCATCAGCGCATCGCGGAACGCCTGTCGCGGCAGGGGCCGGTGCTGAACGAGCGCGTCACCTTGCAGACGCCGCAGTTGCAGGTGTCGCTATCGCAGTTCGAGCAGGTGTTCGCGCCCGATGGCCAGTCCAGCGAAGGCCGCGTGCTGTTGCAGGCGGTGCTGCTGAGCGGCCGCAACGTGCTGGGCCAGACCCGCATCGCGGCCCAGGCGCCCGCGCCCACGCAGGACGCGCAAGGCGGCGTGGCCGCCCTGCGCCAGGCTACCGACGAGGCCGCCGACCAGTTGGCGCAGTGGCTGGCCGCGACCCTGAAGCCGTCGCCCAAAACGGGCGGTTAACATCGCTGTTTTTTCCGCATCCTGAGTCCCGCCATGTCCGCACGCACTGAAACCCACGCATTCACCGGAGCCGCCGGCCGCATCGATTGCGCCTTGGACTGGCCCGCGGGCACGCCGCGAGGCTGGGCGCTGGTCTTGCATCCGCATCCGCTGCAAGGCGGCGCGCGCGAGAACAAGGTGGTCACGACGATTTCGCGCGCCTGCGTGCAGCACGGCCTGGTGGCGGTGCGGCCCAATTTCCGCGGGGTCGGGCAGTCCGAAGGCAGCTTCGACAAATCCGTGGGCGAGACCCAGGACATGCTGGCGGTGGTGGCGCAGATGCGCGAGCTGCATCCCGAGCTGGCCCAGGCGCCGTGGGTGCTGGCCGGCTTCTCGTTCGGCACGGCGGTCGCCGCGCAGACCTACGCCGCGCTGGCGGAGCAGGGCGACGCCGTCCTGCCGTCGGCCCTGATGCTGATGGGCCCGGCCGTGAACCGCTTCCAGTCGCACGAAGTGCAGGTGCCGGACGACACGCTCATGGTGCACGGCGAGGAAGACGAAGTCGTGCCGCTGTCCGAGGCCATGGACTGGGCGCGCCCGCGCTCCATCCCCGTCGTGGTGGTGCCGGGCGCCTCGCATTTCTTCCACGGCAAGCTGCTGGTGCTGCGCCAACTGGTGCAGGCGCGTCTGAAGGTCGCGCTGGACTGAACTGGTCCCTGGCGGGGGGCCGGGATGCGGCCGCAGGTAGCATCAGGTTGCATGTTTTCGTCACACGGGAACCCTGCGCGGGCCGGAGGGGTCTTATCGACTGCCTATAATTGTCAGCCACTTGCCCCGCGCCGGCGGGCGTCATTACTGGACCCACGTTGCCGATGAAGAATTTGCCTTACTCCGCTCACTCCCCCGTTGTCTTTACCCGCCGCCTGCTGTCAGGCGCGGTGCTGTCGGCCATGCTGGCAGCTTCGATGCCGGTCTGGGCGCAGCAGGCTCCGGCCGCGGCGCCCGCCGCAGCCGCTGGCGCCGCGGCCCCGGCTCCCAACGCTTCGGCCGTGGTGCCGGTGGGCGATGTGTCGGCGGTGCCGGCGCCCACGATCGCGGCCAAGGCCTGGATCGTGATGGACGTGAACAGCGGCCAGACCCTGGCCGCGTCCAACCCGGACATGAAGGTGGAGCCGGCTTCGCTCACCAAGATCATGACGGCCTACGTCGTGTTCAACGCGCTCGATGAAAAGCGCCTGACGCTGGAACAGACCGTGCCGGTGTCCGAGCGCGCCTGGCGCACGGGCGGCTCGCGCATGTTCATCGAGCCGCGCAAGCCGGTCACTGTCGACGAGCTGAACCAGGGCATGATCGTGCAGTCCGGCAACGACGCCTCCGTGGCCCTGGCCGAGGCCGTGGGCGGCAGCGAGGCTTCTTTCGCTTCGCTGATGAACCAGGAAGCCGAACGCCTGGGCATGCGCAACACGCACTTCATGAACGCCACCGGCTTGCCGGATCCGCAGCACATGACGTCCACGCGCGACCTGGCCATCCTGTCCTCGCACCTGATCACGGATCACCCGGACTACTTCCACTACTACAAGCAGAAGAGCTACACGTACAACAAGATCACCCAGCCCAACCGCAATCGCCTGCTGTGGGCCGATCCGTCGGTGGACGGCATGAAGACCGGCCACACCGATTCGGCCGGCTACTGCCTGGTCTCGACCGCGGTGCGCGGCGACCGCCGTATCCTGGTGGTCGTGGTGGGCACGGACAGCGAAGCCACGCGCGCCGAGGAAAGCCTGAAGCTGCTGAACTGGAGCTTCCAGAACTTCGACACCGTGAAGCTGTTCGACAAGAGCCAGCCCGGCATCGACGCGCGCGTCTGGGAAGGCACGGCTGAAAACGTCAAGCTGGGCCCGCCCAACCCCGTGTCGATCGCGGTGCCGCGCGGCAAGGCCGGTGACTTGAAGCCGGTGGCGCAGCGCACGGACCCGCTGATCGCCCCGCTGGCCAAGGGCCAGCAGGTCGGCACCCTGCAGTTCACCCTGGACGGCAAGGTGCTGCGCACCGAACCGCTGGTGGTGCAGGACGCGGTCGAGCGCGCCGGCTTCTTCGGCCGCATGGTCGACACCGTCAAGCGCTGGTTCAACTAATCGCCGCGCCGCGGCCCTGGCCGCGGGTGTAAGCTAGCAGCGGGCGTTTCATACGTGAAACGCCCGTGTTTCATTCATGGGGCGAGCCGGGCGGCTCGTCCCTATCCATTTCATATTCAGGAGTGCCTCATGATTCCGGGCGTGCCGGGCGAAAGCCAGGTGTATCTCAATGGTGAGTTCCTGCGCGTGGACGAGGCCAAGGTCTCCGTCCTCGACCGCGGCTTTATTTTTGGCGACGGCATCTACGAAGTCGTCCCTGTGTACCAAGGCAATGCGTTCCGCATGGCCGAACACCTCAACCGCCTGGACCGCAGCCTGGCCGCCTTGCGCATCGCCCAGCCGTTCGACCGCGATGGCTGGATCGACCTGATCCAGAAGCTGCTGGCGCGCACCGACATGGAAACCTGCATCGTCTACCTGCAGGTGACGCGCGGCGTGGCCAAGCGTGACCACCAATTTCCCTCGACGCCCGTCGCGCCGACGGTATTCGGCATGATCTCGGCCTGGTCGCCGCCGCCCGCCGCGCAGCGCGAACGCGGCCTCAGCGCCATCAGCATTCCGGACGAGCGCTGGCTGCATTGCGAAATCAAGTCGGTCTCCCTGCTGGGCAACGTGCTGGCCAAGCAGCAGGCGGTGGATGCGCAAGTCGACGAAGTCGTGCAGTTCCGCGACGGCTACCTGACCGAAGGCTCATCGACCAATATCTGGGTCGTGTCCGGCGGCAAGCTGCTGGCGCCGCCCAAGAACAACCTGATCCTGGAAGGCATCCGCTACGGCCTGATGGGCGAGCTGGCCGCCGAGGCCGGCATTCCGTTCGAATCGCGCCCGATCTCGCGCCAGGAAGTGGAACAGGCCGACGAACTGATGCTGTCCTCGGCCACCAAGGAAGTGCTGGCCATCGTCTCGCTGGACGGCAAGCCGGTGGGTTCGGGCAAGCCCGGCCCTGTTTTTGCGCAATTGCGAGCGGGTTATGATGCCCGCATCGCCGCGCTCTAGGCCGGCGTTACCGGGCGGCTCCCGCGGGGCCGCCCCGGCGGCCTTGCCGGCTGGCGGTTTGCCCCCATATAAGCAGGATATGGCCGCCCCGTGGCAGGCACCCTCGGGTGCAGTATCGAGAGCAGTGGCCGCGCCCTGGGGGGCACCACCAAACAGGTAATAGGCACATCATGCAACATATCCCGCCCGAAGATTCCCTCATCGAATATCCCAGCGACTTTCCCATCAAGGTCATGGGCAAGCAGCATCCCGAATTCGCGCAGACGCTGACCGAAGTCGTGCTGCAGTTCGACCCCGAATTCGATGCCGCCACGGTCGAGATGCGGCCCAGCAAGGGCGGCAACTACATGGGCCTGACCTTCACCGTGCGCGCGACCTCGCGCGAACAGCTGGACGCGCTCTACCGCGCCCTGCACGGCCATCCGATGGTGTCCATCGTTCTCTAGCGCATAAGCAGGACAGCTGTGATCAAGTGGCTCGCGCGGCCGGCCGACTACCTGTCGGTCTGGCACGACATGCAGGCGTATACCAATCTGCGCGGCGCCGATACGCCGGACGAGATCTGGCTCTGTGAACATGCGCCCGTCTACACCCTGGGGCAGGCCGGCCTGCCCCAGCACGTGCTCAACCCCGGCGGCATCCCCATCGTCCATTGCGACCGCGGCGGGCAGGTGACCTATCACGGCCCTGGGCAGGTCATGGCCTATGCGCTGTTCGACCTGCGCCGCGCCGACATCTACGTCAAGGAATACGTCAACCTGCTGGAAGGCGCGGTCATCGACACGCTGGCCCAGATGGGCGTGGCAGACGCGTGCCGCAAGCCTGGCGCGCCGGGGGTCTACGTGCCCGATCCGGACGGAGGCGAGCTGGCCAAGATCGCCGCGCTGGGCATCAAGATCCGCAACGGCCGCGCCTACCATGGCGTATCGCTGAACGTGCAGATGGACCTGGCGCCGTTCCTGGGCATCAATCCCTGTGGTTACGCGGGGCTGCGCACCGTCGATATGGCGGCCTGTGGCGTAAGGCGCGAACCCACCGAGGCGGGCGATGCGCTGGCGCGCAATCTGGCCCAGGCATGGGACCGCGCAAGGAACAAGACATGAAGACCTATAGCGCGGCCGAAGTGGCCGCAACCACGCCCGAGGAACTGGCCCGCCTGCGCGAGCAGGGGACGGCCGAGGATTACGCCGCCTGGATCCGCGCGGCGGCCGAGCTGGGCTTGATTGAAGCCCAGACCATCTATGGCCAGATGCTGCTGGACGGCTTCGGCGTGGAACGCGATCAGGAACAGGGGCTGGCGTGGTTCAAGCGCGCCGCCCATGCCGATCATCCCATGGCTATCAACATGGTGGGCCGCTGCTACGAAAATGGCTGGGGCGTGCCGCGGGACGATACGGTGGCGGCCTACTGGTTCCGCTTGGCCGCCGACCGCGGCCTGGACTGGGGCATGTACAACTACGCCCATATGCTGCGCAGCGGCCGCGGCGGCGTGGCGCAGGATTCCGCCGCGGCGCTGGCCCTCTACCGCAAGGCGGCCGAGGCCGGCCACGTGAAGTCCATCGGCGTGGTCGGGCGCTATTACGAGGCCGGAGATGTGGTCGAGCAGGACATGGACAAGGCCTTCGACTGCTACCAGTGCTGCGCCGAAGGCGGTGATTTCCGCGGCATGTTCCACCTGGGCCGGCTGCTGTTGCTGCGCGGACAGAAGCAGGAAGCCGTGCAATGGCTGGTCCGCGTGCCCGAAACCGCCACGCCCGCGTTCCTGCAGGAAGCGAATGGCATGCTTCAGGCCAACGGTTTTCCGGCGATGTACGAGTAGGCGGGTTGAAGCGCGAGCGCGCTTCACCGACCCTACGTGCTCAGTCTTTCCTCAAGAATCGCTTCCACCACTACCCGTTCGCCCGTGCCGCGTTCGCCGTCCAGGCGGTCGAGCAGCAGCTGTCCGGCGCGTTGGCCCAGGATGGCGGCGTCCGCGCCCAGGGTGGTCAGCCCCTGCGCCCATTGCGCGGCGCTGCCGTCGTCCGAGTAGCCCAGCACAGCCAGATCTTGCGGCACGTGCAGGTCGCGGTTGTGGGCTTCGGAGACCGAGGCGGCGGCCAGCAGGTCGGCGGTGCAGAACACCGCGTCGAAAATGGTGTTGGTGGTCAGCAGGCGCAGAAAGGCCATTCGGCCGTCATTCATGTGCTGCACTTCGGGCTGCACGATGTCCGCCGCCAGTTCCAGTCCAAGTGCGGCCGCGCTGCTGATGAAGCCTTCGCGGCGGGCGCGTTCCCAGGGGGTGTCGGCGCTGACGCAGGCGACGCGTGCATGGCGTTTGGCGGCCAGGTGCCGCGCGGCCATGCGGCCGGCTTCGGCGTTGTCGACCACGACGGCGCTGTCCAGCGGCTGGGCGGATGCGATCCAGGTTTCCACGATGGGGATTTCCAGCGTCGCCAGCGCGGCGCGCAGGGCCGGGTCGTCCAGCGGGCCGATGACCAGCGCCGCGGCGGGGCGCAGTTCGCCGAGTCGGGCCTGGGCCTCGCGCCAGGGGCCTGCGGCCAGGTAGTAGCCGGCGGGCATCAGCAATTCGGCGCAGGCCTGGATGGCGCGGGCTGCGGGGGCCCAGTCCAGCCGGGGGGCGATCAGGGTGATGGGGCGGAGCGGAGGCAGGGCGGACATGGGAAAAACCGGCGGATTCGTCAGGCGTGACGATAACCCAGGCCCGCTCCTCGTGAGGACGCCAGCGCCCCGGGGTACGGGGCCCTGGCCGGCGGATCCGGGCGGCGGAGGGTAAAATGCCGTTTTTGTCCCAGATCCGGTGCGTCCGCGCGCCGGTCATCAAGGTGTTCCATGTCTACGCTCGCCGAGTCTCCCGTGCCCTCGAACGAATCCGCCGCTGCGCCCGCGGAGGCTGCCTACGATCCGACGCAAAAGCAGAAATCGCAGGCCAAGACGGCGCGCATTCCCATCAAGATCGTTCCGGCCGAACGCCTGAAGAAGCCCGAATGGATTCGCGTGAAGGCCGCCGCGCCCGGTTCGCGCTTCTACGACATCAAGCGCATCCTGCGCGAGCACAACCTGCATACGGTGTGCGAGGAAGCATCCTGCCCGAACATCGGCGAATGCTTCGGCAAGGGCACGGCCACGTTCATGATCATGGGCGACAAGTGCACCCGCCGCTGCCCCTTCTGTGACGTGGGGCATGGCCGCCCGGATCCGCTGGACACCAACGAGCCCGTCAACCTGGCGCGCACCATCGCCGCCATGAAGCTGTCCTACGTCGTGATCACCTCGGTGGACCGCGACGACCTGCGTGACGGCGGCGCCGGCCATTTCGTGGATTGCATCACGCATATCCGCGAACTGTCGCCCAGCACCCGCATCGAAGTCCTGGTGCCCGACTTCCGCGGTCGCCTGGACCGCGCGCTGACCATCCTGAACGCCGGTCCTCCGGACGTCATGAACCACAACCTGGAAACCGTGCCGCGCCTGTACAAGCAGGCACGCCCGGGCTCGGACTACATGCATTCGCTGAAGCTGCTGGCCGAGTTCAAGAAGCTGCACCCCGAGGTCCCCACCAAGTCCGGCCTGATGCTGGGCCTGGGCGAGACCGACGAGGAAATCCTGCAGGTGATGCGCGACATGCGCGAGCACAACGTGGACATGCTGACCATTGGCCAGTACTTGCAGCCCTCGGAGCATCACCTGCCGGTGCTGCGCTACGTGCATCCGGACACCTTCGCCATGTTCGAGCGCGAAGCCTATGCCATGGGCTTCTCGCATGCGGCGGTGGGCGCGATGGTGCGGTCTTCGTACCATGCCGACGAGCAGGCCCACGCCGCCGGCGTGAACTGAGTCAGAAGGCCGGCGCGCCTGCGAACGGCGCGCCGTTGCGGTCCTTTTCGGACAGCACGGGCGGTTGCTGGCAAGGCCAGGCGATCGCCAGTTGCGGATCGTCCCAGCGTATGCAGCGTTCATGCTGCGGCGCGTAATAGTCGGTGGTCTTGTACAGGACCTCGGCAAACTCCGACAGCGTCAGGAAACCGTGGGCAAAGCCTTCGGGTATCCATGCCTGGCGCCTGTTCTCCGCGCTGAGCCGCGTTCCCACCCATTTTCCATAGGTCGGCGAGGCGCGCCGCAGGTCCACGGCCACGTCGAAGATCTCGCCCGCGCACACGCGCACCAGCTTGCCCTGGGTCTGCTCGACCTGGTAGTGCAGGCCGCGCAGCACGTTGCGCGCCGAGCGCGAATGATTGTCCTGCACGAAGTTGCGCCGCAGCCCCGTGGCCGCCTCGAACGCGGCCTGGTTGTAGCTCTCGAAGAAGAAGCCGCGCTCGTCGCCCAGCACCCGGGGTTCCAGGATCAGCACGTCGGGAATGGCTTGCGGAGTGACTTTCATTGGAATGAGGGGTTTTCGGGTGTGATGAGCTGGTCCAGGGCGCGGTCGACCTGTTCGGTCCATGGGGGCATCCGCAGTTGCAGCGCCCGCGACAACTTGCCCGTATCTAGCCTGGAATTGGGCGGCCGTTGCGCGGCCGCTGGATAGTCCCGCGCCGCGATCGCGCGTATCCGTTCCGGGGCTAGCGTCAAGCTTGCGCCGCGCGCGCAGGCTCCCGCGACGATGTATCTGGCGTAGGCATGCCAACTGGTCGAACCGGCGGGGGCCAGGTGGTAGGTCCCCGCAGGCAACTGCCCCGCGCGATGCCGCCCGATCGCGAGCGCGGTCAGATCGGCGACCAGTTCAGCCGAGGTGGGCGTGCCGCGCTGGTCGGACACCACGTCCAGGCTCTCCCGCTCCTGCGCCAGGCGCAGCATGGTCTTCAGGAAGTTCCGGCCATGCGTCGAATAGACCCAGCCGATTCTGAACACCAGGGCATCGCAGCCGCTGGCCTGGATGGCCTGTTCGCCCGCCAGCTTGCTGCTGCCGTATACGTTCAGTGGATTGGGGGCGTCGGTTTCCACGTAGGGCCGGTCTTGCGCGCCGTCGAATACGTAGTCGGTCGAATAGTGGACCAGCATCGCGCCGGTGGCGCGCGCCTGGCCAGCTAGAACGGCAACCGTCGTCGCATTGATCTGGTTGGCGGTTTCGGGGGCGCGTTCAGCCATGTCCACCGCCGTGTAGGCGGCCGCGTTCACGATCACGTCCGGACGGTGCGAGGACAGAGCGGCGAGCAGGGCGTTCTCATCGCGCAGATCGGCGTCTGCGCGGCCCAACGCCACGACTTCCCCCAGGGGGACCAGAGCGCGGCATAGTTCACGGCCGACCTGGCCGTTCTTGCCTAGCAATAAGATCTTCACGCGGTTCTTGCCCAGTATCCAGCTAGTCTTGGTCCGGTCGTGCCGGCCGCGAGACTACTTGCGCGCCTGGGCGCCCGCCCAGAACGTGTCCTTCTGCCCCGCATGCTGGTTTATACAACGCGCCAGCACGAACATCAGGTCGGACAGCCGGTTCAGATACTGCCGCACGGGCGGGTTCACCTGATCGGCGCGGGCCAGCGCCACCACGGCCCGTTCGGCGCGGCGGCAGACGGTGCGCGCCACGTGCGCCTGCGCCGAGCCGCGCGAGCCGCCGGGCAGGATGAATTCGCGCAGGGGGGGCAGCGTCGCGTTGTAGTGGGCCAGGCGCGCGTCCAGGCGGGCGATGTGCTCGTCCGTCATGGCGGTATGGCCGGGGATGCAGAGCTCCGCGCCCATGTCGAACAGGTCGTGCTGGATGGCCAGCAGGTCGGCGGAGATCTCGGCGGGCAGGTCCTCGGTCAGCAGCACGCCGATCACGCTGTTCAGTTCGTCGACGTCGCCGATGGCTGCGATGCGGGGCGCGTCCTTGGGCGTGCGGGATCCGTCCCCTAGACCCGTGGTGCCGTCGTCTCCAGTGCGGGTGGCGATGACGGATAAGCGGTTGGCCATGGAAACTCCTGGAATGGGTGACGAATGTAGGGGTTTTGCGTCCAGCCGTGTACCTGGGCGGCGCGGATCGCGCGCTTCGCAATCAACTGACAAGATTGTTGCGTCATGGCCCGGGAACTGTTGCACAAGGGCGGTATCCTAGCACTATGGACCGCGGGGAGCGTGGCGCTTGCCGGCTCCGCGCCGTCGCTGCAATCGGAGGATATCTGCATGATTTTTGACCGCAAGTACGCAATACCCATGGCTGTCGCCGCGGCTGCGGCCGTCGTGACGGTGGCGGCGCCGCTGGCGTTCGCGCAGCAGGCTGACGCCAGCGGCGAAGTGCGGCGGGTGGACCCGGCCGCGGGCAAGGTCACGATCAAGCATGACGCCATCAAGGCGCTGGACCTGCCGGCCATGACGCTGGTTTACGAGGCGGATCCGGCCTTGCTGGCCAAGATCAAGGCGGGCGACAAGGTGCGCTTCACGGCGGTCCGCAAGGACGGCAAGTACATCGTGACGGCGATCAGCAACTAGCGTCCCGCGCAAGGTCCGGCCCGATCGGCGCCCCAAGAAAAACGCCGTCCGCAGCCCTAAGGCAGCGGACGGCGTTTTTGCTGGCGGAGCGCGGAGCGCCTGCGGCTTACAGCACGTAGCGGGCCAGGTCCTGGCTGCTGGCGGCTTCCGCCAGTTGCGCGTTGACGTAGGCGGCGTCGATCTTCACGTTCTTGTGGTTGCTGGCGGTGGCGTCGAACGACAGCTCGTCCAGCAGCTTTTCCATGACCGTGTAGAGGCGGCGGGCGCCGATGTTCTCGGTGGTTTCGTTGACGTCGAAGGCCAGCTCGGCCAGGCGGCGCACGCCTTCTTCCGTGAACTCCAGTTCCACGTCCTCGGTCGCCATCAGCGCCGTGTACTGCTTGGTCAGCGACGCGTCCGTGTCGGACAGGATGCGCACGAAGTCCTCGGCGGTCAGCGATTCGAGTTCGACGCGGATCGGGAAGCGGCCCTGCAGTTCGGGGATCAGGTCCGAGGGGCGCGACAGGTGGAAGGCGCCGGACGCGATGAACAGGATGTGGTCGGTGCGGACCATGCCGTAGCGCGTGTTGACGGTGGTGCCTTCGACCAGCGGCAGCAGGTCGCGCTGCACGCCCTGGCGCGAGACGTCCGCGCCGCCGGATTCCTGGCGGGCGGCGATCTTGTCGATCTCGTCCAGGAAGACGATGCCGTTCTGCTCGACGTTGTTGATCGCCACGGTGCGCAGGTCTTCCTCGTTGACGCGCTTGGCGGCTTCTTCGTCGACGATCAGCTTGAAGGCTTCGCGCACCTTCATCTTCTTGGGCTTTTTCTTGTCGCGGGCCATGCCGGCGAACATGCCGCGCAGCTGCTCGGCCATCTCTTCCATGCCGGGCGGCGTCATGACATCCATCTGCGGCACGGCCTGGGCGACTTCGATCTCGATTTCGAGGTCGTCGATCTTGCCTTCGCGCAGGCGCTTGCGGAAGGTCTGGCGGGCGCTGTTGTCCTCGCCGCGCTCCGGTTCGCCGGAGGCGCCGCGCGCGGGCGGCACCAGGGCGTCCAGGATGCGGTCTTCGGCGGCGTCTTCAGCCTGGGTGCGCACGCGGCGCATTTCCAGTTCGCGGGTCTGTTTGATCGAGTATTCGGTCAGGTCGCGGATGATGGTGTCGACGTCGCGGCCCACGTAGCCCACTTCGGTGAACTTGGTGGCTTCGATCTTGATGAAGGGCGCGTTGGCCAGCTTGGCCAGGCGGCGCGCGATCTCGGTCTTGCCCACGCCGGTGGGGCCGATCATGAGGATGTTCTTGGGGTGGATTTCGTGGCGCAGGGGTTCGGCGACCTGCTGGCGGCGCCAGCGGTTGCGCAGCGCCACGGCCACGGCGCGCTTGGCGCGGTTCTGGCCGACGATGTACTTGTCGAGTTCGGAGACGATCTCTCCGGGCGTCATGTTGGATGCGGACATGAGGGCGGATCCTTGAAGCTAGGGCAGGCTGGGGTGGCGGCGCGGCGCGCGAGGCGCCGCGTGGCAGGCGTCAGTCGCCCAGCGTTTCGATGACGTGGTTCTGGTTGGTGTAGATGCAGAGGTCGCCGGCGATTTCCAGCGATTGCTTGACGACGGCCTCGGGCGACAGTTCGGTGTTGCGCAGCAGCGCCAGCGCCGCCGACTGGGCGTAGGCGCCGCCGGAGCCGATGGCCGCCAGGCCGTGCTCGGGTTCGAGCACGTCGCCGTTGCCGGTCAGCACCAGCGTGTGCTCGGCGTCGGCCACGATCAGCATGGCTTCGAGGCGGCGCAGGACGCGGTCGGTGCGCCAGTCGCGGGTCAGTTCGACCGCGGCGCGCATCAGGTTGCCCTGGTGCTTTTCCAGCTTGGCTTCGAAGCGTTCCTGCAGGGTGAACGCGTCGGCGGTGGCGCCGGCGAAGCCGGCCAGGATCTTGTCGTGGTACAGGCGGCGGATCTTGCGGGCCGTGCCCTTGATGACGATGTTGCCCAGGGTGACCTGGCCATCGCCGCCCAGTGCGACGCGGTTGCCGCGGCGCACGCACACGATGGTGGTGGCGTGAAATTGTTCCATGCGTTCCTTCCTATGAAGCGATTAGCTGGGGGCGGTTCAGAGGAAATCAAGGCTGGGCGTCTCGCGTCCTCTCTGGACGCCGGCCAAAAGAAAAAAGGCCATGCTGGAAACCAGCATAGCCTTTCAGCGTAGGGCATGAATACGGGACGGATCAGTCGCCGTAGAGCTTCTGGCGCATTTCGCGGCGTTCCTGCGCTTCGAGCGACAGGGTGGCCGTGGGACGAGCCAGCAGGCGCGGAATGCCGATGGGTTCGCCGGTTTCCTCGCACCAGCCGTATTCGCCGCTGTCGATGCGGGCGATGGACTGTTGCACCTTCTTCAGCAGCTTGCGCTCGCGGTCGCGGGTGCGCAGCTCCAGGGCATGTTCTTCCTCGATCGTGGCGCGGTCGGCGGGATCGGGCACGAACTGCGTTTCACGCAGGTGCTCGGTGGTTTCGCCGGCGTTGGCCAGGATGTCTTGCTCGAGTTGTTTGAGCCGTTCCTTGAAGAACGCCAGCTGGCGTTCGTTCATATAGTCGGACTCGGGCATGGCCAGCAATTCCTTTTCGCTGGGCAGATCAATCGCCGTATCGCTCGTCGACTTGCTTGATTTCTTGGTTGCTGCCTTGGTAGCCATGAAAACACTCCACTATGAATCGATCCTGGCGCGGGCGTCCATTCCCGGTCCGTATTACTTGTTGCCTACGCTATTCGTACCTCACAGTACTGCCTTCGTCGCATCACGTCACGTCAGGAAGGGGGATTACCCCGCCAGGCACTGCTCCAAGCCCCGGGTGAAAATCTCCTGGGGCAGCTTACGGCCGATGAAAACCATCTTGGTGGACGGTTTTTCGGCTGCGGTCCACGGCTTGCCGGGTTCGGCGCCCATCATCATGTGCACACCCTGGAACAACATGCGGCGGTTGATGCCCTTCATGTACAGGATGCCCTTGTAGCGCATCAGGTCGGGACCATAGACCTGCACCACGCCGCCCAGGAATTCCTCAAGGCGCGCGGGATCGAACGGCTTGTTGGAACGGAACACGAACGCGCCGATTTCGTCGTCGTGCTGGTGGTGGTGGTGGTGATGGTGGGCATGATTGCAATGCGCCCCGCAATCGCCTTCGTGATCATGGTCGTGATCGTGACCATGGTCGTGGCCATGATCGTGACCGTGGTCGTGATCATGGGCGGCGTCGGGGTGTTCATCGGCCAGGAAGTCCGGGTCGATGTCCAGTATGGAATTCAGGTTGAAGCCGCTGATGTCGATGATGGACTTCAGGTCGACTTCGCCGAAGTTGACCGGCGTGATCGGCGCGCGCGGGTTCATGTGAACCAGACGGTGGCGCAGCGCTTCGTAGTCGACTTCGTTGACCAGGTCCCGCTTCGAGATCAGGATGCGGTCGGCGAAACCGACCTGCTTCTGGGCCTCGGGCTGGGCGTCGAGGGTAGTCATGCCGTGCTTGGCGTCGACCACCGTGACCACCGCGTCCAGGCGGTAGTACTCGGCGATGTCGTCATCCATGAAGAACGTCTGGCAGACGGGGCCGGGGTTGGCCATGCCGGTCGTCTCGATGATGACGCGTTCGAAGCTGAGTTCGCCGGCTTCGCGCTTGACGCGCAATTCGCCCAGCGTGCGCATCAGGTCGCCACGCACCGTGCAGCAGACGCAACCGTTGGACAGCTCGATGATTTCTTCGTCGCGGTCCTGCACCAGCAGGTCGTTGTCGATGCTTTCCGGTCCGAATTCGTTTTCGATGACCGCGACGCGGCGGCCATGGTATTCGGTCAGGATGCGTTTGAGCAGGGTGGTCTTGCCCGCACCGAGGAAGCCGGTGAGGATGGTGACGGGAACCATTTTGTCCAAACTGCGCGGGGTATTCATGGCGAAGCTGCTAGCGTGAAGTCAAGGCGTTAAACAGGAACTCTCGGCGGGGATTCCACCCTGTCTTTCCACGCCGTCTTGCGACGCTTAAACGGGGTTTCCCAGGCTTTGCCGGAGGATGTTTGCCACAGGCTGCGTAGGCCGCCTGCAGCGGCCGGACGCAGGATTACAGCACAGTCGGGGGCAGGGGGCAAACCCAGGGTCAACCCTGGGGCCGTAGCCATCCAGATGGCGTCCGTACGCCGTCAAGTATCGGGCGATACCACTATTTGGGGGCGGTTTGCCCGATTTCAAGAGCGCGATGCGCGCGCTTGCCGAAAGGGCTTAATACTTAGTGATGATGGTGGCCGTGGCCGGCTTCCGCGGCGGGCTGCTTCTGCTGGCACTGGGGGCACAGCGCGCGGATTTCGGTTTCGTGGGTGGCCAGGGCGTAGCCGGTCTGGGCGACGCGCTCGGCCAGCTGGCGGCTCATGGCGGGATCGGACACTTCCGCGACCGCGCCGCAGCCGGTACAGACGACCAGCAGGTCATGCGGCGCGCCGCCGGCGTCGTGGCAGGCGCTCCAGGCGTTGACCGCGTCCAGGCGGTGGATCAGGCCCTCGTCCATCAGGAAATCCAGGGCGCGGTACACGGTCGGGGGCGCGGCGCCCGGGTGCACGGCGCGCATGGCGTCCAGCAATTCATAGGCCTTCAGGCTGCGCCCATGGCGCAACAGCAGTTCCAGCACCTTGCGGCGGATGGGGGTGAGGCGGCGTCCGCGCTGCTCGCACAGCGCTTCGGCGACGCTGAGCTGGGCGCCGACGGTATCGCTGCGAGGAGTGCGGGAAGGTGCGGACATGTCTGGCTTTATCTGAATAGGAAACGCGCGCGATGCGCGCGAGATGCCTGGAAGGTAGCAGAAAA
This sequence comes from Achromobacter anxifer, assembly GCF_903652925.1. Taxonomy (GTDB): domain Bacteria; phylum Pseudomonadota; class Gammaproteobacteria; order Burkholderiales; family Burkholderiaceae_B; genus Achromobacter; species Achromobacter anxifer. Next base: position 11,398 of record NZ_CAHLAR010000006.1, on the reverse strand, counting down.
CATCCAGATGCGGGCGAAAGGCATGGAATCAAGCCATTTGGTTATGATATAACATAATGCAAATTGGCCGTAGCCGCTATCCGCCAGCGCTTTTTCACCCATGTCCCACTTCACGCTTTTGCCGCCGCGGCCCGCCGCCGCGCCGCGGCAGACCCTTCCGCCGCGTTCCGCCTTCCTCGTTTCCGCCTGGCGCCGAATGGCGGCCGCCTTGGTGGCTGCTGCCACGCTGTGGGCCCTGACCGGCTGGGCGCTGGACTGGTGGCCGCGATGAATCCGCCCGTCACCATCGAGCTGGCCGACGCATCCTTCGGCTGGCACGGGCACGCCGCGCTCAAGTCGGTGTCCGGGCGCTTCGCCGCCGGCGGCATGACCGCCGTGGTGGGGCCCAACGGCGCCGGCAAATCGACCTTGATCAAGGGCATCATGGGCGTGCTGCGACCCATGGCCGGCAGCGTGCGCATCGGCGGCGCGGGCCGTTCCGAACTGGCGTGGCTGCCGCAAGCCGCCGAGCTGGACCGCGCGTTTCCGGTGTCGGTGCTGGACCTGGTGGCCTTGGGAGCCTGGCGCCGCGTGGGCGGATGGCGCCGCTACGCCAATGAGGAACTCGATCGCTGCATGGACGCGCTGGCAACCGTGGGCATGGCCGACGCGGCCGGGCAAGGCGTGGACACGTTGTCCGGCGGCCAGATGCAGCGCGCGCTGTTCGCGCGGATGCTGGTGCAGGACGCGCCCGTGCTGCTGCTGGACGAACCCTTCGCCGCGGTGGACAGCCACACGGTGGACGACCTGATGGCCCTGCTCTGCGGCCTGCACGGTCAGGGCCGCACCGTGATCGCGGTGCTGCACGATCTGGACCTGGTGCGCGACCATTTCCCCGAATGCCTGCTGCTGTCCGGTTCGGTGGTGGCCTGGGGCGATACCGCCGACACCTTGAACGACGCGCATCTGCAGCTGGCGCGGCAATGGCACGCCTGGAGCCGCGCATGAGCCTGGCGCAATGGGCGGTGTCGCCCTTCCTCGATTACGGCTTCATGCGGCGCGCGCTGGCGGGCGCCTGCGCGCTGTCGCTGGGCGCGGCGCCGCTGGGCGTGTTCCTGGTGCTGCGGCGCATGAGCCTGATGGGCGACGCCATGTCGCACGCCATCCTGCCCGGCGTGGCGGCGGGCTTTCTGCTGGCCGGCCTGTCGCTGGGCGCGATGATGCTGGGCGGCATCGCCACGGGTTTGGCGGTGGCCCTGCTGGCGGGCCTGGTGGCGCGCCTGACGCCGCTGCGGGAAGACGCCAGCTTCGCGGCCTTCTACCTGATATCGCTGGGGCTGGGCGTGCTGCTGGTGTCGCTGCGCGGCTCCAATATGGACCTGCTGCACGTGCTGTTCGGCACGGTGCTGGGGCTGGATGACGCCGCCCTGCTGCTGGTCACGGCCACGGCCAGCGTGACCCTGCTGGTGCTGGCCGCGATCTACCGGCTGCTGGTGGCCGAATGCCTGGACCCCGGATTCCTGCGCGCCAGCGGCGGCGGCGGAGGCTGGGTGCACATGGGCTTCCTGGTGCTGGTGGTGGTGAACCTGGTGGCGGGATTCCAGGTGCTGGGCACGCTCATGGTGGTCGGCATGATGATGCTGCCCGCCGCCGCCGCCCGTTTCTGGGTCCGTTCGGCCGCCAGCCAGATCCCGCTGGCCGCGGGCCTGGGCGTGGCGGCTTCGGTGGCCGGCCTGCTCGTGTCGTACCACTTCAACGTGCCCGCCTCGCCCGCCATCATCCTGGCGGCCGGCGCCTGCTATCTGTTTTCCATCGTGAGCGGCCCGCAAGGCGGGCTGCTGCGGGCGCGCCGCCGCATGCGCCGCGCCTGACTTCCTAGGAGATTCGCCATGCGTACCCATTCCCTGGCGCGCCGTCGCGCGCTGCTGGCCATGGCAGGCCTGTGCCTGTCGGCAGTACTCGGCAGCGGCCATGCCGCCGAGCCGTTGAAGGCAGTGGCCAGCTTTTCCATCCTGGGCGACATCGTGCGCGAAGTGGGCGGCGGCGACGTCAGCGTGGCCACGCTGGTGGGACCCGACGGCGATGCGCACGAATACGAACCCACGCCCGGCGACGCGAAGAAGCTGGCCGCCGCGCGCGTGCTGTTCGTCAACGGCCTGGATTTCGAGACCTGGATGCCGCGGCTGGCGAAGGCCTCGGGCTTCGCGGGCGCGACCGTGGTCGCCTCCCAGGGCGTGACGCCGCGCAAGTTCGCGGGCGGTGGCCACGATGACGGGCACGACCATGATCACGGCCACGACCACAGTCATGACCACGACCATGGCCACCAGCATGGCGACGCCGATCCGCACGCCTGGCAGAACCTGGCGAACGGCGTCATCTATGCCCGCAATGTGGCAGAAGGCCTGGCCGCCGCCGACCCCGCGCATGCCGACGCCTACCGCCAGCGCGCGCAGGCCTACATCGCGCGCCTGCAGGCGCTGGATGCCCAGGTCCGCAAGACCTTTGCCGCGATTCCGGCCGAACGCCGCAAGATCGTGACCTCGCATGACGCCTTCGGCTATTTCGGCGACGCCTATGGCGTGGCGTTCATCCCCGCGATGGGCGTGTCGACCGACGCCGAGCCCTCCGCCGGCGAGGTGGCGCGCATCATCGAGCAGGTCAAGCGCGAGCGCGTGCCGGCGGTGTTCGTGGAGAACATCAGCAGCCCCCGGCTGGTCCAGCAGATCGCGCGTGAAACCGGCGCCAAGGTGGGTGGTACGCTGTATTCTGACGCCTTGTCCAAGCCGGGACAGCCCGGCGGCACCTACCTGGAAATGTTTGAATGGAACGTACGTCAGCTCGCCGCGGCCATGCAGCCCTGAGCGCGGCGGCGATGCTGCTGGCGGCGGGCGCCGCCAGCGCGCACCCGCATATGTGGATCGATGCCCGCGCGGCGATCGATATCGATGGACAGCGGCGCATCACGGCGGTGCGGCAGGTCTGGCTGTTTGACGAGATGTTCGGCGCCTACGCCACGCAGGGCCGGAAGAAGGGCAAGGACGGCTCGCTGTCCGCCGAGGTCCTGCAGGGCATGGCGCAGGATTGGATGCGGGCGCTGGGCGAGCCGATCTCGCACTACTTCACCCGCGTCACCGTGGACGGCAAGATGGCGGCCTTCGCCGAGCCGCGCGATGCGCGCGTCGACTGGAATCCCAAGACCACGCGCCTGACGCTGTCCTTTACCTTGCCGCTGGCCGCGCCGGTGGCGCCGGGCGCTGGCGGCGCGCAGGTGGATATCTACGATCCCACCTATTTCGTGGCCTACGCCTTCGATGAAAGCGGCGCGGTATCGCTGGGCGGGCAGGAAGCCAAGACCTGCACCTCCGCCTACCGCAAGCCCAAGGAACTGGATTGGAAAACCATGCAGCAACTGGCCGCGATCCCGGCCGACCCGGAGGCCTTGCCGGACGAGCTCTTCGCCATCACCAAGGGGCTGACGCACCGCATCGAGGTGCGCTGCCCGTAGCGCTTGCGTTGCTGGCCGTGCTGCTCCTGGGCGGCGCGGGCGCGGCAGCGGCCCAGGGCGCGCATCCCTTTGGCGTGCCGGAGAGTGGCGCCGGCATGAGCGGGCCGGGCTGGCTGGCCGGCTTCTTCGGCCAGGTATCGGCCTGGCAAAGCCATTTCTACCGGCAGCTGACGGGCGCGGTGCGCGCCTGGCAGGCCGACGGCGGCGCGGCCTGGGCCCTGATCGGCCTGTCGTTCGCCTACGGCGTGTTTCATGCGCTGGGCCCGGGGCACGGCAAGGCGGTGATCTCTTCCTACGTATTGGCCAACCGCCAGACCGCGCGCAACGGCGCGTTGCTGGCGCTGGCGTCCGCGCTGATCCAGGCGCTGGTGGCGATTGCGTTGGTGGCCGCGCTGGCGCTGGTGTTCAACGCGACCGCGGCCACGATGAACAATGCGACGCGCTGGCTGGAGCTGGCGTCCTATGCGCTGGTGACGTTGCTGGGCCTGTGGCTGGTGTGGGTCAAGGCTGTCCGGCCGCTGCTGCGCGCGCGAACGGGGGGCAGGCGTGATCACGAGCATGGACATGCGCACGGCCACGAGCATGGGCATAAGCACCAGCACGGACATGATCACGACCACCACCACGACTGCGGCTGCGGCCACGCGCACGTGCCCGCGCCGGAGCAGGTGTCCGGCCCGCTGAACTGGCGCCGCGCGGGCACGGCGATCCTGGCGGTGGGCCTGCGCCCGTGCAGCGGCGCGCTGATCGTGCTGGTGTTCGCCTTGGCGCAGGGCTTCTTCCTGGCCGGCGTGGCCTCGGCCCTGGCGATGGGCCTGGGCACCGGCCTGACGGTGGCGGCGCTGGCCTGCCTGGCGGTGGCTGCGGGAGGCGCCGCGACGCGCATCGGCAGCCGCCTGTCCGGCACGGGCGCGGCGCGCCTGCGCTACGGCGTGGAAGCGCTGGCGGCGGTGGCGGTGCTGTTGCTGGGCGTGATGCTGCTGGGCGGCGTGATCGCCGGCGGCGGCTAGATCAGGGTTCCGCGGGCCTGCGGCGCGAGCCGCCTTTGACGGCGTATACCGAAGGACTTCAGGACTTGCGGCCGGCGCGCGGATGCGCCTGGTCGTAGGCGCGGGCCAGGTGCTGGAAGTCCAGCCGCGTGTAGATCTGGGTGGTCGAGATGTTGGCGTGGCCCAGCATTTCTTGCACGGCGCGCAGGTCTTGCGCGGACTGCAGGACATGGCTGGCGAAACTGTGGCGCAGCACGTGCGGATGCACGTGCGTGGGCACGCCGGCCTGTTGCGCGATGCGCGCCAGCTGCAGCTGCACCACGCGCGGCGAGATGCGGCCGCCGCGCGCGCCCAGGAACAGCGCGGCGGCGTCCTGGGGCTGGGCAGCGGCAGGCGCCAGTTGTGGGCGCGCCGCGATCCATTTGCGCAAGGCTTCCAGGGCGGCCTGGCCCACGGGCACCGAGCGGCGCTTGCCGCCCTTGCCCAGCACGGTGACCTCGGCCTCTTCCAGGTTCAGCCAGCCGCGCGATTCATAGTTGCCCGAGCGTTCGTAGCGCAGGTCCAGCCCGACCAGCTCCGACAGCCGCAGACCGCTGGAATAGAGCAGTTCGAGCATGGCCTGGTCGCGCAGCGCGGCGGGTTCGGTCGCTACTTGAGCGGGCGCGCGGTCCAGCAGGGCCTGGGTCTGTTCCACCGACAGGGCCTTGGGCAGGCCGCGCGGCGCCTTGGGCGCGCGCACGCCGGCCACGGGATTGCCGGCCAGCTCGATCGCCGGCGCCCACCATTGATAGAAGCCGCGCCAGGCCGCCAGGGTGCGCGCCAGGCTGCGCGGGCCGCGGCCCTGGGCGTGCAAGCGGGCGACGAACTGGCGGATGTGGCCGTTGCCGAGCTTGTCCAGCGGCAGCTTGGCGTGGTCCGCAAGCTCGCGCAGGAACTGCAGTTCGCGGCGGTAGCCGTCCAGCGTGTGCGGCGAATAGCGGCGGTTGGTTTCCAGATGGCGCAGCCAGGCGCCCATCGCGTCCGGCAGGGGCGTATCGGGCGCTGCCGTATCTTGCTTTTGGGCTGTCTTCGGCATGGCTGCGCCCGTGTCCGCGCTAGGCCTTGGGCGTGGCCGGATTCAGGCGATGCAGCGCCGCCGAAGCCAGCTGGCCGATCGATTCCAGGAAGGTCGTGCCCATTTCAGGCGTGAAGCGTTCGGCGTCGTCCGAGCCCAGCACCAGCAGGCCGATGGCGGGGCCGTCCGCTTCCAGGCGCAGGGGCACCAGCGCCAGCGACTTGGGCTTGGCGTCCAGCCAGCCGGCCGCTTCGAATTCGGTGTCGGTGCCGCAATAGGGCGTCTTCAGGCTGTCGGTGAAGGTGCGCACGTCCTGCGTGACGGGCTCGCCGTAGCCAGTGGCCGGCAGCTCGGACAGGTCCCACAGGCGCAGCGCCACGTGGTTCAGTTCGAACTGTTCGGCCAGGCCCAGGGCGATCTCGCCCGGCACGTGCTGCGGATCGCATTCGGACAGCAGGCGGCGGCACCATTTGGCCACGTGCGTGCCGATGCTTTCATTGGCGCTGGCGTTGCGCACGAGTTCGTTCAGGCGCCATTCCAGTTCGCGGTTGCGTTCGCGCAGCGTCAGGATCTGGCGTTCGCCCAGCGAAATGGCACGCGAGCCGTGCGGGTGCGGCACCTGCAGCGTGGCGAAGACGTCGGCATGGTCGTCGAAGAAGCCGGGATTCTCTTGCAGGAATGCAGCGATGTCCTGGGCGGTAAAAGCGGTATCAGTCATAGCTTATCGGTTCAGCGCCATGGAGAAGACGAGCTTGTCGATGTCGACCTGCCCCGTGAATACGGATTCGGCCGGGCCGGTCATGCGCAATTGCTCGCCGTTCCAGGCGATGGTCAGTACGCCGCCGCGCGTTTGCACGCGCACGGGAGAGTCCAGCAGGCCGCGCCGGATGCCGGCCGCGACGGCGGCGCAGGCGCCGGTGCCGCAGGCCAGGGTTTCGCCGGCGCCGCGTTCGAACACGCGCAGGCGGATGTTGTTGCGGTCCACCACCTGCATGAAGCCGGCGTTGACGCGGCGCGGGAAGCGGCGATGGGTTTCGATCAGCGGGCCGAGCACCGACACGGGCGCCGTGTCGACGTCGTCCACGACCTGCACGGCGTGCGGATTGGAAATGGCCACGGCGGACACCGCGACCGTGCGCGGCAGGCCGGCGGGGGCGTCCAGTTCCAGGTCCCACAGCGTGTCCTGGCCTTGGGTGTGCGAGGCCAGGCCGGCGGTGTCGAACGGCAGCGCGGCGGGCTCGAAGCGCGTGCTGCCCATTTCGACGGTGACCTGCTCGTCGTCGCCTTCGTCCAGGACCAGGATGCCGGTGGCGATTTCGGCGCGCAGCGGATTGCGGTCGGACAGGCCCTGCTCGTGCACGAAGCGCACGAAGCAGCGCGCGCCGTTGCCGCAGTGTTCGACCTCGCTGCCGTCGGAATTGAAAATGCGATAGCGGAAATCGGCGTCCGGCCGGGTGGCGCGTTCGACCAGGAGGATCTGGTCGGCGCCGATGCCGAAATGCCGGTCGCCCAAGGCGCGGGCGCGCTCGGGCGTCATTTCGATGGTCTGGCGGACCCCGTCGAGCACGACGAAATCGTTGCCCGCGCCATGCATTTTGGTGAAGTTCCAGTTCATCACTGGATTATCGCCCATATTGGCGCGCGGGCGGCGCGGGCCCTGGACTCAGTAGAGTTTGGGCTCGCCCGGCGGCCGCGTCTTGAAGCGGCGGTGGACCCAGTAGTACTGGCTGGGGCAGCGGCGCACCCAGGATTCCAGCTCGCGGTTCAGGCGGGCCGTGGCGTCTTCGAGCGAGTCCTCGCCCGGGAAGTCGGCCAGCGGCGGCAGCACTTCGACGTGATAGCGGCCGGTCTCCGGATTCCAGAAGTCCAGGATCGGAAGCACCGCGGCGTCCCACTTCCTGGCCAGTTGGGCGGTGGCAAGCAGGGTGGCCGCCGGCACGCCGAAGAATGGCGCGAAAGTGGCGCCCTGGCGCCCGAAGTCCATGTCCGGCAGGTAGTAGACGGGCCGGCGTTCGCGCAGGTGGCGGATCAGGTCGCGCACGCCGTCCTTGCGGCTGACCAGGAAGACTTCGTTGAAGCGCTTGCGGCCCGCCGCCACGATGGCGTCGACCTGGGGATCGCTTTGCGGCGTGTACATGGTGGCGCCGCTGGGCACTTCCATGGTGAGCCGCGTCGCGGCGGCGTCCAGCCCGATGAAATGCGGCGCCAGCAGGATCACTGGGCGGCCCTGCGCGACCAGTTCATTGATCCGGTCCGCGCCGCTTTGGGTCACCATGTCCTTGATGGCTTCGGGCGTGCCGTACCAGAGCACGCCGCGGTCGACGATGGACTGCGCCAGCGCGCGGAAATGGTCCGCGACCCATTGTTCGCGCACCTGCTCGGGCTGATCTGGGAAGCACAGTTCCAGGTTGCGGCGCACGATGCGCGTGCGCGACTTGGCCAGCCGCGGCGCCAGCCAGCCCAGGCCGGCGCCGATGCGCATGCGCGTCGACGGCTTGATGCGGCCGAACCATTTCAACAGGGAGACCAGCGCGCGCGTTTTGAAATCGGACATAGGGAATGAAGTTGGGCGGACGGGAGCGCGACGCTTCAACGGGCCGGCGGTGCAGTGTCAGAGGCGGGCGCCGGCGGCGCGCCGCGCGGCGTCTTGTAGCGGTTGTAGCTCCAGAGATATTGCTCCGGACAGCGGCGGATCAGCGTTTCCATGGCGGCGTTGAGCAACGCGGCCTGCGCTTCGGCGTCGGCGGGCAGGGGCTCGGGCACGCGCACGTAGTGGATGCGCCAGCCGCGGCCGCCGGGCAGCCGTTCGCCCGCGGTCAGGATGATGGGAACGCCCGTCTGCGTGGCCAGCTTGCCGGGCAGCGTCATGGTGTAGGCCATGCGCCCGAAGAACGGCGCCCAGACGCCGTCGCCCACGCTGGGCGCCTGGTCGGGCAGCATGCCCACGGATTCGCCCCGGCGCAGGGCGCGCACGAATTCGCGCACGCCCTGCATATTGGCCGGCACTGCGTTGACGGCCGAGGTGTTGCGCGCGGTTTCCAGCAGCGGGGCCAGGATGTCCTTGCGCGGTGGCCGGAACATGACCGTCATGGGCATTTGCCGGGCCAGATAGCGGGCGGTGATTTCAAAGCAGCCCAGGTGCGGCGTCAGGAACAGGATGCCGCGCTGTTCGGCGCGGGCCGCGCTGACCACGTCGTTGTCGTCCGAGATGACTTGGGCCAGGCTTTGCTCGTTGCGGAACCAGACGCGCGGGCTTTCCAGGATCATGGCGCCGATTTCACCGGCCGCGCGGCGCGCGAACGCCGGGTCGGGGTAGCCGGCCTGGGCCGCATTGGCTTGCAGCCGCCGCCGGTACTTGCCCGGCCAGGCATAGATCGCGCGCCCGGCGAGGCGCCCCGCGGCGTGCGCGACGGAGAGGGGCAGGGCGGCGAAGAGTCTGAACAGGAAGAGCAGCATGCGGCAGGAAAATAGGACGGGCGGGAAGTGCGTCTGGGCCCGGGAATATACCCATGCGTCCCCGGGGCTTTGGCGGCAGCACCGCATTTTCGCTTAAAATAGCGCAGTCGCCGAGTTAACCGACAACTTGCGGGGCGACGGCAAGGGTACAGCGCTTTGCGCGGCTTTTGCCAAATCCGCTAAAGCGTCGCGCCCGGATTTGCTTATGTCTTGCGGTCAGGGGTGCAACGCGCCTCGTGAACCTACGCGCCGGCGCAGCCGGCCACCAAGGACGCATCTGTGGCCAATAACGACTTTCTCTTTACTTCCGAATCCGTCTCCGAAGGGCATCCCGACAAGGTTGCCGACCAGATCTCCGATTCGATCCTGGACGCCATCTTCACGCAGGACCCGAATGCGCGCGTAGCAGCTGAAACGCTGTGCAACACGGGCCTGGTCGTGCTGGCCGGCGAGATCACCACGACCGCCAACGTCGACTACATCCAGGTCGCGCGCGACACGATCCGCCGCATCGGCTACGACAACACCGAATACGGCATCGACTACAAGGGCTGCGCGGTGCTGGTCGCCTACGACAAGCAATCGCCGGACATCGCCCAGGGCGTGGACCGCAGCTCGGAAGACTATCTGAACCAGGGCGCGGGCGACCAGGGCCTGATGTTCGGCTATGCCTGCGACGAAACGCCCGACCTGATGCCGGCTCCGATCTGGTACGCGCACCGCCTGGTGCAGCGCCAGAGCGAACTGCGCAAGGACGGCCGCCTGCCGTGGCTGCGCCCCGACGCCAAGTCGCAAGTGACGTTCCGCTACATCGACGGCCGCCCGGCGGAAGTCGACACGGTGGTGCTGTCGACCCAGCACGCGCCCGAAGTCTCGCAAGAGACCATCCGCGAAGCGGTGATCGAAGACATCATCAAGCCTAGCTTCCCCGAAGGCCTGATCACGCCGAAGACCAAGTTCCTGGTCAACCCGACCGGCCGCTTCGTCATCGGCGGCCCGCAAGGCGATTGCGGCCTGACCGGCCGCAAGATCATCGTCGACACCTACGGCGGCGCATGCCCGCACGGCGGCGGCGCGTTCTCGGGCAAGGATCCGTCCAAGGTCGACCGTTCGGCCGCCTATGCCGCCCGCTACGTGGCCAAGAACATCGTGGCCGCCGGCCTGGCGCGCCAGTGCCAGGTGCAGGTCAGCTACGCCATCGGCGTGGCCGAGCCCATCAACATCACCGTCTACACGGAAGGCACGGGCGTCATCCCCGATGACCAGATCGCCAAGCTGGTGCGCGAGCACTTCGACCTGCGTCCCAAGGGCATCGTCAACATGCTGGACCTGCTGCGTCCGATCTACGCCAAGACCGCCGCCTACGGCCACTTCGGCCGTTCCGAGCCGGAATTCTCGTGGGAAGCCACGGACAAGGTGCAGGCGCTGAAGAAGGGTGCGTAAGCCTTCCAGGCGCTGAAAAAAAGCCCCCGCATCGCGGGGGCTTTTTTGTGGCCGGAAGGCCAGGACTCACAGTCCCCAGGCCGACAGATCCGGCCGGCGCGGCGCGGGCGCCAGCACCGGTTCCAGCGCCGCGGCGCAATCCAGCATTGCGGCGTCGCCGCCCGCAGGCGCCAGCAGCTGCACCGCCATGGGCATGCCTGCGGCGTCGTTGCCCGCCGGCAGCGAGATGGCGGCCGCGCCCAGGAAATTGGCCGGGCGCAGCAGCTTGCCCAGGCCAGCGTGGCGCGCGTCGTCCGCGTCCAGCGGTTGTGCGGCCTGGTCGCAGGCGGGCATCAGCAGCGCGTCCAGGCCCTGCATGGCTTGCGCGAACGCGGCCATGTCGGCGGCGCGGCGTTGCAGCGCGGCTTCGTAGTCGGCCTGCGCGATGCGCCCGCCTGCGGCGATGCGCTTGCGCACCACTTCCCACAGCGGCTGGGCCGGGTCTTCGGCCAGCGCGCCGTAATAGCGATAGGCCTCGTAGGCCAGCACCAGCGAGTTGTCGTCCGCCATGCGGGCGAAGGACAGGCCGGCGGGCGGCTGCCAGGGCGTGGGCGTGTAGCCCGCCCGCGCCAGGTTTTCCTCGGCTTCGCGCCAGGTGCGCAGACCGGCTTCGGCCAGGGTCGCGGGCCAGGCTTCGGGCGCCAGCAGCGCCACCGGGCCCGGGCCGCGGCAGCCTGGCTGGCGCAGGGCGGCGACGGCGACGGCGGCGGGCATGGCCAGCGTGGCGGCATCGCCGAAGTCCGGGCCGGACAGCAACTGCGTCAGCAGGCGGGCGTCCGCCACGTTGCGCGTGATCGGGCCCAGCACGTCCAGCGTGTCCGACAGGGGCAGGCAGCCGGCGCGGCTGATAACGCCGGTGGAAGGCTTGTAGCCGACCACGCCGTTCAGCGCCGCCGGCGCGCGCACCGAGCCGCCGGTGTCGCCGCCCAG
>NZ_CAHLAR010000005.1 GCF_903652925.1 Achromobacter anxifer | reverse complement strand
CCCACTTTTTGACTTATGAGCGAATCCACAGAAATCACCGCGCATGCTGTAAATGACAGCGTCGACCTTGAAGCCTACGCAAAGAGCGCATACCTGGACTACGCGATGAGCGTGGTCATGGGGCGCGCCCTTCCGCTTCTGCCCGACGGCCAAAAACCGGTACAGCGCCGCATCCTGTTCGACATGTACCGACTGGGCCTTACCGAGCGCGCCAAGCCCGTGAAGTGCGCCCGTTTTGTGGGTGATGTGCTGGGTAAGTACCACCCCCACGGTGACAGCTCGGTCTACGACGCTGCCGTACGGATGGCCCAAAGCTTCTCCCTGCGCTACCCCCTGGTAGATGGTCACGGCAACTTCGGATCCCGGGATGGGGATGGTGCGGCCGCGATGCGATACACCGAGGCGCGCCTGACGCCCTTTGCCGAGTTGCTGATGGGCGAACTGGACATGGGCACGGTCGACTTCCTGCCTAACTACGACGGGACCACGTCCGAACCGAGCCTTCTGCCGGCCCGCTTGCCGGTGCTTCTGCTCAACGGCGCCAGCGGCATCGCCGTGGGCCTGGCAACGGAGATCCCGAGCCACAATCTGCGCGAAGTATCCCTGGCCTGCGAGCACCTGATCCGCAATCCTGAGGCAACGCTCGAGGACATCCTCACGATCATGCCCGGGCCCGACTTCCCCTGCGGCGCCCAGATCATCTCCTCCCCTGATGAACTGGCCAAGGCCTATGCCACTGGCCGCGGCTCGATGCGCACCCGTGCCCGGTGGACGGTGGAGAACCTTGCGCGCAGCCAATGGCACATCGTGGTGACCGAGCTTCCGCCTAACACCTCCACTGCCAAGGTAATGGCTGAGATCGAGGCGATCACCAACCCCCCGATCAAGGCCGGCAAGAAGGGGCTCTCACAGGAGCAGTTGAACCTGAAGGCGCTCGTGTTGGGCGTGCTCGAGCACATCTCTGACGATTCGGACGAAGCGCATCCTGTGCGCCTGGTGATCGAGCCGCGTTCCTCCCGCCAGAATCCAGAAGAGTTGATGCAAGTGCTGCGTGCGCACACCTCTCTGGAAAGCAACTTTCCGCTGAACCTGGTCACGATCGGCCAGGACATGAAGCCGCAGCAAAAGGGGCTGCTCCAGGTGCTTCAGGAGTGGGTGGCGTTCCGCTTCGAGACGGTGACTCGGCGCACTGTGCACCGCCTGGGCCAGGTCAAGGAACGCATGCATGTGCTGGACGGCCGCATGATTGCCTTCCTGAACATCGATGAGGTGATCGAGATCATTCGCGGGGCGGAGGACCCCAAGCAAGCTCTGATGGACCGGTTCGGGCTTTCCGAAGTCCAGGCGACGGATATCCTGGATATTCGTCTGCGCCAGCTGGCCAACCTTGAACGCATCAAGCTGGAGTCGGAGCTGGCCGACCTGCGCGCAGAGGCCGATTACCTCAATGGGCTGCTGGGCGATCGCAGCAAGATGACCGCCCAGATCCTGAAGGAGATCGAGGCCGACCGCGCGAAGTTTGGCGATGACCGCCGCACGCTCATTGAGGCGGAGGAGAAGGTAACGACGAGCACGGTGGTGGCGGTAAGCGACGATCCGGTGACCCTGGTCGTGTCCAAGCAGGGATGGCTGCGCGCGCGCACGGGCCACAAGGTGGATCTGTCGTCGATCGGCTGGAAGCCGGGGGACTCCGCTCAAGCGGTCTTCGAGACTCGCACCAGTGCGGTGATCGGCTTCATGACCACGGCGGGTAAGGTCGTGAACGTATCGGCGAGCGCTTTCCCCACGGGGCGCGGCGATGGGGTTCCGCTGTCGTCGCTTGCAGATCTGGGGGCGGCCAAGGTCGCGCATGTCCTGGCCATCGACGAAGCCAGCCTCTACCTGCTCGCAAACTCCGCTGGTTACGGCTTCCTCTGCCCAGGGGCGGACCTGCTGACCAGGCAGAAGGCGGGCAAGCAGGTGATGACGCTCAATGCGGGCGAAACGATCCTGGCGCCAACCCAAATGCCGGCGAACTCCAATGGCGGCACGATCTGCTTGGCCACCAGCGCGGGCAAGATGCTGACGTTTACCAGCGCGGAAATGAAGGTGCTGGGCAAGGGCCGTGGGCTAAAGCTGGTTTCGCTTCCGTCGGGTGCGAAGGTCAGCGCTATCGCCCTCTTCGACGGCGACGTCCAAAAGCTGACGCTGACAGTAGAGGTCAAGGGCAAGATGACGGAGGTCCTGCTCGAAGGTACGGAGTTGGCGAAATACAAGTTGTCGCGAGCGCTGGTGGGAATTTTCCTGCCAGGCAAGGCCGTGGCCAGTGAGTTTGCTGCCACCTGCGAGCCGTTCGCAGAGCCGTTGCGGTCCGCTGAGGCATCGGATTCGTCCGAAGCGGATGCGGGAGGTGAGGCGCCGGCGAATGCTGAGCCGCCGGCGCCGCCGGAGACACCCTCTCCGAGCTCCCCCGGAGTCTATGATGACGGGGATCTGATCTGAAAGACGAGGCCGGGCAACCGGCCTTTTTTGTGCCTTGGACGCCGTCAAGGAAGGAAGGGGTAGGAGAAAAAACCCTTTCTGTAGTGGCAAAAAGCAATAAACAAGATATACTACGACCTCGAACAAACCCTCTCGAGGACAACCGTGGAATTCTTGCAAAGCTTGGAATGGGGCGCCATTCTGAAAATCATCGGCATCGACATCATGCTCGGCGTTGACAATGCGATCGTGATCGCCTTGGCCTGCGCCGCGCTGCCATCGCATCTGCGCCGTAAGGCCATCCTTTGGGGTACGGCTGGCGCCGTCGGCTTGCGCGCCATCCTGTTGGTGTTTGCAGGCTTCCTGATGGGCGTGCCGTACATCAAGGCAGTCGCTGGCGCCTACCTTCTGTTCCTCGGCTACAAGCTGCTGGTCGAGAACGACGAGGAATCCCATGCTGTCGCTCCTGCTGATCGCGTGTGGACTGCCGTGAAGACCATCCTGATCGCCGACTTCATGATGAGCCTGGACAACGTCCTGGCCGTGGCTGGTGCCGCAGAGAGCGCTGGCGCCCACAGCACCCTGTACGCAATCGCCGGTATCGTGCTGAGCATCCCCGTCATCATCTTCGGTGCCACAGGCCTCATGGGCATCATGAAGCGATTCCCCGTGATCGTCTGGGTGGGCGGCGGACTGCTGGGCTGGGTTGGTGTGGAAATGGTCATCACCGACATCGTCATGTCCAGCGTCATCGCGTCCGTCGATGCTGTGCTCGGCTCCTACAGCCATCTGATCCTCAAGGCCGTCGGTTTCGCCGCGGTGGTGAGCATCGCCTACTTCATGCAAAAACGTGCAGCCGATGGCGCTGCGGTGAAGGCCTGATCCATGTCGCAACAACTGCAACCCATGATCGCAACGACTCAACCCACGGGCGCCCTGGCTACGGACACGGCCGCTCCCCAGCAACTGCTGGCAGGCCTCTCGGCTCCTGCAACCTTCCAGGTCGTGCTCGACGTGCAGCGCCAGCAGCGCGCACTGGATCGCCTCAATGCCACCCAGGTGTTCGAGATGCCAACGCAGGAGATCGCCCTGATCGGCGTGGAAGCTGCCACCGAACTGAACAAGACCCTGGACGGCATTCTGTCCCGCGTGGATCAGCAGAACTCGCCGCAGTTGTTCGCGCTGATCGAGCAGCTCGGTGACAAGGTCGCCGAAGAAGACCTGCCCGCGCTGGCCGAGCGTATCCGCAACGCCAAGCCCCCGCTGATGGCCCGCTTGCTCGGCGTCCTGAACGCCAAGAAGCTGCGCGACGCGACCAATCGCGCTGTGGCCGAGGTGTCGCGTTCGGTGCAGGGCAAGTCCAAGAACCTGTCGACCGTGGTCCTCGCGATGGAGCAGCAGCTGCGCGGCGAGATGACGCGCCTGGCCGACGAAGTGCGCCACATGGAAGCCATCAAGGCGAGCTACCGCCACCACTTCGAGTCCTTCGCCGAGGAAGCGCTCTTCCTGCACAGCCTGGTGGTCAAGGCCCGCGAGGAGTTTGTTCGCCGCGAGCCCGAGCTCAAGCAGGATGTCCAGCGTTACCACGAGGCCCAGGACAAGCTGCAAGCGCTGGAATCCCGCGCCCTGGCCGTCGAAGGCACCTTCACTCGTCTGCCCGCAGATCACGAGGCGATTCGCCTGCTGCAAAACGCCGGGGTGGCCACGCTGCAAGAACTGGCGACCACCGCGCAGGATCGTTTCGCTTCGATTCGCATGTCGCTGATCAAGCTGCAAGGCGCCGACCTGGTCAAGGGTGTGCAACGACTTGCCGCCCAGGGCGCCGCGCTCGATGCGAACCTGAACAAGATCGGCAATCAGCTGATGGCCGAAGTGACCACGACGGCCATGAATGCCGCCGGCGACAACCGCGTGGCGCAAGCCGACCAGGTCGCCTCCATTGTGGCCACCACGAAGGAGCTGCGCGTCATCGCCCAGACCGCCCGGGACGCCAACACCCGCAAGTTCCAGGAAGCGCGCGAGAAGCTCTCGAAGTCGCGCCAGGAGCTGCTGGAGCTGGACCGGCCCGCCCCCGCAAGCTCGGCACGCGCCTACTGATTTTCAACGGATGCCGGCGGATGGTCTGCCGGCACCAATACCCAGAAGACCCTGAAAGGAATTTTCCATGTCTGCTTTGACCCTGAACCTGACCAAGCCCGGCGACACCGCCGCCAAGTTCTCCCTGAACCTGAACAAGGGGGAGCAATTCAAGGCGCGCCTGTCCTGGGACGGCGGCGCTGACCTCGACCTGCATGCCCTGGTGGGCGTGAACCGTGGCGCCGGCGCCAAGGTGAGCTCGCTCGACGACATCCTGTCCACCTACAACGTGCAGCGCGTCATCCGCGGCCAGACCCAAGGCCACCTGCCCCTGGCCGCTGACAAGACCTTCTCCGTGCATGGCGGCGCGCTGGTGCACAGCCCCGATGCCACCGACGGCCACTCCGACGGCGACGACGAATACGTGCTGGTGAAGCCTGATCGCCTGACGCCGCCCGCCCAGGGCGTGATCGAGATCCCGCTGGTCGCCACGATCCACCCGCAGACCGCGGGCAAGAAGTTCCGCGACGTGCAGAACGCCCATGTGGTGATCGAGAACGCCGCCGGCCAGGTCCTGCTGGATGTCAGCCTGTCGGGCCAGTTCGGCGACTTCGTCGGCGTGCAGATGGGCGCCATCATGGTCGAGCCATCCGGCGCCTCGTTCGTGGCCATCGGCACGGGCTTCAACAGCGACTTCAACGAAGTCCTGAGCCACTTCTCCTAAGCAAAGGCCTGCCCTCGCATGAACGCCTCGATCACCGTGATTGGCCAAAAGCCCGCCGGCTTTGAGCCGACGAGGATCGGCCAGGCGCCCGGCGAGGGCATTAAGCCGACGATGTCGATCCAGCCTACCGTCATCAAGAGCAGCCCCGAGCCGGCACCCGCTGAAGCCGCGGCACCGGCTCGGGCGCCTACCCCCACGGTCATTGCGCCAACGCGGATCGCGCCGACTGCAATCGGAACCTCGGTCAGCGGCCCGCGTTTTGCTCCCACGGCAATTCCGGCCAGCCCCGCAGCACCTGCACCTGCTGTCCCGCCGGTTTCTCGCGCGCCGATCGCACCGTCCATCCTTCCGGGGACGCACGTCGCGCTCACGCAGATCGCGCTTGCTGACTTGGTCAGCCGGTTCCCTGGAGAATCGGAACAGGTTCTTCAGCGCGCTCGAGGCCTCTTGGCGGGGATCTCGTTTGCGAGCGAGGGAGCCTCGTTCTGGCTTGGGTTTGGCGTTCGTCCGCAGGAGGACCTGGCCAACGAGATCAAGGAGCGCCTGGCGCTGCTGGACAGTCCAACAGTGCGCTCGGTGAGCCAGCACATGGCCCGGCTGCAAGCGCTGCTCAAAGACGTGGTGGACGCCATGGAGGGGGGCTTTCTCCGGAAGCCCGCGCACAAGGTATGGGCCGACTGCCAGGCCGAGGTTCAGCAGCTGGAAGGCTTGCTGCGCAACGGAGCGGGCACTATCGGCACGCTGATCGACAAGCTGGGCCGCCTCATTGCTTCGAGCACAGAGATCGGCGTACAGCTGGCGGTCAATGCCCGTGTCCTGGAGTTCTCCATGGATAAGGTTCCCGATGCCCTTGGCAGCGTGGTCCTCGGTCGGTTGACTGCGATCTCCAGCTCTCAAGCGATGCGGCTTGAGCACCTGGCACACACGGAACTGCAAATCCAGCAACTGCAAGAGCTGGTGTCGCTGGTCCAAAACGGGATCTTGGTGAAGCTGCCGTCCCTCTACTCGAGCCTGGCCGCTTTGCCTGCGAAGCCCACCGAAACTCAGCGGTTCCTTACCGTCGAAAAAATCAACGAACTCTCTCAACTCCTCACTCGATAAAATCATGTCCCTGAAACTGAATCTCGAAAAGTCCGCCGGCAGCCTGACCCTGAACCTGGAAAAAGCCGGTATCGTGAAGCCCCCCGTTCTGGAACTGGGCTTCGCCCTGGATGTGTCCGGCTCGTTCGACGACGAGCACCGCGACGGTGTGACCGACAGCCTGCTTACGCGCCTGGTGCCCTGGGGCCTGGTCTTCGATCCCGACAAGAAGCTGGACGTCTTCACCTTCTCCGATGGCGCCGGCCGCGTCGCCCAGCCCGGCCACGTGGATGCGTCGAACCACTATGAGTACGTGCAGCGCAACATCATCGACCGCGTCACGGGCTACAACGGCGGCACGACCTATTCCCACGTCATCGAGCGCTCGCTTCAGCATTTCGGCTGGGCCGGCAGCGTGGTGAAGAAGGCCGGGTTCTTCGGCGGCCTGATGGGCAAGAAGGACCAGGTGATCGAGGGCGCAAAAAAGCGCTCGCTGGTCATCATCGCCACCGACGGGGATTGCCATCCGTCCGACAAGCCCCGCGTGGAGCAGGTCCTGAAGGACTCGCAGGATCGCAAGGATCAGGTCTACTTCCTCTTCCTGGGCGTCTCCAACCAGGGCTCGACGTTCCCGTTCCTGGAGCGCCTGGGCGACAAGTTCAACAACACCGGCTTCGTGGGCATCTCGAACCTGCACCGCTTCGTCGAGCTGTCCGACGATGACCTGAACGCCGCGCTGATCAGCGACGAACTGCTGACCTGGATGAAGAGCTGATCTTCAGCAAGCCTAAGGGGCGCCTTCGGGCGCCTTTTCTGCTTATAGGCGGGGGCGCCAGCGGCAGCGGCGACGCTATACGGATGTGGACCACTTGGGTTCGAGAGACTTACACCAAATAGGAAACACATCACATGACATCGGCACCTCAAATCGCAGCGACTGCCTTGCTTTTGCAGCTTGGCACGGGCGAACAACGCAAGACTCTGGATGAATACTTCGGCTACCCGGTTTCGGTCACCGAGGATTATGAAGGCGTGTACCGCGTTTGCCTGACCATCGAAGGAGTGGTCATGCCGGACGTGCGCAGCAGCGACTGCGGCCGCTTCCGCGTGGATCCACTGGCGGAGTATCAGCTGTCGCCGGAGCAAGTCCAATTCTTCGATGCTCTGCAAGGCCTGCTCGATTCGGCCGTCGAAGCCGCTGTCAACGCAGGATGCTTGGCCATCCAACAGCGACTGGGCGTCGACAGTGGCGATCTGGCTGGCGTCATTTTCAGCGGCGAAGACGCCAGGAATGACTTCCGCCGCGTCTTCGGCCAATACATCCTCGCCGAGTTCAACGCTGCCGGTTAATCCGGCTCACTCCAGGCATCCTCGCGGGGATGCCTTTCTTCCAAATTAGCCATGTGCCAACTACCTATGTCTCACCTCTTGCTGCTTACCAGAGCCGGTGTCCGTGTGGCCTGGATCCTCTTTTGTCGTAGCGCTTCGTGCATGGGATCAGGGCTTCGTTTGATCGGCGAGGGTATGGCCATGCTGGGTGGCCGGTGGGGGTCTTACCAGTCGTATGCCCGGGGCGAGGCGCAATTGCGCATACGAAAGCCCGCCCGAACCGATGCGAAAGCGATTGCGGAGGATTGGCGGACGGTGGGCGATGAGATGTATCGGGCCATGGGCATGAAGCGGCCTACACGTCCAACCCCTCGGCGCCGCAAGCACGGTCGGAGTAAACGTCGATTTTAAGGGTTAACCCCTATACTTAATGCATCTAGCGCGTTGCCGGGTGTATTCGTAGAGGAGCCCCCATGTCGTCGTTGTTCATCTTGGTTGCTGTCGGAGCGGTGGTCGCTGCTGGTACTTTTGTCCTGCGGGAGTACCTGGCACAGCCGCAGGCCTTCAAGGCCTATCAGCCTGAGCAGTAAAACCTGCTTTCTGTAAGAGGCATATTCTTGCCTCTTATGGCTACATAAGCCGCTAAAGGGCAGATTTATGCCTATAGCGGCTTTGTTTATTTTATCCTAGATGCTATAATTGTCCTAAATAGGGCGCTTGTCTCGAAACTATCGAGGGGTAGCGGCACGAAAGGGGCGCTTGTAGCAAGCAACTCTCCACTTTTCATCCAAAGGACTGTGCCATGGCCATGAAATCTCCGCAGGACATTGAGCTGGAGCTTGGTGAACGGCTCAAGCGACTTCGCCTGGTGAAAAATCTCGATCAAAAGACATTGGCCGAGCGCGCTGGCGTCAGCGTCCGTGCGCTGCGCAATCTTGAGGGTGGCCAAGGCTCCACGCTTCATACCCTTGTGCGAGTTGCTCGCGCCCTGGGCAGGGAGTCTTGGTTTGACACTGTAGCCCCTGTCGCCTCTGTCAGCCCTCTAACCATGACGCGCGGAGCAAAGCCTCGTTTGCGCGCGTCAAGCAACCCCTGACTCCTGGCATAAGGACCATATATGGCCACATCGCGATACGTCCCCGTTGATTCGGTCTCCGTCAACCTGTGGGGTAAGCAGATTGGCGCGGTAGCATTGGATCCGAACTATGGCTACTACGTGTTCGAGTACACGCCGGCTTTCACCGCCTCGGGCGTGGAGCCCTCGCCGCTGCACATGCCCACATCAGGTGGTCCGCTTTTCCTCTTTACGGATTTGCCGATTCCGACCTTCAAGCGGCTGCCGGCTATGCTCAGCGACGCGTTGCCAGACGATTTCGGTAATGCGTTGATCAACCGCTACATGGCCGAGCGGGGTATCTCCGCAGGCAACGTCACCGCCTTGGACCGCCTCGCGTACATGAGCAACCGCGCGATGGGTGCCCTTACCTTCCACCCTCAACGTGGGCCCAAAACAACCAAGCCGTCTGCCATTGAGATGGGGGCGCTGGTGACGCAAGCGCGGGCCGCCGTGTCTGGGCATTTGAATGATGAGGATGAGGCCAACCTGGCGCTGCGCAACATCATTGAAGTCGGCACGTCAGCTGGGGGCGCGCGCGCGAAAGCTGTCGTGGCATGGAACCCTAAAACGGATGAGCTGCGAACAGGGCAGTTGGATGCCGACCCTGGCTTTGAGCACTGGTTGCTCAAGTTCGATGGCATGGGCGCCGATCAAGAGCTTGGCGCCTCGCAGGATTATGGGCGGATCGAGTATGCCTACCACCTGATGGCCCGTGCAGCCGGCGTCGACATGATGGATTGCCGCCTGCTCACTGAGAACGGCCGTGCGCACTTCATGACACGCCGGTTTGACCGCGGGGATGGCCACGTGCGTCATCATATGCAGACCCTGTGCGCCATGGATCACCTGGACTACAAGCTCAAGGGCACGAACGCCTACGCACAGCTGTTCAGTGTCATTCAGCGTATGGGCCTGCCCTACGATGCGATGGAAGAGGCATTCCGGCGTATGGTGTTTAACGTGATGGCTCGAAATTGCGATGACCACACGAAGAACTTCAGCTTCCGGCTGCAAGAAGGTCAGCCCTGGGAGCTGGCGCCGGCCTACGACGTCACTTTCGCCCACAACCCTAATGGTGAATGGACTCATCAGCACCTGATGTCCGTGAATGGCAAGTTCAAGGGCCACGAATACGCGGACTTCCAGGCGGAAGCCGACCTGTGCGGTGTGGGCTCCGTGCGCAGCGTGGTCGACCGTGTGCGTTCGGCGCTGGCCGACTGGCCGAAGTTCGCGGACCAGGCCGGCCTTCCCGCCAAGGTCGTTGCCGAACTTCAGGCGATGCACCTGGACATCAAGTGAGAACAGCACAGGAATGAGAAGACCCCGCAGCGCGGGGTCGGGAGATCAGCTTGTGACCTTTTTGATCGAGATGATGTCGTCGCGGTCGGCTTGGCGGATGGGCAGGACCACCAGCAAGCGGTTGTCATGCTCTACGGTCGCCGACAGTTGACTGCGCCACTTTCCGCGTGTGCTGTAGTGGACCTTGGTATTGAGGTCGAAGACGGGACGATCAGTGTGACCCCCCTGGCAATGCTCCACCAGGCCTTGATCAAGCACCATAGTTAGCGAGTTGCGGTACTGGTCCAAGCGCAATTCAGAGATCACGCCTGAAATGCTCATCGAGTCCACTTTGTAACGTTGAGCCGTCATGGTCGGAACAGTTTTTCCACCCTTGAGCGTCGTGACTCCCGTTACTTTGTCGAAGTAGCACTCGGCATCGGCCATGGAGACTTGCGCGCGTTCGCCATACACGAAGCCCAGGTGCATCAGCCATTCCATCAAGACCGGCTCGGCCAGTGTCACCAGATCGGTACGCAATTGTTCGATCTGCTGCTGTGCCAGCGTCTGCGCGGCATTACTGTCGGCCATCAATTCCCTGATGCATACAGGCGTTGCGTTGAGGCGGCCCAGCGATCGGGCCACAGACTCGAGCGAGTAGCGGCGCGCGGAAATGTTGGCCAAAGCGATTTCGATGGTCTTTGCATTCATGGATGTTTCCTCTATGTGGTTAGTGACATCCACGTATAGGCATCCATGATGTGAAAAGCCCAGCCAGGAGGCTGGGCTAGAGGGGGCGCCGTCAGGATGGCTCGCTAGCAGACCTTGCGCGTGCTGGTCGAGTGGCGCAGCAGCAAGGCCGCGCACGTGGCCAGAATCTGGCGAGGGTCATCCACATACGCTTCGCAACTCGTGCCAGACAGGAAGGCGTGCGCGCTGTACCAAAAGCGAAATTTTCCTTCCTTGTCTTCACCTTCGTGCGTGCCGAAGACGAACTCGACGCCGGTCAGCAATGAGCCGAATGCATTCCAATCCGATGTGACGGCGAAGGGGGACCATTGGCCGTCCTTCATGATCATCGGCGGATCTTCCGCGCGAGCGGGCAGCTTCACCGCGGTGCGCAGCTCTGGCACCAGGTCGCCACAATCCACAGCATTTCGTTGATCCAAGCTCAACACCGGCCTGGCGTACAGGAGCGCGGCCGCCAAGTCCAGCTCTTCGACGGTCATATGATCGACCACCAGGCGGTTCACCTGCTCAATGGCCTCTTGCCATTGAGCGTATGTCTGGATGACGCGCTTAGGCATTGGCAGTCTCCGGCGGGCAAACCTTGGTGTAGAACTTGTCGTGGTTCAGGTTGTGCTGCATGCCGGCATCAGCGCGGTTGGCACCGTGCTCGTCCTTGCATGGGATGCTTTGCACCACCTTGTCGGTATCGTACTCGCGCACTTCGATACGCCAGCCTTTGGCTTTCTTGCTCATATGGGGACCTTTCTTGGCGATTTGCCGGGAATTTATTGAGTTGGAAGCTTGCCGGTAGCCAGGCCATCAGCAACGCGCTTTTCAACGGTTGCAATGGCTGTCGCCACATCTTGGTGGGCATCACCGCTTTCCTGGTAAGCCCGAGCCCAGTAGGGGCGCGCATCTTCCACGCCCTGGCCATAGCTGCGGCGCTGGACGAATTCGAAGGCGCCTTCACCGGATTGCGGGTCCCAACCCAGCTTGGTGGCAAAGTCGATGACGTACTGTCCGAGGCGCTCCACTGCGGGCGCGGCCAGGGCAGACGTGAGATCGTTCATCCGCTTTTTCAGCTCTGCATCGAGCTTCGATTGCGCGGATTCGTTGACCTGGCGATACTGCTCAATCGTCTCGAGCAAAGCCAGTGCGGCCGAACTTATGGTGCAGGGCGTGGCAGATTGCATGTTTCTTTCCTCTGTCTATGTGGTTCCTGAGCAAAGTCGCTCAGGACGTATAGCGTGAGCTGGCCTGGTCGCTGCCACTAGGCCCTGATTGCCGCGGGCCTCAAACACCCACTTCAGTTGATTGGGCGCACCCCACGAGGAACCCCTCCCATCGAGCCTGGAGTAGGCTGTCGACGTACGCACCGTCGGCAGCCTGAGCCGAACCCACACAAGCGAATGCAGACTCGAAGTCTGCTCGCCGGCTGGTCGGGTCGAGGGTTGCACGCTGGCCCGCGGTATGGGGCGTCCCGCCGAAGGCGCGCAGGTCATAGGCCCGGCGCAGTTCGCCCTCATCCCAGGATTTGATGGTAGCTCTGGAGAAGTGCGTGCCTCCAAAGCGGCGGCGCTCGACCCTGGGCAACTCAGACCAGAGGCGTGGAACCCCATTCGCGTCTGGGACGGGGAACTCATCAAGCAGGTAGGCCTGGATGGCTGAAAGCCGCTGTTGGCCGTCCAGCAGGATGTCGGAAAACTTGCGGTAGGTGTTGGGGCCCACCAGTTCATACTGATCGTTGACCAGGTAGGACCCGATATCGATGCCTTCCCAGATGGAGCTGATGAACCGTACGCTTTGCGCCCGCGTCCACACCAGGGGGCGCTGCCAGGACGGCAACGGCATGCCCATGACAAAGCGCGTGGCCCATGGATACTGCTTTCCAGTGTCGTTGGCCAGGAAATCCTCGAACTTCCCGATCAACTCCGCGACGCACAGCGCGGAGGCGCGTGCGGACAGGGCGGGCACGGGCATCATGAGGGACTCGTCGGCGGTATCCGCCTTGTCATAGCGATGGTATGTCATGGGTGTGATCTCTTCATAACAGTATATCGAAAAATCCTACTAATTACGATAACTTCTCGCACAGGCAACGGCGAAGCTATACAAAGAACAGCATTTGCTGTGCATTACCTTTGAGGAAACATCCATGAAAAAACTTACTGAACAGCAATTGATCATTGTGGCGTACCAGCTGGCGACCTTCCTCGGCTTCGGCACGGAGGGGTACAAGTCGCGAGGGAAAAGCCTGAGTATTCTCCGATCGCAGATCGGCAAGCTCACTGCATCGATCCTGGACGCGCCAAGCAGCAATGCGCTGGCAGTTCTCGATAGCCTGGTGAACTCGATCGTGCGAGAGGTCGTGACCGGGTATCCCGACAGCAAGTCGGTACTGAAGGCTCTGCGAGCACTCGGTGTCCCTGTGATATCGGCCGCGGGTCCGGAAAAGTTCTGGCGAACCCTGGGAACCCTGATCCAGGACATGTCGAAAGCGGTGAATGGCGCAATGGTACTTCCGCCGGCAGGTCCGGATGCGGACCCGGCGCTCGAGACCTCACGCCGCAAAGCTGCCCCCGCGCTGGCCCGTGCCAAGCGCTTCGAAGATCAAGGCAAGATGCTTGGGCTTGTTGCCAGTGTCGCGAACAATTCTCTGTGGGTGACCACACTGAATGTTCTGATGAATGGCGGTGCGAAATGGGCAACTGCTGACGTGCCTGCCATCCAGGATGAGCTCTACAAAAAGTCGAGTTCCCCTCAAGGCCGTGCGCAGCTGTCGGAAAAGCTGGCCCTGCTGTGGCCCAACACGAAGAAGCCTTCGTGGAAGGTCGATGACGCCATGCTGGTTCAGGTCTCCCTGGACCCGGTGGCGTTGTACCAGCATCCAGATCTTCAGAAGCTGCTGGAACATCCGTTGTCTGGTGTCGACGGGAAGGTTCCCATGTCCGAGGTCATCGCGACGCTGAGTGCCCCAGTCCCGGCTGGCGCTGATCCGATGGACGTTGCCAAGCAGTTGGTGGCGGACATCGTGTCCTTGGCAAAGAAGCGTCTCCGCAGCCTGGACGCCGAAAAGCGCACCCGCGCTGACGCAGCATCCAAGAAAGCCGAGCAGCAGCTCGTTGAGCAGCTCCGGGGCCTGCCCGAGCCGCTGCGCAACGCGCTGAAGAAGAACCCTGATCTGTTGAACAAGGTCTGACCGTCTCCAGCACCATCTCGCCTAGCGGATGGTGCTTTTTTGCGTCCGCCAAACGAAAGAAGCCCGGCAGGTGCCGGGCGGGAGAGTGAGTGCTGTCGATTATGCGGAAGGCAGGGGGGCGGATACCAGGGTCATGCTGCTGTGCCAACGGTGAAGCGGTCGCACCCAGGTCTTGCCGTTGTCCCCCACGTAAGCGACGCTCGTCGGGTATTCGTCTTGCCGCTCGGAATCCTTGTTCAGGATCGCGAAGACGGTGTAGCGATTACCGTTCTTGTGTCGCCAGGTCGATCCGACCGGTGGTACGCTGGCCAGGCCTGCGCCGATCAGTGCCTGGAAGCCATCCAGCTCCCTGACGGTGTCGGGGTCACGCGTAAACGGCGCCGGCATCGGATCCAGCATCAGGCTCAGGCGGTCCGCGGCGGCGTTTTGATCGCACGCCAGGAGCGCCGCGATCGCCGTCAACAGGATGTCGTTGCGCGACGGCTGGGCCAACAGCGACTTCACCGGCAGCCGGGCCTGACACCATACGCTGAATGCGAATTCGGTCAGATCGGCGACGCCCGTAGCCTCGCGGTGCGCAAGGTACTCGGGGCTGTAGACCTTCGAGAACGCTTCCTTTTCGTCGGTGGCCTCGTACTGGGCTTGCGCCTGGTTGTCGAGGTCATCGGCGATTGCCTGGATGTAGTCGGGCACCGATTCCGGATCTCCCACTGCATGAGACAGGGCCTGTTCCAGGTCGGAGCCAACCGGCGGATGTGGGAAAGCATCACGGCACTTGGCCAGCGCCGAGGTCAGTGCCAGTTCGCGTACCGTGGGCTCGCCATCGACCGGCGGGTTCGCCGCGGTAGCGGACTCCCCTGCTTCGGCCAGACGTTGCAGCTGATCGAGAAGCTTGCTGATATGCCTGCCCGCGCGTCCAGTCTCGGCATGGTCGCGGCGCGCCCAGGACGCGGCATAGTGCGATTGCTCGGAGCGGATCTGGTACGTCAGCCACTCCGCCACCGTGCAGGGGGCGTGCGCTGGCGGGAATTCGTCGTCTGGGCTGGTGAACGGGCGGATCACTTCGCTTGAGGCGAGTATGGCCGCCTTCTCGCGGTACTGCGCACCGCTGGTCAGCACCATCAGGATAGCTCCTGTGGATTTGTCCAGTACGTGCCATTGGATAGCTTGCTTCATGTGTTCCTCCGGGCCTGCGGCCGTTATGTCCTGAGCGACAGTGCTCAGAGGCGTATAGGTCTTAGGCTGCGTCGAACTGCACGTAGTGACGGTGTTTTGCCTGGATGGGGAGCAGAAATGCGTGGAGCTCTGCCGGGATCACGTGGGGGTCGTGCAGGAGGGCGAGTTCGATCCGATCCTTGGTCTGGCTTGGAAGCTCGCCAGTCACTCTATAGGCCAGATGCATTCCTTTATCATCTTGCGTTGGCATGGCATGGGGCACTGCCCTGCCAGCAATGGAAATTGTCGGCCCGCGCAGCAATACCAGCATGTACCCGAGCAGCTCGGCCGGCCAAAGGCCCGCGAACCAGCCCTCGAGCCCAAACTCACTCGTCGTTATCTTCGCCCTCACACCGCGGATGACATTGAAGTGGGCTGCCCAGTCGTCGGACCGGGCATAGACGGCGTTACCCGTCACCTTGAGTGCATTCGTAGTCTCCGTCTTGATGCACTCAACTGCGTGCGGAACGCCGTCCGCGCTCATATGTGCGCTAACCTGGCGGGTGACGCCGATTCGTTTCACCACCTTCTGAGCACGCAGAATGGCGCCGTGAGTGGTGCATGCAGAGCTCAACAGCCCTTCGATTTGAGATTGGTTCATCGCTGCGCTTTCCGAAGCTGCTGGCGCGTGATCCAGGCGGCCGCAAGCGCTGTGATCGCCAGGCCCGCTCCTCCGACACCGACGACCGCAAGCCAGCCATAGTCAACCAGCCACCGGCGCGCGCCCAGGATGTCCATCCAGAAGAACAACCCAGTGCCTGGCACCATGGCGACGGCGCCTCCGAACCATTGAATCTTGAACTCGAGCCAAAATCGCGAAGCGTCCGGTCTCGGATGCGGCGTGGTTTGACTATTGGGCATGGGGGCCCTTCGTCAATTCATGGAGAATCGTTTGAAAGCTCTTCGCCGGATCGCCACTGCTCTTGGCCGGCTGGCCATGGTGGTGGCGAGGCTGCTTTGGCCCTTGCTGGAACTGGCCGGCACGATGCCCATTTGAGCGGGGGATCCCTGTGATTGAGGCCCCTTCAGATCGCGTAGAAAAAAGCCGCATCAATCATTCCTTCTTGGCGCCGGCCGGCGCATGTGACACGAAGGGCACCCGCTTTTGGGGCGCCCTTCTCTACCGTGGGACGGGTTTAGAACCGCATCGACACAGTGACGCCGATTTCCTTGGTCTTGTTCTGGGGCTCGTAGGCGCCGACTGTCGAAGTCAGCTGCACGAACTTGGAGTCCTTGATGTCCCAGGTGCGCAGGTATGGCGTGACGGTCAGCCCATTCCAGGCGCCCTTGTGGGAGATGGCCACAGCCAGCTCGGTGCCATAGCCGTCGTCCTGCCGCATGGCCACGCCGCCCATGATGTCAGCATGCTGGACGCCGCGGATCACGTGCTTGTACTTGAACTGGGGTGTGAAGCTCCAGTCGCCGGCCGCGAACTCGCGCTCGACGCTCAACGTCAGGTAGAGGCGGTCGTTCTTGCGCTTGTAGCCGCCCGGGCCGCCTTGTTCGAGGTGGTCGACCAGACGACGGTAGCCGACGCCGGCGCCAAAGGTGATGTCGTTCCAGTCGCGCGAGGAGAGCTTGTACTCCAGCTCGGAAGTCAGCATGTAGCGATCGAGCCCGCCGATACGCAGGTCACCGTAGCTGCCGCCCATGTAGGAACCGGTGTAGTCGGCGTTTCCCGTGGCGAAGGTGCCGGACAGCTTGAGCTTGCCACCGTGCTTGAAGGCATGAGTCACTGCTCCTTGCACGCCCCACATCGGAGCGGTTTCCTGCATGAATTTCTGGCCGTTCACGTGCTCGGTGTACTTCTCACGGTAGGTGGTGAAGCCCAGCTCATAGGAGGTGGGGGTGGCCCCGGTGAGCTTGCTTTCCGCGGGCTCTGGGGGCGCGATGAACGGATTGGCCATGGCCGAGGAGGCAGCGAGAGTGGCGACGGCGGCCGCGAGGTACAGGGAGTAGCGAGTCTTCTTCATGATTCCGAAAAGGGGACTATAGGATCGTTGGTGGTTGGAAATGCAGTGTGTATAGCCAAATCAGCGCGAATTGACGACAAGGTATGCATGGCTCACGGCGCGACCCAGCAGGGGCGACTCGGCGTCGTACTTGCGCAGGCTGTCCATGAGCTGTTGCTTGTGCAGTTGGTGCTCAACTTGGCCGATGTGCATAAGACGAGTTGCCTCTTGCACGAAAGCTACGGGAAGCGGCTGCACCAGGCTGATGCGCTCGATGCTGGCCAGGGCACGAGCCACGGGCTCCTCGCCGGGAGTCAGTGTTGCGGCGCGCATTGCGTCGGCGACCTGATCAGTTGGTGCCGGCAGGCGATGCTGACTGGCCAAGGCGATTGCGCGGGCCCGGACTTGTTTGCTAGCTTGGGCGATATGGGCCTCCGCGGGTACCACCGTGCGCTCGTAGGCAGTCCAGCTCTTAGTCAGGTACGCACTGACAAAGAAGCCGCCGGCCAGGAACGCGGCGCAGGCGAGTACACCCTCAAGCATGAGGTGGCGGGCGGAGACTGGGGCCGGAATGGAACTGGTCATGGGAACTTCAGGAGGGATAGGATTCGATCGGCTGACGGGGATAGCCGGCCCAGCGCAACCACATGCCGGACCATTTCGAGTCCAACGCTTCTTGATAGGCGTCGCGCACCCCTCGGGCGCGCGCGACATCGTCCGAGATCGCCTGGCGCGCCTCATTCACCAGCGGCATCACGGTCTCGATGACGTCGGAGTTGGCTACAGCGGTATGGACGAGCAGAGCATGGGCGACCGGGGCGGCGTCGGAGACGCCGTCGGGAGTAGGAGCCTGGAGCGCATTTCCGATGGCCCACACCACTTCCGGCCGAGGTTCGACACCGACGACCTTCGCAATCTTCTTGGCGTGCCGCGTGAGTGTCTGCCCGCGGGCAGTAGATTCCTGCACCAGGGCAGCTTCGAAGCGCGCGCCTGCATGCACCGCGGCGGCGTACTGGAACCAGCTCACGGCAGCCAATGCGACCGGTATCGCGAGCAGCCACAGCTTGGCGGCGCGAGGCGCGGATTTTGAGCGGGGAGCTTCGTTGTTCATTTGCGAGTAGTCACAATGCAAGATTAGAAGTATACCAAACAGCGCGTGTTTGTCTACGCCTTCGTGACAATTCTTGTTGCAGATGGCAAATATTGGTACATTTGCACGATGATTAACACAGCTCTAACGATAGGTGCTCGACATGCTTCGCACACGATCCGAATTATGTGTTTCAGCCATGATGGAAAGGGAATTCCGGAAAAATCTGGGGCTTCTGTGCTGGCCATCATGATGATGTGGTGCGTGCTGCGAATGGCCTACACGGCACTTCGACTGGACGGGGACACCACCGCTCGTGAGGATTTTGTGCTCGCACTGGCGCTGTCGACGGCTACACCGTTGCTCATGCATGCGTTCCTTAGGACGCCCGCCTTCTTCGTGTTTGCGCACGCATCGCTGCTGGTCGAGGTAGCCTTTCTGCTGGACATAGTGTTCAGCCAGCTCACTGGTCAGCCACCTCGAATCACGGGATTGCGCACGCTTTTTCTGGTCACTTGGACGGTAGCGGCCACTGGATTCACCAGTTATCGACGACTTCAGCAAAAGTAGCTCCGTTATCACTGCGAGTTTCCCTATACGGAAATGGCTGGGCGCCGCCTGGCATCACATGGGGGCTGGCATGTCTATCTTCGAGTTCAATTGGGAGAGTCAGCGCGCCGCGCGCCGGCGCCTGCTTCATGACCGTGCGACGATGCTCGTCGTCGCCCTCCTGTTGGCGCTCGTGGGCACCGGCTTTCTCTACATGGCAGACCACCACATGTCGCCGGACATGGCGCGCTGGGCCCGGAATACCATCCTGGTTATGATCGGGATCCCCTACGGGGTTCTGGTCATCTACTTCCTGTGGAGTTATCTCTCGATTGAGAACCAGGAATACGGTGTGAAATGATAAAAAGGCCGATCACTGAGGGTCGGCCTTTGAGCGTCTACGCAATTTATCTATGAGCCGGGCTGCCGTCGGCTACCTCGCACAAGGTGTGCAGGACGTGACGGTTGTACCGGTTCCAGTTTTCCAAGGTCTTGCATTCGCCGTCCTTGATGCACGGCACCTCATATCGGCTGGCCAGGAACAGGGCGATGGCCGCGGAGCGCGACACGCCTCCATGACAATGCACGACCAGCTCTGGCGCAGGCACCGCATGGCGGTGTGCGAACTCCAGAACCAGCTGCGCATGTCGAACATCGAAGAGCTCCAGTCCCAGGATATCGGGTTGCACATCGTGAAAACGAAGATGCAGCACGGCGCCCCAGGGGTAGTCGAACTCCAATGGCGGTTCACTGCGATCGTAGATGCTAATCAATGCGGTGCCAGGGATGGCGGCATATTTCTGCACCTCGTGCCGAGACATGAATCGGACTTGGCGTGCCATCGCTCACTGCCCTTGCATTACGCGGCCTCGGTAGACCGCCAGGGGCGCAAAGCCCTTGTGCCAGGCAAGCGAGCGACTCACACCCAGACCACGAAAAATGTCATAGTCGACAGCCATGAGCATGGAGGTCCCTTTTAGCAGTAGCCTGCGTTGATCAGCTGGTCGGCCACAGAGAATGCGCGCTTGGCGCATTGCGCTGGTATACGGCGCATAGACACCTCAGCCAGGTTCTGTTGCAGCGTGTGCCGCGCCAGTTCCAAGCCCTCGATGCCGAGCGTCGCAGCGCAGAGGTATGCAGCTGCGTCAGCCTCGACTTCGCGCAGGTGGACGTCGGCCGGCACGTTTTTGCCCGGCGTTTCGTCGTTGTGTCCGAGCTGGATCCTGGCCATCTCGCGAAGACGCTGGAACTGCTGGTGCTGGGCGAGGCCCGACACCGACAGTTGGCGACCTTCGGAGTAGCTGGGACGCGTGTCGCTGACGTGGTCGTAAGCGAACGGCACTTCCTGCATCTTCAGGAAGTCCATCGCGGATGCGATGTTCCACTCGCTCACGGAGACCTCCTCCGGAGTGAAGTCCTCGCCCGCAGTCTGGTTCAAGTGGAACCAGTGACGGCGGAGCATGAACTTCGTGAAGGAGACGTCCTTGTCCTCGCCGTCGGCATCCTTCTTCTTGGTGCGGATCGGCACCGGCATGATCAGCTCGATCGCCGCCTTCTGACCGGCCTGGACCGGGCGGTTGACGCCCAGCCAGCCCTTGAAGGTGTTGATCGGTAGCAGAGGCAGGCCGGCGGCGCGCAACTGGGTGCTTGCAAGCCAGCGATTGGCCAGGCTGTACTTGCGAAAATGCTTGTACGCCGCCTGGAGTTCACCGGGCTCGTGAACTGCGGACTCCAGCAGGAGGTACCAGTCGGGAGCTTGGGCTTCGGTCTTAGCTTCGGTAGTGTGTGCCATGATGTTTCCTTCCGTGGTTGGTTTAGGGTGTTTCCTGCTGTCGTATAGGCATTCCAAGGGAGATTCGGCCAGGCAAAAAAAAAAGCCCGGGAGCTTTGAAGCTCACCGGGCTGAAGGTCGTCGGGCTCATCACTTCCCTAGACTGGGAGGAAACAACAGCAAAAACACAAAGAACCGTCTGTTGATGGTTCCCATTATACTTAGTTAAGCGCGAAATGCAAGTAACGAAATCTCAGATATCGAAAGTCGCAATAAAGCAACAAAAAGACCCCAAGGCCTTGCGGCGCATGGGGCAGAAAAACGATCCCTCGAGGTATTGGTCGGTGTCGACCCTTTCCGTCTATGTATAGGCACGCCACATAGTCATGACGCGGCGTACAAGCAAAAAAAGCCCGGGAGCTTTGCAGCTCGCCAGGCGAAGGTCATTGGGCTCATCACTTCCCTAGACTATGAGGAAACATCGCAAACCAAGAAACGCCTTACGATGTAAAGAATTATACTCAAGTTAAGTTAACTTTCAAGTCAAATGGAAATGTTAACTTAACTGTTGCGTTAAGCACACAGCAGGAGCTGGGCATCGCCCGTGCTGAACAGTTCGCGCACTGGCGAGACAATGCGTGCTTGAACGGCGTGCAGCAGGATGTCGTCCACGGACAGGGCGCCGATCAGTTCCTCCAGGATCGCGGGTGTTTCCATGATGGAGGGCTTCAGCTGGTGCTCGATGACCGTCTGCTCGCTGATCCCACCGACACACAGAGAGCGCGCGGCGTGAGAGAGCACGGTGGACAGTCGGACCGCCACCTTGGATCCATCGGGGAACTTGTAGATCACCAGAGAACTGTCTGGGGCTTCCAGCGCCATGGCGGCAACGTCCGAGGCGCTCGGCCCGCGGGCATTGGCTTGCGCCTGGAGGATTTCAGCTGCTGCGGCCGCAATTGCAGCGGCGGCCATGCTGGTGAGGCGCAAGTGTGGGGAGCTGAACATGAGTCGCGCGAGAGTGGGTAGTTGATCTTGGAAATAGTATATCTTATAAACTGCTTAAAAGCGACAAACCCGCCTCGACCGAAGTCGGGCGGGTTTAGAGATAGGCCTTAGCCGTTAGGCGGCCAGGCGCACGGAGTACCAGTTGCGAACGAATTCGACGACTTTGGCCTGCATGCCCGGGATGTTTTCCACACCAGGGGGGTTGATGATCTCGAGATCCACCGGATGATTGCGCACATTCTGTTCCGAGGAGTGCGACATCGTCGTGGTATCGGTCTTCGGCAGCCCAGGGTTCAGAATGCGGATCAGCGGGCCCCCGTAGTGGCGCACCAGTGCAATCTCGAGCTCCTCGCGCACGTCGGTGAATGCATAATCCGCATACGGCGCTGCCTGCACCGCGGCCGCGACCTGTTTGGTCCAGTAATCGTTGCCATAGTGCGCGCGACGATATTCGGTGCCCCAGGTCTGCATGATGAACCGCGGCGAGCGCGGCGCCAAAAGCGGATCCATGCCCGGCGGCACAGTTTCATCGGGACGCGTCAGGGCGACCTTGATGAATTCGGCGTTCGAGCAGTTGATCAGCGCCAGCTCCGGAAGCGGTGTTTCCTTCGTTTCGCGCCGGCCGAACAGCTCGCGCGGTACGCCGAAAGCTTCAGAGCACTGATCGTAAATGCCAGCTCCGAAGGCACGAGGCACCCATCCCAGCGCGGTCAGCGCTTTCGCCGCGGTGTCCTTGCCGGCGCCTCGTTCGCCCAAAAAACCTACTACTTTGGTCATTTCTTGCCTTTCCAGGAAGATGGTTGAATGCCTCTGATGAAGAGGATGGATGTGGGTCACAAGGGCGGATGCCCCTGTGCCTCAGTCGAACAGGTCGCGTTGACCAACCTGCGGCGGTGCCCACTCCCGACCATCAGCGACGGCAGCAACCACGTCTCCGTGGCACAGCCGCGCGATGTCCGGGCGCTTCTTGCACCAGCAGGCGATCGTTTGACCCTTCAGAGCTTTTGCTTCCGCCATGAGCTCAGGCGAGCTGGTGAGGTGCTTGTGAAAGCGCTCCACCACCTGCTCGAGCGTTCCGTCGACGCCGGACTTCCACTCGTTGCGCAGCTTGTGGCCAGGCAGATCACCGTTGGGACGGCCGATGTAGACATCGTAGGGCGCTTCGCGGACGTGAACGACGCGGGTTTGGGGCCCGCGGCCGGTCTTCGCCTTGATGTAGCCGAGCACCAGGTTGCGGATGAACCGCGACCCATTGCCCTGCCCTTCCCATGCCTGGAAGCGCTCGGACTTGGCGCCAGTGAAGTGCGAACACTTCTGGAGCCAGGCGGCGCCGCCGTTTTTGGTGGTCAGGTCGTAAAGCTTGGGGTTCTGCTTGAACTTCAGCGCGATGATGTCGATCATCAGGCCGTCGTTATAGGCGTCTTGCCCTGGGCACTTCAATTCCTGGTAAGCCTCCTCCGAATCCGGATACGTCTTGCCATTGATCACCACTGGGTAGGAGTGCTTGATGTTCCCGCGCTCCTTGGCACGCTCCGACATGTTCGTCAGTGCGCCGCCCAGGCCTTGGGAACCACTCCAGATGTTGATCGGCGCCGCCACCGGCGTACCGTCCGCCACCTCCAGTCGCTTCGGCAACCCCAGCCATGGCATCCAGGCGTCGGAGAACACGCAGTTCGCCGGCGCGAGGTCGAACATCGGAGCGATGTCCGAATCCGAATGGGCGGCGAGCGAGCACCCCAAGCGAGCCAGATAGAACGTTTCATCCGGGTGCGCTTTCGCGTACTCGATGAAGCGGTCTATGCCCACCTGGATCTGAGCGAGCGGCAGCGTGGCCGCGTTGTCAGCCAGTGGCGGTGTGCCCGGGCGTCCGTCCTTGGTGGCAATGCCGTAGCTTTGGCCCTGAGGGCCTTCGCCTTGGCCGTACACCGCCCCGAACTTCTCCCGGGCAACCAGTGCCGCCCCCTTGCCATGCCGACCTGCGAGGTTGGAGCCAAAGACGAAGGTTTCCCCACTCTTCGGCAACTCCCCTTCCGGATGGAATCGGCGATCACGCTGGCGCGCCAGGCGATGAGCGTAGGCAATGGCTGCCTCATAGGCTCCCGGGTTGTGCAGGTTGAAGATCGGCACACCATTGCGGTCTGCCAACACGATCGCGCTGGCCGTCCCCCCGGTGTCACGCCTACGCGTGGCTTCACTCGTGCACCCGTCAGGCGTCCAGCACACCAACATTCGCGAGGGCGACTTGGCATCGCGGCCAAGCACCTGCGCGACATTGCGGGTATGCAACGTCAGCGCGCCTCGGTACTTATCAGGCTGGGACTTCATGAAGGCCCAGTTCGGATGCACGGTCGCGGCAATCGCCTCGAACATTGGGATGTCCTTGGCCGGGATTAAGTACGCCTGATTCCCATTGTGGTTATTGAATCCCCTCCAAGGCAGATAGATGTCCTTCAAGGAGCCTGGAACTTGGTCCCAGCCTTTCTCAAAGGCGGCATCTGCGCCGTCAGCCGCACCGCTGCGCAGACGAAAGCCCAGGCGAGCGAAGAGCTCCCCCAGTGCGACGATCTGGGCATTAATGTGGGGCGGCGCAAGACGATGCTTGCGTGGGTAGTTCTCAGGTACGTCTTCGGGAGCGAGTGCTTCACGCGACCCGACTCCGGTAATAGCAACTTCAGTCATCATTCCGTCCTCCTAATTTGGTTTGACCTGCTCCGGTATAGGGAAATCAGGAGGAAATTGATGAGCAAGCGAGAGCGCCAGCAGATCGTGAAGCTGCCCAGGAAGAAGGATCGATTCCAGGTGTCGGAGCAGGCATTGGCGATCGGCTTGCAGCGTGGTGACGATCGCGTGCTGGAGTGAGTCCAGATCGACCCGAAATAGCTCGGCCTTTGCGTGCCATCGAGCGCAGGCTGTGTGGCAAGCCGCCTCCAGGCCCGGCGCATCGTAGACCGCCCAGACCAAGCAAGGGGTCCAAGGGGTGAGGACCGCCGTCCCGCTGAGCGCCTTCATGCGCCCTGGGACGCCTTTTCGGGTGCAGCCGACCTTGTACGCCGAGGGCCAGGCGTCGTTGCGCGCGACGTAAAGCCAGCCTTTGCGTGCGGCCACCCATTGCGGCAGGGTCAGCACCAGCTCGTCGCGCTGATCGTCGCCCAGCTGACCGTCTTCAAATGCCGGCGGGACGCCTCGACGAGCCATGCGTACGGCGAGCGTGGCTGCGCGGAGATCGATACGTTCGGAATGCATCCGAAGATTATACTGTGAAAGGAGCTATATGCCTACATTGGTTGTATAATTTCGATTCATTTCTAAGGAGAGCCATGTCGGCAACTGTGATTGTTGTTACTTCGGGCAAGGGAGGCGTCGGGAAAACCACCACGAGCGCATCCATTGCATCTGGGTTGGCCATGCGGGGCCACAAAACGGCGGTGATCGACTTCGATGTCGGCCTGCGCAATTTGGATCTGGTGATGGGGTGCGAGCGCCGCGTGGTCTACGACCTGGTCAACGTGATCCAAGGTGAAGCGAAGCTGACCCAGGCCTTGATCAAGGACAAGCATTGCGAAAACCTGTTCGTGCTGCCGGCGTCCCAGACCCGCGACAAGGATGCCTTGACCGAAATGGGTGTCGAGCGCGTCATCGAGGGGCTCAAGGACCTGGACTTCGAATTCATCGTGTGCGACTCCCCGGCCGGCATCGAATCGGGCGCGGTCATGGCGCTGAAGTTTGCCGACGTCGCTCTCGTGGTCAGCAATCCGGAAATTTCGTCCGTGCGGGACGCCGACCGAATCCTGGGCCTGGTCGACTCGAAGTCGCGGCGCGCTGAGCGCGGGCTGGCGCCCGTGGCGACCTACCTTCTGGTCACCCGCTACGATCCCGCGCGAGTGGAGAGCGGCCAGATGATGAGCTATGCCGACGTCCAGGAGATCCTGAGCATCAAGCTGCTCGGGGTTATTCCCGAGTCCAAGGCAGTGCTGGATGGCTCCAACCGTGGCGTGCCGGCCATCCATCTGGCCACGGAGCCCGTGGCTGAGGCCTACCAGGACACGATTGCGCGCTTCCTCGGCCAGGAGACGCCGCTGCGCTTTACGGACGTGAAGCCACGTAGCCTGCTGAATCGCCTGTTCAATCGGGGGGCCTGATCGCCATGATGTCCTCCATTGCACGCTTCTTCCAGGGCGCCAAGTCGCCCTCCTCCGCTAACCAGGCCAAAGAGCGCCTGAGGGTGATGATCTCCCACGAGCACCTGGATCAAGGTCGCCCCAACTTCCTGCCACAGCTCCAGACAGAGATCATGCAGCTGCTGAGCAAGTACCTGAACATGGACCAGGTCGAGGCCAGTGTGAAGGTGGCACAGGAAGACGGGACGGATCTGCTCCAAGTCGAAGTCATCCTGCCTCCGAAATGAGCCATCAAGACGTCCTCCAGGTCGAGCTGGCCGATCCGAGTCAGCCGCTGCCCTCCATGCGGCCATCCTGGCCACGCTTTGCTGTTGTCCGGATCAACGGGCAGCCCCTGTGTGGCTACCTTTCCCTGCTGTCCCTGGTGGCGTTTGCCGACATCGACGTCGACTACCCGCTCGCCACCTGCGACTGCGGCGAGCCGGGATGCGCCGAGGTTTTCGATGACATCTCCCAAGAGGTGCATCCTGACTTAGTGTTGTGGAACCCCGGCCCGACGACGGCGGCGGCGCTGGGTATCGGCGAGCGCGAATACGTGTTCGGTCGCGCTGCATTCACGGCGGAGATTGCTCGGCTGCGCGACTACCTGTTCGCGCACTGTCAGCATCTCGAGATCGGCCCCGCCATCGAAGAACTGACCTTCTCGATGGTTGATCAGGATGAAGAGCGAAAGCTCACTCCGGCCGAACTCGAGGAACACCTCACGGGCCTTCGGCAACAGGTCTTGCGACCTTGAAGTGAAAACGCCCAGTAGGAATACTGGGCGTTTGAGATCATCGCATGTGTTTGCGAGCCAGCAAGACGATTGCCAGGCAGGTGATGCCCCAGATAGCGATGGAGTAGAGGTTGTGGAACATGTGGCCTTTCAAAACAGAAGTTGTACCTGAAGTCGTATAGCCGGCGCGAGGTGCATCTGCAAAGCAGCGCCCCCATCGGGGCGCTGTTCTTTTTCAGGCCTGAGCCTTCCATTGCTGGCGGCGATAGCGCTTCCAGTTGTCGTTGCCGACGGTGGCGCGCCAGGGAGCGTCCATCGAATTGGCGAGATTGCGGGCCAGACGCCGGGCACGCGGCGGCACGTCATCCTCCAGGGCCACGGACATGCGCCGGGCGTTGTAGAGCTGCATACGGCGATGGCGGCGATCGCTGCGGCTGCGACCCGTGCCAGGCACAGGACCCTCGCCGTTCCACCAAAGCTGTCCGCGGGGGGCATGCATGGCCTCGTACGTCTCCCACAGGGCCTCGGGCGCCAGGATTTCACCGTGGACGCCCAGCAGCACGTACGCATCTGCGTTGCAAACCCGGTCAATCAAGACCCGTCCGGGGCTGCCGTCGGCATTGGTGTACGAGAGGTAGATGTGCCCATAGTGTTGCTTGAAGGAGTCCCCGAGCTCGCGGCTCAGGTGCCAGTAGCCGTAACGTTGGATCAAGGCTTCCTGGTTGCGAAACACTTCACGGCGGCCGCCGCGGTGGACGAGAGTCACCGCCTCAAACGGCGGGATTTGATGCATGGTACTGTTTTTCACGAGTTTAGTATATCAAGAAAGAAGAAAGCCCGGAATAAATCCGGGCTTTCGTTTTCACCTTGCAGTGATCATCTCGCCGCTTCGTAGCGCGCGCACTCGCTGTTGTCGATCACGTACTGAGTCATCTTCATGTACTGGACCTGAAGTTGGTAGTTGCAGTAGCTTGGACCCTTGTTATTGAAGCATGCCATCTGGATCACGTTGTTGCCGTCGCGCAGAAATTCCACCGGGATGGCGATGTCGACGTTGTGGTCGGCGGTGGTGACGCAGTGTGTGTTCGTGCAGGCATCGCTATAGTTGGCACGCACGCGTTCGCCATTTTGCATGGTGCATCGAACGCCGGTCACCATCATTTTGAGCTGATTCCCGTCACTATCGTAGTAGGTTTCTTCGTAGGTGTCGTTGTCGCAGTTTTTGACAAGATCCGGGATGCCCCAGTCATCGGTCTTCACCTGGTGCAGGTTGTTGTCGTAGCTTCCCCAGATGCGCCGACCATTGAGTCGAATATCGGCCCAGTTGTCAACGTGGATGTACGAGATCCTGGCCGCGATAGGGGCGGCATTAACCTGCGTGGTGAAGACGCGGTCGAACTTCAGGACAGTCTGTGCGTTCGTGCTCCCGGCGGCAGACAGGTCTGTGGCCGGCGCCCAGTAAGTCTCGGTCGCACCAGTCGTGGCCTTGGTATTGCAGGAGTATTCCGCGGT
Source organism: Achromobacter anxifer (assembly GCF_903652925.1). Taxonomy (GTDB): domain Bacteria; phylum Pseudomonadota; class Gammaproteobacteria; order Burkholderiales; family Burkholderiaceae_B; genus Achromobacter; species Achromobacter anxifer. The sequence goes on along the minus strand of NZ_CAHLAR010000005.1, from coordinate 458,910 downwards.
CAGGCGCTTCTCGTGACAGATCTCGGTCGTTTTCGTCCGGGTGTAGCTGATCTTGTCCTTGGTGAAGTCCTGGGTGGTCGTGCAGTCGCGCATGGCCAGCGGCACATCAGCCTGGCAGGTCTCGGTCCAGGTGTTCGTGTTTACGACCTCCTGCAAGCACTGCGGCATGGACCCGCACTCCTGGCCGGCGGCGGCAACCTGGGCGGAAATGGCCAGGGGCCGGATTCCAGCCTCGTTGTTATACCCCTGCTCGCAGACGTAGATGACGCCGTCAGACGCGACGCCCTCCTGAATCTGCTGGAGGCATTCCGAGCCGTTGGCTGCGTACTTGGCTTGCAGCTGCGGGATCATCGCGTTGCTCTGGAGCTTCATCAGCGTGTCCCATTGCGACGTATGCTGGCCCGGGTTGGGGACCGAACCCGATTCGGTCAGCATCTCCTTCGTCAGTGCGGTCTTGTGGCGGTACGCCACGCGCAGGCCCACTGCCGTGGCGCCCGTATCCTTGTTGATGAAGGACTGGATGACCTTCACAGCCGTCATGTTGTCCGAGTCGGTGGCGAAGCTGAGTTGGGTGCCGGCCGCCGGATTGGGGTAGAAGATCAGGCCCAGGCCATTTTGCGAGCGCTCTTCCTCAGAGGCGGAGTCGCCCATGCTCGCATCCCAGGAGATGTTCTTTGGCGAGCTCCAGCCGTTCAGGCTGTTCAACGGCTCGGTGTCACACGAAGGCCGAATGCACACCTTCCCCTCCGGCGCGGTGAAGTTGGGATCCTTGGGGTTGTTCGAGCAGGCGACGGCGTTTTCTGGTGGCGTGATGGGATTGCCACGCTCAGGCGCCGTGCAGACCTGGACGGTGATCTTCGCATTGCCGCTCGGCTGGACGGCGCAGCTCAGCAGCTTGACCGCCAGTCCGGCAACTTGCTTGACTTTGGTATCGCCGCAGGCCACGGCCAAGGTACCCATCTGGGTGGCAATCGAACCCGTATCCTGGTTTTCTGTCTGGAACGAATAAGCTTCGGTCCCCGTGGTGGCTTGACCACGGAACTTCAGAGCCGTGTAGTCAGGGGTGTCGTCGGCTCCGAACAGGCTTCGGCAGTTCGTGCCATCGGCGTCGCACTCCTGAGCACCCTTCGACATGAAGGAGGTGATCGCGCCCACGGCCTGGGCCTTGGCGATGTCCGAGTTGCGCACCAGATTCGGGTCGCCAATTACCCCGCCGTTCGTCGTGGGAGGGCCCTCGATGGCACGGGCAGGTGAGGCGCCGGCAAACAGGAATGCCGCTGCCGCGAAGACCAAGAGGAATTTTTGGTTAAGGGATGAATTGGTCATGAGTATCCGCGCCGCGTGTTGCAGGGGATTAAAATTGAAAAGCGGAACCCCAAGCGAGGTTCCGCTTAGTATATTAATAATTGATATTTTGGTGCTTACTTACACCTATCGCGCATTTTCATATTGAGCGCAGTCGTTGCGAATGACGGTATCGCAGACCGGCTTGTACGCGGAGATATTAAAGTACGCCCACCCTTCACCTTTATCGACTACGCCGGTGTCGATTCGGATCACATTGCGACCCTCCCGCAGATAGGGCTTGAAGTCGACATCTACAGCATAGTTCCAGCTAGTTTCGAGTTCCCACTGAGTTTCCCAGGTGCGCTTGATCGTCCACGCCGCGTCGCCATAGACCCATTCGAGGCAGGTGTCACCACTGTCGCCACCACCTCCGCCCCAACGCAGGCACTTTTGGCAATAATTGCTGTCCTCCTGGTAACCCTCGCAGATTCGGGTTTCACGCCAGCGTCCCCAGGTGTCTTCTGCCGCGTTGAAAAACCCTTCTTTGTAATCCTTCCAGATCCAATTTCCGTTGATCTGAACCGCCATCAAGTCGTCAAAGCCAACTTGGTAAAGCTGAAAGGTTGCAACATCCTTCACGTCTTTGATGTCGACATAGAACACGCGCTTATAGTAGCCAGTCCTCCAATAGTTGTCCCCCACTGTTCCGTAGAGGTATTGGCCAGTCAAGCCATCAGGCGAGAGGCCGACCAGCTGAACTTTCGTGTCGGGACTTGCGGCGATCATGTCCAGGCCGCCCTGCCCGATCACTGACTCTTTACGGCATACACCAGGCTCGGCCCAGGTGTTGCAGCTGTACTCGGCTGTCAGACGCTTCTCGTGGCAGATTTCAGTGGTTTTGGTGCGCGTGTAGCTGATCTTGTCCTTGGTGAAGTCCTGGGTGGTCGTGCAGTCGCGCATGGCCAGTGGCACATCGGCCTGGCAGGTTTCGGTCCAGGTGTTCGTGTTTACGACCTCCTGCAAGCACTGCGGCATGGATCCGCACTCCTGGCCGGCGGCGGCAACCTGGGCGGAAATGGCCAGTGGCCGGATGCCCGCCTCGTTGTTATACCCCTGCTCGCAGACGTAGATGACGCCGTCAGACGCGACGCCCTCCTGGATCTGCTGGAGGCATTCCGAACCGTTGGCAGCATACTTGGCTTGCAGCTGCGGGATCATCGCGTTGCTCTGGAGCTTCGTCAGCGTGTCCCACTGCGACGTATGCTGGCCCGGGTTGGGGACCGAACCCGATTCGGTCAGCATCTCCTTGGTCAACGCGGTCTTGTGGCGGTACGCCACGCGCAGGCCCACCGCCGTGGCGCCCGTATCCTTGTTGATGAAGGACTGGATGACCTTCACGGCCGTCATGTTGTCCGAGTCGGTGGCGAAGCTGAGCTGGGTGCCGGCCGCCGGATTGGGGTAGAAGATCAGGCCCAGGCCATTTTGCGAGCGCTCTTCCTCAGAAGCGGAGTCGCCCATGCTCGCATCCCAGGAGATGTTCTTGGGCGAGCTCCAGCCGTTCAGGCTGTTCAACGGCTCGGTGTCGCACGAAGGCCGAATGCACACCTTCCCCTCCGGCGCGGTGAAGTTGGGATCCTTGGGGTTGTTCGAGCAGGCGACGGCGTTTTCTGGTGGCGTGATGGGGTTGCCGCGTTCAGGCGCCGTGCAGACCTGGACGGTGATCTTCGCATTGCCGCTCGGCTGGACGGCGCAGCTCAGCAGCTTGACCGCCAGTCCGGCAACTTGCTTGACTTTGGTGTCGCCGCAGGCCACGGCGAGGGTGCCCATCTGGGTGGCGATCGAACCCGTATCCTGGTTTTCTGTCTGGAACGAGTACGCTTCAGTCCCCGTGGTGGCCTGGCCGCGGAACTTCAAAGCCGTGTAGTCAGGGGTGTCGTCGGCTCCGAACAGGCTTCGGCAATTCGTGCCATCGGCGTCGCACTCCTGCGCACCCTTCGACATGAAGGAGGTGATCGCGCCCACGGCCTGGGCCTTGGCGATGTCCGAGTTGCGCACCAGATTCGGATCGCCGATTACCCCGCCATTAGAGGTAGGGGGGCCCTCAATGGCGTGAGCCTGCGGGCTGGCAGCCAACAGGCACATCGCGGCTGCTGAGGCCAAAAAGCGCTTGGTTTTCAGTGTGATTTTTGTCATAACCATCCGACTCCGCCGCCGGCGAGCTGGGCGAGAAAAAGAAAGCAGAGCCTCCAAAAGAAGCTCATTCTAGTATAGCTTCAAACAGGATATTTGCACTTTCGTTCAATTGGACTTCAGCTAATCGTCGCGCGTACGCACTAACCGCTTCCGTTGCGGGTGCCGGTGTTGCGGCATGATTTGTAGGCGGAAATCTCGAAGCACACTCACTCTACGCCGCCGCGGCGACACGGACGGTTCGAAAGGACGCCAGGTTTTGGGCTACCGGTGCATAACGCCATACCGGAACTTGATTCAGGTATCGGACTAACGTGTGGGCAGAGAATTTGTCTTTGTACAAGACTTGCCGGATAGCCGTCGGCTCAAATGGTCTCTTCTGCGGGCACTTCCACCCGTAACCAGATGCCGGAGGCGACCCCAGCGCTGGCCAACCGCGCAACCTTCTTCATTGGAGGGTCCGCACTGGGCTCGGCACCCACGAATTGCGGCATTTTCTTGAGAGCCGCCTCGTACGGCTGACGCCAATATTCGCGCACCGGCGTGAGCGAAACGACCTCCAGACACTTGCCCTTGGCCAGCAGCTTCTTCTGGGCAGGATTCAGCCGAGTCCCGCTACTGAGCTCGCACGCATCGACCAGAAGCGCTTCATTGCTGCCCGGCCGCAGGTAGATCCATACCTCTGGCGCGCCGCCAAACCCTTCAGGGGGTTTGACGGGCTCATGGCGTTCGGCGAAAGCACGCTCGAAATCTGGGGAGTCGTCTCGGCTCACCGCCTCCGCGATCACCGCGGATTCGGACTCCGGCGCCGAACCCCAGCCCAGGAGGCGAAAGCGTTTCAGCATGAATTACCTCTCTTTTTACGGGCGCCAGAAGCTGAACCGCTCCTGATCCAGCAGATCTCGATTCAGCACGGCCTTCAGGTCCATGACGACGACACGGCCGCCACGCTTTGCACAGATGTTGATCAAGTTCTCGAAGCTGCCATGTTCTTCGGCAAAGCGTCGATGCGGGACCGTCAGCAGCAGAGCATCAGCGGGACGCGTCTGGCTCACCGGCGTCAGCTCGAGTCCGTATTCATGCGAAAACCCGGCGGGATCGGCATGGGGGTCCACGATTTGGGGAGTGACGCCGTACTTGCCCAGCTCGCGCACAAGATCCACCACCTTGGAGTTGCGAATGTCGGGCACGTCCTCCTTGAAGGTGGCGCCGAGGACGGTGACCACCGCACCGGGCCGCAGGAGACCTTCGCATGCCATACGCTTGATGGCGAGATTGGCAAGGAAGCCGGCCATCGAGTCGTTGGTTTCGCGCGCCGCCACAATCAGCCTGGCCGGGTAGCCCTCGGCGGCCGCCTTGTGCATGAGGTAGTAGGGGTCAACACCGATGCAGTGCCCGCCAACCAGGCCCGGGCGGAACGGAAGGAAATTCCATTTTGTGCCGGCGGCCGCAAGGACATCATGCGTGTCAACGCCCAGGCGAGTGCAGATCTGGCACAGCTCGTTCATGAACGCGATATTCACGTCGCGCTGCGCGTTTTCTGCGCACTTGGCAGCTTCCGCCACCTTGATCGTGGGGGCCCGGTGGACCTGCGTGATCGAGCCGTACAGGCTGGCCAGGAGGTCGAGCGTTGCAGGGCGGTCGCCGGCGACGATCTTGGTCGTGTTGTGCAGGGTATGCACGCGATCGCCCGGGTTGATGCGCTCGGGCGAGTAGCCGATCGAGAAGTCTGCGGGGTACGACAACCCGGCACCACGTCCGATTTTCTCGAGCAGCGGCAGGCACTCTTCCTCGGTCGCCCCCGGGTAGACCGTGCTCTCGTACACAATCACGGCACCCTTTTTCATGTGTGAGCCGGCCGTATGGGTGGCGCGCAGCACATAGCTCATGTCGGGCACGTGGCCCTCGTTGACCGGCGTGGGCACGGTGATGATCATCACGTCGGCATCGAACAGGTACTCCGGAGAGGCCGTCAGGACCATCTTCGAGCGCAGGGCCAGTTCACCTTCTGAGATTTCACCGGTCGAATCCACGCCAGCTTTGAGCTGGTCCACGCGGCCTTGGTTCACGTCGTAGCCGATCACGTTGACGTTTTGGTTCTTCGCGAGTGCGAACGCCAGAGGGGCGCCGACATAGCCCAGACCGATTACGGCGACAGTCTGGACGGCTTGTTGGGTACTGCGGGTCATACGGGTACTGCGGTGTTGCGGTTGTTGATTACTGGGCGTCGTTGCGGTCCAGCCAGTTGGTCAGGTAGCTGACTCGCGCGTTGGCGCCAGCGAGGGTAGCCTCGATAGCCAGCAGCTCGACGGCCAGGGTGCGCTTCATGCGTTCGCCATCGGTCGTGGCAATGTTGGCAACGCGGCCGTGGGCTTCATCGAGCATGGCCTTGCGCTTGACCAGGCTGTCGCGAGTCAGCTTCTCGGCGGCGATCAGCCCACGAATGGAGTCCTTGGCGCGCACGAAACTCTGGGTTGCCCCGTCGCGCTGCTCTCGCAGCAGCTGGGCGCTCAGGTCCGCCACGCGGGCGGCTGCCTGGTCCGAGGCTTTCTTGCCCAGGCTGTAGGTCGCAGTCACGGCCACGAAGCCCTTCTGGCCGTTGTCGCGCAGGTCGGCGCGCATCCCGGCGGCATAGGTCACGTCCCAGGCGCTGGACTTGGCCAGCTTGGCGGTGAGGTTGGCGACCTCGACCTGGGTGTTGATGGAGTCTTGCAGCAGCCCGTTGAGCGATTCCTCGACGTCCGGCAGTTGGTTCTGGATGCGCGCGCGGCGGGCTTGGGCGCTGGCCATCTCACGGCCCAGGGCGTCGTACTGCTCGAATGCGGTCTTCAGGTCGGACAGGCGGGCATTCTTGCTCTCCAGCAGCTGTTTTTCGATCTGGACGTTCTTCTCGGCCTGGTCCAGGGCAGCCGCCAGCTTATCCTGCATGTGAATCAGCGACAGCAGCTCAGCGCGCGCTTCGACACCGGAGACCTGCTCCGTCAGGCGCGTTTCGGCCCGGTAGGCGGCGCATTCGGCCTCTGCCAGCTGTTCGGTGAGGCCGGCGCGGCGTGTGCGGGCGATGGAGTTGCGCATCCCGATGGTCATCGAGCGCTCGGCCGTGACCGGGTCGCCGATGTTGCCGAAGACTTCGGGTGCCGCCAGGATGGCGCTGGAGGTCTTGGCCTTGGCCTGGGCCAGTTCGCAGAAGGTGTCGGCTTCGCCGGCGTGAGCCGAGACGCTCACGGCCAGGCAAGCCAAGGCGGTAGCAATACGGAGCGAAGGTGTGTAGGACTTCATTGCTTGCTTTCTGTACTTCGGATAACGCGGGGTGGCTTACAGGAACAGGGGGCCAGAGCCGAGGAACAGGACCTTGTCCTTGGCTGCGGCCGGATCCTTGAGCTCCAATTCAATCAGGACACCACGAAGGTCGCGCTTGAAAATGGGGTGAAAGCCCTTCTCTTCGTCACGGCCAACCCACTTCACCGTGCCCACCTTGGAGCACAGGATCACCTCCGCCCAGCAAGAGTAGACGCTCTTGCCTTCTTGAACGGCGGACTCGTTGCTGTAGGGTACGAAAGCAAACTGGCCGGCATCGCCGCCGCGCTGCGCCAAACGGAAAAACGGTGTGGATTCGACGGTATCGACGATGGCTTGGAGCTCGGTCGCCTCACGCTTCTTGTTCTCGAGTTCCTTGGTGCTCTTCGCCAGTTGAATTTGGACTTCAGAGAGCTGGCGCTTCAGGGCGGCAACGTGGGCCAGTGTCTCGAGGGCCTTGGTGGACTGGGCCTGGCCTTTCATCGTAGCCACGCCGCCGGAGAGCTCATGCACCTGGTGGTCCAGAGATGCCGTGCTCAGCTTGCCGGTAGTCACGGCCGCTTCCATGGACACGATCTGCGCACGGGCTCGGACCGCGGCTTCCTGGGTAATCAGCCCGGCGGCCAGCTCGGCGTCGATGCTGCGCTCGAGGGCTGCATTTGACTGCGCCATCTTTGCGGCCTTGGCGTCGTCAGCACGCTTGGATGCCTGGAGACCACTCAATCGGCCGGCAAACACGGCACCCGCCTTGGTTTCCGCTTTCATGGCGTCATCGTAGCGCCCCAGAAGGTCGGTGAGCGTGCCTTCCTGCTCATCGAGCAGCGCAACTTCGTTGGTCAAGCTGTCCACTTGCACCTGGATCGCCGACAGCCCTTGGCGGGCACGGAAGGCTTCGGCGGACGTGGCCATGACGCGCGGCGAGGCCTTGGAGAGGATGATGGGCGCGACCCAGCTGCTGTTGACTGTGTACAAAATGATCGTCAGAACATAGCCGAAAGCGCCGAGCAGGATGCCGCCCAAAATAAGTCCGCACAGCGAGCGATAGGAGAAGACCCAGGCGTTCTGGAGGCGGGCGTGGAGCTGCTTAAAAAGTGTCATGATGTGTCCAAAATGTGCTGTAAGTATAACTCGTAATGTGCAAATCGACTACTTAATTAAGCGTCTTTTTGATTTTCCTCTGCGGCAGGAGCCGCAGGCGACGTATCCGATTTGGGCAGTTCGCGGGTACCCCAGGAACCGACATCGAAGGTGCACAGCGCCAAGGTGGTCACGATGATGGAATCCATGAAGAACCATGCGCCGGCCAGGCCCGCCGCCAGCGGATTACGGATCGGTTCGGAGCCCACTGCGATCGTCTTGATGCAGTGGTTATAGGCCAGCGCGGCGATCATGAACGCCGAGCAGAACGTGACGAATGCCGTGAGCACCGCGTCAACTGCCACACCGATACCCATTACCGGAATTGCAGTCAGCAGGTACATCGCCCAGATCACGGTGAACAGCTCCGGCAGGATGGCTGAGAACAGCGCGCGCACGCCCATGATTCGGAAGTGCTGTGGGAGTCGGGCCAGGGTCCAGAACAGGTCGCGCAGACCCGAGCGGCGCCAGCGAACCTGTTGACCGAACAGCTGCGACATCTGTGCCGGCGCTGCCGTCCAGCAGACTGCCGAGGGATTCAGGATCGTCTTCCAGCCGCGCATCAGGATTGCGTGGGTCATGAAGCGGTCTTCGCCGTCACGGACCTTCATCCCGAACCAGTTGCGGTTGCGCACCTCCTCTTCAACTTCCTCGAAGATGTGCCGGCGCACGGCGAACAGGCAGCCGCTGATGCAAAACAGCTTGCCCAGGACGTTCTGGAGCATCTTGCCGATCTGGAAGGACATGAAATAGATCACGGCCTGGCACAGGGTGAAGACGTTGTCGTTCACGTTGGTGATGCCGACGTGGCCGCCGACTGCGCCGACCTTCGGGTCGCCAAAGCAGGCGACGAGCTCGCGGATAACCTTCTTGTCGAAGATGCAATCGCTGTCGATGCAGATGACGATCTCCCCGGTGGACTGCGCTAGCGCTCGGGTCAGGGTCACATGCTTGCCAGAGTTGGAGGGGTTCTTGCTCGCGCGCAGACGATCCGGATGCTGGGCCTGGGCTTGCAGCAGATACTGGAAGGAGTCGTCTGCGCTGCAATCGTCGATCGCCACGATCTCGAGCTTGTCGTGCTGCCAGTCAGCGGCCAGGATGCTGTTGATCGTGTCCAGGACGTGGGCGCCCTCGTTGTAGACGGGCAGCAGCACGCTTACCTTGGGCTGGTAGCTGTAGTCCTTGGGTGGCGTTGCCGCGTTCGTCGTGAGGCGCACCAGCAGCCCGCCCCCGAAGACGTAAAAGATGAGCAGAATGGGCAGCATGTGCCAGAGGTAGAAGAGTCCTTCGAGCATGGGGTGTGGCCTGGTTGTTGGCAGATAGATCAAATATAAGTATACCAACAAAGGTGTTTTTGCTGGAGCGGTTAGACGCAAGGTGCGAAAAAGCGGCAAAATTCGCGCCTTCGTGGGCATTAGCGCCACACGGGGCTGAGTGCCTTCAGGTGGTAAATACCCGACGGCGCATGCGGGCTTTTGCGCGAATGGGCTGAGCGAGGCCCTATACAACTACGTCTGTCACTTACTGCTTTGCGCTATGAACTCCTCGCTTCAGACTCCGGACCTTGATGCCTCGACGGCCGACTGGAAAGCTTGGGCGGATGAACTCCGAGAGATGCCGACCACCCCGGAAGTGCGCGCCGCGCGCCGCCAGGCCGACCAGGTCCTGGCCCGGCGAAAACAGCCAAAGCACCCTGTCATCACTGTGCGCAGCGCCAACGCGTTTGCGTTTGCCTGAGCCGCGGCCGCCGGCCATGGATGCTGGGTTGGCGGGCGCCGCGCCGAGCATGCGCCGGCCGATGTCTGGGCTCCTCCCCTGGTCAGCAGGGGGAAGCCCAATAACTCAAAAATCAATTTACGGACAGCGCAGGCCCTACACCCAGGGTCGCTCGATCGAGTGAACGCCTGCTCTGAAGACGCTTTTATGGAAATGCCATATCCGGCTATTCCATAAACCCGCGCGCCCTCGCAGCTACCCCAGCAGCCCGAAGAAAAGGACGGCTCGCCAGGGAGAGTGGTCTCGGGCAGGCCCGTTGTCCGTAAATTGATTTTTTGCTGTCCGGCGCAGAAAGCTGTCAACCGCGTCAGCTAATTGGACGTCTAGTAGGTATTGCCCTTACCTGAAACGAAAGCCCATCATGTTCAATTGGCCCACGGACGCACGCGACCGCAAGCGATAAGCCATGTCCGAGTGCGCCGGCACTTGGCGTGCCCTGCCTTGTCCGTAAATTGATTTCCTGGCCGTGGACCTATACTTAGCAAGCGATCCGCTTACTCTACGAAGGAAACACGCATGGCCAATACACAGGAAAACGTCGCCGACATTCTGCAACACCGCATCGTCTGGCACCTGGCTGGCGATACGCCGGCACCAACCGAGCTTCCTGAAGCCCAGCTCGAGCACCTCGAGCGCATGATCCGCAAAGGTTTCAACCAGGGCGAGCTCCTGGAATTCGACGCTGACGGCAAAATGACCCACCGCGGCTGGTGGCAGATCCGCAACGACGGCTGATCGCCCTCCCCTCGACCCCGACTGCTCGATGAGCGGCCGGGGTTTTCTTCGCCTGGCACGGACCGCTGAGCTGTCGCCCATAAAAAAGCTCCCCCACTAGGTGAGGGAGCTTGAGGTACTGGTTCAGCCAGTCACGAGATTACAGGGTAATCTCGCACACACCGCCTGCGCAGGCCTGGGAGGCCAGCGTGTCGACATCAACGTAGCGCTGTTGACCCAACTCCATGGAGAAGTCGATGTCTTCCAGCGCGCGCTGGATGCTGACCCACTTGTGCAGGTTGAAGCTGTCCTTCAGACAGTTGGTGGTCTGATCCACGTCGCCGCCGAAGAAGCTAGCGAACTTGTGGAAACGACGCACCCAGTCACGTTGCAGCGGATCCTTGATCGAGCTGGCGGCCACCGAAGCGACGCCAGGCTCTTCCATGTTCACCGCCATCAGCGAGCCGCTCTCCGACTTCGCCGCGAACGAGCGTGCCTTGTCGCACGCCGCCCACAGGTTGTCATTGAAGGCATGCAGCCCATCGACGATCAGACCCGATGCGAACATGCTGGCGTCACCGTAGTTGGCCAGGATTTGCTCGGCCGTGAAGACTTCCGTGAAGGGAGCCTGCACGTAGGCCTTGTCACCGCTGGCGGCCAGCAGGGAGATCCCTGCGAACCACTGGCGGTTGTCGAAGATGTACTGCTCGACGGCAGCCCAGTCGTCCACGGTGATCGTGTTGGAGATGTTGTGACGCAAACCGGGGTTCACGCACAGCTCCACGTTCGTACCGTGCTCGACCCAGGACTGCTGAGCCCTCTTCACGTACTCCAGCTGCTTGACACCCAGCAGATCCCGCTTAAAGACGGAACCCTGCTTGGAGACCACCGGGAAGCTCACGACGATGTCGGTGCCGCCATTGCTCCACACGGATTCTTCAACCATTTTCGGGTTGCGCTCCATGATCAGCTTGGCAACTTCGTCTTCCTTGTTGATCTGCACGTTGCGGAAATACATGGGAGCATGCTCGCCATGAATGCCCGAAGCCGTGCCCAGCAACACCGACGCATTGCCCGAAGGCTTTGCGCAGGTCGTACGCGCGGCAGGCTTGATGCCGATCAGCGCGGCCACCTCGCGGTTGACCTGGCGGACCAGCTCGGCCGCTTCCTTCAGCAGTGCCTCGTCGAACAGCACGTCCGGATTGTTCATCCAGCCGGTGATCGACACCCCGATCAGGGACTCGTGCTCGGTGATGCGGCGCGTAGCGTCCGACAGGTAGTTGAAGTCGGTGTAGCCGGCTTGCAGGGTACCCAGGATCGCGCCGGCGCGTGCGGCGCGCAGAAGCGCTTCACGCGAGATGCACTTGCCACCGTTGATCTCGGTCAGGTTGCAGAACTGGAAGCCAGATTCGCCTGTTTGCACGCAGATGGGACGCATGCCGATTTCCACGCACGGGTTGTACATGGTATCCATGTCGTCCACGAACACGAAGCCGGGTTCGCCGTAATCACGCACCGCCGTCATGATCTTGGCCCACTCGTCGCGGGTCAGATCAGCACGGTTCAGCACCACGGAGTTGTTGCTGCGGCCGCGCTGCGGGTTCTCTTCGAACCAGTTGCCCGTCTTGGCGTTGAGCATCTGCTCATCATCCTTGTCGAACATGCAGATCGTCGCGGAGCGACGAACGCCGCCAGCCAGGACCGCGTCGGACATGTGCATGACGAAGTCGTAGGCCACGATCGGGGAGATCGAAACACGGGCTTCGTCATCCAGGGCCTTCTCGAGCAGCGCTTCGCACTTTTGGAGTGCGGCACGCAGACCGTCAGGACCCGGCGCCTTGAAGCCGCCCGAGATCATGGCACCCTTGGGGCGGATCTTCGAGAAATCGAAGTGCACCTGCACGCCACGGTACTCAGGGAATGTGCCACCGGAACGGAAGTACGACGACAGCAGCACACCGAAAGCGTCGGCCCAGCCCTCGATCGAATCGGGGATCTGGAACGGCTTGACGCGCTTGGCCGAGCGACGCTCGATCTGCGGCAGCTTGGAGATGTGGCGTTGTTGGACCGAGAAGCCCACGCCGCAACCGCACAGCAGCAGATACATGCATTCCTGGAAGAAGGCCGGGCGATCGACGTGGCTCGTCGAGCAGTTGTACATGCGAGCCTCGTGCTTGCGCAGCTGCTCGCCGCCGAACTGCAACGCGCGTTGCGCGCCCAGCACCAGCTTGTCCTTGTACGCCTGCTCGGCTTCGACCATCAACTGATCGAGCTCCGGGGACAGCTTTTCCGCGTACTTGTTGCGATGCATCTGCATCACACGATGGACAGCCTCGTCCCAGGTTTCGTAGCCGTTCTTCTGGTCGGACCAGCGGGCATAACCCATGAAGAACTTGCTTTCAGCGAGCATGCGCGCGCCCGAGGCGATGGAGGTGATTGCGGTGGAGATTTGTGTTTGGATCATGATGATGTTTCCTCTATAGTGAAGTGCAGCTTTTGCTGCAAATCAGTATAGAGAGGAAGGGTTGGAAAAGCCCCGTGTTTACCGTAAAACCCTAACTTCGATAACAAAATAAGCCAGATATTGCACCTGGCTGTCACACTGCGGGGTCGATTTAGTATAGCCCGAAACATGCTTCATGCCTGCTTTGCGAAGCCATGTCCTCCCTATCAATCGGTGTATGGCCGGCGCGGCAGCGCCGGCCTAAGGTCAGGCATCCACCAGGGTCAGCATCGCGTCCTGGCCAGCCGAAGCGATCACGTCTTGCGGGGCGAGAATGTTAATCACCGAGAGCGCAAACCCTTGCCCGGGACCGTCGCGCCAGGCCCGGTAGCCGCCGGTGTCCGCGAAGCAGATGTTGCCCTGCCAGCGGGGCATAGCCGCCCGGATCGTGTGGCCGCAGAAGATGCGCCACACGCCAGGGACCGAATCCCCGATCTTGTACTGCACCCGGATACGGCCCCAAATGGCGCTTTCGCAAACCTCGGCATTCTGGTAGCCAAGCTCCCTCGTGAACGCGTCCCAGCTCATTGAAACGGGCACCTCGGCATGGATGACGCCGACCAAGCCCTGCGGCGTGGGAATTTCGATGGCCAGCGGCAGGGCGCGAAAGGCACGCAGGAGCTGGACCCTCCGATCCACAGGCTCCTTCAAAAACCATCCGCCCCCATTATCGATGGAGATCTGGGCCCAGTAACCATCTGGTGGGTTGGGCTCGAAGCCATCGAGCAGCATCTGCTCGTGGTTGCCTCGAACAGCAAATACCCATGGTTCTCGGAGAAATTCCAGGGATTCCGTGCTCTGGTCGCCACGATCTACTAGGTCGCCGGCGCAGATGAGCCGGTCGACCCTCGGGTCGAAGCTCAGTCGTGTCAGCGCCTCAACAACCAGCCCGAAGGCCCCATGGATGTCGCCAACGAAGAAATCACGGCCATGCGCGGGCGGCAGTCGCAGAACAGAAGGCGCAGGCCCGGCGGGGCCCTGCGTAAGGTAATTTGGCACAAGTGACAGACATGAAATTGCGATATGGTGTATAGCGTTTTTGCTGCTATTGTGCCGAGAGATGGTACACACCCTTCACTTATGCAACTTGACACTCAGGTGTAATATTGCAAAAATCGCGTGAAACGCGTTTCTTTTCTTAACAGCAAGTTGAGGGACATATTGGAGCGACACGGCAACATCCGCGCCGCGACTGCCCATCCCGCGGAAGCAGACTTTTGGCCTGCTGACAGTTTGGCATCTTGGCGAGACTCGGCCGAGAGTACGTTCGTCTCGTGGCTTGCACAGCAAAGAATCCTCGGCACCCGGCACTTTCGAGAGTCGTCGAAGGAGACCTATTTCACGATGTTCGCGGCATGGTCAACTTTCCTCTCCGCCAAAAAAATGACGCTGCTGGAAGCTACTGAAAAGGAGGGAACAGAATTCTTCGGTGATAAACAACTTTTGCCGGTATCCCGCCGCCGATACTTGCAGTTGCTAGACAAGGTTTATCTGCACCTATTGGCAATCGGTTGGCCTGGCGAACATCCCTTGAAAACGCTGCTGCGCCAAGAACGGGAGCTTGCTATTGCGCTGCCTAAGGGCCTGACGCAAGCGCAACTTCTGAAGCTTCAAAATGTGTTGGAACATATGGAGGGTGCGAAAGCGCCGCGTGACCGTGCACTGGCTGCACTCATGGTCGGCGCCGGGCTACGAAATAGTGAAGTCATTGGCCTGAAATGTGCTGGAATACAGCCTGGATTCAGCATAGAAGTGAAGTCGCAGACCGTGCATCCCGATCACAGTACGATTGTGCTGCCGGACGGGCCGTGGCGTGACTGGCTTACCGCCTGGCAGACAGAGCGATTGAAACGTCGAATTCCAGGGGAATTGTTTTGCCCATCGACCTCCATGGGAAAGGGCTATACGCCGTCTGGCTTGTTCCGGCGGATTGATTATTGGTTTGAACTGGCAATGATCGATCCGGAACAGGGTGGTGCAAATGTGCTTCGAAATACATTTGCCAATTTGGCATTAGCCAGTGGCCGATATACGCTCGAGCAGGTCAGAGGTTTCATGGGTCATGAAGAGCTCAGAACAACCCAGCGGCACGTGACAATAACCATGCCGGCGCTAAACGAGGCAAATGCCAAGGTCTTAGGGTCAAACAAGAATTTTATTGAGAATGCGACTGAAAACAGGCCTGCGCAGGTTGATTTACTTCGTAGTGGTAGCCCTTGGCGCTAAGCTGACATTCCTAGCTTCGATAAGCATGATGCACCCCATTTTGCAGGGGCTTGACGAGACGACAGCATACAGCGAGGTATTTTCAGTACATCTTTGGGCCTCTGCCCTGGCCGGCATCCTACTGGCCGGAGTCGACCTGGTACTGTTTACCCTGGCGCTAAGGCGATTTCCCAAACTTCACAACTTCATCTCCGACGGCTACAGCCCTCGCTTTGGCACGCTGGGCTTTTTACTCAGCCGGTCGGAGTTCTCCGCTGGCAATGGGCTTTGCGTGAAGGACAGCGACGGACTGATCCTCATATGTAATGACACGTTGCTAAAACCTTATGATTTGCAACAGAGCAAGGTTCTTGGCAGGCGCAGCGAGGAAGTCTTCCCGCCAAGGGTGGCTGCCGCTTTTGCTGACGTGGAGCGCCGAGCCATAGAAGCACGTGCGCCGGCCATCTTCGATTTGCAGCGCCATCGGGATGTACCTGATCGCGGCATCTCAGCCATCCGCATCACCGCAACACCCATTTTCTACGAAAACGATAAGGGCAATCTGGCCGGGCTCACGCTGATCACCCGTGACATCACCGAAATCAAGCTGATCGAGCAGGCTGCCTTCAAGAGCCGAATGGACTACAGGCACCTGTTGGACAACATCCCGATGGCTATCTCTGTCTGTGAATTCTTGACGAAAAGTGGTGCCGCTCTACCGGAGTTCGTCATTGTGGAGACCAATAAGGCGGGCCTCCCCATGCTCGATGAGATGCAGTTGCGCTTAGGTGCACCCATGTTCGAGCAGTTCCCTTTCCTGGCCCGGGCCACCGAGCTGGTGACCGTACTCGAATCAATCCGTGTTGATGGGCCGCAAGCATGCGTTGATTTGTACTGGGAACCAATCGGTCGGACGTTCGAATGCCTGTTTGCCAGCTGTGGAGATGGCTGCTTCACCATCATGAGCAAGGACATCACCGAGCCACTGCAATCTGAGATGCAGCTGCTGCGTCTAAACGATCAGCTGTTCCGAGCAAAAGCCGAATGTAGTCAGGCGATGGAGGATTTGCTGACAGACCACAATGCGTTCATGCACGCAGTGGTAGAGGTGGTTCAGGAGCCGCTGTCAAGGCTGCGCAACACCACACAGCACATTCCCCAGGCGGAGAAGGTGGCTTACCAGACGGCGACGCTTCTGATTCAGAAGACGATGGAGCGTATGCAGCGGTATGCCAATTCCAGCTTGTTACCATTCTCACCCGGCCTGCTGGACCTTAACATCACGGCCCGTCATATCGTGAACACCTACCAGCATGTCCATCCAGACACCGTTTTCAACCTGGCACCGCTACCGATACTGCGTACCTCGGATCCCGTGTTTCGCAGCATCCTGAGCTGCCTGCTGGGCATTATGGTCAGTGGCGAACAGGGACAGGTGATCAACATTTACGCCGAGTCGCGCGTTATGGACACCCTGGTGTGCGTGGGCCCGATCCCCGCCGGCTGTCCCATTCTTGGCAGCCTCATCGAAGAACCAGACCTGTTGGCGTGGACCGCGCTGACTTGGGAGTTGTCCGACGACCTGGATCTGGCCCTGGTGCGGCGCCTGGTGGCCTACCACGGAGGCCAGCTGATGATTCGGCATATCACTCCTGGCCAAACCTATATGGGCTTTTTCCTCGGCGCGCCGGTGCCGTATTTATTGGGGGGAAAGGCGGGATTTTGAGCCTGAACTGAATGTGTCATATATGCATTTTCTGGTATACTGTAGTTCACTTTTTCCAGAATTTTCCTTATGACCCAGAACCCCGCTCTGCTGGCTGTCGATCTCGTCTCCGTCGAAGCCTACGTTCGCCTGAAGGATTACGTAGCCCAGTTGGCTCACGAGTATTACGTGCTGGACGCGCCGACCGTACCTGATAGTCAGTATGACTCGATGTTCCGCCAGCTCCAGGAGGTGGAAGCAGCGCATCCGGAGTGGGTTGCAGCGGACTCGCCAACGCAGCGCGTTGGGGGTGCTCCCGTGTCGGGATTGGCAGAAGTTCGTCATGCGGTGCCGATGCTGTCGATCGACAACGCCATGGATGCCGAAGAAGCGGCCGGCTTCTGCCGCAGCATGGCCGACGAGCTGGGCGTAGCTCTGGAAAGCTTGGAGCTTACCCGCGAGCCCAAATACGATGGTCTGTCGTGCTCCCTGCGTTATGCGCATGGCATCTTCATGCAGGCCGTCACCCGCGGCGATGGCGAAACCGGCGAGGATGTGACCGCGCAGGTCCGTACGATCCAGTCCGTGCCGCTGCGCCTGCCTGAGCCGTTCACGGGCGAGATCCGGGGCGAGGTCCTGATGACGATCGCCGCGCTGGCACGCCTGAACGATCGGCAGCGTGCACTCGGTGAAAAGGAATATGCCAACACCCGCAATGCCGCGGCCGGCAGCCTGCGAACCCTGGACCCGAAGGTCACGGCATCACGCCGCCTGAGCTTCTTTGCCTATTCGCTGGTCGATGCAGCCGCGCATGACTTCGACAGCCAGGCCCAGGTGCTGGCGTACCTGAAGAAGCTGGGCTTCCAGGTCAGCGGCCTGTTCGAGGTCGTGACCGGCATCGAGGGAGTGCAGAAATCGTTCGAAGCTGTGGCAGACGTGCGCAAGGCCCTGCCCTTTGAGATCGATGGCGTCGTCTACAAGATCGCTCGCTTTGACCAGCAGGATGCGCTGGGCTGGAACACGCGCACGCCTCGCTGGGCCTTTGCGTACAAGTTCCCGGCCGAAGAAAAGACCACGCTGCTCGAGGCGATCGACATCCAGGTCGGCCGCACGGGCAAGCTGACTCCGGTTGGCCGGCTGACGCCGGTCCACGTCGGTGGCGTGACTGTCACCAACGTGACCCTGCACAACGAGCACCAGGTCAACAACATCAAGGGCGTGCGTGTCGGCGACACGGTGGTCATCCGGCGCGCAGGCGACGTGATCCCCGAACTGGTCAACCCGGTTCTGGAGCTGCGTCCCGCGGCGACCGGCCCCTTCACGATGCCGGAGCACTGCCCGACATGCGGCTCAACGGTGAAATTCATCGCCGGCAGCGAAGAAGGTATGGGCGAGCACTACTGCACGGGCGGCACCAGCTGCTCGGACCAGCGCCTGTTCCGCCTGACCCACTTCGGCTCGCGCCTGGGCATGGACATCGACAGCCTGGGCGAAGGCAGCGTGCGCGACCTGCTGGCCGCCAGCCTGATCGCGAAGGCCTCCGACCTGTATCGCCTGGATGCCTCGCTCGTTGCCAACCTGGAAGGCTGGGGCAAGTCGTCCGCCGCCAAGCTCGTGACGGGCATTGCTGACTCGGTTGGCCGCCCGCTGCGCCGCTTCATTTTCGCCCTGGGTATCGAAGGTGTCGGTGAAGGCACCGCCAAGCGCCTGGCTCAACACTTCGGCACCTGGGAAGCCGTCCGCTCAGCGACCTACGACGGTCTGCTGGCGATCCCGGATGTGGGCCCGATCACGGCGGGTTCGGTCGTCGCCGCGTTTGCCGACGAGCATTTCGGCCCCGAGATCGACCTCCTGGCCAGCTATGTGAAGCCCGAGCCGGAAGCCAAGATCACCGGCGGCGTGCTCTCCGGCAAGACCGTGGTGGTGACGGGCACCTTGCCCTTCCTGTCGCGCGAAGCAGCGAAGGCCCTGGTCGAAAGCCTGGGCGGCAAGACCTCGGATTCGGTCTCCAAGAAGACATTCGCAGTGGTGGCAGGCGAAAACGCTGGCAGCAAGCTCACCAAGGCAAGCGATCTGGGCATCCCGGTGTATGACGAAGCCTGGCTGCTGGCTCAGAAAGGCGAATGATGACGCGCGGTATGTTGAGCCGGCACTGGCTCATCCTCCCTCTCATGGGTGCGGTTTGTGAAGGGGGCTCGGCTCTGCTGGCCAACGTCTTTGGCCCTATCCTTGCCGTCTACGCAGTGTGTCTCAGCGCAGCAGCATTCGTGGCGCTCACGTGTGCGTGGGCAAATGCTGCCGAACCCGGGGGACACAATATCGAGCTGGCCGCGGGAGGCATGTGGGGTTTCTATGCGGTGGTGATCGGTGCCGTGTACTACCTGGTGCGTTGGCTCGTTTCACCGGACGCCGCCATCTGGGTTCGATTGGGTGCCGAAATGCTGGCCACCCTGGCGATTCTCTTGGGGATTCTGTGGCGTCCAAAGCCGAAGACCGCCCGACAGGCGACCTTTCTGGCTTGAAATCCTGTGTATCATGAAAAAAGGCGTTTTCTGGCGCCTTTTTTCGTTTTCGCGCCGCCATTGGCTTGACGCTTCACATGTCGCAAAGCTCGATGGCGGGCACACCTCGTCTTTGGCGAAACTGGCCATTAAGGACTAACTTCCTCGGGGGTGAGCTTGTTTGCACTTTCGCCATTACCCAGTTGGCCCAGAGTCCCAAGACCCCAGCATTTTGCGCTACCAGCTTGGATGGCGCACGAGTGATTGTTCCCCGCTGAAATCTGCACCACTCGACTGCTCAGCCCAACAACGCCTTGGGGAGTATTTGATTCTGACGTGTTTCCATTTCCGAGCTGGCCATACCGGTTGTTTCCCCAGCAGTAGGCGGCTTGATTACTTACGGCACACGTGTGATAGCTACCCACATTGACCTGAGTGACCCCACTGGACATGCCGACAACAGGTGTGGGCGTCCCAACCGGACCTGCCAAGCCCACCCCCGCTGAGCCGTTGGCATTTGCACCCCAGCAGAACAAGGCGTCGTTCTTCAGAGCACAGGTGGTAGCAGAGTTTCGGTTGCTGGAGATATCGGTCACGCCCGGCGTCAGCGCGACAAGTTGCGGCGTAGTGAACCTGAATGTGGCTCCGTCATCCCCCGTGCCCAGCCGGCCATTGTCGTTAGCCCCCCAGCACATAGCTCGGTCAAATACGACCGCACAAGAGTGGCCGCCCCCTGTGGCGACTCGTGTCACGCCACTCGTCAGCCCCGATACCTGGACAGGAACCCCAGAAGAGGTAGTTGTTCCGTTCCCCAAGGCTCCGTCAGTATTCCATCCCCAGCAGTACGCGGCACCATTGCGAACTGCGCATGAATGACTGTCTCCAACAGACAGATGGGTGACATTCGATTCCATCCCGCTGACCATGACAGGTGTGGAGGACCCCTCAGTGCCGGCCAGTCCAGCCCCCAGCCTGCCACCTTCATTGCTTCCCCAGCAATAGACAGCTCCCGATTTGAGCGCGCAGGCATGCATAGTCCCAGCTCCAACATAGGTCACACCGCTACTCAGTTGCGGAACAAGGCTGGGGGTTGAAGATGGCGCAGTCGTCCCGTTACCGAGTTGGCCATTCGAGTTGAAGCCCCAGCAGTAAAGGGCGCCAGCCGGTGTCACAGCACAGGAAAACAGACCACCGGCAGCGGTCACCGTAGATGCTTGGAAAGCGACTCCATCGATGATGATCGTGTAGGTCTGCTGTGCCGATTTATCTTTGTACGAGGCTGTAACGACGAACTCAGTGCCAGGGTTTTTGGCGGTCGGGGTTCCACCAAGCATTCCGGATGCTGAGATTGTCAGTCCGGATGGCAGATCCTGATCGGCACTCCATGTCGCTTTCGCTGGGTCATAGGCTGGATCTCCAGTGACTTGAAGATATGGCGCTAGGTTATGGCTGTAGGGCTTCCCCACCTGACCGGCTGTCATGGCTCCTGCATTGAGCGTGAGCGTGATGTCTTCCGCCGGCAGCTCGTTACCTTGTTTTCCAGGGCTTGGAACGACGGTGAAGAATTGTGCCGCGTGCACAGCAACGGGCACCGTCAGAACGAGTGCGGAGATGAGTGCTTGGATTGGTATGACTTTCATGCTGGTGCTTTCTGACGCTTCACGCACGTCTTAAAGCCCGTATAGCCAAAACGTAATGGAAAGTAAAAAGCGCCCGAAGGCGCTTGCTCCTACAACTCGTATCACCGAGCTACAGGCACAGGATACAGAGAATCAGCGTCTTTCCCGGTGCCGAGCCGTCCACCGCTGCCAACTCCCCAGCAGTGGGCCACGCCGCTAACAAGCGCACATGTGTGATAGGCGCCAGCGCTGATCTGGGGCGTTCCATTCAGGATAGCTATTGGGGTAGGTGCGTTTGTAGTGTCCCCGGTTCCAAGCCGGCCATTGCTTCCATCACCCCAGCAGACGGTAGTCATACCCGTAATTGCGCAGGTATGGGTTCCACCTACGCTAATCTGAGTGACATTTGAAGTCAAACCGGAGACCTGGACAGGAGTCAATGCATCGGTAGTGGTTCCATTGCCCAGAGCGTTGACCGAGTTTTGTCCCCAGCATTTTGCTGCCCCATTATGGATTGCACACGTATGCGCCGCGGTAGCGTTGCCCGCGACGGCTGTGACTCCTGAACTCAAACCAACAACAAGCTGTGGTTGAAGCTCCCTCCAATTGGCGGTACTGCCCGAGCCAAGTCGACCGTTGTAATTGTCACCCCAGCAATAGGCCCGGCCCATATCGACCGCACACGCATGCGAAGGCCCGGCTGCCACCATAGAAGCGGTGTTGAGTCCATCAATGCGCGTTACTCCATTGATGCCTGGGTTTCCACCGTAGCCCATCTGCCCAGAACTATTGGAACCCCAGCAGTAGACAGCGCCAGACTGCGTCGCACAAGTGAAGCTGCTTCCCAGAGCAAAGGAACTGATATTTCCATGCAAGCCAGACACTGTGTAAGGCGACGTTATCGGGGCACCAGACGACAGGCCATCGCCGGTCACCTGGCCGGAGTCATTTGAACCCCAGCAACGAAGCACACCCGATTGCAGGGCGCACGCGTGGTCGTTTCCAACGGCGATGTCGCTTACGCCTGAAGTCAAGCCGACGACCTGGGTTGGGCTGTAGGAAGTGGCAGTTGTTCCGTTCCCCAGCTGACCGGAATGATTGATGCCCCAGCAATAGACTGCGCCCCCGCCAGTCAACGCGCAGGAAAACGCGCCGCCCGCAACGACCTTCGACGCCGTCAGCGTGACGCCGTTGATGACGATCGTATATGTTTGCGACTGCGACTTGTCCGCATAACCTGCGGTTACGGTGAAATTAGCCCCGTCGGTCGTACTTGTAGGCATCCCAGAGATGAGCCCCGTGGCGCCGATGCTCAATCCCGAAGGAAGTTCGGCGCTGGCTGACCAAGTTGCCTTTGAGATGTCAAACGCCGGGTCGCCGGTTACGCGCAAGAATGGCGTCATGTCCTGGCTGTACGGCTGGCCCTTCTTGCCCACGGCCAGTGGGCCTGTATTCAGTACGATCTCGAGTTCTGCGCCAGGCTCGGGCGGCATGCCTTGCCTGCCGGGCGACGGAACTACAGTGAAATATTGAGAGGCGGCCGCAAGCAATGGGGCCCCGAGGGCACCCGCAATGAGCGTGGCACCGATGAGGTGATTTACGTGTCGATTTTGCATGATCGGGGGTCACTACCGGCACACTGGGCGGCGCCGTGTTCCGTATAGCCCCGAAGACGCAGATCTATGCAGTTGTGGTCAAAATGACCACTGTTGACCGCTTACCGGACCAGGTTTTGACCGAAGTCTGTGAGAGGCTCGACCAGGCGGTACGCTTGCGCCGGCCGAAACGCCGCAGGAACCATGCGGGTCTCCGTGAACGCGCCTGTCTCGAGGATCTTGCGCCGGAAGTTGGCTGCGTTCACGCGGTGGCCGGTCACTGCTTCAAAGGCAGCCTGGACTTGCGGAATGGTGAACTCGCTTGGCAACAGGTGGGCGACGATCGACGTGTAAGCCGCCTTGGCGCGCAGCCGCTGCACTGCCAGGGCGACCAGCTGCCGGTGATCGAATGCCAGCTCCGGCAGCGCATCGACGTCGTAGAGCTGGATGCGGCCGTCTTCGGCCAGCGTTTGCAGCTCTTCGGCAGCGTGCAGCGCCAGGTAGACCACGGATGCGGACCAGCCGCGCGGATCGCGCTGGGCCCCGGACTCGGTGAAGGCTTGCTCGAGGTGCGCGGGGTCAAACCCGATTTTCGAGCGCAGCACCCGTCGAGCCGTTTGGCCAGTGTCGGAGTCCTCCTCGACATGCACATAGCCGCCGGGCAGCGCCAGCTGGTTCTCGAAGGGCGCGGCCGCGCGCGTGGCCAGGGCGACGTGCAGGCGGTCGTCGATCAGAGCAAGCAGTACGACGTCCACCGTGAGGATTGGGCGTTCGTAGTGGTCAGTGGTCTTTGTCATCCTGAGAGTCTCGCAATTTTGGGGTTGGCCAGGAGGCCCGCTCATGCAAATTCATGTCGGCGCCACAGCGGCAGCACAGGTCCGTTTCCTTCGCGCAGGCCTTGCAAAGGACGTCGGTCAGCGTCGAGCCGAAGTTCATCACTTTGCCGCAACACATGCAGGGACGCGAGGTGCAGGCCGCACCCCCAACCCGCCCATAACGCTGTGCATGGTAGTAGCAGACTGGGCACAAGCATTCCCCCTTGCGCTTATCCGCCTCGGGGTCGGTCGTCAGCACCTGGGCATACTTGATCGCGTCGCTAACGCTGCGTCGTGCATATTCGGTAGCACGCTGCATCGTCGCAGGGATCATTTTTTCGGGGGGTCTTTGCATGGGGCACTCCTTGTCCCTAGTATAGCAGACTTACTTTCATTATGCGACAAAGTTTGAATGAAAAAACCCCGCCACAGGGCGGGGATGCATGACGCGCAGGTCGAGTTATCCGCCGTTACGCACGCGGGCACGGATCTCGGCCAGGGTGTGCTCACGCACCAGCTTGCCATCGACGAAGACGTCTTCCAGCAGGCCTTGGGCTTCTTGCTCGGGCGTCTGGCGGTCGTAGAGGACATAGTTGTCGCCCTCGCGCTCGACACGCAGCAGGCCCACGGCCGACTTCTTCGTACCGCTGTCGGTCTTGGGGTCCTTGGACAGCTCGCGCGCCTCACCGTTGACCATGCCCCAGGTAGCCTTCATCGCCATGCCGAAGCTGTCGCGGGTCAGGTACTGGTAGCTGTAGGAGCCGATGCCGAACACGCAGTTGGTCGAGGCGAACTGCTTGTTCTTCAGGCGCTCGAGGATCTGCTCGGCACGAGGCAGCGTGATCGAGTCGCCGTAGATCAGGCCCACGCGCTGGTTCAGCACGCGGTAGCCCTTGTCGGTGTAGGTGCCGCCGAAGATATCCCACAGGCATTCCACAGCGCCCTTCTGCTCCGCCTCGGTGATCTTCTGGCCGGTTTCCTTGACGGTGAACATGCCGTTCTCGTCACGATCGGGGCCGTAGGGGCCGCGCTTGAGCTCTTCCCAGGTGTAGCCGGTCAGGATCTTGACCGGATCGCCGGAGTCCGGACGGAACACGACCTTGGCCTGGCCCAGCGCATTGGGCGTACGGGCCAGGATCTCGGCCTTCAGCGTCTTGGCGTACTCGGTGATCACCTGCCAGAAGTCCCAGGTATCGGACACGATGGACACGATGCCCGAGGGATAGACCTCGGTGATCAGGCGGCGGAAGGTGCCGATTTCGTCCAGCTTGCCGCCCATGCTCATGACGCTGTGTTCGGTGGCGGGCACGCTGCCGCCGACCAGTTCCTTGTCGGAATCGGCGCCGTAGAAGGCTTCGGCGTAGTCGATGGCCGCCACGGTGTCGGTGCCAGTGAACGACAGCAGGTGCGCGAAGCCAGCGCGCATGGAGTCCTCGGGGCCCGACAGACCGCGGGCCGAGAAGTCGTGCGCCTGCCAGTCGATGAAGGTCGTGTCTGCGCCGGTCACTTCGGCGTAGGCTTCCAGCAGCCGGCGATACTCGTAGGCGAGGGTCGCCACCGTGATCGGCTTCCAGTTGAAGTTCGACAGCACGGTTTCCAGGTAGTTGGTGAGCCAGGCGAACTCCTTCTTGGTCTCGCGCACGGTGAACAGTGGCACCTTGATGTTGACGCGGGAACCTTCGGGCAAGGCCTTGATGCGAATAGGCAGGTAGCCCAGGTCGTGCAGCGCGGCGATGTGATCGGCCGGCACAGCGCCCGGGCCCAGAGCATTGTCCATGCGGCGCTGGTACTGGCGCACGGCCTGCGCCTTGGGCTGTTGGAAGAAGCCCACGTTGAAGGCATTGATCAGGAATTCCTTGCAGAAGCCTTGCAGACCAGTGAACACCACCTTCCCTTCGAAGGGAGCCAGGCCGGCGCGCAGCACGGGCGCCAGACGATCGGAGCGTGCAGTGAAGTTCGAGTAGACGCTCTCGGTGCCGGCCGGGTACTGGAAGATGTGGCCGCTCTTGTAGAAGTCGATCTGGGTCAGGGGGTTCAAGGTAGACATAGTGCTGCTCCGGTGAAGAAAGGTGTTAGTTGCGATTTACGATTTAGTATAGCGGGAAAAGCGATCCATGCAATGGTTCCGCTAACTGTTACATTTCAGGCGTGTACGGCTGAGACATGAACGCGCGTGTTTCCCAGTACGTGATCACGACTTCAAGCTCGTGCGGGATCTGCGCCGGCAGCATGTATGCGCCGCCGTGCTCTTCACGAAGAATCGTTGCAGCGGTGGCCCTCCACTGGCTGGCCAGGGCGCGCAGGTGCTCGAGGGTGCGCAGATCCTGGGCATGCTCTCGTTCGGCGACTTGCTGATCGCGGCGCGCCTCGGCGCCGGCGCGTTGCTCGGCATTCATGCGGCCACCGGCAGTTGCGTTGTGTCGATGGCCTGGAAAACGCCACCGCGGCGGGTCCACAGGTCGGTATCGCGGGGATAGGCGGTGAACACTTGATCGTAGTCCTTGAGCGGCGCCAAGCCTTTGGTGCACAGGCCGTGGGTCACGTACAGGCTGATCGGCTGGCAGGTGTGCTGGCGCAGGATGGGTGCAAGGGCCGCAAAGGTCCCTCCCCCATCGCAGATGTCGTCAACCACCAAGAGCGGCAGAACCGGCAAATCGTCCAGCACTCGCGCGCCGCCCAGCCGGCCTGTAGCCGTGTCGCGGACCTTGGCGCAGAAGACCACCGGCAACCCGAACTTCTCGCCCATGGCTTGCACCCGCTTGTGTGCGCCGGCGTCGGGCGCCACCAGGGCCACACCGCCTGCGAATTCAGGCAGCGCCAGCAACTGGCCCATGAAGGCTTCGGCCGATTCGATCTCCAGGCGGTCCAGCAGCGCTGGGCCCACCGTGCTGTGAGGGTCGGCGACCACCACGCGATCGACCTTCATGGCGTTGATCAGGGTGCAGAACACCTTGACGGACAGGGGCTCGCCTTCGACCGTGACACGGTCCTGACGAGCATAGGGCAGATACGGCAGGCGAAGCGTCACATCCGCACAGTCGCCGACGGCGCGGCGCAGCGCGTCGTTGAGCAGCAGCAGGTCCATCACTGCGTCCGACGAGTAGATCCGGGCGTCGATCGTGTACGTGCGCCCCTCACCCTTCACGCCCTCGCTGATCCAGACATGACGCTCGCCGCCGGGAAAGCCCAGGAATCGGATAGCGTGATTGAAGACCTGGCCCTCGCGGTCGGTGTAGAGGAGCTCGATGCGGGAGAAGTCGGACATGGCTGTTTGGTGTTAGTTGCGAGTTACGATTAAGTATAGCGCGTGATTCAGCTTTGTCAAACGATCCCGTAGGCCGCGTGTTGGTTTCTTCTCGCCTGTGCCACCGCCTTCTCCTGGTTAGCAACCAGGCGCCGGGCCGGCGTGACGCTATACCTATTCGACTCTCTGAACTGCGCGCCATTCGGCGTACGGAGCTGTCATCTCTCTAGGAAATACCTACCAACCTTGTTCTGACATAGCGCAGAGCCTTGTTGGCAACGCAGTTCCCCACCAAACCCCTATGGCTCTGCCAATCTGAAAGGACATACTCATGAACGACACCAACAAGCACGCCCACACAGCCAACATCTATGCCCGCGCGGACAAGTTGCTGGCACGGGCCCACGAACTGGGCCTCGGCAAGCGCGGCAAGCCGCTCAAGCGCGACCAGGCCGTGGAACTCGTCTCCGCTGAAGAAGGATTCCGGAACCGGCACGTCATGGACGCAACGCTCAAGGCGGCCTCGGTATCGGATATCCCCTGGTCGAAGCTGGCTTCCAAGCCTGAAGTGGTAGGCATGTTCTTGCGCAAGCATGGCTTGTTGCACGAATTTGCCTTGCACGTCGAGCAACTCAGCCAGCAGGAGCCGCCGGCGGTGTGCCCTCAGTGCGCTGATACCGGCATGCGGGATACTGGCGGCACTTACCCCTGGGGCGAAGGCGTCAACGCGGCTTGCGATTGCAACCTGGAGGACAATCTGGCGCAGGTGGACTGGTCCAATCCTGCTTCAGTTGTCCACATCGAGGCTTACGTCACCCGACGGAACCTTTTGGATGCCTACCTGGATGCAGCGGGGATTCTGATTCACCGATCGGATCTCCATGGCTACTACTGGGAGCTGGATGATGACGCTTCGGAGGACTTCAATCACCCCTACGAAGCCAAGCTCAATGCGCTGCGATCGCTGACGGACGCTAATGCCCATAAGGCGATCATGGCGTTGCTGTCCAGCCTGAATCCTCGCTGGCAGATGGATGCCGCTGTCGAAGCGCTTGAACGTCGTTGGGGCCATGAGCACGGCTACTACGACCGGGAGGACTGGCAGCAGGACGTCTCCGAAGGGAACACCAAGCTTGGCTACTGGGAATGGGTGCAGCATGCGATCGAAGCCAATGGCGGAGAAAGCGATCACTGCGCCGATTGCGGGATTCATCGGGAAACTGAGGAAGGCAGCGAAACCCTGTGCGGCAACTGCGGCACCGCGGCTGAGCGTCACACCGCCCGGATCCAGGAGCTCGAGCCCCGGTTCCACCGAGCGATCAAGAGCTTCCTGAGCCCTCGAGAGCAAGGCCATACGATGGGCGCCTTCCGAAAGGCCATGGATTGGCAAACAGCAGCGTTGCAGATCCAGGCTTTCACCAAGGCGCTGCGGACTAGCTGCCTTTCGGCAAAGCTGCAAGCTAGCGCGCGGGCGGTATTCACCGAAATGACGAAGAATCAGGCCAACGCGTAAGCGATACCTCCATGCCGGCTCCACGTGAGCCGGCATTTCATTGCTTGCCGCCGAAGGCTGCCAGCTCCGCTGCGCGCTATACGAGGGAGGATCTTCAACCCTATAAAGGAAACATCATGCAGACATCGAAGAATTCGGCCGGATTGGCCTTCATGCTGGCAGCCGATGCTGGCGCGCCCCGCACCCTCGGGGATCGCGAACGAATCGCGCTCCTGCACGACGCTATGACCATGGCGATCAACTACCGCTTCCGCTTCGACACCGAAGACGCCGAAGCGCTGAACAAGCTTCGCATGCGCAGGTGTGTTGGTGTTTTCCGTCCTCTGGATGAGAACTACTATCGCAAGGCCTGCATCGTTGGCGGCACCTATCCACGCCTGTGGGAAGACCACCATGATCAGAAGCCGTGGATCGCGGAAAAGCGGATCGT
The DNA here is from genome assembly GCF_903652925.1 of Achromobacter anxifer. Taxonomy (GTDB): domain Bacteria; phylum Pseudomonadota; class Gammaproteobacteria; order Burkholderiales; family Burkholderiaceae_B; genus Achromobacter; species Achromobacter anxifer. The sequence continues at coordinate 430,379 of NZ_CAHLAR010000005.1, read as the reverse complement.
CAAGATGCCGCAGGGGTACCATATGAGCCCGGATGGGCTCAACCGGCTCGCAGCCTACCAAAGCCGTCTGGAATCGGAGAAGGGTCGCGTTTGCCCTGGCATGGGATTCCTGCTGCCGGTGGCCTTCCTGCCGGAATCCGAAGAGATGGAAGCCACGCTCCAAAGTGCCCAAGGCATGCAGCTTTGGTGGTGCACTTCCTTCACCAAGGACACCCTCAACCTGTGCCGCTATACCCGCGGTCCACGCGAGCACGGTGAATCCCCGGTCCGTAAGCGCCGGGTGACACGTGCAGAGTGGGATGCCATCCAGAAGAGCATCCTGGAGGCATCCGCGCATGTCGAGGAAAAAGCTGCGGCTTGATCAATCACCGCATCTCAAGCAGCCTTCGGGCTGCTTTTTCATTCCAGGTGCTTCTTGGCCCAAGTCGGATCTGTCGCATACGCGAAGTCCCGGAACTCCACATAATCCTGGATAACCGGGTGGCCGTCCTCAAAAAGCTTGAGCACCCGGATCGCGGCCTTGTAGATCTTGTAATAGCGGAACCAGTAGCCCCAAGCCATCAGCAACGCCACCATAACGACGATGGGCAAGTCGTCTCCCCAGTAGACGAGCGCACCCACCGTAGGAACTGCGAGCATCAGGTATGAGAGGCGAAAAATCCAACGAAAGCTCCACCGGACATCGTCATACTCGTGAGGCTCCATTTTTGCACAGGCATTCAACGATGCGGTTTGGGCATAGGTGAGCATGGTGGTGTCTTATGAACTAAAACGCCCCTTTCAGGGGCGCAGGGCTGTCAATCCTTGTTTGTAATCCCCAGGATATTGAGGATCGAAATGAAGATGTTCAGGATGTCCAGGTACACGCCGATCGAAGCGAGCACGTAGTTGGTTTCACGGCCGTGGATGACCTCAGAAAGATCGAACAGAAGCCAACCGGTAAACAGGACGGCACCGATTGCACTCAGGACCAGCGACAGCGCAGGAATGGCCAGAAAGATGTTGGCAATCATTGCGACGAGCAATGCGACCAGTCCGGCGAACAGGATGGTCCGCAGGTGCGAGAAATCGCGGCGTGACGAGATCGTGTAGCCGGCGCAGCTCAACACCACCACCGCGGTGATACCAACGGCCAGGGCCACGTTTTGTGCCCCGTTGGCGACAGAGAGATGAACCGTCATCGCGGGGCCCATGATCGCCCCCATGATGCCCGAGAAGACCGCCAGTACCACCAGGCCCAGCGCGCTCTTGCTCGCTGCCCGCAGAACGAAGATCAGCACGATGCTCGCCACGAACAACCCGAGCATCCCGCCCAGGCTCAGCGACTTGCCGATCATGGCCACCGATGCGCCGGCCGTGATCAACAGCATCACCGCGACCGTCAGGAAGGTGTTGAAGAGGGTCTTGCGCACCGCTGCGGACATCGGCGGGCGACCAGCAATAGCGATGGCTTCGCCGTCGTCGTATCCCATGAAAAGCTCCTTTGAAAGTTGTGTCAGTAGTATATCTGCAAATCGAATAATTTGGACCAATCATACTGAGAACTATACTAAGCGTGAACAACTAAACCCGTGAGGAAACACATGGAACATCAGCGATATTTGGAAATCTGGAACGCGGTCTGCCCGATCATGGCTGAGCGCATGAACGCCCTGGTGGAAGCTCTGCAAAAGCAGCTGCCGGACGGCTTCACCATCAGCCGCCCGCAAGCGCATACCGACAGCGACGAGTACAAGGTGACGGCTGACATCCAGACCAACGGGCTCGTGGCCGTTGGCATGGACTTCCTGCTCCGTGATGCGGACATGCATGAAGGCGAGGAAGGCGTGGGCATTGCCTTATCGCTGACCGGCAATGGCGGCCTGGTGCTGGGCGGGTACTTCCCGAACAACTACCAGCCGGACGTGTGGACCGAGGACGTCGACGAGGCGATTCGCCGCGTCGAAGGTGTCTCGATCGACGCTCTCGTCGAACACATCATCCACGGCGCACTGAAGAACCCGGCCCTGCTCAAAGACCTTGCCAAGGCCGGCGCCTGACGAAAGGCACGACAATGAAGATGTCTCAACCTGCGTGGCTGGTGGCACTCCGGCATCGGCTGAAGCCCCACTGGCAACGCCTCCGCTTCGGTGAAATCACCGAGACGATCAAGAGCGTTGACGGCGGTGTGCCCTCCGAGATCGAGTATCGCGGCCGCGGCAAAGCCATCGTGGGCTACTGGGCCTACGGCCACTTCGACCCCACCCTACCCTACCAGGGGTAGCCCTCAAGCCACCCTATTCAGGGTGGCTTTCCTACGTGCCATGGCGCTATACGGGACGTGTTCATCCGAATTGAAAGAGGAAAAATGTTCCGTTAAACAAAAGTATACCGCGCATTAAGGCATAAGCTGTCCATAAAGTTCGATGAACGGGAGGTTTGCGGGTATACTACTCCACCATAACGTGGCCGAGCGCCACGCTTTCAAGCATTTACTGTCCATCCGTCCTTTGCTGCGCGTACACAAGATCCGTCTCGACCCCAACCAAGCCCAGGCGCACCACTTCGCCCGGGCCTGCGGGACCGCGCGCTTTGCTTGGAACTGGGCGCTGGCCGAGTGGCAAAAGCAGTACGCCGCCTGGCAGGCCGACGTCACCCTGCCCAAGCCCAGCGAGGGCGCATTGCGAAAGCAGCTCAACGCGATCAAGCGTGAGCAGTTCCCGTGGATGCTCGAGGTGACCAAGTGCGCACCACAGGAGGCGATCCGTGCGCTGGGCACCGCGTACGGCAACTGGTGGGCGTCGCTATCGGGCAGGCGCAAGGGACCGAAGGTGCGGGCGCCGCGCTTCAAGAAGAAGGGCCAGCGCGACGCCTTCAAGTTCGATGAAAAGTTCGCCGTCGACGGCTGCCGCGTGCGCATCCCCAACCTCGGGTGGGTGCGCATGCGCGAGCCGTTGCGCTTTGCCGGCACGCTCAAGGGCGCGACGGTGTCGCGCACCGCGCACGCCTGGTTCATCGCCATCCTGGTCGAGACCGAAGAGATGCCTATCCGCAGCAAAAGCCACGCTGCGGTTGGTGTCGACCTCGGGCTCACGGCCCTGGCCACCCTGTCCTCGGGCGAGGTGGTCACTGGGCCGAAGGCCTTGGGCACGCTGCTGGGAAGGCTCAAGCGTCTCTCTCGAGCCCATAGCCGCAAGGTCAAGGGCTCGGAGAACCGGCGGCGCTCGGCCGCCCAGCTGGCGCGCCTGCACTGGCGCATCAGCTGCGTGCGCGGAGATGCGATCCACCAGCTGACCGACCGCTTGACGCGCGACTATGGCTGGATCGCAATCGAGGATCTGCACGTGAAAGGCATGATGGCCAACCGGCGCCTGGCGCGCCACCTGGCCGACGCGTCGTTTGGCGAGGTGCGCCGGCAGCTGGTCTACAAGGCCGAGCAGCGCGGCGTGCAGCTGGTGGTGGTCGATCGCTGGTATCCCAGCAGCAAGGCCTGCTCGGGCTGCGGCACGGTCAACGACGCACTGACCCTGGCGGACCGCCGCTGGACGTGCGCCGCCTGCGGCGCGACGCACGAGCGTGACCATAATGCAGCGAAGAACCTGCTCGCCGAGAGCATTCGAACAATGGCCCCGGGTGCCGGGGTGACAGGCTGTGGAGCGGTGAGCTCTGGCCCGGGACGCAAGCCCCGGACGAAACTCGCCACGACGAAGCAGCAAGTAACGCATAACCTGGCCACCGCGGCCACTTTATGATTTACGGCACAGAAAAATGTCTGAATTGAAATGCGAAGCTGTGTTGGCCCCGACCAACCTGCAACTGACCGTGAGTATCCGCGTCCCGAAAGTCGAGGTTCCTGGTCTGGCGGCTGACACCGCCTGGGTGTTCGCCGAGGATGCGTCTGGCTCCGGTACGGCGGTCGCACTGTGTGGCCCTGATGAACCTCAGTCGCGTGCGGATGCTCTGCATCTGACGCACCTGTGGAACATTGACAACAAGCTGCGCAACTCCGGCCTGTCCTTGAGCGGAAAGATCAAGTGTATGGTGCTCATGATGGTCCATCGCCATCTCGAGATGCACGGTCCGTTGAAGTTCTTTCTCCACGAAGACGACAACGATATGGCCGGCTTCATTCGTGCGGATGGCCAGTGTCGCCTGTTCGGGTTTGGCACGGCGCCAGTCGTGGCCACCTCTGTCAATGACCTCGGAGCTAGGTATCTCGTTCTGGCCGAGCCAATCGTCCAGAATGACCCACTCGTCGCGGAATACGGCCGATACGATAGCTGCGACATGCCTGTACCGTTAGCTGCCTGGCTGATGGGAGCCTGATCGCACCTCTCGCCCCGCAACAGCGGGGCTTTTCTGAGGCTTTGGCTGTCGCCTACCTACGCGACAAGACGTACCCAGCAATTCTTACCCAGGGGGAGTCGCAATCCTCGAATGAGCGGTTCACAAAGCGCGAACACGCGATCGAATGCCGCCACCTGTGTTGTGCTGATGGTCCCGTCCGTCTTGGAAAGCAACCCGGCGCGCATTGCGATTTGATATGCCTTGGTCGCAAGGTAGCCTGTACCGTCAAACCAGCCGCTCCCCGTTACCCTCAAGCCGGCCGCCTGGCCGAGCTGCTCGAGTTCCCGCAGGCTGTAGCGCCGGACGTGGCCAACCAGGTCGTCCATGGGAGACCACAAACCCATGTGGGCCGGGACCAGAATAAATATCGGAGCGCCGGGCTTGCACCGGGCCGCGAGGTTGGCCAGGACTTGAACATCCTCGACGATATGCTCAAAGACGTTCAGGCTGAACGCGCCGTCAAGACTACTTGGCTGGATGTGCGCCAGGCCGGAGAAGACCGTCGTTTCGGAGCAAAAGTGCGAATGCAGCAGCCTATTGGGCTCAAGGGCCTGGACGCACCATTGCGGCTGAGCCCTGGCCACCGCGCGCGCGTAAGCCCCCGTTCCAGCGCCATAGTCAAGCACGGTGCCCCGCGCAAGTCCCATGGAGCGGATCAGCAGGCTTGTCATCGCGGCCTGGTACGTTGCAGCCGCATCCATGGCCTCCAGGTTAGCCGCGCCGTTAGCCATTGAATGCCGCCTTCAGGATGCCGAACATGTCACGTGCCTTGATCTTCTTTTCTGTGGCGATTCGCGGCACATAGCGAATCCGATGGCTCACGAGCGTTGCGTCCAGGCGCATGGCGCGGCGCGTCAACGCCGTTTCCAGCTCAAACCCGCGATACGGATCGTCACCTTGGGCCAGGAACAGTGCGTTCGCCAACGGTGCGCTCATCACCCGCGCACCGGTCAAGATGTCGTCTGGTGGCCGCTTGCGAAGCGCGAAGCGCAGCGCCAGCCGGGCTACGAAGTTGGCGATCAGACTACGCCAGAGCACTTGGCCGAGCATGACCTCACGAAGCCCAATACCCATCACGAGCGGCACACCGCCCCCGGCCGCGGCCTGGCATTGCCCGACAAGCTCAGCCAGGTGACCGGCCTTGTACTCGCGATCCGCATCGTGAAGTGCCAGCCAGGCTCCGCCAGACTCGAGCGCCAAGCGAACGCCCGCGGTAACAGCGAACCCTTTTCCTTGACGCGTCTCCACGATGACTTGAGCGCCCGCGGATCGCGCGAGCTCCGCAGTGGTGTCGGTGCTGTTGTTGTCGACGACGAGGATGTTGGCTGCGGGGAATGCTTCCCTCGTCTCTACGATGCACTGTCCGATGTGCTGGGCTTCGTTGAAGGCGGGAATGAGGATCCAGACACTAGATTGATTGCGGACGCTCATCACTTCAGCCTCCACAGTCGCCAGGCTCCCTGGACCTGCACCAGCTCACCGCACTCAAGCAGCGAATTCCTGGACATCTCCACGACGTGCGTGAAGCCTCCTTCGCGCAACAACTGACAGTGCTCTGATTCCTTGGCTGACTTCTTCAGTCCGTCCCAGGGCGCTTTCGTGGCGCCAAGAGCGAAAGAGGGGTCAACCGAAATCCCCTTCTGGCCGAAGAACACCGTTGCGTACGGCGACTCCGAGTAGACACGATCTGCCGCCTTCAGCGCGAACGTGGGTACGGTTGGCGTCGCGGTTACGCACAGGCCTGCGGCCCCCAACGCGAGCAGGACCACCACCGGCGGGATATGCAAGGATCGAGCAGTGGACCAGATCGTCAACTGTCGATAGATCCACGGAAGGGCGATGAAACTCAGTGCGGCCAGATAGCGGATCTGATTGGGAATGGCAAACCAGGCGAACAACATGACGACGCTAGCCGAGGCGATCAGCCGCTGCCGATTGAGCACCGAAGCGGCGAAGGTCAACAGGCCTAACAAGACGAAGCCGGCATAGGTGTAGAAGGCATACAGTAGGTCTCGGTTTTCCGTAGCCTTGACGCTCAATGTGCCCTTGAGCCAGACCATCAGCTGCAAATAGTCTCCCGTGTACCATTGCCAAAATCCCAGATGGGCCAATCCGAGGCCAGCCGCGATCCCAACGCGCTGCACAAGCGACAGCCGGGCGCGCCACAGCAAGAGCGCAAACGGGGCATAGGCCCACCCGAGCCAATAGCTGGGGACCAGAATCAGGAAGCCCATAATCCACGCCAGGACGCCCATAATGCTGCGGGGAAGCCAAGCGCAAGCGGCGAAGATCAGAATGAACATCTCCGGGCGGCCCAGCACGGATCGCGGAGTGAGCAGCAGCATCCCAAGTGCGCCACACAACAGCAGCAACGATGGATTTTGTCGATGTGCTGGCAACATGCGCTTCAGGGCAAAGAAGAGCACCAGCGATTGGAGCACCAGGCTCAGCGCGGGCAGCCACTGGCGCAAGAATTCTTTCGACAGTCCGAGGGATTGCAGCTGCCAAAGCGCCCAGTCAAATCCCAACCAGAGGTTGGCTTTTGGCAGTTCAGACCACGGGTACTGTGCTCGGTAGTCGAAAGAAAGCCCGCCAGCAGTCAGGTGTCGCAGCAGGTCGTCATCGGGAAGCAACTTACCCATGCCAATGAAGACCAGCGTGATCGCAGTTGGCGCGAAGAACCAGAACGCCAATCCCCGGCTGAAGTCCAAGGGAACGCGGCGGCAGTACCGCCATACCGCCACCATCGCGACCAGCAGGGCACCCCAGATGTTCGCCGCGCCGATTACACCAGCAACCGCAGCAAGGCGCGTTTCAGCAGAAGTGCGCGAGATGGCACAAAGGAATTTGTGGAACATAGGAAAGCGTCGGCTCGTCTGCAAGCGACAAGAAGGAAGCGGAGAAGCCTAGTATACCGTTAATGCTGCCTTTTGCAACTGACAAAGTTCGCTGCTATACGTTAAGTGTTTACTACCACTTCGAGGAAAAAATGCGTGAAGAACTGAAGACTGCGATCCGTGAGGTTCTGCTTGCAGACGGTTGGACCTATGATCCCCTGATACCGTCCGCGACCCTGGCGGTCGAAACGCGCGCCGGCGGCCGCACCGCGATTGCAAACATGGCGATCGCTGGCTCCATCTACTGGGACTACTACAGCGAAGGGCGCAATGCACTCGCTACCAGCACCACGTTCATTCCGCAGGATGACTCGGTTGATCATGTCCGCCGTATCGTCACAAGGGCACTGGTGCATGTGCGGCAGCAGATCGACAACACGTACGCTCGGAGCCTCTACCTGATGTATCCGGACAGCGTTGCGATGCCTGAGCGCAAAGAGCTTCTCGACAGCATTCGCGCCAAGCTGGCCCAAGGACAAATGATGGTGATCCCCGAAGAAGACTACATCTGGTTCGTCCGCCCTGACGGCGAGGTACGCTGGATGTATGCGGAGATCGACCGTAACCCCGATAGCCGGCATTACTGGCACTCTTCGGTAGGAACCATCGTGGCGCACGTGCTGGCCAAGGCGGAAGTCTTGCCGGCCGACGACCCCCGGATCATCAAGTACGAAGCCACCTTCCCCGGCTTGGGCGACTGGCTGAAGATCTGATCCTCTCGCGCTCCATCCTAACCACGGGTGGAGCGTTTTCATGCCCGTGGAGCCTCGGTGCGCAAATGAAAAGGCCCCCAACAGAGTTGAGAGCCTTGTGATACGTGCAGGATCAGACTGGCTTACACGAGCATCTCGAGCTTCCCCGCCTCGATCTGCGCGAGCGGCGCGCGCCGGCCAGAGCGGTGGTCGGTTACCCCGTCGGCCCGGTAGGTCCGGATCTTGTCGCCGCGGCATCCCGAGCCCAGGTGCGCACGGCGCTGGGCATCCACTCCCCTCTTCTCCTGGGAAGCCTGATGCGCAAACACGCGCTCGGCAAGGGTAGCCATCGCGGTGCGACGGTTGCCTTCCTGGGTACGCTCGGCTTCCGCCTTCACCTCGATGCCTGTTGGCGTATGGGTGAGGATGACCGCTGTTTCTCGCTTGTTTCGATTCTGGCCACCCGGGCCGGTGCCCTTGGTGATCCGTTCATGGATGTCGGCTGGATTCAAGCGGAATGTCTGCTTGGGGTCTCCCCCGGTGGCCAGGTGTCCGTCGAACACCGCGACCGTCACAGTCGACGTATGGACCCGGCCTTTGCGCTCTGTTGGTGGCACCCGCTGCCAGCGGTGCCCGCCTGCTTCATTGCGAAGCGGCTCAAGCGCGGATGCGTCTCCCTCAAGGAAGACGAGGTCAAAGATAGCCCCGGGCCTCCGTGCGGGCACGCAGGCCGTTGCGCTGGGCGTAGCTGGTGTAGATGCCGGCTTGGGTGTGAACCAGCAGCTTGGCGTCATCACCACCCTCGGCGGGATGGATTTCGATTGTCAACTTCATTTCATTGCTCCTTTTGGTCGTGAAGTATAGGGTTGAAGAGGGGCCGCAAGCTTGCGACGGTTCTTATGTGGGTACTGTAAAAACGCTAGTCATAGTATATCCACTTTACCGTTTTGGGCAATACAAAAAAGGCCGCACTAGGCGGCCTGGGAGATGTTTTTGTCTCTAGTGGTAGAAGTCCTCGTCGAAGCCGTTCACACGGATGCTGACGTAGCCCGTCTTCGCATGTGCTGTGACGCGCAGTTCGTAGCCTTCCTCGCAACAGAGCTTGTCGACTCGGTTGCGCACCTCCGTGAACAGATGTGCGGCGACGTCCGAAGTGCCGAAACGGCGCTTGGCGCGACGGTAACCTGTTCGCAAGTGGCCGAGCACCGATTCGAGCGTGTCCGCTTGAAGCAGTTGTCGGCCATACGCCATGGCGCGTTCCGGGTTGGTGTAGCTCTCGCTTTCCCGTTCCCAGGCGTCCATCACGCTTTCGACAGCGCGCCGAAGCGAATGCTCCGCGTACTCATCGCACAGCGGCCGCGTTCGTATCGTTTCCACGGGTCGGACCTTCTCGAAGTCCCTGGACATGGCGTCATCAAATAGAACGTCAGCGATATCGCTGAGGATCATCTCGTCCCAAGGCCTGCTGGCGCCTTCGGTGTATGCCAGGCTGGAATCCAGCCGGACAAACATGTAGCCGCCTATGGCCTGGAGTTCGCCTTCGAGGCTGCCGTTGTCGTTGGGTGCATGCTCGAGCATGTCATGCGCCACGCCATTCCCGTTGGTCGGGTCGAACGTGGGATGGCCTTTCATCCTCCAACCCAGTTCGCCGTTGCGTTGGTCGCGCGCGCATTCAAAAACTGCATATGCCATGGGTGTGTCCTTTCAGGTTGGTTGATTCCTCCCTCCGTATAGCTTCAAGCCCTGCGCTATACGAAGTGCAGCACTCCAGCTGCGAAATCCACAACCAACGAGGAAACACATGAAGAAAGTAAAACTGAACCTGACCGTGGAGGTCGCCGAAACCGTCGCTCCTGAAAAGGTGGCCGAGATCGTTCAAAGCCTCATATCTTGTGGTCTCGCCGACGCGGCGAGTACCCTCGAGGACCGCGAAGGAAACATCGAAGATGCGCGTCTGGCGGACTCGATGCTTATCTTTCCGCCCACGGTGGCAGAGCAACCTCGTGTTCTGGTGATCGTCGCCGGCGGCATTGCCGATCACGTGGCCGATGATGGCGTCGATGTCGAAATTTTCGACCGCGACAACTACAAGGACGATCCGAAAGGCATCGTACGGCCGCCAAAGCGCTTCGCCGACTTGGCAGCCCCCCTCAACGTTCCTGTGGCTGAGGACTGATCATGACAACAACCATCCTGGCCCGTGATCAAATCGAGACGTTCTGGCGTGGTCCGCACTCCAACTGGCACATGCGCAAGTTCGTCGTCAATGACGTCGGCTACAACTGCGTCGAGCAGTGGATGATGGCCTGCAAGGCCCGCCTCTTCGGCGACCTGAAGACGCTGGAACGCATCATGTTGGCCACCTCCCCCAAGGACCAGAAGGCTCTAGGACGCGAGGTCGCCGGCTACATCGATGCCGTTTGGCAGGCGGTCAATGAGGATCTGGTCTTTGTCGGCGCCCTGGCCAAATACACCCAGCATGCCGATCTCTTCGACCTGTTGGTGCGGACCAAGGACCTGGTGCTCATCGAGGCCAGCCCCTACGACCGGATCTGGGGCGCTGGGCTCTCGGCTGAGGATGATCGCATCCTGGACCCGAGCCTCTGGCCCGGGCTGAACAAGCAAGGCAAAATGCTCACGCGAGTTCGCACGGTGCTGCAAACCTGCGGCCAAAACGCGCAGCAATAGCACACACTCCGACGGCCCCACTTCCATGGGGCCGTTTTTCTTATCGCCGGTGAGCTGGTGCGCCAGCTGCGAACACCAGGGCGGCCATCAAGACCACGAAGACCACCAAACTCCATAGCGCATACTCGACGCCGAAGAGTGGCACCCGCGCATCCATGCACGAGGCGTAAATGCCGAAGACAGGTGGCAGCATGTCGTCCAGTCCACTCTGGCTGATGATGCGGTCAGCGAACGTGCGATCGCAAGAGGCCAGGTGTGAGGCCACTGTGTGCTGGAACCACGCGGCAGCGGCGCCGGCGCTGGTGAGGACCAGGCCCAGACCAGCCGCAGCGCGAGCCAAGCGCCCCTGGTGGGCCCCGACCAGGCACACAAGTCCCGCGACCAGGTAGGCGACCCGCTGAAGCACGCACCATGCACATGGCTGCATGCCGAAGGCATGTTGGGATACCAGGGCCACCGCGACGGCACCGAAACATAGGCTTGAGCAGGCTGCCAGGAGCCGAGAGCGAAAATGGCTGGGCATTCTCATGGCGTTGGCGTCAGACCAAAACCGGGAGGAGTTCTTTGCACCGCGCAACGATGTCGGCGCCGACTTCGCCCTGAGTCACCAGCTCAGATTGAACATTGTGCTTGCGTGCCTCCTTGAACAGCTCGGCGATTCCCGGAGCCGAGTAGTAGCCGATTTCATCCATGATCAAGAACATTTGGCGCACGTTGCGCAACAGCGCGCGGGCGATCTTCTTGCCGAATTGCGCCTTCAGCTGCTCCACTGGCCAGCCGAGAGCCGTCGAGCCGCCGCACAGATGTTCGGCGCTCAGCGCCCCAGGGCCCGCCTTAAGCTCCGCCACCACGCGCGCCAGCTCGGCGCCTCGCAGACCAGCCCGGGACAGCCGCTTGCGCATGGCTGTCTTGCTCAGATTCAACTTCGGCTGCGTGCGAGTGCTGCCGGTTTCTGGCTTGGCTGGATACACCCGCTCGATGTAGAAGGCATCGGGATGGGTTGCCGGCGTCGGTACGGCGCCCGACTCACACCAGGCCGGGTGGTCATAGTCCGGCTGATGTACGAGACGCGGACACATGGAACGATGCATACGTGTGTGCTTCATGGTGTATTACGCCATAACGATGAAAGGGACAGTCAGGACCAGCCCGACGGCGGCGCCCTCTGCGGAAGATTCGCCCGGATCTTTGCCGGAGAACATTCTTGCCGCCGAGTAAGCGTGAATCGCGCCGAGCGTCACCAGGGCCGCGGGCGCGAGAAGCCATCGAGGCAGGATCCAAACGCTCAGAATCATCAGCGCCAGGCCAGCGCAGGACAGGAGAAAGTAGTGGCTGTCGCGAATGCGCCCAGCGAACGCCAGCAGCGACCAGATGACGCCATTTGCCACGGATACGCCCATCGCAAGCAATAAAGCCCCTGTTGTAACGTTCGGCCGGCGGTCAAGCAGGATGGAGCCTACGAGCCAGCCGACCGCGACGATGAAAAGCATGGCCAAGGAGGTTTTGCCCAGGTTGACCGGCTTCAGGTTGCCATAGGCCAGATGACTGGCCACGACAACGGCCAGCATCATCGCAACGAGCCCGCCGCCAACTGCGGCCAAGGCGCCCGCAAGGGCCCCGATGAGCATCAGGAGCAGGAAGCTTTCATGCCGGTCGTATTCGGCCCACACCGCGAGGCTCACGGTGCGATGGGGAAATCCCTGTTTAAGGTGCATTTGCAGCTTTCAGCTGATGATCAAACCGAAACGACAGCCCGGCCGGAATCGGTGATGACACGCCCGCGGGGCGTACGTTGGAGATAGCCCTGCTGGATCAAGTAGGGTTCGATGGCGAATTCCATCGTGTCGGCGGACTCGCCAATCTGGGCACAGAGCGTTTCCAGCCCCACTGGGCCGCCCCCGTAGTGACGCACCATGGCGTCGAGCATCTTGCGGTCCATGGAATCCAGGCCACCTGCGTCGATGCCCATCTGAGCCAGCGCGCCCTGGGCATCGGCCAGCGTGATCGTCCCGGAGACCGATCCCTTCACCAAAGCGAAATCCCGTACACGATGCAGAATGCGAATGGCAATACGTGGCGTGCCGCGCGATCGCGTGGCAACCTCGAAGGCCGCGGGCGGGTCAATTGCGATACCCAACCGTGAAGCGGCGCGGGCAACAATCAGCGCGAGATCCTCATGACTGTAGAACTCCAGCCGGCCTGAAATTCCGAACCGGTCACGCAATGGCGCCGACAGACTGCCGGCACGGGTGGTCGCGCCGACCAGGGTGAATGGGGGCAGCGGAATCGTGATGGAACGCGCCTCGGCGCCCTGCCCGATCAGGATGTCGAGCTTGAAGTCTTCCATCGCGGGATAGAGCACCTCTTCGACCACCGGGCTCAGCCGGTGAATCTCGTCGATGAACAGCACGTCGTTGGGCTGCAACTGCGTGAGCAGCGTGGCCAGGTCGCCCGGCTTTTCCAACACTGGGCCCACCGTCGTGCGCAGGTTCGCCCCAAGCTCGTGGGCAAGGATCTGCGCGAGCGTCGTCTTACCCAGGCCCGGGGGGCCGAAGAGCAGCACGTGGTCCAGCGCAGCCTGCCGCATCTTGGCAGATTGCAGGTAGACGTCCAATTGAGCGCGGAGCTCAGGTTGTCCAACGTAGTCCGCGAGGCACTGTGGGCGCAACGCCCTGTCCTCAGCCACCTCAGGCGTGGCGACATCGCGCACAACTTCGGCGCCGACATGGGCGTGCAACTCAGATGACGGGTTGTTCGCCGGCGATGAGGCACGCCGGCGAGACTTTCCAGAGGTTGAATTCGGCATGGGGAATCAAGAAATTTCCCCTAGAGTATATCTTATTTTTTGTTTATTGCCTACAAAATAACCAGCCGGCGGGTCAGTGCATACCTGACAATATCCATGCTGGTTTTCAAGTTGAGCTTCTTCAGGATTCGGGCGCGATAGGTGGATATCGTATTGACGTTGCAGCCGATGGTTTCTGCCACCTGGCTGGGCGTCTTGCCGGCCGCCAGCAAGCACATGACCTTGTACTCCCGATCGGACAGGCGCTCATGCGGGACAGGCGCAATACCGCCGGCCATCGTCAGCGCCATCTGCTCTGCGTATTCCGGGCTCACGTAGTGGCCGCCGCTAGAGACCTTGCGCAGGGCTGTGATCACCTCCTCCGGCTGGGCTCCTTTGTTCACGAATCCATTGCCGCCGGACTTGATGACCCGCGAGGCGACCGCGGAGTCCGGTAGCAGGCTGTGCACGAGGATGGGTTTACCGCAGCCGGTCACTCGAATCTCGTGAACAAGATCCAGTCCGTCGCCGTCAGGTAGGTTGAGGTCGAACACCGCCAGAGACCAGATACCAGTGCGCCACAGCGCGCGGGCCTGGGCCAGTGAGCTAGCTTCGACGGTTACAGTCCAACCCAATTCCTCAATCAGGCTGGTCAGGCCACGCCGGATAGTCGGGTGGTCGTCGACAATAAGAACCGATTCCATCTTGAATCACTCAACTTCCAGAGATACAGGTGCGGGGATCACTACTTCGACCACACTGCCGGGCACCTCGGGCCGCGTGCGGATATTGACTTCACCTTGATATATTGCTGCTCTCTCCTGAATGCTACGCAGTCCGATCCCCGTACGAGCCACCGCAATGGCCTCGGGGATGCCCACGCCGTCGTCGCATACCTCCAGGCGATAACGCCCTGCTACGAATGCCACCCGGACGTTGAAACGGCTCGCATAAGCATGTTTTGCTATGTTGTTGAGCAGCTCTTGAAGCGCGCGGTAGAGATGCCAGCCCACTGTCTGGTCCGGTTCTGCCCACTCCCCATAAACTTCCATCTGCCCCTGCAAACCAAGCCGTTCCTGGAAGTTCGAAACCAAGCTATGGGCCGCCGAGCTGAACCCCTGAGACTTCACACCATCCGAACGTAATTCATGCGCGATGCGGCGCGCGGAAGAAACCACCTTGTCGAGCTGGCCAAAAATCATGGTGGACTCGGCGTCAAGGTGCGTGGGAATGTCGGCGTGTCCTCGGACACCTTGCCACAATCGGCGTAAGCTTAGCCGTAGCACGGTGAGCTCCTGCCCGAGAGCATCGTGGATTTCGCGCGCGATTGTATTGCGCTCAAGGTCTCGAGCTTCCTGGAGCGCTTCTATAGCGCTGAGCTTCTCCGCGGCACGTCGGGCTGACACGAGCAAGGCCGGATTTTCAAGGCTGACCAGGGCACCAGTGAGACTGGCCGCCGCAGTGGACTCTGATGCGGGCACCGCGAGGCACGCCACGTCAGTTGCCTGGTCGATCGGCACCATGACCACGTTCCAGTGGCCGCACCCGCCCAAATCCACTTGGTACTCCACGACCTCATGAATCGCCCTAACCTGATCGATGGCTTCCTTCAAAAGAGAGTGAGCCGCACGCTCAGCACCGGGGCACCCTTGGCAAGCCGGCCCGATGATGCCATTGCCCTCGAGGAAGGAGCGCGCGCAGCGAGACAGCATCTTGCCGTAGTTGGGGTTGCGGAAGTAAACGGTATATGGCGATTGAATGATCCAGCCCGGGTGCGACAACCGGTTGAGCATTTCTTGCATGAGGCCACGGGACAGCGCCTTGACCGGGGGATGTGTGCGGCGCAGCTGCGCCGGCTCAATCTCGCGCAGGAACAACAGCGCGATGCCTTCCTGCTCGAACTGCGGTAGCGCCTCGATGGAGATACTAAGACTCAGATCCAAGCCGCGCGCGCGCACACGCACAGGCATGTCAGTCACACTGGATCCGGAGCCCCGGGCGGCGTTCATCATGCGCAAGTGAAGGCTCGAGTCCAATCCTTCACGAAATATCTGGGTGATCTCTTCTTTGGAACGTAACTCGAACAGGCTGTGGGCCATCCGATTAAGCTTCAGAACACCATACCCTGCGCAAAACAGTATGGCTGCATGCGGAACATACGTCATGCCGGACCAGAAAAGCTCAAGATTCGGGGACCGCGATACAACCTTCGCCTGCTGGTCTGGAAACTTCCAGCCAAGGCGCGAAACCACACCTAACATGACATCATCCGAAAATTAACACCAGACGCACTGTAACGGCACAACTTAACGCTTGTAACAGGTCTGAAACAGGTGTGATTTTATCTGATCATTGCTTACCATGTGTATCGTGGAAGCAAAAATTGCCCGACTTCACGGGCAATTTTTGCAACAGAGTAACTATCGTACGGTCTTTTCGCGATCAGAACCGGTAGGAAGCCTTCACGAATGTCTTGTTGTTGCCCGTGGAGGCTTGGCCCCAGGCGTCATCACCCCACGAAAGTTGGTGGGTCAGCTGGACTTCCAGGTTGGGGGTGAAGTTGTAGCTTGCGCGCAACTGTGCCATTGCCAGGCCGTCCTTGGCGCCGGCATGCTTGCCTTCGTACCAGCCGTAGCCGACGTCGCCGCCCAGGCTGTAGTTGCCGATCTTGTGGGTGTAGCCCAGCTCGCCGTAGACGTCACCGCGCGAGAAGCCGGGATAGCGCGCATCAGCGCCCTCGACCACCGCTGCCAACTTGCCCGTGAGGCCGTTCCAGCTGGCGTTGACGAACATCTCGCTGAAGGACAGGTCACTGACGTGGGCCTTGCCCGAGAAGGCGTGGCGGGTCAGGCCGCCGCCCAGGACCAGGCCGTTGGCCAGGGGACGGTTGTAACCCACCGTGAAGACGTTGTGCAGCTGGTCCTTGTCAACGCCCAGGTCGCCCGAACGGGGATCGCCCAGCTTGATCGTGTCCACCCCGTAGCTGCCATACAGACCGCTCGCGTGGATCGCCGCAACCTTCAGGCCGATGGATGGTTCCCCGGCCGACATCGCCATTCCGCGGAAGTTGTAGGCCGAAGCGGCGTGGACATCCCCTTGGATACTGAGATCCGAAACCGCAGACGCTGCGCTGGCTGCGGTGGCGCTGGCCAGCAGAGCGACTGCGAAGAGGATGTGATTGACTTTCTTCATGAAAACTCCTTGTCGATTGATTCGCACGGTGACCATGCGTAATTGGTATAGCGGCAAAGTGCAAAAAAGCGCAATGCACGTGATGCATTGCGCTTTTCTTGGCCGTAAGCTCTGTTTTGAGACTGATGACTGCTGGATTACGAGTGAGCCAGATCAGCCTTCAGGCTGGTGGCCACCGTCAGCTTCAGCACGCGGCGTTGGGGTACGGTCAGCTTCTGGCCGGTCTGCGGGTTGCGTGCGACTCCGGCCTTGCGGCTGCGGGCCTCGAGCGTGCCGAAGTGGTGCAGACGAACCTGGTGGCCCTTCATCAGTTCGGCCTTGATCGTGTCGAACACATGGCGTACGACGGCGGCGCCCTGCTTGCCGGACATGTCGAAGTTGTCTGCGACAGCCTTCGACAGATCCTTCATGTTGAACGTAGTCTTGGTGGTCATAAACGGAATGGGACTCCTTTGATACAAATCGGATGGTTGAATTTAGTATAAGTATTAAAGGTCTTAATGACTAACCAATTTCTGCGATCTGGGCAACTTTTTCTGGGACACGGCCCGCAACCGCCACTTGAAGCTCGGGATATGCCGGCCGCTCAGCCGCCAGATGCAGAACCCGGACATTGATCGAGCTGCCTTCTTCCAGAGCTGTCGCCCCGGTAGCATGTGGCGCCAGCCAGGCCTCGCGCTCCCATAAGTAACCAGCCTCGCACAGCTGACGCCCGCCCAGCCAGGCGACCGTCTGCCAACCACTGATCAGCACCTTCACCCCGCGCAGATTCTGACGAATGACGCGGGCATGGAAGGTTTCTGCGACGTTTTCACGCACCGCGGCCATCACGGTGTCAAGCTTCACGCGGTCGAGGACGAAGCGCTCCGCCAGCTTGGCTGCCAGCGCGCGGTTGGAGCACTGAGCCACCTTCACGACCAGCTCGTCGAAGGCCTGCGGCGTCAGCTGGAAGTCGGCCGGCGCAGTGAGCAGGCGGTGGACCAACAGGTCCGCGTAACGACGGATGGGGCTGGTGAAATGGGTGTACCAGTTGAAGTCGAGGGAAAAGTGGCCGCCGGGCGCGCTGGAGGTCTGCGCGACGTACTTTGCCGGGCGCATGGCGGAGCGCAGCTTCATGACGGCCGCCGCCTGCGCGTCTGCCGACTTCTGCTGAGTCGCCAAAGTCGTCATCGCCTGAATGGACGGCACTTCGGGAAGATCGTGTCCCTTGGACTTGGCCCAGGCGCGCAGTTCGGACCAAGCCGCCGGGCCCGGCGCGGGCTGGTGGCGGAAAAGGCCAGCACCATATCGCTTGACCAGGTGGGCGGCAGCGGATTGGTTGGCCGTGAGCATGAGCTCCTCGACCAGCTTGTGCGCCACGGTGCGCTCAGCCCAGCGCATGCGCCACTGGCCATCGACTTGCTCGGGCAGCGGGTCGGGCTCCTCGAAATCCATCAGCCCCTTGGCCAGCCGGCGCTGCGCCAGCAGGACGTAGAGCTCGGTCAACGCGTGCACGTTGTCGCCCACAGCCTGGACATCGACCAGTTCGATATCGCCGATGCCCTTGGTGATGGGGGCACCGTGCAACATGAAATCTGCCACCTGATGGTAGCTCAGCTGGCCGTGGACCATGATCATTTCGCGCGCAAACTGGACATCCCGCACGGCTCCTTCCTCGTCCAGCGTAAGAGTCTGAACAACGGCATAGCGCGGCACACCCTGTTGCAGCGAGCAGGCACCATGGCTGAGGGCTTCGGGCAGCATCGGAAGCTTGCGCCCGGGCAGGTAGACAGACGTGCCCCGCGCGGCCGCCCAGCGATCCAGCGCGCCACCGGGGGTCACGAAGCGGGCAACGTCTGAGATGGCGACGCGCACGAGCCAGCCGTCGGCGCTGCGCTGGACATGTACGGCGTCATCGAAGTCCTGAGTGGACTCGCTGTCGATCGTGACATAGGGAACCGGGCTCATATCCGGCACGTGCTGTTCGCCCCCGATGTCGGCCATGTTCTCCAGGCGCTCGGCCAGCGTCATGGCAATGGGGTCCTCTGCCAGGAGATCTTCCGGCAGCTCAGCGTCAAAGCCGTACTTGGCCTGCGCGTAGTCCAGATGGAAGTCAGGCCGAGTACGTTGCCCCAGGTTCCGCACCAGTTCGCCAACAATAGGGGCGAAGCTCGGTGCGCCGGCGAAGGCGGGCACGCGGATCGCCAGCACATCTCCCAGCGCCGCCTCCGCAAAACCCGCCCGTGCCTCCACTGCGACCGAGCATGGTTCATCCGGAATTAGCTGGCGCGCCGCGCCTTCAGCGCTGTCGAACACCTCGCAGAGAAGGATGGAACTCGAGCGATCGATGCTCGCGATTTCGTGGACGCTGCGGCTGTCCCGCATCAAGTCCTGAGGAGATTGCACAGCTGGGACGAAGCGGACCTTGTCACCAGAGAGCAGGCCGCGGGTGAGGCCCGGACGCACGAAGTACGACTCGACGATGCCGGCTGGATCGGTATGAGCGACAAAGCCGAAGCCGTTGGGGTGGAGTTGGACGGTTCCGTCCAGGACCGTCAGACTAGGTGCCGGGCGGGGGCCGCGCGCGCGGCCGGTGCGGACCGAGCGTTCGGGACGATTGGTGACCGGGCGGGACTGAGGCGCACCGAGGCTAACGGTGGCGAGGAAGTCGTCGTTGGATTTCTGATCTGTCTTTCGTGTTTTCATCTTTTACTTTCAACGCAGAGCCGCGTGCCTAAAAAGCAGGCTCGAGGCCTGCTTGCACTTATCCGGCGCGCGACGCCCGCAGGAATGCGGGAATGTCATGCTGACTCACACCTTGACCGGTGAGAGCCTTGATGGTGGCTTGTGGGTTTTGCGCCCCGGGCAGGTCTGCCAGGCCAGTTGCGCAGGCCTCGTCCTGTTGCCCACCGTGATTGGGAAGGAACTGGGGCGTGCCCGGAGTCACGGGATTGCCACGAACGCGGAATACGGCGGGGCGGTCGTATTGGCCCGGCTCACCAGGGCCGGCACCAGCCGGCGCACGATGAGCTGGCCCTGCGTAGGGTGCGGGACTGGATTGGGCATCGCGCCGGCGCATCGGCTGAATCGGCGCGGGACGAATGCCTGGGAGGACTTCAGCGTTGGAGTCAGCGCTCTCACGACGCAGAACCGGCTGGTGCTGCACCTGCGAATGCATGTCGCCATCCAACCCAGTAGCAACCACGGTCACGCGGATGGCATCCCCGAGGCTCTCGTCGTAGACCGCGCCGAAGATGACGTGGGCATCCGGAGAGGCAAAGGCCTCCACAACGCTCATGATCTGATTGACTTCGCGCATCTTCAACCCGTTGCGTGCCGCGGAGATGTTCACCAACACGCCCTTGGCGCCGGTGAGGTTCACACCCTCGAGCAGCGGAGACGCGACAGCTTGCTCAGCGGCTTCTTGCGCCCGATCTGGCCCGGATGCCGTAGCAGAGCCCATCATGGCGCGACCCATCTCGGTCATGACCGTACGGACGTCCTCGAAGTCGACGTTGACCAGGCCCGGGAACGTGATGATTTCGGCAATACCGCCCACCGCGTGACGCAGCACGTTGTCCGCTGCCTCGAAGCATTCCGCGATATCGGCATCTTCGCCCAGCACTGTGATCAGACGATCATTGAGTACGGTAATCAGTGAATCGACGTGGCGAGAGAGCTCTTGGATGCCCGCTTCTGCTGCACGCATACGGCGCTGCCCCTCGAAGCTGAAGGGCTTGGTGACTACGCCGACGGTCAGGATGCCCATCTCGCGAGCAACTTCAGCAACGACGGGAGCGGCGCCGGTACCGGTGCCCCCGCCCATGCCAGCGGTGACGAAGACCATGTGGGCACCTTCGAGAGCCTGGCGGATCTCGGCACGCTGAGCAAGCGCGGCCTCTTGCCCCTTTTCGGGCTTGGCGCCGGCGCCCAAGCCCGTACGCCCGAGCGGGAGCTTGATGCTTGCAGAGCTACGCGTCAATGCCTGCGAATCGGTATTCGCCGCAATGAACTGTACCCCCTGCACGCCTGACGCAACCATGTGCTCGACGGCATTGCTGCCGCCGCCGCCCACGCCAATCACCTTGATCCGGGTGCCTTCGAATTCTGCGCCATCATCCACAGCCATGTTCTTTCTTCGCTTGTTCGATTACTAAAATGTGCTTTGCCCGCAGGGCTTCCGTTTAGTATATCACCGCGAAGCGCGAATGTACCCTATATCGTGCGTATGTCAACTAAATATTTCGAGTCATGGAATCCCCCAGGGACTTAACATGGGTGCGGACCCTGTGCGGTTTCTCCGGTTTTTAGCTATACCACGGTGTGGAAACAAACCATTCTGGAGGTACTATGAACTTGGTCGTTGTGCGCATGTTTCAGCATCCCCGCGACACGTCGCGCAAGCATCGCTACGCCGTGGTCCTCGGAATGGTCAACGGACGCGTTGCGGTAGCCCCGTGCACGTCTTATCCGGCCAGAACGGGTTTAGTGCCGCAGGGGAGCTCCTTGATCACCAAGGACAGCCCTGCCTTCGCGAGCACTGGATTCACCGTGGACAAGGTTGCCATCAGCATACGGGACACAGGTCTGTATTCGATCGATTCCACCTGCGTGCGTCGCTGCAAGCAAGTGGGAACGCTCAACACTGAACTCGATAGGCACTTGGCGGAAAACCTCAAGCAGCTGATGAGGGAGTATGACCTACTCCATGCCCCTACTTATGCGTGAGCCATCCTCAGGAGCCCTTGACCAGGGCTCCTTTTTCTATCACCAAGAGTTTCAACAAACCGGCTATACAAATAAAGGTCGATGCCCGCGGAGAAGTCACATCGACGCCACCCTTATGGGTCCCACCTGGAGTGGGGTAGAGAGAGATCCGCATGCAAAGGCCGCCTCAGGCGGCCTTCGTCGTTCATGGCTCAGAGGCGGGCGCCGCAGTGCGGGCAGAACTTGATCGAGATGCCGTTTGCTGGGCTTAGCACAACCACCCAGTGCCCGTGGCTGGCCCACCACTCATAGCGAAGATCTTGGTGGCAGGCGGCGGTATGCTGATGAAAGGTGGCGCAGCAGGGCTCGTAGCCAGGGGGCAAACGTCGGGTGCCTTCCAGACAGGCAGAGCCATCAAGATGGCTTTTGCGGGTCTGGGGCAGTTCTGTTGCAACGAGGGTATCAGCCATGCTCTGGCGCGCTGAGGCGACGTTGAAGGACCAACAGCGCGCTGTCTGGGTCGCGTAGCTGGGCGGTGATGGCCTGAACAGCAGCCAGATAGCCCTGGCCGTAGTCGTTGCCGGGATGGGCGGTCATCGTGCCTTCGATCGCCCGTGCAAGATCTGCCATCGAAGGGTCGGTCGCATCAGCCTTGAGCGCGTGGTGGAGCGCCTCGACCTCGGGGATACAGTGCATCGCGCGGATGTCATCGTTATGACTGTCACATGGATGCACCTCCGCGCCGTCCAGGTGGTGGCGCACCAGTGCCGTTGCAGCTTGCCGCAAATCCCGAGCGCGCTTGCGCACGAGCACCAGGTCGCCGCCGGCAAGAACCTCTTCAAATTCTTTGCCGCGGCCAGCACGCTTGAGAAAGCGGACCTTGTACCGAACTTGACCACCCCGGCCCTCGATCACAAACCGAGATTTCACGATGCCTTCACGATTTCCAGCCCGTTTGGCGAAGGCCGCTGAAAAGTGATGCAGGGGCAGGGCGAGCTTCACAATGTCACCAGGCTCATACTGCATGGTAGGTTGGGGGGTAGTCATTGTCATCCTTTCCTGGTTGTTCACAGCAGCTTCGAGCCTGGCGGCACGTAAGATTGGGGGAGCATGGGTGGCGTTGGCATAGCAGGTGGCGGCGTCATCGGTACGGCCATCGTGCCCGCCATTCTGGCCTCAAGCATCAGTTCAAGCTGGCGGGTCGTCTCTTTAGACATCGCAACCTGTGCGTCAGCCTGGATCTTGGCCCGTGATACTTCTGCCCGCGAGCCAATGGCTTTCCAGGCGATAAGCGTCGAAGCCAGCACAGTCAGCAAGAGCAGAAATCTCGGCAGCGACAGGCCCGGGCGCGGGCTCGCAGCCAAACTTGACTGGGTCAACGACTGACTTTGATACGTGGGGTCCATGCCGAGTCCTCAGTAGATGGTCGTGCTGCGCTTGCGGCCGGCATCCGTGATTTCCCAGAAAGTGCTCATAATGTCTTTGACCAGACCCTTGCGGACCAGGCTGTTCATCACACGAATCGGGGGTTTGTCCATCAGACGGCTGACGGGCCTGGCATTGGCAACGGCCATCTGCGCCAGCCAGTCCATTTCGGAACGAGTCAGGCGCACCTTTTGAGGGTCCACTGCTACGGGCTCAGATGCTTTCGGGGTCATTGCATCTGCAATGGTCGCCAGCGCCACTCCGACGGTCTCTGGATCGCGCGTCACATCCCCGGTACCTACGTCCAGGCCAGGCACGTCGAACTTCTGGACCTGGTTGAGCCAGGCCGGCGCGGTGGGAGGAGCGGGAGTATTGGGCATGCGCGTGGTCCTAATGTCGTTGTCGATAGTATATCGCACTTTGCGAATTACTAGAACGATGTGCAGTTGCTTTTGAACCACTTGGCGGCAATTTCCTCTGCGCGCTGGGCTATCTCTTCGCGGCCGTAGGGCAGTCGGGCAGCCTGACGGCCGGTGCCGCGGCGGAAGGCGCTCATGAACTTCTTGAGGAACACCGGCAAACGCTCGATCGTGCAAGCGCCGGTGGGTTCGCGCACCGCCTCGAAGGCCTTGGCCAAGCGCGCCGGCGTCACGAGAGCGCGGACAGCAGAGTCGAAAGACGGATTGGGGCTGATTGTGGTCATGGCTCGTCCTGCAAAAACTATGCTCATAGTATATCTGTTTTCTGTCTTTTTGCGACGATTCATGGGGAATCTATGACGCTATACGGTATGTGTTCAATCGCTTTTTGAGGAAACATCATGGTCCTGACAACAAGCTTTCGCCGCATTTTCAACTGGGCTGGACTGGTATCCAACCCAGAGACGGTTCCTTCGGCGAAGCTGGAGCAAAAGCTCTCGCAGATGTTCCAGCCAGGCAACATCGTGAAGCGCCACGCAGGCGGCGACTATGTGGTGCAGCATGAGTCTCGGTTTCCCGAGGTGATTGTGCGTAGCCGCGAAGACCGCAAGCTCTACGTCATCGACATGAGCACGCCGCAGATGCAGCGTCTCGTCGAAAATCGCTGGGCTCTAGTGGCCACCCCTGCCCAGCTGGCAGCCGAACTCGAATCGTGGTTCAAACCTGCGTAATCGACGCATCTCTCAAGCCGCCCTCACCCGGGCGGCTTTCCTTTGCCAGGGCCGGAGCTATACGCGATTGGAATCAACTACACGCCGAGGAAACAGTTATGGTAAACCGCAGAACCCCCAAACAACCCTTCGAGGTGTCCGAGTATCTCGCCACCGTGGTCGTGCAAAGTGTCCATGAGCAGGTGCTCGAATTTGTTCTGGATGCCGCGGACAGTCGTCGCTGGGAAGAGGACATCAAGCACGGAACGCCCAACGCGCAAAGACACTTGAGCTACTACGCCTGCCTGGAGACTATGGTAAAGGCCGAGTTTGCCAGGAACAAACATGTGCGCTTTCTGGAGTGGAATGCGTATGGATACGTGTCGGTCCAGATCGGCGCCAGCACGCCAGCGCAGTTGACGAAGGCCATCGAACGTACCGGCCGCGTCATCCAACGCTGGCTGAACAAGTACCGCATTGCGCATATGCCCATGCCTACTTAAACGAGACCACCCCTCTATAGCCCATCGCCAAGATGGGCTTTTTTACGGCTAGAGCCAAAGGACCCTGAGGCTGCCGCGCGAGCTTTGCTGGCGGGCACCAGGATGAAACCTGTGCCGCTCAGCTGCCTGGTCAGCCGATCAACCCAGTCGGATATCATGCCGCCGGCCCCGTAGACCATAGCGCGTGCGAGTGGCTTATGGCATAACGTAGTGGATAAGAACTGTTTTGTCGTGGAGGTTGACGCTGACGCCGAGCAGCTGCGCAGTTTTGCGAGCTCGGTTTTGACGCACCAGGTGCGTCAGGGACACGGGCTTGCCGTCCGGGGAGTCGCAGACTGCAACATCGTTGCGCAGAATCATCTGGCAGGCTTCGAAGAACGGAACGTTGTCGTCAGGCCCGATGACAGCCATCTGGCGGGTGGGCAGCCGGCCGCGCGCGCCGAAGGGAATATCGCCCCACTTACGTCCAATGTACGGCCGGACATTCTGCGCGTCGACGAGCGAATAGGCGATGTAGCCAAAGTTCGGGCTTTCAATTTTCGGAAAAGTGCTGTTGACCTGCGTGCTGGCTGCCACTGCGCTGCTGGCTGCCGACACCGCGTTTCGTTGGTTCTGGTTTGCCGCGAATGCCGCGGCAGCACCATTTGCATATGAAATCCCAGGGCAAGCGAACAAAGCGCTCAGCACCAGCAGGAGCTTTCTTCGTGTGAGATAAGTCATGGAATTGCGAAGAAAATGATGGCGGAGCTATCTCGGTAGTTGTATCCCACGCCGGTAACGATCAACGAAGGCTCCTTTAACTTGGCTCTGGTGGCCTGGGTGACTGTCACAGGATCAACTTGCTTCGCACCGCAGGTCACAATCCCGGCAACCAGCCCCAAATGGCAAGCTCGATGATCCAGCCGATTGCCATTCTTCGTGACAATCACAAATAGACCGCCCAATCCAAACTTCGCCATCAGCGTGGGATCAACTTTATGGCCTGGGACGCCAATCAGGTTTTTTGTTTTGGCGCTGTCAATAGCAGAGACCCGAATCTGACCGAAACGAATGTTCGCGGGGTCACCCCCTGCGGGCAAAAGCAATGACGCGCCAGAAGCTTCATTGGTTGCCAACGCCACGGCGTCCGCTTCAGCCCGTGCAGCCGCGGCTGCGGTTGCGGCCATATAAGCCGCACCATTAGCCTCGGCTGTAGGAATTACCCCGAATAAGGTGGCTGTGGCATAGGCGGCTACAAGCGCCCGCTTGAACCGAATCATGCGACCACTCCACCTGCCGTTTTCCGGACGATCTCCACGAAGGCCGACAGCTTGTCGACGTCGAAATGGTGGTCATCGACCGAAACACCTGTCGCCACCAGGATATGCGACAACATGGGCACAAAACCTGCCACGTTCTCGCAGTCCATGCCGCTGGCTACCGCCAGCACGCCGCCGGCGGCCGCACTCATGAAGCCGATCTTCTCGCGGGTCGGGGGCAGTCCAGTACGGGCCCCGCTCGTTGTCGGAACAGCACCCATCGCGCGCGCAGCCGACGCCGCGCCGGCAGGATGCGGCTCGACCGGCTGGTACTTGAAAGCGACGGACGCAAACACCAGGGGACCCGCTGATGCGTTGTGGCGGATCTGATCCGCCAGCCAGGCGCCGGTGTCTGTCAACCCAGCCGAGCTGACCCCGGCCGAATCGGCCCAGACCGCGTCCAGATTGAAGTCCAGCGCCGCCTGGTACGCGTGCTGCACGCTCTGGCCCAGCAGGTTGATGCCGAGGAGCTTTCCTGGGTAGCGGCCCTTCAGCGTGGCGGCCAGCGGCGGCAGGTCATCGTCGGCGCCGTGGTGGGAGATCAGGAACACCCCGTCCGCTCCACAGTTCATGGCCAGGGCCGCCTGCTCGAGCGTGGTTTGTGTGTCCAGGTGGTGAATCACAGGAAGAACGTGGGTCATTGCAGTCCAATCAGGCTGAGAAGCCAGCCGGAAACTTTGAATCTAATGAACGATAGTATACCCGTTTGATGCTATTCCACAATTCGCGAGTGCATTTGCTGGCCGCGAGCCATAGCTAGGGCGTAGGTGTCGCCCGCTCCAGGACCAGGCGCCACACATCTCGCTTCTGGTCATTGGTGAGCGAGGACCAGGTGTCAATCTCATCCAGCGTTCGGTGACAGCCTAAGCACACCAGATCATCTCCGAGGCGACAGATGCCCAGGCATGGCGAAACAATGGTTGCGTTGTTGGTGGGCGCCTTGGCCTTCAGGTATTCGAAGCGTCGATCAGCAGCGGCCTCGTACGCTGAAACTTCTGTCTTTGCGTCAATTCGTTCACGCCGGCGACGCCATGCGCGGCTGATCAGGATTCCAACGCCAATGAGAAAGTTGACGATCGGGATCAGCGCAAGCCCAAAGCAAATCAACGGTAACAGTCGAACATGATCGTCCGCGCGTTGGGCACGCCTGACCTCCCTGATTCCTGTTGCGAGGCAAACGACGCCCCCAAAAATTATGATTGCGGAGAAGACGAGATCCCCGCCCGACGGCTTGATGAACGTGATCATGCTGGCGTTGAATCAGATGCGATACGAGCAGGAGAGCTCTTCCGGTCCAGCCTGCTGAAATAGGCGTCTTGGGACCAGAAGCGGCGGGTGGCCGCGACATAGGCTTCTCGGTCAGCTTGAGACCTCCCCGCCAGGCGCATGGCCGTCCCCACCTCCTGGTAGTAGAGCGCGAAGATCTGGTCGATGGCGGCCACCCGAATCTCCGAGAAGTAGGCATCCGCCTCGCTGAAGGTGGTCACCCCGTCATCGAAGAAGTTCAGTTCCCGTAGCAGCAAACCCGTGCGCTCCCGCAGCGGAATCTTTCGGATGACGGCCAGGAATGGCTCCGTATCGAATGCTCGTTTCCCGTTGTAGGGATTCGTGGCGTTCCACTCGAGCTGGCGCAGCTCTGCCACCAAGTCTTCGATTTGATGTGTCATGTTCGACTTCTTGAGGTTCAATGGCCAAGGCTTGCCGTCATTTCGGAGGGATTGCTTGGCTTCGTCTTATGCCGGAAACGCCCTACGCTCTACATCGCATTGCGCGCGAACCCAGTCCCGCAGCGCCAGGTAGTCGGCGTAGTAGACAGGCCGCCCCTGGGGAATCAGCTCGGGAGGCACACCTGGACGCTTGGACATGGTCTCGAAGACGACGTCACGCCCGACCTCCTCCGCCAGCTTCCCCCAGCCGTGCTGCCCCGCCGGCGCCAGCCAGGTCACGATGCCTACACAGAACACCCCTCCCGCGCCGTATGCCAGCATGGCCACCAGCAGGTAGTGCTGACCAGATGCGGAGGCCGGCAGCATTGAGATGCACACCATGTTGATGAGGCTCAGCGCCGCGCCACATGTCGAGATCACTTTGATCCAGCGGCTGCGCGCCTCGCGGATGGCGCTGGCGGCGTCGACATTCAAAGCGGCCCGGAATCGGTCCAACGGAGTGATGAGGCTTTTGGTCATTCGTTGTAATGCAGGTAAAGGGATGGTTTATCGGAGAACCTGGCTGCGTGCGCCGGCGCGTCAGGCATGTCCGGCCACCAGTTGTTGCCCTTTGAGATGTTCGGGCCCGCTGGGATAATCTGGAGATTCGCCTCGCAATGCAGGCCACACACCAGTGGGCTGTTCAGGGGTACGGTATGGTCAACGTGCCACTCGATGCCGGTAAGCTCCGTTCGCAGACGCGCCAGGGCATAGATGTCTTCAATGTCCTTGAGGTCTGCCCAGGCTGGGAGGGCACGGAGCTTTTTGGCATAACGCTTGGCGGTCTGAGCGTTGACCTTGTCGGGGTTACGCTTCTTCCAAGATGTCAGGCGCGCTCTGTTATCTATTTTTCTATCGGGCGTTTGGTCCAGGGCTTTAAAATATGCCTTTAGCTTGTCCTTGTTGTCTTCTCTGTACCGCCGTGCCGCCGCCTTTAAGCGTTCTTTATTTGCAGCGTAGTACGCCGCGTCCGCAGCTGATATCGCAGCCTTGTTCTCGTCGCGACGTTGCTTGATGCGCGGCTGATTGTCTCGATAGTAGGCGGCACCGTCCGATTTAATCTTTTCGACATTTCTCGCCTTGTACTCTTTGTTGCGGCGATTTGCACATGGTCTGCACACCAGCTTGCCAGAGGCCCCTGAGGGCGATCGCAGGGCTCCACAACTGCAAGTCGTGTTGTTTCTGTCCAACGACCTACGGGCGTGCGCGTCTTGGTCGCCAGAGGACTCGTTCAGTAGGCGCAAGGTGTATTCATCGCCTAGAACAATTCGCGCCTTCACAAACCGATCGTGAACAACCGATTGCGAGCAGCCTAAGGCCTTTCCAGCTGCCCGTTGGCTTCCCTCTCGGGCTAATGTCCGAATAAACGTTTCAGCTGACGCGATGTCCATATGTTGATATCGAAAGGCCGGCAGACCGTTAAGGGGCCTGCCGGCGTTCTGCTTCAGTTACGCGGCCTTTTTCGCTTCGTAGAACTCAACCCATGGCGCCTTCCCTGCATTCCGCTTTGCACGGCCGAAGTCTTCGCCGACGTTCACCGGCATGCTGAAGGTGATTCCGTGTTTTGCGTGAGTGATCCAGAGCGCCTGCTGGGGCGGTTCATAGCCAAAGTTGTTGGCGTATGCGTATTCGTTGTAGCCAATCAGCGAACCATTGACGATGACGCGCTTCATTTGGACCAGCTGATGCCAGTGGCCGATCACGAGCGTGTCGTACTCCTGGCCGACCTGGGAGTTGCGGCCGCGCTTCTTGTGATCGCCGCGGATGATCGGGCCGAGAGCCCCGATCATGCCGTCTCCACCGCGAAAAGCATTCCCATGCGTGAAGCAGTAACGATGTCCTGCTACATTTACGAGAGCATCGGTGCCCTCGGGGATGTAGAAAACGACGTCCGGATCGTCGGCGAAACGACGGTCCAGCGACTGGTAGATCAGCCAGTCGAAGCTGTTGTGGTTGAACTGCTTGGCGCGGACCTTGTGGGTGTTGCGGCCGTGGTTGCCGGCCACGCAGGGAAGGAAGACGCGGCCGAACACCTGCTTCAGGCGCTTGATGGCGATGACCAGATGGTCGATGAGGTCCAGCACCACGGGCATGATCGGATGCTCGTTGGTCTCGGACAGCTCTTCGTGGATGTCGCCGGAGACCATGTCGCCGCCCAGGGCGAAGACGATGCCCGGGTACTTCGGATTGACCATGTGGTTGGTCAGCAGCTCGATGGTGGTCTCGACCAGGCGGTTGAGACGCTGATGTGCGATCTCGAGGTTGTACTTGTTGACGCCGCCGATTTCGTCGGGGTTCACGACCTCGCCCCAGTGCCAGTCGGAGCCGAACAGGATGGGCACACCAGGCAGCGTGTCGGAGGAGCCCGGGGCATTTTCCAGCCATTCGGGGATGGCCGGCTTGGCGTGCGCGATTTCGAAGATGTGGCGGCGAACCTTCTCGTCGGTCAGCGCGCCCTTGGCCAGCGATTTGTTGACCGCGCGCAGGCGAATCACCTCGTCCTCGAGCAGCTTGTGCTCGATTGCCGCCTTGTCGCCGCCGGCGATCGCCTCGGCCAGGTCCGTCTTCTTGGTTGGCGCCGGCCCGGCATGCTTGGCATCCCCGAGCAGGCGGTCGGCCACGACGTCGCCCAGGACTTCACGGGCCTTGATCACACGCTCGCCGACGGTGCTGCGCGCCAGGCCCAGCGCCATCGCGGCCTTTCGCTGACTGCCGTAGTGGGCGATTTCCTTCAGAACACGCTTTGCTTCGGATTGATTCATTGGACACGAGAGAGGCACGGCCCGGGCATACCGGTCCGCGAGGAGTAGCGCGTCGCAAAGCGACCCTGATCTCTTCCTTTACTGCTAAGCTACCTTTGTTGACTGCTTCCGGACAGCCTGAGAGGGCCATTCCGAGCGCATAGTATATCTTGCAACGTGCGTTCGTCAATATGGTTGTCGTTCAACGGCGGCTTTTTTGATCTCACCGAGCGCAGCATCACCCTCGCACTGGCATTACTGTCACTCGCCGGCCGGCGGAAAATGAAAAAACCCAGCTACCTGGGTTTCGGAGCGCGCTTTCGCGTTACTGCGGCTGACCGTTTTTGAGGCCCACGAGCGGGCGCACCGGTCATTTGCCTTGTTCAGCAGCAGTCTTGGCAACGAGGGCTTGCATGTCGGCCATCACCTGCGCATGTGGGACGCTGGGGCGCGGATCTGCCAATGAAGCCTGGACCTTGTCGTGAAACCACTTTTCATATTCGACCGGATCATGGGGGCCCATGTCAGGAGCGATGGCGGGAGAGGAAGCGGCTGACAGCATGGCAATATTTATTCAGGTTGAGGAGCTTACGTATAGCGCCAGGAGCGCGTATGCGAAGCCCGATGATCATGCGGAAACAAAAAATCCCCCAGAGGGGGATTTTCCTGATTGCAGGGGGAAGCGGCCGAATTAGATTTCGGCGACGGCGCCCGCGGCGGGGGCCTGGCCTGCGACGGGAGCTTGGTCTGCGCCGGCTGCCTGGCCGTCAGCACCCGTGCCCGTGCCAGCACCGTTGCCAGCGACAGCGCCTTCACCGTTGCCGTTGCCGTTTTCGTTGTCGTCGGAGTCGACGCCGCGGAAGGGAACGTTCAGAGTGTCGCGCAGGGTGCTCAGGCCCAGCTTGTTGACGATCATGTCGTAGTGCGCCTGGATGCTCGATTCACGCTCGGCATCGCCTTCGGGAGTGCCATTGCTTGCGGGCACGGCGCCGCCGATCAGGCCCAGGATCTTGGATGCAGCTTGCAGGTTTTGCTCATGGGTCTTGTACGACTTGCGGTCGCGATGCAGGGTGCCGTCGGAGGCTTCGTATGCAGTGACACGGGACATTTGTGAAATTCCTTTTGAAAATTGTTGCGGGAGGACTTTAGTATAGTGCAGATTCGGCTTTGTTCCTACTCAAAGCCCCTAAACCCCGCTTGGTCTTTATCCTGCTTCACGAATGTTGCGCAAGAAAAAACCCGGCCCAATGGAAGGCCGGGTTGAGGTTGCAGTGTCCGTGGGGTTCAGATCAGAGATCGAGAATCTCGATGTCACAGCGAGGAGTGCAGTTGGCTGCGTCCAGGCTCGTGTCCCACAGGTGCTTCTTGGCGTGCTCGCCGGCTTCCTTCTTATTGGCAGCCACGATCTTGACCGTCCCGCGCGTAGCGGCTGATCCGTCTTTTGCGACAGACTTGACCGTCACCAGGTAGAGGCCGAGGTGGCGCGGCCGCGAGAGAAGGACCACGTCGTTGGCATGGTCCGCATTTTCGTAGTCTTCCTGATCATCGGCCTCATCGATCATGATGTTGGTCATGGGATCGAACACGATGAAACAGAAGTCATCGAGCACCGATATCGGAAGATCCGAGTGGAATCGGTCCAGCGCGGCGCAGGCCATGATGCCGAGGGGCAGTCCCTTCTTCACCATGAGCGAGTACACGCCGGGTACGTGGCGATCGTCGGCTTCGAGGTTCTTTTTGGGGGTACGGTTGATGGCCGCCAGTGCGATTTCTATGTAGTCTGCCATGATGATTTCCTTCCAGATGAATGGTCTTTGCCCAGGACGGGCAGGTTGAGATGTCCTCATCCCCGTATAGCGCGCCGGCCAACGCGCCCATATGGCTGGTATCAGAAGATGCGGATGCCGCGCGGGGTGAAGTCGGCGTCATGCACGCGCGCGAGCGGCAGCGTCACCGCCTGGCCAGCCCGCAACAGCGCTTGAATGGCCGTGTCCAGCACGTAGACGTTGCTCAGATCGTGCTGTTCGCCTTGTGGGATGAGCACCAGATCAGAAGCAAGGCCCAGTGTCTCCTCTCGCTTGAAGTGCTCGTCCAGGTGCTCGGCATATTCCCGAACGGTTGCGTGCAATGTGGCGTGCTTGGCGGGGTATCCGGGCTCGCAGCTGCACCAGATCATCATGACGGCTTGCAAGGCCTGATTCTGGCCCAGGAACTCGGCGTCGGCGTCTGTGTAGGTGATGGTGGACCGGTATCCATCGAGCGTGATGGTGACTTCGTGCTCATAAGGGACCTCGGAGAGCTCCAGGTATGCCAACTCCTGGACCAGGCGCTTGCAGGCCTTTCGAGCGGCCACCTGATCCGGGAAGCGTGCTTGCGCTTGCCGGTAGCCCCACAGGAGATGCTGCACGTAACGCAGCTCGAACACAGCAGGATCGAAGCCCCGTTCATCTTTGCGGGTGGCCAAGACCTCCATCGTCTTGCGGCCCATCCGCTGGAAGAACTCCATCTCAGGGGCGCTCAGTGGTGATGCTTCGCGCGGCTCCAGATGGAATGCTCGCTTCTCCCGCGAATCGATGGCATTCAGCACGCTGTCGATGACGTTGCGCTCAAACCCAGACAAGGGCCAGGCTGCCATGTTCTCACCGTCGAGCGCCTGGACGTCGAAATACCACTCGGCTCCGAGGGCGGCCACCTCTTGGGCGAAGGTGCCGTCATCCGTCGGCAAGTGGTGGTAGATGTCGTGGGCCACCAAGCCGGCGGAAGCCGCCGTTTTCCAGCTGGACCCAACCGGGCGCCATTCGCCCAGCCGATCCTGGTCGGTTCGCCGGTAGCGATATGTCGAAGCATCCAGGTGGGTCATCAGCGTGCGATCCGATGCTCCGAAGTTACTTAATCTTCACGACTTCGAGTGCGGTGTAGTCCCTCCCCACCAGGAGCTCCTTGGTGAACCGGAGGATGCTGGTGGCTTTGCCTGCTTCGGTAGCCCCTTCTTTCCAACGCCCGTGAACGATTGC
This sequence comes from Achromobacter anxifer, assembly GCF_903652925.1. GTDB lineage: Bacteria > Pseudomonadota > Gammaproteobacteria > Burkholderiales > Burkholderiaceae_B > Achromobacter > Achromobacter anxifer. The sequence goes on along the minus strand of NZ_CAHLAR010000005.1, from coordinate 397,297 downwards.
GTTGTAACGGCTGGCGTAGTCGAAGTAGTCCGCATAGTCGACCAGATACCAGGGGATCGGTGATGCATCAGCCAGCTCCTTGAGGAAGGGAATCTTCTCGACGATGTTGTGCTCCTTGACCGAATAGCCATGGAGCTTGTCGATCACCAGGCCGCTACGGCCGGCGAAGAGTGCCACCTGGTCAGCCATATCCTGAGTCAGGAAGACCTCCGGGCGAGTGTCCTCAGCGGGCGACTTTGGTGCAAAGCCATGGCGGAGCTGTCGGAGGATGGGGAAAGGATCTCCAACGGCGATCCCTCCGGCAGCGTCCTTGAGCAGGCGCAGCAGGAGATCGACCGAGACCGGCATGTGTGCTTTGCGGTCGAGATTGGCCAGCTCAAGAACCTCCCGTGGAATGGCGTCTTTATGCGAGTCGAAGAATTCCATCGCCTTGGCCACGGTGCAGTCATGGACCTCCACGGAGCCATATGCATGGCAAACGATGACGTGACGCCCAGCAAGGGCAGGTACTTGTGATTCGACGTTGGTCATAATGCAATCCATCTTTTCTTGGTTGAATTCGCGCGGCACAGTGCCTCGACATACGGAGTGCCGCCCCCGCTAAGTGCTGGTATCAAGCGGCCTGGATATCAGGCAGCCTGGGCGCCGGACTTCGCCCTGCGGAAGTCGTCCCACTTCGCCCACTCATCTTTGGGCAAGGTGATCTCTTCTTTGGCCCACTTGAGGAAGGCCTCGATCTTGACCTTTGGGTAGTGCCGACCGTCGGCCACCGTGGGGCTGTCGTACTGCACCATCTCCGAGTTCATCCACATGATTTGGCGATCGTTCACAAGCGCCGAGAAAATCGAGCCAGTCGCCGCCGGCCGCTTTGCCCGATACACCCCGCCCACTCGCAACTGAAGCGTGTCAGACGCTGTCGGAGGAAATTGATTGTCCACGTGCCTGGCGACGCTGGCCAATGCAGCCTGGATGGTTTCGTCGGCGTGGGGAAAGTCGCGCGTGAGCGCGGCCTCGAGCTCACTGCGATTGGCAACGCAGCGATCGCGCACCAGGCGCATGATGTGAATGCCGATCTCAGCGACGGAAGGTGCGGGGGCCATGGGTGCCTTTCTGCGGGAGTCCGCAAGCGAAAACTACTAGAGATTGAGCGTAGTATATTGCGTTCGCAGCCTTACAGCAACATACCGCCGAAGCCTTAACTCGGCCCGGCTACAGGCGCGCAGGAACAGACGTCTTGGAAACCTGCATGCACCGGGGGCAGCCATAGCAACCGCAGCTTGGCTTCTTGTCGCGAAAAGGCTAGAAAAGAATGGAGATATTGCGTTCTTGCCGTTTATCGGTATACTGCAAACTCCAAAGTTAAGGACAGATGCATGTTCAAGAAAGTCTTTGTCGCACTTTTGGCCACCGCACTGGCCATTCCCGGCGCGCAAGCAGCCTCCGGATTCAGCAAGAAAAGCTCATCTTCCAGCACCTCCAGTAGCTCGAGCAGCAGCCGATCGACATCGAGCTATAACTACAAGCCGGCCCCGAGCAAGCCATATTCCGCCCCCTCGAAGCCCGCGGAACCGTCACGCCCAAAGGAGCCCTCCAAGGCCTATAGCTCGGGCTACTCGTACCGCGAGCCGGCCTACACGCCCAAGCCAAGCACCTCGCCCACCCCGAAGCCGACGGACGCAGGCTCCAAGCCAAAGGCGGCTGACACGCCATCGTCGTCTTGGGGCCAGCGCGCTCCGGCCAACGATGCGTCGGCCAGCTCGTCCGGTTTCGGCCAAAGCGCCAGTTCGAAGCCGACAACCAGCACCAGCAAAAAGCTTGGTGCGGTTGCGGGTGCTACTGCCTTGGGCACTGCCCTGTATGCCGCCAGCGCCAACCAGGAAGCCGTGGCAGCTTACCAGGAGAGCCAGAAGCCTGCGGCCGCTACCAGCGAGACTACATCTGCGGCTCCTACGGCAGCTTCCCCGGTGACGGCATCCAAGAAGACCGAGGTTGCATCCGCTCCTGTGGCCGCGCCTTCCCCTGCTTCCGTGACCGAGGCCAAGACTGAGAAGGCGCCTGCCGTGCAATCGCAGCCTCAGGTTGTGGTTATCCAGGAACCGCGCCATCGCTCCAGCTCGAACGACGATGCCTACTGGTACCAACGCGGCCGTGACAGTGCTCAACGTGAACAAGCTGCTGGCGCTCCCGTTACGGTGGCACCCAGCGCCCCGGTTGCAACGAATAGCGTGGCGCCCAAGCCGGTCGTGGAGCGAGCCAAGCCTGAGCCCTCCAGCGATGGCGGCTCTACCCTGATGATGATCCTCGTGGTGTTCCTCATGATCGTCATCGTTCTTAGCCTCGGGACAGGGCTGCTGATGGCTGGCAATCGTAAATCCAAGGCCTCCTCGAGCGCCCCCAAGGCCCAGAAGCCCAATTACACCCTGTAGGAACCAGATTTATGTCGATTATGAAGATGGCTCAGCGCATGCTGGGCAAGCGAGTCGCCGCGGCCACGACCCCTGTCTTGCCTCGTCAGGATACGGGGCTGCCCTTTGGCACGCAGATCGGTGGTCTCCTGGAGATTCCCCGCGCGTCCTTTGCTCTCCTGGACAGCACACTGCTGACCATGCCGGAGAGTGCCCAGATGGTCATCGAGTCGGTTGGCCGTATGCGCCTGGCCGCCGATCCCCGACTGGAGCTGTACCGCCTCTACACGTCCAAAGGCTCCAGCCTGAACGACAAGGGCCAGACCTTCTTGCAGGTGCTCATGCAAGATGGCGTCCCGGTGGAATGCGTCTACTACCGCCAGCTGCTCCGACTGACACCCACCACCCAGGAAGAGCAAGAAGCCTATCAGGGCCACGGCTATGGCCTTGGTGATCAGTTCTACCAGCTGGGGGATGACCAGCTCGCCATGAGCGGCCTGACTCCTTCCAAGATCGAAGCGCTGCTCAATGGCGCTGAGTCCCTGGAATTCAAGCGGGACACGCCTGTCGACGCCGAGTACGTGCGCCCCTATGTCGCTACCGAGAATCGCCTGGACGAACCCACGGGCATGAAAGGCATGCGGCAGCGTATGCACTTCATGCCCTACGTGCGAGACGTCCCGGGCGGCACGGAGCGGCTCATGATCTCGTTCGAAGTCGTCGAATCGGTGGATGGCCGTCCCGCCCCCGCCGTCCACGTCGACTTCCAGATTGGCCTGGCGATCGAACCTCAAAAGGTCAAGGTTATCTAGGCGTATTCCGTTTTTACCGATATACTAAACACCTCTCCGCAATCGCTGCAAAGCTGAGATTGCATCTACCTCTGAAGGAATCATCCATGTCCGGTTGGAAACTGACTGCCGCCCTGCTCGTGAAGCAGATCTCGAATCTGGGCACTTCCGTGGCCCAGGCGCTCGCCTCCTTCGATCCCGAAACCGCCACCGAGGTGGATCGCGACAAACTGCAAGGCAAGTTGCGCGAAGTCTCCGTGAAGCTGGCCGAGGCCCGTCGCAGCTACGACGCCGAAAAGGCCGAATTCATCGCTCTGTCCAAGCAAATCGAGACGGATGAAAAGGCCGCGGCGGTCCTGATCGCCAAGTTCGACGCCGGCGAGATCGACGAAGCCGTGCTCAACGAGTTCGCGAACAACCTGGAAGACATGAAGGCTCGCCTGCCCGCCGAAGAGCAGGACGCGGTCGACGCCAAGGAACTGGTCGACACCCTGCAAGGCATCCTGGACACGGTGGAAAAGAAGCTCGCCGACTTCGACGCCCACGCCAAGAAGGTGATGCGCGCCATTCAGCAAGCCAAGGCCGACCAGGAACGCCAGTCCCTGCGGCTGCAAAACCAGGACGAACTCAAGACCCTGAAGGCCGGCCTGGGCTCGACCTCGACCGCGCTCGGCGCCCTGGAGCAGAAGGCCAACAAGCTGCGCGTCCAGGCCGACGCAACGGCGATTCAGGCCGACATCGGCCAGAAGCCCCTGGACCGCGTCAATGCGGTGGAAGAAGCGCGTCGCATCGCCTCCGGCACAGCCGCTCCCGCCGCTGAAAGCGCAGCTGACCGCCTGCGTCGCCTGACCGGCAAGTAATCGAGCGCCTCGGCCAGCAAAAACGCTCGGAAACCACCGGGCGTTTTTTGTTGGCCGTTTCCTTTCCTCAATCAGCGGGGAAAGGCCTTGGGCACCAAGCGGAAGTCCATCAGGAGACCACCCTCCGCCGGCGTGTTGCTCAATCGCGAGTAATCACTGTCAGAGAGGCGTACCACCTTGTCGGCATCTCGAGTGCGACTGAACACCTTGTTGCGCCACTGGTAGACCTCATTGAGCTTCTGATTGAAGCTGAACGAATGTTCGTGGTCGTTATAGTAATCGGAGAAGCGATCCATGCCGAGATAGAGCGCGTTTGAGCCTTCATACCCGGTCTTCTGGTAGGTCACCGGATCGCTGTTGAGAAAATAGATCCAATCACCGGGTACGATGCTCCCCGCCCCGACCCCGCGACGGATGTCCAGCAGCTTGCCCTGGATGGCATCGTCAGCGCTATCGTGATCCTCCTCAAAGCGCCATGTTTCGCCAGGCTCGACATTGACGAGTGGATCGCCGTCGCGCATGAGCGCCGCTTGCACAAGACTGCCCTTGACGCGGTCTTGTGTGATTCGGGTGTAGTAGTCGAGCGTGGCCGCGGAGATAACCGCCTTGGCCGCTGTGTAGCACCCCACCTCGTAACGCGAGGGCGCAATCAACATGTCCGTCAGCGCGTCGTGCAAATTCACCTCAGTTTTAGGCGTGCCGCGATCCCAGTAGGTTTCGTTCCAGGAGGCAGATGCCCCCTCGGGCCACCCAAACTCGAGGGTCTGGGCCCAGGCGGAGACGGTCTGCCGCACGCCGACCTCATCCTGAAGAGCCTCCAAACCGCAGTCCTTGCCCTCAAAGCCGGTCACCCGGCCCGGATGCAGCAGTGCGAGCAGGATCTCCTTTTGGGAGACCGTCGGCACCTGCTTTACCTGTCGGCGCGGATCAAGCAAATCAACCAGATCCGCAGACACCTCGAATTGCTTGGCACGAGAGATGCCAGTGGTGCTCGGCAGCGCCATGGCAGGCGCCAGGCGTACCGTGGTGCTGTTGCGGTTCAGGTCCGAAACGACCTCGAGCCACTGGGGCTTGATGCCCTTGCCGTTGAAGTAGCGGATCGCCTCGCCCACGATGTCACGATGGGAGACTGCCGGACAGTTGAACTCGATCCCGTAGGGCGCAGTTGATGCCGGGGTAGACGTTGGAGCCGCCTTTGCTGAGAGGACCAACAGGCTCAGCGACGCGACAGCAGCGAGTTTGAACGTGATGCGTGGGGCAGGACGGCTCTTGAACAGCATGGACCTCTTTCGGATGCAGCATTGCAGGAAAAAACGAGTGCAATGTATAGCGTTTCCAACGCTGTTTGCCGACTCATCTATCCATCAAGCCCCAGTCCACCGAAGTCCCTGCTAGTCACGTCCACACAGACCAATCGGCACCGGCCGTGAGAGGCAGGCGATTTTGGCATGTCCATCAGCCTTAGCCCACAAGCGCCCTCACCTCCTGGACGTAGCCGGGCACCGCCTCGATCACGTTGAAGCGCTCCGGGTGAAGCATGGGATACAGGCTGTGCGTGGCCACGATGACCTGCGTCTTGGCCAGATCCGCCTCCAGGATCGTCTTCCACAGCGCCAGCTCGCGCCGCGCGTCCAGGGACTGCTCTGGCTCGTCCATCAGGACCACGGGAATCGCATCGTCCGCGACGGCCGCATACCGGCGAATGAGCGCGTTGGCGCGCAACTCCCATGGACCCACGTACCGCGAATGGTCGATTGCCCGGATATTGAGGTCATCGCCCCAGTTGATTTGCTCGTAGACGGGCCGCACGTCTCCGCGCAGGACGGCTTCTGCCCTGGCAAGCAACGCAGCGCCCGCCTGGCCGGAGGATTTCGCCTTCACGGTTTGGCCATATGCCTTGGCTTCGTCGAAGTAGCCGCACATCATGGCCGCAGTGACCGAATGATCGTTGCCCGGGATGTGCCCGGGCCGAAAGTACACGCTGGGTGCCCAGTCCGTGTCGAACTCCAGCCCAGGCAGGTACGGCGGTTCGTCGCGCCACCTGCCCTCCCCCCAGAAAGCATCCGAGTCGCAGGTGAAGTTGGAGTCGAACGACCCCACCCCGCTGAACCAGGACAGGCTTGCCAGGGAGAGGGCCTGGATCAGCGCTGACTTGCCGGCGCCATTGGGGCCGACGATCACATTGGGCTTGTCGAGGGCGAACTCAACGCGCGCGCCATGGTTTTGCATGAGAACTGAGCCCAGCAGGTGGGGAACGGCGGTGGAGCCGGAGCAGGTGATGGTGCGGAACATGATCGGATGAAACTATTGGATTCGGCCGTAATGCTGCGGGTGGCCGCAGTTTAGGGGCGACGTTGCAAAATCATCGTTAGCCGGGATATCAATTATGCATCTTTCCGGTCTCGGCCCGTCACCTGACGGGCCTTTTCATGGGCGCTGAGCCCAAGCTATGGCTTGGAGATGGTGCGGCCCAGGCCGCGATACTTCAGGCGCTCCAGCGCTTCCTTTCGGGCGCGTTCCTCGTCGGCGATCAGCCGCCGTCGCAGCGGCACCAGCAACGGCGCGGCCCAGAAAAAGAATGGCGCGACCGTACAGGCGGCGATCGCAAGCAGGGATGTCAGCACACGGCTGATGACCGTCAATGCGGCGCGCGTCCGCTTCCCCAGCGTAGAAATGTGCGCGGGCAAAATCAGCCAGGTGCGCAGCATGCTGCCGGCAATGATTTTTGCTTCGATCCAGTAGCTCATGACGTTGCTCCCTCGGACAGGTTTGGGCGCCGCGAAAGGCATACGTGAGGCCCGCGACAGTGATGCCATGTTCCCTGCACGACAGGATACCAAGGCTGCGATATTGATTTAAAATAGGCTTCTAGTATATCTTTTTCGCTGCATTACGGCTATGCAAAACAATAAGAGAGGAACAAACCAGATGACTCACAATGCAGAACAGCTGGCGCAGCAGGAGAGCGTGATAAGACGGTATGGCTGGAGCATGCAGCATGTCATGGCGGACCTAGTCGAGGAACGGCCTTCGTTCTCCTACACCATTGGCTTGCACGACCAGGGCTACCCCGAACTGCTTCTGGTCGGCGTACCTGTGACGTATGCACAGCTGCTGATGAATGACACAGTTGCTGCGATGAAGGCGCAGCCCAGCGCGGATCAATTTCGCGGCAAAATCAGCCTGGATAACTGGGAGCTTCCCTTCTACATCCTCGAGCCCGATATTGAGAAAGTGGCCACCGAGTACGCCACCTTTGCCGCGGAGCGCAGTTCCGGTAAGGCGAAGTACCTGCACATCTGCTTGCCGGATGCGTATGGCATCTTCCCGTGGGAGTCCGGCTTTGACCGGCAACTCGAACATGTGGTTTTCCTGTTAGGCCCGGCGCCGCGGTTGAACTGAGACCTATACGGCTTCAGGACAACTACTGAACTTAGGACATGACCACTCAATCGATCACGTACATCAAGATGCCGGCCCGCTCGGATGGCTGCTGGAAGGTGAAAGGGTCTTCGTGGTCGACCTTGGCTGGGCCATGGTTGATTGCGCACGATCTCTTTCACCATGCGCCTGGCGACACCGGAAGCCTAGCCGAAGAGCTGGCTACGATCGGCGCCGAGATCTACATCTCTCACGAGGTTGACGGTATGGCAGCACTGCCCAGGGAAGCCTGGGTGGAGGGCACAAGCCTCCATCGCGCGCTCATCGCCTTGTCGAGCAGCACGGTAGGTATCGTCGGCATGCCTTTTGACGAAGGTATCGCAGACCCCGCGCTGTACGGCCTGCCGACATGCCAGGAATCGGCAACCTTGTCGCCGGCTCTTGAGCATCTGCTGGATTGCTGTGCGCGCGCCGCGGCTAGCGGTTTGGCCGAGATCGTGGGCCGTGACGAGGACTGGGCAAGCACCCGAGCGGCCTTCACCGTCGATCGAGTGCACGCCCTGATGCGCCTTGGGTACCACCATGCTCAGATGCGCTTCCCGGATCGCGTTGCGGTGCACGATGCCTTTCTCACTGCAAAACAGACGATTGCGGGCTACGGCCGCGCCCCTGAAGGCACAGAAATCACGGTTCATCGTTCTGGCCTGGTGGTCACCATCAACTGACTTCCACCATCACCTCCAGCCCCGCTTGTCGGGGCTTTCTCATGCGCGAACGTTGGCCTCACGGATAGGGACAACGGCCCTATCCGCTGCGATGCGCCGCAGTACCAGGCTATCCCCTGGTCAGTGCACGGTTATTCCCCGTCAGTATCGTCGCCATCTTCACCGAAGTCTTCGCGCCCCCAGAGACCTTGATCCACCTCCAACTCGATTGCGACTTCCTCGATCAAGGCATGCGGAAAGCGATCGCCGAACTCGTCGGACAACTCTTCGACAAGGTTCACTTCCGGCCAGGCGTATCCGGTTTCCGATTCGGAATCGTAGAAGGCGAAGTGCGAGAGAGGGCTGAAGTTCGATTCGACGTAGTCTCGCATTTCATCACGCGCCGCAACCTTGTCGACCGCGTTGTGCATCTTGAAGGCCTGGATTTCAGGCGCCTCGTCAATACGGGCCATCAGCTGCCGTAACCGCGAGGCCGGCATACTGAGCACGTCTTTGTGGAATAGCGACCAGTTCCGGTAGCCGAGGTTGACCGCCAGGCCATTGTGCAGGGTCGAGAGAGCGACATCCTGGCCTTGCTCGCCAAGACGCTTCTTCTCGAGCTTCGAGACGCGTTTCAGGAGTTCGATGAGCGCATCGCGGCCATCGGCCTGGTCTTGCATTTGAACAGGAGTAGACATGTGAATCACCTATGAGATCACGCCAGATTGGTACGACCCGCAGTCCCATTGGCGTCCCAAAGGGGAAAACACACTGTCAAAAGATTTTCGAGACGCATTGCTTCGCGGTGCGGGCCTGCTGGCGCTCTCGAGGGAGCCATGAGAACAATTATCCCAGTGCGCTTGCCAAAAGTAAAGTGGGTATCCGGAAAATCATGTGGAGAAGCTGACGTATTTTGGTATACTATGCGTCAACCATTCAATCATCTTGAACCCTGATCCCCGCGGCCTGCCGCGTTCCTTTCTGTCGAAGCTTGCGCCTGAGTTGAACTCCGGCAAGTTGGCGCTGCTCGAGGCATTGCATTCCGAGTGGGTGCGCACCTTGCCGCAGGCGTTCAACTGGTACTGGCAGCTGTTCCTGCGCGGCGGCCTGCTGCCCAAGCGCCCCCCGCGCTCCGGGCCAAAGAGCACGTTCCCGGCCACGCGGCTGGTCACCTCGCAGAAGGACTTGATGGCGATCGCCATCGAAGGGCAGGCACAGTCCTGGGCCTCCAACCTCAAGAACCGCATCGCCCGCGCACTCATGCGCGACGCCGTGCTGGCCGGCGACCCGGCGCTGCGGCGCGAGCTGCTATGGATCAACAGCATGCGGGCCTGGTTGCTGCCTTTCCGCCAGCAGACGGCACTGCTGGCCGCCCTGCCCGCGAAGAAGGATGCCCTGACCATGCTGAGTCCACAGGCATCGAGGCTGATGCGCAAGCTGGCTCGGGCCTACATCGCTCAGCATCGGCTGCCCGACCCGATGCAGCTGCCGCTCCAGGTCAACCAGCTCAGCGCCGTGCTGGCGCCGGCGATCAAGACCGCGGCGCCCTGGGCGGGCTCCTGGCTGCGCATCTCGACGCTCGAGCGCGGCCGCAAGATTGAGCTGCCCCTCATGGCCAATGTGCACGCCCAGCGCCGAGGGGGCGAGCGCGCCACCACCTTCAGCCTGGTTAAGCGGCCCGTCGCCAAAGGCCACGGCTGGTACCTGCGCAGCACGCAGTATGTCGCGCCGGCGCCCTGGGAGGCGTGCACCGAGGTGCTGGGCATTGACCTGGGTCTTCGCAACTTGCTCAGCACCAGCGAGGGAGACGTCTTCGGTGACGGATTCCTGAACACCCTGCGCCGGTACGACGACCAGCTGCTGCGGCTCCAGCGCGGCTTGCAGGGCGCCGGCCAAGTGCGCCTGGCGCAGTGCCGCCGCTATCGCCAATTCGTGGCCCGCCTGCGCGGCTGGCTGAAAACCACCATCCAGACGCATCTGAACCGCCTGCTCCAGATGCGCCGCCCGAAGAAGGTGGTGGTCGAGGATCTGTGGTTCGTCGGGCCCGACAGCGGACTGTCGCGCCGCATGAACCGGCTGCTGCGCCGCTTCGGCCAGCGCTACTTCCTCCAAACCCTGGAGGAGAAATCGCAGGAATGGGGCTTCGCGCTCGAGCACGTCGAGCCAGCCTACACTTCCCAGACGTGTCACCGCTGCGGCTTCGTGCACCGAAGTAACCGCCGTGGTGATGCATTTCACTGTACCGCGTGTGGCCACCGGGCCCATGCCGACGTCAATGCCGCCAAGAATATCGTCCGACGTTCGGGCGAGAAGGCATCGTCGGCGCCGGGTGGCCTCCGCACGCGATGGGCGCAGAGCCTGCTGGAATGGATGGCGCGGCAACGCGCCGCCCTCGAAGCCGATACCTCTGCCCTGTCGCGCCGACTGCGCGCCGCTGCTTGCGCGCGAGCGGGCCTGCGAACGCTCTTGCACCACAAAGACTCCGCCAACCGGCTGAGTCGTGTCGCCCGGGAGCGGCTCTGCGCCGCCCTGGCCCGCAAGACGATCGACGGTCTTCTCAACGGACTATGTATGGACCGTGCAATTCTCTTGAATGCACATTCCACACGTTATTCCGAATAGCCAGTAAAGTCGTGCCCGCCTTCGCCGCCCGGCTGTGCAGCCAATTGCAAAGGGCCCAGCTCTACCAGAGAACCGGGCCCTTCGACGGAGCAACGATACAACCGACAACCGACGATCCACAACCATGATTTCGTCCGCCAGCTGATCGAGCCAGGGTGACAACCGACAGGAGATATGCCCTGGTCCCGCAGCGGAATGCGGACTTGCCATAATGCTCTTTCGAGCGACTGTGTTGCCCCGTCAGACGCCTGCCGAACGCTAGCGCGCCGGTGAAAGGCCCTACTGCGGCGTCCAGACAGTAGGCGGATTGTGTGTGCTATTTCGCCTTGATGCCCGTTCTGATCGCCTCATACAGATCCGCGGCGGCGATATAGGATCCGGGCGTCGGCCGGTCGCAGCGATAGGTTTTCACTGACCGCCCTTCCATCTGCGCGACAACGCACTGGTAGTCGACGACGTACGCGTCGAGTACACGGTCAAAAATCTCTTGTTGCTGACCTTCTTTGGCGATCAAGTAATAGATCCCAAATGCGAGGGCCACCAGAATGATGGCCGCATATGCGCCGGTAAGGTCTTTGCCCTCACCCGATGCATGCTTTTTGGCGTTATCGCCATTACCCATGGCTCGCCCCCGGCAGGAACTTAGCAAACATCGGGCTGAGCTCCACCGTGATGCGCGTTGCGTTGGCTTCGGCAACCTGGTCCGAGAGGGCATAGATCTCGGCCTGGAGAGCTTCCGCTTGCTCACGTAGGCCTTCGATCTCCTGCCAGTCGAGAGGGCTCACAGCGCGACCAGCTTCGCCCAGGTCGGCGCCAGGCAGAACCGAGCTGATCGGCAAACGAACCAACTCCGCATTCTGGAGGACGTTGCGGATCGAGCCCAGCTGCCTGGTCAGCAGGTCTTGTCGCGCCAGAAGCTCATGCAGGCCCAGGCGAGCGTTCTCCCGGGCGATGACGCCACGCACGGTCGCAAGCTCACGGCACAGGGTGTCAGCTTGATAAAGGTATTGGTCACCCAGGCGAACATCGCTCTTCAGGTTATCCAGCTCCTTGTTGAGAGGCGCACGCAGGACAGTCGACGAGGACTTGCGCTCGAAACCGCTTTGCAGTTCACCGATGCGCGTGCGTGCACGCTCGGCGACCTTGTGCAGGCGCGCCAGCGTGATGGTGTGTTCTGTGGTCATGCAGTCTTACAGATGGAAGTTCAAAAGCGAGTATATCGGCAATTGGTCTTATGCCAACTTTCATCGAATTACCATATGACGCTCATGGTTAACGAAGGCCCAGGACAAAGAAGAAAACCCGCAAGAACCAAAGGTTCGAGCGGGCTGGAGAGGGCGAAGCTGTGGCCTAGCCGTTGAAGGATATGACGCCGTCGTGATAATGGCTCATGGCCATGCCCATGAACGACTCACCGAGGTAGCACAGCGTGACGCTGACACCAGGGTATTCCTTGTTCACCTGTACCTGGACATCAGCACCCGTGCGGCAGGTGCCGGCGATGCGCGTCAATCCCGCAACCAGTGCTTCCCGTGTGGGTATGGCCAGCATCATGATCTCCTTAGGCGATTTCGAGTTCCGGATGCACAGCGCGCGAGGCGCTGCAAACCAGGCCCCAGGCATCCATCAGATCGAGCTTCAGGCCACCCTCGGGCTGCGAGAAGTCGACGATCTTCACTGCGCCGGCCGAATCCTCGACCAACACGTTGAAGCCGTGCTTGCTGATGACCGTGTACACCTTGCCAGAAGCATGATGGATCACGGCGCTGTCGGTCTTGAATATCTGGTGGAATTTCACTTCACGATCCTGGCGCAGCTGGTGTGTATGCACGAGTTGCGAAGTGGTGGAAATGATGCGCTGAGCAATGAGGTTCATGTTCATGTTTGGTCCTTGAATGAATGGTTTTCCTACCTCCGTATAGGCGAGAAGCGCCGCTAGAGGTCGGATGTGTGCTTGCCACGGCAACAGTGGCGTAGGGTGGAGCTATCCCAGGAGGAAGCTGAAGATGCCTCGACGCATGTCGGGCGGTTGTGCGGCTGTCACCGCGGCGTGGGTCGCTGCGTTGGCAGCGGCGAGGGCCTGGCAGGCGGCCAGGTTCGCCTTGTAGCGGAGGCGTTGGCGGCGTTCAGTGCGTCGCGTGCCAGGCCCATCCGAGGTGATGTGGTAGCTCTCGTGGTAGGCGGCCCGCGCGGCAGCGTACACCGCCGGCGTGCGTGGTGACGCGGCAGTCGCAAAAGACAATTGTCATCTCGAGATCTTTCTTTATGTCCTATGTGGCCCCAGGCCACGTTGCGCATCGTGTGCGCGCAAATAAGCGCTGTCGAAACTCGACAGCGCCGAGAGGTATACGGTGCTCGCTTCAGTGGAAGCGATTACCGCGCCGTTCCTGGGCTTCGATGAAGTCGCCCAAGGTCTGCACACGGTAGTTGCCCTGCCAGAAGATCACGGTCGGAGCGTAGGTGTCCCCCGCGTTCAGGTAGTGGCAGGTGCCCTGGTTGCCTTGCAACGTTTCATAGCCGTGGAGGCCAGAATAGTCGAGGGCGTTTAGCACGGTCATCCGGAGATGCAAAGTGCCGGGGTGATTATGGCAGTCGCGCACCAGCTGCTTACCGGCAGGCGTGTCTTCGAGTTGAATTCTCGTCATCTCGAATATTTTGCGGGCCTCCTCGGGGTTCGAGAAGACTTCCGACAGTTTGGCGATGCTGGGCTTACGCATAGGGGGCCTTTCAATGTTGTTTCCTATGCCCCGTATAGCGCGGGAGCCCGCCCGCAGTTACTGTCCTCAGCCGGCTGTACGCATCATAGAGATCAGCAGGCCGAGGCTCGCGAACAGCGCAGTTCCCAGCCCTACCGCGACCATCGCTACACCGACCCACAGAAAGGCCTTCTCCGGGCCGAGCCGTGACGCCGCGAAGACGACTTGGAAGGTAGCCGAAGTGGAACCGCTATTGGACCGGTAACGCTCCAGGATAAAGATGAGCATGATTATGCCGTAAAGGGCCATTCCGATAGCGGCGCAGGCAAGGTAGCTAAGGTACATGATGATCGAGCAAAGGAAGCCGCGATGCGGCGGAACACACAAGAGCGAGCGCTCTTGGCCCGTCTCTTGTATAGCGGCTTTTTTGCCGTGCCGTACTATGGTATTTTCTTACCCGCCAGCTTTTCGTGCTCACGAGTCGCCCAGGCGGTCTTTGCCGCGCTACGCAGCTCGGAGGCCGTCAGGTAGGTGCCGGAGTTTGGCACGTTGCAGCGGTAGACTTCCACGCGGTCACGCGAGACATCCGCCGGGATGCAATCATGATCTTGCAGATACTGCTTCAATCCCTCCTGCGGCAGGTTGCGGCTTATGCCGGCCACAAGAATGCAGGCTACCGCCAACAGCACCGACAGTATCACCGGCGAGATAGCGCCGCGCTGAGCCACAGGCGAGGCGATAGGTTTGCAAAATATCATCAGCGAAGTGTATGTGTTTTTTATAATCGCCAACATTTAAGGGCGCAATCCCCCCGTGCTTCACTCAACCTTTGGAGCGTCCTGCCAAGCTCCACAGTTAGGACGCACGCGGCACCGTCAACCTGCCATACAGGTCATGCTCTGGCGGAAGATCCCGGCTCGCCGCAGTGATACACCGAGTAATAGGTGCATTACAGCTGGCGCCCCGCCAGGGAATCAAGAAGGGGCACCAGGCCCCTTCTATACGATCGCTTAGCTGGCCAACATGGGCCTCTGACTGGAGAATGCCTCTCCTGCCCCGGACAGTGACGCCAGCCATACGGACGCCAGCAGGCCACTGTCTTGGGTGGCATCGGCTACGTTTTGCAAGACACTAACTAGATCCGCTCCCTGGCCCGCCGGTTCCTGCCCCTGATTCGCGAGCTCGACCGCATCGCCATAGAGGAAATCTTGCACCCCTCCGAGATCAATAAGCGTTTCGTAGATAGCCTCTAGCTGCTCAGCCAAACTAGGCGCCACAGACTCTCCCTGGGCCAGCACTTCGGAAACCGTCACGCCCGCACTGGTCAATGGCATGAGCTTCACGAGATTGCCCACCACGGTCGCATACGCTGCGCCCGCCCCGCTGCCATTAGCCACGTGGTCGAGCGTCCCCATTGTTGCGTAGTCCATTGCCAAGTTCCCGCCATACGCCTTGTCTCCATGGCTGGCCAGGTGGTAGGCTGCGAGCCCGACACTGGTGATCTCGCCGGTGCCCTGGGCGTACAGGGCCGCCATCATCGCCTTCAGGTCGTACAGTTGAACCAAGGGCTGACCGGCGTCGTCGATGGTAATCACCTGGAGCGTTGTAACCAGGCTCGTCTGGTTCAAGAGAGCCAGGCTGTCACTGGCTCCGACCTTGAGGCGCGTCACGCCGCCAGCGCGTACGATGGAGACCTCGGCCAGCTGCGCCTGGCCGATGGAGATGACGCTCTCGCCGGAGCCGGCACCCGTGATACGGTCTGCGCCGTCACCCTTGTTGAAGAGAATCAGCTCGACATCAGCATAGGTATCATCTCCACGGCCGCCTGCGGCAAGGTCCACCCAAGCGCCCCCGGCGATCGTGTCGTTTCCGTCGCCGCCATAGAGCAGATCATTGCCCGAATCGCCCTTGAGCGTGTCATTGCCTCCGCGACCGAACAGCAGCTCCGTGGTGAAGGGAAGGCCCAAGATGGTCTCGCCGGCGTCGGTGCCTAACTTCGTGACCCCCCACGCAGTCAGGTCGTTGCCTGTCCAGACAGTGCCATCGGCGAATTCGAACCGCTCCACCTGGTACTTGTCCATGCTGTACCAGCTCTTAAAGGTCAACTTGTCCGTGCCATTGGCGTGAGTCAGCACAAGGTCGCTGCCCACCTTGGAGATGGCCCAGTCCTGGGGCGGAATGCCCTCCCCGAAGCGCACGATGTCATTCGCGCCATCGCCCTCCGTGATGGTGTCTTGGCCATCACCCAGGGCAAAGAGATAGACGTCGTTGCCACTACTGCCGCTGATCGTGTCGTTGCCCTTCCCGCCCACCAGCGTGCTGCCAGACTGCGCCACGAGGGTATCGTTCCCCTCCCCGCCGTCGAGATAGTTCGTGCCGCCGTAGTAGCCGCCATAGAGGGTGTCATTCCCCTTGCCACCGTAGAGTCGGTCATGCCCGGCCTGCGAGCCCCCGTAGAGCACATCGTTGGCATCACTACCGTAGAGGGTGTTGTCGAAGAAGTCGAGGCCCTGGATGGTACCGCCGGCTGCCGGTGCGTGCACCGTCAGCCCCTGAGCAGTCAGCTCAGCCTCGGTCCAGACCGTGCCGTCCGCGAATTCAACGCGCTCAATGCGCTGGGCCGTGTTCATGTGCGAGTAATACCAGCCCTCGATGGTGATCTTGTCGATCCCGTTAGAGTGGGTCAACACCAGGTGCTTGCCGTTGCGGGTGATCGTGAAATCGGCGGGTGAGACTCCTTCGCCAAAGCGCAGGATGTCAATATTCGTTGTATCACTGTATTCCCGGATGATGTCTTGACCGTCTCCGAGGTTGAACAAGTAGAGGTCTCCGCGGGCATTACCTGTCATGATGTCGTTTCCCGTTCCCCCTACGTAGGTGTTTTGCGCCGTGGTGATACTCGAGGGAGATCCCAGAATGTCGTCGCCAGCGCCACCACGAAGCACGTTGACATTGCTGCCTCCATCCAGATAGTCGTTACCATCACCTCCTTCGAGAACATCGTCACCTGAACCGCCGATCAACGTGTCATTGCCCGCACCGCCACTGAGGTAGTCATCGCCATCGTGGCCTTCAAGGCGGTCATCGCCGTCTTCCCCGAAGAGCCGATCATTGCCGGAACCGCCGTAGAGCCTGTCGTTTCCGCCTCGCCCGTAAATCACATCGTCGAGACTATCCAGCCCTCGGATCTCGTCGGGGCCGTCCGTACTGATCACCTCCAGGCCCATGGCAGTGACCTGCTGCTCGGTCCATACCGTGCCGTCAGCAAACTCTAAGCGCTCCATACGGAAGGCGGGCTTCTCCTTCCAGGCGAACCAGCTCTTGAAGGTGATCTTGTCGCCGGTGTTCCCAAAAGTCATGATCAGGTCGTTACCGACACGGACCACCGTGGTGGTAGCCGGATCAAGCCCGGCCCCCAGCTTCAGCCGATCAATGGACACAGAATCATCGGTTTCGTTGATCTCGTCCTGGCCATCGCCCAGGTTGAAGATGTAGAGGTCGCCGCTGCGCGTGCCGAAAATCCTGTCGTTGCCGGTACCGCCTTCGAAGTATTTCGCTTCTGAATAGTCATCGAGCGTAGAACCAAGGGTATCTTTGCCGGCACCACCTCGAAGGATGTCCTGGCCACGGCCGCCGCGCAGAGTATCGTCGCCGTCTCCACCGTCGAGCACGTCATTCCCGAATCCGCCGTTGAGCGTGTCATTACCCGCCCCACCGCTCATGTAGTCGGCGCCGCTGCCACCCTTGATGGTGTCGTTACCGGCGCCGCCGAAGGCAATGTCGCCTTCATTGGTCATCTGGATCGTGTTGTCCTGGAAATTACCCATCAGAGGCAGCCGGCCCTGCCCGTAGAACGCCACACTTCCGAAGCCACCGTCCTCAGCCGAGATACCGCCCATGGCGTCGACGAAGGAGGCGTAGACAGAAGTTGCGCCTTGGCCGAGGCCATGCAGAGCTCGAGCCATCTGCATCACGAGCCAGGTGCCCTTTTCAGCGTCCAGCGCCAGCTCGGCCTTCAGCGCGGTGGCCACAGCAGTCAGATCGAAGCCGAGTTCGCCGCCAGCGGTCAGGGTCAGCTGTGCCTTGCCAAAGTGCGGTGCCAGGTGGGACTGGAGCAGCGCCTCGGACACCATGCGCTCGCGCACGGCGTCGAAAGCAAAGCGCACCGCAGGCCCGGTGAAGTAGTTCGGATTGCCAGGCGTATCGGAACCGACAAACTTCTGCCCATAGAACGATTCCAGCACCGCGAGCTGCTGACCGTCAATGTACTGGCCGCGCGAGTTGGGCGCCACGGTGTCCGCCCCTGTCCATCGGTACAACAAAGCGGTGAAGGCAGCATCGGCGGTGTCCCAGGAGGCGTTGGTGAAGGCCTCGACCAGGCTCTGAAGCTGCGGGTCGCGCGCCATGGCCTGGTGCAGGCTGCGCGAGGTCCCCATGCCGGCGAGGTTGGGCAGCGCCTCGATGGCGGCACTCACTGGCATGATCTCAGTCTCGACAGAGGCGGCTGTGTTCCGGGTGAACAGCAGTGACGCCGCAGCGCCCGTGGAGCCATCTGCCCGCGTGAACGTGCCGCTTTGCAGGATCGCATTCTGGTTGCCAAGGGCTACCGGAGGAGTGTGCTGAGTGTGGACCGTCGAGATCGAACTGACGCCGGCCTGCTCCATGGTCAGCAATTCGTCAGCCGCAGAGACGCCATCCCCATTGCGGTCCTGCCAGACACGCAGATCACTCCAGGAGGCGTCTTGGCTGTCCACCTTGCCATCCATGTTGCTGTCCAGGGCTGCGAGTGCTTGGAAGCCGTTTGCGGCGGTGCTGCCGTCGGGCAGTTGCGTGCGATCGCCGAAGAGCTCTCGCCCGTCATCGATGATGCCGTTGCCGTTCAGGTCGCGCACCAGCAGGCCGTCCGAGGGCGCTACCCAGCCAGTGGCCTCTCGGAAGCCGTTGGCATCAAGGTCGAACTGGGTACCGCCGGACAGGCCCGTCGTGACGACACCGTCGCCGTTGAGGTCCAGAGCCAGCGGGTCGTTTTGCACGCTGCCGCCCAGACGGAACACGTCATGCAGCAGCTGCTGGATGTTGTTGGCGTCAAGCAGCGGCGCCTGCTCGGATGGCGTCAGCCCGAGCCGGCGGAAGTAGTCCATGGCAAACAGCTTGCCATTGCTGAAGAGCGTGTCCACGATGTCGCGGTCACTTAAGCCGCCAGCAGTGGCGGAAGCCGTTGCAATGAAGACATCCCAATCCGAAGGAAGAATGATACCGACATCGTCCTCGCTTATTTTGAGTTGCTCAGCCTTCTTGTCAAAGAGAGGCAGCAGTTGCTCATTCTCGGAGAGGAATAAGTCCATGACTTCGCGAGAAATGACCTCATTCAGGATCCGCCCAGAATCAAAGAGCTTCTTAGCGAAATCTTTGAGTAGGGTATCGCCGTACCGCATGAAGAGCGAACCGTACTTGATGATGTGCTCCATTCCGAGCGGATCCAAGTACAGTGGGTAGTCCCCGCCATCAGGCATGAGCGGGATCTTCGGAGCATGTTGCAGCCACTGGGCGGCACGTGCCCTCTGAGGTGGGTTTGAAGTGTCTGCGGCGATCGCATGCATCATCAACTGGATGTTGATGTTGGCGGGAGTGGCTGCTATATCCTCTCCCTTGGTAACTCGGAGCTTTTCCCACTCTTCGTTCAGCCGGTCGATCCCATATCGCTCTTGTATCAGTTCAAATGGAATTGTCAGCGTCCAGTTTTCTAAATCAAGACCATTCAGTTGAAATGCTATCCGATGGAAGTTCCTAAGCTCTCTAGCATCTACGTCCCGCACCACGATTCCGCCATTGGTGGCTGCAATCTCCTCCAATGAATCAAGGTAGCCACTTGCCATGGATTTCTTGATACTGGAAACCAGGGCCGCCGACAACTTGGCGCCGGCAGTCGACTCCATGAACGCTAGCGCGGCCTGACCTGCCAGAGTATTCTCAGAAAAAACACCTATCGCCCACCCAGCATAGTCATAGCCCCTAGAGAGCAGGCTCTCATAAAAACCAAGAACATCCCCACTATCAAGCTTCAACCGCAGGAAGTTGATATCATTTGAATTTACATGTTGCACGGTCAATCACTCCCCGTAGAAACCATAGATTTGATTCTTAACAGCCGATTCAAATGACTGCCACTCCGACAGTTTCTTTTTTTTGAATGAAACTGATACCAGAAGATTTTTGTCAGGCAGAAGTGAGAATTTGAGCGTACAGGCGGCAGTAGGGTATGCCACCGTCATGCAATCAATCAATTTATCAACCTTTCCATTCTTATCAGTTCCATAGTAGATTTCGCTAACGTGTGGCAGCCCGGCGATTGATTCTCCGTCGACTGATATTGCTTTATATTGACGAAGACCATGTACAAGTCCTGGCATTTCCTTATATGAAAACTTCATGGACACAGTCTTTTGAGCATTCACGCGGAGCTGTAGAAATTTGTTAATGATGTCATCTCTGCACGGAAGGCATTCGAAATATCCATCCAAACTAACTGCAAGCCACGTCGAATCGCCACGTCCTTTCTGCGATGCAATCCAATCGTCGTACAAGTCTAGGTTCATCACGGCCCCATCTTCGAGCCGAAAGTCATAACCGAAGGACAAAATTACCCGCCGACCCGCGCTAGCGTTCTTATCGAGCGTCAGGTAACGCAGGTATTCCCTCGGTATCGTAGCAGTGGCTCCGCCTAGCTCGGCTGTCAACGTTGGAGCCTGCACTATCGTCGTCGCCACCAGTTGCGGGGGCATTCGGACCATGCTCTTGGAAATGCCAAGGAATACCCATCCCGCTCCAACAACGGTGAGTGCGGCAAGGGCTACGAATTTGAACTTCATGTACAACATAGAAAGCAAGTCGTCGATGACGGACCTGTTGACGACAGGCTGCACGCATACAGCGGCAGGGCGTGTGCCCCTCATGACTGAGGTGTTAATTCGTATAGCGGGTTTTGTGAGTACATGTGACAATCGTGGACCGCTCGATACCCAACGCCCTGTTACTCTTTATTTGTTGAGAGTGGCGGCGCACTCACGGTAGTGGCAACCAAGAGGTTGAGCGCGGAGAAATTGCATCACCGAGTCGACCGTGATCGTGTCGATTTGGCCTGCCCAGCGTCGTTCCCCAGGGTGATCATCGAAGAAGATGCTCTCCTGGGTCATCCGTGCCCCCAGGCGCTTGAAGAAGCCAACCTCCACCGTCTGAGGCAGATAGCCAGCTGCCTGAAGCCAGGCTTGCGCCGTCGCGCGTTTGGGCTCCGCGCCTGACGCACCCAGCACGCTGGCCAGCATCTCGAGCACCCAGCCGTTGGAGTTTTGATGCTTCGTGCTGAAGGGGTACTGCACCATGCTGTAACTGGGCTCGTGGTAGTCAAGCAGGTGCTCCCCCGCGAGCGCCGCCTCGAGGGCCTTCGCCACCTTCGCGTCCAGGCGCCAGATCGCGCCGGGCTTGGTCACGTCTGAGTCCTCGAAGAACTCGAACAGGGTCTGCTCGTAGATGCCGGCCTTCGATGTGTTGCACTCGTTGAGCTTGTGCACCACGTACCAGCCATCCTGGCGCCGCACGGCGAATGCCATGTGCGAGAAGTTCACGCCATACGAGGTCAGGTCCTGCCCTACCCGGGCGATCAGCGCCACGGGCTCCGGGATTCCGGCCAGGACCTCCAGCGCGCCGGCGGCGGCCGTGGTGGTGGCGAGGATGGACTGTGGGGTTGGATCCGCAGGAGCACAGACCGTGCTCGCGGCGAATGCCGGCGCGCTGAGGGTGATAGCCAGCGTCAGGCTGGCCAGGGTACCGCGCATGGGACTCAGTCTTTCCGGGTGGTCTTGCGTGCAGCCACTGCCGTGTCAGGCACGACGGCCAGCACGGTTCCGCCCTTCTTGAAGGTCACCGCCCGGGCGCCACTGTCTGCGCGGATCGTGTCGCCCGCGGCCAGTCCAACCTGGTTGATCGCGTGCGCCGGCACAGATACCACCATGGTGACCGCCTTGTCCTTGCTCTGGATGCGTGCCTGCACGGTGTTGGCGTCGCCGGCGGCAGGCGGTGGCAGCAGGCCCAGCACGGTCCACTCGGGATGAGCTTCGACGTGCTTGCTCAGCTCGGAGAAGCTGGCGATCACGGTGGATGAGCCGGCCACCAGAAGCACAGGAGATGCCACGACCATGACAGCCGACGCCGTCACGGACATCGCGCTGGCGGCCGAGGGGTTATTCATCGCCGTCTGAGCGTGTGCGGTGGCGGCGATGAGGGTAGCGGCGAGTGCCAGGGAAAGAGAACGCATGGAGGACTCCAAAGTGATGATGCTTCGTATAGAGAGTCCCCCGCGGTGGCGACAATATAACTGAACTGTATTTGTCGGAAATACGACTGGTATCGAAAAACGATACCGAGACACCTGAGATGCTACAGTCTGTAGAACTTCTTGAGACTACAGGTATCGTCAGGCAGCCTTGTCCCCGAGACGGACGTGCTGGTCCACCGTCAAGCTTGCAGGCACCTTGTGCGCGACGAACAGCACTGTCACTTTTCCACGCAGGTAGTTGACGGTTTGCCCGATGTGCTCGGCGGACGCCTCGTCCAGCCCGCTGGTTGCCTCGTCAAAGATCAACACCGCAGGCCGCTTGAGCAGCGCGCGGGCGATACCGATGCGCTGGCGCTGGCCGCCGGACAGCCCGGACCCGCGCTCGCCCACCACTGTCTGGTAACCCTCGGGCAGGTTCTCGATGACCTGGTGCACGCCGGCCATCTTGCAGGCCTGTACTGCCTGCTCGAGCGTCGCCACGGCGCCACCCATCACGTTCTCCAGGATCGTGCCTGCGAAAAGCACTGTCTCCTGCGGCACGACACCGAAGTGTGACCGCAGCTCATTGACAGGCATCGTCCGAATGTCACGGCCGTCGAGGCGCACAAAGCCCTCGTAGCCGGTGTACAGCCCCAGCATCACCTTGGCCAAGGTGCTCTTGCCGCTCCCAGACGGGCCCGTTACCAAAACAACCTGTCCGGGCTTCAGCTGGAAAGCGAGGTCAGCATAAAGCGGTGGGCGATCCGGCGCATGGCGAAATCCCAATCCGGTGACCTCCAGCGCCCCGTTGACCTTGCCGGCGGATGTGGGCGCGCTGCCATAGCGCTCCGTGGCGGTGTTCATCACCTCCCCAAGCTGAGCCACACCCGTTCGGATCTGCTGAAGCTGCTGCCAGGTGCCCGACAGCCGAATCAGCGGCTGGGAGACACGCTGAGCGAACATCTGGAAGGCCACCAACATGCCGATAGTGAGGCTGGTCGAGGTCATGGCCAGGTAGGCGCCAGCACAGAGCACCGCGGCGTTCATGAGCTGCTCGGCTAGCTGCATGAACGTGCCGTAGCCGCTCCCGAATTCCGCCATATCCAGGGAGGCGTCCAGCTCCTTGCGATTGAGTTCGGCAAACCTGGCCACGGACTCCCCTTCCAGTTGGAGGCTCTTGACAGTTTCATGGGCCGCCACGCGTTCGGTCAGATAGCTCTGCACCTTTGCGCCGGCCTCGAACTGCTTATTTGCCTTGGCGCGCAGCACTGGACCGCAGGCCAGGCTCAGGATCACCATCACTGCGACAAACCCGAGAACGATGCCCGAAAGCACACCGCTGTACGAGAGCATCAGCCCCAGGAAGATCAGCATGAACGGTAGCTCCAAGGCAATCAGCAGGAACGCACCCGACGCGAACTCGCGTACCCGTTCCACCGTCTTCACCCTGGTGATCAACAGTCCGGTAGCGCGCGACTCGAAATAGCGCAGTGGCAGCCGGAAAAGATGGCGCATCACCCGGGTGGATAGCTCGGCGTCGACGACGTTGGCCAAGCGCAGCAGGAGCTTCTGCCGGACCCAGGACATCAGCGCGTTGAAGATCGCAAACAGGCCGATCCCAATGCCCAGAGCGATCAGCGTGCTCTGCGCCTGGTTGGTGATCACCTTGTCGACGATAGCTTGCGTGGCCAGCGGATAGCCCAGGGCGATGAGCTGGATCACCAGGGATGCGATGAGGACATCCCGGATCACCGTCTTACGGGAGAAAAAGGCCCGCAGGAACCACACCCAGCCGAATCCCTCCGTCGTATCGCGGAATCGGGGATCCTCCCGCGTAAGGCCCACGCATGGCTGCCCAGGACGGCAGGCGAGGAACGCCTCGACGGGGTGCATCTGAGGCGCCGGCGCGCCGGGCTCGAGTACCAGCAGCTGCCCTTCCTTGCGGCCAAGGACGATCGCGGGTCTTGGCCCCAGGGATACGGAAATCGCGTCGGAAGGGGTAAATGCCGAGTCACCCAGGAGTTTCGCCTCGCGCGCGGCCGCGGTGAGCCCTTGGTCCGCCAGCTGCTCGAGCAGATCGGCGGCCGGGATGGAATCTGTGGTGCCCCCAGGGGAGGTCGGTTCGCGCAGGGGCAGCCGGCAGATCTGCGCCAGCGCGGCGCAGATCCATTGGGCGTGGGCAAGGGAGATGTCGACCACCGGAGCCGCTGGCGCGGCGCCGTCGCGGGAAAGAAGAGATTTCAGGAACTTCATAGGCAGTTCACCGCTCGCGCGCGGCTTCCAGGGTGACTTTTCGCATGGGCGAGGTCAGGTATTCGAAGATGGTGCGGCGGCCGATCTGGATGTCGCCAGCGGCCTGCATTCCAGCGCGCAGCGTCAGCGGTGCGCCCTCAAAGGTCAGCGCCTGCGCGTCCAGATCCACGCGCACCCGGTAGAACAGCGGCTCACCCTGGGCGTTTCGCATGGACTCCGGCGTCTCGGAATCGACGCCGATCCATGACACTGTGCCCTCGAGCCAGCCGTATTTCTGGAACGGGTAGGCGGACAGCTTCACCTTGGCAGACATTCCCGGCGCAACGAAGGCGGAATCCTCGTTACGCAGCCAGCCTTCGAAGCGCAAGCGCTGCCCTTCCGGCACGACCGACAGCAGCGACGCACCGGCGGGCGTCACCTGCCCAAGGGTTTGCACCTTGATACCGGTCACCTGACCTGCCACGGGGGCCTTGATCATCTGCAAGCCCGCACGATGCACGAGCTTGGCCAACACGGCTTCGGCCTGGCGCAGGCGCAGCTCGGTCTCTGTCTTCTCTACGGCGAGTTGGCGCCGATAGTCGGCATGGACCCGGGCCAAGGAAGCTTCCACCGCTCGGACCTGGGCCTGGGCGGACAGCTCCGCTCTTACCTGCACCTCGAGCTCACGGCCCGTCTCTATCGCCGGGATCAGTTTCTCGTTGAGCGCAGACTCAGAAACGAAGCCCTCGGCCTTGAGCTTTTCGAGCATGTCTGCCTGGCGCTGAGCCACTGGCAGGAGGCTGGCGTACTTGGCGCGCCGGGAAGTTGCCGTCTGAAGTTCGGCAACCGCCTGGTCGCGCTGGCGCTGCACTTCAGCGACCTGAGCAGCATGGAGCGCCGTCCGCTGGGTGTACTCGGCCAGGACCTGCGGATCGCTGACCTGCGGAGGTCGGCCCGCCAGCTCGGCGTCAGCGCGCGCAAGCCGGTTGCGCAGCGACACAACCTCAGCCCGCGCCGCTGCGCTGTCCTCAGCAGTGTCTACGGTATCGAGTTCGACCACAGGATCGCCTGCGACTACGCGATCGCCGTCCTGGACCAAGATACGGACAACCCGGCTGTCTGCTGGGGCCTGGAGCACCTGGACAAAGCCCTCAGGGATGAGTTTGCCCTCGGACACCATCACGATGTCCAGCTTGGCAAGGCAGATCCAGACAATAAATGCGACGAACAGAGAGGAAAGCGCCCACAGGAGGCTCCGGTGGGCACGCAGGAACGAATCAGACACGCGGGACTTTCTTGGCGCGGAGCGCAAGCGCAACGAACAATGCGCTGGCTACTGGCTGTTGTTGCTGGTGGTCAGTCGAAGCACCTGCTGTTGGAGCAGATAGGAAACGTCGAACTCGGAATAGAACCGGCTCCGGGCGTCACAGCTTGCCGGCCCCCTCCGGCAGCTCGCGCCGCGGAACGCCGATCTCGTAGCCCACGCTCTTCCAGTAGTCCAACGCTTCCTGGCGCAGTCGCTCATGGAGCCACGGCAGCGGCCGCCAGACCCTGATTTTGGATACCCGCGGCAGCTCTTCAAAGCTGCCATAGACCTTTGTGCAGCGATCCAGCTCCCTACGAGCCTCCGCCGGCGTCATCGACGCGACGCTGGTGCTCAGGAGTTGGATGTGCCCGCTGACCGGCTCCGCCTTCAGCATGCGTGTTCCGTCGGCGAACCTGTCGAGCAACGCTCGGCGCATTGCGCGCTGCGCGCCCCGGTAGATGTCCGCCGGTATCATTGCAAACTTGTGGTCGTACGGCATCAAAATGTCCTTTCTGATTGGCCGGCTAAGGCTCGGTGAATCTCAAAGCTTTTGCGCGAGCGGTCAGCCATGGCACGGCGCGCCGGCTCTGCGGCACGCGCCCGCACCTCGGACAGCTTCAGCGCCAAGTCCAGGCGCTGGGCGGAAGCCTGTGCCATGGCACGCCGAAACGGGGCGGAAGCCTGCTCCCGCACCTTGGCAAGCTGCATAGCGACGTCGAAACGATGCATCGAGGCCTCACGCATCGCCCTGGCCAGCTCAGGAGGGGTTTGGTACATCAGAGTCTCCATAGCCTGTTTGCGACGTATCCGCAGCCTGTTTGATGTGTTGCACAATCCCCGCGGGAGTCAAGCCGGATGGCAGCTCGAACGCCGGGCTCGCCAGAGCGGCAGTCATGCGCTCCTGATCGAACGCGACTGCTTGGCTGGCGCCCTCCTTCCCGACGATGCCGTGCTGCTTTTCTGCCCACCGGGCACCTTCAAAGAAGCCTGCCAGGAAGGCCGGATCGCTCTTGAGTTCTTCGCCGGCACTGTGGATCAGCTCGTCAGCAACCGGAGCGCGCCTGCGCTGGGCCAGCATTCGATCCAGCTCGCGAATGGTTGCATCACGGCTCTCGATGCCGTCGATGGGATGGGACGGGTCGATTTCAAGGCGGGCCGTCAGCTCATCGATCCTACGCGCCAGGTTGGCCATGATGACGTCGCTGATTCTAGCTACCTCGGCGTACAGCGCGATCACTTGCGAAGTCTGGTCACCTTCACGCGACAGGGTGTCAAGTGCCGCTTTTGCCTGAAGCATGGCGGCCTGGAGCTCTGACGGCGACAGGCCTGTCAGGTCTCGATGTGCCTCGGAATGGAAATGGGTTTTGACCATGACGTATCACCGAGCAAACATCACGCGCTTGGACCCGTCTTCCATCGTCAGAACGCGCACCTTGTCACCGACGTTGGGCTTCTTATCCAGGTCCGTGTCCACGAGGATCGTCTTGTCGCCCGACGTCACCTCCAGCGTGCAGTGGTAGCGGGTGGTCGTGGCCAGATTGCCTCCCGCCACCGCGCCACCCGTGGCGCCCAGCGCCGCACCGATGCGCGCGCCGGTCTTGCCGAACATGCTCCCCACCACCCCACCGAGAACACCGCCAACGGCGCCGCCACCCACCCCGCCGGCGATCTGGCCCGCCGTAGAGCTGGACTTGCTCTCGGAACAGTCTGCTGCTGCGATGACACCGGCGTCACGACTCAGCACCGTCTGGGACTGGGCAACCGCCGATTGCAGGCCCGCGAAAACGAGAGCCAGGGCCACCAAGGAACGGGGAGAAGTGAGCATGCTGCGGAACTTTCTGCGATTCGCGATGAGGTCAATTGCGGCGCAAAGTATACTTTTTTAATGTCTTTTTGACAACACACCCAAAAGGTCGGAAGCGGGCTTGATTACCAGGAGTCACCCAGCACGAAATAGGCTTGCGCCGGCGAGCTATATCCGTCTTCGTGCGTAGCCGAAATTCCAATGGGGCCCGCTAAGTAAATCAAGGTAGGTGTACCCGAGATGACACCGGTAGCAGCGTCGAGTTCGAGACCTCCGGGCAACATGCCGTCGACAACCCGGAAAAGGATTGGTGCGTACGGTGCACCGCCGCTGACGGTGAGATACTCCCGCAGATCCACGTAATATGGCTCACCTAACTCCGCATTGGGCAGCGAAGCACCTGTCAGCGACATCGAGATCGACATGATCTTGATATCGAAATCCGCTTGAGCGGTGTGCCCTTTGTAGGCAACCGACACGGGGATCTTGGTTGCAGGCGTCCCTTGAGGCTCCACCACCCCCACGAGTTGACCATCCGACATCAGCGCCAGCCCTTTTGGGAGTGCCCCGCGGGCCGTGAACTGAAGCGACTGTGCTTGGAAAGCCGGATCGCCCGTGACCTGCACGTGATCCACCAGGTCATAGAAGTAAGGAACACCCACTTGGCCTTCCGGCAACACGGCAGACGTCAAAGCGACTCGAATATTGTCTTGCTGGTTTCCACCACCCGATGAACGCTTTCCTTGAAGCGGAACTACGGTGTAGAAATTGGCAGCAGACGCCACGGTATTGAGGCCCATCAATGCGACCAGGGCCACTACCGAAGAGGTCCGATGAAATTTGGAGAAAGCACGCATGATGATAAGCCGAAGAGACAATTCCACGTATAGCTGAATTCGCCAGCGTATCTACTTCAGCGCGGCCATAGCCTACGCCGATCAATGTCAGGTGCTTGTGTCAGGCGCTGCGCCAATCACGGCGCGTCCGGCTGCCGTAATCCCGTGGTCATCGATCCAGCCGGCACGATGCAGCGACGCGATTGTGCCTGTGAGACCGCCATGGTCGCTTCTGTTGCGGCAATGGTGGTCCGCGCGGCGCCCGGCCACCAGATGCTCCAGGACACGGCGTTGGCTCGGTGTCGGTTTCGCCCTCGGCCCGCGCTTTTTGGTCAGGCCGATCGCCTTCGCGGCGCGCTCTACAGCTTCACGAGACAGCATCGCTTTTCCCCTTTGGTTACGGGCCTCTGCCCGCTTCTGCACATCGATCAGTTCACGGCGGAGCGCTGACTGAAGCCGGCGAACAGCGCCTGGGCTGTCATGCTTGTGGCCCTGGACCTCCAGCTCGCGCTCGTGGGCCACCGCCATCGCGTAATCGACCAGGTCAGATACTTGCGCGTCAATCGAAGGCACTGGCGCCTCCTGAGCCGCCATAGCGGCGGCGAAGCCCTTTCGGAACCAGTAACGCAGCAACGCAGTGGGCTCGTTTGTGGATGCGAATGCACTCGCCTCGGCCCGATCAACGTCTGCGCTCGGGCGCTGGGCTGGCGCAGTGGCCATGGCGGCGATCCGCTTCTTCAGCTCGGGGATACGCTCATCACGCAGAGCACAGAAGCTCGCATACGTCGCTACGTCCATGGCCTTGCCCTGGTACTTGAAGTGAACAACGTCGCGCTGCCCGGCCAGGCGGATCAATTCATTCAGCAGGTCGTCCAGACTGGCGCTCTCGAATCGATGTTCTGTCGTGCTCAATTTCGGCCTCCCACTTTGTTCATTTCGAGCCCTTCTGGTCCGCACCGATGCTCTGGAAGTGGCGCTGCATGGCACGAACGAGGTTTTGCACATGATTGAGCTCTCGCATACCGAGTCCCTGCGTCAGCCGACTGGCAATGTCGCGGGAGTGCCGCTCACAGATGAATCGCTCAACCGGGACGGGCCCGTGCTTGGTGAAGAAGGCAGCCCAGGCATTCACCGAGGACTGCACGGTGATGCGGGAGCGCCCCGGCTGATGTTCCTCAACGAACACCGTGACAGGATGCAGGCCTTCCGCCATGAAGCGATGCAGCCGGATTGCGGTCGGAGGCGGCTCCACGACCCGATCTTCAGCGGCGCCCAGCTCGGACTGCTGGCCAAAGAGGATGGTGTCCCGCTCGGAACCGTCGTGCATCGGCGCATGCCCCTCGGGTGTCGACGCTGCGACCTCGCATGTGCAGGCTGAACTGCCGCCCGCGGGTTGAGCAGCCGTCTTCTCGGCCAGCTGCGCTTGCAGCTGCGCAACCTCCTCGCGCAGCGCGTCCTTCTCGGCTTCCTGCTGTTGGTACTGCTGATACGCATGCCACGAAGATCCCTTTTTCACGCTCTCGCGGATCGCCGAGATGTCTTCCGGCGACAGGACTGTCAGCTCCTTGGCCGGTTTGAGCAGAATTTTGCCGGCGTTCCAATCGAACCCGGCTTCGAGGGCCACGATTCCGACGGCGGGGGATCCACCCATCGAGCCAGGCTGGTTCACGAGCACTTCAAAAG
This sequence comes from Achromobacter anxifer, assembly GCF_903652925.1. Classification (GTDB taxonomy): domain Bacteria; phylum Pseudomonadota; class Gammaproteobacteria; order Burkholderiales; family Burkholderiaceae_B; genus Achromobacter; species Achromobacter anxifer. Next base: position 367,666 of record NZ_CAHLAR010000005.1, on the reverse strand, counting down.
TGAGGCGCTCGCGGCGGCCGGTGGCGTTCGCGATAATGGTGTTGAGGCGTTCAGCGACCTGAAGGGCTCGAAGAGGGGTCGTCATGCGGTAGGTTTTCTGCCAAACGGCGCAGAAGCCGAGCTTAAGCCAGGCCAGAAACATCGGTCATGCAAGTAGCTCGCCACCCGCACGACGTGCTTTAATTATATGCAGCTTTTTGCTTTATGTGAACATCCAGGTCTACTGAAGCGCTGCGGAGTTTTTGCGTTTCTGAGGCAGAAACTCCGCCGAACCTGCAAGCGTCTTCAGGGGAGTTGCTCGGCGACGCCGTTGTTGTGGGCCGCCCATTCGTGGATAGCCAGCAGGAAGTTGTAGTAGGCGCCATCACGCTTCTCGTCGGACGAGAATACCATCGAGCCCGAGCGCGACTCCACCGCGTGCTTGGCGCCCAGCAGCCACAGACGCTCGGTCTGGATGTCCATGCGGCTGCGGGAGATCACCTCGTAGCCGTTGCGGGCGGTGAACTTGAAATAGGGGCCGTCATCGTCGCCCAGGTACGTGACGCTTGGGTGCTGACCGACGATATCGAAGGTCAGCCGGCGCGTGGTCTTGATGAGGCGAAATTGCAGCAGTGGCGTTTGGGACATGAGGTAGAGCTGATGTGGTGGATTAGGACAATTATATGTCAGATTATGTTTTATGACTACACTCCGCCACGACTGAGCTAATCAGAAGCACATCGCCATCAGTCGCGATCTCTCCATCGCACGCAGCGCCGCGATCTCGAGGACAGTGGGCTGTCGGCCCTGGGCGCCGATGTGCTCGAGCATCAACCGATCTGGGGACTGTGGATCTTGTTTCTGGGCAACCGCCCTCGCCTCGGCAATGAGCGTTGCTTCGGCCGGCGCCAGCATTTCCACCAGGTGCTCCGCTTCCTGCGCCCTGGCGCCAAATCTGCGATGTGCCCGCCAAAGGCCAAGCTGCACTGCGACCGAGAACATAGCCACGGCCGCAGCGCCTTCCGGGCTTTCAGCGCGGCATGGCCAGTAAAGGAGCAGCAGCAATCCAACCGCCGCCAGCAGTCGAAGGAGTTGGTTGCGCGGTGCGATGCTCACCCGGTGACGCAGCCGCGCGCGTTCGATCTCCAGCGCGGCGCGCCATCCGGCTATCTCCCGCTCGGTCATGCGAAGCTGCGCCACTGCGGCCGGGGTGAATCCACCGATCGGCCCGAGAAAGGACTCCAGGGCCAGATTTCGTTCTGACAGCGTCTTGAGGGATCGAAGCGCCTGATGTGCAGAAGAGTCGAACCAGGTCATGCGGGCACCTGGTTGGCGCTTCGTACGGCCAAGACGGCCTGCTCGAGCTTCGAGTGGAACTCGGCCCATACAGCGGGATGCGCAACGCCGAACTCATCATCAGTGTGCACCAGGTTGCCCCTGGCCCACGCCGGCCAATCGTGCGCGTCGTCATCCAGCGCCAACCAGGCGCCGGGCTGGCGCCGGCGCACGTCCGCCCACACCTGAAGACCACGCGACATGCCCTGGAACACGTCCTTGGGCATCGCCGAGTGGTAGGTGGCCCCGATCACCCGAGGCAGCAGTGGTCCGAGGTGGCGACGCGCGCGCGAATAGCGCTGGACCTGCACCCAGGTCGTGCTCAGCACGATGAGCACTTCAGGGTAAGGCTCAAGAGCGTGGTGAAGAGCCTCGACGTGCTCGAACAGCAAATGCCCTGGGTAGCCTGACAGAACGGGTCCCCGCCGGCGCGTACGCACGACATTCTCCGGGTGCAGCACCCCGTCATAGTCGAGGTAGAGGATCGGCTTTCCACGGCCGGCGGGGAGCTTCGCCATAACTGCGCGTGTCTCTCAGTTTGCGAACGCGGCGCGGACGTAGGCCATTGCCGTGGCATCGAGGACGAACTTTCCTCCCGAGCCGGAAATCACGATCGAACCGCCTGCGGGAGCGATCAGGATGTCATCCACGACACGGCCCTTGACCCCATCGAAGTTCGGCGGGGCGACGAAATAGCGGAAGCTGGGCGCATTGCGGTTATGACCCATTTCCCGATGAACGAGGCCGTTCGCATACAGCGTATGAAGCACTGCGGCATGCACCAGCGGCCGGCCCGTGACCTGTTCCAGATGGTCTCCCACTTCGTGTGCAAACGAGCCTGGGTTCTGCCGCAGATAGCTCAAAGCCAGATCATTAATAGACCCTTGCCTGGGCGCGCGGGCACGCACCTTGTGGCGCAGGTCTTCGATTTTCGACGGGAAGCGAATTGCCTCGAGGGTACGCCGGGCCCCGACATCCATCTCGGTCCATTTCACGGCGCGATGGTGCTTGCTGATCGTAGGCTGCTGGAGGAAGTTGAGCATTGCCGTGATGGGGTCGAATGCCGCCGGGCCCCAGCTGAATCCGCTCCAGATCCGATACACGACGATGTCCCGCGTGCCCACCGTCAGCTCGGACAGCACCCGGTAGACGTCCGGTTTGACGGGCTTGCCGGTTCGCCACGCGCCGGCGGGCGCCTCCAGCTCGGCACGACTCGGTGCGGAGACGATTTCCGCCGGCAGCCAACCCAGGCTTTGGAACGAGCGCCAACCGCGGCGCAGGTTTTCGAGGTCGCGCTTGGAGTGATCCCAGGGGTTCCACACGCGAGTGCTCCAGCGCTCACCGTCGAAATGACGGAATTCCGGGCCAAGGCGCCTCCTGACCAAGTAGAGGCCGGGATCGGCAGGGGAGCCTTGTTGCAGTACGGATTGAATTTGTGTCATGTGGATTCCTTATTCGCCCAGCATTTGCCGCAGGACGTTTGTGGCCTTCACGGTCAAATTGAGTGTCTTGCCGCCGGCCGTGAGCTTCAGCCGCGACCCACGCAGGCTGATGGTCGGGCGAATCGGCGTCGATCGCTTGCGGGGGATGGCCTTCAGATGGATGGCCTGTACCCAGGTGAACTGATCACCGACCTCGCCCCGCCACTGGCGCAACGGCTCGACCATGCGTTGAGCCAAGATTTCGAGTGCACCGTCTTCCGATACACCTTCCACGTCCTGCGCCACTTGTGCGGGAATCGTGCAATAGACCTTTTTCGGCTCCTCTTCGCCGGCCCTGACGTGCGGGCGCAGAATCACCCCAGTGGGGAGCCCGGTGGCTGTGGACAACAGCACCTGTGTCACATCACCGCGGATGGTGACCGTTTCGAATGGAATGGTACGTTTGCGCTGTGCTCGCACACCACTGCCCCAAAAAACGATCCGGCTCTGCGCGCGCGCCGCGCTTGGATCGCTGTTGAGCTGCTCCGCATCAAAGGTGCGGGGCCCCCATTTTTCGCCATGCCAGTGCGCATAGCCCAACGGCTTCTTGTCCTTGTCGTACACCCGGTAGTTGCCCGCGCGGGGAGGGGTGCCTTTAGAGATGGTGCCTGTGAATGTTTTCATTACGGGTACGAGCCGGCGCGGGGTCCGACGCTAAATGATCAGGATAAAGTCTCGACCCACTAGATCGAGCGAGTAAAAGCAGAGCCAAAGTATACCGCTTTTAGTGCTTTATGCCTACCTTCTAGGCGTTCACCGACAGATTGAGCAGCGCGCGCAAGGCGCCCGCCGACTCTGGCGACAGTACGATCGTGGACTGGCCATCGGTGATCTCCACGCCATCTGCTGTGGCCCGGAACCGTGGGTCGACGGCCACTGCTGCCAGCTTTTTGACGGTGTAGGCCTTGTCGACACACACGATGAGGTTCATCGACTCACAGTGCTGGAGTGCCGCCCTCACCCCTACGGTCGTCACCAGGTGCTGAGGGAACAGGTGCGTGAGCCGGTCGAGCAGCACCAGCGGGCGCAGCGGCGGGTTGGCACGTAGGGTCAGCAGCAATTGATGGATCAATGCCTCGAGGGTGATCGCAGGCAGCTCAGGACGGACCTGGTAGATGCACTCATTCGCGCGCATGGCCTCGGCCGGCACGTAAGACAACTCTCCTCCCCGGTTCACCTCTTTCAGCTTCACCTGCCCACGCATGATTGCCGCCCGCATGGAGCCCGCCAGGCGAGCAGCGTCGATGAACTGGCCGGGATAGCGCAGGTCCATTTCGACGTACAGGCCGCCAAATGGCTGTCCGCCCAGCTCACGCAGCACAGGAACAACGAGTTCCAGGTCGGCCTCGAGCTGATAGTCGTCCTGGATGGGGATGGGTGCGACAACCTTGATTGGGGCCGGAGGAGCTTCCTGGACGGCGCTCGATACGGGTTCCGGCTGCACCGCAGGCACCGCAGGCTCGGGCATCAGTACGCCCCTGGTAGCCTCCTCGATAAGTGCAGCAGTATCATCGGTCTCGACCTGAGGATCGGCCACCTCGGCAGCAGGAAGGCAGAAGAAATTCTCAGGCGCGTGCCCGGTGTATCCGGCCTTGCAAACCACGCTGCCTTGCTCGACCAGGTCGATCAACGAGCTATCAACCGCATCGCGGGTGAGCATCTCCCCCTTCATGCCGGAGATGCCGTGCGCGATGACGTCGAAGCTTTGCGGGCCCTTCTCCGTCAGAAATCCTACGATCTCACGGGCAACCGCTCCGCCCGCGGGGCTGCCCGACGGGGCGTGCTGGATGTTTCCCTGCTGGGCCTCCCAGTGGGAGCAGTGCAGCAGAGGGGTAAGGCGCGGGCGACCACGGCCACGGCTATCAGCAGGTCGTGCCTCGAGCGGAGAGTCCGCCAGCCGGCCCCATTTGGTACCGTTCCAATGGCTGAATCGGATAGGCTGGTCTGGTTTATCAAGCGAATCCGGATGCCGGACTGCATGCACACCGAGAATGCTGGGCGCTCGGTCGGTGAAAGACGGCTTGAGGGAAGGATCGACAGGCAAAAGCATAGGCTCGACTCCGGTGTACCTGGAAGACAAGATGAGAAATCTAGCTTCATAGTATACCTGTTATGCTGTCTTTTGCCTACTTGTTAGCCGTCAAACTCCAATCAAACATGAGCCACAGCAGCGCGCGAGCGCCGCATGATGGCCACGACCGCCTTGCAAGTGTCCTCATCCATCATGCCAATGTGACAGTTGCTGGCGCTGATGCCCAGCTCCTTGGCCAGCCAGGTGTAGGCCTCCAGGCGGGTCATCTCACCCGATCGCCAAAGGGGGTCGAACTCGGCGTGCGCGGCCTGCTTGAGCCGGCGCAGCGTTGCATTGGCCAGGCGGCCCAGGGGTAGCGAACCATCGCTGATGACCCGTTTGCCTCCTTCATTCGTCCAGGCGCCTTTCTTGTGGCAACCGACGTAGGCATCGCAGGACTCGCAATGCCAAAACGACAGCGGGAACAGGTCTTCGCGGCGAGGGTAGATGGTACGGCCGGTGACAAGCGCTGCCTGGCGATCACAATAGGGGCACATGACGCGATGCATAACGGCTCAGCTCTGGGGTGTTTCGGTTTCGGCTTCGGCCTTGCGGCGGTTGAGCCAGTGTTTGATGGACTTTTCGTGCCAGGGCTCGCGAGCCCACTTGCTGAAGGCGAGTTCACCGCCGTTCCAGCCGGGCGGGAGTTGAGAGACGTCTGTCACTTCGACCAAGGGGCCAAGCCTACGCGAGACGCCATCAATGATCGTATGGCGGTCAACCGCTTCCGAGGCTTCTGCCTCGTCGTGGGCCATGACCACAATGTCGAAAGTCACCCGCCGTTTGAAGATTTTGGGGGTCATGGTGCCTTAGCCTTTCGATTGCAAGGCCCTGACGGCCGCCGGATCCACGCCGGCGTCTTCCAGCAACTTCAGACCGCGCTTGCTGAAGATCGAGACGCCATCTTCGTGGTAGTCGATCTCCTGTGCCACCAGCTGCACGAGCTCCCCAGGCGTCACCTCGACCATGATCAGCGAGTCCTCGACAATGAAATCATTGTCGATACCTTCGACCTTGAAGTGAGGCATGTTCCCGGCCGTGAGCACCTTGTTCAGGTACTCGCCAGGATCCAAATTCGGGTTATAGCGCTGAGAGTTGAAGCCATGAGCCAGCAGCAGACTGCGCAGTGCGGGGCGGATTTCGACGACGGAGGTTTTCGACATACTAAGTCCTGATGTATGCAGATAGTATACCTTGAGTTGCGAATAACTACCATGCATTAGTTGTCGAAATGAAAAAAGAGCTACACGGCGTGTAGCTCTTCGAGGTAGTTTCTGGCGTTAGTCAGCCAGCTTCAAGGCGCTCAAAGCGTGGAGCACGACCGTAGTGGTCTCTCCCTCCATGTCTTCGACGATAAACTCGCCAGTCGCCGCGTTGTATGTGCCCTGCGCGATGCCTTCTTCGGTCAGAATCGCGCTAAAGCACAGTCCTTCGGATTCCCAGGCAAAGCGAACGAGCTGGTTGTCGCGCGCTCCCGTGGTTTCAGAAATGTCCCACGAGGTCAGCAACGGACCACCGTCGACCTTGACTGCATCAGCCGCATCCAGGAGAGCCAGGAACTTGGCAAGAAGTCCCGAAGGCCGCGTGGTTGCAGCCACCGGTATGTGACGGGTGCCCTCGATGTCCCAGGCTCCCTCGTCGTCATAGCCGCTCGAACGCTGGGCATCGACCAGTTCGGTGATGAGCGTCGTAAGGCCCAGGCCTTGAGCCGCAGCGATCTCCTTGTGGGGATAGCCGTTGTGCAGGTCCACGAGAGCGGTTGTTGCCAGGGCCAGTTGGTCGTTTGCGTTGATCATGTCTTTCCTTCTGAGTGGTGTCCACCTGGTCGCGGTGGCGGCCAGAATTGTGAGGTGTTCCTCAAGAAGGTATAGCGCCCGGTCTACGCGCTATCGCGACGACGCGGTCGAGCGAAACGCGCAGGCGTGAAAATGGCATCCATCTCTGCGGCAGTGAGCCGGTACCCCTCGCCCACTCCCCGGCTCGGTACCGACGTCGAGGACTCCGCGAGGCTAGCCGGCGCACAGCTCTCGCAGCAGCCGCGCGCCGCCAGATAGCCTGCACCGAAGCCATACTCCGGATAGCCTGTGTGGCAGGTGGGACAATACTTGAGGGCTTCTGCCGGATTGCCGTCGCCATACAACGCCGCGTCAGCAATGGCACGGGCTTCCTCGATTTCTTCCCAGTCGGCGCCAACCGCGCGGTTGGGGATGGCGGCGATTTTGTTCAATGCCGCACGCAGGACTTCAGCTTCCGCGCTCATTGCGACGCCTCCGGGCCTTGCGTCTGGCCAGCCTGCAATCCCTCTTCAAGCAGCCGTTCGCGAAGGTCCTTGGCTTCCTGCCTCTGTGTTTCGATCACTGCTTTGAGCTGATCCGCGTTACCCCAATGCGCCAACATGCGCGCAATGGCTATGCCAGGCAAGACGTAGAAGACCACCTTGTCGTGAACTTCTGCCGGCACCACATCCGTGAGTCGCTTGGTATACCACTCAGCGTCGATCATCCCCTTGGCTTGATCATCTTTTGACGCATATCGCGACTGTGCGCTATCTCGAGCCAGGCCCAGCATTTCGCGACATTCCGCAGTTTCAGGCACATAGCAGCCGATACGAATCGTGCCGTCCAGAAGGCCTGCACGGACAGTCCAGTCCGGGTTTCCGGTAATTGCCAGCACGGCCGCGAGCAATACACCCGCAATTGCCGGAGCTACAGACTGATGCGCGACAGCAATGCCCAGACCCAACACGAACACCATCATCCCCATCATAAAGGAATGACCTTCGTACCAATAGGTAGTGGTCGGCGACCCCAGCCAAGACATCCAAGCACGGTCCTGCTCAGCAATCGGCTCGAAACCGAACGTGAGATTTTGGAGCGCCTTCACCGCCAGGTACGCGCCAGCAAGCATGATGAGGGTGCCCAAGATGACCGTCGCCGCATAGAGGGTATCTTTAACTTTCATGGTAGGTACGAGCTGTTAAAACTGGCGGTAGTATATGCGGTTTTATGCGTTTTGCAAATGCGCTCGTAATACTAGCGCTATACCCTTCGAGGACAACCTCGAGCAACGCTAAGCGATTGCTCTCCATCTTTTAGAGCGCCCATCATCACACCGGAAGGAAACACCATGAAGAAGATCATCATCAGCGCAGTCATCACCCCGAACGATGATTCGGTGACAGTCGAAAACCTCAAAGAGGCACTTCGCCACCTCGGTTCGGCACACTTCTCCTTTGAGGGAGAAGTCGAGTGCCGCAGTGCTGACGGGCTCAAAAAACACGCCTGGCTGTACGTGCCCGCCGATGATGAAGAACCGTATGTCCTGGTGGACGATCACGGACTCACGCTGGGCACCGAGCTGTCGCAAGCGGATGTGGACGAGCTTCGCGGCAAGGGAGTTTGCACGGAATTCGTCGCGGAATACCCACGTGCGGACACCTATGGCGCTCCCGTCTACGCGGGCCATAAAGACCTCATCCTCGGCGTCATCGGCAATCACGGATTCACCGTGGCGCCTGAAGGTCTCGAGTACGTGAACACCGAGGATTCTGGTGACGACACGCCAGAGAAGATCTGGCTGAAGATCGCGTTCTGAGGCTCTAAGCCAAACTCCACGCCTCTCCTTACGGAGGGGCGTTTTCTTGAAAGCTCAGGCGTGTGCCAGGGATACAAATACCGGCTCGAGGATGGTTCGCCTATCACTTTCAGGGTCACCGCAGTCCCAGCAGCCACGCACATCATCCCAGGCTGAGGGGCACGGGTCACACAGATCATCCTCGCTGTAGACGTGCCCGTCGGGTTCGGCCGGCGTCGCAAAGACGATGCCGCCGATGATGACCATGTAGCCAAGCTCCCCCTGATCCAGGCCAGTCCAGTTCGGTTTGTCCTTGAGCAGCTCGTGGGCGGCTGCCATCCAGCCCTTGTAAGTTTGCAGGTTTTCCATGACGTATTCCGTTGTTCTGCTCAATGGAGTTTCAACGATCCGGCTGACAGGGATTGCTCGATTTCCACCTGCCGCAGAATAGCGTGCTTCTGGGCGAGGCGGAGCACCGCCGGCGCCCCCACCTCCCGATCACACATGAAGGTCGAAGAAGTCTCGTCCCACTGGATGCCCAGGTAAGCCAGGCCAAGGCACTTCAACCCTTGTTCAACCTCTTCCTCGGTCGTCGCAGTTTTCAGCCCGTCGAAAAAGTCTTTCGACAGACGCTTGAATTGATCGTAGGTGCAAGTGAGTGTTGTGGATGCAGTCATGATGATCTCCAAAAATTAGGCGGCCTGCGCCATCTGTTCCGATTCCTGCGCCGGCACAGCCAGCTTTTGGGCCCAACGATTTCCCTCTTCTCCGATGAAGCCGTGTTCCGCGCGCCAAGCTGTGCGCCGCAGAGCGTGGTCGTGCTCGCTCAGTTGGGCTGGCGCCAGGCTGAGAGTGCCGTAACTGGTCCAGAAGCGGTAGCCTGCCGTCCAGTCGCTTCTTCCCCGCGGCGCGCGGTGACGCTCCAGGATGGCGTCCCATTCGAAATCCAGGGCCATGTAGAAGCTCTCCATGTCCACCTGCATCCGCGGCTCAGTGTCCAGAGCCAGCACATGGCGGCCGTCTTTCGTCTCTCGCACCGGCGATTCCGCCAGGGCCTGGGCGACGTCGCGAGTTCCCGAGAACAGGCCCAACTCGGCGCCATCCCAGGTGGCACCCGCCTGGTAGGGCACGGCAGGCGGCAACGGCTTACGCGGGGCCTCAGGCACCTTGTCGGCGTCTTCGATGCTATAGAGGGCGCGGCCGTCCATGATCGCCAGCCACTCCAGCAGGGCCGTGTGCGGAGCATGGAAGCCATTGAGGGACCAGAGCGCGTCGATGGCCACCACAGCCTCGGGGCTCAGCAGGCGGTACCGCACGGAGTGCCGCCCGCGACGTGCCGCTTGCTCTTCCTGATAGTCCAGGGAGGCGCAGTAGCGGAACAGATCGAGCAGGAAGGCTGGGGAATAGCAGTCCGGTTGCAGCTTGACAGCGCCATCGGAGTCGATGGACCGCTGCACCCAGTATCGTCTGCTGTAGTCGAAGCGGGTGCGCGCGATCAGGTTGCGCAGCTTGCTCAGTCCGCGCATGTAGGCGTACTCGGGATCGGCCTCGATCATCGTTTCGAGCGATATGTCGTTAGATACTGCCTGGCACACGAAACAGCCAAAACGAGCTCCGCAACCGCCCCGCGCCTTCTTGGCGCCCTCGGTGATGGCGTCGGACACCACTGCGCAACTGGTACCGCCCGCATCAGCGTACAGGCGAAAGGTATCCTCAAAATCCGAGTAGGACGAAACGATGCCGGCACGGATCAGGCCGATCTGCTCCCACACGTCGTCCGTTGACCAGAAAGCGATGGGGCTCATCACCCATTCGCCGGCCTCGTTACGATAGGGACGTTCAGACAGCTCACCGCGCGCGGTCATGGCGCGGCCGCGCTGTTCACTCTCGTCGAATCGGGTGCCAATCACGGTGACGGTGTTCTCGCGGCCCAGGTCCTTGAACACCGCAGCTCGTGCGGAGGCGATCGGAGCGACCTTGAAGTCCACGGCGCAATCGTGTGAGCTGCCCGGGAACGAAGGCAGCTTGCTGCCACCCAGGATTCGTACCGCCCATGAGCTCGCCAGGGACGGCTGTGTCAGCACGACCTCATGCTTCACACCAGCCGCCGTCAGCGCAGCCCGGATTTTGGCATGCTCACGGCGCAACAGCAGCGCGACTTCGGGATTCTCCACGCCGGTGTCCGACGAAACCACGACAACGTGCGGCGCCAGGCCGGCGCCGTGAGCGCGGATTGCCGCCTGGAGCACCAGGTGCATCAGGACGCTTGAGTCTTTTCCGCCACTGAACGAAACCGCTACCGGCCGACCTTGCTCGAACAGTCCATAGATTGCAGCAATGGCCGAGGCTTCCTTCTCCTCCACAGAGGCATCTTGCTGGTGCGGAATGCGCAAGTCCAGGATGGCTTGATGCGCCAGGGGTTGGCCCTGGCCAATGGTTGCGGTGGTAGTCATAGCGGTGCGAGATCTGGTGCCTGGCGATGAATCCGCCGGCTTGCCCACAGTATATCGCTTTTTGCGAATAACTACTATATTTCAGGACTGGTTTTTTGCGAATATGTGCGTTAGATGGTAATGACCAGGTCGTCCCTGAACTGCTGGTTCATGCTGATCTGCCGCCCGCGCGCGTTGCATACCACTCTGGTGCCGCCCATCAAGTAGTCGTGACTGCCGTGGACATGCCCATGGACCCAGAGCTTGGCCATGCTGTAGCCGACCAGCGTATCCAGGCTGGAAGCCATCGCCGGATTCAGAGCCGAGCCGCGGTAAGCTGGATCGAGGCTCTGCGTTAGAGGTGCGTGGTGCGTGACTATCACCACCCGCTCGGAGTAGGCATCAGCCAGGCCTTCCTGGATGGCCGCAAGGGCTGCGCCGTGCTCGCGGATGGTGTCCTCAGGGGTCAATGCGCGCGCTGCGCCCCGGTCGCGGTATCCGATGTGCTTGTAGTCGGAGATGAATTCACGTGCAGCGTGCTTCGCAATGGCTTGAAAACCAACGCCGTCGGCACAGAAATCAGTCCAGAGTGTGGCGCCCACGAAGCGAACGCCATCGACGAAGACGCTCTCGTTGTGCAGGAAATGAACGCCACCGGCGCGGGCCTGCTCGCGCATTGCCTCAATGCCATCCTGGAGGCAGCAGCCATAAAACTCATGATTTCCGGGGACGAAAATGACGGGCCTGCCTGTCCGCTGGCGGGCTGCAACGCACCATTCGATGCTCTGTCGAGCATCGTCGTAGAGATCTCCGGCAACGACCATCGCGTCCGCCTCCGTCACCGGCGGCTGCCATGGTGCCAAATCCAGGTGCAAATCTGAAAGAACGTGTAATTTCAAGGCTTCTGTAGACGTAATGTGAGCTTTCAAGTATATCTTTTTAAAAGGTATGCACCTTCCTCGCGGCCATTTCGCTCTGTTGCATCTTAGTCACTGCGGTTTAAATTAAGCGTTTGTATGGTATAAATGAATCATAAACTTTCTATTTGTAACCAACCTGAGCTGTGCTATGAATCGTTTGAACAGAATTGGAGTGCGTTCGCGAGCCGTTACCTACGCAGGGCTGGTGGCTGTCGCACTGAGCCTCACCGGCTGTGCGGGCACTGCCGTCATGCACCTCGCGGCCGTGTCAGCTGATACGGCCTTTTCTACGAAGCTCTACCCGGATCAGGGCCAAGTCAAGATTCCGACGGAGCTGGAATCGGTGACGCCGATGACCTATACGCGAGAGTTCTGGCGGGCCGACGGCGCGGGCAAATGCGTGTACGCGGGCGTTATCGTGCCCTGGGACCGTACGTGGCCGCTGGAAATCACGAACGAGGGGAACACCACCGTTCTGCCTCCCGAGCCCGGCGTTCGCGCGGGGTACGTGACGCTCGTCAATGAAAAGCGCTGCTCAACCGCCCCAGCCCAGAAGGTCCTCCTCATTGGCGAGCAGCGGACCGCTCGTGCACTGCTGGGAGCTGGGTTTGACGGCAAACCCCTGGTCGACAAGGGTATGACGACCTCGACCGCAGACGTGATCGAGATGAAAGCCGAAAGCCGGCCGCAGTGGTTCCCCCAGGTGATTCAGCGTTTGACGCGCCTGGCCCCCGCCAATCGCAACGCAAAGGCGTTTCTCGAAAAGAGCCAGGACGACCTGATCAAGCTGCTTCCGGATCAGGCTGACGCCATCCGCTCCGCGGTTCGATAAGTCCAGCAACTCGCAGCAGCTCAAGGCCACAGCAAGCTGTGGCTTTTTCATTTGCGGCAAAGCTATGTCTCACCTAGCGGAGGTTGCAACCAGGCGCTGGGCACATTCGCGAGTCCCTACCAACTACCTGGTCAGCTCCAGAACCGAGATAAGGGCCTGAATCTGTGCCGGCCTGACGCCGCGCGCCGGATCACAGCGAACGAGTTCAGGACAGTTCGGCGGGAATAGAGACTCGTCGTCGTCGAGGGCCGCCCAGAGGCCATGAAACTGGTGCTGCTCAATCCAGGTTCGGATCTCCCTCCAGCGCACCGCAGGCCCGCCCCCGAGCACCGGCGTGGCGCCAAGGAACCGGCTCGGCGATGTGTGGCGGAACCACGAAGCCATCTCCGCGACGGAATGCTGTTCGCGCCAGGTGGTGGAGAAGACGACGCCCACGAGCGGTTGATCTGCAAGAAATTGCTCGATGCGGTCGATGTAGATGAGCGTGCCGGCCAATCCAGGGTGCAGCACGCCGTCGAAATCAAGTGCGAGAAGTCGTTGTGGGGTCATGGATCCGTATAGCCGCTGCGCTATACGAAGCATCATTAACCCAGAGGAAACACCATGACATCGACCAAAACTGAACTCATCGCGCATCTGACGGCGAACAACCGCAGCCGGCACGGCTATTTCGAGATACTGAAACAGGCCCTCGTGGGTAACACGCTCTGGATGCTGCTGAAGCAGCGGGACGGAAGCACCACCCTGGCCTGGGAGTCTCTGACCGAGACCAATGGCCTCTGGACCGCCGACTCATACTCTTCGGCGCTTCCGTCCATGTACCCGTCGGCGGAGACAGCATTTGAAGCCGCCTGTGGCGCGTTTCCCGCGATCATGGCCTGGAAGAGCTACGTTGAGCGCGTACAGAGCACCCGTGAGAAGCTGCGCAAGTTTCGCCGCAACCTGTCGCCCAACGACACCCTGAAGGTCAATGGCTACGCGTTCACCCTGGTGCGCCGCCTGATCGACAGCAATGGGTGGATCGTCATGCGCGATGGAACGGAGATGCGCCTTACAGGTGCAACCTTCGAAACCGCGGTGAAACAAGCCTGCCCGGCTTGAGGAGCAGACCATGACGAAGACTCTCACTACCACCAAGACCGTTCGCCGCAAGGCAGACCGCGAGTTCATCGCGAAGGCCCTGCTCGAGCTGGCGCAACGCCTCAACCTGAGCCACGATCGCGTCGACGACCCGCACCAGCTCACGATCCTCGTGAATTTGAAAGCGGAAAGTGGTCTGCAAGTGACTGTGGATCTGGACGGTACGGCCGTTCAGCCCGATATGCACCTGCTCAGCTGGAACATGCACTACTCATCGGATCGCCGGCTGAACAATGACACCTTTGGTGGCTCCGTCAACCGGCATCATCAGCAGAAGGCCACCTACCTGGCATACGGCTTTGACGAGCTGCTCCAACAGCTCGAAAAAGGGTTCTTGATGGCCAACGACGGGTCTGCGTACCTGTCGTGACTCCAGCCGCTGACCTTCTGGTCGGCGGCTTACTCGTTTCGGTCGAGTTTCCCTATACCTGGAAACCACTTTTCAATCACAGCACATGACCCACGTTTCACACGTCCGGCTGGCGCTGATTGCCACTGCGATCGCAATTGCCCCGAGCTTCGCCAATGCGAAGTTATTCGTCGTCACACCGAGCCCGGGCAAGCCCGCAAACGCTCAACCGGCACCCGAGAGACCGATGCAAGTCTACGGCATGACGGGTGGCGTCACGGACATTGCAGCCGGGGAACAACACGCCTGCGCGATCCAATACGGCATGACCAAATGCTGGGGCTCTGGCGTCTATGGGCAGTTGGGCAACGACGAATCGACCACCGCGATCCCGGTAAGCGCACGCGGCATGGATGAATCTACAGCGGTTGCCGCCGGCGACAACCACTCCTGCGCAATCAAGGCTGGGATCGTGTACTGCTGGGGCCAGGGTACCTCGGGCCAACTGGGCAACGGGCAAACGCCGGCCATGCAGTTGGATGCATCCGCTGTAATTGATGACCAGACCAGCACTGCCAGCTCTGGCTGGTCCTCGATCGGAGCTGGTGGCGCACATACGTGTGGTCTCCGCGCGGGCGCGCTCTACTGCTGGGGGAACAATGCAGCGGGCCAGGTTGGGCTTGGCCGAGGCTATGGCGATACTACCGTGGTGCCACGGGCTTCCGCTGTCGCTGGGCTGTCATCCGGGGTGACGACCTTTTCGGCGGGCCTCGACTTCAACTGCGCGGTTAGGCTTGATACCACCTCGTGCTGGGGTTCGAATTCCGCGGGCCAGCTTGGCGACTCCACATCCGTAGGAAGCCGTCGATTGGCGCCAGTACCTGTTGGCGACCTGCCTGGCGGGCAGACAATGATCACGGCCGGCAACGATCATGCATGTGCTGTCCAGGGATCCGTTGGCAAATGCTGGGGTGCTGGTAGTCAAGGGCAACTCGGTGACGGAAAGACTGGATATTCGGTGAGCCCGGTCATCGTGCACCGCTAACCACGCTCTGCAAGGCAAATGGGCCGCGAATGCGGCCCATGTTGTTTGGAGCCCTGCGCCAGCAGCAGAATTTCTTGCTGCTGGCGTTGGTCATTTCTTTCGATAGTGCTCAACAAAGCGCCACCGGGACAGCTTCTCGTCCACAGCCACGCAATCGGCCATGTAGAGCGCGCGCCAGCGGTGGGTCTCGTCGAAGGTCGAATCGGAGCGATCACCAACGGCCAGGCACAGCCCCGTGCCCCGCAATTCCACGCGGCCATCAGCGTGAAAAGTGAACCTCTGCATCGGGCCGGCGACAAGGAACGGGCTTCGCTCGTCGCAGCGTCGAGGCATCACGGCTGTGTTGGGCAGCACCTTGCCATTCAGGCCTGCGACGGTCGCGCAGACTCCATAGGCGGGGAACCGTACCTGGCCGGCAGGATCGAGGGTGACAGCCTCATCGTGATAGAGGCCTGGTTTGCAGTTGTGCGCGGTCATGGGCATGTCGAACCGCAGGTGATTGCCCGAGCCCATGATGTCGATGCAGTAGCCGTCCTGGGGCCGATCCAGGTCATTCACCAGCCTCAGGTGCCCGACAGCTGGCTGCCCTTGGTCAGCCTGAGCCGCCGGCCCGGAGCACGCCAGGATGCTTAGCGCCAGCGCCGCACCGAACCTTGGGTAGATCAAAGCAGCCATCACTGCCGCACCACCGAAAGATGGCGCTTGGGCGGAGCCCAGTCAACGCGCGCGGTCATGGCGGGCGACATCCGCATCACCTCGAAGCCCATGCTTTCGTACCAGGACCGGTTGAAGATCTCGCGCGGGCCGGGGGGCTCGAAGAAGTCGTTGTCTTCCGACCAGAAGCGTCGGCTCACTGGATGGACCATATCCAGATCACACTCACCATCCGGATAGGCGCAAACCAGCAGCGCCCAGGCGGCGTCAGGCGGCTCGGGCCACACGTAACCCTCGGCCACGGCGGGGGTGCGCAAGCCTTCGCTATCACGCCCCGTGGCGCCGTATGCGAAGGCCCGCAACATCCAGTAAGCCGGGGCCATATGCCGCGCGCACGAACCCACGTCACCACCGCGACGGGCCTCGCTCTTCTGCCATTGCTGGATACAGGCCTTCAGCGCCTGCTTGCGAAGCGCCCGGGGCAGCCTGGCCATGTAACTGGACATGCCTTGCTGGTACCAGTGCTCGAAGGCGAGGTTCGGATATCCGTCGATATCTTCACTGCGACGCAGGTAGTGGCCTGGCTGTCCAGATTGGCTCGCAAGGCTACCAGCGTCTGCGGCTGCCGTAGCGGTCACGACTTGATGATCCATCGCGCTCTCACCGGTTGCCGCCGCCGGCCTGCGCGAGCACCGTCGCGGTCCATTTGTCTTGATGCTCCAGCCACTGCCTGGCATCACCACGGTTGCGGAACACCTTGACCCGAGGATGCGCAATCCAGGAGCCCAACGGGCGGAAATCGGGGCCTTGAATTTCGACGTCGGGCGCGACGACAGCCACGGGCTTGCCGGCTCCCAGGGCGATCCCGACCTCGATCAACGCGCCCTTCAGGGGGAAGTCGCTGGCTTCGGCGTAGAGCATCAGCCCGGCGGCCTGACGGATCTCACGTTCGATGCGTGCCCAGAGCTCGGCGAAGTCTCCAGTGGCGCCCACGTCGGCCTCGTCGATCCAGGTGCTGATGATCGGCCAGCCTTCTTCACGAAGCTGGCGCCACATCGCCGGGCGCTCCGGAATGCTGGCCCGCGAGGCGCCATAGATACCGCCGCGGCCCAGCAGCGAGGCGATCGAGAGTTCACGGCCGTCGCGAGTCCTGATAACAGCCGGTGGGTTTTGCAGAGGGGGGGTTTGAATTGCAGTAGTCATAGCGTGGATTGTTCGTGATCAAGCGTAATCGGCGCAGTTGTCGCGCCACCAAGCCGCCACCTCGGCGCGACGGTAGTAGGTCCCTGTTTCAAATCGCCTTACGGGTGATGGTCCCGCACGGCGGCACATCAAATTGCTGAGGGAGCGAGCGCTGACTCCGAAGTCCTTCGCCAGCTCATGGAGGGTTATCAGGGGAGGGCCGCCACGAAGAGGGGACGGCTTTTTCCAGGTTGATTCGAGTTTCATACTGCTTGCGGGCGGGCTGAAGTAAGGGTGTCCGGTCAGCTCACTCGCTTTCCTTTCTGCTGCTTCTATGTCGGTAGAGATGGGTGTGAGTCGTATCTCAGTCGCCGCCGCCACCGCCGCCATCACCGCCACCACCACTGTCGCCGCCGCTGCTGCTGCTGTCCCCACCGCAGAAACTGCTCGCCGAAGGGAACCAGCTGCCGCGCGAGTTGCAACTGTCATTGTCGCCAGCCATCATGGCGTGGCCAACGGCGCCGTTGTCGCTGGAATTGTCGTTGCCGCGACGCGAACCACTCGAATGGAGGTTGGAGGAAGTGCTGGAGCGCGAGCCACTGGAGCTGCGCGCGGGAGCCCAAGAGGAGCGGTGCGCGGTGGACGCCGGTTGACGGGCCTGGGCCTCGTGCTCGTGCGATTCGATGCCCATGCGCTGTCGAGCGCGCTCCGCACGCATGCGGCTGTTACGGCGCCCGTAAATGGCCGCCACGCCGTACGTGATGGCTGCTACCGTGAGCATCAAGGCGGCGGCGACGATGTACTGCCCGACAATGTGCGCCGGGTCGCCAAAAATGGCATTCGTCAGAATTTCAAGCATTGAAAACCTTTCTACTGTTGTTGGCGTTTCACGTATTTCGGAGTATACCCACAAAAGAGAAATGTGCCCACATCGCGCAAAAAAAGCCACCGCCGAAGGGAGGTGGCTTTGAGTTGGCGCTAACGCTAGCTCTGGAGCAGCTTTTTGATCAGTGCCTCGGAGTCCGCAATCACAGCGCGCTGGGAAGGCTCCAGGGCCTTCACCAGCTTGTGATTGCCTTGCGCGATGGCGTCGTTGGCGCGCAGGCTCGACGTGCCGGTTTCGATGTGGCAAATGCGTACTTGCAGCGCCAATACCAGCAAATCGGTCTCTGCTCGATCAATGTTCAGGGTTTTCATGGTGTTTCCTCTACGTTGGTTGGTCAGGAGTGGCGAGCCACCCACGTATAGCTGCACATCTCGGCGCCGCCGGCGCACCACGGTCACACCGGAATCGCGGGATGCGGGACCACGCGCCACTGCTGGCCACTTGGGGCCGGTAGCCGGGTCGCGACATGCTTTGCGTCTGATTCACGGTAGCGCACCGCATGGAGCGGGGAGTCCGTCGCATAGGGCTTGCCGGCTGCATCGAGCAGCCCTGAGAAGTATCGCGGCGGGGGCGGCAACAGCGCCGGCACGATCGGGCACAGTTCGATGGCCCAGGCCGCGGGGGCACCGGTGCCCCCGTGCGTGATCGCGAAGATCAGCATCTGCTCGATCAGGTCGACGTTGAAGACGGTGTGCTTGCGCAGGTGGGCGATGACCGGAGCAATGTCAAAGGCCGCCCATTCCGACAGCGTTCGAGCAGCTTCTCGCCGGCTACGAGGACCGCGAGCCATCTCGGAAGCTCTCCAGGGCGGCAGCCTCTGCCTTCTCCTGTGCGGCCGCGGAATACGCAGCGTTCTTGGTCAGCACCCAGTACATGAATGGGGATAACACCAGGGCTACGACCAGCGCAAGCGCTTCGAGCAGCGCGCGCAGAACACTGCACGCAGCGAGCACGACCATGCCTACCGCAGCCAGCAGCCGCGCTGGAATGCCCAGGAGCAGGACGCGGAGCAGCAACAGCAGCCCAGGGCCCACCGCGCCATTGATGGCCAGGTGCCCATGAAGCTTAGCCGCCGCCACCTCCGCTCGGACATGAAGGGGATTCCAGCGTGACATCACGAATCCTTTCGAACGGCCGCCTTAGAGGCGCTCCGCCAAGATGTTGTAGCTCCATTGGCCATGCGAGCGGCTGAGGACAGCGCCAGCCTTTGCGAGATCGAACTCGTTGTCCGTGCGGATGCCGGACTCCATGTCGATCCAGAATGGCTCGTCAGCGGCAGCCGCCTGGATGCGAGGCAGCGCATTCACGATGGTGTCGGGCCCCAACCCGCCGGCATAGCCGCAGTACACCGAGCCAGCATGCGCGATGAAGGGCTCTCGCCACTGGTCCGGCAGTATGCCCTTCCCCTTTGACGAATCGAACAGCAGGCTGCATTGGTCCAGGTCCTCGAGCTTCGAGTCAAGGTAGGCTTCGATGAGTGCGGCGGAATCCTGGTGGTGCTGCATGATGATGCTCGCACCGTCGCCCAGCAGCGCGTCGTAGACGGCCCGGACCTCTTCATCGGTGAAAATGCGCTGGCGGGCATTGATGTTGACCTGGAGCCGGCCGTACTGGCGCAGGTCGCGGATGCGCTTTTTGTCGCCAGCCAGGATCTCGCGGAATACCTGCTCGCCGCACAGATGAGCCGCAACCAACGGCAGCTGCACTTCCAAGAACTCGGCGCGCCAGCGCGCGGAAGGGTTGCGAGGCGTTCCTTCCTTTTCAGGGAAATATAGAATGCCCCATTCCGGGGGTACGAACGCATCATAGCGCTCAGCCAGGTCGATCAGATCGTCGACGGCCACGTTGTCGTCGGCGCCAGTCAGGGAAACACAGGTGATCATGGGGGTACTGTTTGTAGCGGGAAGTAGTCCTGGACTATGCGGCCGCAACGGTCTGATCGTGCGCCGGCCGGTCATCACAGGTATAGGAAAATCCCTGCGCTTTCGCGTACGCATAGCGAGCGATTTGCATCATTGCCTCAGCTGTCTGCGTGGCCCACAGTCCGTTGAGGACAGGGTCCTTGAGCGCGTCGATATCCGCCCCGAGCTTCGCATGGGTCGGGCTGGCATCGGCCCACAGCTTGTGACGAGCGTCCGCCTTCGTGATCCCTTGACGAAAGACTGACGCACGCACGTCCTGGCTCGCGCTCACGAGCAAGAGTGCGGCGTGGACTGCAACCGTGGAATAGGACTGGGATGCGCCACGTGGCGCACAGGTAGCTTCAAGAAGCCCATAGAAGCACCAGAGGATCTTCTGATGCTCATCCTCGGCATGGTCATACTGCTTCTCCTGCCAGCGCAAAGCACTCGCAAGGTTGTCGTTGTTGCGCTTCTCGTTGCGAATGCGTTGAATCAGGAAGCCCACCAGGATCACGAGGAGCCCGATTGCGAGGGGTAAAAACGGTGATGACATTCGAGTCCTTTCAGGCCGCGTGCGCCATGCTAGCCAGGTTGGCAGGTGCGAGATCGGTCTGAGCAATCACCGCGGCTTTCAGGGTCCGGAGCGCAGTTGCGCTACGGCCTAGCACCTGATTCGCCGTAAGGCCCGCCACATCCGGCACAGCCAAATGGTCCAAGGCGCCTACTGTCGCATCGAGGGCGTCGGCCAGCGATTCAGCGTTGGCGATAGCCAGAGGCAGCTCTTCCAGGTCATGGTCCGGCAGCTCGGCAGAGGGAGCTGGCGCGGTCGGGTCCTGCCAGGGCTCGTGATCCGCCCCCTCTTCGGGATCCGCGGCCAGCACGTGCGCGGCGTCAAGCACCACGATGCACTGCGCCCAGTCGATGGCCCGCGGCAGATTGAGACCCACCCAGTGCTGAAGGCGATGGGCGCCATCGACCTCGACGTTGTCGAGCCATTCATCGACGAGCTTAGCAGGCGGAATCTTGCCAACGATGGTTGCGACAGCGGCAGCGAACCGCTCCTTGTAGGTCGTCGTGAAGCCCTTGGCGGCCAAAAACTGCATCATTTCACATCCTTTGCGTCGAGATAGTGCTCGATGGCATGCTTGGCGATCGCCGCCAACAGGGCAACTTGCGAACGTTCCTGGGGATCCTCCTCCAGCGCCAGCAGGTCTTGGTCTGGAACCTGTTCGATGCGTGCGACGAGAGCCTGCATTGCAACAACCAGAGGGTGGAGGCCCTCCTGCTCGCCGGCGCCAACATCAGCCTTGAGCGACGTGGCCACCCCGGCCAGCAACTGCATCAGTGAGACGCCGGTGGGAGTGTGCCGCTGATCCAAGGCTACAAGCCCGTCCTGGCTCAACAGCTTGAATTCGGCGTAGATGTCCTTCGCGGCCCTTCGCAGACTGCGCAACCAGTGTTCCGAGGTCTGCATCCGCGTTTGCACCGGATCTGGCGTCAATACCGAACGTGCATTCGCCGAGAACAGAGCGATGATTTCCGGGCTCATAGGCGAAAGCTCGCTCTTCGGTCCCAGGGCATGAACAGCCTGGCGCAGCTGATCCAGCTCCACCAGGAGCGCCATGACTGCTTGAGGACGCACGGACGCGAGATAGGATCCCGGGGAGTAGTGATTCAGCTCATAACCCTGGCCAGTCAGAGCGAAAGGCAACGTCCGGCGGATCTCAGCCTCCAGGACGGCAGCGTCGGGGCCATCGGCGCCTTCAAGGGTGGTGGGGGGGGATGTGGAGGTCATGGCTAAAACAGGCTTAATTTGACCGCAGTATATCCGTTTTTCGCCTTTTGCCAACTTTTCATCTACACTTCCGAAACACCACGACCGTTTATGAGCCAGACCTTCATCAATTCAGACCGAATAATCCAACGCGCCTGCGAACGGCTGGCCGCTCAGCGTGAAGCCCGTAAGGCGGCTCAGGCTGAGTTTGCCGCATCGACCACCTTCATGCAGATGGTGGCCAGGCTGCAACAGCCCGGACCGCGGGCCGCCGACCAGGAAGAATGCGCCTACTTCCCGGATCGGGTCCGTAAGCGCTTGGACTGGGACTTTGTCAGCGACGAAGACATCCAGCAGTTCTTCCATCTCGTTGGCGACGTCTCGGCATCCACGGTTGTGCCAGGCAGCGTGCAACGCGATCCCCACGTGCCCGTTCGAAAATTTCAAGTTCGAGCACTTCGGCCTGATCGTTCACGTACTGATTGGCCAGGGCTCTATCATCACTGTGATGAACAAAGAGGCAGCCGCGGCCTGACCGCCCAAATCCCTTTCACTTCCACGAGTGCTTATGCAACAACAGACTGAAAACGCCCTCCCGCTCCACTCTGAGCAGCTCCAGCAGGCCGAGGTTCTCCAGCAGCAAACCGCCGCAGCACAGCAGAAAGCCAGCCAGACGTCTGGCTCCGACAATGTGGAAGGCGCCCTGGAGGTGGCGGATATCGCAGTGGACGTCGCGACCGAGCCTGGCCTGATGAGTGACCTTGCGGACGGCATCTCGAGCCTGGCATCAGGCGCCGCAGACATGGCTGGCGCGGCGGTAAGCGGTGCGCTCGAAGCGGCGGTAAGCGGTGCGCTCGAAGCGGCTGGCGACGTGCTGGGCGGCTTGCTTAGCTGATGAAAAGATGCCCGCAGATGCGGGCATTGAGTCACTTACGCGAAAAGCTGAGACTTGAGCTCGAGTACGCGAGACTTCAGGTCATCTTCATCCGTAGCGAGGACATAATCCTGAAGGGCATCTTGCGTCGGGAATGACTCGCGAAACGATTTCATCACCAGACCCAGTTCCTTGTTAGCCAGGCCGGTCCATTCGCCCACCATGCCGCCGTTGAACTTTGCCTTGACGGCACGTGCCTTGGCCAAGTCCGCCAGAGCCTTCTCGTGCTCCGCTTGGAAGCCAGGGAAGCACGCGTAGAGGCGTGGCAACCAGGCAGCCTTGTCTTTAGGAAAGACATGCTGACCGGCGACACTGCGACCTTCACACCAGTCCAAAAACTGCATGTAGGTCTTGCGCTTGCTGTCGCGCACGCGCGACTTTGCGTTTCGGTTGTCGAGCAGGAAGATGTCTCGGTTGAAAAACGGCGAGGACGCCGTGTATTCAAAGAGGTCTTCTGGCGTGTCGAACCCAGCAGCAAACCGGACAGGATCGTAACCCATAGCAGACAGCGCAGCACCGTAATCCTCGGTAAGGAGGATTTCCCGGAACATGTAATCGCCGTCTCGCACGTAAAAGTAGAGCCCGTTGTGCTTGTGGGCCAGACCCATCTTGTGCGCTACCCGGCCAACCAGGTTGCCGAGGTCGTTGAACGCGAAGTAGCCCTTCGCATACTCGAACTCAGCTGACGTCACCTTGATGAAGTCGACCTGGAATAGGTTGCCGGCATGGTCTTGAACAGCAAGATTCACCCGCAGCCCGAACGACGTCACAGGCCCGTTGGGCACGACCTCGACGGCGCCGAGCGCCTGAGCTGCCTTGCGCGAATCGAAAGCCGAATCGCCCACCAGCATGTCCAGGTCCCCGAAATCCGCTTTGCTACGATACGACTGTACCGCAGCAAATTTTGTTTGCGGATACATCTCGCGAAGCTTGGCCAGCAGGTCATTCTCCAAGCGAGTGTAGTTCTCAACGGTCAGACGCACCGAAGGCACGCTCAATGCATTTCCACCCATATTTCCTCCAAGAAGTGATTAAAACACTCTTGGTATAGAAACATTGGCCGGAATTACTCAACCAGAAACTCCTCTCGTGACTGGCCTTGCAGTTCGGCCGCAACCAGCCAGCGCGGAGCCCGGCCCAGGCCCGTCCAGGTCTCGCCAGACTCAGGATGGCGGTACTTGGTCTTGAATTGCCTCTTTTTTGCCGGAGCGGCAGCCGGCTGCGCGGCCTTCTTCACTTTTCGGCCCTTGGCTTTTGGTGCTTTTTCGCCAAAGGCGGCCGCGATATCAGAGGGAGAGATCCCAAGCTCACGCATCTGTTTGACGATGCCCTCGATAGCAGGCTTTCTCTGGCGTTGAAGTAACGCTTCCTGCTGCTTCTGGAGCTTGTCGATCTGTCGCTGAATCTTTGCATGTTCGACTGTGTACGCCATGCGAACCATCGTGTTTCCTTGTTGTCTGTAGTGAAATGATTGGTCCGGGCCTTATAACCGATTTCCGGCTCCGGCACAGCGCAACGGTACTGTTGCCTGCTATACGAGAACAGGACAACCAACCTGGAGTTACAAATGGGTGAATACGCAGACTGGAGCATTCAAGGATTTATGTCAGGCCGGCGCGGCATGCCGATGCCGAAGCAGCGCGAGTACCCGAAAGTGGCGCGCGCCGACATCGCTCACAAGCGGTTCAAGCTGGTCACGGTTGTAGGGGGCAGGACGAACAGAACGCCCGGCATGAAGCTCATTGTCACCGAGCAGGACGAGACTACGTACCACGTCTGGGCCAGCAAAGGAGTCACAGGCATCGCCCAGGCGGTGTGTAAGACACTGCACGAAGATCTGAGCCTGAGCGACGCGCTGAGGATGCTCGGCCGCAAACCCTACTATGGTGATGAGGCAGAAATTTGATCAGCTAAGCGAATTGATTCACTCAAACCGGCCACTGGGCCGGTTTTCTCGTTCCGGCAACAATTCGTTGCATGAAAAAGCCGCCAGAGGCGGCTCATGTGCGGACTAGCAGACTGCGTCAAACCAGGTGGTGGCCGATGCTCGTTAAATCGAGCAATCGGCGCCCAATGCCCTTTTGCTAATTGCTCAGTGTGAATTCTTCCGAGCCGGCTCCTCGAGGCTGGCCTGCGCAGGAACCTGCTCGCGTCGGCTCAGCAGGTCACCCCACGCGTGCCGGGCCGACTCCAGCCGCTCGAAGTCCGGCTTGTGGATCGGCACCCAGCGCGATGCATCACAGGCTGGCTCATAATTGCGCGGCCCGCCGCAGGCCGGCGACAGGCGCCCCTGGCGCTTGCCATCATGCGCGAAGAAGACCAGGTCCAGCAGCAGCTCATCCTTGCTCGCCGGGTCAGGATAGGCGTCACGAATCTGGGCGATCTGCGGCCGGTCTGGATCGCAATCGAACTGCGCGACCCACCTGCCTGCCTGGAAGGCGTCTGCTGACGCTACGAAGGCGCTGCGGCCAGACCCCTCGGCGACGGCCAGAACGTGGGTGAACCCACGCTCGTCACGGAGATGCAACACGGTGCTTGTGGGGTTCTTCGAGAGAGTAACCGTCATGGCAGGCTTCCTTAGAGTCTTGATCGTAGCGATGGCTACATGGCCGGGTGGATGCCGATCACATGGCGGGCTTCGAATCGCACCACTTGACCATGCTTCGCCTTCACCACTACAGGGGTATTGTCAAGCTTGCCGACGTACCCGCCGGGCACCTTCTCAGTCACTGTGACCCACATGCGTTCAGAATTGATGTTCCAAAGCGCTGGCTTGCGGCTTGCCGTCGGCGCAGGCTGCTCGAACATCAGCTTCGCGCTCATGCCGATCATCAGATCCTCGCGCTCCTCGCGCGTCGGGATCCAGAACGTGTTCGGGTGAGCGGCATTCATGGCCTCGCCGTCGCCCAGAGTAAAGTGCTTGTTCATGGTGTAATCGTCAAGAATCAGAATTTTGCGGTTGAGGACTCATTTTTCTGTTGGATCGCACTTCTGCAACCAGTCCTGCATAAGGTCAATCACGACCTCACGCTTACGACCACAAGCGCCAAATCGAACCGTGCATTGCATCCAGAACGCAGGATGCCCGTTCACCGGCTCCCAAGCCTCAATGACCGAGCCGGTTCGCCCTTGAAGCTTCTTTCTGACATGAGCCAAGATCGGAAGCTCAGCACCGTCCTTTAGCTTTACGAAGGCGCCCTTTTCTATCATGGCAAAAGACCTTATTCGACACCTTGGATGTGATGACTTGCTAACCAGGCGGGCAGTTGCAGCTCATTGCCGCTGCATGGAAAAGAAGCTACCGGCCTGGAAACGTCAATCCACGCGCGCCCTCGCCGCGCTTCAGCCCCTGCCGCCACTCATGAAGTTCCTTACTGGACTGTTGCTCCGCATTCAGATCCTCCGACGCTGGCGCTTGCGGTTTTCGACACTGCTCACGGAAAACTGCCGCCAATCGCTCGGCAGTGTTCACCGAGCCGAACGCAAAGTCGCTTTCGCGATGGCCGGGCCGGTTGTCGGCACTCAGCGGCAGATGTGCCTGGTACTCCTGGTCGCACACCTTGGCCGCTGCTTCCAGGATCTGGTCGCGGAAGGCAAGAAGTTGCTGCTGCGTGAAGCCGTAGATAGGACCGAGCCCAGCAGGCGCAGCGAGTGCGGATGCGATAGGGAGTTGAACCTCGGGAAACTTGAGATCAGGAGTGGTCATGCCGGTCTTTCAAAGTAGAACTAGTATACCCTTATAACGCCTTTTCCGCAACTTTAAGGCATTGCGCTCAGCGGACCGCGGCTGATCAATTGAAGGCGTACTCAAGCTTGCCGGCGCGATAGCGCCCCTTGTCCACCGAGGAAAGCGAAAAGCCGTATCGGTTCACGAAAGCGCGCGCGTAGGTATGCACCAGCTCCTCCGCGACCGTGCAATGAGGCCTCTCGCACTCCAGATGCTCGAGCATGTGGTCGATCAGCCGGATGCCTGCACCAGTCTGCTGAAACTCGGGCAGCAGCCGCACGCAGCGCAGCTTGGTCTCATCCGGTCCGCGCTTGCCCAGAGCAATGCCGACCACAGCCCCTCGCTCCTTGGCCAGCACCAGGACATCCTGGCCGGTGACCACGCCAGGTACGACGCGGTTCACGTACCAGTGCTGAAAGTCCGGATAGTAGGCATCGAGGCCCGCGAGAAGAGGTAGCGCCAGCAGCGCGTCGACGCAAGAATTGGTGCGCTCAAAGTGCATGTGATGTATTCCGGATTCAAGCCGCCAGTCGGAGGGCCTGGCGGTCTGCAACGGTAGCCATCGAGCGCGGCAGCCACAGGTTGTAGCCCGCAGCCTGCGTGAAGCGCGTGCTCCCGCCCAGGACGTACTCTGCCATGGTATCCGTGGCCAACCATCGGCGCCCCAGGCGCTCCGCTTCTGCGGGGGTCGTGAAGGAACCTGCGAACGGATCCGCCACGACGTCCCCGGGCTCGGACAAAAACTCGATGAGAAAAGCCGCCAGGCGGGCAGGCATCGGCGCGCCATGCACAGGCAGGCCCAGGCCCTGCGCCGCCTTCTTGTATGCCGACTGTGCACGGCAGCGGTGCCCGAAGCGCAGGATGTTGCGGGGAATACGGCCGGGCGTCTCATTGCCGAAGCTGCCTGGTCGCACGCGGTAGGCTCCGTCGCTGAAAACGGCCTCTCGCTGCTCGCCGCCGGCGCGGATCAACTCGAGGTGCCGCTCCGTGTGCTCCTGAAGCACACGGCGATTGTTCGACTTGACCCGATGCGGATCGTTCGTAAGCCAGTACACGGGCTCGTAGGCGACATTGAGCTGCGTGCGCGCCTTGCTCGCGTACTGAAACGGGCCCGGCGGCTTCTGGGGGTTTTCCCAAATCAGCCTGTCCATCAGGTGCAAGCCCAGGCGATCGTACAGCGCAAGCAGCAATCGCTCGCAGTACATGGAGCGCGCCGGACTCTGCGGCAAAAAAATGTCATTGCTGACGTTGAGGCAGATCGAGCCGCCCGGCACCAGGTTCTTCACCACCGGTTCAATGGTTCGGCAGATCCAGTCCACATACTCGGGCTCGGTCACATTGCCGTACCGGCGTGCGGTGGATAAGGGGTACGGAGGCGACGTGACCACCAGGGTTATCGGGGCATCGATGCTGGCAAACACGCTGTCGCAGCTGCCGAGGATGGCCACTCCCAGGTCTGTCGAGAAGCCAACCACAGACACGCCCGGGGCGATGCTGCTGAGGTCCTTGCCGGCGGCCTGGGTGAGCTTCCAGACGCCACGCTCGCCTTCTTCGCGTTCCAGGATGCCCGCGGCCTTGAGACTTTGCTGGTACCAGCGCACCTTGCGCGCGAATGGGCAGTGCATCGCTTCCGCCTTGCCAATCGGCGCGCGGCGACTCGCTTCGTCAGGGTCCACGCCGGCAATCGCGGCCACCTTCTTGTAGAGGTCGGCATTCGAGAGGATGCCGCTCGTTTCAGCCGTGTAGGCATGCAGCACCCCGGAGAACAGATCGAGCTGCGCGGACATCATGCACCCTCCTTTGCCCGGAGCGCGGCTGCGCATTGGCGATAGAGAGCATATCCATCCGTCATCACAGGGGAAACCAGGCCCACCACTCGCCCCGACCGCACCACCGCGATCGCGCCGGCCACACTGCCGTTGGTGACCTGTGTGGACATGCCGAAGAAGCGCGCCTGCTTGTAGGTACGCAGGAAGTAGCCGAAATAGCGCAGATCAACCAGTGTCGCCAGTTGCTGCGTTTCGTTCACCATGACCACCCGATCGCGAGCCAGGGGGTTTGGCGCTGTGGCGTCGTGCTCAAATGCTTGCGGCAGCATCTCGAAGCTATGCAGCGACTGGTGCATGCCGGCCGCATCTGCGTACTGGCCGCGAAGCCGATCGACAGAAATGCTGTTGATCTTCGGCGCGCGCGACATCTCACCATACACCAGGAGCACTCGGTCGAGCATGAACTTCGGAATCTCGAAATCCATCATGTCCTTGTTGGTCCAACCCATCACACCCGTAGAGTCAAAGACCTTGAAGGTGGGTGAGCCGGCTCCCAGCCGCAGTGCGGTGGGCCGCTTAACTGCGCCGGCGTCGTAGGTAGTGAATATCATGGCAGCCATCCTTGCGATTACGCGGCCAGGCGCGCGGCCAGCTGCATCTTGATAGCGTTGAAGCGCGCGATCGAATCGTCCACACGCTCGGGCTGCGCGTTGTGAACCGCGTTCCCGTGGTAACCGAATGCATGCTGCAACTCGTCCAGCAGCTGCTCGGTGGACATGCTGGGCAGGGCAGCGCGAAGAGTGTCAGTAGTCGGAATGGGAGCGAAGGTCATGGCGTGTGACGCGTGGTGCAAAATTTAACCATAGTATACCTTTGTTTTTCGCATTTCGCAACTTACACCCAAACACTCTTACGGTCCAAAAGGTCAGGGGGCACTTCCAGGCAAGGGAGAATCTCGCAACCGCGCGGCCCGCTTGGCACGCACACGGGCCACCAACTCCGGCGCCGACACCCTGCTGAGCTCTGCTTGCGCTGCATCACTCAGCTGGATGCCGGCCGCAGTGCATAGGCCTGCCAGCGTCAGCGCGACGCCACCCACCTCCAGCTGCGGCTCGCCTACAGGGCGCCCGAACACGTAATCGACCAGCTCATGGGCGTTCGCGCGATTTCCCCCCAGCGCCTGGTAGAGCTCGATGCCTTCCTCGAGAAAACGATCGCTTCTCTCCTGCACGTCCTGAAGGACCTCCGGGCCAAAGCAGTGGACTAGCCATGCGGTGACCTGGGCTTGGAACTCGGGGTGTATTGTGTCGGTGATGGGTACTGCCATGTCCGCTATTGTGGTCAAGAAAGATGCTTTTTGCCTACTTTACTGGACAGAAGCGTGACGACTGAGCTGGCGCAGCCTGTGAAGGTTGATGCCATGAGCTTGAATCCGGTGGGGCGCCCAATCGACGTGCTCGGGCGGGGCCACCGCCGAGAACCCGAGGCCTTCGAAGTATCTGAACAGGTAGGCGCTATAGTCGGTCAACGGGATGTACTCGACAAGCATGCGCGCCGAGGCATGGCGGTTCAGGATCTCGCCGGCGACCAGGCCCAGCGCCTGTTCAGATATGCCCTTTCCGCGGTGCTGCGCCACCAATCCATGCCAGCGCAAGCCCCACCACCCCTGGTCAGCACTCTCCAGATCGAAGTATCCCGTCATCCCTACCGGGGTGCCATCAGCATGGATCACGAACACCCCCTCCTCCCCGTTCTCCAGGGCTTCCGCCGTCGCTTCCTGGGCAATGCGTGACGACGCCGTCGGCCAGATCAGCCGGAATTCGGGGTGCTCGACGAAGGGGTTGGCTTCGGCGCCGCGCAGCTCAACGTGCATAGGGGCTTTCCTACGGCGACTTGCCTACTTGGCCTGCATGCTGGCGAAATGCTCGGCCAACGCTGCTTGAGCCTCCTCGCGGTATCCCGGCACCAAGTCGATGTAGTTGGCGTGGGGGATGCCCAACGCGAAAGGCGAATGCGATGCGACAATGATTTGGCAGCGTGCGACGATCGAAGAATGGGTCAGCATGCTCCAGAGGTTGCGCTGCCAGATCAGCGACAGATTGGACTCCGGCTCATCTAGCAGCACGGACATTTGCCCTTTTGGGCACTGTGGCTTCAGCCGGGATTCAACCATGCGGACAGCCTTCGCCCAGGTGTCATTCAGACCCTTGCGGTTGATCTTCCAGATGACTGACTCTGGAGCCTGCTCAATACCTTCCATGAGCTTCAAAGCGTCATTGATCCGGCTGGCCGTGGTCTGCCCATGACTGAGGTTCTTTCGACCCATCACCTCCGCGATGCCCGCGCTCATGAAGTCATCGTCGAAATGGCCGCCAACGAGCCCGATCCGCTGCCTCGGGTCGCTGAAAATCACTGGTTGGCCATCATGCACGACACTCAGTCCGATCTGATCGACGTGCTTGCCAGAGCCGAAACCGAAGTCGACCATATCTCGCACTGCGCTCTCCGTGACGGTGGAGACTCCACCCTGGGTGGCGCACATGGTCATGCCGAGGATCTTCAGGATGGTCGATTTGCCGCAGGCGTTCGGGCCATACAGGATGTTGAGCCCCGGCTTGAATTCGACGGTCTTGCGCGTCTTGAAGAAGGGGACATCGGCCGCGTAGCCAAAGAGCTTGGAGGCTTGGAGGCCATTCAGGTCAATCTGTTGAAACATGGGTTCAATTCTATGAAGTCAGCGGCTGGTCAGCCAGCTGAGAAACCGTACTATCCAGCTCCGCCGCACCGGGCGCATCTTCCATTGCGCCCAGCTGCCATCCCGGGTCCTCCCGGACAGGCGCATATCGTCATGCAGGCGGTAATGGACAGGAGTGATGAGGTTGCAGGACTTGCAACAACCGATTGCGTCTACCACTGCAACACTGGGAATTGGGCGCGTTATGGTGCCGCGCAGCTGATCAGGTGCTATAGGCTGGTCGCAACTGAGGCATTTCGCCACCAGGCTGTCGAATTGGCCCTTGTTGTCGAAGGTGATCGGGAGCTGCGAAGCGATCGAGGGCGCCTCGAACAGGGCTCGCTCGGCGTCCGTCGCGGGCCTGCGGGCGACTTCCGTCATCGGGCAAAGACTGGGGTCGCCCCCATGCGCTCCGAAACTCCGTAGGCCCACTTGGCCGCGTAATCCGTGTGGCCCATGGCGGACCGTTCAGCCTTCTCGATTTCATCCAGGCTGAGGACCGGCAATCCATGCTGTTGCGCATAGTCGCGCGCCGCGCGCCATACAGCCAGGCGCTCCTCTTTGATCCATACGTCCAGCTCGCGGGACTTGCGCTGAGCGACTTCGACGTGGAGTGCATCATAAATGCCTTGGGCGGGTTGATGACTCGGGCGGAAGGGATCAGACATGTGATGCTCCTGAGCTAAATTAACTATAGTATACTGCATATATTGTAGTTCAACAATGCAAAACCACCATGATCGTAGCGACCCTCAAGACCGCGGCTAAAGCTTACAGCGCCGCTTCTGGCGCTGTCCACGTCGTTCGACATCCCGTTCAGGCGACCCAGGATGCCATCCGCAAAGTCCTGGTCTCGGCTGTGATCAAAGTCATTCTGCCGCTGGCCGGCGCGCAGCTGGTCGACGAGCTCAGCAAGCGGATCTCCATGGAAAAGTCATTCCAGGTGCAGTTCGACGTGCCTGATCGGGTGCGGACGATGGCCTTCGACGATGATGCCCTGCGCTTCCTGAACAACCTGGTAAATGATGCGCTGGCCGCACCTCTGGGAGCGCTGGGCCTGTCGCTCGGTGAAATGGTCGTGCGCCAAGCGCCAGACACCGACAAGCTGGAGATCCAGGGCATTTTTCGTTTGCTGGCGACCTCCGAAACGGGTCAGCTTGGACAGCAACTCATGCTTCAGAATTCAGCCGATTCGCCCTCGCCAGGCGCGCTGCCAATGGCTTAAAGACCCGCGATGTCGATCGCAGTGTCGACAGTCTTGTCGCGTTAACACGAATCTACGTGACACCCCAA
Source organism: Achromobacter anxifer (assembly GCF_903652925.1). Taxonomy (GTDB): domain Bacteria; phylum Pseudomonadota; class Gammaproteobacteria; order Burkholderiales; family Burkholderiaceae_B; genus Achromobacter; species Achromobacter anxifer. The sequence continues at coordinate 335,655 of NZ_CAHLAR010000005.1, read as the reverse complement.
AGAAAGAAGCACCTCCCGATGGGGTAGGTGCTTTTTTCGTTCACTTATGTCGCAGCGCGCGAATCGCGCTTGCCTTCCTGGCGTTCGGCCTTGTGCGTTGCGCGCTTGACCTCCTTGTTGCCGTTCGGACTGTAGCGGCCGCCCCCTACGTTGCCGGGACGCGCGGTCCAGTATTCGTATCCTGCGCCCTTAGCGCCTCGACGTGTTCTGCTCATCAGCTCGATCCTTTCGTATTGCCATGGGCGGCGCGCTAGACCTCGCCCGTTTTCGAGATGGAGAAGCTCTCATCTCTAGTGAATCGCGGGTCGCGCGTGATGAGCCCGCGGTCTTGAAGCCACCGCAACCCCTGGCTGTCGATCAGTCCCAGATGCATGGCGGTCCTGGCGTATTCGCCGTGTGTGATCTGCACCACCCTGTATTTGACCGCGCGGGAGCAATCCGGGTGACATTGCGCATCGTCGGCGCCGGCGAATCCCAGACCGCCGATCATGGCCTTGATGGACAAAGCGAGAACGTTCTTTTTCATCGATTATCGCTCCAGGTTCTCACAGGGTCCCAATTCTGCTTCCTGCTCTTCTTCAGATTGCTCAGGGTTTGCCCAATCACAGATACCGCACTGGTCGCCACCAAGGCTACCCAGGTAGACTCCGCACTCGGGGTTTTGGCAATAGAGGTAGGCGCCGCTCATGCGCTGGCCTTCCCCGGTGCATCACTCAGCCGGTCCTCGGGCGCCAGGGCTCCTTGGCGGTCGATCAGCGGCAGGCCCAGGGCCTCGCGCTGGCCATCCATGTATGCCGTCCGGATTGCCTCGACAACCCATGTGTGCGGGACGAACCCCGGCCCGTTGAAATAGGCGGGGCGGAATGCGGCCGCAGCGGTGTATGCGATCGCATGTGCGACGTCCCATTCGAGCAGCGCACCCTGTGCAATCGTGGGCGCTTCCTTGGCCAGCGCAGCCTCCTCGGTTGGGTAGCAGTCACTGAGATGCCGAGACTGCGGGGTGTCCGTCCCTTCGTAGACCATCCGCACAAAAACGCGGTGCATGTTCTTGTTTCGCCCAAGCCCCTCCCAGGCGTAGAAGCCCGTCACAATGCAGGCGTGCGCGTCAGCATCCCGGCCGTGCCTGATGAAGACGCGGCTGCCAATCCTCGGCAAGACATCGCCGTCGACAGCATCCATGGGGCGCGCCATGGTGAGCGCAGTAGCCAGCAGGGCGCGCACCGAGTCCTCGGTGTAGAGCTTCGTCCCTTCGGGGAGCCAGGACAGCGCCTCCACCTGTCCTTGATGGTCCTGGCCGATGTCGCAGGCCGCTTCGGCGTCAGGGCTGGCCAACGCCGTGGTCAACAGCGTCAAGTTGGGTTGGACCTGGTTCATGACCGCAGCTTCGATACGCCGTGCGAAGCGGCGCGCCACTTCGTCGGGACTGATCAGCGCGCCGTCCAGAGGATTGAACAGCCGGGCAATGTGGTCGTTGGACAGCAATTGCCACGAGACGGCCGCGTCGTCTGGCACACCGGGGTCAGCGTCGGCCGGGACCAGGGCTTGGAGCCGTTCTCGGGCCCTGGCGAAGTCGGACTCTGCCTTGGCCAGTGCCGCCCGAGCTTCTGCCACCTCCTTGTCATGCTTCCACGACTTGGCTGCCTCCAGCGGGTCGGCGGCGTCAACGATGCACGCCGGCAGCCGGTACTCGCTGGTTTGCGAACAGCCGCGCGCCGTCCATGCGGTGTAGATCACGAAGCTGCCATCTTCACGGGATTCGTCGATGCTTTCGATCCTGTCGTTGCTCGTGGTTCCGAGACCAGCGGCCGCGAGAACCTCATTGAGCCGCTGACGGACTTCGTCGAGGTCCGGGCTTCGGTAGACGAGCAAGTTCGATGCTGCCTCTTCCAGGAGGGCGCGCAGTGTCTTGTTTGTGGTCGTCATAAGGAATTCCCGTTTGTTTAAATTGAAGGAGCGGTTGACGGCCGCGATGCTGCATGAACCACAGCAAGGAGCGGCCATTTCGTCCGCCACAGTCAGGTGCTACTTGGCGCGCGCCTCCAGCTCTGCGATGCGCGCGGCCATGCGGTCGTTCTGCGCCATCCGTGTGGCGCGCTCTTCGCGCAGACGCTCGATTTCCTGGTGCAGAAGGCGCAACTGGGCACGTAAGACTTCAAGCGTTCCCGGGGACGGCAGCACCGGCTCCAACACGTAGTCCACCTGCTCCATATAGCTGCCTTTGATGCCCCCCATGAAAGGGGCATGATCGACTGTCTTTTTGACCGCCCTGCGGAGGATCTGACCCCAGCATACGTCCTGGACTTCGTGGGGCCAGCCGTCCGCAGCTTCCTCGCGGTATCTGCCGATCTCAGCCAGAGCCTCCGCTTGCGCGGATTCTGCCGTGTCATGCGTAGTGATCCCGTCTTCGCTGTTGTAGCTGAAGAACAACGCTCCCTCGGTCTCGGCAGGCCCAGACCCAGTTGCCGCGGCCGCGGCATTCGCCGCAGGACGCTCGAAACGTTGGGCCATGGGCGGAAGCGAATGCACAGCTTTGGCCAGGTAGGTGTCATCGGAATCAGGCCCGAACCACTGCGCACACCAATCCTTGAACTCGTTCGAGCCTGGCGTCCACTCCAGCGGACCTGCGCCTGGCAAAGCAGGCTGCTTTGCTTGCAAGCCCATGGCGGTGTCGATGGCGGCATCCAGCGCGGGGCCATACTTCTCGCTTACGGAGTGACCTCCGCAATGGATGGTGTCGTTACCGATCTTCACGACGTAGTGCTTACCGGTGCGGATGTAGTCGTAACGGCCTGCCTTCTCGATGACCTCCGCAAGCGCCCGGGGTGCTTCTGCCAGCATGGCGCGCGCTTGCTCCAGCGGCTCAATTGCACCCGCAGCATTGCCAGCACGGATTCGATGCAGTGCGCTGTTGATCGCCAGGGCGGCGCATGCCTCCGCTGCGCTCATAGGGACAGCAGGCGCTTCCTGGGCGGGTGCGGCGGCGCGCAGGTAGGCCAGGGGCGCGCCTGGCTCCGTTGCTGCGTCAAGCGCGATCTTGGCCGCATCAATGCCACGGCCCGGATTGCTAGCAAAGCCCATCATCATGACGGCCAGGGAGTGGCGAGTGCTTCCCCACGCGGGCGCCTTGTATTGCGCGATGAGCTGCTTGTTGAGCGCGACCATCTCCAGAATTTCTGCTTTGACCACATCGTCCGCCAGGGCCGGCCCCGCAACAGTCGCTGAGGCTTCCTGGGCGGGCGCTGCGATATGCAGCTTGGCCACCTCGTTCGCAAAGATCGCGCACATAGCGCCGAACGACCCGTTGCCGTGCGTCTCGGCCCAGAGGCGCAGTGACGTAGCGATGACGACCCTGGGATCTCCGCCGTAAAGCAGCTCCAAGTTGCGATCGAACATGGCGCGCTCGCTGGGATCTTCGGGCAGCACGTCCCAGTCAATCTCGCAGCCCCCGGGCTCAGCTACAGCCGCAGGCGGCAGACGGCCCATATCGAAGTAGGCGTGCATCTGCTCGGCGGTGTAAACGCCAACCGATTTTCCGCCTGCACACAACAATCCGACGGAAGACGGCAACTGCGGGTACTCGCCCTGGGGCTCGGGCGCAACAGCGCTCGCCTGGGATGCCGCTGCCAGCATGCGCTGGCGCACAGTCTTGGCGAGGCGCAGGAATGAATCACTCGACACCCCGAACGAAAGCGCCTCCTGGCACGCGGATTCCGCCAGGTCTTCCAGCTCGCTGTCATCCAGCGGGCTCACGGCGGCAGGGTTCGCAGACGCATCCCGGGCAGGCGCATCGTCGGTCAGCGCCCGCAGCGTGTTGGCGATGTCGCTGTTCTTGTGCTTGCGCATCTCGGCCCGCAGCTCCTCGGGAGACAGCGCGCGAAGTTCCTGAATCACAGCATCCAGCAGTTCGGCCGACGACCTGGGCTTGACCTGGGTGTCAGGCAGCGGCCGAGGCGCTACAGCGGCAGGCAATTTCAGGGCAGCGCGCAATGCGACTGCCGACGCAATGTTTCCTGACGCGCGCTCGAGGTCGGACAAAGCCCTGGACGCGGCTTGGTGCAGTTCGCTTGCAGGCGAGTCCAGTGCGGGCGCTGCCTGGGTGGACGGAAGCCGTTCAAGCCCAAGCGCCAGCACGTCCAGGCCGTCATTCGCCGTCAGGCTCTGGGTGATGGCGATATGGGCAACCCCCCAGCGCGGATCGTCCTTGCTGCCAAAGCAGAAGTCGGCCAGGGCGTTGACAACCTTGTGGATGTTGCGCCACTGCACAGCCTCGGCCGGCCCCGCTGCCGCGGCCGACTGCTCGCGGCCCAGGTCGTAGTAGTAATGCAGCTGGTCGAAGCTGTAAGCATCTTCATCCAGTACACGAGGCGTCCGCGAAGCCGCCCACGCCGCCCGAGGCAGCGGCGGGTACTCGCCCTGGGGCAGGGGCGCTACAGCAGCAGGCGTGGCGGTGCGCGCCGCTTGATGCACAGCCTCGATGTCTTGCCACAAGGCCGTGAACACCCTGTTCGCCACGTCTCCGGGCATCTCCCAGGTCAGTTCGATGCCCTGCTCCGTGGCGCCACTGCTATCCGGCTCGATGTCCTGGCCCCGCGAATCTACAGGCACTTGGCCTGCGGCCTTGGCAACCTGGAAAGCCTGGTCAGCATGGTCGACGGTCAGCGCCAGCAGGCGCGACTGCGGCGATGTGGGGCTCTTCACCACAGCCAGATAGTGGCCACGATCATGTCCTTGGCGGTGTTGGTTGACGGCATGGGCGGCCCGAATGAGCCGCTGAGCTCGAGTTGCAAGCTGCTCGCTCATGCCTGGCTTTCGAGTGCAGTACGCACATACAGGCTGGCAGCAGCCTTGTCGAAGTTGGCGCCGAACTTCTGGCTCAGCGCGCCCATGATGCGGCCCATGGCCTTGCCGTTGCGGTCGGCCGGTGCGATCTTGGCGATCAGCTGGTCGACTTCAGCATTGACATCGGCCGTGTCCGCCTGAGCCGGCAGGTACTTGTTCGCGTAGTCCTTCTCCATCATCAGGCCGTGGCGCCGGGCCACACGGGCCATGTCCGTGTCGTGCTTGTGCTCTGTCCCCAGGGCATTGACGGCGTCATCCAGGTTCGTGATGAACTTCTTCACCACGCCCACCACTTCATCGTCCGTGGTCACACGGTTTCCCTTGTCCTTGCCGATCTTCTCGGCTTCAGCCAGCAGCGTCGTGAGGAACGTGGCCTTGTGCGTGTCGCGAGCCTTACGGGCCGCCAGCGAGTCAGCACGGATGATTTCCAGAATGCTCATGATGTCTTCCTTTCAAGACTCAAAATGCCCGGGGAAACGGGTTTTCGCTTCGTAATGCTTCGATCGCGCCACGCCGCTTTCCTTCCATGAAGGACAGATATGCCGCACGAACTGCGGCGTTTGTGTACTCACCATCTTCCCGCTCGAACGAGGAGTAGATAATGCCGCGGTCAAAGGCCCATTCCTCAAATTCGACTTCATTCGGGTTGCGCGCGGGCGGCACGAACAGCCGTTGCGCCGCCGGTAGCCCTGTCACATCCGCAAGGAGATCGTGCCGATGCTTCCGAGCCTTGCGGAAGACGCGCCCGGTATGCCCCCACACATGGTCAGCACCCCAAAGCGAGGTGCCCACAGGCGCAATACAGAGGCAATCGGTACTGAATCCAGGAGAGGCGGCGCGAGCTGCTACGACCAGGCCGTCACGACGCACGTAGACGCGCCCCGCCACAATGGGGAGTTGCTCAGCGACGATGAATCGGGGTTTGGACATGGCGGTACTACAGTAGCCACCAGTATACCTTTTTTCCTGCGTTTTGAGCACTTTCAACCAGGATTTTTACCCAGACTCCGACGATCAAGCCGACAGGTGGCTCAACTTGTCGCTGAATTTTGCATCAGGCACGTCGGCTTCCCCGATGATCTGCGCGTTGTTGACCACCGTCCCGGGCGCAACGTGCCCCCGGACCAAATGCTGGCGGGTGCCATCCGGGAGGTGCCGATCGGCGATTACATGTCGCTGGATCTTCGCCCACCAGTACGGCGGCTCGATCCGCTCCCAGGCCATTGGCTCTTGAGGCTCTATTTGATGTTCACTCATGGGCGCCCTGCTCCAATTGAATCGCCGCGCTCATGGCCTGCATCAATGCGGCCTCCAGGGCTTCCTTCTTGCTGCCGTACATCACGGCCGGCGGACCCTTGGGCGGCTCAGCGAAATAGGCCGAGAAGAAGTTGCCGCGCCGGTCGATGATCTGGACCAGCCATTTATTGATGGAAAAGCTTGCCACTTCATCCGCAAGGAAGGTCAGTATCTGGGCTTGATAGATGGCGGGCGCCTTTTGTGTATTGCTCATGGTGATCGGGTATTGCTGATGGCGATAGCATTCGCCTGGTGGGAATTGGATGCTGACCAGAGGGAAGCGCTGTAGGGTGCGGCGGCCATGCGCTACGCCCCGCCTGCCTGGGTTGATGTCGGGGAGGCCGCGGCGAGCTGCGTATCCAGAAGCGCGTGAAAGGATTCGACCAAGGCAAGATCCTCGTCCATGCTTTCCGTCAACGAGCGCCGCAGGAACCCGTCGGCAAATATCGGCGTCACCATAGACAGTGGATAGGGCAGCAGCGTGTATCGGTTTGTCCACATGCCGCTTGCACCTGCGCCGGCGTGCGCAAGTAAGACTTGCTGCTGGCCGTAGTCCAGTGACAGTGCTTTGCCGGTGAGCTGCTTGTAGTCCTGAATCTTTTTGGCCAGCACCAGACTTACTGATTCCGGTCGCGCCGCAAGCATTTTTGCGAGCATCGCCGGCGTGAGCGACATGATGGGCTGCGTCGATTTGCTGCGTACGGTGAATTCTTTCACGGAGTGCATCTCAGTTGAACATGGGTGGCATGTGTGGCTCAACGCGACTTCAGGCCAGTTGGCTCGGCTCTGGTGCTGCCGCTGCGAGGGTCACCGCGGTGAAGTCCAGGTACGGCACATAATGCCGGTACCTCGATATGGAGCTCGCGTTCCAGAGATCCGCCTGCTGGATATCGTCCGTCCAAAGGCTTCTACGGCCGTTTGCCAGGCTGAGCTCGTCCAGCACCTGGTCCATGGTGGGGCGCGCCACCCGTATCCATTCGCTTTCGCCCATCAGGAAGCCCAGAATCCTCGCAGAATATCGGCCTGTCGCCCTGTGGGTGGCGACGAACAGCTGGCTCAATTCGTCCAACTTTATATTGCGCTGATCGATGTAGCATTCAGCCAGGTGCGCGCCCGACGCTTCGATAATGGACATCCAGATCCTTTCAGTTCGACCTTGTGCCAGTAGTGATGGGCTCAGCGGGGTGGACCGCAGGTGCGTCGTCCCACATTTCCGATAGCGCCTTAACCATATCGTCGACTTGCCGCCTGGTGAGGTCCTGCCCGATAGCCTGGGCAAACGCCCGAGCGAACTGCTTGGAGTCATGCCGCGCACTGCTGATGCCATGGCGCGCCAGTTCCTCGTTCCTGGCAAAGGCGTGGCCGGGCTCTTGATCCACTTCCATATGCAGGACAAGGCGACGTGTCGCTGACAGGTGCAGAGTCACAGGCTCCGTTCGCCGAATGTCCCCCGACGCCGCCGACGGTAGTTCACGGCGGTACGCATCAAGATTGAGCAGCGTCTGAAGGTCCATCACAGGCTCCGTTTGATTCGACAGGTTGGATAGCCTCTAGGAGCCGCTGATAGCGCTCCCCCGTAGGCCAGAGGTGATCCGTGGTGAAGGCGCCATATCGGCGCTCGAACAGCTGTCTCATATGGTCGCGCCAGACCTCCTTGAGGTTGAGCGGTCCATATAGAAGCAGAGAAACCGGGAACAAGGCCAGGATCAGTGTGCGCGCCCAATACCGGGTCACGTACTCGAAATGGAAACCCTGCTTCGGATGAAAAAAGACGTCGACGCGGCCGGCGCCAAAGCGGTGCCGTGGGCGAACTCCGACCTGGCGCAGGACCTTGCGCGCGGGGCGAACCCGGACATAACCTCGGTCCAGCGGTGATTCATAGCGGTACGAACTGTCGCTCATCAGATTACTCCGATGACCCCGATGCGCGCAGCGGCGGAGGCCGCTCCAGGCTGTCGAGCGCCGCGCCCACGATGAAGCTGGGCATGATCGACGGTGGCTCCTTTTGTGTATTGCTCACGGTGATGGTGTATTGCTGATGGCGATAGCATTCGCCTGGTGGAAACTGGCTACTGATCAGAGCTTTGTCTGCCCGCTATACCGCGGGAGATTCCAGCGCCTTCACAGTATGCGGGTCGATGCGAGTGTTTGCTTCTATGCGCTCACACCCGATACGGCGACCCTGCATCGTCAGGACCACCCCACACCTTCAGGCGAGCCTCGAAATAGGGCTTGATGCGTTCTGCTTGCCGGCGTCCCTGTTCAGCGGACGCCTTGTTCTTTTCGTTCTGCCGCTCCCAGCCATCCCAGTAGCGTGCTGCATGGGCGTAGGCTGGCTCCAGGCCTTGTGTTTGAGCAAAGTGCAAGGTGTCCAGGGCGGCATGTACCGCGCAGCCGGCGCCAGGGATGAAGCTGTCGGACAAAGCATTGCCCGAATCAGAATTCGGGCGGCGCTCCCGGGCGGTGGCCAGGTTGGGGTAGCGATCCATTACCATGCAAGCCCCGATAATAGGGTGCCCAGGGTATACGCCGTGTTCGCCTAGGTGTTCTTTTTCCCAGTGGAGGCTATCCGGGGTTGCCATTAGATGTTCCTTTCAGTTGATAGACGCAACCAGCGTCGATTCTGGCACTTCCATGCGCTTTTCTGCGCTTGCCCCTTCGGTGCGCTCAACCTCTCACATTGCCTCGCTCGTAGCCACCGCCTCTCGGAATGGTGAGAGCATTTGGGATCCATTTGCACGAAGGAGGCAGACCAACCTGATGAAGAGAATCAGGCGACGTCATAGGGCACCAGAGGTGTGCTGTAGGCCAGCATGAGGGGATGACGCGGCAGGCCGTCGTCGGTAAAGCCGAACGCCATGGGCCGGTAGCCCGCACGGCGCACCATGGAGCCGACCTCCTCGGCGCGCGCCAGCTTGCGACCCAGCGCGCCCCAGGCGCAGACCACGCGCCCATCGCCGGCGGCGCAGGCCTCCAGGATATACCGGTCGTTGTCGGGGCCGACTTGGTAACCCGCCGCCTTCAGCCCGGCGGGGTCGGTACTGATGTATGCGAACAGGTTGGTGAACAGCATGCCACCGAAGCCGTGACGCTCGGAGAAGCCGCGGCCCTTGCGCGCGGTCGGATCGCTGATGGTGGCGCCGCCCTCTCCCGCCTGGCCAGCCACGCTGGGGTTGAAGAGGATCCAGGGTAGGATCGGCTTGCTGGGGTCCCACACGTCCAGCAGCTGGTAGCGGAATCGACCGCACGGACTGAATGCGGCCCGCAGGCCGACATCGCGGTTGGCAATGAGCGAAGTGGTCATGGTAAAACTATTATGCCTTCTTTCTCGCTTTATGCCTACTTTATTGACAACGTGCATGGGCGCCCCGAAGCTGCATGAAGAAAGGCTGCCGGCTGCCGCCCCCTGCGTCGCGCGCCAGCGCTTATTCCTTGGCGCCCGGCTTGCGAGGAACCTGAAGCGCTGCCTGGCCCTCCTGCGTCAAGACCAGGCGCGTAACCGAAACCGCCGCGCCTGGCGCGCAGACAACCTCCTGGCCGGCGATGAGGCGCGACGCGCGAGCCGACTGCGCTCGTTCCATAGCGGCGATAGCGGGCCCGATCAGGCCCTTCGCGAACGCCGCCTGGTCAACGACGACACCTTCCAGCAGCTGACGGTAAGCGTGGCGGAGGTTGGCCAGGGCCCGAACCTCTTCCTGCTCAGGATTTTGATTTGTCCCCACTTTTTGCTCCTTGGCTGTTTGTCGCACGCAGATGCCACACCGGCATCTGTTCATCATCTGTCAGGCGCCCCCACAGTCGGAACCATCCCTCGACTTGGTGCTTCAGCAGGGCGCTGTTCGTGCCGTCCGCCTGGCTCTCGCACTCCTTCATCATGACCCAAAACCCGTGCTTGAAGTCCTCGAAGTCAGGAATCTTGATCGTATCGGCCGTGGCATAACCCCATTGCTGGACCAGCCGGCGCTGTACAGACTTGCTGCTCAGATTGTCACGGCGCGCCAGCACGAGGCCATCCTCCCTGATGATGGACATCGCCGCCAGCAAAAGCTCAGCGAGCCCACTGGGCGGGCTGGAGAACCCCCGCGACTGAATTTGCGATCGCAAATGAGTCATTGCGTTGACGACCGCTTCAGGCATTGGGTCGCCGGCGCGCTTCGCCGCCGATGTCAGCAGGATGTCGCGCGCCCTGTCCAACGGTGCGATCGCGTCCTGCGCCTGGCCCTTCTCGATCCGCAGGATGGCGCTCGTGATGGCAATCACGGCCGCGGCCTCACCCTCAGTCATCCCTTCGGTAGTCACCAGAGGGCCAGCCGCCGTTGGACCTTGAGGGCTCGACATGCCCGCGTCATTGATCGCGGTACGGGCGATGCGCCAGACCTGCTCCATCACATTCTTGGCAGCGGGGAGCCCGGCAACCAGCCCCATCAGCGATGTGAGACCCAAGCCATCGAGCGCGCTGCCGATGGGGGCCGTGTCGGTCGGTGTCGCAGATGGCGACGGGCCATTCACACCCTTGCCGACACCATCTTCGGGGGCAGCAGGCTTGGCCGAGGAGGAGCTCGCGCGATGGTCCAGCATGGCCGAAGCTGCGCGAGCGTCCGCCAGCAAGTCGCCACTGTTGAGGTCGGGCCCGATCTTGCGGACGAGTTCCGCCAGCGCCAGCACGTACGGAAGCTTGTCGTCGTGCAATGGGTCCGGATGGTCGTAGACGGCCACCCAGTTGTTCATGTCTGTGGGCCGATGGGAAGCCGGGTAGAAGCACTGATTTGACCACTCGCGGCCCTTCAACACATACCCGAACGGCTCGGGTGTGTCGCCCAGCGACGCGGCCACGGATCGAAACACGGAGCCCGCGCGGGCCTCGAGCTCGGCCAGCACAGTCTCCAGGTTGCCTTCCGCCTTGTTCATGATTTCCTGGACGGCCGCCGAGGCGGCCTCAAACAGCTGACCGCGCAGCAGCGCCAGGCGGAAAAAGGGATTGCTCTGATCAGGCTTGATGAAGGGGTCTTGTTCACCCGGCTTCGGATTCTGTGATTCGGTCATACGTTTGATGCTGCTATGGGTTGAAGACGGAATGCTCTTGGTTGAGCAAGCTGGTAGCCAGTGCCCGGGCGGAGTCGGGCCGGAACGCGATTTCCACGTTCGACAGGCCGCGATTGCCGGTGATTTCCGGGCCGAACCAGGTCGGGATCTGAAGCGGATGCGACAACGAGGGCACCTCGATCTCCGCGATGACGAGGCCGGCGGCCGCCCCCTCAAAGACGTCCAGCTCGAGGACCAGGCCGTCTTGCCGTGGGGTGCGATGACGGAGCTTTTGCACGCGCGCCAGGGAGATTGCCATCAGGTCGGTGGCCATCCGAACGGGTATAGCGTGCTCGAGCTCATCCACCCCTTCGGCAGGTTGACCACCGACCGGCGGGAGTGGTGCCTTCACCGTCTGGAAAGCACGGATCGATTGGCTGGCTGCAAACCGCTCGAGGCGAACGCGCACCACGGGACTGGCACCGAGGGCGGACAGGTAGCCCTGCTCGATGTGAGAACGGTTCGCCAGCGCCGCAACCGGAATGACGCCCGGCCGTACCAACCATCGCCGTTCGATCTCTGGCTTGCGTGACGGGGCATCCGCGACAGGGAACTCCCCGGTGATGGACTCCAACACGTCGGCTAGCAGGCGCACCTCCTGCTCGGCGATTGCACGGAGGGCGTCGGTCATGCGCGCACCGTAGTCCTTGATGCCTGTAGAGGCGGGAAGCAGCACTTCGGCGTCCGGGCTGTCTGCGCGGTGCCAGATGGTGGCTACATCGCGCAAGCTGCCATCCTGAACCCAGCCTTGGGTTTGAAGGTAGGCCTGCACTGCGGCCGGGGTGAATGATTTGGGCAGCTCGGAAAAGTTGGGCATTCAGTTATCCTGTGACGAGAGTTGTGTGGTTGCGGAGCTGATCGGCATGTTTCGCCAGGCAGCGTTGATCGCCGGCTGATTCTGTTGGAGCTGAGCCTCGATCGCACGGACACGTTGAAGCAGGCCAGCCATGAACTGCGCTTGGGCCGGATCCCTGCTGAGGCCTGTCAGCGCGGGGTCATGCGGCGCCAGCGGTGAGGGCATCCAGTGCGAAGCGCACAGCCCCAGGCCTGGAACGCTGAAGGCTCCTGTGACGGCGTTGTAAGAGCCACCGAGCACCCTGCCGGTCAGGTGCGGCTGCCAATCCTGGCCATCGACCACAAAAATCACTGCCTGCTTGTCTTCGGGGAGGCGCGTCTGGACAGGAATCCACTGTGGCAACGCCATGGCCAACAGGCTTGCCAGGAAGTGAAGCGAGTCGTCGTTTGCCGGGGTGTTCATGGGATTTATGCTCATGTGGGGTGGGTGTCTGCATGGAATCGCCCGTACCAAGCCCCCGTTGTCGCGCAGACGCGATCTGTGTAGCCATCCGCCCATCCCAAGAAGTGCTCAATGCCGGCCTCGCGCGCGAGGCGCGCATTCGTGCGGCGCACCCCAAGGGGCTGGGCCACGCTCGGGCGGTGAATCGGCAGATCGATGCTGACAAAGCACCCGGTCGACAGGCGTTCGTCGAATTCATCTTTCGGGAAGGAGCTGGTGCCGCGGGGAACGACACCGTGAATTTGCGCGCAGTCGAAGATCACGGCGGTCCCGTACTCGAGGGGAATTCGCTGCTCCAGCTGCGGAAACAACAGATCCAGCCCAGCATCATCTGACAGCCAAACCACCACGAAGGCGAAGTCAGAGAACGAATGGGCATCACTGTGAAAGGAGGCGCCCCGGCATGCCAGCGGGGACATGGTCAGCGTGCGCAACGTATTCTTCGTGATTCCAATGCCTGTCAGCCAGCTGCGCACCATCTGAGGTAAGTCGGAAGGGACGTAGACGCCCTCTTCGACAAGCCCTGCGACCTGGCCAGTAGCGATCTCGCCGCAGCTTGTGAGCATGTCCGACCAAACCTCCGTCGTGGCTTCGTCCATCAAAGGCAGCGCCAGCTTCGTGTGATGGATCTGAGGCCCGAGCGTCCTCATGGCCCCACTGGGCGCTTTGATACACAGACTGCTGTGATGCAGGTTTCGTCCCGTGGTCATGCCCTTCCCTTTCGAGAAGCCCTGCTCGGCATGTTGGCATCGTCATCGAGGACCACGCCGGGGAGGTTCATGCCGAGATCTGCCGTGGCTGCCTGAAGGGCGGCCAGCGCGGTAGGGCCCTGCCAGAAGCGCGGCCCATACATGCCCCGCTTGTCCTGCGGACCATAGGTGGCGCAAAAGGGTGCAACGGCGCGCTTCAGGAACCACACGCGCTCTGGGTCCATCACGTTGTCAGGATGGTTGCGCTCCAGCACCCACTCGCCGGTATCCAGCGCGGCCATGACGATTCCGGCTTCGGACTGAGCTGCCGACTGTGTCCTGGCTACGGCCTTGGCTAGCGCCGTAGTCAGGATGCGCTTGTTGTAGTCGCTGGCGCCGGCCGTCCACCGGACCTTGTCGAGAACGGCGTGCATTGCAGACTCCATAGCGGTTTCGGCAACAGGTGCTTGGCGGATGGTCATCGGTTTTCCTTCAAACGAGCGCAACCGCGCGCTCAAATTCATGCTCGGTCATGGACACCCCGGCCCGGCAGATGTGCAGAAATGCGTCTTTCGCTTCGATCGCGGTAGCGCCTTGAAGCACCGTCACGACCATGCGTGCATTGCGAACATGATTGGCGGCCTCATCGAACCAGGCCAAGGCTGCGTCCTTCTCCGCGTCGGTGTAGCCGGCCCAGCTCGTGCTCCACCGCTCAAGAATCAAGGAATTCGCTCGATCCGAGAGCAATGCGCTGAACGGAAGGTTGATGCCCGGCACCGCTTGTGCGACGGGCTGCCAGAAGACGTCCTTGGTCATGAGGTCCACGGCAAGAAAGCAACGGCGCTGGTCCTCGCCATTGAACCAGGTCTCACATTCTTGCCCGGTGACTCCATCCGGCTTCGCACCTCCCTCCCAAGCCAACCACGCCAGGGTTGCCAGCCTGTTTTGGCCGTCCAAGAGGTATGTGAGGTTGTCACCCGCGGCTGTGGCAAAAATGGGGCCCAGGCGACGAATAGCCGGCCCGGCCGTCGGCTGCCCCACCGGCTGCCAGAGCATTGCGCCACCGAGCGGATAGCCTCGAATGAGCGACTGAGCCATGGCTTGAACATCCGCCTTGCCCCAGACATACGAACGCTGGAATGCCGCCGGCACAATCAGCCCGGCCTGGACATCGCGCAGCATGCCAGTCAGGAAAGGGATGTTCTGGATGATTTTCATGACATTCTTTCTTGTGGACGTTCGGCCATGCGGTTACTCACCGCGCAGCAGCCCTTGATCGTCTTCCTTAGCACCCCCGTCCCCACCGTCTCCGTTGGAGATGTTCAGGTGCGCAAGGATCAGCTTGCGGTCCGCGCCATCGCTTGCACGCAGAGAGCATGCCGAACCCATGAACACCGTGATGCCCAGTTTCTGGGCATCATTGCAGACGCGCATCATCCGGCGGCGAATGGCCTCCACCTTCTTCGGGTCAAGCCCCGCGGCCGCACACTCGTTCTCGTTGACCATGGCGTCGATCTTTCGATGGTTTGTTTCAGCGGCCGATCACCCGGCCCTGGATTCAACGATCTCCGGGAAGGTCAGCTCCGCATCGAGCCCGGCCCCTGAGCTGGAAATCTCTTCCTGGATATCCGTGGCCGGGCAGCCATTAGCCTGATACCACTCGTCGCGGGCGCGCTTGTCGAAGACGACCACATTTTTATCGCCGGTGGTATAGAAGCCCAGGCGATTGGACGGGCACTCGTCGAGCAGCGCCTGCATGTTGTCGATCCATTTGCGTTCTGCGCGGGTGAGTGGCTTGCTTCGGCTTGGCATAGCAGTCCTAGTTCGCAAGCCGTCAGCGGCCGTAGACCGCCTCGCAGACCGCACGGCACCGCGCCAAGTCAAAACGATCCTGCTCGTCACGCAACCGACTTTCCATGTCGATCCAGTAGGTCGAAGCCCGCTGCCCGATATGCTGGACCGCCTGGGCGACGTTCTCTGGTCCGAGTCCACCGGCATAGCCATGGAGGATGCCCTCCGCCGCCGGCGCTGGCCAGGACTCCTGGACCACACCACGGCCGCCACTCTCGTCCAACAGCCATTGGACTTCTTGTGCCGCAGGAAAGCCGCCCCGCGCTTGCAGGATTGGGACCACGCCTTGAGCGCGAGCCCAGGCCTGGATCTGAGCCGGGTCCACCTTCGGATCCGCGGTGTTGATCTGCGCGCGCTGGAAAACGCCAGGCAGCAGAACATCCACCTCGCAGGCCCCCGTCTTGATGAGCTTGCGACTGTAGCCGCCACAGATGTGCGCCGACAGGGTCAACGCTCCTGCCTTCGCGCGGTGGCGCAGCTGGTTGACCCACTCGAACACCGGGTAGCGCCCCGTGCCTTGATGGAAGGGCGAGAACAGGATGCCCCATTCGATGGGGTAACGCTTCGACAGCGCGATCATGCCGTCGATGCACGTATGATGATCGGCGCCGGTGAAAGTGATGAACGCGGGTTTGGTCATGATGAACTTTCGTGCCGCTCGGTTGGCTACACACTAAGCACAGTATAACGCCGAAACGTCATACAGCCTACGGAGAAAATGAAAAAGCCGACACGAATGTCGGCTTCTTGATCAGCCTCGCGGCTTCTTGTACTGGGTGCGGCGGAATCGCTTCCAGTTGACGTCGTCGCGAGAGGCTACCCGATAGTCGTCCCACGCATTGGGGATATTGGCCGAACTGCGGGCGGGGCGCGGTGCGGGCTCATCTGGGTCGACCTGCTGTGCCTGTCGGCGCTCCGCCATGGTCTTCGGGTGGCGGAAATAGTGACCATTTCTCCAGCCGCCCGTGCCAGGGACAGGTCCCTCGCCGTTCCAGAAGCTGAAGCGGTGGAAGTAGCTGCGGCGTGGCAGAAGGTCATTGAAATCGGCTGCCGTGACAACGCGGCCCAGGTCATCCCGAAAGATGAATTCGGCCTCGCGGTACGTCGGAAAGCGGACCCAGCGTTCATTGATCAGGCAACGCTCGTGACCCGTGAATTCACGGAAGTGGGCTCCGACGTTCTTGACGATCCAGTCGTAGCCGAGGGCCTCGAGGGCCGCAGCAAAGGACGCAAAGGCGTGCGACAGGCCGTCACGGCGGAAGAGCGTCACCCCGGTAGTGTGCTCGGGGATTTTGTGCATAGATGACTCCTAGGTTGTTGTACCTAGAAGCCGTCCAGTGCGAATTCGATGGTTTTCGTTTTCATGTGGCCTAGTATATCTCAAATATGCTAAGTCACAATAACCCCAATCATCAGAGGGGATAGGCCAGGACGATCGCGAACGGTCCGGTAAGGCTTGAGATGAGGATG
Organism: Achromobacter anxifer; assembly: GCF_903652925.1. Taxonomy (GTDB): domain Bacteria; phylum Pseudomonadota; class Gammaproteobacteria; order Burkholderiales; family Burkholderiaceae_B; genus Achromobacter; species Achromobacter anxifer. The sequence continues at coordinate 319,131 of NZ_CAHLAR010000005.1, read as the reverse complement.
GAGGGCAAGCTCTTCAGCCAAATGCCCTTCATGCCCGCACGATACCGAAGCGGCCAACCAAAAGCGAACAGAAGCCCGAAAGACCACCAAACCGCCCAGGTTTGCCATCTCGATGCAGTGAGGCCGTAACGCTGCATCACGCCATCAAGGCCCAGGAAGCATGCCGCGAGGAATCCCACGAGAATTACGAGCGGGATCCACTCAAGCAGATACAGACCAGCGCCCTTTAGGCGCGCCGCCAGCGTCATCATGTCGGGCCTTTCAAGAGGCCATAATCAGCGCCACAGTTCAAATCCAACATGCTTAGGAGCCCCCGTGCGCACGCAAAGCAGCGTCGTGAACGCGCCGCGTGTCACTCTTTGTCCAAGCTTCGTCAGCATTGTTCTCGAGCACGTCGTTGTACGTCTGAGGCGCACTGAATCCCTCATCGAAAGCTTCACGCAAATCTTTGAGTGTGATAACGCCGCCTCGCACGCCGTGCGCCGTCAGGAAGGGAAGCAAGGCTTCGGCCAATGCCCCGGCACCGAGGCTATGGGCGCCATCGACCCGCCGGATCTCCTGCGCCAGCGCATCGACGTCGAGCTCGGCCGGAGCGGTTGAAAGAACGTGATGGCGCAGTCCCGCATTGACGATGCCGTGTGCCGCTCCCCGAGCATTCACGCCGGCGAAGGCGCGGCAGCGCTGCACCAGTTGCTCCAGCCGGCTGCCAGGACCCAGTTCGCCCGTTCTGTGGAGGCTGTCGACGTCGGCCGCCAGCTCACGGAGGTGTTCCTTGGCGTAGGCGCCCGCTGTGGCCTGGGCGGCCAACAGTTCATCACGGCTGAGATTGTTTGCGGTGGTCATGGCGTTCAGATGTCCTTGATGGTGTCGTGAAATTCCTTGAGCGCTTCGGCAACGAGCACGACGTCAGCCAGCGCAATCTTGCGCTTGGGGACTTCCAGGCTGATGGCCGTTGGCTCGTTCACCAGGAACATAGCGTGGGCAACACGGATATCTTTGTTGCCGATCTGCATGAAGCAGGTAGCTATGCCCCGGACGGTCCCGGACGGAGTATCGAAAACTTGGACTTCAATCTTGTGGCTCATGATGTTCCTCGCAAAGTGCAACTTAGTATACCTTATTTTCTCACTTCTGCGACACCACGAACACAATTATTTGGCTATTCGCGCACTGATTTCTTGAAGTTCTGCCAGCGACTCACGCGCGCTGCGGTGCAGAATTCCAATGCCGCCAGCCTGGCGCCATTCGTCGATATTGCGGCCGAGGTCATCGATCAACACCGCCCGCGGATGGGCGAATGCCGCCTTCGCGCGCCCACTGGGTACCAGGTTCACAGGCACCGCACTGCTCAGGTGCTGCCGCACCCAGGCGAACTTGTCTTGCGGGACAGTCACCAGCTCCCTGGTCAGCTTCGGCATAGCCGAAAGGATCTCCACGCGCATGCCCTGCTCTTGAGCGAAGGCATTCATCCCGTTCCAGAGGTCTGCGGAATCAGGCAGCGGCGCCAGGTCTCGGAACAGGTGCGGGACCTGGTCCAGGATGGCCCATGCCTCTGCACCGCGCATGCTCTTGTAGTCCTTGCCGATCAGCCGTGCCGCCTGGCCGTAGAAGTCGGTATGGACCCCGTCCAGGTCGCAGTAGATGATCCAGGGGCGAACGCCAGTGCTGTGAACTGCTTGCGGCCCAAAGATCGTGGCCAGGACTGCATGGAAGCGAGCGACATCGCCGTCCGACCACACGATCGGCTTGCCAGTGCAGGAGTGTATTCTCGTGCAGCCGCAACGGGAGCAGGCTGAGAACTCGAATTCGGGGCGATCGGACATGCGCATCTTTCTTGGCGGGATCAGGGTTTTCTCAGGACTTCGGCTTCAATGGCCGCTGGCGTCGGCTTCATGGTGGCGAACGCCTTTAGCGCGGCGTCCACGGTGAACAGGTGGGCATTGGCGGGGTCACTGATCGCCGCGAACGGCGCGTACAGCTCGTAGGCAGCCCGATCTCGCCACGCCGCCCAGATGAGGCGTGCCCCCATCATCGAATAGTGCTGGATGGCCGGATCCCAACACCCCGCCAGGGAGATACCGTCCTGCGCCACCCAAGCTTCAAACCGGAGGCGCTCCTCCTCATCCGGAGGAACCGGGATCCTGCCCGCACCGAGTTGATTGGCCAGCTTCAGCAGAGCATCAGAGGGCGCTCGACGTCCTATCGGCCCTGAATACGCAGGACGCGCCAGGCCGCATGCATACCAGGATTGCCAAAGAGCGTTCGGCGTGGCGTCAAGGTAGCGCCTGCGTCGAGCGTCCCAACCCTTGCCGATCGCCCAGCAATGCCCTGACATCCAGGATTCGAAGAGAAGCCGCTCAGCGGCTTTGCTCTGACGCATCTGTGGCCTGTCGCTATGCAGCCGCAAACATCGAGGAGAAGAGGCCAAAGACCACGAAACCCACCAGGTTGCCGAATATAGCCGTGCCCCCCACAAGTGCGAAGGCTCGGAGGCTATCGGTTGCCTTTACACCCCGGTCGGACAGCCAGCAGACCAGGAAAATGGCGCACCATTGGCTGGCTGCGACGCTGCCACTGGACGGCGGCAAGATCAGCGTGAAGACGAAGAAAATAAGGGTGCCGATGAGTGCTGCACGCAGGCCGCTGGCGTAGGTGGGCCGGAACATCTTCACACCGAATGCGGTGATCTGAGGCTCGCTGACCTTGTCGGATGGTTTCTGAGTCATGCCGGCAGTATATCGCGCAACAAGCCGTTTTGCTACATTCAGCGCTTTCAGTATGTTCGCTATACCTGATTGGTATTAACCAACCAAGGAAACAACATGCTGAAGTTCGAAACCAAGATCCCCGTCGTCATGCTGAATGAGCCGGCGAACTACCCTTTCGTCGTCCAGACGAAGAACACCGAAAACTGGAACTCTGTGGGTTCAGCCGTTACGCTACAGGCGGCGATCGACAAAGCAACTCAAGTCCAGAAACAGCATCCGCAGTTGCCGATCCGCATCGCGCATCACACCGGTGGTCTGGTGGTCACGTCCACTTTGCCAGCCTGGACGGCGCCCACCCCCGGCGAGTACCCCTATGACCTCGCGGTATGGTCCGGTGAAGGCAATCCCCCCGACATCGGAGCAACGATCACCATCCCGACCAATGACCTTGGCTCTGGCGTGGTCGCCGGCTACGCTGTGCAGGGAGGTTACCTGGGTGTGATGGTGCGCATGAACGAAGCCACTCGTCCCCTGTGGCACAAGAAGCAGAACCCCGAAAACATGCCTGTATTGGCATTCGGCGCTGAAATCAAGGTCTGATCCGTCCTCTCCCGCCCCGCACTACGCGGGGCTTTTTCTCGACCGATCTCACTAGCCTACCGCGATCAGACCGGCAGCACATCGGGCTGCTCGCCCCAGATTGCGATGAACTCAGGGGTGCCATTGTGGGCTTTCGAGTAGAGCCAGGACGGGCTGTAGCGCACATGCGGCAGATCCCAGATCACCTTGTGGCGATGGACCTGCTCATTCCCAATGAAAATGTAGCTTTTGCAGTTAGCCACGATCCAGGCTTCATCCACCCCGTACATGTTCCCGCCGGCTTCGGGGCGGCGCTCGTCGAACAGGTGGGTCACCCAACATGCGACCACGATATCGGGTTTGTGCAGCCGGACGGCCTGCTCAGCCTCCAGCCGCGCGAGATGCTGGCCGTAGGGGATCAGGGGCTGACCGAGGGCTGCGTAGTAGTTTCGAACATCCGAGCGGACCTGCAAGAAATTGTCGGTGCCCAGGATGCCGACTGCGCGCGACAGAACGCCGTTGCCCGCGCCGATTTCGATAGCCTTCTTCCCCGCCGTAGCCATTTTGAGCCAAGCCACCAATTCGGTGGTGGGAAGCCCATAGGCGCCAATGCGTGTGCCCAGCATGGCGCGCTCGAAAATGGTGGTCTCCGCATAGAAGGACGCAGGCTGGACGGTCAGCTCGCCATTCGCATCCAGCACCATCGGTCGGATGTCTCGAACTTTTCTTGGGTCCAGCGTACGAATGTCCATGCGTGCAGGTCGGTATCTGTAGAGACCTGAATTTTACCGGAGAGCCTGGTGGCCGGTACTTTCCCGTGTTCCCACGGCGCCGGGGAACAACAGCGGATTAGCTGCCGCGACTTGGCCGAGCAGCAGGATGGCGCCCTCGACGGCGTCGCGCAGGCGCGCCAGGCTGTCCTCGGTCGTCGCCGCTGGCATAGCCGACTGGCGCAGCGCGGCCGCAATCATGTCGTTCATGGTCGCCATGTCCGGCATCCCAAACCGCCCCGACTTCGCCGGCTCCAGGAATGGACGCATGTAGGAGACCAAAGCACGATGTCCCTCATACGCCGCCTGGCGCCCGCAGACGGTCATGACTTCCAGCGCCTTGGTGTAGCGCTGGGCAAGGTCGAAAAACTGGATGGGATCGAACACGGGAGTTTGGCTGGCTGACATTCTGTGCTCCTTAGGCGCCGGAGGTCCAACCGGCATTCGGATCGTTGCTGATCTTGCTGGCGATGGGAAGACCATATCCGCTGGTCCAGCCGTCATCGGCACCGGGACCGACCAGCACGTCATTGTTTGCGGCAGCTGGTGCATCATCACACTCGCCAGGAACGATGCCTTGTAGCGCCTGGACGGCGACATGTGCCCAAGCCCGCCAAGCCCCTTCCGTGGAATCCTGGAGATACGTAGACAGGGGCAGGCCGCCCAGGGTTTGCTTGAAGCGTTCGCCAGCCATCGGCGCAAGTTCCAGCGAAAGACCCTGCTTCTTGGCCCAGGCCTCGAAAATCGTCTGCTGCCGGCCGACGAACAGGGCGAGATCCGGCGAGCTGGCCTTCATGGCGCATTCTTCGCGAAGATCGTGAAGCAAGCGCACCGGTATCGAGACCTCGTTGTCTGCCTGTCGCTGCGTAAAGGGGTCCACGAATGTCCGTTCGAAGGGCCTCCCACGGACTTGTTCGGCCGCGTGGAAGTGGTCGACGATGGCGCAGGCTGCCGGGGCTTGAGTATGGGAAGCGGTCGATGCGTTGGTCATGCTGTGCTTTTCTGGCCTGGTTGTCGGCCCACGGACGGATGATGCTGTGCTTGATGGCAGACGGTCAGCCTACGCGGCTAACGCGACCGCCAAGGCTTCGCGCTCGCGATGCTTATCGATGATGGACTCAACCTGCGCGGGGCTGTATTGGAGGGCTTCCAAGATGCGGGCCAGGGGAATCCGCGCTCCGAATGGCTGGCGCGCATTCCATTCCGGCAAAGCGCCGATCAACGCCATGCTGGCGAGCGTGTACACGCTGTAGCGGGCTAGGATTTCCGAAGCCTCCTTCAGGCATTCCACGTCGGAGTCGCTGAGGTGGACCAGCACCTGCTCGATGTCTTCTGCGCCGGCGATCGGCGCCCGCAGACGGCACAGGCGCTCGCCGTCCTGCGTCACCCACGCGGCAATACCGTCCACTGCTCCCTTCCCGGTGCCGTTGAGGATAGCCGAGGTATGCACCTGTACGGGCCCGACGCCCGTAGCCATGATCTCGTCACCCGTCAGAGGCTCAGCATACTGGCGCAGCGACAGTCTCTCCGCGCAGTAGAGGATCCGCAGAAGCTTGTACACAGGCATCGGCCCGCCGCGGTGAAGCAGCCAAGCCAATGCGTGGGCGGTTCGTTGTTCGTTGTACACGCCGATCATTTCGCTCACTTGCGCACCAGGTCCACGCCCATGTTGGCCAGCGCATCGGCGCGCTCGTTGCCGGGGTCGCCAGCATGGCCCTTGACCCAGCGCCAGTCGATACGGTGGCCACCGCCTTGCACCAGGGCGTCCAGGCGCTGCCACAGCTCCACGTTCTTGACCGGTTCGCCGGCAGCAGTGCGCCAGCCCTTGCGCTTCCAGCCCGAGATCCATTCCGTGATGCCCTTGCGAACATACTGGCTGTCCAGGAAGAGGGTCACGGCGCTGGGTTGCGTCAATGCCTCGAGGCCTTTGATCACCGCCAGCATTTCCATACGGTTGTTCGTGGTATTCGGGTCGCCGTCGAACAGTTCGCGGGTGCCGGCAGCAGATTGCAGCACCACTCCCCAGCCGCCCGGGCCAGGGTTGCCCTTGCAAGCGCCGTCGGTGTAGATCGTCACAGGGGTACGGGTCGTCATAGGTTGTTGTCTTTCTCAGGTGGTTGTAGGGCCAATCAGTTTTTCCAGCTGTGCCAGGGCTTCAGCACGCAGATGACGCTTGGCTGGATCCTGAAACACGATGTCGGAGCTATTGAGGAGTGCTGTGCGCGCCAGCGCTGCGGACTGCTCAAGCAATTGCAGGCGGTCACGCAAAGCCTCGACCTCTGGTTTTCCTGCGGCAGTCTCTACGGCGCGCGCATACGCCGCTGATCCCACGTCACTCCGCAGATCTGCTCGCTTTGCCCATTCCGCGGCCTCGCACCAGCCCGCACCGAACAGCGAATCCTTGGCCGCGTCCAGCAGGTCAGCAGCGGATCGCGGCGTAGTGCCGGCTGCGGAAGGCGCCTTTCTGACCCCGCTCGGCGATTCCGGCGGGCACGCACAGCGCGTGAATTGCAGAACGAAAGTCCCGCAGCGAGGGCAAACATCGCAGATCACAGCTCAGGCCTTCAGCGCATAACCAGCGCCGGTCAGTGCGAGCCCCGTCGCCAGGCCGAACATCGTCACAAGAGTTGCCGCCTGCCAATCAGACCCCACGGGAAGAATGAAAAGCAGCGTGGCCATGAAAATGGTCAGGATAAGACCAGCAATGAACAGTGGAGACTTCGGCATGGTGGTATTTAACGCAGCTTTCTTCGCCGCTCGCACAGTATATGCTTTATGTAGCGTTTACGCAACTACTCGAGAAGCAACCCGAGCTGGCGGCCTGCTGTCGGATCACCGGTAACCTGGCAGATCAGCGCCAGCCACCCGCGTTCATGCGCGAGATCGAAGTCACAGACGCTCAGCGTCCCGCTTACCGGCCCCGTCAGACACACCCAGGCGCGACGGGGCTCCAGATCGAATGTGAGAGTGAGCGTCGATTCGTCCTGGTGCTTCCAGGTGAACACCGGGTTTCCTGATCTCGCCGCCTCCACCGTGTCAGGGGTGACGTTGGGCCAGAATTGCGCCAGTTGCTCCGCCAGCCATTGCAGGCCGGCAGGTGACGGGACGCGGCCGTGGCCATTGTCCCAGCCAGGCTCAAGCTCTGCCAGGCCCTGGAGACGTTGTACAGCCGTGGGTGGCGCGCGAAACTCGCACGCTTCGTCCGCCGTCTTTGCTCGGCAGAGACCTTGTACGGTCCCCTCCCCGCAACGCTTGCACCATACTACTTGTGCCACTTGTGCCTTTCTGATGCGGCCGCAGCCGCTTAGCTGAGCGCAACCAGGGGGACGGTCCAGCCCACGAAAACAGAACGCCCCTTGGCCTCACGCACACCATGGGGAACGGTATCATCGAAAATGAACCAGTCGCCGGCCTGCGGTGTGCTCTTCACGCGGCCCTGCTTGAAGGACAGGCCATCGTTGTGCAGCACGTAGCAGAGCAGAGGACCGTGCATGTCGTCTACGTGGGCGTCAACCCCCAGCGTCACCACGATGTCCTGACGCGCCTTGCCGTCGCAGGGCGAGCCCTCACGCAGCTTGTAGCCGCGATCAGCCAGGGCCTGCTTGGGCCACCAGGCCTCCAGCGCCGGCGCCCAGCTGGGGATACTGTGCACTTCAACGGCCTCATTGCTGAAGTCGTTGGCTTCCGCCGAATCGTATTCCTCGCGAGCCAGGCGCGCCGCTGCGGTCACTGCTGCCGGCGGCACCGGGATGTTGCCTTGGATCTCGCCGAATTTGATCTTTTGCATGGTGTCGGGGAGGAAGAAATTGATAGCGTTAGTATATGCGCAATGTGCTTATATAACAACAAAACCCCAAGCAATGCTTGTGGTTTTGTTGTTAGGGGACCAACGGCCAGAGGCGCTCTAAGCTAGGGCCAGGCGACCAGGAAAGGACGAATGCCGGGCGGTCAGCCGCCCGCCATCACCACCTCGGATGCGGCCACACAGGCAGCCTCGATATCCGCGACGATGCGCAGCTGCGTCTTCGTGAGCTTGCGCCGGTCGCGCAGGCGCGCCATAAGGGTCAGCGTGTCACCGACCATCTTGCCCGTGGGCTTGTCGCTGATGTTGTGCAGCCGGTCGACCAGCTTGATCACCAGGCCCCAGCTGGACATTCCGACCATCTTGTTGGTCTGGTACTCGAGCTTGCCGATCCGGGCAATTTCCTTTGGATCGTTGGTCAGCTCCTGCACCAGGGACGCCACTAGCGGCGAGAACATGCGCGCGATGGTAAGGAACGACACGCCGCAGTCTTCCATGACGTCGTGGAGGATCGCCGCGACGATCAGCTCCTCCAGGTGCTTGGACACCTTGTACTTGGCCAGCAGATAGCTGACGGCCACAGGGTGGGTCACGTAGGGTAGTCCATTGCCCTTACGCTTCTGGCCACGGTGGCACTTGTCCGCGAACTTGATCGCCTTCAACACCATCAACATGCAATGCCCTTTCAATCCAACCCGTGCAGGGTACGATAATCACGGTCGACCGTTCGCTCGGAAGGAGCACGATCCACCGGCAGCAAACCGTCATCCAGGATGGCGTGCTCGGCGCCGATGCGCGCCATCATTGCCAGGTCTCCGCCATTCAGGCTGCGGCCGCCGGCGAGCACCTGGTCGCGATAGCTGCGCACAGCAGGGATCCGCAGTTGGGCTACCGCGCGGGCACACAGCGTCGGCTCCAAGGGCACCGGCTCCAGCCAGGCCTGAGCGTCACGGATGACGCAAGTCAGCCGCTCCCACTGGGTCATGGCCAGGATGAGCGAAATGATGCCGAAGATAGTGGTGCCTTCCGGGAACGCGGAGGCCAACGCCCAGAAGGCCAGGCCCACGCCCGCCAGCACCGGGAGTGCGATCGACGCATCGTGCACCGCGGCGGGCGACAGGACTGTTTGCAAGCCGCGGTGGTCGGCCGCGAGCCACTGCTCCGGTGTCATTCGAAACATGGCCCGGGCATGGCGCAATGCTTGCAGGCCGGCGCCCAGATGTTTGCTTGCTACGAAACGGATCACAGATCACCGCCTTTCGGGGCGATATCCAGAACCTGACGTGGCTCACGGACAAGTACATCGATCTGCCGGAGTTTGAATTTTTTCTCCTTATTGCAAGCGGTACGAACCTCACAAATCAGGAGGGACGGGATCTCCGAAAAGAGCGCCGCAAGCGCAGCGCGCGTCTGGGGACAGTCGATGACGCCCTCATCACCATAGCCTTTAGTCCCGATCTGGAATCCGCGATCCTGAAGACTCTGGTACCACTGTGCAGCATTCAATTCATCGGTGACCGGCGTATCCGACATCAGTCCGCCCGGTGGGAAAAGATTGCCCGAGAGCTCGGCGTGCAGGTTGCCGTAGTCATCGAATCGCACATTCGATGCATGCCCAAAACCCCGCACCTTCCACCAGCGGCGAAAGGCTTCGCTGATCGCCCTCACCCCGAGAGACACATCAGCCTGTGCTGCCTGAGTTCCTATCTGGGATTCAAGCTCACGAACGCGACGATTTGCGGCGCGCATTCGAGCGGTCCGCTCTTCGAGCTCGGCAGCGCTCTCACACGGTACACCTGTAGCCTTGGAAAGATCCCGGATTTGCTGCTCGAGCAGACCAAGGCTGGTCACCGTAAATCCATCGGTCAGCGAATCGGTGTGGAGCTGCTGGTACAGCGTCTTGAGCATCAAGCTCGTCGTTCCAAGCTGTTTGAGAAGCACGGCCTTCTGATCGGCCGTCAATTGCACCGCTTGTTCGGAAGTGGTGCGCTGAAGATGGGCAATTGGCAATTCCATAAGCGCAGTATACCTGTTTTGGCGCCATTCGCCCACGAACACCTCGGCCTGCTGGTATCGCCTTGAGGTCTGGCCGCGCCACAGCTCGGCGACTAAGCCTGCGACAGTCTCGGCATTTTGTCGAAATCGACCCCAGTCATCAGACCAAAGAGATCTGCCGGTATCGCCACCTGGTCCGGCCGTAGAATTGACTGGCTGACGTACACCTGATCGGCGTTAGGCACAAACACTCCATGCGGCACGCCGGCAGCGGCGCCAAGCCACATCCGCGCACGGAAATCGCAGTGCCGCCCATCCTCAAGCACGACCCACCAATGCAGTCGGATCATCCCGGCCTCCGCCACGTGTAATGACCCAACATGTACCTGGTGCGGAATGCCATCTCGCAAGAGCATTGCCGATACCAAGCGCGACGCTCCGTCGCATTCCAGCGGAAGCGGATCGACAGCCGATAGCCAGTCGGGGAGGGATTGGAGAGAAGCAGTCACGCCGGCACGATACCCCGCACCTGGTCAGCCTGTCCAGCGACGTGTCTCATTGCTGCTGCGAGGTGCTTGTCGCAGCGTGAGCATCCAATCGAGCAAAGGTCCTGTGCATACGGTAGGCCGGCATCAACGCTACGACGAGCACGACCACAGCAACCGCCACGATGACCGCATACCCGGGCTTGTCGTTGAGGTACCACTGGAAGCCGGCGAGCAGCACCAGGCTGCCGAAGCCAAGCACGAACAAAGGCAATGCAAAGAAGAAGACCCGTGAGGGATGCTTGCGCCAATTGAACAGATTGCTCAGCATAGATCGCAGACTGTCCATCTAAGTCAATCCTTCAGCGGCACGGGGCCAATGCTTGAACGCTCAAAGGGATCTGGCCGGCGCCAGTACCGGTCCTTTCCTTTCAGAGGCATGTCTTTCGAGCGAGTCCGCCCTTCTCGCTGGGCCTCCTCCCACGCAAGGTAGTCGGCCCGGTGTTTCGCCCGCCAGGCCGACGCTTTAGTCGGGTGCAGGCTGACCAAGGCAGGAGCGCTTTCGTGGATGCAGGGGTTGTGGAAAACCCCCCAGAACTGGATGCCAGCCGGGGACATGGTTCCGGGCACGAGAACGCACTCGACAACCTGCGCATGCGGTACTACGTGCGCCGCGTACCTGGCGTTCTCTTCCAGGCTGGATAAAGCGATGCGCTCGCCGGCTTCGATCACGGCGAACGTGGGAGCAGAGTTCAGCCCCTGGAGCACAGCACTGGGCATATCAGAACCTTTCTTGATCGGCACGACCATCCTGCTGCGCTGGCGCGGGCACACCTTCGTGCCCAGCGGCCTCTCCATCAGCTGCGCAGTCATGACGCGGAACCACATAAAGCTCATGCTTGCGAGTTGGATCCAGCACGGCCGCGGTAGCGCCCACGAATACGCGCGGCGCTGCTCGGTACTCGATCTCGATGAGGACCAGCTCTTCAGGCAGAGCGTCAATAATCGGATTAAGGTCACGCGCCGCCTGGCTGATCATAATCACCAGGACTTGACGCTCCTGCGCCCTGAGCTTGAGCGCGCGAAGACCAGCAGTAACGCTTGCAGCGTCGAACTGCCAGACTTCATCAATCACCACGATTTCGGCCATTTCCGCTTGCGCACCAGTGAGGTCGAGATAGCCTGGTGTGGGACTGCCGGCCGGCGGTGGCGATGCGAAATGGACGGTTCCTGGCCAATCGTGCAGGACGTTCGCGATGGTGTAGCTCTTGCCAGAACCCGGCCAGCCGGTCACGAGAACCGCGGCAAATTGGGGGCGATCGCTATCGTCCGGCACATCCTCGACCAAAAGGTCCTTCAGGCGAAGGTGCGGCGGGGCCACATCAATTACCGTCACCGAACCCGGCTTCATGATGGCGTGCGTGTTCGTGTTGGACATTATTGCTTGGACGTCGGCCACCGCACCAGACTCGGAATTTTCGTGCCCACAATCGAAGGGATTGATAGAGTTTTGCTGCATATAACGGCTTGATAACAATAGAGGCTAGATGGTTAGACCGAGGATGGGTACTCGACAGGGAGATCGCATTCGAGGTGGCTCGGGGGGAGCCCTGTTTCGCTCTGGTTGAACAATTCGCACTGATCTTGGCCGATGGGCACCAGTACGAGCGTATGGCCTGACGACGGCCTGAAGGCTATCATTTGCGGTGCTGGGTCACCCTTAAATCCTCCAGTTGCCAAGGCCGCATCCGACACCTCACAGGGCCATCCGTCCACCAGACACGTCACAGCGAGTTGCGGATCAACTCCAGCTTCGAGGAGCTTGCCGACCCATTCGTGCAGCTGCTTGAGATTCATATAGTTTCCTACGAGTTGCGGATTCGCTGGTTTATAGTGCATAACAAATCGCGCATAGAACCAAACACAGGCATGAAAAGTATTCCCTGCCTGAGTCACCAAGCAGCTTGGCGAATTTCATGCTTTCCTTCACTTCGCGGCTCGACGCACGTCACTAATCAAATCGGACAGAGAAAAATTCGGTGCTTCACCATCTTTCAACTTGGCAAATCTTGCAAGGAGTGCTGCACTGACTTCCCTACCGTATTGCTTACGCACTAATGCTGTGTGCGCAATACCAACAAGTGCCGGGGAAAAGAATGCAAATGGAATTCCTAGTATTGAGCTGAACCAGCTCCCGCGCAGTCCATTCTGGTTACCACCGAAATAGACGACACCTACTAAGTAGCCGGCACCCATCACCAAGCCCAGCGTTAAAGCAGAACACATGGGCCAGAATGGTCCACATACGCTTAGCCCGATGAGACGATATGTATTCAATTTGGAGCAATTTGTCATACGCTTTCCTCTACTTCCCGACAATGATCGTGATTGGCTTGTGCCCGCCTTCCGGCGCACAACCATCCGCATATTTCACAGTGCCGAAAAACCACCTGTTCTGAGACCTTATTTACCTGTGTACTGATCGGCGATGCCGCCAGGTTGCAATGGGCAAATGGCGCGGGCATGGCAGGTGCTGCATCGAGGGTTCAACTCCTGAGCGGTCGGGGAGCCAGGCTTTGTCTGATTCCCGTCAAGGAAGAATTGATGTAGCGCATGTGATGCCGCGAGACTGATGATGACCGAAACTGCGACCGGGGTTATTGCGGTAACTATTGGAAGCCCGAATAAATGGATGGCCAGGCTGCTCACCCCACCCAAGGCAATCGCTGAAAGGCCCCATAATGGAGAACACTTAGCAACACCGATAACCATTGAAAGCATCATCAATACAACGAGTCCTGAGTTCACTGCCCAACTTGGAAGGAAAGCCTCCGTTGGATCGTAGAGCCTCATAACGACGTAGGCCACCAGGGCGGGAATTCCAGCTAATACCGAGAAAACAACGGCGCGCTGCGCCAGTTGCTGGGCCCAATGCACGCGCGCTTTGGGTGCAGGCTCCGCGGGAGCACATGCGATGGGAATAGTCTTTTGAATTGAACTTTTATCCACGCAGCAGCGCTCCGATCATGTCGAAGTTTTCAACATTGAGCGAAGTCACAACACCGGGCTCATCGCCGAATACAGCATCGCGAGGCCCATACGAAAACGAGAACGATCGGTTCCTGACCACCTTGATGACCACCAGGGTAGATGGCAAGTAGTCGGCAACCAATTTCAGGTGGGACAGGTTCTGGACGGTCAGAACGGTCAACTGAGCCATGCCAATCCCCGCGCGGAACCTCAGTTCGCCGAGCGCATTCTGGATACTGGCGAGTTCGTAGCCCATCGGCTCTTCGATCACCAACGGGCTGGATGCAGGAGCAGTCGAAAGATCGAGCGCCTCCCGGTGAGGAGCATCGAATCGCGGCGGGCCTCTCCTGGACGCCGTCGTCAGCGTGGCCAGTGCTGTGTTCACGACAACCGACTTGCCAGAGCCCGGAGGGCCTTCCACGATCACCAGTGGATAGTCTCCTGCCTGCGCGGCGGCTGCTCGCGCGAATAGATCTCGCACCATCGGCTGGATGATGCTGTCTGCAAAGGGGGCCAGGCCCCGCGTCATCGTTTGTGTCATATCGATATGGTAGAAAGCGAGCTGTCGCGAAGGCCCGCGCGCTGGCAGTGACCTTTGTGATGTGGCGCTTAGCCGTGGCCCCTCACCTTGAGGAAGATGACCGTGTTGGTGTTGGCGATCACCGCCTGGACTGCGGAAGCGGGCAGCAGGCGAATGGGATTCAGATCTGAGGTAGCGAGAAAGACCGGCATGGTTTGTCTTTTCAATGAGGCCAGAAAATGCCGCCCAGAGATTCCGGGCGGCGGGCGTAGGGTTACAGTGCGATCTGCACTTCCTTGAGCTTGGCCGTCACCGGCACGGGGCCGTACCCGACGACGTTGATGTCCATCGAGCCTTCGCCCATGGTGGTCAGGTCGGAGAACCAGGCGTGGCCCACCACGATGGCGAACTTCTGGCCGGCGAGCAGCTCCTGTGCCTCTCGGGTCTTCTTGACCAGTGCTTCGGTCTCGCTCTTGAGCCAGGCGGCCAGCACTGCGGTGCCGTCGGCCGCGCCCTTGTAGATCGGCGAGGCCATGAAGTCGGCGATGCGCTTGATCGCCGGCGCCATCAGGAACTCGCTCAGCTTGAGGGCCTTGCCCGCGGCGATGGACTTCTCGACATCTTCGACCTTGGGCAGCGACGACAGGCCCTTCACATCGATCTTCAGCTCGGGAGCGATGTAGTAGTCGCCGGACTTCACGGTCGTGCTCAGCGGGCTGAAGCCGTTGAAGGTGGTCAGGCCCAGGCCCTTCAGATACTCGGTCGCGTCCTCGCCGTACAGCATCAGGTACAGGTCGCTGGTCTTGGGCGCGATGCGCTTGCGCCAGTCGTTGAAGACCTTGGTTTCAGCCTTGAGGGCATTCAGGGCGACGACGGCAGCGAAGGTGTCCTTGGCGGCCACGGTGCTCACCATGCTGCGGTTGATCACCGGCAGCTTGGGGAACGTCAGAGCATAGACCTTGCCAGCCACCCAGGTTTCGCCGGCGAGCAGCCCTTGAGCCTGGAGCTTGTCGAACGAGTCCTTGCCCAGCGACACGGGCAGCGTACGGCTGTGAACGATGCCGTCGCGGATGATGGTGTAGTTGCGGAAGATGTGGGTGTCGATTTGCGCGGGCAGCTTGGCCGGGCGGTCATCGGGCAGGGCCACGGTACCGTCGATCTGCACCTTGATGCTCACGTTCGGACGCGTTTCGTTCCAGACCACGCTGGACACCGGGTAGCCCTTGGCCTTGTCCTTGGGCACGAACTTGACGCCTGGTTCCTTCTGCTCGGAAGCGGCACCGATACGCTCGTAGGCGAAGGCGGGGTGGTAGGGGTAGAACAGGTTGTCTTCAGAGCTCGTCAGCTCGCCCAGCAGGTGCAGCACGGTGTAGGCGTCAGCCTTGGGCACGGCCGTGGGGTCATAGCCATCGGCGTAGCGCTTGGAGACGTCGGCAGCGGCCGCCAGCGCGGCTTCCTGGAAGCGGCTGTAGTCTTCCTTGGAGAAGCAGTTCGTGAACTGGTTGATCAGCGCCACGTCGCCCAGGGCGCCCAGGGCCTCGAACACGGAGTTGGCATCGCTGCGGGCTGCCAGCTGAGCAGTGAATGCCCAGGCCTCGGCGGGCTTGTCGGTGACTTTGGCGAAGGGCTCGCCAGGGGCGGAGGTCTGGTAGCTCAGAGCCGACAGGCCTTCGGGTACTTGCACGACGCCGGCGGCATCGGGGGTGAAGTTGAGCAGGTCGGTGCCGACCAGGGCGAACACGGGGCCCACGGCCGGCTGGTCCAGCTTGATGGGCACGCGCTTGGTGCTGCCGCCGAGCGCACCTTCGAAGGCGTCGACGTAGCTGGTGAAGTCCTCGGAGAAGATCTGCTTGCCGCCCAGTGCCTCGGCCATCTTGGCCAGCAGGGGACGGTTGCAGTGCCAGCCGTATTCGACCACGGCGGCGCTGTCGACCAGCTTGGAGAGGGAGGAGCACAGGTCCAGAACGTCCTTCTCGGGGTTCTGGTTCTCGTAGCCGTCGGTCATGAAGAAGAAGTTGACCAGGTGGCCCGGCTCCGCCTTGCGCAGCTCTGCGACGAGCGTGGAGGCTTCTTGCAGGGGTTCCTTGAAGCCGGTCAGGCCCGTGGCGGTCAGGTAGCGGTCGATCGACTTGTGCAGGGCGCTCAGGTCCGCCATGCCGCGGATCTTCATGGCCTTGACCAGGGTGCCGCACTGGCCGCGGCCGGAGAACCAGATGATGGAGACGGTGTCGGCCTCGCCCACGACGGTGGCCAGGCGATTTTTCAGGTGGGTGCGCAGCTCGGGCAGGTCCGAATACATGGATCCGGAGATGTCGATCGCGATCAGGTGGTGAACAGGCGCCGGTGCCGCTGCGGCGGCGACGGCCAGCGGCTGCACGGCGAGAGCGAGCGCGCCGAGCTGGAAAATCTTGGTGGTCATTGATGTGGTCTTTCTAAGAAAAAGGACTGGGGCCAACGCCTCATTTCCTGGGTCTTAGTATAGTTCGCAAACTGCCTTCAGCCTACCGACGGGAAAGACCTTAACCTTCAGTCGGGTACTTGCTTGACGACCACGAAACGCCTGGCCACCTGAACCCGGTAGGGAGCTAAAAACCGAGCTAGTGGATGATTCAGAGTGATGTTCAGTTTTTGTTGTTGTTCAAAAAACATGAACTCCGCACAAAAATGAACAAGCCGGCGTGAAGCCGGCCATCGATAGGGGCTCAGGTAGCTTACCGGTCAGGCGTCAACATCAGCCGGCAGTCCATGAAGTCGACGACAGTCTGCGGCACGAGCCTCGTTCGTCTTCTTTGTGATGAGATCGGCAGCCACCTTTTCCGCAACCTCATAGTCGATCAACAGGATCTCACGTCCATTTTGAAGAATCTCATCACGGAAAGCGGTAATTTCAGGGTAATTTTCTACCAATACAAGCATCCCCGTGCAAGCATCGGGTGTATCGGCGATCGGGTCGAAGCGACGACGATGACTCGTCAAACGCTGAACGACGCTTGTAGCCTTATCAGATGGATATGAGCTACCACCTAAAGCGGCCAACAACACCACGAGCACAAGAACGCAATAAACCAAAGTATCCGAAAGGCCCAGCATCTCAGGGGAGAGCGCATCGTTGTGGCGAAGGATAATTACTGACAACATCACTACCAGAACAATGAACCCAACTAATACAAAACATCTAAGAATCACATCTGAGATGCGGGCCCAGCGCGACTCTCGCTGTGCCGCCAGGTCCATCCTACCTTGCGCCCAGGTACGCAGAGATGCCAGCTCCGACTCGCCAATCCCGCGCAGGTCATCGAGCCCGACATGATCGAACAACTCAAGGTACTTCACCTCCTCTCGCGGATCCGTAGGAAGTGGGTGCTTTTCCAGAAAATTCATGTTGGTTCCTCTCGTACAGACAAGGCTGTTTAGATCCGTTCAAACCTACTATTGAAATCAGGCGGTTAGCTCTCGCATCGGATCAGGCTTCAACCTTGGCCGGCAGTCCATGAAGACGACGACAGGCCGCTTCATGGCTCTTGATGACGTTCGCGGCGAGGAGGTGGTCGCTCAGCTGCGTGACAATCTCAAGGTCAATCTTCAAGATTTCACGACCTGTTCGAAGCACGTCGTCTCGGTAAGCGGCAACCTCTGGGTATTCATCTACCAGCTCAAGCATTTTCATGCACCCGCCAGTCTCACTGAGAGGAGCCAAGCGACGACGTTGGGTATTGAACTGGCCAGCCCTCACTTTAACTCTGTCGTGAGGGATCACAAGGATGAAAAAAACGAAAAATAAAAAAGCGATCAACGCCAGACAACCTGCCGCAGTATTATCCAACCACTGTGCACTAGACGGGCTCTTGAACAGGACCATCACCCAATCCACAGATCGGCTGTGGAGAAACTTCACAAGCATCAGCCCAACGTATCCTGCCAAGGAAGCAACAAAGACAACACCCAGCAAGTTAAAAATGGCATCCAATTGCTCGACACGATGCTTGCTATGTTCGTACCGCTCTTGAAGCCAGGCGCGCAGCCAAGCGAGCTCTGAGTCGCCCAACCCGCGCAAGTCATTTGACTCGATTTTTTCGAGCTGCTCGAGATACTTCTTTTCTTCACGGCGATGCGCGGGAAGAGGATACTTCTTCAGAAAACTCACGAGATGTCCTTTCGTACTGACAAGGCTGTGTAGCTCAGTTGCTACATACTGTTGAAATCCGGCGGTTAGCTCTCGATGCTGAACCAGGATGCAAGACGATGTTCGGTGAGTCTTCAGACAGCATGAAGCTGACGACATGCCTCCAGTTGAATGGCCTTGGCTTGCGCCTCCTCCAACTCATCTCGAAGCTCATACGCCATCTCCAAATCAATCAGCAACAGCTGGCGCCCAACCCCGATGACATCATTTCGGTATGCCAAGATTTCGGGATAGGATCGAACCAGCTCAAGCAGTTCACTGCAACCGTCCCGGCTTTCGTTCAAGGGCCCCAGCCGATCCGCTTGGTTCTTGAACGGCAAGGCACGTCCACGCACCAGCTTCCTCACCAGCGCTAAGCACCACATGAAACTGATTATCGCCGCAATAAGACAACAGCTGAAGCCGATGCCGATGAAAATGAACTCGCCCGCAACACCACCGTGGGGCCGGCCCAGAATCATTATCGTGACGAGTGTGCCGATTAAGGTAAGCGATACCACAAAGAAAGCCCTGAAAGCAAACTCATAGCAGCGAACGAATTGACGTTCCAAGTCGGCAAATTGCTGCTGACGTTGTTGGAGCCAGCCACGCAAAGAGGACGCATCATGATCGTCCAATGTTCGAATTGCATCTGGCCGCACCGTCTTCAACAGCGATAGGTACGCGAGCTCATTCTTTGCTTTGGCAGGGAGGGGGTTGTGTGTCAGAAAACTCACGGTATGTCCTTTCGTCCTGACAAGGAAGTGCGAATCAGTGGGCTCCGGCCATCGCGGTCATCCGACGTGCCTGACGCGTATCAGGCAGCCCGGCCACGAACTTGCGGAACTGGGCCTTGAAGTTGGCCAACGCACGATGGTCGCTGGGGGATCCTGGGATGATCTGCTTGGAGCCGTCGGCGCGGCGGGCACACAAGTGGCGGCCGCCCTGCTCCAAGGTCACCTGGCCCTTGGCCACAGCATCCTTGACCAACGGAGCGAATTCCTTCGGGATGCGGTTCATACAGACATCTCCCAGGTGGTAGGCAGCTCAAGGCGCGATATCGGTAGGCAGTTCATGATCTAGTGTCTCAAGAAAGTGGATAAGTTGAATAAAGTATAGCTATCCAAGCACTTTTTGCCCACTACGGCTCACAGAAATCGGCGAATCTGCAACACTTTTCAGTCGCCGTTAAGCGTAAGTCGAAGAAAATTTGCTGCGAAGGTCATAAATTTTGGCCCTGATGCACATGCCGATAGCATCAGCATGCTGCCAGGGCTTCACCCCGACCTCTTTGGGGAGAAAATACGGCGCGGTCTTACTCAATACGATCAGTGCGACGACTTCGCAGAGCCCTACCGCCAGTGACACTATGGCCCACGTAGCGAGCAGAAATACCAGGGCCTCAACTGGACTGTTGTTCGGGACATCGATATCGCACAAGGACAACCACCAGAAGGTCCCGCTCGAGATCAAGAGCATTGACATCTGCCAGGCTTTCAAGCGCTTTAACACCTTTCTCGCCTTCTGCTCGATCTGATCCAGGGATGCATCGCCGGTCTCCAAACTTAACCGACGTCTCAGGGCTTGTAGGGAAGCCAGAGCGTCGACTTCGGCCCATAACACGATGGCAGTGCAGCCCGCGAGAGCCAAGCCATGTACCTTGGTCGAATACATACCGCCCATCGCCAAGAGTGCGTGCACCAGAGTGGCCGCGGCCTCGTTTATCCACTGAGCCACGCTGGAGACATCAAAGCTGATGTCGGCCATAAGGCGAATAACCAAGTTGGCGCAACCAATGACCGCCGCCAACACGGCCCCAAGGATAAAGAACTTCCTCCGTGCGGCCGCCCTGATTGATTGCTCAAATGGATCCACCGCAAGTTTTTCGTTGGCCATATGCTTTACCTTTCACTGATCGCCATGCGAGACCCGCACTCGAGCCGCCCCTGTCTGCCGAATACGCTGTTCGTTCGGATTCCCGGTCACCGTAAGCGATGCCGATCCAGATGCCGCCACGCCCAACTTGGCCGTGACATGCAGACGGGCCTTCGCGGACCCACTGAGCTGCGCTTGGACCTCGCTCACCGACAACATACCCCCGGCCAGTTGGGAGGAGCCCGACGCCGCCAGCTTCAGGCGGTGGATCTGGCCCGACATCTCCGCCTTCGCGCTGCCCGAGAGGTCGACATGGAGCTCCGTACCGCTGACCGCCAGATGCTCCATCTTGGACGCGCCGCTCAGCTCTATAGCATGGAGCGCCGGCATCGTGATGTCCGCCTCGATGGGTCCAGGGGTGTTGATGTTTTCCGAGATATCCAGGATGAGTTGGCTGCCGACCACCCGAGCAGTAAGGACCTTCAACACCTCAGGCATCGCGCGCAATACAACCTGACACCGCGGGCCGGGAACCACGCTGATCCTGAAGGCACCGCCCGCCTGGATGGCCGTGAAATCCGGAATGTCCATCGGCCGGGAGACAGGCTCTTGCGAGGTGTCCGGCGTGGGGGAAGTGCGGCCGAACCAGCGTCCAATCGCAAGGGCTGAGAACATGCTGAATGCTGCTTTCGGGTGGGTGACGGCTAGTCAGCTGAGAGCTGCCTCGAGTGCCAGGGTTGCCAGGGCAATTGCGCCCTGCTTCGATGCGGCGCCACAGATGAACCGCGCATTGTGGCAGAAGACCGCGTCCGCGACGCCGGTGGCCTGGGCCAGATCCACATCGCGCAGGCCCGCCCAGGCAGCCGGAAGATCACATCGCGCCGTGAACGACTCTGCCGTCACCGGCACAGTCCGGACCTGGTGCTGAGCGTCCGCCGAATCCGGGTAGACCACGAAGAGCACGTCCGGCATGCTCTCGCAAACGACGGGGATCCAATCCAGGCCCGCGGCCGGCAGTACCAGGATGTGCCCATTTCCCTGTTGTTCCGCCTCGAGCACCAGCGCGCGACTGCGCATGGCGTTGTAGGCGTGGGCTGCGCAGCGCTCCAGCAGCACGCCGGCGTGGCGCACTGCCTGCATGAAGTTGTTGTAGCTGCGGCTCTCGAAGATGAAGGCTCGACGCTCGGGGGTATTGGGCACCGCCGAGGCTTCGATCTCCTCACGGGTCACGTTGAAGGCGTCGATCAGCATGGAGAACCCGAAGCGCCCGGCGGCGCCGGCCGCAGCTCCAGTGTCCGCCATGTCCACGTGCTGCACCAGATCGTCGTCGATACGCTGATGCAGCAGATCGAGATCGTCCGCGCTGAGGTCCTGATACAGCGAGTACAGGAAATCACGACCGTGAGCGTCCCATACCAGTCCCGCGCTGGCATAGACGACACCAGATGCGCGCGCGCCCGCAAATCCCTTTTGGTGATGGTCGAAGCGCCCCCGGGCTGAATCCCACTCTCCACCCACATCCACGGCGAAATCCGCCTGCGAGATCTGTTCCGGGTCCCTGGTACGCAGTAGCCTGGCATGAGGATGAAGATGCATCAGGATGGCAACGCCCACAACATCGTCTGCGTGGTGACTGCCGGAATGGGTAGCGATTGTGATCATGCGAGTCGATGCCTAAAATAAGCTGCGTAGTATACCCACTAACGCTCATTTGCCAACACAAGACGATAAAAGGCCGGCGGTGAGCCGGCCATATCTACACCATCCGCAGAATCACGCCGGCGCCAGAACCTCGGTCAGAACGTCAGTGCGCGTTGTCGTGCCGTTGCCCAGCTGGCCGTTGCCATTCGATCCGCGGCAAAGGGTATTTCCGTCTTGAACCAGGCAAAGGCTTCCGTTACCGCCACCCATTGTCGACACCCCTGTCACTCCCGGCATCTGAACAGGTGAGAGCTGGCGACCAGCAACCCCGAATTGACCAGTGCTGTTGTTGCCCCAGCACGAGACTGCACCTTGCGACGTAGTCGCGCAGAAGCCGTCGTACATGCCGAAGATGCCTTGCACTCCTGCCAGACCGTTGACGGGTCCTGGCCCTTCCATAGTCGTTGACGTGCCGCGTCCAAGCTGACCAAGTGCGTTGCCGCCCCAGCATTGAACACCGGTGGCGGTCACTCCGCAGGTGGACGCATTAGCCGAAGCAATGCGCGTCACACCTGATACACCCGGGAGCTGTCGCGGAGATGAAATTGCAAGATCCGTGTTCGTTGGATCCACCTGCTTGTTTGCGTTTGAACCCCAGCACCACACAGACCCATTGGTCAACGATGCGCAGGCGAACGCCCCGCCAAGGGAGATACTGGCGGCAGGGGCGGGAAGGCCTGCAACCTTCACCGGGATCGACGAATCGTTGGTTGCACCATTTCCCAGCTGTCCGTTTCCACCCATCCCCCAACACCAGACGGTACCCGATTGGATAGCACAAGCTGTTGAGCTCATGGCGGCAATCGCTGTAACACCGGAAGTCAAGCCCAGCACCTGGACAGGTACAGGTGAATTCGATGTGCTCCCGTTACCCAGCCGACCGCCACCGCCCCAGCCCCAGCATTTGGCAACGCCATCCTGAACAGCACAACTGAACTGTGACCCCGCCGCAATGGCGGACACCCCAGAACTCATTCCCAGGACTTGAACCGGACGCGAAGCAGGAATGTACTCAATGTTCCCATTACCCATCTCGCCATAAACATTGCTGCCCCAACAGGCTGCGCCGCCGTTGGTGGTGATCCCACAGGCATGCGTATTGCCAATCGACACTCCGGAAGAACGGAAGACCTGCCCGGCAATGACGATAGTGTACGTCTGCGACGCCTGGTGCGTCTTGTATTGAGCCCTTGCGGAGATCTGGGCTCCTTTCAGGTCCTTGACGATCGGCGTCCCCGTGATTGCGCCGTCAGGGCCGATCGAAAGACCCTCCGGCAGCGACGCGCCAGACCAGGAGACGCTGGCCGGTACAAAGTCCGGGTCGCCCTTCACAAACAGGAACGGGCTGAGCTCCGCGCTATAGGGCTTGCCGATCATGCCCTCAGGCAGCGCGCCTGCATTCAGCTGGAACGAGACAGGCTCCATAGGGTTCCCACCGGACTGCTTGCCAGGCAGGGGCGTGACCATGAAGTAATTGGATGCGTGCGCTACGCCAGTGCAGCTGGATACCGCTGCAACGGCCAGGACGGAAAGTGCGAAGCGACCGCGCGATACGAATGATTTGAAGGACATGACAGAATGAGTTGGGACGTAAGCCCCTTGTATAGCTATTTTCTTCAGAACGATGACGCTCTCAGGCCGTTTTCTGCGGCAGCCATGGCTTCTGATCTGGTTGGATACCCCTCGCCGTCCCAGGACATCTGTCCGTCGCCACCCCGATAAGACGTCTCGAACCCTGCGCAGAAATGCTCCCCCTCCTTCACCACGAGCGCGCGCCGCTCCGTCAGGCCGTCACAATCCATCCACCATTCGCCGAAACAGACGATATCGGGCCCCCCATCTTCAAGATGCGCCTGCTGCGATTGAGCCTCCTGGACACCCAGGTGAAACGCTGCCAAAAGGACAGGCTCCTCCGCGAACAGGAGCGGTGGCGCCTTCCCTTCTGGCCAGCAAACACCGATCTCCAGCGAGATGAGCTCGGCTCGTTCCTCAAGAAGCTTCGCCTCCGCCGGGTAGAGTGGAGCCGTCACCCGGGACAGGGCAAGCAGCGCGCGCGCCGTCAACGGCGATTGTGGCCAGTGGAAACAGGGCGTGAAGTCGGGAGCGGCGGGCGCCGGCGCATTCGCCATCAAAGCTGCGCCTCAGGAGCGGGTTCCGGCGCGGTGTTGGTCGTGCCCGGTGGAGGCGGCGGCGGGCCGTCGTAGTGCGACAGAATCAGCCAGACTGTGAGGTGAGTGCCGCCCGCGAAGTCGGCCGTAGCACCGCAGGTGTTACCCAGATAGGCGGATTCCAGCGGCATCAGAGCCTTAATGGGAAGCAAGACGTCCCGATCCTCAGGCGACGCCTGGAGGGGCTTCACACAGACGTAAGCGGCCGGCATCCCGAAGAGGTACCCAGTCTGGGCCTCCCAGGTGAACGTGCTGCGTACATTGGCCGGCATGAAGCCATAGGTGGGAACCAGCAGCGGCAGCATGTTGATGTCGGCGCCGGGGAAGATCACCTTGTTATCGGCGTCCCGGTGTGCCTGGAAGTAGCGCACATTGGCGTTCTGGAGCAGGCGCAGGCCTTTTGTGGTCTCCTTGAACACGACCTGGCGTTGCAGCGCCGCCGCAGGCACATGGCTGATGGAGATTGCCGTCAGCGCGGCCAGCAGCGCGATGCTGATGACGACGAGGATCAGATTGACCATGGTATTCCGCTCCTTACAGCATGTTCATGATCGACGACGTGCTCTGGAGCAGTGGCACGACAGAAACCCCGAACAGAACGAAGCCGGCGAGGGACAGGAAGATGGCCGAGAAGCCCTGAACGACGGGCACGAAGGTCTCCAGGCGCGAGCGATACAGGTTTTGGTACTGGATGGCCAGCTCCTCGATCGTGCGCGCCGTCTGCTCACGGTCCTGGGCTGTGGCCAGCGCCGCCTTGTCGGTGGGGTGCAGCATGTGCATCTCGTAGGGCCACGGACGAACCGTCCCCTTCACGATGGCCTTGAGCGCACGCTCGAGGTCATTGCGCAGCTCACCCTTAGGCGCCCCCTCAATCGTCAGCTTCAGGGCCTCCTCTACGCGCAGGCCCGCCTTCAAAAGCACAGCCAAACCGAAGAACACCATGTAGTTGGACTTGGCCATCACCATGTCCCGGTAGTAGGGAATCTTGGCAATGACACGGTCGACCGCCGCCGGCGCCAGCGGACGCAGTACGACGCCGAAAGTGAACAGGCCACCGACAATGATTGCGGCCGCAACGGCGATCCAGGTCACCACGTTGGCCATGGACATGATCCACCCCACGTTCACCCCGTCGCCCGAGATACTGACCAGGCTGGATTTCATGATCATGGGCGCCACGTACATGGTCGAGCCCAGGATGGTCACAACCCCGGCCACAAAGCCCATCAGCGCGCTCCAGATGCCCTTGCCGGACTCCTTCTTCACCCGGCTCAACTCGCGCTCGAAGCGCGCAGCCTCGCGGATGGCATACGCAAGGTCGCCACCGCGCGCACCGGTACGGATGATGGCCACGGCCACGTCCGGGAAGTACCGCGGCCCGGCTGCTTCCAGCGCATCGGGCAAGTCGTCTCCAGCCTCGATACGGTCCCGCAGGATCCGCGAGGCTTCCCGCACCGTACCCGTGAAGGACTGATAGATGATGCCCAGCGCTTCAGAGACCCCTACCTTGCTGGACAGCATGGACGCCAGGCGCTGGAAAAACACCAGGCGGTCTTCCAGGGACATCCGAGACCAGCCCGGGCCGCCCCCCGATGAATTCAGGGACAGCAGCTGGCCGCGCATGCGCCGGGCCTGGCGCTCAGCGTCCTCCCGCGTAGGCGCCGAGAGCACCGTCTCCACGGTGCGCCCGGAAACCATGTGCTTTGCCTTGAACGTCTTCATGCGGGCACCTCATCCATGCTGATACCGAACACGCGCTCGAACTCGGCGGGCGAAGTGCGCCCGGCCAGAACCTTGTCCCGACCGTCCTCTTGAATGGTTCGCCAGGAGACCTTTCCGTCGATCACGGCCTGCACGTCGTCGGCTGTATCGAAACTTGCCATCTCCGACACCACTTCGCGGCCCTTGTAGCCCGACTGGTGGCAGATTGCGCAGCCCTTGCCTTTGCAGGCGGAACAGTAGGTGCGCATGAGGCGCTGCACCATGATTCCGCGCAGCAGGTGGAGCAGCTCGTGTGGCTGCACGCCGATGTGGATGAGACGGCCGATCGTCACCAGGATCGAATCCGTGTGCAAGGTGGCCACGGTCAAGTGGCCCGTCTCCGCGGCCTTGAGCGCGTTCACCGCGGTGTCCAGGTCACGGACTTCACCGATCGAGATCACGTCCGGGTCGGCCCGCATGAACGCGCGCACGGCCGTCGAGAACGTCAGCCCCACCAGCTCATTCATGTTCACCTGGGTCGCGAACGGAATCAGGTGCTCGACCGGGTCCTCGGCGGTGTAGATGGCTCGCTCCAGGAAGTTCATCTCCCGCAGCGTCGCCGCCAGGGTCGTGGTCTTGCCTGAGCCTGTGGGCCCGCAAATAAGGCACAGGCCACCAGGCTTGCCGACGGCACGGCGCCAGAGATCGACGCGCGAGATGCCCAGCTTGTCCAGCTGCACATGCGCGGAGTCCGGGTCCAGAATCCGGATGACCAGCTTCTCACCGTTGTTGGTGGGGATGGCCGCCACGCGGAACGACACCATGCGCCCGGCGTACTCCATGGAGAAGCCACCGTCCTGCGGCCGACGGCGCTCCGCCATGTCCATCTTGGACAGGTCCTTGATACGAGAGATCAGAGCGACGTACTCGTCAAGCGTGCCCGCGTGCGAAAGCCGCAGAATCCCGTCGAGACGGGTCATCACTGTGTAGACGTTGGAGTCCGGCAGAATGTGAATGTCCGAACACCGCGAACGCATGGCATCAAAGAAGATCTTTTCCCAGGTCAACTGCTTGTTGCCACCCGCAGCATCTCGAACCTGCTCGAGGTATTCGGTGACCCGCGCGGGGTTCGTCGCGGTGAACACCAGCCGATAGTCGCCTGCATACGGCTCGAAGGCCTTGCGCACCATCGTGGGATTGGACAGCGTGCTGACGTAGAGCGTGTTGCCCACCGAAGCAGTGATCATGCTCCGCGTGTTGATGAGGATCTCGGGGGGAATGGCAGACTGAAAAACCGCTTCATCATGAAGCGAGTTGGGATTGATCTCGCGCAGTAGTTCGAAGAGCACGTCCTGGCGGATGAACCCCTTTCGCACCAGGATCTTGTTCAGACGTTCACGGGTGACGGTCTGTTCCATCTCCGCGGCGGCGAGTTTCTCCTTGGTGATCAGCTTGCGATCCAAGAGGAGACGACTGAGTTCTTGCACGTGTGAAGCCTTGATGTTGTGTGAGCACGCATTGCGTACTACTAAATGCGGAGCGGCCAGCCGGCATCGCCACGCTGGTTAGCATCGGAAATTAGTATAGGCACAAGCATGCTTTTTGCCTCCGGCCTATGGCCTCAGGGAGGTTGACCAGGTTAAACATGCGCAGAAAAAAGCCGCACGGTTGTGCGGCTCGTTATGCGGTTACTGACGGTCGTTCACTGAAGCTGGACCGAAACTGGTGTCAGCCTGGTAGCCGTGGTGCCGTCGCCCAAACTGGCACCCGCATTACTTCCCCAGCATTTCGCAAGACCGGACTGAATAGCGCATACGGAGTCATCCCCCGCGCTGAACTGCGAGACCGCCCCCAAACCGACAACGGCCGATGGCGTCTGGCGAACTCCGGTATCCCCTGTGCCAAGCTGGCCGCTTCCGTTTGCTCCCCAGCAAGCAACTCCGCTCGCTGTCGAGGCACACGAAAATCCTGTTCCTGCGGTAACCGCGCTGGGCTGCGTAATGTTCAATTCCAGTGGAATCAGCGATCCCGCAGTTGAGCCATCACCCAACTGTCCCGAAGCATTCGCTCCCCAGCAACGAACCCGGCGTGTATCACGCGGCGGAACGCCTTGGTAGTAGATTGCACAGGTGTGATCGTTTCCCACCGCGACGTAGCGGCCCATTTGCCCCGGGTTGATCGCAGTGGTCGGCGTAAATCGAAGGGCAGTTGTTCCATCGCCAATCTGGCCGGCATAGTTTGCGCCCCAGCACACTACGTTGGTCCCCTGAACCGCGCATGAGTGCCCGGAACGGGTAGAGATGTCCGTGACTGCTGAAGTAAGTCCAACTACCTGCGTCGGCTGCGTACGTCCGGTTGTTGTCCCATCGCCCACCTGACCTTGACTGTTGTATCCCCAGCAGTACGCCGCGCCAGACTGAACGGCACAGATCGTCGATGCGTTGCCTACTGCAACTTTGGTGACTCCAGCGTTCATTCCGGGAATCGACAGTGGCACACGGGATGATTGCGTGGTGCCATCCGCCAGCTGGCCAGCGCCGTTGTAGCCCCAGCACTTCAGCCCGCCAGATTGGATCGCGCATGTATTGGTGCCCCCAACGGCGACAGCCGTTACACCCGACGCCATACCGACGACAGGGACTGGGCTGGCTCGCGGAAATGTGGTGCCATCCCCAAGCTCGCCAGATCCGTTGGCACCCCAGCAGACAAGCCCCCCCTCCGGGGTCACCGCGCATGCATGGGATCCCGCCTTTGCGATCGCCACCGCTTGCAATGGCCTGCCATTCACAATAATGGTGTAGGTCTGGCGGCCCGACTTGTCCTTGTACGTGGCCTGCACTTCGAAGCGAGATCCAGTTGGGGTCGTCCTCGCCGCGGCCGAACCACTTAGAAGGCCATGCTCATCCATCACCAGCGCGGAGGGGAAACTGCCATCCTTGCTAGACACCTCGAACTTGACGGCGCCAGGGTCGAAGGTTGGATCTCCGGTGACCCGTACCAGGTCCGCGATGTTGAAGCTGTAGGGCGTCTGTACCGTCGCAGCCGGCAGCTCCGCCGGGGTCAGCGTGACGATGACATTGGCTTCAGGGGCTTTCACCAGCTTGCCGGGGCTGGGGGTGACGACGAAGAACCCGCCCGCGGCCGCGAGCCCAGGCTGCGCGAGCAAGGCGGAAACGGCGAGACACGTCAGGATACGGTTGATGCGGGACATGATGAATTCGCTAAAAGTGCTATTCCACGTATAGCGATATCGCTTCCTAACCGAGCATTTGACAAATTGCGCCTGGCGCCGCTTACAGTAGGTGGGAGTTGAGGAAGCGGGATGGCCAGGCGTCTAGGTGAGAAATCTCGTCACGCCCCTACCTCTGAGCAGTTTTCACGCTGATCCAGTTTCCATGCACCAGCCGCTCCCCTCCCGACCAGAACGGCGTATCGAGCGGCGGCTTCCCAAATGCGGCGAGGGGAACTGCGGGGTCCCGAAGCACGTACCCCAGCGTCGAATGTCGCTCCGCAACGACCCAGTGCCATATCTCCCGATGTGTTTTCTTGGCAGGTGTATCGTCGATCCGGTGCGCGTCATGAAAGCGGCCGTCCTCCCGCCGCTTGATCTTGAGGATGCCCACTCCCTCCAGGTGTTCCCATCCACCCCAGCGTCGCATCTGAGCTTGATGGCCCTGCCGATGGAGGGCGCGCAGCAGCTGCTTGAAGTTCGAAGAGAATGGATGCTGCTGACGATCGAGCCCGATGCATTCGAACACCGCGCGCGCCGCCTCATAGGTCGTCCCGGTAGCCATCGCCATGCATGCCACCCCGCAATCAGTGGGCCCGCGTTGACGCACCAGGCGCGTGCGGCAATCGGCTTCCCAGGGACCAGTGCTCCAGTCACGATCGGGCGGCTCTGCGATGTGCGAACTCGTGTTTGCGTGGTCCAGCATAGGCCGCTAGACGCCTTGCACCTCGATGCCAGCCATCTTGGCCAGAACGGTCAGCAGATCACCGCCATAGCCGCCCCCGCCCAGACCTTCCTCGATAGGCTCGATGTCTCGGTCCGTGGCCAGCAAGTTCTCCTGCTCCCAGCGCTCATGGCCGTTCGCGGTGGCCTCGCGCTCGGCGGCATATGGATCGCTCTTGTAGAGCCGCCAGGAGTCGTTATCCACGATGGCCACCGCGCCTGGATTCGCACGGATGATCGCCTCGAGGTTCTTGGCCCCGGGCGTGCTCGCGTCGGCTTCGCTTGCGGGCTCCCCCGAGATATCGACACCGAACAGCTCGAAGGCGTAGTCGACGGACCCGCCCACACAGCTGAGAATGCACTGGTCACCGCGGACAACGGCCGCCGCCATCCGATGATTCCCATCCTGCAACGGCCAAGACACGTGGCAGCCGAGCCTGGGAACGCCTACATCGATTTCGATTGCTCCCTTCCATCCGCGCACGGCCAGGAAGGCAATACGCTCGATGTGCATCTGGGTGGTCCAGCCAGCCGAGTTCGAGCACTTGGAAAACGAAGTCTCGCGCAGCCGGTTCTCGGAGATGGCCCGCTTCACGTCCTCGACGGTGAACGGTTCATCAGTCCAGGGATTCGTGAACGGGTCGCAGACCTTGAGAACCCGCGCGATAGGCAGCAGAACGTCCATTGCGTGCCCCTTAAAACAGTGGTTCGAAATCAGGGGCGCCCGGGACGGCCACGGGAACGGTAATCCCGCCGGTGTGCTTTGCCATGAGGGCTTGGAAGAACTCGCGTTTGTTCATGGGCCGGAAGCCCTCGGGCAGTTCTGAGAGAACCTTGTCTAACTCAGCCTTGAGGTACGCCTGGCTGGCGTAGCGGCCACGCTCACCCACGTCCACAGTCACGATACCGGTCTGCTCACCACTGGTGATGTAGATTTCCATCTCCAACGACACCGGGCCATGCAGATCCGTCTCCAGCAGCTCCATTCCTTCCTGGAACGGGACGAACTCGGATCCACCATAGGTCACCGAGGGCTCGCCTGTGAGGCGGGAGAGAAATTCCGGCTTGGTCATTGGGCGAAGCTCGCCACCGGGCTTGATCAC
Organism: Achromobacter anxifer; assembly: GCF_903652925.1. GTDB lineage: Bacteria > Pseudomonadota > Gammaproteobacteria > Burkholderiales > Burkholderiaceae_B > Achromobacter > Achromobacter anxifer. Next base: position 288,580 of record NZ_CAHLAR010000005.1, on the reverse strand, counting down.
TATCGACAGCACCTCCTCGAACGCGGAGGCCTGCGACTGCGGAGTCGGAAATTGCCCCTTCGGGCCCATAGCGAACTTGGCGACGCCGAAGCGCGAATGGTCCTGGGCTGTGACGTACGCGTGAAGCGTGAACAGTACGGGGGCGTGCATCAACATAGTATTTCAATCGTCGAAGTTCGTGTTGGTCTAGTATATCGCCGTTCTTACCATCCGCAACACACCCCCAAAAAAGCAAAAGCGCCCAAAGGGCGCTTTGCGGCAGGGTGCTTGGGTCAGGCCGGAGGCTGTCCTTCATCTGCATCAGGAACAACGCAGCAGCCGGTGAAGTCGGACGGGATGTCCGCGCAGGCCGGCGGCTCATCGGCAGTCAGGCCCAGACGCTTGTTGATTTCAACGCACGAGGAACGGCGCTTGGCTTCGGTGCCGCCAATGACCTGCGAAGCTTCGAAGGCGCTCTGGCTTGGCAGAGAAATGCCCCACCCTTCCGGGATGGCCTTGAGCTCGTATCCGACCAGATCATCGAGGCTTTGCGCGTGCTGCCCCGTTCGAGCCGAATAGGCAACCAACGCGCCCTTGATCTGGCTCACTTCGTTAAGCGAGCGTGCGATTTCTGCCTCTTCACGGCCCTTGGAGAGAGAGTCGTCACCGTAGTAGCTGGTTGCGAACACCAAGAGCGCGACCAGGGCAACTCCGATGACGGCGAGAATCAGATTGAACATGGAAGAATCCTTTTTTCTTAACGCGACGGGCGAGCCATCAGGATCCGACGAAGGATCCACTTTGCTGGCATGAACTTTGCACTTGCAAAGCTGATGACCGCACCCAGGCCCAGGAGAGCGGCCAGCCCAAAGGCGCCGTTCACGGTCAGGTAGACCGCTGCGATCACCGACACAACGCCGAGCACGACGTCCATTCGTTGCGCAACTTTGAAGAGGTCTACAGGGTGCTTTTGGCTCATGATCTGCGTATAGGTGAAAACGTTCGATTTCCGATGTGGTGGCATCGATAGCCCGACAATCAGAACTTCGACCTCACCTCTGGATACAAAAACGCCGGGCCGGCGAAACTCGCGGCCCGGCGCGTCCAGCCCTTGCTTAGAACTTGAACTGGAAGGTCAGCGTGTCGGCAGCGCTGGTGTAGCAGCCGAAAGCGGTGGCCGGTGCCGTGGCGGCAGCGGCCGCGGTCTTGGCGTCGGCGTCGCTCATGCCGGCCGACTTGTTGATGGCTTCGCACACGTCGGCAGCGGCGACACCGGCGGTGACCACGCGGTCGGTACCGTTGGTGCCGATGACGAAGACGTTGCCGTTCTTCAGCGCCGGGGGCGAGGACAGGTACTTGCCGGTGACCAGGGTGGCCACGTCAGCAGCGGGAGCGGCTTCCAGCGATTGGTACATCACGGCAGCGCCGGAGATTTGCTGGGCGCCCGAAACGTAGGCAGCGGCGTCGGCCTTGGCGCGGCCGGTCGTCAGCGTGTCACCACCGTGGTACATGGTGGCCGCGACCAGGGCAACGACGAGAGCGATGGAAACGATCGTGATGATCAAAGAAAACATGGTTCAGGAACTCCTATGGGGTATCGAGATACCGCTGCGGAAACTATCTCCGCTGCGGGGTTGGACTCTGCGTTGTGCATCGGTCACGAACATGTATAGACACAGGTGCCTGGCATGAACGCTGTTTTTTGATATACGACATCAAATTTCTTGCGTGCTAACGAATCTCCCTTTGTTTGCTGTACTTTTTCCATTAACTTTCAGGCGGCGAGCCAGGATTGGCCTGCAAACAGGGCTCGTTTTTCATGTGGTGAAACGAAAACGACCTCCTGGAGCAAGCGGAGGTCGTCATGTTGGCCCGGGCTTGGGCACGGTCAGTCGCGTGATGGCTGAGCTGCGTTTCCAGCGCCTCCTGCAAGCGAGCGGCGGTCATCAAGGGGCACGCCGGAGGCGCGGAGGCTCTCCGCCGCTCGCTGCCAGGTGAAATGGTCGGCGACGGTGCACGACCTACGCCCCTTGAGCTGGATTTCCAGCCGCACCGAGCCGCTGGGCCCTGCCAGCCAGGCTTGCTCGACCTGCTCCGGATGACGCATGGCCTTCGCGAGCACCTGGTGCGACTTGCGACGCGCAAGCACGACACCCGCAGCTAGGACGCCCACAGGGATCAGTGGTAAGCAGAACATCCACAGGGTCATGCCGTCACATCGTCTTGGGGGTGAGGGTGAAACTGATGCCAGGCTTGGAGCAGCCCGGACCGGCGCAGTATTCCTTCAGCCGATAGCCCGGGCAGCTGGCCACAAGCACTCCAGACTGATGCACCAGCGATTCCAGGTTCTCGTTGCGCACCAGGATCACCTGCAAATCGCCATTGGGCCGCTTGGACGGGCTGAAGCCGTTCGTACGCATCGTGGCAAGGCAGGCCTTGTCCGACACGGACAGACCCTCGCTGTTCTTCGTGAGGGCGTCCTTTGCAAGATAGGCGCCCCCACCCAGCAGGCCCACCGACAGCGCGGCGCCAACGATGAAAAAGACCACATTGCTGCGTTGGGTTTTGATGTAGGAACTCATGCTTTATGTCAGGTTCGGTCAGCGGCTCGGCCGCGATCAGGGCTGAAACTCCCAGTTCCAGCCGCGCGCATCCTTGCGCAATACGCGAATGGTCTTACCCTCCTTCTCGGCCGCCTGGCGCGCACGCTCAAGCTGCCAGGCAGGGTTGTCGGAGGCATCCGCCACCACACCCTTGCTCGCGAATGCGAACAGCGCGTCCGGCTCCGTCGCCCCCGACTTGATGATCACGTTCAGGGCCCCAGCCACGAGGAACGCCACCAGCGAGGTGCCCAGTAGCACGCCGCCGAGCGCCGCCAGGCCATTGCGATCGGGATAGATGGCAGACAGCTTGGTATCGCTCACGAACTCAGTGATCTGCCGGACGTCCCCTGGCTCACGCAGGTCGCTTTCCTCGTCGTCGTGGTGCACGAGCGAGAACAGCTGGTCGTGCGTCTGCTCGATGGCCAGGTGTTTTCCGTCGGCCAGGGCGATCCGGACCTGCTCGCCGTTGGCCAGCGCCTCGGCGACCTTCGCCGCGATCGAAAACTGCGGGCCGCCTTCGTGGATCTCGTAGATGATCCGGCCGTGATCGCGATCGTCGTACACGTGGATCCGGCCGAGCTCGACCGAGGTCAGGAGCTTGTCCGCCAGTCCTCGCGCATAGGCTTCGGCGTCCTTGCGAGAAGCCCCCGACAGCGAGCCCACCATCAGAAAGATGGGCAGGCCATCGGGCTCTTCGCCCTTGCCTGCGCCGGCCGCAGCTCCTCCTGCCTGGTCAGCACCAGGAGTCGCACCACCGAGAGGATCAGGGCGCGCCTTCGTAAAGGGCTTCCAATTGCGAAAAGACTTCATTACTTGCTCTCTCCTTCAGCTGCGGAGACCGGATGCGCACGTGCGCCTACCGTGAGCGGCATCGGCCGGACGTTGAGAGTCGTGTCGCCCACGGTGACGGTGGGACGCAGGACGATGAACATCTGGTTGCGGGAAATTTTCTCGGCCTTGGAACCGGTCGGCAATTTTTCCATGCCCGGCAGATTGTTGTAGTTGTTCGTGATCTGGTCGTAGGTAATGCCACCGGCGATCACCGTGTCGCCCAGCGCCAGGCTGCCAACGTTCTTGAACTCCATCTTCTGCATCTCAGGCTGGCTCAGCGTGCCGAGGTTCAGACCCGCTGGCAGCTCACGGAAGCCCACCAGAGACGAAAGATCGACAGCCACTTCAGCCGTCACTACGCGATCTGTCGCGTCATACAGCGGCGTAATCTCGATCTTGAGCCCGGACTGGATGATTTCGGTAGTGGCCGAGCCTGTAGTCGAGCCACCGGAAGCCGTGGCCGATCCGATCGACTTCACGTAGGGGATGTCGTTGCCAGACTTGATTTCAACAGGCAGTCCGCTGATCGTCTCCAGGATGACGTTCTGCTCGGTACGCGCGTTGCCGTAGGTGGACAGGGCCTTGATGGCGGCCGTAAGGCTGAAGTTGCTGTTTCGGAAGCGATAGATGAACCCTTCGCCGCCGGAGAACCCGCCCATCGTGCCAAGCGCCACCTTTGCTGCCTCGGTGACCAAGTCGGTACCCGTAGTGCCCGTGCCAGTACCGGGGACAGTGCCCACACCGGTTGTCGCCTGTGGATCCAGGTTGCCCAGGCCTGTTCCATTGCCTCCAGTGATGCCGGGCGCCATCCCGCGGCCGCCGCCCTGCACAGCCAGTTGCGACCAGTCGAAGCCCAGGTTCTTGTCCTTGTGCATGGTCACGGTAAGCACAGCGACTTGGAGCTTGATCTTCGCCGCATTTCGCGCGAAGTTGGCGAGATACTCCTCGAGATACTCAGCGACATCCGGCTTTGCAAAGTACACCACTTGTCCGGAGAACACGTCGCCCCGCACGTTGGTGCCCCCCATCTGCTTGACCGCCTCCTCGATCCACTTCATGTAGTCCTTGTGCTGAGTCAGCGTCGCGGCATAGCGGCTGCTTTCCGTGATGAAGATGACGCCATTGCGGAACTCGAAGGACACGTTCTCAGTGAGTGTCAGTTCGTCGATGAACTCCTTCAGGGTCCCGTCGAAGGAATAGGTCAGCCAGGTCTTGCCCGCCGATTCCGTCGACAGGCGCGAGACGACCCGCAATCCTTGAACGCGCAGGGCAAAGAGGATGTCGTCCAGCGTGAAGGTTTCACCCGGCCGCAGGTCGATCTTGACCTTGTGACTGGCGACCTTTTCAGGGATGTCATTGAACTTGCGCACCACCTTGCCCGCCTGCGACGGGTACGTAGTCAGCGCAGGCAGCGTGTTCCAGCCATCGGGCATGTTGTCCACGACCTCAGGCATGGTCATGCTCTTTTCGTAGTTCTCCGGGAAGGCCGAGCAGCCGGCCAGTGCAGCAGAAATGAGTACGGGGATCAGGAGTTTCTTCATGGTTTGGCCTTACTTCTTGGCTGTAGCTGGTTGTGTACCGGGCTTTGTTGTTGCGGCAGGCGTAGCAGCAGCGGCAGGTTTGGCCGGCGGCACGGGCGCCTGGCCAACGCGAGAAGTTGGTCCGACGGCTGGCGGCGGAGTTGTTGGCTTGCCAGGGGCCGAGGCAGCGGGAGCCGCGTCGGGCTGGGCGGCCTTTGCCAGCGCGCGTTCGGCCTCCTCTTGGTCGAACTGTTTCAGCTCCTCCGCGGTGAAAAGCATCCGGGCGTTGCCGGCCCGGACCAGGAAACGGCCATTGACCTCGCCGACAACGCGGTAGGTCTTGGGGACAGATGCCTTCACTTCCGGAGGCTCGGGTAGCGTGAGATTGCCCGGGCCGGCGGCGCCCGGCGCTGCTGGCGCTCCGCCGCTTTCCTTTAGTAGACGGATGTCCTGCTCGAGCTGGCTGAGCCGCTGGCGCAGCTGCTCGGTGTCCTTGCTGGCGCTCTGGCCGCCGAAGACGTCTGCATGAGCCACCGACCCAAGCGTGAAAAGAGCTGCTGCGATTGCGCCGGCGCAGAGTCCTTTGAGCGCACCCGCTGGGCGAGACGGACCGCGCCGCGCGCGGGAATCCATGGATGTGGTCACGAGAATGAGGCCCTTCAAACTGAAAGAATCCGAGCATCCTCTCGGGCAGCTCGGCATGCGATTTTTAGTATAGGTAGAACAGGCCTTTTGGCCGAAAGCCGGTTCTGAGGAAGACTGTGGAAATGAAAAACGGCCCAGCATGAAGCTGGGCCAGAGGTGCTTAGTGAACAGTCTTGGTCAAGTCGGCGACCAGGCTCAGGATCGTGTCCTCCATTTGGGAATCTGCGTCGGTACTGCCGAGAATTCCCCAGTCTTCGACGTCGTGGTCGTCGATCTTCTCGCCGGTGTGGCGATCGATCACATACACAACGACACCGTAGACCCACCCATTTGCCCAGTTGTTGTAGCCGTCGAGCATGGCGCGCACGTAGCGGGAAGCCTCCTTGCGCATAGCCTGATCGACGGCCTCACCCAGTTCAGGCCTAGCCAGCTCCAGAAGAGCCGCCTGTGCTTTCGCGTAGGTGGGGAAGTCTTCGCTCCAGGTGACACCGCCATCGAGGCTGTAGCAGGCACGGAGGGGATCCGATTCACTGCCGCAGGCGCCGAAGTATTTCACCTTGCCGAAGCCCAGCGCCTCCAGCACATTGCCAGTGATGTTTGCCACGGCATCGGCATCGGGGATCCAGACCGCTGCGCCACCAGAAGTGTCCCAGCGGCACTGCATCCCTTCACCCGAGATGCTGTAGCTCACAGCACTGTGCTCGTAGATGTCCAGCATGACGGCCAATGGATTGCCGATCTTGCCTTCGTCCAGCAGGCGTTCCCAGACCTTCTCGACCTCGTCTTCGCGCAAGGCGTATTCGAGATCGGTGAACGGGTCACGCTCGAGGCCGCTGACGCGCGTCCAATAGCGTTCATCGAACAGCTCGCTGGCCAGCTCGTCCATCGCATAGGCCCAGCCGGCGCGCAGGAACATGTCCTTCACGTAGGCCAGGATGTCCACCCAGCGGCCGGAGCGGCCACGGGCGCGACAACGATTTGCGAGCGACGTCATCGCCGAGCGATCCTTGCGGATCACCGACAACGCGTTCTCGACTGCCGCGAGCTGGACTTCATCCAACGTCAGGTCCTTGTTGCCATCGGAGTCGCGGCCCAGCGCTTTGTAGAACTCGCGCTCTTGGGCTGCATCACCGCGACGGCGACCACGATGGACGATCTTGCCATCGCCATTGCCGTCGATCGGATTGTCCGCACTGGAGTCCTGGTCGCTGATCACACCGCCGACCACAATGTGGCGGTCCGTTACGACCATCCGAGTCTCGAACTCGGGAGTCAGCGGCATGAGGTCCTTGACTTCGATCGAATCTCCCTCCGGATGGATGGAATCCACATCGGATATGGAATGACGAACGTCGACAACGCCAGGCATGGCCTGGGCTCGCAGCTCGAACGGTATGCCTTCCGCGCCGAGGATGGTCTCCGGGCGCAGGTTCGACAGTGCCAGCACACGGGCTTGGTTCTTCAGAGAGAATGCGCTCAGGTTGCGGTTCATGGTTTCTACCTTTCAGATTTGCCTTGTCACGGTCGTGAACTTCGGCGGGGGTTGATGGATTTCCTCAACCTCGTATAGGCAAGCTCGAGCCCAACGCGCGGGCGCCCACGGCCGCCACAGCTTCACAATATGAAAAGCCTCCATCCTGTTGGGGACAGAGGCTTGAGGGGGCCAGGTCAAACGTCCTGGCAGATATCACTCGGGCTGGGCTTCAGGCTTCCACTCAGCCAGGCGCTTGTCCAACTCCGGCAGGGCGTGGTTGATGGCGCCGATCTCCTGCTGGATCTCGGCCACATACCGCGAGAACAGCCGGGACCACATCGGATCGCCACGAGAAATTTTCTCGAGCGGACCTGTGCGTTCGCGGCGTGCCATGAGGTACTCCGGCTTTGACGCGCGATCCCTGTAGGCCTGTTCTTGCTCTTCAAGCCGCTTGCGCAGCGAGCCGATCAGCCACACGAGCCCCGCATTGGAGACTTCCAGCGGCGGAAAGATGACTCCGTTGCAGCTGGCCGTCTGGTATCCCATACCAGGTCGCTGGTAGCCATGGTGTGCCATGGCGCCGTTGACCACTGCGATGGGCCGGAAGCACACCGGGCAGGTCTTGACCACCTTGTTCGGGTTCACCGGCTTGGCCGGGGCCGAGCTGGCTGCGCGCCCCTTGACCACCTTCCCTTTCAGGTAGGCGACCGCTTCAGCCAGGGGCAGGACTTCCTTGCAATAGGCGCGCATGGCGTCCACGGCAGGATCCTCCACCTTGGTCTTGGCGACCTTCTTGCCGGTGGCAATGACGTCATGAAGGCACATGAGCGAGATGCTCCAGAACAGCTCCTCGACCGCCTTGGGCAACTCCTTGCCTTTGCCGTAGATGTGCGGTTCGCAGACCTGCTTCTTCCATGCCTCCTCGACGATGTTCCCCAGGGTGAATTTCACCTCCTGGAGAACCACGTTTCGTATGCTGTCGGATGCCAGTCCTTCGGCGACCTGATCGATCGCCTCGTCAAAACGATGTGGATTGCTTCGGACCGCACGCAACGTGGGGAACTGCTCGGGCGTCATTGGTGCCTGGGTGTGGGATTCGCTCATGGTTTTTCCTTTCGGGTTAGCCGGGCATGAACTGCCGCTGGCGCTGGTTTCTGGATGTCCTCCTTCGGGTATAGAGTCGTGCGGCCGTCGCGCGGCAAAAGAAAAAGCCCCTGGTATGGGCCCAGGGGCTTTGGTCAGGTGTCGAACGGAGCCGAGCGCTTAACTCTTTTTGGCGAACAGGCGGCGTGACAGCGTTTCAATAGCCAGGCCGGTGCCCTTCTCCTTCGCGAAGTCGGTGGCTGCTGCCAGCGCAGTCGCCGGGAGCGATTGGAGCTTGGCCACCGCGCGCAGGTACAGCCAGTAGCCGACGATGGCCACAACCACGAAGCCCACGATGGCTCCAGCGGCAAACCCGCTCAAGAATCCAAAAATCTCCATCTCATACTTCCTTTCTTCAGATCGGCTGACCAGATGCGGAGCCGAATTCCGTGTTGATCCGCTTAGCGCCGGACGATGCCCTGGAAGATCTCGTCCGGTTCTCCATGGAGCATTGGGTTGACTGGGCCGCTGGATCCCATAGGGAGCTGAGTGACGGCTGACCCCCGGTACTCCACCGGATCTTCGAGGGAGTATTGGCCGCCAGGGACCATGTCGCAGATCCGCTTGGCGATTTCTTCAGGGTCTCCCGCCAGCAGCGGGTTGTAACGGGCCGCGTCCTTTCGCTTGAGCCACCCCATGAACTTGCCCAGCGTGGTGGCTTGCACCAGCAGGCTGAAGATCACCACGACATAGGTGATACCGACGATCGTGTCGCGGCCGTCCAGCGACATGGGCAGCGACAGGGCCAGTGCGATCGAAATACCGCCGCGCAGGCCGCCCCAGGTCATGATCTCCACGGTGTTGGGGCTGGTGCGCTTGCGGAAGTTGCTCAGCACCAGGAAGGGAATGCCGACGCTGACGGCGCGGGCCACCAGGACCACCGGTACCGCGAGCAGGCCCAGCCAGATGACGCCCCAGTCCATGGTCAGCGCGATCACTTCCAGGCCGATCAGGCCGAACAGCAGCAGGTTCAGGAGCTCATCGAGCAGCTCCCAGAACGAGAACAGGTGCTCACGGGTGCTTTCGGACATGGCCTGCTTGCCGAGGTTGCCGATGACCAGGCCCATGATCACCACAGCGAGCGGCGCGGAGACGTGCAGCTGCTCAGCCAGGCTGAAGCCTGCGGTGGCCAGCGCCAGGGTGATCAGGATCTCCACGGCGTAGCTGTCGAGCTGGCGCAGCATGAGCGTGGCGCCGTAGCCAACGATCAGGCCGAGCACGGCGGCCCCGATGACCTCCTTGGCCAGGGACAGGGCAATGGATTCCGCACTGAGGGTCGCGGTGCCCGTTGCCAGGCCCAGCAGGGTCATGAAGGCCACCACAGCCGTCCCGTCGTTGAACAGCGCCTCGCCGGCGATCTTCGCCTCGAGCTCCGGCGCGACCTTTGCCTTCTTCAGCACGCTCAGCACCGCGATCGGGTCCGTCGGGGAGATCAACGCGCCGAACATCAGGCAGATCAGCAGGCTGACAGGAGTGCCGAGGGCGCTCAGGACGAAGTACAGTCCGCCGCCGACCACCGCGGTCGAGATCAACACGCCAACCGTGGCCAGCAGGAAAATCGAGAGCTTCTGCTGCTTCAGGCGCGTCAGGTCAACGTGCAGGGATCCGGCGAAGAGCAGCAGGCTCAGCAGGCCGTGGAACACCACGTCGGTGAAGTCAATCTGCTTGATCGCTGCTTTGGCGGCCTCGGTCATCCCAGGATGCTTGACGCCTACTGCGGTCACGATAGCGGACAGCGCCAGGCCCACCGCCGTGATGCCCAGGGTGTCCGGAAGTTTGACCCACTTGAAATTGATGAAGCCGCACAGCGCGACGACCGTGAATAGAATGCCAATGCCCTGGAATACAGACATGGTGAAGCCCTGCTCGGTGTTGTTGTAAAAAGGAAGGCGTCATTTTGCGGAAAACAGCAAAACGACGCCTTTTAGTATACCTTATTTCACGTTTTCAGCAACACACTTGCATGTAATTCGCGCCGCTTTTCACCGGAACCACATCAAAATGCCGTTGCCCCAGTGACCGTCGGCATAACTGTCGGGCCAGGCGTTGTCGTTCATGTTGCCCGTAACGCTACAGAATCCGCCGACGGGGCCCTCAAGGGATCCGTGCACAGGAAAACTCGTACCCGCCAGATAACCGTACTTGTTCAAGTCCACACCCCACATGAGGAACGTGCCGTCGGCCATGACAGAGAATGGCTGGCTAGTGCAGTTTGCGGTCATGGCAACGTCAGTGCAGGTGACAGAGGCATCGGGTTCCGTCACGTCCATTTGCGACCAGGTGCGCACGTTGTTGAGAGTCAGGCCCTTGTAGTAGGTGGCGGTGACTGCGGCGGCGTCACCGGCGACAACGGTGATCTTGGCCTGCTTGAAGGGGAACGCGTTGTACCAGCGGCCGACACCTACCGACCCGAACTGTGAACTGCTGACGGGCGTGAGTACCGCCGGCAGGTTCACGCCATCCCGGAAGCGATTCACACCGGTCGTATTCCGTCCCGAGTTCATCACCAGAGTCCACCCGCCGCCATCGGACTCCATGTCGCAGTAGACCTCGGTACGGGCACCGCCAGCACCGGGCTGCACGGTGTAGACGCCGGAACCCGTCGAACCGGCATATTGGTACGGCGCCGTGGGATGGCGGTAAGCATCACAGCTCTCGGCATAGGTGTCATTGCTCCAACGACGACCAGCGCCGTCGACCACAATCACAGGATCGGCTACCGTGATGGTGTATGCGGCCGAGGCCTGGGCGTTCGCATGCGTTACCTCGGCCGTGACCGCTTTCGAAGCGGCCGCTTCAGGGGTACCCGTGATTCGCCCTGCCGCGCTGAGGGTGAGGCCCTGGGGCAGCGTACCAGCTCCCGTCAACGTCCACACGAGCGGCGCATACGGTGCGCCAGTCAGGTCCAGGTAGCCTGCGAGGTCAGCCGTGTATGGTTTGCCCACGACCGCCGGCGGGAGCGCGGCGCCGCGCAGCGCCAACTCAACCCCTAGCACGTCAAGGGTGTAGGCCTGCTGAGCTTCCTTGCCCTTGTAGCGGGCACGCACCTCGATAGATGATGTACCCGCGGAATCCGGCCGCCCTCGAAGGTGGCCATCAGCCCCCAGGCTCATGCCGGGAGGTATCCCTCCGCTCGCAGTGAAGGCAACCCCCTGAGGATCGAAGGCGCCATCGCCAGTCACCTGGAGGTTCTCCAGGAAGCGATGAGAGTAATCGAGGCCCGCATGCCCAACAGGAAGCGAACTGGCCGACAGGCGGATTTGAACTACCGTTGCGGGTCCAGTGCTCTTGGCTGGCAGTGGCACGACGGTGAAGTACGCTGCCGAAATTGCTGGTGGCGTAGAGCCAAACAGCGCGGCCGCGGCGAGCAGGAAGGCGGTGGAGCGTAGTCGGATGCGCAACATGGTTAGAATCCGCAGAGATGTAGGCAGAATTGCGTATAGCGCCGACCACGGATTCTGGGAGCCAAACAGCGAAAAGCCCGGCAGTGGCGCCGGGCTTCAGAGATTTACATCGGTTTGACCACAAGGGTGTGCCAAGACTCACGTCCGCACCCGTCATGGCCATACACCAGATCAGGCGTCAGACCATTCTCTTGCGCCCACCCCTGGAACTCGCTCCACACGAAATGGTAGGGGTGCGACGGCTTTGCCATTCCATTATTGTCGTTCCAGCGATAGCTCTGAACGAGGCTGCCCACGTCGGACGGCATCTTCACGCCTTTCGGGGCCTTCCCGTGCTCGATGGCGCTGATGATTTGGCTCTTGCCTTGCTCGAAGAAGCTTTGCACTTTGAGCAGATCCGCGGCCGCTTTCGCGTCGCGCTCTGCTGCATCACGAGTGGCTTTCGCCACGCGCTCGGCTTCGGTTTGAGCATTGATGGATTTCAGGCGTTCTCCCAGAGAAACTGCGGTCATGATGTGTCCTTTGAAGTTGATGGGTCCGTCTCTGTATAGGGCGCAGGCAAGGTTCGCATCGAGCCCGGGCCGGCTCAGAGCTTCGCGGTCCCGAACGTCTGGTGCAGCGCGGTGACCAGCTCAGAGCGGTAGAACCCATAGGGGAACTCCTGCGCCGCCTTGCGCAGCGCCTGCTTCTGGGCTGCATCGGCATTTGCCGGGGTGCTGCGGATTTGCTCCAGCAGGGCGAGAGCGTGCGGCGCCAGCAGCTTGTCCTGCTCTTCCTGCAATTCCTTCACCCGCGCTTCCAGTTGGTGGGCGCGCTCCAGGGCGGCCTGCCGTTGGCCGTCTTGCCGCGCGGCGTGCTTGGCGGTCTTGGCGCGGGCGCGCCGGGCCGCCTGCGGCTGATCCGCCGTGCGCCGGTGAATGTCGTCGCCGGCCCAGGTACGGCCCTTGTTCGTGTCAGGTGTGAGGGGTCGCATTTCAGTGTTCCAGTTGTTGCTGGCAGTATATATCAGAATGCACATTACTCCCACAATGTCTGTGTTTGAGCTAGAGAGAACTTAGCTTCCTGGTCAGCAGACTGATGGCTATACGTGATCAGGACATTCAACACTGGAGGACACCATGTCAGATCACACCCGCCCTTCCTGGACCTTCGAGTTCTTCAAGCAGAACATCAGTCCCCATACGGAACTCACGCCGCAGACTTATGCCGCAATTCAAATCGTGCCGGAGCAGGTCCCGATTGAAGCACGGCGTAAAGGAGTAGGTGCCGAGTTCGTCATTTCGGGCGCTACTCGCCGCGAGTTAAGGCCGACCGTGGAGCGAGGCCTCATGCTTCGAATCACTGCGATCAACGACAGTTGGGTGTGGGCGGTTCCTGCCACCTACGTAGACCGATTCTGGGAAGCGCCTGGGTCTTAACAGGCTCATCACCTCTCAAGCACTCCGAATCCGGAGTGCTTTTTCATTGGAGCTTAGGCAGCAAAAGCCACTTGAGAACATTTATGACAGTTCTGTGACAAATAAGGCCTTTTTCGCTCAGATTGCTATACAAATATCAACAAATTCGATTGCCGCTGCGTTCTGTTCTCATGAAATTTCTCAAGCATTGTTTGCCTTTGGTAGCCGCCGCTGGCCTGGTCTTCGCTACCAGCGCCGCTTCCGCCGGCTACTTCGTCGTCACTCCCAGCCTGGGCAAGAAGGTGTCGGTGATCCCTGAACCAGAGATCACGGTCAATCTCAACGCAGGGACTTTGCCGCTGGGGACTCGCAACGTCCCCTTCAGCTACGCTCTTCAACCTCTTTTGGACGTCAAGGGCGATCCATCCTATGACGCGAGCAAAGCTGTCTTCTCCACGTCGACCGCCCTGCCCCCTGGTATGGCTCTTCAGCCTGATGGAACCCTGGGTGGGACGCCGCTGAAGCCCACCGCTTCGGGGATCTCGATCCAAGTGACAGCGGCCTACAAAGACAAGACGGGGCAGCAGCTCTACCAGCTGGTAATCAACGGCGTGCCGATCACTGCCTCTCGAATCTCGGCAAGCATGGGCCACGCGTGCGTGGTTACCCCTGAAGGAGCCGCGAAATGCTGGGGCGAAAATTCGTCCGGCCAGCTGGGTGACGGCACCTTCACGAATCAGGAATACCCCGTCCAGGTAGCAGGGCTTACCAGCGGAGTGACGCAGATCGAGGTTGGGTCCGAGCACACCTGCGCAGTCCACAACGGGGGCGTCAAGTGCTGGGGTTACGGTGACGACGGGCAGCTGGGCAACGGTGCGTACGGGAGCAGCGCGACCCCTGTGCAGGCTATCGGCCTGACAACCGGCGTGACGCAGCTAACCGCCGGCCGCCATCACAACTGCGCCATCGCCGCGGGCAAGGCATACTGCTGGGGGGTGAACGATGAATGGCAACTCGGCACATCTGCCTCCGGAGGCGCTCAAAGCCAACCGCAGCAGGTGTCCTGGTCGCCTACTGTGGGCAATGTGACCGCGATTGCCGCAAGCGCCTGGCAAACCTGCGCGGTTGCCGACGGCGCGGGGTACTGCTGGGGAAACACGGTCATGGGCAACTATCAGCTCCCCACCAAGGTTCCCGGTTTGACCACGGTATCGAAGATCGTCCCGGGTACCGGGGTAACCTGCGCAATTCAGGGCGGCGCGCTGCAATGCTGGGGCAACAACTCCTACGGCGGTGTCGGTGATGGATCGCTGACATACCGGCCTAACCCGACGCAGGTCTCGGGAATGGTCTCCGGGGTTTCCCATGTAACAGTGGCTGGGACCTTCACCTGCGCCGTCCAGAACGGCGGAGCGTTCTGCTGGGGATACAACGGCGGCGGACAGCTGGGCAATGGTTCGAGGACCAACAGCTCCACCCCCATCGGCGTATTTGGTGCCGCGTCGAACATCGCTGCGATCACTGGGAACGAAGAGTATGCCTGCATTCTTCAAGGGCAAAGGGCGAAATGCTGGGGCGACATGTTCCCTGGGAACGACGGCGCGCAATCCAGCGCGGTGCCGGTAGATTTGGAGCAATGAGGCATACGGCCTGCCGTCAACGGCAGGGCTTGAGCACGGGATCTTCCGGATCGACGCCATTCGCCACCGCCATGTCCCGATAGCTGTCATGCAGCTCGCAGCCCCCATCGGTGACGTCACCCTCAAGACGTCCTGACATGTAGGCAAGGCGGACAGCCAGATTGTTGTCCGCGCCACGTAACAGGAAGCCGGCGCACGTCGCCGGCTTCTTCGTTCCAGAATCGTGGCAGGCGAAGACGTGGTCGCTCATGTCGTAGGCCGTGTTGGCGGAGTGCCGGAAGCTTTCCGCCGGAAACTCGCCGACCGCGTCCGTGCGCCAGGGACATTTCGGGCACGGCTGACGCCGATAGCTGCCTTTCCCGCCCACCACCGTGACCACCTGGTGCTCCGGGCCGGCGGGGCGGACGTCTACGATTCGCGGCGCTTTCGACATTGCCGCCCCCTCAGATCGTGATCAGGTCCACAGGGACCTCGATGTTGTAGTGCTCCTGCATCAACGCGCAGAACTCCAGCCATTCAGCCCTCGCCGGCGCCTGGTGGGTGCAGCGCAGGCATTGGCCGGCGCCGGCGAGCTGGGCGGTCAGCGTGGTGTGCACGTCCATGCCAAAGACCTTCGAGAACCGGCCCACGGTCGAGCCGTCATCAGCGTGAACCCACACCGTCTTCCCGCAGGCGCTGACTTGGATTTGGTCGTTTTCGATGATCATGTTCGAAGGCTAAAAAACTGGTGGCCTAAGCATAGCGAGGTTCTCGTGCAAATGGCGAAAAATCCCAGCAAATACTGTCGGTTTTTCGTGCAAAACTTGCCGGCCTTGCGACAATATATCCATCTTGATGCACAATGCCTACATCAGCATTTCATCACCTCGAAGCGACAAGGACGATCACCACGATGAACCGCCAAGAAGTCATATCCATTGCGCATGCCGTCGGTTGGCCGATCGGCGAAAACTCTGAACTCGTCGAGTCGATACAGCGCCTGTGCCTGGAAGCGCAGACCCGTGAACGGGAGCGCATTGCAAGCGATTGCGAGATCGCTGCGATCCGCTTCGAGCAGCAGGCCAGCAGCACGCCCTCCACTGGAACGCATGCGGCCGAAGCGCAAGCGCTTCGAGCCTTCGCTGCAAGGCTGCGCGCCGCCGAGCCGGCCATCGAGCCACCCACCAAGGAGGCCGAGTTCGACGACTGCGCGAAGTCGCCTACTGGTAAGCACTGCGAGAAATGGTTCGCCAACAACAACTGCACGCATTGCGGCACAGGCGAGTGCGGCTCCGAAGTGATGTGGATCGAAATTCAACCCTAAGCGCCTGCTCTCTTCATTGAAAACTGAAAGACGCTATGACTCACCCCACCGGCTACACCTGCAAGACCTGCAACACCGCGCACCTCTACCCGGCATACGTGTGCGCGCACTGGGACGAAAAGCTCGACCACATCTGCGGCACCTGCGGCGCCAAGCACACCATCCTGAGGGGTGTCGCAACACAGCGCCAGCAGGGCACCCTGCCTTCCGAGCCGCCTGCCGACCAGTTCCGTCCCGGCGACGTCTGGAACAACTCCCGCGGCACGCCCCACCGCGTGGACACCGTCGTGCGTCGCGGCCGGGCCCACATGACGAATCTGAAGACCATGCGCACGGTCAATCGAGCCTGGGATGACATCGGATGGAAGTCCGGGAAACCCTGGGTACGCGTGAGCTGCGGTGCCGCTTCCGGCCAACCCCAAGGCAGCTACTACGTTCACTTCAACGGTGTATCGGTGTTCGTGAAGGAGGCCGAATTCTTTGAGCAGCAAAAGCGTGATGAGCCCTCCTGGAACACGTCCAGCTGGAAGGGCCCGATCTGCGCCGACAGCATCGAGCAGGCCAGGTCGATCGGCCAGCAGATGGCGGAGCGCGGGGAATGGATCGGCACTCGAAGGTTCGCGTAATGGCGAAGCGAAAACCCATGACGCGCGCGGCGGCGCTCGCCGCCCTGAGCGGAGTCCGGTTCGAGATGGCCTGCTTGAAGCACAAATCCGAGCATCCGACGCTTGGCACTCTGACCACCGAGGAGTGGTACGTGGTGAATGATCAGGCCGCCGCCGACAAGGTGCGCGACTTGACCGGTGCCGCGCAGGTGCTGTTCCACGTCACAGGGTCATTTCGTCCTATGGGCCAGTACCCGTTCGACATGCTCACCGTGGTCCTGGCCCCAGATGGCAATGTCCTGAACGCGTACTACGGCCCTTGACCGTACTTGCCGGAACGCGACGTAGCGGACACGGCATCGAGTGGAACTATCCGTGAGAAATCGACTCCAGCGAAGGCAATTCCGAAAGACCAAATGTTCACTCTCGTATCCGTCACAAAAATCCTGGACACCATCGCTGGCTGTGCCCGTAGATCACTGGCCCCCTCCGGCATTGCTCGAAAGGCTGCGCAGCCCGGCATCACGGCAGCTCAGGTCACGCAGGTCCTGCAAGTTTTGGAAGCATTGCCCTATGTGAGAGTGGATCGCACGCCGTCCGGCCGCATTTCAGGCTACGGGGCCAAGTATGGCGCATCTGGTAGTTGCTCCCGCCTGTTTAGCCGCAGCTCCCCTGGTGAGACAAGGTACTTTTACGAAACCCGCCTCGTCGAGTGCGTCCCGGAGCGGGACTATGCCGACGACGTAAAAGCCCGAAGGGCAATGGAAGCCTATGCGAAGGAACATGACCTCCCCATCCTGGACAACCTCGGCTGGACCACCCCGAGCATCGCGCCCTACGTCCTGCGTGCGTTGCTGACCCAAACCTCCTGACCCGACATCTGACCGTGCTTGCCAGATCGGCAGCCGATAGACCAGCGCCTGCTCAAGCAATGAAAAGCCGGCAACCATGAGGTCGCCGGCTTGAGGGGGATTATGCTGGCCTACCAGCGACGAGTGTTGCGCGGCGCCTCTGCGAGAAGCCTTTGCAGCACCGGATCGTCTGAAACGTCCAGTTCCAGAACGCCAGGCGGCAGTTCCTGAATCCAGTGCCCGCCAGGATTGGCGTGGTTGCGCCTCAGGTGTTCGCAGGCCTCGTCCTCGGACGGAAAAGGACCGTAGGCGCTAGCATGCTCGCGCCAGTCCCAGGCGTTCTGCGGTGCATGGCGATCCTCCAGGATGTAGAACCAGCTGTCGGTCTTCGTCTGAATGATCTGGCATTCGCTGTTGTTGCTCATAGGATGTGTCCTCCGGTAGTGATGTGCGTTGCACGATGGTCTCAAAGGCGTATAGACCTGGACTCCAGTCGGGCTTTGTGGGCGATTCGCAGAAATTTCGATATACTGTAATCCTGACCTCATAAGGCCTGGGCCTGGACTCTAAATCCTCCGCTCGGGAGTTCGATTCTCCCTGGGGTCGCCACTTTTATCCTGGTAGACCCGGTATCGCTACCAGGCGTTGATTCAGTCCGCCCAACCGTCCTCACATGCTCAAGCAACTGTCTCGGCTTCTCGCTCAACGACATCATCGTCCGCAACTGTCCAGCACGGGCGCGTCAGGCATCAGCGAACTGAGCTACGGCCGAGAACGATCGAGTCCGATTCTTGTAGGGGTATGTCGTACCGCGCCTGACCTGAGTCGTCTTCACGACACTGTCTCCACCGTTGGTCTGGGCTTCCATGTCACATTCGAGACAGCACAAGAAATGCTCGAAGAGCAAGCCATGGGCGAAACTCAGGGGCTCGCCGAAATGCGACACCATGCGGCAGCTTGCTATGGCTCTCGCACGTCCCTCGATATTCGTCGATACTTCACGGCCCAGCCATCCAGGCCAATGACGGAACCCGTCGACCTGGAATCTTGGAGCCAAGAGGTGCAATTTCTCAGCTTTGGCAGCATCGACGGCGATAGCTTTTTGGTGCCCAATACGCACCACGCTGAGGTACTGAAAGCCCGCTTTGCTCGTGCTTTCCAAGGAACGCACTTCCGTTGCCAGCTCCCCGCTCGGCCCTCGGCTGAAATTGACTCACCGCTGAAGTCGCTCTTGCTACGCGCAGCCATGGTCTCTCGCAACGAATTCTGGATGTGGGTGTCATTGATTCCTCACTGGGACCGTTTGACCGGGAGATTCGCCTGGCGGGCATGCATCGACCTCTGGTTCCCCTACCATCTGGTTCTTGCCCAGATTGCATATTGGGATTCGAAACGCGACGGTGCCATAGTGGAGTTGTCCCGTCGGGAAGCCAGCTATCCTCCTAACGAAAAGGAGATGCCTGATCACGAGAGCGAGTTTGTCTTCCAGTGGGTCAACGAGCTGTATCCAATGAGTTTGCTCGCACTGAAGGGCCGGCAAAACGATCAAGAATCAAGCGATATCGCGGGCCCTATCGTTTACAACTCCTTGAGCGAGCCTTCGGTGCTTGCCTTCAACCGTCATCTCCTGCCTTACGGAATGAATGGAGCCATCATTGGACTTCCGGGCACAGGCAAACACTACCTTGCCAACGCACTGGTATTCCACCATGTTGCTGGAGGCAATCCAGCGTGGATTATCCAAGCAGATGAGACCCAAGTGGAGGCCTACAGGGCCGCTGGCGTCAGGGTCGTTGATGCTGAGCATGGATTGAACCCCCTCGCGGACCGGAAGTATGCGGCCGAGTCCCCGGAGGTACTGGCAAGCTGGATCTTGGCCATAGCTGAAGTGGTGCCTCGTAACGACTGCACCCACGGCATCCTCCAATCTGCCATTCGGCACTTGGCTTCTACTGACGAACAGCTCAGTCTCTCTGCTGTCCTCAGCTACACGCGGGTGCTTTGCGAGCACTTCGTTGATGACCCCTCTGAGCTGCTAGCGAAGAAGCTTCAACCATTTCTCGAGGATGGGGAGTTCGAGCACTTGTTCAATGGACAAGCCCTCGATCTTGGCGATTCTCGACTTACAGTGTTCCCCGCTTACATCGCTGGCGTGCCCCAATCTCTTAGGGCCCTTCGAGATCTGAGTATCGCTCTTCTTGTCGACCAGCAATGGCGCCGTCAGAACAATGCTGCGGCCACGCCGCGACTTGCCTACATGCGGGGTGAAGCCGCCGACCCCGGGCCGTACGGCCAAGAAGTCTGGACATGGATTCTTCGCCGGAGCCGGATGGCTAATGGCGCTTGGCTGCACAGAATCAACTACGAGAATGTCGCGGTGCAACGCCAATGGATCACGCGGCTGATGGACAACGTTGGGTGGTCTGCGATCACTCAACTCCCTCCCGACGCAGATGTACCAGGGGTCAGTCAGGGTGCGGCCCTTATGGCGTCTACCATCGCCACAATCCCATACCGCGAAAGCCAGTTTGTGTACCAGGGGAACTATCCTCGAGCCGGTTTCGAGCAACATGGGATTTTCACCTTTCCAACACGGACTCTGCCATACCGCAAAAGCCAGTTTTAGAAGGGTCGGGCTTCGTCTGAATGATCTGGCATTCAGCGCCGAGGTCGCGCAGGCCGTGCTCGCGAACACTACGACTCGCATCATTCTTACGCATAGGGTTGCATGAGCAAACGCAGACATATTGGCAATGTTGTCGTCCTCAATGATGAGGATGGCACTGCGCCGTACCTCGGCCGCATCGATGCTCTAGGTGCGGAGCGCGGAGATATTTGTCCGCATTGCTTTCTTGAGCCCGACCACGACCAGGCCTGCACTGAATGGCCGAATGTTCAGGTGCTGGACCAAAATCTACAGCCCACTGGGGAGTGGGTGTACCACGTCCCGGAATGCCAGATGGCAGATCCAAAGTAGCGGAAGGCCAGCACACCTAGCCATGCCCGCCAACGAAAAAACCTCCCTGAAACAGGGAGGTAGAGACCGCGTCAGTAGGTCAAGTGCGACAGGCGGTTATAGGGCTTATTGTGCATGGCCAGGACGTATTCCATCTCAGCCAGACACTGCTCAGTGCCCCCACCACAGATATCTACATTCTCGACCGCCAGCATCGATTGAATATCAAAGGCGGGCAGCATCAACGGTGAGACTGGTGGCAAACAGTGCAGAGCATCCTCATCAAGTACCGATGTCAGATCGAGATTTCGAGAATCATTGATACCATTCTTGAGCAGGGCTCGTCCCGTTTGGATGATGATGTCGGGCTCCACGCCCCAGTCCATCCATCCTCGCAGAAATCCGTAGTCCTTCTCGATGAATCGGGCCTCTGCCAGGCGAGATTGCGTCGCGCCATTTCGCTCCAGGTACCAACGAACCGTATCTTCGGTATCGTCCGTGAGCCCTTCTCCGACCCAATAGATCACTAAAGGGCATCGAGAGCGATTGATCTGCTGGGCGACTTGTTTTGCTATGCAATCGCAGAATGAGCGATATGCCGGCTGAACATCAACGATGACGAGAGCTTTAGCCATAAGGGACCTCCAGATGTGTTGTTTCCTGCGAACGTATAGCCACAACACATCCAGGCCCTGGCAAGACGCCGGGGCCGTAAGGCGTCAGCTATTACCCCCACCCCAGATAGGGCTATGTAGCCTTGTGCAATTTTCACGCTATACTAAAGCCACATCAACCCAACTGCTGATCGCCATGCAATAGGTTTCCATCATTCGCCGTCAGATCGTCCCGATTCGGGGATCGCCTTGCTGTGCCAGACCTCACCTTCTTTTTTCTGTCTGACACACCCAAGGATTATCTGATGACGCAAATCTCTTTCTCCCCTCTCTCCGCCGAAGAACGCAAGGCCGTGCGCCTGAACTGGGTCAACCTGCATGCCCTGTCGACGGCCAGCGACTACATCGTTCGCGCTTTCCTGCTCGGCACTCCGCTGTCCAAGCACTTCTCGCCGATCACCAACGGCACCAAGCTCGCAAATGGCGCCAAGCCGTATGCCGGCGCCGAGAAGGCTGCGCAGCTGCTGCGTCGCCGCTTCAACGGCCAGACGTACCGCCAGCTGCTGGGCCTGAGCCAGCGCCAACTCGAGAACGACCCGGTGCACGCCGACCGCATCAAGGCGATGGAAGCCTGGAGCCGCGGCATTACCGACACTTCGCTGCCGGATATCCTGTGATGAGCGCTCCGGCTTACCTCTACGTGCTCGTGCGCAAGGATCTCTCCCCCGAGCAGATCGCGGTGCAGGCCAGCCATGCAGCGTTCGACGCCGGCAAGCAGTTCGGCGCCGGGCTGGACCCCTACCTGGTGCTGTGCGGGGTTGACGGCCCCGACGAACTTGCGGCCGCGCACGATCATCTCCTGGAGCACGAGCTGCCCCTTTGCCGGTTCTACGAGCCTGACAACGCCACAGGCTACTCCGCCCTGGCAAGCCTGGCTGTGGGCCAAAAGCAGCGCAAGGCATTCCGCCAATTCGAGCTGTATCGCGCGGCTTGATCGACCATGAATAGTAGGAGGCGGATCATAGGATCCGCCTTTTTCGTTTTGAGGCGGCATTACATCGCTTTATAAATATACTATTTCCATGAAAACTCTTCTTCTCATGGCCGATGACGGCCTGTCCAGCAGCGTTTGGCTGCACATGGCCATGCATCACCTCAACCAAGGGAAGGGAGTCCTCACAATTTCGGATCCTGGCAGCGGCCCGTACCCAGACGCGATCGGCACCGGTGACGCCCTGCCCACTTACGCGTCCGGGCTTGCGGGCCATCCACGCTTTCACTCGGTCCGCCTGGCAGATCCCGCCGTGCTGCTCGCCGTCTTGCTTGATCAGCGGCCCGACACGGTGCTCATGTTCGACATGGATGTCTTCGTGAAGGCAGAGAAGGATCCTCGCTGGCTCGAGGTGATCGCTTTCTGCGCACAAAGCGGGCACGACATGGTCCTCCCACATTACAACGGGCTGCAATGGCGCTATGGGTTGGCGGATCTCATGAAGGCACCAGACGGGGGAGTGGCCAACATCGCAAGCATCGCCTGGGATCGACTTGCCGGCCGTGACGTCGTCGCCGACAACATCGAGGCCGTGCGCACCTTGGTCCCTTCGCTCGCCGACCAGATCGAGCGTCCGGGCATCCGAATCCCGGCCTCGGCGGCCGGGCACCAGCCGGATCACCTCGGTGACTTCTGCTGGCAGAGCATCTCCAGGAACGGCAGCGTCGAATGGCGCATCCCCAAGCACTATGGCCCCAAGTTGCACGACCTCTCGCCATTCCCTGAGCTATGGACTGACCAGGCACCCGGAGGGCTGTCGACACCTGCGCCAAGCTCACTGGCAAGCCCATTCGACCTCAGTGCCGCCGGCATCGTCCTGGCGCTGCTCCTGATGGTCCTCCTGTTCGGTTTGATGCCGGGACTGCTCGCTGGCCTGGGCGCGTTCTCCCTCACCAGGTGGCTGACCAGGAACCGAGTGGTGCAGCGGCTCCTCGGGCGTCGCGCGGGGCCGCTGAGCGCCATGCTGGTGATCCTCCTTCCAATGCTCGCGATCGGCGTCGCAGGCCTGGAACTGGGGCGCTTCGTGGCCAGCGCTCTCAACAACGTGGCCGCTCTTTATGACCATGTGATGGGTGTGCTGCTGAAGTGGGGCGCAATGCTGCCGGCGCCATTCGATGATCTGCTTCCTTCGGACGCGGCCGGCTTGCAGGAAAAGCTTGCCGGCGCCGTCCAGGTCCACGGCCTGCGCCTGGCCGGAGTCGGCAAGACATGGATTGGTGCTCTCATCTTCGTCGTCGTGGGTGTGGTTGTGGGTGCACTGGCGGCGATCAGCGTGCCAACCAGCACCGGCAAGCTGGCGTTGGCCATGCGCGCCCGCGGCGCGCTGCTGCTCGCGGGATTCACGAAGGTCGTGATGGCCCAGGTATGGATCGCGGCCGTCAACACCCTGTTCACGGCGACCCTGCTGTTTGTCGCATTCCCCCTTATCGACGTGCACATTCCCTACGCCGCCTGGCTCGTCCTGCTGACCTTCGTCGCCGGCCTGCTGCCGATCGTGGGCAACCTGCTGTGCAACATCGTGCTGACCATCGCAGGCCTGGGCGTGGGTCCGCACATCGCGATCGCCTGCCTGGTGTTCCTGGTGGCCGTGCACAAGCTGGAATACTTCATCAACGCCAAGGTCATGGGCTCACAGATCAAGACGGCCGCATGGGAGCTGCTGATCGTGATGTTCGCGTTCGAGGCGGTCTTCGGAGTGGTGGGCCTGGTCGCGGCGCCGCTCTACTACGCCTACATGAAGATGGAACTGAGCCGGCTGGGATGGGTTTGACGTGTGAGTGAGACGAATGCCACGCGAAAAAGCCACCGCAATGCGGTGGCTTCGAGGTATTAGCCGGCCATCTTGTCGATACCGGCTTCGTTGATGTCGACCACACCGTCATCCAAGAGTCGGCGAGCGAAATCCTGCACGTCATTGCTTTCAGCAAACAGCACGTTGTCTGCAAAGTCCAGCTCCGCAGTACCACCAGCACCCCGCAATACCGAAACCAGATCATGAATGTAGACCGAAGTGGTCTGCACCGCGCAGTTCAGGTTCTTGGGGTAGCTCACAAAATGGAACTGAAAGGCTTCAACGACCAGCTGAGCCACGCCAAGACGCAGATGTGCCCCGTCGTTTTGCCAGGAAACAGGCCAGGCCGTGCTCAGGGTTCCCGAGAAGTTGCCCGCCTGATGCGCAGTGCCCTGCATCTCGAAAATCTTCTCGAGCAGGTCGCGCGTGAGCGTCACCTTCGCGTAGTCCGGAGCGATCGGCGAATCGTCGCCGGTCACGCCAGCGCCCAGGTAGAAATCCACAGGCTTTGCCAGCGCGTTCAGCGCGAGCTCGAAGTCGTCAGGTCCTTCCGAGGAGACCACGTCAGCCTTCAGCAAGCCGCTCAGGGTGTCCCAGTTCGAGTGGCCGAGCATGTGGCTGACTGCCTCGTAGGCCTTACTCACACGCATGCCCGGAACGTGGTCTCGCAGCGTATGGGCCATTCCAGCGATCATCTTGCGAACCACCTCGGGGGCAGACTGCGCACTGATGCTGGGAACGTCCTTGCGCAGGGATTGAGCCATGCTGGTAACGCGGTTCTTGTTCAGTTCAACTTGCATAATTAACTCCTGGATTATGAGGCGAAGCCCCGGTTGTTTCCTCGATGCACCCATTTCGATTCACCGCTTCGCCTAACAGGTCGTTAAGTTTTGTGGTGTACAGATCTGCTTTCACCATTCCCCTAAGGGTGGGTGCGACAGGCAGCAGAAGCCTGATTTCGTATAGCGCTGGTGCGCGCCTATGACGAAGCCACTATCTGGGAACTGAGCCGGCTGGGGGTGGGTTGGCCGCTGCATGCCTGACTACAGCGCAGGGGCTTTCTCCGCTACTTCGCCTTCTGCAACCACGACCATAGAATTCAGGCCATGACTCCTCAACAGAAACTCAAATGGGCCATCCTCCAGAAGTTGGCCAGCTGGCGAAAGCTGGACCTCGGGCCCATCACTGCGGCTAACGTCGACGAGCTCTACGACGAGCGGGACAGTGACGGCAGCGGTGAGCTCCAGGATGCGAGGAATGAGATCCGTTATTCCGGCGAGGATACGGGTCTCCCCGTCCAAGGGGTAGACCACATGCTGACGCGCCACTACGACTCCAAGTCCGTTGCCGCCATGATGCCGGACGGCACCTGGGTGGGCTGGATCTTCTGGTACGGCGGCGGAAAGTTCGGCGACCCTGACTCGATCAACTGGATCGACGGCGCCTACGATGTCAACTGCACCGAGAAACCCGTGACCGTCATCCAACGCTCGTTCCAGATCAAGTCGGCGCCGGCCGGGGTTGCTGCATGACCAGGATCCTGAAGCCGACACCTGGCCCGTGGCGCGTGGTGGCCCACAACAATCCCACCGTCCAACCCAACGATGACTGGACCGTGCAGGGCCCCAATGGCGAAGCCATTTGCTTCGAGGGCAAGGGGCTGCCGGAAGACGGCGATAACTCCACCCTGATCGCAGAGGCCGGCACCGTCCACCACGAGACCGGGAAATCGCCCCGCCAGCTGGCGGATGAGCTCAACGGCCTGGAGGCGGCACGGATCGCTTATGCCAGCGAGTTCCAGATGAACAGCGATTGCGAGCCGGATGTGGGCAGCATCCACGCGAACATTCGAGCGCTCAAGGCAGAACGTGACCGACTGCGTGCAGAACGGGATCAACTGCGTTTGGATCTGAGGCTGCACAATCTTCGATCAGATCTTTGAACCGGTTGCGACGTAAAACACTGATTGCGTCCAAGGCCAGGCGCACAGCCGGGCTTGTGCATTGCGGCGTTGAAAACTTGACGAGCGCTTTGTACGCCCCTAAAGCGCAACGCTTCTCTGCCGCGCATCCCGCCATAATGGAGATATAGCAGCAGTAGACGGCTATACAGCGCCGCGACCTATACCTACCAGGAACTCTGTAATCAATTTAGGCCATCACCTGGAGGAAACATCATGTCCGCAAAAAGCTACTTTGTTGAGAGCCAATTGGAAATCCGTGCGCGTCGTCCAGGTATCACCTCGAACAGCCGCACGAAGCCTTGGGCTAAACGTGCAACCAACAAGGCGACCAGAAAGGCAGAGCAATCTCGCCTGGACTCCGATTTGCAGGCTTTGTGCTCCACAGGCATGCCCATTCAGGGTCTATCGACGGCGGAGTTGGACGCACTAGCTGACCGTTTCATTGTCCTGGCGGCCCCCGCACCGGCGATGGTGGCGGAAGATGATCCGTTTGACGACGAGGGACAGCTGGACCTGCGCACAGAGGGCGATTTGCCTACTGAACTGCAAGGGGGTTTGCCCGACTGGATGCTGTCTTTTCTCGATGCGGCAAAAGGCAACGCCTTTGACTACCTGTCGTTGTTCGAGACCCGACAGGTGCCGACTGCTCGAGCCATGCGTGCGGCCAGTGGTTACTTGGCCGAAGAAACGGAAGCGTTCAGCCTCTGATCGCCTTCCACCATTGCCGAGGCCAGCGCCTCGTCTCTCCAAGAGCCCCTCCACCGGGGCTCTTACTTTTTCAGAGCTACAAGCAGGCGAGTGCCCTCCCCGACTAGGGGCCATGCCCGTCCTAGATAATTACCGAGAGGGTCTAATTAGATGGAGTTGAAGCGTCTGAGCCGGCGGCCTACGCTGCGCGACTAGGTATTAAGCTGTCCGGACTTTATCAAAAAAAGCTCCCACAATCCGGGGTGCATCTCTCGATCACCGGCCTCCCACTGCTGCCAGGTGCGCAGTGCGCTGTAAACGAGCACGCCGGCCTCAGTTTGGCTGAGCTTGCAGGCCTTGCGCCTGGCGACGATCTCAGCTGGCGCTGGAGGTACGCCAGCACCCTCGTTTGTCGGCTTTGCCACTTCGCGTGTCTTTCGCTTCATCGCCCTTCCCCTTCTGCCAGGCCGCTCGACCGCGCGGGCGCCCTCGGTGCACTTGCCGGGGCTTGCAGCGGGAAGTTACTTCCCATCGTCGCCGGATCACTGCGAAACAGATGCAGGAACGCGCTCGGCCGGCAGTTTTTCCTGGCCATGGCTCGGTCCTGAGCCGCAATGCGCTCCAACAGCTTCCCCGTGACGACCGCGAAGTGCATCGGGGCGCGGCCACGCCGAGGCGCGCGAGCCAGCTCAAGCTCGTGGCGATACAGGAACTTCTCCATCAGCAGCCGCGGCGACGCCCGGTGAATATGGCGATTCACGTAGCAGAGGCAGTCGGTGAACGCCGACTCATCGAGCACTGCACCCACGGCCGCCGCTCGCTCGATCAGGCAGTCATCGTGCAGGAAACCTCTCCCGCCCTCTGGGTGAACCTGCGTCCACACGGAGTCGGTCAGCATGTAGTCGTGGTGCGGCGTCCGTTCGAGCGGCAGGCCACAGTGCGTGCAGGTCGGCACGCGCCCGGCGTAGAAAGAAAGGTGGTCGTGCGGCATTGGTACCTCCTCAGGCGCCCACCAGCATGTCAAGCTCCGCCTGAGCGCTGAGCGGTGCAGCCGGCATCTCCACCCGCCGCGCCTCCGCCTGCCAGACGGCCACCGACTGATCCGTCACGCCCGGGAGCATTGTCACGAGCTCAGGCATCACCTTGGCCAGCCGGGCCCTGCGGGTATCCTCATAGAACAGGTCGGCGCCTACGAAGCCCCTCCCCGTCAGGACGCAGCCCTCGTGGGTCGAGCCGCTGCCCGAGAATGGATCGCAGACCAGTGCGCCGGCGTTGGTGTACAGCAGAATCGCTCGCTTGACCAGAGCCACAGGGAACTGGCACGGGTGGTCCGTCTTCTCTTGGTGGTTGGCCTTCACCTGGGGGATGTCATCCCAGACATTCGACGGCGCTGCACCCAGCGGGTGACCAGAGAGCCGACCTCGGTTCGGACCCTTGTAGGCCCGCTTGCCAGGCTGAAGCTGCGGCGTCCGTGCAGCGTTGGCATTGAAGGTCTGCTGGGGCCCCTTGGAGAACACCAGGATCGTCTCGTAGCGCTCCGACAGGCGGCGCTTGGGGGTGAGCCCATGCTTGAACGTCCAGACGATGCGGCTCTGGAACGTCAGGCCCATGCGGCGCAGGTCCTCGAACAGCATCACGTCCATGGGATACAGTTGATCAGTCCAGTCCCGCGTCTGGCCAACATTCAAGAAGAGCGTGCCGCCAGGCTTGAGCACGCGCGACATCTCGCCCAGGCACATCACCAGCCAGCCATAGAAGCGGCTGAAGCGCATGGCATCCACCCCGCTGTTGCCATAGCGCTTGTCCAGGTTGTAGGGCGGAGAGGTCAGGAAAAGGTCTACTGTGTCGTCCGGCAAGCCATCCAGGAAGTCCAGCACGTCCATGCGCGCCGTGGTGCCCATCACCTCGGCCAGGAAGTCCGCTTGCATCTGGGCCTTGGCCTGGGCGCGCTGGCGGATGCGCTGCTCCGTCTTGCGCGCGCCAGCATTGCACGCCAGGCGGTAGATCCGGCCGCGGGACCAGCCGGTCATTTCGCTCACCTGCTCGTACGTGTGCGAATTCAGGAGCTCGAGGACCGTTTGCTCAGTGATGTGTGTGGTATCCATGCGGCAATTATACGCTCATTGAGCGTATTTAGCGCGCTCGCCCGCAGCTGGCGGGGTGCGCTACGTCGGCCGAGGCCTGGTCATGAGTTCCGTCAGTCCTACCGACATCCGATCCAGGACTGTTTCATACTGGGCCTCCGAGAGCGATGCCAGGTGCTGACTGCCGAGAAACTGCCGATACTTGAGCTGCAAGACGCGGCTTTCCTTGATCTCGAGAAAGAACACCTGGTTGAATGGCAAAACCTTATCGGTAGCCTCACGCAGGTCCAGGCGGCCGACGGCAATCCCATTCATGACCTCACGCAGTTCCGACGTCACCTGCACATAGGTCAGCGGCATGGCGTCACGGAAGAACTGGGCCCGCGCACTACTCGCTGCCGTGACCGAACTGGGTACAGCAAGATACAGGTGTGTGTCGGGCACACGCTGCCTGTGGTCAATGCGTACGACCAGGGTACTCAGCATTGAAGAAACGGCGTCTGGGGAGAGTTTGGATGGATTTGATTTCATGGTAAGGCCTTCTCCCGATTATGCCGTCAAGAACAGCCTGGTCGTGAAAAAGCCCAGCATAGAAGCTGGGCTTGAGAGCGTTGCGTGATGTCAGCGCAACGAAGACGCTTTCACCTTTTCGTGATGCTTTTTCAGCTCGTCGGAGAGGACATCGGTCAGTTGGGAGATTTGCTCCGCACTGAGCGTTCCGATACACCAACTTCCGATGATCTGACTGTACCTGACGAGTACCCTGCCATTGCCCAACACCTCCAACGAATAGTGGTGGCCCAGCGGGGACGGAGTCAGGCTACCTTCGCGCCGCGGCTCGGAACCATAGACCCCGCGCCGGGCCAGAATTTCAAGCAGTTCAGGAGTGGCTTCCACATAAGGAAGCGGAAGCGTCTTGAAGTCGCGATGTAGAGCAAGACCAGCCTTCAGGAACACGTCGCTGTTCAATTCATGAGACAGCGCCAGATAAAGGTTCTTCAGCCCTGGAGTCACGCTGGCGTCGCCCATGTAAGTAGGCTTGCTCACCAGGTTCATGAGAGCTTCGATGGTCAGTTGGTTTGCTTGGGATTGGTGCATGGTGTCCTCCTTTGAAATGTGTCCTTGCTATTCGTATAGGCAAAGGAAAGCCCAGCACGAATGCTGGGCAGGAGGATGGTTGGTGCCTCAGTGGAGTTGCTGAGCAACGACGTTGCCTTGCTCGTCCAGGCAGGATGCCCGGCCGGCGATGACTTGGTCGTACAGCACCTTGGCGTGTCCGCTGATTGCGACCATCTTGTTCAGGTCCTCGAGCGTGAAGCGCCCGTGGATCATCACCAGATCGTCAGCCATCTCGGGATGGGGACCAGCCCGCAGACTCTCTTCGGCGTCGGCCAGCCAAGATGCGACCATCTTGACTTCGCCATGCTTGTGCCTGGTACCCGATGCCTTGTCCAGTGCGATCGCCACTTCGTCGAGGGGCGCGCCAACCGGCTTGCCATCGCGATGCAGCACATACTGGCCGCAGTTCAACTCATAGTGGATGCCCATGGTGTCACCTCACTCGGGCCAGCCGCAGCGCTTGTAGAACTCAGCGTTCGAGTGGTCCATTTTGGCTTTCGCCGCCGGCGAGAGGTGGTCGTACCAGAGATTGTCCATCGCCTGCACGCACGCACCTCGCGCCGAATGCCGCTGCTTGTTGTCCGGTCCCGAGTATTCGGTACTGGCCTTGGCAGCAGCTGCGCAGATTGCCTGTCCTGCCGCTATGGCGGCCGCGTAGCCGATGGTTCCGCCCTTGACGGTTTTCACCGCAGGGGTGGTGGCCTTGCGCTTGGTCGATTGCGTGCTTTGAACTTGTTCCATGGTGATCTCCTTCAGTGGGTCCTAAATGGTGCGGATTGCCTCGCACCTCGATTTCAATGAGCGTGGCGAGCGACATAGTCGCCGGCCTTGCGAATGGCTTCTTCCTGGGTGTGCCCGCTTCCGATGATGAGCTCGGGGCGCGTCGGGTGATGAACCACCCAGCGCTGGTGCAGCGGTGAGTAGGTGGCTTTCATGTCAGGCTTCCGCGTCCGCAAGGTCCTGATCGATCGCCTCAGCCGGACGCAAGCCACGAAGGAAGTACGAACGGAACGCTTCCTTGCGCTCATCGCTCAGGCCGCCCTCGGACTCGAAGTAATGAGCAAAACTGGCGATCCACGGCTCGAACGCAACACGCGCGTACGCGCCGTCCGTACCGAGTGCTTCGGGCAGATGCACCTTGGCCTCGGGCTTGACCGTAATCGTGTAGACGTCGAACGGTTCCGGATCGACCGAGAACCAGCAGCTTTCGACCATCAGATCGGAAACGATCTTGATCGCTTGCCACTGAGGGTATTGCTCTGTGACCAGCTCGGTGACGTCAGTGATGTTCAGGCGGGGCTCTTGGTTCATGATGGTTCCTTTCGGGTGGTAAATCTGAGAATGTCCTCCCTGTCGTATAGGCACGCCGGCGCAAATGAAAAAGCCCAGCGCAGTGCGCCGGGCTGAGTGGGGGTTGGGTCTAGATTTGATCGACTACGGGTGATCGACGGCGCAGTGCGCCTGATGCGAAAGGCTAAGGGAACACCAGGCGGAAGTTGCGCAGGTCTTCCTCAAAGGCGTTGCAGCGCTTGAGCGCTTCGTACAGATCGGATCGCGGCTGGGAATAGTCGAAAGCGGCAGTCCAGTCCTGGATGCGGGTCATCGCGCGGATGTAGGGGGCAGCGTCCGCGTGGTTGGACAGACTCTTGAGCGGCAGAAGGTAGTCCTCCCGGTAGACCGTCGGCACGATGATGCGCGATCGGCCAGCTGCACTGAGCACACAGTTCATGGCCAGACGCGCGGTACGGCCATTGCCATCCTTGAAGGGGTGCACCTCCGAAACGACGAACATCGTCATCAGCGCACGGGCAAGCGGGTCTTCCAGCGCTGCAATCCGATCAAAGCCTTCCCGCAGCGTCCCTTGCACGAGCTCGTGGGCCACAAAGAGCGTTGAGCCGGCCTGGTTGTTCTGATCCTTCCACTGGCCCGGGTTCTTGTCCAGGCGCGACTGCATGACCAGGGCATTGACGCTTTTGAGCCAGAGCAGGAAGTCGTCGGCGGTGGCCGCGGGCTTGTCACGCCAGTGGCTCTGCATCGCCGCCTGGAAGGTGCCCAGGATGTCGTGGGAGTCTTCCGGTCGATTGGCGATGAGCTTGCCTTCAAACACGATCTCCTCGGCTTCACTCACCAGGAACGTGGTGCCCTCGATGTAGTTGGAGAAGTACGACTCGAAGAAGGCGAAGTTTTCGCGCGCTACCCCGGTGTCCGCCGTGGACATCACCTCGGGCCAGACCTGCGAGCGCAGGCTGCTAAAGAGCGTGTCGAACAGCGCCAGCCGGGCCGGGTCATAAGGCCTGCCGGCCGCCCGCGCCAGCGCCTGCTTGCTATGCAGCTTCCGGCTTTCGTGCGTACCCAGCATGGCGCCCATGATGCCATCCAGGCGCTTGAACTCTTTCTGCCGGTCCAGCTTGTCAGCGAGCTTCCGGCAGGCGTCCCGGACCTCGTTGAAGCGATACTCCCCGCGAATGGTCAGCAGCTTGTCCAGCTCAGCCTCGATCACGTCCTGAGGCAGCACACGATCGCCGCCGGCGCGGCCTGTTGCCATGTTCTCCAGCAGCCATCGCGGCTGGCTGGCTAGGAACAGCTTCTTGTAAGGCATGTCGCCTTCTACGGCCCCTGGCCCTGGGATCACCTTTACGGACAGGCCAGGCAGCTCCAGCGTTCGCCGCGTGCTCCCGCGGGTCACATAAAGCCGGCCGTCGACCGGCTTGACGTCGCGCCCGCTGCGATAGCTCAGAACCGCGTCCGGAAGCAGGTGGCCCACAATGTTCAGCCAATGGCGATGAACCACCGCTTCAGGAGGGCTGCTCAGATTGCTGGTGTAAACCCCCTGATACAGCTTCAGCAGCTGCCCGGCGGCAGCTAGCCGCAGGATCTGGCGATCAAAGGCGCCATCCCCCTCGCCCGTAAAGACCACCTCAGGTAGCGTAACGTCGGTTTTTTGCTTCATTACCACGCGGAGCCCTCGCTGTTTGTCTGAAAACTAATCCATTGTACAGCTATTTGTCTGAAAAACACTCAATTACTTGTGTGCGCGATCTGTCGGATTTTGCTCTCAATACTGCTCGTCGCAACCCAGTTTGTCTTAAAACCACTCGTTTAGGTGGTGGTCTTGTCGGTTTTATACGCGATCGCACGTTAGACACCTATCTCGGACTAGGTCAACCTCCCCCCTCTTCGCACCCAGCTCGCTGGGGGTTTACTTTGCCTGCAACAAATTCTCATCCAGCGCTGTTAAACATGCTCGACACACAATAAAAAAGCCCAGCGCAGTGCGCCGGGCTGAGTGGGGTTGGATCTAGAGTCGATCGACTACGGGTGATCGAGGGTGCTCCTGGATGTCGCCGCGGTCGTTTCAGCGCTCACGGTCGACCAGCAGCAACTGCTCGACGTCCTTTGCGGCCGCCAGTTGCTCATTCGTCAGCAGCCGCTTCAGGTACCGCCGCTTTGCGGCGGTCAGGGCGCGCTTGGTGGCGTCATCCTCCCGCTTCATCATCGCGAACTGGCCAATGGCGCTGAAAACATTCTTCTCGAAGTCAGGGAGTGTCTTGAAGAACCTGGCGGAGACGAAATTGTCAGCTGCGCGATTTGCTCGTTCATCAAGCGTCGGAACATACGGCTCGAGTTCAGCCCATGTCGGCGAACGCTCGAACGCGATGTACCTGCCCTCGAATTCGAAGGTGAACGGCAGCCCGGACTTGTTGTCCAGGGCCTGGTCCCACGCCTTCTTGCGAGCATTCCACTCCCGGCGCGGTACACCCTCCTCCGGATCGACGTTGTTCCAGTAGCCGAAGCGCTCAACGATCTTTCGGTCCACGAGGAACGTCAGGACCAGGTCGCTCATCTCGCCACCCACGGCGCCAATGATGCGGCCGGCGGCCTTCGACTGCCAGCATTGCAGATTGATCTCCCAATCCACCGCTGGATCACGCGCCTGGGTCGCCCGCAGTCTGCGCAGCCGATCGGCTATCTGACTTTCGACACGCCATCTGGGCGCCTCCAGCCTGGCATTGCGGCTGCTCAGCTTGGACGTGCTGCTGCGGTCCATCAAAGACACCAGCATCGATGCATAGACCTTGCGGTAACGCTGACGCTGCATCTCCTCGATTTCGCTTGCCACCTTGGCCAGCACCTGGGTTACCTCGCCCAGGGTGGCGGGGATGAATTTGAAGCCTGTGTAGACCTTCGTGCTCATAGGGGTTCTCCTTGGTTGTTGCCTATGGCACGTATAGGGTTGGACTTGCGATGCCCGAGGATTGGAGGCTTAAACCGCACGATCTGGCAGCTTGGCGCAGTGGTAGACCGTGTAGGAGGTGCCCGGCACGACCAGCGCTTGGCACTCATGTTTCTTCACGAACGCATCAAGAAGCTGCACTTGCAGAGCTTGGTGCTCCGCAATGAGCTGCCGAGATCGCATCGTGCTTGAAAACAGGAATGAGCCTGAAACAAGCAAGAGCGATGTGGACATCATCATCAGAACAAGGCCCGGTGCTGCGTTGCCACGCTGAGTCCTTTTCGCGTCTGCGCGTTGGTGTTGCATGCATGTCTTTCGATTGGAGATGCACCGATTATCCGTATGCAGACAGGACCACCCTATTGACCAAGAAAAGCCCCGCGTGAAGCAAGGCTTTTGAGATTGACAACCTCGGTCAGTTGGCCGCAGCAACTGCGGCTTGTCGAATGTGACTTTCAGCTGCTCGGCGTGCCTATACCCATTGAGGACAACACACTGAAAGGACCTTCAAATGGCAACGATGTATGTGACAGGTGAACAAAACCTCTTCGTTCTGCGTCAAGCGCGGTTCAAAGACGCCCTGGCAAAGGGCACTGAACATCCCCATGACGTCTGCGCTTATGCGTATTCCGTGCCCGAAATGCACGAGATGGCGGATCGCCTCTGGCCCAACGACATCGACTACTCCCAAGTCGAGACCCCCGCAACTACCCACTGAGCGAGACACCATGGCACACGCAAGCACCCAACAGGATGCCGGCAAGCCGGTGCTCCACTACAGCACGGGCAATGGCTGGGCGACCCTCGGCTACGCGAAGTCGGTGAAAGGCGCCGCGGCCATCATCCGCCGGCACCTGAGCGACGCCTCGAAAGCCCTGCTCGAAAAGGCAGGCTTCTCGCTGAACGTCTCCGAGCGCACCGACCTTCAGATCGAGCTCAACGGCGGGCCGAAAGGCTACGTCTGGTCGATCGGCAAAACCATCAAGACATGAAAGGGACCATTGCATGAAACACGTTACGGCAATCGTCGAATTTCAGAAGCACGCGGCACGCGCCTTCTTCGCATCCGCCTGGGCTGACGCCGAGGAAGAAGCGGGTCAGGCTCGTTCCGGCGAGATCCTGGACCGCATACCAGCGGAAACGGATCCTGCTGCCTGGAACGCGGCTCGCACCCTCGTGATGGGCATGGAGCTGGGCAACAAGAATTCGATGACGGAGCTGATCCGCATTGTCGAAACCCAGGGCAACGGCGACAGGCCGAACACCCTGGAGTTCTTCGGCCACTACGCCGCCATGCAAGCCATGGGCCACGGCGTCGGCCTGGCAGATGCCTTCGGTGCAGCCGTGCACGAACAGGTGAAAGTGCCCTACATCGAGTTCGGCGCCCACTCCCTGTCCAAGGACTACTTCTAAAACCTGAAATCTTCCAGAGGAACACACCATGGCCACAACCAAGAACCCCTGCACGCTGTGCGGCAAGCCCGGTATCCCCGGTCTGATAGCTGGCGCTGGTAAATGCCAGTACCACTACAACGTGGGCCAGTTTGGCCGAGAGTGGGCCGACCGCGTGAAGGCCTCCGACGAAGTGCGTGAGCTGGCCCGCGTTGACGCGGAAAAGGCTCAAGAACACGGAGTGGACATCAACCCTTTCTCCACCGATGGCGCACGCCACCGCTGGCAACAAGGCTGGAATGGTGAACATCCGGAGCTGCTGGTCGTCGGCTCTACCGATTGGCGTCAATGGGAACGCGGCCGTCAGGCTCGCATCCTCCACGACACGACGCCCAACGCAGTTTGCTAATTGAACGACAAAAGGAACGAAAATGGCAACGATATCGAACCTCAAGCCCGGTCAGTCCTTGTTCAAGCTGGAACGCCGGCGCATGGGCAACACCACGCTGAGGACCACCGCGGTGATGCGCGTACTGATTCACGAGGTGCATGAAGACCACGTGATCGCCAGCGTCAACAGCAACACCCCGCGCAAGTATCGCTCGTCCGAGGTGTCCAAGTGGAAGGTCAACAAACCGGTCATGATCCAGTTCGCAATGGGATTTCAGCGCCCGGCCACGCGCGCTGAGATCGCTGAGATGAAGTCCAAGGCCACCACGGCCTGACAACTTCAGCTTCCCTCAGAGCCCCGCTTTTGCGGGGCTTTTCTTTTGGAAATGCCTATACCTGAAATGGAAACAACACTTTGAAGGGAATACTCATGTTCACGTCCAGCTCACCTGAAGTCATGGCAATGCAGATCCAGCAAGCGGACGCCCGCGAAAGGCTTGGCGACGCTATCGATCGCCACAGCTCAACGCCTGAATGGCGACGCCACCCGGAGGTCATAGCCAGTCAACGTGCCTACGACCACACTGTCGAGCAACTTGTTCAGATGCTGGGTGAGAACGCCCACTGCAACCTGGTCGACATCGAGCTGTACAGCAGCTTTTCCGATCTCCATAGCTCACAACGAGGATGCCGGCCGCGGCAATTTGTGAGCCGCATGGATTGCCGTGCTTATATCGAAAATGAAAGCTGCAACCCCTGCGCGAAGGAATAACTCCAACGCGCCCTCAAAGCCTCGCATTGCGGGGCTTTTCTTGTCTGGCCAATCGACGGACCTATACATCAGCAGGAAACAACCAATCGAAAGGAACCACACCATGGCCAAGCTTCAATGCAAAGACATCTGCGACTTGTCGGTCCTGCGGCTGCTCGCATCTCTTGCAACGCCGGCGACCCTCCATGAGGGCTACCCTCATAGCATCCATCCCGGACTGCCCAGCGAGGTACCGCCCAAGCTGCTGCGCTCGAAAATGGATTCGCTGATCCGCCGTAAGTTGGTCGCCGGGTGTGCCTGCGGCTGCCGAGGCGATTTCACGTTGACCGACGCCGGTCGAAAAGCGTTGGTCGACCGCCAGAACCCTGAATCTGCTGAAGTGAAAGCTTTGCAGCATCGACAGCGCGTTTGCTACCAGGCCGTTACCATCGCGATCAACAACGGCTTCGAGCGCGATCAACCGGAGTTCCTCGAGCCTCAAGCTGACTACGACAAGACGGTTCGCCAGCTGGTGGCGCTGCTCGGCGACGACGTGGCTTGCAGCCTGGTCGACTTCGAGACTCACCATCGATTCGAGTCTATTTGCAAAGAGCGGGTTGGCTTCGTGCCGAAACGCATGAATCGGCCGTTCTATACGCGGAACGAATGCTTGGACTATCTGAAAGACTCAGCAGACTACCTCATCTGAGTCTCAACCCCTCCAACGCCCCCTAAAGGGGCGTTTTTCATTGGGCTTTAGCCCGCAGCTCCAGACTAGCCTGCGTATCCACGTTTTCGAGGGCAGTTCTGCACCAGTAGCCACCTGCGCCAGCCCAGGTCACCACGGGCTGGCGAACGGTAGGCTCGACACAGCTGCGGTCAATGTAACCCTCGTCGATATAGTGAATCGTCACCACGCGCTTGCGCGTGCTCACCGTCGGCTTGCCGCGGGTACTGCGGATTTCTGAACCTGCTTTGATGACGACACGCTGGCCCTTCTTGAAGTAGATCGTGCCGAAGGGTCCGATGTACTGGGCGCTGTCCTGGCCACTTCGTACAAGCCAGTCCCGAGCAGCAGACAGAAACTCCACCATGTCGCGGGCTTGGTTGCGAGCTTCATCGTAGGTGCCAGGCGGAAAGAGCGCCAGCCTCTCCTTGTAGGTCGCCTCGTTTTGGGCGATCGCTGCATCCAGCGACGCCAGCGTGATGGGAGATTGGATGTTGGAGGGGTTCATGGCGCTTCGTCTGTTGGTGACATGGTCCGTCAGTACACCGGTACTCTGATCAGCGGGCACACTCCGGCCGTTTTACGACCGAACGGGCAGCCCGTCCGTCGTGCAGGCGTACGTGGACTGGGTGGTCTCACTTGTGGGGGATGCAATGGCCCCACCCTTGCTTGCGATCGGCACCAGCCCATCCGTGCGCCACACCTTGTGAGCACAGACACCGGCCTCGGTGTTCCGCGTCAGCAGTTCGCCCGTTTTGACGTAGCGATCCTTCTTCACGTCACATTCACCTGGCTTCACACTCGCAATGTCGATCGGCATCGTGCAGCCTTCGATTCCGCTGACGCTGGACGTGTACTCGTCGTACTGCCGGGTGTCCTTCAGGACGACAACGCCATCGGCCGCCATGGCGGTACTGAATGTCGAAGCGGCGATCAGGGCCGCCAGCGTCGAAGAAATCTTCACAAAGAGTGCGGTCTTCAGTTTCATGGCTAAATCAACTTTGGTTAAGGATGCATTCAGTATATCCATGTAATGCCATCCGTCAACTACGCTAACAGGTCGGCAAGTCCCCGCAATAAAGCAAGGACCTTGCCGCACCTCATCCCCTGGTCAGCAAATCAGTAGCTATGCCTGTACGGCAGCGCGCCCGACAAATCGCATCTGCTTACCGAAGAACGTGCGGATGTAGCGGTCCACCGACGGGTAAGCCGCATCGCCCTGCTCGCACCAGGCGTCCAGCCGGAACGGGAGATCTGGATCCTCGCAATCCGGATGCAACGCCGCCAGCAGCGCATGACCACGATCGGTGACCTGCCACATCCGAATCTGCTGACGATCCGGAGGATACAGCAGGCCCAACCAGCAAAGCGTGTTGACGATGTATGCCGATGATGAAGCACTCCCCAAGTGCTGAGTTCGCCCGTAGCGCCCTGTGCCTCCCCAGTTGTACATCTGAGAGATGATCTGCCCATCGCTCATTGGGGGCTGGTCACGAAGGAAGTACAACACCTGGAGGGCGTACTTCGAGAAAAATGGTGCATCGGCCGGCACTCCGACGGCACTCAAAACAGGACTCAGGATCGCACGGGCATTGACGACCCAATTCCAATCGAAATATCGCTTCACCATGCCGGCCGTAGCCAGGGCCTTCAGTGCGCTTTCACCAAAGGGCGTCATATGCTCGAACGCCCGTTCGACCGAATCCTTGTCCAGCGCAGGGATGATAAGCGCCTGGGCTGAGTCGACCCGATCGGCACCGAGAACCTGGGTGATAAACAGCGCGAAGCTGCTGGCGCCACTGCGGTCCGGATCTCCGCCAAATACGAGCAGATCGGCACCGGTGACCAGATCAATCGTCGTGGGAATAGGCTCCAGCTGCCCAGTCGGCCCTACCTTCGCAGCCACAGCGTCAGGGTACCGCGAGTTATCCCAGAACGCCCGATACTGCGGTTGGCGCACTACCGGGAAGCTCTTGTGCTTGAGCCCTCGTGGCAGCTTGGCTTCAAGCCCCCAACCCACGCCCACGTAGGGGCAAACATGCAGGAAGCTGACTTCATCGGCTGGCCACTTGCTTCGCGCGGCGGAAGCCAGTGCTCGGGATACCGAGGCCTTCTCGGTGATGATCAAGATTTTCATAGCTGATCCGTACTCCTGCAAGGCAGGAAGGTAGGTTTGCACGGCTTAGCCGTGGACTGGGCGCGGACCTATTCGGCCACGAATCTAGTATATCTGCATATATGCTTTCGTCAACTCTCAGCCACCTGAATCAGGTCGTGTGAGAGTCTGCCGTCCTTTGAGCCTTCGGCCGGGTCTCCCAGACCTGCAACTCCCACCAGGGACAACGCACCGCCCAGCCCCGCCCAGCGCCAGGTCGACTGCGCTTTCCCCAGGGCGACAGGTTCGCCGGCCGTCGTTGTATGTCGATCATCCAGCCCCTGCGATAGATCCAGGATATGCTCAGAGCGATCGGAATAGCCACCAGTACGCATGGCCACAGCAGCGACATCCAGAAAGCTCCGCGCACCTCGAAATTGTCCAGGTAAGCGATCCACGCCAACAGGACGTAGCCCACGGCCAGATAGAGGGCGATTCCAGTGATGATGCTCATTTGCGATTCTTCACGGTTTGCGTCACGACCTGTCGAGTCCACCATGGGCAGGACGTCACCCAGGTACGTTGGGTATGCCGGCGAGCGCCGCGGCCGCGAGGCACATACAGCGCGGGGCGATGCGTTATCCCCCGCAACCAGCCGTTGCTCTCCATCCGCATCCACTGCCTCAAGGCCGGGAAAAAGATGATCGCCAGCGGCCACAACGTTGACAACCAAAATGCCCGCCGAAGCGCAACCGTGTTTCGGTATGCCAGCCACGCCATTGTGATAAAGCCTACAGCGGTATACGCCACCAGGCCAGTAGCGAGGCTCATGTCGACCGCCGATTCCACTTCGCCATTACGTCATCTTTGCTGTCGCCGGCCACCTGTGCGCCACAACCGCCATAGGTTTCTGGGCAGTGCATCGTGTACACGGTTCCGTGCGACTCCCGCTCGTCGTCGATCATCAGGTAATGCCGAAGGCCGTCGTCTTCGCGCCAGCGTCCGGTTGGATAGAGCGTGTCGTCCCCGTCCATGTCAGGCTTCCTGCCGCAGAACGGGCACGGCGCCGGGTTTTCGGAGCTGTAGGCGGGCAACGAGCCGCCTGGGCCAGCATCCCCCGACTCGCGGGCCCCCAGCTCCTTGTAATGCCTGGCCACGCTGCCAAAGGCACAGAGGACGCCAGGCCCTGCTTCCCTGGGCAACGACGTCAGAAGGACCCTGGCGCCGGCCGCATCACGACGCCACAAATGCAGGAATTCGGATTGATCGTGTGGGGAGGTCGCAAGCGATACCTCCCATCCGGTGTCAGGCGTGACGATGGCGTTGATTTCGTCAACCGTCAGCCCAGGTACCCCTTGCATCAGCGTGCACAGGAGTTCCTTCTCACGCGCAGCCCGGGCTCGCAGGTCTGCGAGTGTCATCTCCACCAAGTATCGATGCGGAGACTCGGGATTCGGGCCCTGAATGATGTGCGTGTACAAGCCCTCGTAGAATTCGAGCAGTTGTTGGCCGGCGAGCGCCTGCGGTACGATTTGAGACATAAACCTTGCCTTTTCTGAAGTCAACGAAGACCAGACGCTCCGAAAAGCAGCATCGGGCCGAAAACTACCAGGCCCACTAAGCCGATAAATACGGCAGCCAGCCAGAATGCAATTTCCCGGCTCTTCGCCTCCGCGAATTCCTTCCGATCGCACACAGCCGCCACATCGATTTTTCGCGCTTCCTCGCCCTGGCCGGCCAGCGCCATTTCGGCTTGCTGTTTCATGATTGCGTCGCACGCGCGCCGATCCGCCTTCTGCTCGGGGGTATTCCCTGACAGCCGATCTGCACGTCGAGCTTCTTGAGCTACGCGAGCCTCTTCGAATTGAGGATCAACTTCCGTCCAGAGCTCCAGAGCGCCAAGGCCAAGCAGCGCAGCGACGAGAAGTGCAACGCCCCAACCATTCTTGCGGTTCATCGTGGATGGCATGTCTGCTGCGGCCTTAGCCGGCCCTGCGGCGGATCAAGTAAGACGCCGCCGGAGCGAGTGCCGCGCCGACAGCCAACACAACAATCGTGATCGAGATCCAGTTCACCTCCGTCCGCACAGGCGAATGGCGATCACACGTCAGACCGGCATCCGAAACCCGAGGACTCTTGGCCTGAGCTGGGACCAGGCTAGCCTGGTGCTGTAGCATCCGAATGCAGTCTGCGCGCTCGCGCGCAAGACGCTGCTGTGCCACGGCCTGGCGGTTTGCTTCAAACCGAGGGTCCACATCCGTCCAGTAGTCGACCCCGGCCAACCCGGTCACAAAAACCGCGGTGGCGATACTCGCAACCCAGGTTCTACGGGAGATCGTTCTCAACTTCGCTAGCATGGCGGTTTCCTCAATTTGGCATTATGCAACTTTCATAGTATAACGAAAGTCGCTGGAAGCAGCTACCGCGCGGGCCGGCGCTGCCGCACAACCCGCTGCCCGGATGTCACACCGTAGGTGCCACCGCGGCGCCGTCCTTCCAGGTCAGGACCCGAGTGAGGACACGGGAGTGCATTTCAGCCAGGAACGTCTCGAACAGGGTGTACGCGTCCTTTTCGAAGACGATGTGCGGGTCCTGCTTGGCGTGTCCGCGCAGGTGGATGCCGCGACGCAGCGCTGTCAGCTCCTCCAGGTGCCGCGACCAAGCTAGATCCATCTCCGACAAGACGAGGAACCGCTCAAACGTCGCGCGATCCTGCTCGGCCACCGGATTCAGGGCCTCGCGATGCTGGTACCGCAACCGGTCGGCAATCAGCACGTCCAATTCGAGCTCGTGATCCATCCGCTCCAGCTCATCCAGTGTCACCATGGGGACATCCATGCCCTGGACGCGTGCCGCGAACTCATCCACGACAACCTGGGCGCCGCGGGCCTTGAGCACCTGGCCCATTTCCTGCGCGAAGTCCGCGATAAGCCGGTCCACAAAGGCTTGCGCGCCCCCATCGTCAAGCAGCACCTGCTGGCGGATCTCCTGGTACACCTGGCGATGCAACTCCAGAGCAGCATCGAACTTCACCAGCTGCTGGCGCGCGGCGGCGGCCCGGCCCTGGGCGATACGCTGCTCCTGCATGATCATCTTGCGGCAGAGCTTCTCCTCCAGCGGATCCACGGCCGGCGCTGCTTCAGTGTCGCAGTCGCACGCAGGCGCGCCCCCGTTTTCTACCGTGGCCTTGTTACCTACCATGGCCAAGAGACGACGCAGCTCTTCCCCCGATCCGCTGTCGACCAACAGGCTGTCATCCAGCGATGTGAGGAACAGCGTGGTCCCTGGATCGCCCTGGCGCCCGGTGCGGCCGCGCAGCTGCTGGTCCGCGCGCTCGGACTCAAAGTGCTCGAAGCCGATGACGAAGAGCCCCTGCTCGTGGCGGAAGCGCACTGCGTTCCGGGCCCACACCGGAGGTGTGGAGATGAAGCGGGACAAAACCTCGCGGCCGGCAATCATCTGGGGTGCGTCCGCCTCGAAGTAGCGCAGCACGCAGGCCAGCTCCGCGGCATCATCGAATGCCGAGTACATGTCGCGCGCGGCCTGGCCCTGGCTCCAGTCGATTTCATTGCCGATGGCGACCACCGAGCCCAGGAAAACGTCGAGCGCGGCCGTCAGCTCCACGGCCCGGCTGCGCTGGCGCTGGCACTCATCCGAACCGACCTCGCCCAGGGGCAGCTCGAACATCTGCCGGAAGAAATCGAACATGGCCCGGGCATCGCCGCCCAGCTTGATGTCCACGCCGCGGCCCGCCAGGCTGGTCACCACGGTGATCGCCCCCTTTTCGCCGGCCCGGGCGAAGATCTCGGCCTCTTCCGCGTGGTTCGTCGCGGTGAGCACCCGCGGCGCCATGCCCCGCGCGCGCAACGCATCCGCCACCTGCTGCGCCTGCTCGGCATGG
The DNA here is from genome assembly GCF_903652925.1 of Achromobacter anxifer. Lineage (GTDB taxonomy): Bacteria > Pseudomonadota > Gammaproteobacteria > Burkholderiales > Burkholderiaceae_B > Achromobacter > Achromobacter anxifer. The sequence goes on along the minus strand of NZ_CAHLAR010000005.1, from coordinate 245,429 downwards.
GAGACCGCCACCAGCACCGGGCGCCGGCTGGTGTAGGCCTGGCTCACCGTCTGCGCCAGGTACTCGAGCTTGTCGGCCTTGGTGCGGCAGAATACGTCGGGCAGGTTCTCGCAGCGCGACGGGACGTTGCGCGGCACGGAAGCGGCACGCAGACCATAGACTGCCAAGAACTCCTCTGCGTCAGCCATGATGGTGCCGGACATGCCACAGATCCTGCCATAAAGCTTGAAGAAGTTTTGCAGGGTGATCCGGCCCATCACGATGCTCTCGTCCGAGATGGCCAGGCCTTCCTTTGCCTCCAGCATCTGCTGCATGCCAGAATCCCAGCGCCGCCCGGGCAGAAGGCGCCCCGTCAGCGCATCGATCAGGACGATCTGTCCGTCCTGCACCGTGTAATGCACGTCACGCTTGAGCAGCTCGCGCGCCCCCAGGGCCCCAGTCGCCAACAGCAAGAGATGCTGGTGCTGTGCACCATAGTCCGGATCGGCCGGCGCCAGCAGCTCGGCGGCCCGCAGCGCCGCGGTCACAGTCTCATATCCGCGCTCCGTGAGCACGGCGGCCTTGTTGTCCAGGTCGAGCCAGAAGTCGCCATCCTCGCCGGCGGCGCCGAGCGCCCCCGGTGCCGCGCCACGCTGGAGCGGCTCGACCAGCCCGATCAAGGTCTGAAACGCGCTGGCATCCGCCGGCACATTCGTCGAATACACCACCGGGGTCTTCGCTTCGTCGATCAGCACCTGGTCGGCTTCGTCGACGATAGCGGTGGTTTTCGCCAGGCCGCGCGGATTCAGCCGGTGCCCAGGATGGACCACAACCTCATCAAAGAGCTTGTCCAGCGCGAATACCGTGGCCGTGCCGTAGACGACATCGAACGTGTAGGCCTGGCGCTTGATCTCGATGGCCTGCCCCACCAGGGTCACCGCGACGCTCAATTCCATAGCCTGGTAGACCGGCAACATCTGGTTGGCGTCGCGCTGGGCGAGGTACTCGTTGGCGGTCACGACGTGTACGGTCCCGCCACGGACCACCGTCAACCACGCAGCCAGCGGCGCGACCAGGGTTTTGCCCTCGCCGGTGCCCATCTCCAGCAAGTAGCCGTCAGCGAGGGCAAGGGCCGCAATGAGCTGCGACCGGTAGAGCTTGACGCCCATCGCCTGGTGCACGATGGCCCGGTAGTACGCAGCGGCAAACGTCAAGAACCCTTCCCTTAGAGTCTCCTCGGGTCCACCAGCCTGCGCCCGAGTTCGCAGCTGCTTCAGGTAGTATGCAGCTGCGCCCGGCAGCAGAGTCAGCGTGGTGTAGGACTCGTGGAAGGCAATGGCCTTGTCCGCGATCGCTTCATAGGCACGCAGGCGGTTCGGGAGGAGGTTCTTCAGGATCGAGGAGATGGTCATGGCCAGGCAGGGTATGTGGGCAGAAAGGCAGGGCCGGCGGACGGCCCGCAGCAATGAATCGCCCGGGAGGCTGACACAATCCAGCTCCCCCGGGCGATTGCCGCAGATCTCAGGCGCGCGCGCGGCGCAGTGCGGCAGTCAGGCGCTCCAGCAGCTGCGCATTACCGCCCGAGAGGTACGGCAGCAGGGTCGTCCAGGCTTCGAGGTTGTCGATGCTGGCGGACAGGCGGTTGGCCGGGATGGCGCAGAGGTGGTCCAGCACCGACACGATCTTCACGGTCTGGGCCTGGTAGCCCGCGGCACGGATGCGCTCGCCATACTCCTTGAGCGCCTCGGCCCCACGCTGGTCGCCCGGCGTCAGCGCCTGCACCAGGGCCAGGACCTCGGCGCCGAACAGCTTCTCGATCGTGGCCGGCTTCAGGCTGGTACGGCTCAGGGTGTCCTCCAGCACTGCGGCCACCATGGTGGCGGCAGGCAACTGGTAGTCCAGCAGCAGCGCCGCGACCGTGGACGGATGGCTGATGTACTTGATCCCGGTGAAGTCGCGCTTTTGCTTGGCGTACAGCTTGGTGGCCAGGTTGTAGGCCTCTTCGAACGGTTTGTGCTGGCGCGCGTACGCAATGAAGGCTTGGGTATTGATGGGGCCGGAGACTTTCTGCATCAGGATCTGTAAGGTAGGTAATGAAAAATGCCGCAGGCAGACCACGACAAACACGGAATAGTATAGCGCTCAAGCTGCCTATTGCCTAAATCGTATCCTCAAGACCCGCAACCCTCACAGGTACCGCACTACCTGGCGCCGGCTCCGCCGGCTGATTCGAATGTGGCAGCTCGTGCTTCATATTGATTTTGGGTTGACACATACGCCCCGCTTCGCGAATCCCCACGCGCGGCGACGTCCTTGTCCCCGGACCGTGTACCCCACGCGTACATGCGGTGCCTATGAGGCACCGCATGATTGCCTAAAGGCACCGAGTCATGTGAGTCCCCGGGAGTCATTGAAGCCCCGGAGAGTCATTAGTCCCCGACGAGTCATCCAGCCCCGAGAGTCACCCGTCCTCGCCGGCAACCGCCAGCCTGGAAACCTCGACGCTCCCGCACAACTGCCCACCTGTATCCCCAGCCTACCAGCCACGACCCTATCGCCTCCAGGCGAACTGAGGGCGTGAGCGCCCAGTTCGCCCTTGGGCGCCGGCCGCACTTGCTCCGCGGCTTCAGTGCCGCGACGGCTTCCCGCTCGCAAGCTGAAATCCCCAGCCTTGCAACCAGTTTCCGCTCTTGCGCCTGGCTTGTGCAACACGGTACGACGCCACACCTCCCGAGGAATTCCTCCCCCCAAACACCTCCATGTCTGGTAAGCCACCTACGCGGGAGGGAATGAATCTACTCGTCATTCAACCCTCGTGCTGATTGATCGCAGCGTTTGGTGCCTACCCTTCCTGGCCGTGCGGTAGCGCGGACGCCATCTACCCCCTTTCAATTCGAGAATCTCCCACGCCCAAGCGTCCCACTATTGAAGCCACCCGGGGCGATAGCATCCTGACTGGTTCTCGGCTGAGTGGCTCCCGCATCCCCTATTCCCATTACGGTAAGCGAGAGAGCTCCTCCACTCTCCTCTGCTGAGCTGGCGCAATCAACGTCCACTCCTGATCAAGCTGGCATAACGATGCGCCAGCATTCCATTTACTGCTCGCCAACACAGATGCTGCGAAATTCAGCTCCGCATACTGGACGGCACCCCTCCTGCATGGCCAACGTCCGCCAGCGAGCATGCCCTGCCCGACATGCTCTCGCTTCAATGGCTCCAGCAAGCCACTCCAGATCACGGTGCTTGCTCGAGGCCGGTGGAATAGCAGACACGGGGGGATGGCGGAACTCCACACCGGAGCATCGCTCAGGCTTAACCCACACCAGCGGGCTCTGCGCTAGTCCTCGCGGCAGCAGATCCACCCAAGCTCGGTTAAGCCATTCTTGAAGGGGCTCGCTTTCGATGAAACCAGCGCCCAGGGAACCGGGGCCGACGGACCCCGGGCTCCCGACAGGCGAGTGACGTCGCCACGCGTGGAAATCGCGAAGCGGGAGGTATGTGCTGCACACCCGAAATTATTACGCGCAGATGCCACATTCCAGTTCCATGTGAGTGCGTCAGGCGAAGATCGTTGAAGCCCCAGAAGCTCCATCTTCATCGCTCGAGATACGCTATCTAAGGATTCCTGAAGAGAATCCTTAGAATCCTGAAGAAGGCTGGCTTTTGCTACACACGGGCTGGCTTATGCGACACGCCCCTGGCTTTTGGTACACGCCGTCTGGCTTTTGCTACACACCCACCCCGAGTTTTTCGGGTGTCGCCTGGCTTTTGCTACGCACCTGAGATTCCCGTCCCCGTCACGGAATGGCCGTTGAAACGCTATACGAGGTGTCATTACTCCAACCGAAGGAAATATCATGTGCCAAGACAAATGCGCCGGCGGCCTGCCTACCTGCAATCCCCATGCCTGCACCCAGGGTGCGGCTGGCGACCTGAACAAGGGTGTCGTGGTCACGATCCACAAATCTCAAGGGGCCCCCGCCTATGTCGACTTGGTCGATCTGGGCGAAAGCTCGGAAGACCATTGCATCGTCGATCTGTCCCCGGACGCTCCGATACGCTATGAAGTTCATATCATGCCGCTCCAGTGGGCGTCTGACAGCATCAAGCGTTTGGTGACCTGGAACAAAGGTATCGCCGAGCGCTGTGCCCAACGCCTGGCCGACAGCAAGCCCACCAGTGTCGTCATGCTGGAGGCCTACAAGGTCGCCACCGACAAGCTGCTCAGTGGCGTGCGTGTGAGTCCCAAGGGCGCTGCGGCGGCCGGCACGCTGCGTGAACTGCCCGCAGTCTCCAACTGACCACCAGGCAATACGCCTCCCTCCCAACTCACCGTCTCCTGGCGGTGAGTTTCTTTTGCCTGGGAGCTATACCCCAGCATGTCAATCAGAACGGAAAGGATCAGGAATGGTTGCAGAAGAACGCGGAGACTTCCGCTACGAGGTGCTGATCGAGCAACCACACGGCTGGATCCCGGCCTGGCCCCAGTCGGAGTTCGAGACCGACTCCGGCGCAGTGCTCCTGGCGCAAGGCCTGCGGACCGATGGGGAGATCGTCAAGATCGACAAGTACCACGCCGCCACGAACATGCACGTGGGCCAGGTCTCGTTCTGAGCAGGTCCTGAAAGCACGAAGCCACCTCCTTGAGGTGGCTTTCTCATGCCTGGGTGTCGACTCGGCGATCAGATCTGGTCTGCGTCGTCGTAGACCAGTACCCGGTCCCCCTGGACCATGATGCCCAGCGTCGCCAGCTGGTCCTTGCAATTGCGCACCTCGCGCCGGCGATTGCGGATGGACTCAGAATCGTTGCCGGCGCCGACAGCCTGGATCAGGGTGTCCAGCTGCCAACCCCCGGTTGGCGCATTCCGATGGGTCAGAATGTGTCGGGCGATCGCCTGGGCAACGCCTGAGTCGATCTTCGCCAGGGGCGCGGGATCGTAATAGAGATGCAAGTCTTCACGCAGCATCACAGCGAATGCCGGGTCGAAGGTGACCCGCCACAGCGAGCGAGCCTGTTGGGTCAGAGGATTGATTCGCTTGGCGGGAGACTCCTCGACCCGATCGAGGATGCCGCCGAGCACCTTGAGCTGCTGGGCCGGCACATCCAAGATGATCGAGGTCTCCCGCAGCTCCCGCAACATCTTCCACAGTGTGTCGCGCGAGTAGGCGGTCCCGCCGCCGACCGAAACCCGCACCTTGTACGGATCGACGAGCACCTGAAGGTGTCCCGTCGCAGGGATGATCCGGTGATCCTCCGCATTGCGGCAGATCGCTTCAACGATGTCGGCGTGCACCTGGCCGATCTTTCCCCGCACTGTCGCAGTCCCCCAAGGCGCGGTGATCACCCTTTCCATGTGCTTCGGCCGGCGAGTAGGCTGGTACAGCTGTAAGCGAGCCTGGTGTGCCGTGCTCGTGGGGATGGATTTGAGCAGTCCTGGCGCCGTTGCGGCAGGCTGCATCTCAGTGGTACTGGTCATGCGAAAGGGAAGATTACGGAAAGCACAGGGGGTCACCAGTTGCCTCCGTTTACATTGTTTGCCGAGGGCAGCAACACCAGAGGTGCTGCGCTCGGTTCGGGTGTCACCGGATTAAGGACGGCAGCGGGGGTATCTGCCGGTGCAGGAACCGTCGGTTCGGCCGGCGCAGCGAGGCGCACACGCTTTCGCATGTGTACGGCCTGGAGCACGCCGTCATGGCGGCGGCGATACCAGACATCATCACGCGGCGCGACATAGTTCTGCTTGCTGATGTTCCAGCGGACATACTCAGCCGCTGAACCCTCGATATCGAATTGCCGGGCTTCCTGCTCCGTCATGGGAGCGAGGAATGCCGCCCACCGAGCATTGTCCACCAGCACGCTCGAGCCGCGGGCGGCCTGCTGCATCGCGCCGGCGCCGCTCATGGCCGCTACTTTGCTGGTGTGGTGCACGTAGAGCACTGCGGCACCGGATTCTGCTGCCAGGCGTTCCAGCTGAGCCATCAGCTTCTTGGCGTCGAGGGTGGAGTTCTCGTCGAGCTGGTGGAAGCGGGATAGTGTGTCCAGGATCACCAAGCGCGCGCCTCGCGAAGCTTCCAGGAGCTGGGCAAACCAGTCTTCCACCATGATGTCGACATTCAGTCCGACGCAGTCTCGGTAATCGAAGTTCCGACCATCGATCTGCGCGTCACCCAGCACGGCCTGCACGCGGGAGGCCACGATCTGCTGGGCGTCTTCGGCTGCGAACAGTACCACCCGCCCCTGCTCCGGCCGCAGGTTCGTTAGGTTGATTTTCCGATCGAGGCGCTCGAACGTGCTTCCCACTTTCACGGTGCATGCGATGGCCAAAGCGACTTCCAGCGTCCAGTACGATTTGCCCACGCCGCCGGGGCTCACGAGGGCGCCGACGGTGCCCCGGACCAGGCCCGGAAGCACGAAGTCGATGTCGAGCTTCAAGGCCAGCAGCGACGCCAGATCCGTGCGCGCCGGCAGCTTCGCAACAGGGCGTTGACCTGCGCCAGCGGCGGAGGCAGTTTGTGCGGAAGCGGTTCGGGTTTGCGAGTCAGACACGAGGCGATGTAGGCTAGTTGGCGCACGGAAGTATACTTCAAACACGTCTTTTGCCTACATGAAATTTCCTCGACACACCCCCGCCGGCAGGCACAAACCACGCCGCGCGTGAGGAATCGCGAAGCGGGGCGTGTGTGTACGCAAGCGCTTGATATGAGCACTGGAGCGCCACCTACCATTACCTGTGCGTGCATCTCGAGGGGATGGAACACGTTGCTGCGTCGCAACGTCCGTACTCGTAAATTGCAACATACGATGATCTGGCTTATACTACACACAACCGTTGGGCAAAGACCCGATGGAGTAAGACAAGAAGATCAGTGTGCGGAAACATCATCAAGGACGTAACATGCTCATGACTCGAGTGGATATTGAAAAGAATTGGAATGACAATCATGGAAAAGGACAAAACAGTCGCACGTCGCGACCCGCTGCGTGAAGTTGTAGATTACGAAGATCTCGTCATCGCACGGGATCTGATCGCCCGCGGCCAGAACGTCGTTTACTGGTTGCGCTACCCCAAGCCGGCAGCTCCGCTGGGGCATATCCGCTACGAAGGCACGCGTCAGATCGCGACCTTCCTCCTGCCGCTTCTCCTCATGGCCGCCGGCGTGTTCGCCTGGGGCTGGGCCACACTCTGGGTCACCAGCCCCCTCGGATTGGCCCTCGGCTATGCGATGGACCGTCGCCTCCAGGCCGACATCCGCAAGACGCGTGCTCGCGATGAAGCCATCGACTGCGGCCGCTACCGCGCGGTCCAAATCCTGAGCGCACATCTCGGCATCCCCCCCGAAGAGATCACCCTGGAGATGGTTCAGAAGATGGCCATCGATTGCGTGAAGTTCGAGAAGTTCGTCGCTCAGCGCCGCAAGGAGCGTGAGGACGCCGAAAGCCGAGCCAACATCGCGCGTGCGGGCCGCCAGGACACCGCCCGTTCGTGGGCCCAGCGCGGTGGCCGTACCGCAGGTGCAGCGGCCGCTGGGGTTGCAGCCGGCTCGATCGCGTCGCATGCCGATGCAGATGGTGTGATCCCAGACTATGCTCTCGAGCAAAACATCATTCCGGCGGTCAATCCGGTTTCGGGACTGCCCATGATGAACGGCCCCTTCGGCGTCGACATCCACGGCAACGCATACGGCACCAACGGTTTCGACAACTGAACCACCTGCTCCAATAGCAGGCTTAAAGGCCTCCGCAGCTTCAGGCTCGGAGGCTTTTCTGTTCCTGGCCACTCTCCTGCGTACGGCAAGTAGTGCTTACCAAGAGGAAGGTGTCGCGCGCGAGTGGGTGCTGCACGCTGAGGGAGTGTCGTGCCAGCGGGAGTTGTGAGCTGCTGGGCGCCAAGCTGGATGAGAAAAGTCGGGCCGCGGAGTGGGGCTCGCAGAGCCGGCAAGTCCACAATGAAGATGAGACAGGACCCGAAGATGTTGAATCAAAAGTGCACGCCAGCGCCAGGCGAATCCAGTTTTCCTCTGGATAACTGGATGTAGCGGAGCGGAATAGATCTCAGACCAGGTGGTAAGAGGGACTCCAGGCCCGGGTGAAAATGCTCAACGGACTTGCCGCACATAGAGTGTCGTCACACCAGCATGCGCTCCAGGCTGGCGCCGAGGGGAATCGGGACGTCAGCACGATTCGCCGGACGCGATTCGCTTGCCCGCAGTCCGGGCCGGATGGCACGGATCTGCGTAGTCTAAGCAGCTCCAAGCTGAATCATTCCTCCACACAGCACCATTCAACTAGATCGTCTGGAGACACTCCAGGCCTGGGCGCCGTCCGGGTAATCCGGAACCTACGCTCAAGCAAACCCATGCCAGCAGTCCACTGTGAGGAACTCCGCGCGCGGGGCCACCTCAGGCCCCGCAGTCTCAGGGCCGACTCCGGCCCGGTGTCTCGCATTGTCGATGCACTTCCGGTCTGTCCAGGATCCATCTCGGCCGCCACCCTTCTCCGGTCGAAGCCTGAATTCAGGGCTCTCGCCCGCCCCCGAGCCAGGCTGGCGCAACACAATGACAGGTGAGTCCAGCGCCTAGCGATTTCGCCTACCCCAGGGCGAAATTGCGGAGCGGTTCGCAGCGCAAACAAGCAGCAGGCGGGACGCATTGCTCGCGCATTGCGAGATGCATACTCGCACAACTCCAGACGAGCCGGCATGACCGGGGTGGGCCTGAAGCGCCAGGCGAGCCATACTGGAGACGTGCAGGCCCTGCATGCGGGAGCAGCACCACGTGCGCCAGGCGCGAGGTTGTCTTTCATGTACGCCAGGAGCAGCGGGAACACGGCATTCCATCAACGATGGATTCCCGTGGGCACGCGGAGCGATGAGGTTGCAGGCCAGCGGCAGTGTAGTGCGGGAGGGTGAGCCCCCGCGGCCGCGGGGGCTGGGCCCAGACCTGAGCGATGTTGCGGGTGCCATGCGGGAGCGCGCCGGTGCATACCGGGGGGATGCGGGGCCGTGCGTGCTGGGGGGTGTGGGTCGTGCAAGCTCGGGGGATGTCGGGCCGCCAGCGCCAGCGACCGATACAAACCCGGGTCCTGATGGACCACGCTTCGAGTTGCCGCAACGGCCGCCGGCCCGCCCCGCCCCCCACGTACCTGTCGCGGGTCGCAGCCTTTCTCCACACAGAGCGGGAACGATCGCGCGACGCGCGATCGGGCCGAGCGGTTGAAGGCGGAGGGGATGATTTTGACGGGATGGGGAAGTCGCAGACTTCATCATGCCGGCGAAATTATTCCTGGAGCAAACCAGCACCAGGGGCATATGCGCGCCGAGGTTTCAGGCACACGACAAGGCACCGTGTAGCAAGCGCCAGCGCGCAGATGCAGTTCCACGCCGCCTGGGCCAGGCGCCATACACGCGCATCCGCATGCAGTCCGGCATGTCCGTAACGGGGGCCGTCAAGCGATACGCCTCCCCGCGCGATCATGTGCTCGCATTGCACACCCAGGCGACGCTGCGCCGTGCAGGCTGGCGCTTGTCTGCACACCATCGCGCCAGGTGCTTGCTGGCGTTGAAGGTCCCCAGCGGGGAACCTTCAACTCTAGTGAGACCAGCGGCGCGCAGGCGCCATGCCAGGAGATGCAAACCCGCACTTGAGGACCCGCCGCGCGGGGCCGGTTCCATGCGCGCGCAACTGCATCACCACGCCGGGGCGACGCTGGGCCTGGTGCACGCCCGGGGGAATGTGGGCCTCGTGCATGCTTGGGGGAAGGTGGGCCAGGCCCACTCGCGGATGTGGGGCCCGCGCCTGGGCGAATGAGTCTCCCATCCCTTCATTCTGCTGCTGCATCCACTCCGGTTCGACCGTAAGGCATCGGGCACGTTAAGCCGCCCATCTCACTGGGCCTGTACATCCATACAGCGCCAGCCTCCCGCAAGAGTTCCATCTCCTCCTTTCCTTCCCTTGCCCACGGCAACGTTTTTCTGGCGCAAGCAACGGACCGGTGTGCTCCCCTTTAGCTGGACGCAAACCTATCCTCTTACCCACCCAGCGAAGCGCCGTTTTTCTGTGCACGCGCAGCGGCTTCATGCGGTCGTTTCGTGCGCGGTTCCTGCCGCGTTTTGCGGTCGGCGTTTCGCTTGCCTGGCGCTGTGTGCGCTTGGAGCGGGTGGCGTCGTGCGTTCGCGGTGCCGGCGCGTTGCGGGCGTGGCTCGGGCTGTTCGCGTTCGCGGCGTCGTTCGGTGCTCGCGCGAGGTGCTGTGTGCCCGCGTTGCCAGGCGTTGCGCATCGCCTCGACGGTCATGCCGTATGCAGCCCCCTTGCGGATGGTTTGCGGCATTGCGCGATTCGAGGAGGTGGGGTTGGAGGGCTGGTGCGGCGCAGCTAGAGACCGCCACGCGTGGGCCTCGCGAAGCGGGGCCTTTGCGGCCGCGAAGCAAGAAATATAGAAAAGCTGAATCTGCCACATCCCACTTGTGCCGCCGCAGGTGGAGTGAGTCGGTCGAGGGGAGAAACGACCTGAGGGCACCGACGACGAAGACGCAACGAAAGGCGAGATCGAGGACCAAGCAAAGCGTAGGGTCCAAGACCTCTCCGACGTTAGAGTAGAGTCATGCAGCCGCTGGACGCTACCCGACGTTGTAAAACGGGCACAAGTGGGATGTGGCAGATTCATCTGGCACAGCCGTGCACGGCGCCAGCCGTGGTGCCGCCGGAGGCGAACGAAAACGAGGCTCGATTCCTATACTCAGGATCACCTCGGAGCACTTTTCATGGATAGCCTTTTCGACGACCAACACCTCCAGCCTCAGCCGCGCAACAACGACCCTGACTATCTCTCCAACACGCTCCACGATCTGCGGCTTGAAGACGACCGCCGCGGAGCCGAGCAAACCCGCATCCACGAGGAGATGAAGCTCGAAGGTTGGATCCGCGACCACTCCACCTCCGCCATCCTCGTGGAGGACGCGCAGACTCGAAAGGAGCTGCTCGACTTTCGCGACGCCGCCACAAAGGAAGAGCTCGACCGGGTGACCCGCCAAGGCGTTGACGCGTCGACTACTGAAGCAACTACCGAGGCGCCTGGCCTGGAGTCGCACGAAGACGCCATTGCACGCACCAAGGAAGGCGTTGATGACTTCACGCCAGGTGATTCCAATGTCGAGAAGGCGGACAAGCTTGCTGCCTCCGCGGAAAAGCCTACCAGTCTCGAGTCCTCGCTCGCTGCCATTCGCCTGAGCCCGGATCGGCAGCAGCGCCTGGTGATCACCGGCAACGAGGACGTCAAGCGCAAGTTCTATGAGCTGCTCGCGAAGGACGGCAAGGTGTTCTACCAGGGCGGCACCCCCATTATGGCGGTTGACCGGAAAGAAGCCGCTCAGTATCTCGCCCAGGCTGCCGAGAGGGTGCCGGGTATGCAGGTGGTGCACTCGCTGTCCGTGACGATGGACCGGGATAAGCCTGGGTTCATCGGCGCGATCACGTCCGGTATCGCCAACCGGCTCGGACGTAAGCACGAGATCGACTCTTTCGTTGTCGGTAACGAGAAGGACATCGAGGCAGGCCTGAAGGACGTCAAGGACTTCGTGACCACGCTCCAGAGCAGGCACGTCATCCCCAGCGGGGACGCTCCCCGTGGTGAATCGCTGCTGGGCTCCCAGGCCGACACCAAGGATTCGGTCAAGGTCAGCGCCAGCGCCGATCGCCAGCCGATCCGGCTGAAGGACGTCTCCAGCCTCTACGACTTGCTCGAGTCCCCGCTCGACAAGGTGGCTTCTTTCCGCGCTGAGCAGGAGTCCAAGATGGCATCGCGCCGGGAGTTTCGCGAGCAGCGCGAGGACGCCGACATCGCGAAGGCGAAAGAGAAGGCCGCCGAGGCTGCTGCTGGCGGCCAGGATGAGAAGGCTCGACCTCCGCACCAGCGCACGGTCGAGCTCGCTGAATCTTTCGACAAGCACTTCCAGACGCCATCCGTGCTGGGCACCGACAACGGTCACCGTCAGACCTATGCCGAGGCGATCGCTCGGCAGGCCGCAAGCATCTCGGATCCGGTCAAGCCGGAACTCGCCTCGTTGCCTGTTGAGCAACGCCAGAAGTTCGTCGTGCAGATGGCTTCGCTGCTCGAGAAGATCGGCGACAAGGAATTCGACAAGGGCGCCAAGAAGCCGAGCCTGGAGTTGGCCGGTGAAGGCGCCAAGGTGCGCGAGCGGTTGACCGACCTGGTGAACCAGGAGGTCGCCCGCGATGATCAATTTGCGGCGAAGGTCCCTGCCCTGCTCAAGGAGCTTGTCCACAACAAGGCGATCACTTCCAACCAGGCCGAGAGCATCGAGAAGAAGGTGACTGAGATGGCGGCTGAGAAGGCGCCTGAAGTCGCCTCCGCAGAGAAGCCTGCGCCTGCGCCCGCCGCGCCGGTGGCCGAGGCCCCTGCCGCCACCTCCCCGGTAGCGCAGCCGGCTGATACCGCCGCGCCAGCGGAGAAGCCGGGGGCTGAGGTAGTTACGGCCAAGCCTGAGGCGCCAGCGCAGAGCCAGGAGGTCCTCCCCGCCCGAGGCAAGCTCGAAGCCAAGATGGCGGAGATCTCGGCGCTCGAGCCAGGCAAGGTGTCTCCCGACCAGGCGATGTCCGTGCTCGCCGAACTGGATGCCAAGCAGACGAAGCCGCTGGCCGCCCTGGGTGCCGGTGAGGGTGCTGCGTCGACGACGACCGTGACCCGCCTGGAGGGGTTCCTCGAGAAAGCGGAAGCTGGCGACTTCGGATCTGAGGCGGCCGCCTATGCTGGAAACCTGAAGGACGCTCTGGCGCGCTGGAAGGAGAACGACCTCGAGCGCGCACAAGGCGCAGGCCTGACTGCGGAGCAGCACGCTGGACAAGTCGCGCAGACAAAGGCGGCAGAGTCCGCTTGGCACGACCAGCCGGTGGCCAACGCTGCGGTCGAGAAAGCGGCGCCAGCAGCGGAGGCAGAAAAGCAGCACACGCCCGTCGCAGAGGCACTCGCCCCGAACCCAGTGAAGGAACCTGCCGCGCCCACACCTGAGCAGCTGGCGAAGGAAGCCGAGCGTATGGAGGGCGTGCAGCGTCTGGCGCAGACTGAAGTGGCTGCGGGAAAGCTTCAGTTGATGATGGAAAACCCGGCCGGCGTACTCACCAACCGTGATAAGAGCTGGAACGAGCGCGAAGTACAGAATGTCGCCGACAAGGTGCTCGCGCTGGATCCAGACTCGATCAAGGGGCTGTCTCCAACCATGCGCGAACGCACTGTGGTGAACGCCTTCTGGGTGGCAACGTCCGCGCGCGACGGCAAGCTCCCGGGCTTCGACACGCCGGAAGGCAAGGAGAAGGTCCAGCAGATGCTCGACAAGGTTGCCGCGATTGTCGAAAAGGTACACGACGTCCAGGCCTCCGCGTCCGTGCTGGAGAATCTCAAAAAGGCGGACGCCGTGGTGGATCGCATGGCCCAACGCGAGAAAGCCGCGGAGCTTAGCTCAGTTGCTATCCGGGAACCCGCATCGGCACGCACACCGGACGCCGGCAGCGGCTCGGATACCGCCCGCGCGGCGCAAAACATGGCGCGCGACCTGGTGCACGTTGTGTATCGCAACGGATCGGTCAGCGAAGCACAGGTCAAGCACATGCTGAAGAACGCCGGCCGCATGACGCCACAGACCCTGAAGGGGCTGGACCCGTCGACGCGCGCGCAAGCTGCGGTCGCCCTCAAGACACTCGTGGCTGACGTCCGTGGAGGACTGCTGGGCGACTACTCGACGCTCAGCCCGGGCATTAAGAAGCTCGTCGCCAGCGCCCAACAGTCCTCCGACATCCTGCATTCGGCGCTCTCGAAGGATTCGTCTATGACTGTCGAGATGATCAAGGCCGTGGAGCAGCTGAAGGCGCCCGCCGAGCACCTGGACAAGAGCAGCACGCAGACGACCAAGGGCCTGGACAAGGATCCGTCGATGGCACAGGACGGTGGCGGTCGTGTCGCGCGAGGAGGCTCGTCTCTGGAGCGTTGATCGCAACCTTCTCGGCTACGCAGCAGCCCGCCATCCCGGAGGGCTGTTTGCCGTCACCACTCCGCGGCCTGGTCAGCCACGGCGCGCGCCAGCCGGCGCGTCGAGTTGGAGCCTAATTTCGCACTATACGAAGTGAGGCTATTACCCACTGGAGTGAAACTATGGAAAAACTGCAAGTGCAAGACCGCGTCGCCGATGAACTGCCCCACAGCCGTTTCCCGAACAAGGAAGCTGCTCGTGTGGTGACCCTGAGCGATATTTTGTGGAGCCGCCCCGGATCAGCCCGCCGCTCGAAGTTGTTGAACTACCTCCGCAAGGAAGATCGCGGAATACCCATCAACCGCAAGTGGCAGTTGCGCGACACCGATCCGGACATCAAGCAGCTACTGAAGAAGGGCCTGGCTGTCCGCAAGCGTGTTCACGCAACACGCAGTAGCGGTCAAACGTATCTTCGTGCGACTACGCTTGTCGCCTAACACCCCTCAGCCGCCCTCAGTGGGCGGCTTTCTGGTCCCAAATGCACAATTCTTGGGATCAAAAGGCCCAATAATGGTGCATAACGTATACCGAAATGTAAGACACCTTTGCACCTACTTGGATTGTGGCACCAGATATGGGCAATTGGCGGCTTTCTATCGGCTTTCGTGAGGACCGACAACATCGGTCAGTGGGCATATGGCGCACATCACCGTCAGTTGGTCTGATGGTATTTTGACTTCAGAACAAAGAAATTGCCGCCCGGGTGGGCGGCATTGTCATTTTGCTCGGAACTTCTTGGTGATTCCTGCCGTGCCCAATACCGCCTCATCACGGAATGAGGCTGCACACGATGGTCGGATATTTCGAGTGGCAGAAGGCGCTGTAGGAGCCTCCGCCGAGGACAACGTTAACCCATCCACTTCGAGAATTTCGCCCGTTATCAAGAGCTTTTTGACCAAACCGGGCTCCTGCGTCATCGACCAGCAAGGTAGCTGACTTCCCCTTGAATGTGGGCTGCCCTTGGTAGAAAAGGAGTGTCCCGCTGGATGTGTCAATAATCCAAATGGGCTGCTCTGGAGCAAAGCGTTCGATCTCCCCAGACGCGATCTTCTCTACAATGGTCATGACGTTTTCCGGCGGAACGCCATCGAGAAACGCCGTTAGTCGGGTGGTGTTCTGGATGGCCCGGGCGTTCTTGTCTTGCGCATGGGACACGGGTGGAAACGCCAAGATGCCGCACGTGAAGAGTGCGGCGCTCGCCTGCGTAAAAAGACGCAAAATTCGATTGGAAAAAGGCGAAATTGTCATGGCAAACCTTGACGAATGTATGGTTTCTAGCTAAATTCCCGCTCGCTGCAAGTGATTCTAGCTTTCGATAGCAGTCCCCATGTGGTAACCTTGATAGTGAAGCAAGCATAAGACGTTAACAATCAACGTTTCATATTCGCTGCTCGAGAACGCTTCTGACCATCAAGTCATGCGTAAAAGGATACATCTGAATCCATCCTCGAACGATTCACCTCCCAGCTACCTGGACTGGTGAACACCTGCGCCATCTGCGCCAGGTGCTGTAGAACGTATAGCTCAATTTGAGAAATCACCCCCAACTAACGCGGTTTATGAGCGGCTTTTTTGAACGTCCTGATTTACAAAGGAACCCGTCTGTGAAGGCTATGGGCGCTAAAGATCATGGAGGCGGCCGGCAGTCGACACTGGAGCACCGCCCTGGGAAGGCGAGACGCTCTCAGCGTGCCACCATTCTCGGAAAGCTAGAGTTTGAGATGGGCTTGGACATGTTGGCCGCTGCTCTCGGGTTGGAGGATGAGTCGCTCAAGGCGATCATCCAGGGAAAGCTCCCCGATGCGGACACCCGGTACTTCCCCCATATCTGTTCCCGACTTGATAGTGTAGGTATCCCCTCCTCGATTCTCGATGGCCTAGCGCCCGTCACTCCCCTGGTTCTAAATAAACTCAAGCAGCTTGCGGCCGGAGCTAAAGACCGGACGCCGCTGAGACGCAACAACTTTAAGCGGCTGGCCAAGGCGTTTGGCGAGAAGCTTGAGTTGTTGGCGGACGCGCTGGACATGCGCTTGAGTTCCATCACTGAAGTTGCAGATGGCCGGCTCAAGCTTGATGAGGAGCGGTTCGGTCATCTAAATCCGCGCTTGATGCGTGCGGGTTTCCCCAACGGTTGGTTGAATGAGGCCGAGCCAGAGCTTCCTCAGAAGCTCATCGATGGCTTAACGGCCTTGGCAAGGGAGGCCTCTGAAGAAGAGGCCGCTGAGGAAGCTGCTGTTGCCGAAGCTGAGGCAGCGCGCATCCTGGCTGCGTCCCCGGCGCCACAGGCGCCCCCCGCACCGGAAGCATCACCCGCAGTGCAACCGCCAAGCTCGGCGCCTCCGGATTTGAGCTTCGGTGGTCTTACCAAGCAGCTAAAAGGCGCCAAGGCCCCAACAAGACCAAAGACCTTTGAAGAGATTAAGAAACCCGCGATGGAGAAGGATATGAGTACCTCAAAGAAGAAAGCCGGGGGTGCTTCGGCCCCCGCGGCTACTGGTTCAAAGCTGATCGGTTCGACGTTGCTTACGCCTGCCGGCGCGGCCGCGAACCTCCCCCGTGGTGCCCGTAGTGCTGGCCGTGCGCTTACTGGGCGCCCAGCACCTCAACTTCCAGCCGAGTCCGGCGCCTCTGGCAAGCAGGCGGCAGCCCCTGAAAAGCAAGGTCTTCAGGGTATGCCCGCGCCAACACTCCGTCCGGCAACTACGGCCAAGCCAGCCGCCAATGCGCCGGCAGCCGCGAATCCCCAACAGCCGCTTCAGCGGCCAGAGCTAGTGGCGGCCGTACGCCAGGCACAGCGTCGCACGGAAAGCGCGGAGATCTCGCGTGAACAGTCAATTGCGCGCGCAGACGCCCTAGAGAAGTTGCTTGAAGGATCGCGCCGTAAGACAAAGGTTACCTTGTGGCGGGATCTATTGGGCCGCAGCTTGCCTTACTGGGGCAACATCCGCCGCGGTGGCATCCTGTTCAAGGACGATCTTGCCAATGACGTGATCAAGGCCTTGGGACTGCCAGAGGGCTGGCTCGACAACCCAACCTATCCGCCCGCAACGCTGTCGCCCTGGGTGATGGACCCTACCGTTCCGTTGCCCACTGGGGCCAATGACAGCAGCGCAGACACCGCCGCAGCCAAGAAGACCCCTGGAGCTAAAAAAGCCGCTGGTACGAAGAAGACTGCGACAAGCAAGGTACAGGAGACCGCTCAGCAAGAACAGGCCACGCAGCCGCAAGCTGCCGCTACGCCGGCTCCCAGCACGCCGGCCGCCGCACCCGCACCGGCCCCAGCTGCGGCTCCTACAGGTGAGCCGGGCTTTACTTGGACGCCCCCGGCCAATCCCGAGGCCCTTTCCGCGCCGGGACCGATCGCTCAAGCCCTAAGCCAGACCATCCTGAGGTTGTCCGAGGAGGGCAAGCTGCTCGAGCAGGACGCAATGCGAGCGCTGTACTACCTGATGAACCGTTGAGGCATCACCGCCCCGCCTAAAGAGCCCGCAGTTTGCGGGCTTTTTCATTTCAGGGTTGTCGGTTGTGCAAAGATACGCGACAACTCGCCATATGCCTATCTGATTTTCGCTAGTCCTTTCTTGCCGCCTTTCTCGCTATACGAGTTAGGCCATAACCGAAAGGACAATCATGCAGAAATCATTCGCGCTTTGGCACGGAGGTATGCGTTGGGACTCTGATCCCGAAGTGCAGGCCCCGCGCGCCGGCCGCTACGAGTGCGGACCCGGCATCTACCTGAGCACCGACTATGAGGACGCATACCGCTATGCGCGCGGAGGCAAGGTCACCACCCTGGTGACGCTCACCTCCGAGCTGAGCCTACTCGAGAACACCCGACTGCCGTTGGACACTGTGGTGGACTTCGTCAAGGGCCTCGAGCGCCTCAAGCACCGCAAAGAGATCCTCGCCGATCTGCACGCGAACGTTGCCCGCAAGGTTGACGCTCACGTGGTCCGCGCAGAGATTAATGCCCAGGTTCTCGTGAACCTGTGCGTCAACTACGAGGCCGTCGCCGGCAAACCCGGCGTTGCGCTGGCCCGCTGGCTCGCCGAGCAGGGCATCGATGCCGCCTGGCATACCCCGAACGGCAGAAAGCATTGGCTCGTCGTATTCAATCCCAAAGTGATCAAGTCCTACAAGGTCATCCGCGCCGCGGACGTGACCCTGGACATGCGTCACCTGCCCAAGCACTGAAATTCTCTCATCACAACCCAAGGAAATACATCATGAACAAGCAATTCCAGCAAGCCGTCATCGTCCTGAAGGCCGCCCATGAAAATTTCGCCGCCGGCGCCATATCGTCGCTTGCGCATAGCCACCAGCGCGAGTCGGCCCTGGCCGGCGCGCTCCATGCGATGGCGGCGTCATTCAGCGTCCAGCTCAAGGGCTACCTGCACATCAACGCGCGCGGTGAATTCAACATTTTTGCCGAAGGCAAGTATGGTGAATTCGCTCAGTGGTTGAACAAGGCCAATCCGCGATGCGGCATTTACCCGCCCGCGATGCTGACGCCCGATTCGTCGTGGTGCTACATGAACCACTTTGATGTGGAGCGTATGGTGCTGGCCTACTTCGCGGCCGAAGCTGTGAAGCCCAAAGCGCGCAATATCCTGGCTCGCCGGCTTGCTGCGGCCCTGGCCATGCCTTCGGCAATGGTGATGGCCTGATCGAGGTTTCCCCGCGTCCGCGCGGGGAGCTATACAGAGAGACTTTTCCGAGAAAGCACACTATGTCGAAGCTCTATTTTCGCTACGCCGCCATGAACGCGGGCAAGTCCACGCAGCTCTTGCAGATCGCTCACAACTACGAGTCCAACAAACGGCTCGTAGCCCTGTGGACGGCCAAGGTGGATGTCCGCTTCGGCGAGGGACTCGTCACGTCGCGCCTCGGCGCACAACGTGTGGCCCCCGTCTTCGATCGCGACACCGATTTCAAGGTGGCCGTGCGCGATTTCGGCCTCAAGGCCGGTCAGAACGTCGGCGCTGTGCTCATCGATGAGGCTCAGTTCCTCACCGCTGAGCAGGTCCAGACACTGCACCTGGCCGCGCACCAGTTCAACGTGCCGGTGATGTGCTTTGGTCTGCGTACCGATTTCCAGGGTCACCCCTTTCCGGGGTCTGCCATGCTGCTCAGCCTGGCGGAGGACATCGAGGAGATCCGGAACACATGCGAATGCGGCTCCAAGGCCACAATGAACATCCGTACCGACGCAGAGGGCAATCGCTTGCGTCAAGGCCCCAGGGTCCTGATCGGCGATGCCCAGTACCGCGCCGTCTGCGGCGACTGCTTCCACGACGTGGTGAAAATTCCGCGTCGCCTGGCCGCATAACGCTGCACCTCCAAGGCCGCCCTTCCCGGGTGGCCTTTTTCACGCCCATGAAAAAGCCCCGCCAGCATAACTGGACGGGGCGTAGAGGCTTGGTGCCCTTACAGCGACTTCAACACAGTGGTGTACTCCAGTTCCGCGCGCGCCGCAGCGTCGCGGGACGGGAACGTAAAGTCGCCCGGTTCTCCCAGGCCAGCACGGCGATCATCGCAGACGATGCGCCACTTCTTGTCGGCGTAGTTGTTGCTCACGCAGCCAATGCCGCCATTGAGGTGGCTGACGTTGCCTACGTAGTAGCCACCATGGCGCCAGCGCGAGAACGACGGATGCCACGTGAAGATGCCGATTCGGCGCCGGCCGGAGCCGTCCGCCACCGGAGCAGATTCCACCAGCACCACGAACTTGCCCTTGAACGCGTCGCGCAGCGCTTCGACGTCCTGGACCAGTCGCTCCTGCTGAAGCGAATAGCCCTTCGGGACCACTTTCGGCGCGGTGCCGAACTCGTGGATCTTGGGGCGCCCCGGGCGCTTGTGCGGCGCCACGGTCGGGCCAGCGGGCCCGGTGCTGGAGATCGAAGCATCGGTGACCTGGAGCCGGCACGAAGTTGCTCCTGCTGGCGCATCGACTGGCCGAGCGCTGGGATAGTCCAGAAGGACATCCACTCGGCCCATGTCTATGGCGTTGTGGCGCAGGCCGATGATAAAGGCCGCGCTGGGGTTTCCGATCACCTTCGCCAGGTGGCCGACAGTGAAACCGCCCAGCGTGTCGCCGGCCGCCATTCGCCACTCTTGATCAGTCGGTGCCGCGCAGGCTGCGGTCAAGGCAGGGGTAACAGTGGTTTGGGTGTTCAGCATGATTTCTTCCTTGTGGATGGCAGTGAGGTACTGCCGAAATGGCCTCACTGCGTATAGGCCGGTGAAGGAAGCGCCGCGCCGCCCGAACTCTGTGGTCTGGTCAGCCGGTGGCATGCTCCGAAATGAAAAAGCCCCTCATAGAGGGGCGGAGGGGTGTCGTGCCTATGCTGTCGTTTCGGCCAGGTCGAGAGCTACCACGATCTGCTTGCGGCAGTAGGACTCGTACTGATGGCGAGTGCCCGCCTTTTCGGATTCCTTGACGCCAGCTAGCAGTGTGGCCAGCGTCAGTTGGAATACCTGGTTGAGATCGGGATTGAGCGCCTCGACGAGGGCCTTGGCCGCAGAGACGATGCTCGCGTCCGCGTTGCCATTGTTGATGCGCTTCTGGAGCTCGTAGTTCGCTTGCGCGGCGGACAGAGAGTCTTGCGCCAGCTTCCTGGCGGTCCGCATGATTTCGTCACGATCTGTCGATTCCGTCAACCATTGCAGCATCATATTCATCGCCAGGGCTTGGCGTTCGTCTATGAGCTTCTTGCTTGTGGGGAAGGCCATCGCTATAGCGACGGACTGGACCACGGAATGGTACGGGGTTTTGCAGAAGAGCATGAGCGCCTTCAGCGTGATTTCCGTACTGCACACATCCAAGACGGCCCGCATCGGTATGTCCGTCTGCGGATAGCCGGCCTTCTCGGCGTGGGCGGTAAGTGCTGCGATGTCCGAAGCGGAAAGAATCGATTGGAGCTTTTGATAGTGGATTTTCATTCTGACTTCAGTGTTTCCTCTGGCGACATTGCCTTCAAGGTATAGCGCGGCGGTCAGCATCGTGCTGAGCATGAAAAAGGCCCAGCATCGTGCTGGGCCTGGAGGGGGAGCCGCTTAGAGCTCGCCGGCCTTGTGCAGTGCCGTGAGTTCCTGGGCGATTTCGTCGTAATTCACCTCTTGACGGTACGGCGCGAACTCCGGGAACGGGTCCGTGAAATAGGCGTCGGCCGGGACGGCTTTTTCTATCCAACGTTCACGCTTCGCCAGCTGCATGAGCTTGGCCGTCGTCAGCTGTCCCTTAGCGGTAACCGACGTTTTCAGCTGAACGCGCACCTGCTGATCGCTCAGCAGAAAAAGCGCCAGGCATGCTGTGGGCCGGTTAGACCATTCGTCGCAGGTCTGATCCAACGCCTGATACTTCGGATACAGGTGCTCGTAGGTAGAAATCGAATAGTCGACGTCTGCCACAGGCTCTTTGCCGTTGCCGGCATCGAGCACACTCAGGATCTCGGCAGGTACCGTGCAGCGTAGGTAGCGTTCCAGGAACGTCTCGCCGGGGCTCTTGTCGATCCGTGCCAGCGATCCGTCTTCGTTGGTCAAGACCACTGCAAGCTTGACAGCTGCATACCAGCGCTCCTTTCCAGCATTGATCTGCCGGCGGGCGTTGCGCTCGAGCTCGATGCCCAGGCGCTCGTTGTAAGCCGAGTTCAAGGCTTCGATACCGATGACCCGGTACTTTCTGCCAGCGATCGCGTGTGCGACATAGTCCTCCAAGTCTACCTTGTAGCCAGGCTCCGGTGCGAGTGCGACGAGCGCCCCCAGACCTATTGCGTCGCCATCGGCAGACAGGTGTTGAACCTTGGATTGCTCGTCGAAATGGGTAATGTAGATAGACATGTTGCTTTCCTTCCAAATAAGTTGATGACCTGTTCACGTATAGGCAGAGCACCTCCGCTCATGCTGACCAGACGGGAAGCGCTCGAGCCTGGTCAAGAGGTTTGCGCAGCCGGCAGCCGGGATGCGAGAGCTGCGTCCGGAACGCCATAAAAAAAGCCCCTCATTCACGAGGGGCTCGGGCGGAAGGACAGGCCTTACTTGGCGGGACGCAGCTGGATTGGCGCCGATTCACGGCCGGTCTCGAAGGTGCGCGCCACGCCGTCGGTGATCACGGGCTTGTACACCGACAGGTCTTTCTTCGGATAGCCCATGGTGCGCATCAGGAAACCCTGCGGAATCTGGTCCAGCGCCGTCTCGTAGACGCGCTTCTGGTCGATCAGGCGGGTCTGCGCAGTCTGGAATTCATTGCGGCCAGCCTCGATGAGGGTCTGGATCTTGACGTACAGCTGTTCGGACACCACCGGGTTCTGCTCGGTGATCATCTGGAACACCGCCTTGGAGCCATCGGCACCGTAGCGCCCTTCGAGCGCCTCGCGCGCGACCTTCACCAGATCGTCACGCATCATCTCGGGCACTTGCACGGCCTCGAGGAGCTTCTGGGTGTAGTTGGAGAGGATGTTCTGGTTGTTGGTCCAGGTGGCATCCAGCGCCTTCTCCAGCCGGTTGGCCGTGTTGCCTGCCGACACGAACATCATGATGACCGTGGCGATGACTGCGGCGATCACCCCGAGGACGATCAGGGCAATCACGCCGGCGCTGCCAGTTTGGGACTTACGATTCATAGAAATCTCCTAAGAGCGATAGGTAGTTGAAAGAAAAGGACTAACGGAAACGACGGAAACGTCGAGGGGCACCGGACACGCCATCGCGGGCGAGGTAGAAGGACAGGCCGACCGACACGATCACGGAAACGACGAAAAGCAGCACCAGCAGCCAGGTGGGCGGCTCAATCAGCGTCTTGAGGTACTCGAAGTCCTTCATGCTCTTGCGTTCGAAGGCGCGAGCGATGTGCTGTTCGAGCATGTCCACCACGGCCGGCGCGGAGGCCTCTTTCATGGCCGTGGTTGCGTCCCGCAGTTCCACCTTGAACGTATGGTTGTCGGTCCAGCTGATGACGCGGGCCCAGTCGATCTTGGGATACTCCGGAGTGCCCAGCACCAGGACTACATCGTTCTTCTTGCCCCCCAGCCAGGCGGCTTCCAGGGCCTCTGCATACATCGAGTCGTGCTTGGTCATCACGATGATCGCGTTGACCTGCTTGCTGGGCCCCAGCTTGCGCAGGGCGAGCGCCAGCCTCATGTTCCAGTCGCCCACATCGGGCACAGCCACGTTTACGGGCAGAACGCGATTCACGTAGTGGTAGTCGTAGACGTCTGCTGGGTAGGCCGGAATGTCCGCGCGATAGCGCTCCAGCGCGTCCTGGCCGGCACCCTTGTTGAACAACGACTCGGGGGCTGCCTTGATGTAATTCAGGTGCCAATGAGTCTGAGCCACCGGGTCGCCGATCTGGGCGCGCTTGAAGCGTTCAGGCACGATCAGGCCTTGGCGGTCTTCACGACGGATGTCGATGTCGCCGACAGTCGTATAGAGCGTATGGTCGATATCGTAGAGATGCTCGTAGCAGGTGTCGCACGTCGTGGTGCAGCTGCGGCTCGTACCCGAGCCTGAGCAGCTCTCGCGGCAGTTGCAGGTGTAAGAATGCTCACAGGAGACCTGGTGGGATTCCTTCCGGTGGACCTCCCCGTTGAGCAGCTCGGTGTCGGCCGCGGTGATGTACCGGCCGCCGAAGAATCCGATGGTCACGACCAGGCACCCGACGGCCAGGTTGATCCCCAGCTCACCGAAAGTGATTTCGTGGCCAAAGATGCGCTTGGCGACAAAAGGCCAGGCCAGGGGGAACACCAGCAGCAGAAGAAGATAGTGCATGGAAGTTGCGTAATGGCTGCTTACGCAGCATAAAATCGTTTAGCTTTCAATCACGGCCAGTGGCAATAAAGCCACGCATGAGCGTAGCTTTATGTACATACGAGTCGTCGATCGGATCAGTTGTTGCCAGCTGTCTCGCCGGGCAGTTCCGTCAGTTCGCGCACAAACCGCGCGGGCGTCGACTTGGCGTGGCGCGCAACCCACTCCTGAGCTTCGGATTTCCACTCGAAAGAGGACTCGATTTTGAGCTCATGCACGCCCTTGTTGTGCAGGACCATCAGGCGCAGTGCCTCGGCCATCCAGGCGATCGCGGCACGCTGGTCCAGGGAGGCGTATTCAACGACGGACGCGCTGACGGTCCAGACGTCCACCTTGCCGCCTTCCTTCAGCGTTTGCATCCGCGCGGTGGCGTAGTCGATCGCCGTCTGGCATTGGCTGATGTCCAAGCCGGCGATGTAGTCAGGGATGCTGGTGCGAATGGTCATGGCTATAAACAGCAGTCGATGATCGCTCAGAGAGCCAGCTTGGCCTCGATTGCGGACATCACGTCGGGATTCTCGCGCAGGAATTCGCAGGCGTTGTCGCGGCCCTGGCCGATCTTCTCGCCCTGAAACGAGAACCAGGCGCCAGCCTTGTCGATCACCTTCTGGTCCAAGGCGATGTCGATCAGCTCGCCGGCGCGGTTCACGCCCTTGCCAAACAGGATGTCGAACTCGGCGGTCTTGAACGGAGGCGCAACCTTGTTCTTTACGACCTTCACCCTTGTTTCATTGCCGATGGCCTCCTCACCCTTCTTGATCGTGCCGACGCGACGGATGTCCAGGCGTACCGAGGCATAGAACTTGAGCGCGTTGCCGCCAGTCGTGGTTTCGGGGTTGCCGAACATCACGCCGATCTTCATGCGGATCTGGTTGATGAAGATGACGATGCAGTTGGTCTTCTTGATGGTTGCGGTCAGCTTGCGCAGGGCCTGGCTCATAAGGCGGGCTTGCAGGCCGGGCAGCGAATCGCCCATCTCGCCTTCGATTTCGGCTTTCGGGGTCAGCGCGGCGACCGAGTCGATGACCACCACATCCACAGCGCCGGACGAAACCAGCTTGTCGGTGATCTCCAGGGCCTGCTCGGCGTTGTCGGGCTGGGAGATCAGCAGATCGTCGATGTTCACGCCGAGCTTCTGGGCATAGCCGGTGTCCAGCGCGTGCTCCGCATCCACGAAGGCACAGGTGCCGCCCAGCTTCTGGGCTTGGGCGACCACCTGCAACATCAGGGTGGTCTTGCCCGAAGATTCAGGGCCGTAGATCTCGACCACCCGGCCTCGCGGAAGGCCGCCGATGCCCAGCGCGCGATCCAGCCGGAGCGAGCCGGTGCTGACGACTTCGACTGCGGACTGCTCACCCTCACCGAGCCGCATGATGCTGCCTTTGCCGAACTGCTTCTCAATGTGAGCCAATGCAGCGGCCAACGCCTTGGACTTCTCGTCCGAGACCTTCGTGTCTTGTTCCATAGGGATACTGCTCCTTCGAACATTAGTATACCTTGAAACATTCATTTGCACAACACCATAGCCCGGCTGCGCAGACATCCGCGAAGTCCTCCCTCTCTGGTCAGCACTCCGCATGGACGTGAAAAACCGCCCGGAGGGCGGTTGAGGATTGAGCGTGGCCTGAAACCTGTAGGGTCAGATCTTGACGACCAGGAGAAGCGCATCGAGCCGATCTGCGTGCGCCAGCAGCGCGTCTCGGACATGCCCAGGACCCGCCCGTTCTGCCAAGGCTCGCAAGCTGTCATCGCCGTGATTGGCCACTTTATCCAAGTGTCGGCCATTCGCTAGCTGGTCGAGGACGGCCATGACATCGGAGCCGGCGCGCAGGGCGGCATTGGTCTGGGCCTTTGCTTCGAGTGCTTTGCCTTCCTCGGTACAGAGGTCTCCGTCGTAGGTCAGGATGTCCGGTTCGTCCTGGAGTTCGCCGAGCAAATAGCGGAGGCTATCCGCGCTGTAGCGCACCCGATCCTTGTACTCCGAGCGACTGATAGTGAATCCTTCGGAAATGCACTGGCCTTTGCGGCGCAGAACCGCAGTCCAATTTTCCTTCCCGTTGGATTCCGGCATGGGGCCGTACCAGACGTCGAGCTCGTGCTGGGCGCCAGACGCCGGCGGCAGGCAGTCCGCAAATTCAGGCCGGGCCATCAGCTGGGGCACGATGTCCGCCGCGGTGAGGTTCAGTCGCCTGGCCTCGGCAAAGAAGGTGGCCGCGAGTCCTTGTGCGCCGTGCGGCGTGGTCTTGGTGTCGGTGGTCATGGTGTCCTTTCTGCGCAACTGCGCTAGTTGTGGTTCCTGCACCCGTATAGGGCCGCCGACCGGGCTGAAAGCAAAAGGCCCCGCTTTACAGCAGGGCCTTCGTGGTGCGTGGGCTATTTGAGGTCGCGCATCGGCCAGGCCTTGGCGTCTGCTTTCTCCAGCAGCTCATGGATGATGGCTTGTTCGATGCGTGCCTTTTCCTTGACAGGGACCACGATGCGCACGAGAACAACGACCCTCCCCTCGCTCTCAATGTGCAGCCGCGTGCGGGGCTTCACATCCGGCGCATCGAGGCCGTGGTCACGCTGTTGGGTGCGCATATGGGTTTCGGCTGCCGCGAACAGATGCTGGCAGTGCCTGGTGGCGATCTCACCCAGCAGCTGCTCCGCGCGCAGGGCTTGGGCGTGCTTGGGCAGCGGCACCTCGAACGTGTGGATGGCGTAGGCGCCCGTGATGTTCTCGACCGTCAGGTTGGCCATGATCATCCGAGAGTTCGGAACGTGAACAATCCGTCCGGAGTATGCCAGCTCATCTTTGCCTGCGCCGATCTCAGCCAGACTCGTGGTCAGCCAGGTGATGTCCAGAACGCGGCCACGCACACCCTCCACCTCGATGATGTCGTTGAGGCTGTAGTGACGCTTGATCACGCGAATCCAGAACGCCAGGAGGGACTGCCACTGCTCCTTGAACCCGATGAGAAAGCCCGCGGCCGCCGCGCCAAGGGCGACCAGCACCGCCTGAAGCTCCTTGATCCAGATGATTCCCAGCCCCAGTACGAATGCTGCGGTGGCGGCGTTGCGAAACGTCAACGCCCAGAAACGCCGGTTATCGGCGGTGGTGCGCAGATGCACGATGGCTGTGGCCGTGCGCGCCAGCCCAGCCAGGATCAGGGCAAGAAGTATCGTCTGGAACCACTCCATCCGGAAGATGGCTCCGACTGTAGGGGCCCAAATCATTCATCACCTCGAGAATCAGCAGCGGTGAAGCACGGTGGCGAACCACCATAGGAGAGTAGAGAAAAGCTAAGCATGAAACGGAGGACTGGTAGACGCGGTAACCATGGGACGAAGCCCCGTATAGCAAAGAAAAAGGGCTCTTCTTGACATTGGCTATTTGCAGGTTGATTACTATACTACATCGCAGGCAATACTGCGTCTTAGATGTATCAACCCAAGGCAAACCGCATATCGCGCAATGCCATTTTTGCAAGGAAATAACCATGGATCGTCTCAAGGTAGCACCACGCACGCCCGAATGGCACGAGGCCAGGAATGATGCCTGGACCGCGTCTCTAGCGGCGATGCTCGCAGTCCCGGCGAACGCCGCGCTGCTGCAAAAGTACGCGGCGGACAAGGGAGTGACTCTGCACATTGATGAGCTCGCCAGGGCTGGCGTCACCAGCTTCTTCGGCAACACGATGTGGACCATCTGGGCCGACAAGTTCGGACGCATACCTCGCTTCAAGGGGAATGTGGACACCGAGCGCGGTCAAGTCAACGAGGAGAACGTCATCAAGCTCTTCGAGCGCGAGAAGATGTTCATCGTGGAGCGCGAGGTGACCGCCTATGCGGCTGGCACCAAGTGGCTCATGGCTTCGTTTGACGGTGTGGTGCCCCAATCTTCCGACATAGGGGTGCGGGCGCCGAACGGGTTTCCACTGGAAGCCAAGTGTCCCGCCTTCCAATCGCGCAGGAAACTGTTCGAGTCCAAGAAGAGCGGTCAGCTGGCGATTATGGGCCTGCCCTACTACTGGTGCCAGGTGCAACATCAGATCGCTGTCGCTGACGCGCCGTATGGCTGGTTTGCGGCAGCCGGTTTCGACGAGAAGACCGGAGCGATGGTGTTTCCCATAATGGAGAAGGTTCCGCGTGACGATGTTTTCCTCGATCAGTACCTGGCCGCGGCCAAGTTCTTCTACGATGAATTCATCTACACGGGCGCGGAGCCTCCCCGTCTGCCCTCCGACGAGCAGGTGCTGGCGGACCTGGCCGAAAAGGCTGCGTTCGACAAGGCGCTCATGGAAGAGAACCTGGAAGCTGCTTCCGAGCTCTATCTCGCCAGCCTGGCGACTGAGAAGGAGGTGATCGAGCGCCGCAAGGCTCTCGAGAAGAAGCTGGTGGAGGCCGCGCGCAAGCGCCGGCTGAAACCGGACGAAGACGAAGATGTCGAGTTGGATGGCCTGTTCAAGGTGTCCTTCGCGATGACCTCATCTGTCTCGTGGCAGAAGGTGGCGGAATCGCTGTCGCCTGGCGGCATCGGTGAAGC
Organism: Achromobacter anxifer; assembly: GCF_903652925.1. GTDB lineage: Bacteria > Pseudomonadota > Gammaproteobacteria > Burkholderiales > Burkholderiaceae_B > Achromobacter > Achromobacter anxifer. The sequence continues at coordinate 217,082 of NZ_CAHLAR010000005.1, read as the reverse complement.
AACCATAAAGGCTTGCACTGGCAAGCCGCGGGAATCGGTAAAGGTGAAGCCTCTGGAGGTCTGATGCTGAGAGCAAGTGTTCTATCTGGCCAAGTCTACGGAAAAGTGGACTGGATTACGGCTGATGGACGCGAACTCGGCATGTTCTTGCGCACGTCTGAGCGTGAAGCAACGCGATGCGTCGTGCGAGGTCCTGAGGTTGAAGCCCTGCTGAGCAACCGGATTGTCCAAAAAGGCATGATGGTGACGGCGTTCGGAGAGTTTTCGGCGCGCATTCAAAAGCGCACCGACGACAACTCCGTGATGCCAGAATTGCTCTGCACGGCCGCGAAAGTCGTTGCTGAGTCTCCCCGTGAGATGAGGCTGCGAGGATCGATCCACGCAAACCTGAAGGGCGTCGTGATGTATTGGGATGCCCAACGCACTCAGATCAAGACGTTTCTGAATGCAGGTGAGATGGGACGGACGGAGCAGGTTACCTGCAATGTTCACCTCCTCAACTGGATGCGCGGGCTCACACCCGAAGGCAAGGAAAGGCTGATCGCCTCCATCACCAAAGGCCGAGAGTACACGCTCTCAGCTCTGGCGGAAGTCACGTACTACCGCGATGGCACCGGCAAGCTGGTCCCCACCCTGTCGCTCCTACCTCTCGATTTCAGACTGCAAGGCTAGGCCTTTTTTCCGTCTCAGCGAAAAACTGTGCATAATGACGGTTTCTCGCTATACTATGCAAGGAAACACTGGTATCAGCGTACCAGCCTGGGCAATTCCGCCTAAACCGCTCATGCCTACAATTCGGAGGAAATCCATCATGGCAAAGAAGATCATCATCGGCAACGCATCTGTTTCGGGCTACGTCAACTTCGTCGACGGCAACCGCTTCGTGCTGGGTACCGGCTCCTACACCCCCCAGGGCGGTGAAAAGGTGTTCAAGGAATCCATCACGGTGTTCGCTGACGACAAGTTCGATGGCGCCATCCCGGCCAAGGGCGACTACGTCCAGGTCAACGGCGACATCTCCATCCAGCCGCGTCGCGACCAGCCCGAACAGCTGAACTCGACCATGAACGTGCGCTTCGCCAACCAGGTCGTGAAGAAGGAAGCCCCCAAGAAGGCCAACGCCGACGCCCCTGCCGCCGCTGGCGCTGGTGGTGACGGCGCCGACATCTAAGTCGGCATCACGCCAACTCAACGACCCACACAAGTGTGGGTCGTTTTCTCGTCTATCAGCAACTTACCTGTCACCATGAAACACACCCCTCGCTTGCTTTTGGCCGTCGTTCTGAGCCTGTCATTCGTTGGACTGTCTTCCGCCTCCGCGGCGCATGTGTGTGGCGCAGGCGAGGAGCTTCCCGGCTGTGCAGCTAAGGAAGCCGGCGCGCCGGCGCGCTCGGTAGCCATCGCCAGCACCGCCCTTGACGAGACCATCGTCAGCCCACGCCGACTCTCGGTACGTCTGGCGGGCACCCCGGGCGTAACTGCTTGCGTCGCCTTCGCCACGCATAACGCATGGATTCCGGGCTGGGGCGGCGGTCGCTCGCAGGAGTCTGACCGTATGAAGTGTGTACAGCTCGACAAGCGCGGCCATGGAGAAGTGGTTGTGGGGGTTGACCCCACCGGCACGAATCCGGTCGTCATCGCGAATGCCTTGGTCCTTGGCGAGCTCTTGGACACCCGCGCAGTCCCCCTGCCCATAAAACCAAGGCGATAATATGGCGGAGGGCCCTCGCTTGGTTGTCTCCGCCAACGTGGTGCGGCTTCATCTGTAGCCCCACCCTCAACGCCTCACGGCGCTATACGTTTTTGCATGAAAAACTCTTCATGTGCATTTCTTAACATAGAGAGGAAACAGATGAAACTGCTCAACTATGCCAAGGTCTTTGGCGCATTCACGGACGCGCATCAGCTGATCGTGTTGCCGCTGAAGCCGGCTCCGACCGACCGTGCCGGCCAGAAGATGCTGGAGGAAGCCCGTCGCTTGCTCGACGCCGGCTGGACTCGCCGCCTGGACTGGCTGACCTCGCGCAAGGAAAAGCATGACGAAGACTTCGATCTCGAGGTCGAGCGCGCCGCCTTCTTCCCGAAGGAAGCGGACGGCAACGTGCACATGCCCTTCCAGTACGTGATGGACTACATGGTGCGCAAAATCGCCGCGTTGCAAAACAACGTGTCGATCCACAACACCAAGGAAGTGGCGGAGCTGCGTGAAGTGTTCGACATCTACGGGGTTCAACTGATCCCGCGCCTGGAGAACATCGAGTTCAGCCACATCAACTGGTCGGCCCGCGAAGGCCAAAAGCCCAAGCTGATGGTCCATGGCAAGGATGCCGATGGCGACATCTGCATCCGCTTCGAGGCCGCCGGCGAGCTGTGCCAGAAGTTCATGAATGCCATGCTCGACCTGCACCTCCAGCCTGGCCAGCACTTCAACCTGGCCGTTGAAGCGGTCGATCCCGCAATCGAGCGCAACAAGAAGGCTGGCAAGAAGGTCGCTGACCCCGGCAAGTACGTGAACCACAACATGACGCTCACCGTCGTGGAAACCGGCGTGATCCACACGGGCCATCCGCCCAAGGGAACACGCTTCGTGCAGAAGCCTACGATCGAGCAGCTGGAGCACCTGTTCCGCAAGGCACAATCCGCTACCCTGCCCGCCCGCGCTGCCGCCTAAGCAGCCGGCAACCTCAAGCCGCCAGGATTCTCCTGTGCGGCTTTTTCTGTCTGGACATGAAGAAGCCACCCTGGATAGGGTGGCTGAGAGGTGCAGGCTTACGCGCTAGCGCCAGACAAAACGATGTCGTCAACGATCATGACCATCTCCGCAGAGGCGATCAACTGAAGCATTTCAGTCAGGGCTGACGCATTGTCGACGGTCACCCCGAATGACGCAGCCCACTTGAGCGCGCGGTCGAACTCCAGGCGAAGCGACTTGAACCGTTCACCAGGATTTTCCGTCTTGGTAGCGGAGAACATCACCAGATCACATAGGTCGATCAGCGCCTGCGTGGCTTTGGCCGGTCCGCGCGAAAATGCGATGTGCATTTTGTTGGGATTGCTGTGCCTGTGCACAGGATTGGCGTGCAGTTCGGTCATCAACGCCTCACTGAGCGCATTGGCTTCCTGGCTGGCCAGCGAGAGCAGCTGTGCGCGGCGCGGCGCCACGTCGTATATGCCGTCGTACGTGGCATTGTAGCCGCTCTCCCAGAGGTAGGCGCCCATGATGCCGTACACCTGGTTGAGCTTCGCCCGAACCATTGCGCCGGTGCCCAGCGAGATCTGCTCGCGACGGAAGTAGGAGCGGCCGCCCTCATTGAGCTTGGTCTTGCGGCAGACGATGACCCGGGCCTGATCGTTGGCAGCCAGTTGAGCAGCGTATGAATAGGTCATGAGAGTGTTTCCTCGTTTCGGTTATTGACATCACCGTATAGAGGAAAAGCCATCCAGTTCGAACTGGATGGCTTTGAGGGCGGTTTCGATACTATTGCCTAGGCCTTGAACATCGCATCAACCGTGACAGACTCTACGACCACCAGATGGCGCGCCTTTGTCAGCACTTGCGTGAAGTGACTCAGCTCGTCCGAATTGTCAGGCTCCATGGCCAGTCCTCGGGCCCAGGCAAGGGCATCGAGAAGGCGCAGATGGAGTGCATTGAGGTTGCGTTGCAGGGACTCCTCGCCGACGTACGGGTTGGAACCCATTATGAGCGTGGTGAGGGAGAACCAGCCGGCGTGCGCTCGAGCATTGGTTTGGCTGAGCGCATCGCGGCCAAGCATGGCTAACGGTCCAGTTCTTTTCGCAAAATCGTCCCAGTATTCGTTGTCGCGCATCAGCGACGTCAGCTTCAGGATGTCCGTGCTTGTGTTGGAGCTACGGCGGAAGCCCATGCCCAGGTAGTGGCTCTGAAGCTCGCCCCTAGTCAGGGATGGCATTTCTTCAGGCGAGATGAAACACTTCTCGGTGGCGTGGGCCATCACCAAAGCTGCAACCTGAGCCAGAAGACCCTGCAAATCGCGCACTCGGCCCAGGCGGACGAGCTTGGGCATGGTAGCGCATGACTCGACCTGTAAGGCTTCTATCATGAAGCACTCGCATTCCATGTGCTTCTCGCGTTGTTCAATTGTGTCTCGAGATTGATCTTTACGCTTAGCCATGACTTTTCCTTTCAGTAGAAGTTGAACCTCCTTCGTATAGCCAAGAAAAAGCCACAGTGATGGCAGCTCCTGCGGCGGCTCGCCGCGTTGCGTCCGAGTGGGCGAAGCAAGATTGCTTGCACCGTATGCCGCCGGCGCCTCGTTCGGCGCGGAACATCCGAGCCCGATGGTTGCATAATGCTATTTGCTGGCTATACTAGGTGCAGTTCACAAGCGTCGACTTGGGGCAATTTTGCCTGCTGCATTCAACGTGAGGACACAACCATCATGAATTTTCTGAAGAACCTGAGCGCCAACATCCCTGCAACCGAAATCGCGAAGAAGGGTAGCCTGTCGTACATCTCGGCCGCTACGGCTGTGGCGCGCGCAGATCGCCCGAACTTCAAGTTCGTGGAATTCCCCGACGAGAACGGCGCCCTCCAACCCTACCAGGCTTTTCTGGGCGGTGCGGTGGTCGCCACCGACGTCGATCTGAGCAATGGCCAGAGTCAACGCGTGTATCTGCCGGTCATGGACCGCGACAACTACGCCGTATCGATCGCCAATATGTCGCTGACGGACGTGAACAACAGCCGCCAACGCTGCCTCGTGAAGGCAATTGCCGCCGTTACCGGCGTGGGCATGTCGGTGTTCCTGGGCCACGACGGTGACGGTGCCAAGGCTGCCAAGATCCTGGGTCTGGAGGAATCTTCCGACCTGGCGACTGCCAACGCTCTGATCAAGACCCTGGCAGAAGGCGGCGCGCCGTACATCGAATGGACGGCTGGCCTGTCCGCTGCACGCATCACCGACGAGAACTTCTTCTGGTCGATCGTGTGCTACGACGGTCTGCCCTTCCGCGAGGTTCTGGGCGGACTGCAAGTGGACGTGCTGACGGAATACAAGGGTCGCTCGCAGACGATCGGACTTCCGATCATGGATTCGGCATTCAACGTGATCCCCGCCGGCAAGGCCACTGTCCTCGACTGGAACAAGACGGCGATGCGCGTGCTGGCCAAGGGCATTGCGTTCAACAGCGGTTACGGATTGCCCGTGTATTCGGACGAAACGATCGCCAAGGCGGAAGCCGTGGCACGTAGCGGACGCAAGCCGACCAAGGCAAAGGACGAAGGAGCCAAGGCTCCGGCCCCGGCTCCGGCGCCGACCAAGGACGCCGCAGTGGAGAAGGCGCAAGACCCGGCCCCCGCCGAGACGACCGCTCAACCCCCTGCTGCTGCCCCGGCGCCGGCCGAAGCTTCCGCACCCGCGGCGGCTGAGGCTCCGGCCCAAAGCCAGGCTACTGCCAATTCCGAGGCTTCCGCACCCGCGGTGGCTGAAGAACAGGCTGCGGTCGCAAAGGCAGATGCTCCTGTCGCCGAACAGGCACAAGACACTGCTTCGGCGCCTGCCGCGGATACGTCGACACAGCCCGAAGCGGCGCGAGCTGCGGAAGGTTCGGCCCCCGAGCAGGAGTTCACGCCGGATCCCGTGCGCCAGGAAGCCGTGGAACGTTTCCAGCGTGTGATGCGCGAGCGCAACGAGAAGTACGGCTTCGAGGGCCTGATCTCGGTGTTCCGTGCTCTGGCTGTCAGCGACAAGTTCCGCGACGAGGACAAGCCGGTCTGCTTCGTTGCTCTGGTGTCGAACGTCGCGACGCAAGTCACGCCGGCTCACATCAAGCAGGTGCTCGACGAGATCGGCGAGTACAGCGTCGCTAACAAGCTGCCCGAGCCGACCCGGCGTCTGGTGTCGGTCCGTCTCACGACGGTCGCCATCGAAGCCGCGCTGCCCAAGGGTGACCAGGCCGTCGTCGAAGCGGCTGAAGCCATCGTGAAGTCGGGCCTGGCCGAGGACATCTCCGAAGTCTTCGAGTTCTCGCAAGAGGGCGAGCTGGCTCCGGAAACCAAGGAGTACCTGGCTGCGGTGCTGGACCACCAACCCGCGTAAGGCAAGACCTTTAGCTCGTAGCTGAGCAACTCTGAATTCCACAATCGAGCAATCGATTGTGGAATTTTCTTCCACCCAAAACTCCCATAGCGCATGACCATTCCAGCCGAATTCGATGCCGCGCTCGACGCAGAACTTGACCACATGATGGCTGAGAGCGAGCGGACCATGGCGGACTTCACCCCCGACTACCGGCCACTGAACATGTACGCCATCTATCGGGCCGATCTCGACATGCCCCCGGGCAAGCTCGCAGCCCAGTGTGGTCACGCCTATGTGAAGGCCTGGCGTGTCGCCGAGCGGATGCGCCCGGAAATCTGTGCCGGCTACGAGGGTACCGGCAACGGAACGAAGCTGGTGATGTACGCCCGCAACCTTGGTCAGCTGGTGCGTGCCTGGAAAGAGGCCCGATTTGCTGGCATCCCTTGCGAGCTGATTCGAGATCGTGGCCACATCCTGCCACCCCACTTCACTGGACGGCCGATCGTCACGGCCCTGGGCATCGGACCGGCCTACAAGGATGAGGTCAGCCACATCACAAAACGCTTCACCCTGGCACCGTAGCAGTCTGTCTGCCGGCGTTGTCGGCGCTGGCAGTCCCGACACCTGGTTCTCCTTCCGGCATCCCTATACGTGGTGTCAACAGGAGGAAACACACATGAACCAGGCACTGATGGTTGTCGACGTACAACCGGCATACCGCAACTGGTGCGCGCCTGTCGCAAGACAAGTGGCCCAGCGCATCAACAATACCCGCAAGCCCGTCATCATATTCTGGGTCGGCGATGAGATCACCGACGACACGGAAGCCGAAGTACGGGAATACCTTCGCGAGGCCGGAGCCTACGGTCCCCGTCTCGAGCAAGCAACCTTCGTAGAGAAGGGCTACGGGTTCTTCAGAGGCTGGATGGACAGCTGTGTTCGCAGCGATATCATCATCCAAACCGGAAAGCAACTGCTGGCCCGCAACCTGCGCTCGAGTGAAGACCTCGACCTTGCGGACCTTCTTGGTCTGCCTGAGAACGAGTTGCCCACCTACGACCACATTCACCTGCCCCAATTCGATGACTCCAGCCTGCTGTCCTTCGACAGCCTGGAGACCTGCGGTGGGGGCTCGCGAGCGTGCCTGGCCGAGATGGAGCTCTATCTGCAAATGCATGACAAGCCGTACAAGCGGCTGGAGCATTTGACGTACTGATTCACAAGAAAGGAAAGACAGGTGGCTCATCTAACCTATGACCAGCTCCGGGCAAACTCGGACTGTGCGGGATTCCTCGATGCTCTCGGCATCCTGGATCATCCTGGCCTGCGATGGGATGCTCGACGCGAGGGCTACAAAGACTTCACCTTCGGGTGCAGGTCCGGCCCGGGCAAGGAAAGCATCCTCGATTTAGCGCACGAGCTCGCTCATGCTGTCCAATTCGGCCCACGGAAATTCAAGTCCCGCGTGAGAGCAAGCGGTTTTGTATTCAAGGTCCCACACGTCATAGTCGCTGGCCAATGGTGCGCGGATGCCAAAACGTCAGAAGCCACGCGTCGCGAGCTGGAGACGTTCGCACTCTCGGCGCACCTGCTCGAAATTGCCGGCCTATCGTTCAATCGCATAGAACTGTTCGATCACGGGGCACATCTGATGACCAGCTTCATGCATGACTGGTACCACATACCAGGCGAGGGTGACGACGGTCGCAAGCAGTGGTGTGTGGGCCGTACCGAACGCTACTACGCCCGCCGCGATCAGAAGTGGGTGATGACGCGGCTCATTGGATGGTTGAATCTAACCGAGGCGCATATCAAGCGCAGGTGCTGCTGACCAGGCAGCGAGCTGACTCAAGGCCCCTTGTATTGCAAGGGGCCTTTTTCGTGCTGTGGACGCAAAAAAGCCAGCTCGTGGAGCTGGCTGAGGGTGCAATCAGGCGAGACATGCCTCCTTTTTTGGCGCCGGCATGAACGAGGTGCCAGCATAGTAGAACGGGTGGATCAGGTCGCAGACAGGGTCCATTTCGGATTCTGTCATGCCGCCTTCTATCGCCAGTCCGAGCGAGTGACACAAGTCTGGCGTTACGCCGGCATTCTCGAACCAGATGAACGCCTTGTAGCAGGCCTCGCCATCGTGGCTGGTTGCACGAACCAGACGGGCCACCAGCGGCCGCAGGATAGAGTCTGCATCCTCATCCAGGTAGGCATGGCGGACCAGGCGCGCCGCGTTGTGCTGCGAAATGAGTTCCATCAAGTTGCCCAGATGACTATCAGGAATGCGCGTCACGCATGCTGTGATCAGCACGCCGTAGCACAGCGGCTTGACGCGATCGCTGAATTTCGTCGACTTCTTCAGCAGATCGAACAGATCCAGCAACTGGCCGACCGACTTGCGGGCCGCCACTACCGATTCAAAGCGTTTGATCTCGTCCTTTACCGATTCCGACATAACAGTTCCTCCAAGAGTTGATTACCTGCCTGCGTATAGGCGAATCCGAGCCTGCGCTAGGCCTAGGTTGGCTAGGGTTATACGAAGGTAGTGACTACTCTCGAAGCTCATCGCGCACTGTTGCTTCTTTACGCACCCGATCAAGATGAGGCAGCACAGAAATCAGCACTGCATTCCTATACTCAATTCCAATTTGTAGCCTCACGGCTGACGGTATTCTCGAAAGGTTCTGACATGTGGCCGTTCTTGCTGATTCTTGCCATCATCCCAATGATCTTTTTCTGGTCGGACTCGGTGCAAGAGCTGTTTCCCTCTCTGGCGCAGTACCTGCCGGACAAGGATAAAAAGACCGAAGTGGTGGCCATGCAACCTCAAGCCACGTCAGCAGCGCAGGCCGGCGGTGATCCCGGCAAATGGTATGTCTCGAAGTCAGAAGCCGGCTATGTCGCATGGGTAATCTCCGAGGATGGCCTGCATCGCCTGGCCGTGGGCTGCTATCCCGACACCCCCGCCACCCTGCAAGTCACGCATCTGTCCGGTAATCCCCTTCCTGACGGCTTGCTGCTCAACTACCAGTTCGGGACGCTGCCACTGACCGCCGGCGCCTATTCGGGACCGGAGCTCATCAACGCGGCGGCCCAGCTCAAGGATGCGTACCTCCAATCGCGAGCCACGGAAGTCCTCGCGCAGTTCAAGATGGCCGGGCCGGAAAGCAACTCCGTCGCCCGTAGCCTGAGTGAGGCCTGCCCCGCGACCGGGGACGCTCAATGATTACCCACAACCCTGAAGGATCCGTAGTGAGCGATGCCGTTGATGCCCCCGTGCCCACGCTGAAGACCCCACCCGAGTCGGACGCCGCTGCTGCCGCCCCTCCAGCGTCACCGCGCCGGGTTCATTCGCCATACCTTCCGTCCGAAGGGATCAAGATGACTCTGCTCGAGGAAGGCCTCCTGAACGGCGCAGGAGTGCTCCAAGGGGGGAAGCCTGCCATCGAGGCCTACGGGCTCACAGAAGGCGCCCTGGAGCTGTTCCTGGCCGTCGCCAGCACGATGCCAGAGGGCCTAACCCGTTCCAGGGTTCCCAAGCATCTGGCAAAGGCCTTCGAGGAGCACCTGGTGCTGCTCGAGATCCAGGATCTCGTAGAGTGGCAGCGTGACGCCCGCGGCCGGCAGAAGAACCTGGTCCTCAACTGGAAGGGCCAGGAGACGATCGACGCTGCCCGGCCCAAGCCCGTAACTTCATGGGCGGCCCGGCGCCGAGCCCAGGTTCACACGGGATGAGCACAGGCTGACGACATCGATTGGCGCAAAAAGGGCCCGGGAATCGAATCCTGGGCCCTTTTGTTTCGCGTCAGAAGATCAGGCGAGTCAGCCCGACGAGGCAGTAGGTCAACGTGATGAACGCGAACAGGGTAGCTTCACGCTCATCGAGTGCCCACAGGTGGAGTCCGAGCAGACCAAAGCCCGCAGCAACACCGAAGTCCCCCAAGGCCAGCAACGTACTGGATACGGGGAGACCCAGTACAACCCGGAAGATCTCCCCTTCGAGGAGAGAATACGGGACCGCCCACAGCGCGATTGTGACGGCGGCCAGAGACAGCAGCCAGCTATTGGCGAACAGGCGACGTGCCGGCAGTTCAGCGCTGCTCATCACAGCCCCAGCCCGTGGTCGATAATGTTCTGTAGCTCACGGCGGTAGTCCGGGTCATCCTCGCCATCCTGGCCGAATGCCGGGCCATAGGGGCCGCGCTGGACGTTGTCCGTGGCCAGCATGCTCTTCCACTCGCGCAACACGTACTTGGGCAGCATGTCGAGCTTCAGGTTGTCGGAGACCGGCTGCATTTCGTTGCCGATTTGTGGCTGCTGATTGCTGAGATCGGAGAACACGTTGCCGGTGCGCTCCTTCAGGCCCTCGCGGAACGGTGCGAGCGATTCCTTGGCCAGACCCGCCTGCTCGAACCGGTCGAGAACATACTCCAGCTTCAGGGCCCCGGCGATCTTGTAGTAGGAGGACTCCGGCACCGGAGCGCAGACTGGCTTGTTGACGGTCATAGGGACGTCGTACGGGCCCATCAGCTCGATCTGCGGCACCTGAGTGCCCTCCGGCAGATCGGAGCAACCGGCGCCGATGTCATCCAGGCCTACGCGGTTGGTCCACACCACGGTGGGCACGACTTTGACCTGGAACATGTCGAAGAGATTGGGGTTCACCTCCATTCCCGCCATGTGCTGGCCGTCGGCATTGTTGAAGTCCGCAACCGTCTCCTCGACATACTCCTTGATCGTGTCGCCTTTGCGCACGCCCTTTGTCACCAGCGTCGCGCCGGTGTACAGAGCTTCAACCGCGTAGGCGCGCAGCAGGGGGATGGGCATCGAGCGAGACACGAACACGTAAAGCCTGCCCTGGTTGCCCGGCAGCGTACCGTCGCCCAGGAGGAGCGCGGCGCCGCGCGCGCGGTCGCGGGGGGGCATGGCGGCCACATATGCTTCTCGCGCCAGGTGCTCGAAGTTCTCCGCCTGTCGGCGTGTGAACTCGATGGTCTGAGGTGACGCCGCGCTCAGGTTCGAGCTCTTGTTGGCCGCCTCTGCGCCGGTCTCAACGGCGCGTTGCGTTCCTGCCGGCATCGCGGTGACGTCGCCGGCTTTGATGGCGTCGAGGATGCCCTGCATATGCGCCACGCCAGAGCGGTTGCTCGGCACGGGTGAGGATGTCTGTGCGTGTGCGGCTGACAAGCCGCATGTCGCAGCGATTGCCAGGCTCAGGGCAAGGGGCCGCCAAGCTCCGGTGATGGTGTTTCCAGTGTGTTGCATGCGTGCTCGATTCTAAGCGGCAAGCCTACTAGCTGCCGATGCCCATGGAGTCGGTAATGCCACTCGTGATGTCCTTCATGGTCCCGGTCAGGCCCGTGACGTCCGCGAGGTTCGTGAGCCCTTCACCAATCAGATCCCCGATGTAGCCCAACGCAGCGCCGAAGGGGTCTGTAACGATCTGATAGACGGTATCAATCAAGTTGTACATGTCATAAAGTTCCTTGAGCAAGCCGTTGCCCATCGTGGCGATGTTCTCGATGATCATCTTGATCACGGTTTCGATCGTGAGGACCATCAAGCAGCACTGACGGGCCTCCCAAACCTGCATGTAACCAGACTCTTTCGAAGGGTAGTTCAGCGGCTTCGGCAGGCTCTTGACCAGGCGCTCGGCCATGCCCAATGCATTGTTCGACGGCTTCTCGTTGGGGTCTACCGCGGTCATGTCTGCAAACTGCCCGGCGCTGTCGCCAAGGTCCATCATGTTCGCAATTCCGGAGGTGTCCTTGATGAACATGCCCCAGCGGATCACATCGATGTTGAAGCGTGTCGACACCTTGCCCGGGAAAGCCCATTGGTAGCGATGCTGGAACGGGTCGTAGAATGGGGAATATTTTGGGCGGCAAGTCGCGTCCTTACCCATGGTGCGCATGGTCGTACCAAGGATCGCGGAGCGCGTCAGATACTTCACCGTGATATCCATGTTCGACACCTGAGCCGAGTCCTTGGCAATGGTGTTGCCGCTGAGCGGCATGCGCGAGCCCTTCCACCCGCAGACGCCCCAGTCCTGCCAGTCGCCGAGGGTATTGGCGATCGATTCATAGGCGCAGGTCATTTGCGCCAGCAGCGGCACCGATGCGAGCAGCGCCACTTGAGGTGTCATGATCGCGGAGTAGACGTCGTTCTGAAAGATGAAGTCTGGCTCGGTGAGGTAGGCAATCTGCATCGACCCCGTCACCGCATTGCACTTCTCGAACAGCGCCTTGCCTGCGATCGCAGTCACGTCCGCGTACGCCCAGTGGATCTGCATGTTCGTCACGCCGTCCTTGCCCGGGACGTGGTGGTTGTACTCCTGCCCAGAGGACTGCGACATGAAGCCGGGAAGGATGTTGATGCCATTCAAAAAGCCCAGGCAGCCGGCCTGGCGCGCCACGTCGTTGATGTAGGACGGCATCCAGAAAGACAGGCCGAGACCGAAGCCAGTTTGCAGACCATCCTTGCAAAAGCAGATGGATTTCGGCTTGTGATTGGGCGGCTCACCCAGCGCGGAGGGCGCCGACATGAGCTTGATGCCCATGATCTTGATGCCGCCCATCAGCCGGAAGTCCAGGTCGCCGATCGGGTTCCACATCTTGCCCACGCAACCGGGCGTGCCGGCAAAAGAGGCGCCCGCCGCCAGGGCGAGACCGGCGGCCAGCAGGGCTGAACGGAAAAACTTGAGGATATTCATGGCGTGGGCTCCTGCGCCGCGGCGGGCTTGACGGAGCTCGAGTTGGTCTTGAACTCCGCGGAATGGCTGGTGCTCACCGGCTGGAAGTCGGTGATTTCATTAGGCGTATAGCCGCTGTACGGCAGGCCGAACCACGCGCTCTTGACCTGGTCGATGCTCGTTGGCAACTTGAACTGCGTGACGGCCATGTGCCCCTGGTGCTGGCCCTTACCGAACCCGATCAGGGTTGGCACCGCAGTGACGTGGAAACGATCCAGCATCGACGGTGCCGGGTGATAGATCGGCCGGTTCATCTCCTTGGCAATCGGGCCCAGGTCGCCGGCGACGATCATGAAGCTCAACTGCGGGATGTTTTCCACCATCAGCGCGCGCGCCAGCGCCATCTGCTCGGGGTCGGTGGCGTCGAAGACGAACAGGCGCTCGATCGCGGCCGCGGGCATTTCCGAGATGGGGTTGAGGTAGGTTCCGGCCTTCACGGCCAGTACCTGCTCAGGCTCGAATACGGATCCGGTCTGACCATCGACCCACGGAAGGGTGATGTCTTCAGTGGTGACGATGCCCACGTCCTTCCAGATGGTCTGGGTTTTGTCCGCGCGCACCACGAAGTAGCTCGGCAGGTTCTTTGTGTAGTCACGCGCCGACTCTTCGAGCGCCTCTGCGTGCTGCGTCCAATCCTGGCGAGCAAGAAGGCGCATCAGCATCACACGGAAATCCTCTTCGATGGGCTCGTAGATCGCGCCTTCGATGCCGAGATCTTTTGCTTGCGCGGACAAATGCATGAAGGCCCCGGCGCCGAGCAGGAGCGTGGCCACCATGGCCAGGGGTGTAAAGCGAGACAACAGGGATGGCATGGGGTCTACAGCTCAAGCTGCGAGGGTGGTTTCGGATTCCAGTTCGGCTGGCTGTTCGATGCGCAATGCGGCCAGGCGTCGCGACGCCGCCCGCCCTACGGCAGGGGTCTCCGGCTCTTCGGAAGCGGCAGACGTACCCTTCTTCGTTCCAGGCTGCGAGGCCTTGGTTCCTGTTGCGCTCTTTTCCTTCGAGCCTTTGCCCTTCATCTTGCTAGCGTCAATGGCAGTGAGCTTGTTCGTCACCTGGTTCAGCAGGCGCTCGACGTACACGAGCTGCATGTTCAGCTCGTGAGCGACCAAGTCGGCGGGCTTGCGCTCCACCAGGGTCATGTACGCGACTTTGCGTTGCTTTGCTGTGAGGTTCAGGGAGGCGGTCCGTTCGGCAAAGAACGCTTCGCTGACGCGCGACAGGTGTCCCGCTTCATCCACGTTCACCGACAGCTCCATCGAATCCTTGAAGTCATCGACGTCTCGCGGATTGATCGCTGCACCGATTGCGCCCATGAAGGAGGTGTCGCGACCAGTCCGGAACAGGGCTCCAGGGATGACGACCACCGCGCCGATGGTACGACGCAGCTTCAGTGCGGCGTGCTGGCCAGAGAGGTAAGCGTAGTTTGCGAGCTGGTTGCGCTGGAATTTCGGCTTGACCGTCAGCCCGGCCCAGGCCGTGTGAATTTCCTGGGTGGCGTCTGCACGCAGGTGCCATGGCACACCGACCTTCACGAGCACGATGTCCGTGATCTTGCGCAGCAGCCCATAGTCCGAAAGGCGTTCGAACACCGATACTGTCGTCCCTTCCGGAATGGGAGGCAGCTCGGCGATTGCGGTTGCGCCCTTGGGACGTCCACGGCGCGGCTTGGAGAGTTTGTTGCTGACGTCTTCATCGTCTTCACCTACCAAGCCATCGAGAAGCTCAGTCTCACAGTCCAGGTCTGGCATTCCCTGAGCGCCAGGGCTGTGGGTGTCTTCATCGGCGCCTTCGGCATTGAAGTTGTGGTTGGCCAGAAAGTGGTCAACAGCGAGTGGTTCGTCGCCGGAGGCAAACGTCGTACGGGTGCGGGCATTCATCGGCTACAGTGCTCAGGCAAATGAGCAGGCCTGCGCATATACTTAATTGGCGCAAAGCATGCTCTGAGGTAACGGGAAAGACTTCACGACCACTCGCCGTGGGGAGCGCGCACCCTTGTGCACATTTGCCTAAAACACTTACCGCCAAGACGGTCTATATAATCACTGTGCCGCCATGGGCAATCGGTCGCGAGGACCGAAGAATGTTGCCCGGCTCGAGATCGGCCGGGCGGGAACTACATCAGATCGATTGGGCTTGGGAGCCGCTATCGTCATGGCGTGGAGCCGCCGGCGGCGCAATGTCCTGCCGAGGCGCCGTAGCCGGCTTGACCGGCTTCGTGGACTTGTCATTCAGGTACCGCTGGAAATCCTTGTCGCCATTCATGAAGTCGATCAAGATCTGCTCAGCGATGTCCTTGAGTGCGACATCTTTGGGATCCAAGCCGAACTGATCGCAGTACATCTGGTGATAGGCTTGGAGGTTGTTGGAGGTAGAGGCCTTCAGGCTAAACGAGTGCTTGACGGTCTGCTCCGCTCCTGGAATTCGGGAGAGCTTCATGGGATCCTTGGGGTACAGCTTTGACTGGGCGTAGTATATCGGATAATGCGTCAATCGCCAACATAAGTTGGCAACTGTTACATTCATCCTTGCTTGACCTTGCGCAGCTTGTCGAGGATTGCGGGGTAGCGACCGAGCAGCAGCCCGAACGCAACGCCGAGAGCAGCCCACATCCAGAAAATCACGGGATTTTGCAGGCCTGTGAAGGAGGTGAAGAAGAGAATCACGCCGAGGAAGATCAGCGTCAGTGCGGCCAGGTGAGCGCCATACTTGCCGCCGGTGCGCGCGTCTTCTGCCAGAACGGCGCGGGCTGGATGATCGACTCCGCCGAAGAACTGATCGAGTTCCTTAACGTCGAGCGCGAGCCAGTGGTTGCGACTGAGCAGCTTGAGCAGCTTCAGGGCGCTCGGGTCGGCGAGCAGAGTCCGCTCTTCGCTGGTTGCAGGGGTGAGTTGTTTGGTCATACGAGCTCCTTGTCACGCCGAGGAGCCCTGTGCGGCCTCAACGAATCACGGACCGGCGGTCGGCTGTGATCTTGTTGATCACCCGCACTCTCGACTGCGCGGCCAGCAGGCCGGGGCCCAACAAGGGTCGGTCTGCCATACGAAAACGCCCGCTCCCGGTCATTGACCTGCGCGGGCGTTTTGCGTATAGCGTGAAACGCTTATTTTTGTACCGAAGGAGCGCCGGGCATCCGCGTTTTTCCATCCTGGATGGCCTTGAGCAGGCGGGCCTTCTCGGCCTCGGCTTCCGCAGGGGTCATGCGCACATAGGTCTCCACCGTCTGGCCGCCGGCGAACGCCATGGTCAGAGTCTTGGCGCGCTCGATCTTGAACGTGGACTCGCTCACTGCGCCGGCGGTGTTCACCATGCGCAGATTGCCTGTTACCACGGTACCCTCGGTTTTGACGTTGCTGACCGTGTATTCAGCCTCGATGACGTTCGAACCCAGGGGCTCGAGCACCACCTTCTTTGCCTTGCCGTCGAACCGGATGGTGCCAGGCCAGCTGGGGGCCGACGCATGCCAGGTGTCTCCGGCGAGGGGATCGGTCTTTGCCACCGTGGTCCCCTTTGCTCCCTTTGCTGCCGCGACGCCAGTCAGCAGCTGTGCGTGAGCCGTCAGCGGCGAGGACACGCTGAAGCCGGTGATGGCAGCCACGATCGCCACCGCAAACAGTGGCCGCTTGAACGCAAGCTTGGTATTATGGGCTGAGAACATCATTTATATCCGAGTTAAGTTAATACTTGGAGGAACAATTGGAACTTAATGAACTTGAGAGCTTGCTGCGCCAAGGCTCGATCGCGCAAGCTGTGTCAATCGCGAGAGCGTGGGTTCACGCCGCGAGCCCAGGAGACTTGGAGATGCACCTGATGCAGGTCTCTGAGCCCATGCGGCTGAAGGTCGCCACGCTGCTGCGCGATGTGATGACGCACTACCCCTACACTGTCCAGGGATGCCCGGTAATGCTGTACGCCGAGCCGGAAACCGAATACCAGCGTGCGCTGAGCTTTGAGTTGCCGGCGCCATCGGATGCCTATTTGGAACCGTGCGAAGGCTTGCGCTTTCTTCGCTGGACCACCGTCGACGGCCCCATACCCCTACTGGACGCTGAGCCGATCGAACTGACGCCGACACCGCGCGCCCCGCTGCTTCGCATGGTGTGTAAGGTGGCACTTTTCGAGTGCTCCCTTGACGACCATGAAACGCAAGACCTGGAGATACCCAGCATGTGGTGGGCGCGGGTGTTGTCGTCAGTGGATGCCCAGCTCCACGTGTCAGCGCGCGCATTGATGCCATATCCCGACGCGATAG
The DNA here is from genome assembly GCF_903652925.1 of Achromobacter anxifer. Lineage (GTDB taxonomy): Bacteria > Pseudomonadota > Gammaproteobacteria > Burkholderiales > Burkholderiaceae_B > Achromobacter > Achromobacter anxifer. Next base: position 200,029 of record NZ_CAHLAR010000005.1, on the reverse strand, counting down.
AAGCCGGGCGCTGCGCGCAATCAGCAGCCCAGGGCCGAAACGTTCCAAAGCGTGGCTTCTTTCAGTCGGATACGTCATGGTCCTGGGCCTGGAATGAAGGCGTGCTATTCAGGGAATCATGCCGAAACGTTTTCCCGCACGCCAACTTTTCCTGATCAGTTCAGGTAGCGGGACAGGCTCGGATCTGCCTTGAGCTTGTCGACCTGGCCGCTGATGCCCAGGCGCTTGAACAGTTCCATCATGTTGGGCACCCCGTTGGCGATGAAGATCGTGTCGTCACCGTCGTGCTTGCCCTTGTACAGCACGGTCGGCGTGCCGTTGAAGCCGTGCTTGCGCATCAGCTGCGTGTTGCCCGTGACCTTGGCCAGCAGTGCCTTGTCGGAAGACGTGGTCATGCCGCGGCCTGCGGCCGCCGCGTTGATCTCGCTCAGCGGGTCCTTGGCGGCCAGGATGCCGGCGGCCTTGATGTCGGAGTCTTGGCCGAGAATGGCCACCGGGACGTAGCGTACGCGCAGCTCACCGGCGTCAATCGCCGGTGCAAGCATCTTGTGCATCAGCTTGCAGAAGCCGCAGTTGGCATCGAATGCGACGGTGATCTCGGCCTTGGCGTTTTTGTTGCCGACGAGCACGCTCGGCGCCGACGTGAAGTCGGAGAAGGCGGGGGTGTAGTCCGGAGGCGGAACGTGGGTTTCGGTGTACTCGGCCGTCAGGTTCTTGCCGCTCTGGTCGATCATCATGCCAGCCAGCATCTTGGTCCCATCCTTCGTGGTGTAGATGACCACGTTCTTGCCGCTGGCCTTGTCTTTGACCACCCAGCCGTCCAGGGCCCCTGGGGCAGCATCAAACTTCTTGTAGACCTCGAGCCCGGCCGAAGCGTTCGCGTACTTCAGTACGGTGGGCAGTTCGCCCTTGTAGAGGGTCAGGGGCTCGGCAGCGTGCGCCATCGAGGCGGCCCCGGCAAGAGCCAGGGCAGCGATAGCCGCGCCCAGCAGGGATTTGGTCTTGAACATCGATCAGGTACTCCAGGGGTTGGAAATTTGGCGATTCCGAAAAATCCCGCGCATGGGACAGAATGGGAAGTAGTATAGCGTAAAACGGTATTTGTGCAATACCCTGTAGTTTTACAGGGGAACCTCGCATCTTTCTTTGCGCCAGGCACCTTCCAGGCTATACCACAGCAGGTCATTCACTCAACTGGAGGTTAATCATGGGAACTTGGAACTACGGCTGCATGGCCAGCAATCAGATGATCGGGGCGGCGGCCCGCTGCCGTGTGGTGGTTCTGTCACAACAGGCGGGTTACGACCCTCTCGACGTCTCTCTTAGCGACGGGAGGCAGATCTCGGTGGCTCAAATCGCCAAGCACAGCCATGGCGCAGAGGCGTACTGGGAGCCAATTTCGGGATTCATTGAGGCCACGTACTGCGAATACGGCCGGTTCAAGCTCGTGTTCACACGCAGCGTGCGTCGAACTCTTGTCTATCTGCTGTCGGTGCTCGTCGAGGGGGCTTTGATTACGCCTGGTGGAGAGCATCGCAGCGATTGCGGGCTGAATGTCGCCGAATTTTTGGCTACGACGTGCCCTGGCGTTGCCGCTGTCGTGAAGACTCGCTGGCATGATGACGTGGATATCTGGGCGCGAGCAGATCTGGATGAAGAGCTGGCGCAAGCGTGGGATCATGTGGCCGGCGCGCTCACTGCTCATCGAGCTTTCTATGCGCATCCGATCTGCCACCAAGTGCGTCCGTTGGCGCTGGGGGTCGTGCATGAAGAGGCGTACCAGGGCCTGGTCGACTTCACGATGAACTTTTCGGACTTTCGAACGAGTTCCTATCAGTGGAAGGATTTCATCCTCGAAGTCCGAGCGCATATGAAGGAGACGTTGCAGCGTTTCGGGAATGTCGGTGATGATCCGATCCAGCAGCTCTCGCACTCCTTTCACAAGGCATCTGCCTTGTTCGAGGCGGTTCATGTTGTTGCCGGTCTCGATTCATCGAGCTTGCGAATGTTGCGGCACTGGCTGGGGTCAGTCTCCAGCACGGCGCTCTACGATGCGGATGAGGATGGCTCTGCGATGCTCGCCGAGCTCACGCCGGTGCTGTCCGACGTCTACGCGCTGGTGGCCATGCGGGAGATGAACATCATCTTTTCCCCAATGGTCTCGATCGTCACAGACGAAGGCACATTGCCTGGGGAGCGCTATGCGAAGTTCGTCAACAGCATCAGTGCTCGCGTCGTGCGCGCCGCGGACGAAGTGGCATTTGGGCCATTTCAAAAGTACCGTGCTGAGTTCACCTCTCCTGCGCATTTGCGACAGGTGCTGGACCAGGCCGAATCGTGGGATGTGCGCGCGCATCTGCTCGAGGAACATTGGCATGGTGCGCCTGAGCCCTTCGCGGTGTTCGAGGTGACTATCGATGATCTGGCAGATGTTCGTCGCATGCTGAAGGAACTGGGCGACAGTCAGGCGGCCGCCAGCGTGCAGGCTGTTTGATCTCTTCCAACTCTCAACCGTGGCACTAGGGTGCCACGGTTTTCCTTTTTCCAAGCTGGAACTCGCGATTTGCAAGGCCTCCGTCCACGGCCTGTTAGCTCACGCTTCACTTGGTGTGGCTTGGTCTCTACTCTCACTCAGGCTGGCTTGGCGAGAAAGTCGTTTTGCTTGCAGCGCCACGAAGGCGCCTAACAGTTCCCGTACCTCGTGGTTGTCCTGGTACATGTCCTTGAGGTCTGCCTTTTCCACCATCATTCGTCGGGCCAGAACGGCAGCGGCATTGGATGAGCAGAATGCAGTGAGTATGTCCTCTTGCTCCTGGGGGCTGAGAGATGCAAAGGCCTGGTAGCCGATATTTGCTTCGCGCTTGCGACGGTCTTCCTCTGCGATCCGGATGTGCTCGGTTGTGGCCTTGGTCTGCGCTTCTTTAGAGCTCTTAACCTCCGCGGCTGTCGTCTGCTGGGTAGCGATCGTCTTCATGGCCTCGCCGAGGGTGTAGTCGCCCTTGATGGCCTTCATGAGATACCCAGCAGGGAGCTTCACTTTGCCCTGTGCGATGTAGAAGCGCGTGTACTCGATCGCACGTTGAATACGCTCGTCTGTCCACTCCTCGCGGTTATTGATGATCTCCATCAATTGGGTGCCGTTCAATCCAAACTCATCGCGAAGTACGACATACATCTCCTTCAGCACCTGCATTGGGGCCTTGGACGCCTCAAGCGTTTTAAGCGCGTGGATGCGGAAGCAGATGTGGCCCACTTTCTTTGACCCTGGAATGTTCTTCGTTGAGAAGGACACTTCGAGATCCGTGACCTGGGATATCTGCTGTACGCTGGGCTTGATGATGCGCGAGCATAATCGCTTGAACTCGGTGTAGGAGTCTGGCTCCAGGCAGAACCATTTGCGCAGTTCTTCGATGCTGACCCAAGGAGTTACCTCGATGTGGAGGTGTGGTAGCAACTTGTCGTAGAGGATCTTCGCGTAGAGGTTCTTGAAAACGTAGCGTAAGCTCAGAAAGTGCGAGCTTGATGGGTTCTTGATATGGGGCTGAAGCTGCCGCGGTATTTCAAAGACGACCTTACCGTTGGCAATCCCTACTGGTCCAAGCAAGGGTACAGACACCCAGCGATCTCGGCCGGCGTCCTCACCTTCAATGTCTTCGACTTGAATCGCGGCCTTTTGCCCTTCCCGTAACACGTGCTTTAAGTGCTTGCGGTTGTTGCTTCCGTAAGCCATCAGCCACTTGAAAAAGTGCAGATCCGTCTCGTACATGCTGCGGACTTCAGGGTCTTCCGCTGCGATGAAGTAGGCTACATCGATAGCCCGGCGTGCAGACAGGCTAAGGTCCGCTATGTCGATGAAGATGTTGTTGCGCTGAAAACCAACCGATGGCGGAGCATCTTCGACACCGGCACCCGCGGGAGCAAGTTCAGCGAACAATGCAAGGGCCAATTGTTGACTCGTCTCGCTTTCGTCATTGATCGTTTGCACCGATGTATCGATGCTGGTTTTGCGAGGAACGCGGGTAGTCATGAGGTCGATATCCTTTCTGGAACTCCTTCGCACGGCACGGTTACTGTCGAGTAGCTCAGCGCAATTATTGCACCCAAAAGTCCCATGGTCAAAACAAATAGTGGGACTTTTCTAGTGAGTCTCTTTCTTCCTCCAAGTGTCTTTAGCTTGTTCTTCCGTTAGTAGGTTTTCTTAAATAAACAAACAAACCAACTAACAGGAAATGTGAAAGGCCCGCTTAATCAGTGACTTAGGGGCGAAAAGTCCCATTGCTGCGGCTTATGGTCCCTGTTTATGTTGGATAAGGTCCCCGGAATTGTTCTATGGTCCCCAGGATTGTGCTCGGAAGGTCCCACTTTTTGTGCTGACATCTGGTCAGGCCAGGCAAGGTCCCTGTATATGTTCAAAACAGGGTTAAAGGCCCGTAAACAGTGGCTCTCCGGAGCGAGCGACCTGGCTAAGGTCCCCAAAATTGTTCCAAATACGCCACAAAGGTCCCTGTATATGTCCTAAGGGGATAGAAAGCCCTTCTGCTTTGGTGGTGTGCCAGATAGCTGGCGCCAAAAGGTCCCACTTTTTGTCCTGCCATCAACCTAAGAAAGTGGCGCTGTGGGTGGTTCCCGGGCCCCACGAAGGGAAAGTCTCACTTTTTGTTCTGTTGCTGCGACGAGACAGAGAGAAAGGTCGCAGTTTTTGTTCTATCAAGAGTTTGCACGCGAGAAAGGCCCCACTTTTTGTCCGGTCTGCTCTGGCTGGTGGAAGGTAGGTTCATTGAGTGAGGCTAAGGTCCCAGTTTTTGTGCGAAATGGCCTCCTGTTGCGCACAAAGACCGATTCGAGCTGCCCATAACTGCCGGTTTTGACCAGTTTTGCGCTTTGATCTGATCCGCTGAAGCGTCAAATCGGTCATTTTGGTCAATTCGATCCCCTATAGCGCACGGACCTTAGCGGCACTCAGGTGGAATCAAACCAAAAACTGGGACCATACAGATAGCCCGGCAACATCACTGCTTTGCGCATTCATCAGTCCATAGCTTAATACGCAGATATCGTGCAATTCAGCAGAATTTACTTTAAACTTGCATTTTATGTTTAATTGCGAAGGGGAACGGACGATGTCGGTGAGCTCAAAGGCACTTATTGATAGGAGGGTAGGGCTGGCAGCAGTTGGCCAGTTCTCGGAAAAACTCAAAAAAATTACTGATGAGCTGCGCGATCAGATCATCGCCCCAAGACCGCGAAAGAATCCTCCCACATTTACCTCCTCCCAAGTCGCCGCGCTCTGCGGAATTGATCGGAACCGATTTAATTACTTATTCTCCAGGGAAGGATCTACGCTTCCTCAGGGGGCCGGTCAAGGCAATCGACGCAGTCGTGTTTTCACCTTAGCTGAAACGCGGGAGTGGGTGCGACAGGTTGCGGAATTCCCGAAAACACCTCTCCAGACGAAAAATGCCGGGGAAGGAAAGGTGATTTTGATCAGTAACTTCAAGGGGGGCTCGACGAAAACGACCACCGCCATGAACCTGGCGCAAGGTCTTTCGTTACGTGGTCGGAAGGTACTGATCATGGATCTCGACCCGCAGGCCTCGATCACTGAGCTATGCGGTTTATATGCCGAGAAGGATGTCACGGAAGAGGATACCGTCCTCATGCACATCTACGAGCCGGATAACCATCCACTTGAGAACGTTATCCAGGAAACGTACTGGGATGGTGTCGACCTGATTCCGGCTCACACTGGGCTCTTCTCCGCTGAGTTCCACCTGCCTGCAATGACGTCTCAGAATCAAGGCTTCCGTTTCTGGTCAGTCCTGAGCAAGGGCATCCAGCCGTTGCGGGCCAAATATGACTACATCATCGTTGATTCGGCCCCGTCGCTGTCATATCTCACAATCAACGCACTGATGGCGGCAGATGCGCTGGTCATGCCCCTGGTGCCTGAGAGCTTGGACTTCATGAGCTCAGTGTCCTTCTGGAGTCTGTTTTCGGATATGGCGAACTCGTTCTTGGAGCGTGGCGAAGAAAAGTCTTACGATTTCATTTCAGTGCTGCTTTCGAAAGTGGACTATGGTTCCGCGTCCTCCTCCTCCGTGGTGCGCTCCTGGGCCCAGCGCGCGTATGCGGATTGGATGCACACCATCGAGATTCCTGCCAGCTCTGTGGCCAGCAGCTCGGGCCTTGCCCTGGCAACGGTTTTTGATATGAGCAAGGGCGACGTACCCGAGAAGTCTCTGTCGCGCGCAAGGGATCCAATGGCAGATTATTGCCGCTGGCTGGACGAGCAATATGCTGACCACTGGAGGAACACGCAATGAACGCTCAGAAGAATTTTCGGCAACGGATGGCTGAGAAGACAGCAGGCATGCGGTCGACCTCAGAGGTGTCAGATGCCGAGCTGGATACTTCTACGCCGAAAGCCCCGCGTACGGCGCCGGGCGCCTTGAGCGCTCTGGCCAATGCACAGATCAAGATTGCTGAGTTGGAGAAGCAGGTCTCCGGGTCAAACCTACTGCTGGTCGAGAACATGTCGCCCAACCCGTGGCAGCCGCGTCGGCGGTTCACGGCAGAGGCAATGGATGAGCTGGCGAACGGCATCCGCGAGGCAGGCCTGATCCAGCCGATCATCGTTCGGCCAGACCCGAACAATCAGGGGCATTACCAGATTGTCGCGGGTGAGCGTCGTTGGCGCGCGCACAAGATGTTGGGCCTCACTGAGATCAAAGCCTTCATCGTCGACCTGTCGGATGCGGAGATGGCTATCCACGCGATGATGGAGAACCTGAATCGCGAAGACCTCACGGACTACGAAATCAGCCTTTCCATCGCTCGCATCCAGGCAGAATTCCCGAGCCGTACCGCGGCCGCGGAAGCGCTAGGCATCTCGAAGGCGCAGATGAGCCGGCTGATGTCTTACCCAAAGCTGCCGGCATTCATTATCAAGGATCTTGAGGATCGGCCCGAGCTGCTGGGCGCCAATGCTGCGGCGGCGGTCGTCAGCGCCTATTCCCAGAACCCAACCGCTGCGGAGAAGCCGCTCGAGGAACTGTGGATCATGCTCAAGCAAGGCGAGCTGGACCAAGCCAAGGTCGCCCCGCTGCTTATAGACCGAGTTACCCGCAAGGTCCAGGTATCGACTCGTCGTCACGTACGATCCTTCTACGCTGGTGGCGCCAAGGCCGGCGATATCCGGCGTGACGCCTCGACCTTTACCATTCGATTGAAGACGTCGGTATTGACTGAGGATCAGGAGAAGAGGATCAACGAGTTTATGGATAGCCTCTTCCCCACAGATTGAGATCCGCAGCACCTGTCTCCAAGCCCCTTTCGCAAGGGGCTTTTTATTGCGTGTTTTCTTCGTGACTGTTCCTAGTAGGAACACCACTGCCGGCAATTGACCCGCTCTCTGTGTTCCTACTAGGAACGATTCCGCTCCACGGATAAGAGCAGGCTTCCCAGTTTCTGTGTTGCTGTGTTATTGGCTGCGAAGGATTTCAGCATCGTTCCTACTAGAAACAAATGCGGCTGAGTCAAATGTCCTGGTTGGTCCTATATCAACAGCCGCCTTCGAGACCTAATCTATTATCTGTGCTTCGATCGGACTGTTCCTAGTAGGAACGCAATGAGACGTGTCAATGGCCGTTGGAAGTGTTCCTAGTAGGAACGATCCAGCACCCGGGTTAAACACGCGTTATCAGTCCACTGGTGCAAGGCTGGGGGCATCGCGCGGAATTCTAAATTCCTTCCTGTTAGGCACAGACCCTCAACTAGGCAAGGAGTCGATCCTAATAGGGACGGTCAGCTCCTTGGGGAAATTTCAAGGTGGGCGCCGAGTACGGGTGATGAATCCGCGAGGGACGCTGCTTCGTTCCTAGTAGGAACGATTCCCGCGTTTGCCCAGCCAGGTCGTCGCGCGCAGTCTGAGATTCGTTCCTACTAGGAACAGCGCCCCGTTGTTCGTCAAAGTGTTCCTAGTAGGAACACGGAATCAGCCAATGTCGTTCTGACCGAAGAAGTTGCCCATCTCCTTGATGCTGCGAGTGCGCTCGGCGCGGACATAGATGGACGTCGTCTGCTGGGAAACGTGGCCGAGGATTCGTTGCACCACGTCCAAAGGCACATCATCAGCTGTCGCCCGCGTCGCGAAGGTGTGGCGTAGCGCATGGGGCGCAGCCTGGAGAAGCATGGTGCGGGCCTCATCGGAGAGGTCAATGCGCTCATCCCTGGCTAGCCGAATCAAGGTGGTCTTCACGACCTGGTACAAGCCATCCGGAGAGAATCCGTTCCCCGTGAGCTCTGCATACTCATTCAGATGCTTTGCACGCGCGGCGGGTGTGGCGGGGATGGCAACCGGTGACACCAGCGCGAGTTCGCCCGCAGCAGGCGACTCGAAGTCGTGGCCCCGGTCTTCCCAGTGGCGGCGAATCAGCGATACGACATAGGCCGGCATGAACACCGTACGCCATTTGTTGCGTTTGCCCAGCACAGCGAGTTCCCACAGCCCATTTGAGTTGGCCTTCAATTTGGGGTCGCGGACCTGCTTGAGGTTACCCCGCACTGCGCCCGCAGCCTCCTCTCGACGGATACCGGTTGCCCCGATCAACTCAATAGCAGCATGGGCTAGCCGGTACTGGACGCTGTCCAGCGGTGTAGGGGCCAGGTCTACAGCAGTCGCCAGCACGCCAGCCGGACCGGTGAGCGCCTTCCATAGATCGTCAGGGAGAGCCTTGTCCAAGTCTAACGGGGTCTCCTTCACCGAGGCCAGGGGGTCCGCGACGGTGGCCCACGGGTTGCCGCCGAGGTATCGAACACGCACAAGCCAATCAAAGAATGTCCTTATTGCCTGCACAGCGTACTTCTGCGACTGAGGCGACAGCGGCCGCTCAAATGGCTTCCAACGGGCCGATGAGCGCGCCACCTTGACGCCCATCCAACCAGGGGCGGGTGCTGCAAGAAAGTCCTTGTAGGCCTCGCACTCCTCCAGTAGGACGCTGGATAGTGGCATGCGGCGTACGCTGACACACCACAAGAGGAAACGTTCAAGCTCCTTACGGTAGGCACGCAACGTCTTCTCGCTGCCCCGGTAGCGATACAGGTAGGCCTGCACGGCCTCAAGGTCGTTGCGTGCCGAGATCAGGCAGAACGTGTTATTGCGGTTTCGGCCCTGACTGCCATCGAGAGCCGTGACCACGGAAGCGATGCGCTCGAGGGGTATGAGCTGCGTGGATGGACTGAATTGGACCAAGCCCGAGATCGGCTTGTCGGAAGGTTTGGTGAAGCCTCCAACGGTGTTGGCGTTGGCCGACAACCAGCGCTCAATCGCCAGTGCCTTGCCGCGGCCGATGCGCGGGACGGGCCGGTACCAGCCATCGCCTCGCAGCTCGATGGTCTTCTTCAGGTCGGAGACGGTGACAATGCCTTCGGCGGCCAACGGGCGGCTTACCAAGGGTCGCAGCCAGATCGCCAGAGAATCATTCGGCATCGGGTCTGCTTGGTCTCGCTCCCCGGCCTGGATCAAGAAATTGATGGTGCCCGCGGGCCAGGAGTTGAAGGTGCGGGCGTCTTCCAGGTTCTTGGCAATGAGCGGGTTAGCGCGCCGGGCCCGCTCGATCAGGTTGTCGCGTAGGTCATCGAGCCACGCCTCGAGCTTTGCGTCCGTTTCGATTCCGCGCTCAGATAGACAGTCCTCAGTGAACAAGCGATCACGGATGAAAGATATAGGCAGCTTATTAAAGCGGTAGCGCAGCGCAGCGAAATCCAATCGCGTGTAGCGTCGAACTGGTGCCGCCACCTGATTGTTCTGAGCCATTGAGAAAGACCATAGAAAATGATCACCATATTCTACGGAGGCCCCGAGAAAAGCTCCAATCATTACGACTGGAGCTTTAGGAGGATGTGAATTTCATGCCTGAGGTACTGATTAAACTGCTACTACTACGCTTGCGCCGGATCACTGCTCTGCTTTGTGCTCGTTGTCGGCTTCCTTGCCCGGAACAACGGCGCCGTCGGCAATGCCGCGAACGAACGCTATTTCCTTCTTGCTGGTTTCCAGGAACTGGGCGGCCGTCGGATTCGTCGGCGCCAGTCTCTCCACCCGATCCAATGCTTGGATCAACCATTTGGGCTGCTGATCCTTACTGGTGGCCAGCATGTCGGTGGCCATGAGGGAGTGCTTCTTGAAGAAATTGTTGCCCTCTGTCAGGCGGTACTTTTCGCCAGCGCGGAACAGGATCTCGGTCTCTTTGCCCTCGCAGACCTTTTGGTTCACGAGGAAGACCATGCCTGCGGTGGTTTCCGGGGCGGCCTTCAGCACCATTTCTTGGCCATCTCCCATGGGGCGGATGTCATCCCAGTCGCGGACGAAAGGCACCATCACGCCCTTGAACTCACACTTGCCCTGACCGTCTTCGCGGTAGAACTCACGGTGCATGCTCACGGAAACGATGCCGTCTCGCTGCGGCGGGGCCTTGTAGTCCTCGCTCGAGTAGAGCTGAACTTGGGAGATGGCGACGCCAGCGGCGAAGACGAGATTGATGATGTCGAACATGGTATTTCCTCTTAAAAGTTGATGGATAGCGCTCTACGAGGGCCTGCCTCGTATAGCTGTCTTGTCACAAAGTGGAAAATTTCCCTTCGCAGTAAGGCGAGATTTCTCCCCACCAGGGCTTGTGAATGTGCTGCTCATCGTTGAATACGATGCAGCCCTCGGCAAAGTTGGCCACGACCAGGCCGTCCGGAGCCAACAGTTGGCCGAACAGGAAAGAAGGGGAGGTGCTCACCTGGCGCGCAAGACTCATTGCGGTCCGCAGGTGGAGACTTTCTTCTTGCTCAAGGACGACTCCATGCAGGTCGTCCCGGCGCATCCAGATGACGGTGAACGATACGGTGCCCATCCAGGCCTCTTTTCGACAGCGGCGCTCGCCGCAACACGTCGTATAGCCAAAGACAGGGTTTTCCTAAAAAGAAACAGCCGGCATATAGCCGGCTGTGGGAGTTGAACCTGTTATGACCTAATTGCACAGTCGTTTAAGCAGTTTTCCGATCCAACGGCCGAGCTCGACAGTTGGGCTGAAAAACTCGCGGGTTCCTGATTTGATGCCGTCCATGATGGCTTTTCCAACCAGGGTCAGATATGAGTGTGCTTCATTCATGATTGATCCTAAAAAGTGCCTAAGGCTGGGCGAAGTCCATTTCGCCCAGGACTCTCGTCAGTGCTTGCTGAACAGGTGTTTCAACCCGCTCTTTACAAGGCCGAGAAGTGCCAATCCAAAGAGGACGTACTTCGCACTTTTAGCCATGAAGCCCAGCTCAGCCGCGGCATGAGGCATGAGTTCACCAAGGTAGTGCAGAAATTCTGCGGCAAACATGGCAAACGCAACTACAGCAACAAAGGCCACGACGCTGGTCAGCTCCGCCACCACCATGAACAGGTAGTGGAGGAAGTTGGCCTTCATCAGCTCGAAAGCTGCGTCAGCGTGTGGGGTTTTCACTTCGGGGGATTTGTTTTTCTCAGACATTGGATGGTTCCTTTCTAGTTGTTGTCTGGTGACGTATAGGCAACAGAAAGGAAATGCCTGGTGGTGGGCTATACGGGGTAGGTCAGCGCGATTTCCGCGCACTACTACCCTGAAAGGACAGAACCATGAGCCCCCAAGAAATGAAGACCGTTCCCGTTCGTTCGGCCCAGCAGATCGTGGATCAGACGGAGGAACTGGCAGCCCTGCTGATGAAGGAGGTCTACCAGCGTCATGGCGAAGGAATACGGTTCCATGAATCCCAAAACCCTCGCGCGCAACACATGTGGCGCCTGGCCTGCCAAATCCAGGAACTGCTCACGGATACCGACCCTGAAGACGCTCTGATGGAGCTCGAGGATGAACCGGAGGTGCCGGCTAACCCGGAGGTCGCTCAAGGCTTCCTGGTCCTCCAGGAAGGTGGGTCGTCTGCCGAGATGTACGCCCATGGCTTCGATACCATCGAATCTGCGGACAGCTACCGTGAGTCGTGCGTGAAGGATGGCTCGTACCGCACTTCTCAGCCGATCCCCATTCCTCAGGCACTGCTGGATCACCCTGACTTCTGCGAGGTGGCACAGGACATAGCAAAGGGTGCGGTCAACGTCGACTACCCCGAGGTCAAGGACTGATATTCACCCCTCCCAGAGCCCGCTTAGTGCGGGCTTTTTCTATGCCGGCGATGCGCGTATCATTACCGTAATTACGGTAATTACGATAATTATCATTATCGAATAACTTAGGATAATTCGAGGGAGCGTGACTATGAGCAGACCGATCGCTACACCGGAGGCCATCGACGCCGCCATCACGGCCATACTGACTGAAGGCAAGGAGCCGTCAATCATTCTGATCCAGGAACGCATCGGAGGTGGCTCATTCAGCACTGTGAAGCGTGGTTTCGACGCCTGGAAGCAACGACGAGCCCGAGATGCCGCCTCCGCGCCGCCGGCGCCAGCAGAAATCGTTGATCGCGGATTGGGATTCGTGCAAGAGTTATGGGCGAATGCTCACCGGCAAGCTCAGCGGGATGTCGACGCGATTCGCGCCCAGACAGAGGAACAGCTCGCACAGGCGCGCGCGGAAATCGATGAGGCCACCCAGGAAGTCGCTCGACTCGAGCGTGTTGAGTCGGACCAGCAGGAACGGCTCAGCGCCTTTGAGGCGCAGTTGAGCGCCGCTCAGCAGGCTTTGACCGAGGCAAAGGTTCAGGCGGCTCGCGCGGCCGATCTGGAGCGCGACCTGGTTGCGGCACGTGCTGAGTTGGCCGCCGCGCGCGAAGCTGCCCAAGAGAGCGGCGAACTGGCGGCCAAGCTGACCGGCGAGCGGGACGCAGCGCTGGGCCAGGTGCGGGAGCTGACCGCCGTGCTGCGGGCGCCGGCGGCCTCGCAATCGATGGACGACCAGCCTCAGGCGCATGGAGACGGGCCCAAAAGTGAGACTTAAATGCCAGGTACCCCAGAAAACCCCCAATAATCCTTACCTGATAATAACAATTATCAGGTAAGGGTGCGTGGACATGGGGGGTTGCGGCTGGTTCAGTTCACGGTTTGGAGGTTGCAGCGGCACTGGAGGCCGCTGAGGTGATGCGGCCGCTCTTGTTCGAGCACCGTGGACTCTACGCTACGCCGATCTGCGATCAACCACAAGGCGCGGCCCCATTTGTCGGCCAGATCCGTCTGTGTCCTGATGGAATGGGCAAAGAAAATCCGCACCTGGACGGTACGGCAGTTGGTTCACCTGTGCGTATAGCGTGAGCGGCCTACCCTACTCAGGCTCGACTCTTGACCTTGCGATGGACATTCGTGTAACGTTTCGTCCGAGTCCTGCGTCCATCGGCCTATCGGCAACGCGATCGTCACCCTAGCCTGAAGTCACGCTGGGGGGCTTTTGTTCAACCGATAATTTGATGGATACACGATGAAGATCGTTTACAAAAACACCAAAATGGCCGACCGCACAGCTTCTCGCTTGCCGCGGTTCTTGCCCGACATCTCCCCTCTCCCGCCTGAGTTCCATCTCAAGGACGCGACCGCGTTTGTCCTCGGTCACGATAATCTGGCCGCATTCAAAGAGGCGTGCTTCCCCGAGGCAAAGTTGTCCGCCCTGGACGAAGACTGCAATCCGGAAACGCTGGCAAAGCGCCGGGCCTACCAAGCGCAACGCCTGGAAGAATTCTGCGCTCGCCTGGGGCTCGTTGTGGATGGCCCCAAGGTCATCGATGCCTGGCGCCCGTCTGCACGACATCCGCAAGAGAACACCACTGACATTGTCCTGGTCGAAAAGCAGCGTGCTGAAGGCCGGCCGAAGCGTTGCCTTTTCTTGTTGATGGAGTTGGAGGCTTCGGGTCGTACACCAGTGCCGGAGGAGGTCGATTTCATCACCGGGTCGTTCCGCAGCTGCCGCGGCGTGAATCTGGAGCTTGTCGAAACGTTCGCTGCCCCGCTGGCCATCCGGCTGATCAACAAGAAGGAAGGCGCCGAGCCGCCGATCGGCTTTCGTATTCTTGAGGCCCTGGTGGCCGCCGGCTGCGAGTACGCGATGGCGTCGCTGGCAAAGGCCTTGCACCACGGCTGGGGCGGAGGTGAGAACTACCACCGAGCCCGCTCGCTGGTGTCTGCGGTGTTGGCCAAGGTGGATCGGGGTGAGCTGGACTTCCTGGAGCCGGTGTCCTACGCCGAGCTCTATTCCCTGGGGGCCAAGCTGTGGATGCACGGCTTGGGCGGTGCCATTGATCGCAAGAAAGCGTATGAGCTCTATGTCAGTGCGGCCAATATGGGCCACGGACCGTCGTCGCTTATCGTGTCGTGGTTCCTGACACCGCCGCGCCCTGAAGATGAGCCTAGCGTTTACACGGGCGTGGTTGAGCCGAACTTCATGCTCGCCGCTGCCTATTTCCTTCAAGCTGAGCGCGCCGGCTACAACCGCGTGACGAAGCAGTTCAACCGTTCTGAGGTACTGTAATGACGAACAAGGCTTTATTCGATGCTGGTTACAAGGTCGGTCTGATTACGAAGGTCGCACCGGAAGATCCTTACGAAATGTCGACTTTCCATGATGACTACAAAATCGGGTTCATCTTGGGACATAGCTATTCGCAAGGCGTGCAGGCAGCCAGCGGGATCATGGACGCCATGACTGCTGGAGAGTTGGCTTTCCGCTATCACGTCCCCGTGCGTCAGGTGCTGGATATGGCGGGCTATGACGGCGAGCAAGTGCGGATCTTTGAAGATGCGTATCGCCAAGCACATGAGAACTATCTCGAAGCGGAAGGCAACGAAGACTGAAGCCCAAACCGCTACGTCGAGCCGCCTTCGGGCGGCTTTTTCATGTGCTGCTCAAACCCAACCAGGTAAAAGAAAGCCGCCCGAAGGCGGCTGTAGAGTTTGGTGATCCCTTCGGTTCAGTGGGCCACTGATGTGACGCCGCGTCGCGCCAGCTCCGCCTCCATGGGTTCGAGGCTTCCGATCACCTTCATATCTGCGATGGCCTGCTCAGCTGCCAGTTGTGCATAATCACCCATGCTGGATGGTATATGGGCCGCGTAGAGCATCTCATCGGGGGTGACAAACCCTTTGCGGCGCAACATGCGCACGGTGTTTTGGAGATGCTGCGTCGTCATGTCGACGATGGCCAGCACGCGGCCGTCGCGGCAGGTCCAGGTGGTTTCAGAGTGCACGGTGTGTCCTTTCAACGAGTGGTGGTCCTTTTAGGTATAGGACTAACCGTTACCTCGATCAGCCCAGAAATTGCATCATTTCCTGGGAGAAGGCGCCCGTGTCGTCAAACACGTAGATTTCGTCCTCGTCCTCGGTGGTGAGCACCAGGGGCCAGGGTTGTCGGCTGTTCAAGGTTCGATAGAGCCGGCAGGCGCGGCCGCGGACCATCAACGTCACATTGGCCAGATGCAGATCACCGGAGCCTGGATCGCGTTGAACGTCGAAGGCCTGGCCATCATGGATGAGCTCTACGCCCACCACGCCGGCAGTCTCCAAGTTGACATAGATCTGGCCGTAGCATTTCAGCAGATTCGCTTCGTTGAAGAGATCGCGGGGGATGACGCGTTGGTAGTTCATGGTGGTGCCTTACGTAGTTGGTGGTAACCGGATGGTCACACATAGGATGCCCTCTTCCCGGTATAGCGCCCCGGCCGCAGGACGTCCTGCTTGACGATTCGATGCATGCACGGTCAAATTAAGGCTCCCAGCGATAGCAGTCCCTCAGCTGCTATGCGCGCCGGCTCATCGCACGGTGAGTCGGCGTGCATTTCCGGACGGAAATGTTGGATGGTGCCGATGACCTCCCCGTGCCAAGGGAAACACGGCTAGGCTCCCAGGCCGCCCGTAAGGGAAACTTGGTGCGAGGCACGCGCGGGCGACCTGGTACGCCAGGTCGCCATTTCCCCTCGATCCATTCCTGCCGTGTTCCCATTATGAGCATTATCGTGACCCGTACTGGCGATGAACTACATATCGCAGCTGGCGCCCGCCGTCTTGAAGCGCAGCTTCAGATGCATGGCGAAGCCAAAGCTATGCTCGACGGCACGGAGATCAGCATCGTGCGCGATGCAAGCGGTAAGCTGATCGTCGTCCCTGTCGCCGCAAACGAGGCCTCGACCGCATAGCGTCGACATTTGACGCTCTGCTCTGGCCAGCAGGGTCATTAGACCCTAAAGAACCAACGCCCCCAGATGATCTGAGGGCGCTTGAGTGTTTCGGTTATGTTGGCCTCGCGCTTATGCAGCGAACACCGAAATAGCTTCACTGTTGTCGGTGAGGACCATTCCGTTGTCGCCAGCTTTTCCGCTGGCAGTCGTCATGATCTGGGCTTTGAGCAACAACAGCTCTTCGCTGTTGAGCTTGTCTATGAAGGACCCGGTGGCCAGGTGCGAAAAGTAAGCGCCGCTGGCATGTGGGCCACTCATGTAGACGCGGCCATCATCCGCAGCGCCGTTGCGCAGGAAGATGATCCCGATGCGGGTGTCGCTCTGTATGGTCACCTTGGCGCCGTCGCTTCCCGCCTGAAGTGGGTAAACGTCAAATTCTTGGCTTTTGCGCATACCCGCAAACTTGCCATTGAAGCTGATCGTGCCCAGATTGTTCTTGTGGATGTTCGTGATCATGTGTTGCCTTTCTGGAGTGTGATTGGACTGTGAGTCAGGTCCATTCACGTATAGCGACCCGCATGGCTCCCAATGAGAATCGCCCCCAGCTATGCTGAGGGCGAGTGAGTCGTTCAAGGTTTACGGCGTGCGAGGATCGAAGACCGTCGCGGAGCCGAGGACGACCAGGTGCAGATGTTCATCGTGCTCTGGCTCGTAGGGTTCCTCAAGCATGCCTTCAAACTGCTCTGTACTGGGCATGGTGCCCTGTGGCACGAGAAAGGCATAGTGCGAATCGCCGTGCTTATGCTCATGCTGGCCCAGTATCAGGACCTGGTCCAGTTCTGCCAGAGCCTCCGCTTCCTTCATCACCGCAGCCAACGCATTCGCGTCGATCACAGTCAGGTCACCGTCACAACCCTCGCTGCTCGCCGAGTTGTTGAGGTCAATCAGCAGGGACAGGAGAGTTGTGAGCTGGCTTTTTGCGTACATGGTGTGTTTCCTTTCTTTCGGTTTCTGGATCAATCGACGTTGGTCAGGCGGATCATGATGTGGTCGCTCGCGACTCCACGCGCCGGCTTGAAATGCTGCCGACAGATTTCGACGAGTTTGTCCCAGATGTGCTCAGGCATGTTCGATTCAGGACCTTCGCCAGTCAGGCCCGGATCGACCAGGACCACGACGTCGGACCATTCATCGGGAGTGCCGCCCTGGTGCCACGTGAACTTGCGTTCGCCGTTGTTGAGCCAGGCTTGGAACTCGGGATCCGCGAAGATCTCGGGTGCATTGATCGTCAGCGCATTGGTCACATTAACTTTCATTGGGGACTCCTTTCATAAGTGATGGCCTCCCCTCGTATAGCTCGCCAGGGATCAGCTGCGAAAGCTAGCCAGCAGTTTTTGCCAAAGGCTTGGCGCCGGCGGCGCATCAGCGGGCATGGGATCTGGAATGGCCATGGGCACGCCGGCGCGCTCGTACACCGCCCGGACGATGGCTCGCATCTCGCTAGGCACCCGGGCCAGGGTGTCCCGGGCGTACGACTCGAAGAGGCCAAATCGAGCTTCGGCGATTGCAGCCGCCATCGATGCCGTTGTATCCGTATCGCCACCGATGTACACCGCGCGGCGAATGGCGTCATCGAGCGAGCTGGCGGCCAGGGCGCAGTCGATGGCGATGGGCACGGTTTCGGCGGCGTCGGTGCCGCCGGGGCTCAGGTCGACCCAGTCCTGCATTGAACGCCCAAGCTGGTAGCCCTCCGCAGCGATCGCTTGCTGAATGGTGCCTGGCGCCATCCCTTGGCGCGCGAGCCAGATGGCGGTGGCGATTGCGCGCGCGCCTCGGATGCCTTCAGGATGATTGTGTGTTACCGCCGCGGTCAGGGCCGCCAGGCGTTGCGCTTCTGCCAGTGAGGGCGCGAGCCAGGCGCACGAGGAGCAGCGCATCGCACCGCCGTTGCCCCAGCTCTCATAGGGGCCCATGCTGGGCCGGTAGACCCAGGAATTGAACATTGATCCGTAGCCCATGCCGGGGTATCGCCGGCACCACTCGCGCAGGGTGTCGGCGATCGGCAGGCCATGCAACAGGGCGTCGGCGATGGCAACCGTGCATACCGAGTCGTCAGTGATCTGGGCGGAGGGATGGAACATTATGAACTCGGAGTCGCGACAGTAGCCGCCTTCCCAGGGTGACCCACAGATGTCTCCCATGATTGCGCCAAGCATTGATATCCTTTCTTCACGGCTTACCAGGAATCAGTCGAAAGCTGTCCCGGCAGCGCAATGTATAGCCCGCATTCGCATCTGTTTGGCGGTGTGCTGTGGACAACCATGTCTATCCTGAGCGCGTAACCCCCTCATGAGCGGTAGGCTATGAGAGGGTATGGTCCAACAGCTTGCTGCGGGAGCTATTCGGACCACTTAAGCACGATTCCGCCCATGGTGCCGACGTATCCGATCCCGCCTTCTGCAATCCCCGCACCGCCGTTATCCGGGTCGTTAACATTGCCTGCTGCCGTGCCTTCTCCCGGAGACTCGGAGTAAAGGATGAGGCCCGTAGTAGAGACATAGGACGACGCTCCACCTTGGGCTGGTGCAGTCCCGGTGCTGCGGCCGCCACCGTTCGGGTAGCCGCCTCCTCCGGCCCCCAAATAAGCACCGTTGACAGTAGCACCGTGCCCGCCGACGCCCGATGCGCTTCGCGGAGCAGCCAAGCTGCCTCCACCAACACCTGGGAGGGGCTGCCCAGTGTCAGCCGTGAACGAACCTCCGCCCCCGCCTCCCGCGACGACGAGCAACGTCGAGCCTTGGTACACCGCAGCCGCCGCGCCACCGTAGTTGTTCAGCTGGCCCGTATTGATTCCGTTGCCTCCGGCGAATGATCCATAGGAAGTAACCTTACCGACAGGAGTAGCAGCCGTCAGAGCGGTGCCAGGCTGAATCCTGAATAGTGCTCGCACGGCGCCACCTCCACCGCCGAATGCCACTTGTCCTGTGGTGGGATGGACAGCTTTGCCGCCGGCAGCGCCCCAGGCCTTAATCTCCAGCATGGTGCAATACTTGGGCATCGTGAAACGGCCAAAGCCACCGCTTCGATATTCGACTTGGCCAGGTTTGCAGGAGCCCTTTTCAACGGCAAGCTTGTATGTTTGGCCGACCTGCTTGTCCTTGTAGGCAGCGGTGACTTGAATTTCAGCCCCGTCACCAGTGGTCGGTGTTGTGGGTGTGCCAGTCAACGCACCGTTGTTGAACACAAGGCCGTTCGGCAGCACTGAGGCCATGGACCAGATGACATCGGACTTCTGGTAGGCCGCGTCACCGGTGACGCTTAGAACTTGATTGAAGTCAAAGCCCTGGTAGGCTTCGTCCTCAACTCCCGTGGGCAGTGCGAAGCTATCCAGCGTTAGCACCACTTCGGGCTTGGGCGCAATGCTGGTCTCCCGACCTGGCAACGGGACAACTGAATAGTAGGTTGCGGCAATGGATGCGCTGACTGGCAGGGCAACCAATAGCCCAGCGATTTTTTTCGTGACGTGCATGTGAGACCCTTCAAAAGGCATACGCGCCTGGGCGGAATGCCTAGCGGCGTATCACGTATAACGAAAACGCAAACCAATCGTGAAATCATCTGCCAATAGAGCTGAATCTTGGAGATGGCGACGCATTCTCGAACATGCCCAGTGGGGCTATCCGCAGTCTTTATTGGAGAGTGGCGCCCTTCTCAGCAGGACCCCGAACATGCCATCAGACGTTTGAATGCTTCTGAAGCAGGTGCTGGCTTCGTCGGCTGTCCGGCACTCTCTGGGCTGCGGAAGCTGCGAGACTACGCATCGCCCGGACCGTCCAGTCCTGGGAGACTATCGTTCAAAATAGAGCGCTACGCTCAATAGAGACGTCAGGCGTGAACGATAGCCAGCTCTTTCCAGTTGGTGGTGTAGGCTGGGGTTCGCCGCTCCTGCCGCATTTGCCAGTTTTTCTTCTGCTGTGCTGTACCCGCGCTTGCAATGCTGATGGTCCCGCGCCCGTACTTGCTGTTTACCGCGTCTAACGTCGACATGAGGCAGGATTGATCCGAGTCCTCCGCGCCCAGTTCGAGAGTGCCTTGGGACACACTGTCAGATTGCAGATCAAGCAGCATCACGCCCGCTTTGCTTAACTGAAATCCGGGCTCGAAGATTCGGCGAATGCCGGCGCTGGCGGCGGCTACGAGCACACGAGTATCGGCTGTTGGCTTTGCCAGCGGAACGACGCTACTACGTGAAAATCGAGGTACCTTTCGGAAAGGCGACGTGCTGGCAAACACCATGACCTGGTTGGCCAGGCTGCGTTGGTCTCTCAATTTCACGGCAGCGCGGGTCGCAAACTCGGTCACAGCTTCAAGCAGCTGCGATAGCTGCGTTACCGGAGCGCCAAATGACCTGGTACACGCGATTTCTTTCCGTGTCGCAGGTTGCTCATCGAGCGACAGGCATTGTGTTCCCTGGAGTTCACGGACCGTGCGCTCAAGCACGACCCCCCAGCGTTTGCGAACGGTGGGTACATCCATTGACACCAGGTCGTGGACAGTGCGAACGCCAGCGTCGCGCAACTGTTCTTCGAGTCGGCGCCCGACCCCCCATACCTCCCCGACATCCGTTGCCGCCATTAGCTCCACCAGCTGATTTGGCGGCATGACGCCCAGGTGGCAGACCTGTGCCAACTCTACGGGGTAGCTGCCAGGCTTGCGATCGGCGCTCTTGGCAACGAAGTTGGCCAGCTTGGCGAGAGTTTTTGTGGGCCCGATACCGACACAACAGGGAATGCCCACCCACTGAAGAATCCGAGCCCGGACGCGCCTGGCACGATCAACCAAGTCGCCGGGCACTCCATCCAACCCGATGAAGCACTCGTCGATCGAGTAGATCTCCTGCGTGGGGCCAAGCCCAGCCGCCAAGGACATCATGCGATCGCTGATGTCGGCATACAACGGGAAGTTGGCGGATAGCGCGACCACCCCATCAGAATCCTGGAGATGGGCAATCTTGAACCACGGCGCCCCCATCTTGATCCCGAGATCCCTCGCGGCGTTTGACCGCGAGATCACGCACCCGTCGTTATTCGACAGCACGACCACCGGTAAGCCGGCCAGCGACGGTCGGAACACCGTCTCTGCGCTCACGTAGTAGTTGTTGCCGTCCAGGAGCGCTATCACCGCGAGCTCACGTCGGAAACGTCTTGATCGCAGCCGTGACCACACCCCAGACCTCGATGGTTTGCCCTTCCTTGGGGACGATATCGGGATACGTAGGATTGCCAGCTCGAAGCTTTACCCGTCCGTGGATCTGGTAAAGCTGCTTGCAGGTGAAATCACCGTCCACCACTGCGACGACTATGTGAAGGTGGCGCGGCACCACGGCGCGGTCAACGATGACCACGTCGTTGTCGAAGATGCCGAACTCACGCATGGACTCTCCACGGACTCGCATCAAGAACGTGGCCTGAGGGTGAATGATCAGCTGCTTGATCAGATCCACCCGCTCCTGTGCAAAATCCGCCGCGGGCGATGGAAATCCCGCACGGATGTGCCCCACCATCGGCAATTCAATGCCGATGTCTGAAGCTTGAACAGGAAGGTCCGTTAAAATACTGTACATTTCCACAGTGTACCGTATGCCCAGCCTTCCGGAAGGAGGGCGCCGCGGAAAGAGCTATACCTTCATTTCGGGTTTTTCTTTCACCATGACGATCTTGCCTCTCTTTCGTGGCTCCTTGATGGCAGGCTTCCTGCTGACTCAGGGCGTGGCCGCGATCGCCAGCGACTTCTACGTCGTCACCCCCTCGCCCGGCAAGGGCACCACGCTGCCACCTCCGGAGATCACAGTGTCGTTGTCGGCCAGCGAGCTTCCCGCGGCCAACCTGTGGAGCCCATACGCATACAACTTCGCACCGCACGCGACCGTGACGGGCGATCCGACGTTCGAGCCCGGGACCGTGATCTTTTCCGCCCAGGATGTGCTGCCCGCGGGCATGACCTTGCATACGGATGGAACACTTTCGGGAACGCCCACGGACAGCGTCGGCGCAAGCACGATCAAGGTGCTTGCGAGCTACCGGGGTAAGACCGGGGAGCAGCTGTATGTGCTGTTGATCGGGGAAAGCCAGGTCGTCGTGCAACTGGCGGATGCCACGCTTCCGAAAGCCCGTGTCGGCCGGGCCTATTCTTTCGACTTCACGAGCCTGCTTACCGTGGAGAATGACAATGGCCCCGCCAGCTCGAAGGTATGGGCTCTCAGTGGCGTGCCCTCGGGCCTGAGCTATGCAAATGGTTTCATGACTGGCACTCCATCGGTCGCCACCGATGCCGCCGGCGCTAAGGTCCGCCTGAGCGTCAGCTACAAGGGAGCGGTGGGGACAAAGGACTACCAGCTGATCGTCGCAGGAGGAGCCCCCCTTCAGGTGACGCATGTTGCAGCGCGTGAAGCCTACAGCTGCGCCATCACGACCGCCGGCGCAATGATGTGCTGGGGGCAAAACTACCTCGGCCGTTTTGGCAACGGCAGCTTCAGCGGACATCACCCGTTGCCCGTCCAGGTCTCCGGGATGGGATCTGGGGTTACCGCGATCGCCCTGGGCGACTCCAACGCTTGCGCAGTCCAGTCGGGCGCGCTGAAGTGCTGGGGAGATAACACCTTTGGCCAGGTCGGAGACGGCACGAATGCCATCCGCTACGAGCCCACCCAGGTCTATGGCCTCACCTCCGGTGTTTCCGCCGTGACTATCGGACGGGAACACATCTGCGCCGTGCAGAGCGGCGTGGCGAAATGCTGGGGAAGCAATGGCGCCGGCCGCCTCGGGGATGGTTCTGGTGCGAATCAGTCCCGGCCATCGACTGTCTCTGGACTTACCTCTGGCGTGACGGCAATCGCAGCGGGATTCGCTCACACCTGCGCTGTACGTTCCGGGGCGGTTCGATGCTGGGGGTTCAATCCAGACGGTCGGTTGGGAGACAATTCGACGCTGAGCCGAGCAACGCCGGTGGCCCCCACTACAGTCACATCTAATGTGACGGCGCTGGCTGCCAGCGAGGCGGGAATGTGTGCGCTGCGCCTGGGCTCCGTTTTCTGCTGGGGCAACAACGGCTACGGGCAAGTAGGCAAAGTCGGGGCAAGCGAGTACCGAGTCCCCACTCAGGTGGCAGGCTTGACCAGTGTTTCGGCGATCGGCGCGGGCCAGTATCACAACTGTGCCGTGCAGGCCGGCGCCTTGCTCTGCTGGGGGTCGAACGACCAAGGTCAGCTCGGAGCTGACAGCCCTTACAAATTTGATGTGCCCACGGCGGTGTCCGGGCTTACCACCAGCGTGACGGCGGTTGCTGGCGGCTCCAGCCACACCTGCGTCAACCACGGAGGCGTAGCCAAGTGCTTTGGCGAGAATAGCCTAGGCCAACTCGGAGATGACAGCAACGAGCCCAGATCTACACCCGGGCCCGTACTGGCGGACTGATTGGGTGAGCGCGGAATCCGCGCCGCGCCCAACAGTTGAGCTGCACCTGGTCGAAGGCGGCCAGGTGCGTTTATTTTGACCGGCTGAGGCAACCTTGACTCCCATCCGCTCCCGAATTTCACAGGGGAACGGTGACCTGGCCCTTCGATGTGAGGTTGGCAATGACAGCCATGATGAAGTCCTCCCGTATGCCAGAATTACGCTTTCAGGTACCGTACTACGCTCAAGCCAGCTTGGGCAAAGCTGCACCCGGCGACACCCCTATAGCACAGATACCGAAGGACATTGCTTGAAGCCGAAATCCATCGAAAAATTGCTCCAGAACCACCTGAAGACCCGCGGCTTTCTGACCAGCATGACGCTGAGCGCCCAGGGTTGGAACACCGAGTCCTTGGACCCGAAGCAGCTGGTCGGGCCGCAGGTTCATGTGTATGCAGCCGACTACCCCACTCGGTGGTCCTGGATGGCCTGCATTCAGCTGGAGGCATTCAAGATGATCGCCAGCCGATTTCACAACTCCAAAGCCGAATGGCAGCTGGTTCGCAATGGTTTGGGCTCGCACATCAAGGATGCGGCTGCGCGGGCCCGAGCAACGGGCGCCGCGACGACTGCCGGCCATGAGCCAGCGGCCGCCTCGCGCCCTGGTGAGCCCCAGGAGTGGGAGCAGCAGATGGGTATGCTGCTCGCAGCGTATTCGAGCACGACAAAAACAGGCACTGCGCCAGGCGCTATCACGGCAGGTTGCCACTTCGTTGTGCTCCGCTACCAGACCCGCGCCGGTGAGACCATGCTGCGCCCTTTCATCTCAGGCGCTGAAGGACTTGGCGGCCCGCTGCATGCTGATCGTTTCGACGCTATGGTGTCCTATGTGATTGGGCTCGATCAGCAGTCCCATCCTGAGTGGTTTTAGAAAAAAGGCCTCCAGCAAGAGCTGAAGGCCTTCAGAGACAGGTTACAGATCAGAGGCCGAGCATGAGCGCGATGTTCTTCGCGGCGGCGCCGGCCGATCCCTTGCCCAGGTTGTCCAGCACGACGGCGACCGCGGTGCGGCGAGTGCCAGGCAGTGCTGCCAGGTGGATTTGCAGCCCGTTGGTGCCATTGCATGCTTCGATCGGCAGACGAGCTTTGTCGTCAGGGCCGACGATGCTGACCTGGATTTCAGGATCTTCCTCGTAGCTGGTTTGGTAGCGATCGTAGACGGCCTCGATGGGGAGGTCGACAGTCGCTTGCACCAGCATGCCCTGGTACCACGGGCCCACGGACGTAGTCAGTGTCGGATCAGGCAATCCGAACTGGCGGATCTCCGGCAGGTGGCGATGCTCCTTGCCGAATTGCGTCAGGCGCGGAACCGCGTCCGCGCGCGTGCCGCCGGCCGAGAAACCTGTGATCCCATGGAAGTCCATCGCGCGCAGGCCCAGGGGCCGCGCGGCCAGAATGCATGCCGATGCGAAGCAGCCAGGGTTGGCCACCATTTTTGCGCCGGCGATGCGCGCAGCGCCACACAGCTGCGGCAAGCCATACACCCAGTCCGGATTACAGCGATGAGCTGCACTGGCGTCCAGGATCTTCGCACGATGGTTTGCACGATCTACGCGCACTGCGGCGTACGAGGCTTCTTCGTCAGGGACGCACAACACGACCAAGTCGGCATCTGCGTACGCGTCTCCGCGAACAGTTCGATTGCGGCGGTCATCTTCCGGTATCTCGATCACTTCGAGGCCGGCATCGACCAGGCTTGCAAGTCGTTCCTTCAGGGCCAGGCCCACGGTGCCATAGGCGCCATCAATGAAAATGCGGGGCATAGTGTTTTTCCTTTTCAGTAAGGGGTAGAACCATCGTTGTTGGCGTCCCACATGGCGCGATACAGATCGCGCATGCGTTGGCGGTCGGCGGGAATCGGCCCACGTGACGAGTCCCAGTGCACGTATTGCCAGCTGGCCTGCAAGGCAAACAGAAGGCTGAGGCCGTATTCGCGGGTTTCGCTGACAGGCATAGCCAGGGCGTCGTTGACCTGCCATTGAATCGTGCGGATCGTGCCCTTCATCACGAGGGGCGCAACCTGCTCCAGCAGGGTCCGCATGTTGCGGTTGGTTTGCTCCGGGGTTGCGCCCGGAAAACTCACATCTTTCAGTGCGGCCAACACCGTATCGATGCGTGAGGTGGTGCTGTTGGCCGGGTTGGTGCCGTTGGCTTGGACCATGGTTTTCTCCTTTGAGTGGTTCCTGCTGTCGTATAGGCGCGCACGAAAGAAAGCCTCCGCAAGGGAGGCTTTGAGAGGATCAGGCATAGATCTCGGGGTTGGAGCCATCGAAGGCTCCACAGTTGTAGCGCGAGCTCTTGATCTGCTCCGGCTTGAACACGATGTACTGAGTACCCGTGCCCAGGCCATCGCTCCAGTTGTGGATGATGACGCCGTCAAATGCCTTGCGGCAGGTCTTGGCCCAGGTGATCACCCGTGCCAACAAATCGTGGTTGTGCTCGGACACACCCAAGGTGCGGCCGTCGACCACCAGCGGCTTGCGTATGGCCAGGTGCGCAGCGATCGTACGGCCCCGGCGACGCAGATGCGGATGCCAGGCGTAGCAGTCGGCTTCGCGCTTTGCAGCAGCGAAGAAAAACCCGCAACGCGACAGCGCGCAGTCGATGGTCCGCCGTATCGGCGTATACGAAAACGCACGGAAATCACGGTTCGGAGTCCCGTGATAGACAACCAGGGGCGCGCCATCTGGCTGACCCGAGTCGGTGATGACGCTGCTCTCGAACCAGGCCTGGAAGCCGGCGGTGTGTACCTTCTGCATGGAGTGCTCCTGTTGATGTTTCCTGCCCATGTATAGGCGGAAAGATCACGAAAGAGTGCCGCCAGGAAGACGTAGGTGGTTGTTGACGTGAGCACCTGATCGAAGAAGACCTCTCCGGCAGGAGAGGTCTGGAGTGCGTCAAGCGCAGATACAGGGATTGTCGGGATCGAACAGCCCGAGGTTGGCGACCGCGCTCTTGATCTGCGTAGGTTCGAAGACCAAGAAGTCGGAGCCAACGCCCTCACCCCAGGTGAAGATCAGACCGTCATGGCCTTCGGCGCGTGCGTACTTTGCGAGCCTGGCCACTTGAGCAGGCGATAACGCTCGAATGCGCCTTGTCACCAGCGGGCGCCGGATCCTCAGGAAGACGGCGTACACATAGGCCGAATCGCCATGGCCGCAGGCCTTGGCTTCTTGAGCCGCAGCCCACGCTCGGTCTTTGTCCGCGGTGAACCAGAATCCAACCCGCGAGTCGCTTGACTCGGTGACCGCGCCGAGATATTCGCGATCAAACACGGTGAATGCGCCGCGCGGCAGCGCACCGGGCGGTGCATCAAAGGTTGTGCCCGAGACGGCAGTGCCGTGGTAGACGATCCGCGGTCTGGCGGCGGCGTCCACTACCTGGCTTTCGCCAAACCAGCTAAGAAACGCTGGCGATTGTTGAACTAGCATGCGTGTGCTCCTGAAATTGTGTCCTTATCTGGGTATAGCCGCCGGGAGTGCGGCGCGCACCTGACGTGGGCCTCCGGGCGCCAGGCCAGCAGCTGCATGGGTTCATAGAAAAGCCCTTCAGTTGTGAAGGGCTTTAGAGGGTGGGTTCGACCAGGTTGATCAGCTGACGCGGTGATTCAGCGTATCCACCAGCCAGTCCATCGTGTCCGACCGCGAAGTGCCGTTGTCGGGTGTTCCGACGTTGCCGTCAGAGCAGATCAGCATGTTGGTCCGCGTCACCGTGTCGTTGACCCATACCAGGTCCACGCCGGTTTCCTCGATTTGGCGCCAGGCCTTAGCAGCCTGTTCCTCTTCACTGTCGCCAGCGGTGGTCTTGAAGCCAACGATGAGGACGTCCGGCCGCAGGCTCCTGATGGTCTTCAGCACCTTGTCGGCGGGGGTGAGGGTGAGCACCTGTTGACCATCGCGCGAGGACAGCCGGGTGGCATACTTGCCCGAAGGCACGTCGCCAATCTGGCCGGAGTAATCGCACAGGGCCACGTTGAAGACGATCGCCCGGGTTTCCGGATCCGCCAACACGGCCTTGACCCGCTCGGCGACGTCCTCGTTCGTCTCCATCTTCGAGTGGCGATCCGCCATTTTCGTCAGATGCAGCTTGACGCTGCTGCTGACCAGGCCGAAGCGGCGACGCAGCGAGGCGAGGATCCCCTTGCCTTGTAGCCGCTTATGCAGCTCGGTAGCGAACGTGCCGTAGGCTGGCGCGCACAGCGCGAAATGGTTGCGAACGTGCTGCACGGTACCGCCGCCGAAGATGTGAATGGTTCCAGGCATTTGTCCTCCAAAAGGGTTGTTGTTCCAGTCCTCGTATAGGGCAGCGGCTATACGAAGTAGGCCAACTCATTGAAAGAGGAACACATGGATCGATTTGAACTCAGCCATCGCGCGCAAGCGCGCATTGGAACCCTAAGGGGCGCCGGGCTCCACCCGCGCCAAATAGCCCGCATCCACAGTCTTGCTCAGCCAGATGTCCTATCTGCGCTGGATCTGAACTGGGGCCGTTCGCTGGCGGAAGCCATCCTGGGTGGTTACTTCGTCTCGGAAACGGAACTTGTCCGGGTGACCCAACTCGTCAGCCACGACAACGAAGGCTACCTGTACTTCGACGGCATCCGAGGCGACAACGCTGGTGATGGTGTCGAGCCGTACTCGTACGTTCGCGGTCTGGAAGCCAAGGCGGATGCGTTCGAGCAGAAATGCATCGGCGCGCTGCTTGCCGGCCGCACGGTGCAACAGCGCGATTTGCCGGAGGCGGAGCCCGCATGAGCGAGTACCACTCCGACTACGAAAACGAACCGATCGGTGGGGGCAATCCCTACTACAGGTGCGTGCATTGCAAGCTGTCGGCCCCGGCGATCAACGGTCGCATCAATGGTCATGCCAGCGACTGCCTTTATCGCCTGGCGAAGGAGCTGGGTACGCCCTACCCGCCCACCGAAGACGTCTGTAGCTTGTTGTTCACGGACGGTTTGCCTTGGGATTCCAAGGATTCAAAGGGATGCCGCCTGCCGGAAGGACATGCTGGTCACCACGAGTTTGTGACGCCTGACGGCCGCGTCTGGTGCTGGGAGACCGATTTCACATGTACGTGCGAGCACTGCATGCGTTTCGAAGGCGACTACTGCGTGACTTATTGGGAAAAGAAAGAATCTTGAAAGGATGAACCGATGATTGACTTCAAAAAACTGATGGATCCTGAGTACATGGCTGAAGCCCGTGCCGAGCGCGAGGCCGAGGACCGCAAGCAGGAAGAGAAGGACAAGGAGATCCGGGCCTTGGTCAACAAGTGCATGGAGCATATTGAGACCCTGCCGGAGCGTGAGCGCAGCTTCATCCGGAGCTGCCAACACCGCATCAACACCTATCGCCTGCTGACCGAACCCCAGGAAAAGTGGCTGCGTGACATCGCGGGCCGATTCTGAATCAACCCTACCTGGACCACATAAAGGACCAAATCATGAGCGATCTGCATCTGGCCATAACACCTACCCCGGACGAGAAATTCGCTCGCGCAACCCTGAAGCGTGGCGAACAGATCCTGATCGATATCGAAAGTGACGACTGGATGCTGCTGGCGGCCGCGGTGCTGATCGGCGTGGGCTACGATCGTCTTCGCATTGAGCATCGGACCGGAGAACGTGTCATCGAGGTGATGGATGTCTTGTCGGTCTGGGATCGCCTGAACTTCCAGTTGGTTTTCCAGCCGCTGCCGGTGACCCTGGGCCAAGTGACCCTCGTGGAACGGTACAGCGACGAACTCGAGGAATTCCGATATGACGTGTTGGTCAATAGCGTGCGTGTCGAGGGCAACCTGGATACGCGCGGCCGTTGGAAGGACATTCAAAATCTGCTGGTGATGCTCAGCGCCTGACGGCAACGCATCTGATGGCCGACAATTGCCGGACATTGCCTCCCTGCGAGCCCCAATCACTGGGGCTCGTTTTCATTTGCGCTTCTTCGGCTGAGCACCGCGCGACGCAAAGAACCCCGAGCTGTGACGCCCGGGGCTGTGAGAGAGGGATTATCCTCGATCAGGTAGGTCCAGAGGTTTCGCCGAAGGCGCCGATGGGGAGCGTCCACGTTGCCGGATCCAGGAGGATAGGCAGGGTGAACGAGGTGCCCATGGCGATTTCAAGCCAAACGCGATCGAGCTCAGGGATCACGCCCTTTGCCGCGATCTCCTCGATCGTCGCACCACGCTTGATGGTGACGCCGAACTGTTGCTCATAGTCCGAGATCTTCCTGAAGTGCTTGGCCATGTAGTGCTTGAGCATGGCCCATTGCTGAGGGCTGCCGAAGATGCAGGCCATGCAGCTGGTGCGGCTCAGACCCAGATGGTATGCAGGATGGGGATTCACGCCGTACTTGCGCATGATCTCCCACACCTGTTCCTCCGACCAGCTGTGCACCGCGCGGTAGACGTCGACCCAGCGCTTGACGCGCGCACCGTTGCGGTTGTCCGAGCGGTGAGGCTCGAAGGTCTTGTACTTTGCGCGCGCAGACGACTCCTGGGCCCGTTCACCGGTGAGTACGAGGGTTTTGCCCTCGCGAAACACTGGGTCGTTCACGATGTAGGACTCGCCCACACCGATCTTCAGGTAGCTGCTGCACCAGCGAACCGAGAGGTCCGCGGACACCTGCGGGAACTTCTGCCGGGTGTTCAAGGGGCCTGAACCGCCGATAACGAGCTTCTCGCCCGCCTGGTTGTAGAAGTGCACGGGTGCCGTGGGGGCGTCCTTGCGCAGCATTTCGCGCTCGAAGCCGCCTTCCTTCCAGGAGAACGTCGTGCGAACGCCGAAGGCTTCACCGAACTTCTTGCAGTAGTCGCTCGTGATCGGCCAATCCATCAGGTCAGAACCTTCGTTGCCATCCACCAGGTGATGGTGCAACTCGATTTTTTCCATCTGAATGCCCTGATCAAGCAGCCACAGGAAGCAAGCGACAGAGTCCTTGCCACCTGAAAAGAAGACTATGAATCGGTCGTAGTCAGAGAGGCAAGGTTCGAGAGCCACCTCCCCCTCGGCAAGCAGAGGTAGTGGTGCCCGGCAAACGGGAGCCTCAAACGGAAACAGGCTAGCTTGCGCCGGCAGCATATCAGTGGTCATGGAATGTGTCCTTTCTCGAACAGTTGCTCGGTGTTGTCCTGTCTGGGTATAGGCAGAACATCGCCTTCGACCATGCCCCTGGCCGTCAAGGCCGCCATTCGGGGGTGCACGGCGTGCGGCCAAAGAAAATCCAGCCCTTGGGCTGGATTCGTGGGTTCTATTAGGAATAGCGCCGTGCTTAGTTCACT
This sequence comes from Achromobacter anxifer, assembly GCF_903652925.1. Taxonomy (GTDB): domain Bacteria; phylum Pseudomonadota; class Gammaproteobacteria; order Burkholderiales; family Burkholderiaceae_B; genus Achromobacter; species Achromobacter anxifer. The sequence goes on along the minus strand of NZ_CAHLAR010000005.1, from coordinate 169,112 downwards.
TTGGCGCTGACAACCTTCCGTGAACGGTAGCGGAATCGCGAACCAGATGAAATTCGCCTTGTTTATGCCGAGCGACCTGCTTAGCGAGGAGGGAATAGTCTTCGTCGGGCATACCGCGGGTGCCGATCGAGTCCGAGCCGAAGAACAATTTGGATGACGTGTTCTCCATGAGATTGCGGCTAGCGTCAGCAGGACAATCGTGGACTTCATCCAGTGAGTAGGCTCGAAGAAGGAACGATATCCTCAGACCTCGGGCCAGCATGCGGGGCTTGTTGCCCAGTAGCGCTGAAGCTGCGCCTGGTTGGTCTGAGGCGATGATGAACGGCATCTCGTTCGCGCGAACTGAGTTCGTGTCGAGGGCCGTCAGCATGGCGCTCTCGAGGTGGGACGCCAGCATGCGTCGCAATGCCTGAGCCAGCGAATGGGCACACGAAGGCATGAACTTGACCAGCAGCATGCGCCTGTTGGTCACGACGTCATCCAGATCAATGGTGGGCTGCGTTGCATTCAGGACCATTCCCAGTTTGCCCTGCGCCAGCTGCGCAATTCGGCCCGAGATTCCGCCCAACAACTGGGCCACCTTGTCGCGATCGACTCGAATTACTTCATTGCGTCGAGACTGGAAGGAACCGACCAGGTTGAGCAAGTCATGCTCCGGATTCAGCTCATGGATACTTACTGCCAGGGCTTGGAGCTGCTGTGGGGCCGCCAGGAGCTTTGAGAGGCTCAGGGCTGTCACAGGTTGACCTGTGTCTTGCAATGCGCCCAGGATCGCTGTGAGTGCGTGGCGAGCGGTGTTCCTGTAAAAGTCGGCCCCAGGGGAGTCCGGCGCGTCAGGCAGCAGTTGCAGCAGGTGTTCTGCCATGTCCGCAGGTCGGCCCTTGTGTACCGGCGAATAGGTGCTACCGTCCGGATGAGAGAAGTCCAGAGCCTGGAATTCCTTGGAGCGGCCCGCAGACCTGGCGGCCGACTCAAGGCCCTCCACCAGCAGGGAGTTTCGCACATCCGTCATGACCACCCAGCCACCACCGCGAGCAGTCTGCTGTTGTAGAAGGGATGCGGTGAGATGTTCGGCGCCAGATGCCTGGTTTCCTGCGATCAGGATGTGCCCCAGTTGGTCTTCGTCAGTCAGCCGAAGAGGAGCCTTTCGCAAGAACTGGACACTCTTGCCCAGCATCAGGGGGGCGTGGTGGTTCAAGGTCGTAGGCTGCCCTGCTGACGTAGAAATGATCATGAAACAGTTGTGATAGTTGCTATGCCGACGTATAGCGCATTTCGACAGAAATGAACTCCGGACCTGGCCCAAAGAAGCCCCGCACATCCGAAATCAGTGGATGGCAGGGCTGGAGTGACAACCGCTGTTACGCAGCTGTAGTGACGGTGCTAGTGAGCTCCTGGAGCCAGTCATGTACGCGAGGCAGGCATGAAGTGAGACTTTCCAGGTGTTCAGGGTTTCCGAAGAAGACTTCATCATGGCCGAGACCATCAAATTCGTGCTGTTCGGTGAGATCGATGATTTTCTGATCGACAACGTTGTACTGGTGCGCGTGGCACCCTTGGACTCGGCCGCCGAAGGCAAGCTTCACCAGCAAACTCGCAAACTTGCACGCACCCGAAAGGTCTTCGGGCTCCGGCAGCTCACGCTCCCTGGCACGATCCTTCCAGCCCGCCGTGAGTACGGCCTTGGCGACGGCCAGGTTATCGGCAGTCAGCGGGATCGCGCCGGGAGTGTTACGCAACAGCCATTGACGAGTGATGATGGTTCGCATGAAGTGTGTCCTTTCTCGAGCAAGGCTCGTTGTATTCCTGCTCCTGTATAGGGCAAAAAGTGAGCCCCGCACATCCAAAGATGGCGGGGCTCAGGAGACAGACGTCAGTTCTCTTCATAGAGCGCGTCACGCTCAGCGTAGATGCGGTCGAAAGCTTCGGCCTGGTTAGCACGTGCAGCCCACCAGGGGTGAGACGACACAAGCTGATGAAGTACCTCAGGCTTTTGCTGTCCAAGGGAGTAGTACAGTCCGAGCTGGATGCTTGGCAGCTCCAACAGGCTATCGGCCCCCGAAGGACAAGATGCGTCATAGAAACGATCTTGATAGGTCAGCCAGACGTGGTTGATCGACACACCCCATTCAACCAACTGCGCCATCGTGACCCCTTCGGGGGCGATGAAGGCACACTGGGTGTCAAGGGTGTCATCGAAGTCGTGGATTTCCGGTTCCACTCCAAGGTCTCTGCATTGGTGGAATGCGTAATCTGCAAAGATGCCGCATTCCCCAGACCATGCGAATGACTTATGACCACGCCAGCGATCCAGGGTTAGCTGGACTGCCCGGGTCACAATTTCATGCGCCGGCGTCATTCGTCTCGCGCGCGGATGCCTTGCATCACGTCGCCCACGATGAATCGCGCATTCTGGCGCTCGAACCAGTGCCACACTTCAGTCAGTGGAACACCAGGCCCGAAGAGCAGGAACGGTGCGTCCAGCTGTTCGCTCGGCGTCACGGGCACGTCCGCCAGCTCATCCCAGAGCTTGTACAGCTCGGCAAGACTGCGCAGCGGGGGTTGGGCACGTTGGCGCATCAGAGCCTCGGCATACGCAACGCCGGCGTAGTCGCCGCGGGCGATGCCATCCAGCAAGCTAACGGCGACCCAGAAGCTGTTGTCCGGGCTCCAGACTATCTGGCGTGGCTTTTCCTTCGTCGGCAGCAGCTGCTCCTTGTTGATGGATCGCTCCACCTGCTGGAAGTACAGCTGCGATGCCAGGTGAGCGGCTTGCGATGCATTGGGCTCAACGTGCTTGGCGGATATGCCAGTGACCTGGCGGTTGGTAGCGAACTTGGGGCGACCCCATTCGACGATGGCTTTCATGTGTGTTTCCTTCAGGTGCGCGGGCGCGCGGATATGCCTGAAGACGTATAGGAAGTCGCCGGAGTAGACGCGAAGAAAGACCCCGCATAGCGGGGCCGGGAGGATGCCTTAGTTCGGCACGGGGATCTTGAGCATCGAAAGGATCTTCTCGAAAGCTTGCTTCTCGTTGGGGCCAAAGTTGTCATCGGGCCCAGACAGGAGTCGCCTCAGGTCCGACTGGATGGTGTCTTCGACCGCGAGGATGACGGAGAGGCCGTTGTCGACGAGTTGCTTGGCAAAGGCCTCGCGCTCCGCATCGGTCTCGCACCCTGAGTCTCCCGAATCGGCCATCATGCCAGCTATGGCCAACTCGGCTTCATCCGGCGTCTCAGCCCAGACTGAGTCTTCGTATGTGCCCAGCTCCGATTGCGCGGAATGCCAGGGGATCATCACCGAGAAGAGTTTCAGTCGGGGCGTGGGTTGGGTTATGGATGTATTCATGGGTCGTCCTGGTGGTGTGCAGCTGAGGGAGCTGCGGATATGCCCTCGCTTCGTATAGCAATGCGCCGGCGATCAACACGAAGAATGCCCCGCAACGGCGGGGCATTGAGGGCATGGAGCTTAGGCCAGGCTGTACATTCCTTGCCCGGTTCGCGTGAAGCTCTCCGGGTAGCGCGCAAGCGTCTGGCGCACCTTTTCCTTCCACTTGGCATTGGCCGTCGGGCGCTTACCCTGCATGCGGTCGTAGATCGCCTGCAAGGGAGCGGAGCCGCCCAGGGCGCGCAGCGTGTCCAGGAGCACGTGGCGCCACACCGAGCCAGCCACCCGAGTGTCCTCGAGCGCCTGGCGCGTGTCGGCGGCCATGCGGCGGATCTCCTGGGCCTGCTCATAGAGCAAGAACCCGAAGAGCTGACGGTGCTCCTCCTTGATGAACTTGGCGAACACCAGGGGCAGCTTCAGGCCGGGGAACAGGTTCCGTGGCAAGAGCTGCTGCTGGATCGAGAACTGCTGAGCGAAGGTTTCCACCTTGCTCGAGGTCTGGATGATGTAGGCCGGCAGGATGAAGCCCGCAGTGCCGCCCTCTTCCAGGATCTCGTGGCAGCGCGTCAGGAACGACGCGACCAGGTCGCTCTGGAACGGCGGATTGCCGATCACCGCATGCACCTGGCCCAGGTGGGCCAGCGGAACGCGGGTGAAGTCGCCAACCAGGATCTCGCGGCCGCTGTGGCGGCGCGCCAGGGCCGCCTGCACGGGATCGATCTCCACGCCGACTGCGCGCACACCTTGCGGTATCGCGCACAGGAACGCGCCATCGCCACACGATGGCTCGATGACGGTATGGCCGGGCTTGAGCCAGGAGAACTCCTGGTCGATGATGCCTTCCGCGGCCCAGGCCGGTGTGAACCACTGCCCCAGGGCGGGGTTTCGTTGATCTGACATGTGTATCCTTTCTGCGTAATGCGCGAGTTATGGTCCTGCTCGCGTATAGCGCTGGCGCCAGGCCGCGGCCGATGAAAAAGCCGCCATATAACTGGCGGCTGGAGAGTGATCGCTGAGATCAGCGGGGCCTGTGCGGAGCTTGTTCAGACTGGCGCGGTGCCGAGGATGGGATACATCTTCGGATCACCGCTGAAGCCGGATTCCCAGGGAAATTTTCCGGTGCGGTCCGGGATGCTGATTTGGCGGAATTTCGCCTTGCCTTCACTGCGAAAAATCGCACGCGTGGCATAGTCCGAAACGTCTTCAACCGACACTTCCCTCACGTAAGCGGGAAAGTTGAAGTTGATGTCAATGGCGCCAAGGACGGTAGGTCCTCCCGCCTGTTCTTCGCGCAGTTTTTCGATGATCGCGGTGATCATCATGTGCGCAATCTCGGCGGGAAGCGCGACCACGATGAGCTCGGGAAGTCCTGCATCCGCCAGACCGATGGTGTAAGAGAAAGACGGACCGCCTTTCTTCTCCACAGGGAAAACGTATTGCGTCATCCAGCCGTGGCTGGCGATGATGTGTTCAGAATGGTTGTCCAACTTTTGCATTTCGGTTCCTATGAGGTTGATGTCCTACCCCTGTATAGCGATTGTGTGTAGCCTGGCCGCCAGCATGAAAAGCCCCGCCCGGATGGGCGGGGACGTTACGCGGAGCAAAGCCGATCGCGCCGAGGCTGCACGGGCTACATGGGGGCAGCGCGATACCAGGCGGCCTTCCCTGGCTGGCGGCTGGCGCCTTGGCGCCGCGTGCCGCGAAGGTGGTTGTCCACGGCGTCTACCCAGGGCGCCAGCTCGTCGCGCGCTTGTTCGGCCTGCATGAAGTTGGTCGGCAGCCGGTAGGACAGCCACAGGTAGGCCCACAGCTGCTGGACCGCCATCTCCGCCGTCTCCAAGGATGCCTCCGCCGGGCTCTCCCGCAGGAAATCCAGGCTCACCACCTCGTTACGGTTCACCTTGCGCACCCAGGTGGTCCACGTCGAGGCCAGCACCTCGTGCTGCGTGCTCAGCGGCGCCAGGGCCAGGATGTGCTTGATGGACAGAGGCAGGTTGAGCATCGCATCCAGCATGGCGGCCCGATCCAGCATCTCCTGGGGCACGTAGGCCTGGAAGAAGCCGTCGCCCTGGTCGGCGTGCTGCTCGTACGCGGCGAGCAATGCCTCGAGGCGCTCCGTGCCTGCCAGCTTGGCCAGCCGCTCGAGGTAGTCCTGGCTGGGGGCGATGAGGAAGCCGCGATCAGCCAGCGGGGGCTGCTTGGCACGCATCAGCTGAGCGACGACAGTGTGCTCGTTGGGGGTCAAGCCCACTACCACCCCATCCTGCTCGGACTGGTGGCCATAGCGTCCCGCCCGACCGCCGATCTGCTGGAGCATGGGGACTTCGAGCTGCTGGAGATCCACCCCATTGAACTTGTGAATGGCGGTGAAGACCACGCGCTGAATCGGAAGGTTCAGGCCCATCCCGATCGCGTCGGTGGCCACCAGGATGTCCGCCTCCCCTTCGGCAAAGCGCCGGGCTTCGCGTTCACGCACTTCCGGCGTCAGCAGCCCGTAGATGCAGGCCACCGTCTTTCCGCGCGCCAGGAAGTCATCGCGCAGGGTGAGCGCGTTGCGCCGGGAGAACACCACCCATGCGTCCCCTTTCTGAGCTTGATCCAGGCTCGCCAGAGGCGACGCTGCCAGCGCGCGCGGCGCCACGCTCAATGGATGCTTGCGTTCCTTGTACCGGATCTCCACTTCGAGGCCCAGGCGCTTGCCCAAGGCGCGGATGGCGGGCTCAGCCGAGAGCGCCCCCAGGAGCCAGAGCTCGGCCGCGTTGGCGCCAACCACCGCCTGCGTCCACGCCCACCCACGGTCGGGATCCAGCAGCATCTGAATTTCGTCGATCACGGCCACTTCAACCTCGCGATCGGGGTTGAGCATCTCAATTGTGGAGGCGGTCACGCGCGCACCCTCGGTGTCCCGCCGGTCCTCGCCGGTCAGCAGCGACGTCGGCACGCCGAATTCGTCGTTGAGACGGTTGTAGGCCTCCAGCGCCAGCAGGCGCAACGGGCCCAAGTAGACCCCGTCCCGCGCGGCCGCCAGGCGGACGAACGCATCGTAGGTCTTGCCCGAGTTCGTGGGCCCCAGCACGGCGATGATCTTGCGCCGGCGCACTCGCGCCAGGAAGGCGTCGGGGTAGTCCTGAAGGCGCACGGCCTGACGGATGGCCTGGCCCATGGCTTGCCGGTCCTTCTCCGCGCGCAGTGACGTCAACGAATTGGCAAGAATTGCTGGCAGCTCGTCCAGGTGGATACCAGCTTCGAGCTTGCCGGTAATGGCGTGAACCAGGTGCAGCACACCATCGCGATCCGCCGCAGCAAGGAAGTCTGCGAGCTTCTGGGCGCCGGCCATCAAGGCAGCTTGCAGCGCCGGCAGGAGCTTGCGAGAGGCATCGAGTTTGCGCTGGGAGCGGTGTTTGAGAGTGAGGCGGGAGAAGGTGGCGCTGTCGCCCAGGCGGGTCGCGTCGTTGTAGCCGCAGAGATGCCAGAGCTGGTCTTTGTAGGGGACCTGAGTGCGAGCCGCCAACCAGGTGGTGCGCGGGCCAATGAAGAGCGTGGCGGAGCCAGAAGCCTGAGATGCGGGCATCGAAACCTTTCGTAGAGCAGAGGCCTATCGGCCGGCATTGAGTATAGGGATGCGTGGCCTGCGCCAGCCTATACCCCTGTGTGAGCAACAACCATTGAAAGGTCAAAGCATGTCCCAAGTTCTAGGCGCGAAAGGCCGACCAGTCAACGTCGGCGAGTTCATCGCGTTCAACATTCCCCTGGTCATCATAGAAACCGAACGCGGCGGACGCCCCCACCTCCAATGCTTTTCCGCCCGGAGCGGGTCGCCATTCGCAATCCTCAGCGAGGACGTGCCGAGCATGCGACTTGCGCACGGCGAGGTCATCATCCGCACGCATGGAACCAACAAGCCGCTTCGAAGCCCGCTGCTGTCGTCGGGCTATTTCAAGGACACCGGCAAGCGCGTCTCATCCGGAAGCGATGAGCTGGAAGTCTGGGCCAGAACGAGCCCTGCGCCTCTCAAGCTGGAGGATGACTACTTCCCGCCGAGCAAGGTCCCGTACATTGCGCCAGAGCGCCCGGCGGCAAAAACCACTCGTAAGCGCTAAGCGTAACCACTCAAAAGCCAGGCATGCCTGGCTTTTCTTCTTCAATGCAGCAGGGTTCGCGCTTCCTCAAAGCGGGCGGCATAGTACCGATCGCTCAGGCGGTTGATTCGGATCCCCGTGCGCGAGTTCTCTGCGTGAACGAATTTGTCATTGCCCACATAGATGCCAACGTGCGAACGGGGGCGGCCGAGGGTGTTGAAGAAGACGAGATCTCCAGCCTTGAGATCCTTTCGAGTGATGCGCCGGCCCTGCAATGCCATGCTGCTTGCCGATCCTTCGACGGACAGGCCCAGCGCATTGTCATAGACATGGGAAACCAGTCCGGAGCAATCGAGCCCGGTCTCAGGGCTCTTGCCCCCGAATCGGTACTTAGACTTCAACAGGGTGAGTGCGTGCATCACGACCTCGCTTCCTGGCGAGGATGCGGTTTCACGGTCGAAGTTTGTAATGTCTGTCTCGCTGTGCTCGAGCGCTGTCCGATCGTGCAGAATGGATGCCGTGGGCCGAGACGGGTGAAGTGGTGTGCAGCCTGAACTGACAAGCACCACCAGAAGCATGAAAAGGCGTTTTGCTTGGTGCATGTGTGTGGGCGTCATAGACGCTTATGGTTATTGACCTGGATCCGCTGAAAAAAGGCAAAGCCCCCATGGCTGGCTGCCGCGGGGGCGAAGATCCGAACCTTGGTGTATAGGTCGCAAGGGTGAAGTTTTGAAAACCCCATGAGATGGGCGAAGAAAGGCCAGCAGTTGCATGCTGGCCTTGAGGTGGCGTCTAACGGCCGCGATAGAAATGTTTTGCCTGCTTTTTCTGTCGTAGCTTACGGCGCCAGTCGGTGAAGACCTCCGTCGCATTCTGCGCGCACGTCAACCTTTCCTTCAGCACTTTGTGGTGTGCCTGGCGAACGATTGAGCGGACGTTCAGGACGATGAGCACGACTTCTATGACAAATGGCGCGAGCCAGAAATCGTACGGCGGTGTGCCTGTTGCGTAGCTCCAGAGGCAGACACCCAAATCGACGACCGCCGAACAACCAAACGCACTCAGCGTGGCAATGTCCAGGATGTCTTTCTTCGTCTGTCGGTCAGGAGCGAACCGCACCACCGCGCTAAGAACGCCCTGGACCAAGACGAAAGCCAGGATCGCCCACACCAGGAGTGTTCCCAGAGCGGACAGGAAGCTGCCTAAGGATGGATCCTGTCGGCCGAGGACCAGGTGCCGCAGCAAGCCGGCGCCCAGGAACATGATCAGAATCATATTCTCGGCACGTTGGTTGTTCCCCAAGGTGCCGTAGACGGGCCTCGCAAGAGCGATGCGCCACAGGTGCCATATCGTTGCCGAAAGACACAGCGCAGCGGTTTGAAGCGCTCGCGACATCAGTGCAGCCCTACCGGTTGGCCGAGTAGGAAGGTGACGGAGCCTTTGTCCATGAGATCGTGTGCGAACGATTTCACGGCATAGTCCGGAAACCACCAGACGCGACCGCGGACCTTTTCCTTGCCGTCGTCTTCGATGTCCACGTCATCCGAGAACATCGGAGCGTCGGTCAGGGCGCCGACCGATGATGCTTGGATTGGCCGCAGAACACCGTTGCCAATGTAGCCGTAAAAGTCGAGCATGCTGCTGAGCACGCTGTGGTCGATGTTGTTAGCACAGCGCTCGGCCTGGTCGATCAAATTCTCGATGTCGTCACGATCACCCACTTCAAGCACGAAGGTCAGTGCGCCGTTGGCTTCAAAGTTCAATTGCATGGTCGTTTCCTTTCGATGATGATGAATTGTTTCCTCGCAGAGCGATTACCCCGCCTCTCGTATAGCCGCAACGGCCTTGTCTTGAGACGAAGAATCCGCCCAGTGCCGTGAGGCAATGAGCGGATGGGAGAGATGCTGGAGTTAGATCAAGCAAATATGAGTTCAGGCATCTCAGTAGAAAGCTCAGCCGGCTCATTGGACAGCCGCTTCTGGGCCTCTCGGCCAAGGCGGTGGGCCTCTTCCGCTCGGCGCAGCTGCTCGGTCAAAAGCGACTTTTGGCGCGTCTTGCGTTCGATAAAGGCCGCGAGCGCGTCCGTCCTGTGCGCGTGCGCGAACTTGCGCTTGGCACTGTGCCGTATGAAGTGCTTTCGAGAATTCTCTCGCAGGGCTGGCATGGTTCCGGCGGCCTTTCGCACGTCCCAGGGCCTGGCGATCCAGAATCCCTTCGGGGTTATCTTGAAAACTACAAAGGTGTCGAGTTCGAGCTCCAGCCGCGATCTGAAGATGTCACGGTCAGCATCGACTATCGAGGAGTACAGCTGATCTCGGTAGCGATAGAAGAGGTCTCCCAGCGCTACAGCTGGAGTTTGTGATGGCTTGGCCTCAAATGCATGGGTCATGGTTTTCCTCAGTTGTTGGGGGTATTGCCTGCCCTCGTATAGGTCTGACAAGGCGCCGATCCCACCCAAACAAAAATAAAGCCTCGACACTCCGCAGAGTTGTCGAGGCTTGAGGGGCACATAGTGCTCAGGTGCTAGCAGTACCTTCACGTTTCGCGTACTCGTCCTTGCGGTTATGGGCCGTAACGGCTTGCACCGCGCGGACACGCTCACCCAGGATTCGTTCCGGGATGTGCTGCGGCTTCTTGCAGGCCAGGGCCACGGCACCGGCATTTACGCTGCGCGCAGCTTCGAAGGCGGTGCGCAGGTAGGCTGCTTGCGGGTAGTCACGGTCCTCCAGGCCCAGTCGGCCGCGGGCATCGCATTCACATGCTTCCAGCAGGCTTTCCAGGTGTTCGGGGCGGTTGAACGCTCCGGCACGCATGAACAACTTGATGACGCTCGACGGACGCATGACCAGGGCACGGTGCACATGCTGGTGTTCCTCGCAGACCAACAGCGCGAACTTGCGCATGTCGGCCGGAGCCTTCCAGCGCTCGCACAGTTTGCGGACCAGGGGCAGGCCCAGGGTCTCGTGGTCATGGTGGCTCGGATGGTTCTCCGCCGGCGTGACGCCCTTGCCCAGATCGTGCAAGAGCGCCGCGAAGCGGACCATGAGCGGCGCCTTGCGACGCGCGGCCATGTCCAGGACCATCATGACGTGTACGCCGGTGTCGACCTCCGGATGGTGCTCGGGCGCCTGCGGGATGCCCCACAGGTTGTCGAGCTCCGGAGCGATGCGCGCAAGCGCACCACAGGCCCGCAGGACGTCGAACATGCGCGAAGGCCGCGGTTCCATCAGCCCCCGTGACATCTCCTTCCAGATGCGCTCGCCCACCAACTCGTCCAGCAAGCCCGAATTGGCCATGTCGCGGCAAAGCTCCAAGGTTTCGGGAGCGATGGTGAAGTCGCTGTAGCGCGCGGCGAAGCGGGCCAGGCGCAGCACGCGAACCGGATCCTCCACGAAGGTGGAGGCGTTCACATGCCTGAGCACCTTGGCATCGATGTCGGCTCGCCCTCCATAGGGGTCTATGAAGGTTTGCTCGCCCGCGGAGTGCAGGCGCAGTGCCATCGCATTGACGGTGAAATCACGGCGGCCCAGGTCCTGCTCGATGGTCACAGAAGGGTTGAAGTCCACGGCAAAGCCTTGGTAGCCAGTCCCCACCTTGCGTTCCGTTCGAGCCAGCGCGTACTCGTCGCCCGAATCCGGGTGAAGGAATACGGGGAAGTCGGCGCCGACCTGGCGGAAGCCGGCTAACAGCATTTGCTCCACGGTAGCGCCAACCACACAATAGTCTTGATCAACGCAGGCGCGGCCCAGCCGCATGTCGCGCAATGCTCCGCCAACCACATAGATCTTGGCTCCGGCCGTCACCAGCAAGCTATCAGCATCAGGTCTGTCGGTCATCATAAATATTTCCTCCGGTTATAAGTGCGCGCCAACATGGCGCTACCACTACCAGGTATAGGGCCGGCGGGGCCTAACCGAAGATTGCGTGAATAGCTCGCGCCAACCGACCCTTCTTGGGTTCCGGCGGGCGTACCAGGCCAAACCACGCACGAGTTTGCCTCAGGGTAAGCACGGCATAGGGATCCCGCTCCTGAACTTCTGAGGCGAGGCGCTCAAGGACAGCATTCGCAAGGTCGGCTTGCGCGCCACCAGTGATCATGAGGATTGGTGCATGATCAGCACCAAGCTGGCGCAGCCGACTGCCTCCAGGCACTTGGATTTCGCAGTCGAGACGCCGTAGCTCTTGCACAGCATGGGACAAGACCGGAAGCACAAGGCCCATCTGGGTATGCGTCAGATGTCGAGCGACCTCATGTTGGAGCGCCGCCACGGGGGAGGCATCTGACGGAAAGCGAATGCGGAACTCAGGACTTTGCATGGTCGCGGCCAACTGCGGCCCCGTGGCGCCAGGTACACGGGGCCGCAGTTGGTAGCTCAGCTCTGCTGGTCGGCGTAGCCACCCAGCGCCTTGACCAGGTCGGGCAGCACTGCGCTCAGCGTGCCGGTCATGATCGACACGTCGGCGTCGAAGCTGTCAACGCCGGAGTCTTCGGCACTGCCGTCGGTGGCGTCGATCAGAGCGATCTTCTTGATGGAAAGGTCGTCACCCAGGACGAAAGACATCTTGTTGTCCCAACCCATCGCCAGACGCTTGGGGCGCATGCCGGCCGTCAGTTGATCGCGCACGGCGCCAACGTCCAGGTTGTGGCGGTCGTACTTCACCGTGGCCTTGGTTTCGTCGGGAGCGTACAGCTCCAGCGTGCGCTCGAGCGCGAAATTCTCGGGCGCTTCGTAATCCATGAGCCAGCTGGTCATGGCGGTGGCCGGCGAGCTGTTTGTATCCACAGGGCTGATGGTCAGGTCCGTCAGCACAGCGTGCAGATTTTCGATGATCTGGCTCACGATGAGGTCGCACGTGCTCTGGCTGGCGGTGCCGACGACCAGCAGACCTGCGGCGCGGTTGATCCAGATGGTGGTCGTGCTGGTGCGGCTGAATGCACGGGGCAGCAGCTCGAGCTCGGCCTGCTCCTTCAGTTCGCGCTTTTCCTTGCGGCCTGGCTTGCGGCCTTCCTTTTCTTCGATTTGACGGCATTTTTTATCGACGGCCTCGCGCAGGGCAGAACCCGGAACGGACTTCTTTTCGATTTGCAAGCGCAGAATCCACTCGCCACCGACGTTCTCGAGCAGCGAATCATGTTCATTTCCGCGCGGCGGAATCCAGCCCACCGACAATTTCTGCGTGGCACCGCATGCCGCGAAACGGGCTTTTGCGAGGGCAGACTCCACCGCAGCAGCGGGGTAGGAGTTGGCGGACAGACGATAGAAACGCACTTGCTTGAACATGGTGTACCTTACTTCGTTGAATCGGAGGACTGTAGTATACCTACAAACGTGCAAAACGCAATATTCCGAGTTTTATATGGTGTCTTTTTGTTTGGGCGGGCTGAAGATGCGCTGCGCTCCCTCGTCCAGATGTCGCAGATAGTCCGATAGAGAACCGCCAACATGCCGGCGACACGCGAGGTGCAAAATCCATTGGGCGCACGCGGGCGCGCTGTAATCCCCTTCTGGCGCCAACTTGCCGGCAAACAGGCGCTTGCACTGACCGTCCTCGACCTGGGCCTGGAGACCGTGGACCAATAACAGCACCAGAGTGCGGCATGCCACCGGATGAACCTGTAACAGGAGCGTCTCGAATTCCGGCGTGAACCGGAGCACGGGCGTGTCCAAACCGGGACGAATGGCGTGGGTCTTCATTAGGGGGCTCCTTATGATCACAAAAACGGCAGCAAGACCCCCTGTATAGGTGCGCGTTCCTACTAGAAACGCAATGCTGATGCGGGTTTCAAGCCGAAAGGACGTGGTCCAACAGGAGCGAAACGGCGTCATTGCCCTGCTTGTCGGCCTTGAGCTGAAGCTTGTAGACCAGGCGAACTGTGCTACCGATTTCAGGCACCGTGCCTTCATGTCGGAAACGAACCGCCTTGAGTTCTACCCCGTCTCGCTCCACCACCATGGCCAGCTGGTCTTTGCGGGCGCCTCCGATCTTGGACTCGAGGACGCGGAATTCGTCGCAAAAGGAAGGCTCGGGGAACATTTGGCCCCACGCGGGCCCCCGGAGTTCGTGCGCGGTGGCGGGACGCAGCTGTGACCCCGTCAAGGACCCGTCATATTCCACCTGTTGATCGAGCAGTTCGGCCGGCAGGGTGCGCCGGGCCTCGGCTTCGAACGCGTCCCTGAAAGTCTCGAATCCGCCTGGGCGCAGCGTCAGCCCCGCCGCCATTGCGTGGCCGCCGAACTTCACCATCAGACCAGGATGCTCTTTGTCGACCTGATCCAGGGCGTCCTTCAGGTTGAATCCCGGGATCGAACGGCCAGACCCCTTCATTTCTCCAGAGTCGGGATCGGTCGTGATAACGAAGGTTGGACGGTACCGCTTTTCCTTGATCCGGCCTGCCACGATGCCGATGACGCCCGCGTGCCAGTCCGGGGAGTGCACGCAAAGCGTGCGGCGCTCCGCACCCGCGCTGGCGCCGTAGGAGGAGGCAATGAGCGCTTCAGCCTGCGCTACCGCCTCGAGTACGGTTTCGTGCTCGATGTCTTTACGGGTTTGGTTGATCTCGGCCAGCTCCTGCGCAAGCGCAAGAGCGCGCTTCGGATCGTCTGTGGTCAGACACTCGATGCCAATATCCATGGTTTCGAGCCTGCCCGCCGCATTGATCCGCGGCCCGATGCCGAAAGCGATATCCGACGTCACGAGCTTCGTCAGGTCGGTACGTTCCGGCCGCAGTGGCTGACCAGGGAAGCCGTTGGCGGCGAGCGCTTCGATGCCAGGATAGGAATTCCCCTCCTTGATGCGAGCCAGGCCCGCATGGACCAGGGCGCGGTTGTTCATGTCCAGAGGGACAACGTCGGCGACCGTGCCTACGGCGACCAGCGACAGCAGCTGGCTTACCTTGAACCCGGGCGTGGCTGGGGCCAGTCCGCGCGCACGGAACTCGTCCTGCAATGCCCACAGGACGTACCAGATCACACCCACCCCGGCGAGCGCCTTCGACGGGAAAGGGCAACCCGGCTGGGATGGATCGACAATGACGCGCGCCGGCGGGAGCGGTTTTCCTTTTGCGGGAAGGTGGTGATCGGTCACCAGAACATCCAGGCCACGGTCAACCGCGGCTTGCACCCCGGCGTGGCTGGCGACGCCGTTGTCTACCGTAATCAGCGTATCCACATCAGGATATCGCTCGCAAGCCAGGGCAACGACGCTGGGTGTGAGGCCGTAGCCGTGGATCATCCGATCGGGCACCACGTACTGCGCATTGGCGCCGAATGCCCGCAGGCCGCGCACGGCAACCGCGCAGGCAGTCGCCCCGTCGCAGTCGTAGTCGGCGATGACCACGAAGCGGCGGCCGTCCGCAATGGCATCCGCGATATAGCTCGCAGCCGCCTGCGCGCCCAGCAAAGCACTGTGGTGCGCCAGCACGCCGAGGCTGTAGCCCAGTTCCGTCTGAGAGGTGAGGCCGCGACCGGCGAGTACCCGGGCCAGAAGAGGTGGCACACCTTCTCGTGTGAGCGCGTAGGCACTGGAAGCGGGATAGCGGCGGGGTTCAATGGTCAAGGGGCGGGCGGCTGTCATGTCAAAAGTATATCAAGAAACAAATATATGGCAATAAAATAAGTAAGTATTTTGTCTGCCTCGTTGCTTAGATAAGTGCACAATGCGCTAAACTACAGTATAATCAAATCATCGCTTCCTACAACTTCACACAATGACCGCCACCGCCCAAACTCAGACAACTCCCGCTTCGAAGACCATGGCGCTGTTCGAGCAGCAAAACCGCCGCATCGAAGACCTCAACAAGCGCCGCAATGCCGTGCAGGTTCAGCTCGAGTCGGCCCGCCAGCAGTACGAGCAGGCCGTCAACGACGCCAAGGCGGCCTACGGTACGGCAGACCTGGATGAGCTGCGCGCGCAACTGCGTGCCGCCGAGGATGCCAATGCCTCGGCCGTGGCTGAGTTCATCACTGCCTTGGACACATACGAGGCGCTGGTCACGCGCATGGAGCGTGCGTTGTCGGACCCTGAAGCCCTCAATGAGATGCTGCTTGAACTCGGCCGCAAGTCGGCGGATCCTGCCGCGCCGGTGGTTGCAGCCTCCCCTGCTCCCGCAATGGCTGCTACCTTCCACGATTCGATGGATATCTGATGACAGTCACCATGTCCAGCATTGACGTGGATCGTCTCGATCGTCGGTTCGAAGGGCTGAAGATGCGCACAGCCGCGCTGCAAGGGCAGTCGCGGGAGCTGAGCGCGCGCCAAGCCAAGCTGGCCCGCAGCGTGTCGCTGGCGAAGGCTCGCCTCGAGATGGCTCCGCAGGCGACGTCCGCGCTCGAGTACCTCCAAGAGAAGGCCCATGCCAAGGCGGTGGGTGAGTTCGAGGAGCTGCTGACTGACTTCGTGGAGGACGTTGTGCCCAACGAAGGCAAGATTCGCCTGGAGCTTGGTACCGAGCGCGGTGCGCCGGCGCTCGACATCCTGCTGGACAACGGTGGCGACCTCGAAGACATCTACCATGGCAATGGTGGCGGTATGACGAACGTCGTGGTGACGGCCCTGGGCTTCTCCGCCCTGTATCGGACCCGCAACCGGCAGCTGATGCTGCTGGATGAGCCGGATTGCTGGTTGAAGTCGACCAACGTCCCCGCCTTCACCCGTGTGATCGCGGAGGTGTCGAATCCGCGCGAGGTTGCCGGCGTGCTTCAGCCTGGCTGCCAGACCCTCATGGTGTCGCACAATGATGTGAGCCTGATGGATGACGGCGCCCATATCCAGAACGTGCGCGTCGACTATGACCTGAAGGCCTTCGCAGATCGCATGGGCGCGCCTCTGCGCTACGTCGGCGATCCGACGGAATGCGCGTATGTGGTGTGGGTGCCGGCCGCCGCCGGCAAGGGCCACATCGAGGTCCGTTACCGTCCCGCCCATGAGGGCGACGAAGAACAGAATGCGTTGACGAAGGGATATGCCTTCATCGAGAACCTCAGTGGTGCGCGCTCCTGGGAGGAATCCATGCCGGGCCTGCGCTGGATTGAGCTGGAGAACATGCGCCGCCACATCAAGACGCGCCTGAACCTCTCCGCTGGCCTCAATGTGGTGACGGGCGGCGTCAACAGCGGCAAGAGCACGCTCCTCTTCACGGCCCTGCGCGCCATGGCGTACGGCGAATCCGATGACTCCCAGATCCGTCATGGTGCCGAAGCAGCAGTCGTGCGCCTCGGCCTGGAAAATGGCGTGATGCTGGAGATGGTTCGCAATCGCAAGGGTTCGCCGAAGGTTGTGTATCGGCGTTACGTGGACGGCATTCAAACCAATGAAGCCGCGCAGGAAAACCGCAATAGCGTGCCCGGGTTCATCCGTGAGGCCTTGCGCATCGAGCGCGTGGACGGCATGGACGTACAGCTGCGCCACCAAAAGGAGCCGGTATTCCTCCTGAACGAGCCGGCATCGCGTCGCGCGCGCCTGCTGTCCATTGGCAAGGAATCCGGCACGCTCCAGTCTGTCATCGAGAAGCATCGCCTGTCGATGCGCCGCGATAAGGAGCTGATCAAGCGCGAAGAGGTCGAGCTGAACGAGGTCAACCGCACGCTGACAGTACTTGCTCCACTGGCCAGCCTGACCGGGCTTGCAGAGATCCTGGGTGGAATGCTGACGGACGCAATGGCCACAGCGGTGAAGCTGAACGGTATGCGCTCGGTGGTCAGTCGGCTTGGCTCACTTCAAGGCAGGGCCCGCCTGAGCATCGTCTATGGCGGGGAGCTCGACCAATCGATCCTGGTTCCGAGGCTCGCCGACACGGCGCCGATGCTGCGAACGATTACGCTCCTGGCCGCCAACGAAGGCAAGGCCCGATTGCCCGATCTGACATTCCCGCCGAGCGCCCCCAAGGTCACGACGACGGCTCCCCTGGAGAAAGCCATCGCGATCCTCGCCAGCACGGCGGGCAAGGCTCACCTGCCCATGCCGGGCGATGTGCCTCGTACCCCAACGCTCCAAGATACCCGAGAGCTGTCGATGGTCATTGGGCATCTTTGCAACGGTCAGAAATCTAAAATCGCCGTGCTTCTTGGTGAGATTCCGGCAGCACCGCAGTTGTGCAACACCACCCCGTTGCGCCAAATCGGGATGACGCTCGCCAAGGGGCAGGACACGATCACGAAGCTGCAAGGCGACGAGGCGCTGCTCCAAGCGGAACACGCAAGTGCCGACTCTGAGCTGAAGCTGCTGAAGAGCGAACTGGGCGTTTGCCCCCTGTGCCACCACGCTTTCGACGGACATCAACATGGTTAAGCATTTCACCGGCTATGACGGCATTCTCTTCATCGGCGACGTGCATAGCACCAGCCGCGCGCCGGCCCGCCGCATCGATGACTATGCCGAGGCCAGCCTGGACAAGTTGCGCCAGTCGGTGAATATCGCCCTCGAGCGCAATCTGCTCGCCGTGTGCCTGGGCGACCTGTTTCATCGTCCGCGCGAGAACGATCTGACGCTGCTGGTGCGCATGATGGACGTCCTGCGGCCGCTTCGCGAGCGCATGATCCTGCTGGGTGGCTCTCATGACCATACCGAGACCCTCTACACGGAAAAGGACGCCTGCAAGCTCTTGGAGCAAGGTGGCGTCTTGCACCTGGTAGACAAGCCGGGCCTCGTCGCTACGCTGGATATCGCCGGCACGAAGGTGAACCTGTGGGCTACGCCTGCGGGCTACAACATCCCCGACTTCGTGGATGGCCCGGGCGCGCGCAATATTATGATCACGCACCACGATCTGGACTTCCGCGGCCCCTACCCTGGCTGCCACTTCCTGAAAGAGATCGAGAACTGCGACATCCTGGTGAACGGCCACATGCATACGCCGGCACCTATGGTGCTCAAGGGTCGGACCGCCAACCACAATCCAGGCAGCATTACCCGCCCTTCGGTGGATTTGCGCAACCACAAGCCGGTGGTGTCGGCCTGGGCGCCGGAGTATGGCCTGACCCTGGAGGCTATCCCCCTGGTTGTGGCCGACAACGTTTTCGACCTCACCGGCAAGGAAGCCTACGCGGCCGATGCCCGCACGCTCAAGGAAAGCCTGCCCAAGGGGCTGCGCCTTTCTCACTTCGCTGCGCGCCTGCGCGCTGGCGAGGATTCGCTGGAAGCCGAGCGAACCACGGACGGCGCCGTCCTGCTCGAGGAGATGCAGCGCTACTTCGAGATCTTCGACAGCCCTGACAATCTCCAGCGCTACCTGAAAGGCCTCGTGGCCGAAGTGGTGGAAGAGCAAGAAGCAGCGGCCGCGTAACCGGGTTGGCCGAAAACGATGTCGATCGCACTGCGCTAATCAAGGCCATACAAGCAAATTTCGGTTGAAAGAGCCCGGTAACGGAGTACCTAAATGGGATGGAACAAGGGTTACGCGATTTTCGAGTCCACTGTGGTAGGGGCATACAACCTTGGGAAGCTCGACAAGGAGTTGCTCACGGTGCTGATGGAGCCGTACCGGGACTCCGATATCGACAGCGGAGGCAGCAAAGATCTGCAAGCCAGTGACGGTAAGAGAATTGAGCAAATCGTCATCGAAACTTGGGGGCTGCCAATGCCGTTGCGTCCCGTCGCTGACCGGGCCCAAGATCCAGATGCCTGGGATGACTACGACGACGCGGTCTATGCGCAGATGCGCGTTGTGACCGGCCATTTTGGGTGGTGCTAGCAGAACCCTACACGGCCTCGTCCACGTCCACACGGACTCATCCGGAATAGGCCATTCAACTCGTTAGTCCATTGCGCGTTTAAAGTGAAGTACCTGCCATGAGCGAAATCCTCAATCTCCTGTCCCGCGGCGTCAGCTTGTACGAGAAACTGGTGGGCGTGTCCCGGTCGAAGACTACGGGCACGTTCCGCCTGGACGAGTTTGACGCTCGGCGCCAGCTGGAGGACCTGGACGAGGCATTGTCCTTGGACCCATCTGGCGTGACGGCCGTCCTGCTCCTGCGACACTTCACCGAATCGACCGTGGCCAGCAAGAGCTTCACGTTCCTGGACCTGCTGCGAAAGCCCGAGCTGGCTCAGCAGCTCGATCTGCCGCGGGAAATCCTCTCCCTCGTGGAGAGTCCGTTGATCTCGGAAGCGCATGAAGCATTCAAAGGCCAGCTGGAGCGCGCCCTTCACCACTACGACGCACTCAACCGTGCTGAGGTCCAGGCGCTGCTCGCGGACCCCGCCCAGCTGGCTTATCTGCGCCGTGATGCCCTTCGCTCGATCGAAAAGCTCAGGGTCGACCAGTTTCTGGATGGCGCGCCGGAGGAAGCGGGATTAACTCCCGTCTATGCGAAGGTGGTGCACGCCTGGTGGAACATCAACTCGCTGCTGGAGAACACGATCCGGCTCCCTGCCGGCGTGTCGTTGAACCTCATCCGCGAGCCCGACTCCTATTCTTCCTATTTTGCGTTCGCAATCCGCAATGGAGGCCGAATCTTCGTGCTCTCGGACATCGAGCCGGTCACACATCCGTTGCAGAATATGATGTCGCGCCGGCCGGAAAGAACCCTGGAGCGTCGAATGGCGCGCAACTGGTTCCCTTACGACCTGATGAACATCAAGGTCAGTGAAGACGGCACCCAGCTCTACATCGATGAGGTCAGCAAATGCCGCTCGCTGGCCGCCCGCCAGACCGAAGCCCTCCCTATGCAGGCAATCTCCGAGCTCAACCCCGAAAGCCTCGTCTGGACGCTCATGATGTTCGAGCTGATCGTGGAGAAGTTCTGGCGCCATGATTTCCGGGCGCCGGAGTTGTCCTACACAGGCGAGATGGTCAAGCACGAAGCGGCGCTGCTGACGGCCGCGAAGGCAGCTGGACTGCCTGCGGTGGTCCACCAGACGCTGGGGTTGACGCCGCTGACTGTCGAAGCCGTCAAGCAAAGCGACACCAGTGATCTGGCCGGCGCGCTGGGCAAGACGCCCGATCACCCCAACATCTGGATGATGGAGCGCTACGGGGACCAGGCCTCGGAAGAATCGATCAACCTGCTGTCGGGCAACGCCGAAGTGTTCTTGCTGGGTAAGGACGGCGCCGTGAACTCCCATACCGGGGCAGCACTTGCCAAACTGGGGCACTTCGATCGGCGGGAAGTCGAAACTTCGATGGCTCGCCTCCATCAGCTGAAAACAACCGCTTTTGGCACGAAGCAACAACTCGACGATGATCGGGTCTGGCTGGCGCGTTATAACTGGGCGACTCAGGTGCAGCTGGCTGCAAACAAGGAATTCGAGGAGCGCAAGGATGAGGTCCTGGCTTGGTTCCGTGATCGGGTACGCCAGAACCTTCCCACCTTGCTCGAGGCCGTAGGCCACCGCGGGTTTGTGCGCAAGGTGCCCGGCTCCCTAACCTTCGGTCCCAGCATCCGGACACCTCACCCCCTCGTCGTTTCACGGGAAAGCAAAGACTTCGAGCGCTGGCCTGGCAAGGTTGACCCAGAAGGGTCCACCTACGTCGCAGTCATGCATACGAAAACGCGCGAGGAATACAAGGAGCACCAGACGCGTAGCGGCTGGTGGGACGGGTATGCGGTGTCGGGACTGAGCGACCGGCAAGAGCCCGTATGTGCCTACACGGGCGCCAAGACGATCAATGCTGTCACCACGTTTTACCCCTTGGTTGCAGAGGATCTGGCGTGGATGGCTGGATGCAAGGTGGCGGAGCTGCCCGACGTGCTCCAACACTTCAATGGCGTGGACCCCTATACCGGCAATTCGATCCTGAGCCGCATCGATCCGGCGGCATCGAGGCTGGAGAATCCCTGGCTCAAGCTGAATCTGCGCGTTCGCATCGGCACGTCGAAGCGGGGCTGGGACCAGGCTGTCAAGGCTCGGACGGGTGACGCACTCCAGCTCTACGAGCCGGAGTCATCGCACGCATTGAACTGAAATGGGGCAGCGGCCCCTACAGCATTGAATTCGGGCCCATCACCTGAGCGTCCGGATTCTTCATCAGCAGGCGTGCAGCCTGCACATCACTCGCATCCAGTGCATACGTGCTGTCCAGGAGGCTGAGCATCGCCGGCTGAGCGTTGTAATGGAACGCGACAGGCGCGGCCGCGCGCGCAACCTCGGAATAGGACTTGATGGCCTGGACCGGGGCCAGCAGGAAGTCGGGGCACCAGTCGACCCGCGTCGTACCACCATCGAGCTCGTCGAGCTGCTGGGCCTTGAGACGCAGCTGGCAGGTGGTGAAGTCCAACAGCACGCCGTAATCAGGCAGGACTAGCCAGGCGTGATAGGCCATGCCCTTGACGCCAGGAGGCACATAGCCCGGTACCGCGGAAGTGTGGGCAATGACGTCACTGTCGCCCGGGCCGACGCGCCAGGCCGCATGACCTACGGTGATCTCTGCCTTGATCCCTTGGTCAGCCAACAGCACCTGGCCGAGCTTCGCGACCAAGAAGCAGTCCGAACCGAGGTTGGCGCTGGCGGCTTCGGTCAGCCGGCGTACGGTATGGGATACGGCACTGGCGGCGGCCTGTAGTGTTTCAAGGTTGGATTGCAGCATCTGGCGCTTGCGGCTGGCCTGACCCATTGGTATCTCGCGAAGGTGAAACAAACAATTTTAGCGGAATGGCGCGAAAAAAGCCGACTTAACAGTCGGCTGGAGTTGTCATTTTGCTACTTTGTTGGGCAACCATTTGCGGCGCAACGACGCAATGGCACTCGCATGCAGGGATCCCGACCGTTCCCACTCTCCCACGGTCTCGCTGATCCACCAGTTCCGCGTAAAGTACAGCAGGAAGCAGAAGATCAGTAGTCCGCCGCCGATGGCGTAGAGAACCAGGTCGTTGTATTCGCCGGAAGTCCAGATGAACTCCAGCAGAAGGCGCGAGGTGAGGACTATCGCCGTGGTGGTTATCAGCAGACTTCCACCCAGGATGTAGCCGACACGATGCAGCCAGTGCAGGAAAACCAGACGGATGATGGCCAGAGTGAATTCGATGCGGGGCATGTGTCCTCCAAAATGTTTATGTACCTGCTGCTGTATAGGCACATTCGCCTGAGGACGTGAATCTCACTTATTCTTGGCGAGGAATTCTGACATCGCCTGCCGGGCAATTCGTTCGACGAACTTGGCTCGCTCGGGAGTCAGCGGTGTGTAGTTGCCATTGGCATAATCGGAAATTCGCATGCCTTTGAAAGCGCGCCGAATGCGTTGATTTTGCTGGTAGGATCGCCAGGCATCCCGCAGCCGGCCAACCAACCGATTAGTCCATTGCTTCATCGTGGTTATCATCGTAGCCCAGAGCCTTACGGCGGATACTCTGAGTGGGGTCAATGGTGTCGCGCGACTGCATAGCGTGCTGGAGTACGCGGAGGTGGTCCGAGACCAGAGTCTTGATGAGCCAGATGACGAACGAGCTCTTGTGCTTGAACAGTTCCGTGGTCATCTCTACCAGGCCCTTGAAGATCGCCTCCGCAATGATCTTGACCCCGGGGATGATCAGGCAGACGAGCAGGATCGCAAAGCCGATGCCGATGTAGATCAGGTACTGGTTCATGGCGCTCTGAGTAGACGTGTTACCGATCGAGGGGGCGCAGTCGGCCGCGATCTACTTTCTGTTCCTGGGCGCCCGCCTCCCCTGGGCGCAGCACGATGAAGTCGCCGATCGGCAGACGCGCGACCTTTTGCGAAAGGCCTGGAACAGCGAATGCAGAAGGGGCCGCACCAGCATCGATGGCGCTGCCGCTGAAAAGGATCTTTGTTGCGGAATTGGCCAGTACGCCCTCCATGTCCAAACCGCGGCATGGCCCATGCAGGTTGGACCAGAGCGAAATTCCGAATGCGCGTGCTTGCGCCGCGACTGCATAGAGGTTTCGAGCGTATACGGCAGGGTCCTGGCACATGATCAGGAACGGCAATTGATTGCCCCGTACTGGCGAATCTGCTTTGGCGAGTGCGTACGCCGGCAACGAGCACTGGAGATCGTCGATCAGCATTTTCAGCAGCATGATTGCAGCCACGTCATCGCTCATGACTGGCGCGCCGATGTACAGCATCTTGTTGTTCACCAAGGTGTCGAACATGTTGACAGTTGGCGCGGAAGAGTCCAGCACGTGCGCGAAGGGGGCAGTGAACGCCGTGATTCGACCAGCCAACCCCCGAGTCACCTGGGCCAGCAGCTCGCCGTCAAACACTCCCTTGCTCTGTGGGAAGTACCCTTTTAGCTCTGAGACTTCGAGCGCCAAGGGGTGGCTTGCCGGCAGCCCCTCAACAAGGCAGGTCAGGCCCGTTGGCTGGGACAGCGCCTCGGTGATTTGCTGAAGTGACAGGGGCTGGCCGCCGGACCGAAGAATACCGATCACTGCCGTGAGCACGCGGAGCCCCATCTGGTGATAGAACTCGGCGCCTGGCGCGGATCCGGAGGGGGCAGACGGGGTGTGCAGCAATCGGGCGGCGACCTGTTCCGCGGTGCCGTAGGACACCAGGGAGTACGAGCTGGTGGAGGGACCATCATCACTTGGCTGCGTGTCGAAATTCAGGCAGGCGAAGTCGGTCTCACGCCCCGCCGCGATAGCGTGCGCTTGGAGCTGCTTCGCGGTCTCTGGATCCGCTCGCGAATCAAGGTAGATCCATCCCCCGCCTTGCGCGGTTTGCTGGCGTAGCGCCTCCAGCATCAGGAACGTGGCGCCGGCGCCAGGCCGGCCCTGGATGGCCACATGGCGACACAATTCGAAGGGCGACAACTGAATGTCGCGCTTGAAGATGGATGCCTCACGGCCAAGGGTCAGCCCGTTATG
Organism: Achromobacter anxifer; assembly: GCF_903652925.1. Taxonomy (GTDB): domain Bacteria; phylum Pseudomonadota; class Gammaproteobacteria; order Burkholderiales; family Burkholderiaceae_B; genus Achromobacter; species Achromobacter anxifer. The sequence goes on along the minus strand of NZ_CAHLAR010000005.1, from coordinate 144,885 downwards.
GGACCCGGCGTTGTTACGTGGGGAAAAAATGCTCAGAGCTTTGGACAGAATCATACTGAGGGTATAGCTCGGCCAGTGCCACTAAGCTTAGAGTCAGAAGCTCCTTTTTGCTTCGGCGCCCAGAAAATGAAAGAGCCAGGCACAGGGTAGCCCCCCCCTGCCTGGCTCTTTGTGGCGAGAAGAACCGCTTACTTCTTGACGTTCAGGTCCAGCGAGAGGCTCTTTGCCTGGTTGACCATCAGCATCTGCATCAGGCTTTGCACTTCGGTGTTGCGGCCCGTGCCGTCATGACCGGAGCCGCCCATGACGATCTGGGGAACGGGTGCGACCTTGGCAGCGTCCGCCCAGACTTGCTGAGCCTTCACCCAGGCTTCCAGCTTCTGCTCGAGCGCGCCGTTGGCCTCGATCACCACCTTCTTGGCGTGCGCTTCGGCGTCGGCCAGCAGCTTCGTACGCTTGGCTTCCAGTTCTGCGGTCTGCAACTGCGTGGCAGCGGTGTCCTTCTGGACCACGGCCTGTTCCTTGAACTTGTTGGCTTCGATCAGGGCAAGCTGCTTGTCGGTTTCGGCTTGCGTGGTGCGGTCGATCTGGTCCTTCAGCGAGAGCTGACGCTTTTCTTCGACTTCACGCTCGCCCTTGGCGATCACCAGGATCTTCTGCTCTTCTTCGCGCATGCGCTCCTGGCGTGCCAGAGCCAGTTGCGCCTGGGAGTCCTGGACCTTCTGCATGCGCACCTTGAACTTGTCGTTGGGCTCCATGTCCGTGATACGAGCTTCGACCACGCCCACGCCCAGGTCGCGGAAAGGTTGGGCCTTGCGCAGGAAGTTGCCCGAGGCGGGGTCCTTCAGCTTGACGATCTCGAACTGGCTGCGGCGAACTTCGGTGCCCTCGCGGCCGCTCACCGCGGCTTCATCATCATTGGCCGTACGCGCCCCGGTGATCTGCTTTTCATGCCGGCGCACGTGGTATTGGCCGTTTTGCAGCTGGTCGTCGAAGGTCGTCGAGAATTCGCTGCGGCCGCCGGCGAAGTATTCGTCAGCCGACATCATGCTGGCCGTCGTTTGCAGGGTTTCGCGCACGGCAGGGACGATGGCCACGGCGAAGAAGTTCTCAGGGGTGCGGTATTCCTGAGCGATCTTCAGGAACTGCTCGCCACGAGGCATGCGAAAGCGCGTGGAGGCTTCGACCGCGGCATCGACGTTGCCCAGGAACGTGACCCGGAAGCCTTCGACGTTCATGGCATCGTCAACCGCTTTGGCCTTGCCCGCCGTGAACTGGATGGTCTGGGCTTGCTTCCACGGCGTTGCGCGACCGAAGCCCTTCCAGGCGTAGCCGACCTCGGTAGCGACGCTTTCGTGGCCGTAGATCGTGCGGATGTGGGTCTGGTAACCGGCTTCGTTGTACGTGAACCCGCCGAAGAACAGGACGGCCCCGGCGACGGCACCCAGCACCAGCTTCACGCCCATGTTGGAACGGCCGGCGGATCGACCCTTGTTGAGGATTTCCTTGATTTGCATTCGATGCCCTTAAAGCTTAATGAAAAATAGCACAGCGAAATGCTGGCCGGCCGTAGTATACCCAGAAACGTGCGATACGCAACAACTAACTGCACTACGCTCGGCAGCGCAGTGCAGTTAGAGGCAACTTTAGAGAGGCTCCATCGCCGGCTCCTTGGCGCTCTTGGATTCCGTGGCGAGCCCGATCAGGAACTGCTCGTACTGGCCTTCCAGGTCCAACGTGGACCATCCCGGTGTCAAGCTGGTCGGATACTTGTTCTTCTTGAACTCGGGCACTGGTGGGAATTCGATCGCTTGTGTGGAAATGTGGAACGTGCGCGAGCCGGAGCAAACCACGCACTCCCCTACGCCCATCCGCGTGAGCTTGTCCGGTGAGATCCGGTACTCTTCTGCCTGCCGCCAGCTTTCGCCGATACCGCCTGATTCCGATTGCGACGACTCCGGCGTAACGCGCAAGGATTGCGCTGACGCGCTTTCCGATTTACTTGCGGAGACCGAGTGCATGTAATTCATTTCTTGGCCAATGAGATCCGCAGCTTTAGTGGCGGAGTCCATCGAGCCCAGCTTGAAGAAGCATTTGGTCCAGGTATTGCCGATAATCATTTCTTCGAATTCCGGAGAAACCGAAGCCAAGTTTGCAAATGTCTGGAAGGCGGGGATCATCATTACGCCAGCCGAGCGAGCCTGTTCAAAAACCCGGCTGATACCAGGCATAACATATGAGCCCATCTCGTCCGCAAAGCAAATGAATGGCGGGTTCGGGCGCTCACTTTTTGTGAGCCCCTGCATTTCCGCAACAGCGGTCCGCAGGTCAGACAACACCATTTTCCCGAGATTGAGTGCGGCCGTGTCTTTTGCCATCGTGGGCAGCATCACGTAGCACATCTTGTTATTCCTCACGATATCCGTGAGGTCAATTTCGGGAGTGGTGGTGTTAAAGACCTTTCCGAATTTGCCTTGAGCAAATTGCGCAATACGGCCGGACATACCGCCCAGGATCTGCTTGAGCTTGTCTGTATCAACCTGGACGCCGTCCTTCCCCTTCTTCTTGAACGTGTCGAGAAACACTTGCAAGACCATGAAGGCCTGGCTGTCGAGGGGGACGAGCGTTTCCACCTTGCCAATCGCTGCCGCCGATTGCAGCATGATGGCCAGGTCCATGAAGGTGTACCGCTTCTTCGCCTCTTGCAGCGCGCCCACCAGCACAGTCAAGGCGTAGTTGGCGGACTGCTTGTAGAAGTCTGAGCCCGGGTTGTTGTCGCTCGAGGGCAAGAGATTGAGCAAACGCGACGCAATTTCATCTGGGTCGCCATTGAGCAGTGGATTGTAGGTGTGCGAGTTTTCAGGATCGTTCACGTTCATGACGTAGAACTCATCTTCCCGGCCGAACACGCGTGCCATGTAGGCCAGCTGGTCTCGCACATCCTTGTCAAGCTTCGCGTCAATGAAGAGCCAGCCCCCTCCCCGTGCAGTCTGCTGCCACAGCAGATTCATGCCGAGAACGGTCTTGCCCACGCCGGACTGGCCAATGATGGCCAGGTGACGCATGCATTTGTCGTTCTCGATGTCGAGAGGCAGATTGCGGTCTTTGGTGAAGCCCAGGCGGAGACCGCCCAGGCCCACATTTTCCTTAAACACCTTGTCAGAGGGCAGGACGAACTTTTCCGCTGCGTCCTCGTCGACCGAGCGCAGCCGGCGCCGCGCCTCCTCTTCAAAGAACCGGTAGGAGCCATAGCCGGCGGCAGCGGCCGCCGCCAGGGCGATGGGAGCCCCCGCCAGGGCGGGGTGGCTGGCCGCGAGGCCCGCGGCGACTGGGACCGCTACTGGCCAGAAATCCTCTCGGCCAATCAGGGAACGTACAGGCATCTCTATCCTTATTTTTGTTGTGGCTTGACGATCTCATTGCCCTGACGGTCGTACTGGTCGCCCATGCCTGGAGCGAGCGTCTCGAGGTTCTGAGGCGCCTGGTTGATGCCGCCCACCGTGTCCGAGGGGTGGTAGTTCGCTTGCGACTTGCCGACGCTGCCAGGGTTGTCGAAGTCCAGATCACCCTTGTCCGGCAGGCCACCCTGGTTGGGGATCAACGTAACGTAGGTCGTCAGGCGCTGAGGGCCGTTGGCCGCCGTGTCCAGGGTCACCTCGATCTTGTAGCGACCAGGCTCGAGATCGCCGTAGTCGTGCTCCTGGATCCAGGCCTTACCGTCCTTGTGCTTGATCAGCGTGCCCTTTGCCGACCCATCACCCCAGTCCACTTGGACATTGGTCACCGGGTTGTTGTTTGGCTGATCGGGGAACCAGTTAGGCCAGTTCGCCGGCACCGCGATTTGCAGCGTATAGGCCGCGAAGTCGTAGCCCGACACCTTGGGCAGCGAGTCTGCGCTGGTCACCAGCGCCTTCGTGCCAGGGGTGGGGTTGTTCATCGACTTGTTGTCCTTCATCGCGCCATAGAACGCGTTGGCCGAATCGAGGACCGAGTCACTCATTGCCTGGGCAGCCTCCGGAGACATGTCCGCGGTGGCATCCAGGTCCAGAGAGTTGATCCACTTGGACAAGTCCATGCGGTCGAAGTCCAGCGCAGCCATCTGTTCGATGGAGAATCCCCAGCAGCGCGGCTCCTTAGCGGTACCCCACGGATGGCGAGGCACGTTCAGGTCCACCTCGACGGTGTAGTTGCACCACTTCGAGTTCGGATTGCACTGGCCAGAGAGGTAGAAATACTGGCCGGGCTGCGACGTGTTGCCATAAGGGTAGAACCCAGGGGTGCCCACCGGCAGCGAGGTCGGGATGGCGATCGGCGAGAAGTCGTTCGCGGGCTTAACCACATCCTTTTTCTTCGTGGCGTGCTCCACCAGCAGCTTGCTGTGGATGTTGCCGTCAACAGGCTTGCGGATGTAGTGCGGGTGGAAGATGAAGCGTTGCGAGCTCACCTCGAGTGTGTTGCCCAACCCGCGGTTCGGATCGTTCATGTACGAGGTCATGTCGAAGTTGCCCGCCTTATCCATGTAGTCGATACCTGGCCACGCCGAGTTCGGTACGACCGTGTAGAGCGGGAACTGGACATAGTCCTTCGTACGCTTGCGCACGCCCAGGCCGCCGTTGGCAGTCTTGTCCGACACGGCGAAGTGGTACAGGCACTGACCCGTCAGCTTCTGGCAGGAGCCAACGGCCGTAATGTGCTCGTTGATGCTGGCGCTGACCGCTGCGAAGTTCGGATTGCCGGGCATCGTCGCAGTCACGCCATAGTCGCCGGGCATGTAGAACGAACGGGTCTGCTGGACGTGCCAGTTGACGTCAGATTGCGAGACGTCAGCACCGGACAGGTCCACCTCGACGCCCGTAGGGCTCGATGGCAGGCGCGACGCATCACAGTTGTCATTGGCCGCGCCGCAGGTCAGGAACGACATCATGCCGGGCGTCGGAGCGCACTCCTGGAAGGGCTTGATGTCCAGCATCTTGAGCAAGACACCGGTGGCCTCCTGCTTGGTCATCTTTTCGGGCTGAATGCCCTTGATGTTCGCGGCAGCATTGAGCTCCGTGGTGTATTTATCGTACGCGGCGGCCTGGAGCTGCTGGTTCACACAGTAGCCCGGGTACAGCCAGGTCCAGACCTGAGACTTATTCTGGGTGACGCGCTTGACCCAGCGGCCGCGGTCCAGATAGCCGGAATACTTGGGCACGGAGGTCGGATTGATGTAGGCGTCGAACAGGGTGAAGCTGGTTGCAGCGCTTGTGGTTGTCGTGGCTGTGTCTGCCATGGCAATCTCATCGAGCTGCGCACGGCCCTGCTCGTTCACCACCAGGGCAAGCATGTCGTCGAACACACAATACGTCTTGGTCTTCTGGACGCACTGCTTGATCGGAAAGCCAGACCTCTTCGAGCAATACTCGCCCAGGTAGTAGGTCAGCCCCTTCTGCTTGGACACCGAGAGCTTGATCTCGTCGGCCGAGCACTCCCGCAGCTTCCACGGCTTGTCGGACCCCTCGATGTGGGCCGTCTCGCGGCAGCAGTTGCCCCCGAAGGCCTTCGAGTTCGGGGCGTCACCGGCAAACGCCAGTCCGGCGGTCACAGCTGCGGCCACCATGTTGGCTTGGGCTGCCGCCATACCCGCTTGCATAAGCGCTTCTGCCAACAACCCGACAGAGGCACCACCTGTTGCCACAAAGGTAACGGCGAGGACGGCAATCGCAATGAAGGTGTTAAGGAAGTTGCCCACTGCGTAGTGGCAGCGCAGATCCTGGCCGGAGAAGATGTAGGGATCGTCGTTTGCCAAGCCTTTGTCGATGCCTTCCAGACGCGACATTGCTTGGTTGTACTCGCCCAGGCCTTGGCCAACCTGCGACGCAATTGTCAGGTTGTCCCACCCCCACGCGTTCGCATGGACGCAGCTGCTAATTTCCGACAGCTGGGTGCAAGTGCGGGTTGTGTTCGAGCAGACGTACTTTTGCTCTTCGGCAGCAGCAAATCCGTTGTCCTGGATCGCCGCAGGGCTCGTCTCGGACAGCTGGCAGTTGTCCTTTGTCAAGCACTTGGGCGTCTCACCTGCCTTGCAGATTTGCTGCTCGGTGCTGTTGATGCAGCGGCCATCCGGCCCGACCGCCATGTTGGCGTTCGGTGGGTTGGTAGACGTCACCGAGCCATTGCAGTACGACGAAGTCGTCTCGCACTGGTTGACAGGGGAATCGCAGGGCTTTGGTACTTGCTTCAGGGTGCCCGTTGCCGGATCCCTGACAGTCTCGTAGCAGGTCGATGAGCACGACGTAACCGGCGGCGAGTAGCAGACGTAGTCCTCGGTGCGGGTTTCCTTCGTTGGGGTCTGGGTCGTCAGGCCTGTGGAGCCGGGGTCCGCGCCCTGCGGCGCCGCCGGGACGTAGTCCGAATACTGGGTGTCTTCACCAAGCTTCACGCACTCCTTGTTGACGGGCAGCTTGTCGTTGGTCGTCGGAGCTCCGAAGGCGCAGCGATAGGTGTAATCGGCGTCAGTGATGTAGTTGATCGAATTGATCGTGACCGTAGACTTGATCGCGGCGGCAGTCAGGTTACAGTCCCGCTTGACCGTGGCAAAAGGAGTACCCGAATCACACCACAGCTGAGGCTCAGTCTCGATACACTGAAATTTGCGGCTCCAGTTCCAGCAGGCGCTGGGATAGCCGTCGATCACGGGGGCCGGAATGGATACATATTGTCCCGGACCGATGTTGATTTGCCGGGGGCCGCCATCTGTGCAGGTACGAGCGGACATCCGCTCCTCGCACTTGAGAGCGGCTTGCGCGGGCAAAGACAGCAAAGAGCCTGCCACCAGCGCAAGCGTGGCGGCAACTCCTGCTACAAAGTTGGAGTTGAGGAAGCGTTTCACAGTGTGGTGTCCGGAACGCCCACTGATGTATGGGCTTGCGATAGTATAACGATAAACGAGAATAAAGCCGACTTGGACGCCGGCTTCTGCTCGCCAGGCGGGCAGCCGACGCTGCCCCGACCTCAGCTGTACCGACGCACGTTACGCCGCGGCCCGGACTCGGACAGTGAAACCGCGTTGTTTTCCTTGTACTTGCGGCCGGCAGGGATGGTGCCCTGGGTCACGGCGGGCGCCGCCTCGGTGTAATACTTGTCGCCGACCTTCAGCTGGGGATACTTCGTCACCGCCTCGGCATCCGCGATCGCCAGCCCGGCCTTGCGTTCCGCCCGGCTGAGCTCTGGGGCCGCCGGAGTTGGTGCCGCCTTGGGGGCGGCGGGCGCGGATGCCGGCGCCGGATCCAGGCCTGGCACCAGAGCCGCCGGCGGTGCCTGCGGTGCTTGCGCGTCTGGCGCGCTTGCAGCTGGTTTGGTTTCAGCGGGCGCGGGCTCATCCGGCGTGCTGTTCACGTCTGAAGGCGTAGGGAGCGAGTCCGCTGGTGCCGGTGGCGTGTTTTCGGGAGTGGGCCCTGCTTCTTGGTCAGCAGGTGGCGCTGGCCGCTGAGGCACGGGCTTGGCGGGCGCCGCGGTCAGTCCGAAAATACTGTCCTGGGCCGGATCCGGGGCCTCCGTGCGGGAGGTCGCGCGGGGCCGCGTCTTGGGGTTGCGCGCGACAGGAGGCGGAGCGTCGCCGGTCGCACCGGGCGCCGGCGCCACCGCCAGGCCGATGTCCGCCATCGCGGACGCGGACGTGATGTCCAGCTTGAGGCCGTCGTTGACTTCTGGCACACCGCCGCCGGCGGAGGTGTCCGCCTTGGGCGCGGTGTTCACCCGGCCATCGGCGTCCGCGTTCGGCGCCCGGATCGTTACCGGGAACGGTGATTTCACGCTCAAGCGGTAATTGAGTTTGGTCCAGAGAGGCTCCGCCTTCAGGGCCAGCACCCCGCGGAACACAACAGCCTTCTCGCCGGTACCTGACTGGATATCCCACAAGGGGTTCAGCTCAGTGACGGACATCTCGCCGTGACTATCGAGGAGCAGACCTTCTTTGCGCAGTCGCTCGACCAGGATTCGGGTGTACTTGGCCAACTTGCCAGGATCTCGACGCGTCAGGTCCAGCGCCGCAGCCACCTCCGGAGGAAGTCGCTTGACTGCCGCATCTCGCCACGCCGCCTCGTAGATGAAAAGGTGCGCGCTGTCTGGCGGATTATTCACCATGTTGACGGTGCCCTTCTTGCCGCGGGTCGCGATCGGGGCCTCCCGCAGAAAGTCGACGAAGTCCTTCCAGAGCAGATCCTCGGGCTGGAGGCGCTCGAGGTGGCGATCCTTCTCCTCTGCGGTGGCAGCTCGGTCTGCCTGAGACAGCGCGTTGATGATGCGCAAGGCCAGCATGCTGGCTTCACGGTTACCGCGCAGGTCGGGCATTTTGTTGGGGGCGTGGTCGTACTTGACGGCCAGCAGCAGGGCGTCCTGGTGCAGTTCAGGCAGCTCTCGAAAACCAGGCAGGGTCACAAGGATGCGGGCACTTTCGCGGGAGTGCAGGCCCCTGCGCTTCCATCCGCCGTTGCCATCGGGTTGGAAGGTCACGAGCTTTCCGATATCGTGCGCAAGTGCGCCGAGGAGCGGCAGCCGGAATTCTGGAGTGCACTTGGGCGCCGCCTGGGAGGCGACGTTGAGGGTGTGTTCGAGCAGGCCGACGCCGTGGCCCAATCCCGCATAGTGATCGGGATGTTCAGTGAGTAGTTGGATGAGCTGTTCGCACAGCAGGCGCTCTCCCGGCGTAAGCATCTTCACTGCATCCGCCACGGCTCCCTTGAAATTGACGAAGCCTTCCCCGCGCTTTGCGTCGGACTTGGACAGCGCAATGCGGCTGCCGACCGCTCGTGGCGTCGTCGCTTGAGGGAGTTGACCAAGAGAATAGGAGGCGACCGTGACGCCACCAAACTCTCCATCCGGCTTCAGATTCTTGAGCTGACCCTTCATCGCCACCTGGCAGCGGATCTCGGAGATCGCAGCGCCGAGCAAGATGGCCACCAGCCAAACGCCGAGCACGGGCACCGACCAGTACGTCAGAAGCTGCCACTGGATGTTTGCAGCAGAGCTCAAGCCCTCGAGCTCAAGCTCCGGCACCCAGGGGAAAAGCTGCGCCAGCCGCAGGTAGCCGCTTTCCGCCCAGTCCGGATGTCCCAGGAACAAAACGAGCAGGCCGGCGACGTACCAAAAAATTGTGACCCGCGTGAGCGAGTTCGTGAGTGAACTGATCATGGCTGACCCGAATACAGCGACCTGCTGTATAGCGAAAAACGTGCCGTGTGGCGAAAGCTACAAAAATTCCTCGTATCCAAGGGTGAAAATTGACGGAATGACGCTTTGGTGGTACAACATCAACAACGACGTACCACTAGATGTAGTGTGTCGGAAAGGTGCCGGACACTAGATGGTGTCCATGATCCACCAGCCCAAGGCCGAAACCCGGTCAGGCATAGATGGCAGTGTTGGTTAAATGTCAAAATAGTGGGAAGGTACAAAATGATACGGTAACGAAATGAGTGACGAAGATGACTACGAAACTGAACTCCACGAAGGTCCCTTTTGACCCCCCTCCTCTCAACCGTCGGATCTATGGCGGCCTGAAGGCCTGCCTCACCGGCCCGTTGAAGGGACTGGTCTACCTCCTCTCCAGCTTGAAGGTGCCGGCCGTTCTCGCCGTGCTGGTGACCCTGTTCCTTATCGTGATGGACGATCGCAAGACTGGGTGGTTCTTCTCGACTGCCCCAGGCTTTGGCTGGACGGTGGCAACTTTCCTTGCCATGATGGTGGTATGCGCCTGCATCGGCTTGGCCCTGAAGTTGCTAGGCTGGCTCTGGGTTTCGTTGTTCCGCTAAGCGCGGCGTTTTCGTTATCGTAAAAAAGGCTCCTAGGGTGTAAACCCCAGGAGCCTTTTTGTTGGCTGGCATTTGGCTATGCCGAGCGGGATCCGGTAATTTCCCGGGCCTGGTGGATGATCTCCAGGTGTTCGCTCTCGGGGCGCGAGTCTGCGGCCATGAGCATGTTGTCGGCGTTGCGCATCTGGTTGTCCAGGCGCTCAGCGCGCTGCTCTGCGATCTGCACCTGGGCCTGAGTCGCTCCAGGGGATTGTTCCGCCTGGCCCGAGAACGGGTTTGGCGTCGCAGCCGGTGGCATCAGACCCTGCTGCGACTGAGGATCAGCCACCGGCGCCGGCGTCACCATGGCAACTTGGGTAGGGGCTTGAGCGACCGTCGCTGGCTCGGGCTGCTGCACTTGAGGCGCGTTCATGAACCCAATTACGGGTGCCGGGCTTGCTGCTGCGACGGCGTTCTTCTCGCGCTCCTGCTCGTCTGGCGTCTTTCCGACCTGAGAGCTCTGCGGTGTGCCTACCTTGCCCTGTGGTTGCGTGCCTGGTGCGTTGCGCTGCATCTCTGGGGCCGCGTCACCGTTGCCGGCTGGCTGCGGTGTAGCAGGATTCGTACTCGCCGAAGCCTGGTTCCGCGGGAGCCCGCCACGCGGAGGCACCCCGAAGGCTGCTTGCTGGGTTTGCTCCGGTGTTTGAGGCAGGCTCATTGCGGCGCGCTGTGCGTTGACCAGTTGCTCGCGAGGCTGTTGCGCGTCAGGCGCACCATGCAGAACCTCCTTGCCCTTCTCAATCAAACCGCTACCCTTTTCGAGCAACTCGTCCTTGGTCTTTCCCATGAAGGAAAGCGCTTGAGCGGTCTTGTCCCCAGCGTTGCTCCAAGCGTCCTTTGCCCATTGCGGAGCATGGGAGCCCAGGTCGCCGAAGACTTCCTTGGTGGCGAGCGCCGCTCCCGTGATCGCACCACGCTCCACCTCGGCGCGACGCTTTGGATCGTTGACGAAGCCGCTGGCCGCACCACGTGCAGCGTCACCTTCGTCGCGGAAGCGCTCTGCCTTGGACTCGGCGGTAGCCTTCAACCGAAGCGCTTCAGCGTCCTGGGTGTCCAATCGCGATGACACGTCGCCCTTTGCCGCAGACACGGATTCGGGAACGGCGCCTGGCGTTGCCAGCTGGTCAGCCTTCTGTTCGATCTCGGTCCGAGGTTGAGCCGGGCGAGACGTGCTCAGATAGCTCGTGCCGAACGCGGGTGCATCCATGCGCAGCTGCGCGTTGAGGAGCTGGTTGCGATCGAATGCCGTGGCGCCCATCTGGATGCTTTGGGTCAGGCCGGATTGATAGCCATCGTTTTGAGCAGCATTTTTCGTCGTGCTGACTGTGCGGCCACCGTTGTCGATATTGGTTCCCGTACGGGAATCCGTACCCGAAGTGGATGTGTTGGCACTTCGGCCGTGAACGTTTGCGACAGTGTGCTGACCGGATACGCCAGTCTGAAGCGTACCGCGAGCATCAGCGCTGCCCTTCACACGCGATTCGCGCTGATCCAGTACCCCCGGAATGTCGCCACCGGCGGCGCCGCCCACGGGGCCAGCTCCCGTGGGAACTGTACCGTTGGTGCCAGGCACCGCCTCGGCCCGCGAGCCTGGACGCCCTGCCCCACTGAAGCCGCCGCCGGCAGAGAAACCTGCGCCAGCGCTGGTGCCGTGAGTGGAGGTCTCACTGGTTTGCAAGTTCTCACTGACCGCACCAGCGGTGGTAACGCCCCCCGCCCTGGCCGCAGTAGTCGAGTTTCCACCTTGGGTCGCATCCGCGGTTGCTTGCCCCACGTTTCCGGCCTGGCTTGTGCCCGTAGTGGCTCCGACCGTCATGGACGCTTGTTGTCCGCCGACAGCCATGAGGCTCGAACCGCCGCCATCCAGCTTGCGCCCCGTGCTGAAGTCCGAGCTCGAGAAACCGGAACCCCACGCTCCCGAAGGCGCAATGGAATGCTTGTTGGACGTAAACGAGTCCATGGAAGCCTGATTCAGGCTGTAGTTGCCCGTGCTGATCGTGCTGGCGGCCTGGTTAGCCATGCTTTCACCCATGGCGGATCCGATGAAGCGGCTGAAGTCCATCCCGCCCTTTACCAGCGCCCAGGTCAGAACCGGTACCATCGTGCCCAGGAAGGTGGCCGCGGCACGCAGGTTTGCAGTCTTCTCGGAAATGATCCCCATGTTCGTCAGGGTGAAGCCATAAGCGCCGGCACTGCTCATCGCTCCGCCCAGTTCCGATTGCTGCATCGACAGGACGAGGAAGTTTGCGATGCCCAGCATCGGCTGCCACAGCGTCAGCCACAGCAGGATCTGGCCGAAGTTCTTCAGCAGCGCAAGCCCAATCCCGGGAAGCACTGCCGCTGCAAGGATCAGCGGGGCTGCCGCGTAGACGAATACCTGGAGTACGGCATACACATACCCCATAGAGCGGTTGAATACCTCGGCAGAGGTGATCCAGCCGTTCACCTGGGTCTCGTGGGCCTGGTTCAGGGCCAGGCCCGTCAGGAAATCGGAGTTCCCTGTCGCGGCAGCGGTTTGGCGATAAGCGCCCTGGAATGCAGACAGCATGGCGGCCTGCTTGATCATGCTGGCGCCGTTTGTGATGCCGTTGTTTGTGGCCCATTGCGCAGTGCTGTCAGCAGCAGCATTGACGACCGACAGAGCCGGGGTACGCGACCAGGCAGAGGCGCTCGACAGCATGGACGATGCTTCGGTGAAGCTGTCTACCTTACCCTTGATCAGGGACCAGGCGTCCAGGCATGTCACGACAGCTGGTGAGCCTTCGGGACTCTTCAGGAGCGTGTTCACCATGACCGAGTTGTGGGGGAACCGGATGTCGTTGATAAAGTCGGTCGAGTTGAGCAGCGTCTGGGCCGACAACGCGCCAGAGGCGACACCCATTGTGAAGCAGTCCTGCACATAGTAAGCGAGCGAACTGGCCAGATTGGGGTCGGTAATCCGTGCGCGCGATGTGTCGCTCAGCATGGAAGCCGCCAGATTGAAGGGCGCACCGTTGCTCAGCTTCAGCTCATCGGGAATCGGAAAGCTTGCTTCGATCTGCTTGGTAATCTGATAACCCGCAGTTGAGATCAGCGCCGCCGGGATACCGACCACAGCCGGCACCGTCACAGGGGCTTTCCAGGTATTGTCGACAGTGTCGATCACTTCGACACGCACGACCAGCGGGCCGTTGTTCGTGGCGCCGAACATCACATAGGCCAGGAGGAAGACGCCGACGATGTAGCCCATCAGGCGTTTTGCCTGGGCGGAATTGAATCCGCCTGTTAGACCTACCGTGAGGATGCCAATCACCGCCATCATGCTGGTGATGCTTTGGAAAAGACCGGAGGAGGTGAAGTTGTAGATCGCGCGGAACGCGTCAGAGACTGCCTGAGCGTTACCGAACGCATACACCGTCCACGCGCTGCCCCCACCCATGTTCGGGGCGTTGATCATGTTCCCGGCGGCCACGGCGGGCCCCGCCCAGGCCGTGGCCAGGGCGAGCAGTGCCGCCACGGCTGGCACTCGATACTTGCGAAGAGAAAGCGACATGGGTTACTGCTCAGTGTTTTGGATGTTGTTGCTTTGCACGCGGGTCATCAATTGCCGCTCGCTTGCCGCTTGATGCTCACGGCCAGGTCGGCGTTGCCGTTGAGGCCTTGCGAGATCACTTCGGCTTGGATGGCGCGGTTGACCTGGACGATGTGGTCGACCAGCGTGCGCTTCTCAGCCAGGCGCGACAGTGCCTGCGACTTCCGCTCCTGGCCGTCCTTGACCATTTGCATGATCTGCTCCCGGATGACGGACATGCTCTCAGGGCGCAAGGCGCGACTGATTCGCAGATCGATCACAGGCTGAGCGCCCAATCGAGCGACCTTTGTCATCGTGTCAATCGCATAGTGTGTTGCGATCGTCACGGTATAGATTTCCAGCAGTTCCTGAGCCGAGCCAGGGTACACGGCGGCCATGTTCAGAATGCGGTACAGGGGGTAGCCTGATCCGTTCAGGATCGCGATCGTGTCGCTATCAAGCGGCTGGTTCTCGCGAACCTTCACCACGCCTCGCGACAGCGCATCGCCAACCATCCAGGCCAATCCGGTGTAGCCGTTGTAGGAGAGATCACCGGTCGCAGAGTCGTAGAGCATCTGCGACGCACGCTTCATCTCAGGCTTCGTGCAGTCCATGGTGGTGTCCGTGCCATTACCTTGCTTCACCTTGTTTCCGCGGCACGAATACATCATCGGATCTTCGGATGCTTTGTTCGACGCCTTACCCAGGCAAGTCGCGCCCAGAGAAGTCGATTTCAGCTTGGCCAGTGCGTCGGCATCGTTCGGCCCATAGTAGGTGCGTGCATAACGCAAACCTTCCTTTTGAGGCTCGAAGCCACAGATCAGCTTCTCAGCGAGATTGTCCATGCCGGTGATGATCGGCGGCGCATAGCAGACCGTGTTAGAGGTGCTGGCGCCCCCTGTCGGATTTTTCGACGGGGCACTGCTGCCATCCTGCGGCGTTTTTGGCGCGTTCGGGTCTTGAGCTCCGATCAAGTTGGAGCCCGTAGGATCGTTGAATGCGTAATCCGCCGCCGTCGTGGCCTGGATGTTGCCGAACGCCTGCTGGCAGCTGGTGCCAGGCTTCGCGTACATGACGGTCATGCCGATGGTGGACAGCAGCATGTCCTTGATGAAGCCGTCCTCGTAGCCAAGCGACGTCAGCGCCTGGTACGTGACGTTGCCGGTCAGTTCGAGCTGCTCGGCCGACGGCGTCTTGGTGTTGGATTTGTTGCCATTGGACAGGAAGTCGTTCACGGAGTCACCGACCTTGTTCAGTGCAGTTTCCGCATCGGACAGCAGGCGGCAGGTCGATCCGGCGACACCATCCATCCAGCTGCTGGTCTTGCCGTCCTCGGCAGCGTACTTTGAGCAATCCGACTTGCGGCCGGCGGCGGGGAGCAGTCCGAACGAAGCGAAAGCGGAGCGGGTCAGGTTCTGGGCGACAGCACACGCATCCGCGCCTGCATTACGCATCTGATTGGCAATGTCACGCAGCTTTGCCATGACGGCATAGCACTGCGGGCACAGGGTCTGCATGGCCAAGTCAACAGCCACCCCGAGCGACGCCTGAGCGACTGCTTCCACGAGCTGGCGGATTTCGTCCAACGAAATGAAGGCGAAACCACCAAAGTGCCACGAGATCCCGGAGCAACCCGCGGAGAAGGATGGAGGGTCTGCCGACAACAGTGAGACCTTCTTGCCCTGGAACGACACCTGGCCTCCACCGAGGCTATAGATCGAGCGAGCTTGCGAATGGATCGCGCCACCAGAGTCGATCGTGGCAGTCCCGCCGATCGACTTAAAGATGTTGGCTGCGGTGGGACTGGGTCCCGCGGCATTCGCGGTCATTGACGAAAACAGCATCGTCGCTGCCGCGAACAGCGAAAAAATGGAAAGGAGCGCTTTACGCATGGCAATTCCTCGTGAATAGTTACGAGTATAGGAAGGACCCTATCCTCAGATAGTGGTTAAGTAGGCATTTGGCATTTTTAATGGTGATGCTTCACTTCGCGCGTGTGCTCGCGTCATATCCGAGCAGCTCCATGAGGCGGCGCTGATCAGGTCCGTTGGCGGCACTTGTCCCATTCGCAGATGCGGTGCCTGTCGGGCGTGGGTTGAATTTCGGGTCGAACGAAACCGACGGGCGCGAGCCTTCGCCGTTGTCCAGGCCCTGGATCATGGCGGCACGGTAGGCTGAGAAAAAGTTGACGGTATTTGCCAGGATCTGGTTGTCAGCCACCACCCCGGTCCCCAGGCGGATCCAGGTGTTCGAGGGTACGTACAGGTAGATCGCCGGCACGATCTTGACGTCCAGGATCGCCGCCTGCTCGGGCTTGATGTTGTCGCCGCAGTTGTCGCCCTCGAACCCTGGCAAGCACGCGCCATCCAGGGGGATGTTGATCAGCTGCAATCCCATCGTGTGGGCCACACGCTGGGCGTACGGCGCCTGATCATGGCAGTAACTGCAATCGTTGCGGCTGAAGAAGAACAGGACACCACCCTCGTCCTTGATCAACTTGAAGTATTCAGTCTGGCTGGCCTGCGTGACCCGAGTAGCCAGCGCGATGCCAACCTCGGAAATCGGATTCTTCACGGTTGGGTCCAGGTCGGGGTTCTGGACCATGTTGAAGTACCACATGTTGGCAGCAGCCGAGGCTTTGCCGACCACCCATTTCATGTATTGCTGGGCGGCCTCCACTGCTTTCGGATTGTCTGGGGTCAGGCTCATCATCTGGAGCAGTTCGTCGCGCTGCTTGGCCTGAAATTCGAAGTCCGCCCCCGGGTCAATGAAGCCGCAATCGTGCCGCCAGGTGTCCTTTTCCTTGCAGAGCTTTTCCTTCTCTTCCTCGGTCATTGGCTTGGGCTTTTCCGCCTTCTTGGGCACAACGACCACCGGGCCCGGATCAGGCTTCGGTGGCTCCTTTGGCTTGACGGCCGGGGGCGGTGGCTCCGGCTTGGGTTCCGCCTTCTTGGGATCCAGATACCAGAACCAGCCTTGGCGGGCCGGTTTTGTATGGAGCTCACTTCCTGGCGCCGCAGGTCCATCGTTGGATTGAGCAAAGGCGGGGAGGACGGAGCACGCGGCAAGCGCGGCCGCGCAGCCGAGGCGCGCAAAGAGAGATACAGGCTGGGGCATGTGCTTGGAGCCGAAACGAGTGATCACGAATCACGGGCACTCAGGCACGTGATGAGAGGATTGTAGTATATCTCAGAAACAGCAAAAAGCCCACTAAAGCGGGCTTTCGCTTTTCGAAGAGCAACCTCTCTAGGCCCGGTTGGCGTCGATCCAGGCTGACAATTCTTTTCCGCTGACCAGGACCGCAGGCGGCAAGTCGAGGCCCTTCTCGTCGGCGATCTTTTGCGCGAAGGCAATCGCCTTGGGGGTGGGCCGAGACAGATATTCGTCCAGGAAGGACTTGCAGATGTCGAAATTGCGGTCGTAGTCCGACGGCAAAGGGACGTTGTGCCGGGCAGCCGCGGTAACGGCCGCCGTGATCATCCGCTCGGTGGGCATCCCCTTGCGAGGGGTGTCTTGGGTGGGTTCAGCCATAGGGGTATCTCCAAAGATACCCCTGTATAGCGATTATTTGATCTGATAGATCGGCGTGGCGTGGGCCTGGATGTTTGTCATCGGCAACGGACCGTAGTAGCGGGAGTCGAGGCTGCGGATGTTGGGGCCGTAGATCCACACCTCCCCCGCCTTGAGCTCGTATTCGGCATCAGCCGCCAGCCAACCAGTCATGGGCCGGTTGGCGCTATCGAAAGCACTCGGCCTCCCGATAGAGCTGCATTGCATGCCTGCGCGGGTCACGGCGCTCGCCGACGGGATCGGGGCGGTTACGTCGCGCGGGTCGAGCTTCACGCAGGCAAAGTAGTTCTGCTCCGCATCGGCAACGATCAGATCCCCAGCCACAGCACCGATGGTCTTCGTGTGCCGGCGGGAGTCTGCTTCTCGGGCGTAGCGCTCGGCGATCCACGGCTGGGGTGGCGTGAAGTTGAAGGTCACGTACTGATGCCGCTGGACTTCGAACGGGCGCGGGTCTTGCCAGTAGACGCCCCGGGGAATGGAGTCCGTCACCACAAAGATCAGCTCTCCGGGGATCACGCGCCCGAGTGCCACAAATACGACGAAGGCGCCAGCCATCCAGAAAAACATGCGTTGCAATGCCTGCCGCCAGCGTTGGACGTTGCGCAGGTTCTCGCGCCAGGACGCTGGGGCGCCGGTGTTGGTGTTGCTCATGCTCATGGGAGTACGTTGGACTGACTCTCGCGAGATTCATTTTGGTCGGCAATACGGGCATTGCGCTCGCCCAGCTGGAGCAGATAGTCCTCGCGGAGCTTGCCGTTGGAGAAGGTGCTGTCGGTGGGCGCCATGTACTCGAGCGCCTCGGCGGCTTCGCCTGGCTTGACGGTGACGGTCGGTACGTTGGTTGGCAGGCCGAACCGCAGAAGTACGGCGTCGGTGATGTCCGGAATATCGCCGGGGATCACGACGGTCTGCTTGACCAGCACCAGCGCGCCGCCGGCCTCTTCCTCGATCACAGATTCGGCTCGCTTGGCCACCTGCGTCATGGTCAGCGCGAGATCCGCGTCTCGGGTGGATTGCAGGACGCTGACGGCCGCGCGCTGCGCGTTGGAAAACTTCACGGGGTCGAAGAGGACGATCGAATGGCCGCCGAACGAGAAGCCACCCCCGGGTGGTCGGTAATGCGAAACACCGAAATAGGCGATGACGCCGGCGACCGCCACGCCGAGGAAGACGAATGGGGCACGTGGATGAGCAATCCAGGATCCCATCTTGGTAAAGATGCCGGACGGCGCGGGCGTGAGCGCTTCGGGATGATCGGTGGACGGCTCAGCGGCCTGAGCGGTCGCGTGAGGTTCGGTGGATTGATCCATGGGTGTGCTCGGTTGACTTTTGAGGGGTAGTATAATGCAAAACGTGTCAAACGCCTCGTAGACGAGGCGTTTGAGTTATCGGCGACAGCGTCAGGCGGCTTCGGCCAGTGCGGCTTGTTCCTGGTTCTCAATGAGATCGCGAAGCAGGCTCCCTTCCTTGGGGCGGAAGGAATGGCGGCGCTGGATGTAGTCCTCGCGGGCCAGGATATCGACTGCTGCGATCAGATCGCACTGGTGTGCCCGCTGGGTAGCGGCCAGCCGTTCGAGGTCGGTCGGGTTGGTCGTGTACATCCAGTACGAGTGCCGGTCAGTGACGAACCGGTATACCCCTTGACCGCCCTCTCCGCGCACGAAGATCTCAGAAAAGCCCTGAGCGCCGTCGGAGTTGACGGTCTTGAGCATCCCGATGAGCGTTTCGTCCTCGGGGATCCACTTCTTGCTGACGGCCAGGTCGATCGACTCGGGCTTCTGCTTGAGCACGAAACTCCAGGTGGCGTTTTCCAGCGCGGCGCGGGCCGCGTCGGAAGCCGCGAAGTCCGAGTAGGACTGCGTGATCGCGCCGGCACTGCCGCGGTACTTACGCACGGTACGGAAGGCCTTGGCGATGAAGCCGCCGGATTGCTTGTCGCCCAGCAGGCGCCAGCCTTCGTCAACCATCAGCAGCTTGGGACGCTTGCGCTCGGGGTCCGAGAGGTACATGTCCTTGGTGATCTGGTGGATCATCAGGGTCATGACTACGGCCTGGAGGTCGGGGTCGACCTCGAGGTCTTCCAGCTCTACGATGATCAGGTCGTTGTCGAGCTGAACCTGACGCGGACCGTTGAACCAGGCCGCGTAGCGCCCCACCGCGTAGGAGTGCAGCTGGAACGCCAGGTCCTTGTAGCGGGGATCGTCCTGGTCGTCCATCCAGAGGTAGACGTCCTTGAGGCCGGTGTTTTCGCGCGCATCTTCCCAGGCCGCCGTGATCGCCTTTTCAATGGCAGCGTACTGCCAGTTGTACTCGGCTTCGAAGCGTTCATCGTCTGTCAGCGGATAGGTCATCTGCCGGATCAGCGACTTGAGCATCGGCATCAGCTCGAAAAGGTCCGCGTGCTTTGTGATGCCAGAGAACGGGTTGAGCGACACTGGATGATCGGCGCTGAATTCGAGAACCGTTCCTTTGTTCTCCTGCGCGAAGCGCTTGTAGGAGCGGCCCACGTCGAAGATGCGCACCATTCCGTTTCGCGACAGGAGGTCGCCGGCGATCTCGTTGGCGAAGAACGACTTGCCAGAGCCCGACTGAGCGATGACGACGAAGTTGTAGTTCGTCGAGGAGTCGAACAGGTCGATCGAGGCCAACTGCCCACGCCGCGAAATCAGGAGTGGGCCGCCGCGGTGCGGAGCGCTGCCATTCCAGTCGCCCTGCACGTGCATCAGGGTCGCAGCATTGAAGGAATTGACGCTGTTGGCGCGTTGCAAGCCACGACCGGGCTGGTCCGTCGCTGGGTCGTACATCAGAGGCAGGCCTGCGAGGAAGACCGGCAGGGAGATGTAGCGCTCAGGCGAGCAGCGGAAGCCCGCCTTACGCCACAGGTTGGCCACGTACTCGGTTTCGCGCTTGGAGCGCTCAGGCGCGTTGTAGAGCACCACACCAGACCAGACGCGCATCGGTGCATGCCCGTGACGAGCCGCTTCCATCAGCCCGTCCAGCTCATCTTTCTGCGTGTACAGGTGGCCCATCATCGACCGATACCAGGGGCTCTCGGACATCATCTGCTTGTTGAGCGAGCCCAACTTCATGGTGATGCGGTCCTTGGCCTTTTCGGCGTGCTGCACCACGATGGTCGTGTGCATCCAGAACGGGCAATTGATGCGGTCGTCGCGGGAAAGTGGGTGGCCCAGCAGCTTCGATGTGTTTGGCAGCCAGCCCTCGACAGGAGGAGCGTCCATCGTCAGGACCGTAGCCACGATGTCGCTCGCGCCATCCTTTTGCGAGGAGAACAGGATCGTGCCATCGGGATTGACCGAAATGCGAGCGTCGCGCTCGACCAGGCAACCTGGCAGCGGCATGCCCGAATTGGCGCGTTCGCGGCGTTGCTCCGGGGTGAGCTGTGCATTCAGGAGCTCATTCATGAGCATCTCGAACGCGGGACGGTCCAGCACCTGGCTTTGAATCGAGGCGCCCTTCAAACCACCTTCCAGCGTAGCGCGCAGGCCGAGAACGCCCTTCAGGAAGATTTCCATCGCGTTTTCGTCGTCCGGCGCGCCGTTGAAAGGCAGAGACACCGAGATGTAGTAGAAGAACTTGCGGGGCTGGAAGTTGGTGCCGCCGTAGGTCAGGGATCCGTCGTGCTGGGATGCTGCGGTGAAGAATTCAGCCCGGCGCAGCGCCAGCTCAGCCAGGTTGGCGTGGCGGTTCTGGTGCAACCGGGCGTGGAGCCAGGCATCCAGCGTGTGCTGCGTCTGGCTTGACGACAGCACACCGACCTGCACCACGGTTTCTGGCGGGCAGTTGATCAGCACGGCCTCGAGCTGGCTCTCGATATCCGTGCCTGCGACCAGCAGCGGCGCGAAACCCAACATGAACCCCACGCGGAACGTGTCGGCTGAGGTCAGGTAGATCAGCTTGTTCTCGTCGTCGAAGTCGCGATATCCCAGCCATTCGTGGAACGAGACACGCTCGGCCAACGCCTGCGCAAGCTGAGTAGGAATCGGCAGATCGCCAGGAGGCTGAGGACGCAGCCAGTTCGTTGCCTTGCTCACCAGGCCGTCGAGCACCCGCGAGACACGCGAGGCGTTGGTTTCCTCGTCACGCGCAGTTTGGACCCAGTCCAGGATGTTGCTGCGCTTGACGGTTTGGCGGACGGAGGGATCCACATCCATCGGCGCTTGCACCAGCGCCGCCGCGGTAGCCTCAGCCTGGAGCTGAGGTTCAATACGGTCAGCCGCGTTATTCACATCACTCATGAAAAACCTTTTCTTGCTTGAAGCCCGGCTTTTGGCCGGGCTGTCTGGATGCTTAGTTGCTTCCCAGCTGCACAGCCGGAGCGGTCACGCCCGGAGCGGAACCGGGCCAGCTTGGTTGGCCTTGTGCCTGAATCTGGCGATTGGCGGCGTTGGCGTTTGCGGCGGCACTGTTGGCCGCGTTGGAAAGGTTCTGGAGCGCCGCACGCTCGCGCTGCTGATTGCTCATCGCCTGGGAGGCGCCGGCTGCGGTGTTGACAGCAGCGGCCTGGGCGGCGGCACTGGGCGGCGTCGCGCGGGTTTGCTGCCCACCCTGCTGCGGATTCACGGCCAAGCCCGTGCGTGGATCGACGGTCAGGATGCGACCTTCGGGGCGATCAGACGGCCGCGTTGGCCCCATCATGTTCGCGCCAACGTTGGTGCTTCGATCCATCGTGCCGTAGGCCCAGCGCCCCGGCGTGGAGAAATAGGAATGGTGGCCATCGTGCAGATTGCCGTTCGCGTCCTGGAAGCTCTCGGTGTAGACCTGGAACACCTTGGGCGGGATGAAGGCTGGCGAGCCGGTCTTTTCTCGAAATGGTCCCTTAGCCTGGTCGGGCAGGGGGCGCACCGGCGTCTTGGACAGCAGCTCGGGCGGAATCAGACGGCCCTTCTCGTCCATCAGAACCGAAGTCTTGTTGCCGGTCCCGCGTTTGGCGCCCGCCATGGCGTCCGACATGCTCGCGCAGGCGGTCACCTCGTCCGGGGAATCCGTTGGGTCCAGGGGGCAGCGATAGCCGATGCTGGAGCAAGCGCTCAGCGTCGCCAGCCCGGCCAAGATGCCAGCCAGTTTCAGCTGACGGGCGTAGATGTTGTACGACATGTGCGGTAGGTCCTTATTCGCGAGTCAACGTATAGCGATAAATGGGCTTTTTTGCGATGGCGTCAGCGCATCAGTGATTGCCGCTGGGCGTCATCTTCAACAGGCGGGGGCGGCGTCAAGCCTGGAACTGCTTGGTCTGGATAGCCAGAGCGGTCTTCGATGGCTTGCTGGAGCTCCTCGCTGTTGTCGGCCGGCGAGCCGCGGTGGGTGTCCAGTGCGAACGTGAGGAGGAGGAAGCGGCCGGTGGCATCGGTGTAGACCACCTTGCCGCTGGCCATCTGAACCCGGACCAGGCCGCAAATCTGCGACGGCTTGGCATTGTCAAAGGCTGTGCTCGGGAGGCTTTGGCGCAGGCGCTGGAACGCGATTCCTGCCTCCTCCTGAGTGAGCAAGCGGCACTCAGGCACGGCCTGCGCGGAAAGTGCCGCCATCGGCTTGAGGGCGGCGTTGTGCACGTCTGCGGGGGGAAGATCGACCGGGAGCATGGGCATAATCAATCAACCTTCCTTTCGACGCGGAGCTTTTCCTTCGGCGTGGTACGGTACGAGTCGGTTGTCTCGAACTTCAGCGCCTTGGACTTCGTGAACAGCACGGAAACCTTGCGGCCGGCGTCGACAGCGATGACGGGCATCGTCGACTCCGCCTGCTTCAAGTAGAAGTCCGCCAGCTGCTCCGCTGCGGTAGCGGCACCCTGGTAGGCGCCCGCTTTGGGAATGTTTTTGCCCAGGATCGCGCTGGTGGAGCCCAGCGCCGTGTTCGTCACGGTCGACTGTGCCTGGCCGAAGGCCGAAGACACACCTTCTGCGAAGCCAGCCAGCAGCGAACGAGCCAGCTTGGCGCCCTGGCGGTCTTGCAAGGTTCCGCGGATACCGTTCTTTCCGTCAGAATCAACCAGAACACCCTCGACCTCTTCAGACAGCACGAGACGGTTCTTGGCGTCTACGCAGGTCAGCGTTGCCAGACGCGCGTAGACGCGCTCGGAGCTCATATCCCCCCAGGCGGAGACCAATACGTGGCAGCCCTTGATCTGATAGTTGGCTGCATTCGGCAACACAGCGTTGGAATCGAGCCGTACCACCATGGGCTGGGGTTGCGATTGCGCGGTGCCGCCCGTGAAAGCCTCCACGCCCGAAATCAGTGTGGCGTTCGAGAAACTGCCACCAGGCAGGAAGCCCTTGCGTTCATTCGGGACGAGGTCTTCCGTGGTAGTGGGGTCGGTGGCCGAAGCCTGCGCTTGAACCGTCGGAGGGACGAAGGATCGCGCGGGCGAGCGCCCTGGCGCCTTGGCGGGGGCATCAGGCGTTGAGGCGACGGTGGCGGCCGGGGGCGGCGTCATCGGCGCGGACGCAGGTGGTGCCTGCACAGTGGCTTGCGATGGCACAGGTGTGAGGCTGCGAGGTGGCGTGGGCGGTGGCGGCAGATTCAGACTCACGCGGGGCTCGGCATTCTGCGCAGCCGGCGTGTTGGCCGGGCGCTGCTCGAGCTGCTTCTTCAGGGCAGCCAGATGCGCATTGGTTTCTTCTTGTGCTGCGCGTGCATTCGCGATCTCGCGCTTGAGCGCTGCGACTTCGGCGCCGGTCTGAGCACGCCAGTCCTTCTGGCTCGACAGGCCCTTGGGCGAGGTTTCAACCACCGAGCTGTTCGGCTTCGCTGGCTTGTTCGTCGTGGTCGAATTGCCGCTCATGAACATGGTCATCAGCGTGAGGCCGCCTGCAATGCCGCCCATGACGATCAGCCACCGCTTCTTGGTGTCTTTCGTCATGCCCGCAACCAGCTCATTGGGCTTGAAGCTGCGCTTCTTTGTCCCGGTCGTAACCGAGATGTCCTTGTTGGACGAGGAGAAATCTGGTCCCGCCATTACTGGGCCTCCCCTTCAACGCGCTCGAGCATAAAGAGAATCGCCGGTTCGGCATTCGTGATTGTTTCTCGGTCAAGGGCGAGTGCCTGGACCGTTTCATGCCGGAATAGCGCGGGACTGATGGCGACCGGAGTTGCGGTATGGGCCACGATCTGGAACATGTGCGCGCGCAGCCCTGCTTCGTTATCCCAGCTGGCCATCTGGATGACGTCGAACAGCTCGAAACGAACCGGGCGTCCGCTGACGTTCACCGGCTCGAATCCAGCAGGAAGGTCGCCGCGCGCAATCCGCGACAACAGCTCGACGTTTTGCTCTGAGGCGGTCATACCGCCTGCTCCCTGGGCGGCGCCCGCAGGCGACGTAGCCTTCGCCAAACGGGCATCGGAAGCACCGTCTTCCGCACCGTCGACACGGATGATGGCGCCAGGGCCGGGGGACGGCATCAGGTTCAGCGTAACGATGCGGCCGGAATGCAGGTGGGTCAGCATCTGCACGGGCCCCTTCGCGCCTGCGCGCATTTGCAGGAGCATCATTCGCTTGCCGTTGAGGAACACAGGCTTGCAGGGATCCTGAGGCGCCGCGTCGGCCGGGCACTCGGGCAGCGGCGCGCCTTCCTGGAAGTAGACGCCCTCGATCGGCTCGGGAAACACGAAGCGGTTGAGCTGCGAATCAGACACAGGGGTGCCAACCAGTCCGGAGAACGGGTCGAGGGGCTTCTTGGGCTTCTCGGCGACTGCTTCCTTTTCGGGCTTGCCCTTCTTGTCGTCGGTCGCTTTGGACGACTTTGCGGACGCCGTAGGCGCGGCTGCTTTCGGTGCCTGGGGCGTCAGCACACGCGCCGGCTCGGGCTTGGGGGCCGAGGGCAGCGCGATGTCGATCAGGTCCCCGGGAAAGAAGCTCTCCGACGGCGCGGCAGGGGCTGACGCAGCTGGGTTCAGGCTCGAGGTCGTAGCGGGTGGCAGGACGGCAGGGGCAACCTGCGTAGCGGCTGCGGCCGGTGTGTTGGCTGGTTGCTGCGTGGGCGCGGGCATTGCTGCGCCAGCCGGCTTGGGAGGAGGCACGACGGGCTGGGCATAGGCAGCCGTGACACCGGCTGCCAGCAAAGCGGCGAGGAGGCGGTTGACTTTCAGGTGCATGGTGATCCTACTGTCTCTATAAATCGGAGGTGTTCCTGGTTACTGGGCGCTGGCAGGCTTGGTGCCAGGCTTGCCCCTGCTTGCGCTCTCGATCGCGCGGTACTCTTCCTCAGAGGGCTGATGAACGCTGGTGATGTTCAACATGCCGCTGCCATCGGCGGAGTAGGCGAACGAGTAGGCGGCTGGGCCACGGAAAACTTCCTTGCCACCCATGGAGCGCACGAGGATCCCGTGGAGCGTTACTTCGCCGCCGTTGACGAAGGTGCGGGAGCTGTAGAACGACTGCGTCAGGCCCTCTTCCTTGTGGGCTTTCGCTTCAGCGAGAAGGTCACCCTTCTTGGCGTCGTACTGCGCTGGCGTCAGGCGGCTGAGGAACAGGCTGTACTGCGCTTCAATGGTCTCGGGCGTCCAGCTCAGCAGCGCGTAAGCGTCTCCCTTGGCCAGCGCCGTGATGTATTCCGGGGTGAAGGGCTCGCCAAGGTTGATCGAGATGCCGGCCTTGCTGGCAGGCAAGCCTTGAGGGATCAGCACCACGGTGCGTTGCGAGGCCATGTGGATCATCATCATCGACTGAGCGATGAAGACTCCGATCATGATCAGGGCGACAGACCGCCACGCTTTCGCGCTCTGAAAGAGGTTGGCCAGAAAATCAGGGTAAGTAGAGGGAGTTTTCATCTTGACGACCCGGAGGGCGAAACAACGTGCATCCTGCTTTGAATAGACAGGCTGCGTTAGTATAACGAAGAACGTGCGTTTAGACTACGTTCACGGAATGAAGTCGTTGTCCCACGCTTTGAGCTTCATTCGTCCGAGACCCTTATCGATGTTCAGGCCCATCGCCCACAGCCAGTGCTGGGCGGCTCCCCGCTTGGCACCCTTGCGAAGCTTGGAGGCGATTGTCAGCGTCACCGCACAGCCGAGGGCGCCGAACACGAACATGTTCAGCGCCACGCCCATCCCGAAGATGGAGAGCCCGGCAATGAAGTCGACCGGCTCCCAGAAGAGAATCGGAACGGCGTTATCGGCGGTAAGGGGAATTTTGCGAATCGCTCGTTCGCTGCGCTGTCCGCTCATGTGCAATCCTTGAGGTAGTTGAGCAGCGAGTGAATACGCCGCCCTACGGCGGCGTATTCACTCGCTCGGCCAGCGCCTTAGATCAGCGCGCCAGGCAGGAGCTTCGTGATGATGCCGGGACCCCAGTTCAGGAACGCAGCGCCTGCGATGCCGGACAGGGCGGGCATCGGGCTGTTGCGGGCCACGCCCATGCCAGCGCCGATCAGCATCATGGTCACGGCCAAGCCGGTGCCCAGGGGACCCTGAGCCCAGTCGACGACCATGTCCCGGAAATTCGAGAACGTGTTGTCGGAGCTGTTGGCCATCGCCGCTCCGGACATGGCCAAGCCCATCGCCGCAACCGAGGCACGAGCGGAAAACGCCTTCAGCTTCGAAGGCTTGATGAGGGAAGTCGATTGTGTGGAAACCATGGAAAAAAACCCTTCGTTGGAAAATGACAGGCCTGCGGTCATTTCGCTAGTGCCTGAAAACGTATAGCGTTGCGTAACCGCATGTTTTGTGATACACGCGAAAAATTCTCTGTTTCAGGCTGTGGGTGTTGGCGCAGCTCCCTTCCCGCCGCTCCGGCGCGCCCTGCGGCGAATCTTGAAAATGACGAAGAGCCCCACCAGGACCATGAGTCCGAACACACTGAGGCCGGGGATAATGCTTTGCGGCTGTTCGCGTGCGGCCGGCGCATCAGGCGCTGGAGCGGGTTCCCGCACGGCATCTCGGGCAGATTCCGCGAGGGACGGCGTGAGGGTGGGAGCGGAAAGGTTCGATTTGGCTGCTGGGGCGCTGTGGATTCCCTCGCCGCCCTGCTGCGGCACGGGGCCTGCGGGGCGCGCCGCATAGGGGTTGGCGTCGAGGTACGCGTCGATGGTGGCGAGAAGGGTCTGGTCCGCGCGCTGGACCTGGGCTTGGTATAGCGAGAAGCCTTCCTTCAGCTGGACCAGCACGTTGTACCAGGCCATTTGCAGCTCGTAGTTCGGCATGACCTCGAGAAGCGGAGACAATTCTTCGACTGCGCGCTGGATCTCGCGCTGCATGAGACTGAGGTCGGGCGCAGCCTGCCCGACGACCTTCTCGCGGTAGGCTTCGATCTCGCGGCGAGATTCCACGCTGAATTGGTACTTCTCCCAGTCGTCATCCTTCGCGCGGGCGGCTTGCTGGTTGCTGTTTTCAATCCAGCGATTCAGCGTCTCCAGCTGCCGGGCCCGGGCCTGGGCCGAGATGCCAATGGAATCCGTGATGTATTTGTTGACGGTGAAGCGGGCCCGGTTCGCTGCATCGGCCGCCATACCCGGCAGCATGAGCTTGGCCTCGCGAGCGGAGGGCGGCGAGAGGTACAGCGTGCCCAGTGGATTGGATGGCGTGAACATCAGAGTCCAGGGACGATTCTCGCCGCGCAGAAGCCAGGGCACCTCCTCACGCCCAGGCGATCCCTTCAGCGTGAGCTGTGCCGCATCCTGGGGGGCCTTGCCCTCCACCATTGCCTGGATGGCCGGATCCAGCGCGCCGCGGGGGGCGGCGGCAGTCGGAGTGCTCGCCGGCGCCTGCGGAACAGCGCCGGCAGCCGTCAGCTCCCGATGGCTCTGCCCTGAAAAGAGCGGAGGTGGCGGATAGACGTCGTTCTGCTGGGCGCTGGCTGTGCCTGCTAGCGCTCCCAGCGTTACGCCAAGCGCCAGTGCAATGGGCCCCGCGCGCCACCGTGGGCGCTCCTGGGAAGCCGAATGGCCACGCCGAGCGTCGGACGTGGCGGGGTGAACACGCGCGGAGCGCATGGACGAATTGAGCATGTCATACCTTTGCTATATGCCGGAAGAACCAGGTCCGACGGGTGGCCGAGCTCTGACTCGCCGCCTTGATCGGACAATTGCCAAACGTATAGCTGCAAAGGGTTGATATGCCACCTGGTAGCCGCTGGCTTCCATGGCCGTCGGTAGCCAAGCTCTATACTTTCTAGGTTGCCGAAAGTTGTCTTCCGAGGTGAACTATGCGATAATTTCTGAACAGTTCACGGCAACCGTCGAACAACGAATCCCCAAGACTGCCTACGACTTATCGCTGGCGGTTTTCTTCTTTACCACCATGACGCTGCCAGCCACTCTCCCCGCTTCTGCCACAGGAGCGCCTTCGTTGATCCTCCCCTCCGTCACTCAGATCTTTGCCGCCCTGACGAGTGCCTTCGGGCTGTCGCCGCGCGCCTCGCAGCTGGAGTTGGCTCAGATAGTGGAGAGCACCGTGCTAAGCGGGGGCATCAGCTGCGTCGAGGCGCCAACTGGCACGGGCAAGACACTGGGTTACCTGGCTGGCGCTCTCGCGGCGCAAGCGCGCATGGCGAACTTCAAGCCAATCGTGGTGGCCACGGCTACGGTGGGCCTGCAAGAGCAAATCCTGAATGACGACATTCCACGCCTGGAGACGGCCGGCTTGCTGGATTCTCGCAAGGTGGCCGTGGCCAAGGGTCGCGGACGTTACTTCTGCCCGCGCACCGCTGCGCTGCTGGAGGACAAGAAGGCTCAGGACAACCAGTTCGATATGTTTGATGGCGAGAAGCAGGTCGCGGATGCCGGCGTGCCGATTGCACTGGACATGCTGAGGGCCTGGCGCACGAAGGAGTGGGATGGGGACAAGGATTCCTGGACTGGCACCATTCCCGAGTGCTGGGCTTCCGCCTGCGGCGCCAGCAGCGACACCTGCGTGAACCGTGCATGCGAACACTTCGAGTCTTGCCCCTACATGGCGTCCCGTCAGCGATTGGCGACGGCTCAGTTGATCATTGCCAACCACGATATCGTCCTAGCGGATCTCACGCAGCGCTCGGAAGAGCAGTCCAACACGGTTCTGCCTCCGAAGTCGTACGCGCTCATCTTCGACGAGGCGCATAACCTGCCGGAAAAGGCCGTCTCGAAAAAGATGGCTCTGGCTCGGCTGTCAGAGACTGACTGGCTGCGTAAGCTGGAAACCTATGGCGAAACCTGCCTGAACACACCCAGGATCGCCAAGGCAATGTCTCGCGCTACCGACTTTGGCATGGACGTCTTCAGTGTCGGCGCCGCGACGCTGATCGCGGACCTCGACGGGCTGGCTGCGGTGCTGGGCACTATTGAGTTCAATGAAAGCGGATTGTTCAGCTGGGGCCTGAAGGAACCAGAACGGGAGCTGCTTGAGCAAACGCTTTTCGTAGGTGCGCAAGCCCTGAAAATCCATAGCGCGCTCCAGACGACGTCAAAGGCCTTCACCGAATTCGCGGAGGAGGCCGTCGGCGCCGAGAAGACGTTCGCCATCCGGATGCTGGCGATGACGCATAGCTTTCAGCGTCATGCCAAGGAGCTGTTCTCGGGGTTTGAGCTGTTCTGCTCCAGTGACAAGCTGGTCCGCTGGGTCAGCCGTAAGTCTGACGGTTCGCTCGCCCTGCACACTCAGCCACTGGAAGGTCGCGACGTCCTGACGGAACTGCTGTGGAGCAAGGACATCACGACGGTGCTGGTGTCCGCAACCCTTCAGATCGCAGGCTCTTTCGATCGCTTCCGCGATAAGTCTGGCTTGCCAGGGCATGCGGTGACGAAGGCGCTGCCGGCCGTGTTCGACTACTCGCGCGGCTATCTGCACCAGCCAGAAATGGAAACCGTACCCGGCGATCCTGCGCACGAGAAGGAGTTGGTGCGCAAGCTTGAGCTGCTGTTCCGCCAGGATGTGTCCCCGGGAATGCTGGTCCTTTTCACGTCGCGCGAAGCCATGCGACGGGTCACCCGCGCTTTGCCTGACGACATGGCAGCCGTCATGTTGACGCAAGATCGGCGCCCGGTGCCTGAGCTCGTGGCGGAACACAAGGCCCGTATTGCCCGCGGAGAGCGCTCGATTCTCGCCGGCCTGGACTCCATGGCGGAAGGGTTGGACCTTCCTGGCAACAACTGCGGCCACGTGGTGATCACCCGCCTCCCGTTCGCAGTCCCTGGAGACCCCGTGGAGGAGGCTCGCCGCGACGCCCTGGGCAAGGATTGGTTCGAACAAGCGTACCTGGCTGACATGCTTATCATGCTCATCCAATCCACAGGCCGGCTCATTCGCCGGGAAGCGGATCATGGCGTGATTACGGTCCTGGACAAGCGCCTCTGGACGAAACGTTATGCTTTGACCGCCTACTCCGCTCTGCCCTCCTTCTCGCGCGGCCCTAAGCTGCGTGGGTACTTCGAAATGCTGGCGGCCCGGGGTATCTCGCCGGCGCTGCCCGCAGGCAAGGGCGCGCGAGAATCGAAGCCGGCTCGCCGCTTGAGCCTGGTGCCGCCGCATCCGGCGCCGACCGTTCCCGAGGCAAAGCCCTCAGTCGAGCCGCGCGCGCCGCTGCGCCTGTGCTCGGTGAGTGAAGATGATCAGGACTCCGACATCCCCTTTCCATGAAAAAGGCCCTCCAAAACGGAGGGCCTTGAGTCACTTGGACTTTGCGACCAAGCGATAACCGAGCTTGTCGGCGGCTTCCTTAAGCAATCGCACATCGCGATCAGCATTCGACTCGTTCTGGCGCCACATGCTGTGGGCCAAGGGCGAGAATCGATAGCTGTCGAGGACAGCGATCGTCTGAGTGTCCGCATGCGCGCATTCTACGACGGCGCCAAAGTTCTCCAGGCGAGCACCGTCCTTGTCGCCAGCGCCGCCAACCGCAACGTTAGCCGCACGGGCAATCATCTGCCCCAAGTCCGGACACTTTGACCAATCGCCCATGTAGTCGTTGTACAGCAGGACAGTCGTTCGAAATCCCATGATGGTTCCCTTCTTGAGTAAATCAATTGTAGTTGCGGCGAGTCTGCGTTCAGATCCGCTTCAGCGTATCCGGGCAGTAGACAGGGTCATTGAAGACCAGCTGATCTCCGCGCCGCATAGTGTTGCCCCTGGCCAGGCCGTCAATGCGGTAGTTGTAGTCAGCGCAGAAGGTACTCAGCTTGGTCCCGAATTCCTCCAGTTCCGCGCAAAGCTCAGGGCGCTCTTTCTCCATACGCGTCACAAACGCTTTGTCCGCATCGGTGACGGTCGTTGGTAACAGGTGTGGAAAGGTTCGCGCCGCGTACACGAAGAGCAACCTGCTCTCCGGGCGTGCGGCGCGCCCAGCGATTGCCAAGCGCTCGAGCTCGACCACCCGCAGCGGCGATTCGCCGTCGATGAGCTCAGCGTTGAGCTCGTCGAAAGAATCAACCACTTTCGGAAAGCAGTCGAAATCAGAGAGGTGGTAGGCCCGCGCCCCTTCCCCGAGATAGCAGTAGCCGGCCGGGTCACTGGTCAGCTTGATCACGGTGTTACGCGACGCATCCGGATGTGCGAACACGGCGCTAAATGATCCGCGGCCAATAGCAGGCGCTCTCGTCAAACCCAGGCGCGCGCGCAAACGCACTACGTTGAAATCTCTCAAATTGAAGCTGTGAGCCATGTAGTCCTCCTATGTTTGTCCTGCCTTCGTATAGGAAAGCCGTCATGAGGCGGTGCGATCTCTCGCGAACAGGCGGATCCCTTCGAACACGCTGGCTCGCACGTACTGGCGTTGGGCGAAAAAAATCCGACCACAACGAGGTGGCCGGATTGAGCTTGTTGAGAATGGTTCTCAGTTAAAAGGGAACGTCCTCTTCAACACCATCGAACAGCATTGCTGCTGCCGCGGGGCTAACGCTTTCCTTGATGGCGGATGCCGGTGCAGCTGTGGAGGTCGGGATCGGACCCTTGCCCACGGCCGCAAATGCAGCCTGGAGCTTGGGCAACAACGACGTCCGGCGGCTGCCTTCAGCCGGCTCGCCCTTGCGGACGGCACGCGTGAAGGTCGTGAACGACGAGAACACCATGACCTTGACCTTTCCGCGGGTGATGCCGGTATAGACCAGAGCCCGTGTGAGCATGAAAGTCGCTTGCGGGTCCAGTGCCAGCAGAATGTAGGGAGCTTCAGCTCCTTGACTCTTGTGCACCGTGATCGCGTACGCCAGCTTCAGGTTGTTGGTCTGACTCTTCTCCATGAGCACCGGCTTGTCGCGGTCGGGCAGGCCCAACTGCGTCTTGCCAGTGGCCGAATCAATGCTCTCGATGTAGCCAACGTCGCCGTTGACGATCTTGAGTTCCTTGTCATTCTTGGTTTGAATGACGCGGTCATTGATGCGGATGTCACCGTCGTCGCGGCGCAGACGCTGCAAGGTCTTCGGAAGTCCGGAGGACTCCGGATTCAGCAAGGCCTGCATCGCCTGGTTCAGCGAAACGCAACCGGCATCGCCCTTGTGCGTGGGAGCGAGAATCTGGATGTCATCCGGATTCACCTTCTTTGCCAGCAGATCCTTGACCGCCTCGATGAGCGCCTGAGCGGGTGTTTCCGTGTCGACGAACGTGAACTGTCCGTCCGCAGTCGACTCAGGAACCACACCGACCCTGACCTTGCTGGCCGCTTCAGCGATACCACCGCTGAAGCGACGCGCCTTGGTCAGCCTCGTGACTGCGATCAGACCCGAACGGATCATGTCGCGCAGCACTTGGCCAGGGCCCACAGACGGCAGCTGATCCACGTCACCCACAATGATGATTCGGCAGTCGTTGTCGCATGCGTTGAGCAATGCGGCCATCAACTCCGTGTCCATCATCGAGGCTTCGTCAACCACCAGGTACTTCGCCGGCAGCGGGCAATCCTGATCGAAAGCACAGAGCTTTCCACCAGAGAAGCCGATCAGTGAGTGCACCGTCTTGGCCTCACGGCCAGTCGCTTCGGAGATACGCTTCGCCGCCTTGCCCGTTGGAGCAACTTGGAACCCGCGCAAACCTGCACTCACCATGCTACTCGCGATACCGGGCGACACCATGACCTTCGCGCCTGCGGCGTCAAAGGTCTTCAGCAGCACCTTCAGCAGGTAGCTCTTGCCGGTACCCGGACCACCAGTAACGATGGACACGGGGTGCATCAACGCGGTTTCCACCGCAAGTTGTTGCTCCGGCTCGAGCGCATAGCCCAGCTCGAGCGCCTTCACAGACACCAGCGGGACCAGGTCGGGGCGAGGTGCCGTATTGAACGCCGCCAGGCGCTCGGCGATCAACTCCTCGGCTTCCACCAAGGGGCGATACCAGACGACCAACTCGCCCTTTTCGTCTTCTGCCTCGATCAGTGCCCGGGAGAAGCTGCACGGCTTGCCGGTGCCCTTGACCATCTCTTCGATCATCTCGAGCAACATCTCTTGCGAGATCTCCGGCGTGACGCCGGGCGCCAACTTGCGGCGGTTGTTTTCGACGATGGACTCGTTCACCAGCGGCATGGTCTTGTCGATGAGCGTCTTGCGGCGCACACCAACATCGCCATTCACCGTAGCATCGCGAATCCCGGTCGACAGCGCAGCGCGAAGACGGATCGGATCCTTCTTGGTCACGCGTCCCACCTTCATGGCGATCTTGTCGGCGGTCAAAAACGAAACCCCGTCCAGCGTCACGATCAACCCGTAGGGGTCGCTCTCGACACGTTCGATGGCGTTCTTGCCGTACAGGGCCACGAGCTGGTCTGCTTGCGCAGGTGACAGTCCGTAACCGAGCAGGGGCGAGATCAGGTCCGCAGCCGGCTTGATGTTCGGCCATTCCGCCAGGAGCAGATCGACCTTCTTCGCGTTCCGGGTACCGACGCAGTCGACGAGTTCTGCCCGCTTGTTCTTGTCCAGCATCTCTTCCAGATTGAGGCCGTCCTCCTTGCACGCAGAGACCAAGGCGCCTATGACGCCGTCGCCCACTCCCTTGCCTTTCATGGCAATCACGAGAAAGCGACCCAGCGAAGCCGGATCCGGCGGGGTTATGGCCACCGCCGACTCGAGGACGAACGAGGGGCCATACCGCTCGTTCTCTTCCCATTTGCCATCGCCGCGGTAAAAGTAGCCGACTTTCGCGAGGAACTTGCCCTTCACGGAATCGCCGCTTGC
This sequence comes from Achromobacter anxifer, assembly GCF_903652925.1. Taxonomy (GTDB): domain Bacteria; phylum Pseudomonadota; class Gammaproteobacteria; order Burkholderiales; family Burkholderiaceae_B; genus Achromobacter; species Achromobacter anxifer. The sequence continues at coordinate 110,851 of NZ_CAHLAR010000005.1, read as the reverse complement.
AGTACGCACGATGTGGAAGCCATCCTTTGCGAAAAGGATGTGTTGGACTTGAAATGTGTATTGTTCAGTGGTTGCAGTTGTAGCCATGATTTCCTCTACTCCTTTTGCGGATGTGGTTGACGGATTACTAATGGGCGCTGATGTGGCAGCCCTCCTTCGAATGTGTCCGTCTTGGTATAGCGCCGAAGTAGGCAGAAAGTATGAAAACCGCTATACTACGCTCTAACTGGGCCGCATAACAGCGATCCGGACCGTCATCAACCTCGTCCAGCATGTTCGGCTTTCCAGGCCGGCTGCCTGGTGCGTACATACGCCGTGAGCTAGAAAAATATGCAGATGAAGGAAATCCTGCTGGGGATCCCAGTCCTCGGCTTCATCTTCTGGATCATCATCGCGCCATTGCCGCAAGACCGGATTGCCCGGACCTGCCAGCCGATCCACTGGGTCGGCAATCTCGCCACGTCCACCACCGCGCTCTCGGTGGACAAGCACACGACTACCGCGGCCCGCTGGAGCGACAAGCTCAACTACAGCTGTCAGTACCTGATCTGGCGTCTCTTCTACCAGGACGACTACAACAAGGCGGTGTCCGAAGGTCGTGTCAAGGTCACCGACGAGGACGTGAAGGTTCTCGAGAGCCCGGACAAGGACAGCGACGCCGGGCCGGATCGGGATCCGTCGACAGGCGAAATTCCTGGCGCAGCGGTGCCGAAGGACCCTCGCAAGCAGGATTCCACGGCGGCAGAAAAGGCCGGCAAGTAACCCAGGCGCGCGGTGGCCATTTGCCGCGCAGCCGCTTCCTCGGACGCACTCATGAATCGTCGCCTTTTTCTCACCCGCACCGGGCAGCTGGGCGCTGCCCTCAGTATCGGACTCCCAGCCCTGGCTGGTGCCCAGACCCGCTATGGGTCATCTCCTGGCCAGGCGCCGAGCCCCACGAACGTGGTGCTGCTTGAGCTGATCAACTTCCATTGCAGCCGCTGTCGGACCGTGAATGACCATGTGGATCGAATCCGCGTGGCGGCCGGCGAAGCGGGCATCGACTTCCGGGTCGCACCTGTGGCCTGGGAACGGCAATCACTTTGGCCTGTGCGGGTTTACTACGCGACCCGCGACGTGTTCCCCGAGGCCGAAGGTCTGGTGCGCAATGCGATTTTCGAGGGTATCCAGCGCGAAGGCATGGCCTTTGAAAACCTCGAGCAGACCCTGGCCTACCTGGAGCGGCGCGCAATCCCGCAGCGCGGCCAGGCGCTATACAGGAACTTCAGCCTTGTGCCAATCGCCGAACGTGCGGTGACGGAAGCCGTACTGTTGTCGGATGCCAAGGCCGGCCGCCTGCTGGACATGTCCGGCGCGCAGGAGGTCCCCGTGTTCCTGTGGATCAAGGGAGGAGACATTGTTCACATGGTCTCCCCGCAAGACGCCAATGACCCGGGATCCCTCGTGCGGGTCGTCGTCCAGACCCTCTCTCAAATCAAAAAGTCGTAAAGGGCTCCGTCCATGAATCTCTTCCTCCGTAAGGGGCTGCTCGCGGCAGCCCTCGGCCTGGTCAGCCTGATGGCGCAAGCACAGCCCGTCATCTCGCTGGCGCCGATGCCAGGTGCCGCAGTGCCGCCGGCGGACCCGACTGCAAAGTTCGCCACCTCTGCGCGCCTGACCGGTAACAAGGTACGGGTCATCGAGCGTACGACGAAGGGGGCTAAGGACCTCCTGGCGTCCGCAGAAGGGCCTGCATGGCGTGTTTTGCAGGTGAAGGCCCCGACCTGCACGACCCAAAAGGGGAGGGAATGCCGGCAACTGAAGGCTCAATGCCTGACTGCTGAAAAATTTGTCAAGAAACATGGTGGGCATGCCGCCTGTTCTGCGCTATACGCTACGACGACAGTCTTGCTCTCCAACGATGCACAGAATCCGCTGAGCATTCTTGGGAAGTGAAGTAGGCGTAGTGCCCGGTAGCACTCACCGGCAGGCAATCGAGGAATACCGACCCTGTGGTGAATGTCCGGGCGAATAGTGAGCCCCCATCGATTTAGGAGTTTTAGATGATCAATACTTTCGTGATGTCCGGCGAAGTCAAGCGCGTGGACGTGAACAACAAGCCGACCAAGAAGGGGCCTGCTGCGGTGATCATGGTCCAGTACGGCCCGAACCGCCAGCGCACCGAGCAGCCTGTGCAATTCCTCAACATCGCGCTGATCCGCGTCCCCCCGTTCGTCTACGAGCGCTGCAAGAACAGCCTGAAGGTCGGCGAAGTGGTCGACGTCACCGGCCACGTGCAGGGCGTCCTGAAGACCCTCATCGGCTCCGACGGCTACGTGACCAACGAGCTGGTCGCTGACCGCCTGCAAGTCGTGAACGACGAGCAAGAAGACCTGCCGCAGGCCGACGGCGACGCCGCCGAAGCGACCGCGGTCCCGGTCCCCGAAGCCGCTGCGGCCTGATAGCCGCTGTGCCCGGAAAGAGCCTGCTGAGCGCAGGCTCTTTGCTTTTCCTCCCCTTACGCTTTTCCGGCAGTAGTCCTATGTCGATCATCACCATCTTGCGCTCGCAACAAGACCAATCGGTCAACTTCGTTCGTTCCGACATGATGGAGGCGCGCTACGTGCGACGTGAGCGGGACTATTTCATCGCTTACCTGTCCTCGCATACCGGCTGCAACAAGGCCTGTCGGTTCTGCCATCTGACGCAAACGGGCCAGACTGATTTCGTGCCGGCGACGTTCGAGGACTATGTCCACCAGGCCCAGCAGGTGCTGGCGTACTATGACGCGGATGGAATCCAGCTCGGCGGCCGCGCCAGCCGTGTGAACTTCAATTTCATGGCCAGGGGCGAACCCTTGGCCAATCCCATGTTGCTGGCCCGGGCGTCCGCGCTCTTTGATAGTCTTTCGGAGCTTGCTGACCGGCGTGGCCTGGCGGCGACGTTCAACATCTCCTCGATCCTGCCTGATTCGCTGGAGAGCCCCGAGGCGCTGGACAAGCTGGCGTGCGCCGCGCACGACCAGGTGCTGTACTACTCTCTGTACAGCGTGGACCCCGCATTTCGCAAACGCTGGCTCCCAAAGAGCCTGCCGGTGGACCAGGCCCTGGCAATGTTGCGGCGCTGGCAAGACATTACGGGCCAGCTCGTGGTGATCCATGGCGCCTTCATCGAAGGGCAGAATGATTCGCCAGCGCAGGTGGATGCCATGCTGGACGCCATCGAGCAACATGGTCTTCGCGCCAAGTTCAACCTGGTCCGCTACAACCCCTACTCTGCCGCCCAGGGCCGGGAGAGTCCTGACGCCGTCATCCAAGCAAACTTCGATCGCATCCAAGCCCGTCTTGCCCATCCGTGCTCGCGCATCGTGCCGCGTGTCGGATTCGACGTGGCGGCCAGCTGCGGCATGTTCGTGACGCCGCAGGGCCTGGCGGCGTAGCCGTTAGGCGGCCTGGGCCTCGTCCGGGACCGTCGCCCAGGAGAAGCGCCGGCCCAGACCTTCGGCGGCGCGCTTGCCTTCCGCGCGGCGACGGTCATGATAGGGCTTCGCGCCCACCTCCATGTCCAGCGCGCGCTGGTACTTCTCCGGCTCGTTGCGGCGCAGCCAGACGATCTCGTGCTTCTTGCTCGCAGGGCAGTGAAAGCAGGCGCTCTTGACTGGAGCGGGTAGTCCGGCGGCCGCGATCTCAGCCTCGCAGCGCTCCCGATCCCAGCCCCACTCGATCAGCGGGAACCGGTTGGTGAAGCCCGGTGACTCCTTTCCCTCCGCCTTGTACTGGCGGCACGAGTCCCGCGGGCCCGCGTCGTAGCCGATGCAGGTGACAACCTTCATGCCTGCCGCCCAGGCGTCGATCGCCGGCTGCCAGGCCTTGATGAACTTGTGCTGTGGATCGCGCTTCCACACCAGGGAGCACTGGTGCATGCCGTAGGCCAGCGCCGGCAGCGTGCCCAGGCGAAGGCAGGATTCGGACAGCGACTTGTCGCCAGACTTCGGCCGAAGATTCTTGACGACGGTGACCTCTGGGAAGCCAACCTTCCGCAGCCACGCGTTGATCACCGGGAGGTAGTCGTAGGTGGCCTGCTTCTCGTCGCCCGTGTCGGCGAACAAGATCAGATCCGGCCGTTCACCGCGCTGCTGCATTCCCACGAGCACTGCGGTGCTGTCGATACCAACCCCATATGCGACGACGACAGGTGGCCGCGCGCCAGACGGCACTCCGAAATCACAATTCATAGTCAAATACCTCTTTAATTACTGCCAGTATATCGACAAACAGCATATCGGACTACTGTGCCGACGGCATTACGCCTATACCTCTCAGACGCTCCTGGCTGCGCACCATCCGGTGCATGGAGAGTCATTCAACCCTGTAGGTCAAACCATCCAACTTGTTCTGACATAGCGCAGAGCCCTGTTGGCAACGCAGCCTCCCACTACCGCGGCTCTGCCGTTGAAAGGACATAGACATGAACGCAAATGAACTGAAGGCTCGCGCTCAGCGCATCGCCAACCGCCTGAATGCCCTGGGCTTCACCAAAGGTGGACAACCTATGGTCATTGACCAAGCCTACGAGCTGGTCGCCGCCGAAGAGGGTTACCGGAACCAGCACGCGCTGCGCGCTGTACTGGCATCTCTGATCCTCAAGCCCGGCCGGCACGAGCTGCTCGGTATGGACCTGGATGACCTCTCCGCCCTGGCTGATGGTCTTGAATCGGGATACGAAAAGACCGTCAACGTGGGTCCTGCTATCGAGCAAGGTATCGATGTGCTGATTGATAGCTCAACCACGGTAGCTGCGCGGTTCATCCGCCAGGCTATTGCGGAGGCGCGCAAGCAACTGGCCTATCCACTCGCATTGCACATTCCGCGCACACTCGACAAAGCGTTCGCTGAAGCCGTGCTGGTTCAGCGCGATCCTGATGAATCCGATCTCGAAATGGCACATGAGGCTTGGCGGCTGATCGTCGAAGAAGCTGAGAAGCGCGCCAGTCGGACTCCTGTAACGTCGGAATCCGAACAGGAGGCTGAACAGCTCTGGACGCAACTGTGCACGGAGTCTGGCTGGAACGAAGACAGCCAAATCGTGCATCTTCTGGGCTTTCTGCGAGACAACTGGCTGATGACCACTTTTGCTTCATACGCCAAGAAAGCGGCCGAGGAGGAGAGTGCAGACGCCGGCTTCGATTGCGACATCGATGAGGTTCCGGTGCCGGCCGCCGCCGTATCTGGACATTCATCGCATTGCGTTGATTGCGGCAAGGTGCGTGGGGCTCATGATGGCCACGATGGCCGCTGTGCCGACTGCTGGATGAAGGACTCCGTACCGGTGGTCAACACCGAGACGTATGCCCTCTACTCCTACGAGCTGGCGCGCCTGGCGCGACACGACTTGGAGGACCTGGTCAAGGCTGCGCAGAAGGATCTGCACCTGGAACCGCTGGAAACCGCGCACTGGTCGGAGGCCGACCTGCGGTCCTTCCTGCTTCGCTCCTACGAGAAGATGTTCTGCCGTGCGGCCGAACTGGCCTTCGAGACCTATGATTTCGGTGACGATATCGTGGAATCTCACAGCGGGGCCGAGCATTCTGTCCAGACGGGGATGTGGCAAAAGCCTGTCTTTCTTCGTCAGGAGGGGGATGCTGGGGATACCCGCAAGGTCGTCTTCAGCGTGTTTGTGTTTGATCTGAAGGCCACTGGCATCAAGGTCATTGAAGGCTAATCCCTAGCCACTCCGCGCCACCCTCCTTGCATGGGTGGCGTTTTCCGTTTAATCGCGCGCCGGACGTGAATAGACCCCGCAAAGCGGGGCCTGAGTTAAGGATGGTTCGATGCCGGTCTTCATGCGTTGCGGAAGGAGTCCCGCGTCAGCTTGTCGATCAGGTTTTCAGAATACAGGCGATAGGCCACGGCGTAGGCTGTCCGACCATTCGCCTTGCCCAACTCGACTGGGGTTTTCCCTTTCTTGAACTGGGAGGCGACCCAGATCTTCTCCGAGTCGGTCCAAGGCTCACCCTGCCGTTCGCGACCGTCCTTCACCAGGAATGACGGATCGAATGGCTGACCAGTGCGGCGGGCGGGCTTCGATGCTTCGGCGTCCTGGACGTTCTGCGTGAGACAGAGCTGGCCACCGACGATCTTGTCGCCGAGCGGCTCGCCTTGCGTCAGCAGGCCTTCCAGCAGCAGCATGGTGAAACGGGAATCTGCCAACGCCCGGTGGGCGCCAGAGACTTTCACGTCCGGCCAGAGCATGGAGACTCGTTCGGTCAGGCTGCCCTTCATATCGCTGCTAACGCGCATGAGATCCAGATGGAGCAGGACAGATGCGTCAACTCCGGCGACCGCGCTTTCCTTGCGCACGATGGGCATGTCAGACGATCGGCTGTTGAAGCCGCACCAGATCGCGTCCTTGTTTGGCAGAACGAACTGTTCGAGTACGGTACCCCAGGCGGGTGCTTGCTCGACTGTCTCAGGCCAGATACCAGTGAGCCGGCATACGAAAGGCATGAACTCGCACTCGGTTCGCGGCTTGACCAGGGAGACGTACTCGAGGACGTGGCCGTCGGGTGTCACCCCGGTAGCGCCGAACTCGGTGATGCCACGGCCTTTGCCGCCGGTGTGTTCCAGATCGAAGCCGATCAGCGTCTTGTTCAGGCGCTTGGCCAAGGCAGTTGCGTGTGGATAGGTTTGCATAATGTCCTCCAATTGTTAGATACCTGCTGCGTATAGGCTCAGGAGCTCATCGACGCCGTCGCACGTCGCGGGTCAGCGCTGGCCCAGCCCGGGCGCATCACGGCTCCGGCACTGGCCAATAAGAAAACGCCGTGCAAGCACGGCGTTGAGGGCGGATGTCAGAATTGCGCGACGGGTTTTTCCCTTGCGCGCTTCTTTACACCGCGGATCTGGTTGAGCCACTGACCATCTTCTTGCTGCTTGGAGCTGGTGACGACGCCATAGGTGTCCCAGGGACCGTTCACAGCCACGTAGCTTCCGTTTGGCAGGCGGTTGCGGCTGCACAGTTGATATGCCTGCCCCGTGAAGCGAGAAGATCCGGTTGCCATAGTTGCCATGATGTTTCCTCTTGGTGAAGTTGTACCTGTGTTTGTATAGCGCATTGGCAAAAGCTCCGTATAGCGATATACTAGGTCTACTTTAGCAAATTCTCGGATGCGTCCTAGCGCGTGCCGGCCTTGCACAAAATCCATGTTTTGGCTTACCGCGGAACTTCCGCCTGACATTCCTGCTGCCTGCATCATCCAGGCGTCGAACCATTACTCGGTACCTCCCGAACTGATGGTTGCTGTGCTGCGTCAAGAAGGCGGCAAGGTCGGCGTTGCCTATCCGCGCAGCCATGGGACGTACTTCGGGCCCTACCAGATCTCCGATAAGTGGATTTCGCACCTGTCGAAGTGGGGCTACGACGCAAATGCCCTTCAGCACGACGCCTGCGCCAACGCCACGGCCGGCGCCTACGTGCTGGCCTACTACAAGATCCGCGAGAAGAACTGGCCGGATGCCATCGCCCGATACAACGTCGGTTCGATTGATACGCCGACCCGGCTGGAAGCTGGTTCGCGGTACGCGCGCAAGGTGATTCAGCACTGGCGCGACATCTACTACAAATGGAACGGCAATGCGCCAAAGTAACCCGGTGGCCCTTTCCCGTGCTCGTGTGGCAGGCCTGTACGCCCGTGCCTATGGTGGAGGCGCGATTGGCGCCGCTATCGTGCTCATGGCCGCGCTCTGGCAGTGGTCCATGCCTGGTCAGCCTATTCCACCCAGCCTGACGCAAGCTCGCTTCTCAGTGGCGGTCCTGGCGGGCCCCAAGCAAGCCGCCCAGACGGCTCCAGAGAATGCGGACCAGGTGGTGGAGGCGACGGTGACGCTGCCCAAGCCGCCCAAGGACGCCCCCGTGGTCGTGGCTGAGCGGGAGACCAGCTTGCCCGAAGCAAAAAAGGCGGCCCAATCGACCGCGCCTTCCCCGGCTCCGGTGGTAAAGCCCGTTGAGGTTCTGCCGCCAGCCCGCGTGTCGATGCCTGGCGGCAAGCTCATGGCAGAGGATGCTCCGATCGGTGATGGCGTCCAGGATCCGTTCGCAATCAAGCCGCGCCAGGTGTTCATCCGGCTTCTGGTCAACAAAGAGGGCAAGGTCACCCGGTCCGGCATCGTGCGCAGCGGTGGCGAGCCTATGCGCGACGGCCTGATCCTCAAGGCCATGGCCTCCCGCACTTACGCCACCGAGAACCTGCTGCGAATTGCCGGCGATGTGCCCACATGGCAGGTCGACATGGTCATCGACTATGGCACCAACGACTTCCTCCCGTAACCCTCGTACCCACGTCACATCACATCGGAGTTCCACATGATTGGTCAAATCGTTCAATTCGTCCTCTACGGCCTGCTGGCTCTTGTCGTCATGCTGGGCGTCGCCGGGCTCTTCCTGGTCTTCCAGGTCCGCCGCGGCCTGATCCGCCCCGAGGTTGCAATGAAGATGCCCCTGGTGGGCCTGGCGCTGATCGCGTCGACTGCGCCCTACATCGGTCTGTTCGGGACGGTCTGGCACATCATCGGTGCGCTTGGCGGCATCGGCGCCGGCAACCTCAACGTCGCGGCCATCGCCCAGCCGATCGGCGAAGCGCTGTATGCCACCCTCTGGGGCCTGGGAAGCGCCATCCCTGCCCTGATCATGCACCGCGTGCTGATCGCCCTGGTCCCGGACGAAGAGCCTCACCAGTCGCCGCACGCCGCCGATGCGGTCAGCGCCAGCGCGCAAGACTCCGCCAAGTGAGGCCGACATGCGCAAGGACTTCCTGAAATCCCAAGGGGCGGAGATCAATGTGATCCCGCTGCTCGATGTGCTGCTGGTGCTGGTGGCGGTGCTCCTGCTGCTGACCCCGTTCATGGCCAAGTCGATCAACGTGGACCTGCCGACGACCGCCTCCGGCGCCGTGATGACGCAGGACACGGCGATTACCTTCGAGATCAAGCTGGACGGCTCTGTCTGGCATGAAGGCGTGGTGGTGACCGACTGGTCGACGGTGATGCCACGGATGCGTGGCGCGACCGTCGCCCGGATCTTCGCCGACAAGGGGGCCGCTTTCATGGCGGTCACCGGCGTGATGGACAAGCTGGCCGCGAACGACATCCACAACATCCAGTTCGGAGTGAAAGACTGACCATGGCCGAACTGACCAAGCTCTCGGACTATCTCGACGCCCGCAAACGGATGATCGCAGCACGCGAGGCCTTCTTTGGCGCGCTGAAGATGTACCTGGGCGCCGAGCAACGTCCCGAAGCCGGTGACCTGGATGAACCCCTCTGGAACCATGCTGCACGACGCATCAAGGGCCAGGACTGGGTCATGAACGAAACCCGGGGATACCTGGTGCTCAAGGAGGACCCCAGTTCGAGGCCGTTCCGATTGACCGTCGATCAGCCTGGTCACCTGCTCGTGATCACCCTGAGCCTGGTACCGAAGACACCCTTGTCGGCGGGTCAAGACCCCTTCAGCCTCGTGCAGGCCTCGCTACGCGACCTTGGCATCGGTACAGGGCATCAAACCAAGCTGGAGGCCGCCGATGACCAACATGGCCACCGGCGGCACTACTGCCGTTGGCAGATCATCATGCCCGAGCTCTATACGGACCCACGATCGTTCGAGCAGGCCCATCACATCGTGTGGCGGGTTTTCGACGCCGCCGTGGTTCACCTGTCGCGCACCTGATTGACAGAAAGGCTTCCTATGAAAAAGACAATTTCCATCATCTCCTTCGCCATCGCGGCCGCCATGTCCGCCGGCATCGCCCATGCCCAGACCGCAAAGTCGGCCGGCACCCTTGTCGGTCTCGGTCAGGAGTCGGCGCGTGAGCCGAGCAAGATCCGCAATCTGCGCCTGGATGACCCCCTCGTCCAGCAGAAGTACCTGAACGAGCCCGACATGCTGCGGTTCCTGCGGGCGAGCTACGCGGAGGCTTGCACGCGCGGCGCCGTGCTGAACGCCACGAAACAGGTGCAACTGAACCTCAAGAAGGAATACCCCGCAGAGGCGCGCGAGGTCGCTGGCCGGATGATCGAAGCCAACAGGATCTGGAAGATGAGCTCGTTCGAGCTCGAGGCGCTGGCGGGCAAGGGCTACCTCACCGCGGCCAACTACTGCGACTGCCTGATGAAGGAAGTACCGGATACTGACCTGGTGAATCCCAAGAAGGGCCTCGAAGTGGTCGAGAAAATCCCACAGAGTGTGCGCAATGCCTGCGAGGTCAATGCCGAAGGGCTGGCCCAGAAGCAAATGAACGACCGCAAGAAGATCGAGGCCGAGATGAAAAAGGGCAAGTAGCCAGGGACCGCTCCCGACTGGCCGCTACCCTTTTCCCATAGAAAAACGCCCTAGCATCGCTAGGGCGTTTGAGTTTGGCATCAAGCACAAAGTGCGGTTGCCTGGGGTTCCAGCATGTCCATGACCACGTCGTTCCAGTCCGCGCCCACCTGCGTAGGCATGCGAATCTCGATGACGAGGTGCGGATAGCGCTCAAGCAACAGTTCCCGCGTCTTCTCGGCAGCCTGCAAGCCTGCACCCTTGGCATCGTTGTCCGCGAAGATGACGATGCGCTTGAGTGTAGGCAGGAGCGCGGCCGGCACGACGAAGTTCTTCATGTTGTCCTTGGAATAGCAGGCCCAAACGGGAAGCTCGCCAAGGCCTTCGAAGTAACCGTCCATCGCGAGTTGGAAGCTCGAGATGCCAGTTTCGATGCCCTCCGTGAGACCGAGGTCTTCACAGCCAGTAGCATCGAACAGACGGACTGCTCCGCCGCGTGCATCGTTGGTCTCAGACAGCTTCTTGGCCTTCTTGACGGGAGCCTTGCCTGTACGCTCTTGATTCAACCATGTCCGGTGGATGGCCACAGGATGGTCTTCAGCATCGCGCATCAAGCCCAGGATCGCCGGGAAGACGCCAACCTTCTCAATCTTCGGTCGGCCTCGATCGTCGACCTCACCCTTTACCTTCTGGTAGTAGGCCAAGCCAGGTGTCACGCGCAGGCTTTGCAGCTTGCGCAAGACGTCCAGACGGATACCTCGGCAACCATAGTAGGGAGTCGTGACGGGATCGTAGACCGGGGCCGGATTCCAAAGAGCACGACGCTTTTGCATGAGATCTTCGTCAGATGTTCGAGGTTTGGGCTCGACCAGTGGAACGGGTGCTCTCATAGGCAATGACTTCGGTGCGCTGGGCACGCCCGTATCCACGTTCGGACCGTTGAGGTACTCATCCACTTCCTTGAGGATCTCGGAGAAGGAGCAATTAAGCGCCCGCTCCAGAACGTTCAAGCCATCGCTGAACACACCGCATGTGCACATGGCAACGCCACAGGCATCGGTAGACAGTCCCTTCTTAGTGGATACCGCTACGAAGCGGAAATCGTCCTCACCACCGTGAAACGGACATGTGACATGATCGCCAAGATTCCGAATGGCTTCGTCGAACATACCAGGACACATGTACTGGAATATGGCCAGCCACCGGCCCGTTGCATCTCGACGGACACTCGCCGCTGTAACTTTACGTTTTGCCATATGATCCTCTCGATAAATAGTGAAACTCTCCACGTATAGGAAAAAGGCCTGGCATAGGTCGCAAACGCGAACCAGGCCAGGCGTGGAGAGGTGTTGTCCTCAGGTAGGCATCCGGCAGTACCGGGGCATGCTGTTGAGCTGCTCAAGCAGCGGCATCAGCTCCTTGGTCAAGGCCGGGGCCATGTAGTCGTGCACGTCCTTCAAATTCCAGACGATCGCCTTGCGGCGCAGCTGCCATTCCGAATCCGAGTTGGAGAACGTCTGAAGAGCCGTCTCGTAGTTGTCGCTATTAACAAATACGATCTGGTAGGCCCACTCAATGAGATTCACGCTCAAGCGCTGGAGTGCTCGTTCGTGGACCCCAGCGCAGCGGGTGTTCATGCCAAAGTGGGTTGCCGCCAGTTGTGCGGCTGTGGGGCTGCGCAACAGGCCTGCGGTGCAGCAGAACACAACGCGGCGCGCCCGGCCCTGATGCTCGTTGTCGTAAGGAGCGGACAGTTCGAAGATCTCGTCTGTCTTCAACTGAGCGCCTTCGAGTAGTTGGTCCATAATTGTTCCTTTAGTGGCACCGTCAGACCCGAATGTCCGACGGCAGACGGTCATACACGCTCAGGCCAGTGCCCACCGCGCGTCCGAGTGGTTAAGGGAAAGCCGTATGCGTTCCAGCATCTCGCGCGCCGGCAGAAAGGCCTCACCAATCCAGCTGCGAACCGGACCCGTGTAGGGGCGCCAGAACTCGAGATTTGGATGCTTGAGGTTGATGGCCTGGTCAATGCGTTCGCCGATGGGCATGCGGACCTTGCGAATCAATTCGGGCGCATGGCCATCCAGGTGCTCGCACACCCGGTCGACGTCCGCGATTCCATACCAGTTCGCCTTTTCCAGCAGTTCCAGCTCATTGCCGGTCTGTACATACATCGTCAGCGCCAGCAACTGGTCCAGCACAGGCGTCTTGTCGAACAAAACGCACAGCTGAGCCAACCTCTCGCCCTTCTTCGTCTCCAACGTCAACTGGTAAGGCACATGGGATCCGGGAAAGACCGTGCGCTGCACGAGCCACCCCTGGCCTTTGTGTGCCTGCAATCGGAACTGGAAGTACGAGTCAGGATGCGAGATCACGACCTGTTCTCCGCTTACCAGGAGGCGAGCGTTGTCCTCGGCGCCGAAGCGCGTCAGGAGCTTGATCGCCTTCTTGATGGCGCCTTTGGCAGACCGCAGCTGCTTTCGCTTTGCCGCAGCCACACCGCCGGTGTCCACCAGGTGCTCCACCGCGATACGAATCGGCGGCTCAGCAGGAACCCGTAGAACGCGGGCAGCGATTTCTCGCGCCGCTTCCTTGTTGCCAGGTTCCGCAAGCCAGACGAGCGCATCTCTGGTCAGCCGGATGTCCTCTTCGAGCCGGGCGATGGCAGATGCGAACAAGGGATTGATGAAGGCTTGCACCTTCGTCCTGTTCACATCCTCCACCGTGTCGAACACCTTGGGAGGGACGGCGTTGGCCAATTCGGGGTCGTGGTCCTGGATCAGCCGGGAGAAGTCCTCCTGCATACCGAAGTCAACCCGCGCCTTGGTCTCAACGAAGAACTCCATCCGCTCAGAGAGCGCCTTGGCCCCGTACTCCAGATCACGGATACCGCGCAACGCTACGACGTAACGCTCTGGTAGCGTTAGACCGTCCAGGAAGGACCTGGCGGTGTTTCGAAGCCAATGAGCGGACCAGTCGTCAGGGTGCTGACGCCGGCGTTGATACAGCTTTTGGGCTGCGTCGGTCTCATAGGAAAACACCAGGCGTTCAAGGGGCGAGATTTCACCCAACTCGACAGCGCAGTCCAGGCAGTACATCAATTCCGGGTCGCGATCGAAGAAGGCGTGCGGGGGCGGAGTTACATCCACCCCGCGTTCAGCCAGCCTCTGGATCGCGTCCTGAGGGTCGATAACCAGATCGCCGGGCATGATCAGCCTCCTACGATTGGGCGTACAGCCACGGTTTGGTGACGGACGACCTCCTCGGCGGTCACGGCACGGCCCTTTGTTTGGATGTGCGAAGTCCGACCACCGCGAACCAGCTTTGCCGACCCGTCGGCGACCGCTTGCTCGAGGATTGAATCATCCAGCTTGGCCTTCTTCAGCATGGCCAGCGCCTCGGCATCCTCGACAACGACAGCCCCGGCCCTGCGGGCCTGGTCGATGTTCTCGAGGGGCACCTTCTTGGTACCAAACAACCCGAGAAAGCGCGGTTGCACGATGAAAAAGGAATATCCCTTGGCCATTTTTTCCTGGACCAGCGCAAGCATCTGCTCGCGGTTGGTGTCATCCCAGGCAATGGTGATGTCTCCGGTCATGTTCAGAAACGTGATCGAAGCCTCGTTAGTAGTCAGTTCAGTTGCTTGCATGATGTCCTCCATGAAAAGTTGTTACCTGCTTGGGTATAGGTGCGAGGTGGTCTGCTAGGCCCTATGAGGCGGAAACAGGAACGCCGCTCATAGAGCGGCGCTTCTCGCAGGTGGGTTGGAAGGGTCAGCAGCCGGAGCCGCCGCCCGCCATGGGGCGCACATCCTGGGGCGTGGCGGCAAAGCCGTCACCGCTGCCGGGGGCAGCCGACGCCATGGGGCGAACATCGAACCAGGTCTTCTTCATGGATTCCTTTCAAGCAGGGCGCTAGATCAGTGCGTCAGAAGGTTTCGGTGCTGTGGGGGCCCGCATAGCCGTCGGGGTCTCCGGCGACCAGGGCAATGCCGTCCGCTTCCGCGGCAGGTGCATAGATGCCGTCATCGTCCGCGAAGCGGCGGGCAAGCGTGTATTTCATAGGCAATCTCCTTTCAAGGTGTCCTCAGTATAGCGTGTAAGTAGGCATAAAGCTACTAGAACGGTATACTACGGATCAAGCACCAATCCCTGTTTCTCAAGAAAGCCGTCTCCCGTGGCCAAGAAAAAAGCCGTCCCCACTCATATTCCTTTGCAACAAGGCTTCGGATTCGAGGTCTGCGACGCCGCCGGCAATGCGCCTCCGTTCCTCTGGCAACATGACGACGTGATCGATGCTGTTCGGGAAATCGAGGGCGTGCGCTGGGTGGCCACGGACACCGAAGGAACGGGACTGACCGACGCATCAATGCCCGTTGCGCTGAGCCCGGCCGACATCAAGCAAGGTGGCTCAAACATTCTGCGCACCCGTACGCTCCAGGTGCGTATTCCGACCATCAACGGACGGCGCGGGCCGCGCAAGAACTTCGTCTTCGACTGCGACAAGATGGGCCCCGCCCTTACTGAACGGGTCTGTCGAGCCATCCTGTCGCGCGATCTCTATGTTGCCCACAACGCAGGGTTCGACTTGTACTGGCAACGCAAGTACGACGGCCGGCGCACCATGCCTCGGATGGTGGCCGACACCATGCTGCTGACCCGGGCGCTCAATCCCACCCTGGTGCTCAAGCGCGCGGAGATGGTGGAAGGCGTGAAGGACAGCACGCAGATCCACCATTTGTCGCCGGAGGCGCAGGCGGCCTGGAAGTCCCTGGTCAAGGGCGGCTCGGGCGGCAGCCTTGCCGACGTCGTGCTGTCGATGTTCAACGTCATCCTCGACAAGACCTACCAGAAGCCGAATAACTGGACGGGTCTGCTCGGCTTCGAGCACTACGACTACGCGATGGACGACGCCGTCTGGGCCGATCGCGTGCTCTGTAACCTCCTGGGCATCGACGACGAAGGCGACCTGTATCAGGCCTACCTGGGCAATCGTGCGAGACGGTCGGTCGTCCGTCTCATCGAGCCTCAGGTACCTGAGCTGGTCTATCTGCGCGAGAACGGGATGCCCGCCAGCACGCGCGTGGCCTACAACTACGTGCGCCGCAAGCGCCGCGAGTTGGCCGAGAAGGTAAGCGAGCTCATTGCGCTTGAGCCGCGCCTCGAGGCTCACCGTGCCCGCCTGTCCGACCCGGACGCTGGCCTGGATGATGATCTGAAGGAGACCTTGGCAGTCGCCTTCCAGGAGCGTGGTGTCGCGCTGCGCAAGACCGCAGCCAAAGGCTCTGCGCAGGTGGGCGAAAAGGACCTGCGCGCCTGCCGCGCCGCCCAGATCGACGAATCTCGGCCGCTGTTCAATGCCTGGGTCGCCGTGTGCCGCTCGAAGAAGGCCAGCTCCATGGCCCTGGAAGTCGCTGGGTTCATCGAGCGCGGGCCGGATGGCCGACTGCGCTCCCTCCTCTCCCACGGTCCGATCACCGGGCGTCTTGCTGCGTCTGAGCCCAATTGCCAGCAGTGGCCGCGCGATCAACTTTTCCGGGCAATTTGCGTTTCAGAGACTGAAGCAGGGTGTGAGGAAACCACGATCCTGGTGACCGAGCACAACCGTACTTTCATGTGCGACGTGATGGACTCGATCGTCGAGGTTGGTGAGCAGGTCACTGTCATGAGCGCATGGCTGGCGGCGATGTTCTACTCCACCAGGCTCCTGGACGGCATGCCCGACAAGGAACTCGACAAGCTGAAGGAGCATGTCGGCAAGCTCAATCTGGATGGCGAATCGGCTGATACCGTCCTCCGGGTGACCGAGCACAATCGTGTCTTCCTGTGCGACCTGACGGATTCCGTGGTGAACCTGGGTGACCAGGTCACTGTGAATAGCGCCCGGCTCGTTGACGCCTTCAAGACGACCAAGCTCTTCGAGCCGATGGCCGGCGATGAGCGCAAGGCGCTCCGTGAGCACATTGATTCGCTCTTCACCCACGTCATTGTGGCATCTGACTTCGGCGCCCTTGACGTGCGCGTGGGCGCGGCGCTGTGCGTTCGCTCTCAGCGCGAAATGATCGCCGCCGTCAATGGGGTACCGGTTCCTGGCATCGTCCAGCCGCCTGACGCTGTCATGGGGGTGTTGAAGACTGTCATCCCCGCGCTGGATACGCCTGACGCTGTGGACCAACTCGCAACGCTCAAGGCCAAGTACGGCAAGGAGCTCGAGCGCCTGGAAAAGCGCATGGAAACCCTGAAGGCGGACTTGGATGCGGAGCGCATTCCCCGCAAGCAGTTCTTCCAGCGCCGCAGCGAAGTCAAGGAACTGATGCTGTCGGTCAAGCTGGGCTGGCGCCTGGCTCAGTGCCTCGAGCTGGCGGCACGCCGAGGCGAGCGGGAATACTCGGCCTTGCGTGACGCTTTCGTGGCGGACATCGACATCCACACCTTCACGGGGATGAAGCTGGTCGGCCGCGACCCCATGGCGGAGTTCTCAGGACTTTCCGTTGCCGATCGCAAGTCGCTGGAAAAAAAGCTCAAGAAGGAGCTGGGCCCCCGGCGCCAACAGGGCAAGATCGCTAACTTGTCGCTGCTGTACGGGATGGCGGATGCCGGCTTTCAGGAGGCCGCCGCCCGCGGCTACGACGAGCACTGGACCATGAAAGAGGCCCATGACATCCGCGCCTTGTGGATGGACGCCTACCCAGAAGTGGAGCTGTGGCACCTCTGGACCGAATGCTTGCAGGCGGGTGTCGTCTATGTGCCAGACCAGACCAAGGAAAACCAGAAGGCCGTTCGCACGGGGTGGTGGCTGACCAGGACGCTGGCCGGGCGCGAGATCGTGGCGCTGGGCCTGAATGCCGCACTGTCGTACCAGGACCAATCCTCGGGCGCCGATATCCTGGGCAACATCAATCACCGGCTCAAGCTGGATCACGAGCGCATCTTCTTCTGCTCGATCAACCAGGTGCATGACGAGCAGGTGTTTGCGCTGCCGAAGGCTACGGCCGTGCCCGACCTGGTCGTGATCGAGGACGTAATGGTGGACGAGGCCAACAAGCTCACGATGCCCTACGGGGTGCCTTGCGCGGTGTCGCCCGCGTGCGGCCCGATCTGGGTGAAGGACTGAGGGTACTGCCCGGCGCCTATACGAACGAGTGGAAATCACTCGTTCGTTTTCAATTTAGGAGCACACATGTCCATATCCATCTGCAAGGAAATCGGCCTCTACCTGCGCCCCGAGCGCGCGATCGCCGTTCTGGTGCCTGACGCGCAGCAGCGCATCGAGGACGCCGCGGAGGACTCCATCCTGTTCGACGGGCTGCTGGAGTTTGTTCAAGAAGCGGCGGCCAAAGACAGCACGCTCACACCGACTGAGCGCGTTTTGCTGGAAGCTAACGCCATAATGCTGGTAGAACACTACCTGGATGGTGAAATTCAGACGTTCGAGCTCGTGAAGCGCGTGCTGTCCTACGACACCTTCGAGGGCTACCTGTTTTGCAATGAAGACAATGCGAACTTGCGTCGTCGCAACAACCAGATCGACTGGCTAGAGCAAAGCACCAACCCCGACGAGTGGCTGTTTCAGGTCAAATCGCTCGAGCGCCCGGCGCACTCCTGGGGCGGCTACCGTGTGGTGGGCCCGGTCCATGAGGAGCTGGCTGCACTGCTCGAGGAAGGCGTCCGTTTGCCGCGTGAATCCGTTGGCCTTCTCGTGCGCATGATGGAAGTCGAATCGGACTGTCCCGCCAGCCGCCACCAAAGGGCATGGCAGGCCTTCATGCAACACTTCCGGCCGGAACGAGATCCGATGTGTTCCTACCTGGCCATGAAGCTGGGGCTGCTGAAGGAAGGTGTTTCACGCGCCCAGTTCGAGCTGGCGCTCGAACCGAGTATCTTGACGACCTGGAACTGACTCGGCGCCCCTTTCGCAGGGGCGCTTTTTTCAAGCTGCAAAGAATAAAACCGGCGCGAGGCCGGTTTTGAGTTGTGCAGGCCTAGGCCCCAACTTACAGGCTGATCTGACGCTCCCTGAACTTCTCGCTCAGGCGTCGCATGCGAGCGTTCGAGCTCTTCGTGAGATCCGAGATCGGGCGCCATTCAGCAGCGTGTACCTCACATTCTTGCGCGGTCGGCACGAAATCGTCCGGGGCCGTGGCCAGGAACATGAAGTCATGATGCCAGTGCGGGCCTTCGTTCTTAGACGGACGAGCCGGGATGGGGTGGGTGTCAATGTCCAGCAGGGGAAGGTACCGGTCCGTCAGGACCAGGCCCGTCTCTTCCAACACTTCGCGCGCGGCCGATTGCCAGAGGCTCGGTGCGTCAGGCTCCATGTGGCCACCAGGCGGCAGCCACAAACCGTACGCTTTGTGGTGAACCAGGAGCGCATGGGTTTCGGACTCGTTGACCACCAGGGCACTGGTTGTGATGTGCCCAGCCATGTTCTTTCGATCAAAGACCGAAACATCGTCCTTCCCCAGGTCGGTCAGTAGACGACCCAAGGCAAAGATTTGCCAGGGATGCTCCAAAACGTAGTTGACAACTTGCTCTTTGGTATTTTCGAGAATTTGCGCCAGATGGTTCATGTGTTTCCTTTCGTGCGAACGTTATCGTTCAGCTTCGTATAGGCGCGAAAGGACCGACCACGAGGGTCGGTCGCGAGAAGAATCAATCAAGATTCCTGGAAGTCGCCCAACGGCAACCACACCGGGTCACTGCCGCCAAGCTCGCAGTACCACTCCCAGCCTGGCGAGCCGGTATCCGGGCCGTCCAAGTTGAGCTGAACCGAGTCCGTGACGTCTGCTCCATCAATCTGGATGGTCAACACACGGTGCATGAATCCTACATAGTCGCTGCGAATCGTGCCCGTACGGCTGTCGGCATGGCGCACTTTGATACCTGCCCAAGACATAGTCATTCCTTCCGTTCCTGTTTCGCCAGGTGAAGATCGGCTTCACGCTGAACCGCTGCAATGGCGTCCTCGCTGGCGGCACTGGCTTTCGCCGTGTCGCCGGTCTGGGCCATGACTTCGTTGAAAACCCGGCTACCCTCGTTGAGCGCAATGGTCTCGCCGAAGCTCGTGAACCCGCTTCCGTCGTTATCCGGATGGACCCAAGCCACATAGGCCTGCGCCAGGCGGGCATGTATATCCGGACCGACGCAGTAGCGGGAGTTTTCAGGCGAATGCATCGACGGTCTCTCCGGTAGCAGCTGCGTGCAGGAGGGCCAGGCCCTCGGTCTGGTGAATGCACAGCTGAGTCTCGATGCCGGTGTTGATGTTCACGACGCGGCAGGCCTCGGGATGGCACTCGCGCACGCTGCGCAGGTCCGGCTCGACCAGGGCATAGCAACCCTCGATCGGCGCCAGGAGCGTGTAAGCGCGGTACTCAATGTCACCACCGATACTGCTCTGCACGCGATCACGCGCCTTCTCGGCGTAGCTGAACATCACGGCCACGGCCAGCTCCAAAGGAGTCTGGCTGGTGTCAACGCTCGCTGTTCCGGCCACGGCGATGGACCAAGCTTTCGCCTCGGTGCCTTGCACGCGCATATATAGTTTCATGTTTGTTTCCTCGATGTGGGCAAAATTGCCTGATTATGTATAGCAAAGTTGGATAAATGGCTGAAAAGAGGTATACTTTCATGAATTAGCCCGTTTCGAGGGCAAACATCTACACCATGACTGCTCACCTGCTACTGATTGACGGCCTGAATCTGGTCCGGCCGATCTACGAGACAAATCCGAGCTCTGACCCGACCGAGAAGCTCGATGGCGTGTTGACCACGCTGAATCGTTCCTTTCTGCGCGCACTGGAAAAACATACCCCTACGCATCTCGCCTGGGTTTTTGAGCGCCGGTGCCATACTTGGCGCCACGACATCTACCCGGAGTACAAATCCAGCCGGGAACCGCCACCACCCCTCTTGCTCGAGGTGGTGCGCCACTTCCGCCAACAGATGGCTGACCAGGGAGTCAAGACGATGGAGTACGAAGGGCTGGAGGCCGACGACGTCATCTCCTGCATTGCAGCTCGTGCGCGGAAGGCGGGCATCAAGGTGACCGTGCTGTCGACGGACAAGGACCTGGCTTTTCTGCTGACCCTGGGAGTTGACGTCTACAACCACTTTGCCAGTTCCTGGCGTGATGCCGAGTGGTGTCAGCGAAAGCTCGGTGGTATCCAGCCGCACCAGATTCTGGACTGCCTTGCGCTCATGGGTGACAGCGCGGACGACATCCCTGGTGTGTCGAAGATCGGGGTGACGACGGCCGGCGCTCTGCTGAACCAGTACGGCGATCTCGAGGGTGTGCTGGCGGCGGCCGCCGCAGGCAAGATCAAGGGTGTCAGGGGCGCTCGGCTGGTGGAAGAAGCCCATCTGGCAAGGCTTTCCCGTCAGCTGACCGACCTGAAGTTCGATTGTGTAACAGACCCGCTGCGGCTCACGGACTTCAAGGTCCAGGCCCCGGCCCACGCATAAGGAGAAGTCCCATGGGACAAGCAAAGCAACGTGGCACTCGCGAAGAGCGTGTTGCCCTGGCCCGCGCCGCTCAAGAGCGGGAAGAGCCGATCAACGTGCCCTGCAAGACGTGCAAAGCGGTGCTCAACGGCTTCAAGCTGTTCAAACACACAGCGGCCGGCGCGGCGTGGCAGAAGACATGCAAATGCGGGGCGGTGACCACGGCGCTGGTGCAGCCGACGAACGGCAATCTGGTGCGCACCTTCCGCCAGTCGCTCAGCTTGCAGGAGGCTATCGTCGACCGGGACCGCCGTACGTCGGTGAGTTTCCTGGAGAAAAACCTCGACACCGTGGAAACCGGGATCATCCGGCTCTGATCATGCTGGTGGCCGTAGATTTCATCAGCCTGGCTGCGCTGGAGGACACTCTCCCGGCCTCAGACCTGGCAGTCCTGAGCCTTGGCGACCCCGACGCCGGGCAGCCGGTCAACCTTCATCGCTTCCCGTGGTACTCGCGGCTGGAGTTCCTGGACGTCGATCCGCGGGAAACGGAATTGCGTGACCCCCAGATGGCCTGCCTGCCGTGGCAGATGCTGGAGATCATCGAGTTCATCGAACGGATCCACCTCGACCCCGAGCACTGGCGTCTGGCGGTGCACTGCACCTTTGGCTCTTCACGCAGCGCGGCGGCGGCGCTCATCGCGCAGGCCATGACCACCTGCCAGATGCCGCGGCACACCGAAGCCCATGGCGCCAACGCTTGGATGCTGACGCTCGCTCAAGGCCAGCTGGGACAACCTATTTCCGTCCCCGCCAAGCCGGAACCGGACACCTACACCTACCTGTCCTCCCGCCTCCAGATCTGATTTCGAGTGGCAGAACGCCTGCCACAGGCTGCTTTCTCGCTATACGGAATGTCTGTATTTGCAAGGAAACATACCATGATAACGAAAATCACTATCGATGATGTGGAACGTCAGTTCGTCGTGTCCACCGGCAACAGCACGAGTTGTCTCAGTTTCGACGTGGTTTTCCACCAAGCGACTGAACTGCTCCGCCGTTTGCGCTCTACCCTAGCTCCATCGGGCTATGTCAGCCCGTCGGAACAGGTGTTGGTGTCGGAGATCGGGACCGAGGCCCAGTACATGCAGCACCAGCGTCTGCTGGAGCTGTACTCACTGATCACCGACAAGCAGACCTGGTTCGATGGCAGGACGCCGGACGCGGTTCAGGAGGTCCTGGAGCGTTATCGGCGGTCGGGTGCCGGCGTACGGATCTACATCGGCGACCCGGCGACCGGTCGTGACGGACTCTATGAGTACGACACGATCGGTACGATCGGTAGAGTCGGCGGTTGGATGTGCCTGCCCACGCTTGTGCCTGTTGGCCAAAGTGAAGGCGGCGCGATCGTTACCCACGCTGTTATTCGCATTCAGGATATAGGGTCCAGCACCGATGTCTACCGGCATCCGCTGTACCACGTACCTGAGATGAAGCTTGTCGAAGTCGTTGCCCCCGATCTGAAGGAGCTCGGCTACACCCACGAGGTCCTCGTTGAGGGCCCTGATGGGCATCAGATGTCTCAAACTCGTACGAAGTCTCTGGCACATGCCGCGCACTGGATTGCCTTCATGCATGGCCGCGTGCACAACCTGCACGAGGCTGAGATCTAGGTCATCCACCACTCAAGAAGCCCTGGTATAGGGCTTCTTTTTTTGCGCAGAACGTTGGCTATTGATGTGTTGTAGTTATACTGGAAATGATCTACCTAGACCCTCCCGAGCCCGAGTCCGAACGCGAACTGGCCCTGCGCCGGCAGGTGGTTGGCTACCTGTCGAGTCTCACCACGCGAGAGCTCTACACGCTGGTGCAGATCCACATGCAGGCAGAGTCTCAACGACGCAAGCTTCGAGCGGAAGCAATGCGCTCGTACAAGACGCTGTTGATGGAAGATTCGTCCCTCGGCTTTGACGATCAGACGCTGCAAATCAGCATGCATGTCCTCGAAAAGGCCGCCCGAAAGGACGACTGAAGCATGACGCTATCCTTCCTTGGCGCGCGCCGCCTACTGACTGCTGCCTTGCTGGCCGCCGGCGCCGCTCACGCTGCCCTGCCCTCCCCAGCCCAACCGCAGGATCTCGCTGGCTTTAAGGACTGCCCACAGCACTTCTTCCGAGGAGCCGCGCCGGTTCCGTTCGTAGGCAGCGCACAGAACCCTGGCAAGCTTCGGGCGCTGTGCTTCGACGGCTTTGCGGTCCTGCATTCTGGCGAAGCGAAGACCCCGGTCTACGTCGCAGAGTTCATCTCACGGGAATCGCTGCGGGACGCGAAAGGTCAGAAACGGACCAACCGGTTCTACGAGGAGGCGCGCCTGCCCGCCAGTGAACGAGCTCGGCTGGCTGATTACCGCGGCAGCGGCTACGATCGTGGGCACATGGCAGCCGCCGGCCAACGCAACACGCCGGAGTCGATGGCCCAGAGCTTCTCCTTGGCCAACATGGTGCCCCAGGCGCCGGAGAACAACCAGGGTGCTTGGCGCGCGCGCGTCGAGGAGCCGACGCGAAAGTATGCCGCACGAAGTGTGGCCGGGATTTACGTCATCACCGGGCCCATCCACAGCCCGCCAGTGGCGACAATCGGTGCCGGGAAGGTCTGGGTGCCATCGAAGCTCTTTAAGCTCGTGTATGACCCGCAGAGCCGCCGCGCGTGGGCATATCTCGTGGATAACACCGACACTGCCAAGGTTGGGACCCCCCTTAGCTACGATCAACTGGTACAGCATCTGGGCATACACTTGCTGCCCGCCACCGCGTTCCAAAAGTAGGCGGCGCGCATCAAAGGAAGGCTATTCGGATTTTTGTGTGGAAGCTAGGCGCCTCTGGACCTCAAGCGTTGCACCAAGCTCTATACCAGTAGATGGACATATTACGAGGACCACCCGATGCACGCCTATTTCTGCGACGCCACCACCGAAGCTCGATACTCTAGCGCTCAACTACAGCACTCTCACCTGCCTGACGTTATGTTTGACGTCTCCCTTGTTTCCGAAGAGGGGTTGAAGCTGGTGGTGAGACTTCCGCTCGAAACGAAACTAGACCCGAATGTGCTCATGAAATGCGCAAAAGACTCGGGCAACGAGGACTGCTACTACCATCCGAACACTGGCGAGATTCTCTATCTCGTATACGACGGATGCGAGCCGGACCACTGTTACACACTAGCCGACCTAATTGCACTGCGTACCCCGGGCAAGGGCCTAGAGTTTGATGTCCAGGCCGATAAGGTCACAATTTTCTGACTCTCAACGCGACCTCTTCGGAGGTCGCTCTTTTTTGGGCCGACGGCAAACCCACATGAAAATCCGAATAGCCCAAAAGAAAGGGGCTCAGTGAACGCCACTGAGCCCCTTTCTTTTGGGCTATTCGCCGGCCGCTTCGTCAGTCCCGTACGGTAACTGGGGTGCGGCTGTTCACTTTCGTCCCGTCACCCAGTTGTCCGTTGCCGTTGGCACCCCAGCACTTTACCTGGGTGCCGACGGTCGCGCAGCTGAACGCCTGGCCCGCGGAGGCGTTGACTGCGCCGCCACTGGCGGCAAGAACGATGTTCGGGGAGAACATGTTGCCGGTGGTCGCAGAAACCTGGCCCAGGGAGTTGAAACCCCAGCACTTGGTATCGCCAGCGCTGGTCGTTGCGCAGACATGTCCGCCGCCAGTCGACAAGCTGGTCACGCCGCTTGTAAGGCCCGTCACGTCAACAGGGACCAGGCTATTGCCCCACGCGCTGTTGCCCAGTTGACCCGAGGCGCCATTACCCCAGCATTTCGCACCACCTGCCGTGGTGACCGCGCATGCGAACTGTGCGTTGGTAGGCAGCGAGATGTACGCCACGTTAGCCGCGAGCCCTGTTACGTCGACTGGCACCTGGCTGTTGTTCTTTGTGCCATTTCCCAGCTGTCCCTCTCCGTTGGCTCCCCAGCACTGGGCACCTCCGGCAGTATTGACCACGCAAGTCGAGGTGCTACCGATGGCGACCTGTTTGGCGGTGACGCCCACCGCGGTCACGGGAGTAATCTTGTCCACTGCGGTACGATCACCCAGCTGCCCCATGTTGTTAGCACCCCAACAACGGACTTCCCCAGTGGTGAGCACTGCGCAGCTATGCGATGAGCCCGTTGCGATGGACTTCACGCCGGAGGTGAGACCGACAACGTCGACCGGAGTCAGCTGGTTGTTCTTGGAAGTGCTATCGCCCAGCTGTCCCGAGTAGTTCCCGCCCCAGCACTTTGCGCCGCCGGCCGTGGTGACGACGCAGTTTTGCCCGCTACCGACGGCCAACTGGGCCACACCCGAGGTCAGGCCGACTACATCCACAGGGGCGACGCTGTCGGTAGTCTTCCCGTTGCCGAGCTGTCCGTTCCCATTCATGCCCCAGCACTTGACACCATTGGTCATGGTGAGCGCGCAGGCGTGGGAATAGCCGACCAGGACCTGCTTGGCAGTCAGGACCGCATCGCCCACCCGGATGGTGTAGGTGCCAATGCCAGCCTTGCTCTTGTAGGTCGCCTGAGCCTGGAAGACGTTCGGATCCGCTTGGATCTTGGTCGGCGTTCCCGAGATGACACCCGTTGCCGGATCCAGCTGAAGGCCAGCTGGCAGTTGGCCCGCATCGCCCTGGTAGATTGACCAGGCGACGCTCTGGACGTCCGCGTTGGGGTCCCCCTTGATCTGCATGTAGGGCACGAGATCCACGCTGTAGGCGCGGCCGATCTTTGCGTCCGGAAGAGCGGCATCCGCCAAGACAACGGATACCGGTTCCTCTACGGTCGCAGCAGCAGTCTTCCCTGGTACGGGAACGAGAACGAGGTAATTGGTGGCGGCAAGCGCCTGGCCAGCGATTGCGGCAAAGGCAAGTGCGACGGTGAGTTTGGAAAGGGAGCGCATCGAGAGTGAGATAGACAGGTGCACGGAAAAGAATCCAATGCATGTATAGCCAAATTCTTTGCGTGAGCGAGCAGATGGCTGGCCAGGTAATGAGCCGCAGCGGCGCAAAGGCGTCGTTGAAAGAAAGACCCCGGGCGAGCGCCACGGGGTCGGAGGTGGATCAGAGCCAGTTGTGCAGCTCAGTCAGCTGCTTGGCGGCAGGATCTGTTGCGTCGAAAGCGATCATCGGTTCGGAGTAGCCGTTGAAGCCTGCGTTTTCCTTGGCCAGTTCGTAGTGCTCGCCGGCCGCGCGCTGTGCGTCCGTAACTTCGGGATCGCAGGAGTGGAACTCGGGGACCCCTTCACTATTTCGGCACAGTACGATGACCTTCACGTGGGTGGTCTGTTCGGCCTGGCAGCTGTCGCACTTGCCGATCTGGCCTATTTCCAGGTCGGCCGAGCAGTTGGTGCAGTTTTCCTTCATGTCGTTGAGCGTCATATGTGTTTCCTCGATTGGCTTAGGCGGGTGCCTGCCTACGTATAGGCTTATGACGCGAGAGCGCTATACGACTCCAGGTTCATCTCACATCTGGAGGTACTCATGAGCACCGAAGCAGCAGTAGGAAGTAGTGGTTGGCAGTATTCGCATTTCAACCAGCAGCATTGGTTGCGTGTTCGCCAGGCGCGTAAGGATCTCGGTCTGCCGCACAAAGGGCCGGATGAAGGGTTCATCGAGGGCCATCCGCTGGTTGGCCGCAAGCTGGTCGACAAGAACGGTGTCGAACGCACGATTTTGGCGGTCGAACGTGATTGGTACCTGGGTTACGGGGTGAGCATTTACCTCGAATCCAGTACGGGCAGTCATGGGCGCTTCTATGTCCGCGGCAATGCCGAGTGGCAAGTCCGTCAAATCGAGTCGTTCATCGAGTTCTTCCCGTCCTGCGCCGCTGAAATCATTGCGCTTAGCTGATCCCCTCTGGCCGCCCCTTCTGGGCGGCTTTTTCTGTGCCATCAATCACAAGGTGCTCTTCAGCGGCATCGCTGGCCCTTCCGTGTGCCTATACTTTTCTTCCACAAAACCATCCCTCAAATATGAACTTCTTCAACAAACTGCACAAACCCGATCACGCTTACCTGATTCTGCGTATCGTCCTGGGCGTTCTCATCGGTATGCACGGCATCGCCAAGCTCAGCAAAGGCGTCACCGGCATTGAAGGCATGCTTACGGGCGCCGGCGTGCCTGCGTTTATCGCGTACGGCGTCTACATCGGCGAGCTGGTGGCGCCCGCGTTGCTGATCCTGGGCCTGTTCGTGGCGCCGGCGGCACTGATCATCGCTTTCAACATGGTCGTGGCGATCGCTCTCGCCCACAGTGGCCAGGTGTTCGACCTGTCGAAGAACGGCGGCCTCGCGCTCGAGCTCCAGTATCTGTTCCTCACCTGCTCAGTCGTCGTAGCCCTGCTGGCGCCGCCCCGCAAGGTGAAACCGTTCGCCTGATTGGCTGCCACGATCAAAGCACTGAAGGGGCCGAATGGCCCCTTTCTTCTGCCATGACCTGATCGAACGGTTGGCTGCCGCCTATACCCCTTCAGGACAACTCAACCTGAAGGAAAGACCGTGAACACGACTATTGACACTGCAACCCTGGCCGACCTCGTCAAGGCTCTTCTGACCAATCCGGATGCCGTCGGCGAACTGGACACCAGGGAGAAGCAACAACGCTTCGTCACCGACATCGCGCGTGTCGTTGCAGAGCATTGTGGCGGCTCCGTCTCCAGCGACGCGGCGCCAATGCAAGAAGGCTTTCTGGTGACCGTGGAATCCGATGAGAGCCTTCCGGAAGGTGGTGGCATATGGGCCGCCATGGCGAAGGACCCTGTGCTGGATGTGCCATTCTCGGACTTGCTCATCGAGCGCATCAATACGAAGGGCGCATGGGCGGCGCGTTACAACGGCGTTCGTCTGACGCACAAGCCCACGGGCGCCCATGCGTCAAGCACGGAGACGTCGAAGTCGGAGCATGCAAACCACTTCGCCGCCCGGGAACTGCTGGCCGCCCACCCGCTGGTCAAGGCCTACCTGGCACGTGGCAAGACACCGGCGCCGATTGTCTCGAACGAAGAGATCACCGCCGTACTGGAGGCGGTTCGCCCCTACGTGAGCGACTGCTATGAATGTGCCTTCCCTAACGAGCAACAGAATGCTCAAGTCTTGCATGATCTGGACGAAATGAAGAAGACACTGAGCTGATTTTGCTCCTCCCCGACCCTGGCCACAACGCCAGGGTTTTTTATTTGGTCTCTTGCCTATACACCAAAGCAGCATTGTCGCTGTGTATGAAGAGGAAACATCAATGAACGAGACAGAATTCAAGGAACTGACCAAAATGGCCAACCGTGTGAAGCGGGTGCGCGATTTGGTGCTGGAGAACATGACTCCTCGCTCGCTGATCTACGGCTACACCTGCGATCGCAAGACCTTCCACGTGTATCTCAGCGAGAAGGACGGGGTCATTCTGGTGATCTACGACAGTGATCGTCTGCTGCGCGAGACAAAGCGTGCGGACGAAGACCTGACGCTGGCGGAATGTGTGCCCGACAAACGCCTCTATCCCAACAAGTGTGACTACGAGTTCTGCTCGAAGCTCATTCAGGCCGGAGTTTCTCTGTCATTCACCATGTGGAATGACGCTCCCGCTTCAAATTGGGAAGGCTTGCGGATCGAGGAGCTCATCACGAGTCTCTCACCGGATGACTTCAAGGTCACCACTGATCTGGCACTGGAGGATCTCGGCATCAATGCCGGCCGACTCATGAAGCCCGATGATTTGCTCGCGAGTTTGCATGAAAATTACTGCGGGCAGATCGGCGGCTACCTGCGAGCCGAAATTCTCGATCCGGAGAACAAGGGCCCCCAGTGGCTCGAAAACATCCCCTTGTCGTTGAAGTCGGTCATCGACCGCTACCTCCGCTACGAGAACGTCGCAGTACCCTCGGGACTGGACGAAAAGCTCGATGCCGTGAAAACCAAGGCCATCACCCAGGCGCATCAGGTCCTGGCTTCCCTGAAAGCCAAGCAGCGCTCGACTGAATCGACGCCGGCATAACCAACGCCGCAACCCTCACAGCCCCGACCAGGTCGGGGCTTTTTCACGCCGTCCCGGGCTGATGCCCCTTACCAGCATTGCGCTCGCAGCGCGTAAAGGCATCATCAAAAAGCTGTCCCAGGTACCTCGCCTCCTGAATTGCCTCATCCAAGAGAGCCAGCACGTCTTGAGGTGTTTTCGGCGTCACGAAGGCCTCGATGTCGAACTTCGTCAGCACTTCGGGGTGCCCGGGCCAACGGGCACTGGTGGCATCACAGGAGAGGGTCATAGGGGCAAGCAGTGGAGTCAAAACAAGGATGGTTGCTGGGGCCCTGGCGCACAGGCATCGGGCCGCGCAACGGCCTCTCTGCGCGCCCGCCATATCTCTGACGCGCGCCGGCGGTCCAGTACCTCCACCGCCCCGAGGCTGACGGCCTTTGCTCGGCGGTTTGGTGTCAGGTCGTAGTGCGGGGCGACCCGGGACTGCTGGAACCACTCTCGGCGCATTCCGATGCGTTCCGCAAAGCAATGCAGCTCTTCCAGGTCCAGCGAATCGGTGAACATGTGGCAACTGTCGACCGTGCGGCCGCGCATGCGCCAGCCCCAGGCATGTAGAGAGTCCACGTAGATCGTCATAGTGTTGACCACTCCCCGCCCTGAAGGACGGGGATTCTTGGCTTTTCAGCCTTGATCTCCGCCCCTGGTGGGGTTCCTTCTGCAAGACGCGCTAGTCCACGCGCGAGGATGGTCTTGGCAGCATTGACGTCGCGATCGTGGATCGTTCCGCAGGCGCTGCAAGTCCATCCTC
Source organism: Achromobacter anxifer (assembly GCF_903652925.1). Lineage (GTDB taxonomy): Bacteria > Pseudomonadota > Gammaproteobacteria > Burkholderiales > Burkholderiaceae_B > Achromobacter > Achromobacter anxifer. The sequence continues at coordinate 81,308 of NZ_CAHLAR010000005.1, read as the reverse complement.
TCATTCCAAGACCACTTAGCCCGCGGGGACCGGTGCGTTCGTCGCACACATGGCAAGTCTGGGTAGAATACGCCTCATTGACTTCATCGAACCAGACACCTGCGTCATCGCACTTGTACTTGAGCATGGTTCGGAACGTGCTCCAGCCGGCGTCGAGCACGGATTTTGCCATCCGTGTCTGCGCCAGCTTGGAGGCGCTCACATTGCCAATGAAGATCGCCCCATGCTCTTTCACGAGCTTGGAGCTGAGTTTGTGCAGGAAATCCTTCCTGCGATAGGCGATCTTGGCGTGGATCGCCTTCACGCGATGTTTTTTGCCGGCGCGCTGGGCGATGGCCAAGGCGGGCTCGAGGTCGCGGTAGAAGCGCTGGGCCCCTTCCTTGTGGCCATCGCTGGTGGCGAAGAAGTCCTTCAGGCCCAGGTCGATGCCGACTGCCGTGCGCCCCGGGCTGGGGGCCTGTTTCTTGACCTTGACGGTCACGTTGAGGTACCAGCGCCCGCGGCTGTCTTCACTGATGCTGCCGGCGCCGAGCTCGTAGTCGCCCAGGCCGTAGGAGTCCCACAGCGACAGCGCGATGCCCTGGAAGCGCACCTGGCCGGCGCGGTAGGTCAAGCTGCGGGCCTTGAACGGGATCCAGCCCAGGCTGTAGCGGCTGCTCTTGGGGTTGGAGACCCGCCAGGCGAGCCGCGCCTTCTTGAATTGCCGGCGGCGCGTGGCGAATTCTTCGGCCACCTGCTGGAACACTGCCGAGCCGATGCCCAGGCCTTCCTTGCTGGCGCCGTTGAGATACTTCTGAAAGTCGAAGCCGCTCATAAAGCGACCCTCGCGGCGCAGCACCTGCATGCCCAGGTCGTTGCAATAATTCCACACGAAGTTCACCTCGCGCGCCATCGCACGCAAGGCTGTAGCATGCCTGTCCTTCAGGCGGACACGCAACACACGGGTGGACACTTCGGGAGCCATCATTGCGTACAGTCTACCTTAAAACGACGCTTTCGCAAAAGACCTCGCCATTCCTCCCCGCCCAAGTCAAAAGGCGGCAGGGAGACTTGGACGAGGCTTCCTGACGAGTTTGGGTGAGTATATCGAGAAACGTGCCAATGGCCTCGGTCCGGCTATACCCATCATGTCCGAAAAGAACCTTACAAAGGAACGATCTGTGCAGCGTTGGCGCCTGGCTTACCAGGCAATGGGGCTGACGGCGGTGCTGAGCCTCTATCCGCTCACCTTGCAAGCGCTCGAGCACCCGCTGCTCGGTTCTAATCCTGCCCTGCTCCGCCTGGAGCGCTGGAACCTGCCCTTTCTCAAAGCCACGACGACGGCGACCGCCGGCTGGATGTGCGTCTTCCTCGTCGCCATGATGGCACTCTCGGTGTGGCGCATCTACAGCCTGATGGGTGTTCACCTTAAGGATGCACCGCCCCCCGTCAGCCAGACCAAGACGCCGGCGGCAGCCAAGCGTACCCGGGCCCGGAAAGAGACTGGGCGTGGCGGAAAACGATGAGCCGAGCGGGCAAAAGAAAACCACCAGCCGAAGCTAGTGGTTGAGAGTAAGAGAGTTAGGGTGATCTGAGCGATCTGAGCGACGAGGCGCGATGCGTCTCATGACCTCAAGAGCAGGATGTGATTCTCATATTTGTATAGCGCAAAACCGCGGATTCCCGCGGTTTCTAAAAGACCTTGCGCCGTGCCTGTTAGTTCAACAGTCGCCCGATCCACTGAAGCGTGGTGCGATCATTCCAGGTGTTCAGGCCGGGTTGCAGGTAGATCGGCACGACCTCGCCTTCTGCTGGCTGGCGCTGGTTGAACAGTACGATCGTCGTCGGATTGCTGCGGCCGCCCACAGCTGCCTCGACCTTCCAATGCAGGCCCGACTGCCCCAGGGGCTTCACGGATCGGATCTTGGCCTCATCATCAAACGCTGGCGCCTCGAAACCCTGGCCCCACGGATGGCGCATCAGGCGGGCAGCAGACTCCAGGGTGAGATCCGGCATCGGTCCGTCCGATTGCAGGATGTTGTCGAGCATCGAGTCCGTGATGCGCTCGCGCGCGACCTGGTCGAATACATCGCGGAACTGCGCCAGCGATTGCGGGCTGCTCAACGTGGCGCCGGCCGCCATGGCGTGGCCGCCGAACTTGGCAAGGACACCTGGCGCGCGCCGGGCAACCTCCTCGAGCGCATCCTTCAAATGCAGGCCCGGGATAGATCGGCCAGAACCCTTGGCGACGCCGTCCAGTAGGGAGAAGATGAAACTTGGGCGGTGATAGGTGTCCTTCACCCGGGACGCGACCAGGCCCACAATGCCGGGATGCCATGACTCGGAGCCGAACACCAGCGCCCGCACCTTGTCGTCGAAGGCGAAGTCGATGGCGGTGGCGGCATCATCCGAGGCCTCTTTCTGGAGGGCCTTGCGCTGGTCATTGGTTTCGGTGAGCAGGCGCGCCAGGCGGCGGGCTTCTTTGGGATCGGTCGCCAGCAGCAGGTCAATGCCCGCGTCCATGGTTTCCAGGCGTCCAGCGGCGTTGATGCGCGGTGCGATGCCGAAACCGATGTCCTGTGTGGTCAAGCAGTCCTGGGGAAGACTGGCCTCTTGGATGAGCGCGCGAACCCCTACGGGGATCTCGTCGCCCAGCCGGCGCAGACGCTGCATGCCATTCACAACCAACGCGCGGTTGGCGGCATCCAGTGGCACCATATCCGCTATCGTTCCGATCGTGACGTACGCCAGGAGGAAGCTCAGCGGGGGCGTATTGACGCCTTGGGCCGCCAGCAGCTTCTTCACCAGAACCACCAGCCACAGCGCCACGCTCACACCGGCGAGCTTTTGCAGCCCGCTGGTGCAGTCTTTGCGGGACGGGTTGATCACGGCCACGGCGTCGGGCAGCGTGTCGCCAGGCAGGTGATGGTCGGTGACGACAGCCTCGAGACCTCGGTTTGCGGCATGGGTCAGGCCCGCGTGTCCGAGGATGCCGTTGTCGACGGTGATCAGCACGCGCGTGGCTGGAAAGCGCTCAAGTACCAGATCGACCACCGAAGGGGAAATGCCGTAGCCGTGGACCATGCGGTCCGGCACTACGTAGTCGATCTTTGCGCCCAGCGCGCGCAGGCCTGCCACCGACACAGCGCAGGCGGTGGCACCATCGCAGTCATAGTCTGCGACCACAACGATGGGCTCCTGCTTCCTGATAGCCGCGAGGATGCGCTTCGCGCCCCTCTCCAGATCCATCATCGGACGGTCCATCAGCTGGGCCACCGGCACGGCGTCGCCGGCGACCATCCCACGGGAAGACAGAATGGCCGCTTCGAGGGGAGACAGGTTTGCGCTGGTCTGGAGGGAAAGCGCTCGATCAGAATCGACCGAGCGCCTTTGGAGAATGCAGGTTGAAGGCATTCGAGATACTACTTTCTGATCCGATGGATCGGTACTACTGGATGTACTTCGCAACCGAGGCGGCAACCATATCGTTCAGGTTGACGCCAAATTGCTCGGCACGCTGGCGTTCTTTTTCGACACGCTTGTGCAAAGAGATCTTCTTCGGATACTGATCCTCGGACATTCCCATTGCAACACAGCGATCGCGCAGGGACTTCCATGCGCCATAAACCGACGAATTTGAAACCAATTCTTCTTGGATCATCTTCTCGACTTCGTCGCTCCAGAGGCGACGGGTCATGTCGTATTCCTTGATCGGCACCCACGGGGAAAACATCAGCATGCCGTTGAGCAACTGCCAACGCCCACCCGCGCGACGAGCCAGCTTCGAGAGTTCGGGATCATTGTAGATCTTCCACTCAATGAAGGCTTGCGCGTACTCCTCGTCGGCGTCTTCCGGAATCTCGGCCACGAGAGCCTGGGTCAAACCGAAGAGCTGCTCACGGTTGTTCTTCGACTCCTCACCGACCCGCACGCCGATATGGCTGTTGGCCGGCAGATTGTCTTCACCGCCGTCTTCGAGCCACGCGACCGGCACGTCCAGGAATTCCGCCACTTCGGCAGTCCGAGTACAACGTTGCTGACCGATGCCCCATCGACGGATCAACTCCCGGCTGAGACCCAGATGTTGGGCGACAGCGATGTCTCCCAAGCCCTTGTAGTCCCGCGCGATCCGATACCGATCGCCGAAGCTCTCTGCCACTTCCGCGCTCCGAGCCTTATCATTGACCTTGTCCTCCAAGGCCTTGACGGGGGCATCTTCGTATCGCGGCAGACGTCCCGTACGGGGTTCGTCCAAATCCTTGACGAAGCCATGCTCCCTCAGGAACGTGCGTTTGTTGAAACCCATGAATGCGCGGAGCGCCTCCACATATTCCGTCTTAGTATACCTATCGAACTGGCTCATTACTCAATCCTTATAATCGCACCTTCGAGAAGATGCTTTATCCAGTTACTACCTATGCTGATTCTACTTGATATAGCGGAAATGTCAAGTCAAAGAGGTTGAAATTCGCATTGTTGCAATTATTCTACCCAAAAACTCGACCTCCGCCGTCCTTGTTGCCTAGGAATGCCCGGTAAAGAGCTCCCCTGCCATCCCGTATAGCGTGTATTGCGAAATCGCTCTTTAATGGTGGGAATGTTGACGTTAGAACGAAAAAAAGCCCTGGGGAACCAGGGCTAGTTGTGGCCGGATGTGCCGTTTATTTCGCTTCGGCGCCTGTCTCGCAGGCTTCGGGCGTCGGCTTGGCGCTCAGTCGCTCTCGCACGGCCTCGAGATCCTCGAAAATCTTGTGGTTGGTAGCCTCAAGCGCCGTCACCGCAGCCTTGCAGGATTCCACCTGGTCATGCAGCCGGCCCACAGTCTCGCCAGACTTGTTGAACTGGTCGGTGCTCGTTGCACGCAGCTCAGCGATCGTGGCATTTGCCGCGTCCAGCTGGGCTTGCAGGTCCGATTCCAGCCGTTTGGCCGCCGTGAGCTGCGCGCTCAGGGCCGTGTTCTCACCACGCAGCCCTTCCGTCTCAGCCTGGTAAGCCTGGCCTTCCTTCTTTGCGGCCGTCAGCACCTCGATGGCCTTGCCAAGTTCCGCGGTAAGCCCCTGAACCTGGAGGTTGAGTGAATCGACCTCCATGTGGGCAACGCTTGCCGCCTGCCCGGCCAGGTCCTGCGTCAGCTTGGCGGCCTCGAGCTTCGTGTAGAGGTCGGCGGCATCCTTCTGGGCAGCCTGAAGGCTGGCTTGGCTGGCGTCGTAGTCGGTCTTCAACGCGTCGTACTTGTCGAGAACCTCCAGGGTAGTCTCCCCCAGGTGCTTGACGTTCACGAGGGCAGCATTGCGCTGCTCCGTCATGTCGACCAGTGCGGAGTCCGATTCGGCCACGGCACGGGTCAGGGCGACGATGCTCTCCTTCGCCTGATCGAGCTCGGCCCGGGTTTGAATCAGGGCGCGCTCACGTTCGGCGCTGGTGGCCGTTGCGGTAGCCAGCTCGCCGGCATGAGCCTGCGCAAGAACGGCGGCGTCCTGCACCTGGCCTTGAAGGTCTTGACGGGCGCTGTGGGCATCATGCAGCTGAGCCTGGGCGGCAGCGGCCGCGGCCGTGGTTTTGTCGAGTTCTTGACGGACACTCGCCAGCTGCGCCGTCAGGCTCTGTACTTGCGCCATCAGCTCGTCGTTGGTCTTCTGGGCGCTTGCGGCCGCAGCGCTGTCTTCTGCGCGCTGAACGGCGAGCTTGCTCGAGTAGCTCGATTCCAGGCCGGCAAAGTCCGCAGCATGTTCGGCTTGAGCGGACTCCAGCGTCTGCCGCGCAGCCGAAAGGTCGGCAGCAAGAGCAGCTTCGCGGGCTTGCAGTGCGGAGATCTGGGCCATCTGGCTTTCAACCCGCTCGGTCAGCTCCTTGCGCTCAGCCAGCAGGCGAGCCATCTCGGGCGTGACTGTGATGGAGGCCTTGGACAGCTTCGAATCACCCCCCAGCGGCCGATACAGCGTACAGCCGATCTCGGGGCAGTCACGCAGGGCCACGTTGCCGTTGTCCAGGAGAACCGCTTCGCGCAACAGCACTTGCCCCAGCTGACTGGGCTCAGCAAGACGTGCGGTCCGCGTTTGCACGAGATTGGTGCCGTCAGGGTGCGTCACCGCCACCCGGTACTGGGCCAGAACGGACGAAGAGCCGGCCGGCACCGAACCCTTGTAGGTCAGCCGCCAGGGCCCCGCTTCGCACGAAAGCGAGTAGCCGAGGCCTGCGCCGCCGCTATGGGTTACCTCCATCGGCTCACAGGTTTGGATCTGAGGGGCCGCCGATGCCAGGCCGGATGCCATCAGCAGTGCCGCGAAGGGAAGAATTCGAAATTTCATATTGCGGAATTTGTGGGCGAAGAAATGGACGCCGCTCGCCGGCGTCCGCATGCATCAGGGCAGCACGTACGGCTTGATACGCTGGACCCCGTGCTGGAACTCCTCCAGCAGATTCGGGTTGTGCGCGGCCACCTTTTGCTCGGCATAGCGCACCTCGTCGGTCAAGCCGAGGAACTGCGCGCGCGCCGCCAGGCCCCAAGCCCGAGTGATGTCCTTCGGCTTCTTGTCCAGCTGCGCGAGTGCGCCTTGGATCGAGGCCTGTGTCGCCGCCCGGGTGTCGCCGATCAGCACTTCGAACTTGCCATCACGCAAGCCCAGCTGTGCCTCGACCATTGCGGCATCGGCGCCGGAACCAGCGAAGCGGGAATATGCCTTGCCCAGATCGAGACGGATCGTTGCTCGTCCATTCTTCACCGGGGTGGACGCCACTCCGGCATTGACCACCGAGCCATCATAGATGCCGGACTGGCTCATGCTGAAGGCGCGCCACTGTCCGGGAATCTCCTCGATCGACAGCACATTGGCCATCGGGTCCCAGTAGGACTGGGCGGCGAACTGCGAAGGCAGCGCGGCGATCGAGGCGGTGCTTGCCGTCAGCGTACCCGTAGCGACCTGGTCGACCCGCGCTTCCTCGCCCACCTTCCGGGCATGCAGCCCGCGGGTGTCGATGTTGTAGGTCGATTTCACGAGATAGGGGGGGGTGCCGTTGGCAAAGACCTCGCCGGCGAAGGTGATGACGGGGGTGACGGTATTGATGTCCGGCCCCGAGCAGGTGACCGTGTACTGAGCCGATGGGTTCCGAACATCGGCCGGGACTTGAACCACCGGAGGATCGCACTTGAGGTTCGAGCCGCCACCGTGCTCCTGAGCAAAAGCGGGCGCTGCGACAGCGCCCAGCGCGGCGGCGATGGCCACCAAAAGTTTCTTATCCATAAGGGAATCCTTGCGGTAATGCTATTGAATGTGAATCAAGTCACCAAACGACAATGAATGTCGAAATTAGTATAGATAGAAGCCTGCAAATCGCTTGCCCGCTACCGGATCTGCATCTCTGCCGCAAGAACAAGACACGCGTTGAGGAAGCCGCTGAATTCTTCCACGCTCAGCTCGGAGGTGGATGCCAGCGCGTGGAGGGTGATGCCATCTTCGGTGACCACGTCGACGTAGCCGAGAAAGCGCTCCACCAGGTATTCATTCCAGTAAGCGACAGAGCGGCCCTGCTGCTGGGCAAACTTTTGCAGCAGGCGCCGGTACAACCGGTTCTGAGCATCGGTGCGCTTCGCGCCGTTTGCCTCCACGAGGTAGACGGTCCAGCGATGAGGTTTTTCCTGTGCCTTGCTGAGGTCCGCCTGAATGGCAGCATCCGCAAGAGAGCCGTAGAGGTTGACCATGGGGTGTCCTTGAGTGGCAAGTAGTATCACTCAGAACACCTTATTAGTCAATGAGATTTAGAGAACAAAGGTTCCCCCTGCTAGCTTCCAGACGCCGTAGCCGCCGGCTCCGAAGCCCAGAACGATCAGCACCTCATGCTGACCGGAGCGCCAGAGGCCCTTTTTACCGATACGAATTCGCTTGTGGGGAAGGACCCAGGGGATGCCCATGGGATTGGGGGCGTCGCCGATGATGTGGGCGAGGGCACCGATCGCCGCGCCAAATGCCGCAGCGCCTACCCAGCCGCCCATATGGATTCCCCAGGCGATCACTGCGGCCCAAAGCCAAGGCCAGTGGGTGATGGTGCGGTGGGTGATCAGCGACCCTACTCGCTGGCCATTGCGGTAGAACGGAATTTCGGTCCAGTCCGGGATGGTGGTTGAGACGGCAGCCACTGCTGCGGCGACGAATTCGGGCAAGCCGGCTACCCGGGCTGCTGCTGCGGCAAAGAACGCCGTCCCAATGCCCGTCCAACGATGCCCGCGACCTGTCATAAACCCCACCTTTCAACTGAAATCTGATCGCTGGGTATAGAGATAAGTTGGCGTAATGCGGCTAAAAATATATACTATCGACCATGGTACCCACCCTCACCTTCAATGTCATCTATGACCGGCTGGCGGACGCTGCGCGTAAAGGCGCTGTGCCGCGGCAGCTGGCCTACTGTGCTGCTGGCTGGATCTCGATGTTCGGGATCAAACCCAAGCTGCCGAACGCGAATCAGTCAATCCATCTCAGCGCCGTTCTGATCGCTTCCGTGCTGGCGATCCTGTTCCTGATGGTCGTCAGCGCCATCCTGAGCGCCCTCCAGCCTGCCATGATCGCCGTGGGCGGACTGACGCTCGAGCGCGCCGTGGTCGGCACCCTTCTCCTGTTCTTCGGCTGGCGGTACCTCATCGGCCGATCGCTGGTCAAGGCTGTTCTGGCTCACCAGGACGCAGCGGTCCAAGGCGGTGAGCGTGCGTAAATTCTTCCTGGCGGTGTTGCCGTGCGCCATTATGCTGTCGTTGGGCGTCATGGCTGCCGGCTTCTTTCTAGGCCTGGGCGCCAAGGCGGGCCAAATCACCGGCGAGATTCTCTTTCCAGCACCGGTAGAGCCTGCGCCCTCGTTCGTTTGCTATGGCAGCACCGATCTGAGGCGGCCGTTGTGCAAGGCGGTCACCCCTGAACAGCTCCAGCGCATCATTTCAGAATCGGACGTGGCCGAATGAGCATCCTGACGAACCCCACCTGGCGCCTGGTCGGTCCCATCTTTCTGCGCGTCGACTGGCGCCACCGCTACTGGTTTGCCACCCGCAAGGCAGCTTACAACTGGCTGGTGCTGGCGGTACTGTCCGATCTCCTGGCTAAATCGATTGCAGGCAAGTGGGATTGGTGGTCCCTGGTTCTGGCCGTTGTCACCCCACTCCTCTTGAGTCGGCTCCCTCCCCGATTCGGCGCTGCGGCTGGCGGGCTGCTTGTCACTCAAGCCCTGGCTAGCGTCGGTATTGCGTTGGGGCTCTTTATGCTAGGGGTGCCGTACGGCTGGCGCGAAGCGGTTCTTTCCGTCTGGGCGATCTGGTGCGCTTTCGCACTGCTGTACCTGGCGCTCACGTACCTCCGCACCCCGCGCCGGGAGATGCCCGATGCGTGAGTGGGCTTTGCTGCCCTGGCGAGCCTTCGTGGCGATGTGCCGTTCCGACACTCGCTACCCCGTGATCATGAAGCCCGCCCTTGCCGCCATTGCGCTGGCCGGGTCGATCACGGAATGGAACCAGGGCCGCCCCCTCCCTCTGGTTGGCGTGGCAATTCTGCTGGTGCTTCTGATCGACTACCTGTTCACCCTGCGTGACGTGGCCCGGCAACCACCGCCCCGTCAATGAAAAAGGCCCCTCACGGGGCCTTCTCGTTTCTCGCCATTCAGCGGTAGATGGCCTGGGGGACCGGCGTCATGTCGGCGCTGATGCGGGCGGCCACCTTCATCCCGATCATGTCCAGCATGCGCTCAGCCAGCGGCTTGCGGCGCACGAGCGTCTGGGTCGACTCAACGCCCAGGTAGTCCTTGGCTGCGGAGTTCACATTGCCCAAGGCATCAACCAGGCCGAACTTCATCGCCGCCTCACCCGTCCACACGGAACCTTCGAAGAGTCCTGGTGTGCCCAATTTGAGACGATCGCCGCGCCCTTCCGTCACCTCATCCTTGAAGTGAGCGTGAATGGCATTGAGCAGTTCGCGCTGCTTGGACAGCTCAGAGGCGGTAACAGGGCGGAAAGGGTCAAGCATGCTCTTGGAGTCGCCTGCCGTGGTGACCCGGCGCTCCACACCGAGCTTGTCCAGCAGCCCGGTGAAACCGAAACTGGCCGAGATCACGCCGATCGAGCCGGTGACAGTCGAGCGATTGGCTACGATCTTGTCCGCGGCCACTGCAATGAAGTAGGCGCCGGAAGTCATCATGTCTTCGCCCACCGCAACCACCGGCTTTGAGTGCTTGACCTTGAGCTCCTTGACCAGGTCGTGGATCAAGGCGGACTGGACCGGGGTACCGCCGGGGGAATTGATGCTGAGCACCACACCAACCGACTTTGGATGCTCGAAGGCCTGGCGCAGCAACGGGGCCACGGCGTTGTAGCCAGCTGCGCTATCGGGGCCGATCATGCCGTCGATTCGTACGACCGCGGCGAAGGGTTTGTTTGGGGCGTCCGAGCCGGAGGTCATGTTGGAGCCAACCAAGACATACCACCCGATGGCATACGCGATGACAGCCAGCAGGACCAGACTGGCCTTGATGATCCCCGCCTTGCGGTCGCGCCGGCGCTCGCGCAGTAGTTCTTCCACAAGGATATCGGAGGTGAGGTGCGCCGGCGAGCTGCCGGTGTTGATCGGTTTGGGGGTGACGTGCATGGGCCTTGGCTGAAATGTCAAAGCTGAGTATAGAGACACCAGTGGGACAGAAAACGAAAAAACCCGACAACGCTCCTGAGAGTGTTGTCGGGCTGAGGGTTACGAGATGTCCTGAATCAGATGTCGTTGGACGCGTCGTAGTCGTCAGAAGTCAACGCTTCAGCAACCTGCACGAGGTTGACGTTCACGTTTTCCGGAAGAACGCCAGGGGCGGCAGCCTTGGTCAAGAGCGCACCCAGAGCGGCCGAACCGCCCACTTTCGTCACGGCAGGCGTGGCGCTGGCCGTGGCAGTTGCTGTCGCAGCCGGTGCAGGGCTCGATACCGCAGAGCCGCCCGTCTTCTCCGGAGGAGCGCAACGGATGCTGCTACGCAGATCGCACTCGTCCTTGTCATCGCGCTTGCCGAGGTACACGGGTTGGTACAGCGAACCTCCCGGATGCGCATAAAGGTACTTGACCTCGATCAGATCATCAGCCTCCGGCAAGGGATAGCTGACCGGGATCGTCACGTTGCCCGCCGGGATTTCTTCGCCATCGTCATCGCGCAGCGCGATTTGAACAGAACGCTTCGAGTTCACCGTGAGAACACGGCAGGTACACGATTCCCAGAACTTCTCCTTCTTGATGGCGTCAGAGACGCCAGCCAAGTAGAGAGCGTCGACGTCCAAGTGCATCAGGCCTTCCCAGGCCTCAGCTTCCGCGCGAGCGCGCATCGCAGCCTTCTCAGACTCGCTCCATGCTGTTTCTGCCAGGAGACCAAGGTTGGAGTCCAGCAGCAGTTCCAGGGCAGAGAAACGCTCAGCGAATGGCATGTCACGCATGTCATTGTTGCGCAGGGTAAGGATGTCGTAGGCCACGTAGACGTCGCCCATCAGCTCGCCGTCCAACACCGTCTCGCGAGCGTTGTTGAAGTCGGGCTGCGTGAGCAGCGCCTCGAACTCCTTCTCAACTTTCGCACTGACGGACATTTGCATGCCCTTCAGATTGAAGCCGACAATCTGCCCGCGACGCAGCGACATCACACAACGCTCGCCGTCGTATTTGCGCTGAGTTGCCCAGTCCGACGAAGCATTGAAGACGACGATTTCTGCCGCAGCAGCGACCTTGGCCTTCTTGGGCGTCGGACCGATGGCCGCGGGCGCCGCAGTGCTGGCGCTCGGCGTACCAGGTACCGAGGCACCGCCGAAGACAGGGACGCCAGATGGCATTCCTGCAATGGTCGCGCCAGCAGACACAGCCATGGTGGTGTAGCGACTCGAGCCGGTGCGCTTGTCGCGCTCGACCGAGTTCGCCTTGGCCAGGGCTGACGCTTCGCTAGGTCCGTTGTACTTCTCCTGTTCCGTTAGCCTTCCGCCGCGGCGACCGGAGTAGCCGCAGGTGCGAAAGTTGGGAATCGGGCCCGTGGTGTCTTTCTGCACCTGGATGACGTAGACCTTGTCACTGGTGCCGGAACGGCACTCGAGTGCGACCTGGTGAATGCATTCGATTGTCATAAATGTAACCTCCAAATAAGGAATTGCACTAGGGAGCCCAAAACTGGGCCGATATGTCCAGTTCTGTATAGCTCGCAAATGGCAATCTCCCGCCACCAGCTCCTGATAAGACATAGCCATACAGCAGTGTGGAAGCTATACGAGACGTAGGAACACATCTCGCGCCGCAAGGTGCATTTTGATTAACTCAGGAGGTAAACCATGGCAATCATTGCCCCAACCAGTATTCCGTCCCACGTGCAAGGCGCTGGCGACGCCAAGTCGGCGACCGTCAGCCTGTCCGGCAGCATCATGGAAATGCTGGCCACTGTGTATTCGCACATCCTGATGTCGGCGATCCGCGAGGCCATCCAGAATAGCTGTGACGCCGCGCGGCGGGCCGGCCTTTCGTTCGCGGAGGGCGTGCTCGTTGAGCTGCCCACTGCTGAAAACCCGGTGATCACCATATCGGACAAGGGCTCCGGCATGACGAAGGAGTTCATGGAAGCCGAAGACGGCTACTTATCCTTCGGCACGTCCACCAAGGTAGCGGATGATGACTCGGCCGGTGGCCTGGGTGTTGGCCGATGGGCTGCTTACGGGTACATCCGTGAGTGTACTGTCGCGACCACCCATGCCTCCGACATGATGGAGCATTGCTACTTCCAGTTCCAGGGCAGCAACGACATGCCGCAGGTGGCCCCCGCGGTCTCCCGCCCTGGTACCAGGACGGGGACAATCGTTTCCTTTCCTGTGCACCTGGGTGACATCGAGGAGGCCCACCGCGCTGTGGCCTGGCTGAAAGACGTTATGCAGCTGACCATGGGGGATTCGTTCTCTGTGGATGCGCCGGCAGCGCTGGCGGCCGCCACTGCAACGGCGACCACCAAGTTGCCCGGGCATAGCGGCATCATCCTCGATCTGGAACCTTTCGATCCCATGCTCAAAGGCGTCCGCGTGTACCCCATGCTGACGAATAACCTGCAATACAGCCCGAAAGAGTTGACAACAGGGTCACTCGTGGTGCTTACGAACCAGAAGTCAGGTGTGGGCGGCTTACCGTTCCATGTCAAAACTTCCGGGATGTCTGCATTCGGTGGCGGCATGATCGTCGAGATCCCGATGTCCTTTCGCGTCCCATTCATGCCCTCGCGAGAGGAGCTGAAGTACACCTCGAAGGTCAATGCGTTGATGGAAGCCATCGACGCGGCGACTCAAAAGGCGGCGGTTGCGAAAGTCAAGGAGCTCTACGAAGACAAGTCGCTTTCCGCTAAGAAGACCTTGAACCGGTTCATCGGTTCAACCGTCAATCACTTTGTGGCAGTTGCCATGCGTGGTGGCAAGTCGGACTTCGGTGCCGAGCTTGTCGAAGCTGGAGGCCGTTCAGCATGGACTGGCTCTATGCAGCTGGAGGGTTTTGACGAGATCCTCCACACAACGCCGCGTCTTCGCCACAGGGACTCTACCCTGAGCAAGGGCTACACCTCTGGCGGCCGGATGTTCCTCCCGCAGCCGGGCGGAAAGGCACCCGAGCGCGTCTATTTCGACGTCATGAGGCCGCCCACCCTGGTGGCTAATGACTTGGATAGTGGTGGACTGGCCCGCTTTCGCGAGTGGGCTCTGGGTCAGGAAGGTATGGTCGTGCTGGTCTCGGGAGAGAACCCAGCAGACGCGATCGAACAGGTAAACAAGGTCAATTCACACTACGGTAACGAGCTGAAGACTTTCAAGACGTCTGACTTTCCTGCTGCTGCAAAGCGTGTGATCAAGGGAGCAAGTGTGGTCCGGGCAACCAAGACCACCATGCTTTTTCACTCATTGAATAGCCGCAAGCAGGAGACGGCAGCGATGTCGTATCTGAGCGCGGAGCCCGGCGTGACAAAAGTCAGGCCGCGGATCTGGGTCGGGAAAGAAGGACGAGCTCTGGCGGGCCTGTCGGATAGCGCGTCGTTCGCGGCGTTGCTTGACGCTGGTCTGGATTGCGCGCTCAGTCGTGCAGGCGCCGACCGTGTGTACTTCTTCAGCAAGAAAGAGGTCCAGGCCTTCGAAACGCTGGTCAACAGCGTCAAGGAGTCCGGAGCTTGGGATATGCCAGAGGAAGAGTTCGCGGAACTCGACATCGGCATGTCCTACGGTGAACTGCAAACGCTGAAGCTGTGGATCCCGCTGGAAACGGCGCTGGGTCAACTCACTGAAGCTGGGGCGATCAAACGCGTTCTGGACGGTTTGGAGATGCACACGGTGCATGCCCATGCCGGCCTGACGATGTTGCTGGAGAACCTCGGAAAGAGGCCACGCCTGGAACTGACTGGTACCAAGCTCGACAAGGCGCTGGCACCGTACTTCGACGCCCTCACCGGGGCCGTCAAGTTGCCGGTCGCCAAGTTGGACCATACGTTGCATAAGGCTACCCAAGCCATGCAGGCGTACGGAGAATTCATGGAGATCGCAGACACCGACCCAGAAGAGCGCAAGGCTCTGAAGGCAAGGTTCGTCAGTCTCGCGCAATGCGGCCGACTGGTGGTCAGTGATATCTATGAAGACCTATGCGCCAAGTTCCCTTTGCTCAGACCCTTGTCGGCGGCACGCTTCCCTGATTCCACGCTGGATCAGTACACGCAGGCCTTGGCTATGGTGTGCCGCTAAGCAGTGATCCTTCAGCCGGGAAACCAGCTGAAGGAGACCTGTCACTCAATCACAATGGAAGGAAACATGATCTCATCAATGGAATCACAGTTGGGCCTGACGATCTTGGATCAATCGGGGACAAATCTGAGAGTGTTCCGGTCGAACCCGGCCTACGAGGAAGTGCGTGCACTGTTGCGAGACTCGAAAGAGCCATCCAACGTGACGATGGACCGCATCCAGGCGTTGCTTGCCGACCCGATGGAGGCGATACTTCGCTGGTCAGCACGGATGGGCTTCCCGCTCAGCCGTTCACCGGCGCCGGGGGAGATAGTAGTGTCCAACTGGGCACCCTTTCTCTCGCGGCTCATGAAGGTCGGGAGCACCCCAGAAGTGGCAATTCGCTTGGCTCGCCAGGTGGCTGCTGACGGAACGGGAATCGCAATGGACCAGGTATGTACCCTGTGGACGCCGGCGAACCGCGGCAGGGACGCGACGGTGCAAGTTTTGCATCATTGTGCTCTGCCCGCGGAAGCGCGGATCGGCGATCACGTGGCCAACCTCAAGACTGTGACAGGCCCGAGTATCGGGTTGGTCGCAACCTTGACTCCCTGGGACGGCGTCGCCGACATGGCAGGCGAAGTTGTTCAGGTTGGTGGCAACGTGCAAGCACTCAACGACGTGCTGCGCGAGCCATCGATTCTGGGCCTGAACCGGACCTATCGTTGCGAGGAAGCTGGTGAGTCCGGCTGGCTGGAGGACTTCTCCTTTGACAGCTTGACCAGTGCCATCGAAAACCTGAAGGACATTCGTGCGCATGGTGCCGAGGCTCGCCTCGTGAATCGGATCACCAATACGGTCATCAACGTGTGACCTCCCTCAAAGCCCGCTTCGTGCGGGCTTTCTTCATGGACATGAAAAAGACCAGCATCCGAAGATGCCGGCCTGAGAGTGTCGTTATCCGACAGTGCGACGATTGCGCGTCAACATGGCCTCAACCACCTGTTCGATGGTGTCGCGGACGATGTTCTGGGGGAAATGGCGGTCCATTTCTCCAGCACGTGATTCCTCACCGACATACAAACCGACAGGCCAGATCTGGTGCTTGGCAAAATAGCCTCGATCCAGCGGCTCATCGGTGATGCAGGCGTCCGTGTAGACGAACACGTCATCCATGCCCTTGATGTGCTTCAGGTTGTCCGCCAGGGCGGACTGCAAGCCCTCGCTGCTATGGGTCGGCGCGATACGCAGAATGATGTCCTCGGAGACCGGGAACTCATACTGCAACCAGCCGGGTTGGCCATTGACGTACCCGGACAACACCAGAGAACCTTGCAGGTACCCGCGGCGCGCCAGGTTATTCAGAGCCAGCAGCAACACCTTGCCCTCACGGTCCGGTGTTCCACTCATCGAGCCCGAGCAGTCATAGACGATGGAGTAACGGCGTTTGCCCTTCCCACCCATCACCATCTTGCGCAGGAAACGGATTTCTCCTCGAGCCAGATGCCGTGAAGACATCCGACGTCCAGGTGCTTCCGTCGCCACGGGCAAAGAGATCGTGCGGAACATGCGCATGAGCATGGTCGTAACGCCATCAATGCGCTTGCGGAACGACTCGTCCACAAAACCAGGATCCTTGGCCAGGAATGCGTGCTCGGTCGCTCGGCCGCCGGAGGCCGACGGGGTGACAGAGTCGGGAATACCCGCACCGCCATCCTTGTTGGGGTCTCCTTTGGCACCGCTGCCACTCTTACCGCCGGACAGCTTTTCCTTGGCTTCCGCCTCGGCTGCTGCGCCTTCGGCATCGGTGCCACCGACGACCTCAGCATCCTTCTCGAACTCCTCGAAGAACTCGTCACCCTTGGCGGCGGCTTCGGCAGCAACGGACAGGTCCGTGCCACTTTCACCAGCCTCCTCAGTTTCCGCTTCCGTGGAGCCGTCTTCGGCGCCAGGGGCGCCAGGCGAACCTCCAGATACAGAGCCGCTTCCGCCGGAGCCCGAAGGCGGCGTGGAAGGGATCTCCTTCATGTAGGGTTCGAACTCCTTGATGAACTCAGCCATGATCGGAAAAAGCGATTCTGACGTGGTGCAAGCGATTGCGCGCTTGTAATACGACTCGACGCTCTCTGCGACCACACTGACCTCTTCGCCGTGGCGCAGAGTTTCAGTGCTGTCCAGTGCTTCTGTGTCCGGCTCACCTTCCAGGAAGACGAGACGGAGGAACAGGTTCACTGGATTGTCCATCTTGCCAATGTTCTCGAAGTTGCGCCAGCCGAAAGGCGTGGACAGCTCCATGCGAGAAATGTGCTCGATTCGGGCGTCCTCGAAGCAGTTCCACACTGTGAACGGAATGCTCAATGACTTCAGATCGGTCTGCATCTGAACCATGTCCTTGGGCGTATGGCGTGCATGCTGGCGCTCGTGGCGGCCGAATGCGGCCACCGCGGTCACGAGCATGTCGATGAACGCAGCCCACTGATCCGTCGACAGGTTGTCCTTGAGCCAGAGAACGAGCTGATTCAGCAGGTCCAGGCCCGTGGGCTTCATGTCTTTCAGCTCAGGCGCTTTGACGCGGGCCCGGTGAGAGGCGCCGGCCTTCTTGTACGCGGCCAGAGCCTCGTCCAACAGGCGGGTGCAGGCAGCCGCCGCCAGATCCTCCTTCTTTGGCAGATCGGGCATGTCGGCCTTATTCTGCTCACAGAAGAACGCTATCGTGCGCTCCAGCATACGGTCGCCGTAGTAGATGCTGTGCGAACCGCGCGATCCCACTGGGGGAACCCAGCAGGCCGTGTCGAAGTTGCGCTTCAGCATCACGCGGTATTCGCCAAGCTTCAGGCGCTCCATCAAATACAGCACGTTGACTTGCAAATCACCTTGGTGATAAGCGCGGCGCAGTGCATCACCCAAAAGCCGATTCAGCAGAAATCCAGATGACATGATGTTTTCCTTTCGTATTTTGCTCACACCCAAGAGAAAATCTCCCGAGCAGATGAGCGAATGAACAAGGCAATGCCTTGCAACGGTTTGCTCAAATGTCCGGGAGACAGAGTTGCTTGGGCGCTTACTTGAAGCAGCCAGTGACCAGCGTTTTGAAGAGCATTTCCTGCTCAGGATCCAGCTCGCCGATTTCGAAGTTCACAACTTGAGCGATTTCTCGCTCAACCTGCTTCTTGATCAGCGGCAGCCATTGCGAGACCTTGGTCAGCACCTTCTTGTCACGCACGGTCCGGAGATACACAGCACGAATCACGTTCGACGCCAAACGAGTCGTCACCTCCTCGTCCAACGTGCCCGCCGTCTGGGCTTCGTTGGCCGCATTGATGAACTTCTCGAACTTCTCTGCAATCTCGAGCGGCATTGAATACTTGCTCAGCTGTCGCTCGAGGATATGGCGCGTGCGATCCGCATTGGTGTTCATCAGCTGAATCTGGAAACGAGCGCGCACACTAGGTGCGATCTTGTCCAGGCCATACCGAGCACCGATGTTGGTCGTCGCTACCACCCACAGCATGTCCGCCGGCACTTCAACAACTTCAGGGAGGGCCATACCGTTGGGTTTGCCCTCGTCATCCATCGTCGGAATGAGGCGACCAGTTTCGATCATGTAGGTGTCGTCCTTGGTCAGGCTCAGGGGGCTGTTGATGGTAGTCGTGTACATGGGGTTCATGTTCATGAACTCGTCCAGGCACAGAACCACACGCTTCCCCTTCTGGATCCAATAGACCGCTTGAGCAAAGACGCCCAGCACCGTGTAGACCTTGCCGTCAGCGGCGCGGTCGTGAGCACGGAACTCCCACGGCTCCATCGAAGGATGGCATTGCAGCTCGAGATAGACCGCATCGAACTTGTCTGCGGCTGCGCGCGCGAGGAAGGTTTTACCCGACCCACGTTCGCCGGCCAACAGCACAGGCTGAATGAAAGCTGCGTCGTAGAACGCCGCTTCTTCTTCAGAGGTCACACCTGCTATAGGTGTGGCCGTCACCGCGGCACCAGACTTCCAGCCGATCAAATCGGTGGCCATCTGGTCGAGGCTTTCCTGATTCAGCGATTTGAGCACGGCCTGCGTGTGAGTGCAGAACCGGCCCGAACGCTCGAGGGTCTTGAAAAAGCCACACTGCGCTTCTTGCTTGATCTTGTCGACCCAGCCCGAAGCTTCGACGTTGTTGGCCAGGGCGTTCGCCACTTTGCCTTCTGTTCGCAGCTGCGTTGCCAGGTTCTTGCCGTCGTTGCGGAATTTGCCGCCCACTTGGCCGTCACCGCAGTAGATCGTCCATTCGGGGTTGCCATCCGGTTTGATCCGGCACAGCACCACCGCGGCATAGTCGTCGTCACCGACGCTTACCTTGTGGATATGGGCGTTGACCAGTTCCAGCTTGAGACGATCGCCCGTGGCGTCCTCCACCAGCGGGAAGGGACCCTTGTAGACCTCGAACACGTTGCAGCCAGGTACGTCGTTACCGACCTTCAGCAGTGTTTCGGCCGTATCGAACCATTTGAGATTGGACATGATGATGTTTCCTTCCGTTTGATGAAAATGCGCTATGGCTTGTAGCCAAAGCATTGGTTGTGTTCCTACGGATAGGTATAGCGAAAAAGCAGATTCATGCCGCTTCGATACGTGAAAAACGTTGTGAGTACGCGCTTATGCGCTATACGGGTATGGCCTTTGGCCTTTTTTCATTCGAGAGCCATGGAACCATTCGTCCAAACCATCCCCTGCTGTGTCCCGTACTGGGATCAGACGCAATTTCTCAATGCGGGCGGCGCTTATAGCGAGAAGCTCGGCTTCTACGTCAAGGAAGACGCCTACCTGCCTGCCTTCGAGGAGTGGCTTCCCCGGAAATGGCAGGACCGTGGCGACCCGCCGGCGCCGGTCCTGCTGCCGGACATGCTGCCCAGCTCTACGTGGGAAGCGAATCTGCGCACAGCGCTGACGCAGGCGGAGTGGGATCGGCTTCGGAAGTTCTGTTACCAGGCCGCGGGCAATACATGCGTGGCATGTGGCTCGCGCGGTGAGCCACATGTGGAGGCGCATGAGGCCTGGTCTTTCAATGAAGCGGCGGGGGTCCAGAAGCTCGTGGGACTTCGTTGCTTCTGCCCGACCTGCCATAAGGCAAAACACCTCGGATATGCCAACAGGATCGGCCGGTACCGTCAGGTAGTCGATCGCCTGAAATGGCTCAACGACTGGAATGACGCAGAGCTAGAGCTGGAGCTGCGCAAGATGGCCGACCGCCAGGAACGTCTGTCCCAACGGAAGTGGACGCTCGATTTGAGTTTCCTGCACAGCTACGGGGTTCGATAGCCCCGCGCGCATCACCCGGACATGCCGGTGGAGCGCTCCATGGTGCGTTCCATGCCCCGATCCCGGGTCGACTCCACCACTTGTCCCACGGCGGTCTTCGCCGCAGTGCCGGCACGCTGACCAATCACATCGGTGCTGTGCTTGAGCTCGTCATTGCTGACCATTCGTTCCGTCGACTTCTGTTGGGCCCCCTCGGCGGCGAAGATACGGTCGTAGAACGACAGCAGCTTGTCGGCAAGCCGGGAGCCGAGCTCGGCGCCGACGACGGCGCCAGCCACAGATCCGAACCCCGCGCTTACCATGCCGCCCCCCAACCCGCCGGCGGCGCCACCCAGCACGGATAGTGCCGCCCGGAAGATGTGGCGGCTTGTGTCCGCGGCCGAGTCACCGCGCATCACCGCTCCAGCTACGATCGCGACCGAGCCGACGCTGCGCGCGCCGACGGTTGAGATTGCCTCGCCGGTGGCCATGGTCACGCTTCCCAGGGCCTTGCGCAGCTCCTTGTCGCTCGCGGCCGCCATGACACCATCCAGCACATGGTCCGATTTCGAGATCAGATAGGCAGCGCGACGGAGCGCCTCGGGATTGGACGCCATTTCGGCGATGACCGTGAACTTGCCGGAGTGGTTGCGCAGAACCTCCTTGAAGGCATCCCTGGTAACCCCGTGGGCCGCCAGCCAATTCATCGACTGGTTCAGGTTGTTCTCGAGCGTGTGCCGCATGCCGGTGGAGGTCGTAACGGACGCGGTGGTGGCGCGGAACACATCTGAAAGCTTGTCCACCGCATGGCTGGCCAGCACACGGAAGCCTTCCTTCTCGAGGGCACGCTCCAGGGAGTAGCCAATCACCGAGGAGGCCGCAGGGTCCAACCCGACCTTTTCCCCGATCTCACGCGCTGCGAACATCATCTGGGCGCGAGCTTCCCGACGTAGCTCGGTGACCACGCCAGGCTCCGCCTTGCCATGACCATGCTTCTGGTCCCAGTCATGCGCGGCGACACGGGCCGCCTTGGCCACCGCCGAGTCCCGGCGAGCCGGACTGGTCTGGTTGCCGGCGTCCTTGATGTGCTCGAGGAACTTCGCCTCCGCGGCCGGAGAAAGGTGACCGGAGTCGGAGCGGTTCTGCCCAGGCTCCGCGACCCCAGGATAATGGGGTGTGGCAGTCAGCTTGAAGGCGGGTGAGCTGAGGCTGCCAGGCCCGTCCACCCTACTGGCGACCGGCTCACGCAGGAACATATCCTGGTCGCGCAGCCGGGCTCGCGCCTGCTGCTGCTCGACCTCACGGTCTCGAGCGGAGCGGGCCAGGTCATCCTGGATCTTGTTCATGACCTCATCGGCGGTCATGGCACCTTGCTTGGACATGCTGCTCTCCTTTTACGCTGCGCCGGTTGGTTGTCGTGCAGAAAACTCCGCGATCAGTGGCCGATAGCCCAGAATCATCAGCCCCTGGGCCAGTGCTTCATCGAAAGCAGGGTCTTGGCTGCCAATGACCGGTCGCGGCTCTTCATCGAGGGCATGCTCCTCGATCAGACGCTCCAAGTCGCGTGCAATGGCGCCCGCCTGGACCCAAGCCGAGCCGCCTTGCATCCATTCGGGATAGCGAAACAGGCACCAGTCGGGCGAGTACATGGGATGGCCAGGCGGCAGCCCGCTCAGGCGCAGGTAAAACTCCGCAGAACGACGGTCGAACGCCATCGGCTGCTGCGGCACGCGGTCGGGATGGGTGTAGTCGATGAAGGGCATGGACGTGGTTAGACAGAGGGATCTAGTTGTATAGGCGTGATCGGCCTGTTGGCATGGAAAATCCCCGGTCGAACCGGGGACTTGAGGGGATTGCGCCTAGATCGGCAAGGCCGCCGCGGCGGCTTCCAGAAAGATAGAGAACTCAGGAACATAGGCATCCGGATGCCGGCGCCGGTATTCCAGCTGACGGGAGACCGCCAGCACCAGCACCTCTTCCTGTTCACGTGTGAACGCCTTGAGTACATCGCAGGAGCGCGCAGCAAAGACGGCCATTTCCTCGCTGTTGGCGATGTTCACCAAGCGATCTTCGGCAATGTGAACCCCGGTCTCCTCGTGCAGCTCACGCGCGGCGGCGGTACGAGGCGACTCGCCGGGGCCCACGCGGCCACCAGGGAAGGTGATCTTCCCGACCAGCTTTGCAGGGCCCTTCGACTTGACCAGCCCGATGGCGTACTGGCCATCCTCACTGAGGACCACGGTCATGACGTACTTGGGATGATCGTTGCGTGGGGTGCGCGAATAACCCTTCATCAGGAGACAGAAATCCAAGTTGGACTGGTCCCGTTGACGCTGAGCATGCAGCTTCCGGATTTCGGCGACATCCAGGGATACGCCTCCGCAGTAGAGCACTGCGCGCGCCTGACGAAGCATGTACAGCGAAGGACCGACATTGCCCGGCTGCATGACTTCGATTTGACGTTGCACCTTTGCGAGCGCCTCATCGAGTGCTAGGGGGTGGCCGCGCACTTCGCCCAGGTAGTTATCACCGTAGTAAAACGCGATGGACGGGGGTGGAGGGCCGTAGAGATGGCCAGGGGGCTGTGTGTTCATTGTGTTTCCTCGCTTGAATAGTGACACTTCGTATAGCGCCCTGCCCACGAAAAACCGGACCCAAGGGCCCGGTGAGGAGGTGCAATCAGCGGTCTTCGCCGACTTGCTCGGCCAGGTAGTTCAGCAACCAGAACTGAAGATGGCCACTTTCGTTGGGGTTGTAGCCCTTTTCCATGCAAGCCCGGACCAGGCGGTAGCCGGCCTCGGCGCGCATCGTGAGCGCGTGGCCCAGGCGCTTGGCGCCGGCCTCGTACTCGTCATAGCCTTCCGGATAGGAGAGCATCGCATCCAGCTTGTCTTCGGTGAGGCCGATGGTCGGATCGCGAACCAATGGGCCCTCGAAGACGAAAAGCGGGTCATTGCATTCGACCAGGGCGTACCAGTCCTTGGGCCAACCGGAGATTTCCTTGCGGCCTATCATGATCGAGAAGCCGGGGATCACGTTTTGCTTCAGCGTGACTGCCTCCGCGGAGCATTGCATGCACATGTGTTTCCTTTGATGTGGTTGTAACCAACCACGTATAGGAATGCGCTGGGTGGATCAGTGAGCCAGCAGCCATAACACATAGCCCGTTGCCGCATACATGCAGATGGAGAGCGCGCCGACGCGAATGTCCGTGGAGGATGGCAGGCCAGAGAAAAGGCAGGCGGCAACCGGATACCCGAGGACCAGCCAGAGCCCATAGCGCTCCTGCTCAAAGAGAGGCTGCAACAGGTGCACGAACGCCAGGCCTCCGAATGCGAAGAGCAGCAGCGGCGCCAGCGCCACTGGCGCCGAGTTCCAGATGTTGAGGCCGGTGAAACCGACTGCGCCCAGGACCCACGAGTTCCCCTCCTTCTTCGGCCAGAGCGAAAAGCTGACCGGCTTGGCGGCCAGGATCAGGCCCACACCCCAATGTGCGACCTCATGAAGCCAGGTGCCAGGAAGCGACACGAGCGCCATGCGCCAGCCCGACGTGCGGCTCGCGCGCAGGAACAGCAGCCAGCCGAAGACCAGCACGCCCGAAGGTATGCTGGAGGATAGGGTTACAAGCAGGTAGTCAATCATGAGGCGCTAAATGGCGGATCTGTGGCGGCCATGCCCAAAAGCATATCAATTTCTAATGCAAATATTGCTATACAACGCATTTATCGGTATAGTAACTTGAAATGCTGGAGCAGCTTTTCCGGCGATAGAAAGCCCCAAATGTTCATTATGACCCAATCTGCGGCGCGCATCGACTTCCAGGATCTGGAAGCGTCGACCGTACGCCTGAATGATATTGCCCATGCCTTGTCGTGGGTGAACCGCTACACCGGCCACGCAGCCTTCGGGTTCTCGGTCGCTGCGCACAGCCTGGCCATCTCCTACTTCCTGGAGAAGCGCGGAGAATCCGCTGCGGTGCAAATGGGCGGTCTTATGCATGACGCGCACGAAGCCTACTTCGGCGACGTTTCGACCCCGCTGAAGAAGTACCTGGATGTCGTGCCCGAGCTGCGCACGCTCGGCGTGACGCAAGAGCAGATCGACAAATTCCAACTCGCCTTCCGGGCGCGCGAAGATGCTGTCCAGGACATGGTCGCCAAGAAGCTCGGCATCGACGTCTCCCTGACCCGCCATCCGGCCGTGAAGAAGGCCGACCTGATCGCCCTGTACGTCGAGCGCTATGCCCTGCTGCCCCCGGACGAGCCCGGCGAAGGCCCCTGGCCGATCATTGCCGGCATCACGCCCGACATGTGCAAGGGCATGGCGGCGCCCGTCAAGGGTCTGGCGCCGGAGGCCGTGGCCAAAGTTTTCGTGGCACGCTTCCATGAGCTGGAAGCCAAGATGGCTGCTGAAGAGGCCGACGCGCGCAAAGCCGGATACCTCTTTGGACCATGATGCCTGCCGAATCGTTTTTGGTGTTCGTCAACGGCGTCTCAGTCGGACGGATCTCCGCCCAGGCGCTCAACGACATTCGTGCCGCTGCTTGGCGTAACGGCCAGGTGGCCTTTGCCCAGGCCTCCAATTGCCTGACCGCGGCCATGAATCTGGCCGGTTTGGTGCTGTTCTTGCCATGGTCGATCCTGGGACTGGTTCTCACACTCCTGTCCGTGCTCGATCCCACCTGGGTAACAGGGGCGCTCGCTCAGATGCAGGGTGACCTGCCGGTAGCTGTTCCACGCCTTTTCCAGACCATGCTGCTCATCAGCGTCGCGATGGCGCCCCTGCTGCTATGTTTCCCAGGCCAGCTGCGGCGGCTCGGCCTGCGCAATTGTTACCAAGAGCACATCGACTCCGAGATCCGCTATCGAGTCAGCTGCCCCGCGACTGGGGTCGTATCGCTTCTGGATGACCGAGCGCTGACTGAGCCCATTGAGGCCGCGAAAGTCGACTAGCCTGAACATCTCCTGAGTCGCATAATGACTGCTTCTCCCTTTGCCGACATCGTTGCAGGATCATGGGTTGCCCGGTTTCGCAGCCTTCACGACGAACGGCCCGAGCTGGGCCAGGTCCGTGATGCCTACGACGGCAATCTGAGCATCGAACGCTTTGCGCCAGATGGCCGCAGCCTAGGGCGGCATCTGGCGTTCGCGGCCGGCGCAGGGTCAGACTCCGCCCAGGACTGGGAGCCCATCGACCCTCCAGACTTCCAGAGCCTGGCGATGGTCTTCGCCTACGGGAAGCTGCTGGTGCGCCGGCGCAACAGCCGCACGCAGGCATCCCTCGCCCTGATTCGGTCCAATTGCCACCGCCCTGTCGCCTGATCGCGCGTCAGCCCCGCCACTGACGAATGCGGTCGGTGTCCACATGGACGAAGCTGTCAGCTTGGTAGATTCCCACCCCGCCCTGTGACAGCCAGGTATAGAGCTTGCCCAGGTAATCGGCGCTCAGGCCATGGATTCTCAGGTCCAGGGCCTTGCCCAGCCGGTGTTGTGAGTTCTTGGCAGCCTTCTCCAGGCCCGAATTGGTTTTCTCGGTCCGATAGCCAGAGAGAAGCTCAATGGGATCGTTGTAGCCGAACTGGCGCAGGTAGGATTGAGTCCAGTCCAAGACCGCGATCAGCGTCCGATCCATGGCGACGTGCTGACCGGCCTTAACATCGCGCATCAACCAGCAGATCTGATTGTAGGCGTCTCCTACCCACTTTCCGTCACGCAGGTACTCGATCCGCAGACGCTCGCGGGAGTCCTTCCGGTACAGGTCCAGCACCCGAGATCCCCGGGTGAGGTCGAACTGGGTCTGCGGGGCGGGCGCGGCACTCGACAATGCGGGAAGCCAGAGGCCTCCCGCGGTAACCACACCGGCGCCCAGAAACTGGCGTCGGTTCATGAACTCCTCCTCAGCGCTTGGATTGCGCGGCCTGTTCGATGTGGGTGGCCAGGCGGCTGCGGGCGCCGCGCGGCAGAATCACATGGCCGGCGTGTTTCCAGCCCGCCAGGAGCTTGACGGCCCAGACCAGACCCGAAGAGCCTTCATCCAGGTATGGCGTATCGATCTGGGCGGTGTTGCCCGTCAGCACAATCTTCGAGCCCTCTCCCACCCTGGTCAGCAAAGTACGCATCTGAGTCGAGGTGAGGTTCTGCGCCTCATCGATGATGATGTACTTCCGGTGAAAGCTGCGGCCGCGCATGAAGCTCATCGACCGCAAGCTCACCTCGGGGGGAACCATGTAGCCGATCTTTTCGCCCGTCTTGTCGGTCTTGAAGAGCCCGAGCGCATCGAAGCAGTCCTCGAGCGTGCCGCCCAGCCAGGCGTTCATCTTGTCTTCTTCGGTGCCTGGCAAGAATCCGATGTCCTCGCCCACGGCCACGGTCGCGCGGGTCATGATCACCCCGGTGAAGCGGCCACTGCGGGTCTGCTCCAGGCCGGCGGCCAGCGCCAGCAGCGTCTTGCCGGTGCCGGCAGTGCCCAGCAACGAGACGACGTCGATGTCCTCGTCGTGGAGCAGGTCCAGCGCCCCGGCCTGGAAATGATCCCTTGGCATCAGCAGTGGGCCCGCGGCATCCGACCCGGCGACTGCGCTCTTTCGCCCGGCGCGCTTGCGCGCAGGCGCCTTGTTGCGGCTGGTCGGGACCGCATGCAGCATGCTTTCGCCATCCCCGCTGTGCTCCACGCGCCACAGCCCGTTGGATGAGTCGCCAATGTCGACGACGAACGAGTTCACGGGCAGCTCGATCGCGACTCGCGCCTTGCTTGCGCTGCCTTCGCGGTAGAACGCCGCCTCACCTTCAGGGGAATTTTCTTCCCAGAACGTGGAATTCACCTCGACATAGCCGGGCGGGATCAGGTCGTTGTCGGAAAGCACCCGATCGTTGCGGTAGTCCTGCGCCTCGAGACTGAGGGCAAACGCCTTGACCCGGAGGTTCACGTCCTTGCTGACGAGCGTGACTGCCTTGCCCTGCGTCTTGAGCGCTTGAGCGGCCGCCAGGATGAGGTTGTCGGCTTTGCCGGCCGCCAGACCCATGTTTTGAAGGGTCAGCCCCTCTTCCAGGCCAGGGAGATGCCACAGGAACAACTTCCCCGTCGCAGCGCCGCCGGTGCGCTCTGCGAGCGAAATCCCCTTCTCGATGCCCTTGCCGTTCCCGATGAGGGCATTGATCTGCCGTGTCACCTCGCGCGCATTGCGAGCCAGGTCCTCGCGGCCTTTCTTGTGCGCGTCGAGCTCCTCGAGGACCGCCATGGGCACGTACAGGTCATGTTCGGCAAAGCGGAACAGGGCCGTCGGGTCATGCAGCAGCACATTGGTGTCCAGTACATAGCTGGTCACCCCGGGAGCGACAGTCCCTGCGACCAGCCCAGGAGGTTTCAACGCGGCGCCGGCAAGGGTAGATTGTGGCAAAACTTGGGCCAAGACGCCTTTGGATGCGTGTTGGCCATGAGCGGTACCGGGGGCGGTGGAGATGGCGGCTTTTGCGGACATTCTTTCGATCCAAGAGGTAGGACCCTTGTATAGGAAAGAACGCTCGATTCCGGCCAGGATTCAATGTAACAGGGGGGCGTACACTATGATTTGGATAATCGCGCTTATACGAAGCTAGGGCACACTATTAGAGGAGAATCCTGTGAACCCAAGTCAACTGTTCCTAGCACAGCGCGTGCGCTCAGCAGAGACCCAAATCACTGCCGCACTGGCCCGCGTGACCAGAGTGTCGACCTTGGCCGAGTTGATCTCAGCAAGCCATGTCGTCATTCCCGCCGAGCTTCGCTCGGTGATCCGAAGCCAGCCCTCCTACCGACGGCTCAAAACGGAGGTCACCCGCCGCGCGCAGCAGCTGGTTAACCAGGATCTGGACTACCTGAAGGCAATGACCCCGGATCCTGACCAGGCCAAGGACGACTTCCTCAAGCAGCTTCGGCATGCCTATGGGACCATCCGCGCCAACAAATGGCGTCACCTTCAAGGACACGAGCCCCTGGTGTTGACGCAGGCCTGCCGGCAAGCGGAGCTGCTGTTAGCCGATCGTACCAAGGCATAATCAGCCTCTCATGCCCCGCCTATTGGCGGGGTTTTTCAGTCTGCGAGCCTGGGCTGATCGGCCAGCAAATAGGCGATCTTCTTGTCCCCCACTTGCAAGATGCTCTCAGCCTCGTTGTAGCGAAGTCCTGGGCAGCGGGACAGGTCTGGTGCTTGTTTGAAGCGCGGCACCAATGCGTGAATGGTGATTGGCTTTTCTTTGAATGCGGCCTGCCACAGCAAAACCTGCTGGAGGGGCGCGCTGGTTATCTCGTTGACTCGCTCGACGTCATAAAGGACGCTGAAACAGGTATGAGTGCCTTCGCGCCCATTCAGAAACACCCAATCAGATGATTCGGCAAAAACCCAGTGGACACTGGTGGTCGCGTATTTCCCGCTGGTTGTTCGATGAACCAGGTCGGATACGGTGAACCCTGTCGTTTGAATGAACTCCGGCACCTGGCGGTACTTGGCGATGAGTTCCTTCTGTTGTAGTTCGTCAATGTCGTCCGACCAGAGACCGAGACCAACAAGTGCCGCGATAATCGCCAGCATAGCGGGAATTTTCAGATTATCGACGAATGCCATTTGCCTGCTGTTCGTTAAGTCATAGCCTGGCCAATGTGGCCAGGCTACGTGTTACATGCTGCTTCATTGGACCCCGGGCTCTGGTTCCCATGCGCTCTTTGACGGCGGAATTGATGGCGCGCTTACGGCGCGCCCCGCACCCCTACTTAGGCCAGACACTGTGGTCGCACTTGTCCTTCCCCTTGGCGAAGAAGTTCGAGCAGGACAGGAACTGCTTGCCCGGCGTCTTGCTGGTCGGTCCGCAAGTTCGCACCTGCATCTCGCCCTTGCCACACTTGGGACACTTGTCGCCACTCGTGACGCCGTCGAAGGTCACCTTTGTCGTGACGGGCGCGGCCTTGGCCACGGGCTCGCCGCCGACGTCCTTGAAGCTGGTCTTGCAACTGGGCTCCTGGCAACCGAAGAACCAGCCGAACTTGCCCTTGATGTGAGCGAGTGCCCCGCCGCATACCAGGCACCTGTGCTTGGTGGGCTTGGTTGTCAGTCCGCCGCCGGCGCCGGCGGCCGGCTTTGACTTGTCGATCAACGCCTTGCCGCGGAACCAGTCGGGCACCTCGTCGATGGACTTGCGCAGCCAGGCGGCCTGCTTGGCCATAAAGGCATCGTAGCCCGCCTTGCCTGAGGACCGAATATCCGCCATGTCTTGCTGCCACAGCGCCGTCATATCCGGCGCGGTCAGCTGACGCGGGAGCGTATCGATCAGTTGCTCTGCCAGCAGCGTCGGCTTGATCTCTTTCTTGTCCAGCACGAAGAAGGACTTGCGAAAGAGTTCCTCGATCGTGGCCGACTGCGTTGCCACTGTGCCAATGCCGGCGTTTTCGCGCAACGTCGCCTTCAGAGCGGGGTCCGTGACATACCGGTGGATCCCGTTCATGGCGTCCAGCAGCGTGCCCTGTGTGAAGCGTTTTGGAGCCTTGGTGCGCGTAGCCGTTACGCCCGCGGACGCCAGCTTCACCTCCTGCCCCTTGGTCAGGGCAGGCAGTGCCGGACCGCCGGCGCCATCGTCTTCGTCCTCATCGCCCGGGCTCACGAAGGCATCCTTCCAACCGCGATTTGTGAAGACCTTGCCCGTTGCGCGGAAAGCTTCCTTCGCACTGGTCAGCTCGATCTCGGACTTCAGAAATTCGGCCGCAGGGAAAAACTGGAGCAGATAGCGCTTGGTGATCTCCAGCCAGACCAGTTGCTCGTCACGCGACAAAGCATTGAACTGAGCGAAGGTGGTCGGGCGCGGGATGATCCCGTGGTGCGGATTGGCCTTCTTGTCGTTCCAGGCGGCCGAGCGCAGCGTGGTGTCAGCCTTAGGGATTCCCGCAGCCAGCTGCGTGAGCCCCATCTTGCCGATGCTCGCGACCAAGGCCGGCGCGTCGGCGAACTGCGCTTCGACCAGGTGCTCCGAATCCGAACGTGGATAGGTGGCCAGCTTCTTCTCGTAGAGAGACTGGGCATGCTTGAGGGTGTCGCTCGGGCTCATGCCAAAGCGCTTGTCCATGTACGGTTGCAGCGTCTGCAAGGCAAACGGCAGTGGGGGCGCCTCTTTGCCCTTGGTCGACTTCACCAGGGTGACCACGGCCTTGCCGTCCGCTTTGCAGGCCGCGACGATGCCGTCCGCCACCTTGCGATCGAGCAGGCGTCCTTCCGGATCCAGACGCGAATCCTTCTCCTTGTCGGGGTTCCAGCTGGCCTTGAAGCCAGGAACCGAGGCCAGATCGATGAATGGGGTGTAGTAGTCGACCGGCTTGAAAGCGCGAATCTCCTTCTCACGGATGACCACGAGGGCAACTGTAGGCGTTTGCACGCGACCCACCGGAAGCGTGGCGTTGCCGCCATTCGCCTGGCTGGCCAGGGTGGCGGCGCGGGAGAAGTTCATCCCGACCAGGAAATCGGCGTGCGAGCGGGCCAGCGCCGACCAGTACCAGCCAGCGTAGTCCGCATTGGGCTTCATTGCCTTCCAGGCCTTTTCAATGGAGTCATCGTCCACCGCGGCCAGCCACAGACGCTTGACGGGGGCCTTGTTGCCGGCCCACAGCAGGAATTCATCCTGCAACAGTTGCCCTTCCTGGTCCGGGTCGCCCAGGCCGATCACTTCAGTCGCCTTGGAGAGCAGGCTCTTGAGCGCTTTCACCTGCGCCAGCGTACCCGGGTCGGGCTTGCCGGTCTTGCGGCGCGTTGCCTTGTCCACTTCTTCGCGGATCTTCAACTGCCAGGTAGCGGGGATGAAGGGAAGCGAGGCCATGGCCCACTTCTTGAGGGCGATATCGTAGTCGTGAGGTTCGAAGTTTTCGAGGACGTGGCCAAACAGCCAGGAAATGTTGTACTCGCCGACTTCAATGTGGCTTCGGCCTACAGGTACTTCTGAGACACCGAGCTTCTTGGACAGCCAGACGGCGAGCGCTTTCGCGACGGAGGGCTTCTCCGCCACGACGAGGATGGACTTCTTGGACATTCAACGGATTCTATGCAAACGCGAGCATTTGTATAGCTTAAAGACGCATTCCCGCAACTCTTACTCGGTTTTTTGGTTTTTGAGCTATACCAAATGTCCGCATCGCCATGCGATCTCAAGGCCCCTGCCAGTACGGAGGGGCTTCTGTTGAACCCATAGTGCAAGGCGATGTGAGGGTCGGCATGTGCCGGCCCTTTTCTTAGTTCAAGGAGTTCCATGACCCAACCCGAAATCGAACGCTTCTCCGATCCGCTGGATGAAGCCAATCAGCTCGCAGCAAACCTGACGGACAGCGCTATCGCGGCGGTCCGTCTGGCGAACGCGCCAGAGCACCATCCCGACTTCGACGGCGTTACCTGCGTTGAATGCGGGGACGATATGCCGAAGGAGCGGCTCGCGATGAAACGCGTGCGCTGCGCGCCCTGCCAGACTGTTCTGGAGCACCGCAACAAGCAGCTCGGGGGCCGGCGCATGCCCGCTGGATGGCCTGAGTAACGACTTTAGACTACGAGTGCGACCGGATACGGACAACGGCTACTACCGATCTGTCACTGCCACAAACATCATCACCTTCTGCGCAGTACAGGCGCGTAACGTTAACGTTACATATGCTGTGCGAGAGAAGTTACGTTAACTACCAGAATTCATTGAAAAAGCGCGGAAAACGGTCATTTTCGGCATTTTTACGCGGAATTGTTAACTGTTGGCCGGAAAAGTTGCCAAAAAACTTGACAAAAAGCACGTCACAAGGTATATTTAGAAAATAAGTGTTGCACAACAAATTAAGCAACTACAGCATACCTTAGTGAACCGAGGACTCATCGCATATGTTTTTTACTGAGCTGACGCCAGCCACGCTGGGGCCTGCGCTGAAGGCAATTTCGACCTCTAGGTCTGAGCAGGAGTGCTCTGATGCTCTCCTGTCCGCCGTTACGTTGTTACAGAATGCAGTTCTGAGCAATCAGGATCCAGATAGCGTTAACGCGGCCTTGAAGAGCGTTCCGCCGGAGATGGCCCATTGTCTCATGGAAGTTCTCGGTTGCGCTGTTGATTGCCACCAGGAAAGCAATGGCGCCACGCTGGGACTGTGGTTGCTGCCGGTATCCATTGCCATCGACAAGGGTTTCAAAACCCCCGTTTCGCTCGTGAGTGGGATGCCCGCGCTGCGCGCCAGCGGGCAGCTGCTCGAACAGCTTGGGCTGACTCCGACCCAACTCGGTACGGCGGCCGGCGGATGGGTATATCCGATCCCAGCACTGTACACACCGGATCAACTGAATTCGAGTGAAATGTCCGTCCTGGTGCAGCTTCCACATGTAACTCGCCGCGTGGTCCGCGGTGATGCAAAGGGTGTAGCTCTGCCTCTCGGCAACGACAGTTGCCTTGCCGGAAGCAACGTGCTGTACATGCCAATCATCGCCTATTCCCCCCGTGGGCAGGAAGATGTCCAGCAGCTCTCCGAGAAATTCGTGTCCGCGATGACGAAGTGGGTGACGGCGTCGCTGACCGGCAGCGGGCTGACGGGTAGCATCACTGTCGGCGTGCCGGCGGTGCCACGGCCTTTCTCCGAATCGCTCCAGGATGCGCCGATGCAGGCGTTCCGTGCAAAGCTGCGTTACTTCCTCGACCTGGCCGTGCGCAACTCGGGCGTGACGCCTAAAGGCATGGTGGCCCATCTGTCCCTGAGCGCCACCCCTCAGACGTGTGTGCAACAGTTGCTTTGCATCCGCCTTAAGGCACACCTGACGCGGCAACCGCTGGGCAGTATCGCGATGCCCACGTTCACGATCGAGTCTATCGACGAATTGATCGAAGCCAAACAGCTGTTGCGAGAGCTTGGAGTCGCGCGGGTGCAATCTAGCCGGGCGCCCATCGACTCGCTGCCTGGCTCGCACCGTGGTGGCTTGCAAGTATTGGCACCACCCGATGCTCTGGCCGAGCACTCGATGGTAGACACTCCTCCTTCCCTGCACTGACGGATCTGCACTGCCGATCGTAAAGCATGTCTGATGTCCTCAAAGCTCGTGAAGCTGCCATCCAGGCCGAAACCGCCGCAGAACAGACCTGCAACCTCGGCCTCGACCAACTTCACAAGATGAATGCGCGGCTCGTGGATTTGCACGACGAGATCCGAGCCGCGCAACCCGTCGCCAACAATTCCGTCTGCCTCGAGCTATATGCTTGCGGGCCCGGATGCGCCGGCTGCCCCCACCCTCGCTGGATCCAGTATCGCTGGACCGATCCGCCCGAAGGCAAGAAGGCCATGCTGCTGGGTATGAACCTTGGCGCCAAAGGTAAAGACCCCATCCTCGCACTGTCTCGGAAAGAGAAGCACTATGCGGCGACTGCGGGCTTGATTCGCGAAGCGAAAACTATACTCATTAAGCGCGCCAAACTCCTCGCAGTGTTCAAGTCATTGCGATACGCGGCGCAGTCAAAACTTCCATAGCCCGCTTGTGCGGGAGAACGCCCGCATGATCCTCTTCATTGTCGTTGTCCTTGGCCTGGCGCTCTATGGTGCAATGTCCCTACTGGGCGGCCTGTTCGCCAGCGCGTCCGCGCCCAAGGAACCTCCGGTTGCGGAAGTTCAAGTCCAGGCTGCGGGTGCACCAGAAGGAGGCGTGCGCCAATGGCTCACAGATTCCGCCATGAACATGGCCGCCGCGTCAGCCGGGTTGGAGTTCGCTCCCCTGGATCCTGAACTCGAGGGTTGCAGCGCCAGCATCCTGGCCCCGTCGCAAGTTGAGAACCTGGTCTTGTCGCTGCCGGAACCACAGCGCAGCGCGCTGGCAAAGGTCATGGTATCCAGTGCGTCCGTATGGACGGCGCAGCTCTATACGGGTCCGCGCGGAACCGGACTATGCCTTCCGAATCAGTCAAAGCTGGTGGTGTTCTCCGGCATCAGCAATCCCCTCTCATCCTTGAACCCCTCCTGACATGAAGCTGCACGTACTTTCGGATCTGCACCTCGAGTTCTGCGACTACAGGCCTTCCGCGCTGGCGCAGGACGCCGATGCCGTGGTTCTCGCCGGAGATTTGTGCCCAGGCACATCAGGCATTGCTTGGGCGGCCAACACCTTCCCTGGGAAGCCCGTGATCTACGTGCCTGGCAATCACGAGTTTTACCACGAGGATATGGTGGCGTGGCACTCAGAAGCCGACGCCCTGAAGACCTCGTTCCCGAATGTCCACGTGTTGCAGGCGGACAGTTTGTTGCTGGCCAATGGCGATGGTGCCCCGTTGCGCGTGCTCGGTGCCACCCTGTGGACCGACTTCGAGCTGTACGGATCGAATCGGCGCGAATTCGTCGCCAAGAAGGTCGAGACTGCGCTCATGGACTACCGGACCATCAAGTTGAACAAGCAACAGCTCAGCTGGAGGGACACTTTGGAGATCCACAAGGGGCAGCGGGCATGGCTGTTGTCGCAAGCCCGGGCTGCACGCGGCCGCGGCGAGAAGGTCGTCGTTGTGACCCATCATGCCCCAAGCTTGCGTAGCTCGGCCCCGAGGTACGTGAACGATCTGGTGACGGCCGGCTTCGCCTCAAACCTCGAGTCCGTTGCCTCGGAACTCGTAGACGTCTGGATCCACGGCCACATGCATAATTCGTCGGTGTACTCGCTGGGTCGATGCCTGGTCGTGTGCAATCCCCGCGGATACCCTCGCACCCACCGCGCCCACCTGGGCGACGTGCAGTTCGAGAATCCCCGGTTCAACCCGGACCTCATCCTGACCCTGAATTGACCTCATGACCAAGCATTTCCATTCCTGCCTCGTTCTCGCAGTGGCCGCGTTCGCCAGTACCGCATGGGCCTCAACAGCACCGGCGCCTGGCGCCGCTTCTGGACCTTCACTCCAGGTGAAAGGGGCAAGCTTGCAGGCGGGCGCCCCGCTCCTGCTGGCCCTGAACGGCGGCACGGCGAGTGAACCCTCCTTCGAAGTTCTGTCCTATGCGGTGAAGTCGCATCCCACCTGGTCGATCGAGTCGATCGGACCCTCGCACGCATCCGAGCTGGCGCGCATCACGCTCAAGAGTCCCGCCGGCGCCAAGCTGTCGATGGATGTGGCCGCAGCCCTCAAGACCAGGCTCGCGCTGAAAGCCGGCGACCAGGTGACGGCAGAACAGACCAGGACGGGCCGAGCTGCAATGGTCGTGTTCTACCGTGGCTCCACGCCGCTGGGCCTGGTGCCAAACGACGAAGTCACACTGCCAAAGTAGTCTGGGGAAGGCTGATCGCCTGTAACAGCTCGGCGTAGTGCGCCTCGTCGACCCCCAGGCGTGCACACCACTCCTTGAAGTATTTGGTCAGCCGCTCACGATTCTCGTGGGTGGCTTCGTGGTAGATGGAGTAGTCCTTACGATTCTGCACCTTGTCGCCGATTAGCATATGGTTGACGGCCGGCAGAGCACTCAAGCGAATCCCCCCGGCACGCATGGCGTCCTTTGCCAGGTACTCATTGGCCACCGACCGGTACTCCATGGCGTATGCGAGGGTCACGTGCCCATCCGGTACCTCCGCCAGCGCATTGATCACCGACTGAAAGTTGGCGGTCAGGTCCGCATCGTTCTGCACCAACGGGTGCAGGCAGAAGGCGCGCAACGCCTTATCGCTGGCGCCCACAGCACGCATTACCCCCAGGCCCTCATCGATGTGGTTCATGAGGAAGACCTGGCTGCGCTTTGCAACCTGATCGCCATAGAAATCCTGGATAAGCTGGTACTCGACGCTGTCGAGGATCGCCCCAACCAGCTTGAACTCGGCGCCCTGGGCCGCCAGGATGCTTTGGATGTTGCACGACCTGGTCGTCAGGATGGGAGCGCGCTGGCAAAGCTGTGACATGATTTGCTGCCTACGCGCCGATGCCAGCACGTAGAAGGAGCTGTAGCGCTCCTGAGGGCGATCCGCAAACCAGAACTGGGTCTCGCACGCCTTGCCCTCGAATCCGGAGGCCCAGCGAACCGCACCAGACCACCGCACGCCTTCATACAGGAACTGTCGTGCGCGCGTCTCGTAGTATTGCAGGACCTCCGCCAAGGTGTCGGCGGCGTAGGGAAGGCGCCGCTTCCCCAGGGTGGTCTCAAGCATAGTGTCACTCCTTCAGAGTTTGAAAGGGGCCGCCACCGGGCTGCCGGGAGTGGATGGAAGGGCGAGGTACCAAGTGAGGACTTCCATCGCGGCAGCGATGCCCAGGCAGGCTCGTGCGAAGTAGCCCTGGGCACGCATCTCGTCAATCCACTCCTGCTGCTTGGCGGAGACCTCGGCATCGTTTGGAGGCGAGGCCTTGAACTCGATCCACAAGCCAAAATAACCGCCACGCGCCACAGGCAGGAGCAAGTCGCTCACGCCCGCGCGCACGCCCTGCTCCTTCATCCGCCAGCCTTCGAAAGCATTCTTTCGCGATCCGCCGTTGGGAATGTGAATAAGTAAGCTACCGACATCCGGGTACCTCAGTCGGAACTCCTTGATGAGCAGGGCCTGCTCATCTCCCTCGATTTCTCGCTTGCGCGGTGATGTAGCACCAGGTTCCGTTTTCGCCTTCTTGCCGGCCGGTTTCTTAACTGTCGTCGATTCGCGAACGGGCGCCAACTCCTCGGGCCGGATCCAGCCGCGAGCAATAGCTTCTTCGGGGGAGATACGCATGCCGGCAGTATATCAATAAAGCGCCGTGGCGTCGTGTCTGAAAGTAGCCGAAATGGCGAAAATGACTATACGAATTCAGGAAATCTATACACGCACTCACCTGAAAGGACAGTTTATGACTATGACCTCTAAAAAGCTGAAGCCGTACGCGGTCGTTCGCGCAGACCACAGCCACGGATACGGCCACATACGCGTGTCCTTGTACGACCTGTGGCCGAGCCATTGCGATGCCCCTCTCTTCACGATTCGCTGTCAAACTGGCAGTACCGACGCCACCCACAAGCACTACAGTTATGCCTGGAAATACGGTATCGCAAGCAGCTATGATCCGCTCACCACTGCCCAGTTGCAAATGGGGCTGCGCGTCATGCGACGCGTGGACAAGGCTTTTCTGAAGCTGTCGGACGACGGCAAACGGCCCAGCCAATACCCTGAGTATGTTCTGGCGATCTTGCATGCCGTCGGGGCTCGCTCGATGTACGTGCAAGACGTGGTCAATGCCAGCGTTCCGCGCGAACACACGGACCTGCCAACGTTCGACTGCTTCAAGGACCCTGATTCGGCCCTCAACAAACTCTTCGCTATGCTGGAGGAGCTCAATGGCCGGATCTGAACAAGCCGCAGCGATCTGTTATAGCCGCCCACGCGCCGTCGTGGCCATTGAATGGGCCGGCTGCGTTACGGGCTTGTTCGGCTCGTACCTGGTGGCTGCCAATGTGTCCGTATCCGGATTTGGCTTTGTCGCGTTTCTCGCATCTAACATGCTCTTCCTGGCCTACGGGATCAAGACGAAAGCATGGGGCATCGTGACCATGCAGATGGGCTACACAGGCTCGAGTGTGATGGGAATCATGCGCTGGTTGGCCTGACGCTGACCTCTCGGCGCCTCCTCTCGTGAGGGGGCGCTTTTCTTCGTCTAGCGCACCTATACAAGGGAGGCATCTATTCCCTAGGTCAACTCAACGAGGACATCATGAACCTGAGCAACAACTTCGCGCGAGCACTGCGTATCCAGAACCTGACCTTCA
The DNA here is from genome assembly GCF_903652925.1 of Achromobacter anxifer. GTDB lineage: Bacteria > Pseudomonadota > Gammaproteobacteria > Burkholderiales > Burkholderiaceae_B > Achromobacter > Achromobacter anxifer. The sequence continues at coordinate 43,617 of NZ_CAHLAR010000005.1, read as the reverse complement.
GCGGCACCTTCACCGACGGTCGCGATTGGAATCTAAATTTGGTGCGTAACAGCATCAGTGCCAGCATCAGCCGCGGGATCACGAAAAGCTGGGAACACCAGACTTTCTCCACAGCCGGCATGTGTGATGCCGAAATACTGAGGACCATGGCCGCAGCGCTGCCTGCCCACGAGCTGATGACGTATTTCACCCGCAATTCGGGGGCGAGCACTGCGTTTTCAATGGGGCTGGCCGACCGGCTGCGCAGGGCATATGAAGAGCCTGACGTGCCGAACAAGAAGTACGAAAAGCCATTGATGGATGCCGCGAAGGTATTCTTCGCGGCGGTCATGGAGGCTTTCGATATGCCGATCAGTTCGGACCGGCTGATCGATAGTCGCGCCAACCTCATCGTGAGGCGAGGCGCAACAGCCAGTGCTTACAGCCCCGTGGTAGCCGGCGTGGTCATCAAGCTTCCCTTTGGTTCGAACAGAACTCGCGATGTTCAGCTGGTAGCGGACCCAAGTCCTTTCTCGGACAATGGCTGGTCGCTGCGCATCAACCCCATCGCGTTCTCGCCAGAAGAAACCAGTGAGCTTCACAAGAGGTATTCGATCGCGATGAAGCGACTTGAGGACAAAGGCTACGAGCTCTCACCGATTCCCTGGGTTGGTCAGTTGTTCTGACGCTCAGCTTCTCCAGACCCCCGCCAGCCGGGGGTTTTTTGCTAGCTACACGCGAATCCAGTGAAGCCACTCCGCCGGCGGGATGAGACGCTGGAGCGGGATGTTGTAGATCTCGTGACCAGGGCGAATCGCGTAGTCCGCGTGGACCTTATCCCCGGGCCCGTAGTAGGTGGCTTCCTTCAGGAACCGGGTGGACTGGATGGCCCCTAACAGCCACAGAACGCGCTGTTGGATCGAATAGTTCATAAACATGAACCAGTGGGACGGCTCTGCGGCGTGGCGCGCGCTGATCTGTGCCGTGTAGTCCAGCTGCGGCGCCTGCTTTCGCTTGACCGTCTTGGCCCCGATCGTGATGCCGCTGGCCGTCATGAAATCGGCTTTGCCGGCGACATCGTCCGTGAGCCACTGGACATGACGCACCCCCTGCTCCGTCATCCAATCCAGCAGCACCAGCTCGCCCAGGTCCCCCACCCAGCGTGCATCGGTGGCAGATTCGCTGTACAGATTCGAGTAGCGAGCATCACGACTCGAGCGGATGCTCTTCGCACGATGCTCCTGATCGGGTCGGACAGGCAAAAGGACCCAGTCGGAGGGGGATTTGACCAGCATGAGACAAGCAGAAATTTCGACCGGAAGTATAGGTAGAAACTTGCATATGTCTACATCGGCGCAGGAATGTTGACTGCCGCTAATGGTTATCGAGTGCCGCCACGCGGCCCGGCGATCGCGTGAGACGTTCGGAAAGACTCTGAAGGACCGGCGCGTCGAGCCGACGCTGAATTTCGCGTGCCACGATCAGCCCTTCCGCAAAGGCGGCCGCGCTACTGGGGCGCATCTTTCCCGCCATGTCGCCGATGGCGAAAACACCGGGTACTGCGGTCTCGTAGTGGTTGTCGGTGAGTACCAGGCCCTCGGGCGACAAACCCACCATGAGCCCCATCAGCGAGCGGCGCGGCACCTCGTAGCCGTAGCAAACGTGCACCAGGTTGTAGGGCTGGCCGTTCACCTCGTTGTGGATCGGATTCACGTCGTACTCCCCCAGGCGTACGTCAGTCTCCGGCACGGCGGTGACCAACTGAGCCCGGGCCCGCAAGCTGCGGGCGAAGATGGTGATGCGCGGAGCGCCTGCCTGCTTGAGCGCCAGGTAGGACTGAAACGCGGAATCGCCTCCCCCGAGAATCGCGACCGAGCAATCTTCCAAGGTCAGATCGGGCGGCAGGGGGTCGGGGCCGAAGATCCGACCTGGTCTCGGCGCCAGGCCTCCGCTGCGAGGCGCGATGCCGCATGCCAGAACGAGGCACCGTCCGCCAAGAACAGTACCGTCCTGGAGGACCAGACCGAATGATGTCCGCCCGGCCAGGGCCTCGACCGCTGGGTTGGAATGACGGACATCGAGAGCCTGGCCCATCGCAGCAATGTTCAAGGCCTGGGCGGCTTGAAGTGCAGTAGGACCCCCGTCGCCACAACCAGGCTGGCGAACCTCACGCAGCCGGCCACCGCAATGCGCTGAGCCCTCGATCACAACAACCGTGTATCCGAGCTGCTGGAGCGCCAACGCGCACGAAATCCCAGCAGGACCGGCGCCAACTACAAGGACATCCTTGAGACTTTGAGAGGACATGATGAAACTTCGAGGCAAAAAGGAAAACTCGACACGAATCGAATCCACCGTATAGCTCAAGTCCACAGGCACACAGAGCGGTTCACACGCGCTTTCGCTCCACCCGACCCTCTCCACAACGACCTCGGCTGGCTGACCAGGCAAGCAGCTCGTTGCGCCGCGCCACAGACATCCGCCCTGGCAAGCCTTTCGAGAGACGCCTCCCACAAGCATCTCACCTCTGAAAAACGCCTATCCGGAGCATCTCACCTCACGATCCGCGCTTCGAGATTGCCGGCTGATCCGCGGTCAGGTTTGAGTGCGCAGACCAGCCAGGCTCAGCCATAGCTGAGGAGGTCGATCGCGCCCGAGAAGGAGGGAGAAAATCTGTATTGAGGATATCTTAAATAATTAAAAGATAATTACGGCTCAAAAACTCCCATGAAATACAAGGCGTTTTTGCAGAAAGTTAGCTATCTCTACACGTCGTTTTAGCAAACTCTACACGATCAGTGTTAGCCATCTCTACACAGCCATGCGGCGTGGCTTATGCGGTGGCTTAGCAATCTCTACACGAGGGTCTCGGCTGATGTATACTTGAAACCTGCCTTATGCCAACAACCAAATCCGAACCCACGGTCGATGTCATGTCGGACCCCACTTTCGCCGCAGCACTCGATGGCGCGGAGCCGGCCCCGGAGAATTTCCTCGGCCTCGCGCTGCCCTACGGGCCTGGCAACAACGTCGTGCTGCCCTATGCCGTCTGCCGCGGCGCGATCTTCTCGTCAGTGGAGTACGTCGGGCGCGGCGCGCGGCTGCGCCCTGCCTATGTCCGACCGGTCCTCATCGCCTCGTTCGGCCCCGTCCAGGTCTTCCAGACCGCCGGTGAGCAGCTGAACCAGGGGGCGGCGGATGTCTACGCCGAGCTGGTGCGTCTGGCCCTTGAGCGGCGTTACAGCCCTGGTGAGCGGGTGGAAGTCCAGATTCAGGCTGATTCCTTCCTGAAGTCGATCGGACGGGATCGGGGGATGAACAACCGGCTGTGGCTGGCCGAGGAGATCTCACGGCTCAAGCGGGCCTCTTTCCGTTACGAAATGCCTGGACTGAAAGCCTGGGAAACCAGCTTCATTTACGACTTCACAGAGGACCGCAGTTTTCGGGATGTAAAGACGTCGGCCGCGTACACGATCGAGCTGAATCCCCGCATGATGCGGGTCTACCAGCAAGGCTGGACCTTCCTCAAAAAGCAGGTACGGACGCAACTCCAGGCGAAGAAGGATTCCCTGGCCAAGGCCCTGTATGCGCTGTATGCAACCCACAAGGCTCCACGGGCCATGAAGGCTGCTGAACTCAAAGGATTGCTGGGCCGCGATGAGCTGCGCGACCCGCGCGGTACTGTCATGCGACGGGAGCAGCAGAACAGCAAATGGCTGCACGACCTGCGTGCGGCGCTGGCCACCCTAAAGGAGGCCACCGGGTGGCGAACCTGCGATCTGCGCGATGGCGTGGTGCATGTGGTCAAGGGCGCCAGCGCCGCACGCAGCGAAGACCCCTACGGCGATTCAGACGATATTTGATTGCCATAAGACCTTTTACGAGATATACTAATGGCCTCATTATTTCATCCTAGCTTGGGTTCCATGTCTCATTGCGTCTTGCGTCGTCGTTTGATCCTGTCGTTGCCTGCATTGGCGGTCCTGTCTGCCTGCGGCGAAGGCGGCTCTGCTTCTTCGCAGGAGTTCGGCATTCCGAAGCAACAGCCGCTGTCGGTGGCGGCGATCGAGAAGTTTGCTACGGGGTTCGATGTGGGGGCCGTCATGAGCCGCCGTCGCGTGTTTGTGTTCTTCGACCCGCAGTGCCCGCACTGCGCGCGCTTCTGGCTGGAAACCAAGCAGCTGGCCTCGCAGGCTCGCTTCACCTGGATGCCGGTGAGCATTCTCAATCGTGCGAGCATGGCGCAAGGCGCGACGATCCTGGCCGCGCCGTCGCCTGCCGCGGCCATGGACGAGCATGAAGCAGCCTTTACCTCCAGCGGTGGTCGTGGCGGCATTTCGGCAGCAGACGTCGGCGCGCAATTCAAGGCGGCGGTGACTAAGAACACTCGCCTGTTCGAGAGCTTCGGTCTTGCTGGCGTGCCCTTCGTGGTTGCCGAGCACGCGCGGACCGGCGCACTGTTCTCTCGCCAGGGCGGCCTTCCGGCGGACCAGTTGGCCCAGACACTGGGTTGGTGATATACCACTACCTAGAGAGCAAGGGGCCGTTCACGGCCCTTTCTTATTGCGGCATGCTGTTATGTCGCTATACTCAAGCAGCAACTTCACTACCACAATAGGGGACTTGCGCCAGAGGGGCGCTATTTTTGCGCCCGATTTCAAACTGCAATTGTTCATAATCAAGCACATGAAGTGAATCATCATGACTCAGGTTCTCGCACTCGATCAGGGTGGCCGCCCCAGCCGGTGGGCCTCTTGGGATGAGGCTCTTTGCCATATGCTCAAGGGCCATGTTTCGTGGCAGCTCGGCGAAACGAAGACGTACCGTGGCGGTGTTAACCGCGCCACGGGGAAAGACAGCGTCGTCTATGTACCGAGCATCATCGCGCTTCACAATGAGGTGTTCGATGGTCGTGTCGCACTGACAAACCAGAACCTGTTCCTCCGTGATGATTACACCTGCTGCTATTGCGGCCAGCGGTACCTGCGCCAGAAGCTCTCGCGCGAGCACATCGTTCCGGTGTCTCGTGGGGGCGCGGATAGCTGGACGAACTGTGCCACGGCCTGCAAGAGCTGCAACAACCGCAAGGGCGACCGGCTGCTGGAGCACAGTGGCATGACGCTGCTTTATGTCCCGTACGTACCGAACCGGGCCGAAGGCCTGATCCTGGAAGGGCGGAACATCCTGAGCGATCAGCTCGACTTCCTGCGGAACTGCTTGCCGAAGGCTTCCCCGCTGCGTACGCGTTCCTTCCAAAAAGGGCAGTTGCATGTTCTGCATTGATCCGGGGCCGCACAGCCCAGTTTCAACCACCCGTCGCGCGCTGCTGAAAGGTGGCGCGGCGATGGGGCTGGTTGCCGGCCTGGAGGGTCATGCCCTGGCTGCTCGCCCGCGCGAGGTTGGGCGGATGCCTGTGCTGTTCATTGGACATGGAAGTCCCATGAATGCTGAGCGCATGGGCGTATTTGGTCAGACCTTGCGCATGTTCGGCAAGCGCATGCGTAAGCCCAAGGCGATCCTGGTTGTCTCCGCACATTGGATCACCGAGAGCGGCACGTCCGTTCTCGGTGAGCCCGAGCCTCGAACGATCCACGACTTCTCCGGTTTTCCTCAAACACTCTACGACTTCGTCTACCCGGCGCCGGGCAGCCCTGCGCTCGCGGCGCGTGCTGTGGATCTGATGACCCCGTATGCCGGCCTGCGCTCCGACTGGGGCTTTGACCACGGCACGTGGACCATCCTCAAGTACCTGTACCCGGAAGCCAACATCCCTGTGTTCCAGGTGTCGGTCGACATCTACAAGCCGGGACCGCACCACTACGCCCTGGGCGAGCGGCTTTCCGCGCTGCGTGACGAGGGCGTGCTTATCATCGGCAGCGGCAACATCGTGCACAATCTGCGCCGCACTGAGCGTGTCGAAGAATCGGCAAATGCCTCGCAGCTCTGGGCCTACGCGTTCGACGAACAGGTTCGAGTCGCCCTGACCCAACGCGACGATAGGCTGCTGACCAACTACGGCGAAATGCAGCACGCCGAGATGGCCGTCCCCTCCCCGGACCATTACTACCCGCTTCTCTACGCCCTGGGCGCCGCCAAGGATGACGGTCCGCCGGCGACGCTCTACCACAGTTTCCAGTCAGGGACGATCAGCATGCGCTGCCTCCAGTTCGGCCGCTGAGTTTCTCCGTCAGGTTGCCTATACGCGCATAGGTACACCTGTCAACGGAGGAAATATGCAATATGGCGCAATCATGAAGTGGGTTCAAGGACTGACTCATGCCGGCCGCGAAGCACAGCGAAAAGAGAAGCTCGAGAAGCTGTTCCAGATCAACAACCGACTGGTCCATCGTCGCAGCGGCGAGCAGTACACCGTATGCGAAGTGAACACGGGCCAGGCGATGCTTCTGGATCCCAAAGGCTTTCCGATCATTACCAGCTGGTTCACCAGCGCCGGCCGTCTGAAAACGGAACTGGCCGACGTCTGGGATATCGTTCCGACCTGATCCGCAGCTCAATGCCTCGACCTTGTCGAGGCATTTTTTGCTTTATGGGCAGAAAAACAACCGCGATTCCTATACTAATTTCCGGCTTCTTCCCTGCACGAGGGATGGCCATACTTCCGGAGTCCCCGTGTTCGCAACTGCCCCCTATCCCCTTCAGCTGTTCCACTCCCTCCAAGAACGCCTCTTCGCTCAGCACGCCGAAGGTACGCAGCGCCTGACGGAACTGCTCAAAGGCGTGGAGGCGTCCGTCGACAACTACAGGACCATTCTCCCCGCGCTGAGCCGGCGCCGCGAAGAAGCGATCGTGCTGCTCCAGGAGCTGGATGCTCGCCAGTTCCTCATTGCAACGCTCAAGGCCGCAATCCGGCGGGCCGAGCTGTCGGTCCACATTCCGGACCTACGCGATCGCATTGCGTTCTACGAGAATTCCGTGTCACTGTGGAATGATGTCCTATCCGGCCTGCCCAGTCGCATGGCGCCCGAGGAACAGATGGAAGGGCTTGTGGCTCAGCTGGAGAGTCTGCGCTCCGCCGGGTCAACCGACACGGCCAACCACCAGCGGCATGCCCTGCGCGCGATCAAGGCTGAGATTCCGCCCTTGGGACGGGAGGATCTGAACAAGCACCGTGCGGACATGGACCAGCTTCACATGACGCTTGCGCTCGAGCGTGCCGAGATGCAACGGCTGTTGGCCCAAACCCCCATCTCCCTTCGCGTGCAGAACAAGGGCCTGGCCGTGATGCTGGAGGCCCTGGGGCTCGAAGTCTTCGAAGTGTCCGACGCGCCGGCCGATAACGCCGCTGCGACCGGCGAAGCAGCGGATGGAAGTAATGGCTAAGTTGTCTGGCGACCTGAACTTCGTCGCCCTGGACCTGGAGTTCAACCAGCCCAGCCGGCGCGTGATTCAGGTCGGGTTGAGTGTCGGGAATCGCAAGCAGAGCGAGGATGCGTATCGGCGGTATCAATGGGTCGTGAATCCCGACGAGCCCATCGCTCCCGAGATCACCGATTTGACGGGGATCTCGAATGGGGATGCTGCGTGCGGCCTGAGCCTGCCCGACATGGCCATTGCCGTCGTTGACACCCTCGCACGCGAAGGCGCATACCTGCCCAATCCCGTGGTCTGGGGTGAGGGTGATTCGCCGGCGTTGCGGGCCGCGTTCCAGGCTGCTGGGGTCCCCTACCCGTTCGGCTTCCGGTCGATCGATACGAAGGGCTGGCATGCCTACCTGGCGCTGACCAATGGCGATAGCCCGCAGGGTGGCCTGCGCTCGATCATGAGGCGGTACGGCCTCGCCTTCGAGGGGGAGCCCCACCGTGCGGACGTCGACGCATTCAACACCCTTCGGCTGTTCTTCAAACTGCTGGAGCGGCAGCGCCGGCTGACCGGGGTGGTCGCCCACGCAAGCGAGGTGTCCGCTTCGTTGAAAGGCTGACGCCCCCTCGCCGCATCGCGCACAAGAAAACGCCCAGCTTTGCAGCTGGGCGTTCGAGTTTCCGGCGTGATCAGATCTTGCCGGTGCTGCCGTAGCCGCCGGCGCCGCGCGCAGTCGTGGACAGCTCGGATTCGTCTACCACCAGGAAGTGGGTACGGGTGACCTCGTTCAGTTCGGCCTGGGCGATGCGCTCGCCATGCTTGACCACGTAAATTTGGTGACCGTGGTTATGGAGGGAGACCATCACTTCGCCACGGAAATCGTTGTCGATCTTGCCGACGTTGTTGCCCAGACGGACCCGATGCTTGAACCACAGGCCGCTACGGCCCAGGACGTCCATGCGCCAGCCGATGGGAATTTCCACCTTGAGGCCGGTGTGGATTTCTGACGACGTGCCTGGCGGGATGATGAGTCCGCCGGCCGCCGCGTCGATCTGCTCGGGCATCAGGACCGCATGGAGGTCGAAGCAGGCCGCGCCTTCCGACTGGTAAGCAGGGACGCGTGCGTCGGGGTGGATCTTTGCGATCTTGAGCTGGATGGACTTCAGGGTATTCACAGGAGTATGCCTTTCGGTTGGTTGGGAGAATCTGGTTAGGCGGTTTGGCCAGCGGCGCGATCGCGGAGATAGCGCATGACTTCAGGCCACTGGTGACCGCTCTTGAAATGAAGGAACGTGCCGCGGAATGCGTGACAGTTCGCTTTGTGCGGGCGGTCATCGATCAGGATGTCGCCTTCGTCGCCCAGCAGGCCTTTGTCGTGGGTGATGATGATGCGGGTTGACAGCTCGGGCAGATGCTTCAGGATCCATTCGACCTTGTCTGCGTACGCATGCGGGATGCCTGTAGGCGGCTTCGTGGCGATCCAGGCCTCGTAGCCGAGACGAATGGTCTCGCGTACGCTGTCCAGCGCGCCGGGGACCGGCTTCATGGAGCTGTAGGCGCCAGGCATCGTCTTGAGGATGTGGCCCGGCAGACCCAGCTCGGCCATGCGGCCATCAAAGTCCACGAGCGGTCCGTCCATATCAAAAAATACACGGTTCATTTAGGTGTCCTAAGGTTATGTGAAGATTGAGATGACCTCCCCTTCGTATAGGCTTTCGCACAGAAAAGGCGCCTCATTACGAGGCGCCGAGGGGGATCAGCCGAGGAGGCGGGTCTTGATCTTCACGGTGGCACCGAATCCCGGCGCCAGGCGATTACGAACACCGACCAGTGCACCGGCAAGACTGCGCATATCCTGGCAGAATCCGGAGTGCTGGCGATTCAGCCAGGCCTTGTCGCCAGGGTAATGCGTGGACAGCACGACGTGCCGGCCGGTGTACTTCAGAGGCGAAAACAGCTTCTCACGGACCTGACGGATCGAGGTGCAGCCAGGGGCCTTGACCTTGGTCCGCGTCGGGCCCACATAGGCGCAGTTCAGCTCAGGGGCGTACGTATGGCGCTCGAGGATGATCTTCATGCTTGGGCCTCCTTGTAGATGACTTTGTGCTTGTCGATCCCGGGCGCCTTGCGATCGTCCTTGTAGCGCATGGTGATGAACGCCGCGTGCGGCCGCGATTCTGCGTCGCTCATGCGCTGGCGCTCGGCCAGCGCGTCCTTCAGGGTCATCTCCACGTTCTTCTCCGCGAAGACGTACTTCGAGTCGCCGTAGGGAACGGACGTCATGCCGCGATCGAACTCGGCATGTCGGACCACTATGGAAAAGTCATACAGGTTTGCCATCGATGTTTCCTTTCAGAGGGGTTGTACTCACCCTCGTATAGTTAAAGATGGCTATCTCGACCGCAGAAATGCACCGGCAGCGGATCCGGGGTGCTTCATGGCGCGGTGGCTTAGCCGATCAAGGCCTGATCGTTATCACGGGCCTTGCGCACCGCGTCGGCCAGGCAGGAGAACCCGGCATTGAGCGGGAACGAGACCTGGACGCGGTCGTAGGGCAGGTTCCAGCCGATATCTGCGCGTTCCGCCATCCACTGGAACAGGCTGGCCTCGTCGCCCTGCGTGCTCGATCGGGTGGTAGCCGAGCCACCTTCGGAGAGGAAGATTAGCTGCAACGAAGCAGCGGCATCCGCGCGCTGCTCATACGCGTTGGGTCCCGGCTTTGCGGACGAGGCTGCCCGGTGCGCGGCAAGGTATGCCTGTGCTGCACGCGCTAACGCATCATGGTCAATGATCACTGTCGATCCTTTCGTCGGTTGTTGGATCACCAAGCCGTATAGCGAAGGAAAAGCGCCCGCAGCAGAAGCTGGGGCGCTGAGTGTAGCCGTTACGGTCAGGCGGTCATTTCGAACTTGATGGCTGGGTGGTGCTCGTAGCCCACCAGCTGGACCTGCTCGGGATCGAGGCGGGCGAAGATGCCTGAAATCTCGCTGACCGAGGTGAGCGTCGGAATGTTGCCCAGGTCCAAAGTCGGCTGCGGATAGTGCTCACGCGAGAGCATGAGCTCAACCCCTTCCAGGTGCTTCTCGTAGATGTGCGCGTCACCCACATGGTGGGAGACCGTGCCGGCGGTCAGCCCGGCCAGGCGCGCCATGATGTGCAGGAACAATGCGCCCAGGACCGTGTTGAAGGCCAGGGCGGTGTCCCATGAGCGCTGGTAGAAGCTCAGGTGCAGCACATTGGACGTGGTGTCGACGATGAATTGGTAGTCGACGTGGCATGGCCTCAGGCACATCTGATCGAACTCGTCGGGGCGCCAGCCGGTCACGATGATGCCTCGATCCGAGGGGTTGGTCATGATCGTGCGGAGCGCCGCCTCGAGCTGGTTGATGCCTCGACGCATGATCCAGCGGCCGCGATCAGGATCATGAGCCCGGATCTCGTAGCCGTGGGCTAGCAGGTCGTCACGCTCGCCTTCGGATTCGGCTTCGCGCCAGTCGCGCCAATCCGTCCATTGCGCGCCGTAGATGCGCCCGGCGTCGTCAGGACCGCGACGCGCTTGCGAGTTGAGCCAGGCCGGCGTCACGTTGGCATTGGTGTCCCAGACCTTGCAGTTGAGCTCGTCGCGGAACTGCTTCGCGCTCTGATAGCCGCGGAAGAAACCGAACAGCTCGCCCTTGGCCGGACGGAAGTACAGCTGCTTCGAGGTGATGGCGGGGAAGCCATCGGCCATGTCGAACTTCAGCATGTGGCCAGGGACGAAGCGAACGTACTCGCCGGTACGGGAGTTGAACTGCCGAACGCCATGGTCACGAATGTGACGCAGAAGCTCGTGGAACTGCTCCATGGGATGGGGTTTGGTCATGATGATTTCCTTTCTGGTAGATGTGGTCAGCCGGAATGGCCTGAAGGCGTATAGGGTAGAAAATGAAAGGGCCCAGCCGAAGCCGGGCCCACTCCCTACACGCGCATCAGCCCGCGAGCAGGTTCTTCTCGATGGGCTGGCCGTGCATCCAGTGCTTGACGGTCTGCACATGCCCGCGGCGCACGAACTTGGCTACCTTGTGACGGAACTCTCCGTAGCCGATCGGGCCGGCCAGGCGCAGTACATAGCCTTCGCTATCGCCCCACTCGGACTCGGTCCACAGCGCGCGGATCAGCTTTTCGTCATAGACGCCGCGGTAGCGCACTGGCACCGGCCGCACGCCCAGGAGCTCGAACCACTCCAGCGTTTCGTCCCAGCCGAGGCAGACATTGCGCTCATTCCACATGGAGAAGCCCATGAAGTACGTTGGCAGCTGCTGATAGTGGATCGAATGCTTGGCGAACAGATTCTCGCCGCACAGGCGCCAGCCTTCCGGGATGTCCTCGGCGATCGAGCCCCAGAAGCCCTTGGCCCAGCTGCGGCTTGGGTGCCCGCGGCCATCCACACTGCGGGCATGGAAGTAGTCGCGGTACATGGAGGTGTTCTCGCCGTCCATTTTCTCTGTAACGATGACCTCCAGGCCCTCGAAGGCGGCCATCGAGGCGATCACACGATCGTCATCGTGGATGCCGGGAGACCATGGGAGATGGTGCGTGCGTGGGTACTTCACCTGGTTGGCGAAATCGCCCAGCACCCCACCCTCGCCCAGCACCTTCTGCACGCTCTCGTCGAAGAAGAGCTCACCCTTCAGGCGCTGCCCGCTGGCCAGCACCGGATTTCCCCACTTGTCGTAGGCGTGGTCCGGGTAGAGGTGGGAGGGCACCAGGATCGAGGTGATACCGCAGGCCTCGCGCACCTGCTCGACACTGATGGTCGTGCGCTCGCATTCCATGTGATGCTTTTCGCAGACAGAGGCGCCGTTGGCCAGGTAGTAGCCACCATCGGTCCACAGGCGGCGCTCGATGATGTGGTGGGCATCTACCGCGGGCTCGCCGCAGAAGACGCAACGGTGACCGTCGCGAGCGAAAACGCCCTCTCGGAAGTCGTCACGGCTCAGCAGGCGCGTTTCGTTTTTCGTTTTCATGTCCTAATCCAATCTTCATTCAGGGACCCTGGCTGGCGCGCAAACGGGTACCAATTCACCTTCAGACCTGCGCCACGCGGGCGCGGAACCAGGCTGAGGCCCTACGGTTGATGTCGCCCATCACGTCCTGGCGGGAAAGGCCGCTCGATTCGAGGGTGTCCGCCTCCTCTTTGATCACGTCCTTACCGAACCAGGCCAGAAACGCTCCGATATGGTCCATCCCGACCGAGCCGAGCTGCGCGCGCAGAAGGTCGTAACCCTGCTCCAGGCGGCTTTCCGTCGTGACGGCGTCAGCAAACGCCTGCCGGCTGGCCAGGACTTCAGGTGCGATCTGCACCAGGCGCGAATTCTTCGTGCCCTTGTGCTTGGCGCCCTTGGTCTTGAACTCCAGACGCCCCCAGGCGGGATCGGTGCAGGACCAGACGATGCCTTCACCGATTCCGACCAGGCCCAGGGCCTTCGCCACGGGACATGCCTCTTCGACTGCGAGGGTGCGCTCCTCCAGGTAGTCGAGCATGGCTTCCGGCTGGTTGAAGTCGATCGTCACTTCGAAGCATTCGAAGTCCGTGATGAACCGGATCTTGCACTCCCCCTGGCTCTCGAGCGCGTAGTGGGCATGGTATTGCGCCGCCAGCAGGTCCACCGACAGCCAGTGCTCATGGCCTGCGGCATCCGTCGCCAGCGCACGCAGAACGAACCAGCAGTCGGGCAGCCGACCCACCGCAGCCTTGCGGTTGACGGACGGGCCGCAGAATTCTCCGAAGACGTGCAGCGTCACCAAGTCGCGCAGACCACTCAGCACCGCGGTGGCGATCGTTGCGGCCTTCAGCACGTCCAGGTCTGAGCCGCCAGCGGCAACCCGCGCGGCGAAGCCGAAGTTGTCACCACCCTTCTCGATGGCGTCCGGTACCAGAAAACGTTCACGGCTCTGGGCATACACGCCGGCCTCCGGGCCTGCGAGCTCAAAGCGGATGCCTGCGTTGGAGCCATGCAGCTTTGTCGTTCCTCGGAACGTCAGGACGGGCTTGGGCCGGGATGGGTCATACATGGGCTCATCGGCAGCATCCTGGCCGATGTAGGTCGAACGATGCTCGACCGTGGCAACAACGTGTCGGAACTGGTCAATGGAGGGGAAAGAGCGGAGCTGCATGGTACTTCTCGATTTTGACTGCTGCAATTATGCGCGCAGTATATCAAAAAAGTAGCTTTAAACAATAGAAAAAGCACCATCAGAAATGGTGCTTTTGAGAAGAGTGATGGAGCGATTACAGATCGTTCAGAGCGGCCTGACGCTTCTCGATGGCAGATGCCACGGGATGCTTCTTGACGGCGACAGGAGATTTCGGGTTGATCAGAGCCGTGGTAGCCATTATGGCCAGGGCGATGATCGCGCCGTAGATGGAGATTGCCTTCATGATGTTTCCTCGTTTTGCATCGACAGTGATGCAATTACGTATAGCGAGAAACACATTCATGACGATTTTCGGAGCCGGCGACGTGTGTGCCTGCTATACGGGGAATGTCCTCTCCCGTCGACTTCACCCATACAACGCTTGTCTGCATCACGATCGCCAGCGCGCTGCTGATCATGATCCAGCTGCACACGGGGCGTTGGCGCGCCGGCGCCGGCCGGGTACTGATGCTCTTGGGCGCCGCGGTGCTGGCGCTGGCAGCGGGCCGCCTGGCGCTGCTTTACGAATCAGGCTCCTTCCCTACTCACTTCCTGCTGGCAGTAGCCCTGTCGCTGACGATCTCGGATGCGCTGGTAGCAGTGTTCCGCTGGGTGTGGCGCCGATTGGCCCGGCAAGGCCCCTCCGTGGGCCGCTGAGCCCACCGGAGGCCGAGCCTATACGCAGGTGTAGGCCAAACCCATTTCAGGAACATTGAGGAGTTTTTCATGGACACACCCAGCAAGATCACCCGCGTCCTCCATCGGCCTGACGGCTCAGATGTGCGGATCGTTGCCCAAGCATGTTATGGGCTTGGATTGAGACGCTCGATTGACTTCTACGTGCATCGTCGCGAGAGCCCGAATCACGACTGGAAGCTATTGGGCGACCGTCCCCACCCCGATTGGCGAAGCATGTCCGTGGATGAGTACATCAAACGCGGCCGCGCCGAGATGCTGCAAGCGGTTACCTGGGGCGAAATCTTCAAGGTGACGAGTGAACTTGCAGCCATAGCACCGTAGCCCATCTACTCCGCCCCGCGCATTCCTTTGAATGCCGGGGCTTTACTGCTGGCGCCCATGGCCAGGCGCCAAGTGCCGCCGTAGGCCAGAAATGACTACAGGGCCCATAGTGGGCCCTGGTGATTGTCAGAAAACGCGCTACAGCCCGTTTGCGAGCCTCACGCCTCACGCCTTCTGCCTGGTCAGCCGGCAAGCGCAGCCCGTGCCTGGTCCTTGCGATCGCGCCATGGCAGCTCGCGCCAGAGGGGAGCATGCTTGACCTGAGCGGCGGTGTTCAGAACACGCCCCAGGGCGACAGGAAACTCGGCCAGGTCACGGCCTAAATAGAAGCGACGCTTTGCCTTGACGCGGGCGGCATGGTGCCGGCGGGCTGCGCGAATCATGTTCTTGATCATGGTTGGATCCTTTCGTTCTGTGCTCGAGCAGGTGTGTCAGCAGCTAGGGAGCTGATGGCACGCCGGCAATCGACAATCGCAGATCCGAGGACCCATGAGGCCGGTTCGCCGGCTGTTTCCGCTCTCGCGGTCTACCGGAGTCCAAATGCCCCGGTAATGAGTATAGGTGCCGGGATATCTCACACGGTGTTGTTGTGCATGAGATCGGCGGCCTTGAGCGTGGTCCTCTGGTCCGTCTTCTCCAGCCACTGGCGCACGGCCACTGAATCCAGGATGCGCGATTCCCGCCGTTGGCCGTCCATGAGCACGATCAGGGTCTCCCTGCCTTTGATCATGGCCTGCATTACCAGGCAGCGCCCTGCCTCGCGGATGTAGCCGGTCTTGGAGACGCCGATGTCCCAGCTGTCGCGCTGCACTAGGGGGTTGGTATTGCGAAACACCTGCTGGTGGCGGGCAATAGCGACCTGCATCTGGCCGTCGGTGGAGAATTCACGGATCTTCGAGTAGTCGGCCGCCGCGGACACCATCCGCGCGAGGTCTTTAGGGCTCGCTACATTGCGCGCGTCGAGACCCGTGGGGTCGAAGAACTGGGCTGACGTCATGCCGAGCGACCGGGCCTTGCGGTTCATCGCGGCCAGGAACGCTGGCATCCCGCCCGGGTACGTCCGGGCCAGCGAATGGGCTGCGCGGTTCTCAGAGGCCATCAAAGCCAGGTGGAGCATCTCCTGCCGGCTCAAAGTGGTTCCCACGGCCAGGCGCGATGTACTGAACTTCACCCGGTCGACGTCGGCATCCAAAATCTGAATTCGCTCGTTCATGGGTAGGCCAGCATCGAGAACAACCATGGCTGTCATCAGCTTGGTGATCGAAGCGATTGGCCGCGCATCGCCGGAGTTCTTTTCCAGCAAGGGCATCCCTGTGCGCTGGTCCATGACCATGATGGCATCGGATTCAAGCATGAGATCTCCCACGCGCGAGGCATAGCGCATGGAGGGCGCCGGCGCGCGAGTTGCTCCAGCTCTTCGCTTGGCCTGCCTCACCGCACCGGAGGCTGTCTTCTTGCGCACGGTCTCGACCTTTTTCTTTTGAGGGCTGGTGAGCTGTGATTTGCTCTTCGTGGGGGCGGCATGGGCCGGGGCCGCCATGGTCATGGCCAGAGCCAGCGCGACGGCCGAGAGCGCGGAATTCTTGATGGCTCCTACGCGCGGGAGCCAGGGTTGTGGGCCAAACATCTCTTTTTAACTTCCATTCCTGTAGCAACGAGAAAACCATCGACTTAGCGATGGTCCGATGGCGTATAGGCGCGAAAGCTCAAAATTGTTGAGGAAATGTCAACCAGACCACAAAATGGGAAGAAAAGGACTTGAAATGGGGATCAGTATGCGGACGCGCACCTAGGGTGGCAGTGGTGTGGCGCGAAGCCAGGTGATGCGATTTCTGCGTGAATATGCAGGGTCGCTATGTCAGTGACAGTCGAAAGGAGGACTCATCCGCGACGGCGGGAATCTCCTTACTGGATCATGATGCATTACATGCTACTCGGCAGGTGGCTGAGCGGGATCAGCGGTTTGCGGAAACAACAAAGGAGCTTGCATCAGGCGCCCTTCATGCTCCATCGCCTTTGCTGTGGCTTCGGCTGACACAAACGCTTCGTCGAGCGATTGGGCCGCCTGATCAAACAAGCGCGCAGCCGCACGGCGACGCGCTTGAGAAGCGGCGGTCATGTGATGCGGTGTTGGGTAGGTTTGCATGGCTCGTTGCTCCATCTGGAGTTGCCGCACCTGGGTCTTTGCGGTGAAATTCCCGCAAGACCCCCAGTGGTCAGTCGGCGGGCACCGATTGCCACGATCGATGTACGCGCTCGCAGCTCGCGAGGGCAGCTTCGATCTTCAGGATGTCGCGCTGCTTGGCTTCAGAAAGCTCTCCATGCGTGACCTTCGCACCACCGGGGTGCTCCAGGTCGATGATGATCGGCTTGCCGGGGAGTTGTGGAATGCGAACGAGCTTGAGTCCGCGGGCACGCTCGGCGTCGAGCCAGGCTTGAAATTCTGGGGTGAATGGCATTATGGTCCTTGATGTCAATGCGCGTTGGCGTCTTGCCGGCCAGAGAAAAGGTCTTTGCAGCTGCGCCAGGTCAGCACGGCGGACATCACGATGACCTGACCTGCCAGGACGCCGATGAGCATGCCCAATGACCCGTCGTTGATGTCGTGCTGGAGGTCGCTTGGCAGAAGCGGGAGCACGTAGACGAAGAAACCGAAGCAGGCAAAGAGCACGATGGGCAGCGCCAGCAGGAATGGCCAGTCGCTTTTCGCCTGGCGGCGCATGGTTGGAGAGGGATGCATGATGGCCTTTCACGAGAATCTGGCGGAGGGACAGGGATTCGAACCCTGGTGGCTGCTCATCACAACCCAGCTGCTTTCCAAGCAGTGCCGATAGGCCTCTCTGGCACCCCTCCTTGATTTGACGCTTACCTCGGTGCGTAGACCAGTTCACGCATGGTCGGCTTCGAGCCGGAGGCCCGCCTTTTCGCGCGCAGCTTTTGTTTAGGCTCGCTGTGCATACGAGCATCACCGGCTGGCAGGCAGGGTTGGATACCTGCACGCGGTTCTCCATGGTGGGTTTCCGGAGGTGGTCGAAACCACCCGTGATCTTCCGCTACGGCCGGCCATCTGTTGCAGTAGACCGCGATGCCATGCGAGTTAGCGTGTCATTCCACGCTTCCACCAGCCAGTGAATCCTGTAATTGCCCCGTCCAAGTTGCGCGGACTTGTGCACCGAGGACTTTAGCCTGGCGAGGGCCTTCAGACAGGACCGCGGCGTCTGCCCGACGCCTTCGCGATATGCGTAGCCTTGCGGCCGACCCGCGTTGTCGCGATGCCCTGTAAACCCTGGATGCGGGGGACGGAATCGAACCGCCGCCTCTGGGACATGAACCCAGCACGCTACCACTGCGCCACCCCGCGTAAATTGGTGGAGGACTCGCTTACCAGGCTATCCCCCTGGGCACTTTGCCAGTCAATCAGGCAGGCATCCGATACTGAGCCGCGCCTCCGGTCAACGCCGGTCGCTTGCCGTTCTCAGTGCCCTATCTATCCGTCGTTCCAGCGCCTGACACGCTGCCCGCCTTACTCCTCTGGGAAGCGGGTTCCCCCTCTATCGCCAACAATAGGCACTCTGAGGAAGAGTTCGGCTTTACGAGGCACGTCTCGGGTTTGATTTGGGTAGGCAGGTAGTGAGCCTGACGATGTTGTGTTCCGGCACCTCGTTTCGCCGCGAACGCCACGGCCGTCGCCCTGGTTCTTTGCGGAGCGCTTTCATATGGAACACCAACACCACACAGCACGAGGTAGCGCCACTGTGCACGGGATCTCCCGTTACTACCCAAAAATGGTTGCGGGGATAGGATTCGAACCTACGACCTCCGGGTTATGAGCCCAGCGCGCTACCTGACTGCGCTACCCCGCCAAATTGAAAATTGATGAATACTGGATTACTCGGTGGAGGGTTATGAGCCTTGTCGCGACGCAGCAGCCCTCACGATTGGCCGGTCAGCCATCCGGCGAAGGTTGAGCCCTAGCCCTGCCACTCCGATAAGTATGAGTGTGGCCGCTAAAGCATGGAACTGTTCACCAGTTACGCTGAGGTTGACGGGCGACAGCCCTCCCCAGCCGATTGTCAAGCCTATGCCCAGCCAAAAGCAGAATCCGAGCGAATCCGGAAATCCAGCGGTAATCAGGATGAATGCAGCAACCGCGCCACGATTACCCAGGCTTGATGTCAAGAAACCTTCGTGTAGCGTAAGGGCTGCTCTATCCACCAATCGCATCAGTTTCGTCATTTCAACTCCATTGTGGTTTCGTCAAATTCGGCACCGCGCCATGTCCACCGGATAATCTGTATACCCAAATTGATCAGCCTGCATGACAGCGAACGATCAAGGGTGGTCCATCCGGAGGGATTCGAACCCCCGACCAAGCCGGCTAGGAGGCGGCTACTCTATCCACTGAGCTACGGACGGATAAAACTGGATGCGGTGGGCAGGATTCGAACCTGCGACCTTCGGCTTATGAGGCCGACGAGCTACCAGACTGCTCCACCCCGCTATAAAATCTGCGCCCCGCTTCCTGACGGCACGGCTTGTGTCTCTACCCACCAGCGATCGAGTTTCGCTTTTTCGTTCCTCGCAAACGCATCTACGTATTTCAGCTGGTTTGAGGCCTCGCCGGACAGGACGCAGAACAGTCACCATCACTTCGCAGCGGCCGGCGCCGACGTAGAGCGCCGGGACTCGCCATTTAACGCATGACTGCGAGGAACCGGTGCAGGAGCTGGAATCGAACCAGCGGCCTCCAGGCTGGGGTGCCTGGTGATCCACCACTGATCTATCCTGCGTAGCGGTCAGCATCGTGATCGATAGCGGCACGGGTCGTCTCTCTAACCCCTTGTTTATCCACCAGGGCAATTCCAGACTGTGCTGAGCGTGTCCGGCTGTGCTGGTGGCCCGTGCGATCTAGGCTCGATCGGTCGCTAGTTGGGCGCAAGGCCCGACTCGGTCACGATGGTGTGTGGGGCCGCCAGCTTGATTCGAACAAGCGTTGCCCCCTGAACTTGGGGGTGTCCTAGGCCTCTAGACGATGGCGGCGAAAATGGAGAACCGTACGGGTGTCGAACCCGCCTGAACAGGGTGAAGACCTGTTGACCTCCCGGAAGTCGAACGGTTCAAGGGAGCTGCCTAAACGGCAGTGAGGGGGCCGGCCGCTTGAATCGAACAAGCGTTTCCTCTGAATGGGGAGGCGTCCTGTGCCACTAGACGAGGCCGGCGAAAATGGAGCTGGTAGTGGGATTCGAACCCTACGTCGTCCGCGTGAAAGGCGGGTGTCCTGGGCCTCTAGACGATACCAGCGTACGAACTTGGCTCGCGGAGCAGGGTTCGAACCTGCCATACCAGCGCTTCATCACAGCCCGTCGCGGACTTGGATGAGTTCCCGCGAATTGAAACTGCTTTGGTCGACAGACAATATGTCTGCCGGCCAAAGGAGTTTCCCCCTAAGGCATAGGCCTGAGACTACGGCCTACATCACCACTTCCTGAGCAGATTAGAACCGGCTTGCGACCGATCTTCCTGCCTTGTCCACCGGGACGATCCCGGTCAAGCAGCATGGCTACCGTCTTTCGAGTTTCCCTTTCGAGAACCCCGGGGCTGGTTAAGCTCCCCGTCGCGTCGCGCTACTCGATTCTTGATCTACCGCCGACCTTGCGGGCCGTTCGGGGTTGCAGCCCCTACGTGCGATCGCCAATCAACACCGCTAGCCTTGCGAGCCTTTGGTGCCTGCCTTCAGCCGAAGCTGGACAGGATTAAGCCACTATCACGTGACGCCGGACACGTCTTTGCAATTTTGAAGCAATGATGGGTATCAGCCATCGGCCTCCAGATTTCCATTCTGGTGCTCTAAACTGAGCTAAATGCAACCCACTGCCGCGAGCGTGTCCAGTTGCTTCATGCCCTTTTGAGGCACAAAATACAACTCGCAGCGTGTCTTTCTCCTGCCGGATACTCGACCGTCTTTCGGGACGAAGGTGATGACTCCCTTTCGGGTCCATCCCCTTCACCCGGGACAAGCGGCAAGCCGCCATCCCTTCCCAGACTGCACCTGAGCCATTGATCGCATCTACGACCCTGGTGCTACCTTTCCCAATGCGGTTTCGCATGTTGGTGTTGACTGGACGACGGCACCACCCGTTTCTGTTCGGTGACTCAAGTTCCCCTTGCAAGTCCGAAGACCGCTCAGGCTTGTAAGCCACCGTTTTTCCCAGTCACATGCATCCACCATACCGCCGGCGCTCTTTTCACCGACGGGCCCCTCACGAGGCCGGGGAGGCTTGCATGGCTTGACCACGTAGAGTGGCGCGAGTTAGTGGGCTACCTCGCTTTACGCGTATTGCTACGCGCTGTCGTCCCCATGCGGACATGAATCCTGGTTATTCACCAATCCCTCGCCCCGCCAGCCGCTCCGTAGAGCGGCCAGCGATTGCGCCAGAGGGTGAAGCCGGTACACCAGGACTCCCGGCATGACTTACGCAGCCCGAAGGCAGCGCAAAATCGAATTCTTTGGCCTCTCCGACAGGGATCGAACCTGCATGTATCCAGCTACCCTTTCGACGGCTTCGGAGGCCGAGGGGATACGGAGAGATGTGTTTCAGGCAATGCGGTCGCGTGATACGCGATACCGGAGGGGCGTCGCGTCAGCACATCAACCCCGACGATGCTCATTTCGGCTGGGCTTGCATCCCGTGATTCGAAGTAGTGCAGCAGCTGGAGCATGCTGCACTTCACCATCATTGCGTCAACGTCTTCTAGCCGCAGGCGCGCTTCCTTAATCCCAGCAGGCCCATGCGCGTCAAAGAGCCCCTCTAGCCATTGAAGTGTGTTCCCGCCTGTCCCGCAACACGGTTCATAGAACGTTCGGCTACCAGACTCACCTACCAGGCGGACCATCAGCTGGCCAATCTCGGGCGGCGTGGGGAAAAAGCTGGTGCCCTTTTGATCGAAGCGGAACTCGCTCAGCAGGAAGCCCAGGACGTCAGCAGTGGGGTCTGACCGCATTGCCGTTGACAGCACCTTGGACAGTTCGGCAGCGACGCTCTCGAATTCTGCCGGCATTTGCTCCTGAGGCTCGTAAAGCCCAGTCTGCTTGAATGCCCAGGTATCGATGAAGAGGTACAGAAACTTTCGAGTTCCAAATCGAAACCTCGTTTCTTCGACCAGGGACGAAGCCTTACGCAGCAGCGCTGTAGTCACCGGATTCAATTCATCGTCACCTTTGCCAGTGCTGCTGGCGAAAAAGACCGTAGGCTGCACCGCGCGGGTGAGGTTGCAATTCACCAGTTCGCATGCGGCTTCAGGTATGTTCTGGAGCGGGAGAGGGGAATCGAACCCCCGTCTTCAGCTTGGAAGGCTGTTGCTCTGCCATTGAGCTACTCCCGCGAATCGCTATTCCCACAAAGTCGGGCGCTTCTCCAATGAATCGAAGAAGCTCCCTAATTGGGTACTCGCATAGCTTGGAGCGGGAGACGAGGGTCGAACTCGCGACATTTGCCTTGGGAAGGCAACGCTCTACCAACTGAGCTACTCCCGCATGAATTTAGACGACCAGGCGCTGCACGCCTGAGGACACTTTCAACAGCAGTCCTTCCGTCTGTGAGAGTCTCCTCTCGATCACTGAGCCGTGATTTAAATTGGTCGGAGCGGCCGGGATCGAACCGGCGACCCCCTGGTCCCAAACCAGGTGCGCTACCAGACTGCGCTACGCTCCGAATGATCTGCATGGTGCTGATGGCGGGAATCGAACCCGCGACCTCTTCCTTACCAAGGAAGTGCTCTACCGACTGAGCCACATCAGCGCTGCTGGAAATCAGGATGGCCAGGCGACGCTCTGGCTTTGCACGCTTAGGGCATAAGGCCCGTTACAGTGAGTTCTCGGCCGGCACATGCCTGTCGAGGCGTGTTCTCTATCCACGCCGCATCCTGACGAAAATGGTGCTCCGTTCCGCGGGGGAATAAACCTGTCCCGCGAGATACGAAGGCTTTATCAGCGCCGAGGCCTCGACGATGACTTTGTATGGTGGAGGTAGACGGGATCGAACCGACGACAGTCTGCTTGCAAAGCAGGCGCTCTCCCAACTGAGCTATACCCCCGAATTCTTGGTGCATCCTGACGGGAATCGAACCCGCAAAACCAGTTCCCATAGCGGCCGGAGTCCGGGACCCGCGTAGGTAGCAGGACGCAAGTGTAGGTGCTCGCGACAGGGCTCGAACCTGCACGCAATGTTTTCCCCGCCCCGGAAGAGGCGGTGACTCTACCAATTCGTCCACGCGAGCATATTCTCTCCAGCAAGGCCCAGGCTGTGACTCCGGGCGCCTATGGGTTTACCAGAGCCCCGAAGGGTTGGTTTCCAAGTCTGCCAGCGCACGTCGGCCTGGAGAGAAATCTTGAATAGGTCCCGGCTTCTGGTCATGAAGACGCCGTCGTTATCAGGCGGCCGGGATGATCGCACGCGTCAGCCGGAAACCAGCCGAGCAGACCAACCGGCGAACCAGTCAGTCGGTGCGACCACTTCACAAGGCATTAGGCGTGAGCCGCAACCTTGAAGTGTGCATCGTTTGCAGTTACTTTGGTTTTGCTTGTTCAACGATGCAAGCATCGTTCAGGAACCGCTTCCCGAGTGGTCAAGATCCATTAGCTTGCGTTGTCGAAACCAGGGCAGCCCCATCAAAAGGCGTCTCGTTGCTTGGATAGGAGCTACCTACCCTCACGTCATCAGCCAACCCGTCGCTATGCGCACTTGCGATAGGGCTCGCGGACCGTCTTGCCCGGCGTGGGCAGTCACGGAGACGACTTGTGGTGGAGCTGGCGGGAATCGAACCCGCGTCCAACACACATTCACTTCACTCTCCGGCCTCTTACGAGGCCATACCACCATATTCAAACTGCTGGCCGACGAACTGGCGCACCCGCTTGAAGTTTGGAATGACGCAGCCAGGGCTGCAACATCAGTGAGCAATCCTCATAAAAGACGGCTTACTGATGCCCCGGTGGGTCCGGGCCATCAGCGTTTACTTCACCCGCAGCCTCATGACTCGCACGAGGGCAACGTCTTACGACGGCCTGCCAGGTGAAAACTTGGAGCGGGGGACGAGGCTCGAACTCGCGACCTCTACCATGGCAAGGTAGCGCTCTACCAACTGAGCTACCCCCGCGTAATGCATCATGAATTTTTTAAGAGCGATCGGCGCCACCGAGATCAGCGGGCCGACTGTTCGCTGTTTGTTGCAGCGATGTTGCTAGTATATCGCATAAAACGCTCATAGCAACATCAACAGCGAAATTTTTCGAAGAAAGTTAGTTTTGGCGTAAAACCAACAGTTAACTCAATGCGTATGTGGCCGGAGCTTCGCTCCAGGCGCTGAAGCTCACGCCCCGGCAAGCCAAATCAGGCCATCTGCATGGCACCAGGGTAGGGCACCCACTGGCGCCTCATTTCTTGGATACGTTCTGGCGGAATGCTGTGGATGCTGCCGAAATCGCCGTTGCACTCCACCACGAGAAAGTTCGGTTCCATGTCCATGTAGACCTGCATGAAGCGGGGCTCCAGAAAGACATTGGAGACGACAACCTTGCTGCCGCTGAGCAGCGCGTCCGAGACGTTCTTGATGCACCAGCCAGACGCTTTAGGCTGGGTCTCGGGGTCGTAAGCGTAGCCCGCTTCAGACTCGAAGAACATGTCGTTCTCGAAGTGGAGGAATCCGCAGGATCGTGCGATCTCCTTTGCCAGAGTGGACTTGCCGGAACCAGGTAGGCCGCGGATCAGTACCAGACGCACGCCGGCGAATGGGTCCTGAACTTGGGCACCCTTTGTTGGCTCGGTCTCAGGCCCGATGCTTGCGGGAGGCTGCCGCCCTTCTGCTTGGTAGGCTGCATGGAACAGTGGCCGAGAGAATTCACGTTCGCTGGCCGTTGTCAGCCGGCCCGACACCGTAAGAACGCCCTGGATGAAGCCAAGCCAGCGAGAAACTTTATCTACTGGCCAGCCATGGATGTTCGCTATGGCGGTCTCGCACATCCACCTCAGGTGGTTGTCGTCGGTACCCACCTCAGAGGGTGTGGGGGTGGCGCCGTGGCTGGCTAGTAGCGCGTCATAGCGCATCAGGAGTGCCATGTTGGCGTCTGCGAGCATGTGATGTACCTGTGAAATCTGGTAGCCCGTGACGGTGTCGAACCGCCGACCATCGCCTTGTAAGGGCGCTGCTCTACCGCTGAGCTAACGGGCCATTGAAATTTGGTACTCGGGAGCGGTTTCGAACCGCTGACCTCCGCCTTGTCACGGCGGCGCTCGTACCAGCTGAGCTACCCGAGTAGAAAACACATTGCGTAGGCGGAAGGAATCGAACCATCAACCTGCGGTTTTGGAGACCGCTGCTCTGCCAGTTAAGCTACGCCTACGCAATGTGCTTGCAAATAGTATATGTGAAAACAGCCTGTTCTGCTAAAATCAAGTCATGTGGAAAAACCCTTTGCCCCTCAAGCTGATTCAGTCCCCTGCTGACAGGATTGTCTTTCCGGCCGGGTGCACCGGGCTGCCTACCGGCGAGCACCCAGGAGCCTTCGGCGTTGTCCGCAAGCACCACGTACACGAAGGCATCGACCTCTACGCTCCCGAGGGCACTGAGGTCCGCGCAGTCGAGGATGGTGTCGTGGTCGCTGTGAAGCCGTTCACCGGACCTGCCGCGGGACTGCCGTGGTGGGAAGACACCGATGTTGTGCTGGTGGAGGGCGCCAGTGGCGTCGTCGCCTACGGGGAGATCACTTCGGCAGCGGTGAAGGGGCAGGTGCTGCCGGCGGGTGCCCTGGTGGGCCGCATCAAGAGGGTGTTGCGCCGTGATAAGGGCCGCCCTACCTGCATGCTCCACTTGGAGCTGCATACCCGGGGCACCCGGGCCACGCCGGAGTGGTATGCCGATCGGGGGCGCCCTGCGACGCTGCTGGACCCTACTCCCCTTCTCCTGCCACTCGCTTCTTCCGATAGCGAATAGCGGTGCCGTAGCAGTTGGCCATCATCATGCGATTGTTCACGTCTCCGTGGTCAATTCGCACTGAGATTACCGCGTTGGCGCCGGCCTGCTTTGCCTTCTTGCACATGATCCGCAGGCTGTCTTCGATCGCCGCATTCAAGGCGCTCTCGTAGCCACGGACGCGGCCGCCGATGCGGTCCGCAATCCGGGCGAAATAGTCCTTGATGAAGTTGCCACCGTAGATCGCCGAGCCAGAAACCAGGCCGAAATACTCCTGGATCTCGATGTCCCCTGCGATGTTCGAGGTAGTGAAGATGAAAATTCCGCTTTCTCGCTGGATCTTCAGCATGTTGGCTCCTTTAGCGCTTCCATGCCGCGTATAGGGCCAGTTGCTGATATTCGGTTCAGCCCAAGCCCAGGTCCGCGCGTACCGCGGCTACCGAGGCGTCAACCTCTGATTGCTCACCAGGGCAGTAGTCGTGGGCCTGGGCGATCGGCAGCACACGAACTGGCGCATGCCCGAATTGGTCGGCCGTGATGTCGATCACCACGTGCTCGCCGGCGGCGGTCATGGCCTCGATCCAGTAGTGCCCGTGCCAGCGGCCGTCCACGTCACGGGCGCCCTGCCCGCGCGCGCCACTGCCGCCGCGGATCACCGAGCGCGCCAGGTTGAATCGGCCGAGAGTCTCGGCCAGCAGGATCGACGCGTACAAGCAGGAGCCGGCACTGATTACTCGACCGTCGACGTCCCGGTCGAGGCCTGGCTCTAGGGCGCGGCGTGTGGTCTCTGCGAAAGATTGCAGGTCAGCGGCGGAGGTCATGCGATTATTGACAGAATTGAGCCGGTGGATATACTAACCCAATGCCAGAAAAGACGCACGAACCAACAGAGAATTTCTCGTTCGAAGATCAACTGCGCGCGGCCGCCGCGCATCGCGCCTTCGGCCCGGAAGGCCCTTTCCAGATCGACCTGTCCAGGCTGAGCGATGGCGCATCCTTGCATTTGGTGCTGGGTGACAACGGCAGCGGAAAGAGCTTCCTGGTCCAGCGCCTGGCCAAAGTGGCGCATGCGGCAGGCTGCTCACCGATGCAGCTGTCCATGGGCTACCGGGCGCGCAGCGGCGTCGAGCGGCAGCTGATGTATGGTGACGAAGCGACTCAGAGCACCGGGCTGGCAAGTCTCGGGGTCATGCGTCGGGCATTCCGCTCCATGCAGGGCTGGGGCTCCAATCCGCATGTCGCACTGCTGGATGAGCCGGATATCGGCTTGTCGGACCGATTTGCCTATCCGATGGGCCAGCGCATTGCCATGTTTGCCATGACGCGCCCGGCGGGCACTAAAGGAGTGCTCGTGGTGACGCACAGCCGGGCCCTGGTGCGCGGCGTGCTGTCCGAATTGCCATCAGGGGAGAGCGAGCCCTCGGTGATCCTGCTCGGCAGCCGCTACAAGAGCCTCGCGAACTTCCTCGAAGAGCCGGCCTATGCCACGCTCGATGAGCTGGAGCAGCTCGAGGAGCAGAACATAACCATTCGTGCGCGTGTTCGCACAGGAGCACCGTCATGAAGTTTGGACCCAAAACGATTTCGCCCCGCCTGTTTGAGCTGGCGCGAGAGCGTATGGAGCGGGCGACGAGCACGCCAGATGAAGTGCGGAGCCACCTCATCAAGCACGGCATCGCAGAGCTGATGCAAACATCGGCCATCGTTCACAATCACAAGATCATCGCAGACCGTGTGTTTCAAGCAGTTCGCCGCCAGATGGTTGATGCCGGCGAGCTCACATCGCTCAAGCGCGGAGTATGGGCAACGACTGAGTTCCTGGCCGCCGCTGAGCGCAAAGAAGAAATCGTCGCGTAGGATATGGTACCCCGAGTGGGACTCGAACCCACAGAATCCGACTTTTGAGGCCGGCACGTATACCAGTTCCGTCATCGGGGCATTGATTTGATGCGCGAGCCAACTGCTCTCTGGTCAGCATCGCGTTGAAAAAGCCGCCGGTACGAAGATCGCGGTGATCATCGCTTGAACCGACGGCGTTGTTGCATATGTATAGGGTGGTGGAGACGAAGGGAGTCGAACCCTCGACCTCGGCAATGCGAATGCCGCGCTCTCCCAACTGAGCTACGTCCCCGGGGGATTGATCTGGTGCTCTCGGCTGGGGTCGAACCAGCGACACCCGGTTTTTCAAACCGGTGCTCTACCAACTGAGCTACGAGAGCGTTTGACCGGCGCGCGGCGCCAGCCTTGTTCGTGCACTGGGGGTGATGGATCCCCTCGTCCGTGCGAGACTGTGATGGCGGGGGCAGTCGGATTCGAACCGACGTTCTCCGGGGTCAGATCCCGGCGGCTTAGACCACTTGCCTTCATACCCCGTAAAGTGGTGGAGAAGACGGGAATCGAACCCGTGACCTCTTGCATGCCATGCAAGCGCTCTCCCAACTGAGCTACAACCCCATTATCTGGTGCGTCCGACTGGAATCGAACCAGTGACACCCGGCTCTTCAGGCCGGTGCTCTACCAACTGAGCTACGGACGCGTATGCCGGCGTCACGCGCCAGCAAGGAAATCTGTGCACTGGGGGCCATCCCCTCAAGCCTGTGCCAGGCACCCTCCCCGCGGACATATCCGTGGTTCAGTTCCGGTTCACGCCGGTTCGGTTAAGACGGTCACTGCGCCGGGCGCAGCGTGTGCCGGAAGGTCAGGTTCACCCTGGGGCCGGCTCCCGGCTCCTTGGGGATCCCATGAAGCCACTTGCGCTGGGTGTCGCCCTTCATCACCAGGAGCGAACCGCCGGCCAGTGGCTCCGACAGCATGAGCCCCGAGGCGATATGCCTGAACTTGAAGGTGCGCGTGGCGCCAAGCGACAGCGAAGCGATCGTCGGATCCTGCTCGAGCTGCGTCTCCTTGTCCGCATGCATGCCGATCGAGTCACTGCCGTCGCGGTAGAAGTTCATCAGTACGCTGTTGAACCGCGCTTCGAGGCCTTGCTGCGCCAGCCAGGCCTCGATACGGTCAGCGATGACACGCAGCTGGGGAGGCATCGGCGCGGCCGGATGATGAAGGCCTGAGTAGGCGTAGTCGACGTCGCCGAACCAACCCAGGCGGCGCGGCACCGCGCGCTCAATGCCGCCCGAGAAGCGGATATGCATGTCGCGCCAGGGCGCCTGGTGCACGCACCAGGTAAACAGCTCGTCGTGCTCCGCCGCCGTCAAAAATCGGGCATCGCTGAGGATGTCCGGTCTTGGCGCATCGGGCGCCGGGAATAGGTCTGGTGTGAACATCGGCTACCTCATAGCAATATGGCGGGGGTGGCAGGGATCGAACCTGCTCATGACTGGGTCAAAACCGGTTGCCTTCCCATTTGGCTACACCCCTATCAACTGGAACTTCGTCGCACGGCATTTCGGCTCTGATCGCCTGGTGCGGGACGCGACGGGAGAAATGGCGGTCCGTAGGAGGATCGAACTCCTGACACTCGGCTCGACAGGCCGGCGCTCTACCACTGAGCTAACGAACCGAAAACTGGCGGGGGATGCGTGACTCGAACACGCGCATTGCTGGAATCAAAATCCAGTGCCTTACCAACTTGGCTAATCCCCTACAAAAATGGCGCGATAGAGGGGGCTTGAACCCCTGGCCTCATGCGTGACAGGCATGCGCTCTAACCAACTGAGCTACTACCGCATTGATCGTGTTTCCCTGGTCGCCAGGGAAGAATTTGGAGCCGGCACGTGGATTCACACGCGGATCATCCGGCATTGACTTGGAGCCCCCGGAGGGCATCGAACCCCCGACCTTGCGCTTAGAAGGCGCCGCTCTGTCCGACTGAGCTACGGGGGCGTGGAAATGGTGGTGCAAGCGGTAACCCCGTAAGCGGGATTCTGTTCTATGCGATCATTCATCTATGCCGCTACCTGAGGACTCGGCGGGCCGCGTCATGATCCTCTGTTTGCGTTGCTGCCGGCCACGTTGCGGTGCGTCGGCCGAAGCCTCCCGCAGAGCGTGGACACGCGCCCTGTGCAGTCCCGACTTTCCTCCACCTGCCACCACGGCAGCCAGCGATCGCTCGGGTTGTCGCTTGCAATTTGGTCGGAATGGCGGGACTCGAACCCGCGACCCCTTGTCCCCCAGACAAGTGCGCTACCAGGCTGCGCTACATTCCGATGAAATTGGCCCCGTCAACACGGTTCGAACGTGTGTCTTCCCCATAAATCGCATGAGCTGGTGGGGCTGATCTACCGACTCTCGTAACTGGGCGCATGGGTGCTACAGAGGTGGCCAGAGCCCAGATCAGTGAGGCCCCAATCATCAGCGCGACCTGCCTTTCGGCGGTTGAGCGGAGCCCATGCGATGTTATCGCGCAGCTTCATGGGGATAGTGATCCAGGAGTGCCACATGCAGACCGTCTGCGAACCCCCAAGCCAGAGGAGAGCACACTGATCTACGACGGGATGAAATTGGTGGCCATGCCCGGATTTGAACCGGGGACCTCCGCCTTATGAGGGCGATGCTCTAACCGCTGAGCTACATGGCCATCTTGTTTGGTGCGGCCGCGCGCCAGGCGGCCATGGGGTGAAATTGGTGCTCTGGGCGGGACTCGAACCCGCACGCCGTTTCCGGCACTTCCACCTCAAAGAAGCGCGTCTGCCAATTCCGCCACCAGAGCATTTGGGTCGTGGCGAGCAGTCCGGGAATGCATCCCAACTACTGCTGCCCTTCCCGGGGTTTATATTGGTCGGCGTGGCAGGATTTGAACCTGCGATTTCCTGCTCCCGAAGCAGGCGACTTGGGCCAGACTAGCCTACACGCCGTGAAAATGTGGTGCTTGGCGTTGGAATCGAACCAACGACCTGTCGCTTATCGGGCGACTGCTACTACCGCTGAGCTAGCCAAGCATCGAATGCATTGCAGAGGTGGAAGGACTCGAACCCTCATCGCGCGGATTTGGAGCCCGCCGTTCTGCCAATTGGAACTACACCTCTGCAATGCACTCGGCATTGCGGCTGACCAGGCCGGAAGGTGCCCCGCGCGGTGAGGCGCGGGGCTGTGGTCATGCGCCGACGTATCCCCTGAAGGTCAGGGAAATCCGCGGGCCACACTCGCGATCCACTTTCGGGATCCTGTGCACGTGCGTGTCTTGCATGCCGGCCGCCATCACGCACAGGCTGCCGGTACCCAGCAGGACCTTGGTGACATCGGAACGATCGGCTGCGGGGGCGAACCAGATCTCCCGCTCGGCGCCCAGGGTGACGATGGCGATCGGCCTGGCGTCATCCATCTCCGGCGAGTCGTCGGCGTGCCATCCCAGGTGGTCACGAGAGTTCTCGTAGCCATTCAGGAAGCACACCTCCATCTTGCAGCCCAGCTTCGCCTCGACCGCGGCCTTGATGGCCAGGATCTCCGGCGTCCAGGCCGAAGGATGGTAAGTCCGCTCGCCGGCGCCCTTGCCGTAGGTGTAGGGCACGTCGACGTCGTTGCAGTAGTATTCGCGCCTCGGGGTGCCGCCCCTGCGCTCCCAGGCCAAGGTTTCCCACAGCTTGGTGAAGATTCCGGCCGGCTCAGCGATGAAGCCCGGCTCGTAGGTGATGGTGCTCAACATGGTGACCTCGTATGCCGGCGAACCGGACGGTTGAAATGGTCGGGACAGCAGGGCTCGAACCTGCGGCCTCAAGCTCCCCGAGCTTGCGCGCTACCAACTGCGCTATGCCCCGAATGGCGTGAAACTGGTACCCTCGGCTGGAATCGAACCAGCGACCTACGCCTTATCAAGACGGTGCTCTAGCCTCTGAGCTAAGAGGGCAACGGTGAATGGTGGACCTGGTTGGATTCGAACCAACGGCGCCCCTGGGGGCAACGGATTTACAGTCCGCCGTCTTGAGCCTCTCGACCACAGATCCATGAAAACTCGGCAGTACGCTGCCAGCGTGCCGCGCCGGGCCGGCCGGCGGGCGGTGATGGTACCCTCGGGGGGCCTCGAACCCCCAGAACCTGGATTCTGAATCCAGTATGTCTTCCAATTCCATCACGAGGGCATTGTTGGTGCGCCGCCTGGGGGTCGAACCCAGGTAAATCGGATTAAGAGTCCGGTGCATAACCGTTCTGCCAACGACGCGTTAAAGATGCGCCCCGCCGCCTGCGAGGCGAGTGTATGGCCGACGGTGCAGGACTCGAACCTGCGACCCCTGGATTCGTAATCCAGTGCTCTGATCCAACTGAGCTAACCGCCGATGATTGTGTGGAGGGCCACGAGGGAATCGAACCCCCATCCCGAGGTTCGTAGCCTCGTACTCTATCCATTGAGCTAGTGGCCCATCAAACGTGTGTGCTGGACTACCTGGCCTCGAACCAGGGACCACCGCATTAACAGTGCGGCGCTCTACCGAACTGAGCTATAGCCCAGCACACAGGTCTGAAATGGTCGGCGCGGTGGGGTTCGAACCCACGCCTTGCGGATTAAAAGTCCGCTGCCCTACCAACTGGGCGACGCGCCGGAAATGTTGTTTGGCTTCCGCCCGCAAGGCCTTGTTGGTCTTGCGATGTGCCCCGGCCTTGCGCAGCACCGCACTGGCGACCAGTGGGTTGCGCGGTTTGGACGCCGGGACGATCAGGGCTCCCGACGATTTGGTAGGTTTTCGCGACATGCGCTGCTCCTATAGGTTTGATGGCGCCTCGTGAGCCCAGCGGGGCCACCCATTCCTGCTGGCACTTGCCGCAGGTTGTCGAGGACGAAAATGGCGGAGGGCATCGGTCTCGAACCGAATCCGGCTTTCACCGAACGAACTGCTTAGCAGGCAGCCCCGGCACGCCTGTCCGGTTTACCCTCCATGAATTGTTGGTCGAGCCGATGGGAATCGAACCCACCTCACTTGAGAACCAATCAGAGCCTGTGTGACCGTCAACGACAGTCGTGCTCACTGGGTGATTGGCGCGAACCGCTTGGAAAACCCGCTTCCCTTGCTGCTTGAAGGCCACCCGTTGCCGGGCCGCTATAGGTGCTTCTGCAAACCATGCGCGATTCGCTCTTTCGTCTCAAGCCCGTGCTACCGGTCACCTCTCGTTTTAGGTGTGCATTTCCGCTTTGCTACGGCCCGAAGAATGGGGCGGGGTACGAGATTCGAACTCGTGGCCTACAACATGGCACGCTGTCGCTCTACCAACTGAGCTAACCCCGCAAAAATGGTGGTGGAGATGACGGGCCTACGTAGTTACCCGTCCGACCCGTGGCATACGCTCAACAGGCTGGCGCTTCGACGCTGCTACATCCCCGGAAAACTGCTTAGGGGTGACTGACCGGGATCGAACCGGCGCATGCGAGGGTCACAACCTCGCGCCTTACCACTTGGCTACAGCCACCCCTAAGAAGTCTTGAGAGAAGAGCCCGGTGCAGCCAGCCTCGGGCGGTTTTGGGCTGGCCTGGAGCTCAGGCCGCTTCGCCCATCAGGTACTCCCGGCTGACGTCCAGGAACTTGCGCTCCTGCATCGTCACTTCGCCGCGGTACTTGCGCGGATTGCCGCACACGTGGCACGAGCACGAGGCCGGCGTGGCCGCATGCATGCCGATCGCCTTGGGCGTTTGCTGGTCGCGCATCAGGCGGTGCCCTGCCCTGTTACGCTTGACGCGCTCGGCATCGTGCCGGCGCTGGGCCTTGGTCAAGTCCTTCATGGACATCTCCTTCTTGTAATGGCGGAGAGCGGGTGTACTCGAAACCCAAGCTGTTCATCACAGCTCCAACCGCTTTCGAGGCGGTGCCGGCGCGCCTGTCCGGTTCACTCTCCATGATCGATACTGGCGGAAGACGGGTGCACTCGAAGCCCAAGCGAGGTACCAGCTCGCTCCCACTGCTTTCAAAGCAGGTCCAGACGCCTGTCTGGTTCGTCTTCCATGTCTGGGATGAATAGGCGCCTCCCGAAGAAGGCGCCGAGACTCATCGATGAGCCGAGGCTTGCCGAAGCAATGGATTGTCCCGGTGCATCGTGCTCGCAATTGCTTTTGTGGCGGGAGCGTGCGGTCGAGGCGGAAAGGATTCAACCCCCTTCCACACAGGTTGCAGGCTCCACAGGTTGACCGGCCCGAACGATATATTCGGCCAGGACACCGCGGCCCTCATTGATGTTTGCATAGCTGTTTCCTTTTGAGCTGATTGTTCTTCGTATAGCTCGCTGGAGTCAGCAGCGCATATTGGTGCCCAGGGCGGGCCTCGAACCCGCAGAATCCAGATTCTGAATCTGGCACGTATGCCAATTCCGTCACCTGGGCATGTGTACTGGTGGAGGCCCTCGGATTCGAACCGAGAATGTTTACCCAGTGGGACCGGATTTACAATCCGGGGCAGCACACGCCATAGCTGCAAGACCTCCAGGAAAAGAGATGGAGTGGGGTACCAGAGTCGAACTGGTCTAGCCGGGTTTGCAATCCGGTGCATGGCCGCTTTGCTAACCCCACATATCCATGGTGCCGGCGACAGGTCTCGAACCTGTGACCTGCTGTTTACGAAACAGCTGCTCTGCCAACTGAGCTACGACGGCGATGTTTGGCTCCCCAGGCAGGGCTCGAACCTGCGACATCCGGATTAACAGTCCGGCGCAACTACCAACTGTGCTACTGGGGAATCGAAACTGGTGCCGGTTGTCAGACTCGAACTGACGACCTCCCGCTTACAAGGCGGATGCTGCTTCCAGCTGAGCTAAACCGGCAAAAAACGTTCAGGCGCTTTCAGCGAGCCGGGAGTCAAAGTCCACCTGGATTCCGTGTCGGCAGGGGTCGGTCCTACTTTGTTCGGCACCGACTGATTCCCCACCTATTTCTCCACTTCCGCTATGGCGTTTGGCTGCACCTGAGGGCGTTCGGGCTAAACCCGTCCGCCAAACTGGATTTCCAAAGCACCCAGCGCATGGATGCTTTGGAAACCCGACGAATCTGTGCTGAGGTGGGCCAATCTCACGACTGTCCTTTACATGCAGTGCCATCACGGCATTAGCAAAACCTCGACTCATCGAG
Source organism: Achromobacter anxifer (assembly GCF_903652925.1). Lineage (GTDB taxonomy): Bacteria > Pseudomonadota > Gammaproteobacteria > Burkholderiales > Burkholderiaceae_B > Achromobacter > Achromobacter anxifer. Next base: position 9,155 of record NZ_CAHLAR010000005.1, on the reverse strand, counting down.
TGCGACGGTTGTCCCGTCACTGCCCTTCTTACTCCTGCGTTCTCACCACAGTTTCATACCGGGACCCCGCCCATTTGCTGCTCCTGGATCCCTTTGGCTTGGGTCAGGTTTTACGTGCCAGCTACGGTCTCGTTCCGCATATACACGTTGTTTGAGGCTCCAATGCAAAAGCCCCGGTCTGCTTGCGCATTCCGGGGCTCCACTGGGAACCTGCTAGGTGAGATTCAACTTAGGCGTTGATCCTCTCCCCGGAATGCGACGACGGCAGATAGTTGAGCGATTGCAAGCTCACCATCGGCTGAGGAAGTGCATTGAAGCGAATATCTGAACATCCGCCGCCAATACGCGACACAGCACGCCATGCCTTGGGCATGGAGTGTTTGTGAAAGCGGCTGGTTGCGAACATGGTCAGAAATCCTATGAAATTCGGTTAACGGTTAAGTCGTTGGTGCTTAGTATAGCGGCTAAAGTTCCCATGTCAACACAAGTTGCGAAATATTTTCGATCCCTGTGTTTCAGGCCTGTTTCCCGCCGGAATTAAGCTTTGTGAGTGCTGAGTATATGTGAAGTTCCACAAAAGTGAAGCTCGCGCCCAAAATTTCTTCGGACGCGAGCTGCTTGTGTTGCAAAAATGCATAATTCGCAAGCTACATGCTGACTTCCAAGCCCTCGGCCAGGTCATTCAGCGTGTCCTCGTATTCTTGAGGATCGCCATCCAGCGGGTTGGGCCGGAGCTTGAGAATCACGGGCTGTGGCGCTGATGATTCCTCCACAGCCGCGGCTGGTGTAGGTTCGGAGGTAGAGCTCGGTGTCATTGACGCGCCGCCAGCGCTGCCACCTCCTGCCTGGTCAGCCGTTTGTACGGGCATCAGGCTCAGCATGGGCTTCTGCTCGAAGTCGCGCTGGGCGTAGTGTTCTGCCGCTGGGGGGCGCTTGGGCGGGAAGCTCAGCTTCACGTTGCAGATCGGGTAGTCGCCAGACAGCTTGAAGAAGCCCTGGAGGTTGGCCAGGCGCTGGAGTTCGACAGGCATCACCGCACGCTGAGTTTGGATCTGCTCGTTCACTCCAGCGCTGCCGCCGCCAGTGTCCGAGTCCGATTCGCTACGCGTCATCCGGGAGATTTCCGTATCCCCGATGTACTTGGAGATGTATTCAGAGGTGTCGGCGTCCGAACAGCGCAGGACCAGCCACGAGGACAAGCAGGAAAGAATGGTCTGTGCGGAGTGTTCGCCGTAGCGGTCCTTGAGCTGGGAGACCGACTGCAAGCCGACAACCAGGCAGCCGCCAACCTTGCGTGCCTTGGTGGCGACCGCCTCGATGGACTGCACCTTGCCGATGGACGCAAACTCGTCGATCACCAGCCAGACACGGCGCGTGCTGTTGGCAGGGAGCGCGAGAATCGTGCGGGCAGCGATGTCCAGCGCACAGGAGATCATGTTGCGCAGAGAGTCCAGCTGGTCATCACGGTACGTCATGAACAGGAAGCCAGGCTTCTCTCGGCGGATGAACTTGGCCACAGAGAACGGGTTGTCGCTGTCGGTCAGGTAGGCGTAGGTCGCCAGGTAGTTGGCGGCGATCGTGCGAATGGAGCCGAAGGTCTTGTCGGAGACCAGCTGAGCCGCCGCCGGCGTGCCGGCAAGGAACGGCTCCAGCTCAGAGACAGGTGCCGCCTGCACGTAGTAGAGGAGATCCCTGATGGACAGTTGACCCTTGGCTGTGAGCTGCCGGAGGGTCGACGTCACCAGCGTTTGCGCGTAGCCATTCCATTCCTTGGAGTCGCCTACCCCGTCCGGGATCATCGACTTGGCCAGTGCTTCGGCGTCCCAGGGCCCGGACATTTCGGCTGTCGGAGACCAAGGCGCGCAACGATCATCGAAGGGGTTCAGGATGTGGTCACGATCTGGGTTGTAGTAGCGTGAGGCGTATTCACCGCCAGAGTCGACCACCAGGGCGATGTCGCCGCGGGCCTGGATATGGTCCAGCAGCCCGGTGAGGGCCACCGACTTGCCGGAGCCGGTCGAGCCTACAACGAAGAAGTGATATGGCTCGGCACTGCGCGGCACCTTGACGCCGCCAATCTGAAAGCTCTCGTGGAAGTCCTCACGCGGCAGTTTGCTCGTGGCCCGGTTGACGTCGGAGGGCTCACCTACCCGGGCGCCGCGACGAACCTTCTCCTTCTTGCGCAGGCCTCGGGCGGCCGTATTGATTGCTGGTGCCGCAAGCGCGCCAATAAGGATAGCCAGCCAGGACTGTGGGCTGAACTCGTTGCTGCCCAGGACAGAGATGGCAAGGAACAGGATGGCCACTGCTGCGCCATACATGGCGAAGCGAACCAGCTTGGCCAGGAGGGGGAACCAGTTCACCCAGCGAATGGAGAGCCGGCGCCAGAGGATGAAGAATGCGTAGACGGAGAACCCCAGGCAGAGGCTCATGCCGAGGTGGCTGTTGATCAGGGAGGTAAATTGGGGCATGTCGGACATACAAAGCGCAGCGCCACGCGCCGGAGCTTTGTATAGCGACAAATGGCCTGCGGGCTAGGTAGATTGCGAAAAACAGCTTGGCGATATACTCCGCGCAGGAGTTGCTCCGCCATTGCAGTAGCGAACGCGCTCTTCACGCATGCCCAAGCGACGCGCTTGCGGATCACCTCACGCGCCTTCAACGCTTCCTGTACCGGGCCCAAGCCCACCACCTGAAGGCGCAACGAAGTCCATTGCTCGACGACTTCTTCTTGCGAAGCTCTGGCCGGCCCGGCATCCCCTCGATCCACCACAGGGTGTGGGCCTACGACGGCCTGGCCATTGATCGGCTGATTCCAACACTGGGTCAGCTCCCGATGTACGCAATATTTCCCATATCCCAGCCACCGACAAGCTGTCCTGGCGACTGATTAGAGAGTTGTTGCTCAGCTATGGCGCCGTACCTGAGGCGGAGTTGCTGATATGGATCGTGGGGGTGGGCTCGGCGTGATGGTCTGTGCCGACGCCGCGCGACTTTTCAATCCTGGATGCTGAGATTTGTGGAATCTGCGCAATGCATCAAGGGTACCGGGTGGTATTGATAGCTATACCCAATCTATCATCGCCCCCTAAGCCATTCACTGTCATGAAAACGAGATTCCTCCTGTCACTGACCCTTGCCGCGGCTGCCTGCACCCATGCCCTGGCCGCGCAGTTCCTGGTCGTCATTCCAGTCCCTGGTCAAGCGAGCTCCAAGCCGCCGATCCAGCTGGTGCTACACCCTGCCGCACTGCCGGATGCAATCGCTGGCAAGCCATACAGCCATGACTTCACCAACTACCTCCAAATCACGGGGGATGAGGCAGCACAGCCGACCATGGCGGCGTGGTCCGCGGATTCGGTGCCTTCTGGGCTTGCGTTGAACGCGGCAGGCCTGTTGAGTGGTTCCCCGCTTGAGCTGTCGCCGGCGGGGAAGAGCTTCACGGTCACTGCACGGTACAAGGGGCAGTCCGGGCAGCAGGTCTACACGTTGCGCGTCGGTTACGAAACTCTCGACGTCGTGAAGGTTTCTGCGGGTTACGAGCATGCATGCGCAATTACAGTGGCCGGTGAGCTGAAGTGCTGGGGCGGGAATGCACAAGGGCAGCTGGGGAACGGGTCCTCGACTGGGTCGAACGTGCCGATTCAGGTGCCGGGCCTGACGAACTCGGTCACGGAGGTGGCTGCGGGCGGCGCACATACTTGTGCTATCCGCAACTCCACGGTGTATTGCTGGGGTCTGAATAGCTCTGGGCAGCTCGGAAATGGGAACACGAACAACTCGGCCGTGCCAGTCGTTGCCAGTGCGGCGGGCAGTGCAACGGCCTTGACGGTCGGGGGATATCACACGTGCGCGGTCACCACTGCCGGCGGGATTCAGTGCTTCGGTTATGGTGCGGGCACGTTCGGGTTCACCAGCGGGGTTACTGCGGTGGCGTCCACGAGCTATCACACCTGCGTCATCCACAATGGGGCGGCGAAGTGCTGGGGCCCGAATGACCAGGGCCAACTGGGCGGCGGCCACAATGAGGGGACGTGGGATGTGCTCCAGGTCCAGGGCTTGACCAGCGGCGTGACGTCTATTGCCTCGGGCTACAGCCACTCCTGCGCGACGAAGTCGGACGGCACGGTTTGGTGCTGGGGATGGAACGAATTCGGCCAGATCGGCGCCGCAGGCGGGTCCAGCGCGTTTGCGCCCGTTCAAGTTCCTGGTGTCGTGGGTGCATCAAAAGTCGTCGCAAACAGTTCGTATTCGTGCGCGTCTACCGCGTCGGCCGTGTACTGCTGGGGCGGAGCCCCTGGGCTGGCGCAAAGCCCTGTAGCGACCACCGTCACTGGTTTTGATGGTGGTTCCCAGATCACGGCGGGCGGCACGTTCATGTGCGCGGTGGGCGGCAACACGGCCAAGTGCATGGGGGGAAATGGCAGCGGCCAACTGGGGAATGGCGGGGGGGATGTGGCAGCGGGGGCCGTGCCCGTCCGGAAGTGAAGTCTTCCAATGATGAAGCGGGCGCCTGGCGCCCGTTTCCTTTTGATGGCAGCCGTGATCCGTTAGTCGAAGTAGAAGGAGATGGCCAGGCTGTTGCGTCGGTACCCGGCGTTGACACCCTCGATCGTGAAACTGGTCGTGCCGGTAACGGCCGCCACGTACGTTTCAGGTGACCACCAGTCGCGGGCCATCGGGCGCCCCGTCATTTTCCCTAGGGGATGTTGCTTGTCCTGGCAGATCAGGCCCTTCACGTTCTGGCGTTCGCAGAAACGGATCTCTCCTCGAATGTACTGGACGGCGACGTCTTCGACCACGATAGTCTGGACGTAACTGCCGGGGCCGATGCGCTGCGCGTGCGACGCGCCAGTGCTGACCAGTGCGGCCGCAGCGAGAGCCGCAGCTAAAAAAAGACGAGTGTTGACGGCCTTCATGGAAGCTCCGGTACAGTTAGGCAGCGCGTACGAACTGGATCGGCTGCCAGTATTCACAGGAATTGCGGGTACGTCCATCCTGGGCCAGGCAGCAGTTGTCTCGCTGGCCCTGGTCAATCACACAGGCGTCCGGCATCTGCCCGGGTGGCAGTTCGCAGTGACAGCCGTACCGCCCCGCGGGCTTGTCGTCTGCGGAAGGGGCAGAGCCCAGACTTTTGCGACGTTGCTCGGACAGGTGCACGCTGATCGAAGCGTGCTCATCATGCTCAGGCCAAGCGATCGTCTCCAAACTGACGTCAGCCTGGGTGCTGGTCGGCGGCTTGGACATGATTGTGGTGCAGGCAGCGACCTGGTCGTTGAGCCATGTGGCCAGGGTATTGGCATAAGCGAGACGCTGATCATCGGAATCGAAGTTCCCCATGATGGCAAGCGCAACACGGTGTGCGCCCGCGTCGGATTGCAGCACCAGCTGGTTCGAGGTGTGCCATTCACTGACCCGCCAGGGGCCGGCGTCCGGCGCAGTGCAGATCGTGTGCGCTGGCGGAGCAGCGGGAGGAGCCTTGCGGCGCAGAAAGAAGTTGATCAAGGGCTGGAGGAACATCTGTGAGTGTTAAAAGCAGCTGAGAATTAGCCTTAAATTGCGTGAATTAAGTATACGCCAATCGCAGCAAAAACTGATAACGGCTAGATTACAGATATACTATCCAAGATGTAGGCCGCGTCCGTGTGGCTACACCGATCGATTCACCTGGCCGCCTTGCGCTGGCCGTTCTTCGTTCCATGAGTATCTCTATGACTGGTGCTGTGATCCCTGCCGAAAAAGCGTACGACGAGTCGGCATTTGACGTATTGGAAGGTTTGGAGCCGGTCCGACAGGTGCCGGGCATGTACACCCGGACCAAGAACCCGCTGCACATCACTCAGGAAGTCCTGGACAACGCGATCGACGAGGCCCAGAACGGCCATGCGACGAAGGTCACCCTGACGCTGCACAAGGATGGATCCGTTTCGGTGCAGGACAACGGCCGCGGCATCCCAACCGGTCTGCACCCCACCCAGAAGGTGCCTGTGGTGGTCCTGGCCTTCACCCGGCTGCACGCCGGCGCCAAGTTCCGCAAGGGCAACAGCTATGGACGCTCTGGCGGCCTGCACGGCGTGGGCGTGTCGGTCACGAATGCCCTGTCGTTGAAGCTCTCGGTCGAGATCCGCCGCGACGGCGGCATCTACCGGGTGCAGTTCGAGGACGGCGACCGCAAAATCTCGGCGGTCGAGCGCATCGGGGACTATCAGCGTGGCGGCACTGGCACGCTGGTGCGTTTCACCCCCAACGCAAAATACTTCGAAACTGCCAATCTGCCCATGGCCGAGCTGACGCACCTGCTTCGCGCCAAGGCCATGCTGCTGCCGGGCATCACGGTTGTGCTTGAAAACGAGCATACTGGCGACACGCAGACCTGGTGCTATGCAGACGGCCTCAAGGATTATCTGGCTGAGCGGGTAGCCGGCCTTGAACTGGTGGGAGTGCCCTTCGTGGCTTCGGGCCGTCTCGAAAGCCAGACTGACGATGATGGCAACACGGTGCCTGGTGACGGCGCGGACTGGGCGGTGGCCTGGGCGGTGGAGTCGGGCGCGGGTGAGTCGTATGTCAACATGATCCCGACCCCGCAGGGCGGCACGCACGAGGCCGGGCTGCGATCTGGGTTGTTCGAGGCCCTTCGGGACTACTGCGACCATCATGCCCTGCTGCCGCGCGGGGTCTCGTTGCAGGCCGAGGACGTCTGGAGCCGCGCCAATTTCGTGCTCTCCGCCCACATCGTCAACACTCAGTTTCAGGGCCAGACCAAGGACAAACTCACCAGCCGCGAGTCCGTTCGGGTGATCAACCAGGTGTCGAAAGACCCGTTCATGCGCTGGCTGCTGGCGAATCCGGAATCGGCGAAGAAGATCGCCGAGCTGGTCATCAAACAAGCCTCGGCCCGCCTCAAGCAGGGCAAGGTCGTGGAGAAGCGCAAATCCTCAGGCGTCGCCACCCTCCCTGGCAAGCTGACCGACTGCCAAATCACAGATATCAGCCGCAACGAGCTGTTCTTGGTGGAAGGCGACTCGGCCGGCGGCGGGTGCAAGACCGCGCGTGATCGTATCTACCAGGCCATCCTGCCGCTGCGTGGCAAGGTGCTCAACACCTGGGAGGTGGCGCGCGGTGAGCTGTTCGGGAATAACGAAGTGCATGACATCTCGGTGGCGATCGGGGTGGATCCTCATGACCGCGATGCGCCGGATACGGTGCTCGAGAACCTGCGCTACGGCAAGGTCATCATCCTGTCGGACGCGGACGTCGATGGATCGCACATTCAGGTGCTGCTGCTGACCCTGTTTTTCCGCCATTTCCCCTGCTTGGTCGACCAGGGGCACGTCTACATCGCCAAGCCTCCGCTGTTCCGCGTGGACGTCCCTGCCAAGGGAAAGAGCAAGCCGGCGCAAAAGGTGTATTGCCTGACCGAAGCCGAGCGGGATGACGTGCTGGCACAGTTCCAGGCCGATGGATTCAAGCGTGAGCAGCTGGTTGTATCCCGCTTCAAGGGCCTGGGGGAGATGAACAATGCCCATTTGAAGGAAACGGTTCTGAGTCCGGATACCCGAGTTCTGCTCCCCGTGACCGTGTCCGACATCAAGCAGGCGGGACAGACGTTGAATAGCCTGATGGGCAGGCAGGAAGTCGCCGCTCGGCGCAGCTTGCTTGAAACCGAGGGCGACAAGGCAGCGATCGACGCATGACCCATCTGAAATTCGCGCCGCCAGCCGCACTCGAAACCCATCCTGCGCCGGCACGACGCCATGCTGAAAAGTCGATCGTCGTGCTTCCGCGCGAGGAGGCGGAAGCCTGGATTCCACGTCCCGGCGAAGTGGCGATCTCCATTGCAAACCCGCGCCAGTCGCGCGCGCAGCTGAGCCGCGACTTTGCCGATGTGGTTGCTCTTGGCTTCCACGATACGGACCGCGAGGGCGGTGGGTTCACCACGATGAACCAGATTCAAGCCCGCGCCGTGCTGACGGCCGCGCTTGCCGCCCAAGACAAGCCATTCATGGTGCATTGCCAGGCGGGCGCGTCACGCTCGGTCGGGGTTGCGCTGTTCCTGGCTGCTTGGCTGCAAAGGCCGCTGGAGATCATTGCCACCGACGTGCTTATTCCAAACATCTGGGTGATCAACCAGCTTCGAGCGGCAGGGGTTCGGACTGGCTTCCGACACAGGAATACGCGATTGCTCTGCTGCGGGCTATTTGGCTCTATTGACTGGCTCTCGAACCACTGCGCAGGAGTGCGCCTCGGATCGAGCTTGGCGCTGCTGCCTAAGCAGCTCTGAATCATCACCATGACCACACCTCAAACGACCACACCTCAAACGAAAGACACTTCTCTGGCGCACTGCTCACCCAAGCAGTTTCTTGAGCGTTGTATCTGGCTGGCTCGACTTCACGGCAAGCATTGGCAAAAGTGGATGGGGCGACATTCCATCAGTGGCTCGCTTTACGAGGATGCGGCGTTACGCGTGGATATCGGGTGGTTGACGGTCCAGGTGACCGTCAAAGCGGTTCGCCGCGGGAAGAAGGAAGAGTTCTTGATCGCAACAGGATCTGATCGTGACGTTCGCTTCGCATCAGGCGATCTGTACAAGCGATGGTTACCGCACCTTGAAAGTGCCATGGGTGGCCGCGTCGCGCGCGAACCCGTTGACCTGGGCCAGATGGGCTTTATTGTCCAAGATCTTCGAATTCTGCAATGACACCCTTTCCAATTGATAAGCCCGAACCCGGGCAGACATTCCGCCATACCGATGGGGGCCTTTACCGCTTCGAGGGGGTCGCTCGTGATTCCCGGGATACGGCGCCGCTGTACATCTACAAGCATCTGTGGCCGTTTGATCCACTGGTTTGGGCTCGACCGGCGATCGAATGGGCTGGGCGTTTCACCGCCATCCCACTTAGCGCAGTGCAGGAGGCCATGAAAGGCGACCGCGTAGCTGCACAAGTCCAGGTGATTCAAGCAAAGGAAGCACGCCGAGCACTCCCAGGCTGATACGGGGCTCCTGTGCTTTTCGACAACCATCCTGTGCGCTTCGGCGCTAACCCACTTTTTGACTTATGAGCGAATCCACAGAAATCACCGCGCATGCTGTAAATGACAGCGTCGACCTTGAAGCCTACGCAAAGAGCGCATACCTGGACTACGCGATGAGC